>LIHN01000007.1:0-183939 GCA_001314545.1 Bacteroidetes bacterium HLUCCA01
AATACGTTCTCTGTCATGAGTTGTGAGTCTTTTGTGTGTTGCCATAGGTCGAGTTTAGCATTAAACTCAACGTGTTGCATTAAAAACTTGAGACCGCCATGCGCGCACCGGAGCGTAACGTGTAAAGGCAATGACAGCCGCCTGATTATAGGCGGTGCGCAGGTAGCGGTTTCCATCTTTGTAGCCACTGCGATGGCGCTGTTTACCGCCACTGTCGCGGCTGCCGGGAACCAATCTGCAATAGCTGGTGAACTCACGAGCACTGGGAAACCGGGTGATGTCTCCGATTTCGGCCATGACCGTCCAGCTACACACCAGCCCAAAAAACCGGGTAAATCCTTGAGCAGATCCACGCCTGGATTGAACACGGACTGAGTGGTGATATCCTCTTCGATGAGCGTCACATCGTGTTGAACCTGTCGGATTTGGCCGATGAGCAGGCGGGTTTCCAAGTGAACAGCCGCAGGGATCCGGGACAACAGATAGCTTTCCACCTGGTCCAGATACCGCCATCCTACCTGGTCGATCATGGTGTTGTATTTGGCGGCTAAATGCCACAGCTGTGATTGAAGGTGACGACGATGCTCAATCATGCGCAGTCGGGCACGGGTTCGCTCGCGTAATTCACGCTGCATCAATGGGGGCTGATGGGCGACGGGAATCAAGTCCGCACGCAGTAGATCGGCCAGTGTTCGGGCGTCCACCGCGTCGGTTTTGACCTTCGCGTAGCTGATGGCCTTGAGCATCTTGGCGTGGGCTATACGCAGGGGATATCGTGGCCAGAGCACCAGTCGGCCAGCCAGAACCAAAAACTGGTGCATTCCACCACGGCTTGCACGGGGCGGGGCAAATCGGCAAAGAACTGCTCGAGCAGTACAGCAGAATTGGTGATTTTGCGTTCGGGGAGTAATTCACCGTTGTCATTTACAGCGGCAAGTGTCATATTACGTGAATGAAGATCGATTCCTACGTGAATCATGATGTCCTCCCTGGTTTGGTGATTGTTGTGAATTACAATCTAGGGCAGGACATCCTTTTAGGAAAGATTAAGCGTTTCGTACGGACTCGCCTCGGTTTCGGGGTTTTGCGGCGGGCGTTTGCATCAAAGGGTAAATCCATTAACTTAGTTCGAACGGCTCGCCGCACAAGCGCAAGGCCGTTTTAGGTATTTAAATCACTAACTAACAAGAAAGAGGTCATTCATGAAAAAGTTAACAATACTATTCGTATCAATTTTTTTAAGCGTTGGAAGTGCCTTTGCACAGCAATATAAAATTAACAGAGAGTCAGATAGTCCCTTTTCCTTTTCAATAAGAGGTGTTGAACTCAATGAAGGGTCTTCGCTGAATCGTGAAAGTATTTTACTTAATGATCCAAACTCACCTGTTCAAATAACTTCACATTCAATGGAAATTACTTATGTTGATAGGGGATTTAGATTTGGTGCTTCAACTAGTATTTCTGTTGACCAATCAATTACAGGTCTACAATTAAGAACAATACAGTATGATGCTTTTGGGCAACACATTCAAAACTTAGGAAACACTGAGATCAAGGATTTTAGTCCAGGCAACGCAGATGTAAGTGCTATATGGCGTGCAAGAGAAGCACATATTAGTCGTTTTCTTACCTCTGTTACTTATGTGGCTCGTATTAGACTTGAAGATGGTACTCTATGGGTTTATGATGAAGATGAATTAATTGCTGCACTTAGAAGTCTAAATCTTGAGCAAATAATTGGGGATGATTCTGATCTTGAATAAATGATTGATGAAAATATTATTTCACCATTTATGAAAATCTATAACCAGTGTTTCATGCGGACTTACCTCATACTCGAAGTTTCAAAAATGGGTGTTTGGCAAATACTTCAAAGGTTTAAACTCCTTCCTAGGCTCGCCTCACGAAACACGGTGCCGTTATACTTCATCAAAAAACAATGAACCATTAGAATTAATAAAGGGTAATATGGCTTTGAAAAAATGCAAAGAGTGTAAGAAGGAAGTTAGTACAAAGGCAAAAAATTGCCCCCACTGTGGTGCTAAAAAACCAACAGAAAATAAATTCCTAAGCTTCATAGTTGGTGTAGGAGTCGTTGTTTTTTTTGTTTGGCTTTTTAGTGGTGATACAGATGAACCAATCCATACCGAAGCTGATCGCTTTTCAATTTCTAATTTAAATGTAAGATTTGGCCCTGGAACTCATTTTGATCCAGTATCAGCAATATCACCCGGAGAACAATTGAAAGTTTTAGGAGACTCTGTTGGTTGGTTACAAATTAGATCACTTGACAATGACACCGAAGGTTGGGTTTCGGAAAGATATACTGCTGATATTTCTGAAATTAAAACTTGGAGATTAGAACAACGTGCCGAACAACAAAGAATACAGCAAGAAGAACGTGCAACTGCTTGGCTAAGACAAGACAACTCATCTATGGCATATATAATGATTGAAGATCATGTGAAAAACAGACTTGTTTCTCCAGCATCTGCAACATTCCCAAGTCGTTCAGAAGGTCGGATGAATCATGTACAAAATCTAGGAAACCAAAGGTATCGTATTAACTCATATGCTGACTCACAAAATAGATTTGGAGCTACACTGAGAACTCGCTTTGTTGGTGAAATTAGACAAATATCCAATGATACATGGCGTCTTGAAAGCTTGGAATTACTTGAAAATTAATATCTAACAGCATAACACCCAAATCAAGCGGACTAAGTCACGTAAGGCATGATTTCAGAGTTTTCAGGTTTGTAATACTTCCAAGTAAACCTCACATTGGTTGCTCGAGTGGCTTAGCCTCTAATTTAGCAAACCGTTATAAGCGGAAACCAAGATGTATATTTCTAATCAGTACTAGGTAAACTTTAATGAACGATTCTGCTGGAACTGCACTCCTGTTTTTGATCTTTGTTGGTTTAATTTGGATAATACCATTAATGTCAATTCTGTTTTCAAGAAAAACTATGGGTAGTGAAAAGCTAGCTTGGGTTCTAGCTGTACTATTCGTTTCCTGGTTTGCCTGGATATTTTATCTTCTACTTGCTCCATTGAAAAAGAAAAACCGATATCAATTATAAATGAAATTTGCACTAATTGAAGGTAAAAGAACTGAAGCTACAAAAGGAGCTAAAGGAAGCTGCCCAAGTTGTGGTTCGGAATTAATAGCTAGGTGTGGGGAATTGAAAGTGAATCACTGGGCGCACAAAAGTATTCGGAAGTGTGACTCGTGGTGGGAGAAAGAAACAGAATGGCATAGATCATGGAAAGCTCATTATCCTAATGATTGGCAAGAGATCGTTATGTCAGATGAAATAACAGGAGAAAAGCACATAGCTGATGTGCGAACTATTCACAACCTTGTGATTGAATTCCAACATTCACATATCAAAACTCAAGAACGTATCTCACGAGAGAAGTTTTATAAAAATCTGATTTGGATTGTTGACGGAACTCGATTACAGAGGGATTATCCACGATTTCTAAGAAGTTTTGAAAGCTTTAGACAAGTCCAGGAGGGTGTTTTTATCGTGGATTTCCCCGATGAAGTTTTTCCGAAAAGTTGGCTCAAAAGTACCGTACCCGTAGTTTTTGATTTTCATGGATTTTCAGCAAATGGTCACGATGAAATTAAAAATACCTTATGGTGCTTATTACCTCAACAGCAGAAAACACAAGCGGTTGTCATTGGATTAAAGAGAAGTGCCTTTGTAAAGATTACACATAATCATGAAAAACTGTTTATAACAAAAAATAAGCCAGAACAGCAACAGCCGCTAACCAGCTTAACATCAAGTAGGAATATCCAAAGGAGAGGTCCGCTCATTGACTACATAGAAAAACGGCAGTCATCGAATCAACACAGAACAAGAAAAGGGAAAAGAAAATGAGTTAGCACAGTATACTGTTCGAGTTAGTAAGCAGGCTACTGCCAGTAATGACTTGAGATACCAATTGAGATTTCCGGAGACTCAATGAACCGCCGAGCAAAGAACACCAACTTCCCCACTTTAATCAAAGACAATAACCTTAACTTACAATCTCTAATCACAAACGTAGCTAGTTAGGGGAAGCAGTGGGGCGTTCCTGTTTTGATGTATATAATCATAGACATAGTTGCCCCTCTTATTTGCCAAACCGCAATGCGATTAAAATAGTTCTTAATGAGTAAATTGTTGGCACATGGTAATAATATTAAAATAAAACTGATTAAATTGTTAAAGCTAGATATTCAATATAAGAACCTGAGTTGAGTATGGAATTATGGTTATTCTTATTTGGGGTGCTATTTTTATATTTTGTTTTTAGATTACAAAAATCATCACCGAAACAGCAAAGTCAAAAATATGTAGACGGTGGCCACAAAAACAGGGGGGAGCGGACTCAACCTGGAATCAACCAGGTGCTAGCGGACTATGATGAGAAGCGTAGTCTCGCTACATTTTCTATCTCCTATGGATATCAAGAGGAAGAAAGTAAGAATAATAAACCTGCTAAATGGCTAAAAACAGGGGAAATAATCAATGTAAAAGGCCTGCAGATTGCTGGAGGGATGTTCTACTTTGGTGGAAAACTTCCATCTCTCGATGGTTATGGATCAGAAGCATCGTTGGTTGACGATGCGCTGAAAACGGTAATTCAACCAATCACATATGAAGATGATAGCTTAGGCTATTGGCCTAAATATATTTCAATTTCGGAACATTGTCGAGGAGCATACCTTAACTGGCTTGCAAGCAACCGGGACAACCCCGAAACACCCCTAGGATATATCTTTATTTATTTCTATGGATTAGAAAGGCGAATTGTTGTTGATTCATTACAGGATGACGTTGAGGATTCTGAATACAAAGCAATCTTTGATGAGCTGCTTCGTCTTATAGAAATATATGGCAATTCTAACTCGTTTATGAATTACGCCGTTCGTCTATTGGAAATCATGTGTTTGCTGCGTCCAAGTGTCGTATCTCACTCTGAAATCGAGAATAATCCCAAACATGACTCCATTTTATTTAAATATCGCCTTGCAAAAATTGTCAAAGTTGGGAAGCCAATCCCTGCCGATTTGGCACTTGCATGGCTGAAATTCAACCCTGACTATAACCTTAAAAAGCCCGCAATCAGATGTTCTCAAGAATTCAGTGAAATGTTTACCCATTTGTATACAAATAAGTATGGAGATGGTATTATTATAAGACCTAATAAAACCCGTCTTAACCTTGAATATTATCCAGCAAGTTCCTCCTTAAGAGGGGTTACAATATCACAAGAAGATCTTCCTGATCCCAGCAATTTGAAAGGTCCGATTAAAAAGTTGATATCTATTGCAGAGGATTGCTCGATTGCGTTGGATTCCTACAGTCGTTATTTAGGAAAAGAGAATACTTCTCGATCTGATATTTCAGCTATTTTATTGCTTCCAGAAGAACTGAAAAATGTGGGAGTAATTCATGGTTTAAATAAATTTGAAAAGTGGGCAGAGGAGAGCATTTCAAAACATGGTGGATTGGTTGATTTCAGTGAATTTTGGGAATTCACCCTACTTCCCCTCCCATCAAAGGTTAATAATAAAGAGTCGGATTTGATCCAATTATTTTCTGAGAAAGCTGGTTTTGGTCTTGTACCAGATAGAAGATATCACATGACCAAACCTCATGTGGACGGCAAGTTGGTGCTTTTCAGGGGTGGACATGGAAGGGATTTTGAACCCTCAAAAGAATTCAATGAAATGGGAATAATCTTGCGACTTGGCGCAATGGTCGCAACTATAAATTCAAATATAGATCAAGCACAAATTTCTTTATTAAAACAGCTAATTAATCAGGATAAAAATCTATCATCCATAGAGAAGCTCTCATTACAATCATATCTTATTTGGAGAATTAATACCCCATCCAATGTAACGGGACTAAAGGCTCTCTTACAGAATTATAGATTTAATAAAAAGGTGGCCGTAAGTCGGATACTTGTTAGTGTAGCCTTAGCTGATGGGAAAATTGACCCGGCAGAAATTATAATGCTTGAGAAGCTATATGCAATATTGGATTTGGACAAATCACTGGTCACAAGCGATATTCATAGCATGACTATAGGTAAAGCGAGTACTCGTAGTAAAGCTAAACCTTCCGACCCAATTAAAGTACCTTCTGAGTATTTCCATTTAAATGAGAAGGAACTTGCTATATATGAATCTCATACAAAAGATGTTCAAAGTATGCTGAATGCAATATTTGTAGATGAAGAACCAAACTTGGAGACTTCTACAGATGAGGCTGACCTAGAAGAAATAGGTATAGATCCTTTACATTACTCACTGTATGAGCAACTTGTCAATAAAGACAGGTGGACGCTTGAAGAATTAGATGAGTTATGTAAAAAGATGGGCTTAATGATTAGCGGAGCTATTGAAACTATTAATGAATGGTCATTTGAATGGGTCGATGCACCTGTTTTGGAAGAGGAAGCTGATGCTGTGTATATTGATCGGGATATCGTTGAAGAACTAGAAAAAATAAATTATGGATAAAAGAATACGGCTTAGAGAGAGAGACGCAATCATTCAATCATTAAAATCTGGTGTGACTCCTAAGATAGGTATCCAACATATCCAAGTAGGTCGCAATAATGAAATAAAAGCACTGTACAAGGATATAGAAAGAATAACTGAAGGTGGAGCTGCTTTCCGATTAATTATTGGTGATTATGGGTCAGGAAAAACTTTTTTCCTAAGTGTAATCCGTTCCATTGCATTGGAAAAAAAATTAGTTACTCTAAACGCTGATCTATCACCAAACCGTCGTATTCAAGCATCCTCCGGTCAAGCACGTAATTTATATTCAGAATTAATCCGTAATCTTTCTACTCGAAATAAACCGGATGGCAACGCATTAACAAGTGTAGTTGAACGATTTATTACTGGGGCACGTAAAGAGGCTGATCAAACTCAAGCAGAAGTTTCTAATATCATTCATGAAAAACTTGGCTCTCTTACCGAATTAGTGGGTGGGTATGATTTTGCTAAGGTAGTAGATGCTTATTGGATAGGGCATAAAACCGAGAACGAGGATTTGAAAACAAATGCTGTTCGATGGTTGCGTGCAGAGTACACCACAAAAACTGATGCTCGAAAGGATCTCGGTGTAAGGACCATTATTTCTGATGACTCCTTCTATGACTCACTAAAACTGATGAGTCTCTTTGTTCGTCTGGCAGGTTATAACGGATTACTAGTTAATCTTGACGAGATGGTCAATCTCTATAAACTAAGGAGCACTCAAGCACGTACTTCAAATTACGAACAGATATTGGGAATTTTGAACGATTGCCTCCAAGGTTCTGCGGAACATATAGGTTTCCTTTTAGGTGGAACCCCTGAATTCCTACTCGACCCAAGAAAAGGTTTATATAGCTATGAAGCGTTACAATCCCGACTGTCAGAAAACAGTTTTGCTCAACGTGCAGGTGTAATAGATTATTCCTCACCTGCTCTTCATCTTGCCAATCTAACACCAGAAGAGATATTTATCCTACTAAAAAATTTACGTCATGTATTTGCTGGCGGTGACACGTCAAAATACCTTATTCCGGACGAAGCACTAAAAGCTTTTCTTCA
Organism: Bacteroidetes bacterium HLUCCA01; assembly: GCA_001314545.1. Classification (GTDB taxonomy): domain Bacteria; phylum Bacteroidota; class Rhodothermia; order Balneolales; family HLUCCA01; genus HLUCCA01. Next base: position 7,619 of record LIHN01000007.1, read on the forward strand.
TCATTGCAGTAAGACGATAGGTGATGCTTACTTCAGGACGCCAAGAAATACAATTAAAGCATTTATTGATATGCTCGCTGTGCTGGAACAAAACCCATCCATGAAATGGACAGAGCTAATAAATGAGGTTACTATTGAGATTGAGCGGCCAAGTGACACAGACGAAATTTTAGTAGAGGAATATAAGGAGAGCTCGGATTCAGATGGTTTGACTAGCTTCAAATTGTGATGGATGCCTATAATAAATTAGATAAACGTGTCCAAAAATGGATCTTCAGGCAAGGATGGGCAAATTTACGTGAGATCCAATCAAAGGCGATACAACCAATTCTATCTGCTGATAGGGATGTACTCATTAGTGCTTCCACCGCTGCAGGAAAAACGGAAGCTTTTTTTCTGCCTGCATGCAGTGCCATTGCAGATCAAGAACAAGGCTTTGGCATTCTGTATGTCAGCCCCTTGAAAGCGTTGATAAATGACCAGTGCCGAAGATTGGAAGAATTGTGTGACATGCTTGACATGAAAGTCACTCCCTGGCATGGAGACAGTCTGCAATCGAAGAAGAAACAGGCGAAGAGCAAACCTTCGGGAGTTTTATTAATCACGCCTGAGTCATTCGAATCATTACTTGTTCGAGAACCGGGTTGGGTAAAACAGTCTTTTGGCAACTTGAAATATATTTGCATCGATGAATTTCATGCATTCATTGGAACTGAACGAGGACAACAGTTACTTTCTCTTTTAAACAGGTTAGAGCATCTTCTGAATCGGATCTCTACACCAATCCCAAGAGTCGCCTTAAGTGCAACCTTAGGAGAACTCGAAAAAGTGCCTCTATCACTTAGGCCTAATCAAACCATCCCGTGTGAAACAATCACTTCTAGTAAAGATCGAAGCACTTTAAAAGTCCAGGTGAAAGGTTTTAATGAACCAATTGACCTCACTCGGAGCGACTCAACTGAGCCTGCGGAGTACCAAATATGCCAGGAAATTTATAGACTATGCCGTGGGGGTTCGCACTTGGTATTTGCCAATAGTCGAAATCGCACGGAAAGTATAGCCGCACAATTAACCGATTTTTCAGAGCAGAAAGTTGTTCCCAACGAGTTCTTTCCACATCATGGTTCGTTGGCTAAAGAATTACGAGAAGAACTTGAATTAAGGTTACAGAAAGATACTATACCGACGACTGCTATCTGCACCATGACGTTAGAACTTGGAATTGATATCGGTAAGGTAAACTCAATTATCCAAGTGACAGCCCCTCACTCCGTATCCAGCTTACGACAGAGACTTGGGCGCTCAGGTCGACGCAATTCCCCGGCTGTTCTTCGAATGTTGATCTCAGAAAACGAATTGAATGTTAATTCAAACATCATTGATAAGCTGAGACTTGAACTATTTCAATCTTTAGCAATGATACGCCTGTTGATTGTGAGAAATTGGTATGAACCTGCCGATACCACTCAGATGCACTTGTCAACTTTACTCCACCAAACTCTTGCTGTTACAGCTCAGTGGGGGAGTATCAGGGTTGAACAACTTTATTCTTTACTATGTGAACAGGGGCCGTTTAACGTTATTACCATCCCACATTTTAAGCAACTTTTAACCCAGATGGGATCAACTAAGCTTTTGCAACAGTTACGTAGTGGGGAATTGGTGTTGGGAATTGAAGGAGAGCGTCTTGTCAATTCCCATACATTCTATGCAGTTTTTAATACACCGGAAGAATATCGTATCGTTACCGGTAACAAAACGTTAGGATCTTTACCTGTCAATTCACTAATTCTAAAAGATCAGCACATTATCTTAGGAGGTAGACGGTGGAGGGTCACAGATATAGATGAGGAAAAGAAAGTTATTAATGTGGTGTCAACAAAAGGAGGAAGACCACCAAAATTCAATGGAAGTGGTATGTCAGTCCATGATGTCGTACGACAGGAAATGTTTAACATCTATACTTCCGGTGATTACCGTATAGAACTGGGAGATCAAAAAATAAACTTTGTGGATGATAATGCAAGGCAATTATTTCTTGAAGGATCGGATTTTTTTAAAAAATCCGGGTTGAATTATCAATCAATTGTACAAAGCGGCCAACATTGTTACCTGTTCTCATGGATGGGTGATAAGACTGTAAACTCGTTGACAGTCTTACTGATGAGAGGCGGATTTGTTGCTAGTTCATTTGCAGGTGTTATTGAGATACAAAAAACGAGTCCGGCTGTAGTAGAACGTTATCTACTTGATGTGATTAATGACCATTTTCCGGACGAGACGGAACTGGCAGAGGTGTTACCCGAACAACAAAAGCAGATTGAAAAATACGATAAATATATAACCGAGGCTTTGTTATCGGAAGGTTATGGTAAAAAAGCTTTTGATTCTCTTGCTGCAAAGAATTGGATTCTTGATAATCTTAGCAGTTAGAAATTGTATCTAATCGGTAAAAGGAACTCTGAGGAAAGAATAAGATATCACACAACTGATATTCTGTCCGGAAGTGTAAGTAATTGTTGTTAAATTATTTAAGTCTCATTACGGCAAATAAATGTTAGATTGTTAACCACCTTAAAAACATCATACTTTCTAATCTATTTGAATCTGACCTAGCCCCTCCCCACAAATTACTATCATTAGAAAGAATAGGATTCAGGTTTTTGCATCGGTGTAATTTTGCTCAGACTACCTATACAACGTAATAATCGTCGCTTCCTGGCTTTCTCCTGCTACGATTCGGTGGAGGGCTCTCGTCCATCTCGCTAAGGCTTCGCGCTTCTCGGCCAGATAATCGTGACGGTTGTAGATGGCGGTAATCTGATCGGCTCCAGACAAACCTTTGTGATTGAGCACATGGCCGATAATCGACTGGTCAATTCCTAACCCCGCCATGTGGGTTGCCATGGTTCGCCGTAAGTCGTGCATGCGGAAATCCGGAATCCCTCCTTCTTTGTTTCGTATCCGTCGAGCTACATTATCCGGGTATTTCAAGTGCTCTCCATCACACCGCGTTGAGCTGAATACATATTCCTGATTGCCGGTGATTTCTTTCAATGATGTCAGGAGGTCTATGGCATCATCAGGCAGTGGCAATATGTGCTCGTTGTTGGTCTTTGAGTTCTCTGCCGGAATACGCCATAGTCTGCGCTTAAAATCGATGTGATCCCACCTGGCTTTCACGGTCTCGGACTTCCGCTGACCCATATAAAGCAGAAACATGTAATACGATCGCTCAGGATCAGGCTCCTGCTCCAGGTGATTCCAGATGATCACGAGCTCTTCTTCATTATAATAGCGGTCGCGCTTAACCCGACCTTCTTTGCGCATTTTCACATCCTTTGCCGGATTCGAAATGTTCACGTACTCTCTGTCGATGGCAAAACTGTAGACAACCGATAGAACGGCCTTCACTCGGTTTGCTGTCGTGGGTAGTCCTTCCTCGTCAGCGATGAAATCCATCAACTCGATCACATCCCTCCTCCTGATACCCTCCGCAGACAGCTTTCCAAATACCGGAAGCAGATATACGTCGATGAGTCGATTATACTGCATCTGTGTTGGCTTGCGTATGGAGGACATATACGACCTTCTGAAACGATCCACAATTTCAGCGAAGGTTAGTCGCTCGTTAAATTCCCTTACCTGCTGCTCTCTTTTGAGTTGAATGGCAATAACAGGATCCTCTCCCTCCCTGCGTTGTTGCTTGAGCTCCTCCACACGCTTGCGTGCGTCGCTGAGGGATAGTGCGGGCCAGCTACCGATGGTGAGTCGGCGGAATTTCTTCCGGTCTTCTGCAAAGTATCGGTATTGAAACGTTTTTCTGCCAGCCGGGGAGGTTCGCAGGATTAATCCGTCGGTTACTTCGTCCCAGATATCCGTACGTTTCTGGACCTTCAGATTTCGGATGTGTGCATTGGTAAGTTGACATTTTGGCATCGTAGCTCCAGCTAGGTTTCATTGAAAATGGGGTTACAGTGGGGTTACAAAATCCATTGGTACCCTGAAACACCACTAAACAAAATTTAACCGCTATCTACATGCTAAACAAGCATTTAGCGGGCATTTTGAAACGCTATGAAACCTGTTGAAAAGGCGATTTTTGAGACTCCGTGTCCGTCGGTTGGATGAAACGAACCCCGGCAGCTGAACCCTGTCGGGGTTCCATATTTTATAGGGGCTATTGCACTGCACTAAATATATAGACCCATGTCAATAAACTATATTTAATTGACACCCAAGGGTCTGAACGTTATGCGCCGGTTACCTGCTTCAAAGATTCCTCGAAAATTGCCAGTGCCTTATCCAGCTCCTCATGCGTGACCACCAGCGGCGGAATCCAGCGAATGACATTCCCGTACGTGCCGCAACTAAGCATAAGCAAATTCTGACTGATGCAGGCCGCAACAACCTCTCGGGTAGTAAGCGGATCAGGCTCGCCCGTTTCAACGTTTGTAAACTCCGTTGCAACCATGAGTCCACGACCCCGAACATCCCCGATTACCGGATAACGTTGTTGTAGTTCACGCAACTTTCCCTGTAAATAGTCCCCGTTGGCGCGCGCCCGGCCCGGCAGGTCTTCATCCAGCATCACATCAACCGTTGCACAAGCCGCAGCCGCAGCGATAGCGCTGCCTCCGCCATACGTCCCCCCATGAGTTCCGGGCATCCACTTCTCCATGAGTCTGGCGGATGCCGCTACGGCCGAAATCGGAAGTCCGCTACCGAGACCTTTTGCCATTACAATCACATCGGGCTTCACTCCGCTCTGCTCGAAGCAGAAAAAGCTCCCCGTTCTGCCAAAGCCACTCTGCACTTCATCCAGGACCAGCAGTATGCCATGCTCATCGCAAACCCGACGCAGATGCTGGAGCCAAGCGGCCGGAGCCGGAACATAGCCTCCTTCGCCTAAAACCGGCTCAATGATTATGGCGGCGGTTTCGTCGGGCGCAGTCTGACCCTTAAGCAGTATATCAAGCTGCTTTTTGCAAAACGCAATCGTGCTGTCTTCATCCCAGCCATATTGGAAGGCATAGGGGAACGGCGCCACGAATATTCCGGCAGGAAGCGGTTGAAAGCGATGTCTATACACTGTTTTGGAGGTGGTCATGGCCATGGTGAGGTGGGTCCGACCGTGAAAACTGCCCTGAAATACAATCACATTGGACCGACCGGTTGCGGCCTTGCATAGTTTGACGCAGGCTTCTGTGGCCTCGGCCCCGCTGTTCGAGAAGAAGAACCGGTCGATATGTGCAGGCGTAACCTGATTGAGTTTTTCAGCCAACTCAACCGATCGTTGAGGAATTACGCAGTTCATCTGTCCAAAAAGCAAGCGGGTACTTTGCTCCCGGATGGCCTGAACAACTCGAGGATGGCAGTGGCCGGTATTGACAACCCCGATTCCGGAGGTGAAATCCATATAACGATTCCCCTCCACATCAAACAGATAAATTCCTTCTCCATGCGTGATTTCAGCGGTGGTGAGATGGGTCCAGACCGGTGATAAATACTGTGACATACAGATCGCTGTGAAATTAGGGTTAGGTTAATTCTGAAATTCGGCAGAGGCTGAGGCAATACCGTGATCGGTGCCGGATGCACCGGGGCTGACAATCAACGCCGGATAGGGCTTTAACATGCGGGCAAATGCCATCATAAGTTCACCCAAACAGCTTTTTCCTGGGTATACAGGTCCAGCGCGCTGCGCCCCATTTCCCTACCGATTCCGCTTTCTTTATACCCGCCGAACGGTACAGCAGGATGAAACATGTCATACCCGTTAATCCATACCACACCCGCCTGCAAATCATGGGCAATCCGATGCGCTCGGGAAATATCCTGCGTCCAAACTGCGGATGCGAGCCCATAGGGGGTTCCGTTTGCCATGGCCAGCAGCTCTTCCTCCCCGGAAAAAGGAGTCAGGGTAACTACGGGTCCGAAGATTTCTTCCTGGACTATGACAGCCTGCTGGTCATGGGCCGCAAAAACCGTGGGTTGAACAAAATATCCATCGTCCAATCCTTCCAGCGGCTCCTCTCCGCCAAGCAGCAACGTTGCATCGTCTTTCCCCCGGCGGATGTAGGCACGTACCCGCTCGAGCTGCTGCGCCGAAATTAGCGGTCCCAGATCGGGGTTCGACAAACCCGGTCCCATTTTCAGTGAGCGGGCATCGGCAGCCAGGGCTTCGGCAACTTCATCAAACCGGCTCGCCTCCACATACACCCGCGACCCGAGCGTACATTCCTGACCGCTGTTAAAAAAGCAGGCCCAGACCAACGATTCGCGCACCCTTTTCATGTCGGCATCCCCAAAAATGATATTGGGCGACTTCCCCCCGAGCTCCAGTGATACTTTTTTCAGGTTGGATGCAGCCGAAGCCGCAAGAATTTTCTTACCCACGGCGGTGGAGCCCGTAAAGCTAACCTTGTTGATGTCATGATGATGTGAAAGCAGGGCACCAGTTTCGCCGTCACCTGTGAGCACCTGAACCATTCCGGAGGGAAAACCCGCTTCACGCACCCGTTCCGCCAGATAGATGGCGGATAACGGAGTTTGCTGGGCGGGCTTCAGAATGCAGCAATTACCACAGGCCAGCGCGGGTGCCAGCTTCCAAATGGCCATGACGAGGGGGAAATTCCAGGGTACGATGAGGGCTGCTACCCCCAGGGCTTCCCGACGGGTATAGACCAATACCGAAGGATCGTTTACGGGAATCTGGGATGCCTCGATTTTGTCGGCCCAGCCAGCGTAGTACTGCAGGTGGGCGATAGCTGCTTTTACATCAGCCAGAGCACGTTTATAGGGCTTGCCATTATCCAGGCACTCAATTTCAGCGAAAATGGCCGCATCGCGTTTGATAAGTTCCGCCAGACGATGCATTAGCGCAGCCCGTTTACCCGGCGACATTCCCCGTACGGTATCGGTGTAAGCTGTACGAGCAGCATTGACAGCCGAATCTACATCGAATGCCCCGGCCAGAGAAACCCTGCAAAGCACCTCACCGTCGGCAGGGTTAACGGTCTCAAAAACTTCATCCCCCGCAGCCCGGGTCCATTCATTTCCGATGAAAAGTTGCTTGTCTGTGGATAAAAAATCCAGGGTATCACGCGACAGATTTTTCATAGATCTACATTTTTTCAGTAATTTTACAGGGATGTTGCAGTCGGTTCGAAGGGTCTGGTTGCACCGTATAGCCATGGTTTGTCCACAGGCCGGTGGTGGTGGCATTCAGGGGTGTTGCTGCAGGGTGTAAGGATCTGTACATACCGTATAGCCATGGTTTGTGCACAGCCGATGATAGTGCTATTCGATGGCTGGTTGCGCATGTAACCTGATCTTCCATTTGCTTGTGCACCTTATCCATAGTCCGCTTCGCTGAGGTTCAGCAGCGTGGTCAGCAGCACATTGGCTCCGGCTGTCACCTGATCATCACTGGCATACTCTGCCTCATTGTGGCTGATTCCATCTTTGCAAGGAATAAAAATCATGGCCGTGGGCGCCACCCGTGAAACATACACCGCGTCATGACCGGCCCCGCTGACGATGGTTTGGGCGGGATATCCCCATTGTTTCGCTGCCATCTCAACAGCATTCACACAGGTCCGATCAAAGTGAACAGGCGGTGAACTCCAGATTTCCCGACAATGGATACCATCGCCGCGGCACAACTGCATCACCTGCTGGTGCATGGCTTGCAGCGAATCGGTCAGCGGATGGCGGATGTCCACACTAAACTGCACCATTCCAGGCACTGTATTCCGCGAGCCGGGCTGCGCCGTCAGCATACCGATGGTCAGTCTGGCTTCATCGCCATAATCCGCGGCCATGGCATACAACCGGGGAATGAGCCGGCCTAGTGCAAGCACCGGATCGTTGCGCAGCGCCATGGGCGTTGGACCGGCGTGGGTTTCCCGGCCACGGATGCTGACATCGAACCAGCGGATGCCTTGTACGCCGGTAACCACCCCGATCAGCGCTTCCGATTGCTCGAGAACCGGTCCCTGTTCAATGTGAAGTTCGATGTAGGCCTTGACCGGGTGCTGTGGGTCAAATTGGGCAGGACGGTCACCATCGAACCCGATTCGCTTGAGTTCATCACGTATGCTGATGCCCATTGCGTCGGTCCGGTCCAGGGCGTAGTCCAATGAAAAAGCACCGCCATACACACCGGAAGCTACCATCGCCGGGGCAAATCGCGCCCCCTCTTCGTTGGTCCAGGATACAATTTCAATATCATTTCGGTGGGAGATGTTGTTTTCGATGATTACCTCGACGACTTCCAGGGCTGCCAGTACACCCAATACCCCGTCAAAACGTCCACCGGAGGGTTGAGAGTCCAGGTGCGATCCGGTGAGCACTACGGGTTGCGGACCATACGTTGCCACGGTTGCTTTCTTTCGTGCGAAAACCGATCCCATCTGATCGATGGTCACGTCAAGACCTGCCTGCCGGCACCAGGACAGGAATAACTCCCTACCCCGCTTGTCCTCATCGGTGAGCGCCAGCCGCCGGACTCCACCATTGGGCAGTGCACCGATTTCCGCCATGGCGTTCATTCTGCTGCGTAATCGATCGGAGTTAACGGCGAGCATACCTTACTCCTTGCCTCCGTCACTCACGGTATGTGCGGCCCATTTAAGTATCTGCAAGTACATGGTTGTGCTGGTCTCATTTACACCCTCAATGGTCAAAATCTGTTCATCCATGAGTATGAGTAAGTCTTCATTGGTGCGGCACGTGAGGTTGATTTCAAGGTCGTATGCACCGGTAGTGATTGCGACGAAACTGACCTGTTCAATGGCGGTTAGCCGTTCAGCGACCTGCCGGATAAATCGGCTTGGACGCACTTTGAGCATGACACGGGCATACGCATTCATGCCGTTTTTTACGGGATCTGTCCAGCCGATGATGTGCAGCACGCCGTGATGAACCAGTCGGTTATAACGGTTTCGCACCATGCCTACAGATACCCCAAGGTCTTGAGACAAGTCTGTGAATGAACGCCTGCCGTCCTGGCTCAGGATGCGTAGGATCCGTATATCAATTTGATCAATCTCAACCTTTTCTCTCATCAACATGGGTTTATCGTTGCCATTTTTCCAATTATAATTGGTATAAAATAAAATATTTTTATTTTAAATGTATATTCAATAAAATATTTTCACAAACGAACGTTTCATTACCTATCTATAGCAGCAACGTAATCATGGCCGAAACCGTTGTCAAATCGCCCTGGGAGCTTGATCGCGATCATGTGATTCACCCGTATACCAATTTCCTGCATTTTCATAAGGAAGGCACGACCATTTTTACCCGGGCTGAAGGGCACCATATAGAAGACATCGACGGTAACCGCTATCTCGACGGTATGGCCGGGTTGTGGTGCGTGAATATCGGGCACGGAAATCGTGAGCTGGCCGACTATATCGGCAGACAGGCGGCAGAGCTGGCCTATTTCAATACCTTCGAAAATGCCGGATCGGTTCCGGCGGCACAACTGGCGGCCAAACTTGCCGAGTTGGCCCCCGGCGACCTCAATCACACATTTTTCGGCACCGGCGGGTCGATGGCCAACGATACTGCCATTAAATTGGTACACTACTATTTCAACCTCCTGGGTAAACCCCGGAAAAAGAAGATTATCTCCCGCGAGCTGGGATACCACGGAAGTACGTACCTCGCCCATACCCTCACTGGCATTACCTGGTCGCAGATTGGATTCGACCTTGTACCTGATCTGGTGCACTACGTCACAGCGCCCTACGCATATCGTAATGGTGTCGGTATGACCGACTCTGAATTTTGTGACATGCTTATTACCGAACTGGAGCAGAAAATATTGGATCTCGATCCTGAACATGTTGCATGTTTTATCGCTGAACCAATTATGGGGGCCGGCGGTGTGATTGTACCTCCACAGGGATATCAACGCCGAACGTGGGAGATCTGTCAAAAATACGATGTGCTCTATATCTCCGATGAAGTAGTAACGGCATTTGGTCGGCTCGGTCACATGGTCACTTCGCAGGATCTGTTCGGATTTCAGCCAGATATACTGGTCATGGCCAAAGGTATCTCCTCGGGCTACGTACCTTTGGGCGCCACTATGGTCTCCGACCGCATGTATGAGGTCCTGAAAACTCCGAAAGATGCGAATCCAAGTTTATCGCACGGATTCACCTACTCAGGACATCCTGTTGCATGTGCAGCCGGGGTTAAAAACATCGACATTATGGAGCGCATGGATTTGTGCGGGAATGTGCGCCGGCTCGGGCCCTATTTTGAATCCCAGCTTCAGACCCTTTCAGCCTATGAAATTGTGGGGGATGTACGGGGGAGCCATTACATGATGTGCATCGAACTGGTGCGTGACAAGGCCGGAAGAACCCCTTTCCCTGAGGAGGCTGATGTGAGTAAGCGTGTTTATCTGCACTGCAAACAGCGTGGTCTCATGATCCGCCCTATTGGGTCGTTATGTGTGTTTTCCCCGCCCCTTACGTTTGACAAAGACGCCATCGACGAAACCATTCACATTGTTAAACAAAGTCTGGAAGCTACCATTTCAGATCTCAAACGAGAAGGTTATGTTTAAATCGCTCCTCAAATTTGCACGATGGATTCCCTTGCTGCTTGTTGGATGCGGCGGGTCATCCGGTTCGGTTGACGGTCTTGAGGTGGTTCGGCAAGCCGCTGAGTTCGAAGACCAGCAGGCTACCTGGATCAGTTGGCCGTTGATCGACCACAAGCAAGGTCTTTCTAATGAAGCCGTGGTTTTGGAGATGATTGCAGTACTGACCGAAGCCGGTCAGCAGGTTCGCATCGCCATTCCTGATTCTGCAGCCCTGCAGCTCGCTAGATCCACGGTACAGCGTGAGATATCGCAACCCGAGCAGGTGAAGTACTTTGTGGTAGATCACTACGAGTGGTGGATTCGGGATACCGGACCTGCTTTTGTGGAAACTGCTGACGGGGGTCGCGCTGTGGTAAACTTCCGGTTCAACGCCTGGGGGTATGCGGATGCAGACGATCCGGACGTGCAGTCTGATGCGGCCCTGGCACGAAATCTCGCGCGGCAACTGGGCTATCCGGTTATCGAATCGCAGATGATCAGTGAAGGGGGAAACCGGGAAGTGAACGGCCGGGGAACGCTGATGCTATCGGCTGCCACGGAAGAAAACCGAAATCCCGATATGTCGCGTGAAGAAATGGAAGCGGAATTTGCCCGGGTGCTCGGCGTGAGTAACGTGATTTGGCTGGAAGAAGGGTTGTACGAAGACGACCATACGTTTATGGGTCCAAAAACACTGGCCGATGGCAGTAAAGCCTACACCGTTGTTACTACGCTAGGCCATATTGACGAATTTGCCCGGTTCGCTGACGAGCGAACTATTTTGCTGGCACAGGTTCCTGAGGAAGACCTTGACGACGACCCCATCGCCCGTGAGAACCATCGCAGGCTCGAGGTCAATTACGAAATTCTGCGAAATGCCACCGATCAGGATGGTAATCCGTTCCGAATTGTTCGTGTTCCGTTGAACCGTAAGTTGTTGTTCACCATGGAGCCCGGAGATTATGTGTACGACTTGATCAGCACCCTGGACTATCTGGACGGTTCTGTATTTCCTGTCGGTGAACCTATCCAGGTTATTGCTGCTGCAAGCTATCTGAACGTAACCATTACACCCAATGTGATACTGGGACAAAAATTTGGCACCCCCGACGATCCGGTAAATACCCAACGCGATGCGGAGGTTCAGCGCATCATGGAAGAGGTGTTTCCGGGTCGCACGGTGGTCATGATAGATCCGGTAGCAGTCAATCTTGGGGGAGGCGGACTCCACTGCGTCACCCTTCATCACCCCAGGTGATTCCACCGGGTTCGCACTGAACACGGTAACATCGGGAGGGTCATCGGAGTTGACAGGCCAACCCGTGCAAGACCCCGAACCAACCACGCTAAACGGTCTGCAGTCAATATGGAACATTACGGCATATTTTCCCTGGTACCTGCCCTTGTTGTCGTTGCTTTTGCGTTAAAGACGCACAAAACCTTTGAAGCTCTGCTGGCTGGTTCACTGGTTGGTTTTGTAATGCTTCATTTTTTGGGATTCGTAAATGCGTTCAGTGACAGCCTGATTGGGTTAATGACTAATGAAACCATAGGGTGGATAATTTTAGTGTGTGGTCTTTTCGGTTCTTTAATTCAGATTCTTGTTCATACCGGTGGGGCAGCAGCCTTTTCAGATGGTTTATTAACACGTGTTAAATCAGCTAAAGGGGCCATGCTTACCACCTGGTTTATGGGATTGCTCATCTTCATTGATGACTACCTGAATGCGCTTACTATTGGCAACTCCATGCGTAAGGTGACCGATCGCTTCCGCATTTCACGTGAAAAGCTTGCCTATATCGTTGACTCAACCGCTGCCCCTATCTGTGTTTTGGTACCACTTTCAACATGGGCCATTTATATCTCCGGCTTGTTGGAAGCCACCGGTATGGCAGAAGCCGGAAGGGGTTTAAGCAGTTATCTGGACGTCATTCCTTTCATGATTTACGCCTGGGTTGCTATCATCATAGTCCCGTTAGTCGCTCTTAAGTTAATTCCATCGCTTGGTCCGATGAAACGCGCTGATGAACGGGTGGATGCAGGCGGTGACCTGGCACCTCCCAACTCCTATAATATCGCCATGGATATACCAGAAGAGGAAGGAACTAGTCCTGTAATGGCGGATTTCATCCTGCCTATTATAGTACTCATTGCGGCCACGGTCTGGTTTGATATTGACGCATTGCGAGGCATTATCTATAGTCTGATGTTCACCATTATTTACTTCGCTTTTTTCCGGAAAGGGTTCGGGTTGTTTCCCATGATTGAGCTGGCCTTCAATGGTTTTAAAGGAATGGTATACGCACTGGCCATTATTGTGATGTCATTTGTGCTCAAAGACGTAAACGACGCTCTTGGGCTTACAGAATTTGTAATTGAAACGATTACTCCGGTATTAAGTCCTGCCTGGTTGCCGGCATTGGCCTTTGTCTCCCTGTCGCTGATCACCTTTGCAACAGGATCGTTCTGGGGTGTTTATGCTATAACGCTACCCATAGTAGTGCCTCTGGCCATTTCGATGGATGCTAACCTTTATCTGGCAACCGGTGCAGTGGTATCAGCCGGGGCATTCGGCTCACACGCATGTTTCTATGGCGACTCTACCGTGCTTTCATCTTCTGCCACAGGCTGTAACAACATGGCACATGCTACCAGTCAGTTTCCGTACGCCCTGATTGCTGGAGTTGTCAGCTTATTGATCTATATCGCCCTGGGCTATATGTTCGGTTGATTCATTACTCCGAGTCAAAATAGACCCACGTTCAGCCCATAAAAAAAGCCCGGTAAAAACCGGGCTTTTGCATTTCGATGAGTACCTTCAGCGCTTATTTTACCAGCATCATACGACGTGTCTGCATGAACGTACCAGCCTCCATCCGGTACAGATAGATACCGCTGGAAAGCTCCGATGCATTCCAGGTGACACTGTACGTACCGGCAGCCTGCGCCTGATTAACAAGCACGGATATCTGCCGGCCAAGCATATCATAGACAGCAAGATATACATGCTGCTCATCCGGAATCGCATAGGATATGCTCGTGCTGGGATTAAATGGATTCGGGAAGTTCTGAGCGAGGGTGAACGATGCAGGGATGGTACCATCAACCGGGATATCGGTCACTACCCCTTGTTCTGCCCGAAGGGCAAAGCGCTCTGAGGCTTCTCGTTGCTCATCACCCGTAGCAGCTACAACGGTCCAGAATACATCGGTATTCTGACCATTGCTCAGACCGAATAATTGCTGTAGCGCAGCCACTGTAACCGTAAGTGTGGTTTCCGAACCGTCTCCATCAGACGTGAGCTGATGTAATGCGTCTTCCAGAGCATCTTCGACACTGGCAAGAATGTAGAATGTATAGATTACGCTTGCCGTGGCAGCAGTAGGTGCCGGTTCCCAGGAAATGACAATTTCATCATTTTCATCTCCTTGAATCATCAACGTGGCCCCATCCGATGGACCAAGCAGAGCGAACGGGCTGAAAAATGATAGCGTAGTGAAGTTTCGAATAGTACTCCATGGCCCCACTCCGGCTTCATTGGATGCACGAACACGCCAGTAATAGGTTGTTCCGTAACTCAAATCTTCTCCTGCATTGAACAAGGTTCCCGCTTCTGTCGAGGAGATCAGAATGCTGGTAAACAGCGGACTCTCAGATACCTCTACGGTGTAACCATCGGCGGTTTCGTCGGCCTGCCAGGTAAGCACAGGTCGCAGTTCAACATCCGTAGCTGCATCGGCTGGAAGCAGCTGCGTAATCCTGCCGGGAGCAACCTGCGGAGGCGTTGGATCAGGTTGCGTAGTGAACGACCATGTGCTGCTCCAATCGCCATTTCCTGTAGCATTTACCGCCCTGACACGCCAGAAGTGAACGGTTTCATAAGCAAGTGTCAGACTTGTGGCAAGCGTTGTGTCAGTTGCAGTTTCAGCCAGCAGGGTTGTTGCAAAGGTCGGATCGATACCAAGCTGAATTTCGTAGCTTTCAGCATTGGCGGATGACAACCACACCAGTTCCGGTGAAATCGCCACATCAGCAGACAGATTCGCCGGAGCGTTCAGCGTAACACGTACAGGCAGGGGTGCACTTTGATCGGGGTCCGACTCCGTGGTAAAGATACGTGTCTGACTCCATGGTCCGGTTTCGGCGTCTCTGATCGGACGTACGCGCCAGTAGTAGGTTGTTTCAAAACCAAGGTCTGTCAGTGCCGCCGATGTATCCGCTTGCTGACTTGTGAAAACATCCGTTGAGAAGTCCGAGCTGGGGGTTACCTGTAGTTCATACGCTGTTGCAGTTGCCACAGACCTCCAGACCAGTGTCGGCGTTACCGTAACCTCAGCGGCGCCAATAACCGGAGATACCAGTTCCGCTGCTGCCAGGGCCGTTGGTTCCGGAGTTGGGTCTGCCTGGGTTGTGAAGACGTAGATCAGACTCCAGTCAGCCGTTCCGGCAGTATTCACACTCTGTACACGCCAGTAGTAGGTTGTTCCATAACTCAAAGCTGTGCCGAGGGTTAATTCCGTCTGTGTAATGCCCTCCTGCAGCACAATATTGGTTTCAAACGACGGTGAGCCGGAGATGGCCACCGTATAGGAATCAGCACCCTCTGCAGCACTCCACGACAAGGTGGGTGTTTCCGATACCTCAACGGCCTGGTTATCCGGTGCAATCAGCTCAGCTCGCGCCGGCAGAGCAGGGGTCGGATCGGCTTCGGTGGTGAAAATCCAGACTGAACTCCAGGCACCGGGAGTAGTTTCGTTCATGGCACGAACCCGCCAGTAATACAGTGCACTGTAACCAAGTTGCTCATCAAGAACCAACGATGTTGATGACGACGTACGCGCCAGAGTACCATCCTGGAATTCAATGTTAGGAGACAGCTGAATTTCATACGATGTAGCCCGGTCATCGGCCTGCCAGGTTAGCTCCGGCAATGCGGACACCGACTCAACACCGTTACCCGGTCCGGAGAGTTGTACAGCCGGAAGCACAGGATCCGGTTCGGTTGTAAACAACCAGGTACTGCTCCACTCGCCGTCACCGGCCGTATTGGAAGCATTAACACGCCAGTAGTACAGGGTAGCGAAATTCAGACTACCGTCTGAGAGGGTGTGCGATGGCTGATCGGTTGTGGCTGTATGCAATACCGAGCTGAAATCCGCTTCGCTGCTGATTTCAAGCCTGTAATTTGATGCGCCATCCATCGCCTGCCAGGTAAATTCCGGAGCTGTTTTGGAAACACCCTCCGAGCCGGTAAAGGGTGAACTAAGTGTCATGGCCACGGGAGGCTGGAGGATTTCGTCCGGATCCGATTCTGTGGTAAACAACCGAAGGGTACTCCATTCGCCGTTGCCTACCGTGTTAATACCACGTACACGCCAGTAGTAGTTGGTGCTGTAGGACAGCGCCGTGGACGGGGTAAAAGAGGTCGATGTCGTTTCGCCGTCTGCAACCAGCGTTGAGAGCAGTACATCACTGTAAATTTCAACGCGGTAGGAATCCGTATTGTCAGTGGCAAGCCAGGATACGGAAGTTGTTACGGCGATATCCGTTGCCTGATTGGCCGGTGCGTCCAGCTGTACCCGGGGAGGCACAACAGGGTCGGGGGTCGGGTCAGGTCGGGTGGTAAACAGACTGATGGTACTCCAATCGCCTGTCTGACCATCTACTGTTGCCCGTACACGCCAGAAATACGACGTTTCAAATGATAATGCCTCAACAAACTGAAACTGTGTCTCCGTTACGGAAGCCGAAACAACACCGGTTGCAAAGGACACATCCGTACTCAGGGCATATTCATAGGATGTAGCTCCGGTCACCGTCGACCAGGTCAAAAGAGGTAACTCATTGACGTCGGTATCCCCTGTTGCAGGGCTGACCAGGTTGGGTATGGTTGTTTCTGAGGCGATGAGCGTACTGCCACTCCTGGCCGGGGCGGCGCCGGAGATAGCAGTCATAGAGGATGCCTGGGGTTCTTCCGCCGCTTCGGTGGTAAACACATAGATGAAGCTCCATTCACCGGCTCCGTTATCGTTCAGACCACGTACCATCCAGAAGTACAATGTGTTTGGCAACAGCGGATTAACCGGCGACCACGTATTAGCCGTTACGGTTTCGCTGACAGCTTCTGTTGAAAAACCAGCGTCACGTGCAAGGAATACTTCATAGGATGTAGCGGCCGGATCAGCGTTCCACTGGAATGTTGGTGTGACAGCAACCCCCGCAGCCTGGTTGGATGGACTTGTCAAGGCGATTCGTCCCGGCAAAACAGGAGCCGCTTCGGTAGTGAAAATCTTGGTATCACTCCAATCGCCATTGCCCAGATCATTGACGGCCCTAACGCGCCAGAAATGTGTACGCTCGTGGTCCAGTTCCTCGGTTAAGGTCACGCTGGTACCGGACTGGCTGCCACTGGCCACAACGGATGCAAACAGCGGGTCAGAAGCAACTTCGTAGGTGTATGACTGAGCACTGCGTGCGGTAGACCATCCCAGGGTAGGAGTTGTCGAAACGTCAAACTGTCCGTTTGCAGGCAAAAGTAACAGCGTGATACCCGGCATCGGATCCACCTCGGTGATAAAAATTCGTGTCAGACTCCATGCACCGGAACCCGCTTCGTTAACCCCGCGAACACGCCAGTAATACACCGTTTCATAAGCCAGTTCACTGGCGAGTTGCAGGAAGCTATCCGTTGTATTTACCTGCTGCAGATTGCTGGTGAATGCCGGATCCGTAGCCAGTTCAACGTCATAGGAGGTTGCATTTTCTGAAGCGAGCCAGGAAAACAGCGGCAGACGGGAAACCGATTGAGCCTGATTTGCAGGCGCTACCAGAAAAACACGCTGGGGTGGTTTCGGGGTTGGATCGGCTATCGTCACAAATAAGCGGGTCGCACTCCAGGGCCCCTCACCAATGGCGTTGGTTGCCCGTACGCGCCAGTAATAGGTCGTTTCATAGTTTAGCGCATCGGTGAGTACCAGCTGTACATCCTCTTGCGTGACTTCACTGACAAGCGTGAGAAAACCCGGATCTGTAGACAGCTGAAATGTATACGATTCGGCTCCGAAAGCCTGCAACCAGGAGAACAATGGGGTAATATCCGCCGAAAAATCACGGTTAGCCGGCTGCTCCAGATTTACGCGTGTTGGCGGCAGCGGCTCCTCTTCGGTGGTAAATATCCGTATGTCTGACCATTCGCCTGACCCCGTATCATTCAGGGCACGGACCCGCCAGAAGTAAACTCTGTCGTATGCGAGGTTCTCTGTGAGTGTGATACTGGTAGCAGTGGTCGTTGCTGATTGTGCATTTACTGAGAAATCAGCTGTTTCGGAAACCTGAATTTCATAGTTGTTTGCTCTTTGTGCCGCAAACCAGTTAAACTCGGGCGTTATGGTAACGCCAAACTCCCCATTGCCCGGCTGCAGCAACGTTACCAGACCAGGCTGCGGATTTTCAACGGTTGAAAAAACACGAATAGCACTCCATTGCCCGGAACCAACTTCATTAACGGCCCTTACACGCCAGAAATAGACTGATTCATAATCCAGCTCCTGTTCGACAACCAAAGAGACATCCTGGGTTTCAACAGCTGTTACACCCGAGGCGAATCCAGGGTCCTGCGATAATTCAAATTGATAGCCGGATGCGCCTGTAACTGCGAACCATTCAAAAGCAGGGGTAATGGAAACATCAGTCTGTTGATTGGCCGGGGTCAGCAGAAAAACACGGGATGGAGGGAGTGGTAAGGACTTGGTTCCGAATACACGGGTTACGCTCCACTCGCCGGCACCGGCATCATTTACACCACGAACTCTCCAGAAGTACGTTGATTCATAATCGAGGGGATTTTCCAGCAGTGTACGGTCTTCCTGGGTAGTAATGCCCTGTCTGCCAAAGGTGAAATTGGGGTCCAATGCAATTTCAAAATCATAGGAGGATGCATCCGAGCGAAGTTGCCATACAAATTCCGGAGAAACATCCAGGTCTGTTTCAGCATCCGGTGGACTAAGAAGCTGTACGATACCAGGTACTCTCGGGGTAACAACGGCCTCCGTAACAACTACATTCTCTGGCAGAACTGCTGTAAATGGAGCACCGGAGGCGTTGATAACCAGCGCATTTTCTACAGAAAACTCGTACCCGTCAAAGAATGACTGCTCCAGTCGGAGTCGTACAGTGACCACCGATCCAAACCCGTCGCTGCCTGCACCATCGGTTCGGGATACTGAAATACCGTAATTGCCCGTACCCGGGAATACCTCAGCAAAACGAATACTGTTGGCTTCGTCTGCCGGAAAATCGTGCCAGATGATTTCATCCAGCGAAAAGGCATTTCCCTGCTGATGCAGTTCAAATCCGATTCCATTCACGCCTGTCAGTTGAGCCGATTCTGACCCCAGACTGATAGTTAAATCAATAACCGATCCAACTTCAACCGAACTGCTTGAAGCCTCCATCGAAAATACGGCTCTGCCTGCACTTGAGGTTTGCGCCGCTATGGGTACCGACAATCCCAGTATGGTTATAAGGAAAGCAAATAGTCCTTTCCACAGAAAGATCCTATTCAGCGTCATTAAACTTGCTGTTGCTTGGCTAAAATTAACTCTCATAGGTGATTTCATAGGACTTCCAGCTAATACTATTATTGATACCCCGGATGTTGCTGCCAACTGAATCCTGGTGTTGAAACAAAAAACACCGGTGCAGACAAGGTTTGCCCTCTGCACCGGTTCTTATTCTATTTGCTTGTTATTTTACTTGACAAGCAACATCGACCGGGTCTGAACAAATGACCCGGCCTGTAAGCGATACACGTAAACACCACTGGCCAGACCGGTACCACTGAAACTTGCTGAATAGTGTCCGGGCTGCTGAGCCGAATCAACAAGCGTGGCCACTTTACGACCCATAACGTCGAACACGTCCAGCCTTACCTCCGTAGCTTCAGCAATACTGTAGGATATGGTTGTTTTCGGGTTAAATGGATTCGGGAAATTCGCCGACAAGCTAAACTCAGCTGGTACTGCACTAACATCATCAATCGATGTTACAACCGGTGAAGTGAAAGCGAAATCATGCAGTGATTTTACCGAGCGGTCTGCGTTCGTTACGAGTAAACGATTTACCTCAATCATGATATCTGATTCGGGCGTCTCCAGGAGTTCAAAAGTTACGCTCAGTAACTCGCCCTCACCGTAAACAGCCTGATTGGTACCCAGCCTGCTGGCAGCCACGGCGTACTGTCCGGAACCCTCTTCATAATCATGGTCGAAGCTCAGAAGTCGCTCAGCGGTCAGCAACGACCCGGCTGTACCCGAAACCGACTGAATGTAAGCAGGGTCAAAGGCAAAATCTGCCGCAGCACCGATGATTCCATCGGCTGCCATTTGCCCGTTTATGGCAATCGTTGTCTGAATAGTCCCGGCCGGGAATCCTGCTGGAACGACCAAATATTGAACTGGATTGGTCTCCTGACTTTCTTTAAAGAAGAAATCATCTACACTCAGACCGAAATTCAAACCAATCGGGAGGATATCATTCTGGTTGATTGTACCATCACCGGTAGCATCTACATACGCGAGGGTTTCAATATCCCAATTAAATGCTGCCTGCGGGAACCAGCCAAAATCAAAGAACGGTCGTTCCGGCCCGATGGAACCAAACCATGCACCAACGGGCAACACATCGGCAATATCTACGAATCCGTCGTTGTTGGTATCGCCGGGCCACACAAATACCCCGTCAAAGATGACAATGAACGGTGACAGGGTGGTAACCGGAAACTCGTCGCCGAAGGAATCGATTGCGAGAACATCTTCAATGGCAAGCAGGGTTTCTCCCAGGACATTTTCTTTGGCCCGGAATGTTACACTGGCCAGAAGTCCGGACCCGTCTACACCGCCGAAGTCGCCCTGTCGGGAAAGGCTAAGTGCCAGAACCCCGTTTTCTTCATCGATGGTGACAAACTCGACCATATCCGTTTCGGTGACGCCTGTAAACAGGAAATCCCCCCAGGAAACGTTAACAAAGTCAACGAGCTGTGGATCAAAATGTACTTGTAATCCAACACCTAAAAGGTCGGTCACGGGCATATCGGGATCACCCACAACAATATCCATATCGAAATCCTGACCGGGTGCAATAAACTCGTTTTCAACGAAACCTTCAACAATAAGGGTGTACGATTCGACTGCAAATTCATCCGTGGAGAACATGAAGACAGGCGTATCACGTGAAAGTGTTGCAAATGGTTGTGCAACAACAAATTCTATAGCACCATCACCGGTATAATCTCCGGCAGCCAGGGCATAATGGCGGTTAATAAAGTTACCCCTTGAACCCATGGTCACGCTGTTTACGGGTGAATCAAAGATTCCTATCGGTGTTTCCATAACAGAGCTTTCACTCCCTTCCAGAAGAACAGCAGAATGATAGCCACCGCCGGGTACAATCAGCAGTTCATCGTACCCGTCATTGGTGATATCGGGTAACGATGTCATCTTGACATGGCCCATAAAGGCGGTGTAGTACGAGGGTGGCGGATTAATGGCCATGATTTCATTGATCATCCCCAGCATATGGTCCGGTTCACCCGACATAAACGGTCCGCCGTTATAAATGTGAATACCGGGAACACCGGTAGC
This sequence comes from Bacteroidetes bacterium HLUCCA01, assembly GCA_001314545.1. Classification (GTDB taxonomy): domain Bacteria; phylum Bacteroidota; class Rhodothermia; order Balneolales; family HLUCCA01; genus HLUCCA01. The sequence continues at coordinate 28,868 of LIHN01000007.1, forward strand.
AACATCTGCCTGGAAGCGGTGGAAAAAGGTGGGGACAGCCAAATCAGGATATCCGTCTCCATTAAAATCGCCTACTGCAATTTGGCCAAAACCAAGAAACCCTTGCTGGATTCCGCTGAAGGCATCATCCATGTTGGTTTTAAGTACCAGATCGGAGGTTTCAAAAGCTACCGGCCCTTGCGACCCATCTTTGCCGTAAAAAATGTGTATGGCACCGCTATGACCTGCACTAACACGATCCTGATCCAATCGCTCATCGGGTGCAGATACGGCAAAATCATCAATACCATCGCCGTTCATATCACCAAGCGGGTAGATGGTATTTGCAAACCAGGCTGCCTGTCGACCATCAATCGATGTCGGCGAATAGGTACCTAAAAAAGCATCCGGTGCCCCGCCCATGTCCGGGCCGCCAAAATACATGGCCGACTGAAACGGTTCGCCGGTATCAACTCTGAATATTGATGAAGCTCCTATGAGCAGATCGTCAAATCCGTCATTGTTGACATCGCCCACATTATTCATGGTACCCATGACGTTACTCAGCCAGGATAGCGGATATACATCCATATCTTCTATGATATTGTATGGCTGGGTCCCCACGCCGGTCCCACCTTCGAAAAAGTGTACCTCTGAAATAAAGACATTGGGATCGGGTGCTTCGGGATTGAAGCCACGATAGCGACCTAAAATGGCGAGGTCTTCCCGGAAATAGTCGTTGAAATACCCGGATGTTGCAAAGATAATTTCAGAAAACGGCGTCGGCACGATCACGGCAGGGGCAAACAAGTTTCCACCTTCATAAACTTCCAGGTAGGCAACACCATTGTCATTGACGGCAATACCGAAGTCTTCCATGCCATTACCCGTGACGTCACCCAGCGGAAATGTGTCTACACGCGTGAGTATGGAGTAATCGGCACGATCAAATGTTACTTCATACTGATTTGGACTACCGGATTGTGCGCCTTCAAAAAGGATGCTGCCAAATCGGTCATCCAGGGTAAGCGGCAGCATAAAATCCGTGAATCCGTCACCGTTCAGGTCAGGATAGACATGTGAGTTTCGCTGCGTCAGACTATGATCAAATAGGAGGGTCGTATTGGAAATTGGGAATTCGGAATCCGGGAATGGGTTAAACGTGTTGGTTTGCGGGTCGCCCGAAGCCCAGCCAATGACACCATTTTCATCATCACGGTAGTAGGCGGAAAAGGTACCGTCGATGAGGTCATAGGTGGGTACCAGCGGCAGGTATTGCGGACCGGCCTCGAATTGAAACAACTCGTTGGACTGATCCGACGGCGGAAATATATACGATTTATTCTGTGCTCCGCTGGAAAACAGCAGAGAGGGGGCACCATCGGTACCGCTCATAAAGATACCACGTACAATTGGCCAGGGCCCGAAGTAGGAATTATCAACGGTCAGAACCTGAACGACCTCCATATCATCGGCTCCGGTCGGGGCGAAACGAAGCACATGTACAAAGGTTGCAGAAGACAGATTCTGATCGCGCGAACCAAGCAGCAAGTAGGAATTTTCCCCGTATTCAAAGGCATCCAGCAACACTTCAGATCCCGCTACTGCGCCAAAAGCTTCGGTCCAGGAATTGATGGCGTAGAAGGTTGTAGTAATATTTTCCGGACCTTGAGCACCGAAAACAACCCGCAACTCACCTTCAGACACACTGGCAACATCGTCAAACCCGTCGCCATTTAAATCGATGCTGTGGATTACTTCACGGCTTCCGGTTGCGGTGAGCAAATTGAAAAGTTCGAGGGGATCCATGGGGGTATTAAATCCATCCGCCTGTGCCACTCCTCCCGGAAAAGAGTAGTAGTTCAGCGCGGTGGGTGCGCCGCTGTTGTAGGCTACCATGACAGCATTGCCGCCGAAGAGTCGTCCTACCGGAAACAGATGCTCATAAACGACTTCATCCGCCTCTGTACTGAGCATTTCGCCTCCGAAGTATACCACGGTTTTATTGGAACGGGCACTCAGATCACCGGATCGGTCATCGGGTGTATTGGCGAAGATAAAACGGTCTGAAGTACCGTCGCCATCAAGGTCTCCGGCATACTGCGGAGTCATGGAAGGCACAAAATTGATCCGTGAATCCATCCACGGTGTCTGATCCCAGATAGAAAACATGGGACTGAGAACGGGTATATCATTGGCTATGCCGGAACCGCTGCCGGTGATTTTACCCATCTGGACTCCGGGGCTGACAAGGTTCTCTTGTAAAAGGATGCCGCCTGAGCTATCAACAGGCAAATGCTGCTGCGAAATCTGCGCTGATGCGTTTATGTAGATTGCAGAAAACAACACGCCGAACACAAGACGGGCTGCTTGTTTGAATAGAAACATACCTGCCATAATTCCCCCGATTAATTATTATTGAACAGACCTAAGACTACAGACCGCGTAAAACATGAGGAAAAAAGGAGCCATTTTTGAAAAAAAGCAGCCGCACATAGCCCCATGTCTCCGCATTATAGCTACTTATCGTTCTGCAATGTATTAAAAGTTTCAAATTGTTTTGCAGAATTTTTCATTAAATGATTATTACGCATGGGCTATCGCTATCATACATCGGCAAACGCAGATAATTGACCGTTAGATCCTGTTTACGTGCTGAATTCCGTACCTTTTCAGTATGTCCCCAGTCCCTTACAGTATCTACATCCACGTCCCCTTCTGCCGGCAGGCCTGCAGTTACTGCGATTTCTATTTTATCACACGGCAGGAGCTCATTCCGGCGTACACCGAAGCTTTGATTCGGGATATCCGTTCATCAGCTGATACATTTGTGGACGGCCTGACTTTGCAGCCTATGTGTTCGGAATCGGCAGCGGAAAAATCACGCAATCCTTCCACGCAGAAAGTGCGGGAACGGCGCCCCCACCCGTCTGACCAGCAACTCGAAAACACTCCGGTTTCGCACACACCCGAAGCTCAGCTCTCAAAACCGTACCTGAGCAGCGTCTATTTCGGCGGCGGAACGCCCTCCAGGCTGCCTGCCCGTACCATTGAACGTATCCTGGAAACAATCCACCGCCATCACGGTCTTGACTCGGTTCAGGAAATTACGATGGAGGCCAATCCTGACGACCTGACCAGCCTGCAGGCGGTACGGGATCTGAAAAACGCCGGTGTAACCCGACTGAGTATGGGAGTACAATCTTTCAACCCGGACCTGCTTCAATTTATGAACCGGGCGCATAGTGCCCGCCAGGCCGAACAAAGTCTGGACTTCATCCAGCAGGCTGATTTCAAAACCTACACCGTTGATCTTATCTACGGAAATCCCGGACAAACGCTCCGGCAGCTGGAAACCGACATAAAAACATTTTTATCATGGAATCCACCACATATATCGGCTTATGCGCTGACCATTGAACCCGGAACGCGCTTAGGAAAAGCCCTGCAGCTGGGCAGGCTTACCGAGCCGGACGACCATGAAGTAGCCCGACACATGCAGCTGACCGTGAACTTGCTGGCCGATGCCGGACTACATCGCTACGAAGTCAGCAATTTCGCCCTGCCTGGTCACGAGGCGGTGCACAACAGCAGTTACTGGAACCACACCTCGTATCTGGGAATTGGTCCCGGTGCGCACGGTCTCCAACTCAGGAGCACCCCGGACGGTCGGCTCACGGGAGCACTGCGATGGTCGAACCCTGCCGATGTGCGCGCCTACATCCAGATGCATAAAGAAAAGACTTCCACTCGCCGGGAGTTCACACACGGAACCGAGACCGAAATCCTTTCCCCCACGCAGCTCGCTGAAGAGCGCCTGCTCATGGGACTACGTACCTCAGATGGCGTTCAAACAGGTGAACTCCTCGAACGTTACGGCTACCAGCTCTCGGAAAAACAGCTGCGCTATCTGGAAAAAATGCGTTCGGAGGGATATTTCCACCCCCTTTCAGACACAAAATTTACCACCCGGGAGGCCGAACAAAGGCTTCCGGCAGCAGAGGGTGGTCCGGCGGAAGTGGAGCAACGACTTGGTGAGGTCGCAGATAATCCATCGGAGGTAAAACAAGATCCCGAATCATCACAGCTGCTCAGGCTCACCGATGCGGGGTTGGCGCTTGCTGACCGTCTCACCCTGGAGTTGCTTTCCTGAGGGATTCATCCGCTGTTTCTTTCAGATTTTGCCTATCATTACAACGCAAACACCTCACATAATCAATTCTCTGACATCTATGTATACAGGATTTCAGCATCTACACTCCTACATGTCGTATCTGGTTCTCGCCGGACTCGTCATCAGTATCATAATGGCACTCAAAAACTATCTGACCAGGCAGCCTTTTACCGACAAAGACCGCAAAATGGCACTCCTCGGACTGATACCTACCCATCTTCAGTGGATATTCGGACTCATCCTATATTTTCTTTCACCATTGGGATTATCCAGTCTCTCCGGCGAAACTATGAGTAACAGCACCTTGCGACTGTACTCCATTGAACATCCCTTTACGATGATTTTGGCGGTGGTACTCATCACCATCGGTTTTGCAAAAGCCAAGCGCGGCAGCGACCCCAAAAAACAATTTATGTTTATCTGGGCCTTTTACCTGCTTGGCCTGCTGCTCATCCTGGTACGGATTCCCTGGGCCGCCTGGCCATAAAAACGCCCGGCTGTAAAAACGCCTGGCCATAAAAATGCCTGGCATAAAAACGCCCGGCCATACAACCCCGTGCAAGAAGTACCAATCCGGTTGCTATCCCTGTGGGATTATGCCCGGGTGTCCGCAGCTAGTCTGTCTGCCGGGCACCGTTAGTGAACCGTGACACCCCCGGCAGCAGGCAGAGCTGTCAGTCAGAGAAAAGGAGGGCATCGAAGCTCACGCCAGCCGACCGTCGTGCAGCCTGATCAGTTGTTTCGCAAACGAAGCGTCATGATCCGAGTGCGTGACCATGACGATGGTGGTTCCGTTTTGGTTCAGGTCTTTAAGCAATGCCATTACCTGTTCGCCGTTGGATGAATCCAGATTTCCGGTAGGTTCATCGGCAAATATCAGCTTTTGATTCCCCACAATAGCCCTGCAGATAGCCACACGCTGCTGTTGACCGCCAGAAAGCTGATACGGGAAATGTCCGGACCGATGGGCAATTTCCAGCCGCTCCATAACCTCGCCAACCTTTTTTTTCCGGTTCAGAGAACTCATTCCCTGATAAATCAGCGGCAACTCGATGTTTTCAAAGACCGTAAGCTCGTCAATCAGATTAAAGCTCTGAAAAATAAAGCCCACATGGTGCTTGCGAAGCAGGGCACGTTCCCGTTCCGTTGCTCCGGACACATCCCGGTTCATGAACTCGTAACGACCCTCGCAGGGGTTATCCAGCAGACCCAGTACATTCAGTAAGGTCGACTTCCCGCATCCTGACGGACCCATAATCGCCACGAAGTCGCCCTGATCAATAGTCAAATTCACATCATCTAACGCCGTAGTTTCCACATCGGCCGTTTTGTAACGTTTGGTAAGATTCTCTGTTCTGATCATGATTTCATCTGATTGTTGTTCCTGAATTAAAACGACTGCAGTTATTCCAGAATAAGGCGGGTATTATCGCCAAAATCCTGATACGACGAGGTTATCACACGCTCACCGGGCTCAAGTCCTTCTTCGATAGCATAAAACCGGGCATTTTGTCGACCAATGCGGATATCCCGGCGCTCCGCAGCAGTACCTTCCGAATTAAGTACGAAGACCCATTGTCCGCCGGTTTGCTGAAAGAAACCGCCCCGGGGAATGAGTACTGCATCCGCCAGATCACTGAATGCCAGTCGTAAACGAATGGTTTGCCCGCGACGGAGCGATGCAGGCGCTGCTCCGGTAAAATCCAGCTCCACCTGGAACCGTCCGTCAATCACTTCCGGAAAAATGCGGGTTACCGCCATGGTCCAGGTCTGCCCTTCAAGATCAAACTCAGCGGTTTGCCCGGCTTCAACACGGGTGATATAAATTTCATCGATTTGAGCGCGCATCCGATACCCCTCCAGCACGTCAATTTGTCCGAGACGCTGCCCCACCGACTTCGTCTCACCTATTTCGGCGTCCAGTGCGGTGAGCTGGCCGGAAATTGGCGCGGTGATTACAAGGTTATCCAGAATGTCGGAGACCAGATCCAGGTTTCGCTGCATATTGACCAGCGACTCTGCGATGAACCGAAGTTCACTTTCTGTGGCGGCTGAGTCCAATGCCAGCTGCTCCGCAAATAAGTCGCGGCGCAGGCGAACCTGTTCAAACTGCTGCAGGGAGCTTTCAAACTGATGCGGTGCAACCAGCCCCCGGCTGAACAAGGTAGAATCACGCTGATAATCCCGTCGGCGTTGCTGCAGTTCCGTCTCATGCGTAAGCAGGTCACTGCGCAGATCAAGCCGCTGCTGCTGCAGGGCGATGCGGGTGTTGCGAAGATTGTTCATCTGTTCGAGAATCTGCGTTTCCCGATTCATCACGTCCAGCTGCAAGTTGTTATTGGAAAGAACCAACAAGGTATCACCGGCAACCACATTCCTTCCGCTTTCGGCCATCACCCTTTCTACCCTGCCACCCTCAACGGCATCCAAAATAATAGAGCGCAGCGGCACGGCCGCGGCATTTACCGTAATAAACTCCCGGAATGGTGCCCGCTCAACCGCAGATATTGTCAGATTACCTGTGTCAATTCGCATGGATTGGGAGCCAGACTCCCTGAACCCATACATCCACACCAGGTACAAAACCAGCACAGCCCCGCCTGCGGCAAAGACGGCCGATTTAAAATTCCAGGATGACTTTTCGATTTTTCTGTCCATATATATAAGAGTGTTTCGCAGGCCATTTGTGACAAAAATAATTTTACGGTCCCGCCAACAGACCGTCAAACACAAATTTCACAACGATTTTTTTTTAGTGTAAACCAAATCTTACCTATATTTTTCAACGATTTAAGGGTTTGGTCAACGCGCATAGACTTCTGAGTCCCGCACCTGCAATCTGTATAAAATTTTTAGTCGTAAAACGCCATATTTTATGAATCGCGGTTTTTTCACCTTAGTATTTCGAAGACTCAGAAGCGAGATGCTGTATACCATTATAAAGATTGTCGGCCTCGCAACGGCTCTGGCATCTGCATTTCTGATCTATCTGTACACGGCTGATGAACTCCGTTTCGACCGTCATAACGAGGCTGCTGAAACCCTCTACCGCGTGATACAGATTCCCCGTGAAGGGACCGATCTGGAACCCGCCGCCATAACACCCTTTCCGCTGCACAACCTCCTTCAGGAACAATACCCCCATGTCATTGAAAGCAGTGCGAGGCTGTTCAATAACCGGCTTCCGCGTGTTTCTATGCGGTATGCTGATGGCGAGAAACAATTTTACGAACGGCGATTTTTCTTTGCAGACAGCACGCTCTTCAACATTTTTGATGTGACATTTATTCAGGGCGATGCAGCTACAGCCCTGTCAAGACCCGACGCAATGGTCATGACCCGGGAAACGGCCCGCCGGTATTTCGGAGATGATGATCCCATCGGAAAAGTGGTCCGCTTTGACGGCCGGTTCGACCTCACGGTAACTGCAGTCATTGAGCGCCTTCCGGAGACCTCCCACGTGCAATGGGATGTGTTGGCATCGATGGAATCGCTCTCAGGACTATTTCAGGGTGGTATCCCTCAAACCTGGGACTGGAGTATTGTGTGGACCTACGTCCGTGCGGCACAGGGGGTTTCTCAAACGGAGCTGGATGAAGCCCTGGCTCAGCTATCTGTAGACGTTGAGGACCGTATCCGCTCGTCACCTGCCTGGTTTATTAGCCAGCCGGTTATCGATATCCGTCTGCATTCCGATCTTTACGCTGAAATCGGTCCGGTCAGCAGCATGGCCTACATCAAAATTCTTGCCTGGATAGCCGGGTTCATACTCACTATAGCCGTAATCAATTTTGTGAATATGTCGCTGGCTACATCCGCATCGCGTACGGTAGAAGTGGGGATGCGAAAAGTACTGGGCGCCGGTCGTACACAGATTTTCCGTCAATATATGAGCGAGGCCCTGGTTACGGGGCTGCTGGCCCTGGCCGGAGCTATCTTGTTATTGGTGGCCCTGATGCCATGGTTTGGTGAAATAACGGGCAGAGACGCCACCCTTTCGGTGCTGAAATCTGTGCATTTCTGGGTTTTCGCCGCAGGAATCAGCGTACTTTCCGCCTCGGTAGCCGGTTTATACCCGTCGTTGGTTCTGTCAGGCTGGTCGCCGCTGAAACTATTCCGTGAAAACCGGAATTCCGAGAGCTCCGGGGCGTGGCTGTCGCGCGGGCTGATTTTGATTCAGTTCAGTGTTGCAGCCTTTCTGATCGCCGGTACCTGGGTTGTTTTCAATCAACTGGATTTTATGCGCAATGAACGACTGGGATTTGACCATGAGCAGACCGTTGTCATTCCGGCCGGTTTAACGCGCATGATTTTCTTCTGGGATGCGTATCGCGACCAGGCCCGGCAGCATCCGCAGGTCCGGCAAGTAATTGGTACCAATGTCATCTTTGGCATAGAAAACCAGACGTTTGGCTATCTGATTGATGGCAGGGTTGATGAGGGCGAAGTAACTGTACCTCTATATTTTGTGACAGAAGGATTTGAAGAAGTATTCGGACTGGAGTTGGTTGCCGGCAGAACATTCTCATCCGATTTTATCAATGACGCCACGGAATCGGTCATTGTAAACGAACGGTTTGTACAGCAAATGGGCTACGGTAACCCCCTGGAAGCTATAGGGAGGTCACTGCAGCGAGACAGTTTTCAGTTCAATATCATCGGAGTGGTGCGCGACTTCAACTTTGCCAGCCTTCACACAGAAATTGAACCCCTGGTTTTCGAAATGCCCAAAAATATTCCTGCACAAATCGGCTACGTGATGGCCCGCCTTGAACCGGGTAATCCGGAGGCTGCACTCGGCGCTTTGGAGGCAGCCTGGAAAGAAGTCGATCCAAACCGTCCCTTCGAGTATTTCTGGCTGGATGAGCAAATTCAACAGCAATATGAAAATGAACAACAATTAGCCGGCGTGTCGGGGTTTTTCGCCCTCATCGCCATAGCACTGTCGTGTTTCGGTCTTTTCGGGCTCGCCTCGTACACCACATTACGGAAACGAAAGTCTGTCGGCATCCGAAAAGTACTGGGTGCCTCTACCGGACAACTGGTGATGCTGTTAAGCCGTGAATTTATATTGCTGGTAATAGCAGCCAATCTTCTGGCGCTTCCTGCGGTTATCTGGATTATGGGGAGCTGGCTGGAAGGATTCGCATACCGTACTGAAATAGGACCGGTTATTCTGATTTCAACATTCCTGCTCACCATACTGATTGCCTTCTCTTCGGTATCCTGGCAAACCATACGGGCAGCCTCGCAGAATCCGGTTGACAGTATACGGCATGAATGAACTCCGTAAACGACGCCGGTGACTATGTCCGGGCTCTGCGATTTTTCATAGGATTCCGAGCGGAATTCCTGTATATTTGAAGTCTGGGGTAAGTCTCATACGACTAGCTCCCTCTGAACTCCGCCAGGACCGGAAGGTAGCAACGGTAAGAGGTTGTAGCGGTGCGATATGAATCGCTTACCCCTTTTTTTATTCTTCCAGCTTTTCCAGAATAATTTCAATAGCCCGCACCAACTGCGGATCCCGGTTGTTAACACGGTCAGCAAACGTTTTCGGCACCTCTACATCCGGTGCTACACCTGTAAACTCCAGGTTTTCACCTGTAAATGTATACACACCCCAGGAAGGCAGGCGATAGAACGACCCATCCACCAGTCCCGCACCCGAAGTGAAGATAATCCAGCGATACGTCTCCATCCCCACAATAGTGCCCAGTCCCAGTTCACGGAAACCCGCAGCAGTCATTTCGGCGTCGCTGAGCGAATGCTCATTAATCAGAAGCACGGTTGGTTTGATCCCCGGTGTGAAGTTGGATTGAGGTGCAAGCGGACCGCCCCGATACCCCCAGTTCAGGTAGGGTTGCTGCGACAAAAACCTAAGTACTTCGTCGTGCACATTCCCACCGGTATTGTAGCGCAGATCCAGAATCAGAGCTTCCCTGCCCTGCCCTTCCGAGACCATCTCCTCCAAAAAATGCTGCAATTCACCGCCGCCCATATTTTTCATATGGATATACGCAATGCGGCCCTCAGACGACTCGTCAACAATTTCCTGGCGTTCATGCATCCATTCATCGTAGAGCAGATTGCGCACCACCGCATACGATACCGGAGTCACCGTGTGCTCAAAACCTTGTCCGTCCCGCTCAAAGCGAAGCACCAGTTCATCCGGTCTGCCGGGGAATGAAAAGTAATACTCTCGGTTTTGACCCTGATCCACCTCAACCCCGTTTACTGCCGTCAAAACGTCGCCAGAACGCAACCCGTCAACGGCAGTCAGTGCCCGGGCACCCCGAACCACCCCCCGCACCTCAAAGGGATTGGCTGAATCAAAGACAATACCCGTGGCGGCTGTGGCACTGCCATGATAGACTTCCTCCTCCGACCCGCTGGAACCAAAACCAATATGCGAGGTATTCAGCTCGCCCAGCATATCGTTTTTCAACTCACGCAGATCGGCCCTACTGCGCACATAAGGCATAAACCGCCGGTAGCGCTCACGGATGGCTTCCCAATCGCGGCCATGAAAATCTTCATTATAGAAATTGGATTCCAGATTGGCCCACATCTCCTCAAACATCTGATCAAATTCCGCACGCAGATTTCGCTGGAACGTATGACGTATGTCCAATTTTTTGACCGATCCACCGGAAAGATTGAGGGTATGAATATCACCGCCGAGTAGCAGCCAGTGCTTTCCGTCGACCTCAACGGGCGATGCAGCCCAAAGCTCAGTACCGGCAATTTTCTCCGTAACCGGCGACTCAAACGGTTCAAAAACCGTCTTCCACAACGCAAAACGACCCTCATCATGGTTCGATCGGTACACCACATAGGTCTTATCACCGTCGATGTGCACAAAAGGACTGGTCTGGGTGCCAAATGAAGGGCCAACCTGCTCCCAGCGGTCTGCCAGACCCCCGGCGTTAATCGTCACTTGAACCAACTGCTCAGCGTCCTCATCGTCCTCGTCGGTTTCAAAAAGCGCCTGAACGCGACCCGATCGCAGGGATGGCTGTATGTAATCGAGCGCAATCCGATAGATATCGGAATCACGCATACCGTAGGGATAGGCGGGTCGGGTACGGTTAGTCTGAAAATAGATGTACCTGCCGTCGGGCGACCAAAAAGGCTGGGTCTCTGACACGTAGGTATCGGTAATAGCCAGGGTTTGGGCTGTTTCCAGCTCGTGAACGTAGATATTCTGCTCAAATGTGCGGTAAGCTGTGAACAGGATATAGCGATCATCCGGTGAAAACGAAGGCCGTGACCATTGAATATCCCATACCTGATCTTCCACCACGGTTTGACTCTCAAAGGAGCTGAGCTCCATAATCCGCACCTGGTCCCGACCGCTCAGATAGACTGCACGGGTTCGGTCATTGCTTAGTGCTAACCCCCGGTTATTTCGCAGATCCGAAGTACGCTGTATCTCCGGTCCGTTGCCGGAGGCATCCATAGTAAACCAGTTCTGATATCCGTTCCAGGTTTGGTTGAATAGAATGGTTCGGTTGTCATCCATCCAATACACCTCCATCACCCGTCCGTCGCTGCGAGTGGGCATGTGCCGGACAAACTTGCCCTCAGCATCCGAAACAAATAGTTCACCACGGGATACAAAGGCCAGCTTATCGGTATCCGGGGATACGTCAAATGCAGTAATATTTCCCTGAACCCGGAAGTCCTGCCCGCGCTCCAGTGTAGAATTACCGAATACGCTGAATATCACCGGCTGTGCCTGTCCTTCGGCTACATCATAGTGCCACAGCTGATAATCGCGGGTGAAAACCACACGACTTCCATCGGCACTGACCCGCGGATGCTTCACGGAAGTATCAAATTCGGTCAGCAGCACAGGTGTCCCTTCACGGTTGAGCCGGTAGAGGTTATATTCTCCGTTCCAGGCATCGGACACATAGAAAATTGTACCGTCACGACTCACCGAAGGCCACATATTCTTTCCATCGTGGCTGGTCAGCACGCGGTATGCCTCGCCGGAGACACCATCGCCCGTCGAGCCGCCGGTCTGAGGTGCGGAGGCACCTTGTTGGGACGGAGCCCCGGAGCTGTTGCGACCGCCCGCGTCCGGATCCGGATGATACTGCTCAATTTGTGGAGCAAAAGCACCACGATATCCCTTTCGATGCGCCTGATTCTTGCTTTCCCATGAGGTATTGAACAGGAAACTGCCGTCCGGATGGGCAGCCAGATTATGGTCGTTGACATGATAATGGCGAAATAACCGTGCAGGCGTTCCACCGTCAAGGTCTACCTGCCAGGTGCTGAACCGGTTTTCCCGGTTCGATGTGAAATATAGTGTGGAGCTATCCCACGACCATCCCTCCAGCTCGTCGGTCGCTTCGTGCCAGGTCAATTGCCGTATCTCACCGCCACGCAGCGGCATTACATACACGTCCATATTGCCGAACTGTCCGGAGGAGAAAGCCAGCCAATTCCCATCCGGTGATACGGAGGGTCGGGTCTCCACCCCATCCATGGCCGTAATGCGAACCGCCTGTCCGCCGGATGCGGGCACCTTCCACAAATCACTCTCGTAGCTGAAAATAATGGTCTGACCGTCGGGAGTCAGGGTTGGATGGGAGACAAAAAACGGCGCGGAAGCCCCCGGGACCTGGGGTAAATCCGGGCTTTGGGTTGGTACCGGTAGCCGGGTTAAAGCCGGGCTTTGAGACTGTATCGAATTTAGGGTCTGTGCCGAATTTGGAGTCTGTACCGGACTTAGGACCAGTGCCGAATTTGGGGACTGTGCCGGACTTAGGACCAGTGCCGAACTCTGAGCCTGTACCAGACTTTGGACCTGAATCGTGCTCAAGCCCGTCATTACCATGAAAACCAGCGGGAGCCGTAATAGAAACTTCATAGATAGCCTTCGGTTAAGATATGCAGGGTACTCAGAACTATTCAGCGGCACAGGTACCGCAACCAGACACTCGATGGTCCGTTGGGTTACCGGAAAATATGTGGTAACGCCTCCTCCACCGTACTCACCGCAATAATAGTGAGACCTTCCTTAACCTTTTCGGGTATTTCGGAGAGATCTTTCAGGTTATCACGGGGTATGAGTACCTTGGCAATCCGGTTGCGCTGCGCTGCCAGAAGCTTCTCATTGAGTCCGCCGATGGCATACACCTCTCCCCGGAGGGTTATTTCCCCGGTCATGGCCACATCGTGGCGAACCGGCCGGCGCGTAATCAACGACATAATCGCCAGAGCCATGGCCATACCCGCGCTGGGCCCATCCTTGGGAATAGCTCCCTCGGGTATATGCAGGTGAAACTCGTGATTGTCAAAGTAATCATCGGCTATTCCGAGCTCTTCGGCGCGTGAACGGATGTAGGTCAGCGCAGCCTGAGCCGACTCTTTCATTACATCGCCAAGCTGACCGGTCAGTGTGAATTTGGACTTACCCTTAACCACGGCCACATCAATCTGCAGGATGGATCCACCGGTAGACGTCCAGGCCAGACCGTTTATAGAACCGATCTTATCATGCTTGTCCAGATCTCTGTCTCGATATTTCTCAACCCCCAGAAATTCGTGGATCCGCTCCATATTGATGGTGATACTGGACTTTCGTTTACCAGCACTACGGGCATCTACCTCCATACGGGCAATTTTCCGGCAAACCGCCGCCAGCTGCTGTTCCAGTTGCCGCACGCCCGACTCCGCCGTATACTTCCGGATGATTTCCAGAATGGCGTCCGCTTTAAACTTGATCCGCGAGGGGGTTAATCCATGGCTTTCATACAGTTTGGGCAGCAGGTGCTTACGTGCAATCTCCAGTTTATCGTGCTCCAGATAACCCGGCAGATTGATAATCTCCATGCGATCCAGCAGGGCCGACTGAATATTGCTGGCGACGTTCGCCGTGGTGATGAACATGACCTGGGATAAGTCGAAATCGATATCCAGATAGTGGTCGTTAAACGTGGAATTTTGCTCCGGGTCCAGCACCTCCAGCACCGCCGAGGAGGGATCGCCCCGGAAATCATGACCCAGCTTGTCGATTTCGTCCAGAATAATCACCGGATTCATGGTACCGGCCTTTTTGATCCCCTGAATAATCCGTCCCGGCATAGATCCGATGTAGGTTTTGCGATGTCCCCGGATTTCAGCTTCATCGCTGACCCCGCCCAACGCTATACGCACCGTCTTACGACCCAGGGCATTGGCTATCGACTTGGCGAGGGAAGTTTTTCCGGTACCCGGCGGACCAACAAAACACAGGATCTGGCTTTTAATGGACTTGACCAGATTCAGTACTGCGATGTACTCCAGAATGCGTTCCTTGGGTTTTTCCAGCCCAAAATGATCCTTATCCAGCTCTTCCTGAGCCGTTTTCATATCCAGAATATCTTCACTGCGCGTGCCCCAAGGCATGGAAACCAGCCAGTCAATGTAATTGCGGGCAACGGTATACTCCGGCGACATGGCCGGGGTTTTGCGTAGCCTTTCCAACTCTTCGGTGGCCTTGCTGCGTGCCTGTTCGCTCATCTGGAGCGAGTCGATCTGTTCTTTTAACCGGGCCAGCTCCGGATCACCGAAATCGTTTTCATCCAGCTCTTCCTGAAGGGCCCGGATTTGCTCCTGTATGTAGAACCGCTTCTGGGTTTCCTGAATCTCCTCCTGAACGCGCTCATTTATTTTATTGGAAACCTCCAGGACCTCCAGCTCACTGGTCAGCATGGTCAACAGTCGTTTGAACATAGCATCCAGCGAACGCTCCTGCAGCATTTTCTGACGGTCATCAAGCTCAAGGTCGAGGTAGGAAGCCATGTAAAAAAGCTGCTTGGACGGCTCCGCCTCCGGATCAAAGCCAAGGAGTACCTCTTCGGGCAGCTCGGTATTCATCATCACAAAGCGCTCAAATTTTTCGCGTGTTTTGCGGATGAGGGTTTTCAGCACGGTCCGATTTCGGCTGGAAGGGGCCCCGGTCACCTTGAATGTAGCCGCGAAATAGGGCTCATTTTGAGTGAATTTGCGGATTTTCATCACATCTACCCCGCTGACCAGCACTTTCATCAGGTTATTGGGAAGACGCAGAACCTGAACAATTCGGGCGAGCGTGCCTGTTTTATGCAGCTCATCGGCAGCGGGCTCTTCCTCGTCGGGGTCAACCTGGGTAGCCAGGAGGATGAATTTATGACTGCTGGCAACGGCTTCAATCGCTTTGATGGTGGTGTCACGTCCTACCAGAATGGGAAACATCGTGAACGGAAATATAACCGTATCGCGCAGGGGCAGAACCGGGAGTTCCTCGGGAATATCATCGTTCTCCATGGATGCTTCCAGCAGGAGCTGGTCGATGCCGGAGAGCAGCAGGTCGGAGTCTATCGGTTCGGATGCTTTCTTCTTTTTGGCCATAATGCTGTTGGGTTGTACTTTAGTCGACCGAAAGATAGGGAAAATTGCCGTGTACCGCTGTGGAGGTAAACTTTCGTTCCGGAATTTGTGCGGTCTGGTGTAATATTTTATCGCTGTACGACTCTATATAGCAGATGGAATGTAACTGTGCAGAGCTGTAATTTGTTTAGCCGGCAAAACACGCTGGTTCCGCAGCGCTGTGCAAAACCCGAAACCCGTGATTTTCCCATGATTGAATCCATTTACGTCAAAGACTTTGCCCTTATTGATGAACTGGAGGTAACCCCCGGCACCGGACTGAATATCATCACCGGTCAGACGGGAGCCGGAAAGTCGATTCTCATCGGTGCACTCAATATGATTCTGGGCGAGCGTGCCGATACAGACACCATCCGGCACGGGGCGCAAAAGGCGGTTGCCGAGGCGCTGATTCGTGTGGGCGATGATACCAGAATCCGCGCTGTACTCAGCGATGCCGAGGTCGAATACCGTGAGGTACTGATTCTTCGCCGGGAAATCCGGGCTTCGGCCAGTCGCGCCTTTATCAACGACACCCCGGTGCCGGTGGGGATCCTCAAAAAAGTGGGCGATCTGCTGGTTGACCTGCATGGACAGCACGACCATCAGCTGCTGCTTCGGGAAGAACACCATCGTGAAGTTGTAGATGGTCTTTCCGCGGTTCAACCTCACCTCAATAGCTACAGAGCTCAGTTTGACCAGGTTGCAGGCCTGCGCAGGGAACTTCAGAAGCTGCAAAAAAAGGAGAAAGAACTCCTTGAAAAGCAGGAACTCTACCGGTTTCAGCTCAGAGAACTGGAGACGGTACAACCGGATCCCCATGAATATGCGGAGCTGGAAAGTGAGATGCGGTTGCTTGATAATGCCGAGGAGCTCGACCAGAAAGCCGGTCTGGTGGTTAGCCTGGGCAGTGAGTCGGATGCCAACGCGGAAGATATCCTCACCGCCATGGGGAACGCGCTGGAAGACCTGGTTCGCATTGAAGAGGGTTTCGAAAGCTATCTGCAGGAATTCAATGCGGCCCGGATCAGCATCCGGGAGGCGGTACGGTATGCCGAGCGGTACCGGTCCAATATTGAATTCAACCCGCAGCGGCTTGAATTTTTGCGCGGCCGACAAGCAGAAATCCGTCGTATTGAAAAGAAATACGGCAAAAGTATGGAGGAACTGGTCGCCTACATGGATGAGCTTCGGGAAAACCTGAATCTGGCCGACAATTATGACCTGGAAATTGAGCGACTCCAGCTGCGGGTTGACGAAGCGACGGATCAGCTCCGCGAAAAAGCCGAAATCCTGCATGCCGCCCGGGAGTCCGAGTCTGCCAGACTCGGGGAGAAAATCGTGACTGAGCTGCGCAAATTGGGTATTACCCATGCTGCTTTTCAGACCAAAGTGGAATGGTTATACAGTAACGATGGGTGGCTGACGATCGGAAATCGCCGGGTATCCTGTTCCGAATACGGTGGCGATGAAGTCCGCTTTTACATCTCGACGAACAAGGGAGAAGTTCCCAAGCCCTTGTCGAAAACTGCTTCAGGTGGTGAGATAAGCCGCATCATGCTGGCCCTGAAGTCTATCCTTGCCCGGGAGCAGTCGTTGCCGGTGATGATATTTGATGAGATAGACACGGGAATCAGCGGGGAGGTGGCCGAGCAGGTAGGACAAACCATGCGCGCGCTGGCTTCGCATTGCCAGATTCTGGCTATCACCCACCAGCCTCAGATTGCCTGCCAGGCCCACCATCACTTCAGGGTGTCCAAACAGGAGGAAGGAGAGCGAACCATCACGCATATCCAGAAACTGGAAGCTGAGGAACATGTGCGCGAAGTAGCCACGCTGATGAGTGGCGCAACCCTGAGCGAATCGGCCGTGATCAGTGCCCGCGAGCTGATTGCAAAAGCGGAGATGGCAGACGATTGAGCTCGGTATGCACCATCTCGGTTACGGCCTGAGCATCAATGCCAACTTCACGATACAGCTCTTTTTGAGAGCCGTGTTCAATAATTGCATCCGGAACACCCATAATTTTTACGGCAAGTCCCGGGTGGTTTTCAGCCACATACTCAGCTACCGCGCTTCCAAAGCCTCCCAGCCGCGTGCCATCTTCAATGGTGATGAGTCGCTGGTAACGGTTGGCAATGGTATCGATCAGGGCCGTATCAAGGGGTTTGACAAAACGCATATTGTAATGCCCGACGGAGATACCTTCTTCGGCAAGTTGCGCTGCGGCTTTGACCACCTCGTTACCGATGGTTCCGTAGGATAGTACCGCTATGTCATCTCCCTCGCGAAGCTGCTGCCCCTTACCGATTTCCATCGCAGAGGGCTGCTGGCCTTCCGGAAGGAATCCCTGTGCTTCACCGCGAGGGTAGCGGATGGCAAAAGCACCGTCTTCATAACCTGAGGCCGTGAACATCATGTCACGCAACTCGATTTCATTCATCGGGGCACCGACTACAATATTCGGGATGGCCCGCAGATAGCTGATGTCATACAATCCGTGGTGGGTCGGACCGTCAGCACCTACCAGTCCGGCGCGATCCATACATAGCACAACGGGCAGTTTCTGAATGCAGACATCGTGAATAACCTGGTCGTATGCACGCTGCATGAACGTGGAGTAAATGGCTACGAAGGGTTTGAGACCCTGGGTGGCCAGTCCGGCTGCAAAGGTGACGCCGTGCTGCTCGGCAATGCCTACATCGTAAGTTCGCTCAGGCATGAGTTTCATCATCTTGAGCAGGCCCGTACCACTGGGCATGGCTGCAGTGATGCCCACAATACGTCGATCATTTTCAGCAAGATGGATGAGGGTATCGGCAAAAATATCCTGGTATTTGGGCTTGCCGGGTTTGACGGGTTTGACGGCCAGTGAAGCGCCGGACACCTTGTCGAACGGACTGCCCGAGGCGTGCCATTTGACCTGATCTTTCTCGGCGGGCGCAAAACCCTTGCCTTTGACGGTAACCACATGCAGCAGTTTGGGTCCGGGTATTTTTTTCAGATCTTTGAGCGTTCTGGCCAGATTCTTCACATTATGCCCGTCTACGGGACCGTAGTACTTGAATCCGAGCGCCCGGAACAGCGATCCCGGGGTGAGGGCTGTGGTCATGGCCGCCTCCAGCCGGGAAGCTACCTTCCGCATTTTGTCGCCGGCCGACTTAAAATGACCGAGGAGGTCGTACACCTCGTCGCGGATTTTATTGAACGTGCCGCTGGATGTGATATCAGCCAGGTACTCATTCAGTGCCCCGACATTCGGGTCGATGGACATGCGATTGTCATTGAGGATGACCAGCACATTGCTGTTCATGGCTCCGGCATTGTTCAGTGCCTCAAAGGCAAGCCCTGCCGACATCGATCCGTCTCCGATGACAGCAACCACATGTTTGTCTTCCTGATTGTGGTCGCGTCCCACCGCCATACCAAGAGCGGCGGAAATAGAGGTACTGGAGTGGCCTACCCCGAAGGTATCGTACGGACTTTCACTGCGTTTCGGAAAACCTGACAGACCGCCGTACTTACGGTTGGTATGAAAATTGTCCCGACGGCCGGTCAGAATCTTATGGCCGTATGCCTGATGGCCCACATCCCATACAATCATATCGTCGGGGGTGTTGTAGGCATGGTGCAGGGCAACGGTGAGCTCAACCACGCCCAGGCTCGCACCGAAGTGCCCCCCATGAATTGAGACTACGTCAATGATATAATCACGCAGCTCAAAGCTGAGATCCAGCAGCTGGTCCTGGCTCAGTTTTCGAATAGCTGCCGGGGAGTTGATAGTAGCCAGCAGGGGTCCGGGAGTTGCAACACGTTCGTCGGCCATCGCTAAGAAGTTTGATCCTGATTTACTTTTTCAATGCGGAGCTCAGCTTGTTCCAGAATTTCGGAGCAGTGTTTGGAGAGTTTCATACCCTCCTCGTACAGCGAAACCGACTCTTCCAGAGAAACAGACCCGTCTTCGAGTTTGTTCACAATCGCTTCCAGCTTTTGTAAAGCTTCTTCAAAACTGATTCGTTCCATGTGCAGGGTTTTCGGAGTGATGGGAGATGTCAATGGCTGACAACTTAGCAAATCAACGCAAAAGCTCCGCGATAAATTCTGTCCGCTGCAGAACGATTTCTAAAATGGATTGATTCTGTATTTGTATTCAAATACTTTTAGCCCACATTGTTAGGAAGGGAAAAAGTATCCAGAACATCACAAAAAAGTAAAAGGAACACTATGGCTTACGTTGTTACAGAACCCTGCGTGAACTGCAAGTACACCAATTGTGCTGCGGTTTGCCCTGTAGACGCTTTCCGGGAAGGACCCAACTTTCTGGTCATCGACCCAAACGAGTGCATTGACTGCGATGCGTGCGTATCGGAATGTCCGGTTGAGGCGATTTATCCGGATGATGAAGTACCAGCAGAATGGGAACACTACATCGACTGGAACGAGCGGCTTGCAGAGAAATGGGAAGACCATGTCATTAATGAAACCAAAGACGCCCTGCCCGATGCTGATGAATGGGCTACCAAGTCGAAATCTACGGATGACATCAAAGAAGACTGGTAATAACGGTCGATGTAGCACAATTCCGGGCCGGTTGTTATCTGACATCCGGCCTTTTTTGTACCCTTTACCATCGCGAAAACAACTTCCTCACCTGCTATGACATCAGACCCATCCACCCAAACAAGCTACCCGCAGATTATGGGCATCCTCAACTGCACGCCCGACTCCTTCTCTGACGGGGGGCGGTTTCTGCAGACCGGGGCGGCCGTTGCACAGGCTGAACGCATGATCGGCGAGGGTGCCGCGATTATTGACGTGGGCGGCGAATCGACAAGGCCCGGCAGCGATCCGGTGACGGTTGATGAGGAGCTTCAACGGGTGATTCCGGTGTTGAAGGCATGCATCCCCCGATGGCCTGAAATCCGTTTTTCCGTTGACACAACCAAATACGCCGTGGCGGAGGCGGCGTTGGAACTTGGGGCACACTACATCAATGATGTCAGCGGACTGCGTGCCGAACCCCGGTTTCCTGCACTTTGTGCTGCCTATGGTGCCGGTCTTATCATCATGCATTCTACAGGCAACCCAAAAACCATGCAGGACAATCCGGTTTATGAGGATGTAGTTGCCGAGGTACTTGAAGCGCTTACCACCAGCGCCATGGAAGCGCGGCAGGCGGGTGTCCGGGAAGTCATCATTGATCCGGGCATTGGATTCGGCAAGACCTTGGAGCATAATCTGGAGCTGATCCGTGCTATACCCGATTTTGCAGCCAGCGGCTGGCCGGTACTCATCGGGGCATCCCGAAAATCGATGTTGGGTGCCATCCTGAACGGCAGGCCGGCGGAGGGCCGGGTAGCAGGCACCATCGCACTGCACTTTTACGCACTCATGAAAGGTGCACACATCCTGCGGGTACACGACGTTCAGCAGGCGCATGACTCCCTGCTGGTATTCAAACACCTAACGGAATTGTAAACTTTTTAAAGTATATTCCCCCAACAGTAAAAATGCCCCGAACCTTCAGCAAATGCCACATTGATTCCCTTAGGCTTCCTTGACTTTGGCTTAAAAGACCTCATCGAGACCGCCATTATCGCAGCGGCCATTTTTTATATGTACCGCTGGATACGCGGTTCATTTGCAGTGCCTGCTTTCCTGGGAATCCTCATCATTTTTGCCGTTAACGCCTTAGTGAGTCTGCTCGGATTCACCACCATCAACTTCATCCTTCGTCGCATCACCGACGTAGGTATCCTGGCGGTCATCATCATATTCCAGCCGGAAATCCGGAAATTGCTCTACAATCTGGGTCAGAATACCCGGTTCGACAAATTCTTCTCCCAGAAAGAAAGTGACACGGTAGTGGATGAAGTCGTTGATGCGGTGAAGTCTATGGCCCGGGTAAAAACCGGCGCCCTCATCGTTTTTTCGAAATCGGCCACGCTCAACGACCTCGTTGACGCCGGCATTCCCCTTGACGCGCGGGTCACCAGCAAACTGCTGGTCACAATTTTCCAGAAAGATACCCCCCTGCATGACGGGGCTGTGGTCATCCGCAACGACCGTATCGTAGCGGCCAGCTGTTACCTGCCCATCAGCCAGAACCCCAATATTTCATCGGTTTTCGGAACACGGCACCGCGCTGCCCTGGGGATCAGTGAAACCAGCAACGTGCTGGTGGTGGTCGTTTCGGAAGAAACCGGGCGGATTTCCGTTGCTCGAAGCGGCTCGCTGGTGAGCGGCATGACCATTCAGAAACTACGCGCCGAAATGGAACAACACCTGACCGACAAGCACCGCAGTGAGGATGCAGCTGTCGGTTTCAGTGGCAAGAGCGAGGAGTAATGGTTGCGGCCTTGCAACTCCCCACAGCCTTCCCTGACCTGGACTGGTTGTACCGATGGATGCATTCCGATGTGATGTTGTTGCATACCGGGGCCACCTTCAACCGGAAAAGCAGCGTCCACAGGGGGAAAATCCGCCAGCCGAACGGCACCCAGTGGGTCTATATGCCGGTTCACCCCGAAGACCGACGGCTCCCCTTGCACACCTGCAGAACCGATCCGGACTCCGGGTGGCTAACGCCCCTGCTGCGATCCTTTGAATTCAATTACCGTAACAGTCCGTATTTCGACCACTATGAACCCGAAATACGGGCCGACTTCCAACATGCCGCCGCTATGTCGTCCTGGCTCGAGGCGGCCACCCACCTGAACCAGCGGTTATGGCAATACCTTGAGATCCCCTCGCTGCCCCCCGTTGAATACATTCCCGACAACAACGCACCACTGTTAAATCCGGATAATCATCACGATACTGTTCGCATACTTCCCGAAAAAAATTCCAGAAACTACCTGGATACACTTGGTTTAAAAATCGATAATACTCCGGTTGATATCAGCAATCGCATCCGGTATGACCAGCACTTTGGCGGATTTGAAGCAGGCTGTTGCCTGTACGATGTACTCTTTGAGACGGGTCCGGATTTTTGGCAGATAGTTGATGCTATGGTCGAAGTCAGCCTTAATGGGGCATGATTCAGACGAAAATAGGAATCTGCAGACAACAGTAGGTCTACACTTTAAACGACACGCAGACAAAGACATCCCGGACGGTATTCTCACAGATTGTTCCCACGAAATTAGACATTGTTTCTAACTAAACAATTCCATACAATGTATTGATGTCTGTCAACAGCAATCGTCAGGGGGCTTACAAGGTTGTTGCAATGCAGGACCGAGGTGTGTTCAATTCAATCAATACACGTGCGCTTAGCTTATGAAAGAAGAATCGTCCGCGTCGTCTCCCGGGTTCATTCCGGACAACAGCTACCCCGAAGAGCTGCAACGAATAGCAGATCAGTCGCCCATTGTTATGATGCGCTGGAAGAATGCCCCCGGGTGGCCCGTTGAATTCGTCTCCGGCAGCATAAGTCAGTGGGGATATACATCGGATGATTTTCTTGATGGTAAGCTGGATCATGTAAGCATCGTACATCCGGATGATGTTGATCGGATGAATGCCGAAATTGATGTACTATTAGCCAGACAGCAGGCCAATTACGAGCAATTCTACCGCATTGTCTGCAAAGATGGTCGTGTTGTATGGGTTGACGACCGTACCTGGGTTGAGTATGATGATAGCGGTGTTCCCAAAGTAATCAGTGGTGTTCTCATCGACGTAACCCGGCGTATTGAGGCTGAATCGAGGCATTATGAAGACCGGCAAAAGCTGCAGGAAGCTATTAATGCCAGCAATGTAGGCTTTTACGATTACCGCACTGCCACCGGAGAAGTCTTTTACTCCGATGAATGGAAAACCCAGCTCGGTTACCGACCGGATGAACTGGAAGACGACTACGACACCTGGTACGGGTTGCTGCATCCGGAAGACCGTGAGGCAGCGTCCGGGCGACTGCGCGACTTCGGTGATAATTCCTCTGCCAAAAACTACGAGAGTCAGTTCAGGTTGCGCTGCAAAGACGGCCGTTACAAATGGATCCAGGCACGGGGTACCGCCACCCGTACTGACGGTGGAAAATTACTGAAAATGGTCGGCTCTCACATTGACATTACCGATAAAATTAAAAAGCAGCAGCAGCTCGAAGAAGCCTTGAAACAGAAGAATGTCCTGCTATCCGAAATTCACCACCGTGTCAAGAATAACCTGGCGGTAGTCTCCAGCATACTCCAGCTGCAACTGGATCGCCTCGGCTCGCAGGCCGACCAAAACATCTTCCTGGATACCATTACCAAGGTCCGGTCCATATCGCTGGTTCATGAAGCGTTGTATCACAGTGAAAACTACGGCGAACTCTGCCTGGATGCGTATCTGCCCAAGGTGATTGATGCTATCCGCGATACCATGAATTCACCGGAGCTTACGGTTGAAGTTGAATTCAGTCTGGATTGCCGGCAGATCACCGTAGAACAGGCTGTACCCATAGGTTTACTCGTCAATGAAGTGATTACCAACGCGTTTAAGCATGCATTTCCAGACCGTAGTACCGGCTGCATCCAGGTACTGTTGCAAAGCTCAGGTGACCAGACAGAACTGATTATCCGTGACAACGGAGTAGGAATTGCGCCGGAAGCATTGCAAAAACGCGACAGCCTGGGCATGCAGATTATTGAAGGATTGGCTTTGCAGATAGGCGGCAACGCTGAGGTCACCTCCAGCCCGGACGGAACACAAGTACGGCTTGAATTTGGGGAAATGCCGTAATTATACAGGTCACGCTGTTCGGGGCTTTTTGCGGTTTATTTTACTGAGGCGATGCGTATCTTGCCAGACAGGGCTAGCTGAATATGGCTCACCGCCGATCAGGGTTCAGCGCCCCCGTGAACACATCATCTGCACGCAATCCATTACGCTTATGTCCACCACCCGGGAATCACTCATGGACTCCACCGACCTCCCCGCTATCAATGCCCGGTCGGAATCCCAGGTTGCCCAACCCGATATTCATCGCGATACCCTTCTGCGCCGGCTCTACGCCAACGATGCCTCCATGTACGAGGAACAACCTGAAGGCGTTTTTTTCCCGCAAAACGGCGATGATATCCGTGACCTGGTAAAATGGTGTGCGGTGCATCGTACCCCCATTACCGCCAGGGCAGCGGGAACGAGTCTGGCCGGTCAAACTACCGGCGGCGGCGTTGTCATGGACACTTCCCGGCACATGTCGCGTATTCTGGAAATCCGCCCTGCAGAAGGTCGGGCCACGGTACAACCCGGTGTCATCCGCGACACCCTGAATCGCGAGGCCGCTGTTCACGGCCTGCAGTTTGGTCCGGATACCTCCACCACCAACCGTTGCATGCTCGGAGGCATGATTGGCAACAACTCCGCCGGATCCTTCTCCCTGAAACACCGTACCACCCGTGAACATGTGCAGACCATGCGGGTAGTATTGAGCGATGGTTCCCTGGCCGAATTCGGTCCGCTCACCAACGAAGAACTTGAGACCAGGAAACAACGCAAAACACTGGAAGGCCGCATCTACCGGGAAATGCTGGCATTGCTTGAAGCCAATAAAGACGCCATTCTGGACAGCTACCCGCATCCCGATATCACCCGGCGAAATACGGGTTATGCGCTGGACCGCCTCTGTGAGATGGAACCCCTCAACCCGGGCGGGCGACCTTTCAATATGGCTGAATTACTGTGCGGAAGCGAGGGTACCCTGGCGATGACCGTTGACGCCGATGTCAGACTGGTCCCGCTGCCAAAGCACAAAATTCTGTTAATCGGCCAGTACACCACCCTGCGTGAATCCATGTTGGCCACGGTGGAAGCGGTCAAGGCCGTCCCCCCTCCTGCAGTCGGAGAAACCCGTGAAGACGGGGAACTCGGCGCGGTGGAGCTCATCGATGACATCATTATCAAAGCTACCGAACTGAATCTGGAACAGAGCAGGAACCGGTTTTTCATCGTTGGCGAGCCCAAGGCCGTTCTGATTATGCAACTGGAGGGTGGCGATGCAGACAAGCTTGTAGCCCGGGCCAAAGCCCTTGGGGAACAGCTCAAAGCCGATGGACTTGGCTACGACTACCAGATTTTCACCCAGCCAGAAGACATGCATAAAGTCTGGGAGCTTCGCAAGGCCGGACTCGGTCTGCTCATGGGTACCTGGGCGGAGTCGCGCACCCCGGAATTTATCGAAGACACCTCCGTGCGTGTAGAAGACCTCCCCGCGTATATCGAGGAGTTTGAAGCTATTATGCGCCGCTATGACACCCACAGTGTCTACTACGCCCATGCCTCGGTAGGCGAACTGCACCTGCGACCCGAGCTGAACCTGACGACACGGGAAGGCTTCGAAAAAATGAAGCAGATTGCCGTGGATGTAGCCAGATTGGTAAAAAAATACCGCGGATCACTCAGTGGCGAGCACGGCGACGGTCGGGTCCGGGCTCCGTACATTGAACTGGTTCTGGGCACTGAAATGATGCCGCTCTTGCGTCAGGTCAAGCAGATCTGGGATCCGAACGGCATTTTCAATCCGGGCAAAATTGTGGACCCCAAACCCATGGATGCCGACCTCCGGTTCTACCCTGAGGAGGAAATCCCAACGTTCAATACCGTGTTTCATTACCGGAACGAAGGGAATTTTATGGCGCTGGTGGATAAGTGCAACGGAGCGGGCGTGTGCCGGAAACTGGCTGAAAGCGGAGGCACCATGTGTCCGTCCTACATGGCCACACGCGACGAAAAAGACTCGACCCGCGGCAGGGCCAATGTGTTCCGCCAGGTTTTCCGCGGGGAACGTTACGATGCCTTCTCCAACGACGATCTGCATGATGCGCTTAGCCTTTGCCTGAGCTGCAAGGCCTGCAAAACCGAGTGCCCGGCCAATGTTGACATGGCCAAAATGAAGGCGGAGTTCACCCAGGGCCGGCACGACCGCGCCGGTGCACCGCTGAGCTACCATTTTTTCGGTCGACCCGAGCTTTTTTATCCGCTGGCCGCACCCTTCTCCGGCCTGGTAAACTGGATGAACCGGCTGAACCCGGTCAAGGAAATCTACAAAACCCTGTTCAACATCCATCCCGACCGAAATTTGCCGGAGTTTTCCGCACAGACGTTTCAGCAGTGGTTTCGCAAACGGCAACCCAAACCGGATTCCGGGTCGCAAAATCCGGGCGCCACATCACCAGGAGCACATACAAGCGGTTTCCAAACAGTCACTGAAGTCGGTAGCAGACACGTGACCGGATCACAGGCTGCCGGCAAACAGGCCCGTAAAGGCACCCCCATCCGCGGTAAAGTCCTCATTATGGTGGATGTTTTCATGAATTACAACGAACCGGAAGTAGGCAGGGCGATGGTACACGTGCTGGAACATCTGGGCTATGAGGTGCTGGTTACCCAACCGCTGGCAAGCGGCCGGACCCAGCTATCGAAAGGCTTTGTGCGGGATGCCCGGAGCATAGCCCATAAGAACATCGGTCTGCTCACGCCCTACGCTTCGGAAGGAATCCCGATTATCGGCCAGGAGCCCTCGGAAATCCTCTCCCTTCGCGATGAATATCTGGATTTATGCGATGACGACCGGTTGGATGGTGCCCGGAAAGTAGCCGCTTCGGCCTACCTGTTCGAGGAGTTTTTACAGAAACACTTTGCCGCATTCCCCGAAGATGCAAACCGTTTCGACGCGCGGGGGCGACAGGCCGTGGTGCACGGTCACTGCCATGCCAAGGCCCTGGTAGGCATGGAGCCGGTCATGGAAGTGCTGGAAAAGATTGGTTACCAAGCCGAAAATCTGCCCACCGGCTGCTGTGGAATGGCAGGTAGTTTCGGGTATGAAAACGAGCATTTTGAAATCTCTCAGCAGATTGGAGAAATGGTGCTGTTCCCACGGTTGCGAAGTACCCCGGAAGAGACCGAAATATGTGCTCACGGGTTTTCATGCAGGCATCAGATTGCCGATGGTGTTGATCGTACCGCACACCATACTGCCGTGCTGGTCCGAAATGCGATGAAGCCCGGCTAACACGGCTCCGTCCGCACCATATCACCTGTCAATCACAACGATATAGCGTTATACCGGGTTAATTTAAACGATAAAGCATCACATCGGGCCAACGAAAACGACATATCGGTATAATGCAACCCGAATTCCTTGTCAGGTCAACGCTATAGCGTCACCGTAAAAGCGGTACTTTTCAGTGCACCCATCCAGCCTGGCTCAGAACATACGCACCATTTTCCACTCGAAACAGCGATTCTGGTCGTGCAGGGGCTTCAACAGGGACGTCATTTCGAAACCAAGTCTCTTATACAGCCGGTGCGCACCCAGAAACTGGGTATCCGTCCACAGATGAACCTGATCAACGCCTTCTGACTCGGCCAAATCCAGGACGTGTTGAATCATCCATCGACCTACACCTTTCCCACGGACGTCCTCGTCGAGGTAAACCCGGCTCAGACAGGCTCCTTCATGGTTGTATTTCAGGGCGATGACACCGCAGATTCGCTCGCCATCCAGACGGATAGTGAACAAACGAGGCCGACCTGCCTTCATGGCATTCAGTCCGTAATATCCATGGAAGTTCACGAAATCAGGCAGCTCATCCTCCAGCCGAAAAACCCACCCGTACTCGTGAAAGACCCGCTCCACAATGTTGCCCAAGGCCGGTATCTCATCCGGTCGGGCCAGGTCCATGGATAAATTCCGGTAAAAAACGGGAAATTCAGCTGATTTTGACATATTTTGAATAATCAAGACGACCAAAGCTCACGATACTACCTGAAATTCTCAACTATGATTATCATCATTGGAGCCGGTCCGATAGGACTGGCCTGCGGCATCGCGCTGAAACGCAAAAATATCCCTTTCCGGATTATCGACAAAGGCTGTCTGACCAATTCGATTTACCATTATCCGGTTAACATGACCTTTTTTTCAACGTCAGACCGACTTGAAATCGGGGGCATACCGTTTATTTCCCATAACGTCAAACCCACCCGGAGGGAGGCCCTGGAATACTATCGGCGGGTAACCGAGCACTTCCAGCTTCCCGTGCATCTTTATGAAAAGGTGAGCTCCATCAGCGGTAATGACGGCAATTTCACGGTTACTACAGACAAGGCCACCTACCAGGCTCAAAAAGTGGTGATTGCATCCGGATTCTACAGTGATCCGCACCGGATGAACGTACCCGGGGAAGACCTGCCCAAAGTGAAACACTACTATGACGAGCCCCATCCCTATGCCTTTCAGAATGTGGTGGTCATCGGAGCCGGAAATTCCGGGGTTGACGTAGCACTGGAAACCTACCGGGCGGGCTCGAAGGTGACCATGGTTGTGCGTGCCCCTGAAATCAAAAGAACGGTCAAATACTGGGTCCGACCCGACATCGAGAACCGCATAAAAAATGGCGAAATTGCAGCCTATTTCAACACGGACATTGTGCGGATTAACGAGAAAACGGTAACGCTTCGGACTCCGGAGGGTGAAAAGACCATTGACAACGATTTCGTACTGGCAATGACCGGATACGAACCCGACTTTTCACTGCTGCGTGATGCCGGCGTTGCATTTCAGGAGGATGAAGCCCGTACCCCGGAATATGAGGAAGCCACGATGGAATCGAACAAAAAGGGGCTCTATCTGGCAGGGGTGGTTTGCGGGGGATTGAACACGAGTAAATGGTTCATCGAAAACGCACGCTACCATGCCGATCTGATTGCGAAGCACATTGCGGAGGTAATGGACTGAGTTGCTAAACCGAAGTTACCGGGCCGCTTAATGCGCGATAACCGGGTTTAGTCCAGCCAGGTACGCAGTTTATTGATCAGGTCTTCTTTTCGGACCGGCTTGGCGATGAGATCAACAAAACCGGCTCCTTCAATACGATCGTTTTCCAGCATGGCGTGTCCTGAAAGAGCAACAAGCGGGGCTGTGCAACCCAGATCACGTATTTTTCGGGCGGCTTCAAATCCGTCCATCACCGGCATTTTGATATCAAGCAGAACGATAGTTGCGTCGGGATTCGCCTGATAGGCCTCAACAGCCGCCTGCCCTGTTTCGGCAATAATCAATGTTACGTTCGTCTTTTTCAGCGCGATCTTCATGTACATAATGTTGACCGGCTCGTCTTCGGCCAGGATTATTTTTTTGCCGGACCAGTCGGGAGCCGGCAGTGATGTTGCACTCATGGATATAGTTTGAGGGGTTTCGTCGGGATCGGTAATTACGTGGGGTAATTTCAGAAAGAAGGTACTGCCTTTTCCGGGCAATGATGTTACGGTTAGTTCACCTCCCAAAAGATGCGCATAACCTCGGGATATGGCAAGTCCAAGTCCTGTACCTCTGGAGATATACTGATTATCCTGATCGAGCTGCTGAAAGCGGTCGAAGATGACATTCAGATGATCCGCCTCAATGCCTTTACCACTGTCTTTGATGGAAAAAACAAGCAGGCCGTCAATGATATTAGCACGGAGTGACACACTGCCTTCGGGAGTAAATTTCAGGGCATTATCGAGCAGATTGGTGAGGATTTGCCGGATTTTCAGCGGGTCAGATAAAACAAAATCCTCGTAATCTTCCAAAAACGAGTGTGTTGAGAAATAAAGTCCCCGGTGCGCTGCCTGGGGCTGCACACTTTTTTCCACGTTTGCCAACAAGTTCCGAACCGAGAATCCGCTCATGCGGACTTCTTCGTGTCCGGCTTCAATCTTTGATATGTCAATGATATCGTTGATGATGGCCAGGAGCTGCTCAGCATTGTCTTCAATGATTCCAAGGTACTCGTTGCGCTCGGTTTCAGGCAATTCATGATCTTTCAGGATACCGGCAAACCCGATAATACCGTTCATGGGATTGCGGATTTCGTGCGACATATTTGCCAGGAATGCGCTCTTTAAGCGATCGCTTTCCTCCGCTCTGATCCGCGCCATAACCAATTCCTGCTCGTTTTTTTTGCGTTCGGTGATATCGCGGAACAGCAGGAGTGTTCCGGCGGAGGCCCGGTCAACCGAGGAAAGTCTTGTGGCGGTAACCTCCACTGTAATTCGTGACGGTCTGTTTAGAACCAGCTCGATTTCCATCGAGGTGGCTTCCTCCTTGCCAAGTAACTTTCTGATGAGGATAAAATGAGCAGGTAGTTCTGCGAAATCCTTGCCGATGATATCAGAACCCGGCGGAAACAGATACTCCTGCATTTTGGTGTTGCAATAAACAACCCGCTGCAGGTTATCCAAAACCATAACGCCCTCGTTCAAACCCTCCACAACTTTGTCGCGCGCAACCGGAACAATATCAAAAAGTTTAAAGCGAAGCAGTCCAAGTCCGATAGCCAGTCCCGATGCGGTAAAGACCACCGGTGTCATATCCAGGTACTCATAAGGCCGGAATCCCAGATGATACAGGGCGTTTACGAACCAGGGGATCAGTACCCCGGCGAGTACTACGATGGTTTGTTTGCGATAGATGGGAGCGGCTATGTTGTAATAGCGCATGAGCAGCGCTACGCCGAGGATGAGAAGGATGTAGAAATAGTACAGATGCACCAGATACCACGGTCCGCGCGTAAAACTGAGCATAGGAAAGGGGGTATCAGGAGCAACCCCATAGGTGGCATAGTGAAGATGATGCCAGGGATTGGTCCAAACTATGAGAATAGTCAGCACCGGTATGGCAAAGATTATGGCAACATTACGTGGTGTGAGCCAGTGTTCCCTTCCGGTAAACGCGAAGGTGAAGGTAATCCAGAAGGCCGGAATCATGGCGATTCCGAGATATTCAATGTTTAACCAGAAAAGTATGGTTTCCAATTGGGTTGCGGTCAGCTCAAAGGCATATGCTGCCGCCCAGATTGAAAGGGAGTACATCATCCAGGCAAAATTCCTGCCTGCCAGTCCGGTGCGATTCAGCAGTAGCGTTGCCAGCACACCCGTGGCCAGGGCAGAAATAATCAGAAGAACGGAGAAAACATTGAACTGAAGCATAAATAGCTGTTGGCCGGTACTGCTTGTGCTGATGAACCTCTATGATTCCCGGTTAAGGTTGGCGATTGGATTAGGATTACCGACTTCCTATGCAATATATCATGAATTCATGAGTCAGAATAATTAAGATATGGAGCTCAGATTCGCACGGGCAGCCCACACAGCGTATATTACTGTATAAAAACTACCAACAAGTAAACAATATAACGGCGTATTGCGGCTACGCTGAATCAGTCCATACTCGTAAAAATCATCCATAAGCAACCTATGTGCGGACCCATACAGGAACAATCGTCCGTACCCGTCGTTCTAATACCTTATCTAACCATCACAAAATTACATTATGAAACTACACACGCTGCTATTTGCACTTTGTCTGATTACCTCTTCACTCGCATTCACTACACAAACACAGGCTCAAACCCAGAGCGGCGATTTCGGCCTGGGTGTCATCCTCGGGGAACCGACCGGCCTTTCCGCTAAAGTATTTCAGGGGAATAACCGCGCTTTTGCCCTGGGTGCTGCATGGTCCTTCGGTAATGAAGCAAGCCTGCACCTGCATGCCGACTACCTGATCCATCGCTTCGACCTGATTAGTGTCGATTCTGGCAGACTGCCTGTTTACTATGGCATTGGTGCACGGGCACGCCTGGCTGACGATCCGAATATTGGCGTGCGTATCCCCATCGGTGTGAGTTATTACTTCGCCAACGATCCCCTTGAACTGTTCTTCGAAATCGTGCCGATTCTGGATCTGGCTCCTGCCACTGAGTTTTCCGGAAACGGCGGATTCGGAATCCGCTACTATTTCGGCAAAATGTAACGCATCACCCCTGCATAGTGCCCTGTCTATGCTCCAACGGTGCATGACAGGTGTTCTCAGGCAAGCTGTAAATATCGTTCAGGCTGACCGCCCGGCAACTTCGTGAAATCAGAGGTTAAGCACGGATGCAGCCTGGATGATAATCAGGAATTTTCAGGCAGCATGGCTCAGGTGTACATCCTCAGTACAAAACCCTCCTGATTTTCATGCCGTCGCTCTCATACACCAGCGCTCCGTGTAAACTGGTAAATCCGACGTGACCGGCGTAACGGTGTAACTCACGGGCCGCTTCACGATGGGGATGCCGATAACGGTTACGATACCCCAGGGATACGGCAACCCAGTCCGGGTTTACCCGTTGCATAAACGACGGTGTTGAAGAGGTCCTGGATCCATGATGACCCGCCTTGTACCAGTCGGATTTCAGAAAATCATCAAAGCGTCCTGCCATGGCCTGTTCTGCATGGTGTTCGGCGTCGCCGGTGAGCAGCAGGGATGTCTGGCCGTAGATTACCTTGACTGAAACCGAATAGGCATTCGGGTCGGAGCCTGTGGGTTTACTGTCCGGATGTAAAACCAGGATACGAATCGCGGGATCAATATCCAGATAGTCGCCCATGCGAAGTTCTGCTACAGGAATTCCCTCCCGCGATGCAGCGGCCATATAACCGGTGAACACCGCTGAATGAAACTCCATGGGCGATTGGTAAATTACGTCGATGGGGAATTCCTCTATGAGGGAGAGCATACCTCCGATATGGTCGGCATGGGGGTGTGATAAAATAACGGCGTCCAGTTTCCGTATACCTCGTGCCCGCAGATCGGGCACGAGTACCGATCGACCGCTGTTCTGAAACGGGGTTAACACACCGGTATCGTATAAAATATTTTTGCCGGATGGAGTCTGCAGCAGCACAGCGTCACCCTGCCCTACATCGTAGACCACCACTCGAAGCAAATCGGTCCTGCGCTTTTCGACCAGTTCGCCAGCCTGCATCACGCATAAAACCATCAGAACGGCAATAAGCCATTTCATGCGCAGAGCGGGATTCTGCAATGTAGCCAGGCATCCGACCCCCGCAAACCAGAGCACCCCCGTTAAAGGCGACAGGGATGTTATCTGGATCCAGGACGCGTCCTGCGTGCCCACCACCTCCACCAACCACAGGAGTATCCGTGCCAGATACTCGCCCGGTACCATCACGTAGCCGGCAGAGACCGGCCATAGCGCAGACACAGGAAGGGCCAGCATCGACCATAAAAACAGCGCCTGGGTTACGGGAACACCGAGTGTATTGGCCAGCGGTCCGGCAATGGAGAACTCACCGAATGTTCCGGCCAGTATCGGAAACAACCCGGCCTGTACCACCACACTGATTCCTAAAAACAAGGTAAATGAGCCCGACCATTTAAATCGCCAGGCCGATGGTACCCCGTCACGGAGTACCGGTCCCAGAACAAGTATCAGAATCACCGCTACAAACGACATCTGAAACCCCACATCAAACAGGGAATCCGGATTCCAAAGGAGCAAGAGTATGGCCGCAACACCGGTTGTATTCAAAGAATCGCGGTTTCGCTGGAACAGTTTGCCAACAGCCAGCAGGCTGGCGGTTATTGACGCCCTGCTGACCGAGGACGAAAAACCCGTAATGCCGGCATAAAAAAGCAGAATTATAGCTATAATCGCCAACCCAAGGGCTTTACCCGACTCACGGACCCAGAACAGGGGAATAATCAGCCATACCGGCATAAGTACAAAGCCCACATGCATTCCGGAAACAGCCATTAAGTGCGACAGTCCCGCCCGGGAGAAAGCCGTACGCACCTCCCGGTCCATCTCCCCTTTATCGCCCAGCAAAATTGCCTTGAACAGTGGTCGCACATCCTCGCGAACACTGCGTTCAAGCAGGGCATTCATGGCCGCACGCCACCATAGCCAATCCAATCGGCTGGTGCGGGGTGTACTCGCCGAAACCGCGTCCAGCTGACCAACAACCTGAATCCCGTCAGATTTCAACCAGCGGGCTACGTCAAACGCAAGGGGATTCCGCCGCTGCGGGAAATCGCGTATCGTCACTTTCGCCTGCATATAATGGTTCTGACGGGTTTGCAGGGCGAGCATGGTATCCGGTCGAAAAGCGCGGACCTGCATCCGGGTCTCCAGATTGAGCCAATGACCGCGCACCAGCACCGAATCGACCTGCAGGACGGCACTCAGTGTACCGGCATCACTCAGCCGTGCTTCTCGAACTACACCGGCAACCTCCACCGTGGCCCCGGACAGCCCCTTGAGCAAGGCTACCGGCACCTCCGGCAGCTCCGATCTGAATCCGGTATGGAGAGCTCCCGCCAGAACCAGCAGCACGACGTACCCCCAGCGAACCGCAGCCGCCAGCGTCATCGATAGATTCCGGTAACTGACCAGCTCCATGATAACCTGTATCAGTACAAGCACGGCAAACAATACGGGCGAAAGGTGTAATCCCCGCTCTCCCGCCAGAATACCGGCAATCAGACATAGCGCTGCCCGCACAGCCGGATAGCGTGCATACGGAAAATGATAGGTAGCGGAATCGATGTTCATTGAAACGGTGTTCCATTGTTCACGTATCTTATATAGAGTGCAGATCGGCCCGATTATTTCATAAATCCGCACAAATTTCACACTAAAAGATTCCCATGCAGCCCATCATCCTGCGCTCTCCGCGCTTCGACGATCAAAAAATCAAGCTCCCCGGGGAGATAGCCCGGCTCTCCGTTCCATTCAACGGCTCGGTTGGTTCCCCGGCCGGCGACTCCTACCCGGTCAATCGTAATATCATTGAGCTGCTGACAGGCAACTACCCCAGAACCACCCTCGCTCAGGACAGCAATTTCATCCCGTTAACGGCGAAAGGCTACGAGGACTACTGGCGCAAAACCTCCATTAAGTCGATCAGCGGGCAGGACTTCTCGATGGCAGATGAACAAAATTTACTGTGCGACTGGCTGGATCCCCGTGCCGGTGATGTCATTGCCGACCTGGGAACCTCCACCGGATTATACCCCCGAACCCTGTATCGTCATCAGCCGGAATGCCACCCCATAGCTATCGATCTTTCCCTGCCTATGCTGCAGGAGGCGCGCCAACGGGCAATTAAAGAGGGGTGTGAGCTAACGCTGCTTCAGGCCAACGCCGAGGAGCTTCCATTTTTTGCCGGAAGTCTGGATGCTCTGAGCTGCGGAGGGTCGCTCAACGAGTTTTATGACCCCCAGAAAGCCCTGTACGAGGCGAGAAGGGTGCTGAAAAAAGATGGACGCTTTTTCATGATGTACCTGCTGGAAGCCGATACTCTGGCCGGTCGGCTGCTGCAGAAGGCCTCTTCGCTGGGCGGGATTAAATTCTGGTCCCGCGATGCCTCCTTTCAACTGATTACCCGGTCCGGATTCCATATCGAAAAAGAAAAGCAGCTGGGTATCGTGCAGTTTGTTTTATTGCGCGCCGGCGATTAAGCCTTGTCGGCTGGTACTTGTGCGCCTGCCTGGGTTGTTTATTGCGCGCCGGCGATTAAGCCTTGGGGTTCATCGCCGGAAAAGCACCGAAATCGGCATTCCCTTCTGGCCGCTGAGCAATTCCTCGGCGTTTCCACCGTTCACCGCGATCTCCAGGTGACCGCTGCCGCCCACCAACGCAGCCGGCGAACCAGCGTCCACATCGGCATAGGTTCGCACAATTTCCTTAAGGATGGTATTGCCAACATAAATTTTGACGCCGTTTTTCACCGGCATACCCTCCAGCATCTCGCGGGTTATGTTGGTGATAAGGTTGCCATAGCGATCGATGTGCATGACCCAGCCCTGAACTCCCTCACTGTCGGCCACGGGGAGGGCCCAACGGTAGGATATCAGCGTATCAATAGGCACCCCGAGGGTATCCAGTTCAACGCCTTTGCTCAGGTGCGCGGCGATGGGCGCGAAAATATCACGACCGTGGAAGGTGCTGGATCGCTCATTCGACCAAAAACTGGTATTGGTTAATTCGTAGGCATCGTGCGGGTGTTGATCGGCAATCAGGGAAAAAATCCCGTTGTCAGGCCCCACAAACAGCTGGTCTTTAATGCGAACGGCAACCGGTCGTCTGCTGGTACCCACTCCGGGATCAACCACCACGAGATGTATGGTACCGGATGGATAGAGAAAAGCTGAATTTCGGGTAATCCAGGCCCCCGCCATAATATCCTGCGGCGGAACCTCATGGGAAACATCAATAAGCCGGACGTCCCGGTTAATTCCCAGAATCACAGCTTTCATGGCACTCACATAGAAGTCCTGCATGCCAAAGTCTGTCGTCAGTGTGATAATAGGAGATCCCGTTTGCATAGGCCGGTTAGGATTCTGGATTACAAACGCCGGAATTAAAAGCCCGGCGCACGGTCGACATAGCCTGTTAACGTCATTGCCGCAACAGATTGCATCACCCGCTGGCTAGAAAAAACACAGCGTTAAAACTGCCTGCAGCCGGCATGAAAATCAGCCAGTGAAAACACACGCATCAGCTATCGGCAAATGCCGGATCAGTTATAGGTATTCAGCATGACCGGCATGACCAGCATGAGCATGTCTTCATCCTCATCCTGAACCGACGGTCGGACGATGCCGGCACGGTTGGGAGTAGAGAATTCGAAGAGTACTTCAGGGTCATCAATATTGCCGAGTACATCACTGAGATAGCGGGCATTAAACCCGATTTCCATCTCCGGATCGCTGTATTCACATCCTATAGCCTCCTTGGCTTCACTGCTCATATCGATGTCTTCAGCGGCAATGATGAGTTCATCCGGACGCATCTGCAGGCGAATCTGTCGGGTGGTGGAACTGGAGAAAATGGATACCCGCCGGACCGTTGCCAGCATCTGGTCACGATTCACCTTCATTTCCTTGTCGTTTTCACGGGGAATAACCGACTCATAATTGGGATAGGTTTCGCTGATCAGCCGGGTGATGACCATGGTGCTGCCGCTGCGGAAACGCACATGCTCACCGCTGATGGTCAGGTCACAGTCGGCTCCGTCCAGGGCTTTCTGCACCAGGTTCAGTGCTTTCTGAGGCACGATGAAACTGGCCGGGGCCTGCGCAACGAGATCCCGCTTGATCAACCTGACAAGACGGTGCCCATCGGTAGCCACAACACGGCTTTCCTCGGGTCCCAGCTGAAAATAAACCCCCATCATAGCCGGCCGGAGGTCGTCACTGGACACGGCAAAACTGGTTTTTTGAATAGCACGGATCAGCGATTCCGTGGATGTTTTGATCATCTGACCGCCATCCAGAGCAGGAATAGCAGGAAAATCAGCTGCCTTTTCACCAGCCAGCTTGTAATTCCCTTTGTCGGTCTTGAATTTCACATTCCCCTTGTCATCGGTTTCAAAAAGAACCGGGATGTCGGGCAACTGACGCAGCGTTTCCAGCAGACGGCGGGCGGGTACGGCAACCGAGCCCTCGGTCATAACGTCGGCATCCACATTCTCCACAATGGACACTTCCAGATCGGTGGCACTGAGGCGAACCTTGCCGTTATCGGTTTCAAACAACACCGTTTCCAGGATAGGCATGGTTGCTTTGGTGGGTACGGCTCCTACAACGGCCGACAAGCCCTGAACAAGATCTCCGCTGGATACACTAAATTTCATGCTGGGAATACTATGAAGGTTATCGTTTGACAGTGTGGGAATATACTAAATAAATGACGGATGTCATTGTGGTTTTGCGCTGTGCACGCCGCTTTCGCTTAGGTCCGGATAGCTGCCCAGCACCTCCATGAATTCGCAGTAACCGCGCACATGTTCCAGCACGGCTTTACCGTGATCACTGAACGCATCCAGCTCAACATCCGCAAAAAAATCGTACACCCAGGGTGAACCCACCCGGGGACGCGACTCCAGTTTGGTGATATTTACCTGTCGGGCGAGGAATTCCTGCAACAGCGTTACCAGTCCGCCGGGACGGTGCTGTACCCCGAAATACACACTGGTCTTTCGCGTCAGGGTCGGGTCCGTCTCGGGCAACGGCCGGGCAGACAGCAGCAGGAAGCGGGTGTAGTTATTCGGATCGGTTTCAATGTGAGGCTTCAGAATATTCATACCGTAAATCTGCGCAGACAAATCACTGGATATTACCGCCACATCCCGACGGGTGGAATCGCGCAGATCACGTACAGATCCGGCGGTATCTTCTTTCTCCATGATTTTCACATCCAGGGTATCCAGAAAATACCGGCACTGCTCAATCGCCATCGGATGCGACCACACCTCACGGATGCTGTCAAGGGTCACCCCGGGCCTGGCAATAAAATGCTGGCCGATACGCAGGTATACCTCGCCCACGATGGGAATTTTTCCGGCGGCCAGCAGGTCGTAATTATAGATGATACTGCCGGCAATAGAGTTTTCAATGGCCAGAAACAGATGGGTTGCCTTGCCGGTTTTGCCGTCATCAAAAACCTCCCTGAAGGAATCGCGGTACAGATAGGTGGCATCTCCGAAGAGCATTCGCGCGCCGATATGATGAAATGAACCCGGCTGACCCTGAATAGAAATGGTGGATGCAGCGGTTAATTGCGGGTAACGGGCCTGAACGGCAGCGGAATCGGTGTCGGAAATCGTCATGAAACAGATTGAATTATAGAGGTAAAGGTCAAAAACTATGAAACTTCCATAATAAAGTATTGCTTTACCACATTAGAATCTTAAATTGATGAATTACGCTTCAAATGAATGGAGCGGGCCGGCACTTGCGTGTGACAACCTCCTGCCGCATCTATGATAAGTAAGAAAATAAATACAGGTACACTATGTCATTCCGATGGGTTTTCACTCAACCGGAGAATGGCGATGCAGTGGAACACCTCGAACAGGCACTATTCCCGCGGAACGGAAGTGCCCGGGCCCGGAAATTGTCTGAGGCCTCGGCACGGACGCTGGCCCGGTTACTGGCACTTCGGGGCGTCACCACCTACGAGGATGCACGCCATTTTTTCCGCTCCGACTTAACCGCACTGCACGACCCCTTCCTCATGAAAGATATGGAAGAGGCGTCTACCCGGCTGGCACGTGCCGTCCGAAATCAGGAAAAAGTGGTTGTCTACGGTGATTACGACGTTGACGGCACCACGGCTACCGCTATTGTCTACGGTTTTCTCAAACGTTTCGGCGTGAATGTATCGCACTATATTCCACACCGTTTCAAAGAAGGCTACGGCATCAGTGAAGACGGCATTCAGTACGCCATTGACAGCCGGTCTGACCTGATTGTCTCGGTTGACTGTGGCATTACAGCTGTTGAAGAAGCAAAATTTGCCCGTGAAAAGGGCATCGACCTGGTCATCTGCGACCATCACACAGCCGGCGATGAAATCCCTGATGCCGTTGCCGTGCTGGATCCCAAACGGCCTGACTGCAGTTACCCGTTTGACGGACTGTCCGGTGCGGGGGTCGGTTTCAAACTCATTCAGGCCACCCTGACCAAACTGGGACTGCCACAGGATGTAGCCTTCGAATACCTGGATCTGCTGGCCATCTCCATCGCCTCAGACATTGTCCCCATCGTGGATGAAAACCGGATCATGATGCGGGCCGGACTGCAGATGCTCAATGAACGTCCGCGCATCGGCATCAAGGCACTGATGAACCTGATTAAAATGGACATCGGCAAGGTCAGCACCTCCAACATCGTTTTTTCGATTGGTCCCCGGATCAATGCGGCCGGTCGGATGGGCGATGCGGGTACGGCCATGCAGCTGCTTATTGCCGACTCGTACGAGGA
The DNA here is from genome assembly GCA_001314545.1 of Bacteroidetes bacterium HLUCCA01. Classification (GTDB taxonomy): domain Bacteria; phylum Bacteroidota; class Rhodothermia; order Balneolales; family HLUCCA01; genus HLUCCA01. The sequence continues at coordinate 69,013 of LIHN01000007.1, forward strand.
AGCCTCGGCGTTTGCCCATGAGCTGGAGGAAATCAACAAACGCCGTCGGCGTACCGATACGAAAACCATGGAGCAGGCTATGCTTCAGATCGATGAGCACATCGACATGAACGCATGCTCGTCGGTCGTTCTGCATCACCCTGACTGGCACCTGGGGGTCATCGGCATTGTGGCATCGCGGCTGGTGGATCAGTATTGCAGACCGGCGGTGATGCTTAGTACGGTGGACGGCAAAATCAAAGGTTCGGCGCGCAGCGTAAAGGGGTTCAATATCTACAATGCGCTCAAAGAGTGCGAAGATTTGCTCATTCAGTTTGGTGGTCACGAATTTGCGGCCGGTCTTACCATGGAAGAAGACAAGCTGGATGCGTTTCGCGAGCGGTTTAATGGCATTGTACAGCAGCGCATGTGCGATGAGGACTTTCTGCCCGAGCTGGCTGTTGATGCCGAGATTGCCCTGGATCAGATTGATGTACATTTCTGGAAGGTGCTGAGTCAGTTTGAACCGTTTGGTCCGCTGAATCTCCGACCGGTATTTGTGAGTCGGGGCGTGCAGGTGGTTGGCAATCCGGTCATTGTAGGACGGAATCACCTAAAACTGCGCGTCATGCAGAACGGGTCGGGTGCATTTGACGCTATCGGATTCAATCTGGGTGAGCATCTGGAGGCAGTTCGCGCTTGTCAGAACGGGTGCCTCGACGTGGCCTTCTCCGTTGATGAAAACACCTGGCGGAATCGTACATCCCTGCAGCTGCAGGTGCTGGATTTGCAGGTCAATTCGGAAATGGGAACCGTCATGACATCCATCAATCGCGCTGATGCCTGAACTGTGACACAACCATTTGCATGAACAGGCAAATACATCGCTGTTCATTTTTCCAATTTTGAAAAAAAGTGTTTCATGCAGTTTCAAATACTGCTATATTTGGTGCTCTTGACGATTCAGTCAACGCCCTATGGGCTAGTCTGTTACGCTGGGGGACTGTAGCTCAGTTGGTAGAGCAATGGACTGAAAATCCATGTGTCGGCGGTTCGATTCCGCCCGGTCCCACATTTCAAAAAGCCTTTGACATACAAGCAGTTAGCTGGGTGTCAAAGGCTTTTTTTTGTGGGGTAAACTTAATCGTCATTTAGATTGTTTAGGATACCTGCAAGAATGCCACAGGCTTCGGTCTTATATGGGTGTAATACCTGTTAAAGCGAGCTGAGCGTACGACATCACGATCTAATTCCGTGTTAATTCAGGCATCATTAATCAGCCGGGGGTAACACGGGGGTAACAAAATCACGTGTCACTCCTTAATCGCTGCTAAGCTATTTAAACCCATCCTGGTATGCATTAAATTCCTGTGACAACCGGTAACCGTTGTTCGGACGCATCCCTTACGTACTTCAACCCTATAAAATGGATTTTTATCAGTTTCAGGCCCGCTCCATAAACGGCGAACGTGTTTCGATGGATTCCTACAGAAACAACGTTGTACTGGTTGTAAATACTGCCAGTCAATGTGGTCTTACCCCACAATATGAAGGGCTGGAAGCCCTGTACCATACCTGGAAAGACAAGGGTTTTGTGGTACTGGGTTTTCCTTGTAACCAGTTTGGAAAGCAGGAACCCGGATCTTCCGATGAGATTGCTGCATTCTGTCAGATGAATTACGGCGTTACCTTTCCGATGTTCGAGCGGGTAGAAGTGAATGGTGCCAACGCCCATCCCCTGTTTGTCTACCTGAAAGACAAACTGCCCGGCACCTTGGGGATCAGCACCATTAAGTGGAATTTTACCAAATTTCTGCTTGACGCTGAAGGCCGACCCGTTGAACGGTACGCGCCGGTTACACCACCCGACCGTATTGAGTCCCGGCTCAAAAAACTGCTGGGAGAGCGGGCATAAACTTAGCTCGTGTGTGTGCCAAATCGCAATCAAGCACGTTTATCCGCCTATTTGACCAGCAGCATGGTTTGGGTGTGCTGTGCATGCTCATCTACCATCAAACGTGAAATGTACACTCCGCCCGGAAGCTCACCGGCCTGGAATCGAACTTCATGTGCCCCTTCAGGCCATACGCCATCAGCCAGTAACGCTACGCGGCGGCCCAGCGCATCGAAAACCTCCAGTTTTATGACCGATGTCTGTTGAAGCTGAAAGGGAATCGTTGTGGAGGGATTGAACGGATTCGGATAATTTTGCAGCAGATGCGTGTCTTCAGGCAAACCGGCTAAAGGCTCGTCGCCAATATGGGTAACCGACCCGGTATTCCACGCAAGAGCGGCAATATTCAGCTGGGTAACCCTCCGAACAAGCTCGAAATTCATACGATCGGCGGTGTCGGTTACCTTGTGATAGTACGGGTTTGCCGTGTAGTAGGTGTTGGTATTCCACGGAGCTGCATTTTCGATAATCAGAATAGACGGGTATCCCTCGTCGGCAAACGACTGATGGTCGCTGTATACACCGTTGGCAAAGGGGAAGCCGTTCATAATCAACCGGGTGAAGAAGTTCTGATTGGCTTCCACATACCGGGCCCCCAGCGCCGCAGAAGCGGTTGCTGTTGCATTGTTGACTTTGACGATGGCAGTATATTCGTAACGCTCATTAAATCCAATCATATCGACAGAGACCATACCGCGAATCAGATTGTTGTTGGCCCGCGCTTGTCGTGCCATATGAATGCTGCCGAAATGGTTTCCCGTTCCCAGCGGAGCAGGTAAGCGTTCCTCAGCACCGAAGGCCACAAATTTTATGGTGTAGTCGGGCCGGAACGGGCTATCCGGGTCGCTCATAATGCGCGCCATTTCCAGCAAGGCAGCCACACCCGATCCGTTATCGTTGGCGCCGGGTGCCTGAATGGTTTGCCAGTTGGTCCCGTTGTTCCAGCCCGGATCCCGGTCGGAGGTGGCATCATAGTGAGAACCAATAACATAGTATTCATCCGGAAAAACAGCCCCTTCGATGGTTGCAACGATGTTGACCTGGGGATGTGTATTAAAGGGCGGGGCAGCCCCGGGAATAAAAAAGGTGTCGATTTCAACGGAGGTTAGTCCCGGCATTGCGTCAAAAACCTGACGAATGTAAACGGCTGCACTGTCCTTGCCCGGGGTAAATGTAATTCGACTGCGGGTCCCTCCGGCAAACTCAAGCTGTTGTACATGTTCCGTCAGACGCTCCGTTGAGACTTCCTCCAACATTGAGAACACCATTTCCTCGAGTGTTGACTGGGCTATAAGCGCACGTGGGTTCAGGAGGGCGACCGTTACAATTATAGCTGACAAAAGTAGATATCGGGGCATTTTTGCAGATGATTTTGGTACATATAGTCCGGTGAACGGGATGTGCAAGGACATCACCTGCCACCATTGAGCCTGTCGGTGCCATGTCAGACGGTGAGCGGGATACGCGAGGACATCCCACCCCGGGAGGAACAGTGAAGTTATAAAATCCAATATGACGCTTTGCTTTAAGAATTTTGATAAAATGATGCTATTTATTAATCTGTTCAAGCCTTTTACAACAAATACAACCATACGCCAGATGAGTTGCTATGGACAATAATCATCTAATTACATCATCCGGACCTATGAAATTACGAATACTGTTCTCCTACACACTGCTCATTATCCTTTGTTTGCCGCTCATGGTTTGGGCTCAGACAGAGGTTCGCACCTGGGATGATCTGAATGCCCTACGTACCAATCTGTCCGGTACGTACATCCTGATGAATAATCTGGATGAAAATTCAGCGGGTTATTCCAATTACGCATCCGGTGATGGCTGGCTCCCTATTGGTACCGCAGAAGCTCCGTTTACCGGCACCCTCGATGGCCAGGGTTACGTCATTGAAAACCTGCGCAGCAGCAGGGGCGTCGGGAATGTGGGGTTGTTTGGTGTGACCAGCGGTGCGACCGTTAAAAATCTCACCATAACTCAGGCAGAGATCACCGCAGCAGCGTCCAGTTCCGGTGTACTGATTGGAAACGCAACCGACACCCGTATCGAGAAAGTCCACGTATCGGGCTCATTCGACCAGGTTGACGACACCGGTGCCACAAGTTTTGGAGGTATTGTTGGCAGGATGGTCGGTGGAATCATCACCGAAAGTTCATCGGGAGTTACGATCACGACCGTTGGTCGGTTTGTTGGCGGACTTATCGGCACGGCCACCTCCGGTGTAACCATCGAAACCTCCTTCAACACCGGAAATATCAACTCCCAGTTCCGATGGATCGGTGGTCTGGTTGGGCAGTTTGGCGGGAGCTCCATTATCCGCGACTCCTACAGCACGGGAAATATCACAGGAACAACACAGGTCGGCGGACTGGTTGGTTTCCATTGGAGAGCTTCCGAAATCTATAACTCATACACTACCGGAACCGTTACCGGTGACGAAGAAGTTGGTGCCCTGTCAGGATTTATCGACCCGCCCCAGGGTGAGGCAATTGCTGTAATCGAACGTTCGTATTTCAACTCGGAAACATCGGGAGTATCCGTAGGCGCAAGTAACAATCCGGATTATAATGGTAACGGCAAATCATCTTCGGAACTCCGAACCGAGTCGACTTTCACAGACTGGGATTTTACAACGGTATGGACTTTTGTGCCGGAGGTGAACGATGGGTTCCCGGTACTTCAGCATCAAACTGCTACCTCTGTGGACGGATTGGATGCCATTCCGGTACAGGTTCAGTTATCTCAAAACTTCCCGAATCCATTCAATCCGACCACGACCATACGGTTCGAGCTGCCTGCCTCGCAACACGTTCAGCTGGCGGTATATTCGGTAGCAGGGCAGCTGATCGGCACCCTTGTAAACGAAATCCGACCTGCCGGCGTACATGAAGTCCGTTTTGATGCAGGGCAGCTGTCTTCGGGTGTTTATATTTACCAGCTGCGTGCCGGTGAAACGTCCGTCACCCGGCATATGACACTGATTAAGTAACTTTTATGGTGCTTCGGCACGACCAGCCGCAGCGCATTCGTTACAGCGCCATCCCAGAAATTAAAGGCCTCGCTTTGCGGGGCCTTTCGTATGTTTATCCACCAAATACCGTACCTTAAGTGCGGGTATACATGAACGGATGCGCAACGCAGCGTCCGGAAAACTACATTCAACCTGTTGTCAGCAGGTATTTCGTTAGGGAAATACAGATTACATGGAATTTTTAGCAGATTTCTTTCTTCGGTTTCTGGTTCAGTTTCAGTCGCCCACGCTGGGTTTTCTGATCGGGGGCATGGTGATTGCCGCCCTCGGCAGCAATCTGAAAATTCCCAGTGCCATTTATCAGTTCATCGTATTTATGCTCCTGATGAAAATCGGGCTGAACGGGGGTATTGAAATTCGCGAGGCCAATCTGATGGCCATGGCACTGCCCGCTGTGATTTCGATTATAATCGGGGTCGCCATCGTACGGCTGGGCATTTTCTTTTTCGGACTGCTTCCCGGCGTGAACAAGGCCGATGGTTTCGCCACGGCGGGACTATTCGGAGCGGTGAGTGCCTCCACCCTGGCCGTTGCCATTGTTATGCTGGAGGAGGAAGGCATTGGTTTTGAAGCCTGGGCTCCGGCCCTCTACCCGTTCATGGACATCCCCGCCCTGATCCTGGCCATCGTACTGGCCAATATCCACGAAAAGAAGCAAAGCGGCGGAAGCAAGGCTAAGGTGAATGTCTGGAAGATTGTTAAGGAAAGTCTCCGCGGCTCGGCATTATCGGCCTTGCTGCTGGGACTTGCCCTGGGGTTATTTACCAAATCGGAGCCCATACTCACCTCGTTCTACGAACCGCTGTTCCGGGGCTTTCTGTCCATACTTATGCTGATTATGGGTATGGAAGCCTACGACCGGATCAAGGAGCTGCGCAGCGTGGCCCACTGGTACGCCATTTACGCGGCCATCGCACCGCTGCTGCACGGACTCATCGCCTTTGGTCTGGGGTACATCGCCCATCTGCTGGTCGGGTTCAGTCCGGGCGGAGTCATCATTTTGGCGGTCATCGCCTCGTCCAACTCCGACATTTCCGGTCCGCCTACCTTGCGTGCCGGTATTCCATCGGCCAATCCTTCTGCCTATATTGGAGCATCCACCAGCGTGGGCACGCCGGTGGCTATTGCCGTGGGTATTCCGCTTTTTATTGCCCTCGGTCAACTTGTATTCGATCTGTAAATCGCCATGAACCATACCCGGGAGGATTCATCCATGACATTTCATAAAGCTAAGAAAGTGGTGATTGTTGCTGAGAAAATCATTGCATCCGGCATTATCGAGGTCATTGAGGCCAACGGCGCCCGCGGTTATACCGTAGTACACGCCGGCGGCAAGGGCGAACACGGCCGGCACTACACCTCCGAGAGGGCCTCGGTGGTTGACGACTTTTCAACGGTTCGGATTGAAGTGGTGGTAGCCAACCGCGAGGTGGCTGAGCGCATAGGCAAGAGCGTAGTTGAGCAATTTTTCGACACGTATTCCGGTATTGTCTACCTTACTGATGTTGAAGTACTTCGCACCACGAAGTTTACATCGGACAATCCCGCCGGCGGCCAATGAAGAATGTCTGAATGCCCATAGTTACTTCTTCAAGGGTGCGCAGCACTTTACAAGGTATTTATCAACCCGGATGGCTGTATCAGTAAATCTGTAAACACCATCCCTAAACACTGCTGCCCAACTTGTGCAGAAAATGTTATTCTTTCAATAATTTACTAACACTCCATGTTTGCACTAATTTCCTATCTGTTTCTTGCCCTCTTTGTGTCGTTTATGTGCTCCATAATGGAGTCCGTATTGCTGTCAACCCCACAGTCGTTTTTGGTTGTCAAACAGGGCAAGGGAGAGCGATGGGCCAGCTCCTACCTGAATTTAAAGCTGAACATCGACAAGCCTCTTTCGGCCATTCTTTCCCTTAATACGGTTGCCCATACGGTGGGTGCAGCCGGTGTGGGCGCTCAGGCGGTCAAGGTTTTTGGCGAGGCCTACTTTGGCGTGGTTTCGGTCGTGCTGACCCTGCTGATCCTGGTGCTTACGGAGATCATTCCGAAGACGATCGGGGCCCGGTACTGGCGCAATCTATCGTGGTTTTCGTATGTGACCATCCGATTCATGATTGTGATTACCTATCCACTGGTAGTGGTATCGGCCATCATAACACGCATGATCTCCCGCGACCACAAAGAACAGACTACCAGTCGGGAAGAGATTGCCGCCCTGGCCAGCATCGGAACTGATGAAGGACTTTTTACCGACAAGGAAAACCGAATCATTCAGAATATCCTCAGGCTCAAAAATATCCGGGTAACGGAGATATTAACACCCCGGGTAGTCATGGTTTCCGCTGACGAAAATCTCCCTCTGAAGGAGTTTTATCGCAACAAGGATTACCTGAAATTCTCACGCATTCCGGTGTACTCGGGCAATCCGGAGAATATTACCGGGTACGTTTTCCGGCAGCAGGTATTTGAAAATCTGGCCGAAGACCGCCACGACATATCGCTGAAGGTTTTGCGACGTGAAATCATGGTCTTTCCGGACTCCATTGTGCTATTTGCCCTGTGGGAAAAACTGCTCGAAAAGAAAGAGCACCTGGCGCTGATTGTAGACGAATACGGCGGTGTGGAGGGAATCGTGACGATGGAGGATGTGATTGAGACCCTGCTGGGACTGGAAATCATTGATGAGAAAGACACCGTAACCGACATGCAGAAATTTGCAAGGGAGCGTTGGAAATCGCGCCAGGCCAAGTACGCTATGCTGGACAAGCTGCGCTCGGGCGAGTCCTGAACAGACGGCGGCCATCTCCATCATTGGTCTCATCACCCTGGTTCACATCGGCCTGATACCAACTTCCCGCTACACCGGGCTGCTGTCCACACGTTTCCGACGGTGCTGCTGCACCACAAACCAGGTATACACCGAAGCGGTTGAGAAAAGCAGAATACAGACAGTGCCCGAAACGGCCAACAAGGCAAGATCCTGTATCCCGGGATAATCGATCCACAGAAATCCGAAAAACCCCATTGCCGTCGTCAGTGAAGCAGCAAAAACGTACAGCATCGTAGTCCGGGATACTTCCCGCCAGGATTGACCACGTTGCAGGGCGTACTCCGCGGCGTGCATCAGATGAATGGTACTGTCGATGCCGATTCCGATGAGCAGGGGCATGGCTACTACGTTATAAAGGTGCAGCTGAAATCCGAACGGTTGAAGCAGGGCGAAGGTGAGTGCAAAGCCGCCGAGGGTAGCCAGGGAAGTCCAAAGCGCCGTAGATAACTGTCCGAAAGCCATCCAGGTGCCGATAAACATACCCAGAATAGCCAGGCCCAATATGGCCGGAATCTCATCACGCAGCAGTGCAAGAACCTGCGAAGAAAGCAGGTAGGTCGACACAAAATGGTATTCAGTTCCGTCTTCCATGACCAGCCGGGATGCATCGGCCCGAAATTCAAGGGCATCAGGGGTATCGAGAATCGGGTTGTCAGGGTACAGCGCAATGAGGTTCAACGGGTTCCCGGAGCTGTCATACAGAAGCTGGCGAAACCGGTAGGGTAGCGAATCGGTGACAATACCATCATCAACCCGGAGCGATTGCCGGAGGATTTCCTGCTCAGCAGCGGGCCAGTCGGTGGCAAAGCGCAGGGCACCGGCATCATCGGTCCATACGTTTTCAAGCGCCCGGATGAGGGTCAGCCTTTCTGCAAGTTCATTGCTGTTGGCGGGGATGCGATGAACCAGCGATTCAATGCGATGTATTCGGGTAAAAGCCTGTCCTGAGTCGCGCTGCGACTCGATTTCCTGCAGGGCGAGGCGGGCTGTTTCCAGATCGGGGAGCAGCAGTACCGAGGGTTCCACCGCATCCAGAAAGTTAACCGCCTGTGAATAGCGGGAAGCGAACGCATCACTGAGCTGGTGACGGGGTTCAAGGTCGACCAGGCTGTAAGTGAATGTAACCTGACTGGCCGACCAAAGGCTGCCTGCCAGCACAAGGAGTAAAAAGACAAGCTGCCATCGGATGCGGGCTGTGGTGGGGTAGTGCCGGCCAACCCCGGGCGAACGGGTATCCGTTGAATTGCGCGCCTGTGCAGTCTGTAAGGTTAAGCCGGGTTCCGTTTCGGCGGATTGATGCGAAGCAGCTGCACCTTCGGCCCCGGCATTAGATGCCCGCTGACCGGATATGGAAGCTTCTGCATTGGGGATCTCATCCACTGGTACATAACTGTGGTGGCGGGTTTCCGTTTCCGAGCTGAATGCGGGTGTTCCCCGGGCTATAATCCGGTTCACCCATGCCATGAATAAGGTGAACGTGAGCACATAATTGATGGTCAAGGCCATCAGGAACAATCCTCCGAACGACTGAAACCCCAGAAAACCGGAAAAAATAAGTCCAAGCATAGCAAAACCGGTTGTCCAGAGACTGAATGCCATTCCTTTGCCGGTTTTGGCGCTTAAGCGCGCAATCATCATAATCGGGTTGGCGCCCGGCCGGTAGAGTTCCAGTCTGGAAGAAACCAGGTGAATCAGGTAGTCAGCGTTCACGCCCAGCATAATGCCCAGCAACGGAACCGAGAACAGGTTCAACGTCCACCCCGATGCTGAGGCCATGCCCATGGTAACCAGCAGGGTGAGGAAAAGGGTTGCGATGATAGCACCAAACAGTCGGAACATCCATCGCTTACGACCAGGCAGTGCGTGGAGTCGCTGCCGGACCAGAAATCGCAGATAGAATCCCAGCAGGAGTACCACAGCAAGCATGGAAATCTGGCTTCCACGCAGTACAATCCGGTTTACAGCCGCTATCTGACTGCTGGGCTGCCAGTTACCCAGATTGCTGTATAGCTCCACCCGGGTTCCGTTTGCCGTATTGATGGAATCCAGTCGGGCCTCAATCATGGCAAGCATCGCCTGTTCACCCTGGCTCCGCAAGGCGGGACCGGCAAAAGCTTCGGCAACCAGAACCGATCCATCCGGCGTGGTCCGATACCGCGGGGGGAGACCGATGGCATGCTCCAGCCAGGCGTGTACCGATGTAAACTGCAGCATCTCTGACAGATTGGCCGAAGAGTCCGGTTCGATATCAAAATAGAACGGGTTTTGTCGGAGCAACTCCTGCTCTGAGGCCTCCACCAGCATCTCCAGCTCCGCGGAAGTGAGCATGAGCAGTGCTTTGCGGTACAGATAGGGAGCGCGGTTATCCAGCTCAATGGAAGCAAGCCAGGGTTCCGGTCCGCGTGCCAGGGGTGCCAGCAGACTATCGGCAACATCGAGCATTACCGGAAAATCTTCGCCCTCAAAAATAAATCCCAACGACATGGCCGACTGCACACGACCCTCCAGACTGCGGGCCGAAACGACCAGAGGCTCCTCATCGGACAGCAGGCCGTACAAAGAATTGTCATAGTTAATCCGTGGCAACAAGGCCAGGGAGACCAAAGCCATGAGCACCCAGAACCCCACAACGGCAACCGGCCGGTGATGGGCCAGCAGCATAAGCTGTCGGGTTAATTTCTCTGCCGGCGATGTGGCTGATTTTTTGGACATCCGCAAAGATACGAATCCCCGTGCAGGGAGCAGGCGCGATTTCAGCGGAAAACGGCGGCCTGACGGCACCATCCCGCCTGAGAAACATCAAGTCTGACGTCAGGTAGACTAGTTAAGTATCCGTTTCCATTAGCCGATAATGGGTTTAACTACTTTACTGGCTGAATACTACAAAAGGATGAACTTTCGCGTTGGTCGGGCAGAATTCATGCCGGGATAAACACCTATTAGAAAAATCGTACTCGGTCTTGCAGTCATCAAACCGTAATAAAACCCTGAATCACTACGCAGGCAACAGTCCATTGGTCATGGTTGTTGAAGATGAAATAACATCCTGGATTATACTTCAACGGGTACTTGAATCGGCTGGGTATGAAACTCTGCGCGCGGCAACGTTGGAGAAAGCCGCCGAGGTACTCAGCAGTCACCAGGTATCGCTCATGTTGCTGGATATCAACCTGCCGGATGGCAATGGAATCGACTGGTATCGTAATGTGCAGCAAAACCCGAACCTTCACAATGTTCCGGTACTTTTTGTAACCGCGGAGGATGCATCAGAGCAGAAAGTGCGTGGGTTTTCGGCCGGTGCCGTTGACTACATCACCAAACCGTTCGATCACATCGAAGTACTGGCCCGCGTCCGAACCCACTTACGCCTTCGCGCTGCGTACGAACAGCTGGCGGAGATGCAATCGGCGCGGATGTCTAAGCTAACGCGCACCCAGAAAATGCTCATGCCCGACCCCGGGACCCTTCCGGAGGCCGGCTTTGATGTCAGAGTGGCGCAGATCAACGGGGCAGGTGGCGACTTTTACGATGTAATGCAGTCGGGAAGTGAGGTGTGGGACTTCATTATTGCCGATGCGAGCGGCCATGATGTAGATACCAGTTTGTGGACCGCCACCCTTAAGGCACTATTTCATGAATATGCCTCCATCGTAAATACCCCGGAAGAAATTCTCCGGCAGATTAACAAATCCCTGCTGAAAATCCTCCCACCACATCAGTTCTTCACCGTGGTACTGGTCCGTGTGAATCGTAAACGCGGAACCGTCAGCATGGCAAATGCCGGACATCCGCCGGTAATCCGTGTGGATGCAAACGGTCAGGCACGGATTCTGGAAGCGGAAAGTGATGTTCTGGGGATGTTCCCCGACGCCATTTTTACCACAACGGAACTTTCATCACAATCGGGCAGCCGGCTGGTGCTGTATACGGACGGACTGGTGGAGGGATCGTTGAATATTCATGCAGCTATTGACGGATTGGCGGAACTGTCTGAACAGACACGAAGTCTTGAGGCCTGTGAGGCTATCGACATTATCCGCATCCGGCAGCTGGAATCAGGCAGTATTGCCCGTGATGATACTATTTTAATGCTCATTGAGGTATGAGGTGGAAAAACTGCAAACCGGTACGGGTGTTTATGTCTCCTGGAGGTTACCCTCTACGCTGTCGGCCGTGCACGGAGTGTGGGCACGGGCAGCCGTAGAACTGGAAATCAGGATTAAACCGGAACCCATGTTTGGGATTGAGCTGGTAACCCGTGAATTGATGGTCAACGCCATACGTCACGGAAATTTGAATGACAGCCGCAAGCAGGTCCGACTGGATGTGCACATCCGGTCGGGGTGCCTGCTGATACGGGTGACCGATGAAGGCTCTGGTTTCAACTGGAGAAATGAATTTACACAGACCGGCAGTAACGCTGCCGACGAGCAAAAGCCGAGTGGCCGCGGACTGCAAATAGCCCGGCTTTTTGCCACAAAAATCACCTATAATCGCGCCGGCAACACCGCAAAAGCCTGGTTTGACATTACACAACAAGGAGTGAACTCATGATTGAATCAGCCCAGTTATCAACGCACGAAAACACGGTCACAGTCACCTGCGGTACCTATCTGACGGCAGAAGAGGTTCAGGATATGCAGGGTCATCTGCTGGATGCACTCACTGACACCATCACAACCGTCGTTTTTGACCTGCAGGAAACCACAAGTCTGGATTCCAGCGGTATCGGACTGCTCATTGCCTGTCATAATTCCATGCAACCGGAGGGTGGTTCGGTAAAGGTGATCAATGTTTCGGAAAACATTCACAATCTGCTGCAACTCATGCGTGTTACCAAGCGCATCCACGTGAGCAGAGCCGAAGGAGCACCCCATGGATGACGAGTTCCTCAAAGAGTTTACTGACGAGGCCCTGGAGCTGCTTGCAGGTATAGAAAACGATCTTCTGGCTATTGAAGAACAGGGTGACCAGGTTGACACCGAACTGATAAACAAGGTGTTCCGGGCCGCACATACGATTAAGGGGGGAAGCGGATTCTTTGAACTGGAACCGGTTACCCAGCTGGCACACAAGTCGGAGACGGTGCTGGATATGCTGCGAACCAGAAAAATTATGCCCAATGCCGAAGTTACCAATCTGTTGCTTACGGCATTCGACACCCTCCGTGATATGGTCAACAATACCGGTAGCGTGGATGACATTGCCAGCGAAGATATCCTTTCGGGACTGGATTCCCTGGCCTCTTCGTACACCGCCCCCGCTGAAAAAGCCGCCCTTTCGGCAACCGTCCGCCTCCAGACGCCAGACGGGTCCCGCATCTTTGAGTTACCTGAGCAGGATGTACTGCGTGCCGATCGTGAAGGGCGGAATTTATACTGGATAGAACTCGATTTTGTTCGGGACATTGAGCGCCGCGGGGTCACCTTAATTGCATTTTTCCGGATTTTGCTGAAATACGGTGAAATCCTGGAAAGCAAAGTGGACTTTGAAGCTGTAGGCGGTCTGGAAGCCCCGGTTGGCAGTACCTTGCCGGTACGGATTATAGCCGCTGTGAGTAAAGACCTGGAAGGAGTGCAGTCTTTGCTGTACACCGTGGAGGCTGACCAAATTCACGTGCTGGAACGGGTGGCGACCGATGCTGTAGCACCGGTCGATCCAGGGGATAATGACACACCCATCGCTGACTCCCTGCCCTCGCCGGAAGCAGAGCCTGCACTCCCGAACACGGTCGCGGCCACCTCACCACATCAAAACGGAGCAACGGCACATACCGCTGAGCAGAACACGGTCGCGGATAACTCCCTGAAGCAAAACGGGGTCGACGCAGCAAGCTTGCGCCAGGGCAATCCACCCGCCAAAAGCACTGTCGAAAACAAACCCCCTTCAGCCGCCGACGAATCCATCCGGATAAACGTGAGAACGCTGGAAATGCTCATGAATCTGGCCGGGGAGCTGGTTCTAAGCCGAAATCAACTTCGAACTGCCGTTACCCAAAAAGATGAACATGCTTTAGGAACGGCCGAACAGCGCATCAACCAGGTTACTTCCGAGTTACAGGATGTGATTATGCAGACGCGCCTGCAGCCCATTGGTAATGTATTCAATAAGTTTCCGCGCGTCATCCGCGACCTGTCCCGACAGTTAGGTAAAGACATCGATCTGCAGATAAGCGGTAACGAGGTAGCCCTGGACAAGTCCCTGATTGAAGGTATTGGTGACCCGCTCATGCACATGGTTCGTAATGCAGCCGACCACGGCATTGAGTCGCCCGGGGAACGACAGGCCGCCGGTAAACCTGCCACGGGCGTAATCCATATAGAGGCACGCCATGAAGCCGGTCAGGTCATCATCGAAATCCGGGACGATGGAAAGGGCATTGATGCCGAACGGATAACCGCATCTTCTGTTTCGAAAGGCCTCATTACAGCTGCTCAGGCGGCAGCCATGAATGAAAAAGACAAACTGAATCTGATTTTTCAGCCCGGTCTGAGTACCGCCAAAACCGTATCCGATGTATCGGGTCGTGGTGTGGGCATGGATGTTGTGAAGACCAATCTCATCCGGCTCGGCGGACAGGTTGAAATACAGACACAGCCCGGCGCCGGTACCTTATTCCGGATTAAGCTGCCCCTGACCCTGGCTATTATCCCAACCCTCATCGTGTCAGCCGGTCGGGAGCGATTCGCCATACCGCAATCGTCCATCAAGGAATTGGTAAGCATCCGGGCCGATGAAATGGCAGCATGTACGGATGTAGTGGGTTCTTCGGAAGTACTCATACTCCGCGAGGAGGTTATTCCCCTGGTACGCATACGATCATTATTGCAGATTGAAGGCGATGAGCTGGTTGAAAAACGCATCCCAACGCACGAAATCGTGGTACTGACCGACGGTTCACGAACCTTTGCCGTGGAGTTTGACTGGTTGCATACAACGGAGGAAGTTGTGGTCAAGCCCCTGGGCAAACGACTCAAGCACCTGACTGAATATGCAGGGGCTACTATTCTGGGCGACGGCTCGGTAGCGATGATACTGGACACGGCAGGTCTGGCCCGGAAAGCATCCATTTATGAGGTCCATGACGCCATTACGGAAGAGACACAGCGCACAGAGGCCGCAGATTTCACCGAAGCGATGTCGGTCGTGCTCTTTGGTCACAGTGAGACCGAAACGTGTGCCATACTGCTGGATCATGTTGAACGCATCGAGCGAATCCGATGGGATGACGTGGAAAGCAAAGGCAAGCGCCGTACCATGCAGTATCGAGGTGGTATGCTGCCGCTGTATCAATTGGATGATGTAGCGGCAGTCTCACCGCTGAATCGCGGCGCAGAGCCGGTTGTACTGGTGAGCCAGGTAGACGGGAAAACCGTTGGGTTGCTCGGAACGATGCCGGTAAATGTGGTGCATCTGAGTCCGACGATTGATGTGAATACCCATCGTCAGTCCGGAATAACCGGATCCATGATTGTGGAGGGGCAGACGATTTTACTGTGTGATACCGAAGAAATTGTACACTCACTGCGACCTGTTGAGCATCGTACTGATGTACAGGCCCGCACCACGGCACATGTATCGGGTACTGCGCATTACCCCGGCAAGCCAACCGGAAACGGCATCAACGGGTACGATCAAAACGATAACCCCGTATTGGTCAGTGATAACGGAAATGGTCCGGAATCGGGCGGACATATAACGGGCATTCTGCTCGCTGAAGACTCTGACTTTTTCCGTTCGAGGGTCAAACAGTTTATCATGGAGGCCGGTTACCGGGTCTATGACGCCCCGGATGGAGAGCAGGCATGGTCGTTACTCCTGGAAAATCTGGATGCCATACAGCTGGTGGTCACTGATATTGAAATGCCCGAGCTGGATGGGTTGGAACTCACCTCACGCATACGTTCTGATCACCGCACGGCACATCTGCCCGTCATAGCCGTGAGTTCGCTGGCTGCCGAGGAGGACATTACACGGGGTTATGAGGCCGGCGTCACGGAGTATCAGATCAAACTGGATCGCGGCAGTCTGATTGACAGTATCCGGAACCTGACCACACTGGAGCCTAACTGATCTAGCTATGAATACGCAACACCAACCATCGGATTACAACGATACTCATCAAATACCGGAAGACGAGCTGTCCCTGACCACCCTTTTTCGTGCGGGCGGATCTCTGTACGGTCTTGATTCCAGCCTGGTGCGTGAAGTTGTTCGCGCTGGTGATATAACCCGGATTTATGATGCCCCACCCGACATTCTGGGTGTCAGGAATCTTCGTGGCCGGATTGTCACCATTGTGGATATGGGCATACATCTGGGTACCGAAGCAAGTCGACGGCACCGGGATAACCGGCTAATTCTGATTGATCATGACGGCGACACCTATGGGTTTCTGGTGGATGCAGTCCTTGAAGCTGTTTCACCTGACCCCGGGGAGCTTATGCCACCCACCGGTAACCTCACCGCCGCATTCAGCCGCCGGCTTCTGGGGTTGTGGCGTTACCATGGTGAAATCGCCTCCATACTCTCAGCTGAAACGCTGTTTGATGAAAACCTAAACGATACCGCTGAACAGCAACACAGCCTATAACCCAATAAATTTTCACCTATTTCAAGTTAAATACAGTACACAGGAGTACCATGTTATGTTAAGCCTTAACAATATCCGAATTGGCAAACGTTTATTCATTGCCTTGTCTGTCCTGCTGGCCTTACTGGTTGTGGTTGGCGGCCTTGGGCTGTACGGAATATCATCGCTCACACAAAATCTCAATCAGCTATCCAATGACCGTATTCCGGGTTATCGTGCGATGAGTGAGCTGAATTATGAACGACTCATCATCCGTGTGCAGTCGCTTGAAGTCAATGAACTTCGCGGTTCAGACGATGCGGGTGAGCGGCTGCAGGTACTCCTGAACCAGCGAGAGGAAAGCTGGTCGCGCGCGGAAGCCGCGCTGCTTGAAATTACCCAGGTACCGCGGGCCACAGAGCGTGGCCGCCAGATTGTAGCCACACTGGAGCAGCAGTTCAATTCGTGGCGGGAATCGCACAGGGCGCTGGAAACCACCATTGCCGACATCATTTCGGCGGGCACCCTGCGGGAACAGAACACACGCTATGCTGCCTACAATCAGCGGTTGCAGGAAATGATACCCGTTTCGGAAGCCATGGCAGCTACCATAACCGACCTGCTGGCCCAAAACAGCAGGATAACCACAGAAATGATTGCTGCTAACGCAGAAAGTGCACGGGTTACCATGTTGTCAGCAGGTATGGTAATGCTGGCGGCATTGCTTGTATCTATGGTTCTTGGATGGACTGTTAAAGTCAGTATCGAAAAACCCATCGCCGAAATAGTTGATTATGCGAATACCCTGGCCGGGGGCGACTTCTCGAAGAACCTATCCGGGCCGGTGCGCAACCGGAGTGATGAAATGGGCGACCTCGCACGTTCGTTTGAGCGAATGGTCAATAATACACGGAGTCTGCTTTCCGGCATGAACAGCGGAGTTGAAACGGTGGCTTCCTCGGCTACACAACTGTCGGCCATCAGCGCACAGACCTCACAGAGTGTGCAGCTGATGAGTAACCGTACCTCTACCGTAGCGGCCTCGGCACAGCAGACGAGCGCCAATACAATGTCCGTAGCCTCCAGTATGGAAGAGGCCACCACCAACCTGGCCTCGGTAGCCGCAGCTACCGAAGAAATGAGCGCCACCATCGGTGAAATTGCCGCCAATTCGGAACGTGCCCGTGCCATAACCAATGATGCGGCCACCAAGGCTGTGACAGTATCTGAATTGATGCAGCAGCTCGGACATGCAGTCCGTGAAATCGGAATGGTCACAGAAACGATTACCGATATTTCCTCGCAGACGAATCTGCTGGCTTTGAATGCCACCATTGAGGCGGCACGCGCAGGAGCAGCAGGCAAGGGATTTGCCGTGGTTGCCAATGAAATCAAGGAGCTGGCCCGACAGACCTCGGCTGCTACGGATGATATCCGGGCCAAGATTGAAAGTGTTCAAAGCTCATCAGGGGCGGCTATCGGCGACATCCGTGGGATCACCGACGTCATTGGCGAGGTGGGCGAGCTGGTCAACGGCATTGCCACCGCCATCGAGGAACAGTCGGTAGTCACGCGCGATGTGGCCACCAATATTGCCCAGGCCACGGCCGGTGTTCAGGATGCCAATCAACGGGTGGCCCAGACCGCCTCGGTTTCTTCATCCACCGCCGATGATATTGCACAGGTGGATGCATCCGCCAATGAACTTCGGGTCAGCGGTGAGCAGGTTGAAGTCAGTGCCACTGAGTTAACGCAACTGGCCGGAAAACTCAAAACCATGATGAGCCAGTTCAACCTGCAGTCGGCATAACCATGTTGCCGAACCATATCCTGAGGAAACCATGATTTCCGTACTCATTGCTGACGATTCCATGATCTTTCGGCGCCTCATGCGTGAGGCCCTGATGCGCATTGATGGTTGTGAAATTGTTGGCGAGGCTTCCAATGGAAGGTTGGCACTGGAAAAGATTACCGGGCTTCAGCCTGATCTGGTTACCCTCGACCTTGAAATGCCCGTTTTAGGCGGAATGGATGTGTTGACGCAGTTAAAGATGGAGCCCCGGATGCCTGCTGTGGTCGTGATCAGTGCCCATACCCTGCGAGGCAGCGAAATCACGATTAAGGCGCTTGAATGCGGGGCGTTCGATTTCATTACCAAGCCACAGACCGGATCACCGGAGGCCGCCCGTGATCAGCTGATGCACGCACTGAAACCCATTTTGAAGTCGCTGGCAATACGTCGGGATGTCCGGAGTATCCTGCAAAATCCCGTTAGCCGCGGACCCGTTGCCCCCCCTGGTGAAGAATCGCCTGAAGGAGGCGTTCAGACACAAAGACGGGTGGCATCATCCGGCGAGGGTTCCTCTGGAATCGGCTACCCGGCCATACGGAACAGCGGCGCGGGAAGCGCACCGGCAGACCGGCAGCAGCACCCTGCCACGGACAGGCATCGAACCCCTGCCGGGCCTGTATCCGGCAGGGAGCAGGTCCTGCCGGCAGGGGCAGAACGTACGCCATCGTCTGACAGTGTGATGATCCGGGCCCGACCGGCACAAAAACCCGGATTACTGGTTATCGGGATATCAACGGGCGGACCCAACGCTCTTTCTGAGTTGATTCCGGCTTTGCCGGGGGATCTGGGAATACCGGTTCTGATTGTCCAGCATATGCCTCCCCTGTTTACCCGGTCACTGGCTGACAGTTTGAATAAAAAATCGGCCTTGACCGTTATTGAGGCCGAGGCCGGTATGACCGTTCAGCCCAATTGGGTTTACGTCGCCCCGGGCGGTCGTCATATGCGTGCCGTTGCTATGATAAATGGCGGAATTGGGTTGCAGATAACCGATGACGCCCCGGAAAATAACTGCCGCCCCTCCGTTGACTATTTGTTCAGGTCGGTTGCCCAGCATCTTCCCGGCAAGGCACTGGCCGTCATTATGACAGGAATGGGTAACGACGGCACCCTGGGTGTGCGACTGCTCAAACGAACCGGCAGTATGTGTCTGATTCAGGATGAGGCCACGTGTGTGGTATACGGAATGCCCAGAGCCGTTGCTGAGGCGGGATTGGCAGACGGTGCCGTTCCATTGACCATGATGGCAGCTGCAGTAACCCGGATCATCCGATGATAACGGCCACCTCCATAGCAGCCGCTCCAATCCGGAGGGTGACATGACACACACCACCTCCATAGCAGCCGCTCCAATCCGGAGGGTGACATGACACACACCACCTCCATAGCTACCGCTCCAATCCGGAGGGTGACATGACGCACACCACCTCCACAGCAGCCGCTGTTCCGGTTGTTAAACCGGACGAAATGCGTGCCTGGAGTGCCTTCGTGCATAAAGTCAGCGGCATATTCCTGGATCCGTCGAAAACCTACCTGATTCAGACCCGGCTGGCAGACCTGTACCGAACAACTGGTGCCGGTGATTGGAGTGATTTGCTGCGAAGGGTGCAGATGGACCCGACCGGCAGATACAGGAATCAGGTTGTGAATGCAATTACCACCAACGAGACGTCCTTTTTCCGGGACCGGACCCCCTTTGACCTGCTCCGTCATAAATTGATTCCCGATCTCATCGACCGTAGACGCAGGGAAGGCTATAAGCGGGTACCCATTCGGATATTCAGCGCGGCCTGTTCAACGGGTCAGGAGGTGTACAGCACCATCATCATGCTGGATGAACTGCTGGGAGATCTGCTGAAATATGACCTGCAGATTGCAGGAACCGATATCTCAGACCAGGCTGTGGCTCAGGCCAGCAGCGGTGTATATTCACCGCTGGAAACCGGCCGGGGACTCACACCGGCGCAGGTGAACCGATATTTTCAGACGGTGAACGGGGGATTCAAAGTTCGTGACAACTACCGTTTCATGGCTTCCTTCCGCAAAGCCAATCTGCTTGATCCGTATGCCGTTAGCGGATCCTATGATATTGTATTCTGCCGGAATGTAGGTATCTATTTTCGGGAGGAAGAGCGCCGTATCCTGTTCCGCCTGATGGCTTCCCTGCTCAAACCTGACGGAGCCCTGATAATCGGCTCAACCGAATCGCTCACCGGCTTTTGTCCCAACCTGGAAGCAAAGCGGCACCTGCGGTCGGTGTATTATCAACGTAAAACCGGCACGTCAGCTACCCATTCACCGGCATCCGGGAAAATCCTGATTAGTTCAACCCGCTAAATCGAATCATACTATGAAAAAGAACCTGCCTGTAACGCAAAAAGAACGCACGTTTGATGCCGATGCCAATATTCTGTCAACTACAGACCTGAAGGGCAGGATTACCTTTATGAATCAGGTCTTTCTGGATGTCAGCGGATTTACACAGGATGAACTTATGGGCAAACCGCATAATATCATACGTCATCCGGACATGCCTCAGCAGGCCTTTAAATTGATGTGGGATACCATCGAGAGCAACCGTTCATGGACCGGAATAGTAAAAAACCGCTGTAAAAACGGCGACCATTACTGGGTTAATGCTTTTGTGAGTCCGATTCAGAAGGAAGGAAAAATTACGGAGTATCAATCCGTTCGCCGCAAACCAGAACCGGAAATGGTTCGTCGTGCAGAGCGGTTGTACAGCCGACTCACCAACGGTGAAGAAGTTCCTGAACTGAACGATGCTGTACCGGTGAAAACCCGTCTGATGCGGGAAGTATTCGGGGTTCTGGGACTGGCTGCTTTGATGAGCCTGGTGCTGCCGGCCGGCTGGATGACCGCCTCCATGCTGTTACTGCTCGCAATCCTGCTGGCCGGTCGTATTCGCAGTCATTTTACACCCATTGATGAGGCCGTAGCCAAAGCCGGGCAAATCAGCAGTGATGCGGTATCCAGGCAGGTATTTACCGGTCGGAACGATGAAGCCGGAAGTATTATGCTTGCATTCCACATTCTTGAATCGGAGAAAAAAGCCATTATAGGTCGGGTCAATGACTCTATGGAGCGACTCACGGAGGCTGCGCAGCACCTGGACGGGTCGATGCAGCGGGGACAGGTACGGGGTGATAACCTGGTGTCTCAGATTGAGCGGGTAGCCGCCGCAGTTGAAGAGATGACGGCAACCATACGTGATGTGTCTGATAATGCAACCCGTACATCGGAGGTCGCAGCCGCCAGCCTGAGTAAGGTGCAGCATGGAAAATCGGTCATTGACGCAAATGTCCGACAACTTGACAGCCTGCTGGGCGAGATTGCCGGGGCGGCCGGAGCGGTTCAACAGGCAGCCACCGTGGCCGGGGGTGTAACTTCTATTCTGGATGTTATTAAAGACATCTCCGAGCAGACACGACTGTTGTCACTGAATGCTACTATTGAGGCGGCCCGGGCAGGGGCGGCAGGTAAAGGATTTTCCGTTGTGGCCGACCAGGTTCGCTCACTTTCAGCCCGAACACAGAAGTCGGCCGAAGAAATCGGCCTGTTTATTGAACAACTGCGCAGCAGTACCGATAAAGCCACGGAAATGATGCATAACGCCCAGAAAAAAGTGACGGACAATAACCGGGAAAATGCCCGTTCGGCCGACATCCTCAATGAGATTCTGACCTCCATTCAGGATATTTCAACGGGCAGCAGCGAAGTAGCCTACATCGTAGAGCAACAGCGGTTTGCTGCCGATGAAATCAACCAGAGCCTGGCCTCAATTACCACGCTGTCGCAGGAAAACAATGCTGATGTACAGCACAACACGCGGGCAACTGCAGGTATTGCCGACACCTTGCAGGATGTGCATAATCTGACAACGCATTTCTGGCAACAAAAAGCGGTTTAATTACAGATATGGCGCATCATTACAGTCACCGGATCTGCCTTTGCCTGAGCTCTCCCGGGACGCTGTTCCTCCTCCTGTCAACACCGGGTTCAACATGGCAAGCTTGCAATTATCCTTCAGGCCTGCACCCGGTGCCGTTCCGGCCAACTCCCCGTTTCCGGATTATGCAAGCTTTATCAATTACCGGTCGGCAGTTTGGCTTTCCGACCATTCAGTACCAGTCTGGCGTCACCGTTGGGGCCGGTCGACTCGATGGTAATCTGCACGGGGGTGTCTTCATCTACATCGCCATCGCCGTCATTAACTGTGAAACTGTATTGGGTGAGTTGCGGGATGTTGGTGAATCCGGAATTCAGTCCACCCACGGTAATATTTACATCGCCCAGCACATCGGCTGCCTCTCCCTCCACGGTTACTGTTACACCGGTATCCTCAACCATAGGATTGCCCTGCGAGTCCATAACGGTGTAGCTGAACTGCTGATCGCCGCCGTTGGGAATGTTGAAAGTGGTTGGGTTAACCGTGATGATGGGCGCAAGCGAGAATATCATATTCCCGGAAGTGCTGATGGTCTCATTCTGATCATTGACAGTTGAAGCGGTGATGGTGGCAATTCCGCCGGCAGGGAATGGTTGACCGACCTGAAGCTGGGCCGATGCCCTGCCGTTGGTTGTGAATCCTGCACCCTGGATGAAACCACCCTCTGTGGTGAAATAAATTGCGGTGCCATCGGGTACGGTATTGCCGTATCGGTCACCCACCATGACAGTCCAGTTGACATTGGCTCCCACGCCAAAAGGGGCATTCCGGGTTTCGGTCAGCAGGCTGAAATGCTGCTGACTGGGCTGTCCGGCGTGGATGACCACGGCAACAGGATTGGAGCGTATCAGTGTGCCTCCGGTAGTCTGGGTTTCGGCTACGACCTGCACTACGCCGGACCGGGTTCCGCTCATGAGTGTAGCTGATGCCTGTCCGTCTTCGTTCGTTGTGATGGATTCATCTGTCAGGGTTTCCCCGCCGTCAGGCCGGGCGCCAAAACGGAAGGTCACGTCCACGGGATTATGAGCGCCGAGCGGATTCCCGTTCACATCCACAATTTGAAAGGTTAATTTGGTGTCTTCCTGCTGTCCGGTTTCCCGCACGCCGATTTCCGTGAGGGTGGCTCCGAGCAGATAGATACTGGCAGGCTCCGTAAACGGTGGCGGGTCTTCCGGGTCAGGATCTTCTCCCGGAGGAGGATTGGGATCGTCCGGATCGGTTGTGGTGCCAGCTCTGTTGAGTTTAAACACCGGAACCGTCACGTCACGCTCGGGAATGGTCAAAAACTGTTGGGTTGACGGACTGAATCCTTCCTTTTGGGCTTCAATGTTGAATGAGGTAGTGGAGTCTACTTCGATTTCGAAGGCGTAACTGCCCTCGGCATCGGTTACCGTGACACGCTCTGGTTGCGGACTGGTTATGCGTACAATGGCATCGCTGAGCGGATTATCGGCTGCATCGGTAACCAGTCCTGAAATGGTAACCGGCTCAAAATTAGTGGAAGAGGTTGTATCACAGGCATTCAGAAACAGGAGACCTGCGAAAAGCGATATGATTGTTGCGAGGAGCGGTCGGTTGGTTTTCATACCCGGGTTTATCAAAAATTGAGGTGCAACACCTTGAAAAAGACAATTTCCATACGGTCTGAAATGTAGGAAAATTAATTGCAAAGTGCTTCTCCTAAACCATTACAATATGGTAAGGATTATACCACCATCAACCAGGGAACAGGCTTTTTCCCCGACCGTCTGATCACCGTCACTATGTACATAATGTCCCGTTTTGACCGGCATTACCCGACAACAGATATCGGAAATCAGCAGCTCATACGTCCCGGGTGTAGGTATCCAGCGTGTGTTGCAATTTTTTGAAATCCAGCGGTTTGCTCAGGAAAGCATCCATGCCAGCCTGCAGACAGGTATCGCGGTCTTCGGTAAGCACACCGGCCGTAAGGGCAATAATCGGCGTATGGCGTTTTTCGCCCGCTTCCATTGAACGGATGGTTCGGGTAGCAGCGATGCCGTCGGTACCGGGCATTTGCACATCCATCAGAATAATATCCGGCCGTTCGCGCTGATAGACCGCTATGGCTTCGCCGCCGTCGGAGGCCTCCAGAATGCGCACTTTCTGACGCATATTGCGCAGAACACCCCTGACCAGCGTCATGTTCATCGTGTTATCTTCGGCAACCAGCACGCTGACCCGGACTTGTTGACCCGGACTTTTTTCGGGTGCTTCCGCAGTTGCCGGCATAGGTTCTGCCGGCACTGTATGATGTTCATGAACGCCCTGCATGAGTTTAATGAGTTCATCGGTGCGTACAGGTTTGCTGATCCGGTGTGCCACCCCCAGTTCATCACAACGACGGTGAACCGTGGCATCATCGCTGGAGGAATGCATCAGGATAACCGGCAATTCCTGCGCTGTCAGATTCAGTTTGGAACGGATCATGGCAATGATTTCCAGTCCGTCAATATAGGGCATGTGATAATCGCACAGCATGGCGTCAAACACGCGTGAACGCTCCAGAAGCTTCATCGCATCCAGTCCGTTTTCGCACGATTCGGTTTCAATTCCCATGCCACGCAGGGTACTTTCCAGCATGGAACGGTTCGAGGCATTATCGTCAACAATCAGGCATCGTTTTACGTGAAGCGGACCTGCAGTGGTTTTCTCTTCCGAAAATTCAACGCGGGTTTTAAGGGTGAAACTGAACGTACTACCCACTCCCTGTTCGCTTCGAATCGTAATTTCAGAATTCATTTTACGGGCAATTTTCTGCGAAATGGCCAACCCAAGACCGGTTCCGCCAAATCGTCGGGTAGTGCTGGTGTCAGCCTGGGAAAATACCCTGAAGAGTTTTTTCTGCTGGTCGCGGGTGATACCGATCCCGGTATCGCGCACCGAAAATGTGATTACAGCACTATCCTTTTCAGCCGGTTCGAATCCGGCCGAAAGCTCAATTTCGCCTCGTTCGGTGAATTTAACAGCATTACTGAGCAGGTTGGTGAGGATCTGGGTCAGCCGAACCCCGTCAACCCACGCATATTGGGGAAAACCTTGCTGCAGATTGAGCAATACCTCTACCCCTTTATCGCTGGCACCAAGCTTGATCATTTCCAGGCTATTGGCCGCTATTTCCTGTACATCGGTTCGGGTAACCTCCAGCTCCAGCATGCCCGCCTCGATTTTGGAGAAATCAAGAATATCATTGATGATGCGAAGGAGGTTATGGCCGGATATGTTGGCTCCATGGACAAATTCTTTCTGCAGGCTGTCAAGCCGGGTTGTTTTGAGCAGTTCGGTAAATCCAATCACCCCGTTCAACGGGGTACGCAGCTCATGGCTCATGTTGGCCAGGAACTGGCTTTTGGCTTTACTGGCGGCTTCCGCCTGTTCTTTCGCCAGTTGCAGGGCTTCTTCAACCGCTTTGCGGTCGGTGATATCCTGTATGTAACCGTGCCACAGGACATTTCCATTAGCCAGCCGCTGGGGCGTGGCTACACCTTCAACCCAGATGGTCGACCCGTCCGGCAGGTTAACCCGGTAACGGTCCTGCCACTGTTCCATGGTTTGGGCAGAACGACCGATGCTCTCTTTCACCCGTTCAAAATCATCGGGATGCAAGGCTTTAAATACCGGTGTTGCATCGTGAACTACCTCGTCTGGGCTTACCCCATAAATATGCAGGATATTATCCGATGCGAATGGAAAGCGCGAGGTGAAGTCCGGGCTGAGTTCATACTGGTAAATGAAGCCCGGCAGATGTTTACCAAGTTCACCAATACGCTGGAGAAGTTCATGGTTAACGGCTTCTGCCTGTTTGCGCTCGGTGATATCCTGATGAGTTCCCATCATCATCAGGGGTTTTCCATCCAGTGTACGACTGATTACCTTGCCGCGGTCCAGAACCCAGATCCAGTGACCGTCTTTATGGCGCATTCTGGACTCATACTCATAATACTCCTGCTTCCCCTCGAAATGTTCACGCAGCAGTCGTTCGCTTTCCGGCAGGTCGTCCGGATGGGCGAACCGCAACCAGGTTTTGATGCTGATTGGCTGAAGTTCTTCGATGGTGTACCCTATCAGACTTGCCCAACGTTCGTTAAAAATGGTATCTCCGGTCTGAACATTCCATTCCCAGGTACCGACATTGGTACCGTGCATGATCTGCTCGAGGCGTTCAGCAAGTGATGGTCCACCCTCAAGGTTATTACTGTAATCCATAGACATCTGCCTCCCCAAAGGCACTGTGTTACCGGCACATACCGGCACTAAATAATACTACACTACAAACACAACTATACCGGCTTAATACCATGATGCGGACCGCCGGTGAGGTCCTGTTTTTCCACTATTTCAAACTATTATCGGCTACACCATACCCCGGGTTAAACCCGTATCTGCTGCCATTCACCTGCTTCACATCGCTGAGCTCAGCGGCATCTGGCACATGGATAATCCGGTTTGGCCGGTACGCTGCCGAACGAGACCTGGCGACCTAAACGCACCGCACACACCCAGCTTCGGACGTGGTGATACCGGCCTGCACCTGAACGCACCGCACACAGGCAGGCACACCCCTTTGTATGCCAACCTGGCGTGCACATCACCGAACCAGGCCCGTAGTCATCCCCCAATGCCACGGCACGTAACGCATCAGGCAAGCTCCCAGGTATTACCCTGCCGGAACAGGTCCTGCAACGTGGGGGTTTCCGACCGGCTCATGGCATCTTCAATACGCTGATGTACAATCTGGTCGAAGGTCTGTTTCTGCGCATTACGGATGATACCGACGGCAACGGGGTACTCCGGCAGCTCCAGTTTGGCCAGGGCCAGATGCATGGTGGAGTCCTTCACGGATGCATCATGCACCAGAAAATCCGGGTCGTTGACATCATAGGGCACTTCCTTAATGCGGAATCCATCGATTTTAAAGCCCATTTTCTGTTCTTTGCCGAAAATCATGGGTTTCCCATGCTCAAGTAGCACCTGGTTATCATCTTTGGTGTCTTTACCGGTAATCAAATCGTGGATTCCATCGGTGAAAATCACGCAATTCTGCAGCACTTCAATGACAGAGACCCCCTCGTGCCGATACGCCTCCATCATGACATGTTCCAGCAGCTTGTGGTCGTTGTCAGGCACCCGGGCATAGAAGGTTGCCCCGGAAGCGATGGCCATTTCTCCTATGTTGAATGGATTTTCATAGCTGCCATCCCCGGCGGTTTTCGTTTTTACGCCCGGTGGCGTGGTTGGGGACGACTGCCCCTTGGTCATTCCATAAATCTTGTTATTGAAGATGACCACGTTGATATTGATGTTCCGACGACAGGCGTGTATAAAGTGGTTCCCCCCGATGGCCATACTGTCGCCGTCACCGGTAAACACCCAGACATTCAGCTCCGGGTCGGCCAGTTTGGCGCCCGTAGCAACGGCCAGCGCCCGTCCGTGAACCGAGTGAATGCCGAAGGTGTCAATGTAGTAGGTAATGCGCGAGGAACATCCGATGCCCGAGACACTCAGGAATTTCTCTTTGGGGGTGTCCATCTGGGCGAAAGCTTTCTGCATATTGGCCAGAATGGCATAATCACCGCAGCCGGGACACCATCGCACGGCCTGATCGCTAACGAAGTCTTTGCGGGACCGGGGTGTGGCTTGTACTTTTACGTCGATGTCTGGCATGATGTCACTCCGTTAAGGCATTGATGATTTGTGCTTTAATTTCTGAAGCAAAGAAAGGCTGCCCCTGAATTTTGTTGTATTGTCCGAAGGTGAACTGCGGAAACCGGGTACGCAGGTAACCGGCAAACTGTCCGTTATTCAGCTCACACACCAGGATTTTTTTAAACCGGCTGAACACCTCAGCGGTATTGGAGGGCAGCGGATTGATGTAGTTAAAATGAGCGAAACCCACGCCTTTCTCGCCGTCCTGCATAAGCTCGTCCAGGGCGGTATGAATGGAGCCGTGGGTGCTTCCCCATCCTACAATCAGCAATTCACCGGAATCGGCCCCATAGACCTGCTGATCGGGCAGCTTGCCGGCTACACGCTGTACTTTTTCGGCGCGCAGTTGTGTCATACGCTCGTGGTTGAGGGGATCGTAGGTCAGGTTTCCGCTCCCTTCTTTTTTCTCCAGTCCCCCGATGCGGTGTTCAAAGCCGGCATCACCCGGGTGCATCCAATAGCGGTTCAGGTATTCCTCGTCACGCATAAACGATTCCCATTGGTCGGGCGGACCTTCAAATTTGGGTACGGTAATGGGCGGAAGCTCGGTCAGATCCGGGATTCGCCACGGACTGGTGCCACTGGCCAGGTAGGTGTCCGAAAGCAGAATGACGGGTGTCATGTGCTCCATGGCAATCTTAGCAGCCTGATAAGCCAGGTGGAAGCAGTCGTCAGGGGAGCTGGCCGCCAGCACAACCAGGGGTGCATCGCCGTGGCGACCATACAGGGCCTGGTTAAGGTCGCTCTGCTCAGTTTTGGTGGGCAGTCCCGTAGACGGTCCGGCGCGCTGTACATCCACAATGACCAGGGGGATTTCGGAAATCAGCGCCAATCCCATGGCTTCGGATTTCAGGGAAAGTCCGGGACCCGAGGTGGTGGTAATCGACAGGTTCCCCACAAAGGAGGCACCGATGGCTGCGCACACGGCCGCGATTTCATCTTCCGCCTGAAACACAATGGCGCCCATGTCGTTGCGGGCCGATAGCTCATGCAGGATTTCGGATGCCGGTGTGATGGGGTATGAGCACAGGGAGAGTTTCCTTCCGGCCCGCTCCGCCGCTGCAAGGAAACCCCAGGCAATGGCCGTATTTCCGTCTATGTTCCGGTAGGTTCCCTGCGGCAGTTTGGCCGGCGGAATATGCACCGTGGTACTGGTAGCCTCAATACTGTAACCGAAGTTGAAACCGGCTTCCAGGGCGCGCACGTTCGCCTCGATGAGTGCAGGCTTTTTGGCGAACTTCTTCTCAATAAATTTCACCAGGCGACTCAAAGGCTGACTGAAAATGAACGTAACCATTCCGAGGGCGAACATGTTCTTGCTGCGCACCTGCGCCGCGGTATCCAGTCCGAGGTCCTTGAGGGCTTCTTTGGTCAGGGAAGTTGCCGGAGCGCGGATGATATAGTACTCCTCGAGGGTGCCGTCATCCAGCGGGTTCTCCTCGTAATCGGCTTTTTTAAGGTTCCGCGGGTTGAAACTGTCGGCATCGGCGATGATGGTTCCGCCGGGTTTGAGATAGCCGATGTTGGCTTTGAGGGCAGCCGGATTCATAACCACCAGCACATCCACCTGGTCGCCCGGCGTGTAGATTTCCGTACCTCCGATCTGAATCTGGAAACTGGATACACCGCCTACACTGCCCTGGGGAGCGCGGATTTCCGCGGGGAAATCGGGGGTGGTGGTCAGGTCAAATCCGGCCTGACCGGACGACTGTGAGAACATATCACCGGTAAGTTGCATACCGTCACCGGAATCGCCGGAAAAACGGATGACTACTTTTTGCATTTCCGGCGTGAGTATACTTTTGCTGGACATGGCGAAGAGATGAGCTTAAGGTTGCAGACAATAGTAATAGGTACCATACAGGCTGAAACCGGTTCTGGCGTTGCCGTTTCAGCGAAGAAATTCGTCAGGCGATGTTCAAGACGCGTTTTTATTTCAATCCGGCGGGGTTGCAGGCCGTCAGCAGCCGGAAGAGCCGGTTATGATCTGGCATAGGGTTACCGGCGGAATCGGCACTGGATCCCGGGATATCCCGGCGGCATGGGCACCGCCGGAGAATAATCCCGATAAAGCCACCCGGTTACGCGCGAAATAGGTGCGGAGCACGTATCCGGATGCTGTGAAACGTACGAGGTTATCCGTGGAGGAATTCCTTACGGGCATTAAGAACCTCATCAGACTCTTCAAAAGCCGGATCAATGATAATACAATCGGGTACCGGACAAGCCTCAATACACTGGGGTTCATCGTGAAAACCATGACACTCGGTGCATTTGTCGGCCACAATAAAGTAGAACTCATCGGAAATAGGCTCCTGCATGTCTTCAGCGTCCACTTCGGCGCCATTTAACAGGGTTACACTACCCGAAAGACTGGTGCCTTCGGCCATGTTCCACTCGGCTCCGGTTTCATAAATAGCCTGGTTCGGACACTCGGGTTCGCAGGCGCCGCAATTGATGCAGGTATCGGTAATAAGTACAGCCATGATATAGGTGATTTTGAATTCAGATTAATACTTTTTTGCCCATCCACGTTTACATTTAATTGGACAATAAACTCTAATTAATGTAACCAAACCCCTATGCTGGCACAATACAAAACGGGGCGTAAACGCTAAAATAGACTTAGTTTAGATTATAATAGTACGCTGAAAAAAAGCAGACAGACACGCCTTCCACCCGGCGGAACCGCCCCTGTCTGCGTTGTATGCTACGAGAAGTTCGGCAGTTTGTACCCCTGCAGAATTTTGATGTAATTGGCCCGCTCAAACTTGCTCGGATCGGCCACGGCAGCAGAGCTCATCGCCCCCTGCATTTCCTGCAGCGAGGTGTATCCTTTTTCCTCCATCCACTGCTCCAGTTCGGTCAATATCTGCGTCAATGCTGAGGGACCTTTATACAGCAGTACGGAAGCCAGCATGGTCACATCGGCACCGGCCAGAATCATTTTGGCTGCATCGTGTGCGGTATGGATGCCCGTTGTGGCCGCGATACTACAGGTCAGATGCGGACGAAGCATGGCAATCCATCGCAGGGGAAGTCGTTTTTCAAAAGAGCTGCTGAGCTCCAGGCTGGGCTTGACTTCCAGTTCATCCAGGTCGATATCGGGCTGATAGAAGCGGTTGAACAGCACCAGTCCGTCGGCACCAGCCTCCTGCAGTCGCAGCGCCATGTTCCCGAAGGAGCTGAAATACGGCCCCAGCTTGACCGAAACGGGAATATTGACCGATTTCTTCACGGCAATAAGGTCGTCTATGTACATCTGTTCTACCTCCGCCGAGGTGCGTGTTGGATCTCCGGCGATGTAGTAGATGTTGAGTTCAATGGCATCCGCCCCGGCTTCTTCCATCCGTTTGGCATAGCTCATCCACCCGCCTTCCGATACCCCGTTGATACTGGCAATGACCGGGATATCTACCGAGTGCTTGAGGATGGCGATCTGCTCGAGGTAGTCCTCGGCGTGCAGGTTGTGGTAGGCATCGGGCTCAGGGAAATAGCTGAGCGCTTCGGCGTAGCTGTCCATCGACCCCGACACGAAATGGTCAAGGGCCTGATTTTCGGCGTTGATTTGTTCTTCAAACAAGGAATACATCACCACCGCCGAGGCACCGGCGTCTTCCAGCCGCTTGACCATACCCGTGTCACTGGACAGCGGAGAGGCCGAAGGCACGAGCGGATTCTTGAGAGTGAGTCCGAGATACTTGGTTTCTAAGTTCATGATAGTCAGTTAGTTAAAATTCACGTTCAGTTATCCGGCGCCGGTCAGGCTTTCCCGCCGTCATCGGTCTTGCTGCCCAGGGGTGCGGCCTGATCGGGCGCGGGTGCCTTGGGTGTTTCCTTGACTTCGGGTTCATACACCCCGGCCATTCGCTGGTAGGTGATCCATTTGTTGTCTACATCCCGCTGGGCCTGTTCCATGAGCTGTTTGGCCACCTTGGGCTGCGACTTGGCCAGCATGAGATAGCGCATTTCGTTGTAGGCGTAGTCTTTCATGGTGATCTTCGGCGACTTCGAGTCGAGCTGAAACGGATTCTTGCCTGCATCCTGCAGGGTCGGATCGTAGCGGAACAACGGCCAGTAGCCCGAATCGACGGCGTTTTTCTGTTGATTCAACCCGTATTTCATGTTGTAACCATGGGCAATACAGTGGCTGTAGGCAATGATGATGGACGGACCCGGATAGCGCTCAGCCTCAATAATGGCTTTCATGGTCTGCATATCACTGGCGCCCATAGCGATGCGGGCTACGTAGGCTCCCCCGCCGTTGACGGCCTGCAGGGCGAGGTCTTTTTTGCCGACACGCTTGCCGGAGGCAGCAAACTTGGCCACGGCACCCAGCGGCGTTGCCTTCGAGCACTGTCCGCCGGTGTTGGAATACACCTCGGTGTCCATCACCAGAATATTCACATCGCGCCCGCTGGCCAGCACGTGATCCAGCCCGCCGTAGCCGATGTCGTACGCCCATCCATCGCCACCGAACATCCAGACGCTCTTCTTGACCAGATAGTCGGCCAGGCTCAGTAGCATACGGGCTTCAGGATGGCCGGACGAGGCCAGTATTTCCTTGAGTTTCGCCACCCGTTCGCGTTGTTCGTAAATACCGGGTTCGGTCGACTGATCGGCAGTCAGGATGGCGGTTTTGAGCACATCGTCAACCTCGCCATTCATGCGAAGCAGCGTCTCGCGGGCCTGCTCGGCGTGCTTGTCGATGGTAACCCGGAAGCCCAGTCCGAACTCAGCGTTGTCTTCAAACAGGGAGTTCGACCAGGCCGGACCGAGGCCCTGCTCGTTGGTGGTGTACGGGGTGCTGGGCAGGTTGCCTCCGTAAATACTGGAGCAGCCCGTGGCGTTGGCTATGACCATACGGTCGCCATACAGCTGGGTAATCAGCTTGATGTACGGAGTCTCTCCGCAGCCCGAGCAGGCGCCCGAGAATTCAAACAGCGGCTGCAGGAACTGCGCGCCTTTTACGGTCTCGGTTTTCAGCTGATCCCGCGGAAACTCCGGAATGGTCAGGAAGTAATCCCAGTTTTCTTTTTCCTGCTCAATCAGCGGTTCAATAGGCGCCATATTCAGCGCTTTGCGACCCACATTGGTGCGGTCTTTGGCCGGGCACACTTCCACACAGAGTTCACAACCGGTACAGTCTTCCGGCGATACCTGGATGCTGACTTTCGTATTTTCAGGCCACTCCCGACCTTTGGCATCCATGAACTTAAAGGTATCCGGAGCGACATCCAGCAGGGTTCCGTCATAGGCTTTCATACGGATTACACCATGCGGACACACCAGGGAACACTTCGCACATTGAATACAGATATCCGGCTCGAGTACCGGAATTTCCTGGGCAATGCTCCGCTTCTCCCACTTGGTCGTTCCCGTTGGGAAGGTTCCATCGGGCTGGAAGGCACTCACGGGCAAATCGTCACCATTACCGGCAATGATTTCGGCGATGACCTGCTGCACGTATTCCGGCGCTTCCTCGGGAACCGGCGGGCGCATGGGGATGGATGAACTGACCGAACCGGGCACGTCCACCTCGTAGAGATTCTCCACGGAGTTGTCTACGGCCTGGTAGTTACTCTGCAGCACCTTCTCCCCTTTGTTGCCGTAGGTTTTCTTGATCCCGGCCTTGATCAGCAGCACCGCCTTGTCGGGTGGCAGAATGTCAGATATGGCGAAGAAACAGGTTTGCATGACGGTGTTGATGCGGTTCCCCATGCCGTTATCGCGGGCAACTTTGTAGGCATCGATGCAGAAAAAACGCAGTTTTTTCTCGATGATCTGCTCCTGGACTTTTTGGGGAATTTTGTCCCAGATTTCGTCCGGACCGTAGGGGGCGTTCAGCAGAAAGGTGCCGCCTGGACGGGCTTTTTTGAGCATGTCGAGGCGATTGAGAAACTGAAACTGGTGGCAGGCCACAAATTTCGCTTTTTCAATGAGATAGGCGGAGCGAATGGGCCGGGGACCGAAACGCAGGTGCGATACCGTGGTAGCGCCGGACTTCTTGGAGTCATACACGAAGTAACCCTGGGCGAAGTTGTCGGTATGGTCGCCTATAATCTTGATCGAGTTTTTGTTGGCACTCACGGTACCGTCGGCGCCCAGACCGTAGAACAGTCCTTCGAACACGTCTGGATCGGCATCCCAGCCCTCGGTGGTATAGTCCAGGCTGAGTTTGGTCACGTCATCGTTGATACCGATGGTAAAGCGGCTTTTCGGGTGCTCCTCGGCCAGCTCGTCGAAGATGCGGTTGACCATGGGCGGGGTGAATTCCTTGGAGGAGAGTCCGTAGCGACCGTTGACCACGTTCAGGTCGGCCGGAAGGGCATTCCACTGCTCAATGCGGTTTTCATGCAGGGCGGTGAGCACATCGGCGAACAGGGGTTCACCGGCAGCGCCCGGCTCTTTGGTGCGGTCCAGCACGGCAATACCCTTCACCGTTGCGGGGATGGCTTCAATAAGGTGCTGCATGCTGAAGGGTCGGAACAGGCGGACCTTGATCATGCCCACTTTTTCGCCGCGGGCGTTCATTTTGTCAACGGCTTCGTGTGCGGTCTCGGCACCCGAACCCATCAGGATAATGATGCGGTCGGCGTCGGGCGCACCGTGGTATTCAAACAGTTTGTAGGCCCGGCCGGTCAGTCCGGCCAGCTTGTCCATGGTCTGCTGGACGATATCCGGGCAGGCATTGTAGAAGCTGTTGGCCGTTTCCTTGGCCTGGAAGAACACATCCGGATTCTGGGCGGTACCGCGGATGACGGGATTGTCCGGCGTGAGAGCGCGTTGGCGATGGGCAATAACCCACTCGTCATCGATCATCTGGCGAAGGGTTTCCTCGGGAAGTTCCTCAATTTTCTGAACTTCATGGGAGGTCCGGAATCCATCGAAAAAGTGCAGGAAAGGGATGCGCGACTGCAGGGTAGCGGCGTGGGCTACCAGGGCCATATCCATGGATTCCTGCACGCTGTTGGAGCTGAGCATGGCCAGTCCGGTCATGCGGGTAGCCATCACGTCACTGTGATCGCCGAAGATAGACAGGGCGTGTCCGGCCACGGTACGGGCTGCAACATGCACAACGGCCGGAGTCAGTTCACCGGCGATCTTGAACAGGTTCGGAATCATGAGCAGCAATCCCTGGGAGGCCGTGAAGGTTGTTGAAAGTGCGCCGGTTTGCAGGGCTCCGTGCAGGGTTCCGGCTGCGCCGCCCTCGCTGTGAAGCTCAATCACATCGGGTACGGTACCCCAGATATTTTTCTTGCCGGCCATCGACCACTCATCGCTCCACTCGCCCATTGGTGAAGACGGGGTAATAGGATAAATGGCAATGACTTCGCTGAGTTTGTGGGCCACGTATGCCGTTGCTTCGTTGGCATCAATGGTTACTTTGTTCTGGCTCATGTATACTCCTCCGGTTAATAATTTCAGTCGGGCAAGCCGGCCCGGCCGCAAAAAGGTTATTCTGATCCTGCGGGTTCGTATTTAATAAAACTTCGCCCGTTGATGGCCTCATCGGCCAGGATCTTCAATGATTTCGATTTAAAAAGCTGGTGCACGTTGCGCCGGGTCTGGTGGTATTCCTCGTGAATCGGACAGGGTTCGGCGGGGTTGCAGCTGCGCAGGCCGATACCACACCGACTGAAAATTTCTTCCCCGTCAATGGCTCTTACCACGTCAATAAGCTTGATTTGTTGACAGGGTTTGCTCAGACGGAAGCCACCGTGCGGACCCTTGGTTGAAACCAGCAGCTTATGTCGGACAAGCTGCTGCAGGATTTTGCTGAGAAAGTGCTTGGGGATGTCCTGTCGGGCTGCAATATCCGCCAGCTCCACATTCCGTCCCTGCCGGGAATTCCGGCCGATGTAAAACATGGCAAGCAGGGCATAATGACAGGATGCGGAAAACATTTCGGTGTATTCGGTTAACAGAACAAATGCGGGTCGTTTACAGGCTTATTGCGTATTTCCCAGATTTTTTTTCCAGTATCGGAAGCGGCAAACTATGAATGTACAACGCCGGTTGCCGCCGGTCTCCCCTTGCACGCCATAACGATGCAGGCAACATACAAGCAGAAATCCACCTCCGGTGCGGGAGGCGGATCATGCGTCATTCACTCACCACTACAAATAAAGATATTTGGACAAAAAACTCTAAAATAAAGTAGCAAATAGGTGGCAACTCTACAACGCGCGTTTCCTAAAAAAGCGGTTTTCCGCAGGCTAAAAGGCTTATTTAGAATGCATCCACGTTGGATTTGCCGGACACGGGATGATGGACCCGGAGACCGCGCGGATTACTGGGCATGGGGTGCCCGGGCGGAATGCCGGACACGGGACGATGGGCACTTAGATCGGGCGGGGTGCCCGGGCGGAATGCCGGACACGGGACGATGGGCACTTAGATCGGGCGGGGTGCCCGCACGGAATGCCGGATGCGGGACGATGGGCACTTAGATCGGGCGGGTGCCCGGGCGGAATGCCGGACACGGGACGATGGGCACTTAGATCGGGCGGGGTGCCCGCACGAAATGCCGGACACGGGACGATGGGCACTTAGATCGGGCGGGGTGCCCGCACGGAATGCCGGATGCGTTGAAATGCCCTACTGCCGGCTCAACAAGGTGATAAAGCTCTTCCCGTTGTCTACATCTTCCTTGAGCATCTGCAACGTCTGTGTGCGAAAAAGCTCTTCAATGCGCGCACGGGCTACGCGAAACTCGTTGTGAATCGGACACGGCTTAAGGTCGTTACAGCGTTTCAGGCCAATGCCGCATTGGGTGAATACATCGATGCCATCGATGGCGTCCACAATCTGCAGCAGCGTAATCTCCTCGGCCGGACGATTCAGCCGGAATCCGCCGGTGGGACCTTTCATGGAGGCTACAAGGCCGTTGCGGACCAGCAGCTGCATGATTTTGCTGAGAAAATGACGGGGAATCTCCTGTTCCTCGGCAATTTTGCGCAAATCCACGTTGGAGTCACGGGTTCCATGCACGGCCAGATACAACATGGCCTGCAGTCCATAATGACATGAAGTTGAAAACATAACGATGTTCCGGTAAGTAACGGTAAGTGACGGCAGGCACTTACGCCTCGAATCCCTTGTCCTTGATAATCGATTGAACCTGACGGGCTAAATCTACGCAGAATTGAACTTTTTCAACGCTGTCGCAGAAAACTTCTTCTTCAGGGTCGTCATCGGCACTATAATCGCATTTACAGTGAACCTCGGTAAAGTCGATGGCGTTCAGTTTAGGCTCCCGCTGCCGTCCGAGGGCGATGAGCTCGTCCATCGTCAGCGACACATCGTCAGCGGATTCATCGCCCGAAAGCATGACCAGTACCCGTAGAAAATGGTACAGCGCCCGGCGTGAGCCCACGCAGGCGGAGTAGGTTACCACGTCGGTTGAGGGTCGGCACATTTCTTCCCAGGCCTGATCCAGCTCGGTTTCGGCTGATTTGTACAGTTCTTTAATGCTCTCGTTCATGATTTCACCAGTTTAGGATGGATTTAAAAGCCGAAGATGGCCACCGCGGCGCGGGACAAGTCCATGAGCGGACTGAAATACAGTCCGAGCGCGAGGGTAGGAATCAGCAGCAGCAGTAAAACAACGCGGGTGTCGGCACTGAACCGCAGGGGTTCGGCGCCTTCATCCGGTTTTTCGAAGTACATCACGCGGACTACGCGAATGTAGTAGAACAGGGATATGATGGTGGTGATACCGGCGATGATCACCAGCCAGATCCAGCCGGCACTGATGGCCGCACCGAAAAGAAAGAGCTTGGCTACGAAGCCGCCGGTGGGGGGCAGACCGGTGAGGGCTACCAGAAAGATGGTCAGGGATACGGCCTGCAGCGGAGCCCGGTGGCCGAGTCCGCGGTAGTCGGCCAGGGTCTCGGCGCCGGTGGCGTTGGAGAACAGCATGGCCACGTAGAAGGCACCGAGGTTCATGAACAGGTACACAAACAGATAGAACATCATGGCGGCCAGGCCTTGTCCGGTGAGGACTACCAGTCCCATGAGCAGGTAGCCGGCGTGGGCAATACTGGAGTAGGCCAGCATCCGCTTGATGTTGGTTTGTCGCAGGGCGGTGAGGTTACCCACAATCATAGCCAGGGCGGCCATCGCCCCGAGGAGCAGGTCCCAGCGGATGCCGTCAACAACGCTCCAGCCCGCAGCCCCGCCGCCATCGGTTGCGGTGGTGAAGGTGATCACAAAAAAGCGGGTGAGCAATCCGAAGGCGGCAATTTTTGAGCCGACTGCCAGAATGGATGTCACGGGAAACGGCGCGCCTTCATACACATCGGGTGCCCAGAAATGAAAGGGCACCACGGCTACTTTGAACCCCATCCCCACTACAATCATGAGTACGGCCAGATTCACCAGCAGGAGCTGGTCGGAGGCGATGCCGCCCGACAACGCAGCGTTGATTTCATAGATCCCGGTGGCGCCGGTGAAGCCGACCAGCAGGGAGATTCCGTAAATCATCACGGCCGAAGAAACCGATCCGTAGATGATGTATTTCATGGAGGCTTCGGTTGAGCGGGGCGACTTCTTGGTGAAGCCGGTGAGCACATAGGAACTCAGACTGGTTACTTCAAAGGCGAGGTAAATCAGCAGGACATTGGTAGAACCCACCATCATGAGCATACCCAGTACCATACCGGCCAGCAACATGTAATACTCACCGACTCTGGAAGCGTAGGCCTTGAGTTCCGCGCTTCTCAGGGAGAACACGGTTACGAATCCGGCCGCCAGCAGAATCATGCTTTTGAAATACGCCCCGTAGGTGTCCACCGCAGCCATATCAAAGAAGATACTTTCCGAGGCACCAAACTGCCTGAATGTAAAAAATCCGGCGACCACCAGGCCGGTCAGTAAAATCCATCCTCCGGCGTTGCGGAATCGCTCAGCCAGCAGGTCTGCCAGGATTATAACCGTAAGGGCAAGTACCAGGGTGATCTCGGGCAGATACAGGCCTATGCTTTGTAGTGTTTGTTCAGCCATAATGAGTTGCGGTCAGAAAATCCGGTGTTGGTTAGTAAGGATGCCCTCCTGCTGCACAGCCGTTGCCGGCAGCAAAACGTCATCGGTTTCAGGAACTCAGGGTTGAACGCCCGTCATAAATTCAGCCAGATAGCTTAACGAGGTGTTCATCAGTTCAATGGCCGGTGCCGGGTACACACCCATCAGCACAATCAGCACAATCAACGGCACGAACATCAGGTACTCGCGCGGGGTGAGGTCCTGCAGGTTCTTGTGCTTATCGGGCGTGGTGCCCAGATACACCCGCTGGATGGTCCACAGGATGTAACCGGCCGTGAAGATGATTCCCGTCACTGAGATCATGGTTATCCATTTGAAGGCAGCAAAGGCCCCGAGGAAGCTGAAGAGCTCACTGACAAACCCGTTGAGTCCGGGCAGGCCGAGGGCGGCAAACATCCCCACCATGGCAATACCGGTATAGCGTGGCATCTGATTGGCAATGCCTCCGAAGTCGTACAGCCCGCGGGTGTGGGTTCGGTCGTAGAGGACGCCTACCGACAAAAACAAGACCGCGGTGATAATCCCGTGATTGAACATCTGCAGCACACCCCCTACCATGCCCTGGGTGTTCAACGAGGCGATACCCAGCACCACAATACCCATGTGGGAGATGGACGAGTAGGCGATGAGCTTCTTGAAATCAGTCTGAGCCATGGCATTCAGCGCACCGTAGATGATACTGATCATACCCAGTATGGCCATGAAAATGACGAAGTATTCGGTCGCGTCCGGGAAAATCGGGAAGTTGATACGCAGCAGTCCGTAGGTTCCCAGCTTGAGCAATACACCGGCCAGGATCACACTGATGGGCGTGGGCGCTTCCACGTGGGCATCGGGCAGCCAGGTATGGAAGGGGAACAGCGGAATTTTAATGGCGAAGTTGATAAAAAGTGCCATCCAGGCCGCATAACGCCAGGATGTATCCAGTCCGGCCAGTAGTCCTCCCTCCACAAAATTAGCCGGATTCATCATATGCAGCAGG
This sequence comes from Bacteroidetes bacterium HLUCCA01, assembly GCA_001314545.1. Taxonomy (GTDB): domain Bacteria; phylum Bacteroidota; class Rhodothermia; order Balneolales; family HLUCCA01; genus HLUCCA01. The sequence goes on from LIHN01000007.1 coordinate 108,971, forward strand.
TTGAAGGTGTGCACCGTTTCTCCGGTAGCTGCATCGGTATAGGCCACGCTGAAATACAGGGCCAGCATGGTCAGCAGCATGAGGATCCCGCCCACAAAAGTGTAGATAAAGAACTTGATAGCGGCATACTCCCGTCGGGGACCGCCCCACAGACCGATCAGAAAATACATCGGCAGGAGCATAAACTCCCAGAAGATGAAGAACAGGAAGAAGTCCAGCGATACAAACACGCCCATCATACCGGCAACCAGCAGCAGGTACAGCATGAAATACCCCTTCACCATCTTGGTAATACTCCACGAGGAGATCACGCCTATGAGTGCGATGAGGGCCGTGAGCAGTATCATGATGACACTGAGCCCGTCAATACCCAGGAAGTATTCGATTTCGATGCGACCTACCCAGGGTACCGCTTCAACGGTTATCCAGCGCACTTTCTCTACAAACTGAAAGCTGGCCGCATCGTTGATGCCAATCATGGCGCGATCGAAGTTGGCAAAGATGACGCCGGCCAGCACCACCTGAATACCGGTGACGGCGGCGGCGGTGGCGCGAATCGCCGTGTGTTGGGTTCCGGGCAGCATCAGAATGATCAGCATACCGAGTACCGGCAGGAAGACCATCCAGGTCAGAATACCAATGCCAAAAATGTGAAGTTCCATAAGGGTAGGTTTCCGTTAGAGATTTTGCGTAATTAAAAACAGGATGATGAAACTGAAGACGATAAGTGCGAGGTAGGTCTGTACCTTGCCGGTCTGTACCTTGCTGAGCAGTCCCCCGGCGCGGTCGGCCGTGGATGCGGTTTGGGTCACTATACCATCAATGATGTTCTCGTCAATCCAGCTGCTGATGCGGGCCAAAAAAGAAGTGACGGTAGCGAAGGCGTTCACGATACCATCCACGATGGTGGTGTCAAACCAGCTGAGAAAGCGCATCAGTACATGGGTACCTTTCACAAAGACCACATCGTACAGTTCATCAAAATACCATTTGGCCGAGGCGCCCCGGTAAAGCATTCCAGCCCGGCGGGCCAGGTCATCGGCGCTGATTTTCTTCCATTGATACACGGCCAGGGCCAGCACAATCCCCGCCCCGGCAATCAGGACCGAGAGCACCATGACCAGGGTGTGCACGCTGTGGATGGCTTCGTAGAAGACGGGCCAGGCCGCCGGTGCGATGGCAAAGGGCACCACACTCTCGGGTCGTACTACCGACTGATAAAACCAGCCGCTGGAGGCGCCGATGGGATTGAAGGTGTAAAACACAAACAACGAGAGGGCCGCCAGGATTATCAGGGGCAGGGTCATCAGCCAGGGCGACTCTTTAATCCCGTCCAGAATCTTCGGATTGGCCGGCTTGCCATGAAAGGTCAGGATGAGCACGCGAAACATGTAGAAAGCGGTAAGACCAGCCACAAAGAAGGCGATGAGCGGCAGCAGCCAGTGCCCCTCAAGGGTACTGAAGGCCAGGGTACCGGCCAGAATTTCGTCTTTGCTCAGGAATCCGGAGGTTAGCGGCACGCCGGCAATGGCCAGGGTAAATATGAAGAAGGTCCAGTACGTAACCGGCATTTTGGACTTCAGTCCGCCCATATTGCGGACATCCTGGGCGTCGGTGCTGTGATCATGGAGTTTGTGCAGGGCATGGTGCATGGCAAAGATCACGCTGCCGGAGCCCAGAAACAGTCCGGCCTTGAAGGCGGCGTGGGTAACCAGGTGCATGAATCCGGCCGTGTACGCCCCAACCCCCAGGGCCAGGACCATGTACCCGAGCTGGGAGATGGTGGAATAGGCCAGTACTTTTTTGATATCGTACTGGGTCACGGCAATCGTGGCGGCAATCAGGGCGGTGACAGCACCGATGTAGGCAATGATGAGCAGGGCGTCTGCCGTGAGCAGGGGGAACACACGGGCTACGAGGTAGACGCCGGCCGCCACCATGGTAGCCGCGTGAATCAGGGCACTGACCGGGGTCGGACCTTCCATGGCATCGGGCAGCCAAACCTGCAACGGGAACTGGGCCGACTTGCCCACAGCGCCGCAAAAAATCAGCACGCCGGCGGCGGTGAGCCATCCCTCGCTCTGAAACGGTAACATCCCTGCATCAATGGAGGCGAAAATCGATTCGAAGGAAAATGATGCATAGCTGAAAAACAGAATCATAATACCCAGAAACATCCCGAAATCGCCAACCCGGTTCACGATGAAGGCTTTATTGGCCGCATTCGAGGCCGACTTCTTCTCGTACCAGAAGCCGATGAGCAGGTAGGAGCTGATTCCAACCAGCTCCCAGAACATGTACATCATCAGGATGTTGCTGGTCAGTACAATACCCAGCATGGAAAAGGAAAACAGTCCGAGGTAGGCAAAGTAACGCGAATACCGGGGATCATCTTTCATGTACCCGATGGAGAACAAATGCACCAGACTGCTGATCAGGGTAACCACCACCAGCATAATGGCCGCGATGTTGTCAATGGTTATGCCCAGGGTTATGGCCTGGGTGCCGATCACCAGCCAGGTCATGCTGGCCGATGCGGTTTGTCCGGCCGGTGCAGCAATCTGTGCAATCAATACGGCCACCGACAGCCCCAGAGCAGCAAGGATCATGGTGGTCGACAGCCAGTCGCCCTGCCGGGGCAGTCGCTTGCCGAAGAAGATCATGAATACAAAGGCCAGCAGCGGCAGCAGCAGTATGGTCAGAGACAATGAAATTAACATACGGGTCGGGTTCTGGAGTAAGACATTCGGTTACCGGACTCAGCCTCGCAGCTGACTGATTTCATCGAGGTTGATGGTTTTGAATCGGTTGTACACATTCAGCACAATAGCCAGGGCCACGGCCGCTTCGGCGGCAGCCATAATCACCACGAACAGCGCAATCATATGGCCGTCAAGTCCGAGGCCGGTGAACCGGCTGAACGCCAGCAAGTTGATATTGGCGGCATTGAGCATCAATTCCACGCCCATCAACACCATAATGACGTTGCGCTTGGAGAGCACCGCCATGAGTCCCAGGGAAAACAGGATGGCGCTGACGGTTAGAAAATGGACCAGTCCGGGCTGAAAAATGCTGTTTAGTATGAGAATACCCATGGTTAATCCTCCGTATTGACTGAGAGCCGGGTCGACATCACAATGGCTCCGATGATGGCTACCAGCAGCAGCACGCCGGCCACAATGAAGACCAGCAGGTAGTCGGTCATGAGCATCATCCCCAGGTCGTAGACCGTATCGGTGCGTTCATCCACCTCGGTGATGACCCATCCACCGGTTGAAAAGGCGTATATGAGCAGGATGGCGGCCGCAACCGAAAGCAGTCCGGCGGGTACTACATTCACGGTGGCTTCCCTGAAATTAAGCGTGTAACCCTGACTGGTGAGCATGACCCCGAAAAGAATAAGAATCAGGATACCGCCCACGTACACCAGCAGCTGGGTGGCCGCCAGGAAGTCAGCATACAGCAGTACATACAACGCCGCAACGCCCATGAGCGTGAACATCAGGGAAAAGGCGGCATGTACGATGTTGCGGGAGAACACCACCACCGCGGCCGAGCCGATGGTAACCAGAGCAAAGACGTAGAATAGAATGGCAGCTAAATCCATGGATCAGGCCTCCCCTTTTGATGGGTTCTGCGTGTCGTCCTGCTTCGATGGTGACCCTGGCGCGGGTTTGGCGGCGGTTCCGGCGACCCTGGCGGCATCAGCAGCGTCCGGGGCGGCGGTTCCGGCGGCCTTGGCAGCATCAGCAGCAGGTACAGCGCCGGTTCCATCATCAGCAGCCCTGGCTTTTTCGGCGGCTTCCTGCTCTTTTTTGAGTCGTGCCTCCTCGGCTTTTTGCCGCGCTTTCTCCTCTTTTTCCTTTTGCTTCTGAATGGCTTCCGCCTCGGCCTTCGCCTTGACGTCATCCACCTCCACCGGCGAAAGCTGGCTGAATTTGTACAGCAGATTCGAGCGATCGTACTCCGAATACTCGTACTCCTGCTCCATGTAGATGCAATTGGTCGGACAGGGATGCACACACAGATCGCAGTACATGCATTTGGCCATATCAATGTTGAATCGGGTCAGCCAGAAGCGCTTGGGGTTGCCGGTAGAAGTCTTGCCCAGGTCCACATCGGCCGTAGTCGGCACCGTTTCGATGTCGATACAGTTCACCGGACAAGCCTTGGCGCACAGCGTACACCCAATGCAGTCGTCCATGTTCACAAATAATCGCGCCCGGGCGTTTTTGGGCAACGTAGCCCGCTCCTCGGGGTACTGCAGGGTGACCGTGGGTCCCACCAGGTGCCGACCGGTAATACCCATGCCGGTGAAAATCGATTTGAAGGTTGCCCAACTGTTTTTTACAGCTTGTACCATGTTACTTCTCATTCAGTTGTTAAAAGATCATTTCCCACAGGGCCGCCAGCACCAGGTTCACAAAAGACAGCGGGATGAGGATGTTCCAGCAGATAGCCATGAGCTGATCCACCCGGTATCGCGGCAGGGTCCAGCGAATCCACATCATCACAAATACCAGCACCAATCCCTTGAGCATGAACCAGAAGAAGCCCCAGAACGGACCGGCGAGGAAGTCGCCAAAGGGAGAGTTCCATCCGCCGAAGAACAGCGTTGCGCCCAGCAGGGAAAGCAGCAGCATATCCGCATACTCGGCCAGCATGAACATCGCCCATCGCATCCCCGAATATTCGGTCTGATAACCGGCCACCAGCTCCGACTCCGACTCCGGAAGGTCGAACGGCACGCGGTGCGATTCGGCCAGGATGGAGATGAAAAACATGATGAAGGCCGTGATCAGAAAGGGATTCTGGAATATCAGCCAGTTCGGCAGAAAGCCCAGGGTATCGTTGCCCGACTGCAATTCGGTGATTTCCATCAGGTTCAGCGATCCGGCTACCAGCACCACCGTGAGCACCGTGGCAATGGTGGGAACCTCGTAGCTGACCATCTGGGCGGCACTTCGCATGGCGCCCAGCAGCGACCATTTATTATTCGAGGCCCATCCACCCATGATGACGCTGAGGGTAAGCACCGAGGTAACGGCCAGCAGGTAAAACACCCCGATGTTCACCATACTGCCGATGTAGCCGCTGCTGAACGGGATGACAGCGAAGGCCGCATAGGAGGCCGCAAACATCATGAAGGGCGCGAATTTGAACCAGAATCTGCTGGCATCGGCCGGAATGATATCTTCTTTCTGGATGAGCTTGAGCAGGTCGGCGATGGATTGCGCCCAGCCGTGCCAGCCTCCCACCCGCATGGGACCGAGGCGATCCTGGATGAATCCGGCTACTTTCCGCTCGGCCCAGATTGCCACCAGCGCATATACCAGGATGATGGTCAGCGGAATGGCCGCGTGCAGCAGCAGCGCCGGCAAAAACGGCATGGAAGAAAGTGTTTCGTTCATCGGTCTACCTCCCCAAGTACGATGTCAATACTTCCCACGATGGCCACCACATCGGCAATCAAGGCTCCTTTGGAGATGGCCGGCAGCATGCTCAGGTGCACAAAACTCGGAGCGCGGGCCTTGATGCGGAAGGGCGCGGCCGACTTGTCGCTGCTGATGAAATACCCCAGCTCACCCCGGGGCGACTCCGTGCGCACATACAGCTCCCCGTCTTTGGGTCGGATGCGTTTCGGGATAGCCGCCATCACATCGCCTTCATCGGGCATACCCTCCAGGGCCTGCTCAATGATGCGCAGGGATTGCTCCATTTCAAGCACCCGCACATGGTAGCGATCCCAGCAGTCGCCCACCGTGCCCATCTCCCCCGTCCCCACAGGAATATCAAAGTCAAAGCGGTCGTAAATGGAATAGGGATCGTTTTTGCGCAGATCCCAGGCAACGCCGGAGCCCCGAAGCACCGGTCCGGATGCGGCATAATTCAGGGCCACCTTCGCAGGTAATACCCCGATGTTGGCGGTTCGTTTTACAAAGATGCGGTTGTAGGAAAGCAGGTCTTCGAGCTCCTTGATTTTGGGTCGGAAGGAGGTTACGAAATCGGCTACATCGCCCTTGAAATCATCCTGCAGCGGACGCATAAGTCCGGCCACAGCGAAGTAGTTGTACAGCAGGCGGGCACCGCTGTTCTTCTCAAAGATGTCCAGAATTTTTTCACGTTCTGTGAACAGGTACAGGAAGGGCGAAAACGCGCCGAGGTCGAGTCCGAAGGCCCCGATTCCCAGCAGGTGACTGGCTATACGCTGCAGTTCGACCAGAATCACCCGGGCATATTCCACGCGCTCGGGTACTTCCAGTTCCAGCAGGCGTTCAATGGCAATGACATAGCCATGCTCCTGGTTCATCGCCGAAACGTAGTCCATGCGGTCGGTGTAGGGAATGACCTTGGCGTAGTCCTGCAGCTCTTCGGCATATTTTTCAAAGCAGCGGTGCAGGTACCCGATATTGGGACGGACTTCTTTAATCAGCTCCCCGTCCAGCACCAGTTCCAGACGCAGTACGCCGTGGGTTGAGGGGTGCTGCGGACCCATATTAATGACCATTTCGTGGTTGTCAGCACCGGTTTTGACCAATTCCATCATGGTATTCTGTTCGTCTGGTGATTATTTGGTGGGAATGCCCTGGTAGAAGTCCTGCTGCACGTAGTCCTTGCGCAGTGCATGACCTTCCCAGTCGTCCGGGGTGAGGATGCGTCGCAGGTCAGGATGGTTGTCGAAGATGATCCCGACCATGTCAAAGGCTTCGCGCTCATGCCAGTTGGCGGTTTTCCAAAGGCGTTCCAGCGAGGGAATATGGGGATGGTCCAGCGGCACGCGGACTTTCAGGTTGATGGTATGCCGGAGCGTGGTGGAATCCAGGTTGTAAACCACGCCCAGTTCGTTTTCCTTGTCGTAATGCAGTCCGCTCAGGCACATGAGCACGTCAAACTGAAACGCGGGATCGTCGCGCAGGGCGAGGGCTACGGGAGGGAGCATTTCCGGGGCGAGCTGAATCCAGGGCTGCCCGACCGACCCTTTCATGAGTTCGATGCGGTCCGCACCGAAGCGGTCCTGCAGGTTCCGGGCGATTTCTTCGGGGGTCAGTTTACTCATGGTGTACCTCCCTGAGGATTGGATTTCGGTTTATCCTGTGGTGCGCCATCCGGCCCGGGGGCATCATCCCCGGCAGCACCTGCGGGTCTGGTTGAAACCTCGGCATCCTGGCGGTCTGCAGCTTCGGCACCATCCCCTGTCGAGGTTTTGGGCACGGGCGACCCGCCAGCCTGCAGATCCGGCACCAGGTCGCGTTCGGCCGGGGTTTCAGTACCGGTAGTACCCGCTGACGTTGCGCTGCTTTCGCGATCCGCAACTGCGGTTGCACGGTCTTCGATGACCGTCTCTCCGGTGATTTTCTCCTGCAGTTTAAGGAAACCCTCCAGCAACGCCTCGGGACGCGGCGGACAGCCAGGCACATACACATCCACCGGAATAACCTTGTCGACCCCCTTGAGTACATGGTACCCATGCTCCCAGTACGGTCCGCCGCAATTGGAACACGAGCCCATACTGATGACATAGCGCGGTTCAGACATCTGCTCGTACAGGCGCAGAATCCGGGAGGCCATTTTCAGGGTGACCGTTCCCGCCACAATCATTACATCGGCCTGTCGCGGAGACGAGCGCGGGATAATACCGAAACGGTCGAAATCGTATCGGGAGGCGGCTGTGGCCATCATTTCAATAGCGCAGCAGGCCAGGCCGAACTGCTCATACCAAAGCGAATTCTTGCGTGCCCAATTCAGCGCACTTTCCAAAGAAACGATGATGATGTTGGGGTCGTGATATTTTTTGTCGAGAAATCCCATAAGACAAGGGTTGAGGGTAAAAAAAAGGACGGTACGGCTTGGTTACCGGGCGATGGGTGCAATGGCAGACAACGGGTACATCAGGGCGATGGTGTTTCAGGGGGCGGGCCCGATGAGGCAGCGGTGGCGGTTTCGGGCCCGGGCGGCACAACGGCCATGGCAGCAAGGGCTTGTCGGGCAACGGCCTCCTCGTCCGGATGATCCAGCACGCCAACGCCGTCTACATAGCGGGGGAGTCGTGGCAACGGAACATCCCATCGAAGGTGCCCTTTACCGAGTTCATAGATAAACCCAAGAAAAATCAGGGAAACAAACACCAGCATGGCACCGAAAGCGAACCAACCCACATCCTGAAATACCAGAGCCCAGGGAAACAGCAGCAGGATTTCCACCTCAAAAATGAGGAACATCAGTCCGGTGATATAAAAACGGTTATTGAACTGAACACGGGCGTCACCTACAGGCACTTCCCCGCACTCGTAGGTCATCAGCTTTACCGGACTCGGGCGGTCGGGCCGCACCAATTTGGATACAAACAGGGCAATTCCAACAAACAGACCGCCTGTTATCATAAACAACAATACATAGCCAAAATCACTCAGCATAGGTGCTCCGCTTACAGGTGTTCAACCAACCGGGGTGCAGAATCCGGTGGCCACTGGCATTAATTTAGGTACAGTACCGGCCGGCGATCGGCAAAACGCGCCATTCCGGTCATCCATCCATTTCCAAAGGGGGCTGGCTTTGGTCAAAATACATCAAAAAAGCCCTTCCACTCATTCGATGGAGTGAATTTATTATTTTCTTACCTAATTATCCAAAATTATATCAGACAATCTTCTCATCATTTGAGCGATGCTTCGCATATTCTGTTGTCTGGGTCAAAAACAGCGTGGTTCCGCGCCAGCGAGGCGAGCTCACGATTCCACACCCGGACCGTGGTACGTCCCGCTTCCGTGATTTCATCATTGTCTGCGGTAACGTTCTGATCAAATCGTCTGCGCGTCTGACCGGTGCATGCAGGTTTGGCAATACCGGTGTGAACAGCTAAATTCCATAACCCATTAACAGCTTCCAATCCCATGAAAGGCATCATTCTGGCCGGCGGCGCCGGCACCCGACTCCATCCCAGCACCCTGGTGGTCAGCAAACAATTGCTTCCGGTTTACGACAAACCCATGATTTATTATCCCCTGACCACGCTGATGCTCTCGGGCATACGCGACATCCTGATCATTTCCACCCCGGAAGACCTCCCCCGCTTCCGCGAGCTTCTCGGCGATGGCTCCCAGTGGGGCATAACCCTTTCCTACGCCGAACAACCCCGACCGGAAGGCCTCGCGCAGGCCTTTATCATCGGCGAGGAGTTCATCAACGGGCAACCTGTAGCGCTGATCCTGGGCGACAACATCTTCTACGGGCAGGGACTTTCAGGTACGCTGCAACGGGCCGCATCCCAAACCGAAGGCGCTACCGTTTTCGGATACAACGTGACCGACCCGAAACGCTATGGGGTCGTGGAGTTTGATGCCAACGGCAAAGCCCTGAGTATTGAAGAAAAGCCCGCCCGACCCAAATCGAACTTCGCCGTGGTAGGGTTGTATTTCTACGATCATCAGGTCTGTGAACGGGCCCGCAACCTGCAACCCTCCGCCCGGGGCGAGCTGGAAATCACCGATCTGAACCGGGTCTATCTGCAGGCCGGTGAACTAACCGTTGAAATCATGGGTCGCGGCACCGCCTGGCTGGATACCGGCACGCACGACTCCATGCTCCAGGCATCCAACTTTGTGCAGACCGTTGAACAACGACAAGGTCTGAAAATCGCCAGTCCGGAGGAGGTTGCCTGGCGGATGGGCTATATCAATGCATCACAGCTTGAGCAGCTTGCCCTCCCTCTGGTCAAGAGCGGCTACGGGGAATACCTGCTTCGTTTGCTGGCTCAGCCCAAACACGCCTGACACGGGCCGGTGCCGTTTCACCCTTCGCCTGAAGGAATCAGCAGACTCAGCAGGCGGTCTACCGCTACCGGCTTGGTCAAAAAGTCATCCATTCCCGCCAGCAGACATCGCTCCTCCTCTTCCTTGAACGCGCCGGCGGTAAGGGCGATGATACGTACGTGCTCCCGGCCCGGCGATTCCAGCTGCCGGATGGTACGGGTGGCTTCCAGTCCGTCCATTTCAGGCATCTGAACGTCCATAAAAATGATATCCGGCTGATGTTGCCGGAAGCAGTCTACCGCCTCAAGACCATTTTTGGCCTCGTGGATGACGGCTTTGGGCAGATGGGTGTTCAGTATGGCTTTGAGCAGAATCACATTCATGGCCACATCCTCGGCAATCAGGATGTTCAGACCGTGGCCATCATGCGGAAATTCGGGTTTTCTGGTTTCACGGGACTGCATTTGAGCGTGTTTACGACTGCGGGAAGCCCGGTTGACCGCGTCATAAAGGCTGTGATACCCCATGGGTTTTGTCAACCGTGCGGCTACCTCGGTTCGATCAATCTGCCGGAGGATGTCCTCTTCGAATACGGCCTGGTGCATGAGAATAACCGGCAGGGGACTACGTCCGGATCCGGTTTTCTCCGTCAGATCAGCGATGATCTCGAGGGCCTCGGCGGGCTCTGAACCCAGGTTCAGATCTACGATCAGCAGGTCGAAGCCCTCCGGGCCGACCAGCACCTGGCGCAGATCATCCGGCGTACCTGCCCGCACAATTTCAGCACCCCGCCACGTGAGCATGTCGCCTATCAAAACAGAAGATTGTGTTGAGCAATCGGCTAACAGAATGCGACGCAAGGGAAGCGGATCGTCAGGCGAGCCCGCAGCCGGGGGGGCATCCGGATTGTATTGGGCATGCAGATCAAACATGAAAACACTGCCCTCGCCGAAGGTGCTTTCCAGACGAATAGTGCTGTCCATTTTGGAGGCCAGCAAACTTGAAATTACCAATCCCAGTCCGGTACCGCCGAATTTGCGTGTTGTAGACGCATCGGCCTGATGAAACGCCTGAAACAATTTGGATTGCTGCTCCGGCGTGATGCCGATACCGGTATCAGTCACCCGAAAACCAAAATATCCCCGGGCATCATGATTCGGGTCAGGCCGGAAGGTTACATCCAGCCGCACAAATCCTTCACGGGTGAACTTCACTGCGTTGCTCAGCAAATTGCTGAGTATCTGCTTAACCCGCACCGGATCTGCCATCACACGTCGGGGCATATCAGGAGGTATCGAAAGCAGGAGTTCCAGACCTTTATCGGCTATCACGGGCTTGACCAGGTCAATGGCTTCCTCGCAGATTTTCACCATATCGGTTTCAACGATATCCAGCTCCAGCCTGCCGGCCTCAATTTTTGAAAAATCCAGAATGTCATTAATTATGGCCAGCAGCGACTCCCCGGAGGTACGTGCATTACGGGCATATTCCTGCTGTACGGTGGTCAGCGGTGTGCGCAGGAGGAGGTCGTTGAAACCGATTACCCCGTTCAGCGGGGTGCGGATTTCGTGGCTCATGTTGGCCAGGAAACGGCTCTTGGCCTGATTGGCCTCCTCAGCCCGGATGGCAAGCCGATGATTTTCCGTAGCGCTGGCTTCCAGGTCCTTGTTGGCTGTTAGAATCTGCTGCTCGTAGGCTCTGCGGGTATGTTTTTCACGGGTCAGGGTAACCACCCACCCGATCATAAGCCCCAGAATGAGCAGGGTGGCAAAGGAACCGGCCAGGATGAACTGCCACCAGTCGCGCCAGACGTCGCTTATCTGGGTTTCGGGAATATCATCAAAGGGCGGCAGCCTCAGGGTGCGGGCCAGCACTTCCACGTCCAGATAATCGGCCGGGATGGTGTACCCGTAAATACCAGCCTGCCGGGCAGCAGGATCTTCCGGGTCGAGGGCCAACAGCGCAGCCGTTACGTATCTGACAGCCCGTTCATCGGCATGCGGAAGGGCAAAAACCGGCCATTCCGGATACAGGCGGGTGGAGGTGATGTAGCCGAAATAACCGTAGAGCCGCTCATTGATTACGTAAATCTGATCGGGATCGAGGCTTCCCTCGGCCACCATCTCTTCAATGATACCGCTGCGGATAAACGCCACCTCCGCCTCGCCGCGCAGCAGGGTTCGTACCGACTCCTTGTGCTCACCGGTGAGGATGAGTCCCCTGAGGTCTTCCGGCAGATCAACGCCGCTGAGAGCCAGCTCCATAGCCTGTGCCCGGTAGCCTCCCATGTGCTGGGTACTGGGTGCCGTCACGACCTTTCCACGTACATCCTCCAGGCTGCGGATGTGGGTGCTGGACTGCATCGTCAGAATCACACCGGCCAGATGTCGCTGAGGACCGCCCATGGGATCGGTAGACACGAGGGTGGCCAGCACTCCGGAGAGCGGGAATTGCCGTCGGACTGCCAGATAATGGGTAGGATTGGTGGTTACCAGGTCGAAAGCCCGCTGATTGATTCCGGCATAAATGCTGTCCATGGGTACAACCTGCATAGTAACGTAGAAATCGTCCAGATTTTCGTTGAGATAGGCTATCAGAGGTGCATACTGTTCACGGGTACGCTCAACGCCCAGGTAAGCGAAAATTCCCCAGGTCAGGGGCTGCCGGCCTTCCATTGCGTACCCGTCGGCACCGGTTGGGTCGGATTGCAGCCGGGTGGCGGGTTCCGCCTCACCCAAGGTATGCATCGCCGGACCGGCCGGTATACCGTTCACAGCGGCAGCATCGGCGGAAAGCACAGGCAGGCATAGCCATAACACCGGCAGTATTACCCTCCAAAACCACATCCTGCCCGCAGGTGGTTTGCGATTGCGGTTCGACCGCGCTGTTTGTACCCTCATATCCGTACTTGATAAAAAAACCACAACAGACAGGAACTGCCGGTGGTTTATCGTCTGTAAATTAGGCTGCACAATTTCCCGATACCGTCCCCCCGGATGTATCGTGGTTGTACATCAAGTTACGTGATTTCCGTAACATTTTTGGTTATCGGCATCTTTCAGGATGGTATAACCGGTTGGATATCAATTTCAGTGTTGAAAAACCATCGTGCTTATCTGAATTCTATTTAACGCATATTTGCAAACTCAGACCCGCAAAAGCGGGATATTTACATCCTTGCATGAATTTTAACCTAACTACCTGCACCCCATGTCGTCTGCCCTGCTGCCACCTACTGTATCTGCGTCCGACTCCTGCAATCCACCGGATACACGCGGGGCAGCTCCTGCCCGGCAGTCCGTACGAAGCCGGTGGGTGGCTGGACTGTTCATAACACTGCTTGCGTTACATTCCGTAACGGCGGAGGGGGCCACGGCACCGGTCCCGGATGCAGAGACCATAGCATCGGAACCCGTACCGGAGTTCGGCAGCACCTCCCCGCTGCAATCGCCGGGCGATGGCGAGGGGCCGGATGGCGTGGTGCAGGATGGTGACGTGAGGCCTGGCAATGACGTGGGGCCGGGCGATGACATGAGGCCGGGCGATGACATGAGGCCGGATGGCACAGCCAAAATTATGCAGGCCGTCCGTCTGCAGTCCGGCGAGACCATTCAGCTGGACGGCGTTCCGGATGAGTCTGTCTGGAACCGCATCGAAGGAATTTCCGACTTCCGGCAGCAGTTCCCTGTGGAAGGAGCCTCCCCCACACAACACACGGTGATCAAAATTGCCTACGATAACGACAACCTGTACATCGCGGCGCAACTGTTTGACACCGACCCGGATGGTATCCGCGGATGGGAAAAACGCCGCGATCAGGGTCTGGGTCCGGATGATCGCTTTATGTGGATTATGGATACCTTCAACGACGGTCGCACCGCCTACTTCTTCGAAATGAATCCGGCCGGACTTATGGGTGACGGCCTGCTCACCACCGGGCAGGGCAGCAGTGTGAACAAAGCCTGGAACGGCATCTGGGATGCCCGGGTGCAGGTGACTAACGAAGGCTGGACGGTAGAAGTACGTATTCCCTTCCGGACCCTGGATTTCAATCCGGAAAATCCTACCTGGGGCATCAATTTTCAGCGCACTGTTCGCCGCTACAACGAAGAAATTGTCTGGGCCGGATGGCGACAAAATCAGGGACTTTTCCGGCCGCAGAACGCCGGTGTGCTGACCGGGCTGGAAGGCTTGAGCCAGGGTGTAGGCCTGGAGGTTAAACCCTATGTGATGGCCAGTCCTGCCCGAAGCTGGCCGGCTGATGCTCCGGCTTCCAACGATTTCCGTCACGATGCCGGCTTTGATATAACCTACAGCATTACTCCGGGCATCCGCAGCAGTTTATCCGTGAACACAGACTTCGCCGAAGCCGAAGTGGACCAGCGGCGGGTCAATCTGACCCGTTTCCCTCTGCAGTTCCCTGAGCAACGCGACTTCTTTCTGGAGGGGAGCAGCATTTTCTCCTTTGCGCCGGCCAGCGGTCCCAACCCCTTTTTCAGTCGCAGAATTGGTCTTGCAGGAGGCAACCCCATCCCCATCACCCTGGGCGCGCGCGTTATTGGCCGGACCGGCAACACGGGAATCGGGTTGTACCAGATACGCACTGGTGAAACCGATGAACGCTTTTCGGAGGACTTCACCGTCGCCCGTGTCACTCAAAACTTCGGGTCGGAGAGCAAATTCGGCGTGATCTACACCCGTCGCGACCGTTTTGGTCAAGCGGATGCCTTTGCACGCGAGACCTTCGGCGCTGATCTTGAACTGGGTACCTCCCGGTTTATGGGCAGCAAAAATTTGCAGTTTCAGGCGTTTTTCGTGGGTCATACCACCAGCATGCCGGGTGACGACAACACCTTGGGCGACCGCAGTGCACGGGGCGTTCGGGTCACCTTCCCCAACTTCCCCTTTTACGGTCATGCCAGTTACCGGGAGTTCGGCGAAGCCTACAATCCGGCCGTTGGGTTTGCTCCCAGAAACGGGTTCCGTCGTTTCCAGCCCACCATCGGCTTTACCAGGGTGACCAACAGCATTTCCTGGCTGCGCAGCCTGAATACCGAGCTGTATTTTGAGTACCTCATGGACATGGATTTCCGGGCTGAAACCACCCAGATCAACTGGGAACCCCTGAATGTAAACCTGGAATCGGGCGTCGAATTCGGCGTTGAAATCGGCCGGTTTTACGAACGACTCGATGCATCCTTTGACATCCGCCGCGATGGCAGCATCATCATTCCCGCCGGGGAGTACACCGATCTGACCGGAGAAATTTGGGTTCAGACCAACCGTGCCATGCCGATATTCGCTGAATTTGAGGTGGCTTACGAAGGATTCTGGACCGGAACCCGCACTGAAATTGAATCGGCTGCTATTCTTCGTCCGGCACCGGGCATCAATGTCTCCGGGGAGTGGTCGCACACCATTGTCGACCTTTCCGAGGGGAGCTTTACCACCGACCTGATGCGGGTCCGTGGCAACCTCGACTTCACCCCTTTTGTTTCGTTCACGGGTGTGCTGCAATACGACACCCTGAGCGAGCTGGTGGGTCTGTATCAGCGCCTGCGATGGATTATTCGCCCCGGGGCGGACCTATACCTGGTGTACACGTACAACTGGCTCAATGAAACCGACCGGCTCCGTCCGCTGGAGACCAGCGGTTCGGTTAAAGTGAGTTATACCTATCGTTTCTGAGGTTGCGGTGGTCCCCTCCCGGGAAGGAAGCCACATCGGTTTAATCGCGCAGCAGTCATCCGTCCTTCTGTCTGGTTGAACCGGCGGCCAGCATCCTGTCAGCGCTTACATGAAGCGCAGAACCCTATTTTAGATAAAAAGGTCAAAAATTCCCAAAAAGTAGTGTTTTGATACAAAAAAACAGCTATTTTTTGATTGTTAGGCTTAACTAAAAATGGATTTTTGCACCAGATGGTCTTTATCTGAAACACATTTAAAAAAGCATCTGTTAACAGGATTTATTATGGGACGATATATAACTGTTTTCGCCTCGTTCGTTGTTATGCTGTGTATAGGCAGCGTCTATGCCTGGAGTATATTTGCCGCTGAGCTCACACGCGACTACGCTTTCTCTGCCTCCCAGGCACAGCTCATTTTCGGGTTACTCATCGCCATCTTTCCGGTAACCATGATTTTTGTGGGTCAGCTTGGAAAGCGTATCAAAGCCCGGTACATAGGGCACATTGCCGGACTGCTGTTTGCCGGCGGTTATCTGATTGCCGGTGCATCCGGGGGCAGTTTCCCCATTGTACTTGCCGGAATCGGTGTTTTGGGGGGTATTGCCACCGGATTCGGTTACTGGATGGCACTGACCACATCGGTACAGTGCTTTCCGGAGAAAAAAGGATTGATTACCGGTATAGCAGCGGCAGGGTTTGGCCTGGGCGCAGTGTTCATGTCGGAAGTAGCTGAGCAGCTGCTCAGCACCGGCCGGAATGTCCTGGATCTGATGACCATCGTCGGGGTTGGATATGGGCTGATCATTGTGGTTTTATCAACCTTTGTAGTACAGCCTGCATCGGACCAGACCGGAAAAAAAACGACGGATGTAAAACCTGCCGCGTTCCTGAAATCCCCCGTGTTTCAAAAGTTGTTTATCGGCATATTTCTGGGCACCTTTGCCGGACTGCTGGTCATCGGCAGCCTCAAACTAATTGGCGGACAAGCGGATGTAACCACCGGACATCTGCTTCTGGGTGTATCGGTATTTGCCGTGGCCAACTTCGCCGGCCGGCTTACCTGGGGATTCCTGAGCGACTACACCGGTGCCAGTATGGGTATTTTCCTGGCGCTTCTTTTTCAGGCCGGGGCCATTCTCGCCTTTGATCTGGTTCCGCTAACCGGGGCGGTTTATCTGGTTCTTTCCTTTTTGGTCGGGTTCGGATTCGGGGGTAATTTCGTGCTGTTCGCCAAAGAAACCGCACAGGAATTCGGTGTCGGCAACCTCGGCATCGTCTATCCCTATATCTTTGTAGGGTATGCCATCGCCGGAATTGCCGGTCCGTTCAGCGGAGGGTTACTCTTTGACCTTACCGGTTCGTACAGCTCGGCCATAATTCTGGCCAGTGTAATGAGCCTGGCCGGCAGCCTGCTGTTTCTGCTACACTATCTCCGGTTGCGGAACAGTGCCGTTTAACCAGGCATTCTTTTTCAGGTGCTCCACGCTTCCGGTCGGGCTCGTGACGAAAACTATACTGGTATGAATACAGCTCATTGTCTAATGGAATTGAAGCATCAAGTATTCAATAAATACAGTATTTTCTAGCGCTATAAGCTGCACAGTGGTCAAGGCGGGAACACCATCGTTACATAATCGTCTCACAGAAATGACCGAAACCGAACTCAGACTGTTAATAGATTTTCATTTGCTTGCCCAAAGACAAGGTCCCGGAAGCGATACAGACACCCTGCGGGCATTGGATTTCGTTAATCAAATGAGTGTACCAAACCTGAATATAGCCGATATTGGCTGCGGAACCGGTGCGCAAACCATGGTACTTGCCCACAAACTAAACGGGAATATTACCGCAGTCGATTTGTTTCCGGAATTTCTAGATATACTCCGTAGACAAGCAGCCGAACAGGGTGTATCCGACCGCATTAATACCGTACAGGCATCCATGGACAATCTTCCGTTCAGTTCGGATTCATTGGATTTAATCTGGAGTGAAGGAGCTATTTACAACATTGGATTCGAGGCAGGGATAACTTACTGGAAATCATTTCTGAATTCCGGCGGATTCCTCGCTCTCAGTGAACTAACCTGGAAAACGAATAAACGCCCGGCACCTATACAGGAACACTGGAATCGCGAATATCCGGAAATTGACACGGTGTCTGGTAAAATGAGGGTACTGGAACAACAAGGCTTCATCCCCGCCGGATTCTTTTTCCTGCCTTATGAAAGCTGGATGGAAACGTACTATAAACCCATGCGAGGGCGTTTCGATAGCTTTCTGGAAAAGCACGGACACGCTCCTGAGGCCGTCAGCATTGTAGAAAACGAATCGTTAGAAATCGACCTGTACGAGCAATACAAGGATTATATCAGTTACGGATTTTTCATCGCACAAAAGAGATAACTGACCTTTTATGAACCTGGAACCCTATTACCTGCCATTTTTACTGACGCTTATTGCCGGACTCAGCACCGGTGTAGGCGGATTGATGTCGTTTTTCTCTCGATCATTTAATCCACGGTTTCTGGCGGCAGCCCTGGGGTTTTCGGCGGGAGTCATGATTTACGTGTCCTTTGTTGAAATTATACCCAAGGCCAATGAGTCGCTCAGCGGGCATTTCGGGGAATCTTCGGGCTACCTGTACACCACGATTGGTTTTTTTATCGGCATTCTGGTCATAGCCATTATTGATGCGCTGATTCCGTCCAGTCATAACCCCCATGAAATCCGGGAAGCCGATAAGCTTACCGTATTTCCGTCGCTGGACAACCCATCAAAGCAGATTATCCGTAATCATCCGTTACAGCCCGAGCCGCCTTCGGTATTCCGGAAAGGCTACCCCAAACTGCACACCGATCAGCTTCGCAGGATGGGTATTTTCACAGCACTGGCTATCGGAATCCACAATTTCCCTGAAGGACTGGCCACCTTCATGGCCGCTATTGAGGACCCAACCCTGGGAATTTCCATTGCCATCGCCATCGCCATCCATAATGTACCGGAAGGGGTGGCTATCGCCGCGCCGATGTATTACGCTACCCGCAGCAAACGTAAGGCGCTGTATTTTTCGGTGCTGGCCGGACTTGCGGAACCGGTGGGTGCCGTGGTTGGGTACGTATTGCTTATTCAGATACTGTCTGATGCGGCCTTCGGCGCTATTTTCGCCGGCGTTGCAGGCATTATGGTATACATTTCGCTGGATGAACTGCTGCCGGCGGCCGAAAAGTACGGTGAACATCATATCGCGATGTACGGCCTGATCAGCGGAATGGCCGTAATGGCACTGAGCCTGATTATCCTGCAATAAGAAACGACCCGACTCCCTAAGACTGCATCAATAGCCACTCCGGAAGCCGGGTCGTAGTAACGCCCCCTCAGTTAGTATCGTTAGTGTGAACTACGCTGGGGTAGTTTTTCCCTCCTGATTACAGCGAACAGTAGATTAACAGGTGCATTAAAAATGGTGTGGCACAAAACGTGACGGTCCAGCAGGCTTTGCACCACAACAAGTTTGAACCGCTTATACCCACAATCTGTACGCTACGTTTGTTCCCTGACGCAATATCCTGCTTACCCGACCTTAAATCTATGGGTAGAGGTATTCAATTTATCTGGGTACTAGTACCCAGATGCTTCGCCGAAATCCTTAAGGACTGACCTTAACACATTATTTTTTAATGTGTTCCGTAGCATAACGCAGCAGCGCATGGGCACCCTGCAGTCCCAGTTTGGAACAGATATTACTGCGGTGATTCTGAATCGTTTTGATACTCACATGCATGCTGTCTGCAATTTCCTGATTGGTTTTCATAGCAGCAAGCTCCTCAAGCACCCCTTTTTCAGTGGGCGTGAGTTTCTCGAGCTCCGACTTTGAATTCTCGCCGGACGGGTAATGACGCTGCATGAGTAAATCCGATAAAACCGGACTGATATAATAGCCGCCATCCAGCACCGTCTTTATCCCCTTGACAATCTCTCCCACTGTATTCTCCTTGAGAACATACCCTTTAATACCCACATCCAGCGCCCGGTTAAACATACTCTCATCCCGGTACATCGTCAGAATAATCACGTGCGTTGGTAAACCTTCACTCTGGACCCGTCGAGCAACCTCGAAACCGGTGATGCCCGGCATTTCAATGTCCAGCACGGCAATATCCGGTTTTTTCTGGCGGATATGCGCCAGGGCTGCTTCTCCGTCAGCTGCCTCAAATACCTCAAAGGCAGCCTCGAGCTGCAAAACCTGACGAAGTCCGCCCCGGATGAGCTCGTGATCATCGGCAATGAGTACTTTAACGCTTTGCTGCTGCATGTCTGTTTTCTGCTATTTCGATGGTGATTTCTGTTCCCTCAAAGGGCGTTGAACGAATCTGAACGTTACCGCCCATCAGCTCAATGCGCTCTAACATTCCCGTAAAACCCATTCCGGCAGCATTCCGGGCCTGGTTCTGATCAAAACCGATTCCGTCATCAAAAATCTGAACACGGATGGCCGCATCAGCACGACGAATGATTACCCCGGCATTTTCAGCGCCCGCATGTTTCTGAATGTTGGTAATTGCTTCCTGAATAACCCGGTAAAAGTTGATTTCATGTTCAACCGGCAAAACACCGGTAAGTTCCGGAACCAGAAATTCCCATTGTAGCTGCGAAGTCCGGTCAACCTCGGCCATAAGCGCGTAGAGTGCTTCGGTCAGACCGAATTTTTCGAGGTGAACGGGCCGCAGGTTATGGGCAATATTCCGGGCTTCCGAAATAACCCGTTGGGCATTTTCGGCAATTTCACCGAGTTCTTTTGTCAATGCAATGTCTGACTCCCGTCGCATTCGGATAAGCTCCGCATGATTTTTAATGACCAGGACCTGCTGTCCCAGCCCGTCATGCAGCTCCGATGCAATACGCGAACGCTCCTGCTCCTGGGAGGCGATGAGTTTTTCCGAAAAACGACGTTGCCGTTCGTTTTCAGCTTCCAGCCGGTTCACCCGGTAGTAATATGCGCCGGATATCAATCCCACTGCCATGAGCCCCAGCAAACCCCGGAACCAGGGCGTCCCCCAAAACGGAGGAACTACCGTGATGGCCACCGAAGCACCCTCATTGTTCCAGACCCCGTCATTGTTGCTGGCCTGAACCCGGAAGCGATATGTGCCCGGCGGGATTCGTGTATAGAGTGCCGTACGGTTGTTCCCAACCTCAAACCAGTCCTGGTCAAATCCATCCAGGGTGTAGCGAAAGCGAATTTTGGATGCATCCTGAAAACTCAGTGCAGTATAATTGATCTGGATGTAGGCGTTATCGTGCGGCAGACGGATTTCTTCGCTCAGGGGCAGGACGGTCCGACCCGTTCGGAATTCCTCCAGGTACACCGGCGGCGGTAACGGGTTGTAGTTGACTTCACGGGCATTGACTACAGCAACGCCTTCAACGGTCGGGAAGTAGATACGACCGTCAGCATCAGTCAGGGTACTTGGCTGAAATCCGCCATTGGTTTCGGGCGATGGCATCCCTTCACCCACTCCGTAGGAATACGCCGCGACTTCGCCGGTCAGCCCATAGGCAAAATCATTGAGATTCTGCCGCTGAATCCGGGAAATCCCGCGGTTGCTGCCCATCCAGAAATTACCGGCATCGTCCTCTACGATATGGGAAATCACATTGTCGAACAGGCCCTCGGCACGGGTGTAACGGGTCAGGCGGTCATCCTCACGACGAAACAGTCCACTCCCATAGGTTCCTACCCATAGCACCCCTTCGTCATCCTGGTGAATGGCTCGCACATAGGGCTCTTCGCTGCTGCCTGCGCCGGCCATTCCGCCCATGAGTTCAACCTGCTGAAATCCGGATTCGGTTTTCAGATTCAACCCTTGCGTTGTACCCACCCAAAGCCGGCCCTCCCGGTCTTCAAACAGGGTCCGGGTGTCATTGTAGGATAAACCGTCCCGGGTTGTGTAGCTGGTAAATCCCTGCGCGTCCGTGTAGGAATACAACCCGTTCTGGCACCCGATCCACAGGGTGTCAAACCGGTCCTCATACAAAGCGAATACCTCGTTGCACTGAAATTCATCGGATGGAGGGAAGAAGGTTCCGGGAAGGTCGGTCGAGGTCGTTGTATACAGCCCCCGGGATCCCATCCAGATGCTTCCGTCACGGCGCTGCAGTACCGACCAGATGCACAGGTTGGGAAGGTGTTCATTGACCCCGGCAGGGCGAATCTGACCATCGCGGTCGGTAAAGACACCTCCGCAGTTGGTAGCATACAATCGGGTGCTGTCCTGCAGGGTAGTCATGGAGAGCATGATGTCATTGGTGAGACCATCCTGCAGGGTAATGGCCTCAATAAGTGCCCGTCGTACACGGAAGAAACCGTTTCCGGAGGTGCTGAACCAATAATTTCCTTCGGCATCGTGAAGCATACCGGTGATTTCAAAATCGCCGGTGAGTTCAGGGATGTCCAGTTGTATAAAGCGATCACCATCCCGGTAAGCCACCCCGCGAAAGCCGGTGATCCAGAGCCGGTTGTCACGGTCGATGTAAAAAAAGCGCGTGTACGATGAGGGCAAGCCCTCCGTTTCCAGATATTGGCGGACCTCGCCATCCTGCACGCGTAAAACCCCGTCCCGACTACCGGCCAGAAAATAGGTGCCGGAACCGGCGGGATGCTCCCTGACATCCATGAGTTCATAGCGCATGTATTCTCGTACGTCACCCATCCGGACGATGTCTTTACCCAGGGTTTTGTATACATCCCTGCTGATGGTTAACCAGACACCCGATGTGTCCCGGATGGCGGACTGCACGGAGGCGGAATCGACACGAATCCGGGCGCGGATAAAGCCTTCCTCCTGGTCGTAATAGAAGGCATGTTCAACGGCGGTTACCCAAAGGTTACCCTCGTCATCAATACGCAGGAGGTGAGGAGAAAAAATCTGGGATGCTGCTTCAAAAAAATAGGGTGTCACCCCGGTGTCTGTGAACCGAAGAAATCCGCGTTCGGTTTTGAGCCAGAGCGCCCCGTTCCGGTCTTCCAGCAAGCCGAGGATACGGTCTGAGAGCATGCCGGGGGTGTTGGAGCGATCGAAGACGGTGAAGTTAACCCCGTCAAAGCGAACCAGTCCGCCGAAGGTAGCCAGCCAGATGTAGCCGTCGCGGGTCTGGATTATATCGTTCACCGAGCTCTGCGGGAGTCCGTCGTCCATTCCCCACTGCGTTACAACAGCGCGACCCGGCAGGGGCAGCTGCCCGTACAGGGGCCCGTTGGTCGTAATTACGAGCAAAATTATGAGGAGGGGCAACACAGAGGGTAAAAAGGGGAGGATTTCACACTACATCGTGGTAGAAAATACGCAGGAGGGAAGCGGAATCAAAGAAAACCGCGCTTCGCGCGCGCCGTTGTGGATGCGGCTGCCGGGTATGCGGCAACATCGACCGCCAAAGCGGAGCGCGGAGCGGGTCTATCCCAGCGCGCGACGTTGTGGATGCCCCTCACACTGCGTACATTTGACCGACGCCTAACCTGAACCCATCCGAAAAGTCTCCCATGCGGTATCTCATTGCCATCACATTTTTATGGGCCTTCTCCTTCAGCCTGATCGATGTATACCTGGCCGGCAAAGTAGACGGGGATTTTGCCGTGCTCACCCGCGTAGTACTGGCCGGATTGCTCTTCCTTCCGCTGACCCGCTGGAACGGGATTCCAACCCCGCTTAAACTGGGAACCATGGTTGTCGGCGCATTAATGATTGGCGTCACCTACCTGTGCCTGTACCGGTCGTTTCTGTACCTGACCGTACCGGAGGTCCTTCTGTTCACCGTTACCACCCCCCTGTATGTATCCCTGATTGACGACGCGCTGAACCGGCGGTTCAGCGCCATCGCCCTGGCCTCCGCTTTTCTGGCAGTACTGGGTGCGGGCTACATCCGATACGATGGCATTACGGGGTCTTTCCTGACCGGATTCGCCTTGATTCAGACTGCAAACTTCGCTTTTGCTGCCGGACAGACCGGGTACGCCAATCTGGTCCGCCGCTATCCGGTTGATCTGCCGCAGTACCGCTTTTTCGGGTACTTCTTCCTGGGCGGACTGCTGATTACCCTGCCCTCTTTCCTGCTGTTTGGAAACACGGCCATGATGCCCGAAACCACGCTCCAATGGGGTATACTGCTGTGGCTGGGCGTGGGAGCCTCGGGTGCAGGACTTTTTCTGTGGAATAAGGGAGGTACGATGGTTGACGCCGGTACGCTGGCCATCATGAACAATATGCTGATCCCTGCCGGAATCCTGGTCAACCTGCTGTTCTGGAATAAAGACGCCGACCTTCTCCGACTCACCATCGGCGGGGTGGTCATCATCGCATCCCTGTGGGTGAACTACCGGTTTGGCAGACAGCAAACCGTTACGGCGGATGCATCGCCCTGAATGAGCCGGCATCTGACGGATAAATGGTGCAGCGGGTTATCGGGTAGCCGGCATGAAAACTGCCCGGGGTTTTTGATTCTGGCATTCTGCACGGAGCACTTACCTGAAGCCGGCATGCGTCACCGTCAAGACGCTACCGCGAAGCCGGCCAGACGATTCTTCCATCACGATTGATATAGCCAAAGGACGGTACCTGCCCGTCATCGGTCGGTACCAGCACGGTAAAGCGTGCCAATCCCTTGTAAAAATCCTCGACCTCATCAAACCGGATCTCGGTAACCGGATTACCCTGGAGGTCGATGAACCCCCACTTGCCGTCCAGCTGCACTGCAGCACGTTCCTGACTGAATACCCGGGCCTGGTCGAACTGCTCGGAAATAATGATCCTTCCGGAAGTGTCTACGTACCCGAATTGGTTGGAATCCCGCCGTACCGGGGCCCGTTCATCGGCAAAACGGCCGGCACTGATGAACTGTGGTGAAATCAAAACTACGCCATCGCGATTAATATACCCCCAGCGATCGGCTACCTTCACTGCGGCAAGTTCCTGTGAAAATGGCAATGCCTCGGCATAGACCGGTTCTATAGCCAGCGAACCGTCTGTATTTATGAACCCGTAACGGTCGGAGGTGCGAATCAGCGCCAGCCCATCGTTAAACTGGTTATCCGCAATAGGCTGAAAGCCGTTGATGCCCTCCGGATAGGGCAGAACCGATCCCTCCCCGGTCAGGTAAAAATAGCTGCCGAAATCCACACTGCGCACAAAAACACGGTCTTCGGAGAAGTCGCCGGCGCCCCGGTACACCGGATTGATGACAAACTGTCCGTCCCTGTCAACAAATCCCCACCGGTTCTGTAACCGCACGGCAGCGCGACCATCCTGAAACGGTCGCACATCCTGAAAAACACCCCTCCCGTCAATGGCAATTTCGCCGGTGCCATCAATGAAATGGTTGCGAAAGCTGAACCGTACCGGCGCCCGACCTTCAGAAAACCGACCCGCCTGCTGGTATACCGGCTGCAGTACCATCACCCCTTCGGCGTTGATGTAGCCCCATCGGTCATTAAGCAGAACCGGAAAGAGTGCCACATCCGACGTGGGGGCCGAATCGCTGCTGTCGAAAAGATCGCAGCCTGTGAACAGCAGCACGCCTACCATCAGCCACAGGGATGATCGGGATGTATACCACCGGTGTTTCATAATTCTGGAGGATAACTGCATACGGGATTTCATTTCGATGGGAACCAAACGTAGGTACCGGTTGCATTCAGATAGCCGAAATAAGGATCTTCACCGCCAATTCGTACCCGGGCCAGACCACTGCGGAAGTCGCCGGCACCCGAAGCTCCGTCGGGCGGCAAAAAGGCAAGCCGACCGTCAACTGAACGAATATAAAACCAGGCCGAGCCAATGCGCACGGCGGCCATGCCTTCGCTGAAATCCCGGGCTTCATCAAACTGCGGCTGAATGACCACCTCACCGCTGGTGTTGATGAACCCGTAATAGCTGCCGGAACGGAAGCGGGCAAGACCCTGAGAAAAGGCAAAAGCCTCCTCAAATCGCACCGGAATGGTCAGTACCCCGTTCTCATCGATGTACCCCCAGCCTTCCGTGGTCTGCACGGGTGCCAGGCCGTCAGCAAAAGGACCGGCAAAAGCCAGTCGGAATCCGGGCTGGATGATGGTTTCACCGTCTAGTCCGACGTACTGCCATCCTTCAGCGGTCTCCACGGCAGCAAGACCGGAAGAGAATCGTCCCGCCTGACTGTATTGCAGTGAGAGGACCACCTCGCCGGTAGCGTTCACGTACCCCCACAGGCCGTCTGACAGTACCGCAGCCCGGCCTTCGGAAAACATCCCCGCGGCATCGTATTCCGGCTGAATGACCATGTTCCCGGAAGGGTCGATGTAGCCGTATCCTGCCGTGACCTCCGGTCGTACCGCGGCCCGGTCTTCGTAGAAATCGCCGGCCTGGGCAAACTGCACGGTAATTGACGAACCGGCATCGGCCTCGGGCAAAAAGCCCCATCGTGTGCCCGACCGCACAGCGACCATTCCTCCCGACGGAAATCGGGCCTCATCATATTGGGGCGGTATCCTGACCGAACCATCGCCACCAATGAAACCCCACTTGCCGTTGATCAGCACCGGATGCAAGGCACGGGCATCCACCCCCTGCGGCGTTGCATCTGAACCACTGTCAAATATACCACACCCCGCCAACAGGGTGGCCATAAGCAACAGCAGTACGTTTTTGAAAACCCGGCTGGAAGGCGCGGAGCCCGCATTTCCGGAAGGGGGTAAGATCATCGGATTAACGTCATGTGTCGGGTCAGCGTTGCGCCCGGTGTGTTGAGTCGGTAAAGATACACACCCGAAGCCATTTCTGAGGCATTGATGCGTACTTCGTGATAACCGGCCGGACGGGTCCCTTCCGTCAGCAGCTGGATCAGCCGACCGGCCGTATCGTACACCTCCAGGCGAATCGTCATGGTTTCGGGCAGCCGGAAGGCTATGACAGTGGACGGATTGAACGGATTCGGGTAGTTCTGCAATAGCTCCGCCGCAACAGGCAGGGTACCGGTGTTGTAGGTCGATGTAGCCGGAGGTGAAACGATATCCAGTGGCGTGAAATCGCCCTCAATGACCCCTGAGCGGGCCTGCTCGCCGAGTTCAAACCAGTTATCCAGGATGGAGGAGTACACCGAACGGTAGTCCAGTTCATAGAGCGGATCCCCGCTGCGGTCCAGATCAGCGAGGTTGGCATGCTCTCCGAAGAATCCGCCGTTGACCGGACCAAAAAGCATAACCGGAGCCGAGGAGCCGTGATCCGTTCCCTGTGATCCGTTCTCATTGAGGGTACGACCAAATTCGGAGAAGGTCATGGTCAGCGCCCGGCCGTTGAGCCCGTCGGCGCCCAGGTCATCGTAAAAAGCGCGGACCGAATCCGCCACATCGGCCAGACTGGCTGCATGTCCCCCATCGGTACCTCCCTGGTTGTTGTGGGTATCAAACCCGCCCCGACTCACCAGAAACACCTTGGTTGGCAGTCCACCCCGGATCAGCCGCGCAACAATGGCCAGACTCCGTGCCAGTCCGGAGTCTGGATACGTTGCTGCGTTCTGCGCCCGCTCAGCAGCTCCCTGGATAGACTCCAGATATTTGAAGGAGGCGTTGGCAACACGCCGGGTGTAGGCCAACGACCGGCCATAGGGCGTATCGGGTACGTTGGCTTCATCGTAAAAACCTCCCTGCTCCAGAAACTGTCCGAATTGGCCGGCCCCGCCAAACGTGACGCCAAGATTACCGAACTCGGTCTGAAACATGGATGCAGAACCACCGATACGCACGCCCAGGGGGAATTCCGGCGGATTTTCAATGAAGGAAGGGTTGTCTTCAACCAGAAACCGGCCGGCCCAGCCCGTAGTCAGATTTTCTGAGGAGGAACTGCCGGAAACCCAGACATCGGTGCCCCTGCTGTGTGACCGGCTATGATTGTGGTAGCCTACATTATGTACAATACTCATCGCACCGTCGTCCCACAGTCCACGCAGTGAGACCATGGACGGATGCAGACCGATATCATCGCTCAGGGCGATGGCATCCTGGCGGCGTATGGCGATGGTGGGACGTTTCTGGTAGTAAATATCGTTGGTGACCGGAATAACCGTATTCAGACCGTCGTTGCCACCGCTGAGCTGAATCAGGATGAGTACCCGATTATTTTCCGAGGTCGACAAGCGGTTCAGAAAGCGGGAGTTCTTCATGGCACTCACCGGAACGGATTGCAGCATGAGACCGCCGGCAAGGCTTCCGAGTCCCAGGGTCTGCAGAAAACTCCGGCGCGTCCACAGGGAATGGTCGGTGGCGTGATCCTGCCCATCCTGCATGCGGGCACCACGACGTTTTTGATCTGCGCTTCGGTTATCACTTCCCGATTGGGAGCTGCCTTTATGGTGATGCTTTTGACACATTATATTGACCGTTATTAGTAGTGTTGATAGCTGGGCAGCTGCACCAGATAACTCAAAAACTCACGTAACTGGACCAGCAGCGCGTTTTCGTAGTACCGTTCACCGGACGTGGTAGTCTGGGTACGCCATTCATACCATGGAATCGGTCCCAGCAGGTTTTTGGCCAGATTGATTTCCTCTGAACTTAGCCCCGTGGTATCCGGCGGGTACATCGTATCCCCGGCGAAGGGCTCCTCAACGTCACGGATATCCGAAAGGGATAACGGTACGGCCAGCAGGTGACGGGCGAGGCTGGTCGCTACGGAGAAGGGATTATCCGGATCGGTAATTTTCTCCACGAGGCGGACCGGGTTGTAGACCGTGCCGGAATCGTTGCGGCCAAACAGGATATCGGTCAGATTATTCCATCGTGTGGGCAGCAGGCTGGTATTCAGCCAGGCCAGGTGACCCGGCAGTCCATCGGATGAGGGTGGATTGTAGCCGTCCCAGCCAAAGACGGTATCTGGTCGGAGCAGCTCCTCGTTGAGATTTTGCATGCTCAGGCGGATATACTCACGCAATACCGGGGTAGGTTCCAGCTCAACGTGACGCAGAAAGCCCAGGAAGACCTCGGCCGGACTTTTAATTCGGCACCCGCGAAAACGCTCATCAAAAAAGTGTTCACTTTTCAGCACCATGCGGAGTAATTCAGCAATGTTGAAATCCACCTGCTGACAGTGTTGGGCCATGGTGGCGATGAACGCCGGGTCGGGCTCGGCACTCACAAACATGGTGTAGATTTTGGTGCTTAGAAACCAGGCAACCTCAGGAGCTTTCTCGGTGAAAATAAGGTCAATAACTCCGTCCAGGTCGTAATTGCCGGTGCGACCAAAAATGGTTTTCGCGTCTTCATCATGGCGCCCGGGGTCGAAAAACGCCGTAAAGGTGGTGTCATTGACGCGCCATCCGGTCACGGCACGGGCAACCTCGGCCACGTCCTGTTCGGTGTAATTGTCGTTGCCCCCGGCGTCGACCCTGCCGGTGGTGAACAGCTCCAGCAGCTCCCGGGCAAAGTCTTCATTGGGCGAAAGACGGGTATTGTTATAGTTATTCAGGTAGTACACCATGGCGGAGTTCTTGCTCACCCGACGTACCAGTTCCCGGTAGTTTCCCAGGCCATACTGCTGCAGCACCCGTACATAGGTATGCATATGCGAAACATACGACCCCGGGGCTTTGCCCGGCAGATCGTTCATATTATTGTAGGAAACCGCAAAATGGTTGGTCCAGAATAGTACCATACGGGCTTCCAGACCGCCGGCGTAAAGCTGGTTCATCATGCGGAACTGGATATCGTAGAGATGGTCGATGTCGGCTGAGGGACCGCGGGAAAACCAGACCGGATTTTCGGGAAGCACAGCGGTCACAGCACGTTGAAGAATATCGTCAGCGGCCTGTGAAGCACTGCCTGCCAGTCGGGCACGGTTCACTTCGTTGACCGAGTTCCCGGCATGGGTTCGTCGTATCAGGTGCGCAGCTACATTGCGCGACCATGGTCCGGTATAGGTGGCCGCATTGGCGGCATTGAAGGAATTTGACATGTTCGTGATTGAGCGGATATACGTGCATGCGGCGCACAGACCTGCGCGAAGGACTATCCGATAGATTAGAAGTGAAATCAGTATCGGATTGATTATTCCTGAACGGACACTAACCGATGACTGCAAGGAGCATAGTCGGCTGTACAAGCGTTGTTATCGGAATATAGTTAAAAATTCTTAATAAACAGGGTTCCGCTAAAAAAAGGGTGGTTCAGCCGGTTATGCCGAAGCGATATGCACCGGATGTATCGGGGCGATGTGTACCGGATAAAATTCGGAAATAATTTTGCGTGCCCGGTCAGGTTCCAACCGCAATCATCACGGGAAAAATTCGGCGTTTTTTCGCGTATGCACCGCAAAAACTCACCCGGTTCACCTGAAGAATTGCTACCTTTAGTACGTTGTAGTCCGGTCGCAGCAGTCTGCAATGGCCGGTGTATCTGTTTATCATCGTGTAGTGGATTTTATGGAACAAAACACCCCTGTATCCGGCGGCGCCAAACCTCGCGGCGACTCCGGAACGAACACACCGGAGTCCGGCATCAACTCATCCGGTGCAGCGCCGGCTCCTGACCGAAACGCCACCCTGATTCGTTACTGGTTCCTGGCCGGTGCCGTTATGGTTTTTCTCATCCTCATCGTTGGCGGCATCACACGTCTCACCCAATCGGGGTTATCCATCGTTGACTGGAAACCCATCAGCGGGGTCATCCCACCGCTGAATGAGACCCAATGGGAGGCCGAGTTCGACCGTTACCGTGCGTTTCCGGAATATCAGCAGCGAAACAAAGGCATGAGTATGAGCGAATTCAAGTTCATTTTTTTCTGGGAATACCTGCACCGCATGCTGGCCCGCGCTATTGGTTTCGTGTTTCTGATCCCCTTCATCTGGTTCGCCTCGCAACGGATGTTCACCCGGCGACAATTCAAGCAGGCTATGCTGCTATTTTTTCTTGGTTTTGCTCAGGGATTCATGGGGTGGTACATGGTGCAAAGCGGACTGGTTGACAACCCGTATGTATCGCCTTTCCGACTGGCTGCCCACCTTTCGCTGGCATTTGCCATTTTCGGTGCCTGTATATGGTTTGCGATGGAGACCTGGCCCAGGTTCACCCGGGTTGTCAAGGCATCGGTTCACCACGGGACCGGCAGCTGGTACCGATCTGCGTTGTGGATGGTTGTGATACTGTTTGTGGTTCAGGTGGTCTGGGGCGCCCTGGTTGCCGGTCACAAGGCCGGCTATTTTTTCAACACCTTCCCGACTATGGAGGGGTATTGGCTGCCGCCTCAGTTGTGGACCTCCACTCCGGCATGGGTCAATTTCTTTGACAATATTGTAACCGTACAGTGGACCCACCGGCTGATCGGCACCCTGCTGCTGCTGGCAACGGGCGGACTGGTGTGGTTGTCGCGCCGGGCTGATTCCCTGCTGAAAACCACGGCTCTCAGCCTTGGCGCCGGCATGGCTGTGCAATATCTGCTGGGGGTCTTCACCCTGCTGCTGCATGTGCCCATCAGCCTGGGGGTCATCCACCAGGCGACCGCCATGGTACTGTTTGGTATCCTGCTGGCCGTTATCTTCCGGCATCGGCGGATAACACGGGCTGCGGCCGTGCTCAGGCAGTCGGCATAACCCTGCTCCACACGGCCCCTTTGACAACGGCCTCCAGCCAGGGACCGCGTCTGAGACAGCGTACCGTGCAACAGGCAACGCGCAGCAACCTGAGCAAAAGACAGGATCCTCAGCCGCGGACCGGGTCATCGGCTGCAGATGGCTTCTGCGCAAGCCCGCATCGACATCGCTGAAAACCAGCAACTCGAAAACTATCTTCAGAGCCCAATAGAATTTCCCATCGGAGTAATTGTCATTCGTCGCGGGATTGTATAGCTTGACGCGAAACCGGTCTTGTTAACGTCAATCCTCTTACCTGATGAAAACCCAATACACGCTCCTGACTCTGGCGATGGTATGCATCGTGCAAATCCTCACCGCTACCGCGCAACCTGCTCCGCCCACCATCACCGACTACTTCGATATGCAGTACGTCGGCTCACCCCGGATCAGCCCCGATGGCAACTGGATAGCGTACACTGTCCGCAAAACCGACTACGAAAAACAGTCGGCCGAAACCCGGATCTGGATGATCGCTTCCGATGGCAATGAGCCCCTTCCCATGACTGCGGAAGGATACAGTGCCTCCAGTCCGCGCTGGAGTCCGGACGGCCGATACCTTTCGTTTATGGCAAGCCGTGGTGAAGATGCCAAAAATCAGGTCTGGGTGCTGGACCGGCGGGGTGGTGAGGCCCGGCAGCTTACCGAAATTGAGCAGGGTGTATCAGGGTACGAATGGTCGCCGGACGGGTCGAAGCTGCTGCTGCTGATCCGGGATGCGGATACACGCCAGGGCGACGGACCCCATCCTTATGTCATCGACCGGCTCCAGTTCAAGCGGGATTATGCCGGGTATCTGGACCGCAGACGCACCCATATCTACACCTACACCCCGGGCGATTCTGCCGCCGTACAGCTTACCTTCGGCGACTATGACCACAGCGCTCCGGCCTGGAGCCCGGACGGCACCCGTATCGCTTTTGTGAGCAACCGCACCCCGGAGCCCGACGCCAATATTGATGCCAATATCTGGGTGGTACAGGCCGGCTGCAGCGAGGTCGACTGCGGCCTGGTGCAGGTCACCCGAAATGCAGGTCCGGACACCCAGCCCGCATGGAGTCCGGACGGTCGGAATATCGCCTATATCACGAACCCGGAGCCTGATAAATTCTGGTACGCTACAACGCACCTGGCTATAACGGCGGCAGACGGCCGTGGTGAGGAACGCATCCTGACACGGGAAATCGACCGCAACATGAGTGACCCGGCCTTTGCCCCGGACGGTCGTACCATTGAGTTTCTCATGGAGAACGCCGGCGAGGTCAAACCAGCCCGCATCGGAACAGACGGCCGGCGGTTTACCGTCGTGGATGAAGGCAAGATGGATGTCAAAGGGTTTCATCGGGTGGGTAACCTGACCGCGATGAGCGTTGGCACATTCTCCCAACCCGATGAAATCTACACCCTCAGCAGAAACGGGAGCATGACGCAGCGCACCGATGTAAATGCTGATTATAACCGGCGGGTTGCAGCGGCATCGTTTCGCGAAATCCGCTTCCCCAGTGCCGACGGTACGGAGATTCACGGATTCATGGTGCTCCCGCACGGGTATGTTGAAGGAGAGCGCTATCCTACCCTGCTTTGGATTCACGGCGGACCGGTAGCGCAGTACAGTCACAGTTACAATTTCAACGCCCAGCTGTTCGCGGCCAACGGCTACGCAGTGCTGCTGATCAATCCACGGGGATCCAGCGGCTACGGGCAGGCCTTCTCCGAAATCCTGTTCGCCGACTGGGGCAATAAAGATTTCGAAGATGTGATGGCCGGGGTTGATTATGCCATTGAACAAGGCGTTGCCGACCCCGATCATCTGGGCGTCGGCGGCTGGTCGTACGGAGGTATTCTCACCAACTATGTAATCACCAAAACCGACCGCTTCCATGGCGCCATTTCCGGGGCCAGCGAAACCCTCATGCGCTCGTTCTACGGGCACGATCACTATCAGCTGTTCTGGGAAAAAGAGCTGGGACTGCCCTGGGAGACCCCCGAAAACTGGGAACGTATTTCCCCGTTCAACGATGTAGCCAACGTGGTTACGCCCACCTTGTGGATCGGCGGGGATGCCGACTGGAACGTGCCTATTCTGGGTTCGGAACAGATGTATCAGGCCATGCGCCGACTCGGAATCGAAACCCAGCTGGTAGTCTACCCCGACGAGCATCACGGAATCAGCAGGCCATCTTTTCAGCGCGATCGGTTCGAGCGTTACCTGGACTGGTTCAACCGGTTTGTTTTGCGTGAGTAAGGACCTTCTCAATCCGGGCGGCCAGCAGCACCGGTTGGGGCGAGGTCAGGATGACCGGACTTTTCCGGTTCAGAAAGTTCAGCTCCACCACACCGGCCTCCGGATCTGCCGTAACATCGCCGAGCTGATTGAGCCGAAACTCCCTGGATGACGTTTCAACCAGCAGCAATCGGCGGTCGGTCAGAATAAGGCGGCCTTCCAGCTCGATCTCGTAGCCGATTACCCGATAACGAACTCCTTCACGCTGATAGCGGTCCAGCACGCGCTCATTCAGAAGTCGCACCGGTGTGAATTCATCGAAAGCCTCCTCCCCGCGCACCAAAGGGATGTCAACGCTGATGGGCTCCAGTGGTCGGGCAGCGGTTTCACGCACCTGCCGGTGATATGCAATGCGCTCCGCCTGCGGCATAATTTCCGGGTAGTACACCATCTCCGGCTCAGCCTGTCGGGTCAGCTGCAGGGCGTTGATCATGGCCGTAGCCGTGAGCTCTTCCTGCTCGCTGAGCATGTGGTCCTCCAGCATCTCATCAAGTATGCGGGTCACAATCTGCGTGCGGAGCTGCCGCTTTTTCCCCTCCTCAACCGGGTACAGTGCATCCAGTGCGGTGAGCAGCTCGACGGTATGGATGTTCTCATCGCGCACCGCCATTTCTGCGAGGGTAGCCTGTATGTGCAGATTCAGCCAGTCCGACCAGCGCCGGGGCAGTCTTATGCCGGGCGAGGGGAGCGGCCGGCCCTGTTCAACCTCGGCCACCACCTTCTTAAACCAGGAAAAGGCCCGGCGGCGGGCTACAATCTGCATAAGAGCATGCAGCTGCACACCAGCCAGAAGCCCGGCCGTGAGCCAGGCCGCCGTACCCGAAAGCACAAACCACAGCACGACGAGCACACCGCTGCCCATCCAGTAGGGGATCCCCGTTATGACGGGCGGATTCATATCCGGCTCGCCATGCTTCGATACTGCGGAATTTCGCGGATTCAATGCGGTAGTGCCGGGGAGTCGACCTGAACTGGTGGAGGCCGTATCAGCCGATGTGCCGGCAGTCCGGGCACCGTCCGAAAGGTCTGACGTGAATGTTGTACCGGTGTCTTTGAACAGGGATACCGTTCCCTCATGTTCGCCCTGCTGACGGGCAGATAATGTTCCGGGTGCCTCACCCAAAGACGTAAATTCGTCCGGATGTTCGTGATAATCGGCACGCGACCGACCCCGGCGAGATCGCTTCCTGCTGCGGGATGATAATTGCTTACGGTAGTAGAGTCCGTGGCGACCTCCGTGCACATAAACCCCCCTCGAATTCAGACCCAGGCGGGCACCGGTAACCCCGGCTGATACACCCACTCCGCCGAACGACAGATTGAATCGCAACGGGCCGGTTTTAAAAGCTTTTCTAAGATAAAGTCCCATGCCGCAGTATGGGGAGTATGATGATGAATAGCAACCACAAAAGCCTTTCGTTGTGGTAATTTATCGCTCTGCAGAATGGAACTGCTGATGCAGCCAGGGCACAATGTAGGCATCCATCGTCCGGTAAATCTGTCCGTTCGCCCCTCTCCCGCGGGCATCGGGATTTCCGGTAAGTACCACAACGGCTTCCAGCGAGGGAATCACGAATACATACTGACCCCCGAAACCCCAGGCAAAGTACACCTCAGCGGTGGTCTGGTCCTGCCCGAACGTGTTATTCCACCATAAATACCCGTAATTGTGGGCACGGGGATTAAAACTGGTACCAAAAAAAACCGGTTGCATGGATTCCTGCACCCAGTCTGCGGGTATCAGCTGCTCGCCGTTGAAAACACCGCCATCCAGGTACAGCCGTCCGAAGGCCATCAGCGCGGCCGGACTCAGTGCGAGGTTGTTCCCACCGAAATAATAGCCCTCCGGGGAGCGGTCCCACCCTCCAACACGAATTCCCATCGAACGAAAGAGGCGGGTTTCGGCATAGGCCCGGGTTGACATGCCGGTGGCTTCGGTCAGAACGGCAGACAAAATATGGGTATCTCCCGTACTGTATTGCATGCGTGTACCCGGCTCCGCTTCCAGCTCGCCGCGCAAAGCCGCCCTCGTCCAGTCGCGCGAGACTACCCACCGGCCGTAATTGCCGAAGCTGGTGGTTTCCAGACCGCTCGACATGGTCAGCAGGTGCTTCACCCTGATGCGTTGTTTGGCTTCGGGCTGCAGTCCGCGCATGTAATCGGGTATGTACCGGGCGATGGGGTCGTCAATGCTTTCGATGTAACCATCCTGCAGGGCGAGGGCCGTGAGGGTGGAAAGTATGGTCTTTGAGGCCGACTTGATGTTCATTGCGCGGTTGCGCTGATGGCCGCGCCAGTACTGCTCAACGGTAGTTTCGCCCTGCTGATACACCGTGAAGGAGGTCACATTGGGTATCCGGGAGACGACTTCGACCAGTTCGCGGGATGACACGGGAGATGACGATATGGCATTGGGGATAATCTCTGCGGCCGACGGGGTGGTTCCTGCCGTGTCTGCGTACACTCCCGGAGCGAGAGCAAAAACCATGTTTGCCGGCAGAGTTTCAGGCTGAAACGGGGAGGCCGTTGTTGCAGGGCGGTCGCTTGCCGATACGGAAACGTACACGTTAAGCGCATGCGACGGTAAGAGCGGAACCAATGCAATTACAAGAATCAGAAACATCGGGTGAAGCATAAATGAGCAAAAAATTCGGCGGGGGAGCACGCTTCCGGGCGTATCAGCAGAGACAGCCTTCAGCCAGGCGCCATCCCTGTTCAGACCCCAACCGTAACGCCGGCACCACGGTAGTTCGTTTCATTCAGCAGGATCCAGTCCCTTGACTCCGGCGAATTTCAGGCAGATCATCAGGGTAATTCCGTAGGCGATGTGCATGGTCACACCTGCCAGCAGCAACAGGGCGGGTACCCAGGTATTCAGGTAGAAAAAACCGAACCATTCCCCTGCCGCCAACGACATGAGGGGAGAAAGGATGAGTCCTGAGACGAAGGAAATCGCAATGCCGTAAATCGTCCCCTGCACAAACCAACCACCCGGAACCCGGTGCCGCAGCAGGGCTACCCAGATCAGAGCCAGCATAATACCGCCCATGAAGTAGCCAACGTTTCCCCAGATGATGCTGTAGGGCTGATCCACATGCACCTGATTGAAGGTTCCGGTAATTATGTGACCGATATCAACCACCGGCAGACCGAGTCCGCCCTGGATGAAGGCTGTCATCGCCATAACAAACGTTGCAATGAAACCGGAAATAACAGTTCGAATGAAGGTATTGGCAGAAAACATACGATAAGACCTTTTGGATTGTGAGTTGCGTACAAGTTATTGTACCGAAAGGGATTTTCATAATAAGGCTTCGTAACTTGACAGCATGAAAAATACCGATTTATCCGATGTCCTTCGCCCCGGCTGCAGTCCGGAGGAAATTGCCCTGAAAAGTTTTTTTCTGGGGCCCCAGGCCGAGAACGCACCCTGGCTGCGCGAGCTCATCCGGGACGTGCTGGACCAGTGGGTTCACTGGCGTAAAGATCACTACGCTACTGACGGAAGAGCCATCAGCGAAGCCGATCAGCAGACGCCCGAATTTCTCCGCAGTGTGGAGACCTTCCGCAACGAAGTGCAGGAAATCCTGCACCGGTTTCAGTCGGAAGTGCCCAATTATTCGCCACGATATATCGGTCACATGACTACCGAAATATCGCTCCCCGCATTGGTCGGTCACATGCTCACCTTGTTGTACAATCCCAACAATATTTCAGAGGAAGTTTCGCGCGTAGGATTGCAGGTTGAAAAAAATGCCATTGGCGCACTTTTAGCCATGGTTGGTTACGATCAAAGCAAGGCCACCGGTCACTTCACCTCCGGTGGAACCGTTGCCAATATTGAGGGAGCACTGCGCGCCAGGGCCCGGATGCGGAACTGGATTGCAGCAGGTGCGAGTGCACGAAAGCTACAACGATATAACGGTACCGTGGTAGAGGCAGCCGGAATGGGCTGGGCGACGTATGACCAGCTTATGGCCGACCCTGAAATCAGATCCTGCCGTGACGAGGGAACCTTTGATCTGCTGGACAAACCCTTTGCGGCCGCCGACGCCATCCGCGATGTATTCGGCCGGTCGTATCGTGGTCCGGTCGTCCTGGTGCCGGGCAACAAGCATTATTCCTGGAACAAGGCGGTCGACATACTCGGGCTGGGAACCGAGGCCTTTACCGAAGTCAAAACCGATGAGCTGGGAAGAATGGATGTGGCCGACCTCGACCGTTGTATTGGTCGGGCACGGGATGAAGGCCGACCCGTAATGATGGTTATTTCGGTTGTTGGTACTACTGAGCTCGGGGAAGTGGATCCGATTGACCAGATCGCCGAGGTGTTGGATTCGTGGAGGGAAAACGAAGGCATCGATATCTGGCACCATGTTGATGCTGCATACGGCGGCTTTTTCTGTACCCTTCGCCATGATGAAAGCGAAGAATACCTGACCAATCCGGTCAAACACGCCCTGCGGGCCATGTACCGGGCCAACTCCGTGACCATTGATCCGCATAAGCTGGGTTTCGTACCCTATGCCTCCGGAGCCTTTCTGTCGGGTTCGGTTCGGGAATACGCCTACACCCGCATTAAAGCGCCCTATATTGACTTCCGATCTGATGATGAGCCGGGTCTAACAACCGTGGAAGGATCGCGGTCAGCGGCCGGCGCTGTGTCAACATGGCTCACATCGCGGGTTATCGGCTTCGACCGCCACGGATACGGCAGGCTGCTGGCCAGATCGGTTGTTGCCGCGCGGAAAATGGGACTGGGACTGGCAGATGCACACCCGTGGATACGGGTCAATGTGGCACGGGATACCAACATTGTCACCTATTGCGTGGCCAGAGAGGGTGAACCTGTAAGCCGGACCAACGCCCGGACACTTGCACTGTATGAAGCCTTCTCGACGGAAAAAGACCACGCTTTTTTTGTATCAAAAACAGCCCTGAGCTTGTCGTCTTACGAGGCGTTGCTTCGACCCTACGCCGGTGCATGGAACGCCGGATGGGATACAGATACCCTGGTCATGCTTCGGATGGTGCTGATTAATCCATTCTTAGACACCAAAGAAACCGATATCTCCTACATTAATTCATTTATTGAACACCTTGTAGCGAGCATTCAGACCCGGAACGAGCTCAAATAAACCCGGGACCGGATTGAGTTGCAGCGAAAACCAGAGACTCCCTGATCAGCAGAGGGTCTCTGGCAACATTGCTGCATCAGAAATTATATTCCAGCTGCGCTGACAGCCCGGCATTATTATCGGCCCCGTCATTGATAAGAGTCAGCACATTAACCGAGAATTTGACTACGTCCGTAGCATAATAGTTCCATCCTACAGAAAGCAGATTGGACGAGCGGTCGGCGATGTCAAACGAGAGATGATCTACCCTTGCCAGAATCTCGTGTTGCTCTTTAAATCGCGTGCCAATGGTAGCGTAGTAGCCCAGGATAGTCTCCTCCTGACCAGCAGATTCTACGGCATCAAAGGTGGTTTGCAGCAATTCTGCATTGGCAAAAAACGTATCACTTTTATAATCCACATAAAAACCATAAAGCAAGCGGTCGCCGGCGCTGGTCAAACCGCTGTTCCCGACATTTACACCCTCGGTTTGATTTATAAATGTATTCACACCAAATTGCAGCGCTCCGTCATTCTGGAGGGTTCCTGCATAACCGGCACGCAGTGAATACATAAACTTTCCGTCATTCTGACGGGTCATCCCGGTACCGTTGTACATCCCTAAGCGATAGATAAAATCACCGGCTTTACCGATAAGCGTCAGCCCGATTTCCCGGGTACTCATCATGGTACCAACCTGGCGGGCACGGTTGAGAAAGTTCGTTGCGGCCGGACTCGGATCCAGGTCAAGACTGGTAAAAGGTTTGAATGCACCGGCTACGATCTGGACATCTGAATTGATCTTATATCCAACCTGAGCGTCCAAAATAGCAGGTTGGTTCCGGTACTCTGTCTGTAACCGGTAGACGAATCCACCGTCAATGCTGCCTTTGATATCTACGCGGGTGGCACCCAGCTCATATTTACGTCCGCCATTGAACGTATCATCTTCAAATGAAAACAGACCACGGGTCTGTACGAGAACACCTACACGAAAGGGCTCGGTTTTCAGCAGGGGCCGGAGCTGATCGTTGAAGAGATCGCCTTGCTGTGCTGTCAGATTGGGCGCATATACGGAAACCATCAGCGCAAAGAAAAGTAATTTTTTCATAATGTTAGCTTTTAATTTTATCCCATAATTATATCGAATCCACAGTAAACCGGGTCTTTTCCGGCTTTCCACTAAGTATACCTTTATCGGCCATTTGATTGTCTGCCATAAGTTTCAGATGAGGCTCCCGTTACCCGGACGGCACAAAAAAAGGGGTACAGCCAAAGCCATACCCCTGAAAAAACACGAATTATGTCCGCTGTTTTACTACCAGAAAAAGAAGACAGGCAACCACAGGCGACGATGTTCAACCACGCTTACAATACTGAATCGCCGGACAGACTATTTATTGATATAGTAGTATACCTTACTATTTACCGAATCACGCGAACTTCGGATTTTTACCCCATTATCCCGGTTATAAGCGTACACAACATTTCGCATTGCTGCGAATTCTTTGTCGGTGGAGTAGTTGACTTCAAGCGCCTGTCCGCCCGGCTCAAGTTTAGCCAAAGCGTCAAGCAACGGCTTGAATTTAGAAGTCGTCTTCTTGGTAATTTTAACCTCTTTTCTGGAAACGAGTTTTATTTTCATAGTATTAAGCCTTATACCGCGTCAAGATTTTATTTGAATTTTATTCATTTGATAACAGTTATTCCCCATAAGCATACCAAAAATATACATGAAAACATTAAAGAATTGTAATTAATATTTACAGCCATGCAATACAGTTGTAAAATTGGAGTCAGAACGGCATCTACATCTGCACTTTTTATTGGATTAGCTCTTGTGCATAGCCCTGTCTGAATTGCGGCACCCTGCTTTTAAGCTTTGCAGTTAACATGCTCACATAGACGACCACTGACTGACAATCCTTGTGGGAGGTTATCATCTCCATGGTCATAATGCACAAATGGGTTACGACCCGGGAGCAGTACACTTGTACCGGCTCCGCTCAGGTCCTAACCTCATCTCAAGCATCGCTCTCTTTAACGTAGTTGTCTTCTTTACTGTCTGTGTCTTCTGTTTGTCTTTACTAAGCCGGTTCCCCTTTTGACCGGTTAGTCTCTCTTTTTATACACTCAGGTAGCAAATTCGTATGGTGGTAGCGGTATATTGGGTGTTATCAAATTATCTGACTGCCGGTTACGTAGCGGCCGTGAGCCGTATTTATTTAACTGCAGGAGCAATATAAAATGGCGTCCTTCGTAAACACGATTCGTAATTGAACAGAATCGAACAAAGTCCGGACAAACACCTCAGAGTGCAACAAAAAATCCGGCCAGACCGCATTTGCACGCATTTTTGGTTATCTTTCCACGCATACAAAAACCATTTATACGTTCGACCCTGCTGCGTGCGAACCCACGATAACCTACCTTCTGAACATGGCTGAAACAACGAATTCACCGAACAACTCCGGAGAACGAACCTCGAGAAATTTTCTGGAAGAAATTATGGACAACGACCTGCAGTCTGGTCGCCATACTTCGGTTCTGACCCGCTTCCCACCCGAACCCAACGGGTACCTGCATATCGGCCATGCGAAATCCATCACCGTCAACTTCGGCCTGGCCCTCAAATACGGCGGAGCAACCAATCTGCGCTTTGATGACACCAATCCCGTCACAGAAGAAACCGAATACGTTGAAAGTATCCGTAATGACGTACGATGGCTGGGGTACACCTGGAAAGATGAGTTCTACGCCAGCGATTACTTCGAACAGCTCTTCGGGTTCGCCCTCAAACTGATTCGCGACGGACTGGCCTACGTGGATGACTCCACTTCCGAGGAAATTGCCGCCATGAAAGGAACCCCTACCCGACCCGGCACCGACTCCCCGTACCGCTCGCGTAGTCCCCAGGAAAACGAAGACCTCTTCCGCAGCATGCGGGCCGGAGAATTCCCTGATGGATCGCGTACCCTGCGCGCACGTATTGACATGAGCTCCCCCAATATGCTCATGCGCGACCCCATCATCTACCGCATCAAACACGCCCACCATCACCGCACCGGTGATCAGTGGTGCATCTACCCAACCTACGATTTCGCCCACGGTCAAAGTGATGCCATTGAAAACATCACCCATTCAATATGTACCCTGGAATTCATGAGCCACCGTGAACTGTACAACTGGTTCATTGAAAAACTGGGGCTCTTCCCGTCACGGCAGTATGAATTTGCCCGTCTCAACCTCTCCTACACCATCATGAGCAAGCGCAAGCTCCTGCAACTGGTCAATGAAAAGTATGTAGACGGGTGGGACGATCCCCGGATGCCAACCATCTCCGGACTGCGCAGACGTGGGTACACCCCGAAATCCATCCGGGAATTCTGCTCCCGCATCGGGGTTGCCAAACGGGATAATCTGATTGATGTATCCCTGCTGGAATTTTGCGCCCGCGAAGACCTGAATAAAATATCGCAGCGCCG
Organism: Bacteroidetes bacterium HLUCCA01; assembly: GCA_001314545.1. Classification (GTDB taxonomy): domain Bacteria; phylum Bacteroidota; class Rhodothermia; order Balneolales; family HLUCCA01; genus HLUCCA01. The sequence continues at coordinate 150,935 of LIHN01000007.1, forward strand.
CATGGTCGTTTTCGATCCGGTTAAAGTGGTGATCACCAACTGGCCGGAAGGCACCGTAGAAGAACTTGAAAGTGAAAACAATCCGGAAGATAGCAACGGCGGTAACCGGATTGTGCCCATGAGCCGGGAAATTTTCATAGAACGGGATGATTTCATGGAAGATGCGCCCAAGAAGTACTTCCGGTTATCGCCCGGCAAAAGTGTGCGGCTGAAAAGTGCCTACATCATCACCTGTGAAGACTTTCAGAAAGATGAACATGGTACCATCACGGAAATTCACTGCACCTACCATCCCGATTCCCGCTCCGGCAGTGATACCTCGGGAATCAAGGCGAAAGGCACGCTCCACTGGGTAAGCGCCAGCCATGCCGTCAACGTTGAAGTGCGTGACTACGACCGCCTGTTCCGTGTGGAAAACCCCGCCGAAGAAGAAGGCGACTTTCTGGATTACGTGAATCCGGATAGTCTGAGGGTCATCCCCGTGGCACTGGCTGAGCCGGCCCTGCTGGAAGATGCCCGAAATGCAACCGACTCGGATGACCGGCTGCACTACCAGTTCCTGCGCAAGGGCTACTACTATGCCGACCTTTCCTCCACCGCGGAGAAACTGATTTTTAATCAGACGGTCGGGCTGCGGGATACCTGGGCTAAAATTAACAAGTAAAAAAATTGGATGGCCACTGGGGGTCGTATCCGTTTTGTGTTGTAGTACCGGTAACTAAGCTGTTACTCACTAACCCAAACATACTTTCCCATGAAACCAACATTCAAATCTATCTTTGGAATACTCTTCCTGACCTATTTTACCACCGTGGGCTGCGATGTGATGCAAAGCAGTACCGATGAAGCCTCGGCCGTGCAGGTATCCATGCGCGTACAAAGCGCCGGAACCCTGGCCAAGTCGCCGTCCGGCTCCGTGCAGGACTCACCGGGACTTTCACTCACCGAAGTCAAGCTCTTTCTGGATGAACTGGAACTGGAAAGCGCCACGGAAGACTCCCTGGACTTCGAGCTCGAATATCAGGTCATTAACCTCCCCCTTGACGGGATGCCCCTGATTCTCACCCGGCAATCCATCCCGGCCGGTCGTTACGATGAGTTCGAGATGGAAATCGAGCGACCTGACACCGATGATGACTACGTAGTCACTGACGCCGATTTCAACGATGAAACCGGATCCTACTCCGTCGTTGTGCGTGGTACCTACAACGGAACCCCCTTCCTGTTCCGCTCTCGGGAAGATTTTGAGCTGGAAATTGAGCTTGAGCCGGAGCTTGTCATCACCGGCGATGAAACCAGTGCTGAACTGACTATCGCTATTGATCTGTCGTCCTGGTTCGTTGACGCAAACGGAAATACCGTAGATCCGTCTGATCCCGCCAACCTCGGCCTGATTAACAATAATATCGAGCGGTCCTTTGATGCCTTTGAAGACCGCTATGACGATGATGATGACGATGACGATGATGACTGATACTATCTGAGAGAACCCGGCCGGCGGTGAACGTCGACCGGGTTTCATTTTGGTGCTCCCGGATTCGCGGTGAGCTTCCAGTCCGGGAACCCGGCATAAGGGTGCCGGTGAAAGAGGGGATAGCCGGACCGGACTACCGATGCACCAGCGACACAACGTGCCGGCAAAACCGAAAGCAGGGCTGCCCGGCTGGCAGCATCAGACTCCTCAGTTAAACAACCATCGCACGGTAAATGAAGGATGCCTGCCCAGATCAAGAACATCCACATCAACCGGATCCAGCCGGGGAATCAACCGATCCTGATTCAGGATAAATGCTGTATCACGGTACCACACGTTCCCCCGGTCCAGCACGTTGAAAACCGAGACCCGAATTTCCAGTCGGTTTCGGGAAGTCAGTTTCACCCGGTAATCCACGGAAACATCCGCCCGCCGGTATGCGGGAAGTCGCTGATCAGCACCGGTCTCGGCCGGCCGGCCGGTCATCGCGGTCCAGGACAACATCCAACGTAAACCCGGCATCAAGGTGATTTCAGCGGTTGATATCATCTGATGGGTACGGTCCCAGGCAGCGGGGTACATCGACCCTCCGGCAACCGCCTCATTGCGAAGCAATGCTTGTGACCAGGTGTAGGATTGACTTAAACGAAGCCAGGGGCCCTGCCAGCTACCGGTTACTTCAAGTCCGGAAGCATCCCCGTCGGTCTGATAAAACCAGGGAGCCCGGGAAAGCGAGTTATCCAGGGAAGGGACGTTCAGTTCATGAAATCGCAGATTCTGATACGATTTCCGGTAAACACTGAGCTGCACTCCGGCCCCGGCGAAAGGCCCCAGATGAAGTCCGGCTTCCGCATAACGGGATCCGGCGGGTGGCTGATCCGGCGCACTGACTACCCAGACACCGGCTGTGGTGGTATTCTGCAGCCCCACACGATGGGTGAACTGCCAGGTTTGTCCGGCTGCCACGTGGGCATTGACCAGGGAATGTGGCCGGTATTCGGCCCGAAATGCCGGTGCCCAGTACCACCCCTCACGAACATAAACCCGTGAGCCGCCCTCCAGGTGCACCTTCGTCCCGACCGCGCCGGATACATGCACGTAGGCCTCACGGAGCAGAGCCGAGGCATCAACACGAACCAGTGACCGGTCGAAGGAGCGCTCCCGATAAGCACTGTCCAGCCACGACAGCGCCAGTCCGCCACGCACAACCACCGGGCGCACTGAAACCGACAAATCCTGCTTGAACCGCAGGTTATTCAGCACACTTTGGTTTTGGAAAGGGTAGCTGAAAACGGCAACATCGCGCGACCCGCCCTGCTGCAAGACGCGGCTGTAGATGAAATCATCCTTTTCAAAGTCGGTCTGATACAGACTGAATCCGGCTGTGGCCGCATAGTGCAGTCTGCCGGCCAGCACAGTGCTGTAACGGGAAGATAAAATCAGGTTTCCCCAGGTGTTATTGCTCTCAACACGGGTAAAATTAAAGCCATCTGCCCCGTCCGGATCGCGAACCCGCCGAAAAGCAGGCTGCCGGGTCTGGTCGCCTCCGGCGTAGAAGCTGGTCTTCCAACGTGCACCCCGTACGGTTTCATGGTTGAGGGTGGCGTGAAGGTCGAGGTACTGCACAAAGGGTTCTTCCGGTCGGACTACCTCGCTGGTGTACGTCTGCTGCAATGCATCGGCAACAGGACGACGCACATCCAGCCCCAACCGAACCAACCGTCGGTTTGCGGGCAGTTTGAGCAGTTGCATATACGAAGATCGAACCGAAACCAGGAAGCTGGATTTGGCGCGCAACGGACCTTCTACGGTGGTGCTCAGGCTGGTATTACTGACTCCGGACTGCATGCGCAGCTGACTGCGTGATCCGGTCCGGGTGTGCAGTTCAAGCAGTCCGCCTACGGGCATCGCTATGTAAGACGGCGCTGAACCCATGTAATATCCGGCAGAGCGGATAGCATCTGCGTTGAAACTGTCCAGCAGGCCAAAAAGGTGCGACTGATTGTATAGGGGCATGCCATCCAGCGTTACCAGAAACCCGTCCGGCGGACTCCCTCGTACCGTTAACCCCTCACTGACTGCGGTTCCGGCCGTGGCCGACGGGTGCCCCTGAAGGGCTCGGATGGTGCTCGTCTCACCCAGGGGACTGAACCTTCCGGCGGCAATCAGTCCTGCGGCGAGGGTGTCAGCCGGTCGGGCCACATCCTGCGCCGTAATTACCAACTCGGCGGAGTGGAGGGTTCGGGGCTGAAGCCGGAAGGTGATTTCATCGGCGGAGGTGAGTCGGGCGGGATCAACGCTGACGTCCAGCGGATCATACCCTACGTAGGATGCGGTAAGCACCACAGGCCCTGCGCTGGTGGCTTCCCCGGGAAGTACGAAGCGGGCATCGGAGTCAGCCGCAACGCCCCGGAGTGCACCGTCGGTTGTCCAGGAGACTGTTGCGAAGGGCAGCCGGTCACCGGTGACGGCATCGAGTACCTGACCCCGGATCCGGGCGAAGGACTCGGGCCGTCGGGGCGATGGTGACAGGATGACCTGCATGCGATCGTGGCTGACCTGCATACGGATGCCTGAACGGTACAGTTCCCGCTCCAGATCGGGCATCAGGTTGGAGAGGGAGGTCTGAAGAGAGAGGACTTTGCCGGCTATGACGGACTCGCGATACAGAAAATTGTAACCGGTAAGGCGGGTGATTTCGGCGAGGGCGGTCTGCAGGGGTGCGACGCTGAAGGAAATGTCCGGGGCCGCCACCACTGCGACCGGGTTCCCTGACGCGGCCGATGGTGACGCTGGCGAAGCCGGGTTCCATGACACAGCCGACGGTGACGCTGGCGAAGCCGGGTTCCCTGACACGGCCGGCGGTGACGCTGGAAGGGCCACGGAGACCCATGGCGCCGCTGTGAGCATCAGCATCAAACTGAGCGCCGCCCCCGTCATGGCGCCGTCAGTTCATATACTCCCTCCTGCACTTCGCGGAACGATCCGCCCAGGGCCGCGCCAAGATCGCCCAGAGCAAGGTCAACGGTATCCAGAGGAAAGGTCCCGCCCAGAGTTTCATCGCCCAAACCGGCGGGTACACGAATTTGAATCCCAAAATGAAACTCCAGCTCACGAATCACTTCCTCCACCGACCGACCGTCTGCTACCAACTGACCGGTAGTCCACCCCAGGGCATAATCCTGCCATGAAGTGCCCGCCAGCTCCTGAAGTCCGCTCGCGTCAACGCGCACAGCCTGACCGGATTGCAGCTGGGTACTTTCGGCGGCAGTACGGTCGCTAACCGCAACCCGACCTTCAAGCAGATACACCTCCATGTGATCCGGTGTACTTCTTACCAGAAACTCCGTGCCGAGGACCTGCACCGATCCGGTCTCGGTTTCAACGCGAAACACCCGATTCTGATTGGAAACCACTTCAAAAAGGGCCTCGCCTTCCAGCCGGTATCGCTGCTCATTGGCAGCGGATCTGCCCCGGGCAAACAGGGAAGCTCCCGGGCGAAGCGTTATCACCGAACCGTCATCCAGGGTCAGGGCGGTTACAGTGTTGTGGCCGCCCGACAGGAGCTGCTGCTTCGGAGCCATACTGGTGTAGCTGAGCAACCCAATCAGGGAGGCAACCAGCACTACCGCCGCAGCAATCCACCCAACCTGGCGGTAATGCGAGCGAGGTCGCGCCGCCGGATGGAAGGGCACCGAATCCGACGAACCATCCGGCTGCGCTGACACGGGCTGCTGCGCTGCGGTACCGGAAGGCACCGACGACATCACGGCAGGGCTGCGCCGGCCGGTTTCCGGCTGCGCAGTGTCAGAAACGGCGGCACCGTCATCCATCCGGGCGTAAATCGCATCCCACACCTCGTCCTTGCCCCGAACAGGAATTGCTTCACGACGGTTGCGCAATTCCTGCTGAAGTCCGGCAAGAAACTGCACATCCGCCGAGTCGGTCTGAGCACGGCCTTCGCGGAGTTCCTCCCAGGTCTGGCCCGGCGGTTTTTTATCGGATGCAGCCATGGTTTAATTTGAGAGTTCTAGTTCAACAGCAATCCAGCGGCGGGCAGCGGTTTCAAAGTAATAACTGCCTTCGGCCTGGACTTCCTCGCCCGAAGCAAGTGCACGCTGCGCCAGCTCCAGGGAATCGAATTCACTGTCATCGTCAATCACGGTATTTTCGTTTACAAATACAATCCTGCCCGACTCCAGGGTAAATGCCGCTGCCTGTACATCAATCGCACTGACAGGTTCATCGTATTCATCGAGCAATAACTCAAACTCAATTTCGGTAACCAGCGGAATTCCGGGCGATGTGACCGGCTCAAACTCCCCTTCAGCCAGAACCGAAAGACCTCTCCCGAGGGCATTGAATACATCCTGCAGTGAGGTAAGGCCGTCGTCAAAGTCGAGCTCCGTCCGGGAGGTAATGCGGAAGACACGCCCGCTTCTGAGCTCCAGTTGGCCCGAGCTGAGATCCAGAAACCGGAGCAGGTCTTCAAATTCATCGTCATCGTACTCAAAGTCATCGTCGTTGTCAAAAACCTGCCCGTCGGTCACGCGTACCCGCAGTGTTTCAGCGCGATCAGGCAGGCGCAGAATGGCCGAGCCGTCGCCCTCCATCACGAGGGTTCCATTCACCGTTTTGGCCTGGCCTACCGTGGTATCCGGCCGGATTACCGTTTCGTAACTCATGGCGCCATAAACCCCGCGTCGAAAACTGTTGTATACCTTCACGGTGTCTTTATTGATGCGGATATCCAGGTAATCGGCGTCCAGGGTGTACGACGAAGCAAGCGTGTTGCGCTGATAGCTCCCGCGCGAGCGATGGAAACCTTCCAGGCGGAGGATGGGCTCATCGGCCAGGAGGCCCTCGGCAAACAGCAGATCCGAACGGGTAAAGCGCGAGGTATGGGTTGGCGTAGCGATGTCGCCCGAGCGATCGGCTTCAAACTCAACCGAATGAATCTGGCCGGCGCTTATCTCCGGATTGGCGATGATCTGGCCCCGGGAATCGCGAAAGCGGTAGCGAAGTTCATGGCTTACGGGTGTCAGGATGGTTTCAATGAGGCTGGACTTGGTAAAGGTGACCTGATGCCAGCCTGTGGCAACATCGTACGAATACGTATACCCCGTGATATGCTGAAATGCTACGGGTGAGAGTACCGATGTCCCCGGCAGGAGTCCGGTAGGCGTGGGTACGGCAAAAGCTTCCCCAAAATTGGAAAGGATGCCAAACTGGTCCTGACTCACCGATTCCCCGATGATCTGGCTGGCCAGGAGGGCTTCCTCGGTGGTCAATACCTGGTCCTGATCCTGAATGGGATCCAGACTGCAGCCGTACAGCAGCAGAAGAAGCAGTATTGCAAGGGAGGCGGGAACAGGTTTCATAGCGGGGCGAATGGATGGAGGGTTGTATCGGGTATACAACCCAAACCGGTGCAAACCCCCAGTTGCTGCTATAAAAAATGTACTGGTCATCAATCGGGCAGCACCACCGGAGGCAGGCAGGCGGACCGTTGAAGTACCGGTCACCCGCGGCAGACAACTCATTCGCTCCATAAGTCCTCCCCGTATATGGATGTAAGTCCTGAACGGATTTCCCTGAGCGCGGCCGACATGTGGTTCTCCACCGTTTTGGCGCTGATGCCCATGATTTCCGCGGTCTCCCTGTAGGAAAACTGCTGCATGAAACAGTATTCAAAAACCTGCGCTCGTTTATCGGGCATGCGCTTCATGATGGACTCCAGCACCGTATGGAGTTCGGTTTTCTCAGGGCTTCCCGCCCCGGTGAGTGCATCTAATGCCTGCTCCGTCTGTTCGGCATCGGCAAATTTACTCCGGTACTTCACATGATTCAGCATCCGGGAGTAGACCGTCTGGAACAGATAGGCTGTCAGCGACTTGTCCGGATTGATGCGCGAGCGGACTTCCCACAGATAGATGTAGACGTTTTGCAGAATGTCAGTGGCGTCTTCGTGGTCGGTACCCCGACTGATGAGAAACCGGTAAACCCGTGGATACGTCTCGTTGTAAAAATCGCGGAATAACCGCTGGTCGCCGTTTCGAATCCCCTCACTGCGTTCATACTCCTCCCTGCGCCGGTCCGGGTCTAGCCGGAGGGCCAGTCCGATCAACACAATCACTAACCAGGGATGGAACAGGTTCATGCGGGGTTCGTGAGGGATGGGTTTTGCAGTAAAGGTACGGGTAAACCGGGGAATTTGAATTACGTTCCCCGGGGAAGTTGACGATACTGTAAAGACCCTGGCGCAGGACAGCGAAGCCGGCAATAAAAATGGTGTATCGCGTTAGGGGGAAGATGGTTACGGCGTGTATAACTGCATAAATACCTTTAAATCTGGATGGTTGACCTATGAAATTGATTACCCGAAATACTGTACATGCCGGACTGGTTATCCTGCTGACCCTGGCTGGCTGCGTAGAAACAGCACTGCAGGACAATCCTGCAGTTGCCAGTAATTTGATTAAACCATAAAAAAAATAGTCTAAAAGGAAAATAATACAACGATGAAATATTTAATTGTAGCATTTATAATTTTATTCCTCTTTTCTTGTGAAAAAGTCGATGATAACATATTAGACCCACCTAATACATCATCATTATATTTCCCACCACTAAATTCAGATGAATGGGAAAATACTTCACCTACCGAATTAAACTGGAATACCTCTGAATTGGAAAATCTGTTCAATTATTTGGAATCAAACAATACAAGGGCATTCATCGTACTTAAAGAAGGAAGAATCGTAATTGAAGAGTACTTTGGGGACAATATCAATGGAACCTCTGATTTTGATAGAAACTCACAATGGTATTGGGCTTCAGCAGGAAAAACATTAACTGCAACATTGGTTGGAATAGCTCAACAAGATGGTTTCCTGAATATTGAAAACCCGACATCTGACTATTTGGGTGTTGGTTGGACAAGTTTGACTAACAGCCAAGAACAGTTAATCACAGTTAAAAACCAATTAACTATGACAACAGGATTAGAGTATAATGTGTCCGACCCAGATTGTACACTTCCTTCTTGCTTAACCTATAAAACCGAACCAGGACAACAATGGTTTTACCACAATGCACCCTATACGCTACTTGAAAGAGTAGTTGAAAATTCCACTAATACTGACTACAATGAATATACAGACCAAAAGATTGAATCTATAATTGGAATGAACGGACAATGGGTTTCTCAAGGCTACAATAATGTTTACTGGAGTACTGCTCGGGATATGGCTCGATTTGGTTTGTTGATACTGAATAAAGGTAAATGGAAAGAGACCAGCATCTTATCTGATGAAAACTATTACAATCAAATGGTCAATACTTCACAGTCTTTAAATCCATCATATGGCTACTTGTGGTGGTTAAATGGAAAGGAATCTATTATTTTTCCAAGTCTTCCGACCTCATCTAATGTTCCAATGTCAGAAAATGCTCCCAATGATTTGTTTGCAGGAATGGGGATAAACGGACAATTTGTAGAAGTGATTCCAAGTAAGAATTTAGTAGTGATAAGAATGGGACAAGCACCAGACGATTCACTTGTTCCAATAACTTTTCACAACGAAATGTGGGAGAAGATAAACCTAGTGATGAATGAATAAATAAATGAAAAACTACTGGCAACAATGGCTATACGTAATGCGGGCGAAAGTGCTAATATGAAAGTAATTACAATTTATAAACTAACCGCTAAACGGAAAGTGAAGTGCCTTGAAATCCCACACTACGCATAGCCTAGACCGATGAACTGCCGGGCACCCCGGAGCCCGACACGACCTCCGCACTGAGCCTGAAAGCCGTATTCGGCGATCGTATAAACCTGGATGATCTGCCAAATTATGCCCGACAAACCGTACCGGACTACGTGCCCGATCCACATGACGGCTCGCATGAACTTACAGACATCGGTGCAACCCTTGGCAGAGTGCTTTTCTACGATAAACAGCTCTCCGTAAACGCAACGGTTTCCTGTGCAAGCTGTCATCGACAAGAAGTAGCCTTCAGCGATACGGATCGGGCTTCGGTTGGCGTACAGGGCACTACCGGAAGGCACTCTATGCGATTGGTCAATATACGGTACGGCGAAGATCAACGCTTTTTCTGGGATCGACGGGCGACCTCGCTGGAACATCAGAGTACTGAGCCTATTCAGGATCACATCGAGATGGGTTTCAGCGGTCAACCGGGCAGTCCTTCCCTTCAGGACCTGATTGTGCGGCTGCAAAAGATTCCCTACTACAATGAATTGTTTACGGCCGCCTACGGCGATCCGGAAATCACACAGGAACGGATGCAGGGAGCGCTGAGCCAGTTTATCCGGAGCATTATTTCCTTCGATGCGCCCTATGATACCGGTCGGCAGCAGGTTGCAGATGATCGGATGCCTTTCCCGAACTTTACCGAACAGGAAAACCTTGGCAAGCAACTGTTTCTGCAGGCGGCTGTTTTCGATGCAAATGGCGTACGAATCGGCGGCGGTGCCGGATGCGGAAGCTGTCACCGGGCACCGGTCTTTGATATTGATCCCGCGTCTAAAAATAACGGGGTTATGGGAAGCCTGAACGGAACCGGTCCTGATGTCACCAATACGCGTTCACCGTCCCTGCGGGACGTGGTGCAGGCCGACGGTTCTGCCAACGGTCCGTTCATGCACAACGCCCTGAGTACCGACCTTCTCACGGTGCTGCAGCATTATAATACGATGGGGATGCAACGACGAAATACCAATATTGATCCCCGCCTCAGACCTAACGGTTTGCCCCAGCGCCTGGTACTCACAGAAAGCGAAAATGAGGCAATAATTGCCTTCCTGAAAACCCTCGCCGGACAACAACTTTACACCGACGAGAAGTGGTCAGACCCCTTTCCCTAACTGACCAAAAACAAGTAACCTATTGATTATATTATTTAAAATTGGCATTAGGCAGTTGTGATCTATAGTTTGACCTGCAGGTAACTAAAACAACCAAAGGTCATCAACTATGTTTAGAGCACTCATTCTTACTATACTATTTACCACAATCAATGCCACTTTATCATCGTTTATTTCGAACCATACCGGACAGATTTCAGCCGTAACATCGCAGACCGGGAACGGTCCGGAACTGCAGATTGGAGGAGCGTCACGCTATAATTTCTTTTACCGCGACTATGGCGGTGGATTCAATGAAAACGATGTGATTTTCACCCTGGATACCTGGCGCATAAACGCCACGGTGACCTGGCCTGATAACATCGGCCTGAATTTTGAGTATCGTTTTTATCCTACTTTCAACACGCATTTCATCAAGCAGGGCTGGCTGGAATACACCCACAATGAAAAGCATAACTTTCAGCTGGGTGTCACGCAGGTACCATTCGGAAATGTGCAGTACAACTCCCACAACTGGTGGTTTCAGCTGCCCTATTACCTGGGTTTTGAAGACGACCATGATATGGGTCTGAAATACACCTACACCGGTACGGACGTCACCCTGAGCGCAGCCTGGTTTCTGATGCCCGAGGCAGCCGGCAATGTCTACACCTATTTCGATCTGGCCTCCGGTCTGAACCATCCCTGGCTGACCTCCAGCTTCGGACAAGGCCTCGGTCCCGGCGTACGCGACCCGCGGTTCAACACCCGGTTCAACATCAACATAGGCTACTATTTCTGATCTGCTTCCGGGGCTGCCAGCAGCGATTCAGGCTGTTTTTTAACAGCGTTACGGCTACAACCGGACATGCCGTAACCAGCCCCTCTACACAGTAACCAAGTCCGGCATAAACACCACTACCCGTACGAACGGAAAAAACAAAGAACCACCATGTCGCCGAAAATATCCAAGAAGTATTTCGATATACACAAACCCGTATTCTGGCCCTCGGTTTTCCTCATAGCCGCACTGATTGTGGGTACCATCGTCAGCGGTGACGCCGCCGAGGAAATCTTCAATAACGTCAGAGTTGGCATTACGGAAACTGCCGACTGGCTCTTTGTAGCCGGCGTCAATATTTTCATTGGTTTTGCCCTGTACTTTGCATTCAGCAAATATGGCACCATCCGGCTTGGAGGCGAAGACGCCAAGACCGAGTTCAGTACCTCAGCCTGGTTTGCCATGCTCTTCAGTGCCGGTATGGGAATCGGCCTGATGTTCTTCGCCGTAGCTGAACCCATGTGGCACCTGCTGTATCCGCCCCACGCCGAGGCCGGCAGCACCGATTCCGTTCGGGATGCCATGGGGATAACCTTCCTGCACTGGGGACTGCATGCCTGGGCCGTGTACGCCATCGTAGGTCTGGCACTGGCGTTTTTTGCCTTTAACCGGAAACTACCCCTCTCCTTCCGTTCCGTCTTCTACCCCATCCTTGGCGACCGTATCAAAGGCTGGATGGGAGACGTGGTAGATATTCTGGCCGTACTGGCCACGCTCTTCGGCCTGGCCACCTCCCTCGGACTTGGCGCTTCCCAGGCCGGCGCCGGAATGGAATACGTATTCGGAATTGCCAATACCGTAACGCTTCAGGTCATCATTATTGCCGGAGTGACAGCCATAGCCGTTGTTTCCGTGGTTTTAGGAGTACAAAAAGGCGTCAAGGTTCTGAGCGAATTCAATATCCGTCTGGCCGCGCTGTTCCTGCTGGCCATTCTGATTCTGGGTCCGACCATGTACATCCTGAGCACCTTCGTACAAAGCACCGGTTACTACCTGCAGAACTTTGCCGAATATGCCACCTGGATGCAGACCTTTGAAGAAGGCAGCTTCATGAGTACATGGACCGTTTTCTACTGGGCCTGGTGGATTTCATGGTCGCCCTATGTGGGGATGTTCATCGCACGGATATCCCGCGGCCGGACCGTTCGCGAGTTCGTGCTCGGGGTATTGCTCGCTCCAACATTGGTCACCTTCCTGTGGATGAGCGGCTTCGGCGGAACGGCACTCTTCCTGGAAACCGGCGGGATCGCTGAAATCGCCGCGGCCGTGGAAGCCGATCAGACCACATCCCTGTTTATACTGCTCGACCAGTTCCCGCTGGCCACCATCAGCTCCTTCCTGGCTATCATCCTGGTACTCAGCTTCTTCGTCACCTCATCCGATTCAGGCTCCCTCGTCATTGACAGCCTTACCTCCGGCGGTAAAATTGACGCACCGGTAGGCCAACGCATTTTCTGGGCCTCCACCGAGGGGGTTGTTGCCGCTGTTCTGCTGGTTGGAGGCGGACTTGGAGCACTGCAGGCAGCCTCCATCAGTACCGGACTTCCCTTCGTACTCGTGTTGCTGGTCATGTGCTACAGTTTGCGCCAGGGACTCAGCTTCGAATACAAACGCATGCAGAAAGATGAGCGGGGCAAAACCCGTGAAAGCTACACGGAACTCATCCGCAAAACACTCACCAGTATGCAGGATGGCGATTACGAAGGCGACGGGCTGGGAACAGTTCAACGCAAACCACCGGTCACGCTGCGGAAAAAAGGTGAATCCAAAATGCGCAAACAAGCGGCCACGGGTAGTCAGGACAGTACTACTGCCGGTGCAGGCGACGCATCACAAGACGATCAGGACAACCCATCCCCAAACACCGAACGTTAAACTCCAGACCTATGAATACTTTGAAAAAAAAGCTTGTTTGCCTCGATTTAACCAAAATAGATGACCTTCTTGTGGGGTACGTGAACTTTCTGGCCGGTATTCACAAACCTGCTGAGGTGCAGTTTGTCCACATCATTGAAACCATTGCCCTTGACACCGATGTTCTCGAACTCTTCGAGGATGTCAATAGCCTGGACGACCTCCAGCAACGCCTTCAGGATCACTTTGAAGACCTGGTAGACGATCTTTTCGAGGTCGATGGAGTCAAGACTACCGTTTTTATTGAGCGGGGCATAGCCACGAACCGCATCCTGGGTCTCATGGAATCGTGGCCGTATGACCTGCTGGTTCTCGGCAAGAAAAACTCCTATATCGGGGAAGGCATTGCAGCCCTGAAGCTGGTCAAATACGTACCGGCCAGCATCCTGCTGGTTCCCGAGACCGCCCGGTACAGTATGGAGCATATTACTGTACCCGTCGACTTTTCAGCACAATCGGCCAATGCCACCGCATTGGCTCTGGATCTGGCCGGCGGCTCGTACGATAAAGTAACTTTACAACACATCTATTCCCCTATGAAAGAGTTTTTCCCTTATATGCCTGCTGAGAAAGAGAAAAAGGCAGCACGTGATAAGGCCATAAAAGCTGCTGCAGGATTTATCCGGGAGTACAAGTTAAACCCTGACGTAGACATTGAGCTGACCCTGTTCAGAGAAGATCGGATGTCAGACGAAATTTACAATCTGTGTAATCAGCGTAAATCTGACCTCATTGTAGTGGGCTACCGGGCGAGGAAAAACCTGCTGGCCTCACTCAAAGACAATCTGCCGGAGCGGATGAGCGGATACGGATTCGGAATTCCGCTGTTGATTGTTAAAAACTACAAATCCACACTTAACCTCTACGAAATCCTGGTAGGTTCAGACCGTTGATTGAAATTACCCGTTGATCAGGGCCGCCACTGCAGTGAGTTCATCCTCATTGATCAGGTGGCCCATCCCGGGATAAATACGCTTGTCAACCACTGCGCCGAGTTCGGTCAGCATCGCTGCGGATTCATGAACCCGCTCTACTGGAATGTGAAAATCTACATCACTACACCCCATCAGAACCGGCGTGCCGGAAAAATCGCCGGAATAATGGCTTTTTTCGATGTATGGACCGATGAGTCCGCCACTCAGTGCCATAATTCCGCCATACTTGCGGGCGTTTCGGGCAGCGTACTCCAACGAGAGACATGCACCCTGGGAAAATCCCAGGAGGTAGATCTGTTCATGCTTCAAGCCCGCATCCACAAAACGCATAACTATTTTATGCAGATTCTCCAGGGCCGAGTCCAGCCAGGGTTGATTTAACTGCCAGGGCTGTAAAAAACTGGTGGGGTACCAGGTATGATGGGTAGCCCGGGGAAAAGCAAACGCTACGTTCGGCTCCTGTACCACTTCCGCGGCGAGCTGCTGCATACCATCCGACGCATCCCCCCGACCATGCACAAAAATCACGGCCTTTTCGGCCTCAGAAGGATCAACGCCTTTGAATACGACGTTACTGAATTGATGTAATGGCTCGTTCATGGGGTTCGAAGAATTAGAGGTTGATGGTATCACTGCAATTTTAAGTACACGTACACCGGCGCGGGCAGAAAACGGTGCCTGTCGTTTGCACACGAAATATCATACCTGAAAGCATACTCAATTTTATTTGTTTAAACAACAATCGACCTTGCAAATTCGTTCTGATGGTTTTTTTCAGCTTTTTGTCGATATTCAGGCCACCAGAGATCCGGACTCATGACGGGCGGTGCCTTACACGACTGCCAAACACTGAAGCAGGTTGCATGAACGTGCGTTGAAGGCTGGGTTGTCCCCGAACCCTCATAGGTTGCATGAATCGATTAATAGTATGTTTTACATAGATTGTAATCATAATTAAGTACATGTTTTGAATAAACAAATCCTTCGGCTGGCCATTCCCAACATCATCAGCAATCTGTCCGTCCCGCTGCTCGGGGCGGTAGACACGGCACTGGTAGGTCGACTGGATGGCGTGTACTATCTGGGTGCGCTGGCCATCGGCGGGATGATTTTCAGCGTTCTTTATATGGGTTTCGGATTTCTGCGCATGGGGACCACCGGACTCACAGCCAATGCCTTCGGAGCGGGAAACCGCTCGGAAGCAGGACTGGTACTCAGCCGGGCAATCATCACGGGTGCGCTTGTCAGCCTTGCTCTCATCGCCCTTCAGTCGTTCATTTTTGCCCTGGCCATGCTTATTGTCAGCACCTCGGCCGAGGTGGCACACTACGCAGGGGTCTATTTTTTCATCCGGATCTGGGATGCACCGGCGGTTCTGGGGCTCTATGCCATTCAGGGCTGGTTTCTGGGCATGCAAAACGCCCGCTACCCGATGTACATCACCATTTTCATCAACCTGCTGAATATCGCCCTGAACGTGTATTTCATCTACGGGTTGGGCATGACCGTAGATGGCGTGGCACTGGGGACCGTCATCGCCCAATATGCCGGACTCCTGCTCGCCGCCGGGTTGTTCTTCCACCGGTATGGCCGGGCCTACCTGAACCTCGGTCGGGATGCCATCATGGCCCTTGAGGGAATCAAACGCTTTTTCAGTGTGAGCCGGGATATTTTTATCCGCACCATGAGCCTGCTGTTCACCTACTCCTTCTTCACAGTGCAAAGTGCGGCGCTGGGCGATGAAATTCTGGCGGCCAACACCATTCTGCTGCAACTCTGGCACCTTATGGCCTACGGCGTGGATGGTTTCGCCTACGCCGCCGAAAGCATTACCGGCAGGTACATGGGAGCCCGGCAAGGCAAACGACTCCGTCGGGCGGTCGGGTTATTGATTGCCTGGGGCATGGGTCTGGGCGCTGTATTCAGTCTGCTCTATGGTTTATTCGATGTACAGTTACTGCGAATTTTCACCGATAACGACGCCCTCATCGCCCTGGCCCTGTCCTTTATGGTCTGGACTATCGCTGCACCCCTGGTCAACAGCTTCTGTTTCATGCTGGACGGCGTGTTTATCGGGGCCACCGTGACCGCGCCCATGCGCAATTCCATGCTGATATCAACATTTCTGGTGTTTGTGCCGGTATATTACCTGACCGTAGCCTGGCTGGGAAATCATGCCCTCTGGCTGGCCATGGTAGCCTATATGCTGGCCCGGGGAAGCACCCTGCTGTACTATTTGCCACGGAAAATTTTGAACCCGGACTGAACTATTCCATCCGTATGCGGTTTTTACAATAAGTAGCCCTGCGTATACTCATTGATCCCCTTTATGAAAATCTCCATCCCTTTCCGCAACACGTACAACACCCTGCCCGACGTTTTTTTTCAGAAAATTGAACCCACTCCGGTTTCGGACCCGCAATTACTCCATTTCAATAGCACTCTGGCACAGGATCTGTGCATCAGCCTGCTGCACGATGACGGCACGGCGATGAATGCAGACCTCAAACCCGCAGGTCTATCACAGGATATCGCCTCAACCCTGGCGGCGGTTTTCTCCGGCAATACCCTCCCCGATGGCGCCGAGCCCCTGGCCATGGCCTATGCCGGACATCAGTTCGGTCATTTTGTGCCCCAGCTGGGTGATGGCAGGGCAATTTTACTGGGCGAGGTAACCGATAGCGCTGGCCGGCAACGGGATATCCAACTCAAAGGCGCTGGCCGGACCCGCTTCTCCCGCGGCGGCGATGGTCGTGCAGCCCTCGGACCCGTAATCCGTGAATACATCGTCAGTGAAGCCATGCACGCCCTGGGCATACCCACAACCCGCGCCCTGGCCATGGTCCGCACCGGCGAACCGGTCTACCGGGAGACACCCCTGCCCGGCGCCATCGTAACCAGGGTGGCCAACGCCCACATCCGGGTAGGTACATTCGAATACTTCGCGGCCCGGCAAAACACCGATGCCATAAAATCCCTGGCCGATTACGTCATCAACCGACTCTACCCGCATTGCCGGGAGCACCCCCATCCCTACCGCGCCCTGCTCACCGAAATCATGCGCGCCCAGGCCAACCTGGTAGCCGGATGGATGCACGTCGGCTTTATTCACGGAGTGATGAACACAGACAACTGCTCGGTTGCAGGCGAAACCATTGATTACGGCCCCTGTGCCTTCATGGATCACTTTGATGCCGCCCGGGTATTCAGCTCCATCGACCATCAGGGTCGGTACGCCTACAAGAATCAGCCCCTGATTGCCCGATGGAATCTGGAAAATCTGGGCGCCTGTCTGGCTCCCCTCCTGGCTGACACCACCGAAGAAGCCGTAGACCATATAAAAGCCTCGGTCGAGGTCTACCGCTCAGAGTTTGATGCACACTGGCAACGTGGATTCCTGCGAAAAATCGGTCTTGAAACAACGTCACCCGGGCCGGTTCTGCCCCTGGTACACGAGCTGCTGGAACGGATGCAGAAAGATCGCGCCGACTTCACCAACACCTTCCGTTTTTTGGGCGATGACGATGAGAACCTCACCCGGTTCCGCACACAATTCAGACCGGATGAGGGTATTGACGCATGGATTCAGGCGTGGAAAAGCGCGATTAAACTGGAGTACGGTCCTGAAAACGACCTGAAACAGGCTCGTGCCGCAATGAACGCGGTCAATCCGGCCTACATCCCCCGAAATCACCGGGTGGAGGAAGCACTTACAGCAGCCCTGCACGGCGATATGCAGCCAACCCAAACCCTTTTGGATCTGCTGGCCGATCCATACCGTGAACGTCACGGCTACGAGGTCTACATGGAGCCTCCCAAACCGGAAGAAGTTGTGCATCAGACCTTCTGCGGGACCTGAAAACAGACTGAAAAGTTGAAGCTGAAACGGGTCCGTGACTCCGGCGATGTCGGCGTTGCGCAATCCCCCGGCAGGGCTGTCAGACCAGCTGCAATGAAAACGATTTTTCCGGAACCGACCTCACACAAATCGCACGGTGAAAACCGATCCCTCTCCCTGCACACTTTCGGCCTGTATGGATCCACCCATAGCTTCAACCTGATTTCTGATCAGGAACAAACCCAATCCCCGGGCGTCCGGATTCCCATGGAAGGTGCGGTACATCCCGAATAACTGGTCGCCATAGCGCTGCATATCCAGTCCCAGACCATTATCGCTTACCTTCAGTATCACCTCGCCGCAGGACTGCTCTGCACTAACCACTATTTCCAGCCGACGGTAGTGCGACCGGTACTTGATACAGTTACTCAGCAAGTTCAACAGAATACTGTCCAGGTACGATGGAACCACATGCACCTCCAGGTCCTCCGGAACGTCAACCTTCAGCCGCACCAGGTGACTGTCCAGCTCCTCACGGATGAAATCAAGCACTTTGACAATTCCCTCAGCCAGATTCACCTTCGTTTTCGGTGGATTCACGTTTCGGTTGATGGTCAGTACCTCGTTGAGGTTACGGATAGTCTCATCCAGTTTATTTCCGGTCTCTCCCAGCATATCCAGCATGAGCTCACGCTCCTGAATGGAAGTACTTTCCCGCAGGATATCCAGCAAACCCATGATATTGCTGGCATGACTTCGTACGTTATGCGATACAATCTGCGCAAAATGCAGCAACCGGTTATTTTGGTCGCCCGTGACTTTCACGAGGTTTTCAAGCATCCTGTTCTGCTCACGCAACCGGGTAACATCCTGGGCGTAACCAAACCAGGTCACCCAGTCCGGCGACTGCTGCTCGGGTTGGGCATCTACCTGGATCAACGCCGCCTCACTTCCGGTATTCAGATGGACCAGCGTGCTGAATGGCTGCATTAAACGAGCCGATTCTTCCAACATGGATCGTAATGTTTCGGTTTGCTCCTCACCGAGCATGATTTCCAATGCTTTAATGCTGCTGTCCATCAGATACTCCGCACTGGCAACCGGAAGCATCGCTACGATTCCCTCACTGATGTAGGTAATGCGGATTTCGCCCTCGTTGCTGCGCACTATCTGGAAAATTGCACCCGGAACCGAATTGGTGAGTTTTTTGAGCTGATAAACCGTCTGGTCCAGTTGCCGTTTGGTGTGTACCTCCTCGTCAATATCCCGCACCGTGGCAAAATAGGCCTGCAGGTTTCCGTCTTTATCATACAGTTTGGCCGGCATCAGCATTACCTCAAACCGCTCGCCATTCTTGCGTTTGAACGTAACCTGAAGGGTCTTACCCGGTTCAGGTTCCATATCGAACATCAAAAAAATCTCATCATAGAACTCTTCCGGCCAGTAAGGAAAGGGAGGCGAGAGGCCGATGAGTTCTTCGGGAGAATAGCCGGTCATCTGACAAAAAGCGGGGTTTACACTGATCTGGATGGAGTCGGCATTCAGTATGGTAACCCCTTCCTGCATAGCCTCCACCAGTGAAGTAGTGATACCGCCCGACTCAATGAGCAGTTTTTCGGTTTCCTTGAGTTCCGTGATATCCTGGATGATGCCAAATATCCGGATTACCTCGCCATCGTGCGTATCGGCCCTTCCGGTGGTTTTTACAAAACGGGTTTTTCCATCCGGCCGGATCAGCCGGCACATGAGGGTATACGGCGACCCAAAGTTGACGGCCTTCATTACCGCACCCTCTACACGGGAGCGGTCGTCAGGATGGTAGTACTGAAGTGCATTATCCAGATTAGGGTTAAATTTTTCAGATGATAATCCATAAATAGTATATACTTCCTCCGTCCAGAGTACCTGCCCGGTTTTCGCATTCAGCTCCCACGCACCGATACCAGCAAGGCTCTGAGCCTCACGCAACAATTCTCCCAATCGGTCTGCGGGCATTTCTACCGGCTTAGCCCCCACGTGTAACCTCCAAGTTTAGTTCCCCCATAATATGCATGTTTACCGGCATTATCGGCAGGATCAGCCCGGGGTATAAATGGTGCATCGCAAGCCCGGACTCGTCAATCAATATACTCGAACAATTTTTCAGCTGTAGGTGCGGCTGGCGGCAACACCGTCTTACCAATCCCTGCCCGCGCACATGGATCAGCCGGGAATCTACAAAAGAGCACCCTATCACTTCGGAGTTAAATTAATACCGGCTTTGACCGATAACCCGGAAAACGCCCGACGAATTGTGTCTATTGCTGGTGCTTATTGTCTTCATTTACCTATTAAAGCTTGAACTGCCATGGAAATTACCAAACCGCTTGACCTGGACGAAACTGCTATTTTCACCCTTGAAATGCATTCATTTCTGAACGTTTTATCTGTACTAAGCGGGATATTGCAATATTTCCAGATGCAACCGGGCTGCGATGGATACTTTGACAATCCTGTACAAAAAATTCACGCACTCAGCGACGCCGTTAACGCCAACGACAAAGAGCACGTCAGTCCCCAAGCCATTATCGAGCTTAAGGAAGATATACTGAATTCCCTGAACCGGTTCAGAACAGAGCAACCCGAATACGGGGAAGGGGGCGAGTTCGAAGAGCTGACCGAACCCCTGGATGAGGTTCTGGCCGTACTTGATGTGCGGGTTGAAGAACTAAAATCCCGAAGTGAAGACCCTGAAGCCTGGATTTTCATCGATAAGGATGAGTACCTGCACGAGTTTCATCACTTCTTTCTGGCCGTGCAAAAAAACAGCCTCGGCCGATACCGGATTATTCACAACCTGGCCGACCAGCGCAGCAACGATTACCTGGTTAACCTGCGCATCGACAGCGACCTGAACGGTATGATTCCTCTGAAAATATTACTCAAAGATGTGGTTCGCGATGTGGTCTCCAATGCCCGCAAATACACCCCGCCGGGAGGTAAAATCAACGTGGGCATTTCCCTCAGCAAGGGAACACTCCGTTTCGTCTGCGAGGACTCCGGTATCGGTATCCCTGCCGATGAAATCGAAAAAGTAATCGGCTACACGTACCGGGCCAGCAACGTCGACGGCAAAATCCGAACCATGGGCAATGGCTCCGGCCTCACGAAGGCCTGGTATGTTGTTCAGCAACTCGATGGCAGGATGTGGATCGACTCCGAAGTTGGATCAGGTACACGGATAACCGTGGAAGTACCGGTTCCGAAAACGGTGCTGCAGCAGGCACTGTCAATTGCATCGTAGATACGTACGTGAATCAGATCTTATGTTAAGGACCTGTCGCCGGGCAGATTGCCGTATCACAAACCGGCGTTATAATCAGGTTCACTCAACCCTGCTTCGTACTACATCGGCTATGGCTTGCTCCGCCCGGCTGACATCGTTAAAATCCTCGGCAAACGCCGTAATAATGAAATCCTGCTGGCCAAACAGCACACCGCTGTCGCCACGAACATAGCTCAGGATACCCGTCTTGTTGGCAACGGTGTACTGCGGCGGCACCCCGGCCCGAAGCATGGTGTCGTCATCACAGTCTTTGAGCATATCCCAGAATAGCGCACGTTCAGGAGCATCCAGAATACGGCCGTGATACAGAGCCAGGAGCAGTCGGTTCATATCCCGCGGACTGGTATAGTTCTGCCGACCTTCCTCAATGGCTTTGGTATCCATCATGTACCGCGCCAACACGGTCTGATCCATTTCAAGTGAGGTGGTCAAAGCATTAACCGCGTCCATTCCAACTTTGGCGATGATGACGTTGGTGGCCACATTATCCGATGTTTTTATCATCAGCCGCGCATAATCCAGCCAGCTTAATGCGAGCCCCGGACCTTCATGCTGCAGGTCGCCCGTTCCGCCAACGATGTCAGCTTCGGTGAGGGTATAGGTTTCGGACAGGTCGATATCGCCCTTTGCAGCCATCTGGAGTAAGGTTACCAGTATCGGAGTTTTAATGACACTGGCCGAGGGAACCTGTCGGTCGGCCTGGTGTGCAAAAAGCTCCGTGCCATCCGGTGCCTGGATAAGTACGCTGAGTGTAAGGTCTTCGGGGAGTTGCATTTGCATGGGTATGGGTTTCTCAAGTACAGGGGTGTCGGGGAAAAACTCGTGTGTGCGAAGCCGGGTTTGCGCGGCAGCCGGACTCTCGCCCAGTATCTCCTGAAAGACCGCACGCATACGGTGTGCCTCCCGGGCAAGATAGCTGTCAGGGAAAGACTGAACCGATCGGGTAAGCCGATGCAGCGCTTCGGTAACAGTGTCCTGCAGGGGTGTACTGAGCTCGTAGACGCGGAATGCAGTACTGCCGGTGCCGGGCATGGGCGTTTCGGAGCCTGGCGACGGAGCCTGGCCTGTTGTACCTGACTCCCTATCCGGTATCGGCACGTCAGCCATCGCCAGCTCATTCATCACCGATCGACCAAACTCCACGTCTTCCCTCCAGAGCAGGGCTTCGGGTTTCATGCGTTCTGCCTGCTCCAGAACCGGCAAGGGTTCGACGCGCTGTTCATAGGGTTCAATAATCCGTGCTTCGGGTCGCTCACTCAGCAAGAAGGCGGAAATCGCGCGGTGCAGCGCCTCGGCTTCAGCGCGGTTATAGGAATTGCGTTTGAGTCGGTCTTCCTCGGCGGCATTCGTAAAAAAACTGGCTTCACTGATTACGCCCGGAATACCATAACTGCCTCGTAAAACACCGGTTCCGCGGGTGGGAAAAATCGCGAAATCAGAAACCAGGCTCACCGGCGTTTCCCCGTCAAACATTGCGCCGGCAAGTTCCCGACCGATAAAACGACCCAGCAGCACACTTGCTTTATTTTGTGAAGCATTCCCGTGAAAGTATATAATCGGGAAGTTAACCGAGGTGTCAGCGGTCGCATTATGGTGAACCGAAACAAAGACATCGGCCTGATTTTCAACGGCCAGGCGGGCCCGGTCGGCCAGCTCAACAAAATCGTCTTCGGTACGTGTCATGAGCACCCGGGCCCCGTCTTTTTCCAGTAAATCGCGCAGATGCAAGGAAACACGAAGGTTCACCCATTCCTCGCGCTCACCGGTTGGACCAACCCGGAAGCTATCCGTGAGTGCGGTTCCCCCGTGCCCGGGATCGACCACCACGGTGAATCCGCGCAATGGCCGGGGGCCCGGTGACATGCAGGAGGCCAGCACCATGGTCAACAAGATAACCGGCAGTAAATATCGGAGTCCGTTTCCGGCTTCACCTGCGGTGTGTGTCGTACCCGTTGCAGCTTTAAAACCTGGTTTACTCACTGCTCCTGCGGCGTGTGCCGTACCCGTAACTGGCTTATCTGCTTCACCTGCGGCATCGGCTGCAGCCGGCTTACCTGCCATGGCTGTCCTATGCGTAATCCCTGCCATGCCTGAAAGTCCGTCATTAGCTTTACGTCCAGTCCTGCCGTGATTGAATGTGCTTCGAAAAGGTGTCATTTTACCAAAACCATAGATTGAGTGAACGTCCTGCCGGGTGTATGCAGACGATACAGATACACCCCGCTGGACAAACCGGTGCCATCAAAATTAAAGCTGTGAAGTCCTGCAGGCAAGGCTCCATCCACCAGCACCGCTACGTTACGACCATGAACATCAAACACTTCAAGGCGGATGGTCTCGGCGCGGTCAAGTTCTACCTGGATTCGGGTGGTTGGATTAAACGGGTTGGGAAAATTCTGATGCAGTACGATGCCGTCTGGCAGCTGATTTTCCGACACCAGACCGGTTTCAACCAGGGCCAGCTCACGGGCGGCTTCATCCAGAGTCACAAACCGAATCCGTTCCCCGAACTCAGTTTTGACCGAGTCCAGAACCTCCGCCGTCCAGTCAATAAGTAACCCGTCCAGGTATCCGGGCCTTGTGAATGGGTCGTGCAGCAGCAGGGTATAAACTCCCTCTTCAGCGCCACGCTCGCGGATGTCGCGCAGCTGCTGGGTCCGACGATCCACATAGTTCTCCTGCGTCAGCGCCCATCCGAAATCCTCCGATGTTCCCGCGTTGTAGAGTCCATCGCGAACAAAACCGGCATCCGCGTTGATGGTTATGGCATGAAAATCCTGATCGGCAAGTACCTGATGCGTGGTTGCATCGCTCACATGTCCCGGAGGGATAAAGGTCACAGGCCTGACCCCGATGCTGTCGGCCAGGATTTTGAGCCCGTCTGCAATCAGTTTCTCCTGCTGTGTGTAGGTCAGCGCACGGTTACGGACCGTGCAGTACATTTCATGCCCCCAGAATGCGGCGCCGGTTACCGACTGGCATTGCTGGCACAGATGAATATAGCCATGCAATGAGATTTCGTGGCCGTTGGCTACACTCACCAGCAGATCCCGTGTCATTTCGCCTCGATTTACGTTTGCTTCCAGAAAGCGGTGAGGCATCACTCCCCAGGTCACTTTTGCCCCGGCCTGCTCGGCAACCTGCTGCAGAGGCAAAATGGAGCTGGGCATGTAGGTCTGGTTCCGCGACAGGATGTCATCAACCCGGATGATGAAAAGAATGTCGTCTTCGGCCGGTGCCGACTGTGCGTGCACGTGCATCAATCCGCCTGAAGTCAGCAACAACAGTACGATCAGGCTGCGTTTAAAACCGGAGCCTGTCCGGAAAATCGTTAAGAGGCTGCCCGACAATGTTGGTGTGCTTAAAGCTGGACTATCAGTGGAGGCGTGGCTGTGGGAGTGACGGCGAGACGTAATGACGGTGCTGACCAGACCGAGCCGGTTAAAAAGGTGCTGAACCATAAAGACGATGATAAAAGTATGCGGTTGGATGTACCGGAAGATAACCCTTGTAATTTCGGGAAACCATATGCAGTTTCCGGTGGTTTTCAGTATTCTGTTTTGCTTCATGAAATCCATTTTATTCACCATCCACGCTAACTGAAGGTCGTTACCATGCAGAAAAAGATTTTCCTGAACGAGTCGGACATGCCCACACACTGGTATAACATCGTAGCCGATATGCCGAATAAACCCCTGCCGCCGCTGAATCCGAAAACGAAACAGCCGGTTGGTCCTGAAGACCTCGCCCCGCTGTTCCCCATGGAGCTTATCAAGCAGGAAGTCAGCGCCGAGCGTTACATTGAAATCCCCGATGAAGTTCGTGAGATCTATAAAATCTGGCGACCATCACCCCTCTTCCGTGCCACCGGGCTGGAAAAAATGCTGGATACCCCCGCCAAAATCTATTACAAGTACGAGGGGGTCTCACCCAGCGGATCGCATAAGCCCAATACGGCCGTAGCCCAGGCATACTACAACAAGATGGAGGGTGTTAAAAAAATCACCACGGAAACCGGAGCCGGACAATGGGGAACAGCCCTGAGTTTTGCCTGCGCACAGTTCGGCATCGAGTGCGAGGTCTACATGGTTCGCGTCAGTTACGACCAGAAGCCCTATCGCAAAATTATGATGAACACCTTCGGGGCATCGGTGTACCCCTCACCGAGCAACCGCACCAATGCTGGTCGGGCCATTCTGGGAAAAAACCCCGATTCAAGCGGCAGCCTGGGTATCGCCATCTCCGAAGCCATCGAAATGGCGGTTCAGAATGACACCACCAAATACGCGCTGGGGTCCGTACTCAATCATGTACTCCTCCACCAGACCATTATCGGTCAGGAATCCATCAAGCAGCTGGAATATGCCGGCGATTACCCCGACGTCGTTATTGCCCCGCTGGGTGGTGGCTCTAACTTTGCCGGAATCGCTTTCCCGTTCCTGCATGACAACCTGGTAAACGGCAAAAATGTGCGCTTGCTTGCCGTTGAACCTGCCTCCTGCCCGAAACTCACACAAGGCGAGTTCATGTACGATTTCGGTGACACAGCCGGGTATACCCCCTTGCTTCCCATGTACACCCTCGGCCATAACTTCCAGCCCGCAGCCATCCACGCAGGTGGACTGCGATACCACGGGGCCAGTGTGCTCTGTTCACAGCTGCTCAAAGACGGTCTGATTGACGCGGTTGCCCTGCAGCAGCTCGAATGTTTCGAAGCCGGAGTGAAATTTGCCAAGTCAGAGGGTGTTATTCCAGCGCCTGAAGCTACCCATGGCATCGCTCAGGTAATCCGGGAAGCCGAGCAGGCCAAAAAAGAAGGCAGGGAGAAAACCATTCTGTTCAATATGTGCGGTCACGGCTTTGTGGATATGCAGGCTTATAACGATTACTTCGAGGGTAAACTCACCAACCACACCTTCGGTGAGAATGAGCTGAAAGAAGGGCTCACGGAGATTCGATCGATGCAGCCTTCGGCCTGACAGCGGGTGCGCACTCGGGTGCAAACCGCGTAGGGAATCCTGACAGCGGGTGCGCGCTCGAGGCAAACCACCTAGGGAAACCTGACAACGGGTGCGCACTCGTGTGCAAGCCTGGCAGGGCAGCCTGCCGTTGCAGACCTGAAACAAGTTCCGACTTACGTTCCTGCACCGGAACACGTATCTTATCGGGTGGCTGCTCCACAGAGCATCCACCCGATTTTTTTGAACCCAATATATCATCGTGAAATACCCTCGACTCCTTGTTGCCGTTGCCCTGCTTTTTGTGGCAGGATGCGTAACTACCGCCCCCTTCGCCGTTCCCGAACTTTCTGAAAACCGACAGGAAATCACCGCACTCGACTTCGATCAGGTGCAGTTTTCGCATGTTTTCGATGTCATAAACGACCAGAAAGTCGGTGCTAATCTGCACAAAGTCAGCTACCGGCTGACCGTTGGAAACTACACCGTGCTGGAAGGTGAAAATGAGCCTGCCCTGGAACTCGGCGCAAACGAACCGGGTACGCTGGAGCTACCCATGGACCTGCGGTTTGATACACTCCGCGCTCGTATCGGAGAGTTCCCCGATCGGGCAACCCTGCCCTACGAGCTTCGGGCGGTTACCATGGCCCACTCGGTGACCGAGGGCTTTGATCCGCCGGAAGCCACCACGGACACCTTAACCTTTGCGGGTGAATTTCCGATTCTGACCAGACCCCGTCTGTTCGTGGATACCCTCATGATAAAGTCGTTCAACCTGGCCATTGCCGAGCTGGAAATGCGGGTCCGGCTCGTGAACCCCAACGCAGTACCCGTCACCTTCAACACCGGTTCCTACGCCCTGCAGGTAAACGGCGTGACCTGGCACAATCAGTCGGTCAATCAGCTGATTACCATCCCGCCCACATCCGACATCGTACTGGATACGCCTTTTTCCATGCGACCTCGCGAATTTGATACCCAGGTGTACCGCATGCTGAATATGGAACAGGAATTTGAATACACCGTGACCGGCAATTTTGATATACGGGCCGACAGTCCCTGGTTTTCGGGCACCTACAACTGGGAATTTAACCGGACCGGCAGCCACCAGTTTCCGAGACTTAACTGAATATTGTGACCGAATAGTCACGATTCGTTCTGCCCGTACCCGTACACACCTCATTTTGTGACAACCCACCGCTCAGAACCCCATCAACACCGTTGAAAACAGGCATCCGGGCGGTCATCACTTCGCGTAACTCAAATCATCATTTTTTTTGCCATGGTTTACGAATTCCTCGACAAAAAACCCCGCCTTAACGAATCCAATTTCATCGCTCCGAGTGCCGACATTATCGGCGATGTAACCCTGGGCGATGAGGCCAGTGTCTGGTTTAACTGCACCATTCGGGGCGATGTTAACTGGATTGAAATCGGTGATCGCAGTAACGTACAGGATAACTGCTGCATTCACGTAACCAACCAAACCTGCCCGACCAAAATCGGAAATGAAGTAACCATCGGACACGGGGCTGTCATCCATGGCTGCACCATCAACGACCGTGTACTGGTTGGGATGAACACCGTAGTGCTGGACAAAGCCGTCATCGAAAGCGATGTCATTATTGCGGCCGGCAGCCTGGTTCCCCCGGGAAAAACCATGCCTTCAGGACACTTGTGCATGGGCTCGCCCTGCAAGCCTGTGCGTAAACTGACCGATGAGGAGATTGCTTCTATCCGGCAGTATTCAAAAAATTATGTAAAATACTCCAGGGCGTATCTGCGTAAGGATACCTACGAAACAAATCCTTTTTACACAGATTCGAGGTCGTAGCACGTCGGCCATTGTCCCGGGCAACTTACATGGATCGCAACAACCATCCGTCCGGATCAATTTCGTACGATTCACCATGAAGCCGGACCCGGGCAAAACCTTCGTTCATTTCAATATGATGCATTTCCCGGCCGATTCGCACAGGCACCGGCATCGGGAAATCCGCTTGCACAGGCGTAATCCATTCCAGAACCAGGTTATCATCGTCAACATAATACACCAGCTCGGGAAGTGCCGGCTGATGCAGGTAGACGTTAAAAAGCCAATCAAGTGACTTGCCAGTCACCCCTTCAGTCATTTGTTTGAACTCATCGGTTGAGGTAAACCGAAGCGCGCTGCCATCGGCTTTCTGCTCCAGAAGCGGATCCGGGTAGGCAAACCTGCGCAAAAGCAGGAAAAAGTCCTCATCGCCCACCAGATACCGCAAGGTGTGCAGAAAAAACGCGCCTTTGTAGTAGATATCACGACCGGCATACATATCGCGCGAACTTTGGGGGGTTAGCGGAGCGAGGGGGGCCGTGTTCTGCAGGAAGCTCCTGAAAAGCCGCATCTGGCGTTGATAGAGCGCCGGACCATGCAGTTCCTCGGTGTACAGCGCCTGCATGTAGGTGGCCAGTCCTTCATGAATCCAGAAATCTTTCCAGTTGTGCACCGCAACGAGGTTGCCCCACCACTCATGAGCCAGCTCGTGATGCAGCAGGTCGTCATATCCTGCTCCCATCCGAAACAAAACATCATTGCGAAATCCTGCCCCGTACGCGTTCAACGTCTGGTGCTCCATACCCAGGTAGGAGGTTTGAACTACGCCAAATTTCTCATTCCGAAAAGGGTAGGGACCCAGAAACCGCTCGAAAAAGTTAAGCTGCGAAGCGAATTGCTGCATAAGCTCCCGACCCCGCAAGGTGTCCCCGGGCAGGACCCAGAAATACATGGGGATATCATCACCCGATGTGCTCGGATAGATTTCGCGGAGTTCGGTGTAGGGTCCGGCATTCACGGTGACATTATAGTTGCTTATGGGCGAGGAGGAAAACCAATGCCAGGTGGTAGTCTCATCGGTATTCCGTGTCCGGCCCTGGTAGCTTCCGTTGGATGCAGCAAAAAGTGGCTCAGGTACCGTCACATGAATGGCCACGGAGTCGGCACGGTCAGAATTATGGTCTTTGACCGGCCACCACAGATCAGCACCATTGGTCTGGCAGGATACCCCAATCCAGGGATGCCCATCAGGGGTTAACTGCCAGGAAAACCCGCCGTCCCAGGGCGGATTCGGTGCAACCCGGGGTTTTCCGGCATACTGCAGCTGCACAATCAGCTCTTCACCGGGTTGCCAGGTCCGCGGCAGCCGGATCCAGACCCTTCCTCCCCGGCGTTCAACAGCCAGTTGCTGCTGGTATTCGGGTGGACGAACCGTGAAGCTGATACGGGATCCTTCCGAACGTCCTCTCCAGCTATCGTCGGGGAAGCCCGCCTTATGCACCGTCAACGTGGTATCCAGATCAACGACATACCAGTCGAGGGGATGCACCACCTGCAAAACAGCCGTAACCACACCAGTGACCGCCTGGTCATCTGGTTGCAGGGCCACATCCAGGTCATAGTAGCGCACGTTGTAGGCCGCCATTTCGGGGATGAGCGGCATTCCGGAGTCGAGGATCTGATCGTTCAGCGGGCGGAGGTGGTGAGGCACGAATTCCGGAATCTCGATACGACGGACGCGGCTGGCAGCCGCAGCGGTGTCCGGTGACGGAGAAGTGCTGGCCGATGTATGGGCTTCGGAAACAGTTGCAGCCGTTTCATAATCAGCCGACTCCATCGAACCCGTTGCTGCGTCTGAGTCCGGCTCTGTTACACTGCCCGACGTGTCTGAGCAGGTACTACACTCCTGCTGTGCAGACGCTGCCCGCGTTTCAGCCTGCGGATCCTGCAGTGTTTCCCTTCCGGCAACGCAACCGCTGAATAAAAAAGCCGAGAGGATGACCAAAAACCATGAGTTTGAAGAATTGTACATATATTTCCCTCACTGAAATCCGTTGTTGCAGGCAGCACGTATAGTCGTTGGCACGACCAGCTCAATATACCCATCCATCCGTAAACAAACCTGTATGCTC
Source organism: Bacteroidetes bacterium HLUCCA01 (assembly GCA_001314545.1). GTDB lineage: Bacteria > Bacteroidota > Rhodothermia > Balneolales > HLUCCA01 > HLUCCA01. The sequence goes on from LIHN01000007.1 coordinate 181,037, forward strand.
TCACCCATGGCGGCAGTATCGTTCCAGATTAAAGGCGTTAACGGCGGTTTCACCGAGGTGAATGGTTTGCTCAGCCTTGGAAAGGACCGTTTGCTTATGGAATTCGAAAAGGCAGATGCCATCGTAGGTTTCTTCCGAAGCGGTGCCACCTCGGTGGGTATTGAATTCACGAGTATACGCGACCTTGTTTACAAAAAAGGCTTCCTGAGTGCCGGAAAAATTACCCTCAGGACGAAGTCCATTGCAGACCTCAGCCAGGTACCCGGCTCGAAATCGGGTTCGGTTATTTTAACTGTCAAGCGAGCCGATCACGCTGACGCCGTAACGTTTGACAGCGCTTTTCAGATGGCATTCTCTGAGTTCAAGCTGGGGCAGCTGTACAAGACCGAAAACGGTGAGAACGGTTAACGGGCTGGTTCCACGCAGCGAGCATCATACCCTGCTGCGAATCCTCATACCAGCAAATCCCGAAGCACCTTCAACCCCCGTTCCAACTCCTCTTTTACCGGACCGTAGCTGATCCGAAAATAGCCGTCGGTCTGCGATCCGAAGGCTGAACCGGGCGTTGTCATGACCAGATTTTCCATCATCGTCCGGACTACCCAATCTTCATCCGATCCGCCGGCGAGGTCGTTTTCTGTGAGCTTGACCACCCAGTAAAAAGCTCCTTCGCCCCCGAATAGTTGTCGCCTGTCGGACAGGTAAGCCTCAACCATATCCCGCTTCCCGTGGTACAGCGCATTCTGATACTTCAGCCACGCAGCCTCTTCAGGAGTCCCCCGAATAGCACTGAACGTCTCTTGTGTAAGCGTTGACACACAGGTGGTAATATATTGATGTGCAGCAACATAGGACTTACTGATGGACTCCGGTAAAATCGTCCAGCCAAGTCTCCATCCCGTCATGTGATGACTCTTGCTGGCCCCGCGGAGTACCACGATGTAAGGGTAGTCATCCAGGAAATCGGCCAGGCTGGCTGAGGGCGTGTAGCTCATTCCTGCGTATACCTCGTCAGATATGAGCCATAATGGTCCCTCCTTGCGGGATGCGGCGAAATCGACCAACTTCTTAAGCTCTTCGTGGCTGGCCACCGATCCCGTCGGATTGGACGGATGCGCCAGGAGTACAGCCGTTGACCGTTCAGTCACAGCCTCGATAACCCGGTCAGCGGAAAATCGGAAATTGTCTTCCGGTTGCAGGCTATAGTAGGCCGGTGCGTTATCATTGAGCGAGGTGAGCGATGGATAGGTCAGAAATCCCGGATTGGGCAGCACGATCTGGGCCTTTTCATCCAGCAGGACGTAGAACAACGCATAGAGTCCCTCCTGAACGCCGGCAGTTACACAGACCCGATCAGGTGTTACTCCTTTGTGTGCATATTCGGCAGCCAGTTTTTCCCGCAGCGTCAGGATACCGGCATTCAGCGTGTATCCCATCGGCTTATCCCGGACGATCCGCGCGGCGGTATCGCGGATAAAAGCGGGCGTATCCTCCCCGGGCTGACCGAGTCCGAGATTGATGGCACCTTTCGGGGCCTTTTCGAATAGCTGTCGGAGCTTGCTCTGACGCAGGTGCGGATTTCCGGGGATGTAGGGAGTCTGCTGCATGCGGTTAAATCCGGAAAGTTTATTGGATAAATCCCTGTTTTACCAGCAGTTCGGCATTCAGGATAGCTACCCCGGCTGCCCCTCTGCAGGTATTGTGACCCAGTGCCACCAGTCCGGCGTCGAAAAATTCGAGCATCCTGACCCGACCAACCCCGACCTGCATCCCATTTTCATTATAGGCGTTCTTGCGTGGCTGCGGAAAGCGGTCATCATCGTACACTTTCAATGCGGTACGGGGCGAAGAAGGTAAATCCAGACCGGAAACTTCATGTTTCCAGTTGCGCAGTACCGCTTTGATTTCATCGGCTGATGCCGGTTTTTGTTCAAATTTGATTTTTACGGACAGCAGGTGCCCTTCGATGGTCGGCACCCGTGTTGCTGTAGCATCAATCGGAAACCGGGCCTCAGTGACCGTTTGGTCACCCCCCAGCCTGCCGAGCAATTTCATCGGTTCAGCAGCAATTTTAGGCTCTTCCCCGCTGATAAAAGGAATGACGTTGCCCAGAATATCGAGGCTGGCGACGCCCGGATACCCGGCTCCGGAGACCGATTGCATGGTGGTAAGTGCAACGGCCTGGATACCATAAGCATCCATAAGCGGTTTCAGGGCCATCACCAGCGGTACCGCGACGCAATTCGGATTGGTAACGATGAATCCTCTGCCCGATGGATCAAAATCCTGCGCTTTAATCATTTCGGTATGCGTGGCATTCACTTCGGGTACAAGCAAGGGTACATGCGGATGGGTGCGGTAATTCTTCGCGTTGGAAATAACCGGAATACCGGCCCTGGCCAGGTCACCTTCCAGCTCCGTTGCCACAGAAGCATCCAGGCCCGAGAAGACAAAATCTACACCTTTCATAGAAGCTGGTGAACAGTCGGTCACCGTCATGGAAGCGATGGCGTCGGGAAGTTCAACGGCCTCTATCCAGTTGACGGCCTCCGCGTACGACTTCCCGGCCGATCGCTCAGACGCCCCCAAAGCTGTGATGGTAAACCAGGGATGTCCCTGCAATAAATTAATGAATTTCTGTCCGACGGCGCCCGTAGCACCCAAAATACCCACATTAAATTGTTTCATAAATACGCATCCTGTCTGTAGTAAATCCTGTTCAAATGATAAATTTCGATGATAATTTAAAACATAGACGGCCAATACCGGTACCCGGGCACCCGCCAAATTCCGCATGCCCCCATGAAACCGGCAACATCCGGCAACATCCGGCAACATCCGGCAACATCCGGCAACATCCGGCAACATCCGGCAACATCCGGCAACATCCGGCAACATCCGGC
>LIHN01000007.1:183945-242975 GCA_001314545.1 Bacteroidetes bacterium HLUCCA01
AACATCCGGCAACATCCGGCAACATCCGGCAACATCCGGCAACATCCGGCAACATCCGGCAACATCCGGCAACATCCGGCAACATCCGGCAACATCCGGAATATACTATTTTTCCAACCCTTTACTGAATTTCCTGCCTCGGAACTGGGGTTGAATTTTGCTATCTTTGCACACTTTAAGGGATGTCGGTAAAACCCGGTCGACGGCCGTTAACAGCGCAGACATCGTTAAACATGCGGTGTGAGCGGCAAGCATACAGCCAACCGAAATCAGAGCAACGGTGACCGCCAGTGCTGCCCTGACGAAATCCGCATCCCCAAACACCCAACTCCGAATTCAGCCAAGAACCCATGTCAGAGCTCAAGAGCCTCGAAAAAATCGTATCCCTGTCCAAAGCCCGTGGATTCATCTTCCAGTCGTCCGAAATCTACGGCGGACTGGCCTCCGTGTACGACTACGCACCATTGGGTGTAGAGCTCAAACGCAAACTGAATCAGGCATGGTGGCGCTCCATGACCCAAAAACACAGCAATATTGTGGGAATCGATGCTGCCATTCTCATGCACCCGAAAGTCTGGAAGGCCAGCGGACACGTTGACAGCTTCAATGATCCGATGATCGACGATAAAGCATCCAAAATGCGCTACCGGGCTGATCATATCATCGAAGGCCACATCGCCAGGCTTACGGAAAAAGGAAAACAGGACGAGGCCGACCGAATCCAGCAGGCACTGGACACGGCCGGATCACGCAAAAGCCTGGCGGAAGACCTGTATGATATCATCATGGCGGAGGAAATAAAGTCGCCCGACTCCGGTGCCTTCGACTGGACCGAAGTCCGGCAGTTCAACCTCATGTTCAGCACCAAGTTCGGTGCCACCGCCCAGGGCGAAGACTCCACTGTTTACCTGCGACCAGAAACCGCACAGGGAATTTTCGTCAACTTCCTGAACGTACTGAACACCTCCCGCGTAGCCGTTCCCTTCGGAATCGCTCAAATCGGCAAAGCATTCCGAAACGAAGTTGTAGCCCGGCAGTTTGTTTTCCGGATGCGGGAATTCGAGCAGATGGAGATGCAATTTTTCGTGAAGCCCGGCACCGATATGGAACAGTATGAGGCCTGGAAAGAAGAACGAATGAACTGGCATAAAAGCATCGGTATCCGCCCGGAAAATCTCCGTTTTGCCGACCACCCTCAGGATAAGCTGGCTCACTACGCCAAAGCCGCCGTTGATATTCAGTACAAATTCCCGATTGGCTGGCAGGAACTCGAAGGGATTCACAACCGGACCGATTTCGACCTGAGTCAACACCAGGAATTCAGCGGGAAAAAGCTGGAATATTTCGATCCGCAGTCGCAGGAACGCTACATCCCCTATGTTATTGAAACCTCGGTCGGGCTGGACCGCACCACGCTTATGGTATTGTGCGATGCCTACAGGGAAGAAGTTGTTGCCGGCGAGAAGGAAGGAACCCAGGAAACCCGCACCGTGCTGAAAATGCACCCTAAACTGGCGCCCGTTACCGCCGGAATCTTCCCGCTGATTAAAAAACCGGAACTCGTTGAGCTTGCCAGAAAACTGGAAAACGAACTCAGTGACGACTACAAAGTCCTCTTTGATGAAAAAGGATCCATCGGCAAACGCTATCGCCGCCTGGATGAGGCCGGAACCCCCTTCTGTCTCACCGTAGACTTTGACACCCTGGAAGACCAGGCCATTACCATTCGCGACCGTGACAGTATGACGCAGGAACGGATTCCGCTGGAACGCGCCGGTGACGTCATCAAAGACCGCATGAAAAACTGGACTCCTCCCGCATAAACAACGGAAACCCACGAAAAAACCGCTTCCAGGCCAGTTTGTGAACACTTTTCACAAACTGGTTTTTTTTAGGATTACACTTTACAATTTCCCGCATTAACTATACATTGTTGAAAGTGTTTATGTTTGTTGGATTACGGCCTGCCATCTGGAAGACTGCAATCAGACATTGTAATGAATAAAAACAAGTCCTGAACAGGTTAGCAGCTATATTTCCTGTTCGTTTGGGGGACGACAACCATGTATGAGGTCGAATTATTGTGAAAAAAAAACGTGATCCTGAAATGAAAGGTATCAGCAGAATTGATACCAAAGGTACGCACGGCTGGTACGTTCGTATCTACCGTGCCGGCAGAACCTACTCTAAACTTTATTCCGACAATAAGTACGGGGGAACGGATAAAGCACTTGAGTTTGCCAAAAAAGCCCGCAAAGTTGCCCAGGAAAAACTGGACAGCACCATCGGCACCCGCTCCCGGCGCCTGGTGACCCACGACAAACGAAATAAGTCAGGAATTATCGGCGTTTCGCGTACCACTAAAAAAACAGCCAGCGGCGACGTCAGCCTGTACTACCAGGTCACCTGGTCACCGGAAAAAGGCAAAATCAAAAACCGTCAGTGGAGCGTACGGAAATATGGCGAAGAAGAAGCGTTCCGGCGGGCAAAGGAATTCCGCGACAGCGTAATGCACGAAATTTACGGCGAGGAATACCGCCAGAAGGTTCGTGAACGTCTGGCCGAAAAAGGGGTTCATATGCCCGATCCTGACGAAGTACTGCCGCTCGGGCTGCGCGAAGAATTGTAACACGCTTGCAGGATCCGGAAAAAACCTATATCAATTTCGTTGTACCGCCCGGGCATACAGCCAACCAGCGGCTCGATCTTTATATAAGGCAGTTTGTGCAGAATGCAACCCGCAATAAGGTGCAGGAAGGCATTAAAGCAGGCTATGTAAAGGTCAACGGCAACATCGAGAAAGCATCTTACAAGATGCAACCCGGTGATGTTATTGATATTGTGTTGCCAAAACCACCCCCGCCTCAGGCACAACCCGAACCCATGACGCTGGATATTGTCTATGAAGACAATGACATTCTGGTAGTCAATAAACCGCCTGAGATTGTGGTACACCCCGGTGCGGGCAACTACACCGGGACCCTGGTAAACGGCCTGTTGCATTATTCAGGCAATCTGTCTGAACTCAACGACCCCATGGTCAGGCCGGGCATCGTACACCGGCTTGATAAAAATACGTCCGGCCTTCTGGTAGTGGCACGCAACAATAACGCCCACGCCTTCCTGGCCGGACAATTCGCCCGGCACGATCTTGAACGGTCTTACTGGGCCGTGGTCTGGGGGCAGCCCGAGGCCGAAGGTACCTTCACCGGAAACATCGGCCGCTCGCGCAGCAACAGGCAGGTCATGGCCGTTGTACCCGAACCCGACGGGAAACATGCGGTCACCCATTACAAAGTGCTCGAATACTTCGACTATCTGTCGCTGGTGGAAGTCCGCCTCGAAACCGGCAGAACCCACCAGATCAGGGTACACTTCGCCCATAACGGTTTTCCGGTTTTCGGCGATCCCACCTACGGAGGCAACGCCGTTCGGTACGGTCCGAATACCGGGGCCCGCAAAGCCATGTATGAAAACCTCTTCGAGGTGCTCGGCCGTCAGTGCCTGCATGCTAAAACGCTCGGATTTGTACATCCATCCAGCGGAGAAATGATATCCTTTACCTCTGAACTTCCAGGCGATTTCAGGAATGTCCTGAATAAACTGCGGGTTATGGCTTCGGTATGACTTTTCCCGGGTTCCTTAATCGCTGTGATGCCTCCTCAGCATCATCTTTTTTGTTAAATTCGATGCAGGCCGGGCCACTATCGCTATGGTAACGCAGGTCCTCCCGATTCCTCAAAACACGTACTATGCCCAGATCCATCGCCAAAAAAAAGCGCCTTGATATTGCAGCCAATTTACTGGAAGCACTCTACCGTTACTATCCGAATCCGCATTGTGAGCTGAATTACACCACCCCGTTCGAGCTGCTCATCGCTACCATTCTGAGTGCCCAGTGTACGGACGTCCGGGTCAACATGGTCACCGAAAAGCTGTTCAAAAAATATCCCGGTCCGAAGCATTTTGCCGAGGCCGATCTGGCTGAACTGGAGATGGATGTCAAACCTACCGGTTTTTACCGGAACAAGGCCCTGAGCATTCAGGAAACAGCACGTCGTATCCTGGAGGTTTATGACGGGGAGGTGCCCCAAAGTATGGATGAATTACTCACACTCCGCGGAGCAGCCCGGAAAACAGCCAATGTGGTTCTGGGGAATGCTTTCGGCATTAACCACGGCGTAGTGGTTGACACCCATGTCCGCCGGCTTTCAAATCGTTTTGGTCTGACGGTACATCAGGATCCGGTTAAGATTGAGAGAGATCTGATGGAGCTTTTCCCGCGTGAGGAATGGACCAACATTTCACATCTTATGATTCTGCACGGTAGAGCGGCATGTAAAGCCAGATTTGCCAAAGCACCCGACCATGAAATCTGTGAAAACTTCGGGATTCGTTGTGAATGCATGAAAAAAAGAGAAGCCGGTAACTAACTGCATGCTCTCCGGTTTTCAGCCGGGCTGTCAGGGAGCTTACGTGCCGGGTTCATCCGGTGTGGCAATTTCCATCTTCTCAGCAAAATAAGCACAAAAATCGCGCATATCGCCGGCTATACGATCATCTGCTATTGATTTTTCAAGGGTATCTGCCATGGTGATGAGCGTCTCGTGGAAAAAGATTTTCATCTCGTCAACGGTCATATCACGGGTCCACAGATCAAGCCGCATGGTATTTTTACGGCGATGATCCCATAACGACATGATCATGGCCTTGCAGGCTGCCGGCTCCGTCTCACCGGCGTCTTCCGCGTCCCACTCGATGGATTTGGGTACATTTTCATGGTCGAGGTCAACGTTGATGCGGATTTGTTTTTTCATAGTGCGATGGAATTGTAACTGGATGGGGGTAAACATCGATGTGATTTAGTACATCGGATACATTTTCCAGATGCTGTTCACAGGGTAAAAAATCTTCCCGACAAGATACGAAGAACAGAGCTGCGCTGCCTCACACCTCTTTTTTCAGTGCGCGTATGGTCACCAAACCCGGAATCCCGGGAATCAGGGGCGCTGCCCGGCCGGCCGGCCGGTAACATGGCGCTGACTCAGAGACCGTCACTACGTCAACACCCTGCACCAGCCACAACATGCAGGACGCCTTCCTTCGGGAATCCGCCATACAGATGGCATCACTCCGATTTTCAGCCTGAAAGCGCCTCAAAACTGACAGGAAACACCATTCTGCTACTTTCGCTGTGAAATTTGTGCCGATTTATGAAAGATTTCGCTCGGATGCTGCTCTTATATAAGTACTGAACACAACAGCAGGCCGGGCAGGAGCCTTTTTGCCCCGTCTGCAGATGCAGTCCTATTCAGGTTCCGGGGGTTGACAGCCCCCGGGACTTGTCTTTGTATATGAAAAGCCCCCTAATGCAGATCCGAAACCTTATGATTACCTATGCAATCCGATACCTGATTCCGGTTATTCTCTCCATCGCAATGACCTCCGGTCAGGAGCTGCCAAAGTTCCTTTCACATGAAACCGGCGGGCTGCCCCATCTGGAATCTGACATCGACACAAAGGTGCAGGCTTTCAGCACCCACGTTGAACTTCAGACTACAGGTCCACTCATCAACACATCGTCTGTCGGTGCAGATCATGGCATGCCGGCTTCCAATCTGCCCTTTCCTATAAACCGTGCGCCCTCGACCGAAAATGCAGGTGAAATAGCCGCCGATTCCTTAGTCCTGAGCAATGATTACACCGATTTTCCGGGCACGTTCTGGCTTGGCGAAACCATCCGGTTCACCCCGGAAACCATGGATGGCAGACCCATGCTTCGTCAGGCAGGAAATCCCGATGACAACAGTCACTATATCTACACAAACAGCTCTGTTTACTATGGCAGATGGGATTTTTCCGTGCGTTTCGATGGATTCACTACCAGCAACCAAAACCGTGTCTGGGTGTGGCTGCTCGTCGATGATCCGGAAAGTCCGAATGGATATGCCGTGCGTATCGGGGAAAGCGGCGGCATGAAATTCGCCCGGCTTTTCCGGATGCATGGTCCCGATACCCCGATTGAACTGCTGCAAAGCGCCCGGGTACTGCCGGATGACCACCAGGAATTCCGGGTCCGTGTTGTACGCAACGGAGATGGACTGTGGCGGCTTGGTGTAAAAACATCGTACGATACAACCTATCAGTGGAGTGAGGCCCCGGACGCAGCTCCGCCCTCATTCGCACCGTTTTTCGGATTCAGAACAGCATTCACCCGCACCCGGGCCGACCGCTTTTTATTCGGTCCGGTCACCATAACCCGGGCTCCTCTTTTTGTGCACAGCGCACGGCCAATCGGTAACCAGATCATAGAAATCACGTTTTCCGAACCACCTGAACCCGGCACCTTGAACATGAACGACATTCGCATACTAAAATCCGATTCGGGGGAGATTGCCGCCCGCGCCACCCGGATTGAACGGACCGGCTTCCGTGCAATCCTGCATCTGGAACAGTCACTGGCCGGGGGATCCTATCGCCTGGAAATTGATCGCTACACCGACGTTCGCACCGGAAAGTCCATGCCGGCCACAACACTGCCGATGATGATTTTCGATGAAGTGGAGACCGGCGACGTGCGTATCAACGAAATAACGCCGAAAACCGGTACCGGTGAGCTCGTCCCGTTTATTGAACTGTATAACCGCTCGGAAAAGCTGATTAACGCATCAGGCTGGAAGCTGCGAAGACAACAGCTCATTACAGATATCCCTGATTTTACGCTGGAGCCCGGGGCAATGGTCATCCTCACCCGGTCGCAGAACGTACCTTTTTTTGCGGACCAGGGATCTGTGGTTACGGTCTCGCTCCCTACGCTGTCCAGGGTGCAGGATACCATATGGCTGCAGGATGACCGTGGCTTGACCATTGACTCCATCGCCTACCATAGAACGAATACCGTCGGCCTGGCGGACGGTCAAAGCCTGGAACGCATCAATGCATCGTACTCCGGACTGGATGCCCGGAACTGGTTGGGAAACCAGAACGGATTTCATTCAGCCGGATTGACCAATACCGCATCGCAACGAACCCTTCCGGATCTGAGCCTCCTGAATGCCGTGCTCCGGCCGGACAAGCATATTGAGGCCACGTTCAACCTGTTCATCCAAAACGATTCCGGCACGGAACTGCATATCAATGGAAATGAACCAACTTCCATTCGCATCGACCCGGAGAAATCGAACATCCTGCTGCTGGAAGTTCCGGACGAATCGCACTGGCCGGGCAATACACCCGGTATGCTCGAAATCACAGGCGTCAGGCGGTACGGCGATGCCAGACGATATGATTTTAGCATGGAGGCGGCCCAGCCACCGGAACCGGGCGACCTGCTCATCAATGAAATCCTGTATCAACCATTGCAGGGACGATATAACACCCATCCCGATCAGTCCGAATTTGTTGAAATCCTGAACCAGCGGTCGTATGCGCTGGATATGCAGGGTCTGTTTCTTGCGGATACACCAGACCGCGACGGACAAATCCGGACCTGGGATCCCGTAGGGTCTCATCTGTGGCGTATCCAGGCCAATGGGTTTGGCGTTGTTCACGCCGATACGGCGACAAACTGGCAGGGAACCCGCATCGCGTCTTTTTTTGGTATTCCCGACCACGGCGGTATTGTTCGGGTTGACCGCTCAACGCTCGGACTCACCAGTTCAGGTCGGGGAGTGTACCTGCGCAATCATGAAACGATATTTGATTCCGTTTACTACAGCCCGGACTGGCATCATCCCTACGTGTATGATCCGAGGGGTCGAAGCCTGGAACGGGTTTATACTGCGCCGGAAGTGACCGCTTCCTGGGGAACGAGTGCGGCATCTTCCGGTGCAACACCATCCGAAACAAACAGCATAGCCTTGCAGAAACTGAATCCGCAGGTTGGTGCAGCTGAACCGGGGTTAAAAATTGATCCAAACCCTTATTCCCCGGATCTGGACGGGCATGAAGACCATGCCGTCATCCAGATTCAACCTCCGGGAATCGGTTATCTGCTCCGTCTCCAGATATTCGACCGTTACGGCAGGTACATAACCACCCTGGTAGATGATGAGCTGGTGGGAGGCAGCTATCAGACACTTTGGAGGGGTACAGACCGTCAGAATATCCTACAACCCACCGGGGTTTATATTGTGTATGCCGAACTACACCATCCGGAAAAACCGGGTATGCATTTCAAAGAACCGCTGGTACTGGTACGCAGAAGATAAAATCCGATTTCGCTTTCCAAATTCTGATGATCTTGTTATTCTGTCATCACAGCTTTAATCAGTTCCTATCTGAATTTAACCCAGGTTCATCATGAAATCATCGCCCGGCGCACCTATCGGAATATTTGACTCAGGAATCGGAGGTCTGACGGTGGTCAAATCGGTAATGCAGGCCTTACCCAACGAAAGCATTGTGTATTTCGGAGATACAGCACGGGTACCCTACGGCATCAAGTCGGCCGAGACCGTTAAGGAGTATGCGCTTCAGATAACCGATTTCCTGCTGCGTAAGCGCGTAAAAATGATTCTGATTGCATGTAACACGGTAGCAGCCTCTGCCCGGAATGCAATTGAACACAAATCGGGCAGCGTTCCCGTTCTTGACGTAATCAGTGCGGGCGCTCAGGCTGCGGCGGCACTCAGACATGAACACAATATGATCGGGGTTATCGGAACCCTGGCTACGGTCGGTTCAGGTGCCTACGAAGATGCCCTGAAACAGCAAAATCCGAGCCTTTCCGTGTTCTCGAAGGCCTGTCCCATGCTGGTGCCGCTGGCCGAAGAAGGGTGGATTGACAACGAAGTTGCCCGCGCGACGCTGGATATCTACCTGCGCGATTTTACCCATACCCGGTTTGACGGGTTGATCCTCGGCTGCACGCACTACCCGCTTTTCCGGGACCAGATCATGGCATACTTCAATAACCCCAACCTGCAGATTGTTGATTCGGCCGACGCAATTGCTGCAATGGCGGCCGAGTACCTGGACAATGCCAGACTCCTGAACAGCGCTCCCGATCAAACCACGTTCAGCTGCTACGTCAGTGATAAGCCGCAACGTTTCCAGGCCCTGGCTGAACGTTTTCTGGGTAAGAATATCAATCGGGTAGAGGTAGTCAACATGCCGTAAGAATCGGTCGGGCGCGCATCACCTACCACTAAAATGATACAGTGCAATAGCACCGCTCACTGCCGCATTCAGACTTTCTACCTGGCCGGGCTGACCCGGAATACGAACCCGTCTGAAGCCCGGCCAGGCAAGCAGTGCATCGGATATGCCGTTGGCTTCATTGCCTACTACCACGATGGATTTATCCGCCGGCAGCACGTGCCGTATATCTTCACCGGTACCGGCACCATCCAGCAGATAAATTTCCCACCCCGACTCATGAAGAAATCGCAGACTTTCAGGCAGATTCGCTGATAGCAGCCACGGAAGCGACCCCAGGGCCCCTGCTGTGCTTCGAACCACCTTGCCATTAAACAGGTCTACCGTCCCGCTGCCCATAATGAACCCGCAGGCCCCAAACCATGCCGCCGTTCGGTACAAGGTGCCTGAATTACCCGGATCCTGCACTGCATCCAGTGCCAGAAGCAACCCGCGTTCACGTCGGGCAAGGTCCGTCAGCTGTATAGCGTCCGGGATTCGTACAACTGCGATAATGCCCTGAGCCTGTTCCGTATCGCATAACGCATTAAACTCCTGCTCATCGGCCACATACACCTCCCCGCATCGTTTTGCCAGCGCAAAAGCAGGATGCGCATCGGGCAACCCATCGTGCAAAATAACGCATTCAACGGTTGCTTTCCCTGCAAGTTGCTCTACTGTACGCAAGCCTTCGGCTATATACAAGCCCATAGACTCGCGGAACTTGCGCTGATGCAGTTTCCGATAGCGGGCCAGAGAGGCTTTACTGAGTCTGGGGTAAGATTTCATGAAGATATCAAAGCAATTAACGCGCGTATACCACGGTAAACATACCCAAATATCTGCAATCAATTTGCTATACTTTACCTGACCATACCCGCGCAATTGTGCTACCCGCACCTACCCGAGTTACGCAAACCTTTCCATGAACGCTGCCAGCCGAATGCTCCTTGTCTCCGCGCTGCTCACCGGTATCCTCCTGTGCGCCGGGGAAGTTGCCGGACAGTCGGTGCAGGGAACCAACCGTTTCGTTCGCCAGCTCGATGCCGTATCATGGTCGCTGAACACCCGGGCCGATTACCTTTCTGAAACCCTGCGTTTCAGCATGGATAACCGGCTGAGTTCACGGCTTTTCCTGTTCAATGATCAGGCACAAAATATTCAGGATGAACAAGACCACCTCCTTCAATTCCAATATGCCCTCAACCCGCATTTCGGCATCAACACCCGGGCCGGCAGCTACCGGTTCACCAACACCAACCTCCGGCAGGACCATGCCCTGATCGGGTTTTACCTGCAACCCTATGAATCGCTCCAGATAGCAGCACGGGCCGGCTTCCTGAGCGACCAGCGAAGTGAACAAAGCGACCAGGGACTGAATTGGCAGGTATCCCTGACAACACCCGAACTCCAGCTGGGCGACTTCCGCATCAAGCCCGAAATCCTGGCAGACCGGGCCTACATCAACCCCCGTGAACTCTACACCTTCCGCTACGGTACCACCATGGACTACCTCAGCCAGGACAACCTCAGCCTCAACGCCCTGATAACCGCCTCATCTACACGCCGCGACAGCTACCAGTCAGGCAGCCTGCTCAACCGAACCGAGTCCAGTTTCGTGGAATCCATCGAAAGCGACTCCACACGTGCCTTTATCCTGACCGAAACTCCCATCGGCAACCGCATGACCGCTGAGTTTTCCATCGATGCACTCAGCAACGTGCGCCGCATCCTGAACAGCCCGCTGGAAGCGGGAAGCAACATCACCCTGTTCGACTCCCGCAGTGACCGGCAGTTCCTGGATACCGGTGTGGCTCTGCATCGTCGCCAGCCCGGCCTCCAGCTGCAGATTGGCGCACGATGGGCCCTGCAGGTTCGCGAATCACGGCTGATCAACACGGAAGGACTTCCCGAAGACCAGGTACGACGCAGGAGTGAAATCCTTGAAAACTCCAATTTCAGTCAACGCCGGTTTGAACTGTTCACCCGTAACCGCGTTCAGGTATCCGAACGTTACGAAATACTGATTTCGGGCAGCACCAGCATTCTGCGCTACAACACTCCGGATTTCAACCAGGATGACCGCGACGAACTGGCTATGCTGCTGCGTACCGTACATGAATACCGCATCAGCGATGTACTGCGTAGCCGGGTTACCCTGGCCGGTGAAGCCTTTCATGTTGTATATCTGTTCAGTGAGCGAAGTATTGAAAACAACTGGCGACGCTCCCTCCGACTGATTCCGGAACTCACCTGGCAACCCAGTCCCGTTTTTGAAATGAACCACCGGTTCACCGTCAGAGCCAACTACACGGTTGAAGATTATGAGCTGGCCAACCGACCCAAAAACGACCAGTCGGCCCGGGAGTTCATCGCCAACAGCGCTATGTCATGGACCTTCGCACCTAACTGGAACCTGCAGGCCGAGGTCTCCCGCAGCGAGCTGCGAATCGGCAGATTGTTCTGGGATACCTTCCAGGAAACCCCCATCGATACCATAACCACCTGGGATTTCAGCGGCATGTTCAGCCGGCGTTATGACGATGTAGTCATCAGCACCGGACTGCGGTATTTCCACAAAACCGACTTCCTGCAACGTGCATCTCTGGCCGTAGAAATCCCCGATAACGGTTCGGTAATCCGGGCCTCCCGCATCGCAACCGGAAAACAAACCACCTCGCAATGGGGTCCTGCCGTTACCATCCGGCTTCCCCTGAGCGCTCGCAACGAACTCTATCTTAACGGATGGCTCCAGTTCCAGGCTACCCGACAAAAGCTCTACACAGACTATCCGGAAAATTTCCGGGAAGCCTTTCTGCAGGCCGAACGCAGCGCCGATCGGCGTACTTATCCCAATCTGGAGATAACCACCCGTTTCAATTTTTAAAACCGCACAGGCAACCCCGGCCACGACGCCATCATCACACCCTGCACGAACCCGGTCTGTAGCTTGCGCATTAAAATTTTAACCCTTTCTTCCTTGGGGGCAAGAGCAGTATCTTGACGGGTACGAACCTAGGCAATCATATTAAACTACACGAACTATGGACTTTCTGAAGCGACTCGGCATACAGGCCGACAACGCCGGAACTTCAACCGGCAACAATACCCTGTTTACAGACAACGCCCCACGCATCGACTCCTTTTCACCCATAGACGGTGCCAAAATCGGCAGCGTATACTCCACCACGCGTGAAGAGTATGAAACCGTGATTACAGCGGCGCAGGATGCCTTCAAAACCTGGCGGATGATGCCCGCTCCGCAGCGCGGCGAAATCGTACGTCAGATTGGCGAAGCCCTTCGCAGGCACAAAGATGATCTGGGTCGGCTGGTCTCCCTGGAAATGGGGAAAATCTACCAGGAAGGGCTCGGAGAAGTACAGGAAATGATTGATATCTGCGATTTTGCCGTTGGTCTGTCCCGGCAGCTCTACGGACTCTCCATGCACAGCGAACGCCCCGAACACCGTATGTACGAGCAGTACCACCCACTGGGTGTAGTAGGCGTTATCTCCGCATTTAACTTCCCGGTTGCCGTGTGGAGCTGGAATGCCATGATCGCGGCGGTATGCGGTGACACGATCGTCTGGAAACCCTCCGAAAAAACGCCGCTTTGCGCCGTTGCCTGTCAGAATATCATCCAGGATGTACTGAAAGAAAACAACCTGCCTGAAGGTATTTTCAACATGATCAACGGCGACCGTCAGGTTGGTGAATGGATGACCACTGATAAGCGCGTACCACTGATTTCAGCTACCGGCTCCATCCGTATGGGCAAGCAGGTTGCACAGGTTGTTGCTGCCCGGCTGGGCAAATCGTTGCTGGAACTGGGCGGGAACAACGCCATCATCGTCACACCGCAGGCCGATATTGAAATGGCCGTACGGGCAACGGTATTCGGTGCTGTAGGTACAGCCGGACAGCGATGCACATCCACCCGAAGATTAATCGTGCACGAGTCAATTTTTGAGCAGGTTAAAGACCGGCTGGTTGCTATTTACAAAAATATCAGCATCGGCAGTCCGCTGGAGGAAGGAACGCTTGTCGGTCCGCTGATCGACAAACAGGCGGTTGATGCGATGCAAAATGCCCTGAATCAGCTCAGAGAGTCCGGGGGCGAGGTGGTCTACGGCGGGGAGGTACTCGACGGGGAACCCTACGCCAGCGGAACGTATGTGCGGCCGGCCATTTGCGTAGCCGAAAATCATTATCAGATTGTGCAGGATGAGACCTTTGCACCCATTTTGTACCTGATTCGCTACAGCGAACTCGACGAGGCCATTGCGTACCACAACGGTGTGGTTCAGGGACTCAGTTCAGCGATATTCACGTTAAATCTGCGCGAAGCGGAGCGTTTCCTGAGTCACGTGGGTTCCGATTGCGGCATCGCCAATGTGAACATCGGAACCAGCGGCGCTGAAATAGGCGGGGCTTTCGGTGGTGAGAAAGAAACCGGAGGCGGGCGCGAAAGCGGTTCAGATGCCTGGAAAGTGTACATGCGTCGCCAGACGAACACCATCAACTGGGGCAGCAGTCTGCCGCTGGCACAGGGCATCCGGTTCGACGTTTAAACCCTGCTGAAATGTACTGCTTAAAGGTACCGTCGGCTCTGCATGCACCTTTTCAGAGCCTGCGGTGCCTGTAGCAGCGATTCGAGTCGACAGCAAGACGTGTTGACAGCAAAACGTGTCTGAAAACGGTGCCTGCAGCAGCGCGTTAATCCTGCAGGGTTGAAATCTGCGGTTGCTGGCTGAAATTTCGGAGCGTGGAGTCTATAACAATGATTCGAGCCGGCGCACCAGTTCGGGCACAAAATCCCGGTGCTCCGGTTTCATGAGTACACTGCGAAGTACCGTTACCGTTTCGGCATCGGGCTGCAGATCGGGCATTACATTGAGTACCTGACTCGCAGGAACGGTATACAGGCTCACATACACCCCATCCGCACCCCGCTCCATCCCCCGCCGGAACACCCGCTCACTGACCGCGCTCACCCCACGCAACGTTCGGGCCCCGACTTCCGGAACGCCAGCGTATACCACAATATCCAGCTCAGGGGCCTCCAGCATCACAAACCGCCCCGTAGCAACAGCTGCATCCGCAAAACGCACCGCAGCTTTCCTGCAGTACTGCATCACCTGCCCCATCCGCCCCATCGGCTCAAGACCAAACACCTGCAGCGTGGCCCACAGACCCGCCGCTGCCGCACCGGCTCGGGAACATTCCAGTGAAATCTCCCCCAGGTGCAGATCGTCCGATGAAAAATAGGTGTAGGGCGAATCATGCTTGTAATACCGGCCCACCGCTGGATCCCTAAACAGTACGCATCCACACCCGTAAGGCTGTAAACCATGCTTGTGCGGATCAATTACCAGACTATCCGCCTCGCCGGTCCATCCCCAGGGAAGCGGATCAATAGCCCCGGTACCCTCCAGCAGCTTGAAATATCCGCCGTATGCCGCATCCAAATGTACCCGAAGCCCCATTTCGCGGAACAGCGGCAGAAGTTCATGCAAGGGTTCTACCCTGCCCGCCCCCGTTGTTCCCATGGTCACAACAACCGTCCCCACACGATCTTTAATCGATTCCAGCTCGTGCAGATTCCACTCCCCGGCAGGAGTAGTTGAAATTTTAAAGGATGGGATTCCCAGCACGCTGCACATACGCTCATGGGTGTAATGAGCCTGATCGGAAAAAGCAATCCCCTTGCCCGGATGCACATTGCGCGCCACCCAGAGCGCTTCCAGATTGGCAATGGTTCCGGAACTGGTCAGATGGCCAAGCACGGGCTCGGTGAACCCAAACATTCGGGCGAATTGCGGAATTACCTCCTTTTCCATCACCGAGGTGGGCGGACCTCCATCAAGGGCGTGGTTGTTCGGGTTGATCAGCATGGTCAGCGAATGCGCCAGCCAGGCCAGCTCATGTGGAGGCTTGAGCATTTGTCCGGCATAGACCGGACTATGAAATGGATAGTTACCCTCGAGTCGGCGTACCAGCTCGGTCAAAACGGTTTCCATCTCACCCGATGAGGGTTGCCGGTGAAGCTGATCCGCATCGCCGGATTCCCCCGGCTGAACTGCAGCCCCCCCATCGGAGCCCGGGAAACGATTTAACCAGGACTGCAGACTGCTGAGTGCCTGTGTGAGCAAAGCAAGGCGATTCATTTCAGCTACGGTTACAGGAAGCGGTAACTGAATCCGACCGATAATACCTGTTTAACCTGCAGCTCCGTGCTTACGTCGTCATCGTAAAGAAAAGCAACTTCAACATTAACCGTCAGATAACTGTTAACCTTGCCGATGAGTTCGTTGGTAAAGCGGACAGTAGAGCTGTTGAGCTGCTCCATCAAATTGGTAAAGGTCTCCAGCTGCCCGTTATAGACTACATTCGTCATTATTTCACGCTCGGTTTTGACACCGATGGAAATACCCCCCTCGTTCCGGAAGGTTTCCCCTTCGGCAAGACCGTACCGTGTTGATAAGTCCGTGTCAGTCACTACGGTCTGTCTCATGGAAATACCCATGTCCATCTGAAAGGAAGGATCAGGATTGTAGGCAAAACCCACCGTTTCTACGATGTATGCCGGAGCCATGAACCTGGAGATGGTGTTGACGTTATCTTTATCACGACCAATATCAAACTGGGAATTGAAATTAACCTGTGCGATCAGCGAGAATCGCTCATCGTCCATCATACGGCGAATCTGATTTCGCAGGCGGATTTCATCGTCTGTCTTGCGGAACTCGTTCCCGTCGAGCCGTGACTGTCCGTACTTGAGATTCGTGCTGTGATTGAATACGTAGCGGTCACGGGTATACTCGGCGGTAAATCGGGCAGAACTTACTCCCGTCAAATTATTTACACCACCCTGCGCCCAGTTGTGAAATGCCGCCTGACTTCCATTCAGGGTAAGCCAGCCGCCAAATGTCCATGGCGATGCCGGCCCTTCCGGCTGCTCCTCCGCCTGAGCTTCCTGCGCTGCATCACTTCCCGTCTGCCCGGAATACAGGGAAAGGTCGGCATCGAAAGCCATGAACCGGATTTCATTTTGGCCACCATGTGTACCATCTACACCGTTGATAGGGTACAGCGATGCTAGCTGGGTGCCGGAATCGGCAGAAGGTGGTGCGGATGCCAGCACAGCTGGTACGGACAATACACTTAGTGCGAGAATGGTAAGGCCTGTGCAGTAATAGGATTTCATGGATCTCATATGGGTTCTGTTCTGATTTTCACGTACAATCAAGACAGAGGAGTGGTTTTTGTAAGCTCATACCTGCAGCATAACGGCAGCGGGAGTTCCATCCTCCTGAAAAGATACGCGGACGTGTTCGTTGAATTTTGTGGGTGATACAATTCCGGCATAGTCGGGTTGTATGGGAAACATCCGGTGGCCACGGTCAACCAGCACGGCCATTTTGATTACCTTCGGGGTGGCATGATCCAGCACGAAACGCAGGGCCTGCATCATGGTTGAGCCGCTGAAAAGCACATCATCGATGAGTAGAATGTGACTGGCCGTGCTGAGTTCCCCGGCCCCGACGGCACCGGCGAGCTCCATATCATGTACATTCAGGTTGATGAGTCCGGTCTCCGCGATACCCGTATGAAGCAGGGCTTCGCGCAGCAGTCGGGCGAAGTGATTACCCCGGGTGTTGATGCCAACCAGGAGTACCTGTTCACCGGAGTTGAAGTCCTCGGCTATCTGCATAGCCATGCGCCGGACAGTTCGCCTGATATGACCGGCCGGCATTAGAGTAAGGGATGATGACGGTTCCGGCATCCTGTAGGTGGTCTTTATTGGAACATCGATTTGATGCTGCCCCAGGTTCTGCGCACGGCAGAGGTTGTATATTGAACGTGACGGTGTTCCTCATGGCGGGAACCATCGGTCATGTAGATGTACAGAACGTACTCAACATCGGTACCGGTTTCAGCCTTAAACAGCTGGTTGTCAATGTATTCAAAATACGGAGGCGGGTTGGTGCGGATAGCACGGGTAAGTTGAATTTCAGAGTCTTCCAGTTTTTCGAACTCATTTTTCCCGGACCGGTTGTGCTCCCACTTGCGGTACACTTCGAATTTATCAACCGAAGTGAGGTCATCCGCCGACCAGGTCAGCACAACGTCCGCATTGTTGACTACTACATTGAACGTAGAAAGCGGCGAGTTGGTAAAACCCATCAGCAGGAAAAAAGCCGGAATAAATATCAATAAGCGTATCATGCTCTCTGTGTTATATGTAAGCGTACTAAAATAACGGTTTTCACAACCACTAACAATCCGGTTACCTATTGTTTTTGTGAATCTTGCACACACGTTAAATGTGACTCACCCGTTGTAGATATGGTGGCAAAGTTGTAATTTGTCATATATAGAACCCCATTCTATTACGTAGTCACTTTTGATATAAAATCTATAAGGGAGAATGATATGAGCAATAATAATGGTTTGAATGTACTGGTTACCGCAGTTGGTTTCTTCCTGACCGGCCTGGCGGCAGGAGTTCTCCTTGCTCCCAAAAGCGGCCGGGAGAACCGGCAGCTGATACGGGGAGGTGCTGAAAATGCCAATACCTGGGTACAGTCCAAGGGCAAAAACGCCCGTGAAAAAGCCCACCAGGTCGGCGATACAATAAAACGCAGTGTGAAAGAACATGTTCCTGACTTGTACGAAGCCACGGATTCACTGACACTCAGTGACGAAGATGTCAAAACAGCCCGGGAAGATTAATCCCCGGGTTGTTTTCTGATTGACTGACCGGGAGGAAATCTGCATATTACCCTCCCTTGTTTTTGTTGTGCTGCCCGCTCCTGTATTCACCTCACTCCAATACACTGAATTCCATGCGGGAGCTCATTTTCCAACGGTTGTGGCAGCATCATGCCTTTGATGAAACGGGTCTGACCACCACATGCGGTCGGCACGTAGAACTGATAAAGCACGGGGAGCTGAACACCTTTGACGGTCCGGATTTCTTTGACGCCCGGATCATGCTTGATGGTCTATCTTTATTTGGTTGCATTGAACTGCACATACATTGCAATGACTGGTACCTGCACGGCCACCAGCATGACAGTCGGTACAATAATATAGTGCTTCACGTAGTACTCCAGCCCGACGATGCGGCACCGGTGCAACTGGAAAACGGATCACAGGCACCTACCGTAGTACTGAAATCACACCTGCACTCCAGCTGGCAGACAGAACTTTTTGCCCTGAACCAGCGTGATGAACTTACCTGTTCCGGCTTTCTGAGGCATATATCGCCGGATGTGATACGTGAACAGCTTGAACATGCGGCCCGGCTATATTTCACCATCAAGCGCGAAAAACTCTTTGCCTGGTACGATGCACACCGAAAGCCGTCGGATGCTTTTTTACGCATGCTTTGGATCGGTTGCTGCGACGGTCTGGGTATCCCGGCCAACCGTCAGGCCATGGTGCAGCTGGCTGAACAAAGCTGGGACTACCTCGCACCGGAATATCCGCTTGATTACCATCAGGCATCCGATTTACTGTTCATGCTGGCCCGGGGCAACACCGGTTGGAACAAAAAAGCCGGCAGACCGGTGAGCAGGCCGGAAAACCGTATCCGTCAGGCAGCTCACTTGCTCGTGTTTCTGCAAACCCACGGTATGGGGTGGTTTCTCGGACAAACCCTGACAGCGTGTGTAGCCGAATTTGGTTGCAAACCATTCGCAGCAGGACAGCGCGGCAGGGTATTGATACACACGGTACTGCTTCCGGCATTGCATATCCTGGGCAGCCTGGTACACAAAACTGAATTGACAACCCAGGCAGAAGCCTGCTGGATTAACGGCCGGGTACCTGTGCCCTCCCGTATTGAACGGGTATTCAGGAAAGCCGGGGGAGCAATGCAGCTGCTGCACAATCATCCCGGAACACTACCCCTGTATCGTTATCAGTGCAGCCAGGGCGGTTGCGCTTCGTGCCGTATTTTTAAAAGCTTGAGCAGGGGTTGACAGACAACGTAATTGTTTCTAAATTTGGAGTCTGTCGAAAGACGGTGATTTGCCCGGTCGTCTAAGGGTAGGACAGCGGTTTTTGGTACCGTACGTGGGGGTTCGAATCCTCCCCGGGCAACATAACCCAGTTATTTTCTAAAAGGATGTCTCGTACGATGCATCCTTTTTTTTGCATAATTAAACTTCAACCATCGTGGATCAGCCCCTTGCTATTTTCGCAGGTCGCAGTAATATCGCACTGGCACGAGCTATAGCAGAGCAGTATGGTACAACCCTGGGCGAAGTGACCATCAAAGCGTTTTCCGATGGTGAAATTTATGTGAAATATCAGCAAAGTATCCGGGGTTCAGACATTTTTGTTGTGCAGTCAACTCCACCTCCCAGTGAGAATATCATGGAGTTGCTCATGCTCATTGACGCTGCCAAACGTGCATCGGCATATCGTGTGACCGCAGTGATTCCCTATTTCGGGTATGCCCGGCAAGATCGTAAAGATCAGCCCCGGGTATCCATCGCATCCAAACTGATGGCCAATCTGCTGACCACAGCCGGGGCCGACCGGGTGCTGACCATGGACCTGCACGCACCCCAGATTCAGGGCTTTTTTGATATCCCGCTGGATCACCTGTACGCCAGCAGCATTTTTGTTGATTATTTCACGAGAAACCCGATTGAAAATCTTGTTGTAGTTGCACCCGATGTGGGAAGCCTCAAAATGGCCCGATCATACTCCAAACGACTCGGAGCCGGTCTGGCTTTTGTTGACAAACGACGCCCACAGCAAAACGTGGCCGAAGTAATGAACATCATCGGTGAAATACAAGACAAGAACATTCTGCTGGTTGATGACATGATTGATACCGCCGGTACCATAACCAACGCGGCATCAGCCCTGCGCGAACGCGGAGCACGGAAGATTATTACGGCGTGTACCCACCCGATTCTTTCCGGTCCTGCATTCCAGCGGATTGAAGATTCTCCGATTGATCTCATGCTGGTTACCGATACGGTGCCGCTGAAACGACCATCGCCCAAAATCAAGGTTTTGAGTGTAGCTGAAATTTTTGCTGATTCTATCCGTCGAATTTACACCGATGATTCAATCAGCACCCTTTTTGACGATTAATACCACACCCGAAAGAACATGGAAAAGCCAAACATCATAGAACTCACCGCTGTAGAGCGCAACATCGACCCTAAACGACTCGAAAATATCCGCAAGGAAGATCTCGTACCCGCCGTGGTTTACGGTCCCGGCGTGGAAGGAAACCTCCACTTCAGTGTACCACGGGTTGCCCTCGAAAAAATTCTCAGTGTCAAGAACCTGCAGTTCATCAAGCTCATGTTTGAGGGTGGAAAGCATATTGATGCCATCCTGAAAGTTACCCAGTTTCATCCGGTAACCGATGCACCTGTTCACGCCGATTTCTATGCTACGAAAGAGGATGTTCCGGTAACCGTTACCATCCCGATTCGCCTGAAGGGAACCTCACCGGGTGTTATTGAAGGCGGACGCCTGTATCAGTCACTGCGTAAGCTCTCTGTAAGCGCTCTCCCCGGCGTACTTCCATCGGAGCTGACAGTTGATATCAGCAAGCTGCAGATTGGTCACAACCTGAAAGTGCGTACGCTCAAACTCAAGGATATCACGCCGCTGATGTCGCCTGACCGTACCATTCTGGTAATTCGTCCACCACGTGGCGGTAAAGCGAAAATTGTAGAATTTGCCGACGGTGAAGAAGCTCCGCAGGAAGAAGCCGCTGAAGCCGCAGCAGAATAAATCCTGCTGATATGCATGTATCATTTAAAAAGCCGCAGCAGGAGTATCTGTCTGTGGCTTTTTTTGCTTAAAACCACACCCTTACGCTGTATGCCGCTGATTGTAGGTCTGGGCAATATCGGACAAGAATACATGGGAACTCGTCATAATATCGGGTTTGATATCGTGTACCATGTTGCGGATACACTCTCGGCATCATTCAAACCGGGCGGCGGCCCTTTTTTAAGTGGTGAAGGTCGATTCAAAGGGCATCGCGTAATTCTGCTTACCCCCACTACCTATATGAACAATAGTGGATTAGCAGTTTCTAAAGCCCTGAAATTTTTCGATATTCCCCTGTCAGAATGTTTGGTATGCACCGATGATATCAATTTGCCTCCGGGTAAAATCCGCATCCGGCCATCCGGTCGTGCTGGTGGACATAATGGTCTTAGTGATATCATTGACCGACTGGGAACCGACCAGTTCGCACGCCTTCGTTTTGGTGTCGGGAATAGTTTTGCCAGAGGTCGCCAGGCTGATTATGTACTTTCCCCGTTTGATCCGGAAGAACAGGAAGACATAGCCACGGGTATAGATAAAGCACATGATGCCGTGCTTAATTTTGTGCGTGAAGGCATTACAACCACTATGAACCGATACAACTAAAGCGTCAAAACCTTAACAAAAAACACAACACATGGAAAATCTGATTTATCTGATTCCTGCTGCGGGGCTGCTGGCTCTGCTGTTCACCTATATTAAGTCCCAGTGGGTGAGCAAACAGGATGTCGGCACGGAGAAAATGGCCAGTATCGCCAAATATATTTCTGATGGTGCAATGGCATTTTTACGGGCTGAGTACAAAATTCTTGCCATTTTTGTAGTTATCGTTGCTATCCTGCTCGGTGTACAGGGCTCCATGACCGAAGGCAGTTCATACCTGGTTGCCCTGTCATTTATTGTGGGGGCGCTTTGTTCAGGCGCTGCAGGGTTTATCGGAATGAAAGTGGCCACCAAGGCCAATGTACGCACTGCCAACGCCGCCCGTTCCGGTCTGAGTCAGGCCCTGGAAGTTGCCTTTACAGGCGGTTCTGTGATGGGTCTTGCTGTAGTAGGCCTCGGTGTTCTGGGGCTGAGCGGTCTTTTCATCCTTTACAGCAACATTTTTACCGACATTAATCAGGTAATCACCGTTATCACCGGATTCTCATTCGGTGCTTCTTCCATCGCACTTTTCGCCCGTGTTGGCGGTGGTATTTACACCAAAGCTGCCGACGTTGGTGCCGACCTGGTGGGCAAAGTTGAGGCCGGTATCCCGGAAGACCACCCGCTCAATCCGGCTACCATCGCCGATAACGTAGGGGATAACGTAGGGGACGTTGCCGGTATGGGTGCCGACCTCTTTGAATCCTTTGTTGGTTCCATCATTGCTGCTATGGTACTGGGTGCTGTTTTCATGGGCCTGAGTGAATTCGCCGGTAACCCGCTGGCAGGTGTGCTTCTCCCGCTGTTTCTTGCATCAACGGGTATAGTGATTTCCATCGTAGGTACATTTTTTGTCCGCGTTAAAGAAGGGGGCGACCCGCATAAAGCCCTGAACCTGGGTGAATTCGGTTCAGCCGGTATCATGATTGTTGCGTTCTATTTCCTGATCACCAATATGCTTCCCGAGCAGTGGACCTTTACCGATCCCCTCTATGGTGACACTCGTGAATTTACCGCGATGGGTATTTTCTTTGCTACTATCATCGGTCTGGTTTCCGGTGTACTGATTGGTGTGATTACCGAGTACTACACCGGCTACGGCAAAAAACCGGTTCGTCAGATTGCAGAGCAGTCGCTCACCGGTGCCGCAACCAATATTATTTCCGGTCTGCAGGTTGGTATGATGTCTACCGGTTTACCGGTCATCGTTATCGCACTCGCAATCATCGGTGCTTTCGAATTCGGCGGACTGTACGGTATTGCTATTGCCGCTGTGGGGATGCTGGCGAACACCGGTATACAGCTTGCTGTGGATGCTTACGGGCCTATATCAGACAACGCCGGTGGTATTGCAGAAATGGCTGAGCTTCCGAAAGAAGTTCGCCAGCGTACTGACCGACTGGACGCCGTTGGGAACACTACCGCTGCTATCGGTAAAGGGTTTGCCATCGGATCTGCGGCACTTACGGCATTGGCCTTGTTCGGCGCCTATATGACGGCTGCCGGTATCAGCAGCATTGACATTTCCAAGTCAACCGTAATGGCTGGTCTGTTCATCGGAGGCATGCTGACATTTGTATTCTCCGCCCTGTCGATGGGTGCAGTTGGTCGGGCTGCCATGGCTATGATTAACGAGGTTCGTCGTCAATTTGCCGACATCCCTGCGCTTAAAGCGGCCCTGGAAGTTATGCGTAAGAATGAAGGCAAGGAAATGGACACCTGGACACAGGCCGACAAGGACACCTTCCGCGCTGCAGATGGTACTCCTGAATACGGCAAGTGTGTTGAAATTTCAACCAAGGCCGCTATCCGCGAAATGGTTATACCGGGACTGCTTGCGGTTATCGTTCCGGTATTCATTGGATTCGTATTCGGAAAAGAAGCCCTCGGCGGACTGCTGGCCGGAGTTACCGTTTCCGGTGTACTAATGGCCATTTTCCAGGCGAATGCCGGTGGTGCGTGGGACAATGCCAAGAAAATGTTTGAAGCTGGTGTTGAAATCAACGGTCAGATGCATTACAAAGGCTCTGAAGCTCACAAAGCTACCGTTGTTGGTGATACGGTAGGTGATCCGCTGAAAGACACCTCTGGTCCTTCACTGAACATTCTGCTCAAACTGATTTCTGTTGTAGCCCTCGTTATTGCAACTGCGCTGTAAATTCGCAGCAGTATACCTGGTTCAAAAGGCCTGTACCTTCCCCGGTATGGGCCTTTTTTTATACATACGTGCTGAAAGGCCGTTACTTGTGTGTTTACTCATCACGTATTGGCGGGAATACCCACCTGAGCGGACCGCCTTACACCTTATTTATAAGCTTTGGCTGCTTCCACAGCAAGCGCGTCTACACGGTTGTTGCGTTCATCGTTTGCGTGACCCTTCACTTTTTTCCAAACTATGGAATGAAGCTTCATCGCATCCAGCATAGCCATCCAGAGGTCTTTGTTTTCTACCGGCTTTTTGTCAGCTTTCTTCCAGCCTTTTCGCTGCCAGTTGTCAATCCACCCTTTGGTGAAGGTATTGATAATCAATGCACTGTCACTGCAGATGGTGACTGAGCAAGGACGATTCAGTGCATTCAGGCCTTCAATTATCGCCCGCATTTCCATCCGGTTATTGGTGGTATCCGCCTCCCCCCCTGATCCTTCTTTGATTTTACCATTCCATTCAAGGTGATAGGCCCAGCCACCCGGACCTGGATTTCCGCTGCAAGCTCCGTCGGTGTAGAGTATAATTTCAGGTTTTTTAGACATTCGGTTCAGCTGATGATATACTATTTACTGCCAGGGGTTTGAGTAATTCCTGGTAGTATAAAGCGCGCTCGGCAATTCCGCCTGCAAAATCCTTTTCCGTTTCAGGATTGCCGCTGAACAAAATGGCACGACTTACATTTACAAGAGGTATTCCCCGGTGACCATGCAGGGCCTCGGTCAACGCCTGAATACTCCCGCCCTGGGTTCCTACGCCTGGAATAAGCAAATGCGCATTCGGATGCCTGGTCAGCAGCGATGCCATTTTATCCGGACGGGTAGCCCCCAGTACCATTCCCAGGCTGGCAGGAAAACGTTCGTCCAACACGGCACATGTAGCTGCTATACGTTCACTTAGCGTATCTCCCTGCTGCAACTTCTGGTCGAAGAAATCATCTGCACCCGGATTGGATGTCAGTGTCAATGCGAACACCGCCCTGGAAGCATCCGTTAAAAAAGGGGTCAGCGTATCGGCTCCCATCAGCGGTGATAACGTCACAGCATCACAGTTCCATGTCTGAAAGAATGCTGTTTTATAGCGGTGAGCGGTGTTACCGATATCACCTCGTTTAGCGTCGGCTATCCAGATAACGTCTTCGGGTTTATCCCTGCACAGTTCTTCAAATACCCCAATTCCAGCCGCGCCAAGCGCTTCGAAAAAGCCCAGATTAGGTTTGTACGCGGCAGCCAGACCCTTCGTCTGCCTGATTACGATGCGGCAGAATTCAAGCGTTTTTTCAGCGTCCGTGCCGGGTGCGTTCTTTATGGCTTGAGGAAAACGCTCCGGGTCAGGGTCCAGTCCTACACAAAGAACCGAACCGGTCGTTGCTACGGCTGCTTTTAATTTTTGAGTAAATGTCATGGGGAATTATACGAATATTAGCATAAAAAAAGCCCTGCCGTTGGTACAGCAGGGCTTTGATTGTTAAGCAGCAGTTACTGCTTAACGTCGGAATACGTTATCGTAGGTGAAAGATACATAGAATATGCCGCCAACGGTCGGACCACCGGCACTCAGGATGTAGCCGTCATTGACAACGTTGGAACTTCCTACCTTGATCACAGAATCAATAGAAGGAAGACGGTAGGTTACCTGTGCATCGAGCATGGATACCGAGGGGATATCGGCCTGAGCGAAGGAAGCCTCCCAACGGAATGCGTCCTGCCAGCGATAGGTCACGTTAAACCCGATGCGGTCTGTCAGGCGTCGATTACCCAGCGAAACATTGATTTTATGCTCGGGTGTGTTGAAGTCGTTCTGGAATGACCCCTCCAGGCCACTAATCAGCTGATTCCAGTTATAATTGGTTATAACCTGGTAACCGCCCGGTAAGCTGTATTCCAGTCCGAGAACAGCACCTTGTGCTTTAACCGTGTTATCGGTATTTGTATAAATCTGGAAAGTATTGTTAAAATCACCGGAAAGCAGACTTGTTGAAGCCTGGATGGCGCCTGGAACGGAAGCCGGATCGGTCAGGTCCAGATTAATGGGAGCAGCAGCCCGCCGAACCTGGATTTGCGTGATAAAGTCGTTATAAACATTGTAATAATAGGCCGCGTCGACAAACAAATTGTTGTTGACCAAGCCTTTATACCCTACTTCGAACGACTGCACCTGCTCGGGTTTAACCGGGTTATGGGTATCATAACGCTCCAATAGTCCAATTGCGGCAATAGCATTAGAGGGGTCTGACGGATTCTGTAAAAACTGATTGGTATATGCCCGTACTGACTCTACCGTATAGGTGTTGTCCGTGATAGCATATTGTTCAGCGAACTGTGGCAAGCCGCCAAGCAATCGGGCGGTGATGACATTCAGGTTGATGTACTGTCCCTGTGTAGTAGGATTACGGAATCCGGTCTGGTAGGAAGCCCGGAGGTTATGCCCCTCAGCTACCCTGATAACCGATGAAATCCGGGGACTGAACTGCCCGTCGAAGTTTTCGTTTTTGTCGTACCGTACAGATCCGCTCAAACGAACACGGTCTTCCAGGAAGGACCGGCCGGCCTGCAGATATCCGCCGAACTCGTTGATATTTACGCCGCCTGCATCATCAAAGATGGTACCGTTTGATCGCAGCTGAAACTGACGGAAACTACCACCAACCTGTACATCGGCAAAGGTAATTTCATTCTTGAAATCATATTGGCCTTCCACCATGTAGAAGCGCGACTGATCATCAAACAACGCTCCATTAGGCACCCGGGCTCCCAAAGCGGCATCTACAGCGGCGTCAAACTGGTCCGTTCCGGGCTCAAAGCGACCGTTATCGGCCGCTGCACGCGCTGCAGCATGGAGCTGTGCAACCGCAGCTGGATTGCCGAGAATCGCACCAACGGTTGCGGTATTATAGGTTGGGTTACCACCCTGAGCGGCGGTTGCCGCCTGCAGAATACCCCCTGCGAAGGTTGCCCCATACAGGCCAAACCATTCGGTATTGGAACGGTAGGCCTCGTTAACTGAAAATCCTACGAAATCCGCGATGTAGGAGTCGCCGGAGTTTTCAAACGTACCGTAGGCACGAAGCATAAAATTATCGCCATTCAACTCAAACTTGTGCTGGCCTATGTTGAAGTTCTTGAGGCTGTAACGCTGCGCTCCGGTATACACTGAAGAACCAAATCCGTAATTCATGGTATAGCTGGCCTCAACAAGGTCGCTGATACGATAGTGAAGGGATGCGTTTACCTTCATGTTTTCAGCGGCGTAGTCAAGCAGGTCACTCTCCCGGTACCCGGTACGGTTGACGGGCTGCGCCGGCAGTGAACCCACGTACTGTTCGGCAAGAGCTACCGGTATCAGTCCGCCTGACTGCGCACTGATACCCTGAGCCAGCTGAGTTCGGATGGTCGGATTGATTGCAAGCAGACCGATGTTGAACGAGCCGTCATCACCGAACATATGAACACCATCAAAAGATGGATTCGGACCGGATCCCGCCCAGAAATTGCCGTTTTTATCTGAAAAATCAGTTCCATACCAATCGGTAGCCCGATTGTAGGTAAAGTTTACCTTGGCTGCAAACTTGTTGTTGAATACCTGGGCATGCCGCGCAGAAAACTCATACATCGGTTGCGGACTTCCGGGCTCACCGAGGGTTTCATCGCCACTGATGTGGTTCACTCCTGAACGTACCATGAAGGAGGTACCGGGAAATTCAAAAGGGCTCTTACTGTTAATCAACAGAACCCCGTTGAAAGCGTTTGCTCCATAAAGGGCCGAAGCCGCTCCCGGAATGTACTCAATACCCGCGATATCCAGTTCAGAAGGGCCATTCAGGTTACCAATCGGGAAGTTCAGCGCCGGCGCCTGCGTATCCATTCCGTCTATGAGCTGTACCATCCGGGTATTTCCGGTCGAGCTGAAACCCCTCGAGTTGATAATCTGGAAGTTGATAGAGCTGGTAGTTATGTCAACCCCTTTCAGGTTACCCAACGACTTGTAATAACTGTCTGTAGCTACCTGTCCGACAGCAATCATATCCATAGATTCGATGGTAACCGGAGCATCCAGAATACTTTCTTCAATACGGGAGGCGGAGAATACCACGGGGTTCAGACTGACCCCGGGCTCCAGACGAAGATCTAACGTGGTAGTCTGACCATCAAGGATGACTACTTCGGTGACCCGCTGCTCCAGGTAACCCACATAGGTAACGCGCATAGTATAGGTTCCGGCAGCAAGGTTGCTGAAGGTATACCGACCGTCAAGTCCGGTGTTGACACCACGGGTACGGGCCGACTCTTCCTGCTGAAGCAGGATGTTGGCTCCAATTAATACTTCCCCATCGCTGGAATCGGTAATTAGCCCGGTCAGTACACCCTGTGCACCGGCCGCTCCGGCACCCAGCAGTACCAGCATAGCAGTTAATAAAACTGTTGTAAATCTCTGAGACATAAATGACCCCTCGGTTAATTAAAGGTAGGTAGCTGTTCGCTCAAACAGAGTAATTAGCTTGAAAAAGCCCTTACATGGCGCCTAAATTAACCTAATTTTAAATCTGCTCAAATTGTATTCGAGTACAAATTCTATTCTTTGTTCAATTCTTGATTCCACGCTCCGGAACCCGAGAATCCATATTACCCGATTACCCCGTTTTTATTAATGCAGTGCAGGACAAACATCTTCTTCTGTAAGGCAAAAAGGCGATTTTACCGAACAACTGCGCTGAAATATCCATGACAACATTACGCACAAAGATGGAAACATTACGTGACCATGCAGTCATTATATTCTATACAAACGGCCCATTTTGATGCCGCGTTTATCAACATTTTATTATGGGAACAGGATTGCTGTGGACCTTTAACATTCGTTTAACACGATTACTCTGTGCTACCGGGATTAAGCTTGCTCACCCTGCCCTGGCGGGCAAAACCCTGCTCGTTCTACAGATAAGACCGGTGCCAGCAAACTTCGTATCAATAATATGGGGTCTCAGGAAAGACTTCCTCAATACCATGCGGCGGCCTGTGCAACGACCATGTCTCAAAATAAAAAAACCGTTCACTTCGCGCTTTTTTACCATTGATGCTGAAAAACCGCAAATCATCCCGGATCAACGGCTGAAACGCATAAAAAAAATCACGATAGATATTATCCCTTGAAAACAGGTGTAAATCATAACCGTCATGCGCCTTAACCTTAAAAACAACCCGGTGACCAGCGTCCAGTAACGAGGTGAGTTCCTGAATATGATCCTTGAAACTTCCGCTCGACCCGATCACAGGAAACGGTGTGACCTGGCGGTCGCCAGTAACTACTACCATGGCGTCGCCCTCATCAACCCGGTCAATAGCCTCATCAAAATTTGCTGAAGTTGTTCCGTCTGACAATAAAAAACTGGTGCCCGACTCAATAACCTGCCTGAACGCATCACGCAATAGCGTGGCATGGCGTGTAGCAGACAAACCATACCTTTGCGTATCCATGTCCGTGGCAGTGAAATAAAACCGGCTGTATGTAGGCACCGGTTTCAGGAAATCCTCCAGTGATGAAGCTTCTTTTGCATTGGACGTGCCGCCAGCCGGCTGCAGCACCATATCATGCTCAAATATCAGTTTAAAAATAGTCATTTTACACAATACAGGTTTAGGATAAAACAGATTACGGACAGGCTATCTCGCCTGCGAGTTCATACAAGCGTTCATGTTGAGGCAAATGGCTCCAGTGTTGCAATATCGTCAAAGTGCCCGTCAAGCGCATGGAAATATCCGGTAACGGCAATCATAGCGGCATTATCTGTACAATAAACCGGTTTGGGGATGTGTACCGTCACACCCATTTCTACGCCAAGAGCCTGCATTTTTGCGCGTAACATGGAGTTTGCCGAAACCCCGCCGGCAAGGACAAGATCACCTACCCCGTATGCTTTGAGCGCCCGGCGGGTCTTACGGGTCAGTACGTCCGTTATGGCCTGTGATACCGACGCACAAAGATCATTGGTATGTTCTTGCAGATACGTTGCACGTCCGGCTTCCGGCACGCCTTCCACATGATACAGTACCGACGTCTTTAGTCCGGAAAAACTGAATTCATAACCTTCGGATAACAGTGCCCTTGGAAACTTCACAAAGTCTGGATCACCTTCTCTGGCCCTGGCATCCATTACCGGTCCGCCCGGATAGGGCAGCCCGAGTATCTTGGCTGTTTTATCAAAAGCCTCCCCGGCGGCATCGTCCCGCGTATCCCCCAGTAATTCATGATCCATAAACCCTTTCACCAGAACCAGTCGGGTATGCCCTCCGGATACAATAAGAGAAATAAACGGGTACGCCGGACGGGACTCAATAAAGTTGGCGTAAATGTGCGCGTCGATATGGTTTACTCCAATCAACGGTTTGCCAAGCGACATGGCAAGTCCTTTGGCAAAACACAACCCGACCAGGAGGGCACCCATAAGCCCCGGACCGTTGGTAACGGCTATGGCATCGAGATCATCCGGCTGCAATCCCGCTTCATCCAGCGCTTGCCGGGTAACTTCCATGATACTTTGCTGATGAGCTCGCGAGGCCAGCTCCGGAACAACTCCGCCGAACGTACGATGTATGGTCTGCGACGCAATGACGTTAGACCGCAGGCCCTCACCGGTGTACACCGCTGCGGCTGTTTCATCGCAGGAAGATTCAATACCTAGGATTTTCACAATGATGGGAAAATAGGGTTAACCGGTTTGCCGGCATCTTGAAATCCCCCTGCCGGCCCGGGGATTCTCAAAATCAGGTTGCGCAGCGAAAAAAAAGCCTCCTGCAGGAAAACAGGAGGCTTTTCAAAGTTACGGATTTCCGACTACTTCTTATCGTCGTCGTCAACCACTTCGTATTCCGCATCAATCGGATCGCCTTTGTCTGACGCTGAAGCGTCGGCTTGTCCGGCATCGCCCTGAGGCGCACCTTCTGCACCATCCGGCTGCGCACCCTCAGCCTTGGCCGCCTGCTCATACATCTCAGTGGAGGCTGCAGCCCAGGCCTGATTTAGCGCTTCCATCGCAGCATCCAACTCCTCAACCTTCTCTTCCTTATGAAGTTCTTCGAGTTTTGTCAGGGCGGCGTTGATTGCATCTTTGTTGGCATCAGAGAGCTTGTCCTTGTGCTCATCCAGCTGCTTTTTGGTGGAGAAAATAAGCCCGTCAGCAGCATTCAGCTTGTCGATACGCTCCTTGAGTTTCTTGTCTTCCTCAGCGTGAGCTTCGGCATCGGTACGCATTTTCTCGATTTCAGCATCCGAAAGACCTGAACTGCTTTCAATCCGGATCTTCTGTTCCTTACCGGTGGCTTTGTCGGTGGCACTCACGTTGAGCACACCGTTGGCATCCAGGTCAAACTTAACCTCAATCTGCGGTACACCACGGGGTGCGGCCATAATACCATCGAGGTGGAACCGACCCAGTGTGCGGTTGTCAACGGCCCGGGCACGTTCTCCCTGCAGCACATGAATTTCCACACTGGGCTGATTGTCAGCTGCCGTTGAAAACACTTCGGATTTACTGGTTGGGATGGTAGTATTGGCATCAATAAGCTTGGTCATAACACCACCAAGAGTCTCAATACCCAGTGAAAGCGGGGTAACATCAAGCAGTACAACGTCTTCCACCTCACCGGTCAGCACCCCACCCTGAATGGCTGCACCTACGGCAACCACCTCATCGGGGTTCACACCTTTGCTCGGATCCTTGCCAAAGAACTCCTTAACCACTTCCTGAATTTTGGGGATACGGGTAGATCCGCCGACCAGAATTACCTGATCAATTTCAGATGTGCTGAGACCGGCATCTTTCAGCGCCAGTTCACAGGGCTTGAGGGTACGTTGCACCAGATCATCAACCAGCGACTCAAACTTGGAACGGGTCAGGTCTATGTTCAGGTGCTTGGGTCCGGACTGGTCGGCCGTGATAAAGGGTAGGTTGACGTTGGTTTTGGATGAGCCTGAAAGCTCAATTTTTGCCTTCTCAGCGGCGTCTTTGAGGCGCTGCATGGCCATGGCATCCTTACGAAGATCAATGCCCTCCTCTTTTTTGAACTCATCGGCCAGGAAATTGATAATCCTGCCGTCGAAGTCGTCACCACCCAAATGGGTATCCCCGTTGGTGGATTTCACTTCAAATACACCATCACCAAGCTCCAGAACGGATACGTCAAACGTACCTCCACCCAGGTCATATACAGCAATAGTCTGCGATTTGTCTTTTTTGTCAAGGCCATAGGCCAGCGCGGCAGCCGTCGGCTCGTTGATAATACGCTTAACATCCAGTCCGGCAATTTTACCGGCTTCCTGGGTAGCCTTACGCTGCGCATCGTTGAAGTAAGCCGGAACCGTAACAACCGCTTCGGTTACTTTTTCACCCAGGTACTCCTCGGCGGTCTGCTTCATTTTCTGCAGTACCATGGCCGAGATTTCCTGTGGAGCATATTTTCGGTCGTCAATATCAACCCGGGCCGTACCGTCATCGGCTTTGACCACATCATAGCTCACCTGTGAGGTTTCCGTGGCCACCTCGTCATACATGCGACCCATAAACCGTTTGATGGAGGCGATGGTTTTCTTTGGATTGGTGATAGCCTGACGTTTGGCGCCGGCTCCCACCAGACGCTCACCGTCTTTGGTAAATGCCACGATGGATGGCGTGGTACGTCCACCCTCCGGATTCGGTATGACTACAGGCTCATTGCCTTCCATTACCGATACGCATGAGTTGGTAGTACCGAGGTCAATTCCAATTATCTTTCCCATAATAGTAGTGTAGTTTTGATTTGTGAATGTATTGTTAAAATCATGATGGCTGCGGCATACCGCCCGGCCTTATTCAATTTCGATGGAGGAGTCTTCCGATGCGACCTCGCTCGCGGTTACGCTGATGTGAAGTACGCCGTCACGGAAAGCAGCCCGGATATCTGACTTCTGTACCGGTACCGGTATGGGGAAGGTTCTGGAGAACCGTCCGTAGTGACGCTCACGGCGCAGCCAGGACACCTGACTATCCGCCTCATCAATCCGGCGTTCACCGCTTACCGAAAGCATGGTATCGGTCAGTTCTACCTTCACGTCCAATTTGGTCAGACCGGGCAGATCCATGATGATTTCAAAACCGGTTTTAGTCTGGATGAAATCCGTGCGGGGATTGAAAACGTCGAGCTCTTCTTCGGTTACTAAATTCTCGAAAAAAGATTGAATTTCCTTACCTACACGGTGAAGGCGGTCTTCAAAAGCCTTGGTATTAAAGTCAGTCATGAGCAAACTCCTGTTTATTTGTGTTGCTGCTCATAATGGTGCAACCTTAATGCCAAAGCATAATTACCTGCCGTATTGGCAAAAACCACCCCCGGTTTAGTGTCATTTCGTCACAAAACAGACAATACTGACAAATCGTCCCAGAACGATGGATACGATATTGCGGTGCAGGATGCATCCTTCACCCCCGACTTCCCTTTACCGCGACCAGCCAGAATCGCCGCCGACATGGCAATACGGTGATCATGCAGGGATGCATAGGTGGCGGAAATCGGCCGGAAATCCGGATTTCCGTGAACTACCAGTCCGTCAGGATGTTCTTGAAAATCAGCACCGGCACCTCGCAACAGGGCCGCTGTAGCCGCCAGCCGGTCGCTTTCTTTATGGCGAAGGTCCCCGGCACCGGTAAATCGGGAGGTGCCACGGGCAAAGGCCATGGCAACACTGAGCGCCGGAAGCTCATCGATGCAGTTGGGCACCTCTTCGGGAAGAATTTCAGTTGCCGTGAGACCAACGTAGCGAACTGTAATATCCGCAACGGGCTCGGAAACCCGCTCACGCTGATTGGATAGTGTTATATCGGCACCCATTCTTCGCAGAATATCCATAGCGGCAGTGCGCGTCGGGTTCACGCCTACATTTTCAAGCACAATTTCAGCGCCCGGATAAATGGATCCGGCTACCAGCCAGAATGCCGCAGCGGAAAAGTCGCCCGGCACGGCATACGACTGCAACGGAATGGGTGTCTGCCTGGAGGTTTGAATTTCACGGGCACCATCGCGCAATAAAACCGGCAGGTTCAGCAGCTTTTCGGTATGATCCCGACTGACCACCGGCTCAATCACCGTGGTTGGCTGCTCCCCGAATAGTCCTGCGAGCAGCAGACAAGATTTAACCTGAGCGCTGGGTATCGGAAGTTCGTAGCGAATGGGAATAAGATGACGATCGCCTGAAGGCTTGATGGTCATGGGCAGGAAATCGCCGTCTCTCGCCTCGAAGGAAACCCCCATAGCCGAGAGCGGACCTATAATCCGCCGCATCGTCCGGGATGAAAGGGAGTCGTCACCGATGAGTGTGGCCGAAATGCCGGCTCCGGACAAGATACCGGTGAGCAAGCGGGCGGTAGTGCCGGAATTTCCGCAGTCAACCGGAGCTTCCGGTTTCTGCAAGCCATCCCTTCCCACGCCGTGAATGGTCACCGTGGTACCGGATTGCTCAATGGAAACGCCCAGTTGCCGAAAACAGGACAATGTAGTCTGCGGGTCTGCTGCCAACGCATAATTCTCAATAACCGAAACGCCGTCTGCGATGGAGGCAAACATAGCGGCACGGTGGGCAATGGATTTATCGGGCGGCATAACAACCGAGCCCTTCAACGAGGTAAGACCGTGAACAAATTTCATAGTAGATGGTTGAGTTCTGCCCTTATGCACCCGGGAAGCCGCTAGCGCACAAGCAGCATGTTAATCGCCCTGAAGAACCCTTCTGGCTATTTCGGCCGCTTCGGTATCAGGGTAGAGGTCCAGAACAGCCTGGTAGGTTGCTCTTGCCTGACCGTTGTCTCCACCGGATCGCTGGATTTCAGCCGTCCGGATCATCGACATAGCCACCCAGTCATCATAGGCTTCGAAAAGCACACGCACGCGCGAGTACGTTTCCAGAGCTTCAGTGGTCTGTCCTCGCTGCTGGCGGATATAACCCAGCCAGTACATCGCTTCAGCGCCTGTTTCGAGGGAGTTATTGTCGGCAATTTCCTGAAGTATGGGCTCGGCTTCCTCATTTTGATTCAACCGGAGCAGCACCTTGGCCAGCCCCAGTCGTGCAGGCTCCAGATTTCCGGCACCCCGCTGAACAACGCCCCGATAGGCCTGTTCGGCCTCATTGAGCCTGCCCAACGCCAGCAATGCGTTACCGCGACCAACGCCGGCTTCGTTTCGCAGCCGTTGTGTGCGTTCCTGCAGCCGGGTGAAATAATCCAGCGCCAGCTCGTAATTGGTGTTGCTGAATTGAATCATGCCCAGATTCAACAAAGCGGATTCGGCCCTGCCACTTCGGGGATGATCGCGTAAAATTGTCTCGTAAGCCTGAATCGCCAGCTCTTCCTGGTTGAGCTGACGGTATGCTTCGGCCAGATTAAAATAAGCTTCGGGAACAAGCCGGGTTGCATTGGTTACCCGTATGTAATCACGGAAGGCCTCCACGGCGCCTTCATAATCGGCCGTTCGCAACAGGAATTCAGCCTGGCGGAATCGCAGACGGTCGGCGGTGGCTGCCTGGGGGTTCTGGCGGATGAAGGCCTCCAGCAATTCGGAGCTGGTGTCTTCCTGTCCGGCTGAAAGCATGGCAAACTGTATACCGTTGACCGCCTCGATAATCAGCGGACTCCGGGGATAGTTGTCCAGTACTTCCTGATAGGCCTGAATGGCCATTTTAAACTCCCCGGCGTTGTAATAGGCATCCCCGATATTGTACTGCGCACGGGCAGCCCAGTTGGATCCGCGGTATTGGCGGATGAGGCGTTGAAACTCCTCTATAGCCTGCGTGTAGTTACCGGTCAGAAAGTAGATATAGCCGATATTATACATGGACTGCTCCCGCAGTCGACTGTCAGGAAACTGACGGAGCAGTCGACGAAAGGCCTGTACCGCTTCGAAACTCTGTTCGAGGCGGTAGTAGCTGTTGGCTACCTGGTAGAGCGCATAGTCGGCACCGGGATTAACACCTACAGCCTGCTCATAGTAGCGGACGGCCTGCCGATATTGCCTGAGGGCATAGTTGGCATCACCAAGTCGCAGACGGGTGTCAATGTCGTAGGGAAACAAAGCAATAGGCGGTGCTTCGTACTCGTCCAGAAACCTGCGAAGCGGTTCAATCGCCTGTTCAAATTCGTTCATCCGGAAGTGCGCCCATCCGAGGGAGTACATCGCTGCACCGGCAAATTCATGATCCGGAAACTGCTCCAGAAACTGGCGGAACCGGGCGGCCGCAGGACCATACTCTTCCATATTGTAGTAGGAATCGGCGCTCCAGAACAAGGCTTCTCCACCCAATGCTCCGTCGGGATCATCCTGATGGACCCCCTCAAAAATAGGCTGTGCTGCCGACCATGCCTGGTTTTGATACAAAACCCACGCACGCTGGAAACGCGCCTGAAGCCGAACGGCAGGATCAATATCCGTCACCTGCTCAGCGGCTTCAAAAGCTTCGATAGCCCGGCCGAACTCGTTATTGGCAAAATAGGCTTCACCGAGGAGGGTAAATACATCGCCCGGATTCTGCAGCCGGGTACCGGAACGCACTAAATCCAGCAAGGTCTGCAATGAAGCCGCATAATCGCCGATTTCAAAGGAGAGTACGGCCCACTCGTAATAAGCCTCCTCAATCCAGAATCCCGTCTGAAACCGGCGGCCAAATTCCTGAAATGATCCCAGCGCAAGGTCGAATCGACCGCTTAACTTCTCGTTGACAGCCTTGTAGTACAGGGCCTTGCGGGAGGTATCATCGTCACCGGTGATGGCTTTGGCAAAGGAGCGGGCCGACCAGTGGTAAATACCTTGCTTGTGATAGACCCATCCCAGGCCATAGTGAGCAAGCCGTTCATTTTCCGTGCCTTCGTTTCGGTTCACGTACCGCAGATACCAGGTGGCGGCATCGTCCAGTTCGTCTAAAAAATTATAACTCTCGGCAACTAAAAGAATGGCTTTGCTTTCCTGTTCGTCATCCTCCAGGGAAGGCAGTGCGCTGCGGAGTGCGGTTATAGCTTCGCGATATCGGCCCTGCTGAAAATAGGACTCACCCAACGCTGTACCTATCCTTCGGGTAGTCGGATGAAAGGGGTGACGTTCGCGCAACAGCTCAAAAGCTTCGGTGGTGTTGACGAAGTCCTGCTCTTCCAGATAGAGCCGGCCCCGGGCGTAAAGGGCGTCAGGTGACAGATCCGACTGGCGGTACGTGTCTGAAAGCAGCAGGTAATACCGTCGCGCCTCGGGGAGGTCGCCCAGGGCTATGTACATCTCTGCAGTCCAGAACATGAGGGTAGCCGCCTTCTCCTCTTCCATGGGAATTTCCAGGGCTCTTTCAAAGTAGTCAATAGCCAGCAGGTGATCTTCCCGTACCCGGTACCGATGCCCCAATTCGATGAGCAGATCAGCGGCACGTTCTGCCCGCGGATAGGTATCGGTGAAGCCTTCGAAATACAGTACGGTTCGCGAAGAGTCCGCCGCTGCACGGGCTCTGGCCAGATAGTAGGACGCCGTCTCGCGGAGTTCCGGGGTATCGGTTTCGCTCAGAAAGCGGCGCAGATGGCTGGCAGACTGCTCATAAAAGCCCTCTTCGTACAGGCGAATGCCGTTTGTGTAGTCGCGGTTGGCCGTTTCCGGATGCCCCTGTCCCAGCAAGGCAGCCGGCAGCAGGATGGCAGCAATCAGCAGGAGGGCAAATGTGTTTCGGGTATTCAAACTGGTGATTCGTTGAGCAGCTAACGGGTTGTAACTGAAACAGTGAATATAAGCACTTAATCGGTTTACTGTGTTACCGTACCGTGCGATACTGTGAATTCAACGATTGATCAGGCGGGGTAGTATAACCCGATGCTTAAATATCCAGATAACGCAAAAATGCGTCGGCTCTGTCGGCAATTTCATCGTCAGACAAGGCTGCTGCCGATTCCACCGATATGATATACCCGTATCGGCGGAGCGCATTGCCAACTCTCGACAAATCGTCCAGATTCAGCTTGACCGATATCCGGTAATTTTCCTGTACCGCATCGGGCGACTGAACCGTGAGCGTGAGAATCCGGGCTCCTTCCGACTCAATAATGCGGATGATATCGGAAAGCATGAAATCGCGTGGTTTCATTTCCACCATTATCACCGTACCGCTGTCATTGAGATTCAGCAACCGGGTAACGGCATCAATGAGTTTAAGCCGGGAAATAATACCGATGTACCCCCCGTCCATACCCACAACGGGCAACGAATTCCGTTCATGCTGCAGCATGGTGTGCGCCGCTTCCAGAACATGCATCCCATCACGAATTACCAGTCCGTAGCCGGCCCCTTTTTCCAGAGGCGCATCCGGTGACGGAGCATACTGCAGGATGTCTTCCATAGAAGCCTGTCCCAGCAAAATCTGCACATCATCATCACTTACGATGGGATAGTAGCGCAGGCCGGCCGTCTGCATAGCATCCACAGCCTGGGCAACCGTGCTTTCAGGATGCAGGGGGACGGGTCGATGATCTGTGATTTCGCGTATGAGCATGGTGTTGTTATCTGCTATGCAGAAGTATACAAAGATTATGCCCGATTCGTTTCCGGGTGTGCTGAAAGCAGGTACACTCAGTAATGGAGCATAGCCATAAGTTTGCCGGCATATTTCCGATGCATTTCGAAACGTATTTCGGCTACATCTTCCTGGTAGTTCAGCATTTCAACATCGGCATTCTCATGA
The DNA here is from genome assembly GCA_001314545.1 of Bacteroidetes bacterium HLUCCA01. Classification (GTDB taxonomy): domain Bacteria; phylum Bacteroidota; class Rhodothermia; order Balneolales; family HLUCCA01; genus HLUCCA01. The sequence goes on from LIHN01000007.1 coordinate 222,473, forward strand.
ATGTATGCAATGGCCCTGGAATTGCTCACGGGAATGCGAAGGGTATGGATTTCAAGGTCGCCGGCAGTTTGTTCCACCAGGGCTTCCCGCAGTTGTTCCATCCCTATACCCCGATGCGCTGAAACGCAAAGGGCTTCAGGATAATCCGATTGCAGCGCATTGAACTGGTACGGCTCTTCAAGTAAATCCACTTTATTGAATACCAGCAACTCGTTCTTGTCCTCCGCGCCGATCTCCTTGAGCGTCTGGCGTACTACCTGTATGTATTCTTCGAAATAGGGAGAGGCCGCATCAACCACATGCAACAACAGGTCAGCCTCCCGGATTTCATCGAGAGTCGACTTAAAACTTTCTACCAGATTGTGCGGGAGCTTGCGGATGAACCCTACGGTATCGGACAGCAGCAAAATCCGGTTCCCGATCTCAAGCCGGCGCATGGTAGAATCGAGTGTGGCAAAAAGACGGTCTTCCGCCAGTACACCTGCCTCAACCAGCGTATTCATCAGACTGGATTTACCGGCGTTTGTATAGCCCACCAGGGCTACCCGGGGGTGCTTTTCTCTGCCCTGTCGTTGCGTAGCCCGTTGTTTTTCGAGCTTTTCCAGCTTCTCCCGAAGGGTTGCTATCCGGGTTTTAATGATACGGCGATCGGTTTCAATCTGCGTTTCACCCGGACCTTTGGTTCCGATACCCCCTTTCTGGCGGGAGAGGTGAGTCCACATCCGTGTCAACCGGGGCAAAATATACTGAAGCTGTGCCAGCTCAACCTGTGTTTTGGCCGTTGACGACTTGGCACGAGAGGCAAAAATATCCAGGATTAGGCCGCTCCGGTCGAGCACCTTGATTTCAGTCTCCCGCTCAATATTACGGGTTTGTGTGGGTGTGAGGTCGTCATCGAAGATGATAATATCGATTGATTCAGCCTTGATCAGCGCTTTGAGCTCTTCCAGCTTTCCTTTTCCTACATAGGTGCCGATATGCGGCTTGTCCCGGTTCTGGATCACCTTGTATAGTACGGTGCCCCCGGCTGTATCGGTAAGCAAGGCTAATTCTTCGAGGTATTCTTCGGCTTTGGTTCTGGGAGTCTGCTGGCCGTACAAGCCCACCAGCAGGGCACGCTCTTTGGTAATCGCAGTTTGTTCTATCAAGTAGGTATCAGTTGAATTGCTTGAAGCCATGCGCAAAGACGGAGGCTTCGTTAAATCGTCTTTTCAGCTTGAAATGTAAGAGTTTTTTGAATGCTTCCTTACGTTCATCAGGTACAAATAACTCAACCCGGCCCATCGTTTTATCGTGGAGAGGAGAGGCGGGTATAACATAGAAAAACACAAAATTCACCCCGCCGGGTACCGGTTTCTCTACATAGTCATTGATTACCGACCAGCTGACGGTCTGGGATGGATCGTTGACATTTTTTACGATTCCGTTATCGGTTATGTAGCGCTTGGACATCTGATAACTCGAAAAGAACCAGGTGAGTGCAATCCAGCTGTAGCAGAGCATAACCGGCAACAAAGCCTGATCACCGCGCTGGTAGAGGACCAGACTTGCAACAGCGGAAAATCCCAGAAACAACGATGCAAACAAGGGATACCCCGCCAGTTTACCTGATTTCCAGGCAATTAGCGGATTACGGAGCCTCCAGGCATTGGAAACGGTCACAGCTGCAAGCATGGTAAAAGCCAGCACGGCAAATGCCAGCATGAGCAGCAGCAGTACCTCAAATCCGGATGCGTCAGCCAGTGTGTTCATGATTGTGTTTCCGCTTTATACCAACGGGATACCAGTGTTTCTATAAGTAATAAAAGAAATGCCGCTAAAAGAAACCAATGCCAGAGTTCAATTCCGAATCCAGCTGAGGTTATCTGCGACTGCAAAGCATTCATGCCGGATTCACCCGAACGGTAAATGCCACGTAATGCGATGCTTTCGGACAGCATTTCTTCCAGTTCCTGAGTTGATAACGCACGAAAATCGGATTCTGATATATCGGTATTTACAGCAAGCTTATGTACACCTGATTCGTCGGATATTTCATAAATCCCCGGAGTCCACTCAACGGCCGGATAACTTATGTGCAGTAAACCGGTAGATGTAACACGTGCATCAGCCCGGTACACGTCGCCCTCGCGATCAATTTGTACAAGTGGACCACGCAGCGGAAGTTGAACATCCAGGGGTCGACCCAGCGTATGCCGCAGCATATCAGACGAGGTCGCTGAGGCAGCATAGAGTACCGTTCGATAGGCAAGCGGGGCAAAAAGCGGGGAGCCCGGCAATGCGCTCCAGCCCGGACTTGCACCGAGCATATTGAGCATGAGTGTACCGTTACCAAAGGCGTGCTCAATCAGAAGCGGGTCGTTGAGTTCTGAACGAAGAATGGTTCGGGCAGTACTGCCGGCGGGCTGATAACGCAGGTAATAGTACAAGGAAGGTTGTGTAAGACGAATTTCATCTTCATCCTCATCGATTTGAAAAATCTGTTCAAACACAGGGTGCCCGCGGGTGATTCTCCCGATGCGGGTAACGGCTGAAAAGGAACCATACGAGCCGGTAAATCCGGTTACTTCTCCGGCGTTGAATCGGTTGAAAAAGCGGTTGTAGGAGGTGATAGAACCCCGCTCGGAGGGAAAGAAAACAAGTCCGTTGCCAGCCTGTACGTACTGTTGCAGCTTTTCCTGCACTCCGTCAGGCAGCGTTTCAGGCTCATTGAGCACAACCGCGTCATAAACACCCGTGAGCTCCGCCCCGGCTAACCCGCTTGTGGAGATGGTCTCAATGACAAGCTGGGCACGGGTTCGCTCCCCGGCCCTGAGTACCGATTCTATATAGGATGTTTCTGCTTCCCGGCCGGCATCGCTCACCAGCAATACCCTGCGACTTTCGGGTATTTGCACACTGAAATAGAAGGAATTGTCTGCCGAGAAGGCATCGCCTTCAAGAAGAATCCGGCCGGTCAGATCACCGGGTTCATCAGCAGTCACTTCAAAAAGAAATCGGCGGACTTCACCGGGCTCCAGATCAGCCTGATACTGACCGGCAAGCCTCCCCCGGACTTCCAGACTTACAAAGTGATTGTAAACAGGAACCTGCCCCGTGTTGATAACCTCTGCCTCCAGCGTAAAAGGCACCCCCGCTCCGGTTACGGCACCCTCGAGACTCACGGAGCCTACCCGGGTATTGGATGGCATATCCCTGCCCAGAACTACTTTGGTAACCGGCACTCCAGACTCAGCAAGATCGCCATCCTGAAGACCCTGCACAGATCCGGCCGTACCCGGCCCGACCCAATAGACCGAAGTACTCCCTCCGGACCACTCGCGCAGGGCCTGAACCATGGCTTCATATCGTTCCGGCAGTGAGGAGCCGTATGGCCCGGCCTCCAGGGAACGGACCAGGTTGCGGGCCTGGACCGGTGTGAGAAGGCCGCCTCGAATTAAACTGCCGTGGGTATTGTAGATAAGAAAGCGGTCCTGATCACGGGCTTGGTCGATGATGGTGAGCACGAGTTCACGGGCCTGATCCAGTAAAGGTCCGTCAGCGTCAATCCGGGTCATGCCCATGCTGTTATCAATAAGCACCCCATAGAGTACCGGCGACTGGGCTGAAAAAACAGCATTGCCCCCCTGCATATACGGTCGTGCCAGGGCCAGGGCCAGCAAGATAACCGCCAACGACCGGATGAGCAGTAACAACCATCGCTTGAATTTTAATCGGCGCAGGGTACTCTGCCGGAGCTCCTGGAAAAATGCGAGGGTTGAAAACGCGACCTTCCTGGGCTTCCGGAAGTTGATCAGATGGATGGCTATCGGAATCAGAATTGCGGCAAGCGCAGCTAAAAAAAGCGGGGCCAGAAACGTCATTTAGGGAAAAAGTCCTTACTTTCGGTGGGAATTGATGGGGGTGTTGACTGCCGTTGAACACCCTGTTAACCTACTGAAATATTCAATATCGTACAGCGTTAACCAACGGTAAACAAATTTTATTGCATTATCCTCAACACGTTGAATCAGGCGGGCCGTTCAATTTCCGGCACCGCCTGTCACGCACTCTTTGCATCCATATGAACAGATCCTTCGTACTGGTTCCCCTTTTTGCCTTCATCGCCCTGCTCGGCGCCTGCAATGAAATTCCGGAAAAACACTGGACGGCCGCCCTTCCCTATTACACACCCGTTGTTATTTCCAGTCCGGCAGATACCAGTCCGACCGACTTTCTTTTCGGTGACGTAATGGACGTACTCGACCCGATGACGCCGGCATCCCGCGAAAAAACACAACAGCTGCTTACCTATGTAACCAGCGAGGACCTCCAACCCCTGGCTCTGGTCATCCTTCCCCATACAGCTGACAATTGGATGCCTGTTCTGGTATTGCACACAACACGCAATCTCCTCCCCCCGGCTGCATCCCACTTTGCCCGCCCTTACACCGGCAACAGCTATGAGTTTAACGGAATGACCGTTTACGAACTCTATCTCAATGAAAGTGACATCCTGTACGCCGCACAGCTGCACCGAACGGTACTCATCGGTGAGAGCAGCAGAGCCCTGGAAGAGATGATTCGTGCCTATACTGATAAAATTAAATCACTGGACCTGAATCCGGATGCGCTGACTGCCGGTAAGGTCGTTTTCAATGCGGGCCATCTCGACCGCTACATCAGTCTGGAAACAGCCGTTCGCTTCCGACCTGCGCTGAACAATGCTTTCCAGGGTGCAGGTACTGCTGTGATGAATATTGTCAACAATGAAAACGCCACCGGATCGGAACAACCTGTTTTGTCGTTTTCCGGTTCTTTTGATATTGATGAGCCCGCCGGGCGGTCTTCGTTGATACGAGCTGTAACCTCCCGAAACCACAACCTCGTACTGGACCGCTACATTTCACAGGATGTCAGTGTTGCCGCACTGTTCAGCCGGCCGGCCGATATGATGTTCTACGAGGAGGAGTCTGAAGCCCCTGTTGACCGATACCTGCGGGCAAACCCCGATGTGTTCACGAACATTGCCGGCTCGCTGGGACCAAACTTCGCCTTTGCTGCCTTCGCTTCTACCGGGGTCCAGAATGTGGGTGAAACAGCCTATCTGCGCATGCTTGATGACCGGAGATTGTTTGTGCGGGAACTGGATGCGTTACTGGATCAGGATATTATTTCCAGCGACACTCCGGGAACCTATCTGATCCGCGGCGCCTCGTTGTCCAGATTGGTCAGTGGCGGACTGACCTCCTATGATATTCATTACCTCACTGTCAGCGGGGATGCCGTGATTATCACCCAACGTCCGGGGCTCGCCCAGAAGCTGGTCAACGACCGAAATCGCAGGCGTACTCTTTACTATGCAGAGAATTATCCCGAAGTGCGCTCCCAGTTTCCCGATCAGCTCAGCGGTTTTTTATACGCCCAGCGGGAGGATTTACTCAGATATGCATCGTCACTGCTAAATACGGTACACACCGTTGATATACTTGTAAATCAATTTGATGTACTTGCAACCGGAATTGAACTGAATTCGAGCGGAAACGGGGTACAATGGCACATCAAAACCTATGAAATTGAACAAACTACCCGACCTTTTGAAGAACGATGGCTGGTCACACTTGACAATACCGGATTAAGCGGCAGGCCCGTTTTTGCCGACCTGGCCGGTGGTCCGCGCAACGAAATTGTTGCGGCTACCAATGGTGGACTGGTCGTTGCGCTGGCTGCTGACGGTACCCAGTTGTTCCGTGTCAATACCAATGCGGATGTGCCTGTTGGTGCACCGGCAGCCTATGACTGGTATGCCAACAATCAGCAGGTGATTCTGCAGGGAGCCGGCAACAAGATTTATGCGTGGAATTCCAATGGCAACCTGCTCCCGAACTTCCCCATTGAGCTCAGTGAACCACTTTCTGCGCCGGTTCGCATCGCAGATGTGACTCGAAACGGGTTACCGGAGATCATCGCAGCTACCCGGGATAGAATGATCCATGTACTGGATCAGCGTGGAAATAATATTACAGGCTGGCCTCAGTCTGTAAACTCCCCGGTTACCGAACAGCCGATTGTTCAAAGTTTGGGCAACCGGCGGGTCATTTTTGCCTACGCAGAAAATGTACTGTTCGCCTGGGATCAGGGTGGTTCGCTCAGAAATGGCTACCCTGTTTTCAACCGTTCACCCCTGCGCGGTCCGTTGCTATGGGACAATGATCACATCCTGGCCGGTTCTGCTGACGGAACAGTAATAGCGGTGGGCTATGGTAATTATTTCAGTGATGAGTATGCGGTTTCCCTGACCAGTCCCGATTCGGGAGAAATTCGCATACAGGGCCTGGAGCTGACCAATGGCGAAGTCCTGCTGCACCCCGGCGTTGATACCTACCGCATTGACGTCCCCGAGACGGATGAAAACGGGGATACGTTGACCACAACCTACACAGAACCATTGCTCTTTGTACAAGCCGCGAATGGTTCTGTAATGGGGATTTCCCGCCAGGGTGCCCTTCGGTTTACCCAGACACTGGGACAACCCCCTGCTGCCGGATTCTCACCCGTAATTGCCGACCTGAACCGTGATGGTCGACCGGAAGTGCTGAGTCTTGCAGGATTTGGCAGGATGTACGCATGGACCCTGCAAAATGCCGGTCGTTTTATGAACATACCCGCCACTGCGGTACAGTTTCCCGCCGTTACCGATTTGTTTGCCAATAACCGGATGGAAATTGTAGCGGGCACGCGGGAGGGGTTGAGAGCCTGGACAATCAATGAAACGGCTACGTCAACAACGGATTAAGCGCCAATCCCTTCACGCTTCGACCAGTTTCAGTTCCGGTGCTTCTGCAGGCAGCAACCCTCATGTTCCTGCCCGTCAGTTCCGATTCAGAATATCGCGCAGTGCCTGTCGCCTGTCAGTGAATTTGAATTGATATCCGGTCTGGAGCGCAACAGCAGGAACCACCCGTGCGCTGGATACGATAGCCGATGCGGCCTGACCTACCACCAGCCGAAGCGCAAATTCCGGCACGGCAAACAAGGAGGGTCGGTGCAATACACTGCCCAGAGATTTCGCGAACTCCTTCATGGTGCCATGCTCAGGAGCAGCAACATTCATAGGACCGCTGACGTCCGGGTTATCGAGGGCATGCACCAGCAATCCTATCACATCGTCCATGTGTACCCACGGATAGTACTGTGATCCGTCACCCAACGGTCCGCCTATGAACAACTGAAATGGCAACAGCATTTTCGCCAGGGCTCCGTCGTCTTTCTGTTTGACAATTCCAATGCGAGGAAGTACGGTACGAACGCCGGCTTTACGAACGGGTTCAGCCGCCTCTTCCCACTTCCGGCAGACTTCGGCAAGAAAATCATGGCCCGGCGCTGAAGTTTCCCGAAGCGGTTCATCGCCTCTGCTGCCATAGTAGCCCGTTGCCGAAAATGATATAAATACCCGTGGTTTGGATGCAGAATGTACTATGGCATCAGCCAATTTGCGGGTGGTTTCTACCCGACTGCTAAGAATATCTTTTTTAACCTGCGTGTTCCAGCGCGACTCAAACAGGTTCTTGCCAGCCATATTGACCACGGCATCACATTCTGACACAACCGTCTCAAGATTGCCATCCCAGGTCACATACTGCACACCGGGACGTTCTTTCTTGCCGGTCAGGCTTCGGGTTAGAATGGCTGCCTCATCGCCCCTTTCGAGCAATGCCTGCGTGAGGTAGTTACCAATAAAACCGGTTCCACCGCTGATTAGTACTCTCATATTTCGGGCTGTATTCGTAAAAAATTATCGTAAGGTCACACCCAAACCGGGCATATCCGGCATATAGACATGATTTTGTTCGTTGAATGCCAGTCCTTTGTAGGGGTCATCCCGGATAAGCAGATGCCCGTCAAGATCGGCATAATCGCACCATAAACTAATCAGCGCTGCTGCTGAGTTGGCCAGAGAGCTTTCAATCATGCATCCAATCATTATGTGCAATCCGGCCTTGCGACCTCTATGTATCAACTGCATTGCCCGGCGTAACGATCCCGTTTTCATCAATTTCAGGTTAATACCATGGAAACAGGCAGCCAGTTCATCAATAGATTCCCGGCCCGTAAAGCTCTCATCGGCCATGGTAACGATGGGAGAATAGCTTTTTAAAGCAGCAAGTTCCGATTTCATGCCCGCAGGCATGGGCTGTTCAATCATTTGCACATTCTGATCAGCCAGAAAGCGGATGTGCGATTTAGCAGTCTCGAGGTCTTTCCACCCTTCGTTGGCATCAATCCAAAGCGGCTTGTCCGTCACAGAACGAATGGTTGTGATGATTTCACGGTCACGGTCTGTTCCCAGCTTGATTTTTAATATGGGGTAGGGTTCAGCCTCCCTCACCCGGTCCGGCAAGTTTTCCGTCTTGTCGATGCCCACGGTAAAACAGGTCTGCGGGCCGGTATTTGACGGTGCGTTCCACAACTCATAGAGCGGTATCTCCAATTTTTTCCCAATCCAATCGTACAAGGCCATTTCAAGGGCTACTTTTGCGGAATAGTTTCCGGGTCCCGTAGCATCCATCACTCTGAGCAAAGCTTCAACATCGAAGGGGTTTTTAATGTCGGCCGTGTTGAACGAAGAGAGCCACTGCATGCACGACTCCTGCGATTCATTGTAGCGTTGGTTTGGAGATGCCTCTCCGTACCCGATAATTCCATCTGCCTCCAATTCAACCAGGACGTTGGCGGCTATATCCCTCGACCATCGGGATATGGTAAATGTGTGACGAAGATGCAGATTCAGAGGGTGATACCTGAGTACAAACGATGCCATAAAAATTCTGTAGATAGGTGTTGGGAGTAGAGGAAGGCAACAGCGTGGTGTGTTGCCACACAGGCAAACATACGGAACTCGTCAGAGTACCTAAAGAAAAAGCAGGATGTAGATATACACAACCGGAGCTACTAAAAGGATGGAATCAAACCGGTCTAAAATACCACCATGGCCGGGCAGAATGGTTGACGTATCCTTGGCGCCGGAAGCTCGTTTGATTTTGCTGATGGTCAGATCGCCGACCGGACCTACCGTGCTGATTAAGATCGGCAACAGGGCCAGCTCAGCCATACTGTACCCTGGTAAAACACCTGACCATAACGCAAGCCATAGCCCGACAAAAGCTCCCACGAATCCGCCGGCAAATCCTTCCCATGTTTTTTTAGGACTCAGATGCGGAGCCATGAGATGTCGCCCTGCAGTTTTGCCGGTGAAGTAGGCGAAGGTGTCATTACCCCAGACCATAAAAAACATCATAAGCAAGAATCCAAATCCTATTAATGGATCAGAGTCTATATTTCTTATGTAAATTAAAGACAACATGGTTGCAGCCGGGTAGAAAGTAGCGAACAGGGTTCCCATCAGACTGAAAAGTTGTCGCTCGTATCGGTTGAGTGTATCAGCGGTGATGATTGCCAGCAGGGCCAGAACAAAGAAGGGGGTGCTCAGGGCCGGAAACAAGGCCGATGCAATCACAACGGTTCCGGCAGCATAACTTACCGGCGCATTGGGCCGGAAGCCCTGAAGCTTTATGAGCGCTAACATTTCCCTTTGGGCAAGCAGACAAAGAATCCAGACCAGTGCCAAGAAATAATATCCGCCAAGCCACGTGACCCAAAGAAAAGCTGGTGCGGCAACTACGGCAAATAGAATACGGCGGACCAGTTCGCTCAATCCTGCTCCTCACCTTCAGATGGCTTGTCATCGGCAGGGATGTCATCAATATTGATGATACCGTTCTTCCAGTCGTCCAGTGCTTTCTCAGCCTGTTTGAGCTGTTCATTGGGAACATACAGATAGACCATAGACATCTGCCCTACATTCAAATTGTACGCAGAGTCTCTTTTGGAAAGAATCTGACTTTCAATATCCTGATCTGCAAAATAATTCTGGACCATTTCGGCGTCGTACTGCGTACCGCTCTCGTAAACGCAGGTCCAATCTTGAATCTGATCTGGTTTCTGCTCGCTAAACATGGGCGCCTCCGGCATTCTTGGGTGTATTTAACCTATGTATCAAATAAACCAAAAGACCGGTAAAAAACATACTGAAAATAATAAAATGCGCGGGAGGCAGTTCGCCCTGCATCGCCTCATCAAAAGCCAGATCGGGGAAGTAGGTTGCCAAGGTTACCGCGCTCGCGTTGTTGGCAAAATGCGCCGAGACCGCCGGCCAGATACTGCCGGTACGAATGGTCATCCATGCGAGCAGCATACCCAGCACGGAAAGTGGAATCAGCTGGGTCAGACGAATGTGATACAGGCCAAATAATAGGCCTGATAAAATAATAGCCAACACCGGCAACATCGACTTCTCGAAGTTTTTCAGTACATAACCCCGGAATAAAATCTCCTCGCAAACAGAGGGCACAATGGCTACATGAAACAACGTAAACAAGAAAATGTGATCACTGCGCAGGTAGTTTTCAATCATATCGAGTTGTGCCTGTTCAAAATTCAGGTAGCTTTCCGAAAATGGAATCTGAAGATTAATCCAGGCCAGCACCATAATAAGGGGCTGAGCAACCAACACAATCAGAAATGCATAAATTGCGTTGCGGGACGACCAGTGCGGGGTATTCATCCGAAGAAATGCTCTTCTTTGCGATCGTCTTACCGATAAACGGGTAATCAACCAGGTTCCAAGGCCCAGAAACAAAATCTGGCCGATGGAATTACTGATAAACATGACATCAAGGTTTTCAAAAAGCTGATCACTGCTGAGCGAGTCAACCGCAACCCGGCCCAAAATGAGCAGTGCGAGGAGGGCAACAATACTGGCAACAACCTGAAACAGGAAAAATGAAGAAACCGACCAGCCAAGGCCCATCAACCAACCGGGGAATCCATGTTTTTCGGCCAGAGGTCGCGATTCCAGGGGGATTTGCCCCCCTGGTTGTGTTGAATCAGTTTGTGGACCGTTGATTGGCACCATACCGGAATCAGCTGTGTCTGGTTTATTTTCTTCCGGCTCACCGGTATCGTTACGGGTATTCATCCGGTATTTCAGAGCTCTTCGTTAGTTGATTTAGGCGCAAACAGCTTCACACCAAGCATTCCTGTCAATGCATTCAAGATCCCATAAAAAGCCGCATTGGTCGCCATAGCAGTCAATTGACCGGCAACCGTTGCCTGCTTTTGAAATTGGGTATAAATGCCATCAATCATCTCTTCTTTCTGTGCATCCGGTATTTCATTGATGGCCTCAAAGTTTGCAATCAGTGCATTCATCATATTATCATTGAAGGCAGGATCAATAAGTTGCCACACCAGGGCCAGTACTGTTGAAAAAACCGCCGTAATGACACCGGTAGTCAGTCCAATCACAGCACCTCTGCCCATTTGCAGGGGCGACTCATACTCTTTTACATGGTGACGGACTGCAAACATGCCTGCAAACAGTACGACAAAGCAGATGATCACAAATGAGAATGACGAAGGGGTAACCAGGCTGCCAGTCGGCTCACTGTTAATGACGCTGTAACCTACAATCAAGGATGTGGCGGTTGTTAAAAACGCAAATATCATCCCCACGATGAGGGCTGAGTTGAAAAACGGGTTATTTTGAGTTTCCATAGTGAAGGTGGTTAAAAGGTCGTTGTGGATTTTTTGTGCCAAGTAAAATCGCAGTCATGAGTCCGGGTAAGGAACCCGCTGCATACCGGGAAAACAAGGTGTTGTCCCAGACTGAAAGCGCATACGTGAGTACATCTACAATGTTCAGGACTACCGAAGCAAATAATAACGGTATTATTAAGGAACTGCGCAAGCGGTGTTGAGGTAAAAAAGGCAGCAGAACAATACCGGCAAAAAAAGCGCTGTAAATCCCCAGACAACGCGAACATACCGCCATGGGCATGCCATTTAGCAAAAACATCCGATCCGTTTGCTGATGACATAACCCGGAAAACGCCTGCCGCTGCCAGCTGGCATACCATTCACCCCAGCTTAAATTGGCGTTAAAAAGAGCAGGACCCAATGCTGCTACACAAATAAATGCAGATATTGCGAGTGTAGTCCAGAATAATGATGATTTAAAGTTCATTACTTCAGGAAAAGAGTAACGATATATCCATAGCCGGTACAGAATGGGTTATGGCGCCAATGGATATAAAATCCACACCGGTCTCTGCTATAGTACGCACTGTATCGATGGTAACATTCCCGGAGGCCTCCAGTCTGCAACGTCCACCCGTCATAGCAACCGCGGTTTTCATCGCATCAACGCTCATATTGTCCAGCATGATATAGTCGATGTGCTTATGATGGACTAAGGCCTGCTCCAGCTCCGTGAGCGAGGTAACTTCCAGTTCAATTTCAACCGTTCGCGCCAGGGTATTCCTGTGTACAAGACATGCCCGGATGGCCTGATCAATACCACCGGCCACGGCTATGTGATTTTCCTTAATAAGGTAGCGGTCGTACAAGCCGATGCGGTGATTAACCCCGCCGCCCAGTAAAACAGCCCATTTATCGGTAACCCGGTGTCCAGGCAGAGTTTTTCGTGTATCAAGTATACGGGCGCTGGTATGGGCCACGGCCTCAACATAACCATGAACCATTGTTGCAATACCGGACATCCGCTGAATGAAATTGAGCAACGTACGTTCTGCAGTGAGAATGGAACCTGCTTTACCTTGAATCTCTCCGATCGACTGGCGATTTGCTGCCCGTTGACCGTCCTGCACCGATGGCGTGAACACAAGGGTTTGATCGACCCTACGCAGAACACGCTCAGCTACAGCTAAACCCGCAATGATACCATCCTGCTTAGCTACAACAGACGCCCGTGCATGCTCCGTCCCGCTGTAGATGGCCTGCGTAGTCACATCACCCGTACCAATATCCTCAAGCAAAGCTAAATCAATAAGCCTGTCGAGCGGTTCGTAATCCCCTCGCTGTACATAATCCGGAATCATGTCAGTCTCAGAATACCGGTGAGGAAGGATTCAGGCGCACGAACCGGTCTGCGCGTCTCTGTACTCGTAAAAACCAGCGTAACCCGACCCAGTGTATGCAGCTTTTTCCCCTCCTCCGTGCGAATTTCGTAGTACGTATTCAATCTGACGGAGGGGGTGTCGAACAGGAGTACCCGGATATCCATACGTTCATCGTAGAATATCGGCTGCTTATATTGGATTTCAGAATGAATCACCGGTAACATGATACCGCTCTCCTCCAGATCGCGGTACGAAAAGCCAGCCTGCCGAATCATCTCGGTCCGTGCGACCTCAAAATACTCCAGATAACGACCATAGTACACGTACCCCATCTTATCCGTCTCGCTGTAGCGACTTCGAAGCTGGTAGGTAAACGTCAACAAAGGATTGCTATCCGGGAACATGCGTGTAATCCGTATTTAGATTTCAGTAAGAGAGCGACACTGGCAAGATAAAGCGTGGTAAAATCTCAGGACTCCTCAGCCAGTTTCCAGGCACCCATCTTGCTGTATTTATCAATACGTTGCTCAACCAGCTCATCCGCTGAAAGTTTTTTAAGTCGGTCGAGGGATTCAAGAATTTGTTTTTTCAGCGCAGCAGCCGCTCCGGGACAATCGCGGTGGGCTCCGCCAACCGGTTCGGGAATAATACCGTCAATGATGCCAAGCTCCAGTAAATCTGTTGCAGTAAGCTTGAGAGCATTGGCCGCCTGTTCTTTATAATCCCATGTTTTCCATAAGATAGACGAACATGATTCGGGTGAGATAACCGAGTACCAGGTGTTCTCCATCATGTAAACCTCGTTCCCCATACCAATACCCAGGGCTCCGCCGCTGGCACCTTCGCCGATTACAATGGTGATAATGGGTACCCGTAATACGGCCATATCTCTGAGGTTACAGGCTATGGCTTCAGCCTGGCCGCGCTCTTCAGCTTCCAGACCGGGAAAAGCGCCGGGTGTATCAAGCAGGGTTACTACCGGAATACCAAATTTTTCGGCTGTTTTCATGAGTCTGCGGGCTTTTCTGTACCCCTCGGGAGCCGGCATACCGAAGTTCCGGTATTGTCGCTGGCGGGTGTCGCGACCTTTCTGCTGGCCAATAATCATTACCGTCTGGTTATCAATGGTTCCGAGCCCGCCCACAATGGCTTTATCATCACCAAAGTAACGGTCACCGTGCATTTCCATGAAATGCTCAACAAACTTATCGATGTAATCCAGCGTGTACGGCCGATCGGGATGGCGGGCTAGTTGCACACGCTGCCAGCGGGTAAGATTCTTGAAAATACTTTCCCGAAGCTGGTCGGCACGCTCTTTGAGTTTCTCTATCTCCGGTGCCACCGTGGTTTCATCACCGAGCGTCAGCTCACGCAACTCTTCGATTTTCTTTTCAAGATCAGCAACAGGTTTTTCAAAATCGAGATAATTCATCTCAGTAGGCATTAGTTGATGTGCATTAACACGTAAATATACTGCTTTTTGGTTAGTCTGACAGAAATGCTTGGTCAACCCTCCGGAACGCTACATCAAGGTGATTTACGGTCGTTCGACCTGCCCAGTACAGACATAAAACCGTATAACGGCAATAGTGGCAAGTGTGCAGCCCGCGAGTTTACAGTTTGCCGACTAAACTACGCAGTTTCAGAGCCCAGACCATCCATATGGCCTCCAATACAATAGCCTTGGACATCTTGGATACCCCTTCCGTGCGTTCGCGGAAGATAACAGAGACTTCTTTAATCCGGAATCCTTTTTTAAAGGCGCGGTAATGCAGCTCAATCTGAAACGAGTACCCGTTCGATTTAATCCGGCCCAGATCAATGGCTTCCAATACACGTCGATGAAAACATTTAAATCCTGCGGTGGTGTCAAAAACATTCATACCGGTGATGGTCCGCGCGTACACGTTAGCCGAATAGGAAAGTATGAGCCGGGAAAGCGGCCAGTTGATGATACTTATTCCGTTGTGGTAGCGCGAACCGATAGCCAAGTCAGCCTCGCCAGACCGTACAGCCTTGACCAAACGAGGAACATCGGCTGGATCGTGAGAAAAATCAGCGTCCATTTCACATATAAAACTGTACGATTTCCCCAAAGCAAACCGGAACCCCTCCACATAGGCGGTCCCCAGGCCCAACTTGCCGGCTCGTGTGATCAGGTGCACACGCCCCTCGTACTCCTTCTGAAATCCGCGAACCACATCAGCGGTACCATCAGGTGACCCATCATCAACAACCAGTACATCGGTCTGTAGATTATCCAATTGCATGAGTACCGGAATCATTTTGGAAATGTTACGGGACTCATTGTAGGTCGGGATTATGATTAATGTATCTGATTGCATGATATTGTGCTTTCGGTAAGCTCTTACTGGCCCTTACCCCTGACGACGGTGGCAATGGTGTTCAGCAAAATTTTAAAGTCCATTCTCAGTGACATGTTCTCCACATAGAACAAATCATATTTCGTTTTTTCGATTACATCCTCCATGGATTCGTCGTATTTCCATTTAACCTGCGCCCAACCGGTTATCCCAGGCCTGACACGTAATCGACGGGTGTAAAGCGGTATTTCCTTCTTGAATTTGTTCACAAAATGGGCCCGTTCCGGTCGGGGTCCTACCAGGCTCATATCTCCTTTTAAAACATTGTACAGCTGGGGGATTTCATCCAGACGAAGCTTCCTGAGCCAAAATCCGAGCGGTGTTATTCTCGGGTCATTCTCAGTTGCCCATACCGGTCCGCTCCGGGCTTCGGCATCTTCATACATGGTTCTGAATTTGTAAATGATAAACGGTTTGCCATACAACCCAAGCCTTTCCTGACTGAAAACGGCCGGACCGGGCGAGGTTATTTTGATAAGCACAATCAAAACAAGGAAAAGCGGAGCCGTTACAACCAGAATGCACAGGGACAGTATGATGTCGAATGTACGTTTAGTGAATTTTTCCCATGACGGCATCGGATCCGGCATAACCTCAATGAGCGGTAGACCGAAAATCTGGTTGGTCTGATTGAGCCCGGTAATCATATTCAAGAAATTGGGAACAATCTTAACCGATACATCCGGCACGTCAATTTCGTCTACAATTCTGATAAGCTTGGCCGTGTCTTCCTGCTCAAGTGCTGCTATCACATCTTTAACCTGTTCTCGCTGGATGATGGTACGCAAATCGGATAAAGTTCCGATTACAGGAACATCGCCAATAGTGGTTTCTGCGGGCATTTGATCCGATTCTGATACAAATCCTATCACATTCATGCCGGAAGTCCGATTCCGTTCCAGGTTGTCGCGAATATCACGGGCCATGTGACCTGTTCCCACAATAACGGCACGATGTAGCCCCCTGCCCTTTTTCACCTGAACAATCTCATACGTACGAACAACTAAGCGCAATAACCAAACAGACAGAAATACGACCAGCCAGTAACTCAGCGTGTAAGTCTTGGCGAATTGAATGTTGGAGTTTGTCCAGCCCAGATTATCTATAAACAGAACGAAAAACAGTATGAGCGTACCCAGCAAGGTAACCTTGCCCACCCGCAGAAACTCATCAAACCGTGAAATCAGATACAGGTTTTTGTACAGTCCAAAAATCGCAAATACAATGAGCCAGAACACACAGATAACCAGCGCGGGCACAAACAGGGCGATGGGTGCCTGCGCCGACTCGCCCGGAATGATACCCAGCTCGAATCGCACAAAATAAAATAGGTACCATGAACCCGTCAGTGCGATAACATCCGCAAAGAACGTGTTCAGAATATTCCTGAATGAATCCACTGGGAATTAAATCCGTTGTCGGTGTATAGTAAATAAGCCGTAAATTTAAGGCTAATTCCGTCAAATATATAGCACGCAACGACGTAAACCACGCAGCAACGCTTTTGTTCGAACTCATTAAAACATCCGGCACCGGAAAAGCCCGTCTGGGTAAACTGACAACCGATCATGGGGTCATCCAAACCCCCATTTTCATGCCCGTGGGAACCCTGGCAACGGTCAAGGGGGTCAAACAGGACGACCTTAAGTCCAGGATCAGGGCGCAGATTATCCTGGGCAATACCTACCATCTGTACCTGCGACCCGGCAATACCATCATGCGCGCAGCCGGCGGACTGCATCGCTTTATGAACTGGGATGGTCCCATCCTGACCGATTCCGGCGGGTATCAGGTTTTTTCCCTGGCCGATAATCGCAAGCTTGAAGAGCAGGGGGCTACTTTTAAAAGCCATATTGACGGCTCAAAACATCAGTTCACTCCGGAGAATGTGGTAGAAACCCAGCGGGTACTTGGTTCTGACATCATGATGGTGTTGGATGAATGTCCGCCTTACCCCTGCGATGAAGCCTACGCTCGCAACTCCATGCATCTGACACACCGCTGGGCCGCCCGCTGCAAGAATGAATTTCATCAGACAAGTGGATACTACGGCCATCAGCAACATCTTTTCGGTATTGTACAAGGCAGCGTATACCCCGGGTTAAGGGCCGAAAGCAGCAAGGTCATAGCCGACCTCGATTTCCACGGAAACGCCATCGGCGGACTCAGCGTAGGTGAACCCGCACACATGATGTACGATATGACCAACCTGGTAACGGATATTCTGCCTCAAAACAAGCCACGCTATCTTATGGGTGTGGGAACACCGGCCAATCTGCTGCACAATATCGCACGTGGTGTAGATATGTTTGACTGCGTTATGCCCACACGCAATGCACGAAACGGAATGATATTCACCCGAAACGGCACCATCAATCTCAGGAATGCAAAATGGAAGGAAGCGTTCGAGTCGGCCGATCCGGGTTTTGACTCCGATCTGTGTTCGCAACACACCCTGGCCTATATGCACCACCTTATCCGGTGTGGGGAGCTACTGGGCATGGAACTGGCTTCCGTACATAATCTCACGTTTTACCTGTGGCTCATGAACGAGGTACGTAGCCGCATAGCAGACGACACCTTTCATGATTGGTATGAGGGCATGGCTGAAACCCTCGACCGTAGATTATAAAAGACGACATACTATCTGCCCTTCACAAATAACGCACGGAAAAGTATGTCGATGTCCATCCAGACGGAATAGTTCTGAACATAGTGCAGCTCGAACATTTGTTTCTCTTTCTCGTGGACCAGCCTGCCCTCGTTAATCTGGCGTAGCCCCGTAAGTCCGGGTTTGTAGTAGACCGGGATGTCTTCTCTGATTTCGGTAATAGGTGCGCCCACAAAACTGATTTTTCCGGTGAAGATATACCAAAACTGCAGGTATCGGTTCGCCCAGACCGATTTATCATACGGACTCCACAAAAAGAGCTGGTCATGATGGTTTCGGTCGATGGCAAATTGTACCGGCTTCGGTTTGCCAAAAATCAGTAACGAGCGAAATCCGGTAATTACAAAAACAGGCAAAAGCAAGACCAGTAAAACCGCTGAAAGAGCCACGTCCATATTTCGTTTAAGAAAAACATTCCATGGGATACGGTAAGACACACGCACGTCCACAACCGGTACATCATCGAAGTACTCAACATTGCTTTTCCCGATAATGAAATCCATAGAGTCCGGTACAATTTTAAATTGTACCTCCTCGGAACGAATCTGGGTCATAATGTTCAGGATTTCTTCGCTTGACACGATACTACCCAGAAATATGAGCTGTTCAATCTTATGAAACCGAACCAGATCCGGAACGTGTTCTGTTCTGCCGATAACCCTGACCTTCTCCACTTCATCAACCCAGGTTTCGTTTTTTTGGGCGATGAGGCCCACGATTTCATAATTCCATTCAACCTTTGAGCGTATCAGCGAGAGCAGGTCGATGGTTTTCGGACCGATTCCAATGAGCAGAACACGCAGCGGTTTAATGGTACCCGAACTGTTGAAACGATTTTTGCTGTAGTTTTTACGGTAAAAGCGTAGAAGTCCCAGTACTGCGGAGCCAAAGACTGCTCCAAAGAGAAGAATCCATCGGGAGAAGGCGAAATCGCGCAGGAAAAATGTTACAAAAACTACACCGGCAAATGCTACCATCACCGCTTTCACCGATGACGTTACCGAGTAGCGGTTAATACCGTAGAGTTCATAGTAACGCCCCATCGACAGGAATAAAATCGATAGCAGTCCATTTACTACCAGATAGTTTGGATGGTATTCCTGCAAAAGTTCACCCGGGTTGATCTGGTATCGTATCAGGAAGAAGATAAATACGAGTATGTTCAACACCGTCAAATCAACCGTTGCTCCGGCCACGCGCCTGAAAACCGACCCGACGAATGACGTGGTTGCCCGCAAAACGATACCCGCCTTAATAATGAGTTTGAACAGGAAACTGTAGGCATAGGAATAGTGCTTGTCGAAGAACTGGTACATGGCCTTGTTGAACATGATCACGTAGTCCAGATTATCTTTTTTGGTACTCTCTCCTTTGTAGTGGATAATGCTGGTCTGGGGAACATAATCAATGGCATAGCCAAGCAATGTTGTACGGTACGACAGGTCGATATCTTCTCCGTACATAAAAAAGCGTTCATCAAAGCCCTTCAGTTTTTTTAATACATCGGTTCGAAAAAACATGAAGGCACCCGACAGAACGGGTACTGGTCCGGCTTCGTCTTCATCCATCCACCCCAGGTAATAATCTGAAAACTTGCGTGATTTCGGGAAAATGGAGGTCAGTCCCAGGACTTTCCACAGTGCTGATGCCGGTGTGGGAACGGATCGTCTTGATTCAGGGGCAAAGGTTCCGTCGGGATTCAGTAATTTGCAACCTGCAGCTCCGGTTTGCGGGTTTTCCTGCATATGCCGGTACATGACCAGAAGGGTATCTTCCTTGATGAGGGTATCCGGATTCAAAAGCAGGATATATTCACCGCGTGCGATATGAATTCCCTGGTTGTTGGCCTTGCCAAAGCCGACGTTACGGGTATTGGCAATAAATTGTATATCGGGGTAACGGTTGGTAAGGTACTCGGGTGAACCGTCGGTAGAGTTGTTGTCAACAACAATTATTTCGATGTTCAGATTTCCGCTGGATCGGTTAATTGAGTTGATCAGATTAACAAGGTACTCCTTAACGTTGTAGTTAACGATAATGATGGAGACATGTATTTTCGGGGAGTCTGAAATCACAGGAAGTTGGTAAAAGAGCAGGCAATAACTATTTCAGTGCAGTGACGACAATTTTTATTGCAGGTAGATTGCATCACGTTAAAAAATGGCAACGTACCTTCAGCCATCACTTCGGAAGACCTGGTCAGGCGGTAATATATGCAGGTATGAGCAAAAGCGTGGAGTCAAATTATTGGGATTGCCGTAGGCGATCGTGCGGGGTGTGGATTTTCGCGGGCTCACCCCTGGTGTGTGGTCATCGTACCCATTCGGTGGGGTCTGTGGGCAGATGAGAGGAGCGCTGTCGCCGGGTCTGTGGGCAGATGGGTGCTTGGCCTGGCCGTCCGGGCTTTGCGGCTCGCTAGCCGATGTGCGTGCAAGGCCTGGCCGTCCGGGGAGGGGGGCTGCTGCTGCCGGGGTGTCGGGGTGGGGTTT
>LIHN01000006.1 GCA_001314545.1 Bacteroidetes bacterium HLUCCA01
GTTGAAGATGGAAACATAGTTGAGATAAATTTGGGTACAGATAGAATTGATATCTATGATTTAAACCTGAATCGTATTCGGATATTTCTACTCTAACTCACGTTGCGTGAACGTTTACTGCACTATCTAACAGCGCTCCTCTAAGGCTGGAATTAGCTCAATAAGGAGTACTTCTGCAGATCGGAAGGCTACCCCACGGCCGCGGTCAACTGGGCGGTCTCAAATTTTTAATGCAACACGATGCGTTCTAATGCATCACTCCATCCTGAGAGCTTCCCCGACAGTACACGTTGGGTTTCAGCTACTTCCCGATACAAAACCGGGAGAAAATGGAGTCGAGGAGGTCTTCGGTGGTGATTTCGCCGGTGATCATGCCCAGCGACTGCAGAGCGGCGCGCAGATCAATGCTCACGAAGTCGCCGGATACCCCGTTTTCAATGGCGCGAACGGCGTCGTTGATGTGTCGCTGTGTTTTTTCCAGGGCATCCCGGTGACGACTGGACGTCACAAGAAGCCCGGAGGTGTCGATGTCGCGATTGGCCAGCACGGCGGCTTTCATACGATGCTTGAGCGCGTCGATGCCGGTGCCCCTGGAGGCGGATATGTACAGGTCGATGGGGGATGCACCACCTTCCTGCTGCGCGGGTGTCAATGAAGTATCGGTTTCGACCCCGGATGACGTATTGCCGGATACCCTGCCTTCCATCCGGTCCATTTTATTCCCAACCACCAGCATCGATTTCCCGGTGAAGCGGGATTTCAGGGCCTGGATGGCCTCCCGTTCGGTGGCATCCTCCGGCTGAGAAACATCCACCAGATACACGATTAAATCGGCCTCCGACATGGCCTTTTCGGAGCGTTTTACCCCTTCGGCTTCAATGATATCTACGGTCTCCCGCAGACCGGCCGTATCGGTGAGGGTAAACAGGAGTCCGTCCAGGCTCCAGTCCGCATCAATGACATCCCTAGTGGTTCCGGCGATGTCTGAAACGATGGCGCGCTCCTTGCCCATAAGCGCATTCAGCAAGGTCGATTTTCCTGCGTTGGGCTTGCCGGCAAACACAGTGCGAATGCCATGTTTAACCAGTCGACCGGTTTCATAGGTAGCCAGCAGGCGATTAATTTCGGTGTTCAACTCGGCCAGAAGCCTGAGCAGCTGCGACTTGCTGGCAAACTCCACATCCTCCTCAATGAAATCCAGCTCCAGCTCAATCATGGCCGTGGCATCGATAATCTGCTGGCGAAAAGTGCGTATGTGTTGGCCGAGGTTGCCGTCCAGCTGCTGTTGGGCAGCCTCCACAGCCTTCCGGCTGCGCGCGTGGATGAGGTCGGCCACGGCCTCGGCCTGACTCAGCTCCAGCTTGCCGTTCAGAAATGCACGCTGGGTAAACTCGCCCGGCTCGGCGCTTCGCACCCCGGTTGCCAGCACCGCCTCGAGAACCTGCTGTGTAACCAACACCCCACCATGACACGATATTTCGATGGTGTCTTCGCCCGTGTAAGATCGCGGCGAACGAAATACCGTTACGAGGACCTCGTCAATTTTTTGCTTATCTCGAATGATATGACCGAAATGAACCGTATGCGAGGCCGCATCGGCCAGATTTTTTCCACGAAATATCGTTGCAACGTTGGCAATAGCATCGCGTCCGCTTACGCGGATTACCGAAATACCGCCTTCACCTACAGGCGTGGCAATAGCGGCAATGGGTTCTTTGTGGATGATATCGGAGGTTGGTTTTAGCATGCGGTAAAGATACAAACTCGCGGTGTACTCCGTGTTTCCGATTATGTGTATTGTACTATGTGTCTTAACCAATGATCTATCGGATGGGCAAGCAGAAATTAGCCGCTGTAGCACAGAACCCTTACCCTGGGTACACTAACTGAACGCCTTGTTATTGCAATGCTATGTGACTACCTTCGGAGTATAGTGCGTCACTACATTTCATCCATGTAGTCATTTCAGC
This sequence comes from Bacteroidetes bacterium HLUCCA01, assembly GCA_001314545.1. Classification (GTDB taxonomy): domain Bacteria; phylum Bacteroidota; class Rhodothermia; order Balneolales; family HLUCCA01; genus HLUCCA01. The sequence continues at coordinate 1,971 of LIHN01000006.1, forward strand.
GTTACCGCACGTCTGGTTTATCATCACCTATTACATAGTCCGGAGTCACGTCCATGGTAGTATCATCAGCCCGTATGGCCATAACAGGCCACTGCACCAGCATTGTGCATCGCTCACTTCCCGTGAGCTCACGCACCACCGTCAGCCTCGCAACGCTCCTTGTTCTCATTATGGCATTCATCCTGCCGGCATCCATCGCCTTTGCACAAAGTACCAACATGCCCGAGGAGCTGCGCGCCGTAAAAATCACCAACGTGGCTTCGGATGTTCTTTTTTCGGATGAGTCGATAGCCGAGGCCATGGATTATCTGGCTTCCATAGGCATCAACGCTATCCTCCCGGTGGTTCAAAACGGCGGCTACACCCAGTTTTACAGCGAAGTAATGGATGAGTACTTCGATCGGCCCCTCGACCCCCGCCTTAACGGCCGCGATGTGCTGGAGGTGGTCCTTCGCGAGGCACACAGAAACGGCATTGAGGTGTATCCATGGTTTGAGTATGGCTTTGCAGCGCATTATAGCGGGCCGAATGGCCCGGCTACCGGTGGATTCATCGGCGCAACGTATCCACATTGGATGTCGGTCGACCATGAGGGCAATGTGTGCAAGAAGAACGGCTTCGACTGGATCAGCGGTATCAATCCCGATGTGCAGGAGTTTATGCTCAAACTTATTATGGAAGTAGTACGGAAGTACGATATCGACGGTATCGAGTTCTCCGACAGGATGCCGGCCTTGCCCCGGGAGTGCGGCTACGATGAGGGTACCGTGGCCCTGTATCGCTCTGAACACGACGGAGCAGATCCCTCGCCCTTCCCGCGTAACGCTACCTGGACACGCTGGCGGGCCGGAAAGCTCAACGACTTTTACCGCGCGGTGCGCGACTCGGTCAAAACGTACGATGAAGAACTCTTCGTGGCGTCCAGTCCGAATATTTATCCCTGGGGCTATAACGAGTACCTGCAGGACCCGGTAACCTGGGCCTCCGAAGGCATCGTTGATCACCTGATTCCCCAACTCTATCGCTATAACATAGACGACTATAACTTTGAATTGAACAAAACCCTCACCGACCTGCCCGAAGAGGTACGTTCAATATACTTTGCCGGGATTCTGATGAATGTGGGTAGTTATACCATTTCAGAGGAATATCTTCGGGCGTCTATTGAGTCGAACCGGGCGATGGGGGTAGCAGGGGAGGCCTACTTTTTCTACGAAGGACTCCGACAAAACAACAACGCCCTGGGCGATATGCTGGGCAGGGAATATTACTACGAACCGGCTACGATTCCGGGCCGGAATGGGGAGATTCGTCGTGTGGCAACCTCGATAGATGAGTACCAGGATGTAAACCCTGGTACTGTGCTGCTGGCGGGCAACTACCCGAACCCGTTTAATCCCTCCACGCAGATCCGATTTGAACTCCCAACCGGGTCGGCCGTTGAACTTGGCGTATATACAGTAACGGGCCAGCGCGTTGCCACCCTGATCGATGAATGGCTTCCGGCCGGTACACATCGGGTATCGTTCGATGCCGGTAACTTAACCTCCGGTGTGTATGTTTACCGCATTCGCGCGGGGGATAGAACCCAGTCAATGAAAATGACATTGGTCAAATAATCGGTTAAAACCGGCCCGGTGCACAATCGATTTTTGATTCGTGATGAAAAATCCCTGCGTTTACATCCACGCCATCGTCTTTCCTGCGTGCACATCGTGCTTACCGGTTACCAGGGGATTGCGTATTCAATGTCCCTTTATTTAGCCCACCCTCGTTCCTGCCGATAACGATTCAGGTCATTCTAAATGCCTTTTTTGATTGATTGCAGACGATGCCGGTTGCCACATATGGCTTCCGTTTGAAAACTATTTAAAAACGTTATATGTATAGTTGGGTAAAATGGCGAATCGGGATGTGTCTGCTGCTGGTCGTTACCGCGCATGGAGCTGCATGGGCACAAGCTCCGGATACGCCCGGCTCCTTGCTGACGCCCGACGAGCGTGCCTACCTCGACCAGCTCGGACCTATTACCCTGTGTGTCGATCCGGACTGGATGCCCTTTGAGGGTATTTCCAGGGACGGTCGCCACATCGGTATTGCCGCGGATCTGATGGCCCTGGTGGCGGAACGACTGGATGTCACCTTCCGGCTGATTCCAACCCAAACCTGGGCTGAATCCGTCCAATTTTCGCGCGAAGGCCGGTGCCATATCATGCCGCTGGTGAATCAAAGTCCGGAACGCGACGAGTGGCTGATTTTTACCGATGTGTACTTCGCCGATCCCAACGTTTTCATCACCCGGGAAGAACACGAGTTTATCTACGATCCGGCCCGACTCCTCGACGAGAAGCTGGTACTGCCCCAGGGCTCGAGTATCGAGGGGTACTTCCGCAGGAACTTTCCGAACATCACCCTGATGATTGTAGAAACCGACACCGACGCTCTTCGGGCAGTATCCGAGCGTCGGGCCGATGTTACCGTGCGGTCGCTATCGCTGGCCGCCTACACCATACGCCAGGAGGGATGGTTCAATCTGAAAATTGCCGGAAAACTCGAGGAATACGGGAATCGCATGCGCATCGGTGTTTCTGGCCAATATGAGTCATGAAATCCGCACGCCGATGACCAGTGTAATCGGGTTTGCCGACCTGCTTCGAACGACCCAGCTGAACCGCGAGCAACAGCAGTATGTAGGCATCGTCCACCAGTCGGCCCACGCCCTGCTGCAGGTCATCAACGAAATTTTGGATTATTCGAAGATTGAGGCCGGTAAGATTTCCATCGAAAAACTGAAAACCGACGTGGTGGAGCTGCTGGAATCGAGCCTGCATATTTTCCTGCTGCAGGCCGCATCGAAAGGACTTCGCCTTGAACTTCGAATCCCACCTGGTTTTCCTCTCAGACTGTTACTGGATCCGGCCCGGGTCCGACAGATACTCATCAATTTACTCGGAAATGCCGTCAAGTTTACGCACGCGGGCAGGGTAGAACTTGCCGTGGAGGTGCTTGAAGCTGATTCCGGCACCCGTCTGAAAATCCACGTGACCGACACCGGTATCGGGATCTCGCCGGAGCAAATGTCCCGTATTTTCAAACCCTTCGGACAAGCCGATGTGTCAACTACCCGGCGTTTCGGCGGCACGGGGCTGGGACTGGTAATCAGCCGGCGGCTCGTTGAGCACATGGGCGGCAGCTCCATCGGATGCCAACATTAAAACCGATGCTATGTTGTCCTCCACGGGGATAATCGGTCGGGACGATGTAACCAATCAGCAAGCCGTTGGTCGAACTACACTCAAATCCGCTAAAGTGCTCATCGTTGAGGACGTTACACTGAACCTCATGCTGGTACGTAAACTCCTTGAGGGCATGTGTCCCGGGTGTACGGTGCTCGAGGCAGCCAATGGTTATGAAGCACTTGCCATGGTCAGGACGCACCTGCCGGATCTGGTTCTCATGGATGTGCACATGCCTGAAATGGATGGTATCACGGCAGCCCGGGAAATCAGAGGATGGGAGCAGCAAAACGGCCTGAAAACCCGACCGATTCTGGCGCTTTCAGCAGGGGTGTTGGACGAGGAGCGCGAACTGTGCCTGCAAGCCGGCATGGATGCATTTTTGTCGAAACCGGTAGAGGCAGAGGGGCTTCGTGCCGTGCTGAATCGGTATATAATTGATTAGGTGTGAATCGTGCGCAGATACCAACCACGTGATTGTCAGCGTGAATTAATGACGTCCAGGTGATCTTTTTTTTAGCCACGGGTTATTCTTTAGAGTCCGGTGCTAATCCCATCAATTAGAATCCAGGTAATCCGTCTCCTAATTGTAGCGTCACTCAAAAAAGTGCCGGTTTCTTAAAAAAAAGTTTGGCTGGCGCTTCTTTAAAAATTGGGCCCTTATTGCGCATCCGGGCCGTTTTTGGGCCGGATGGCCGGTACCCGCTAAATTTCTTTGTAACAAATGGCTTCCGAAATACTCTTTATAGTATAACTGAAGTCGTGTGGGACTTTGGTTATACGGTCGATGAATTTCTTCCCCGAGAATAAACGCTGTGCTGGGCGCATCACCTGCGCACAGCCCCGTATGTTTTCGGTTCCGGTCAGACACCAGGTATTCCCACGCGAGAAATACCGAAGGGTCAGGTCCACATGGATGGGTTTATCGACCCGGCTATCGTCAATAGAAACAAAGACATTCAATCTATGAGAAAATCCCCCCCCCCC
>LIHN01000019.1 GCA_001314545.1 Bacteroidetes bacterium HLUCCA01
AATACGTTCTCTGTCATGAGTTGTGAGTCTTTTGTGTGTTGCCATAGGTCGAGTTTAGCATTAAACTCAACGTGTTGCATTAAAAACTTGAGACCGCCAAGTCTTCTAAAGGAGGTTTTAAATAGCAGAGTCGACTTTTTAATCACTGAGGATAAGGGCATTCATAGGAAGGCAAAATTCTTAGGCATTGCCGACAAAATTTATAAGATTGACGCTTTCATTGACAAATGCACTTCTGAAAATCCTGATTTAAAAGATTATAAAGTACTTTCCGTCAAGAAAGATTACTTTGGAAATATAAATTTAAAAGATGAATTTTTCCAATCGTTTTTGGAAGATTATGGCGAATTTGAGACTTGGTTTAATAAGAAAGCCGACAATATTTCTTATGTGTGTATTACTGATGGTAATGTAAAAGCTTTCTTGTATCTGAAGATTGAAAATGCAGGCAGCGAGAGTTATGCAGATATTAAGCCTGCATTCGACCAAAAAAAGAGATTAAAAATTGGCACATTCAAAGTAACTTCCACAGGATATAAATTAGGTGAACGATTTTTGAAAATCATTTTCGATAATGCGATTGCCAATATGGTTGATGAAATTTATGTCACTATCTTCGATAAGAGAGATGAACAAAGAAGATTAATTGCCCTTTTGGAAGAATGGGGATTCAAGTATTGGGGGGAGAAAGAAACAAAGAATGGAAGCGAAAGAGTTTTTGTGAGGGATTTTACAAAGAAAGTCCTCGAAAATCCGAGAGAGTGTTTTCCTTTTGTAAAAAGAAGTTCACGTGTTTTTTTAAATCCGATTTGGCCAGATTATCATACTGAACTGTTTCCAGACTCATATCTGAATAATGAATCTCCTTTGGATTATGTTGAAAATGCACCCCATAGGAATGCATTAAAGAAGGTTTATATTTCTCGTTCATTCTATAAAGACTTGGTTCGAGGGGATATTATACTATTTTATAGAACAGGTGGCTATCATGAAAGTGTTATATCTACCATTGGCGTTGTAGAAAGTGTAATAACGAATATTGATAGTGAGGCTGAATTCATAAGACTATGCAGAAAACGAAGCATATTTAAAGATGATGAGTTAAGTCATTGGTGGAATTACAAAAAATACAACAGGCCTTTCATTGTTAACTTTCTTTACATAGATTCCTTCCCAAAACCGAAGGTTAATTTGAAAAGACTAATAGAGATGGGGATAATAAACTCAATAAAAGACGCACCACGTGGATTTGTGCAAATTGGAAATGATAAATTTGAAGAATTTTTAAAAGAAGCTAGAGCAAATGAATATTATATTGTCGATTAAACCAGAGTTTGCAAACAAGATTTTTGAAGGAGATAAAAAATTCGAATTCAGAAGAAGCATCTTTAAGAATAAAAATGTTTCGAAAGTCATTGTTTACGCATCCTCTCCGATAAGTAAAGTTATTGGAGAGTTTGAAATTGGGGAAATTCTCTTCAAAGACCTAAATACACTTTGGGACGAAACTAAAGAGTATTCAGGAATTACAGAAGACTATTTTTACGACTATTTTGTCGGCAAGGAAAATGGATTTGCCCTTGAAGTTAAAAGAGTTAAAAGATATAAAAAGGAACTTTGTATAAAGGAATCCTTCGGAAAAGTACCGCCACAATCTTTTGCATACTATGAAGAAAGCACGATGCCCTAACATCACCTATACGCAAGCAGGGGTTTCGTGCTTCGTAGGAAAGGGAAGTGGTAAATTTAAAGTTCAGTTCTTCTTAGGAAGATCAGTTGTAAAATCCCTGCCTGCGTATAGCTGAGAACCGTTCATTTTTTTTATCCTAAACTACTTCATATAACTCAGTTCACTTCTACCATGTCAAAAAAAAATAAAACATCAACAGAGGCCCGTTGGACCAAATATCAGGACGAGTACCCAGAGGTTCTGAATCGTGAGCAATTGTACGCGCTTGTAGCACGTCGAATTGGTTGTTCCAGGAGTACGGTGATTCGACATTTTCGAAAATATTTTCCGTTGTATGCTTACGCAGTCGATCACTCATCGGCCAGCTTTACTCAGCTTGGTATTGGATTTATTGAAGCAAATATCATTATTGACAAGATTGTGAATAAACCCAAGCTGATTTCGCCAGCGGAAGTTGAACTGTGAGAGCAAAATATTCCATGTCTTTCAAAGTAGCCCCCCCTACCCAATTATATCGTTAAATAGTGGTTTTTAGCACCCTATTTTTCTAAGACAATAACCGCCATAATAAGAATATACGGGCCGTTTTCGCTTGTAATACTGTATGCATCCGTTTCATTCTGTTCCAATAAATTTCAAGATTAGTCCACAAATATCCTAAAATTCGAGAAAATGGATGAAACTGTATTAAATTGTAGAAAAAGTTTTCCAACAAACGGATCTAACGATTACTTTTTAACAAAGCTATCTCCTTGTTATCTCGACGAGCCAGTTTTTAAAAACGATATTTTCTTCTCGTAAATAATTGGCACTAAATGATCGATAAACCGTCTATATCCCAAAAAGTCTTTAACCATTTCAAAGATCAATCGCATTTCACCAGAGGGGAACTCCATGATTTTCTACGCAAGGAGAACCCCGGTCTGAGCGATGGTACGTTCGGATGGAGAGTAAACGATCTCAAGAAAAAGAATATCATCCAACAGGTTAAAACCGGGATATATACCGTCCATGTAAAAATGGAATTCCATCTTCAACAAGAGAAATCGCTATGGCGATTTTTATTTAACTTCGGAAAGGATGCGGGTTACCCCAAGCTCTGTATCTGGAACACGCAAGTGCTCGAACGACTATCAAAGAATCACAACCATAAAAATCACATAATCCTTGAAGTTAAGCCTACCGCCATAGAACAAATCTACAATTGTCTTAGTAAGACTACAGAATACATCCCGTACATCAACAGAATAGATGCTTCAGCTCCTACATATGAGGATGCATCCAAAAACCCGGTAGTAATCAAACGATTAATACCCCGTTCCCCTATCAAAACTATTTACTGGGACTTAATTCACTTCCCATTTCCAACCCTCGAGAAAATTCTGGTCGACATCCTCATGGAGACCAATATCAAAGACGAGCTTCAGCGGACACACCTCATCGGGCTGTTCGATAATGCCATAAACAGCTATGTCATTGATTTTAGCAAGTTGTATAACTATGCAGATCGGAGGGGCAAACTAGATGATATAAGGCATTTCATTCACGTATATCTCCCCCATCACAATGCGTCACTGTTCTGATAACTACGCAAGCACATCCTTACGATATTCAAGCAATCCGACTGCGAGAAAAGATATTTTTAGACTATTTTAAACACTTAATAAATGAGGTAAATCTCGCAGGTCATTACGCTGCTAAATAGGACGCAAATACTTCACATCACTGAAAATCGGGTTGAATGACAAAAGAACATCAAATAGAAGAGAACTTAATCAAGCAACTCACCGAACTTAAGTACATTCATCGCCCCGACATCGTCGACAGAAGAACGCTTGAAGTCAATTTTAAGGCGAAATTTGAAACCCTGAACCGGGTACAGCTCACCGACAGTGAATTCCTGCGACTACGTGAGCAAATCATTGAGCCGGATGTATTCAAGGCATCCAAGAAACTGCGCGAACAACAGTTTTTCCAGCGCGAGGACGGCACTCCCCTGCACTATACCCTGGTCAACAACAAAGACTGGTGCAAAAACGACTACGAAGTGGTGAGTCAGCTGCGCATGAACACCGAAAACAGCTCGCAACGCTACGATATCATCCTACTAATTAACGGACTCCCCGTAGTGCAAATCGAGCTGAAACGGCTGGACATCTCCCCTCGCAAGGCCATGCAGCAGATTGTCGACTATAAAAACGAACCGGGCAACGGCTACGGCAACTCCCTGATGTGTTACATGCAGTTGTTCATCGTCAGCAACCGGTCCAATACCATTTATTTCGCCAACAACCAAAAGCAGCACTTCCAATTCAATGCCGACGAGCAGTTCCTGCCCATTTACCACCTGGCCGACGAAAAGAACAAGAAGATCAAGCATCTGGAGGATTTCAGTGACCGCTTCCTGAAAAAATGCACACTTGGTGAGATGATCAGCAAGTACATGGTCCTGGTAGAAACCGAGCAGAAACTTCTGGTCATGCGACCATACCAAATCTATGCCGTTAAAGCCATCGATGAGTGCGTGCGACAAAACCGAGGCAACGGATTCGTCTGGCACACCACCGGAAGCGGTAAAACCCTCACGTCTTTCAAAGCCTCTACCCTGCTCAAAGACAATCCGGATATCGACAAATGCTTGTTTGTGGTTGACCGAAAAGACCTCGACCGTCAGACCCGTGAGGAATTCAACAAGTTTCAGGAAGGCAGTGTGGAGGAGAACACCAACACGGAAGCCCTCGTTAAACGGCTCATTTCAACGGATTACGCCAACAAGGTCATCGTGACCACCATCCAAAAACTCGGACTCGCACTCGACGGCACCAACAAGCGCAACTACAAAGAGCGACTGGAGCCCCTGCGCGATAAACGCATGGTGTTCATTTTCGATGAGTGCCACCGCTCCCAATTCGGGGAAAACCATAAGGCCATTAAGGAGTTCTTCCCCAATGCTCAGCTCTTCGGCTTCACCGGAACCCCCATCTTCGACGAAAACTCCACTCAGAAAATCCGGGAAGATCAGTACGAGTCGTACAAGACCACCGAAAGCATTTTCGAAAAGCAGCTCCACGCCTACACCATCACCCACGCCATCGAGGACCGCAACGTCCTGAAATTCCATATCGATTATTTCAAAGGCGAGGGGTCCATACAAGCCAAGCCCGGAGAAGCGATTGCCCAGCAAGCTGTAGTCGAAGCCATTATCGCCAAGCATGACACCGCCACCAATCACCGAAAGTTCAATGCTGTATTGGCAACGGCATCCATCAATAACGCCATCGAATACTATCGCCTTTTCAAGGGAATTCAGAGGCAAGAGCAGGATGAAAACCCCGACTACCTCCCTCTTAACATTGCGTGCGTGTTTTCTCCACCGGCTGAGGGAAACAAAGACATCCTCCAGATACAGGAAGATCTAGCCCAGGAAAAAGAAGACAACAAGCAGAATCCGGAGGAGAAAAAAGCGGCCTTGACGGAGATCATGGCGGACTACAATGCCCAATTTGGCACCAATCACGACATCAACAACTTCGATCTGTACTATCAGGATGTGCAGTCCCGCATCAAGAATCAGAAATACACCAACAAAGACCTCGCCCGTAAACACAAGATCGACATCACCATTGTGGTCGACATGCTGCTGACCGGATTCGACAGTAAATTCCTGAATACCCTCTACGTAGACAAAAACCTGAAATACCACGGACTGATTCAGGCTTTTTCGCGCACCAACCGCGTACTCAACGACACCAAGCCCTATGGTAACATTCTGGATTTTCGGTCCCAACAGGATGCGGTGAACAAAGCCATTACCTTGTTTTCGGGTGAAGAAGGCGCGAAAGCCAAGGAAATCTGGATGGTGGATCCCGCCCCGGTTGTCATCGACAAATACCATGAAGCGGTGACAAAGCTGGGGGATTTCATGAAGGAGCAGAACCTGACCAACGAACCGGCTGAGGTGTACAATCTGAAGGGGGATGCGGCCCGCATTGCATTCGTGAAGAATTTCAAGGAAGTCCAACGACTCAAAACCCAGTTGGACCAATACACCGATCTTAATGATGAGCAACAACAGGCCATTGAATCCATCCTGCCGAAAGAAACCCTGCAGGAGTTTCGAAGCTCGTACCTGGAAACGGCCAAGCAGCTGCGCTCGATTCAGCAGAAAGAAGGCGACGATGTACCCGACGACATTCAGCAGTTAGACTTTGAATTCGTCCTGTTCGCTTCTGCGGTAATTGATTACGATTATATCATGGGGCTGATTGCCGAGAGCACCCAGAAGAAGCCGTCCAAGCAGAAAATGACCAAAGCACAAGTAATCAGCCTACTCAAGTCCAACGCCAACTTAATGGACGAGGAAGAAGACCTCACAGAATTCATTGAGCAGGTGGATTGGAGTGTTGGTCAGACCGCCGAAGAGCTGAAAAACAATTACGAAACCTATAAAATCGATAAATACGATAAGGAACTGGCGGCTATCGCCAATAAACACGGCTTGCAAACAGCAGAGCTGAAAACCTTTGTCGAGTCGATCATGAATCGCAGGATCTTCGACGGGGAAAAGCTCACTGATTTATTAGTCCCATTGGAATTGAGCTGGAAAGAACGTCGGAACAAAGAACTGTCCCTGATGGAAGACCTGGTTCCTCAGTTGCACAAACTCGCCCAGGGACGCGAAATATCGGGATTGGCCGCTTATGAGTAACATGATTTCAACCGTCTTGGCCATATCAACAAAGACAACACGATGAGCAACGAAATTATATTATATCAGGCTGATGAAGTGCCGGAACGCATAGAAGTCCGACTGGAAAATGAAACAGTTTGGCTTAATCGTCAGCAGATAGCCCTGCTATTTGGAAGGGATGTGAAAACCATTGGAAAGCATATCAACAATGTTTTTTCGGAAGGTGAACTATCGAAAGACGCAACTGTCGCAAAATTTGCGACAGTTCAAATCGAAGGTAGTAGAAAGATTGAACGGCAAATCGAATTTTACAATCTGGATGTTATCATATCCGTTGGCTACCGGGTGAAGTCAAAGCAAGGAACCCAGTTCAGAATATGGGCAACCAATGTGCTGCGCGATTACCTACTCAAAGGCTATGTGTTAAATCTGCGTATGAATCGAATTGAGGATAATATGGAGCACCTGACGAAGAAGGTGGATGCTATTGCCTTGAAGATACAGTCGACTGAAATCCCGAATCAGGGTGTGTTCTTTGACGGACAGGTATTTGATGCCTACGAATTGGCATCAAAAATCATCCGATCTGCACGGAAAAGCATTGTACTGATCGATAACTACATCGATGAACGCACCCTTGTGCATCTGGCCAAGAAAAGTGAAGGCGTACAAGTTCGCATACTTTCAAAGATAATTCCCAAGCAGACGTCATTGGATATCAGAAAAGCCAATGAGCAGTACGGTGGTATCACAGCAAAGGTCTTCACCAAAAGTCACGACCGGTTTCTGATTATTGACGATGTGGAAGTCTATCACCTCGGGGCTTCGTTGAAAGATCTGGGCAAAAAGTGGTTCGCTTTTTCGAAAATGGACAAAAGCTCGGTGGGAAGCATACTTCAAGCGATTGGGAGTAATCCATCAATTAATCAAGGAAGTCACACTAAGCACCGTGCGAATAATGAGTAAAGAGAAGAAACAAACCCAAACCGGTGTTGTTGGTTTAGTACCGGAATTGCGATTTCCAGAGTTTCAAAATGATGGGAATTGGGTGGAGAAGAAACTTGGTCAGATTGGAGAACCTCAAATGTGCAAAAGGGTTTTCAAGGAGCAAACAACTTCAAATGTAGTAAATGGAATCCCATTTTATAAAATTGGGACATTTGGGAAAATTCCTGATTCTTACATCACAGTCGAATTATATGAAGAGTTTAAGTCGACATATAATTTCCCTAATAAAGGTGATATTCTAATCTCAGCTTCAGGCACTATTGGACGACTTGTAATTTATGATGGAAAACCAGCATATTTCCAAGACTCGAATATTGTTTGGTTGGGTCATAGTGGGTCTGAGATATTAAACGAACTTCTATACTATTGCTATTCTATTTTAAATTGGCAAACATCAGATGGTGGTGTAATTAAACGCCTTTACAACTCAGACCTTAAGGCCATTTCGATTAAGTTCCCCAAAAATAAATCAGAACAACAAAAAATCGCCTCATGCCTCTCAAGCTTAGATGAGCTCATAGCCGCCCACAACGAAAAGCTCGAAGCCCTCAAAGACCACAAAAAAGGCCTCATGCAAAACCTCTTTCCCCAGGAAGGCGGAACCATCCCCAAACTCCGTTTCCCAGAGTTTGAAAATGATGGTGAGTGGGTGGTGAAAAAGCTAGGTGATAAGAGGGTTTCAAGCATCATTAATGATAAAATTGAGAGTAATGTACTGACGTTAGATAATTACGTCAGTACTGATAATATGCTTCCTAATTATTCGGGTATTACAAAAGCATCAAAACTTGCTCTTAATTCAAAAGCAACAAAGTTTATTAAAGGCGACATTTTAATTTCAAACATCAGACCATACCTAAAAAAGGTATGGAAATCTGACAGAATTGGCGGTGCATCTAATGATGTTATAGTATTTCGTTCGGGTACTAGTGTTACTAGTGAATTTTTAGTGACACTTCTAAAAAATGATTCCTTTATTAATTATGTAATGAAGAGCGCAAAGGGGGTCAAAATGCCACGCGGTGATAAGGATACAATAGTGAAATATCCTGTGTTGCTACCCAAACATCAAGAACAACAAAAAATCGCCTCATGTCTTTCAGACGTAGACGAACTCATCAGCGCGCAAACCCAAACGCTCGAAGCCCTCAAGACCCACAAGAGAGGCTTGATGCATGGGCTTTTTCCAACAACGCAGGAATAATATGGACTCAGAACAAATATTAGTATCTGAAGCAGCACAACTAGACGACCTTGCTCCACTAAGAGTGCCAGCTTTCGCAAAGGCACTCGACGATCTCGATGACCTTTTAACTCAAAATAGTAAAGCGTTCTTGATTGGTGCGGGTTGTAGCAAGTGTGCGGGTCTACCTCTAATGGAGGAACTCACAAAAAAGACCCTAGCGAGCACAAAGTTGAGCACCACGACAAAAAGCATTCTCTCCGTCATAGAAAGGCTCTTCGCAGGTGCAAACACCGCAAACATAGAAGACTATCTAAGCGAGTTGGTAGACCTTGTCGCAATCGCAGAACGACGCGGTATCCGTGGTGCTACGAGCCAAATGGCTACTCTCGGTGGAGTCGATTACACTGCAGAGAAACTCAAAGATTCTGTGGACGAAATCAAGTCGGCGATTGTAGAAGTAATCGATGTGCCTGTATCGATGGAAGTTCATTTGAAGTTTATCCAAGCGATTCACCGCCCATCCAGACCTGGCAGAATGGTGGCGACTCGCCCTGTCGATTATCTGCTATTGAATTACGACGCTCTTATTGAAAGTGCGCTTGCCCTTCAAAAGTTGCGTTATGCCGACGGAATGAACGGGGGTAGTACCGCTTGGTGGGACCTATCGACTTTCAATGCAGAAGGTCTTTCGGCCCGTGTCATAAAACTCCATGGCTCAATTGATTGGAAGGAGATGTCTGGACAGCCACTGCCACGGAGGGTAGAAAAGAATCTCAATTTGCCCACCGGCATCGAACAAAAAGTTTTGATTTGGCCAGCATCTACTAAATATCGAGAAACCCAGCGGGACCCGTATGCCCAACTATCGAGCCTTGCACGCAGCGCTCTTCGGCCACCATCTGGATGTCAAACTGTGCTGACGATATGCGGATACAGCTTCGGCGATTCTCACATCAACATCGAAATTGAGCAGGCACTCCGGGAGTCAAAAGGGGAATTAACACTCGTCGTGTTTACTTTCGACGAGGAGCCGGTAGGTTTTCTTAAAAAGCTTCACGAAGACAAGGCCATCAGCGATCAAATCCGAATTTACGCCCGCAAAGGATTCTTCCATGGTTCAACTGTTTTCAAATCGGAAGAAGATTTACCATGGTACAAATTTGAAAATATAACCCGAATAATGGGAGGAGAACGATGATCACAGAATCCCACAATCCGAATGAACCCATTGAAAACCTCGCCATAGGGACCATTATTGAGGTTGATGGTTCTCACATCGTGGCGGAATTGAAACCTGGTATCACCGAACTGTCACGCGTCTTTGGTGGCGACACATACCCTATTGGGCAGTTCGGATCAATCGTGAAGATACATTTTGGCCGAAGAATTATCTTTGCATTCGTTGGGCGACTGCGAATGAAGGCGGAATACGAACTAGAGCGTGGCATTGCACCACAGGCAGCAAGTGACGAGCGCGTGATTGAAGCTGACCTATTTGGGGAAGGTGAGTGGCTACGAGACCCGACTGTATCACCTGTTGACTGGGAGCTTAAGTTCGACCGTGGTGTCGCAACGTATCCCCTCCCCCAACAAACTGTTTACCTTACACCAAAACGCGAACTACGTTTCATTTACGGCCACGGAGAAGGCCCATCTGTTCTACTCGGTGAACATGTTGGGACAGGCGGAACAAAGTGCTATGCCGAGATGAATGAACTACTAGGAAAGCACACGGCTATTCTTGGCTCAACAGGAGCGGGTAAATCCGGCACTGTTGCTGCAGTTCTGCACAGTCTACTTGAAAGGGGTGCTGAGTTCAGTTTGGCCAATTGGAAGCCACGCATTGTCGTGCTCGATCCGCATAATGAGTATGGGGATGCATTTCCGGGTCATCAGAAGCTTTCGACGGATGATGGTTCATTGGTGTTGCCTTATTGGCTCTTGAATTTCTCCGAGACCATAGCGCTTATTATTGGCAAAACTGAGTTTGTTGCGACTTCGCAAGCCAACATCGTAAAGACAGCATTGTTGAAGGCGAGGGTCGAGGGTGCTTCAGTTTTGGGTCTAGATGCCACTAAAATTACGGTTGATTCGCCCGTACCATACAAACTTGAAACTTTCAAAGCAGCGGTTGAAGCCGACAAACCAACACAAGCCAGCAAGCAAGACTCCCACAATTCTATCTTAGAGAAGCTTGATAACTTGATTCGCGATGCACGAGTGTCATTCATGATGAGTGAATGGGACGGAACTAAAGATGATCCATTTCCGGCGATATTGTCTCAACTTGTGAGTGATGAAGCACAACCTAAAATCGTCGATCTTTCTGGAGTTCCAAACGAGGTTGCTGGTGTTTCGAGTGCTGTAATTGCAAGAACACTCTTTAACTTGAAAGTGTGGCAAACCGCAGACGAACGCCAAAATGACCCTATTTTACTCGTCTGTGAGGAAGCACACCGTTACGTCCCCAATCGTGGCGAGGCTCAATACGAAGCTGCGCAAGAGGCGATACGAAGGATTGCTAAGGAAGGGCGTAAATATGGAATCGGACTTTTGTTGGTATCACAGCGTCCAAGTGAAGTCGAAGCAACGGTTCTATCCCAATGCAACAGTTGGATCATTCTCCGGATAACAAATGATTCTGATCGTGAACATGTCCGAGCAATTCTCCCCGACTCAATGTCAGGACTAACCAAAATGTTATCGGGGTTACGTCGTCAAGAGGCAATATTTGTTGGCCAGGCTGCAATTCTTCCTTCAAGAATTCTTATTCGAACCTTGACTAAAGAACAGTTGCCACGGTCAAACGATATCGATTTTGATAAGGGATGGCAAGGGAAAAGTATGACCGCCACAGAACTAGGCGTAATTGCGAACAGATGGCGTTTTCAAAAAAAATAAAACCTGTGATACCCAAAAGTTGAGCACCACACAACCAGTAAATCTACACGATGGATCAGATCATTATTTATATCACTGAAGACGGACACAGCCAGATCATGCTACGGGCCAAGGACCAAACGGTATGGTTATCCCAGCGTGAAATGGCTCATCTATTTGACGTTAGCACGGACAATGTGGGATTACACCTCAAAAACATCTATGAGGACGGCGAACTCAGCCGAGAGGCAACTACCGAGGATTCCTCGGTAGTTCAAATTGAGGGAGGGCGAGAAGTACAACGTACGATTACCCTCTACAATCTGGACGCTATTTTAGCTGTGGGCTATAGAGTTCGATCACCACGTGGTGTGCAGTTCCGTCGATGGGCTTCCACCATATTGAAGGAATACCTGCAAAAGGGTTTCGTGATGGACGACGAACGTCTCAAGAACCCTGATGGCCGCCCAGATTACTTCGATGAGATGTTGGAGCGCATCCGAGAAATCCGGGCCTCCGAGAAACGATTTTATCAGAAGGTTCGTGATCTCTTTGCTTTGAGTAGTGACTACGACAAGACCGATAAGGCTACACAGGTTTTCTTCGCCACGGTACAGAACCTGCTCATTTACGCCGTGACGCAGAAAACGGCTGCCGAACTGATCACCGCTAGGGCTAATCCCGCCGATCCCCATTTCGGACTGCACGTTTGGAAAGGCAACAAGGTGCGCAAAACCGACATAGTTGTGGCCAAAAACTATCTTACAGAGGATGAAATCGACACCCTGAACCGGCTGGTGGTCATCTTTCTAGAAACTGCCGAACTTCGAGCCAAAAGTAAGCAGGAGACGCGTTTGGCCTTCTGGAAACAGAATGTAGATCAGATCATCACCTCCAACGGTTTCCCATTGCTTACGCATGCTGGCTCCATCAGTCATGAGCAGATGGAAGAGCGTACAGCCGAGCTTTATCTCCAATTCGACAAAGACCGCAAAACGCGTGAAGCAATTGAAGCCGATCAACAAGACGAAGCCGACTTGAAGGCATTGGAAACCAAACTTAAACAACGTCCGAAACAATGACCGACACCAATCAGAAACAGCTGGGCAACACGCTCTGGAAAATTGCCGATAATTTGCGCGGATCTATGAACGCGGATGATTTCCGGGATTATATGCTCTCGTTCCTGTTCCTGCGCTATCTCTCCCATAATTACGAAGCATCGGCCCAAAAAGAACTGGGGACCGATTACCCTGTGCTGTCCGATAGCGATGGTCGCACCGCATTAGGACTATGGTATTCATCCAACGAAATCGATGTACCCGAGTTCGAAAAGCAGATGCGCAGAAAAGTGCATTATGTCATCAAGCCCGAACATCTGTGGAGCAACATCACCGAACTGGCACGTCGACAAGACAGCGACCTCCTCATCACCCTGGAAGAAGGATTCCGCTACATTGAAAATGAGTCCTTCGACAACTCGTTTCAGGGCCTCTTCTCTGAAATCAACCTGAACTCCGAGAAACTTGGACGCACATCGGTCGACCGAAACAAAAAGCTGTGCACCATCATCCAGAAAATCTCCGAGGGAATAGCCGACTTCTCCACCGATTCCGACACCCTGGGCGATGCCTACGAATACCTGATTGGTCAGTTTGCTGCAGGTTCGGGCAAGAAAGCCGGAGAATTCTACACCCCTCAGCAAATATCCACCATCCTTTCGGAAATCGTCACCTTAGACAGTCAGGATCCATCTGCAGGCAAAAAAGGCAAACTCGACAACGTGCTCGACTTCGCCTGTGGATCGGGGTCCCTCCTGCTGAACGTACGCAAGCGCACCAAAGACAGTGGCGGAACCGTGGGTAAGATTTACGGACAGGAAAACAACATCACTACGTACAACCTGGCCCGGATGAACATGCTCCTGCACGGCATGAAAGACACCGAGTTCGAAATCTACCACGGAGACACCCTGAAAAATCAGTGGGATATCCTCAACGAGATGAATCCGGCCAAGAAAACGGAATTCGATGCCATTGTTGCCAATCCCCCTTTTAGTCTGCGATGGGAACCCAACGAAGCCATGGGAGAAGATTTCCGGTTCAAGAGCTATGGATTAGCCCCTAAGTCGGCTGCGGATTTTGCCTTTCTGCTGCACGGATTTCATTTTCTGAGTGCTGAAGGAACCATGGCCATCATTTTGCCCCATGGGGTACTGTTTCGCGGTGGTGCAGAAGAACGCATTCGGACCAAACTGCTCAAAGACAATCACATCGACACGGTTATTGGTCTGCCGGCCAACCTTTTCTACTCCACCGGAATACCCGTTTGTATTCTCGTGCTGAAAAAATGCAAGAAAGAAGATAATGTGCTGTTCATTAACGCCAGTGAGCACTTCGAAAAAGGGAAACGCCAAAACACCCTGAACGAGGCGAACATCGCGAACATAATCGACACCTACAAATACCGACAGGAAGCCGAGCGCTACTCACGGAAGGTCTCCATGGAAGAAATTGCAAACAACGGCTACAATCTGAACATCTCGCGATACGTCAGCACCACCGAAGAAGAAGAACAAATAGATTTGGCTGAAGTAAACCAGCGCCTAACCTCCATCAACGAACGGATTCAGGGCAAAACCGCCGAGCATAATGCTTTTTTGCGGGAGTTGGGTTTGAAGGAGATATGAGAATGAAAGTTGCTGATAAAGCGACTGATTCCGGAGATTTAAGATACACTTTTGGGGAAACTATCAAGCCTCTTTTATGCATCGTCAAATCTATTTGGTGTTGCTTGAATTCTCAAATCTGGGTTCTCAAAATCATAAATATTGAGTTTAACCCCAAGTTTGAGCCAATAGATCAAAGCATCTGCTGATCTGAAGTCAAATGTATCAGTAAATTCATACAGCACTTCAGTGTCTTTGTAGTGCTTTGACACTTCATTCATGTAATCACTTATAAGATTCAACAAATTTGTGATCTTGATTTTATTCACTGTAAATTCTGCCACAGAACCATTTTGTTTGAAAAGATTGTAATCTAAATGTGCTAAGTATTTACTCCTTAGAGCTCGTATATAAGTAGCGCTTACGACAATTTCAGATCTTAACTGCTCCAGTTTTTTCTTTAATAATTTATCTTTTTCAGGTATTTGCAGAACTAAAATATGAAGGCTCAAATTCCTATTACTGCCAACCTTATGGTTATCAACTAGCTGAGATATTGAGATTATAATGTCTTTAAGTAATGAGTGGCTCACGACGGCAAAGAACGTCGACGCAGTGTGATTCAAAAAATCGATTCTTTTCTGGTCTTTCAGAAACAGCGACTGGAAAATATTCCATTTCAAATAGAGACCAGATATAAATTGTTCTAGCTCAAAATATTCTTTTTCTATGGTTTTGGGGAACATACTTGTAGAAGTTGTGTATACAAATTTACCTGGTCTAGTTATTGACTTTGTTTAAAAGCTCATGAACTACTATTTGTTCTTTTTTAAAGCTGTAACCAAATGATGAAGGATGAGATACGTTTCCTAAAACGATAGCTGATCCACATTGTAGGTTTACCAATGCAAATCTTCCATCATCTGATGTTTTTTTTACATCTAAACCCTGAATTACATACCACCATAGCTCTTTACCTAAAACTATGACGACTTGAGGATTGAGGGAATCAATTACGGATTGAAAAGGTATTATTGCTTCTTTCCACATTAATTCACTTGGGCGTTGCCGTGGTCTATCCCCTACTAATTTTTGGATATAGTTATAGAATGCGATTGATTCGTATAGCTCTTCACGTTCAGAGTCAGGTAACCAACCATAGTCAGCTGTTGGTATGATTGTTTTTGCCAATGACGTAAAGAAACGATTACGTTGTTTAATACCCCATTTTTCAACTACGAATTGCGTAAAATCAAAGCGATTATCTACAAGTCCACCATAGTGAGATTCTCCAAGGACGAGGGTTCTTATTTTCAGAATTCCACCTGATTTATAATTTTTACCTATCCATGGCTTAAAAAAAACACTTCTATGATAAGATTGTTGTTTCATAATAGTTTTTTAAATGACATTTTCCCATATCTGATATTGCTCAAAAGTAGAATTTTCGAGAGTTAGTTAGTGGGTATGAATAAACTCTTCCGGAGTTAAATATCCTAAAGAACAATGTGGCCTGAGGTGATTGTAAACCCACGTCCATTGGTCAACTATTTCTTGGGCGTGTTCGAGTGATAAAAACGAATTTACCGACAAATACTCATCTCGAAACTTTCTATTGAATGATTCAACATACGGATTATCAGCGTGTTTTCCCGGTCTTGAGAAATCCATTGCTACGTTATTCTGGTAGGCCCACAGGTTATGATACTCCCCATCTTTACACCGTGGCCCTAAGATTGGGGAGTATTATACCACGCCCTATTCTACCTTTGGTTGAAAAGGCTTTAGTCCAGAATAAATTTTCATCAAGAAAATCAGTCAGGCCAATCTCATATTCAAGTGGTGAACTGAGTTGTTTGCTTCCAGAAAATAATTGACACAGTTAATGAATCGTGCAAACGAATTATGAATTTCCGTGCGACAAAGTGAGCATTTCTTTAGGTTGGTGCCTTTTTTCATTACTTAAACTTTGATGAAGAGTTTTTCAATTTTATCAGCAATTTTTATCACCATCTCATAACTGAATTGGATTAAATCATTTTCGCTTTTTATATAACCAGCAATATATTCCGCAGATTGTGCTTCAATTCCAATTTTTTTACAAATCAAATAGCTTACTGTTTCAGCTTCAAGCTCAGCAGCAGATTTACTCAATATACGCTGTGGTAGAGTTATAGAACTTTTTGTTTCATCGTTTAGAATCGATTTATGGCCTGTATGACCAAGAAATAAATGAGCTAACTCATGGATTAATACACAAAATGCTTCTGATTCCGATAAACCCTTTTTTAGAGCTATCTCCAGTCGCCCTGAAAAAATAGTTGTTACATGCCCTCCTTTGAAATAGCTAAATGGCTCTTGACTAACCTTTATTCCCCATTTTTTAGTTTCGAGTAATACCCGTTGATAAACCCTACCATCAACGATTCCATTTACAGCACTCAGCTTTCGACCCAACCCTTTTTCCAAGAAATCTTCAGGAGACAAATATCCCTTTGTATCAAATAAATCGTAGACAAGAACTATCGGGCCTTTTGGCGCAAGAATAATGTAGGGTCTTGCATCTTCTGACACTGTCCGTCCAAATTTTTTCTTCCAAAATGAAGCGCTACCAAAAAAGGTTACATCCTGATTCTGGATGTAAACAAGTATCGTATTAAACCGCGAGTAATGATTAAAACGAGTGATAAAGTTGACAATCTTAATAAATTCCTTTGACCCTCTAAACCGCTTGCCCCTATATAGTAGTTCATCTATTGCAAGCCTATCAGTCAGGTTGACAGTTTCTTCAAATATCATAAGTCACTTTCACAGTAATAGATAAGTAGAACCAAATTGGTATAATCGTCAAATATATGTTTCCATCCAAGCAACTACATAGATGATTTGTAATTAGCTGCATGGATACAGTTCTGTAGTATTAACGAGGGAGCGTCGCGGCCTCGGCCTTGCTGGTAATCTAACAGTACACTGCGTGAGAGCGGACGGTAGTACACCCAGTAATACCCCTGATGGGTAGAACTCTTTTTCTCGGATTCCAGCACTGATTACCAATAAACTCGTTTAGATAGTGGCAAAACCAGTTGTAACAGTATCCATCGGGGTTTTGCTGACGGTGTTCCTCCCACAACAATTGACGAGTAACATGCCTTTTATTAAGTTCGCCGCCATGTTCTTGTATCCATCGTTGTAAGATCAGCGAACGCTGTGGATGAAACGCTGAAGGGGTATCTTATTGCCGGCATAGATCCCATAGGTTAGCATCGTTCAAAGCGAGTGCCTGTTCCAGGGTGTGGCCACTTTGCTCAATTTGGCGAAGGTTACCGCGTACGTTATTGCCCGATATCCCTGTATCACGTGTATACGTCGCCGGGATACGCCACTGTGGGCTTTTTGGAGAATAATTCGAATATGATCCATAGTAATCGGGTTTGCTGCCATATGCCTTCGCTTTGGTGAAATAAAGCAAAGGTACAATGCTCCGAGGGGTGGGTCAGCTTCGAGTGAAACGGGTGGGTCAGTTTACACTGAAACAGGCGGGTCACTTTCTAGTTAAATGGGTGGGTCAGTTTGCACTGAAATTGTCAGAAAGTTTACAAAAGTATCACAACTCCAACAACCCAAATGCCTCATTATACGGCACTGAAATGTCTTGAACAGTGAACCGAGGTCTTATATTATTGGACAACATAGCAAAGGTGCGCAAAGATCTTGTATCAGAGGTCACAAAATGCGATATGGATTCTTCGATATCCGCCTGTGCAAAAAGTTTGGAATCGTTTGGTATGATTGGCCTGGGATTGAGCTCGATGCCTGATAGCTTCTTTTCCCGAAATATTATATCGGCAAACTCGCCTGCCCTTACTGCATGAGTAATGTTAAATGGTAAAATCTTTAAGTTTCGAAGTGGTAGCTCATTAATTGTACCTCGCACACAGTATTCTGCGACCGAAATCGTCGAAATCTGACAGTCTACTCCCGTCTCGAGATAGTGCTTGTAGTAGCCCACTGCATTTTTATGAAGCGGATCCTCATCGTTCAAAAGCCGGATGAAAAAACTGGTATCCAGCAGCACACTAAGCTTCATAGTCTCCTCTGATTTCACTCAGCCATTCATCTGGGTCTACATCGGCCCATCGTGATTTTGCTTTTTTAATGAGTGAATTGAGATAGGTTTGATCGAACTTTGGGCTGTAATCGATTAACTCAAGCAAAGTCAATGAACTCTTATCCAAATCGCCTGTTTCAATATTTTGCTTTCCGAGAGCCCTAACACCGTATTTTTTATATAGTATGTTTTCTTCCTGATCCATAATAAAACCCTTATCGGTGCTTAAGGTAATAGATCCGAATTCTTCGGTATCAAGGTGTATGTTTGCCTTGTTCTTTCCGCCTGCATTCGTAAGTGTACCGTAAAAATACATTTCTACATCCACGAGGATATTGTTCGTTCGGATGTACTGCGATTCGGGTGAGATAACCAACCCAATCTTATCGGTGGCTGAAGTAAGAATCTCAAAGGCGTAATTCTTCTGGTACGCCACTTGTTGCAGCTGTTCGATTGCATTGGCCGTTCGGTATTCCAGGAAATCGATTGAGCCGGAATACTGAATTTCTCCCATAATTGCACTAAAACCAATAACAGCCTGCATACTAGTTTTGAATAGGTGCCGTACAGATCCAGCCTCAATGTCATAAGAAATTGTGGGTCTATCTTTCTTTACCAAAGGGTACAGTAGATCCTCGATACTATTTAGTATTACGCTGATTTCCTTGATATCGTAATTGTCCGGGGTGAGGTCGAATTGACCCTTCTTCCCTGTCACACGAATTTCTAATGTTGCAAGCTTTTCCATAATCCAATTTAATTGATAATCACGAGACTTAGAAATTTATGGATTTCAATTTCTCGCTGACAATTTCAGTGCAAACTGACCCACCCATTTCATTCATAAGCTTACCGCATCGCATCCATCTTTTGATACAACCGCTCTGCAGTTAGATGGGTATATCCTTCCGTTACCGTGATGGAGCTGTGACCTGCCATAATTTGGGCTTCAGCGGTGTTAAAGCCTTGCTCAATCCAACTGGTTACCGCACTATGCCTCATGCCGTGTAAGGTTCGTGTGGAGGGTATTCCGGCGATTTTCAGGTATTTATTGAAGACTTCATATACCTTTTTGGCACGTACAGGTTCACCTTTGTACTGGCCGCCATTGTAGACAAAGACATAATCGCCCGGATATATTGTTCCCCGTTGTTTCAAATACGGCTCCAGGTACTCTCTGAGCTTCGGAGAAATGGGTACAATACGCTCAGTTCGACCTTTTGTCGGGGGTAGTGCTATGAATTTAAGTGTCCCGTTTTGATAAATCAGGTTTTCTGCTTTTAATCCGGAATAACTGATTTTGCCGTCATAGGCTACTTCGCTTCTGCGCAGTCCGGCAAAGAAGTACAACGAAATCAGTGGAATGAACCAGTTCTGCACCAGGCTTTTGTCGTACGAGTAGGTACTTTGCTTTCGCTCCAGATCTTTTTCGAAGGTCTCGATCAAAAGTTCAAACTCTTCACTGGTCAGCATCTTAGGTCTTGTATTGTCTCTCTTCTGCGGTATTTGTTTTTTAAGCGGGCTGACCAGGTCAGTTTTTGCTATACCCATTGCCAGCAGGTAGGTCCATAGACTCTTCATATGGCGGTAGTAATGATGCATGGTGGTTGCTTTGATACCTTTACGAAATATCGCCGGTCTGATATGAGCAGCCTGAAGCGAACGAACCGGTTTGTTCTCGACGTCTCCAGTGTTTAACCAATACTCAAGCACATGCTTATAGGTTTTCATGGTCTGGGGAGTCCAAAGCGAGCTTTTGTACTCATAGAATGCGTTAACCGCTTCCCTGCATGTCCGCACCCGAACCGTAGACTTGGGTTTATCTTCCTTAGCAAGTAAGGATTTGATATCCAGGGATGGATCGTTGTACTCAAATTCACCCATATCATGCAGACGGGTGAGCTCATTGAGCATCTTCGTTGCAATATCTTTGTATCGGGTACCTAGTGACCGCGCCTTGGTCATTGGTTTACCGTCTACATACTCTATCCAACGTACATAAAAGACCTTATTTATTTTTTTCAAGTGTGCCATATTCTCTCCGATCTAGGTGATCTTGATGTTTTTTCAACTGCGTAGCGACGCGCTTTTTTGAATATAGAAAAATACTACCCTTAATACTACCCTAAACACTACCCTGTAAAGTAGGATGATGTAGACTTTGAACAGTGAAGATGAGCGCCACTTTTTTCTATCTCAGCGAAATGATTTCCCATCGATTTACTAACAAAGTGTTAGTAAATGGCACAAAAAAAGCCATTTTGGACAAATCCAAAATGGCTTAGATGATGCCAGTACCGGTGATCGGAGTCGAACCGATACTCCCGAGGGAACACGATTTTGAGTCGTGCGCGTCTACCAATTCCGCCACACCGGCATCAAGACTACAAATATACGGCCAGAGCGGTACCTATTGCAAACCTATTTCAATTTCTGGTCCCGGAGCCAGCCCGTAGCCGGATCTGAAAGCGGCTGCCACCACCCTGCCTGGCCGTATATTCCAGCTGTGCATTAAGTTGCTGCGCCAGGCCCAAAATGAGGGAGCTGCCAAGCGTAGTACCACCTTCCAGCGAAAAGTCTGAAGGCAAACCAACCCCATCGTCGGCAATTACCAGCTCAACATACCCATCGCCGGAAGTTAACTCTACGAAAATTTCGCCGTGTTCTCTACCCACAAAGGCATGCTTATAGGCATTGGTGAGCAGCTCATTGGCGATTAAGGAAAGCGGAATAGCACGGTCGATGTCCAGGGCAATGTGCCCGGTTTTCAGCCGAACTTCCACCTGCTGGCGACTATTGGAAAAGCCCTCGTGCAAGATCCGGGTGAACTGACTCAAAAAGTCATCAAAATGCAGACTGGCAAACGATTCCTGCCGGTAAATCAGCTCATGAATAAGGGCCATGGACTGTACCCGGTTCACGCTCTCCACCAGCAGCGAGCGGATCTCTCCATCAGCTATATAATCAGTCTGCAATTGCAGCAGACTGGAAATGATAGCCAGATTGTTTTTCACCCGGTGATGCACCTCCGAAAGCAGCACATCTTTGTCGTGCAGGGAGCGCTCCAGTTCCAGCTGAACCGTCTTGAGCTCCGTTATGTCAATATTAACCCCCTTCAGTCGGACCAGCTTATCTCCGTCAAAGACGGGTTCGATAGTGTTTTTAAGCCATTTTATGGAACCGTCAGGAAACACCAGCCTAAACTCCAATTGCTTGGTGTACGGACTGTGCTGCATATACTCCGTATCCAGATCAAATTTATGCAGGTCGTCTGGATGAACCCTGCTGAAAAAAAGGTCGTTATCCGGCGGCACGCTGAAGGGTTCCAGTCCCAGAAGTCGGTAATAATTCTCCGACCAATGCAGCTGTTGTCCGTAAATCGTTGCCTCCCAGCTGCCCATGCGCGCCAGTCGTTGGGCGTAATTCAGATTCGCCTCATTATCTTCGAGTTCCCGCTGAATCCGGAGTCGTTCCGTGACATCCCTGACAATGGCAAATCCACCGGTCACCCGACCATCTTCGTTCAACGGGGAAAAAAAGCAGTTGACATCCACCTCTTTGCCGGAAGTAACCGACTTATATTTCAGGAAAACGCGCACTTTCTCGCCTCGAAGGGAATATTCAACTGCATTTCGGACGCGTTCATCCGGCAGGCTGAAAATTTTCAGGCCGATGAGCTTCTCACGCGTACTGCCCATGATGTCCACAAAGGCATCGTTGGCTTCAATAATGACGCCGAAAGCATCATAGCGGAATATGCCCAGCTGACTATTTTCAAAGATGAGCTTGTATTGACGCTGGTACGACTGCGATTCGTTCTTTTTTTTACGGGCCCCGGTGATATCCTGCAGCAACAGTACGATGTGTTTGGCATCGGGTGCAAGTATTTCACAACGTACCCATTTTCCGACCGAAGGCACGTACACTTCGCTATTTTCATGGTAACCCTCACCGGACGCTGCCCATTGGCGGACCAAATCATCAAGTGCCGGAGGCAGAAAAGGAGGCTGCAAGCTTGCAGAATCACCATCGGTCAGATTCGTATACCAGGCCGAATTGGTATATACAATTCTGAATGCCCCCCCGGGGTCATCTTCGTCAGAAGTCAGAATGGCGCATCCCTGACGTGATTTCTCCAGGGATGCAGCCAGTACATCAGCAAGCATGCGGCAAATTCATGGGGTGTAACAGCAAAACGGTGTATCCAACCCAATATAAAGATTTTGCATGCACTGACCATAGCTTCCTTAAAAATCGAGGCTGTAAACCAGCGAGATATTTCGCGCCGGCATGAACGCTTCACGGTCTTCAACACGGGACAGGTGATCGCGGTAGGTTACATTGAAGATGTTCTCAGCCCGCACTACGACCCGACTGAGTACCGAGCTTCCAAAGCGATATCCGGCGTTCAGATTGACCAGCATATAGCCGTCTGTGGCGGCCTCCGCCGGAGCTACACGACCCTGCCGGGCTGTGTAGCGCGCAACAATGCCTCCCCATAAGCGGTCATGGGTGTAGTCCAATCCTGCCCGGAAGCGAAACGGTGGCATAAACGGAAGCGGCTCGGTGCTTCCACCCATGCGGGTACCATGCACATAATCAACGCCTGTAGTGAGCGACCAGTCGGGATTCAGACGAAACGCGGCCTGGGCTTCACCACCCATCAAACGCGCATCCGTACTTTCATAGACGAATACCGGAAACCCGGACGGACCATCAATCTGACCGGTCGGCTGAAATGCGATGAATCCGTTGATAAAATTCACAAAGGCCGCCACTTCCACCTCAGCGAATCTGGTTCGGTAACGCATAAATGCATCGGCACCGTAACCGATTTCAGGCTGGAGCTCAGCATTGCCAATCTCAAAGGCACCCGCCCCCAGATGAGCCCCGTTTGAGAACAGTTCCTCGGCCGTTGGATACCGGTGCGCACGCGCCACCTGCCACCCCATTTCAAGCTGGTCGGCCGGACGATAATTCAAGCCGAAAGATCCGGCGAGGTTCAGATCGTCACGCGCCTCGTCAATATCGGGATTCGCACTGTTGGTCCGGGCCTGAAGCGTGCGATAATCAAGTCGCAACCCCAGCTGCATCCGGACACGCTGTGAAACCGGCACCTCCTGAAACGCAAATAATGCAGGATTGATAAACTGCTCCCCCGGAGTGAACGCATCCTGTCCGCCGATATCCAATACCCGACCGTTGACGTTGAAACCAATAACCCCACGATCAAACATGCCAGCAGGTTTGTGCTGGAAGTACCCTGAAATACTGTACGCCTGCTGGGCATAGCTCAGGCCAATGGTTTCATCCCGCTGGTTGTTGACCCGGGCAAATTCGACCTCATCCTGATTGAACACCGAGGTATGAAATTTGAGCTGAATCGCATCGAAGAAGCCATCGCGCTGCAGCTCGAGGTTGCCCTGAACGGCAACACGGTCGAGCCGGATGTCAATCCCCTCTCCCGGACCGGCATCGCCTTCCGGAATGCCGTAAACACTTTGAAGTCCGGATATACTGACCCCACCAACCGAGTTGTCACTTGTGAATCCGTATCCGGCGCTCCCTTCAAAATTTTCCAGGCTGGTACCGGTTAGCCGACCTTTCGGTGTGCGTAAATCGCCACCGGCCCGGTAGGATGCTCTCGCTGTCAGGGCATGATTGCCCAGGCCATACTGTACCCTCCCATAACCACTGACCATTTCATTGACGGAGGTCAGGCTGCTGCTGACGGTCCCCTCGGCGCCGTCCGACCACTCTGTGGGTATGTCGTTGGTAATCATGTTGATGACCCCGCCAAGGGCGCTGGTTCCATACAACAGGCTGGCCGGTCCCCGTACAACTTCAAGCCGTTGCAGAGCGTGCGGGTCCAGTGCCGTGAGGTGATCGGATGACGACTCGGCGATGTCACCCATGCGTTCACCGTTTTCCAGTACCAAAATCCGCTCTCCATCAAAGCCTCGAATAACAGGTCGGGCCGGCGCCGGACCAAACGACCGCATGGATACACCCGGCTCACCGTCAAGCATCTGAGCGATGGTCACATCCCTCCTTCGGGTAAGTTCTTCTCCTGAAAAGGCACGATCCGGCTGGTAGGTAGCACCTGATCCCGTTGGTGAGGTGGTAACAATTACTTCGTCAAAGTCGATGATGCTGCGTTGAAGGCGGATAGACAGATCGCGTGCCGGAGCCTGAACCGATATCCGGCGTTGAACATAGCCGACTGAACGTACCAGCAAAGCCACCTCCCCCGCACCAGTCAAACGCAGGGTAAAGCTCCCGTCCAGATCGGCAGCTGTTCCGGTGGTGGTTCCTTCAACAAGAATGGTTGCTCCGGGTAACGGAGAACCGGTCTGATAGTCGGTTACCGTTCCGGATACGGTCACCGTGCTCTGAGCAAGCGCCGTTCCGTAAACCAATAAAAGCAGTGACAGTAATAAAGTCCGCATAGTGATGATATGTTGGTTATCGATTTTCGCTATGGGACAAGTATACGACTTTCTACATTTTTAGGCTTGCCTAAATTTTAAAAGTTTTCAGCTTTATAAGCTTCAGAAGGACGTTTTTCTCCGCCTTCTACCAAAACAGGCAGGATGTTCTGACGAGGTGGAAACTGACAGGTGGTGTACGGATTGTAGGCGCAGGGTGGATTGTAACTCCGGTTGAAATCAATGACTGTGTAATCCGAGCCTTCCCCGGGATAATCTACATACAAATAGCGCCCTGCCTGATAGGTCGATGTGCGGTTGGTTTCGTCTCCCAGGATAATAAACATACGTTCACCACCTTCAAGGGCAATCAAGCTGTATCGCTCGTCGCGAATTTCGAAATGCAGCACACCGGGCGATGGTGTTTGCGATGTTTGTCCGAGAATATTAACAACCGGTATGGATACGGGCTGTTCATGGGTTTCGAGTCGGGCCTTGACTACAAGCGTTGAATCGGCAGGGTACCGGTCAAACCCGGTGAAACGATCGACCCGCTCATTCACCGCATTATACAGCCGTATGCCTACCAGTTCTTCGCGCTTGATAACCGTCCATGACAGCGGACCGTGTTGTGCCATGACTGGATCAGTGTCCTGGGAAAACATGAGCGCATCGTTCACACGAACACTGTCAATGTACACATCGGTATCGGCATTGACCTGCATGGTTACCTGTTCATTATCATAGACAAATACACCAGCCTGCGCGGTAATAAACCCCTGCGGAAAAACTACATCGTTGGCTGCTGAACTCCCGAATGTATTTTCACCGGGCTCCAGCCAGTACATTCCGGCAAGACGCATCCAACCTTGCGGCTCCTTGAGCCGGTCTACCCGGTTTTGAAAAAAAGATTCTACATCCTGTTGCCATGTATCAGCAAGCTCGGCACGACCGAGGTCTTCACGGGGCTGGCAGGATACAAATAGTACCGCTGCTAAAGCTAGTACACCAGCATTTCTCATACACACACACGATTTGTTCATAAAAAAAGGCCATGTCTGAAGACGATGGCCTGTAACCTTAGAACGGCAAAACGTCATCGTCATCAAATGCGTCATCAGGCTGATCCGGCACGCTATTGTTTTGAACAGGTCCGGCAGAAGAATCCGTTCCGTCACGATCAATTTTCCAGGCCTTCACGTTAGTATACCACCTGCCGTTCCACTCCCGACTCTCAATATTGATGGAAGCCGTAACTTCTTCACCCTCTTTGGGAAGCATTTCATCAATCTTGTCACCCCATATTTCCATGCACACTTTCTTGGGGTACTGATCGGTGGTTTCAATGACAAATTCCTGCTTGCGCCAGGTTCCCCTGGTCGACTCGCCGCTTTGTTCAGGCAGTATCGCAACTACCCGTCCCTTAATTTCCATGTTTCAACTGTTGGTTTGAGATTATCAAGCTGATTCCCGGTCCGTCTAATATGACTGTGGATTCGGGAGTCTTTAAATTACCTGTGAAGATACAAACTGAGTGCCCCATTTAAAACGGGTTTTCCAGCAGGTGACGTACGAAGTATTCCCAGCTGATGCGCTGGTGGTAGGGTTCGTTGAAATAGCCATGACCCCGGTTCGGAAAGACCATTAAATCAAAGTCGCGGTCGTTGCGAATCAATTCATTGATCAGCTGGAGGGTGGTGTTGGGATGCACATTGGTATCCATGGTACCATAGGTTATGAGCAGTTTACCCTGCAGGTTAGACGCCTTCAGATGGAGCGCCTGGTTGGCAAAGGTGTCAGAATCACCATCCACAATTCGCTGACCATGATACTTTTCGCCCCAATAATAGGTATATCCACGATTATCCATATTACCGGCACTGGCTACGCCCACTTTAAAAAAGTCCGGCATGGTCAGCAGCGCCGCCGCGGTGGCAAATCCACCGCCTGAGTGCCCGTAAATTCCAGCCCGGTCTATATCAATCCAGTCGTACTGCCGGGCGAGCTGACGCATAGCGGCCGCCTGATCGGGCAATCCGTTATCGGCCATATCCCCGTAGTACGCCGTGTGAAACGACTTCGAGCGCAACGGAGTACCCATCGCGTCTACCTGAACCACGATGAATCCCAGCTCAGCCAGCGACTGCGGGTTGCCACGCCGGCTCACGGAAAAACCCGGGGTGTTGATACTGCCTACCTGCGGACCAGGATAGATGGAATTGATTATCGGGTATGATTTGGTCTCATCGAAATTGGAGGGTTTGAACATGATACCGTACACATCGGTCACCCCATCGCGACCCTTGGCAACAAAAGGAACTGGTAAAGGGAAACCGGTCTGAAGCAGTGGCCCGATATCGGCCTGACCAAGATGATGGATAATTTGCCCGTTCAAATCACGGACAACCGTTGTCTTGGGCGTGGTATAGTCGCTCCAGGTATCCAGAAACAACCCATGTTCGGCCGAAAAATTTATTTCATGGTGACCCTCCTCAGGGGTAAGCAACTGCAGGTCGGTTCCGTCCATGTTGACAGCGTACAGGTAATGCTGATACACATCCCTGCCCTCTTCCTTTCCCGCAGCCGTAAACCATATTCTGCTTGATTTGGTATCTACATGCAACAAATCCACTACGTTCCAGTCGCCCCGGGTAATGGGGTTAATCAGCACGCCGCTGTCCAGGTCATGCAAATACAGATGCCCCCACTCACTTTTGCGGGTGAACCAGATAAATTCGTTGCTGTCAAACAGTACCTGCCAGTTGGGTACGCCACGTGAAGTAAGGTTGGATTCAAAAAACGGATGGTCTGTTTCCTGGTAGATTTCACGAACCTCACCGGTTTTAGAGTCGGCCATTTTCAGGGTGACGGTGGCATAATCACGACTGGTTGATACAAACGCCAGCTGACTTCCGTCCTCGTTGAACTGATTGTCGGCCCACTGGCTTCCGCGGGTCAGACCGCAGCAATTGGAGGTGCGCTGATGATCCGGTTCGGTCTGCAGCCAGGTTACATCACGACTGGTCAGGTCAATAACGATGCGATGATGCAAGGGCACAATGGTGTCGCCGGGCAGTGCATAGGGCCAGGAAGTGAGTTCCGGCCGTCCTTCGGCCGTGCGCAGGATATGCATGGTTCCAACGCCCCGCTCATCCAGCCGGTACGTGGACAGGTGGGTTTCATCGGGCGACCATGCCACAATGGGCGTGGCAGACCGTGACCACCCCTGGGAGTTCGAAGCATAGGCCCAGAGTTCTTCTCCATCGTCTGTGAGCGGGACGTCTTCACCCGTTACCATATTGCGAACCCGCAGGTTGTGCCCACTGCGGTAGGCAGCCCATTTTCCGGAAGGTGAAAGTACGGACGAGGCTGGTCTGGTAATTTCAGGCTGATATTCATGGAGTTCACGGGCATCGGTGAAAAACTCCCAGGTTTTACCCTCGAAGAAAAATCGGACGCTTTGCAGGGTTTCATCAACCTGCAGATTGCGCAGCACGAGGGAATCTGCACGAACTCCCCTGCCGGTTACCCGGGTAAGTTCGCCGGCCAATCGATCGTGATCAAAAAGCTCGGATATCTCCCCGTCGGCCAGACGGATCCGATTGAACCTGATGCCCGTCTCGTGCTGGGTCTGATACACGGCAAACGTATCATTGACCCATTGCCAGCTCTGAATGTCATTGTAAACCAGTCCGGACAGGGCTGCAGGCAGGAAACTGCGGGCACGTTGGAAGTCCTCGGCAGAAACCGCGGGGGTGGATTCAGTTTCGGGCAGCTCAGCAATGGATGCACACCCTGTTAACGTAAGGAAAAGCGCCGGCATGAAGAATCTGCGCAAAATATTTGTTGCCATGGGATATAAAAAAGGTTAGCTGTTCAAAACGGAGAGTATATCTCATTCTATTTAATCGTGCGGTAATACACGGGACGTATATTAGCATAAATGAAAAAAGCATGCGCGGCCGGCACATGCTTTTACAAATGATAATCAACTTTTTTTCTACTGCCGGGCAACAAATTATGTGTCCGGGCGTAATATCAATATATGACTAAGACATACTTGTTAAGGTACTGATCTATTCGACACAAAAAGCTAAATGACCTTTGGTTTAAAGCCTTTCACCGTGAAACGTGAGAGGCTTTTTTTATTATAACCGATTTTTTGCATTTGACCAAGAAAACAATCATTTAACTGGTTTTTTTTACGGTTTTCGAGGAGGTCGCTCATCCAGCATAGCCGTGTGCCATACAAAGCCTGCAACAATGACGGCGGTGCGTTTCAGGTTTTCCTCCACCAGACGTTCATTTGAGTCCATATTGGAATGGTGCGTCAACCCGTACTCTGCATAGCTGCAGCGATTCCATTGATACTGGAAAAAAGCAGCTTTCGTAAAACAGCACGCTCCTGTTCATCGGCCGACTCCCATCGCTGCATCATATCAATCTGCAACAGATTCAGTACATCCGTGTATGGATTACGCAAACGTATTGATTTTTGAATAACCGGATTCATCGCGAGCAACTCATCCTGTCCTGTAATTTCAAGTATCGCTTTTTGTGCCATTTCATACTCCCGAACAATCATAGCATGAAATGGATCCGATGCTTCCCGGGTGTACATTTTGGAGACTGACAGGTTGGCCCTGGCCATCTCCCGCTGGGCATTATTCAACACAGCCGTGAAGAAACTCCAGTCGCGGTAGAGTTTACGCATCACTTTTTTCACAGAAGCCTGCTGCGCGAGCTCATCCAGCGCCGTTCCTATCCCATACCATCCCGGAACGTTATAGCGGGGCTGCGTCCAGGCAAAAACCCAGGGGATTGCCCGTAACCCCTCAAAATCAACCTCGTCAGACGATTTTCGCGAAATAGGTCGGGATGCAATCGGAAGGTGTGATATGTGGGCGATGGGGGTTGTTTTAATGTACCACGACCAGAAATCAGGATGATCAATGAGTTCGCGGTAGGCTTTCATGGATCGTTCCGAGAGTGCTTCCATCAGGTCATGGTAGGTATCATCGGGGGCCGGGGCGCGATTGCTTTGCTGCTTCATGAAAGAGCCCGTTGACTTGATCATGGCATTGACCACCTGCTCAAGGTGTCGCTGCGCAATGGGTTTACTGGCATAACGGAAGGAAATGACCTCACCCTGTTCGGTAAATCGGATCCGGCCGTTATGGCATTCCGGAGGCAACGCTGTTACAGCCTGATTGGCACGCCCGCCACCTCTTCCAACAGTCCCGCCCCTGCCGTGAAACAGACGCAGATCGATGTTGTGTCTGAGACTGACCTGCGCCAGTTGTTTCTGAGCCTTGTGCAGGGCCCAGTTGGCCATCCAGTACCCGCCGTCTTTATTGCTATCAGAGTACCCCAGCATAATTTCCTGAAAATAGCCGCGGGCCTTGAGTTGCATTTCATAGATGGGATTGGTGTACAGCTTCTCCATCAGCGCTCCGGCACGCTGCAAATCGTCAATGGTTTCAAACAACGGAACCACATCTATCATGCTGCGGATGTTTCCTTCATTGTACTCCCACAAGGCCGTTTCCTTGCACAGCAGCAGGACTTCCAGAAGATGACTCACATCATGTGTCATCGAAATAATCAGACTCCCAATACTCTTTGGGTCGGTCTTCAGTGCTTTCCGGACCAGGTTCAGGGTATTTAACAGCTCTCTGGACTCATCGGAAATGGGTGCCATAACCCGAATCAATGGTCTTGGATTCGACAACTCGGTCATCAGCAGATCAATTTTCTGTGCTTCGCGCAGCTGACTGTAGTTACGGGACACCCCGGCGTGGCGAAGCAGCTCTTCCACGGTTTCCCCAAATACTTTGCTATGCTGACGGATGTCCAGCGCAGTCAGGGAAAAACCGAAGGTGGAGGCCTGTGAGATAAGCCGGTGCAGCACGCCGTTACGGGCAATTTCAGCAAACCCACTGGCACAAAGCGCATCATGTATGGACTGCAGATCGGCCATAAAATCGTCGGTGGAATAGGCTGCAACCTGCGTTGGCCTGGCATTCGACTGCAGGCGTGCCTGTTCCAGTTTGATGAGCATGCAGGTAATTTTCATACGAAACGGCTCATGTTTGTACAGGTCGACGGATGCACTATCCGGTTTGCAGGCGGCTACATCCTGGTCAACTTCCTTCACAAATCCGGCAGGGACAGCAACCTGACGGTCGGATATACTGAGTTCCTGACGGAGTTCCTCCAGGCCTTTTTTAAAGAGCTTGACTGCCGTTTCCCGCTGTTCGGTCAGGGCAAAACGGGTAACGTCATGGGTAACCTTGGGATTTCCGTCGCGGTCACCGCCAATCCAGGACCGGTATTTAAGGGGCGCCTTCAGGGTGAAGGGTTTGTCGTAGTAAATCTCACCGGCTTTTTGAATATCCCGCAGAATATCCGGAATAACATCCCAGATGGACGTTGTGAAGAAGTACAGCCCGTTTCTGACTTCATCCTGCACGGTGATTTCAGAACTGCGTACATCATCGGTATTCAGCAGCAGGGCAATCTGATTGTAGGTCGCATCGATGACAGACTCACGCTCAGCCGGGGTGATATCCTGTCGGTTGAGCGTCCGCAGGTGTTCGGTAATCCGCTGCTGTATATAGAGAACACTCCGACGGCGGGCCTCTGTGGGGTGGGCTGTGAGCGTAGGCTGTATGTCGAGGTCGTCCAGTACCTGCTGGACTTCCTCAAAAGTGAATTTTTGCTTTTTCAGGTACCCCACAGCCTCCTGAATGGAATCGGCACGAGGGGCATCCGGGGTTTCAGCGGCATCCCGTTCGCGGTTGATTCGGGTAATCTCTTCCTGCTCCGCTTTATTGGCCAGATGGAAAAAGGCCTTGAACGAGCGAAGAAGCCAATCCAGTTCGCGGTGCGACAAGCCGGCAATGCTTTCCAACACACGTTCGCGTTCACCGGGGCTGTCATTTTGATAGGCATGCTTGAGTTCCTTGCGATAGTACTCAATTTGTTGGTAGATATCATCGCCCGCCTGAATCCGTACTGCGTGGCCAAGCAGACTCCCCAACAGGTTTATCTGACGGCTCAATGTGGGTGAAATACCCTCACCCTCTGCCTGGATTTCCAGACCGTTCCATTTATACATAGGTTCCCTGAATTATTTCCAAATTGTTGCCAGGGTGTATAAATACGCATTTTTTCGCTATCATTTATGAACAATATGCCCCCGGCATTTCTTCCTATGAATGTAAAGAACACGTATCTGCTACCCCTGACGGCCCTGTCACTACTGCTGATTCTGCTCGTAGTGCCGCCAGCGGAAGCCACTGATCAGACACCGGTCAGTACCCGGAATGACACAACCGGCGCAGGTCCCAGAGTTGGGTTGGTACTCAGTGGTGGCGGAGCCAAGGGACTGGCGCATATAAGCATACTCAAGGCTCTGGAGCAGGTTAATATGCCCATCGATTTTATCGCTGGAACCAGCATGGGCAGTATCGTTGGAGGGTTGTACGCCATTGGCTACACCCCCGAAGAAATTGAAGACATTGTCTACCAGGCAAACTGGCCCCGTTTATTTGACGACAGGGAAAGTCGCTGGCTAATCCCGATCGAAGAAAAACAGTGGGATGAAATGTACATGCTCAGTCTTCCGGTTGAAGGGCTGGGCATCAGTCTGCCAAGTGGCGCCATACGAGGTCAGCAAATCGGAAAAATGCTCTCCAGACTGACCGCACACATGCACCACGTCAACGATTTTAATGATTTCCCCATTCCCTTCCTGGCTATTGCAACCAATTTGGGCGACGGCAGCGCGATGGTGCTCCGTGAAGGGATGTTGCCGGATGTCCTGCGTGCAAGCATGTCTATTCCGTCCGTGTTTGAACCCGTGCGAATCAACGGAGCCACTGCCATAGACGGTGGCGTTGCCCGAAATTTCCCCGTACGCGACGTGCTGGATATGGGCGCCGACTTTGTCATCGGTGTCAATGCTTCCACCGCCTCAAATGAACCCGACACCCTGGATTCATCCCTGCTTTCGGTGCTCAATCAGACCGTGCTTTTTCATATATCAAAGACTACACTGGAGCAGTCCGGACTGGCCGACATCGTAATTGACCCTGACATCGGTGATTTCGGCTTGCTGGACTTTGACGATGTTGAAACAATTATGAAGGCGTCTGATGCGTATGTCGCTGCACACATTCCGATGCTGCAGGCCACTGCTGATTCCCTTAACGCCTTGCGCTCAGACCCGGGAAAACGTCACCGCTATCACCCTGAGCGCCCGGAGGAATACAATATTGCGTCCATTGAACTTCAGGGATCCGGAAGTTACAATCAGGAAGTGATTCTCTCCGAACTCACACTTTCGCCGGGGAGTACCTACACCATTGAGACTATAGAACGGGCGGTTGACAGGGTTTATAGCCTGCCATACTTCGAACGGGTTACCTATACCTTGACTGACGGGGAAGACGGCGGGAAACGACTGATCTTGCGATTTTCAGAGCGGAATATGGATCGCTTCAACATCGGTATGCGCTACGACAATCGACATAAAGCCTCTATCCTGCTGAGTTTACGATTACGGAACCCAACCAACATAGATGCCTCACTTCGTCTGAGTCTCAGGCTGGGCGAAGAGCCCATGGGAGACATCCAATATTTTTATTATCGTGGATGGAAACCAAAACTAGGGATTAACCTTCAGGCCAATTACACAGCCCGACGGAATTTCGTCTATGATGAACAAGATGTAATAGGTACTGTGGAAAGTGATGTTTTGTTCAGCGAAGTGTGGATCGGCCCGGTTGTATCCAGTTATTTTCTCATGGGGCTTGGATACCGGACTGAGGTCTTTTACCCTAAGCGGGTGGTCGGACTGCCTGAAATTGAAAAGAAATGGCAACACGTAAACCGTGCATTCGCATTCCTGTGGTACGATACACGGGATGCCGTTGAATTTCCACAGTCGGGTCAGGAGCTGCGTATGGATGCCAGCAACGCCTTCGACTGGCTGGGAACCTCCAGTGTTTTTCAGCTGTACAGCGCACGGTGGCAATTCAATATTCCGCTGACCCCTGTGTTAACCGCATCAGGAGCTGCTTATGCCGCGGTGTCAAGCAATGATTACCCCGTACATTATCGGGTAGGATTAGGCGGACCCGATAATTTCGGTGGATACTATCTCAATGAAATTCACGATGAATGGATCGCCTCGCTTCAAACCGGACTGCAACTGGAATTTATGGATAACCGGTTTGTTAAAGTGAAGGGGTATCTGGGCAGAGCCTCCGCCTTCAATAACATCGACCTTCAAGAGTATCCGCTCATCAGCGGGTGGAGTCTGAGCGCAGGGTTAAATGGTGTAGTAGGTCCGGTTAGAATCACACTCAGTGGCAGTTCGCGCCACGCGTTACATTATGATTTCAGGATAGGATACAATTTCTAAAATACGGTCTCGGGTTCACCACGAAGGTTAGCAACGGCATTTTGTATAAAGGAAGGGATAAACCGGTCGTAGGTACGTTGCAGGTAATTCGCATCGTCCAGGCGTTTCATAATCTGCTCAAATTTTGCCAGACCGTGCTTTTGGATTATACCGTTGCGTTGTGTTTCCTGACTAAAATGATGTGCCATGCCTACCGGATCGGCTTCCGGGTGAAACTGGGTTCCTACAATCTCCGGGGATATCCGCATGGCCATAACTGCACGCTCCAGAGGTATATGGGGTCTGATTTTCTCCAGCGCCATGATGGAGGCGCCCAGGCTCTGGATGGATTTCATACGGGGCTGCAGCACCTGCCACTCCCTGAAGTCACCGGCATAGAACGTACGACCCAGTTTGGAAAACAGCGGATCTGCCTTGCCCGCCTCGGTCAGATGAACGGGCAGAACACCGAAGGAATCGGATTTACGCGGTACCACGTCTGCAATATCAAAATGTCGGCTCATGAGTTGAAACGAGTGGCATATTGAAAGAACATACTTGCGGGAACCGGTTGTATTGGTATTGTGATCCCATAGTGCATCCATCCACTTGAAATAGCGATACTCCCACTGCGACCCCTCCCCGTCAAACGGGCTCCCGGGTCCGCCCGATGAAATGTAGATGTCGAAATCGGTATCTGGTACTTCTGCTTTGGAGCGGACATCAAACTCCTGCATGATCACCGGCGTATTCAAATAGCGACCGTCAGATTCACTGACAAGATTACGGATACAGCGCATACCCTGGTTATCAACACCATTGTACAGATCAAGTACAGCAACACGAACCGGTTTTATTGCGGCCATTATCTTTCGTAACGAAGAATGAATACCGGGAGGGAGCCCCCTCCGGCCGTTACATTGGCCAGATTACTGGTTGACGTTCGCACCAGGCACCCTCCCATTAGGGGGCCGTTAATATACGGATCAAGATCGATAACTGTGGGTACGCTTTGCCATCCGCCGGGAGTTTTCATCAGGAAAGGTTCCTTAGCTATATCCACAACCTCCTGCACCACAAATCCAAACGCTATTCCGGTTTGGATGGCCTTACTCCATTGTGCTTCGGTAGCTTCAAAGCCCAGCACAACCCCCTTGCCACCGTACTCGTCGTTGGGCTTAATCACGAAATGGGCCCGGTTTCGGCCTACCATTTCCAGAAGGTCCACCATCCGGCCCCTGTACATGGTCTTGGTATCACGAAGTTTGCGGGTCCAGGGAATGTGATTGCGGATAGCCTGTAATTCAATCTGATTAAGCACATTCGTGTATTTGGGATCGGTCAGAAATGAAAACAGCGATTTCTTATGTACCAGTTTGGAGCGAAAGGAGTTCAGGTAGCAGGTTTTCTGTTGACGGTACCCTTCTTCATAGGCCTGACACTCCCCGCGGATTTCCAGAAACTCATTGGTAAGAAGTCTGCGGTACACAATGTCAATCTTTTCCCCGTTGGCATACACCCAACCGTCACGGACCTCCAGCTCACGTGGATCCGCAACATGGCATGCATGTCCCCTGCGATGCAGATAGTCCTGAACAATGTGGAACTCATGTATGGTGGGGATGTCCTGGAAATCGACAATGCAGAAAGTTGGTTTCTCCTCCCGACCGTCAAATTCTTCATAGTATGTGCGAAGCAGCCCATCAATAAGATGGTCAAGCGGTGAGGCAAACCGAACCGGGTGTCTTTTAATAAACTCCCGGAAAACCGGCAGTTCACGGTAAACTTGTGCAAGTTTATGCAGGTATCCTACGCCCGCAGGGCTTTCGGCATTCAGCTCCACAAACCGAAATGAGTCGTGCGTCAGAAACGCATCCAATCGGGCCGTGGCTGATAAACGGATTACATTGGTTGGAATGGCGGCCAATTCAATTTCTTCGGGCGTCAGACCAAGCTCTTCTACCGCTTCCTTACTGTTGAAATGTGCCGCTGCAATTTTCAAAATAGCCTGTCTGAGCACGTAAACTGCATCCTGAACCTGCAGATAACTGCTTTCCGTGAGAAAAGCCGGACGCAGACTGTAGGTTAACGGCCGATCGCCAAAAAGCAGTTTCCGGTCTTTTTGAGTCTGCACAAAAGCCTCGAGCATCTCCTCGCTGGCATTCAAATTGGAAGCCAGCAGGTGATGATAGTGATCAATGATATGCTGAATACTACCCTGCATCAGGATTATTTATGCAGTTGGTCGTTAATGTCAAAATTGGGATATGAACTCCGTTTTTCCAGTGCCTTTTTTACCGCAAATTTTGCAGTGGCAGCCACCACCCAATCGAAGTTTTCCTGACCTACACTGTTAAAATCGGCATCAGGTGCCGGATTCATAAAATCAATGGCGTAGGGTACCCCATCGCGAACCGCAAATTCTACAGTGTTCATGTCATACCCCAAAGCATTGCACAAGGCCAGCACATCACGGGTGATTTTTTTCTTGAGTTTCACCGGTACAGCCTGATCACGGACAGAAGCGTAGCGCAGGTGATGCTCTGCTTTCGGATTGTAGGGCATTACATGCACGTCTTTACGACCAATACAATAACATCGATAATAATCTTCAAAGTCGATGTCTTCCTGCAGCATCATGCAATCGGTACCGCTCTCATCGTAGGCTTTGAAAAACTCAAGCGGGGAACGCACCTTGGTAACCCCTCGCCATCCGCCGCCGTCATGGGGTTTGAGGTAGGCCGGAAACCCGATATAATCAAAGGTCCGCTGCCAGTCGATCGGATACTTCAGGTTGCGAAAGGAGTTCGATTTTGTATTGGGCGGATGTTCTTTTTGGGGCAAAATAGCTGTCTTGGGTACAGCTACACCCGCTTTTTCCGCTATGATATTGTCGATAAACTTGTCATCGGCACTCCACCAGAACGGGTTATTGATAATGTACGTACCCTTGATGGAAGCCCATTTCAGAAACGACCGATAGAAAGAAACCTCATGGGAGATACGGTCAATGATGACATCGTAGGCCCGCAAATCATCCATGTGGATAGTATCCAGTGCAACGAAGCTGGCCTGAACCTCTTTGGCGGCGTAGTGCGTGTTGATGTGGGCGATGAGCGCCTCGGGGAAGGACGACTCCATTCCGCGTAGTATGCCGATTTTTTCCATGAATTACCCCGTGTTAAAGTATGTGTTTTTGAATCATGTCCCGCCACCACGGCCAGTCGTGCTTGGTCTGGTTTCCCCAGATATCCAGCTGATGAGGCACCGATTTACGTTCCAGTTTCCGGGACATATCCACATTGGCATCCAGGCACATATCCCATTCCCCGCTCACCAGCCTGAGGTCCAGACGGCGTATATCTTCCAGATGCTGATGGTTGTTCAGGTTTGGAACATAATCTACCGGATTATTGAAATACACGTTGTCATCGTAAAAACCGTCCATGAAACCGCGAATATCAAATTTACCACTCATGGCGATGAGCTTGCCGAAACGCCCCGGATATTTCAGGACGATGTTCAACGCGTGGTAAGCACCAAAGCTGGCACCCGCACTGACGATAAACTGATTTTCGTTACGGGAGTGGATATAGGGTATCACCTCATCGTTGATATAACTGTCATACTGGCGATGACGAACGATGCGCACATACGGCGAGGCCTGCGTGTTGTAGAAGCTTTCCTTATCAACCGAGTCCACGCAAAATACCTGATTGTACCCTTCTTCAATCTGCCGGCGCAGGGCACTGATCATATGGAAGTCTTCCCACTCATGAAACCGACCCATACTGGATGGAAATACAAGCACTGGAGTGCCGCTGTGTCCGAAGACCAGCATTTCCATATCTCTGCCCAGACTGGGACTCCACCATTTCACATATTCCCGATGCATAGCAGTTTGTTACAATATTGTTGATTGGATTTTTCAGGTCATAACCTACCCGCATAATAAGGCAATTACGGGCTGCCAAACAAATAAAAAAAGGATGCATCCCATCGGGAATGCATCCTTTATATGATATCGAGGAAAAGAGCATTAACGCTCTGCTATTAAATGAGTTGCATCATCTATTAGCAATCAAGAAGGCTGTTCAAACCTTGCTTTTGCTCAATATAGAAACGTTTGCGTATCAGGATGTAACCAAATTGTTATCAGATAACGGTTCCGTCTTTTATTACACTGGACTTGGTAACAATAACGATTCCGTCTACAACGGAGTAGTTGTCATAATGACCGTCTTTGAGATGGTCACCGCCGTTGATACGCACATCATTTCCGATACGGGCATTCTTGTCAACGATGGCATTATTAATATAGCAACGCTGACCAATACCCACGGGCGGAATTCCGTTTGTAGTTTCCAGTTGTTCCAGCGATGGATAGTAATCATTACCCATTACAATTGCATTGCAAATCGTTGTGCCTCTGCCGATACGTGACCGAATCCCGATAACGGCCCGTTCAATGCGGCTGGCCTCAATAATCCCCCCCTCGGCTATAATGGTTTTTTCCAGTGTTGTACCCGACAGCTTTGATGCCGGCAGGAGTCGGGCCCGGGTAAATATCTGCCGTGACTCGTCATACAGGTCGAATTGCGGCAACTCGTTGGTGAGCTCAAGGTTGGCCTCAAAGAAGGATTTTATGGTACCAATATCGGTCCAGTATCCCTCGTACGTATGGCTGTACACATTATATTCACTCAAGGCTGCCGGAATAATCTCCTTGCCGAAATCCTTGGCGTCTTCATACTTGTTGAACAGATCAAGTAAGGTTTTGCGACTGAACACATAGATTCCCATGGAGGCCAGATAGACCCGACCCTGATCACGAAGGTGGTCGGGCACCTCTGAAACCCAGTCAGAGAGTTGATCCAGACCCGGTTTTTCAATGA
This sequence comes from Bacteroidetes bacterium HLUCCA01, assembly GCA_001314545.1. Classification (GTDB taxonomy): domain Bacteria; phylum Bacteroidota; class Rhodothermia; order Balneolales; family HLUCCA01; genus HLUCCA01. Next base: position 38,963 of record LIHN01000019.1, read on the forward strand.
AGGTAGGAATGGTGCCGTTTGCTTCAGTCTTCATAATACCAAAGCCCGTTGCGTCCTCACCATTGACCGGTATTGTGGCAATAGTCAGATCGGCACCGCGCTCAATATGTTTTTCAATAACCGCACGGTAGTTCATCTGATAAAGCTGGTCGCCACTGAGAATGAGCACATATTCGTAGTCATTGTTTTCCATGTGGTGAATAGATTGGCGCACAGCATCTGCTGTTCCCTGATACCACTGCTGTGAGTTGGGAGTCTGCTCGGCAGCAAGAATATCCACAAAACCCTTTCGGTTGAACGAGTCAAAGTGATAGGTATTTTTGATATGGCGGTTCAGTGAAGCTGAGTTGAACTGTGTCAGCACATAGATCTGCCGCACATCCGAGTGCAGACAGTTGGATATGGGAATGTCAACCAACCGATATTTACCGCCGATGGGTACCGCCGGTTTGGATCGGCTCTTGGTTAATGGATACAGGCGGGACCCAGCACCTCCGCCCAATATCACTGCAATAGTTTTGTCCATCATGTGATTAGCTCTCCTTATGTATTTAGGCTATGGTATAGTTGATTATATTTATCCGCTGATGCGTACCATGAGAAATCTAAGGCTACAGCACGTTTTTGCAGATTAAGCAATTGTTTTTTGTCACTGAATACGGAAACCCCTCTTCTGACCGCTGTCAGCAGATCCTCCACGCTGTAGTGATCGAACCGAATACCGTACCCGTTGTCCAGGCTCATGTCAATAACGGTATCCTTCAGCCCCCCCACGGCCCGGACAACCGGTATAGTTCCGTAGCGTAAGGCATACATCTGGTTGAGTCCGCAGGGTTCAACCCGTGAGGGCATCAGCAGGAAGTCGGCCCCGGCATAAATCTGGTGAGCCAGCTTTTCATTGTACTGCAGGGAAGCATCGAAAAAGCCCAGATGCTCTCTGCTCATCTCTCTGAAACGGTGCTGCAGTCCGGGATCCCCGGTACCCAGTACCACAAAGTTTGCCTGTCCGCCGGAATTCAGAAACCACGAGATCATTTCAGGCAGCAAATCTGCCCCTTTTTCACGCACCAGCCTTCCGATAAAAGCGAACGTTGGCAGCTCAGGTTTCAGATTAAAGTAGTTGCACAGAATCTCTTTGTTCAATGCCTTGCCCTTCTTCAGATCCCTGGCTGAGTAGGTATGCGCAATCAGAGGATCCGTAGCAGGATTCCAGACATCCGTATCAATCCCGTTAATAATACCCAGCGATTTCTGGTACTCAGCATTGATAAGTCCCTCCAGTCCGGCGCTGCTGTACTTGAGCTCATCCATGTACGACTGCGAAACCGTTGTGACCGACCAGACCGTGCGGATGCCGGCGCTCAGAGCATTCAACCGACCACCCCATTCCATTAGTCCTACCCGGTTTTCGTTGATGTACGGCAGCAGAAAACGCTTGCCCATGTCATACCAGCCGTGGTATTCACCGTTGTGGATGGTAAGCACGGTAGGGATGGCTCTGAGCTGTTGATAATCCGGACACGAGGTAATCATGAAGGGTATCAGCGCGGTGTGATGATCATGACAATGTATAATATCCGGTTTTTGGGCAAAGGCACTGATCCAGTTAAGGACAGCCACCTGAAAGGAAGCATAACGTTCAAATTCATCCCAATAAGGGAAGCCGCTTTCAGGATCTATATAGACGCCAGGACGGTCAAATCTGCCCGGTATATCCACAATGTACAGTGGAAAACCGAGTGAATTCGATTTTTCCCGTAAAATCTGAAAGGTAAACCAATGTGGACCGATATGGGCTTTGTCTTTATGAACCAGTTCAAATTCATGTTGCTGAATAAAAGGCACATCGTAGGCCGGCATAACTACCCAGCTGTCTACCCCCTTTTCATTCTGATATTTGGGCAATGCCCCGACCACATCCGCCAGTCCACCGGCTTTTGCAACCGGATAGCACTCAGCGCTGGTGTGAATTACATGCATATAGGCTATAAAAAAACGTTGAAATCAGTATTCTTTGGAAAGTAGGCAGTTTGGCGCAAAGGGACAAAATTATCACGGCACTTGTCAACAAGTTTGAAAATTTTTCGTACCATGGCGCAAACACTTAAAAAAAGAAGCTATGCCAGTTATTCAGGTACAAAACGTCAGTAAAACCTTCGAAAAGACACGAGCCGTACACAACGTGTCTTTTGAAATTCCCACCGGATGCATCTACGGCATTCTTGGACCGAACGGGGCCGGAAAAACTACGACCATCCGGATGATCAATTCAATTATGATGCCCGATTCCGGCCAGATTCTGATTCAGGGTCGGGTAGCTAGCCCGGAAACCCAGCGGGTGATTGGATACATGCCCGAAGAGCGAGGGCTGTATAAAAAGATGAAAGTAGGCGAACAGCTCATGTACCTGGCCCGGCTGAAAGGACTTTCACGACAGGACGCCAGAACATCCATCAAACAATGGCTGGACAGATTCGAAGCCTCAGACTGGATTGGCAAAGAGATTGGCGAACTTTCCAAGGGCATGCAACAGAAAGTGCAGTTCATCGCAACAGTTGCCCACGACCCCGAAATTTACATCTTCGATGAACCTTTCAGTGGTCTGGATCCAATCAACAGCGAACTGCTTCGAAACGTAATCCTGGAACTGAAATCCGCTGGTAAAACAATTTTGTTTTCTACCCATAGGATGGAACAGGTAGAACAGATGTGCGACTATATCTGCCTGTACAGGAAAGGTGAGAACGTGCTCAACGGCAACCTCACTGAAATCCGCAAATCATTCGGTCAGAACACGATTATCCTTGAATTTGACGGTGATCACCGCTTTTTAGATTCACTGAACGGCGTGCGTTTCAACAATCGCTCCAATCGCTCTGTGGAAATTATCCCCGATTCGGGAACTGATCCTCAGGAAATCCTTCAAACAGCTATCCGGCATGTTACGGTTAACCGTTTTGAGCGAGTGTACCCATCGCTGCAGGAAATTTTCATTCAAACCATCAAAAATCAACAGGACTAGACGATGAACACCGAAAAGTTTCTACTGATATTCAAACGAGAGTATCTGACCCGCGTGAGAACCAAGGCGTTCATCGTTTCTACGATTCTGGCTCCGCTGGGTTTACTGATACTGATTATCATCCCTATAATTCTGAGTTCCTTTGAGACGGAACAGACTCAGAAAATTGGCATTGTTGACCAGACCGGCTCGGTTTATCAACGCCTGAGTGAACTCAATCCGGACCGCTACACTGAGCCTGACGCCATGCCTGTTGACTCCCTGCGTTCCCTGGTTATAACCGGGGTACTGGATGGATTTATCATCTTGTCGCAGGCACATATTGACGGAGAGCAAAATCCGGAACTTTTTTATACCGGTACCGGCGGCCTCAGTCTTGTGAGTGAAATTCGAAGTGATCTCAGAACAGTGCTGCGGGATGAACGACTCGACCGTGCAGCTGTTGGTGAAACCGTCAGAGCTATACTCTCCATGCAAACCAACTTGCAAACCAGGGTTCTCACAGAGACCGGTGAAGAAGAGAGTGACACACTCAGCCTGTTTTTTGTTGGCTATATCATGTTCTTTATCATCTATGCAGCCATGTTCGGCTACGGTGCGGTCATCATGCGAAGCGTAATTGAGGAGAAGTCGAACCGGATTATTGAAGTAATCACATCCTCGGTAAAACCTTTTGAGCTTTTAATGGGCAAGGTGATGGGAGTTGGTGCCCTTGGGCTTACCCAATTTGCTATCTGGAGCGTGACCGGCGCGGGTATCATGGCTGTTGCCGCACCACTGGCTGCCCTGTTTCTGGGTGGCAATGAAACATCTGCCCCGGACGCCCGGCAGGCTGCAGCTCAGGCCGACCTCCCCTTTTCCATCCCAACGATTGGTGCTGAGGTTTGGGTGGTATTCGTACTCTTTTTCCTGGCAGGGTACCTGATATACAGTGCGATGTACGCCGCGGTGGGATCCGCCGTTGATTCGGAAAGCGACGCCAATCAGCTTATGATTCCACTGATGATTCCCATCATGCTTCCCTTGCTGTTTATCGGCAACATCGCCTCCGACCCCAACTCAACCTTCTCGGTGATTACCAGTCTGGTACCGTTCTTCTCACCTATGCTCATGCCTATGCGGGTCGCTATGACGCCCGTTCCGTTCTGGGAAGTAGCACTGGCGCTGGCACTGTGTATACTTACCTTCGTGGCAATAATCTGGGTAAGCTCCCGGATTTATCGTGTAGGTATTCTGATGTACGGGAAGAAGGCTTCATTCGCCGAATTGTTCAAGTGGGTACGTTCAAACTGAAATCAGCCGGGTCGCAATGATTTAATTTTTGCAAGTACCCGTACATCATACTCATTGAACATCATGCGCTCAAGCGTATCTTGCCGCTGACTGCCGGGCAGCATGGAAATTTTGTCAAGGGCCATATAACGGACTCGGGGGTCTGCATCGCTGAGAAGGTCCGGAAGTATTTCGGCCCAGTATTCTGGTTCAATTTCCAACGGCAGGAGCGCTGCAAACGCGACAGACCGGAGCGTGAACGGATAGGCGGATGTGAGGTAGTCCATCAGATTAGGCGCATACACTTCGCCCTGCCTTGTGGACGTGAGCAGCGGGATGATGGTTTCAGTGAAGAGCAGGTCTTCGCGGTCTTCAAAAAGCAGGCTCCTGCCCACCGAGTACATTTCCTGTTCGTCTACAATGCGTGCATAAACGTCCAGCGCCAGATTCACGAATGGAATGTCCTGCGATTGGCTTATAATGCGAAAGACCTGCTGTTCAACAGCTTCATTACCCGAATAATTTGCCAGGGCTTGAAGAGCGGCAACCCGTACCTCCCGGGACTCATCGCCCAACAAATCAAGAAATCGCTGGTGGGTACCGAACGCGCCGCCTACTATCTGCGAAAGACTCCGTACCAGGGCTGCCTTGACCGCTGCGTCGGGTTCGTTGCGGATAAGGTCCTGCAGGATGAGCTGAACATCAGGGTCGTTGCGTACACGGCCGAATCCCTCGGCCGACTCAATACGTCGTGCCGGGTCAATATCCCTCCTGAGTTGATACAACCAAAAGGCGGCTGGCTTGATCTCATCAAAGTGAACGAGGGGATCATCATTAAATACGTACATATTTTCGACATACCCCGAGGTACTCAGGTGAAGCCGGTCACCCAGATTACTGGCCAGAACATCCATTTCGTAGACCGACCCGTCGGAGAACTGTCGAACTTTAAGGGTGAGATACCGCTGCGGATAGGTATGTTCAGGCACCAGTTCCAGCATGTATTTACCGGTAACTTCGTCGAATTCATAAATGACTGTGTAGTTTTCGGCAACAGGAATATTGGCTTCATCCACACTCATCAGGGTGGACGGAGTGTTCAGCGAATCCAGCCGGGCAACTTGCTGCCAGTTGACTACGCCGGCAGGCATGCCGAATACAGCCGGGATCAGGGCGTCAACCTGGTTGAGATAATCACGGTGAGTCTCTTCAAGTAAATCTCGGTTACGGGGGTCAGTGAGTATCAGCACCGTGTTCCAGAACCGGGGGTCCAGATGTGTCCACTGCCTGGAAGATGTTGAAATCATATCAGATGGCTTCAATTCATTGACGCTGATACCAGCATTTCGGGCGATTTCATGCGCCAGCATAGCCTGCAGGGTGACTATGAAATCCGGGTTTTCAGTGCCGGCAGATATCAGATAGCTTCCGGCCCATTGCTGAGAAATTCCGCGCAGGAGCTGCGATTCCAGATCCCCTCCGTTTTCAGTGAGTACCACAAGACCCGGTCCGTACGGCGCAAGTTCCCAGTGATGATCGTGCAGGTAAACCACGTTCAGTCCACCGAACGGAAGTGGTGAGTCGGTAATCTGCCGGGCATGGGATGTCAATGAGCGGATGACTGTGAGCAGACTTTCAGCGTCGGCGGCAGTCAGGATCCCGGGCTGAACAAAAAGTCGTATAGGCGCTTCCGGCCCCACATCGTCATACTGCTCGAGCAGACCGGAGGTGATACCAATCTGCGAAACGGGAGCCGGCGTTCTTGTTCTCCAGTGGAAAAGTCGTTGACCTTCTGGCAACAGGATGTTGGCCGTCTGCACACCATTGGCAACCGTTTTCCAGTTGGATGGAACCAGAACGCGAATATCAACCGGTACCTGCAGGTTTTGGATTGTGGGGGCAGGAAACAGGTTGGCCGTAGCCCCCGGGAGAAACGAAGTTGAATACAGCAGGGAATCGGCCCGATGCATGGAAAAGGTAGTCTCAGCCCGGTAGATGATTTCGAGCTTATGCGACACGGAGTCGCGCAGACTCTGCAAAGAAGTGACCAGAAGCGTGTCGTTTCGAAGGTAGAAATCGGCTGGCTGTTCGTTAATCAGTACGTCATAGATTTCTGTGCGGATAGCATGCAGGTGCAGCTGCAATGCATCGCTGTTATTCACAGAAAACTGCCATGCCGCAACACCCCGGATGGTCTGACCTTCCGGACCGGTTTCAACAGTAATCTGCAGGTGATGATAGGTAACGGAATCGGGCTGAGTGGATGCCAGCGAAGTGGCTGCCGACATAAGAAAATAAAGCAGCAGAAAACATCCCGCCGTGACAGATAAACGCATGATTAACTAGCTGAAATGTTGTAGAATTTCGTCTTTCAGTCCGGGCACAACGGAGATACCGTTGCCGGTATGGATATCAGGCTTCCCGTTTACATCCAGGAAATGGCCGCCTGCGCCCTGCACTACCGGTAATAACGCAGCCGCATCCCAAATATTTAAGATAGGATCAAACATTATATCGGCCCGACCGGTAGCTACCATCATGTGTCCGTAGGCATCCCCCCATGTACGGTCAACTCGAACTTTTTTCATAAGATCGGAAACCCGTGGCTCAAAACCGTGCTTACGGATGTTTTTGCGGTCGGTAGTCAGCAGGGTTGCTTCATTCAGATGCCCGCACGACCTTACCCGAACAGTGGATCCGTTCAATCGGGTGCCAAGATCCGGGGCTCCATCGGTCAGTTCATCCATCGCCGGGGCATAAATTACTCCGGCAACGGGTTTGCCGCCTACCAGCACCCCAATCAACGTGGTATAAAGCGGAATCCCATGAATAAATGAAACCGTTCCGTCAATGGGATCCAGAATCCATTGTACCGCGGCATCAGGGCGTATCCGACCGTGCTCCTCTCCGATAATGCCATGATCTGGAAACCGAAGTTCAATCAACTCGCGTATCAGCCACTCTGCTTCACGGTCGGCAATGGTAACAGGCGACTGATCACCTTTTGTAATGACTTCCACCCCTTTTCTGAAATATTTCAGGGTGTGTTGTCCGCCAAGACGGGCAAATTCAATGGCATTTTCAAGGATTTCTTCGGTTTTCATCACTTAATTGTTTGTCCGGGGTTGTATATTGAGCGCCTGATTAAACCATGCCGAAAATACGATATTATCATGACTGATACCCAGATCTTCCAGTTTATTGCAACCCGACTGAGCCTCACTGCGGCCCAGGTCCAGAAAGTATCGACCTTGCTTGACGAAGGTGCCACCATCCCCTTCCTGGCACGATATCGCAGAGAGGTGACCGGTGACCTGGATGAGGAGCAGCTGCGCGCCATACGCGATGACCTGGATGCTGTGCGACTGCTCGAGGAGCGTCGTAGTGTTGTACTGCGATCTATTTCCGAACAGGGCAAGCTTACCGATGAACTTGAAAAAGCAATACGGGCCTGTACCGACCTCAAGACCCTGGAAGATCTTTATCTGCCCTACAAACCAAAACGCAAAACCCGCGCCAGTATGGCCAGGGAGAAGGGACTTGAACCACTGGCAGAGATGATATTGAACCAGGAGGTGACCCGCGGTAACCCGGCCGACATTGCTGCCGGCTTCATTGACCCTGAAAAGGGTGTTGAAACCGCAGATCAGGCACTTCAGGGTGCCAAAGATATCGTTGCAGAGTGGGTCAATGAAAATGCACAAGTCCGTGAAAAGCTCCGGCAGGAATTTCGCAAATACGGGGCCATAACTGCACGAAAAGCCAGCTCGGTGACCGACCGTACCGTGTATGAAGCGTATTATGAATTCTCTTGTAAAGTCAAATTCCTGAAACCACACCAGACACTTGCGCTGAATCGCGGGGAGCGGGAGGGTATTCTAATGGTTAATCTGGAGGTCTTTGAAGAACAATGCCTCGACCACATTGACGATGTGGTTTTCAAAACCGAAGACAGCATTTTTACCGATTATTTACTGGACGCTTCCGAAGACGCCTTCAAACGGCTTCTGTTCCCTGCACTGGAACGTGAGCTTCGTAATGAGCTCACCGAAGCCGCCGACCAGCACGCTATTGAAACGTTCGCCGAAAATATGGGGAACCTGCTTATGCAGCCACCACTGGCCAATAAGGTTGTCATGGGCATTGACCCCGCCTTCAGAACCGGGTGTAAAGTTGCCGTGATTGACCCCACCGGTCGCTACCTGGAGGGCAACACTATTTATCCCACCGAGCCGTTCCGGAAGGTTGTTGAGGCTGAAGCCATTGTTAATCATCTGATCGATAAACATAAGGTTACCCTGATTGCCATTGGAAACGGTACGGCATCACGGGAAACGGAGGCTTTCATCGCCGAGCTTATCCAGCGACGTAAAAGTCAGCACCCAACCGAAGAACTTTTTTACCTGATCATCAGCGAGGCCGGAGCTTCAGTTTACTCAGCTTCACCAACGGCCCGCGAGGAATTTCCGGATCTGGACGCAGCACAGCGCGGCAACATCTCAATTGCACGAAGAGTACTGGACCCGCTGGCTGAACTGGTTAAAATTGACCCTAAATCGGTTGGAGTTGGTCTTTACCAGCATGATGTAAACCAATACAAGCTGTCAAAAAAACTGGACGATGTGGTTGAATCATGCGTGAATACCGTGGGTGTAAACCTGAATACAGCCAGCGCGGCCCTGCTTACGCATATTTCCGGTCTTTCAAAGACCATCTCCGAGAACATCATACAATACCGTGAGAAGAATGGCAAGTTTACCAGCAGAGATCGGCTGTTGCAGGTACCCGGTGTGGGAGCGTTCAAGTACCAGCAGGCAGCCGGGTTTCTGCGGGTAGCGGAGTCTGATAATCCCCTCGACAATACTGCAATTCACCCGGAAAGCTACGATGCTGCCCGGCAACTGTGTGCGATGTTTGAAATTGATCTGGCTCATCTCTCCGCCATGCAGCAGACGCTGTCGCAGAAGTTTCAGCATATTAAGAAATCAGAAGTAGCCGAAAAGCTTGGAATTGGTATTCCGACACTGGAGCTGATCATCGAGAACCTGCTCAAGCCGGGTCGCGATCCCAGAGAATCACTTCCCAAACCTATTCTGCGTCAGGACATCCTCAAACTGGAGGATCTCAAACAAGGAGATCAGCTGGAAGGCACCGTTCGTAACGTAGTTGACTTCGGCGCTTTTGTTGATCTTGGCGTAAAACAGGACGGGTTACTCCACGTATCGCGAATGAGTCTGGACGGATCAAGGGTGAAGAGCCCGCACGATGTTGTGTCTGTCGGTGATATAGTAACCGTTGAAGTGGAGACCATAGATATGGAACGTGGCCGGATAGGTATCAGGCTGGTCGGCAAATCGTAGATCTCACACCTGCGCCCTGCTCCGGACCTTCGGACAGGCTGCCTTGGTATCAGGGTTTCAAAGTACAACACCACGGCATAGGCTCAATTTGATTACATATCTCAAGACAGTTATGCGCCAGAGGCACCTATAAAAAAGGCCGGTACATCACATAGACGTACCGGCCTTGACAAGGCTTTATAGTCGAGCTGATTAGCGTACAAACAGCATTTCGCTGTAGGTAGGCAACGGCCAGTAATCATCGGCAACCAGATGCTCAAGCTGGTCGGCATACTTTCTGACATCATTCATAGCAGGAAGTACATTTACAAACATGTGCTCTGCTTTTTCAACAACTGATTCGCCACCAAGCTCATGATTCTGCTTACTGAGTTCAGCGTTGGCAGCAATCAGGCCATTGAGCGCCTGGTTTACTTCCTCAGCCACAGTTTTTGTGCCACTCACGTCAAGACCAATGGACTTGCCGCGATCAACAATGGCTGCCAGCTCGTTTAAGTACCGAACGGAGGCAGGTATTATCATAGTCCTGGCAATTTTCTCGGTTGTCTCAGCCTCAATATTGATATTCAGAAAATACTGCTCAGTGAAAATCTCCAGGCGGGAAGCAACCTCTTTGTCATTGAGAACCTCGTACTTGCTGAAAAGCTTCAGGTTTTTGTCGGTACCAAGTTGCGGAAGAGCTTCGTAGGTAGATTTCAGATTAAGCAACCCGCGTTTGGCGGCTTCCTTCTGCCAGTCATCGGAGTAGCCGTCGCCGTTGAAGATGATCTTGGAACTCTCTTTCAAGGTAGACTTAATCACCTTGGCCAGTGCTGCTTCAAATTCAGTTCCTTTTTCAAGTTCATTCTCCAGCGCAGTGGTCATGATATCAAGCGCTTCGGCAACAATGGTGTTGAGCACAACAATTGGGAATGAAACCGACTGGGATGAACCCACTGCCCGGAATTCGAATTTGTTACCGGTGAAGGCAAAAGGCGATGTTCGGTTTCGGTCGCCCGCATGTTTGGGCAGGTGGGGCAATACCGGTGTTCCCAGTCCCAATAAACCGCCTTTTTTGGACGATTTTGCGCCACCATTCTGAAGCTGCTCGTATACATCAGCCAGTTGTTCACCTGTGAAGATGGAAATAATGGCCGGTGGGGCTTCGTTGGCGCCGAGACGGTGGTCATTACCGGCTGATGCCACGGCAACACGAAGCAGATCCTGATGGTCGTGGACTGCTTTGATGACCGCTGTAGAGAAGAACAGGAAACTCATGTTGGTATGCGGATCTTCACCCGGCTCCAGCAGATTGAAGCCGCGGTCGGTTGACATCGACCAGTTCAAGTGCTTGCCGCTTCCGTTCACTCCTGCAAATGGCTTCTCGTGAAGCAATGCAACCAGTCCATATTTACGGGCCACTTTCTTCAGCGTAATCATCAGCAGCTGCTGGTGATCGGCCGCATGGTTGGCTTTCTCGAAAATCGGGGCAATTTCATACTGGCCCGGCGCCACTTCGTTATGACGGGTCTTAACCGGAATCCCCAGACGGTACATCTCGTATTCTGCTTCCATCATGAAAGCAAGGACACGGTCTGGAATACTTCCAAAGTAATGGTCACTAAGCTCTTGTCCACGAGGAGGTACGCCGCCAACAAGCGTGCGGTTTGACTGCATCAGGTCAGGACGACTATAGTAGAACTCCTGGTCGATCAAAAAATATTCCTGCTCGCAACCGGCCGTTGAGTAGACGCGCTTTGCGTTGGTTATGCCGAAATGGCGGGCTGCACGAAGCGCCTGCTTGTTAATGGCCTCGTTAGACCGCAGCAACGGTGTCTTATGGTCCAGTGCTTCGCCGGTCCAGGAAGCAAATGCCGTTGGAATACACAGATAGGTACCGTTCTCGTTATCAACAACAAAAGCAGGTGAGGTTGGGTCCCAGGCTGTATAGCCACGGGCCTCAAAAGTAGGCCGCAGTCCGCCGCTGGGGAAGCTGGACGCATCAGGCTCGCCCTGAATCAGTTCCTTGCCAGAAAATTCTGCAATGGCACCACCGCCCTTGTTGGGAGTGATAAAACTGTCATGCTTTTCAGCGGTATAACCGGTCAGTGGCTGAAACCAGTGGGTGAAATGGGTTGCACCACGTTCCATAGCCCAATCTTTCATAACTACAGCCACAGCATCCGCTACGTCACTGTTCAGCGGCTCACTGTCCGTAATCGTCTTTTTAAGCTCCTTCCATACAGCCTTTGGTAAACGCTCTTTGAGTGTCTCCAGCTGCAGCGTATTCTCCCCGAAAATTCGGGTAATATTCATTTTCTTTCCGTCGAAAGCGGAATCAATGTTACGAATGGCCGTAACCGGGTTGAACCGGCGATAATTTTTGCTCATGATAAGATAAGGTTGTGATTACTTCGTTGGTTCTTGGCGAATTTTTTTTAAGCGTTTTAAACATAAAGCCATATTATTTTAATGTCAAACTTATTATAACAACACTAAATCATCCAATAATTGAGCACTGACAATCGATATAAAACCGCTTTTCTGCCATATTTAATACTGATAAATACTCCCCAACAACAACATTTAATACACTCAAGCACTTGACCTGTTAATTTTTTTAACATCTCACCCACCTCACAACAACCAGTAACTCACCTAAATTATTTAGGCATCCACCGGATTAGCAGCCCTAAGACGGTTTTTGTATTTTTGCTGTTATCCGGGTTTACAATCACTTTGACTGATGTGAGCCCTAACACTATCCAATCCACCCGTGTCTGTTACTACTCCCTCTTCCGGTCTTTCTGCCTGGATTCTGGCATCCCGACCCAAAACACTGGCTGCTGCTTTCATCCCGGTTTGTGTTGGCACAGCCCTGGCTTACCATGACGGCCAACTCAACCTGTATGCGGCCGGAATTGCGCTTCTGTGCGCCTTTCTGATCCAGATCGGAACAAATTTTGCCAACGATTATTATGACTTTGTCAAAGGAAGTGATCAGCAAGATCGTATTGGATTTGAGCGGATGACCTCATCGGGCAGGATTGCTCCGGCAACCATGCTTAAGGCAACCTACCTGACCATGGGGCTGGCTTTTGTAGTCGGCCTGCTTCTCGTACTGCACGCCGGCTGGATAGTTCTTGTTATCGGTGTGCTCTCCCTGATCTTTGGGGTTGCCTACACCGGCGGACCCTACCCATTGGGATATAACGGGCTAGGCGACCTCTTTGTCTTTCTTTTCTTCGGGATCATCGCTGTAATGACAACGTATTACATACAAGCTTTGGAGTGGTCGACCGTGACGTTCTGGGCCGCATTGGCCGTTGGTGCGCTTGCAACCAATATTTTAGTAATCAACAACCTCCGCGACAGCGAGCAGGACCGGCGTTCGGGCAAAAGAACGCTTGGCGTACTCTTTGGTGACACGGCCCTGAAATTAGAATACCTGGCACTCACCCTGCTGGCTTTCGCCATTCCCCCGCATTACTTCGTGGTGGAATCCTTCGGCTGGCCTGTACTCCTCCCCTTTTTAGCAGCCCCGTTGTTTGTCTACCTGAACATTCAGGTCTGGACCGTGGCCGATAAACGCAGGTTGAACAAAACACTGGAGCTGACTGCTGCCGCAATGACACTATTTGGTGTTTTGATGGCTGCGGGTATCGTATTGCAGGCCGGATAATGCTTCAGCACGAGGTTTATAGCATCCCGTTTCGCAAGCCTTTGCACACAGCCGCCGGATCCATAACCCACAGAAAAGGATTCTGGCTCCGGTACCGCACTTCAAAATCCATTTTATTCGCTGAAGCTGCCCCGTTACCCGGATTTTCGCGACCCGATGATACCCTTGAAACGGTAACGTTCTGGTTAAGCAGGCATCAGGCCATGCTTCAAGAATACCTGCAACAGGGCGAAAAGCTTCATCCGGGTGTGCAGGCCGGTGAATTGCTTGACGCCTACCGGTCACTGAGCACGCTGCTTCACCAGGCTCCGGGCGACATTCCGGCAAGTCTGAACTACGCATTGGATGTCTTGCTGCTGCAGCTTTGGTTGTCTGGGCAACAGCAGGATATGAAACCCGTGAGCCTGAATGCCCTTGCAAACTCCCGTGACGAGGTGCTTCGCAGCGTTGAACTGGGATATCGTACCCTTAAAGTTAAAATTGCCGTCAATGAAGAGGCCGAATTAAACTTGCTGGACCACATCCGCAGGCAGTATCCTCGTGTTCATCTTCGTTTGGATGCCAACCGCGGCTGGGATCCCGGCGAAACCGAACACTGGCTCCCGCAATTCATGGCTTTTGATCCCGAGTATATAGAAGAGCCAACCGCTGATCTAAGCACCCTGCAGGATTTGACAAGGCGTTATCCGGGTCAGATCGGAGCGGATGAAAGAGTTCGCAATCTTGATGATGCGATAGCGGTTCTTGAGCAGCAAACAGCCGATGTGTTTATTATCAAGCCTATGATGTGCATGGGGTTGGCAGATTTTCTGTCCATACTGGATGTACTTAAAAGTCGTGAGAAAAAAATTGTGGTTACTTCTGCCCTGGATACAGGGCTGGCCCGACGAAGCTACGCACTGCTCGCTTCCTTGTTTTTAGACGAAAACACCTCACACGGACTGGCGACCGGTTCCCTTCTTAAATTTGATGCATGGGATGATATTCATTTAATTCGGAATGCAGTATATTACCCCGAAACACGGTCCATCAAGAGTATCTATGTATAACAAGACGTTTCTGAAATATCGGGATATTACCGTATCCCGGGATTTGCTTATCGCCCTGGCTGAATTGCATTATCCTGGTAACAACGAGCCTGTTGCCAGCACGATGGTAATGCATCCGACACCCGAGACCATTATAAAAATTGCCAGCTGCTGGTTAAAGAAAATCCCTTTCGTAGCTGTGCCTCCGGACGCATCCGAACCGGTCCTTGAACGTGCTCAAAAGCTTGTTGAATCGCAGCAAACAGGTAATACAACGGATGACCAGGGTATCTTCTGCTATGTCTTCACCAGTGGCACAACCGGCACGCCGAAGATTGTACCCGTTGGAAGAGCACAAGTTCGGGCAGCCGTAGCATCTTCCTCCCATAGCATTCAACCGGCCCCGGGTCAGTTATGGGTACTCACCCTACCCTTACATCACATCGGTGGCATCAGTATCGTAATGCGGGCCCTGCTGGGTGATTTTGGGGTGTGGCTCACCGACGACAGGTCGCCTGGTGCAATTGCGCAGCATATACACGCAGATGCGCAGTGCGGCGTAGTATCGCTGGTGCCGACACAGCTGCAAAGGGTACTGCCCCATCTTTCCAGCCAACCCCATCGGGAATTTCAGGGTGTGCTGCTGGGAGGCGGACCCCTGATGGCAGAAACTATTCAGCAATGCCGTGCAATTGGCCTTCCGGTATATCCAAGTTTTGGAATGAGTGAGACCACTGCTCAGTGCCTGGCAGTTCCTCCGGATTTGGTGGAGAGCGCTCCGGCAGGTACCTGTGGCATGCCTCTTCCCGGTGTTGAGGCAACGCTCCGACCCGACCCGGATGCGCCGGATTTACAGTTGTTATGGGTTCGTGGGGAGCAGGTTTTCAGTGGATACGCCAACTCCGGCGAGGCACTTTTTGACCGTGAAGGGTGGTTTTGCACCGGAGACTATGCACGTCGTGACGAAAAAGGCTACTATTTTATCGAGATGCGACGCACGGACCGAATTGTCACAGGCGGAGAAAATGTAAACCCGGTTGAGGTTGAGCAAGCCCTGGCAGCTTCCGGTCTTCTGAGTAAGCATTTCGCCGTTGCTGGTGTTCCCGACCCGGAATGGGGGCAACGTGTTGTACTGGCGGTTTGCAATCAGCAGGCTCCCGCACCAGATGATATTCATCAGGCATTACAACACTTGGAACGGTTCAAACACCCAAAACAAGTTATTCAGGTCGACCATATCCCGGGCTCTGAATCCGGCAAGATTAACCGTAGAAGCCTGGCTGAATTGCTGGTCGGTAAAATGATACCGGATCCGGATAGCATCTGACAGCGTAGGTTTATACCAATCCTACTCTGGCAAAGATTACATCGACCTGCGCCATATGATGCTGAAGGTCGAATGCGTCTTCAATTTCCTCCCGGGAAAGTTTTCCGGCAAGCATGGGATCAGCCATTGCCAGCTCAAGCAGCGGTCGGCCCTGCTCCCAGGCCTGCATGGCAACCGGTTGCACCATATCGTAGCTTTCCTCCCGGGAGATTCCCTTATTAATAAGCTTCAGGAGTAATCGCTGGGAAAAAACCAGTCCGTGGGTTCGCTGAATATTATCCTTCATGTTTTCCTCGAAAACCACAAGGTTGTCAACAATCTTTGCGAACCGGTCAAGCATATAATCGAGCAGTATCGTTGCGTCCGGTAAAATGATACGTTCGGCTGAGGAGTGCGAAATATCTCGTTCGTGCCATAGGGGAATATTTTCAAAGGCGGTCAGCATGTAGCCTCGCAGCACCCGTGCACAGCCGGTCATGTTTTCAGAGCCAATCGGATTTCGTTTGTGCGGCATGGCCGAGGAACCTTTCTGCCCTTTCATGAAGCGCTCTTCCACCTCCCTGGTCTCGCTTTTCTGAAGATGGCGGATTTCAACTGCAATTTTTTCGATGGTTGAGCCGATGAGCGCAATAGCCGCCATATAGGCAGCGTGGCGGTCCCTTTGCAGCGTTTGTGTTGAGATAGGTGCAGGATGGAGTCCCAGATACTCACATACCAGCAATTCTATCTGTGGCGGGATATTTGCAAACGTGCCGACCGCACCGGAGATTTTGCCGAACTCGACATCTCTGGAAGCCATCGCAAACCGCTCCCGGTTACGCAGCATTTCTGCATACCAAAGCGCGCACTTAAGACCGAACGTAGTGGGTTCAGCGTGGATACCGTGTGTCCGGCCCATCATGACCGTATACTTGTGGTCCCGCGCCTTTTGCGCCAGAACATCGATGAGACGATCGATTCCGCTTCTGATAATTTCATTGGCTTGTTTGAGTCGGAGTCCCAAAGCGGTGTCAACCACATCGGTGGACGTCAGCCCGTAATGAACCCATTTTTTTTCTTCACCCAGGGTTTCAGATACAGCCCTGGTGAAAGCAACCACATCGTGTCGGGTCGACTCCTCGATTTCCTTAATTCTGTCTATATCGAACGTGGCTTTTTCGTAAAGCTTGTCAACATCATCCGGTGGAATCTGTCCGAGTTCACTCCAGGCTTTGCACACGGCCAGCTCAACATCCAACCACGACTGAAATTGGTTTTGTTCGGTCCATATAGCGGTCATTTCAGCTCGGGAGTAGCGTTCAATCATAATCTTACGTAATTAATTTTCGCCGGATTTATCCGTGTTTTCAACTGGCTGCTGCAATTTGGATACAACCACTTTGGTTACGCGGTTCTTCTCAACTTTATGAACCGTCAGTACTAAACTTTTGAAGGAAACTTTCTCACCTATTTCAGGAATCCGCTCCAGAATATGGTAAACAAGACCTCCGAGCGTTTCGTAATCATCATCATCTGAGGTGAGCTCTTCACCGAGAATGTCCGATACATCATCCAGGTCGATTTTCGCATCAAAAATATAATCACCGTTCTTACGCCGGGTGTACAGCATTTCCTGGGTTCCGTACTCATCGTTAAGTTCACCGACAATTTCCTCGAGGATATCATCCAATGAAACAATGCCATCGGTACCGCCATATTCGTCGACTACGATGGCAAAATGGGTCTTTTCCCGCTGAAAATCGTGCAGAAGGTCGTCCAGTTTTTTTGAAGGCGGAATAAATAGGGTGCGGCGGGAAAGGCTTTTCCAGTTAACGACCTGATCGGAACTGGTTTTATCAATGAAAGGCAACAAATCTTTGGCATAAATAACCCCGACAATATGATCGAGGTCATTTTCATACAGCGGCATTCTGGACAATCCTTTATCACGGATCAGGTCCATGACTTCTGCAAACGTATCTTCAGTGGAAATTGCCACAATATTTACCCTCGATGTCATTATTTCCCTGACCGTGGTATTACCAAATTCTATGACATTTTCAATGATCTCACGTTCATCACCCTGAATAGATCCCTCCTGCTCGCCTACTTCCGCTATAGTACGCAGGTCTTCACTGGATATACTGTCGGTTGGCTTGGGAAGTCGGGCTTCCAGCCCCTTGGCAGATGTTGCCAGAAGAACAGACAGAGGCTTGAATAGCAGAAACATGACATATAAAAATCCGCTGAATAAACGGGCAACAGGTACAGCGTGGTTCAATGCCAATATTTTAGGCGTTATTTCAGCTAAAATGACGATGACAATAGTCAGTACCACAACCTCTGCGGTGTACACTACATAGTCTGGCAACGTAGTCAGAACAAGTAAGTCGCCGGTAATAACGGCGGCAATTACAGCCGTTACAATATTACTGATGGTATTGCCGATGAGTATGGTGGCGAGCAGCCTCCTGGGACTCTCAAGCATAAACAGAATGCGCTGCAATGCTTTATCGGTTTTGGCCAGTTCTCGTTCTTCAGGGCTCATATTGCCACTGAGTGAGAAAACCGCAACCTCGGAGCTTGAGAAAATGGCCGAAAAGACCAGCCCAGCCAGGACGATCAACCCCAGCAAGAAAAGACGGGGTATATTCAGCTCAGACCAGGCGGATGGTTCGAAGATCACCGTGGTGGTCAGAAGGTCTGCGATTAATAGAAAGAATGGCTCCAAGAATGTTTATTTATGCTGCAAGCGTAACCGGATTAATGGTCTCATCCAAAAATAGGAAAAGATCAGCACATAAAATGGTACTGATCTTTTCCCGGTTTAAAGCATCGCTTTGTAGATAGCTGTTAGAACGGCAGGTCATCATCATCACCGCCACTGAAATCGGGCGCATCCGATGGTGTCGTTGCAGCGGGTTCTGTTCCCCTGCCGGAAGAGGTTCCGGTGCCGGAGCTTCCCTCCGAACGTGAATCAAGCAGTTGAATGGTCAGGGCCTTGATTTCAGTAGTATACCGTTTCTGACCGTCACGATCTTCCCAGGCACGCGTCTGAATCGGTCCCTCAACATATATCTGAGAACCTTTACGCGCGTACTGCTGCACGATTTCAGCAAGTCGGCCCCAGGCTACAACACGGTGCCATTCAGTGGATTCCTGCAACTCGCCATTGGCGTCTTTGTACCGCTCTGAGGTTGCCAGGCTTATGGTAGCCACGGCCGTATTTGACTGCGTGTAGCGTACATCCGGATCGGCTCCGAGACGACCAATCAACATTGCTTTATTAAGATTTCCCATAGTAACTGATATTAGGTTAATACTTTCGGTATATAACATAGAGAGAGTTCATGGCAATTCCTTACATGATTTTGCACAAATCTCACACCGAAAGTCGCCCAAATGGCAAAATAAGACGCTGAGGCCTGTTTTTTCAAGATCGCACGAAGCCATTTAGCGGGTTAATAATGATGTAATACTGCCATTTAAACCGTACTTTTATCCGAAATTCCAACCTTGGCAATCCAGAATGAAAATATATACCAAAACCGGCGACCACGGCGAAACCTCTTTGTTCGGAGGAGGACGCGTTTCAAAATCTGCTGCACGCATCGAAGCTTACGGCACCGTAGACGAACTTAATTCGTTCATCGGACTGGCCCGGTCACAGGGTGTAAGTGAACGCGCAGAGGCCATGCTTCACGAAATTCAGCAGGAACTCTTTGTCCTGGGGGCTGATCTGGCCACCCCGCATGATGCCCGTGTAACCATCCCCCGCATTGAAGAGCCGCATTTTGCGAAACTGGAAGGCTGGATTGATGAGCTGGATGAGCAAGTGGAACCGCTGCGGTTTTTCATACTCCCGGGCGGAACACCCGGTGCTTCAGCCCTGCATATCGCCCGTACGGTTTGTCGGCGCGCAGAACGTCGTGTAATCACAGCCAAGGCCAATTCCAGCATCAGCGATCATTGTGTGGTCTACCTGAACCGGCTGTCTGATTTACTTTTTACCATGTCCCGCTACGAAAATGCGCAAGCCGGTATTGCAGAGTCGAAATGGAAAGCTTAAACGCATAGTACCACTGTATGGCTTTAAGTAATCGCGCAAAACAGTATATCAGAAAGAACCGGTCGGCCGGAGCCCGTAATCTTGCAAAAAAACTCAACGCCGACCTGCTTGAAGTACAGCAGGTCCTGGATGAGCAACCCGCATCCACAGAAACCGAAATCAGCAACCCCGGGTACAACCGTATCTTCACCGTATTTGCCCTGCTCATCCCCCTGGTATTCTTCGTACTGCTCGAGGCCGGTCTGCGCGTAGGAAACTACCGGGGAAATACCGATCTGTTTATTCCGTTGCATGAAACCGACGATCGGTATACCATAACCAATCCCAACTTCGCTGCACGTTATTTTTTCTACACTACCGTTATCCCCAATCCACCCCTGGAACCTTTCCTGACTGAGAAACCCGAAAACGGCTATCGTGTTTTTGTAATGGGTGAATCGTCGGCAGCGGGTTACCCCTATGGTTTCAACGGGGTTCCGGGCAGAGTTGTACAGGATGCCTTGCGTGACATCCTGCCCGACCGGCACGTTGAAGTCATTACCGTAGCCACCTCGGCCATCAACTCCTACACCCTGTATGATCAGGTCGATGAAATCCTGGATCACCAGCCGGACGCCATCCTAATTTACACCGGGCACAATGAATTCTACGGCGCCCTGGGTGCCGGCTCCAATGAAAGCCTGGGCAGTTTCCCTGCCTTTGTACGTTTTTACCTGCGCGTACAACGACTCAAAACCTTCCTTTTACTTCGCGACCAGATAACAGGTATCGCCAAATGGATAGCCACACGCACGGCCCCCGCCGACCAGGGGCTGAGCACCCTGATGCAGCAGGTTGTCCGCGATCAGGCCATCACCCTGGACTCTCCGGTCTATGAACTCGGCAAAATCCAGTTCGAGAGTAATATGAATCAAATACTCAACAAATTTGAAAAGGCCGGAGTACCGGTACTTCTGGGCAGCCTGGTATCCAACCTGAAAGATCACACCCCATTCGAGTCCGTTCAGACCGATAGCCTTCCGGGCGCCCGGGACGTATTCGACCAGGCAAGACAGCGCTATGACGAGGGGGACTTTGATACCGCTCGTTTAGCCTTTGAACAGGCCCGGGATCTTGACGCGCTCAAATTCAGGGCAACATCGGATTTCAACACCATCATCAGAACGCTATCGGACAGGGACGGGGTGTACTACGTACCGGTTGAAGAACACTTTGAAACTATTGCTGAGAACGGGATTATCGGTTTCGACCTGATGCTCGAACACCTGCATCCCAATGATACCGGCTATTTTGAGCTGGCCTGGACATTCTACGAGGTACTCCGTGACAAACTAAGTGCCACCGGTGCACCCGACCTTTCTGCAGAACGCGACAAAAACGCCTACTTCGAAGCCATGCACCTGACCCAACTGGATCATTTCATGGTACGGCATCGCCTGCACGTCCTCACCCGAAGCTGGCCGTTTGTCCGCGAACCCCGACGCGACATCTACCGCGACTATATTTTCGAGGGATTTATTGACTCACTGGCTTTTGATGTGGCACGCAATAATAAACGCTGGGATGAAGCTAAGGTTGAACTGGGCGATTACTACCTGATGCGCGGAGAGCTGGATTCCATGCTGGCCGAGTACCGTGGACTCATGCGCGACCAGCCCTTCAACGATTCCCCGTTTCTGATAGCAGCCCAGCAGCTGCTGGACCGGAACCGGCTCGATGAGGCCTACCCCTACCTGCTCCACGCCCATGAAATTTCACCCAGTGCTTTTACGTACAAGATGCTGGGTGCAATCTATGTTGACCGTCGCGATTTCGAGTCCGGTATTGTATTCCTGGAGGAATCCCTGAAATTGGCTCCCTCAGACGCGCAGGCTCTGTTTAATCTGTCCGGTGCCTATGCCCAATCCGGAGAGCTTGAAAAGGCCCTTGATCTGGCCGATGAACTCATCGCCATCAACCCATCCTTCCCCGGAGCGCAGGCATGGAAATCACAGCTGGAATCCATACTGAACCGATGATAACCTGATATTCTTAAACATTCTGAACAACTGATTTTATGGCACTTATGATATCTGTCTCGGGAATCCGGGGCATTTTTGGAACAGATCTGAACCCTGAAAATCTGGCACGATTTACGGCCGCTTACGGTACCTGGGCCGGTGGCGGAACCATAGTGGTTGGTCGCGACTCACGGGTAACCGGCGAACTGTGCGAACGTGTAGTGACCGCTGCACTGCAGTCTGTGGGATGCCGGGTAATTTCAGCAGGCATAGTACCCACACCCACTGTTGCCATGGGCGTTCTCAGGCATAATGCGGCCGGGGGCATAGTGATTTCAGCCAGTCACAACCCGGCGCAGTGGAACGCTCTGAAATTACTGAACAGTCGTTCTGAGTTTCTGGATGCGGAACAGGGAGCCCGTGTAATGGAAATCGCCAACAGCGCCGGGGGACCGGCCTATGTGGGCTTCGACGCTATCGGACAGGTAGAGCACGATGATGACCTTGCTGACTGGCATATTCAGCAGATTCTGAACCTGCCTTATATTCGTCCGGAGGTTATTGCCGGCAAAAACTTCCGGGTTGCTGTAGATGCCGTAAACGGCGCGGGCTCCCTGGTTGTACCGAAATTACTCAGCAAACTCGGTGTTACTGCTGTTGACACCATCCATTGCACACCGGACGGTTTATTCCCTCACAACCCCGAACCTCTGCCCGAGCACCTGGCAGACATCTGCCAGCTGGTTCAGGAGCGTGGGTCCGATCTGGGTGTTGTGGTTGATCCGGATGCAGATCGCCTAGCACTGGTAGATGAACATGGCCGGTTAATCGGCGAGGAATATACCCTGCCCGCAGCTGTCGACTTCCACCTGGAGAAAAAACCCGGAGATATCGCTGTGAACCTGTCTTCATCGCGTATCAGTGAAGACATCGCCCGAAAATACGGGGTTACCTGCCACCGGTCTGCCGTGGGTGAGATCAATGTGGTGAAAAAAATGCAGGAAACCGGTGCTGTAATCAGTGGTGAGGGAAACGGTGGTGTTATCAATCCCGACCTTCACCCCGGCCGGGATGCGCTGGTTGGCATTGCCATGGTGCTGCAAATGCTGGCAGAGCGAGACACTACGCTGGGAGCTTACCGCGAGTCCCTCCCCTCATATTTTATCCTGAAATCGAAAGTGGAGCTGGGCAGCGTGAACGCCGATGAGGTCCTGCGCAAGGTTACCGAAATCTACAAAAACGAAAAAATAACCACCATCGACGGGGTTAAAATCGACTTCGACAACGGATGGGTTCACCTTCGAAAATCCAATACCGAACCAATTATTCGTGTATATTCTGAGGCTCGTTCAGCACAGGAAGCCAGGGATCTGGCCGAACCGATTATGAACCAGCTACGATAATCCATTTCAATTTCCTATCTCTATGATTAATTCAATGACCGGCTTCGGTCGCGGTGAGGTTACAACCAACGGAACTACAGTAACGACGGAAATACGTTCGGTAAACAACCGTTTTTGCGAGGTTTCGCTGAAGCTGCCCCAGCAGATTCAGAATCTGGAAAACGAAGTTCGTGAGTTCATTCAACGCAATGTCAGCCGCGGCAAGCTGCATGTAATGATTCGTGTAGACGAGCCGGTTGAGTCGACCGCCAGAATGCATTTCGACCGCGAAGCTGCCCAGCAGTACCTCTCCATGCTGGAAGAACTTCGCTACATGATGCGTATTGAAGAGCCGATCACCCTGGACCATGTCATCAGCAATCCGAATATCTTCAAACTGACCGATGATCAGCTTGAACGGGTTGAGCGACTGCGACCCTTGATTTTATCTTCCGTTGATCGGGCTATCGCTGAACTTAAAAAAATGCGTACCCAGGAAGGGTCCCACCTTATGGACGACTTCCAGAAGCGCCTGGATACCATCGATGAAACGGTTCAGACCATAGCCTCGCACGCCAAAGAACGGGTTCCTGAAGCACGACTCAAGCTGCAGGAACGCATTGCCACGCTACTGGACAGTGAGAGCTTCGATAAAGAACGGCTGGAGCTTGAAATAGCCATTATGGCTGATAAGCTGGATATCACCGAAGAATTGGTTCGCCTCTCCTCGCACACACGATTTTTCCGGGAAGCTATGCAAAACGATGAGTCGGTGGGTCGAAAGCTGAACTTTTTAATCCAGGAAATGCACCGGGAAATTAATACTATCGGCTCCAAAGCGAGCCACGCCGGTATATCACATCATGTGGTGCAGCTGAAGGAAACCCTCGAAATTATCCGGGAACAGGTTCAAAATATCGAGTAATGGACGCGGGCAAACTGATAATTCTCACAGCACCCAGCGGAAGCGGAAAAAGTACCCTCGCAGCCAGGCTTCTCAGTGATTTTCCCCGGATTAAATTTTCTGTATCAGCTACAACCCGTAAACCGCGTGCAGGTGAGATTCATGGAGTGCACTATTTTTTTATGTCCGACGAGGAGTTTCGTCAGCATATTGAGCGGGGCAATTTCCTGGAGTATGAAGAGTTTTACGGAGGCAAGCTGTACGGCACACTAAAGTCACATGTTGAACAAGAGCTTAATTCTGGGTATTTTGTTTTGTTAGACATTGAAGTAAAAGGTGCGTCGAATGTCAAGTCACGGTTTGGCCCGGATTGCCTGAGTATATTTGTTCGTCCCCCTTCGTTGCAGGAATTGGAAAAGCGGCTCAGGGAGCGGGGAACGGAAACCGAGGAAACCCTTACGCTCAGGCTGGAGCGGGCTCGAATGGAGCTCCATTATGAAAACCAGTTTGATGCCGTGGTTATCAATGACAATCTTGAACAGGCGTATCTGGACCTCAAGTCCATTGTTGAACCTTATTTAATTACCAGTTAATCCTATGTCTCTTAAAACGTTAAATGTAGAAAAGCTCCAGGAAGCTACCGGCAATATCTACGAGTCTATCGTAATCTTGTCAAAACGGGCACGTCAGATTGCCGCTCGTGAAAAAATGGAGCTTGACGAGAAGCTCAAGTATTTTGAAGGCTTCGAGGACGAGGAGGAATTTGCGTTCAACGAAGAACAAGAGCGAATATCCAAGGATTTTGAACGAAGACCTCATCCAACACAGCGCGCCATTGTGGAGCTTGATCAGGATAAAGTCTCCTTCCGTAAGCCGGAGTAATACAGCTATTGATGTCGGCGGGCAGAACGTCGCAATCCCTTATATATGCAAGGTAAACGTATTTTACTGGGTGTGAGTGGCGGAATCGCCGCTTACAAGTCCGTTTACCTCCTCCGTGAATTACAGCAACAGGGTGCTGAGGTACGCGTGGTGATGACCCCCTCAGCTACCCGTTTTGTAGGCACGGAAACCTTCGCAGCACTCAGTCGCAACGAGGTTCCGGTTCACGTCTTCAACGATGAGGGCAACGGGGATATCAGTACGTCATGGAGCAGGCATATCCACTGGGCTGAATGGGCTGATTTGATGATTGTGGCCCCATGCACAGCCCATACGCTGGCCGGTCTGGTTCATGGTTTTTCTGATAACATGCTCCTGACCACGGCACTTGCCGCCCGGTGCCCCTTACTGCTTTGCCCTACCATGGATGGAGGAATGTTCCGGTCCGCCCCGGTGCAGCGCAATCTAACCCTGGCCTCAGAATTGGGTTTTCATGTGCTCCAACCCGATAGCGGGTACCTGGCTTCCGGGCTCGATGATACGGGCAGATTACCTGAAACGTCCGTCATCCTTGACTTTGCCCGTGGCTTGTTGCACGACACCCATAAAGCGTCTCTCCTGCCTGCATCCACCGGAGCATCATCCCCTTTAAGCGGTAAACGTGTTCTGGTTACTGCCGGACCAACGCGGGAGTTTATTGATGCAGTGCGGTTTATTTCAAATCCGAGCAGCGGAAAGATGGGCCTGGCCATGGCCGAAGCTTCCAGGGAAATGGGAGCGGAAGTCACTTTGATACACGGTCCCCTCGCTATTCCCATCCCCGATGGTATCAACGCCCGGTCAATTATTTCTGCAAATGACTTATTTGAGGCAGTCAGCGCTCAGTTTGCCACTTACGATGTGATTATCATGGCTGCAGCCGTTTCTGATTTCAGCCCGGAGGAGCAGGTCAACCATAAGATCAAAAAAACGGATGCTGCCGAGCAGCTCCTCCTTCGACCAACACCGGATACCCTGAAATGGTTAGGGGAAAACCGCCGTGAGGGTCAGGTTATCATTGGCTTTGCTATGGAAACTGACAACCTGGAGGCAGAAGTGGAACGCAAATTACAGACTAAAAACGCCGACTGGATTTGCGGTAACCTGTTAAACGCTCCGAATAGCGGCTTCGAATCCGATGAAAACACGATTCTCCTAAAAGGAAGAGCCAGCCAGCATCTGCTGACCGGCTCTAAACTGGTTGTAGCCCGTAAAATTCTGACCGAAATTTTTACTTAATCAAGGTCATTTTTCCGGTTAACTGTACCCCTCCTGCCCTCAGCGTATACAAATACATTCCGGAAGCCAGTTCGGATGCATTAAACTGAACGCTGTGTGAACCTGCGCTTCGCAGTCCACTTTCCAGCACAGATACAACTCTGCCGGTTATGTCGTAGACGGTGAGTTGCACCACACTGCTTTCCGGCAAGTGATAGCGTATCTGGGTTGTAGGATTAAACGGGTTCGGATAATTCTGTTCCAACACGATGTCTGCGGCAATCTGAACGGATTCCAGACTTGTTTCAACAAGGACGTCGGATGGTTCAGAAACCGGTCCTACCGTTGCATTTCGGCCCAGTACCTGCACATAGTAGGAGTAATTCATATCCTGTGGTCTAACCGATGCAAACGTTTCCCGGAAGGTTGTTTCTCCCGTCAGAGCAACAACATGATCTTCGGTTAGGGTACCGTCAAAGTCATCGTTATCAACACGATATACTAGATAAAAGGCCAGAGAGTCGCCATTGGCGCGGTTAACCTGTACGGGATTCCAGCTCAGTTCTACTGAATTTCCATCTGTAGTAAGCTGACTTGTAACACCTTCAACCCGATCCGCAATAGGTTCCATTGATATCCAGTCAAGCTGCGGTGGCACAGCTGGAATTCGGTTAACCCGGGTCTCCAGCGAGTCAGCGAGACCCTTGGAAATAAATAATCCAGTGACATAACGAGACCGGAAAAGAATATTTCCTTGTATATCCGGGTTTTCCCGGTTGAAATCCAATTGATCCAGGACCTCCGTTACCGGCCAGTTTGACGGCGATGCGAACCGATACGGTGCGTTTCCGGTGTACAAGTGCCGTTGTGCTGGTCCTGTCTGTTCACTCCACCATCGACTCAACCGGGCGTAATCTTGTTGTCCTCCGAATTGCCAGTATAATTGTGGGGTGAGGTAATCTACCGTTTCATCGTTTAGCCACGCCAGAGCATCAGCGTAGATCACCGAGTAGGCATCCATACCGACAACACCTATCGGAGTAGCATTCTTGTATATCCCAAATGGTGAAATTCCGAATTTGACATGCGGTTTTACCGACTTGATACTGTCATGTACCGCTTCTACCATTCGGTTAATATTATCTCTTCGCCAATCGGCAATGTTTGTAAATCCACGATTATGATCCTGAAACGTCTGCGCGTCCTGCGTGGAGGTTGTTGTCATGTTATTGGGTGGATAGGGATAGAAATAATCATCGAAATGAATCCCGTCTACATCATACCGGCGGACGATATCCATAACCACATTGGTAATGAGCTCCTTGGTTTCCGGTAATCCGGGATCAAATATTCGGATAGTACCGGAGGTCAGCAGCATTTCCGGGTTTGCTTTGGTGACATGACTGTCGGCCCGCGGATAAAGATCAATTACACGTTCAGCCCGGTAGGGATTCAACCATGCGTGAAGTTCCATTCCACGCTTATGCGCCTCTTCAATGGCAAATTCGAGTGGATCCCAATAGGGGTCCGGAGCTACACCTTCGGTTCCGGTCAGGTAATACGACCATGGTTCAAAGTTGGAATTGTATAGGGCATCCCCTTCAGTGCGTACCTGAAAAATAATGGTATTGATACCAGCCTCTTTCAGATCATCCATCTGATTCGTCAGGGTTAGTTTTTGCGATTCGGAATTTATTGAACGGTTTGTAGGCCAGTCCAGGTTGGCAACGGTTGCTATCCATACTCCCCGCATTTCTTCAGCGGGTTGTTGTGCCGTGGCCGTGACGCTTATGAGCATCAGGGCGAGTATACTAAGTAGTAGTTTCATGATAAACAGGCGGGCAAATGTAGTGAGGTAGAAAAAAAAAGCATACAACCCGAAGGTTGTATGCTTTGTAATAGCCGCAATCAAGAGAATGATTACTTAACAAGAGTCATTTTGTTCGTCAGGCGAACATTTCCGCTAACCAGTTCATAGATGTAAACACCGGATCCCAGGTTGCTGGCATCGAAGTTTACGGTATGATAGCCGGCAGGCATGGTGTCGTTAACCAGGGTAGCAACTACGCGACCAAGCATGTCATAAACTCGCAGGGTAGTCATACCGGATTGAGCCAGTTCATAGGTGATGGCAGTAGTTGGGTTGAACGGATTAGGAAAGTTCTGATTAAGGGTATAACCAGAAGCCAGATCTACCTGATCTTCAACACTTACAACCAGTTCCGTATTAGGCCGGGTTGCGTGTTGCATACCAACAGGCTCACCGCTGGCACGGAAGACTCCATGGTAAACAGTCAAACCATCAGGACTGAACGCGATACCACGTGGACGATAGTTAACAGGATCTTCGGTTTCATACATGAATCCGCCGTCAACTATTTCTCCGGTAGCCGGATCAATACCGTAGTAAGTATTAGGAGCATAATCGGTACCCGTTTCTTCACCATTAAAGAAGTTAGGAGCATCATTACCCGATCCGGTTGCAGAATAGAGCAGGTTATTGATTCTGTCATATACCATTGATTCAGAAGCGAAGCCCTTAACGAGCGTATCCGGTACCTGATCAAATCGGCTGAATTCATCCGGACGGCTGTAGGCAAGAATGGAGCCTGTGGTGTATCCTGGCCACCAGATGGTATTACCATCAGGAGAAACCTCCAGGGTTCGCGAGAAGCCGCGAGCGGAATCAACTGCGTTTTCGATGAAATTGAAGTTCTCATCGTAGATTTCAACCTGACGGACAGGAATTACGTAACCCATGAAGATATTACCATTATCATCAACACCGGGAGTGATACCAGGAGAAGCAAGATCCATTTTACCCATGCCTTCACCGGTTTCATAGTTTATGCGGTACAGGGTATTGGGTCCACCCATGGTAAACAGAATGTTTCCATTGTGATCAGCGCGCATTCCGCGTGCAGAAGCGGGTGACATAAGGGTATCAGGCACTCCGTCAATGGTAATGATCTGAATAGGCGAGAAGTCGGCCTCAGATCCATCTGGATTGAACACATCGATACGCAGTGTTGCTACCGTTGAATCCGGATTCCCTGCAAACGGTACGCCACCGACACGATAAAAGCTTGAAGTCCAGATTTTTCCGTCCGGATCAACAGCCAAACCATGCGTGTCAGTCAGATACTCAACATTAGGGAAAGGTCCTTGATTTTCCCATTGTGCAAATACCAAGACAGGCAAAAGTATCACACCAAAGGTTAGTAGGAGTTTTTTCATAGTAGTCCTTTTTTGTTTTTTTATTTAAAACCCATAGTACGGGCTTGGGTCTTTAAGTACGTTTACTGTTCTTAAAGTTCTTTCCTCTTCCAGAGAAGGTGTTGCATCCATTGTCACCAGAATTTCAGTACCGGAGGCCCAGAAAGCGTCGACATAGTTAAAATCCAGTACACCGGGATAGAGCGGCTGAACACTTTCACCCTCAAAAAATCGAATAAATCCAGGGGATTGAGACAGTGCAACAAATATTTCCCCATCATCAGCAATTTGTATACTCTGTAATGACCCACCATCTTCATAATTAAGCAATTCTACCGGAGTTTCCAATTCATTATTAGCATTAATTGGGATGCGCCAGACAACTTCATTTTGTTCAACGTTGCCAACTACATATAAGTTATTATTGTAGTAACGAACACCACGCCAGTTACCAGGTACCTCGAAGGCTTGTCCGGCAGCAGTTTCAACATCAAATCGGAATATGTTGGTAGGAGATCCAACAGCCCATGCGTTCCCGTTGGGATCGAAATCCATGGAAGCAAAGGCGTTACCATTGGGGGCAACAAAGCGGGCACCAAGTGCTCCTCCACCGGGTGGTATCCGGAATATTGCACGCACTACAGGCCGTATCAGGTACAGCGAGCCGTCACTGCCGTAACGCAGGGTTCGCCAATTGAACCGGGGTACACTCGCATAGACACTGTATTCACCCGTATCAACGTCCCTGCGCAAAACACCTACACTGGCACCATCTTCCTCAGCATACATGAAAATATTGCCGTCAGGGTCTGTCGTAACGCCAAATGGACGAGTTGAGCCAGCTCGTAATTCTACACGTTGATAGGCTGCTGAAAGGGTATATGGTACAATTTCACTGTACTTATCGCTGGAGAGCGTGGATATTTGAACCGGTAAATCTTCACCAACCACAACGGGTGGTCGTACACGAAGCTCGGTGTCAGAAACCTGGTTCACCAAGGCTTTCTGACCGTCAAAGAACACAAAAACCTGATCTGGATTGGTTCCGAAATGTTGGCCCGATATCACCACTTCATCAACGCCGGCCAGCCAGCCATCAGCTGGCGACATTGACTGAACGACGGGTTGCGGACCAAAAACTGCGTCCTCGTCAAAAAGGGAATTGACGGAGTCATCACATGCTGTGAATACAACTGCCGTTACCACCATCAATCCTGCGATTTTACTATGTAATTTCATAATCCTTTATTCTTAAAAACTTAACTGGATTGAAAGACGATTCACACTGTTGAAAACGCCGAAGGCCGAGTGGGAGAAATCAGCTTTGATGCCATATCGACTGGCAAAGGCTTGTGAAACACCGACACCGAAGGATAATCCCTGCTCGTCTGATGGGAATACATACCCCGAGCGAAGGTGAAGTCGTTGAGCAAAGGTATACTCCGCACCTATCATTAACTGTTCGTAGTAGTCGCGGGGCCGGTTGGCATCCACACTAACCCAAAGCTTATGCATGTCCGGATTCAAGGATGTAAGATCAAACACGTTCATCGCCAGTCCGATTCTGAATGTAAGCGGAAGCTCCTGCGTATCCCTGATGTAGGAGATTTCGCGAGAGTAGTTACGCAGTGACATGGCAAAATTCAGACTTTCGAAACCAGTCTTGAATAACACACCAAAATCGATGGTGAACGTATCGGCAATAAAACGCTCGCGTGTAAAACCATCAGCCTCATCATCCGAACGAGCCGTAATTGCGTTGGCCAGGTCCAGTTCTGCATAGCGGATGTTACCGCCTACTGAAAACTGATTGCTGATAGCACGGGCATAGGTAAATCCAAATGCATAGGCTGAAGGACTGAATGTACCTAATACTTCATATCCGAGATCCGAGTCTTGTCGGACGGTTTCTGTCATTTGGCCGTAATCAGTACTTAGCATAGACAATCCGAACACGCCGAATCTACCGTTTCGCGGACGAAATGTCATGGCGGCATACTGATATTCGATATCGGCTATCCATGAGACATTTCCCATCGATACATCAAAAAGACTTTGCTGAAATCCAAGCGCTGCAGGATTATAAAAAATCCCCATTGAGCCTGTTTCCATGGCTGTCACCGCGTCACCCATACCCGTGGCCCGGGCGCTGAGTGGTGCTGACAGGAATTTCATCGTAGTCTGAGCACGCTTTTCCTGGGCATAACTGTCGGCATAGGTAAAGACAGTCAGTAAAAGCGCAGCAATAAGGAATTTGGTTAGGTGTCTGTTCACAATAATACCTCAGTTACATTATTACTACAAATTTTCTGGTAACACGCTCGCCTGTGTCCAAATTCTCAATACTGGCGATGTAAACCCCCGAGACAATGCGCTGCCGTGATGAAGTGTTCAGATTCCATTCAGCATCACCACTGCCATCGCTGTGATCAATGGTTTGAATATGTTCACCCATCTCGGTATAAATATCAATACGGGCACGACCGGGAACTTCAAAGAAGAAAATTCTAGAGCGTTCAAAGGATACATCGGTACCCGCAGAATCAATATAGGGATTCGGTACTACTACAATCTGATCCATGGTCTCACCGGGCTGTCTGCGTAAAAAAGCAGGATCGTATGTTTGGGTAAAGTACCGGCTGCTGCGAAGTGCCCGATCCGCCGGCGTGAGTGCTGCACCGGTATTCTGATTGTCCAGACCTACAGCCTGGATGTAATAGTAGTAGTCAATACCACGAATCGGTCCACCCAATGGATTGTCATCAGTGTCGGCAAATTCGCGCACATTGGGATCAACGGTTGCAATTCGGACGTAGCTGCTGTCTCTGCGATAGCCGGCTCTGTAAATTTCGAACCCCTGGATGTTGGCTGTTTCGGCATCCGGATACTCCCAACTCAGATAAATCCCGTCCCCACCGGAGTCCACATTAAAAACGCTGGGCGGTTGGGGTGCTTTCGGAGCAGAATAATCTGAAAGGAAGTTTTCAAGGGCCCGGTTGAACGTGAGCATTAACGAATCCCGTCCTTGGAAAACCCACTCATTTTTGTTGAAATTGTAGACGGTACCATTGACTTCGTATGGTATATCCTCATCGTCGTCACCATCAGATAATTTATAGGCTTCACCGATAGCCTGAGCAGCTTCACGGCCAATACCTGATGCAGCCTCAACTTTAACAATTCGTACAGATTCACCTGGTGCTAATGTATAAGGACCCACGCCGGAAGCAGCAGAATATCCACCGGAAGAACCACGACTCGGATCCTGAGTTTGTTCCTCAAATACACCTGACGGTGTTACCAGAAATGCGTGGCGTGGAGTACGTCCGGCTTCCATAAACCGTCGGTATTCCTGCTCCATACGAGTCTCGTTGAACGAGTCATTCGGACGGTTCAGGTCATCATCTGACTCAGTTTCTGTCATGGTTGAGGGTTGGTTGGGGTCATGTGCTGTATTTCCCGGAGCGGTGTCAATGTGCAGAAAGGCATTGCCAACAAAGTGATAGGCACCCAATCGTCCGGATGTATCATCAGCGGCTATGTCAGCTGAATTGGCACCAGTCCAGATAGGCCCGCCAATGTGATTGTAATCTACAATAGCAGGCGGGTTGGTCATCAGGCCGTGCCAGGTAAAATGACCGGCAAGACGGGGATCGGCACCGTAGTTAGGTCCAAGGCCATCCCCGATTCGGTCGGTCATGGCATTTTTACCCCAACCTGAAGCATTACCCACAACATATCGGGTTTCATTGACAACCGAGTATCGATACTGCCAGAAGAAGCGAACGTTTTCCAGTGTCTTATTAGGGAAAATGACCTCATCTGTATCATCCGCTCTGCCTGTGTTGGTAAACGTATACTCCATTACATGGTAGTTGTCATGAAACGCATTGGTGAACTGCATGATCCGGCGTTCCATTGTAATACCAAGCGACGTATTTACACGGGTATAAATCATGCGGTCAGATGGAAGATTAGGATCAACCTCGTCAACCTCATCCGGATTATTAAACGATGCATCGCCGTCAACAAACACCTCGGTAGGTCCGTAGCGACCAATGAGTTTGTGCTCCATCGGGAAGAAGGTGTCAAGACCCGAAGTTCGAGGACCGGCATGAACCAGCTTATATGGATATTCAACCCCGTTTTCATCGGTAAAATTGGTGGTACCTATCCATAAACCTTTGGCAGCCTGGCTGTTCTGATTATTGTACACCGCAGGCCACTGCAGACCGAATTGCTGCTGGGTTACCAGCGCATGTTCCCGTTCATTACCTACTGGCATGAAAAAGTTGTTCAGGGATCCAACGGATAACCAGCGAGGTTGCGTCTGAGCCGAGGCACTTTGACCAATGGCAATCAGTGCGATACAAACCGGTAGTATTCTGAAAATATATTTATACATGATTGACTTGTGTCTGATTATCAAAATGAAATTCGGACGCCGAATATTACATTGCGCGGGTTGAAGAAGTGGAAGGACTCAAAGTTTGGCATGTCTATGTATGCCTTGTCATCGAGTACCTGTCGTACAAAGTCAGGATCTGCTGTCACAAATTGACCTGTTTCAGCATTCCAACGGTAGTAGGCTTCATCAGCATAGTTATAATACAGAGGCCTTACATGCGGCGAGTTGACATCGGTCAGCTGATTGACAGCTACAATTGGCTGGAATTCTACACCGGGCTTTCGGAAATCACCGGGACGGTCACTGCCGGGAACAGTATTGTAAGATCCGCGGAGGGGTTCCAGCTTGTCAGCAGGAAGATGAAGCGAACGATAGTAGTTGTTAGAATCTTCACCATCCATGAACCCTGCTGTAGAAAGTCTTCGGGTATTCAGCACATTATTTATGTCAACAAAGAAGTTCATCGACAAATCAAATGGTCTGAAAGTTCTGCTGAATCGCAGGTCAAAGTTGTAATAGTCTCGCCACTGTAGGTTATTGGCTATTCCGGGTATTGAGCCCCCACCGGCCCAGGTCAGGTAAAAGCCTGACTGCCAGGAGGCAAGCAATGAAGCACGCCAGTCGGCCAGTGGTCGAAACGCACCCATTGAGGGACCGAAGTCAACCGGAGTGAAGAAATCCAGGTTGGCGCGCGCGTACGGTTGTGCGAGTGGCTTAACCTGTGGGTTGATAGCCTGCTGACGTTCAAATTCACGCTGGTCTTTCTGGTTCTGATAGACGTTGGTAAATCCAAAACGGCCGGTTGAACGTATCATATAGGTATAGTTCACAAAACCCTGGAAGTACCTGCCCTGCGCCTTGCGAACGGTTATTTCAAAACCCCGGATATCACGATAACCGTCTGCGCTGGAGGTATTATAGAGTAACCCACCGGTTTGGTCGCGATAGGCAACATTGGAAGGCAGGTTCGACTCATCTTTATAGTAGCCGGCCATTCTGAGCAGATATTGCTCGGAAAGTGCTTGCTCAAAGCCCAATTCGTACGATACAGTCTGGGGCAGGGCAAGATTTGGATTGGCTACGCGGTTGATGGAGTTGTTTTCAATCAGACGTTCAACCCGGTACAAGTTGTCGGGTGATGGCATCGACCGGAAGTGTCCATAGTTGAAAAACAACTTGCTGCTGACGGTAATTGGAAATGATACGGCCAGACGTGGGCTGATTGTAAACTGGGGATCCGTGCTTTCCGTGTCAAAAAACTCTTCCAGCTCTCCAGGCAGGGCCGTAGCAAATCGTTCATCGAAGACATCGTAAACAATCCATTGTGCATTGGCATTGGAGTAGTCTACTCGCAGGCCGACTTCTGCTACGATTCCTTCATATTCGAATTTGTTTTGTGCATAGATGGCACCGCGGATGGGGTTATTGTCCCATACCGTGGTTGTCCTGCCAGAAAGCAGGACCTCATCAACCGAACCGTAATTTACATCACTGAAGGTCTGAACCAGTTGGAAACCTGTTTTCAGCTGATTGTATCGGTTATATTGATTGGTGTAATCGAAACGTACATTGGTGTAGGCAACTTGACTTGAATCGCGTGCATTACTCATACCGACGCCCATCCTCAGACTAGACCCGATTCCATTGGCAGGAAGTGGCCAGAATCCAAAGGGAGCCTCATCAACGGGAAAACCATTGCCGAAGGTACGAACTGCAGAGGTATCGCGAAGTGAGCCGGGGTTGGTATCGTACGCTGAACTGAAATAGTTGGCCGTAACCTCGTAGTAGGAGTCGCTATTGAGTACATGGGTAAATTTACCGCCTATGAGGCGATAGTCAACCTGGGTTGGTGCCCAGTAGTCGGAGGCGAACATCCTGGAATCACCAAACGATGTGGAAGTACTGACCGAACTGGCAATGCCTGCAGCACTGGTGAAAATACCCGGAGCACCTACGTTGTTGGATGACGTACCTGACTCCCCTCCCATCATCGCATCAATACTCAGTTTCATACCCTGAGCGATGTCGCTGGTAAGTTTGAAATTGGTCGTATAGGTCTCATACCGGTCTGAAGATAGCGGTATAACGTACATGGATTGTGAACGGCGATGGGATGCCCAGAAACGCAGGTTACCTGCAGATTCGGATATCACCGGAACCGGACCACCGAAACCGAAATCAAGGGTAAAGTCGGGATCATTTATTGCCATATCCTTACGGTGCTGCCAAAGGAATATCTGTTGAGCGGCAAGCGGCGTAAGATGGCGGGTTGGATCCGGATTGGAAAGTGAGGCTTCGGCAATCGAATTCCATCCGTCAAAACGCGGATATTGTGCGCGTGTCCATGGATCCCATGCCTCTGTGCCTGTAAAAGCTACTTCCGAATCAACGTAAGGTCGAATCCAATACGAGTTGGGGTCGTTGGGAGCCGGACCAAAATGTTTGCTCGTTGGCGGATTGTGGCTGTAAAAAATATCAAAGTTAAAGCGGTCACGGCTGCCTTCTTTGGTAACCACATTAATCATCCCGGACTGTACATCGCCGTATTCAGCGCTAAATCCACCAGACTGAACCTGAATCTCTGAAATAGATGTAATACTTACGGCAGTGAATGGGGTATTACTGCGCTCATCGCGGAGTGATAACCCGTTCAGATTGAAAGAAACCTCCTGTGTTGAACCACCACGAATGGCAAGCCCCTGGATACCGGCCTGAAGCCCGACAATCTGACCCACCGACTGAACCGGCAGGTTCCTGACTTCTTCGGCGTCAAGGTTGACCCGGCTCGCACCCACATCCCGCTGAATTACAGGTCTGTCGGCTACAACCACCACCTCAGAGCCGGCGAAAACTTCCTCACTCATAGCGAAGTCCAGCGTTGTGGTCTGATTGATATTTACACGGACATCGGTAATCCGGATGGTGCTGTAACCGATATAGGAGGCCCTTACGGTGTAGGTTCCTGCCCTGACGTTGACCACAGAGAAGTAGCCGTCAAGATCGGTAGCCGCACCAATCTCCAGCTCTTCAATGTAGATGTTAACGCCAATCAGTGGCTCACCGCTGGTCTCGTCGACGACGGTTCCTTCCAACCGGCCCGTTTGTGCAACTACGCTTCCGGCAGTAACCAGAAGCAACAGCAACATCATGATGGGCTTGCGCAGGTTGAAAGTTGTCAGATCAGGTAGTAATCGTGCATCATACATGTTGGTCTACAACTTAGGTTAATGTGTGAGATAAGAAACTGTGTGGAAATTCAGTGCAGGTGTCAGCAACAGCGTGATAAACTTTATTTCAAAAGGACTCATACAAAAGGACTCAAAATCATGACTTCAGTGCTGTAAGCGCTTTTTGAAAACCCCGTACGTACTTTCGTCATGTATAAGTGACAAGCTATTAAATTTGAACCCGATTGTCAAAGTTTTAAACCGTTATCAGCATAGGCAAATCGGTATTTTTAATCACCTAAACTCTTTAACATACTGTTTTACAGTCAGTTAAGATCGAATTATTTTCTAAGAATTTTTTACTACGTATAAATACGTAGAAGTCATTTTTAATACCTATGTTGTACGGGAGACGAGATCAAGGCCGATCTGCAAGTAAACGGCTTTATGGCCTGATTGCTGCTGACAGGCATTATTTACCAACGAGAACGCCTTCCCGGCAAATTTATTCACCTGCAATGACACCTACCCATCTAGCTTTTGCCATCGTACTTACCGGTATAATGGCCACCTCCGTTCAGTCCCAGATAAGACCGGCCGGTGAACCCGTTATGCTTACGGATAACATGGACCTTTCCCTGCAACGCCCGGTCCCCTCACCTGATGGTAAAACCATCGCACTTACCGGAAGTAATTTTACCGGACTCTATCTGATTGATGCAGAGCAGCCATCGGAGCTGATAACCCTGCATTCGCAACCACACTCAGGCTTCAATGTACGCTGGTCGCCTGACGGCCGGCATCTGCTCACCCGGTACTCACACCCACAGCAGATGGGCCGGTATTTCAGTATCCGGTTATACGATGTAGACGGAGAAGGCTACCTGGATTTGAACGAACCCGTTCCCCATATGCCGGCAACACCCTTCTTCGACAGTCATCAAGAGCAGGTGGTGCTACCACTCGGCGGCGATGTTCAGTATTTCAGACTCCCACCGGCAAAGACAGCCTCATCACCCACAAATCCAGAACCGCAGGTACAGGCTTCAGGTGACCGTATCATATACATCGATGAAGACAATACCCTTCGTCAAATTCAGCCAGATACCGCTGCAGATCTACACTATCTCAACGCACGTTTATCACCGGATGGCAACTATCTGGCCTACGAGGTATATGGAGGCAACTTGTATGTCCTCAACAACGTGACCGGTGAAATCACCGATTTCGGAGTCGGTTTTTTCCCGACCTGGTCACCCGATAGCAAGTACCTGTCCTTCACACGCAACACCGATGACGGGTACCGGCACACCTACGGCGAAATCGTGGTTGCCTCACCGAACCGTTCACAGGAAGAGGTGATTTATGCGAGCAGTGAAAATATACCTGCTCACCCTCATTTCTGTACCGTTCAGAACCGCATCTACTTCGACTATATGGGAAGTGGAACCATCATGTACATCGACCTTCTCACCAATTAATCAGTCGCTATGAAATCGTTGAATGCAGTTATTTATTCTATCCTCTTCATCGCGCTGCTCCTTCCATCTCCCCTGCAGGCTCAGCAAGAAGACACCCCTGCTGTAACCGGATTGTCGGAATGGAGCATCTTTCTGGACCCCGGACACTCCCAACGCCAGAATATGGGACTTTATAACTACTCCGAGGCTGAAAAAGTGCTTCGGGTTGCCCTGGCGCTCAAGGATATGCTCGAAAATCAGACCGATATCGGTGCGGTTTACATAACCCGCACCAATGATGATGTGGAAGTAGGCCTGACCCAGCGAACGGAAATGGCCAATGCTACCGGTGCCGATTTCTACTACTCCATTCACAGTGATGCCGGACCTCCGGGTGTAAACTCAACGCTGATGCTCTGGGGTGCCGACGGTCAGGGCGTTGAAAAATTCCCCCGTGGCGGGAAAAAAATGGGCGATATTATGGACGTCGACCTTACCGAAAGTATGCGCATCGGCAGAAGAGGTTCCAGAGCTGACTCCCCTTTTTACGGAGCCACAACCAGAACAACCCCCTATCTGGCCGTTAACCGCCTTACCAACATGGCCTCGGTTCTCAGCGAGGCGGGATTTCATACCAACCCTACACAGCAAATGCGTAACATGAACGCGGAATGGAAGCGACTTGAAGCACAGTCTGCCTTCTGGTCCATACTGGCGTATCATGGTCTGGAACGACCTTCAGTAGGTATTGCAACCGGCTATATCACCGATGTGGATGACAATGCCTACATCAACGGGGCAACCATCGAAATCAACGGCCAATCCTACACAACCGACAGTTTTGAGTCGCTTTTCAATCGCTACTCCAGCAATCCTGACGCCCTTGCCAACGGATTTTATTATCTGGAAAATCTGCAACCCGAAGGTTCCTACACGATGGATGTCAGTGCCCCCGGTTACTATCCGGAAAGCCGGCAAATAACCCTTCGAAACGACTTCTTCACATTTACGGATGTTGAGCTGGTATCCAGCGTTCCTCCTGCCGTAGTGAGTACCCTTCCCCAATCAGACGCTGATAACTTCGACCGTCGCGAGCTCATCCAGATTACATTCAGCCGGCAGGTGCTGGCCTCATCGCTTG
Organism: Bacteroidetes bacterium HLUCCA01; assembly: GCA_001314545.1. Taxonomy (GTDB): domain Bacteria; phylum Bacteroidota; class Rhodothermia; order Balneolales; family HLUCCA01; genus HLUCCA01. The sequence continues at coordinate 78,498 of LIHN01000019.1, forward strand.
AAAATCAGATTTCGTTCACACCGGCGGTGGATTTCACCTACACCCTGCGCGAGGGTCGTTATCTTGAAATTGCTGCCCCGGATATGGACTATGACACCCAATACAGCGTCACCCTGGGCGAGGGAATCGAAGATCTGGCCGGTCATACGTTCGACGGTAACGCAGATGGTACCGAAGGTGAGTCATACACGTTTGTATTTAAAACCGGTCCGCAGGACACCAACCCTCCGGTAGTTACCGATGCCTATCCATCCAGCTCCAATCAGGCCGTAGACCGTAATACCATCATATCATTTACGCTGGATGAACCGATTCTTCGCTCAAGTGTCACCGATGAAACCGTAACGATTTCAAGCTCAGACGGCAGTCACGTGGCAGAACTCCACACGCAGGTGTATACATCGGGTGATCTATCTGTGATTCAGGCCTTCCCGGCGGAACTGCTGCAGCCCAACACATCCTACATAGCCACCCTGCAGCCCGGCGTAACGGATCTGAATGACAATATGACCAGTCAGGCTGTAGAATTGTCGTTTTCTACTAACAACCTGGACTATGAGTACGATGTAATCGACAATTTCAACAGTGGCATTTCCGGGTGGTGGGAACCACAACAAAGCGGCAGTACCGTGGGTATCATCACTGAGCAAACATCACGGACATCCAACACCAGCATTACCAACCCGGTCACAGGAAGCACCGGTGCCATGAATATGAATTACGGATGGGATCCGGGAAATGGGGCCTGGCTTATTCGTAATTATCTGCCGCCCGGAGCCCCGCAGAATGCATCGGTACGGGTGAATCGAAATCAGATGCTTGAGGTATACCTTTTTGGTGACGGTTCCGAAAACCGGTTTCGTTTCATGCTCCGCGACGGCAGCGGTCAGCTGGAGGGAAGTCCATGGTATCAGGTTGACTGGATCGGCTGGCGGAAGGTACGATGGGACCTGTCATCGGTTTCGGCGGTGGGATGGGTCAACGGGAACGGTACCGTAGACGGCAACGCCTACACAGACAGCTTCCAGATGACCTATACCAGCGGAGCAGCCACACAAGGGCAGTTTATTGTGGATGATTACCGGGTGGTAACTGCGGTTATGGAAACCAGCACAGATGATATGTCGGTATCACTGCCCGGCGAGGTAACACTGCGCAATAACTACCCGAATCCGTTCAACCCAAGTACCCAAATCCAGTTTGAATTACCACAGGCCATGCCCGTACAGCTGCATGTCTATGATATTACCGGCAGGATGGTTGCTCAGTTGGCGGACGGCAACTTTACCGCAGGACTCCACTCGGTTACGTTTAATGCCGCAGGACTCTCCAGCGGGATGTACATCTATCAGCTGTCTACACCAGAAGGCAGGCTTTCCGGCAAAATGATGCTCGTTAAGTAGAAGCACTACGTTCCTGCGGGCAGACAGCCCTGATGAATAGGACTCAACTCCGTTTACTCAAAATACCAGGCCTGCGGCAGGGTACAAAAAAAGGCGCCGTCTTTCAGACAGCGCCTTTTTTATTGGTGGCAACCATAATTTCGACAAGAAAAAAGAGTGGAAGCTGCCTGTTTTCCCGTCCCTACTTAAGCAGCAGCATCTTTCGGGTCTGAACAATTCGTCCGTTTACTTCCAGTCCGTAAAAATACAATCCGGAAGAAAGATTGCCTGCATTAAAGGAGACCTGATGCCTGCCGGCACTGTACCCGCCCTGCGCCAGCACCTCAACCTGCTGCCCGCGGGCATCGTGTACGATGATCCGTACCTGAGCGCTTTCAGGGAGTTCAAACCGAATATCCGTAGACGGATTAAAGGGATTGGGGAAGTTCTGGGCGAGCTGTGCAGCAGCCGGTATCTGAGATTCATCCTCAAGGGAGGTCGGCTCACCCGCCGTGAATACGCCGACCGGACTCAGACTTAAGGTGTCTGAATTGACGGCTACAACCTGGTAGTAGTAATCCACACCGGGCTGCAGCTCGTTCAGTTCAATAACGGCCTGCTGCAACTGGTCACTTCCCGTCAGGTTAAATTCTGCTGACTCCATGAAAAGATTATCCTCCTCTGGTCCATACGCTACAAATCCGGCAACATCCGCCCGGTATGTTTCAATCATTGCGTTAACCGTTGCCTGTTGTGGACTGGCTGCACTTACCTGAGCATCAACCCCGGCAAATGCAGGTGGATTCAGCCGGGCATTGACGCGATTTCTGATTTCGGGGAGCTGGTCGTACAGGCGGTCGCCGGGACATGCCGTTGAAGTACCATCGCGGTGACCGGAGATGGTAAACATACTGCGGGTAGTGCCACTGACCAGTTTATTACGCCGCACCAGCACATCAATGTCGAAATCATGGGCTTTCCAGGCCAGCATTTCACGCAATCTGTCAACCGCAATCTCGCTGGGTGGCGTAAAACTGTAGCTGCCGATTACACAAATTCCCATAGTATTGCTGTTACCACCCCCCATGTGCGCGCCAACTACATTCATATTGATATCCCCAAAGGAATCCTCGTAAAATGCTCTTCCCTGATAGATTACCCCATTGGGATCAACCAGCCAGTTATATCCGATATCAGCCCAATTCAGCTGCGGACCGGTATGGTAGTTGTAATACGATCGAACCACGGCCGCAAAGTCGTTGGAGGTGGTTTGTCCGGCACTGTGGTGAACAATCAGGTGGGTTACGGAGGTGGGGGTCCGGTTCGATACGGCGTTGGGAAGACTTCCCCACGCCTGACGGTCTACATAGTCGGGCAGTGCGTAGGCTACATCTGTATTAACGGCAAAGTCCAGATCTCCGGTCGACTTCTCACGCAGCAATTCATCCGGACTGCTCTTGTGCTCAACGGTCTGCAGGTGGGCATGCAGATCCTGTTGTGACGTGTTTCCGGGATTGATAAATGCGATGTTTACCTGCTCAATATCCGGATTCGGAAATGTAATATGAGGTGTAACGGTGCTACGGTATTGGATGTAGCCATGTTCGGCCGGAATAAAAACGAGGGTTCCGGCATAGTGATTTTCCTGAAGGGTTACGTGATGGTCAACCGGCACGGGCATCCAGTCCGACCAGGTTTGGCCATCGTGTGAGCTTCGGACTTCCATAACGGCCTGGTGTGAATCGCCCAGCGCCCCCTGCCATGTCATGCCGAGCGCTGTAAAAGGTCGGTCCATTCTCAAGGGTACCTGTAACGCCTCGGATGTGATCGTAGCCCGGCCACGCTCAGCTGTTTGTATCTGAAATCCGGAAGAGACCCTGCCCTCGTAGGTATCCATGCGGATGGTTTGACTCAGGGTCTCATATTCTGCTACGCTTGGAGATTGCGCATATGAAAGCGAGAATAACAATAAAATGGCCGTTGATGCGGCAGAAAGTGTCTTAAACATTGCTACAGATTTGATTAATTATTGGCAAAATATTCATTAATAATCGACGAATTGGCCAGACCCAGAAATGTATCCATCGTGAAGAATTCAACTTTCTCATTTCGGATGAACACAAATAATCCGGTAGAATCCTGTTCATAGGGAAGATATACCCTGACTTCACGTCGAACCGGCGCTCCGGGTACAGCTTGCCTGACCAAAACCGGCGCCTCACCCAGAACTCGGGTCAGTTCATCCGACGTAACCCCCTCCAAACTCAGATACCCATCTTCATCCAGAAAAATTACATAGGGTTCTGTATTCAGACGGAAGCGCTGTGGTTGCGATGAATCCCCGGAGTCCGGGTCATTTCGCAGCCTGGACTGGAGGTCCTGAACCCGGTCAGAATTCACCGTTGTCCCTTGATTTTGAGCAGTGGTGTCTGATGGGGCGCCGGCTGATGGCATTTGTTGTTGTGGGTCAGCGGTACATGATAGTACAATGACCGCAGTCAGTGCTATGGCGGCAGCGTGGAGTTTCATAATGCTTGCAGATTGATAAACGATGGTCTGTAGTGCAATTTAAGCTAAACTGTCAGATTTAAAAACGAAAACACGTCATTATTTGTATACTAGCTTTTTGAAAATCCAAACGAGCCCCCGGAACCATGCTGGCAGACAAAAAGTTACTGACACTCCTTTTTTTGTGTAATCTGGCCGCGGTTGTCCTGCTTTTGACAACGGAGGCAGAAGAGTCAACGCCACTGTCTGACTGGAATCAGCTGGACCAGCTGCTGCTTACCACTATTCAGGATTTTCGACAGCCTCCGGAGCGTGTACAGATTCGGACCATTGATGCACATGAAAATCTGGAAAGGAAAATTATCACGGTGGATATTGCCGAAGGTTATCCTCAGACTGAGTTTCACAGAACGGTTTTGCAACAAGTACAACAGTACCGGGGAGGAACCTATGGCCTGGTTTCCTTTCCGGATCAGATGCTTACCATCTATATCATGTTCGAAAATACAGTGGTTCGAACGATCCGCTTCCGTGAATGGGAGCAGGAGTAACTATCACAGCACATTTTTCTTGATTTCATGGAAAAAACCATGTGCGGTTAAATCGTACTGAATAGGTGTAACCGATGCTTTACCCTCGTCGATGACCGAGACATCCAGGTCAGAGCCATTTTCCAGGAGTTCAAATTTTCCGGTCATCCAATAATATGGTCTGTTGAAGGGGTCTACCCTTCCGTCGTACTCTTCAACATAGCGACTGTCAGCCTGCTTCGTCCAGACCAGGTCCTTCAGCGGTCCGGCTGGCGCGTTCACATTCAGCGTCACACCTTTGGGAAGACCGTTCTTCAGAACGAACTGAATTACTCTGGAGGCCGCATCGGCACATCCGGAGAGGTCCGCATCTTCATCAAAATCGCTGCAGCTCACGGCGATGGCGGGGTAACCTAAGATAGTGGCCTCGGTTGCAGCACTCACGGTACCCGAGTATATAATGTTGATTCCCGCATTGGAACCGTGATTAATACCGCTGAGAACCAGATCCGGTTTGCGGTCCATCAGTTTGTCATGGGCAAGTTTAATGCAGTCAGCGGGAGTTCCGTTCACAGCCGTCGCATCTAACCCACTGGGCATTTTGACTTTATTGGCCCTGAGGGGCTGGGAGATGGTTATGGAATGACCGACGGCACTTTGTTGGCGGTCCGGAGCGATAACGCGTACCTCACCAAAACGTTGGGCAACTTCCGTGAGTTTCTGTATACCCGGTGAATAAAATCCATCGTCATTACAAACTAAAATCAACGGGCGAAGGGTCTCAGACATACTTTGCGTTAGTTATACTGTTCAGTGTCTGACGGGAAATCCCCCGATTTGACATCTTGTACATAGGTAGAAATTGCCTGGGTCATGTCATCAAACATGTTGGCATAGCGTCGGATGAAACGGGGATGAAAGTCGCGTGTGAGACCGAGCATATCATGCACAACCAAAACCTGACCATCACACGCACTGCCTGCACCGATTCCTATGGTAGGAATGTCCAGCATTTCGGTGACTTTACGAGCCAGTCCTGATGGGATTTTCTCCAGAACCAGTGCGAAGCAACCGGCTTGCTGCAACGCCAGGGCATCATTGATAAGCTGCTCGGCTTCTGCTTCCTCCTTGGCACGAACCTTATAGGTACCGAATTTGTAAATCGACTGCGGTGTTAGTCCGAGATGTCCCATAACCGGAATGCCGGCATCAACAATACGCCTGATGGTTTCGGCTACAGGTGCTCCTCCCTCCAGTTTGACCGCATGCGCTCCGGCGTCTTTCATCATTCTTCCGGCGCTGATAAGGGCCTCTTTGACGGTTACCTGGTAACTCATAAACGGCAGATCAGCCACAACCAGTGCGCGGTCAACACCACGGACTACACAGCTGGTATGGTATATCATCTGATCGAGGGTGATGGGAAGCGTTGTTTCATGACCGGCCATCACGTTACTGGCTGAATCGCCAACCAGTATTACATCAATACCGGCATAATTCACGATGCGTGCCATTGTGAAATCGTAGGCCGTAATCATGCTGATTTTTTCGCCTTTGCGTTTGAAATCAACTACCGTTCGGGTGGTTACCTTGTCGGGGCGGCCGTCGGATTTGGCTGTACTCATACGGTCTGCTGTTTTGGAATGAGTGCGGCTGTGGCTTCCAGCTGACAGGTTACCTGACCATCCACACTTGCAACGGATTTCATCGTGATAAACTGGCGTTTGGTCCCTGTGATTTCAACATTCATGATCAGCTGATCTCCGGGAACAACCGGCCGGCGAAATTTACAGTTGTTAATTGCAGAAAAAACAATGGTATAATCGTCTGGATTCAGATTGTGCTGAGACAGATAGAGCAGGCACCCGGTCTGGGCGAGCGCTTCAACCTGCAAGACCCCCGGCATTATGGGTTCACCCGGAAAGTGACCATTAAAAAACTCTTCATTAACCGTCACATTTTTCAGGCAGGTGATATTATTTTCTCGTTGTTCCAGTACACGATCAACGAGAAGGAATGGGTATCGATGTGGCAAGAGTGCTTTGATTTCAGCAATTTTCATAAGAATGGTGTTTGATGAGAGAGTAAACAGTCAGGTGCTGTCAGGCTACAATGCCCACGTAAATATAGGCAATACCACCGTTTAGTTCGTGGTATTCCTGTGCGGTGAAACAACCGGCCTGCTTCATCAGGTCGGTAAATTTATCCGCAGCCGGAAAAGCAGCACTGGTTTCGGGCAAATACTGATATGCGTCACGGTTCCCGGTGAGTATGCCGCCCACAAAAGGAATAATATACTTACTGTAGAATGTGTAAGGCCATGCCATGATACCTGTGGGCTGGCCAAATTCCAATACAACCACCCGACCGCCGGGTTTGACAACCCTTGCCATTTCCTGAAGGCATACCAGCGGATCGTCTACATTACGGATGCCAAAGGATATACTGCTGATATCAAATGTGTTATCCTGATAAGGCAGATTCATGGCATCGGCAACCTCGAAATCAATTTTTAGTCCCTTTTTGGTTGCCTTCGCGGGCGCAGGTACAATCATGGCATCACAGAAATCCGTACCCATAACATACCCTGACTCTCCTACCTTCTTTTTAAAGGTAATGGCCAGATCACCGGTTCCTGTAGCACAGTCCAGCACGCGGTCACCCGCGGCGGCTTTACTCAGGCGTACAGCCTTGTTTCGCCAAAGATGGTGGATCCCCAACGACAAAACACTGTTGGTGATATCGTAACGGTCTGCTATGGAAGCAAACATGGTGCGAACTTTTTCGCTCATCGGATAAATTCCTGTAAAATTATGAGTGACAAATCGTACAAACCGCTAATGAGGGTCTACCGTTTCCCGGGTTTGTTGCGTTTACGCATCAGCGATTTAATATGCTCTTCCATGGAGGCAAGCTGGGTAACCGGAATGGAATACTGCATGGCATATTGAACTATGAGCATTTTCATCACACGGTCGTTCAGAGAGATGTTGCCGCTGTACCGTTCATAAAATGAATCAAAACCCCGCCGGATCCACCCGAAACGAAACAGAATAAAAAAAAGCAGTCCATACCCCACACCGGAATAGTTCTGAGAAATACCGGCATAACTGATTGATGCAACGGCTGCAAGCACCACAAGTGGCTCCCAGGTAAGGATTTTCAATGCAAAGGTGGAAATTTTTGAAATAAAGGCACTCTTGGTCAGATGCCAGAGTAGTAGTGTTACAACCGAGGCAACGGCGGCGGCATAACCGGGCAGCAGCTGAAGCCCTGCAACCAGAACCCATACCGCTACCGCATCGCCTGAGCGCACCCACATTCCTGCATCATTAATCAGCTCTTTCACTGATATCTTCTGCAGCAACCCGGGAGCAAACTTTTCAATTTGTTCTGAGTTGGTGTAAAACCAGGACCCCTGAGCCGTAAATATGCCCAACGGGGTCTCAACATAATCGCTGTGATCGGATAGGCCAGAATTTTTCATAGCCTCAAATATAAGGAATTCCGCAATCCAACCTCGGATCAAACATATACCTCAAGGTGCATAGGCGATGGTAACCACCCCCATTCCTTCCGGAGCCGCTTCTCTGAGGCATGTGGCAAGGGCGTAGGTAGTGGCACCGGTTGTAAAAACATCATCAACCAGCATGAGGTGTTTTCCCGCCAACGCCTGCTCATCTTCAAGCTGAAAGGCACCGGCCATATTGGAATTCCGGGCAAGCAAAGAAAAACCGGTCTGCGTACGGGTATACCGCGACCTGCTCACCGCTGTATCATCTGCCACCGGAATGCCGGTCACGCTGGAAATGCCCATTGCAATCAACTCGGCCTGGTTGAACCCCCTCATGCGCTTTCTGCGGGGATGAAGCGGTACGGGCACCAGCAGCATTGACATACCCGAATTCAGATAACCGCTCACTGCCGGACAATTACGCAACCGTTCTCCAAGCAGGCACCCCAGCTCAAAACCAAGTCTGCCCAGTCCGTTGTACTTGATATTATGCAACAATCGTTGAAGCGACCCGCCCTTGTCATACCGCCACATCGCAAACTGATACTCCAGTATAGCCGGTAAAATTACTCCCGGACAGGTATTGGTGCGGAACGGATTCGCCTCATCGAAGGAGTTTTCTTTGCAGAACGGACACAGCAATTCCAGACCCTCAACACTGGGCTGACCGCACGACAAACAAACCCCGGGAAAAAGCAAGTTCCTGAATCCGGTTACCGCCTCGGATACTATTTCATGCAATACTCTCATTTCCGACTCCTCTTATTTCTGGTTACTACATTTTAGTTCAACTTCCGTTGTATACTAGAGTCAGAAGAGCGCCATTTATTTCACAAATCTGCACAAATCTCACACAAAAAATAGACCGATTGAGCACAGTTTCACTGTCGATTATTTATTATGTTTGCTGTGTAAAGACGTTAACCACTAAGTACTGTCATGGCATTATTAAACGAAGATCTGGTATCGGTCAGAGAAGCAGCCGGACTCAAACCCAATGATATTTTCGAAAAAACGCGCATCCCGCTGAATATCATTGATGAAATTGAGAGGGGCACAATTTTTACCAACCGAAACCACCAGCTCACCTACATCCGCAGCTATGTTAGATCCTACGCGAAGGCCATCGGAATACACGAAGATGACATCGTCGAGGCGTTAGATCAGCATCAGGCTGACCGTTACGAGGGTCTCCTTGCTCAAAAATACCTGCATAGTGAGCCCCTGACCGACAACGTACCCGATCAAAAAAAATCGGAAGACACAGCAATTCAGTCTGCCGGCGGGAAACCATCATCAACGGCAACCCTGGGTGAGAATGAATACTCACGACCGGACCCCCGGAAAAACTACAATCAGCAGACCATGCCTCCCCCCGGGCTTGAATCCGTTGACTGGGCCGGAGTTGGCAGAAAAGCGGCCGTTGGCAAAGGTAGTCCTATGATTTATGCCGGTCTGATCAGTATTCTTGCCCTCATCGCGCTGCTTGTGTACTTCCTGTTTATCAGGCCTTCCGGTGATCCCGTGGTGGAAAACAATACAGACAGTATGCAAAATGGTACCGAATTACCGGTCTCTGTGCAGCCTGAATCCGATACTCCGGATGAACCCGTTACACCGGCAGCCGACCCTCAGCCCGAGGAAGAATTAAGTCCGGTTGCAGCACTTCCCTCCGCTCCGGTCCGACCCACCACCAATCCCGTTAGCGGCGCTTTGCCGGATACACTGCAGATTGTACTGCACGCAGCCATCGACAAACTTGAACCGGTTCGCGTTACCTCCGATGTAAACAATGTTCGCAGTCCGTATTGGATTGAGGCTGGCCAGGCCATGCGTTTTGAATTTATCGATTCGATCCGGATTGAAGGTCAGCTCACACGCATGGCAATATGGATCAACGGCAATCATTTTGCCGACATCATGGAATACAGCACCGGCGACCGAACACTGGAACTATCCAGGGAAGCCCTGAGCCAGTATGCTGAGTTATTCAGCGCCCCGGGTGATTTTACTTCGCAAACCATTGATTCCCCCATTGAAATCACTGACAGACCACTCTTTTAGCTACCTGCATGACCAAAGACGAGGCCGTTTCCAGAGTCTGTGAGCTCAGAAACCTGCTGGATGAAGCCAACAAACAGTACTATGACCAGGCACAACCTGTAATCAGCGACCGCCAGTATGATACGTACATGCAAGAGCTGATGGGTCTCGAGGATGCCTACGGTCTGCATGATCCCGCCTCACCGAGCCGCCGCGTCGGAGAAAGCATATCCGAAGCATTTACAACCGTAGAGCATCCCCGTGCTATGCTCAGTCTGGCCAACACCTACAATGAGCAGGAGCTGCGTGAATTTGACCGCAGAGTCAAGGATCTGCTCGGGTCCAGACCGTTTACCTACTTCGTTGAACTGAAATTTGACGGTATGGCCCTGAGATTGCGCTATGAAAACGGAGTTTTGCAGCTGGCTGCCACACGGGGTAACGGCAGGCAGGGCGATGATATCACACAAAACGTGCGTACACTGCGCGATATTCCCCTCAAACTCAGTACCGATAACTGGCCTGAAATCGTTGAAGTTCGAGGGGAAGCCTACATGGAACGGGAGGCCTTCGCCCGCTTTAATGCTCAGCGGCAGGAAAATGGAGAGGCCGCGTTTGCCAATCCCCGAAATGCTACAGCCGGTTCGCTGAAACTTCTGGATTCGTCGCTGACCGCCCGCCGCCCCATACGATTCTTCTGCTATGATCTCATTCTTGATCAGGAAACGGACTCGACCCATCTGCAACGCATGCAAATGCTCGAACAATGGGGTTTGAGAGTGTGCTCGCATCGATGGACCTGCCAGACCATTGAGGATGTACTGAAAATCATACAGTCGCTTGAACATACCCGTAAGGATCTCCCCTATGACACCGACGGCGTTGTAGTCAAGGTTAACGAAGACCGATACCGTGAAGAACTCGGGTATACCGCAAAAGCACCGAAATGGGCAATTGCCTACAAGTTTGAAGCTGAACAAGCCACTACAACCATCCGGGATATTACCCTGCAGGTAGGTCGGCTTGGAACCATAACCCCGGTTGCTGAACTCGAACCGGTGTTGCTGGCAGGTACCACCGTTAAGCGTGCCTCCCTGCACAATCAAGACGAAATTACGCGTAAAGACATTCGCATCGGCGATCGTGTAATCATCGAAAAGGCCGGTGAAATCATCCCTCAGGTGGTGCAGGTAGCCTCACCAGACGACCCCGGCCGCTCACAACCCTACGTCATTCCCTTGCAGTGCCCGGCATGCCAGTCCGAGTTGGTACAGTCTCCGGGCGAAGTTGCCTTACGTTGTGTCAATCCAGAGTGTCCGCCGCAGGTTCGGATACGCATTGAGCATTTCGCTTCCAGGGATGCTATGGACATCGACGGTATGGGCGAAGCCGTTATTGACCAGCTGGTAGGCGCCAATCTGATACACAACTATGCTGATCTATACAAACTGACCGTTGAAGATCTGCTCCCGCTGGACCGTATGGCCCAGAAAAGTGCCCGAAATCTCATCCATGCCATACAACAAAGCAAGAACAAACCCTTCGATAGATTGTTGTTCGGCCTTGGGATACGGTTTGTCGGCTCCACGGTAGCCCGTGATCTGGCCGATGCATACTCAACCATCGATGCACTTATGCAGGCCAGCGAAGACCAGATTGCAGATGTGCACGGCATTGGTGTGAAAATTGCCGCATCGGTTCGGGATTTCATGGACCGGCCTGAAAACCAACGAATAATCGAACAACTCCGGGATTATGGCTTGAAATTGCATCATGAAAAGCAGGAAGTGCACAGTAATTCACTGGAAGGATGCACCTTCGTCATAACCGGAACACTGCCATCCCTTTCACGAAAAGAAGCTGCCGAGCTCATCCAGGCCCATGCCGGCAGCGTAACCGGGTCGGTAAGTAAAAATACAACCTATGTACTGGCCGGAGAGTCGGCCGGTTCCAAACTGGATAAAGCACAAAAACTGGGCATAAAAGTTGTCTCAGAAGAAGATCTGAAATCCATGATTTCCTGACATCCCCATTTCATTGTTAACCATGAAACCTACCACACAAACCACCGGTTACGGCACCCTGAACACCAATATATTCGTCATCATTGCTGTTGCCGCCCACGCCGAGCCGCTTTTGCAGGAATAGCCCATGTCACTTACCCTGCTCGATATAATCGCAATAATCGCATACCTTGCCCTGTGCGTAGTTATCGGCCTGAAGGTCGGTGGCAGACCCGGAGACACCGACTCCTACTTCACATCTCGCGGCAGCGTCCCCTGGTGGGCCGTTTCCTTCTCCATCGTGGCCACAGAAACCAGCATGTTAACCGTAATTTCCGTTCCGGCCGTGGCCTACCTGGGATCGCTCGCTTTTTTTCAGATTGTCATCGGGTACGTCATTGGCAGAATGATTGTAGCCTGGCTCATGCTTCCGGCCTATTTCACCTGTCAGCAACAAACCGCCTACTCTTTTTTTCAGGAACGTTTCGGTGCTGGATTTCGCAGAGCCATCTCGGGCACCTTTCTGACTACCCGACTTCTGGCCGATGGTGTGCGATTGTTTGCCGCTGCCATTCCCATCAAGGTGGTTACCGGCCTCGACTATCCAACATCAATTTTCATCATTGCTGCCATGACCCTTGCCTACACCTACTATGGGGGGCTCAAATCGGTAATATGGATTGACGTACTTCAGCTTTTCGTTTACTTATCAGGTGGCATCTTTGTTATTTCCTGGATATTGGGCTCAGTTCTGCCCGTTGAAACGGGATTACTGCAAAACTCCGGCAAACTCACTGTCATCCAGCTGCCCACCAGCATTTCAGACCTCTTCTACGTTCCCTATAATCTTATTGGTGCTGTCATCGGTGGCATTTTCCTCACCCTCGCTTCCCACGGAACCGATCATCTCATAGTCCAGCGCCTGCTGGCCTGCGGAAGCCTGAAAAATGCACGTAAAGCATTGGTATCCAGCGCGTTATTTGTAATGCTTCAGTTCGGGTTATTCCTTTCGGTCGGGCTGGCCCTGTATGCATTTTACAACGGTGCGAGCATAGCAGCACTGGGCATCAACAACGGCGATGAAATTTTCCTCAAGTTCGTTACCGAACAAATACCTTCCGGCGTTACCGGTCTGATAATTGCGGGCCTTTTTGCAGCGGCGATGAGTACACTCAGCAGCTCACTGTCCGCATTATCGTCAACAACCCTGTTCGACATCTTTCCCAAACTGGCCTTGCGCCCCGATGCCATGCGGATATCCCGCTATCTGATGGTCGGCTGGACCCTGGTATTCTTCCTGTTCGCCGTATCGTTTACATCCACGGAAAATCCAATCATCGAACTGGGACTGGGTATCGCAGGTTTCACCTATGGTGGATTGCTGGGTGCATTTTTTGTGGGTCGGTTCACTACCTTTTCAGCCACAGCTGCCTTTGCCGGACTAATATCCTGTATTTCCGGTATGATATTGATTATATTTCTAACCGATATCGCATGGCCCTGGTACACTTTCTTGGGAATATCCATATTCTTTACGGTAGCCGCACTGGTCAACCAGCTAAATCCAATAGCTGGCAAGACTTCACCAACCCCGTAATTCGCTACATCCACTATGATTAAACTCGAACAATTCGGGTTAGGCCGCAAGAAGAAAACGCAGTTTTCCCCAAAAAAAACCCGGAAGAACCGTGCCGGCGCAGACTCCTATGTAAAAGCCGCCATCATACTTGGTTTCCTGAGTCTGGTTATTGGTTTTTTCCCTGGTAACACCTTCAGGGATTTTAACTACAAGGTAGGGGAACCCTGGCGCGATGACGACCTCACCGCACCCTTTACCTTTAGTCTGCTCAAAGACCGTGAGGAAATTCGTGAGGAAGAAGAGGAAATCCGGCGCAATACCCCTGCTGTTTTTTACACCAACAGGGAAGCAACTTCGCAGGCTGAGTCACGCATTGATGACTTATTCAACAAGCTCACACCGGTTTTAAATGCTTATGAACAGTGGAACAATACACAACGGTCTGAACCGGATTCCCTGAACAACGACAGCCTGAATTTCCGGCAGACCCTGGATACGTCATCTATCCCGCTGTCGGCCGGCAGTATTCAATTGTTGCTGGATAATTACGCGTCTTCCAGCTCCGGTTTAAACCAACGGCAAGTAGCCCGATTTATCGGCGTAGACATACGCATTCAGGTGAGTCGAATTATCCGGGAATTACATGCCGATGGTGTTATAGATCGGGCCAAAAACGAGCTTAACAGCGCTGAAATTATTGTACGTGACGCCCGGGAACGCACCCAGCAAACCACGAATATTGCCTCCATGCGGGATATGGAGGAGGCACGTGAATTCGCCCGAACCCGTCTCAACCAAAACTTCCCCTCTGAAATTGCAGCCGTTGCCGGCGAAGTTTTTGAACTGGTCTTCCTAGCCAACTATGCCTACAATCCTGAAGATACCCAACAGGCGGTAAATGAAGCCATAGATTCCATATCCCCCACCAAGGGAGCCGTCACAGCCGGACAAATGATAATCAGGAAAGGGGATCTTATTACACCGGAGCGACTTAGCATGCTCCAGAGTCTGGAAGCAGCACGCGCTGCCCGGGCCAGTGACCTTGAAATCTGGCAACAGACTGCAGGTAATGCACTCATCGTAACCGGTATTTTCCTGTTTTTCCTGATGTACCTGTACCTGTACCGAAACCCCATATTCGACAATAATGCTATGCTCAGCCTGGTTTTGCTGGCCATGGGTATTGTCATTGCATTTGCGGTCTTCGCCATACGGCTGGAGGGGGTTTCCGTGTACCTGGTCCCTATTGCCATCGCACCGATTATCCTCACCATTATTTTTGATTCCAGAGTTGGTTTGATGAGCACTTCCGTGCTGGCCCTGCTGATTGCATTTATGAGCGGTAACAACTTCGAGTATGTGGTTGCCAGCATGTCGGCCAGCAGTATTGCCGTCTATTCGGTCCGGGATATCAAGAACAGAAGTCAATTTTTCCTGACCACCCCTGCCCTTGTATTCATCTCCTTCGGTATCATTCTCCTGGGCTTTGCCCTGAACAGACCCAATGCCTGGGATGGGTTTGGCAGCCAAATTCTGCACGTTGCAGGTGGAGCCGTTTTCATTTGGCTCACTTACCCGTTGATTCTGCTGTTCGAAAAGCTCTTCAAAGTCACCACCGAGGTATCGCTGCTGGAGCTCAATAACAACAATCAACCCTTATTGAAGGAACTGATGACCCGGGCTCCGGGTACTTTTCAGCACAGTCTGCAGGTAGCCAACCTGGCCGAGGCGGCTGCAAGTGCAATCAACGCCAATTCATTGCTGTGCAGAGTGGGCGCTTTGTACCACGATATCGGCAAAATGGAAAAACCCGAATACTTTGTCGAAAATCAGTTTGGAAGCAATGAACACGACAAACTTAAGCCGCGCATGAGTGCCATGGTCATAAAAAATCATGTCACATCCGGAGTAAAAATGGCCCGGGAAGCCAATCTGCCTGACGTTCTGGTGGATTTTATCCAAACGCATCATGGAAACTCTGTAATCAGGTATTTCTATGACAAAGCGCTCAAAACCAATGAAAAAGGCAGTGAAGTGCGCGAAGACGACTTCCGCTATGACGGTCCGATCCCAAATTCCAAGGAAACCGGCATTCTGCTGCTGGCCGATTGCATTGAAGCATCATCGCGGGCGATGAGTGAACCCGGTTACCAAAAACTTGAAAACCTTGTAAACCGGATGGTGGATGAACGCCTGGAAGAGGGGCAGCTGAACAACTGCGACCTCACCTATCGTGACCTCACAAAAATCAAAGAGGCTTTCCTGGGTATCCTGGTGGGTATGTATCACAGCCGGATTAAATATCCTGGACAGGACGAAAAAGACGGAACTGCTAAAGCTGCTGAACCCAAAAGTGAAAAAAATGAAATTAAGGGCAACAGTGAAGTACATGCGAATACCGTAACTGAAACGGACAACACCGACGGCGACCCGTCCGGCTCCGACTAAAATCGTTTTGTACTGTGAAAGCACCCTTTAAAACGCATCTGGACAGCTATCTTGCATTTCTTCGTATTGAAAAGGCGCTCCAACCGAATACACTGGCCTCATATCGCCTTGACCTCACCCGATACCTGACTTTCTTATGTAGTGAACAGGGTTTTCAAAATATAGCGTATGTGGATGTCCATCATATTGAAGCTTTCCTTCAGGAGCTGAAGGCAGCCGGTCTGTCACCCGCCAGTTTAGGCAGAAATATTTCTTCTGTTCGAAATTTTCATACCTGGCTGGTTATGGAGCAACTTGCCCCTGCCAATCCCGCTGAACATATCGATCTGCCCAAAAACGTAAGGAAATTACCTGAAGTTTTGTCGGTGACAGAGGTAACCGATATGATTTCAGTATACTCAGACAGTGACAAACCTGCCGATCTGCGTAATCAGGCCGTGATTGAGCTGCTTTACAGTGCCGGTCTGCGCGTGTCTGAACTGACGGGCATGGTACTGGATCAGCTTTACTTTGAAATTGGGTTTGTTCGGGTAATCGGCAAAGGTAACAAAGAACGACTGGTACCGGTCGGGACGATTGCCGTTGAGACTGTCGAAAACTATCTTGAGCATGTCAGACCCACTTTTTTTCGCACCCGTGAAAAGTCGCGCGGCGCCGTATTTCTGAACCAACGAGGCGGCCCCCTATCCCGGATGGGCGTATGGAATATTGTACAGGAAGCAGCACTGCGCGCCGGAGTCACCAAAAACGTATATCCGCATATATTCCGGCACTCCTTTGCCACCCATCTGCTGGAAGGCGGGGCCGACCTGCGGGCTGTACAGGAAATGCTTGGTCACGTAAACATCACAACCACAGAGATATACACGCACGTAGACCGTAGTTTGCTTCATCAGATTCATAAACAATACCACCCCAGGGCTTAACCCAACGTTCACAGACTGACTGGAAAAAGTCGCGTTTCAGCAACATCATAGAAAACAAACTGATACCCCATGGAAGAACAGCAATACAATACCATCAACGCTATTGAATGGCGAGGTGATCACGTACGGATACTTGATCAGACGTTTTTACCGGGCCGGACCGTGTTCAGTGACATACGTGACGTTGGCCGGATGTGGGAAGCCATAAAAAAACTCCGTGTACGCGGTGCACCGGCAATTGGAATAGCCGCTGCATACGGTCTTTATCTGGGAGTCAGAGAACTCCACGAAAACAACTATTCCAGCTTCGAAATCGAAGTAAAAAGGATTTCGGAGTACCTTAACAGCGCACGGCCAACCGCGGTGAATCTGAGCTGGGCGCTGCACAGAATCCAGTCTACGCTGCACGCCCATCGCAATGAGTCCATTGCGGAGCTGAAAAACCGGGTACTCAAAACGGCACAGACTATTCACGATGAAGACAAACGTGTGTGTAAATCCATTGGAATCAATGGCGTTGAACTGGTGGGAAAAAAAGCCCGGATACTTACGCATTGCAATACGGGCGCTCTGGCTACAGGCCAGTACGGAACGGCCCTATCGGTAATTTATCATGCGCACGAGGCAGGCAAGAAGATTCATGTCTGGGTTGATGAAACCCGGCCCTTATTGCAAGGTGCACGACTTACGGCCTGGGAACTGCAACGGGCCAATATTCCCATGAAGCTGGTTACCGACTCCATGGCGGGTCACCTGATGTACACCGGCAAGGTTGACATGGTTATTGTAGGCACAGACCGTGTTGCGGCTAACGGTGATATGGCCAACAAAATCGGCACCTACAGTCTTGCTGTTCTGGCCAGACACCACAACATTCCCTTTTATGTGGCCACTCCGGCTTCAACCATTGATTTGCAAATTGCTCATGGTGGAGATATACCCATTGAAGAGCGTGATCCACGTGAAATAACAACCATCGGAAGTTCAGAGATTGCTCCGCCCAAGGTGGAAGTGTATAATCCGGCATTTGATATAACGCCGGCCGAACTGATCACAGCCTATATCACCGAAAAAGGAATCATCCGGCCGGCATTCCCGGAAAATCTGAAGAAGGCCTTCGGATCATGACGGGTTGATGGTCTCGTTCTTCGTACTAAATTTCGCTGTAATCGTGATCGTTGTAGGCGAAGGCAAACTCCAGATTCTCCATTCCTCTACCTTTCCGAAGAATTACGGCTTCCTCCTGAGTCATATCAACTACGGTAGTTGGATTGGATTCAAGGGGAAGTTCATCGTCAATAAACACATCAATATGATGCCTGAAATCCTCGAACATATCTTTTGTATCAAGATACTCGCGGTCAGGCGCATCGGGGAGTTTGGCTGTAGCAGCCATTAACGGCTCACCTAGTTCCTGAACAATCATCTGGCATATGGCATGATCGGGGACTTTTATGCCGATTGTTTTTCTTCGTTCATGCATAAGCAGACGCGGAACTTCCTTTGTGCCGGGCAATACAAACGTGTAGGGACCCGGTATAAGGCGGCGAATAACCTTAAAATTGGTATCGGATAGTTTGCCAAATTTCGAAACGCCATTCAGGCCGTCTGTTATGAGGGTAAAAAGGTGATCTTTTTTAAGATTCCGCATTGAGCGAATCCGGTCTACACTTTTTTTACTGGAATATGCACACGCAAGCGCATACTGGCTGTCAGTGGGTAATAGGATGACCGCACCGGCGCGCAGACGATCAACAATTTCAAATACACGCTTCTGATGCGGATTTTGTGGATGCAGTACGATTCGTTCGGCCATAATATCTCGTTAAAACGAAAAAGGCCTCCCGAAGGAGGCCCTTTTACTTATTTTTTTGCTTTTTTTGCGGCTTCCTTCTCTTTCTTTTCTACAGGAAGGTCCGGTACCTGAGACGCGTCCTCATGCTGAATTTCCTGACTGAAAAGCTGGTCGTTCTCCAGCAGGTAATAGAACTGTTTCCGGAAGTCATCCAGGGTCATACCACACGTATCTGCAAATTTAGCGAGCTCGTGCGGGTCATTGAAATCGTCGGTGTTCAGACGCAACATGTAGTTACGGGCAATCTGGTACGACTCCGAGTGGATATCTACCAGGCGAACTTTCGTACGACCCGTCTTCGGATCCATGATATCCTTGAAGTACATGGGAACGAAATTACCGTTCTGAACCGATACCATGGCTGCATTCCCGCCGTTGATAATAAAATCGGCCGCGCAATATCCCAGATCACGGGTGTATTCCATGTCATAGGGAATCGGGTCCGCACAGCGCAGCTCATAACCGATATTCTTGGCTACAAGAGTTGCCTTCTGACCAAATTGCTCGAGCCGCTTCTGCACCAGCATTTTGAGAATTTCGCCAAAGTTGATTTCAGCAAAACGTACGTTATTGTGTGCATCCCGCTCAATTTCAGCAAGTTTTTCCAGATCAGTAGGGTCAATACGGTCGATGAGACCTTCAGCCAGAATCGCAACACCGTCCTGCTTGCCATAACTCATACGCTTGATAATGGCGCCCACCAGAATATCAACGATATTCATAAGGGAAATTTTGCCGGGAGCAAATTCCTCGGGTATGATACTCAGCGTGGCGCCGGCGGCTTTGCCGATTCCAAGTGCGAGGTGACCTGCATTACGCCCCATTGAAACCACAAAATACCATCGTGAAGTGGTTTGGGCGTCAACCATGATATTCTTGACGATCTCAACACCGATGTGGCGGGCCGTCTGATAGCCGAACGTAGGCAGACCAAAAGGCAGTGCCAGATCATTGTCAATAGTTTTGGGAACATGAACCACACGGATTCTTCCGTCGGCCATTTCTTCAACACATTTAGCTGAATAAGCTGTGTCATCACCACCGATGGTAATAAGTCTGTCTACATTAAGACGCAACAGGGAGGTTACTGTATTTTCGAGGTGCTTTTTTTCCTTGGTAGGGTTGTCCCGCGCAATTCCGATATGGGATCCGCCACGGAAATGAATTCGGCTTACACTGTCGATATTGAGTATGGAGTGATGTGAAATATCACCGCGCATAATCCACTTGAATCCATCATGGATTCCAACCACCTCATTTTTTTCCATGATGGCTCGGATGGTAGCCGCACTGATTACACTATTGATACCCGGGGCAGGACCGCCTGCGACCAAAATCGCTATTCTTTTATGGGAAATCATATATCCTCTAACCTTTCCTTAAATAATAAATTGATAAATATCGCTATCTGATTGGATATGCTGTTTTATATCCAGCCTCCAAAGTACTAAAAAAAGACGAGAAAATATAAGTGTGGGCCCTGTTAATCGGTTCCGGCAATTTGAATTATCAGGAATCTGACGTAGTTTTTTGCTGTTTATTTGTTGTGTGCAACTTTTGACACATCACCATACACGCGCCAGGGCGCGTTTACACTATTATTCCCGACTTGTTACTATTTATGCAAAACGATTTCAAACGAAAAGTTACTATTGATGCCCTCCAGCACCTGAGTACGTATAAAGCCATCATTGGTATTGTCCTTTTCAGCGCAGTAGCGGTGGTGTTTCTGTTCTGGCTGCTATATTTCAAGGAAGCAGCGGATCACACTTTTGCATGGGTCGCTCATCTGCCGGCAGTTAATGCCACGCTGAACTCACTGGCAACCATATTACTGGTAGGCGGATTTTACCAGATAAAAAAGCGCGATTTCGACCGCCATATGCAGTTCATGATCGGTTCCTTTCTGATGTCAACACTGTTCCTGGTCAGTTATGTGATTTACCATAATTTCGTGGGACATACCCCCTTCCCGGGCCAGGGATTCATCAGACCGGTGTATTTCTTTATTTTGATAACCCACATCATTTTGTCGGTAGCTGTGGTCCCCATGATTCTGGGCAGCTTTTATTTTGCCTTCGCCGGTAAATTTGACGTGCATCGAAAATTATCCAAACTCACCTTCCCTGTCTGGCTGTATGTATCCGTAACCGGAGTCGTTATCTACTTCATACTGAATGCTTACGTGTAGCCAGCTCATACCGGTCTTCACCTACAGCACCCATCGGCCCGATTAAACAAGGTATATCCGCGGATATGAAGCCTTGTCCCTGAACAGCTGAACCTTACGATGTTGGCCGCCTTGTAAAGTCATGAACGCCGTAATTTCTGATAATTTTCGGGCATTTTTGCTTTTTTGGCGATAACTTTGAAGCTATCTTAAACAGGTCAGCGTTTAGCTTTAGCATTGTTTAGAATAGATACAAATAACTTCGTTTCAGGATGCTGAACGCCGCCTTTGCCGTATATTTGGCACTTGTCTGAACACGGCTGTTTTCTCTATCACGACATACAATCACAAAACCTGAACCTGGTCAAACATGGCTCAACTTTTCCCGGAGTGGAGTAACAAAGTACCTCGACTGCTTCTAATCGGCACCATTTTACTGTTAACCTTCATTGTATTTGGTTTCTGGTACTTCGCTTCTCCTAAATTTACTGATGTTGGTTACGCCCCTATCCAACCCATTGATTATTCTCATAAACTTCACGCCGGCGAACTTGGCATTGACTGTCGATATTGCCACAGTTCCGTAGAAGTTTCAGCAGTTGCGGGAATCCCCTCTGCCCAAACCTGTATGAACTGCCATACGCAGATTCTCCCGGATAGTGAAGACCTGGAACTTTTGCGCGAAAGCTGGGAAACCGGCGTGGCTATTGAGTGGGTTAAGGTCCACGATTTACCGGAATACACCTATTTCAATCATGCTGCCCATGTGAATGTGGGTGTCGGATGCGAGTCGTGCCATGGCCGAATCGACCGAATGGAGGTAGTAATGCAGGCAGAGCCGATGAGCATGGGATGGTGCCTTGATTGCCATAACAACCCCGAACCTCATATCAGACCTATCGAAGAGGTATTCACCATGGGTTGGCAGGCTCCCGAAAACCAGTTTGAATTCGCCTCGGAGATGATTACTCGCATGAATATTGCCCCTCCGATATATTGCAACGCCTGCCATCGCTAAACGCGGAAAGCACCCGAATTTTATCACTAGCAAATCGTACACATCAGCATGAGCAAAAACAAGCAGAAAACCTATTGGCGGAGCTTAAACGAACTCGCAAAGAACGAGGAATACAAAAAGTTTGCCGAAAGAGAATTTCCTGAAGGTGCTTCTGAACTCCGTGACGGGTACACAAGACGCAATTTCCTGCAGATTATGGGAGCCTCCATTGCACTGGCCGGTTTTGCAGCCTGTCGTAAACCGGTCAAGAAAATCGTGCCTCATTCACGAATGCCGGAGTACATGGTACCCGGAAGAGCACTGTTCTACGCAACCGCAGCTCCTACCGGCTCCTATCTGACCGGTTTACTGGTAGAAACCAATGAAGGTCGGCCAACAAAAATTGAGGGTAATCCGGATCACCCGTCCAGCAAAGGCGGTACCAACATCCAGCACCAGGCTTCCGTACTGGATATGTACGACCCTGACCGCAGTCGCGGAATCCGCCACAATGGCGAATCATCCAGCTGGAATGATTTCCTGCAGGCAGCCAACACCTCGCTTACCTCTTCCGCCAGAATCGCTTTTATCAGCGAACCAAATTCCTCGGCAACCCTGAACCGCATCAAGCGACAGGCACTGCAAAAATATCCGAATGCACAGTGGATAACCTACGCTCCATTCAGCGAGGAAAATCAACTACTGGGTAATCAGATTGCTTTCGGGCGCAAACTCCGTACGCTCCCTGACATTTCACAAGCAAGGGTGATAATCAGCTTTGATGCCGATTTCATGGGTACCGAAGCCGATAGTGTTCGCAACATCCGCGCATTTGCTGACGGAAGGCGAATGAGCAGTGCTGCCGATGATATCAACCGACTCTATGTGGTTGAGTCAAACTACAGCCTGACCGGTTCGAACGCTGATCACCGTCTGCGCATCAAAACCTCACAAATTAAACCGCTTCTGCGTGCCGTTGTAGCTGAGTTATCAGATAATTTCAGTGCTCTGTCGGCTTTCCGGGGATACAGTAATGCATTGCGTAACCGCGAATGGGTTGGGATACTGGCCGATGAAATTCGCGGAAATCAGGGTTCATCCCTGGTTATGGCCGGCGCCGACCACGATGCCGAAACACATGCTCTGGTTGCTGCAATCAACGATGCAGCCGGAAATACCACCCGAACGGTAAACTACGCAGCCCTGCCGTTTACCGACGAAGCAAATCAGCATGAGGCCCTCGCACAGCTGGTTACGCAAATGAATCAGGGCCAGATTGATGCAGTTGTGATGCTGGGTGGAAATCCTGTCTTCACAGCTCCGGCCAATCTGAATTTCGCCGAAGCACTCCGCAGTGTTCCGTTCAGTGTTCATCTGGCCAATCATGTTGACGAAACATCGCGTGCATCCGTATGGCATATTAACCGCGCGCACTATCTTGAATATTGGGGCGATGGGTACGATTACACCGGAGTACCTTCTGTCATTCAACCCATGATTCAACCACTTTTCGATGGGAAGAGCGAAATTGAAGTACTGGGCTCCATCGTCTCGGGTGAAACCATCGACGCCGTAGAGGAGGTCAAATCAACCTGGAGACCTTTACTTGGCAGTGGATTTGAAACCAAATGGCAAACCCTGCTCCATGACGGTATGCTGACCGGAACCGAATTCCAGCGTGCTTCAGTAAGCTTGCAGGCTTCCGGCTTACAGAGCCTGGTTCAGGGGGCTTCCGACACCGCTGATGACGGACTGGAGCTGGTAATTAAACCAGATCCACGCATTTTGGACGGTAGCCTGGCTAACAATGGCTGGCTGCAGGAGCTTCCTGATCCTATGACCAAAATCACATGGGATAACGTAGCGCTGCTAAGTCCTTCAACAGCCGAAAAACTGGGTATTTCAACCCGTCGATTTGGTCAGACCGATGTAGATATGCTGACCATTTCGGCCAATGGAGAAAGCTTTACCATAGCAGCCTGGGTTGTACCCGGCCACACCGATGATAACATCACTATCTACGCAGGATATGGTCGCCAGGGTGTAGGTCGGGTTGCCGATGGTGTTGGCCAAAATGCCTATGCCCTGCGCACGGAAGCAAATCCGCTTTACACAAGCAACATCGGTGTAACACTGGCCTCCGGAAGCTATGATATCGCCTGCGTTCAGGATCACCACAGTATGGAAGGCCGACCACTCGTTCGGGAAGCCAGTCTGACCGAATATCGGGAAGACCCTCGCTTTGCTGCCGATATGGTTTACGTACCCGGCAAAAAAGGCGGTGCTGAGCATCCGGTTACACTATTCGAGGCACAGACATTCCCGGAGCGGCAGCCGCAATGGGGTATGGCTATAGACCTGGCCACGTGTATTGGTTGCGGCGTATGTACCATAGCCTGCCAGGCAGAAAACAACATCCCCGTAATCGGCAAGGAAGAAGTCAGACGTGGACGTGAAATGCACTGGATACGTACAGACCGCTATTTCAGCGGAGACGAGCGCGGTGATGCCAAGGTAGTACATCAGCCCGTAACCTGTATGCACTGCGAACTGGCTCCGTGCGAGCAGGTTTGTCCGGTAGCGGCCACTACCCACTCCGATGATGGTTTGAATCAGATGACCTACAATCGATGTATCGGTACCCGGTATTGTGCCAACAACTGCCCGTTCAAGGTACGCCGATTCAATTTCTTCAATTATACCAAAGAGTACCTGACTACCGGAGACGACCCGGAAGTAATTCAGATGGCGATGAACCCGGATGTTTCTATCCGGTTCCGAGGGGTTATGGAGAAGTGTACCTACTGCGTACAACGGATAAGTCGGGGCAAAATCGATACCAAACTGGAAACGGGTAACTCAATCAAGCCCGCCGACGGAACGGTAAAAACAGCCTGCCAGCAAGCTTGTCCGGCCAATGCCATTACCTTTGGCGATCTCACAGATGATCAAAGCGTGATATCGGTGACCAAGCGCAACGAGCGAAACTATGTTATGCTCGAGGAGCTGGGCATCAGACCACGGACCAGCTATCTGGCAAAAATTCGAAATACAAACGAGCAACTGGCCTGAGAATAGACCTATTATATAGAAATCAACATTTCAGATGAGTCAAAAAACAACTTACATACCTGAACCTGAGCTCGTACAAGGCAATCATACGTTCGGTAGTATCACATCACTGGTGGGTGATATTGTAGAAACTCCGGCACCAAGATGGTGGTACATCGCATTTGCTGTTTCAAATCTGCTTCTGGGATTATTGCTGGCTATGCTCGCCTATCTGATATGGGAAGGTACAGGCGTTTGGGGCCTGCAGAACCCGGTTGGATGGGGATGGGCCATTGTCAATTTTGTGTGGTGGGTCGGTATCGGTCACGCCGGCACACTGATTTCGGCTATCCTCTTCCTGTTCCGTCAGGGCTGGAGAACGGCAATCAACCGTTTTGCAGAAGCCATGACCATTTTTGCCGTAATGTGTGCCGGTATTTTTCCTGCAGTACACGTTGGTAGGATATGGGTTATTTACTGGGTGTTCCCTCTGCCGAATCAGATGCAAATGTGGCCGAACTTTAACTCCCCCCTGCTGTGGGACGTATTTGCGGTCTCAACCTACTTTACCGTGTCCCTGCTTTTCTGGTATGTTGGCCTGGTCCCTGACCTTGCAACCTTGCGTGACCGGGTAAAAAGCAAGCTGGGAAAAATGCTCTACGGGACTTTTGCATTGGGATGGACCGGTGGTAACCGACAATGGCAACACTACGAGAAATCCTACCTGATACTGGCCGGCCTTGCCACTCCGCTGGTACTCTCTGTACACACCATTGTATCCTTCGACTTTGCCGTATCTATCATTCCCGGCTGGCATACTACCATTTTCCCACCTTATTTCGTTGCAGGGGCTGTTTTCTCAGGATTTGCCATGGTAATGACCCTGATGCTTATCACACGGAAAATCTATGGCCTGCAAGATATCATGACCATAAACCACATCGAAAAGATGAACATCATCATTCTGGTGACCGGTAACATGGTCGGTTTTGCCTATATCATGGAGTTTTTTATTGCCTGGTACTCCGGATTTGAATACGAAAAATTTGCCTTTGTAAATCGTGCCTTCGGACCGTATGCCTGGGCCTACTGGATTATGTTCCTTTGCAATGTGATCAGCCCGCAATTTTTCTGGAGCAAGAAAATGCGAACCAGTATCACTGCATCGTTCATCCTATCCATTGTAGTGAACATTGGTATGTGGTTTGAACGCTTCGTAATCACAGTAACATCCCTGGCTCAAGATTATATCCCAGCTTCATGGGGATACTACAGTCCAACCTGGGTTGACATACTCACCTATGTAGGAACATTCGGTCTGTTTTTCAGCAATTTCCTGCTTTTCCTTCGTTTTCTGCCCATGGTTGCTATTGCCGAAGTCAAAATGGTTATGCCGCAGGCAGATCCCCACAACTATGACGAAGATGGAAACGAACTGCCCAAGGAATCACACTAAATCCGCATGCCAACGATGAGCAACACTACAGATAAAACTTTCGGAATTCTGGCTGAATTCAAAAATCCGGGTCATTTGATGAAAGCAGCCAAAATGACTCATAAAGCCGGATACAAAAAATTTGACTGCTACAGCCCATTCCCGATTCACGGTATGGATGATGCCATGGGACTTAAACCCTCCAAACTGGGGTACATCGTTTTGGGTCATGCCCTGATCGGATTTTTAGGCGGTATGGCTTTGCAAATCTGGACCAGTGCTATTGCCTACCCCATCAACATCAGCGGTAAACCTTTCATTAACCTGCCGGCTTTCATTCCGGTCACCTTCGAGTTAACCATCCTGCTTTCTGCATTTGGCGCTGTTTTTGGTATGTTCTTTCTTAATAATATGCCCAAACACCACAATCCACTGTTTAACTCAGAACGCTTTAAGAAAGTTACTGACGATGGGTTCTTCGTTATAATCGAGTCGGAAGATCCACTGTACAACCCGGAAAAAACAAAAGCTTTTTTCGAACAGGCTGGCGCCGTGCATATAGAATCCATCGCCCACTAAAACGGAACCCGATTTACCAATAAATCTATGTTTAGTAAAAACAACCTATTATTTGCTTCCCTTGTTGTTTTGGTGGTTGGTTGCCAGGGCATGCCATCAGAAAAGCCTCCGGTTCACCCCAACCAAAATATGGACAATCAGGAGCGATTCGGCTCTCAGGATGCCAATCCTTTTTTTGCTGACAATCGCTCTGACAGGTTGCCGGTGGAGGGTACGGTAGCCCGTGGGCAGCTGGCCGTGGATATGCAATATCATCAGGGGATAAACGATGATGGATCATTTGTTGGAACGATACCTGCAGCGGTATCACGGGAGATGGTTCAACGCGGTAAAATTCGTTACGATATATACTGCCAGCCATGTCACGGAGGTACGGGCGACGGCGACGGGATTGTCATTGGTTATGGATATGTGCCTCCCCCGTCATTCTACGAGGACAGAATTCGAGAAATGCCTGATGGTGAAATCTACAGCTCAATCTACAATGGTGTGCGATCAATGCCATCATACCGGCATCAAATTCCCGTAGAAGACCGTTGGGCTATAGTTGCGTATATACGCGCCTTGCAACGAAGTCGGAATGCAACCGAAGAGGATCTTCGCCAGCTAGGACTAACACCGGAGTCAGTTGCCCTGAAATCCGGCACGCAGTCTTCAAGTACATCCGCAGCGACACCGTAATTTTTTGATATAAAATCATATAGTCAGATTTCTTATGCACCAGGCAAAATTAATTGACAGCCTCACCTATCCGGAGACGGCAAAAACACATAAAATACTGTTTGGAATAGCCCTGATTGCCGGGTTGATCAGTTTGGCTGGTCTTTTTACGGATACCAAACAGTTCTTCTTCTCCTACCTTACCAGTTTCGTATTCATAGCCAGTATAGGATTGGGCTGTCTGTTTTTCGTGATGATTCACTACATCACACGATCAGAGTATGGAGTAACGCTGCGAAGGATTCCGGAAACCTATTCTTCAAACATGCTTTATGTGGGATTACTTTTCATTCCCATCTTATTCGGTATGCAGTATTTGTACCCCTGGACGGATCAGGCACTGCTTGCCAAAGACCAGCTCATAGCAGACAAAACTCCATACCTGAATACTACTTTTTTCATAATCCGAAACGTGATTTATTTCGGAATATGGAGTTTCCTGGGGTACAGACTCTACACCAATGCAACCAATCTGGACAAAACCGGTGATCTGAGTCTGGATGCTGCCCAGCGAAAAGTAAGTGCGCCCGGTCTTTTTATCTTTGGTTTTACCACGGCTTTTGCTTCATTTGACTGGATGATGTCGTTGGATCCGGCCTGGTTTTCCACCATGTTTGGCGTTTATCTGTTTGCCATGAGTTTTCAGGTATTCTTTGCCGTGACCATTCTTACCGTACTGTATCTGCGAAGCAAGCAATTGCTCACAAATACCATAACAAACGCCCACATGCGGGATATTTCACTGCTGTTCTTCGGTTTCACCGTATTCTATGCTTACATCGCATTCGGTCAGTATTTCCTGATCTACTACGCCAACTTTCCAAAAAGTATTCTGTGGTACTACAATCGCTTCGATGGTGGATATGATACCATGGCCTGGCTGCTGTTGTTTGGGAAATTTGTAGTTCCTTTTATTCTCATGCTTCCGGCTAAAGCCAAAACGAACATGAAAATTGTGGGATCCATGTCAGTACTAATTATTGCACTTCACTTTGTTGAAATCTACTGGATTGTCATGCCAACATTGCACAAAGGTACAGCGGTTTTTCACTGGCTTGACATAACGCTGTTGATAAGTCTGTCAGCCGTATTTCTAGGGTTGTTTTTCAGCAAATTCAGAAGCAATAACATGGTAAGCAACAATGACCCACGCCTGCAGGCATCATTAAGTAAACACTAAGGCTACCCTAACTATGTCAGACAAACAACCGGACCCTCTTAAGGGAGAGCGTAAAGAAGATATTCTTGCACGCAAAGATGTGCAGGATTCCATCAGACTAGGCGTGAGCCCTGATGATTTGAACTACAAAAAGCTCTTCGGGTACACCTTCCTCGGAATTATCGTCGTTGGCGCGCTGTTGATATTGGCATTGAACATGTTCCGTTATGCGGCATTTCAAAAATCTCAGGAAGCAGCAATAAATGCGGAGTTCTATGAACTGGAAGCACTTCAATCCAGACATGCAGCTCAGTTACAATCATTCTCTGTCATTGACGAACAATCGGGTATCTATGCTGTACCAGTAGACTCAGCTATCACCTTGATTGTCGAGGATTATAAATAAATTAATGCGCTTTATACTATTGCTTTTACTTCCGGTTGCGCTCTACGCCCAACCCGTTACCCCACCAGCTGAGCTTAACGATGTTGGAATAACTGAAAAGTTGGGAGACACGTTGCCGGGAGACATACAGCTGGTGAATTCCATGGGTGAAACCGTGACTGTCGATGAGTTGCTCTCATCGGGCAAGCCCCTGATTTTCACGCCTATTTACTACGAGTGCCCGATGTTATGCAACCTTATCCTGAATGGGGTAACCTACGGTCTGCGAGACTTGCAGTGGCAGATAGGAGACCGATTCGAAGTTGTCACCTTCAGTATTGATTCGGCTGAAACCCCGGAGCTTGCTCGAGACAACAAAGAGAGTTATCTACGACTCCTCGGCAAGCCGGAGGCTGCAGACGGATGGCACTTTATGACTGCCGACCAGCAAAATATTGACCGGCTCACAGATGCGCTGGGTTTTGAGTTCGTCTGGAGTGATGAGGCCCAGGAGTTCCTGCATGGATCAGCCATCATGTTCGTCAGTCCGAATGGAATGATAACCCGCTATCTGTATGGAATCGAATATACGGAGCTCAGCTTGCGTAACGCACTTTTTGACGCAGCAGAAGGCAAGATTGGCACTACACTGGAAAGAGTAATGTTGTTTTGCTACACTTTTGACCCGGATTCACGCTCGTACGTACCCAATGCCCTGAATATTATGAAAGTCGGCGGGTTACTTACGATGACTTTTTTGGGTATATTTCTCGGACTTCTCTGGTTCCGAAAAAAAGCATAGAACCTATAACGAAAAATAACGGCACGTTCCCGCATGTTGGAAACTATTAACAGACTAATCTTACCCCAGGTAAGCTCAACTTTTGCCGCTGATGTGGATGGACTGTTTACATTCATTAATGTGGCAAGCGCAATTATATTATTGGGTATAACTGTTGCGATTATTTATTTCTCCGTGAAATACAAACGAAAGTCTGAGGATGATGTTACACCGGTCATCCGGTATAACACAACGCTTGAACTAACCTGGACTATCATTCCACTAATCCTGATTCTTATCGTGTTTGCCTGGGGATTCAGAGGACATATCGATATGCGAACACCTCCCTCCAACGCCTATGAAGTGTACGTCACAGCCAATTCCTTTTTCTGGCAGTTCACCTATCCCAACGGGGTACAAACCACGGACGAGTTGTATGTTCCAGCCGGACGACCTGTTAAGCTTATTATGCAGTCAAGGGATGTAATTCACTCCTTTTTTGTGCCTGATTTCAGGGTTAAACAAGATGTACTGCCCGGCAGATATACAACAGCCTGGTTTCAGACTCTTGGTACCGGGGAGCACGTTATTTTCTGCACAGAGTACTGTGGTAGTGGTCATTCAGATATGGATGGCATGGTTTATGCAATTGAGCCGGAAGAATTTGATGCCTGGCTACGGGAACAAAAAGAACTTTCTGAACAGGAACTTCCCCTGGCTGTACTGGGTCAAAATCTGTATCAACAGCAGGGTTGTGCCGGTTGCCACAGCCTGGACGGTAACGTAGTTATCGGTCCATCGTTCCAGGGACTCTACATGGACGAGCGTCAGGGTGCAGACGGGTCTTCGCGGGTAGCAGACGAAGATTATCTGCGGGAATCCATAAACAATCCCGGTGAGTTCATCACTAGCGGGTTCAATAATATCATGCCTGGTTACTCATATTTATCTGAAGATCAGGTTTCTGCAATCATCGAATTTATCAAGGAACAACAGTAATTAAGCTATGTCAGCTGCCACTAAAGACTTCAAAATCAGGGAATTTCCGGTAGAGGAAAACCCAAAAGAACACTACTTGAATGCAGCCAGCGGGCTCAAATCGTGGTTGTTCACCGTAGACCATAAACGAATCGGGTTGATGTATCTGGCATCAATCATATTCTTTTTCTTTGTTGGCGGTCTGCTGGCTCTGGCTCTGCGTCTTGAGCTCTGGGAACCGGCAAGAACGTTTATGGATGCCGACACCTACAACAGGGTGTTTACCCTGCACGGAGCTGTAATGGTATTCCTGTTTATAATCCCTTCTATTCCAGCTGCCCTGGGAAACTTCTTCCTGCCGATGATGCTCGGTGCCAAAGACGTAGCCTTCCCGAAACTTAACCTGCTGAGCTTCTGGATTTACTCATTCGGTGCTTTGTTCACGCTGTATTCTATTGCACATGGCGGTGTTGATACCGGTTGGACTTTCTACACACCCTACTCCACATCAACCGGTACGGCTGTTATTTCGATGACTCTCGGTGTCTTCATTATGGGATTTTCATCAATCCTTACAGGCATCAATTTCATCGTTACTGTGCACAAGATGCGTGCTCCTGGTCAGACATGGGGTAAGCTTCCGCTGTTCATCTGGAGTCTATACGCAACGGCAATCATTCAGGTCCTTGCTACTCCGGTTTTGGCTATTACATTGCTTCTGCTCATTATGGAACGAACACTGGGCGTTGGAATCTTTGATCCGGCACTGGGCGGAGATCCTGTACTGTACCAACACTTTTTCTGGTTCTACTCCCACCCTGCTGTATACATCATGATTGTACCGGCTTTTGGAATTATTTCAGAAATTATTTCAACGTTTTCAAAAAAAACCATTTTCGGATACTGGCTCATTGCCCTGTCCAGCCTGGCCATAGCATTTACAGGGTTCCTTGTCTGGGGACATCACATGTTCGTATCCGGGCAGTCCGAACTGTCAACAATAATCTTTTCTTTCCTGACATTCTTTGTAGGTATACCGACAGGCATCAAGATTCTGAACTGGGTAGCCACAATGTACAAGGGCTCCATCGATATGAAAACACCTATGCTCTATGCAATGATGTTTTTGTTTTTGTTTTCTATTGGCGGATTTACCGGAATTATGCTCGGGGCATTATCTGTGAACGTACACCTGCACGACACCTACTATGTAGTAGCTCACTTTCATTATGTGATGATGGGAGGTACCGTTTTTGCTTTCCTTGCAGGCATACATTACTGGTGGCCTAAAATGACCGGGAAAATGTATAATGAACTCTGGGCAAAGATTGCCAGCGTAGTTCTGTTCATCGGGTTCAATGTTACCTTCCTTCCTCAATTTGTAATGGGAAGCCAGGGGATGCCACGACGATATTACAGCTATATTGAACAGTTTCAGACATTGCACCAAACCTCAACGGTTGGATCCTGGGTGCTTGGACTAGGGTTCATTATTGTTGGTATATATCTGACTATTTCCCTTTTCTCCAAAGCAAATAAGGCATCCTCCAACCCGTGGGGAGCCCGTGCTCTTGAGTGGATGTCTAGCTCACCTCCACCACATCACAATTTCAATCACACCCCGGTTGTACTGCATAATCCCTATGATTTCCACAAACCCATTTCGGAGTTCCGACTTGGCATAGACGGGTCAGACAATCATCACGAACACACTGAGGTTGCTCAGACTCAGCCCGCTGAAAAATCGTAACGGGCTCCCTGAAGCAAATTAATCCTTAAAGCCTTTAATCCAAACCTGTACCAAGATTTTCATTCATGGCTAATATTAACGCAACACCTGGTGAGTCGCACCTTGCTCACCACTTTGTTGACTCAGAACAGCAGTTCGACTCTTCAAAACTGGGGATGTGGATATTTCTGGTTACTGAAGTTCTCTTCTTTGGAGGATTGTTTGTAGCCTACATTGTCTACAGATCGTGGAACCCGGAGCTGTTCTACATGTCGGCCAAAGAGCTGAGTACCATTATGGGTGCGATAAACACCGTAGTCCTCATCGGTAGTTCGCTTACCATAGCCCTGGCAGTTCGAGCCGCACAATTAAATCAGCAGGCCAATATATCGCGATATCTGATTGCTACTATTCTGCTGGCATGTGTGTTTCTGGTTATCAAATATTTTGAATACACCAGTAAATTTGCCGTCGGCATTCTTCCCGGTGAGCTGTACACCTATACAGGTATCGACCATCCCGGTGCACCCATTTTCTTCAGTATTTACTACATGATGACCGGCTTACACGGTATTCACGTAATTATAGGCATAGGCCTGATGGTTTATTTGCTCGTTAAAACGCGACAAGGCAGTTACAACGCCGCATATTTTACTCCAGTGGAGATTACGGCACTATACTGGCACCTTGTTGACCTTATCTGGATTTTTCTGTTCCCCCTCCTCTATTTAATTGAATGATTCTATGAGCTCACACGAACACCACGTTATCGATTTGAAATATCTTCTCGGTGCGGCTGCCGGACTTATCATTTTAACCATTCTTACGGTAGGCGCTTCTTACGTAGAGATCCCCAGACCTTTCGATCTGCTGACTGCCATGGCATTGGCATTCGGTAAAGCAACACTCGTAGCCGCAGTTTTCATGGGTCTTATCTGGGATAAGAAAATCAACACAATGGCTTTATTATTCTCGTTGCTTTTCTTCTTTCTGATGATAGGTATTACCTTGCTTGATACCCTATTCAGAGATCGCCCGTTCTGGATTTATAACTAATTAAAGTCAACTCAAGTTTCGAAGGCCGGTATTGTATTGCAGTTCCGGCCTTCGCCATATAAACCCCTGGTATTCAAGCTGCAGCTATTTCAGTTCCCGCTTCTCTCGCGCTGAAAACCATGAGCAGTACGGCACCGATTAACAGGGCCGAGCCCAGCAGATGAAACACCTGAAATACCGGTGGCATACCCAGATAGGCAAGAACGATACCAGCCACAACCTGAGAGATAACCAGGGCAAGTATCAGGACTGATAGCCTGCTAAAAAACGGTGTGACCTTACTTTTTTTCGCAAACCAGACAAGGTATACAGATGAAAAAATTACCAGCCATGAAAATGAGCGGTGAACTGCGTCTATAGCTCCCAGATTATCAACCCACAACGATCGATCAAGATCCGGATTACCCCGTGATATCACATCAATGGCTTCCCTTACCTGCGTTCCAAGAACCATTTGTATCAACGTGACTAGTAACAGAAAGAGCGCAGCACGTGATATGATAGTTTTATGATCTGGATGTAGTTTAACTGGTATATCGCCGTTCACAGCCTTAAATGCTGCATAAATTAGTACTCCTACGATAGCCATAGCAACCAGCATATGGATTGTAATAACCCATTCGGTTAATCCTGACCTTACTACCTGTCCACCCAGCCAGCCTTGAAACACTACCATAACAAAAGCCGCGAATGATGCCATCGTAACCGCAGGAACTGACTTTCGATATCTGAATGAAAACAAAAATGTAAGTGTTATCAAAAAACCGATAAGAACGCCGATGAGTCGGTTGACATACTCTGTCCACGTCTTAACTGCATTGAAAGCAGACTCATCGAACTCTGACGGCAACCCTTCCACGGTGGTGGGCGGTATCCATAATCCATAGCATTTGGGCCAGTCAGGACAACCCAATCCCGCTCCGGATGCACGGACCAATCCACCAACGAAAATGAGAAAAAATGTGGCCGCGATGGTAATCAGAGCTGTCTTTTGATATAGATTTAATTTCATAAATAGTATTCAAAATTGTGGAATCTTGGATAAAATGATGCAAACACTAACAATCAACTTGTCTTAACCGTTGCAAAACGTGTCTGTCAGACAAATAATTCATAAATTAGTGAGTTTGCACAGCGGATTATGAGAAACCTCACCCCTTATATTTTAGCAAATTATTGATGAAACAATCGGTGGTATACACTGCTCAAATGAACACAGAGCCGGGTCGTGTGTTAAAAGCATATTATGAGCTTACTAAGCCCGGAATAACCTACATGGTTCTTGCCAGTATGGCTATTGGTTTCGTTCTCGGATCAACCGGTGGATTCGACTTCATGATATTCCTTCATGCTGCTTTGGGTACTTTTCTGATAGCCGGAGGAACAGCGGCTCATAATCAGTATATGGAGCGTCAATTTGACAAACTCATGGTCAGAACAGCACGAAGACCGCTTCCATCATTCCGGATTAAAGATCGTCATGCACTGGCATTTTCTGTTTCAATGATAATATTGGGGTTGGTTTATCTGATTTTCAACGTAAACTTTGCAGCGGGCCTGGTATCCCTGGCCACCTCGTTTATATACCTGGTACTGTATACGCCCCTTAAACAAGTTTCTTTCTGGAATGTACCCATAGGATCCGTTGCAGGTGCGCTTCCACCTGTTGGTGGATGGGCCGCAGCCAGCGGCACCGTTACAGATCCGGGTATGTGGATACTGTTTGCTGTTGTTTTTTTATGGCAAGTACCCCACGTTCTGGCAATTGCCTGGCTCTGTAATGAAGACTATACCAAAGCGGGATTTCATATGCTTCCGGAAGGCGATGGAAGCGGGATTAAGACAGCCTGGTATTCAATAGTTTGTCTTGCAGGACTCCTTCCGGCGGTGGCAGGACTGTACCTTCTGGATTACAACACCATGTTCTATCTGGTTCCGGCGGTAGCTGCAACATTATGGTTCATTTTCCAGGGAATCCGCTTTTTTTACGAGCGTAGTGCAGTTACGGCCCGAAAACTGATGTTTGCATCATTTTTCTACCTGCCAATAATCTGGATCATTGTGCTGATTGATAAACTCGTATTTTGATAAGCAAATTTCCTGTCAGTTCCTTACGATGAAGCGATAGCAGGAAAGGGTGCTTCTATACCCCGGTAAAGCGTTTGAAAAAAAGGCTTCGCTCTGTAAAGAACGAAGCCTTTTTTATTGGTGAGATTTACTCCGTAAACCCGCCGAGTGTCATTTTAATCGGATCCAGAGCCTTATCCAGGTCGCTCTCACTAAGATCCGTCATTTCAAGGGCTACATCCTTGAGCGAACGATCTTCCTTATATGCTTTTTTAGCAATTTGCGCAGCCAGGTCATACCCGATAATCGGGTTCAGGGCCGTAACTAAAATGGGATTTTTATCGAGTTGTTCACGCACACGAATTTCATTGACTACGATTGCTCTGATTGAGCGATCAGCAAAATTCCGTGTAACGTTAGCGAGTAATTTGATGGATTCCAGCAGATTATGTGCCGCTACAGGCAGCATAACATTGAGCTCGAAGTTAGATCCCATCCCTCCTGCAAGAGTCACAGTGGCGTCATTGCCGATTACCTGGGCACACACCATCACCGTTGATTCCTCGATAACGGGATTGACCTTCCCGGGCATGATTGAACTTCCAGGCTGGAGGGGAGCAAGCATAACATCAGAAATACCACTTTTCGGTCCGCTGTTCATCCAACGCAAGTCATTGGCTATTTTCATCAGGCTGACCGCAATTGTTTTCAGCTGACCACTAAGTTCTACAGGAGCATCAATGGTGGCCTGTGCCTCAAAATGGTCAACCGACTCCATGAAAGGAAGTCCGGTTACACGGGCTACTTCAGCAGCAAAACGGGCGCCGAATTCGGCATGGGTGTTGATACCGGTTCCTACAGCCGTGCCGCCCTGCGGAAGCTCCAGCACACGCTCCAGGGCACTGTCTATGCGGGCCACACCCAGCTCGAGGGCTCGAGCGTACCCATCAAAAACTTGCTTGAATGTAACCGGCATAGCGTCCATGAGGTGGGTTCTTCCGGTTTTGACTACATCCTTATACTGCTCACCTTTTTCACGCAGGGCCGTATGTAAATGTTCAAGAGAAGGCACCAGAGACTGTTTGGCTTCAACAGCGGCGGCTATGCGGATTGCGGTCGGAAATACATCGTTCGAACTCTGGCCGAAGTTTACATGATCATTGGGATGAATACGAAGTTCAACACCGTCTGTGCTCGCCATTTCAGAGCCACGAAACGCGATAACTTCATTGGTATTCATATTAGTAGACGTTCCTGATCCCGTCTGAAAGATATCCAATGGGAAATGCTCATCGAGTTTACCATCTATGACTTCCTGAGCAGCTTTCATAATGTAGGACGCAACCGTTTGATCGAGTAACCCGAGGTCTGCATTTACTTTGGCACAGGAGGCTTTAACAATACCCAGGGCTTTGATCATGTAGCGACTCATGGGGATGCCGCTTATGGGGAAATTTTCAACGGCCCGTTGGGTCTGGGCAGCGTAATAGGCATTTTTGGGCACTTTAATTTCGCCCATCGAGTCTTTTTCAATTCTGTAGTCACTCATAACAGTTTTTTTAAGGGTTTAATACTACAATCCGCATCAATCTGGCGGGATAACAGGTGTTGAGAATACTATTTTGGAGTTATTCAGCACACACATACGTTGTGCTCCCTGCACTGCATAACGCGTACGTTATCAGCAAGCAGGTGCGATTTCAGTAAACAATGAACGAACATGGCAGGTCAAAATTTCAGCAGTACATCCATCGCTTCACGCAAGTCTTCATCATTGGGCAGAACGTAATCTTCCATTGCGGTTGCGTACGGAATGTAGGCATACCTGGCCGCCACACGTTTAACCGGTGCATCCAGCCAGGTAAAGCACTGATCGGCAATTTGAGCGGCAATTTCAGCGCCGAGTCCGACAAACTCCAGGTCTTCGTGTGCAACCAGTACCCTGCCGGTTTTTTTGATCGAATTCAAAATGGTTTGCATATCAAGCGGTACGATAGAGCGAATATCGATGACCTCAACAGTAAGACCGATTTTGGCATATTCTTTTGCGGCATTGATGCATTTTTGAACCAGGGCACCATACGTTACTACCGTAAGCTGATCCCCTTCATGAACCACTTTGGCCGAGCCAATCTCAACGAGGTAGTTGGAATCCGGTTCCGGTGATCGCGCAAATCCCTGGCGGTAAAGTGCCTTATGCTCAAGAAAAAGAATAGGGTCATCGGAGCGGATGGCCGTTTTGAGCATTCCCTTGGCATCGGCGGCGTTGCTTGGCATCACAATTTTGAAACCAGGAATATGCGCCATTATGGACTCAATATTCTGACTATGGCACAAGCCGCCGTGGATATAGCCGCCGATGGGAATACGGATGACCATTGGAGCCCCGTACTGATTGTGTGAGCGGAATCTCAGGGAGGGAACCTGGTTGCGCAGCTGCTGCATAGCGGGCCAGATGTAATCGCCGAACTGAATTTCAACAACAGGTTTAAACCCCTGAATAGCAAGGCCGCATGCGGAACCAACAATGGAAGTTTCAGAAAGCGGAGAGTTATAGCAACGGTCGTACCCAAATCGCTCTGTCAGACCCCGTGTAGCCGTAAAAACACCACCTTTACCACCGGCCACATCCTGTCCGAAAACAAGAACCTTGTCGTCTCGCTCCATTTCTTCATGCAAGGCGTGATTAATGGCATCCACAATCACAACCGGATCTCCGGATTCCACTGACCTGCCATACTCCAGACCAAGGTCTTTCTCACTGTACATATACCGAACCCCATCCTCGGCTTTCGGCTCATCCTGGGCTAGCACCCACTGGGTATCTTCGTCAATTTCACGTTTTACCTCTTCCCTTAGAATATCCAGCTCCGTTTCAGTGGCATAACCTGCATCCATTAATTTCTCAGCTAACCGTGCGATGGGATCGTTGGCTTTGTCGCGTTCCAGGTCTTCTTCATCGCGGTACTTGCGATGATCATCAGAGCTGGAATGGGGCAACAGACGAACCGTATGTGCATGAACCAGGGTAGGACCTTCACCGGCACGCGCGCGTTTTACCGCAGCCTGCATAGCAGCTACCGAATTGAAATACTCCGTCCCGTCACACTCGATGATTTCAAGGTTCTCAAATCCGGCTACCGTTCTGGATATACTACCGTGGCTGGTTTGGTGTTTAACCGGGGTACTGATTGCATATTTATTGTCTTGTACAATGACAATCAGGGGAATTTTATCACGTGAGGCCCAATTGATCATTTCAAAGAACGAACCCTGCGATGTTCCGCCATCACCCAGAGAAACCAGGGTAACCTCATCTGTACCTCTGCGCCTGCTCGCCTGAGCCACCCCTACAGATGGCAGATATTGAGCGCCGATAGCGCTGGAAACAGAGACAATACGTAGCGCGCTGCTATTGAAATGTGACGGCATTTGTTTGCCGTAAGAAGTATCGGTAACACGTGAGAGATGCGCAGAAAGTAAATCCCGACTGGTCAGGCCAATACCCACGGCCAGAGCCATATCACGGTAATATGGAAGTGCCCAGTCCTTTCCGGGAACTATACTTTTTGCTGCAGCAATCTGTATGGCTTCATGACCGCTGGAGCCGATATGAAAATGGCCTTTACCCTGCTTGAGCAGTATTAACATTTTCTCGTCCAACCGTCGGGCGGTAAGCATACAACGGTATGCGTCAAGTAACTCTTCTTTTGAAAACTGTTTTATACTGGCAGAGCGAATCTTGAATTTTGAAGCAGACGGCACCAGATTTTTAGCTTTAAGCAGGGTCTTCTCACTCATTGTACTATCATTAAATTAGAAGAGCAAACATATGCGATTCAGCTACAGAATAAACGCAATTATACGCTCAAATTCAAGACAATTCGGTTCTCTGACACCTCCTGACAGACCTTTAGCTTAAGCGTAAGCTATTGATTTTTATATACTCGATAGCGTTTTGTCGGGACTGCACCAAAGCGTTCAGCCAAATTAATTACGCTCGTGTTGGTTTCCAGCAGCCAGCTGAACTCAGCCTCGTGATATCCCTTTGCAAGTCCGTTACGAATCGTGTGCAGATTCATTAATGCATCCACGCCCTTACCCTGGTATTCAGGCAGAACTCCCATGAGTGCGAGTCGGAGGGTTTTGATTTTTTTCAGTTCCGTTAGCAGCTTGTACCAACCGGTTGGAAAAAGCTTACCGTTGCCAATTTTAATCAGGATGCGGTTTATGTCAGGCAGCCCTACGGAGAAGGCAATCGGTCTTCCCTTATCCTCGGCAACCAGGGCGAAGTCATTATCAACAATGTAGCGTAAATCACCGACCAGGAATTCGAATTCATCCGGACTCATCGGGGCGAATCCCCAGTTGCGGGCCCAGGCCTTATTGAAGATCTCTCGGATGATAACAACCTCATCACTCCATTTGCGCATATTGATTTTGCGAATAGTCAGACCGGGGTAGCGTTTTTGCACCAGCGTCTCCGCCTTTTCAGCCCGGGCCAGCTCGGTTACATCCTTGTGGATGTAATAGGCCAGCAAATCCACATGTTTTTGAAAACCAGCCGAGGTAATCAGCCTGTCATAGTAGGAATCGTTGTAGGGCATCAGAAACATTGGCGAATGCTCAAAACCATCAACCAATACGCCAATTTCGCCCATCATATTCGGACTCATCGGGCCATAAATCACCTCGCAACCACGCTCATTCAACCAGTCTCCGGCTATTTTGAAGAGCAAGTCGGCCATCCCCTGATTGTCAATACATTCAAAAAAACCAAAGAATCCTGCTTTTTCACCGGCATGCTGGTTATACGCATTATTCACTATAGACATAATACGGCCGGCAGGTTTTCCGTCTTTTTCGGCCAGAAACATTGCCGTATCAGCCTGCTTGTAGAAAGGATTCTTTTTGATATCGATCAAATCCTTGATCAGCAGACGAAGGTGGGGGACCCACTGTTCACTGTTTTGATACAGGCTATAGGGAAACTCAAGAAAGTTTCTGACGTCCTCTTTACTGCTGACCAGTTTTACGCCATAGGTGGTGGTTGCCATGTGCGCAGCCTATGCTTCTACCTGAGCTTGACCGTTGACATTAATAATGCCGTGTTTTAAACCCACTTTGCGGAAAGCATCCAAAATTTTGTCGAGCTGTTCGTTGGTATGCGTAGCGCTGTAACTGGTTCTGACCAGGGATTGTCCCGGAGGTACTGCGGGGGGAATAACAGCATTTACATACACGCCGGCCTCAAAAAGATCTTTCCAAAACTGGAAGCAGCTCATCATATCGCCTACAACAACGGGGATAATTGGCGTTTGGGAGGTCCATACATTAAATCCGAGATCTCTCAAGCCGTTTCGCATATAATCGGATATTTCTTCCAGCCGGTCCAGCCGCCAGGTCTCTTCCTGCAGAATTTCAAGTGCTTTCAGTACGGTTGCCACATTCGCCGGTGGCATGGATGCGCTGAAAATATGCGCGGGCGAGGAATGACGGATGTACTCGATAACTTTGCGGTCACCAACCAGAAATCCACCAAGGGAAGCAAACGATTTTGAGAAGGTTCCGCTGATAAGATCAACCTCGTCGACCAATCCAAATACGGATGCAGATCCCCTGCCCTGCTCACCGATTACACCAATGGCGTGGGCGTCATCCAGGTAGAGTCGGGCGCCAAACTCTTTGGCAAGCTCCACAAGTTCCGGGATTTTGGCCAGGGTACCAGACATTGAAAATACACCATCGCTGATGATAATTTTACCCACATCCGGATCTTCCCGTTCCAGAAGTTTGCGGAGGTGGTCCATATCGTTATGATGGTAGCGGACTGTTTTGGCCGATGAACACAAGGTACCCACTACAATACAGGCGTGATTGTCTTTATCTGAGAAAATCACGTCGTTCCGACCTGCAATGGTCTGAATGGATCCTTCGTTGGTCTGGTATCCGGTTGAGAAAAGTACACAGGCTTCTTTTCGCATGAATGCCGCAAGTTTTTCCTCCAGTTCAAGGTGCAGATCTAACGTACCATTCAGGTAACGTGATCCGGTGCAGCCTGATCCGTATTTGAGAATAGCTGCACGGGCAGCTTCCAGAACCCGGGGGTCATTGGTAAGGCCGAGGTAGTTGTTGGAACCGGCCATAATTACCTGTTTTCCTTCGATTTCAACAACCGTACCGTCTGTAGCGGTCAACGGCTTGAAATAAGGATACAGTCCCAGGGCCCGAACTTCCTCAGCTTTAGTAAATTCAAATGCTTTGCTAAATATGTCTTTCGACTTTAATGCAGTATTCGATTTGGACATCCCGCTGTTCCTATGGGCTTCATGATTAATTCAATAAATATACTCAGTATTCCAATGCAATCAAATGTATGCAGTTTGCTACCAGGTATTGTGCTGATGCAGACGGTAGTTTACCACAACAGATTTCAGATAATCCAGGTAGCGTTGAGAAACTTGCTCCCAGGTAAATGTACTGCCAACATAATTACGAGCCGACTCAGATAGTTCCGCGAGGTTGCCATCCAGTAAATCATCTATTTTCTCACTGAACAAACCAGCCTCCCCGGGCGCAATTCTGTAGCCGTTATGGCCGTTACGGACTACATCTCTGATACCTTCCAGATCCGAGGCAACCACGGGCGTACCCGCCACGTTGGCCTCCAACATAACAATCCCGAAGCCTTCCATGTCACCTGCCACGCGGATGTTGGGCATCACAAACAGGTCTGCCGCGACATAAGCAGCCTGCAGCAGTTCATCAGACTGCCTGCCAAGCAAGTGTATCCGTTCTCTGCATGTCGAATTAAGGGTAGCCTCAACAACAGACTGCATTTCAGGTCCGTCCCCGATAATTACATATTCCACAGGGCTTTTGACACGTGGCAACACCTCATTGATGAACCACTCATGCCCTTTTCGGAGTACCAGCCTGCCCGTTGTAAGCAGTATTGGTCGACCTTCCAGGTTTTTGCCGGCAGCCTCGCCCAGCATTTGCACTGCCTGAGATTTTGGCAATGAAAGTGTTAAGGCGTCTGCTTCAAAACCATTCGGAAGTGCAGTTCCTTTATCAGCGTGCATACCCCGGAGAATACAGGCCTCGCGGGTGGCAGAGCTCACACTGATAACGCCGTCAAGGTTTCGGAATACTTTAGGCAGGTACCATTGATAGGGCGCCATATTCATGGTAACATCGTGGCCGTGATTGATAGTAACCATAGGCACATCGACGCGTTCACGGATAACGGGCGCCAGGGCAGCTGTTACCATGGATGAAAATAGCAGAACATCAGGTTTGAGTCGTGCTGCAAGAACCGGCAGCCTGGTATATAAATCTACCAGAAATCGCATGGTTTTAAGTTCGATGTAATCCCAGCTGGTTTCCTGTCCGATGGTCGTCAGTTCAACATCCTCGCGTGCGCTGAGGGTCTTTACCAATTGAAGACTGACACGTTGCATACCCCCCATATTCTTAAGGGGTTCATCAGCCGGGGGATGCAAATGAGAGATATACAGTATTTTCAAGATCCGGCTTTATCGTGGTTGGTAAGCATTGATTGCAGTGTAGTAGTCGTTTTCCAGTCCGCCCAGGATATTCTCCCAGGTAAATTGGCGGGCAAATTCACGGGCGTTTACGCCAAACTCACTACGAAGTTCTGATTGCGTAATCAATGTGCCAATTGCTGAGGCAAAGGATTCAGGCTGTCTGGGTGTAACTAAAAAACCATGTTTTCCGTGCCTGACCAACGACTTATTCCCCTGGGCGTTGGCTACAACGGCAGGTACGCCACTGGCCAGTGCTTCAAGGGTGACATTGCCGAAGGTCTCTGATATGGAAGGAAACACAAAGACATCGCTGCCAGCGTACGCTACAGCCAGATCATCGCCCTGAAGGTGACCGGTAAAGAGGGTATCAGGCATTGATTGCTGCATTTCCTGCAATGCGGGACCGTCCCCTACTACCATGGTTTTAACGTCTGGGTAACGACTATGCAACAATTCGTAGGTTTTTCGCAGGGTATCCATTTCCTTTTCCCATACCAGTCTGGACACCATCGTAACCAGAACCTGGTTTTCGCCGACTCCCTGTGAGTTGCGCCAATGTGCTGATCGTTGGTCAGGATTGAAACGCTGCAGGTCGATTCCACGCGACCAGATCCGCATATTTTGCCGGAAACCCTGTTCGGTTAGCGTATCAATCATGGATTGCGAAGGCACATACGTGTGTTCAACGCGGGAGTAAAACCAACGCAGATAGGACCATACGGCCGGTTCGATAAACTCAATGTTGTAATAACTGAAATAGCTTGTGAAGTGCGTATGATACGAAGCTACCACAGGGATTTTTTTACGAAGCCCATAGAGCAGGCTCTGGCACCCGGTGATATCCGGTGTAGCTACGTGAATAAGGTCGGGCCTGAACAAACGCAGTGTTTCAACGGAGGCATCGCCAAGTCCGCAGGAAAACAGATATTCTTTACGTTTGGGAATAGAAACTGCGCGAACTGGATGAAGATCTCCGTTGTGAACGAAGGCGGCCGGGTCGCGCGTTGGCGCAAAAATTTTCACCTCGTGTCCGCGTTCAAGCAAATAGCCCACCAGGCGATTCAGTGTAAGTGACACCCCATCGGCAATGTGATTGTAATTACCCGTAGTCAGCGCTATGCGCAGTTTCTTCATATTTTTTTCAGCTTCAGCCATAAAAGCTGTGTATTTTTGGGCTTACTGTGCGTTCAATATCATGATTGAGGGCAAACTATAAAGATAAGCAATTTATGAAAGCCTTTATCACAGGTGGGACAGGATTTATAGGCAGCCATCTGGTAGACCGGCTGCTGGCTGACAACGCAGGTGAACTTCGCTGCATGGTTCGCGCACAGGAGCGTTGGCTGACCGGAAAATCGTACACCCGTGTGAGTGCCGGTTTGCACGATGTAGACACTATCGCTGAGGCGCTTGAGGGTGTGGATGTGCTATTTCATACAGCCGGTGT
This sequence comes from Bacteroidetes bacterium HLUCCA01, assembly GCA_001314545.1. Lineage (GTDB taxonomy): Bacteria > Bacteroidota > Rhodothermia > Balneolales > HLUCCA01 > HLUCCA01. The sequence continues at coordinate 123,390 of LIHN01000019.1, forward strand.
AGTAAAGGCAAGGGATACCCGTACTTTTCACCAGGTTAACGTGGAGGCTACTGAAAACCTGCTTCGACTGGCCATGCGAAAGGGCGTGCCTAAAGTGGTCATTCTTTCTTCTCAGGCAGCTGCGGGACCTTCGTTCAACAAGCCGGTTGAAGAAACGATGCCGATGATGCCGGTGAGCCGGTACGGGGAGTCCAAAAAGCGGATGGAAGAGATGATTCATCAGGTAGCCGGTGAGGGCATATCGGTGAGTATTATCCGTCCTTCCTCGGTGTATGGTCCGCGTGAGGAAGATATTTACACCATTTTCAAGATAGCTGCCAAGGGTATATTCCCTATTATCGGAAAGGCTCCGGGCAAACCGATTTCGCTGGTGCACGTCCGGGACGTTGTTGAAGGCAGCTTGCTTGCCGCCGCTGACCGTACACCGGGTGTGCAGACCTGGTTTATCAGCAGTGAGCGCGGATACTCCTGGCATGAAATTGCCGAAGCCACCCAAATGGCTTTAGGCAAAAAGCTTACCAAAATTCATGTTCCTGAGTCGTGGGTATCGCGTGTTGGCACCATCGCTGAAACCGGCGCATCATTTTTCGGCAAGTATCCCGTTTTAAATCGGGACAAGGCCGCTGAAATGGTCTTATCCTGGGTTTGTTCGGTGGAGAAAGCCCGCATCGAACTGGGATACCAACCATCCGTGTCTTTGCAGGAGGGTATCCGGGAAACCATCGCATGGTACAAAACACATAACTGGCTATGATTAAACTATTTCGTATACACACGGCAGTCTGTTTTCTGGTCGTATTCGCTGCTTCGGCAGCTCAGGCTCAGGTTCAACTCTCAGCCGATTTCAGCACAACACTGCGCATACCGGATATAGTCAGTGTTCAGGAAAGTGCCACACACCTGTATGTTCTGTCGGAAAGTGAGGGTTTGGTTGTTTTCCGCACCCATGCCGATTCGCTTCAATGGATTTTGACCTCCGAGGGAATGAGCGACCGGGGCAGAACCATGCAGCCTGATGTGCGCTTCGCTTACCTTTACGGCAGCGGGAACCGGCTGACCGTACTGGAACCCACATCTATTCTGGGGGTATATTCATCGACCTTCCTTCCTGCCGAGCCGTTCGGTGTCAGCAGGATTGGTACCAGTCTATACATTGCGATGGGTGAAACAGGTCTGGGCCGGTTACCTCTTACCGATCCGGCCGACTTCGACACTGCGCCGCAAATGATTGATACCCGTGATACACCGGTATTTGACCTTGTTCGCATTGGCACCAACCTTATTGCGCTGGACAGCGGACAAAACCTGTTATTTTACGATGTTGACGGCGATGATATCCGGTTTAGTCAGACCGTTCAGCTGGACCGTGAAGTGCAGCGCATACACAACATGAATTCAACATTGTATGCTTCTGATTCGACGGGATCCCTCTACGAGGTTCGTTCAACAGGACTCACGAGACTGATAGCACAACTTTCGGGACCCGTCAGCAAAATTACCCCTTTGGGTGATCAGATTTTGGCACGCAGCACCTCGGGAATCCTTGAGTTGATTGAATCCTCCGGCAGGGTTACAACGTTGCGCGCCGATGGAAGCAATGGAAACTATTTCGCTGTTACCGGACAGCGGCTATGGGTTTCAAATTTTGATGAACTGTCGGTCAATGTTTTTTTTGAGTCCACTCAAACCACACCCGGCACAGATCGCTTTCGGCTTGAACCCGCTGAAAACATAGTACTCCCCTTTCCCCGACCCGTACTTTTCCCGCTGGTGGTTCATGGAGCTGCGGCCGGTGAGGTTCGCTTCAATCTTCGCAGTGACGCCGAAAACGCTCAAATCCGCGGAAACGGATTCTACTGGCAGCCCCAAAGCAATCAAATTGGAGTAACGGAGTTTGTGGTAACAGCAACCGATGCTGAAGGCAGGACAGACAGTACCCGCTTTCAGGTAGACGTGCGTACATTCAATGCCCCTCCCCGCTTTAATCCGGTCAGGCCGATGTCTGTGATAGTCGGAGAATTGTTTCAGCTGCCGCTTCGGGCAGTAGATCCTGATGGACTGGACCGCGGGCTGATTCGTTACCACGGGGTTGATATGCCGGATGGTGCTACCATTTCTGAGCGTACCGGTATGCTTACATGGACTCCGGAGCGACGCCAGGTGGGGGTTCATACCTTTCAAATCATCGCAACAGATCAGTTTGGCGCGGCTGCTTCGCTCAGTATAACCATGACGGTGCGGAACATGTCGGCGCAGCCGGACGAAACAGGCCGATAATCATGCAGCTGGTAACTGATCCTGATGAGGGTGGCCTTGGTTTCACTGAACCTTTGATTGCCTGGTACAGGAAAAACAAACGATCGCTGCCCTGGCGTGACAGTGGTGATCCATATCTGATATGGATTTCAGAAATTATGCTGCAGCAAACACGTGTAGATCAGATGCAACCCTACTTTGAGCGGTTTACTGCGAAATTTCCGACCATATTCAAGTTGGCACAGGCCGATCAGCAGGAGGTTTTATCGGCCTGGGAAGGACTGGGTTACTATTCCCGAGCCCGGAACCTGCATCATACTGCCCGCACAGTGGTTGAATCGTTTGGTGGAGCCATACCTGATACATGGGATGAATTACGGGCACTCAAAGGGGTGGGCGATTACACCGCCGCTGCCGTGCTAAGCATTGCCTACCATAAACCACACGCCGTTGTAGACGGCAATGTGATTCGGGTTGTAAGCAGGTATCTGGGAATTGCAGACGATGTGCGTTCTGCTGCGGTGCGTAAACGGATACAGGCTACCGTATCACGCTGGATTCCGGCGAAGGCACCGTCCGATTTCAATCAGGCTATGATGGAGCTGGGCAGCCAGGTGTGTAAACCATCGAATCCTCAATGCCGGCAGTGCCCATTGCAGGCGCATTGTGTTGCTTCGCTTACTGCACGAACGGACACCATCCCGTATAAATCGCCTGCAGCCAAAGTACCCCACGTGAATGTAGTGGTTGGTATTATACAGGATGAATCGAACCGGGTTTTGATTGCCCGCCGACCTGACGATGTGATGCTGGGCGGACTTTGGGAATTCCCCGGAGGCAAGCAGGAGTCGGGTGAGCTGACCACCGATACCCTGCATCGTGAGCTTTATGAAGAACTGGGCGTGAAGATTGGCAATGTGGTTTTTTTCCACCGGCTTAAACATGCTTACAGTCATTTCAAGATTACCCTGCATGCTTACACCTGCTCCGTTTTAATGGGAAGCCCAACAGCCAGGACCAGCAGTGAACTTAAGTGGGTATCGGTTAGCGAGCTGGATGATTATCCCTTCCCCAAAGCGAACCGTGAGCTCACCAGGTTACTGAATCGTAGAGATGACAATGAGTACTAGGTCTCGCTCTAACCTGAAGGTACTGACAAAAAACGCACTGCTTTCACGCAAAGAATGGCTGGATTCCATCAATAATCAGGTTGAGGTTCCCGAATACATACCCTCAGACCCTGTCAGTTTTATGCATGCTTTTGACCGGAAAGAAGACCAGTTGCTGGCAGGTTTTTTTGCTGCCATAATGGCCTGGGGTCGTCGTGACATTGTTCTTTCCAAGGTACATGATTTACTCAGTCGGATGGATTATCATCCTGAGGCTTTTATCAGAGGATACAGTGATGCTGATTTTCATCACCTCCAGGGCTTCAGACATCGTACATTCACTGCCGAAGACGTCAACGGACTGGTTCGGTGCCTGCAGCAAGCCCTTCATCATTACGGCGACTTTGAGTCGTTTTGGAAGTATGTGTATCTGAAAGCAGGCGAAAGTGGACTGCATTTAATGGACCTGTTCCACGATGAGTTTTTCGGACTGGTTCCGGAGACTCCCGCACGAACCCGTAAGCACATCGCCAGTAAGAAAAAGAAAAGCACCTGCAAGCGGTTGTGGTTATTTCTGCGATGGTCTTTGCGGAAAAACAGTGTGGTAGATCCGGGGCTTATGGACTTTATGCCGGTTTCTGAACTGATGATACCCTTTGATGTGCATGTAGCCAGGCAGGCACGCAGGCTTGGTTTACTGGGTAGAAAGCAGAACGATTGGCTGGCTTTGCAGGAGTTGCATAAGCGATTGTGCATACTGAACCCGCAGGATCCGGCTCGCTATGATTATGCTTTGTTCGGATTGGGCGTAATGAAACTTAACGTGCCCGCAGAATATCTGCTGAATCCGAAAGCAGAGTAAAAAAAATGCGGCGACAGAGACCGTATTAACTGCCGCCGCACCAGTAGGATTCTTGCTTAATACAAAGAAACCCCAACTGAAAATTTAAAAAGTAAATCGGGAAATCCAAACACGGTAAATCCGATGTCCGCCGTATTGAATACATTGTAGGTTCTGCCCAGGGCCAGTCCGGTTGGCAGCGGCAGGTCCATTGCCGACTGATAATCGTCAAAATCTCCGGTGGCAATTCCTGCGCCTGTCATTGCTGAAAACCCAAAACGGTATCGTGGATTCTGGTAGGCTGTGTACTTGCGCAACGACTGCATCAGGATACCATCGATATCCAGGAAAAGCAACCTTACCGGTATGAGCGCATAATTCCAGCCTCGAAGCTGATCTTTCATTTTGAAATCCAGTCCGAACCCGATTCCGTGCTCTGTTTGCTTGCCCACGATGGAGTCATCGCCGGTTCTGAGTGAAAATTCACCACTGTATTTGGTATAGTTCAGAACCAGATTATGCGGCCCCATCCCGACATCCAGACCTAGGGTGAATGAAGATGGAAGGCTGAGCTCCATATCGCTGACCAGGTTTGCGATATCACGTTGCGTAGTCAGGTTTGGTTTGGCGGCTTCCAATACGTTAAGGTCAACCTCGATTTCATCGTTGAACAGGTCGTCTCCGAGTACAAAAACCGGAAGGAAGGCTTCACCAACAGCCTGCGGATCGTTGAGTAAAAAAGTGGGCATACTGTTGTAGACCAGTGAAACCCCCAGTCGGTTTTTAAACGGAGCCTTATAATAAAGTCCCAGACGGTAGCCCTGCTCCTGAGCAAGTTTGGTCTGAAAACCGGTCAGGTCGAAGTTTAGACCAAATTGCAGGGGCGTATGAAAAAACACGGCTGCAACGAATCGTTCATGCACAGGAACGGAGACTGCGAATGAGGGGATATTATTATTGATATCCAGTTTCGCGCCGGTAGCCTGAACCAGCACTGCTTCCCATCAGATCAAAACCAAGCCGGAATCCAAAATTGAGGTTTCCACCCCGCCAGGCCTCAATTTCAGGTACATCGGAATCTTCTTCGGTATCATTTCCAGCCTGAGCGAAGGCAACTGCGGGCGTTAGCCATAGGCTGGCCAGCAAGAGTAAGTAGAAAAGTGTTCTCATAATGTTGCAGGTGCTGATGGTCGTTAAAATTGAATGGCCAGGGATATCCGCTGGGTGTTTTCCAGATCCTGGATGAGATAGGCATAATCAATGCGGACTCTGACATTGTTGAGTACACCCACATTAAGGCCGAAACCAAGTGCATACCGCTCATCCGATATATCATTTATCCGCTGCTCTGTACCGGCGCGCAGGGCCAAATCGAGGCCAAAACCAGAGGCATCGCCGGTAATCTGATTCATCCGGCCAGCACTGATTTCGTCAGGCTCGAATACGATGTAGTCAGCGTCATTGTACATATTTTTGCCGAAGGTTGAACTTCGGTATTTCAGACCAATTCCAGCTGATACAGGACCATATTGGTAGGCGTAGCCGAGGTGGACCGACAGCTCCCGCATAGTTTCGTCACCAGAGGAAATTATGGTAGCTCCGGCACCGTGTGGGAGCCCTGGCAGTGGCGCGGATCGTACGGTTTTCCTTGAGAAGCAGCTTGCTTATGAATTGCCCGTTGGAGTTTCCGGCTTTGATAGGCTCCAGAATTATTTGCTGAGCTACAGCGGCCTGGACAAAAACAATACACAGTAATAGCGCAAGAAGCCATGGCTTCCCGCCCGGGTATGATTCTCTCATCATAGTTTATTAGACGATCTAAGTTAACAGGTGCAATATGCAGTTGATGTACCCCCGTACACGCGACGTTTAGATACCACTAAAAAAAATGAGAAGCAATACGCCCGGAAACAAACACGCAAAATATTCTCGCAAATTCTTTTAAAGCGCGAGAGGTAAGTCGTATCAGGAGTCAGTCGTGATTTTTACTAATGCCGCGGAGTTCATACAATACCGTAATCCAGAAGGCTTAGGACCGTCCGGAAAAACATGTCCCAGATGCGCATCGCAGGTATTGCACAACGTTTCTACGCGTACCATCCCGAAGCTGTGGTCAACCACGTATTTCACGACGTTTTCTTTGAGTGGCTGGGTGAAACTGGGCCAGCCTGTGCCCGATTCAAATTTTACCGTACTGTCAAAAAGCGGCGTTTTACAGCACACACAACCGTAGATTCCGGGATCAAATGAAGCGCAGTACGCACCGGTGAATGGTCGTTCAGTTCCATGCTTTCTGGTTACATAAAATTGTTCCTCTGTAAGCACTTCACGCCACGCTTCTTCCGTTTTTATTATGCGCTGATCAGGTGCAGGATTAGCTTTATTGGCGAATTCGAGTATGTGGTTCCAGGTGATCATAGTGGTTTAATAGTCCTGAATGTTAAGTTTATGCGTGGTTCGCCGACTTTTTGGGTTGGAGGCAGACGATGCAGCCAATGCTCCTGCAAGGCGCCTTTCATTACCAGTAAGCTGCCATTGTCCAGCCACACATCCACCCTGCTGGCATCCTTTCGGTGCTTGAATGCGAATTTGCGACGGGCACCCAAACTGAGGGAAGCTATAGCACCACCCTTCTGCAGCTCTTTTTCATTATCGGCGTGCCACCCCATGGCCTCCCCTCCGTTATGATACAAATTCAATAAACAAGAATTGTAGGTGTGTCCGCTTAAACGGGCAACCTGTTCACGGATTTTCAGTAGCAGCGGGGTCCAGGGCAACGCTTCCTTTCGGGAAGATGCATACGTGTATGCCAATCCGTTATCAGCGTACCATGCCATTTTGCGCTTTGTAACTATTTTTTTGCCGAACATAACAACTTCATCGTGCTTCCAGGGTGTCTGGGCGTGCAGGGCATCAAATAGGGAGCGAGCCTCGGCAATCTCGAAAATAGCACCATAGTAAACGGCCTCCCCATCGTGGGAGAGTATCTGCCGTGGATAGGATTCAAACAAATCAGCCATGGTTATCGTCGCTGGTAGCCATATGGACTCACAAACCTGCTGACGGACCCGGATCGAAGCTTTCCGTGTTTGGTCTTTCTGCCAGTTACACGCTTTCGCCACATTCTGAAACTGGATGCCTTCAGAGCGGTTCGCATTAATTCAATAACTTCCTGTTCGGACAAACCAAACTGAAAAGATATCGCTTCAAAGGGCGTGCGGTCTTCCCAGGCCATTTCAATGATTCGGCTCTGATCTTCAGCGCTGAGAGTTGCAGATGATTTCAATAGCAGGTTGGTGTGGTTAATGTGAGATTGCCGGACTTCCTTAACGAAGATATATGGAAGTCGGGATGACAGGATTTGAACCTGCGACCCCTTCGTCCCGAACGAAGTGCGCTACCGGACTGCGCTACATCCCGAGGTATACCACATTAACTTTTCCCCTGTACATTATCATTCCCGGTTTCGGACGTTTTTCCCGGAAAAACAATATGGGAAACACCTAAAAGTAAAAACAACTTGGATAAAATTGCCAAAAAAGCAACAAATCCGATAGCATAACCACCCATTGCCACGGCTTCCTCGTTGAAATTCAACGCCACCATGGTTGTTACGATGAGCGCCAGATATGACACTACAGCTCCAATGAAGGCTGCTTTCTTTGGTATGTGGGGTCTGAGAACCAAAAACAACCCAAATAAGGCCAGCACGAAGGCGACGGCAACCACAAAAGCGGGATTCAGCGCCGAGTCATCCGGCATCACAAACGCTGCTGCGGCAAGAACTGCCGAGGCCAGAATGGCGATGACCCCCGATTTCTGGAGACTTTGTGAAGTGATTACGTTCATAGCCTGCAATTTACGGCTTTTGAAGATGTAATCGTACAACACGGCTCAGACCGGTATGATTATCGCCTTCAGCCAGGTCAATTTCGCATTCTTCAGCCATCAGTTTCAGGGCGCCGGGAAAACCTTCCATGAGGGAGTCCAGATCATACATGAAGGCTTCCGAACCCGGTCCGCCTACCGACCCGTATTTTTCCCGGTAAGCGATGTGTGTCTTATGGTACCCTTCCAGTATAAGTCGACCGCCCGGCCTGATCCAGCTCCAGATTTTGCTATGAAACTGCTGCTGCTTTTCATCGGGGAAGTGCACAAAGATGAGTGCTGCAAGGTCGAAGGTGGCTGCAGGGTACTCAACGTGTGGCATAGCTGCGACCTGATAATCAATTTTGACACCGTGCCTGTCGGCCAGCTGCTCCGCTTTACGCCGGGCCTGCTCACTCATATCAAAAGCCGAAACCTTCCAACCCCTTCGTGCGGCATATACCGCATTTCGTCCCTCTCCTTCAGCGGGCAGCAGCAGCCTTCCAGCGGGAAGCTGGTCGATTTGTTCACGGAAAAATACATTGGGTTCCTCACCGAAGACGTATGTTTCAGAGGCGTACCGATCATCCCAGAATTCTTTCATATTGCTTAGTATGTAATTTATAGGAACAGCAGACAACTAACTGCAATGCATCAAGTTACTCATTATACACCGACCATGGGTCCTATGCAGTGGGGGTTAGAATTCGAGTGACTGATACAGCAGGGTTCGTAATTTTGCATGAATATCAGATCCGGTTGATGGAATAAGCTGGGTAAAGAACACCACCACCAGGCCGTCCTGCGGACTAACCCAGTACGTAGAATGATAGGCGCCTCCCCATCCGTAGTCCCCGACTGCACCGGGAACACCCCGCACACCCAGATCTGTAACGATGTCGAAACCCAGTCCGATGCCAAGTCCCGGTCTGAAAGGTATACCGTCAAGATGGTTAACTGTCATGAGTTCAACCGTGGCAGGACTCAGAATCCGCACATCGTCAAGAATACCTCCGTTGAGCATCATCTGCAGAAAGCGGGCATAATCCTGCGCTGTTGAAACCAATCCGGCACCACCGCCGAAGGTAACACGGGGGCCCTGCACATAGTGCCCCTGTCCTGCCCCCAGACCCGGGTCCGGGGCGCGAACCAATCCCTGCTGTGATGCCGAGTATACGGTGGCTAATCGATCCACTTTCTCCTCAGGGACAAAAAAATGGGTATCCCTCATAGCAAGGGGTCCGAATAGCGCTTCCTGAAGATATTCATCCAACGGCCTGCCGCTTACCTCTTCGATGAGAGCCCCCAGGATGTCATTGGCATACCCGTAGACGAACCGCTCAGCAGGTTGAGCGTCCATCGGCAGGCGAGCCATAGAACGGACCAGTTCACGTACAGGAACCGCACGGTCGGCCAGGTACCAGCCCTGAATACCGGCCTGCCTCCAGGCATCAGCGGCTACGCCGTACCCATACCCGATACCGGCTGTATGCATAAGCAAATCCCGTATTGTGATTGGTCTGTTTGCCGGAACCACCGTATAACCTCGTTCGCTTGAGTCCGGTACAGCCACCGTAGTTTCCATGAACTCAGGCAGGTATTTACCCACCGGATCCTGAATCAGCAGCCGCCCCTCCTCCTGGAGGATCATCACCGCAACGCTGATAATCGCTTTGGTCTGGGAAGCAATCCGAAACATGGTATCATACTGCATTGGTGTTTGTGCTTCCAGATCCTGGCTGCCGGCGGCATGAAAGAAAACCTGCTGCCCGTCGCGCAAAATTAACGTCACTGAGCCGGCATTTCGCTGCTCTTTTGCATAATCGTCAAGGGTTTGCTGAAGGCGGAACAATCTTTCCGGCGAAAATCCGGCGTCCAGCGGAGCGATTTGCGGAAAGGCTGATTGAGCCCGTACGGGAGCAATAAAGCCAGCAGCTATGAAGAGCAGCAGCAGAATTTTTTTTACCATGGTGGTAGTTGGCTTCGTGATGGTTGGTATGGCCGCGGGCCCCGACGTTCTGTGCCGTATTTAACACGGGTAGTACTCACGTAATCCGCTTGAGCACCCGCTCAAACACATCCGGTTTCAAACCGTACTTGTCTGCCAGCACAGCCAGCCGGACCTGCAGCAGATCGCCCGGAATAGGGTCGCCATCGGGAAGGTATCCTTTTTCCCTAAAGAATGCTTCCAGTTTGTTGATGGAAGCTCTGCGGAAATTGGGTACAGCTCTGCTTTTGAGTGCCTCGAGCAGTTGAACCGGGTCGCCCTGGCATTCATTCTGAAGCACCTCCACTACCTGGTCGTGATAGGCTTCCGTCACGGCTCCGGACTCGATAATTTCAGAAACTCCCGCCGGTCTGCTCCTGCCTTGTGATAGCAGCCGTGCGGCGTCCTGCAAGGCATCGACCATACGGCGGAGTTTCTGCATGGCATCGGGTTGTACGGGCACCCAATCTGCATCATCATCGTATAGGGCATCCAGTTGCCCCCAGGTGCGGATGTGACGCGTCAGCAAGGCATGTAATTGAGCTACATCCTCCGTGAGCACAGCCAGTGGCAGCTCATACACGGAATCACGGATAAGATGATAACCGGGCAGGTCAAGCTGGTCGAGGTATTCTTGATAGGACAACCTGGAATCGGGCAGGTCGACCTGCACCGCGGGAATCGGCACCGCAGGCGGTTCAGCAAGTGCATCGGTGGAATCCTGGGAAAGCTCCAGCAGGCTGAAACCGATCTTCTCCTGGTCAAACTTTTGCAGCCACTTGGCAATTTCATCTTTTTGGGCGGTAAAATAGAAGAGTTGTCTGCCGGTACGGGCGATGGAGATTAACGCATCAATAATGGCTTCCGCCCTGATGTCATCGCTGTTGGCCAAAAGCTCATCGGCAAAAACGGGTAGTCTTGCCGGACCTTCCTTGACTTCAACAAAGGCGAGTCGTACGGCTATGAGCAGTTGGATCCGGGTGCCCGAGGAGAGTTCACCGAGCTGCAGCAAGGTGTTGGAGCGTTGATCAACAGCCACAAATGCTCCTGCTCCCGGACTAACCTCAAGAAGATACCGGCCCCGGGTTATCAGGCTGAACAAGGTACGTGCCCTGCGCAAAACGGCAGGTATACTGGTATCACTCACCTGTCGGCTTACCTGCTGTTCTATGGCAGCGCCCAGCACGGAACGCAGTCGGGACTGGTAGCTGGCCTGCAGTTTTTCAAGTGTTTCATCTGCACGTACCAGAGCCGATTGCAGCTGTGTAGAAGAGCCGTAGCGTCTGGCATCGCTTTCAATGATGGCGATTTTTCGCGTAAGATCATCGTAGGTATCAGCCACTGCCTGCCACTGAATGATCAACTGTCCGGTTTGGGCAACGTCATATCCATTCCAGTCGGGAAAAAACACAGCTGCAGGACTGTCATTCAGGCGTTTTTGTGTTTGTGCGAGGGTGTCTGTAACACGGTCCAGTTCTCTTCGGGCCTCGCTCCAATCGGGTTTTTGATCGCACAATCTGCGTATTTCCTCCGTTGAGGGGTCCGGCATGCCGAGGCGGGATGTAATTTGAGCTTTTTCTTTTCTGGCGGAATCAATCTGACGATTGAGGTTTGTTAACTGATTCAGCTGATTTTGGAGCTTTTCACGCAGAGTAACCAGGTTTTCAAAGGCACGCACGGCATATCGGACTGCGGCAAGGCGTGATTCCATACCACCATCATCAGGTTTAACACCAAAGACGTCAAGCAGCGCATCCATGTGCTCCATGTGCGATTTAACCCGGGCGTCGGCTATTGATACCTGCTCTTGCTGTACTGCGTGGGCCTGCTGAAGTTCGCGCAGTGTATACAGATCTTTGATATGATAGAAAAAATTACCGGCATCAATGTCATGGACCCCATGCAGACCTACCTGACCCATGAGTTCGTGGTACGATTCCAGAAAGTCTTCTTCCTGCTGCACCAGCTGAGATAAACGTCGTTCACTGCGTTCAAATTCAATCCGTAACCGGTCAGCTTCAGCAGCGGCCTGCATCCATACAATCAGCTCCGAAAGCAGGTTTGAAACCGCCTGAGGGGTCCAGTCAGCGGGTTGGGGCAGATCCAGATCCGTGTAATCCTTTTGCCTGATTACCGACGGATCTGCAGCCGTTGAGGACTTCCTGGCAGCCAGCCACCAAATAACGGGGAACAGCAGAAATAGCAGAAATCCTGTACTACCCGCCAGCCAGACAACAAGGGCGCTCAGCAGTGCCAGCCCGCCTGTTATCCAAAGCCATCGTGAAGCTACGCCGGGTACCGCCCCTGACGAAGGCTCCCGAAGCCAGGCGGTCAGTGCTGTAATTCCACGCGACAACACCTGCGCATCGTAGGGTGTTTGCAGTGCCTCGAGCCGTTGCTGCGCCGTCTGAATTATATCACGCAGGGTCGCAAGCTGTTCACGGGTGGATATCAGCTTTTGATGCAGACTCTCGGCTTTGGTCAGCTGTTCGTAATCCAACCGGGTAAAATCTGCAGATGCCAGAGGCTGCAACTTCTGAATTCCTGCGGCAATCTCCTGCAGGGAACGCCCGGCATTTTGTTGGGAGGCATGCAACTCGCGCAATGTTTGAGCCTGCTCTTCCAGCGTTCGAATGCGTATTTCTGCGTCATCAAGCTGAGGAAAGCCGATAGCTTCTATTTCCGCCCGGATGGCATCAATCCGGGCGCTGGTCCGGTCCAGTTCTGATTGCAGCTCCATTTCCTGCCGGTCAAGCAGCTCGAGGCGGTCTGCATCGTCAGTATGAATCTTTTCCAACACAGCCGGATAGCCCTGAACGCGTATTTCCGCCTGTGTATACACATCGCGAAGCTGCTGATATTCCTGTAGTGTCGTTAAAAATTGTACTTTTTTGCCGGCATCAGCCGCTTCGGCCTGTCTGGATTTGAGTTGCTCAATACTATCAGCCAGTTCCCGGACCCTCGACTGTCCGGCCTGCAGTTCTTTCAACTCAGTCTGCGCCTGCGCTGCGGCCTTCTGCTCCGTCGTATTCCCTCCTTTTGTGCTTGGACTGTAGCCGAGCAGTTTGGAGGCGGCTTCAATATTATATCCGCCGATGGCAGCACGGTAAATCTGAGCGGCCAGATCTGCGTCTTCCGCCTGAAGGAGGTCGTGCAGGGCAAGCATATACCGTTGAGCATCATCCGGAGATGGCAGAAACGACGGTGCTTCTACAGGGTTTCCTCTTCGATACCATTGCGGATTGCCCACCGATTTTCGGATATCCCAACGTTCATTCCGGTAAGACACAACCGCATTATAATGAGTATCCGAACCCTTGCCAGGACAAACAACCTGGAGAAGCGTTCTGGCCGTTGTACTCTTGCCGGAACCGTTCGGACCAGTTATGATGGTTATCGGGTTGGTGAACGCAGAAAAAACCGACATCCCGGCGGGAAAACCCGGCGCTTTTGTAATATGCAGTGATTCAATAAATACGGTCTGTTCGTCCATCAGCCTGCCTCCGACCGGGTTTGTATCAGCGCCGAAAGCATGCGCTCGCACTCCGCCGCCAGCAGGGAATCCAGTTCGTGCCGGGGATGCAAAAGTCCGGCCTGCGCCAGTGGTGCGTACGCTCCCATGGCGTGCACAGCATCCATTTGCGATACGGCTTTTTGCCGGAGTGCCTGCAAAAATTCCGAGTCTTGTCCTGATTGTAAATTCAATAAAGCCTGTGCCAGAATACCTGCCGGACCTGCCTCTGTGGCCAGCTCGTCAAGGTTGCCCAGGGAGGCTGTGCAGCGGTTTTCCGTTTTACGGATTGTGGCCAATATTCCGCTGAATTCACCCAGTGATGATTCAATTTCCCAGCTGTCAGGCAGGGTAATATCGGAAAGTGTTCCGGTAAAAATGAGGTCTGCAACGAGTTCTCGCAAGTGTACACCGTCAAGCTCGTGCACCGTTCGCTGTAGGGCCTGCTGGATGACAGCCTGGGCCCGGGCGAGGTCTTCCACGCCGCTGACATCCACAAAAATCCGCTCATAGCGTACCGATGAAATGGTTATGGGCTCAACATCCACCGTGGTTTCAGTCACACGAAGCAGGTTACATCCGTGCGACCCGGTTTCTTTAGCGCTCAGAGCCTGGGGGGATCCCGGATAGTAACAAAGCGGGTCCTGCATCAGAATTTCAGGTTTGTGTATGTGGCCGAGCACCCAGCATCGCGCAGGACTTTTTTGAAAATCCTCGGATGCCAACGGTGCATACGGACTGTCGTCAAGGCCGAAATCGCCATGAATGAGTCCGATACAATGGCGTGATTCGGGCTGCAGGGCAAACTGTTGCAAAGGTTTATAACGGACCGATGGCGATGGAAAAGACCATCCCACAAAGCTTACAGCTGCTCCGCGGATCCTGAGCACATGCTCCTGCCAGACCCCGCCCTCGCCCAAAAGGGTAACCCCGTGAACCGGATTATTTCGCAGTAATTCCGGCAATACGGTATGATCGTGGTTGCCGGCAACAAGAATAACAGGTATGCCCGCATCGCTGAGCCGGTTGAATCCGGAGAGCAAAGCCGTTCGGGCCTCAAAGTATCGGTTGTCACGGTCGATAATATCACCAGCCAGCAGTACAGCGTCTACCTTCTTTTTTATGGCAACATCTACCATTTGATGCCAGGCATACGAAGCTGAAGCCACACTGTGGGTTACGGAGTGTTCTGGTCCCGGAGAGCTGTCGGCCAGTTGTGCGGCGGCGGAGGCCCTGCCCAGGTGCAGGTCAGCCGAGGTGAGGAACGTGAGATTCATAGGTAGAAAAAAGATCTCTTGCTGTTGGAAAGTTCAACGCATGATAATGAATATGCCATAGACATACCCGTGAAAATAGTGTATGCCACCGTTCGAATGGTTATTTTAAAAAATCTAAACAAAACCGAGGGAAAACATTGGGCTTTATGATATTCAAGTTCCATCTCGCACTGGCGGCAATGATACTGCTGCCGGCGCTGCAGCCGGTACAGGCACAAACAAATCCGAGAGACGCCTACCGCGAGCAGGCCGTGGAAATTCTGGAGCGGGTACCGCTTATTGACGGCCACAATGACGTACCCATTCAGTACCGAAATCGGGTCGACTACAAATTTGATTTGCTGGATTTCATGAATACCACGGCACTCACGCGTATGATGCATACGGATATTCCAAGGCTCCGGCGTGGTCGGGTGGGCGCTCAGTTCTGGTCGGTCTATGTATCTCCCAACATCCCCGAGGCAGAGTCGGTGCAGGCCACCCTCGAGCAAATTGACTTTGTGTACCGCATGATTGAACGGTACCCTGAGCATTTCGAGCTGGCTCTGACGGCCGATGATGTAGAGCGGGTTTTTGCTGAAGGTAAGATTGCATCCATGATAGGCATGGAAGGGGGGCATTCTATCGGCAATTCGCTTGCGGTTCTGCGCCAGATGTACGCCCTTGGTGCCCGGTATATGACCCTGACTCATTCACGAACGCTGGACTGGGCTGATTCGGCAACAGACACCCCGCGTCATGATGGACTCAGCGGCTTTGGTGAGGAAGTGATCCGTGAAATGAATCGTCTGGGCATGCTGGTGGATCTTTCCCACGTGTCGGCTCAAACCATGCGCGATGCCCTTGCCATCACCGAGGCTCCGGTTATATTCTCACATTCATCAGCCATGGCCCTGAATATGCACCCACGGAACGTGCCGGATGACGTCCTGCATCTCACCCGGGAGAATAACGGTGTGGTAATGGTTACCTTTATCCCCGCCTTTTTGCACCAGCCCCTGCACGAGCACATTGCACAACGTAATGCTCGCCGCGCTGAACTCGAATATCTGTATACCGGTCAGCCCGACAGTGTAGCCGTATACCTAAGCCGATGGGAGCAGGAAAATCCACCACCGGTTGCCACGTTGGATCATGTGGCGGATCATATTGATCATATCCGGGATTTGATTGGCGTAGACCACATTGGTATCGGGGGCGACTATGACGGCATCTCCCTGCTTCCTGCCGGACTGGAAGATGTGACAACCTATCCTGATTTGTTTGCGGAATTACTCAGACGGGGTTACAGCGAGGAAGATCTTGAAAAGATTGCCGGCAGAAACCTGCTCAGGGTCATGCGTGAAGCAGAACAGACCGCACACCGACTGCAACAGGAACGAGGTCCTTCGCAGATGAACATCCGTGATTTCGAGAGTAACTGATATTTTGCAACGACCCGTACTGACCATACTACTTCTCAGCCTGCTGATGCCCCTGCACGTGCAGGGACAACAACAAGACTACCTCATCAGCCGGGTGGACCATACCCAGTTGTTTAAACGAAATATCTTTGACATCACGCAGGATTCCACCGGGTTTATGTGGTTTGCCGCCGAGAGCGGATTGCTGCGGTATGACGGAAACGATGTGATTGCCTACCGGGAGAATCCGGCAGACCCCAATGCCCTGCCATCCGATGTTGTACAAAGCCTCAAAGTGGACAGCAGTGGTACTTTATGGGTTGGAACCCGCTTTGGCGGATTGAGCCGTTTTAATTCACAAACCAACGATTTCACCACTTTTCATCCACGTCCGGATACCACCAACGACGTGCGTGCCATATCACTCGGACGTTCACAAAGTCTGTGGCTGAGTGTTGCCTTTGATCCGCATATCTACCGGTTCGACATCCCCAGCGAAACGTTTACGGCTATCCCGTTACCCCCGCAGCTGGATAACGGACTCCTTTTTGCTTTCGACATCCACGAGGCAGACAACGGCAATCTTTGGGTAGCGACTGTTGATAACGGGCTGCTCTTGTTGTCACCGGATGGTGAACTTATCAATGAATTCAATACAACCACACCGGCAGGCAGCCGTTTGACCGGTAATAGTCTGCGCCGCATTGTACCCGATCACCACGGACATATATGGATTGGCGGATTTGGAGCCTACCTGTCTCGTTTGAATCCTGCTACGGGGCAGATTGTCTCTCCGGATCCCCGGTTTGAAGCGGCATTTTCTAATGTATATGACCTATGGATTGATCCACGGGAAGATGTGATTTGGGCTGCAGCCGATGGGGGCCTGATCCGCTTAGACCTGCACACCCTCGAAATTATCGAACGATATGGGTTTGATCCGGATACCCCCCGGTCGTTGATTAATGATCGAACACGCGCCGTTCACCATGATCGGTCGGGCATTATCTGGGTTGGCAATGAGCATGGAGGCATACATAATCTATTGCAGCGCAATGAGTTTACCCATGTAACCCCCAATCCGGATGAACCGGGCTATTTGCAGGAAGCTTTTGTGCGTGGGTTCTATCAGCCGGAGGATGATGTCATATGGGTAATCAACAGCAGTCAGATTGCCGAAGTGGACATCGAAACCAACAGGGTTTTACGTTTGGTTGAAATTCTGGGTGAGAAACAGGCCTCAGTAGGTTACACCACTATTAAAGATGATCCGGCCGGTGGCATACTCATCGGAACCTGGGGTAACGGTCTGATCCATTATGATCGGAGAACGGGTCGGCAGACGCAGTTTACATCTGGTAGAGCTGCGAACACCCTCAGCGATGACCGCATCCAGTTTATTGAAATTGACTCGCGCGGCCGGTACTGGATCGGTACCCAGAACGGGGTCAACCTGTTCAACCGAAACACCGGTACTTTTGAGCGAATACTCTACGATTTCGATGCGCCCGAATCGAGTTTCAGCTACAGTGTTCAAACCAACGCCTTTGTAGAAGATGAAAACCAGGTGTACTGGATCGGTACCTGGGACGGCCTTGTTCGATTCGATTATACCAACAGAACGGAGCGCCGCTACAAATTCAGTGCAAACAATGCCGAGGGACTTGGATCAAACCATATTTTATCCCTCTACGATGATGACACCTACCTGTGGATCGGCACCTTCAGCGGCGGACTAAACCGGATGCATAAAGAAACCGGCGAAATTACCCGGTTTACAGACGCTCAGGGACTGGCCAGTAACGTTATATTTACCATCATTCCCGGCAACAACGGGGATCTGTGGCTGAGCTCCAATAACGGTGTAATCCGGTTCAACAGCGTCACCGGTTCCTACCGGAATTTCAGTGAGTCGGATGGACTGGGTATCAATGATTTCTGGTGGGGCGCCGGATTTCGTTCGAGGCAGGGGCACCTGTACTTCGGATCCATCTACGGGTACGTCACGTTTGATCCGGATAGAATACGCGAAAGCCGGTTCCATCCCCGCGTTGTACTCAGTGAAATACGGGTCTTCGGGGAAAGCCTGACCCGCTCGGACATCCTGGAGTTACGTCACACCCAGAACTACCTTGATTTCAGTTATGCATCGCTGGATTACACCAGCCCGTCAAAGATTGAGTATATGCATATGCTTGAAGGGCTGGATTCAGACTGGATTTACACCGGAAACCGAAGTCAGGTCAGCTACTCCGCTCTTTCACCCGGCGAGTATGTATTCAGAGTTCGCGCCACCAATGCTGACGGACTGTGGAGTGACAACGAGCTGGAGGTACGCTTTACCATTCTCCCTCCTATCTGGCAGACCATGCCCTTCCGGTTCCTGATGGTATTTATATCCGTGGCGCTGATTGGCATTACCATTCGCTGGAGAACCGCTTCGGTTACACGACAGAACAAACAGCTGGAGGCACTGGTGGCCGAACGCACAAGAGACCTGGCAGACAGTAAAGAAGAACTGCTGGAGAGCAATGAACAGCTTCGGGAAAAAACCCTTCGATTGGAAGAACGTAACCGTGAAATTGAAATCCAGCGAAATCTTGTTCTTACCAATTCCAATGAGCTGGAAGCCAAAAACCGCCAGCTTATTCAACTCAATCAGGAGAAAAACAGTCTTATCGGAATTGTAGCCCACGATTTACGAAGTCCGCTGGCCAGTGTCATGAGCGGCCTTCACATTTTGAAAATATCCGATGACATGCCCATAGGCGAGCAGCTTGAAATTCTGGACATGATAGAAACATCGGTTAACAAGCAGCTATCGATGATAACGCGGATTCTGGATCATCAGGCGCTTGAAAGTGGAAAAATCAATATCAACATGACCCCGGTGGATCTGAATCCCTTGCTGGAAAATATCCGGCAGACACATATGAGTCCGGCTGCCGGGAAATCTATTGGTCTGACTATAACCAAACCTGATACCTTACCGGCAGTACATGCCGATGACAGTCTTCTCGAGCAGGTTCTTGACAACATGGTCTCCAATGCAATCAAATTTTCGCCGGCTAATACCACCGTCACCGTATTGGTTCTGGTAACGCGCGATGATATTCGCATTGGTGTTCGTGATCAGGGACCGGGCATATCACAGGCCGATCAGGAAAAACTCTTCCGGAAATTCCAGAAACTCAGTGCCCGTCCGACCGGTGGTGAGCAGTCAACCGGACTGGGCTTATCCATTGTCAAGCAGTTCGCAGAGGCCATGCATGGTGCCGTGTGGTGCGAGAGCAAACTGGGCGAGGGTGCAACATTCTGGATTTCGCTCAGACCCGCTATTAATCGCCCATAACGGCCAGATTATCCTTATTTACCCACGTAATTCAGTTTTCCTCGTTTACCCGAAAAATCAACCAGTAAACCAACCCATCTGTTATGTTTAGGTTAAAGCCCGCTCTCTTTTTGATACTATTTGCATCTGGATGTGTGCAAAATGAACGCTCAGAAACAACCGTACGCACACAAGATACGTTCTTTGCGAATCTTTCGGCTTTATGCGATCTCAAAACATGGTGTAATAAAAAACCAGAACGGATATGATCAGGAAAACGATGGTCATCCCACCGCCGGCCCTGAAATAATCACGGGTTTTATACCCTCCGGCACTCATCATCAGCGCGTTGACCTGGTGTGTTGGCAGCACAAAGGAATTACCGGCATTAACTGCGGCGAGCAATACCAGCGGCCGGGGATCCACACCGGCAATCAGACCGATACTTACAACGAGGGGCGCCAATACCACCACCGCGCCGACGTTGGACATAACCAGAGAAAAGCCGGTAGCCAGGGCTGCTACGGTAAATAACAGCACCAGCGTGTTACCCGCGTCCACCAGACTCATTACACTTTCGGCAAGGAACTGGGCGGTACCTGTGTTCTGCATGGCCGCACCCAGCGGAATAAGACCGACCAGCAGAAAAACTACCTTCCACTCAACCGACTCATAGGCCTCCTGTATGCTCATAACCCGGGTTAGAACCATCAGCACCGCTCCTGTGAGAAACGAAACCGAAATGGAGAAGCCACTGAGTGCAAGCACAATAGCAACAAGGAAACTGCCCGCAGCAAACCAGGTTTTTGCCGGTTTTTTGGGTTCAACTGTAATAGGTGTGAGAACGGCGAAGGTATCAGACGATTGAAGTCGTCGGATATTATCCCACGGTCCATAGACAATAAACGTATCTCCCGCGGTGATGATGTGATCTGAAAAATCGCCCTCCACCTTTTGACCCCTGCTGAAAAGCATGACCGGCTCAACCACAAAACGTCGGCGCATGGCATACTCACGCAGGGTTTTACCAACCAAATCGGATCGGGGTGGTACAACTACTTCCACGAAACCAGTCTCTTCGGGATCACCCAGACCTTCAAACATCGGATGTTCCTGGGTCGGCTCCAAACCATGTTTCGCAGCAAATACCTGAGCCTGATTATCATCGCCGTACAACGCCAGTATCATACCGGTGTGTAATTCGGTTTCCCGCCAGGGTGCATAGGCAATCTGATTTTCCTTCGCCGTTGCCAGAATGTTGATGCGAAATTCGGACCATGCGCCGGATTCCTCGATGGTTTTGCTCTTCAGCGTGCTGGACTCAGAAATACGGTAGTACTGAATTTCTTTGCGGAGATTGAATGCATCCACCACTTTTTCCTGCTCGGTAGCCTGGAGTTTGCCGCTGGCCCCCTGCGGAAGAAAGTACTTACCCAGAAACAGGAAAAAGAGTACTGCTCCCAGCAGCAGCGCGACCCCCACCGGGGTTACAGCAAAAAGACCGAAGGGTGCCAGGTCTGCGGCGGCAAGCAAGTCGTTGGTTAAGATAAGGTGACCTGATCCCACCATCGTCAACGATCCGCCGATGATTGCGGCAAAGCCCACCGGCATAATCATGGTCGACGCTGAAACTTTGATCCGACGAGAGATATCCATGATACTGGGCAGAAATAATGCGGCGGCTCCGATATTCTGAATAACCCCGGAGAGCGTACCCGTTGCCAGGGCCAGAGAGCCCATAATATTTCGGGGATTCGAGCCTACCCGCTTAAGCAGCCATTTGGAAAACCGATTCATCATGCCTGTTTTAGCCAGCCCCTCACCCAGAATCATTACGGCCAGCATGGCAATTACCGCATTACTGGAAAATCCTGAAATGGCTTCTGCACCGCTCAGAATACCGGTCCAGTACAGCAGCAGCAAGGTGAGCAGCGCCGTAACGTCAATACGCAGCAACTCCGTGACCAGCATGAAGATGGTGAAGGACATGATGCCCAGTACAATCAGAATTTCAGTTTCCATGCGAAGATATTTTGAGTGGTAGATTTAGCCGATTCCTTATGCCTCAAGTATACAACAGTTGTATCAACTTGTCAATACAAGTTTGAATACGCATTTTATTCCATGTTTTTGGTCACTATGAAAGGGTTTTTGAGTCTGCTTGTATTACCTGAGGATTTCATCCTGTCTGGTGGGGGTCTGCACGGAAGTTCTTACCTTTACCGTCTGTTTAGTTATCATCAGAACGCGGAATATGCCCCTGAACGACCTTTTACACATGGTTTTGAGTTTTGCCGGAGGTGTGGCCCTGTTTCTCCTCGGCATGAAGCTCCTGACCGACGGGTTGAAACTGGCTGCCGGACAAACCCTGCGCACGCTGCTCAAGCGCTATACCTCAACCATGGTCAAAGGTGTTCTTGCAGGCATCATGGTAACCGCGCTGGTTCAGTCTTCCTCAGCCGTAATTTTTGCCACAATCGGATTTGTCAATGCCGGTGTAATGACCCTGGCCCAGGCTATTTACGTGATTTTTGGAAGCAATGTGGGAACAACCCTTACCGGCTGGATTGTGGCTACCATCGGCCTTAACGTAGATTTGCAGGTATTATCGATGCCCATGCTGGCTGCCGGTATGGGATTATGGCTGAGCGGCGAGAACCGGCACCGCGGCGCATGGGGACAGGTGCTGGTCGGGCTGGCAATTTTCTTTTTAGGAATTGACATCCTTAAGGACACCTTTGATAACCTCGGGCAGATTTTTCAGGCCGAAACCATTGGCACGGGGCTGGCTGGCGGACTTCTGATGGTTTTTATGGGTATTGTACTGACCACCCTCATGCAGTCATCGTCGGCCTCCATCGCCATTGTTATTACTGCTGCTGCCGGCGGATTCATACCGCTTGAGCTGGCGGCTTATATGGTTATTGGTGCCGACATCGGCACTACCTCAACAGCTGTTTTTGCCGTAATTGGTGCCACAGCCAACGCACGCCGATCAGCGGCAGCCCACGTACTGTATAACCTGGTCAGCGGAGTGATGCTCATAGTGCTGCTGCCGTACTATCTGGATCTCATTGAATTTGTTTTTACGGGCGGATTGAATACAGCAACGACCATCGCCGTATTTCATACGATGAAGAAAGTCACCGGGTTGGTAGTTATGCTTCCGTTTGTAGGTCGACTGGAGGCCTGGTTACTCACCAAATTTATTCCTGCTGACAACGCGACAGCTCCCCCCACCCGCTACCTGGATAACACCGTACTACAAACTCCGTCGCTGGCGATCAGCGCCCTTATTTTTGAGCTGAAACGTACCGGACGGAAAACCCGAAGTCTCATTAAAAAAGGACTTACACATGCTATAGGTGTCAAAGAGTCGGAAAGTAAGCAGTATACGCTGCTGCAACTTCACCAGGCAATTGCCGGTTTTATCCGGCAGCTGCAGCGACGAGAGCTTCCTGAAACGGGTGAAAATGCTTTGCCCAACGCACTTCGCGTGTTGAGCTATTTCAGGGAGAGTATGGAAACTGCCGTTGAAATCTCCAGCCTGAAACAGGATATACAGGAGCTGAATCCTGCACTGATCGAACGCATCAATGTACTAGAAGCCAACGTGGTTCAGTTATGTCACATCGCAGATTCAGAGCATCCGGATTTCAAAATGGATGATGTTGCCGCATTACAGCGTGATTTCGAGGCCAACTATGAACTGGCCAAATCATCCTTACTGTACAGCGGTTCACGCGGCAAACTTCCCATGAACGCCATGCTGCGCTGGCACGACTATATCCGGGGGCTGCGACGTATCACCGATCAGCTGTGCAAGGCCTCGCAGTATATGCATAACTTCAATGAACTAATTGAACACACTCCGGGAGCGGGACCTGCACTGCTTGAGGACGTACAAAACTCCTGATAAACATGATCAAACCCAAGAATTCATCTGCTTCTGAACAAGTACGCATGGGGCTGGGAGGAGCTGTAGCACTTGGAATCGGCGCTATGGTCGGGGGTGGAATTCTGGCTCTGGCAGGGGTGGCTTTTTCGGTAACAGGCGCCTCGGCGTTGCTGGCTTTTATCCTTAACGGAGTAATTGCCGTAATCATAGCCATGAGTTTCGCCGAAATGGCCTCCAAAACCCCGAAAAACGGTGGCATTTACACCTATGCCAAACGGGCGCTAAGCGTACAACTGGCTTTCGGAGTGGGATGGGTTGTTTGGCTGGCTTCCATCATGGCCTCGGTTTTCTACGCACTCGGGTTCGGAGTATTTACGGCCTTTACCCTGCAGCAAATTCCTGTAGACTGGCTGCAACAAGCCGCGGGGTCCCGAATCGTTGTGGTTTTGCTGTCCATAATTTCGGTCGGTTTTTATACCCTGAAGCTCTCCAGAGAGGTTCGGGTTGACGCCAGGCGCATCAATCTAATTAAAGTAGCTGTTTTTGCAGTACTGATTGCCGGTGGAATTGCCATCATTCCCGGCACGCCCCTTCAGGACCTTACCCTGCATTTCAGGCCCTTTTTCACCGGGGGTATCGGTGGACTGGCTGCAGCTATGGGGTATACCTTTGTAGCCATGCAGGGATTCGTCCTGGTGGCTTATGCTGCCGGTGACATCCGCAATCCCGAAAAAAACATACCTCGCGCATTGTTTTATACCATTGGAATAGGGATGGCCATTTATATCCCGCTGCTGCTGGTTGTATTGATGGTAGGTATTCCGGAAGGCTCAACCCTTGCCGGGGTGAGTCGCGCCTACCCGGAAACCCTCATTGCCGTTGCGGCAGAGCACTACCTGGGTAAATTCGGTCTGTGGCTGGTGCTGATTGCCGGTACCATCTCCATGCTTACCGCATTGCAGGCCAATCTTTTTGCGGCCTCCCGGGTAGCCAACAGCATGGCTTCAGACCGCACCCTGCTTCCCCAGGTTTCACGACTCCACCGACGCTATGGCACTCCGGTGCGGGCCATACACCTGTCGGCCCTGCTTACCGTAATTTTCATAATGATGCTGCCGGATGTAGCTTCAGCGGCCGCAGCTTCCTCGCTGATTTTCCTTCTGAGTTTTGCCCTGGCCCAGCTGGTCCTTATTCTGATGCGCAAACGATCGCCCGGCAAGAAACCTACCCATTTTCAGGTTCCTTTTTTCCCGGCACTTCCCATTGCCGGTATTGCCATAACACTTTCACTGGCCTTGTTTCAATCGGTCGTTGTACCATCTGCCGGGGTCATAACGCTCATCTGGCTGTTCATCGGCTCCCTGCTGTTCATTGCTTTTTTCCTGAAACATGCCCTGGTGGCGGATGTGTCGGAGGAAGCCCGAAACCCTGAAATCATCCGCCTGCGCGGAAATAGCCCCCTGCTGCTGCTGCCCATAACCAATCCGGCCAACGTAGCCTCCAAAGTTTTTCTAGCCCAGGCGCTTTCCCCGCCCGTGGTAGGAAGAACCCTGCTGCTGAACATTGTAAATCGATCGGAAGATGCAGAACGCACCGCCCGTCAGGTAGAGGGATGTCGCGATGTGATCCACCAGGGACTCTCATCAGCGCTCGAGGCGTCCCTGAGGGCAGACACACTCATTACGATTGCTGCAGACCCGTGGAAAGAAATCGAACGGGTTGCCCGCGCGCACCGATGTCAGACCCTGCTTATAGGTCCCGGTGAATTCACCGATGAAAAAACCACCCGACGTTTGGAACAGCTTATCAGCAGGGTACCGTGCGATGTGGTTGTACTCCGGCAGCCCTACACGGGCTGGAATATCAGCCAGGCTCGTAAAATTCTGATTCCGGTGGCTGGTTTCGACAAACATGATCTGCTGCGAGCACGGATTGCTGCAAGTATCTGGCGCAGTTATCAACCCGAAATCACCTTCCAGCAGCTGGTTCCTGCAGGGGTGTCGAAAAAAGAACTACGAACTCAACGGCGACTGCTGCATCGTTTTGCCGAGGAAATCATTCCAACCGGTTTTAAAACCAGCATCAAGCAAAGCACGGATATTCCGGCTACTCTCGTTCACGAAGTCAGCCAGCATGATCTGGTCATCATCGGCCTTGGCAGGCTTTTGCCCGGCGACAAGGCGTTTGGACCCATCCCAATGGATATCATCAAGAAAACCAATACCGCTGCCATTTTCATCAGCCATAACTAGCCCGGCATACCAAAGTTGACACCTTGTGGCCTTAATCAGATACCGGGGCTATTTGCCGCAAAGCAAGTCAGGCAGTAAAACGGCTCGTAATCCGGTCGGCAAGTTTTCGGATGCGCTTTGCCAAACCACTTCGGTCTTCACTCTTGTCGGATTCAACCCTTCCGAGCAGAAACCCATATGGTTTGAGAGACTCCACCTCGTCACTCACTATTTTGAGTATCGCTCCCAGTGGTATGAATAAAATCATGCCGGCCAGTCCCCATATCTGAGAGCCGATAAGCAACAGCAGCAGGGTCATCAATGCGTTCATACTCACCTTGGAACCCACAATTACCGGGGTAAAAAAGTTGCCCTCAAACAACTGAACCACGTAAAAGCCAGCCAGAATAGCCACGGGAAAAAGCAGCGAGTCCATGGTTATGAGACTGTACAAGATTGGTAAAATGGAGCCCATCAGCGGACCGATAAATGGGATTACGTTCAGCATAGCTGCAAAAACACCGAAAAATATGGCATGATCAACACCAATAATCAACAGCATAGCAGAGTAGATAACAGCCAGAATTCCGATGACCATCAACAGTCCGGTTATGTAGTGCTGGATGAGCGTCTTGATACGGGAAATTATAGCATCTACTTTCTCCTCTGTTGCTTTATCGCCCCGTGCAAAGGCTTTGCGCAGAAAGGTTTTGAGCATATCTCTGAACAGCAAAATCAGAAACATGAAAACCGGCAGTAGCATCATCGTGGTGAGCGTAGATGCTGCACCAGTAATTCCTCTGGTCAGGGAAGCAGCATTTTCACGAACATACTCGGTTATACGGGTTACGAGGTAGTCCAGATTAAGCTGTACATCCAGGTTAAAATATTGTGCAGCAATAGCATCCGCTGACTGCAGAATCTCCTCAAGTCGTTGTGTAAACATTTCAGCATCTTCAGCAAATCCACGAAGCTGCTCTATCAGGAAAAAGCCTACGAATAACAAAACCGCCAGGCTGAAGGTGATAGAAACTATGGCTGATAAGAAGCGTGGAACCCTATAACGCTCCATGAAATTACACATCGGCACGAGCAGAATCGCAAGAAAACCGGCAAACAATAAGGGCATCAACAAAGGTTTTGCTACAATCATAGCGTATACCGTCAATATAACGGCGGCCATGGCATACGTATAGGTTACATACCAGGGTTGTGTGTAGGTACTACCTTCGCTCCCGCTCATATTTCATACTCCTGCTGTAATTGTTGTTCCTGTTTTTCGAGTTCTTCCAGTGTTTCCATCCACTCCATAGTAAACGTTTCAATCTCCTGTTGCAATCTGCCATGGCGTTTTATCACTTCAGCAGCATCCGGACCTGCATAAAATTCGGGATCAGCCAGGCGAACTTCCAGCATGGACTTCTCCTCCTCCCTGCCGGAGACCTCCCGCTCCAGTTTGGCGGCCTTATTCTGCAACGGTTTGAGTACTTTTTGAATTTCCGTACGCTTTTTGGCGTCCAGCTTGCGCTTTTCTTTCAGGTTGGGCGATCCTGCCGACGACGCATCCGTTGCATCGGATTGCGGTTTTTGTTGAGCGGCTACCGGATTGGCACTTCCGGCTATTCCTGACTTCGCCGATGTGGCCTGTACAGTGGCCTGCTCGTGATCCCGGGTCGATTTCCATTCGTAGTAGTCATACCCGCCGTCGTATTCGGTAACCTTCCCGCTGCCTACCCGCCATATTTTCGTGGCAAAGCCCTGCAAAAAATGACGGTCGTGCGATACCACAATCAAGGTCCCCTTGAAATCCCGAAGGGCTTGCACCAGTACGTTTTTGGAGGCCAGATCCAGGTGGTTGGTCGGTTCATCCAGCACCAGTACATTAGCCGGTGTCAGCAGCGTACGGGCCAGGGCTACACGACTCCGCTCTCCGCCGCTGAGCACGCGGATGGGTTTAAAAACATCGTCCCCACGAAACAGGAAGCAACCCAGCAAATTCCGGATACCGGACCGGGCTTCACTGGTCGGAGCAGCTTCCTCCATCACTTCAAGAACAGAGCGGTCGCTGCTGAGAACATCAGCCAGGTGCTGGGCAAAGTAAGACAGGATCACGTTGTGCCCCAGTTTACGAGACCCTTCAAACGGCTCAATACCGTCCATGATTCGTGCGAGGGTCGATTTCCCGGTACCGTTAGCACCGATAAGCGCAATTTTCTCTCCGGCTTCAATGTGCAGGGCCTGACCGGAGGTGAATACCGTTACAGGCGATTCCCCGGGTGCCGGAGCCGGATAGGTTTTTCGAAGGTTTTCCATCGTAAGCACAACGCGGCCACTACGCGGGGGCTCCGGGAAGCGAAAACTGACTTCAGCCGCATCAGCCTCCGGGGCATCAACCAGCTCCATTTTTTCCAGGCTCTTGACCCGACTCTGCACCTGACGGGCTTTAGTAGCTTTCGCCCGGAATCGTTCAATAAATCGCTCTGTATCGGCAATCTGCTTCTGCTGCGAATCGTATGCACGCGCCTGCAGGTCCATTTGCTCGGCACGAAGCTCTACATAGCGCTCATAGTTGCCGGGATACATGTAGACCCTGCGCGAACGCAGATCCGCTATCTGATTGATCATCCGGTCCATAAAATACCGGTCGTGACTCACCAGTATGACGGCCCCGTCGTAATTCTGCAGATACTGTTCCAGCCATGCGATGGAGTCAATATCCAGGTGGTTGGTAGGTTCATCCAGCAGCAGTACATCCGGGTGTTCCAGCAGGAGTTTACCGAGCAGTACACGCATCCTCCATCCACCGCTGAAACGGGACAGCGGCTGATGCAATTGCTCCGTAGTAAAACCAAGTCCTTCCAGCACGGCACCAGCGCGGGCCTCCTTGCTGTCTCCCTCCAGCACCGCGTATCGGTCTTGCAGACGCTGCATGTCTTCGAGGAGTTTCATGTAGGCATCCGACTCATAATCGGTGGTCTGCTCCAGCGCCGCATATATGGCCTCGAGTTTCCTTTCGATGTCGGATGCCTCCTGAAATGCCGTGAGTGCCACCTCCAGTACCGTCCGGTCCAGACTTATTTCGAGTACTTCCTGCTCCAGATAGCCTACTGATGCGTTGCTTTCAAAGGTTACAGAGCCCTCCTCAGGCTGAATTTTGCCGGATATGAGGCGGAGAAGTGTGGTTTTTCCCGCTCCGTTGGGACCAATAAGCCCGATACGATCGCCTTTGTTGGCCTGCAGATTGAGTCCGGAAAACAGGCATCGGTCGCCGATGAAGTAGGTAATTCCTGCCAGATGTAGCATGTGTGATGTTTGAGCCGTGTTAAAAATACGTGGCAAAATACGCAGAATAGCTGTCTTCTTCGCCTGTATTCAACGAGTGGGATGCGGTCTTCTGCGGGGAAGTCCCGCTCGGGATTGGCGTTCCTTATTCTGCTGCCAGACCGGCGGGGAGGTCAATCCAGAACGTAGCCCCCTGTCCGGGTTCACTCTCACAACGCACCGCAGCGCCCAGGGCATCAGCGAGGCGCTTGACAATAGACAATCCCAGCCCGGTAGTCTGCTCTCCGGCCGTGGGTTTTGCACTGAGCCGCTGAAACTTTCCAAACAGCTTGGTTTTGTCTGATTCCGTGAGGCCCGGACCCCGATCACGCACCCCAATGTGAACATGGTAGTCAGAGGAGTTGAGAATAAGGTGCACACGTTGGTCTGCCGGTGAAAATTTAACGGCGTTACTCAGCAGATTATCCAATATTTGCTCCAGCAATGCTTCATCTGTATCGATTTCGGGGTGGAGCCCCTCTGTGACAAACTCAACAACTATGCCCTTGACCGCGGCCTTTTCACGATACGATTCAGCCATGGAACGGCAAAACTTAACCAGGTCGACCCGCTGTTTTTTCACCTCAATGATACCGCTTTCCAAGCTCTGATGATCCAGAATACGGTTTACCATGGCCAGTTGCTTTCTGAGGATGTCTTCCATAGTCGTATACAACTCCTCCTGTTCTTCCCGATTGAGTTCAGGCTGAAGCTGCAATAACTGCAGGGCACTCAGAACACTGGTAGCAGGACTCCGAAGATCATGGGCCACAATCCCGATCAGACTGTTCTTTTCGTGATTGAGTGAAACGAGTTGTTTATTGATATGTTCAAGCTGCTTGCTTTTAGCCAGGATGATGGCATTCTGCTCAGCTACTTTCGCATTTTTGGCCTGTAGTTTGACGGTCTGCCCACGCAGTTCGGCGTAGCTTTTCAGAAGTTCCTCGCTTTTTTCCGCAAGATCACGGGTGCGCCGGGCTACCAGCCTTTCCAGCTCTGCCTGTCGCTGACGTGATACCCGGCTCCAGTTAACAAAAAGCAGGGCAACCGTGGATAGCCCCAGAATTGCAGTCAGTATCCAAAACCAGTTGGTCTGGTAGAAAAAAGGCTCCATAACAAGGGTAATAGACGCCTGATTCGGGCTCCAGACTCCGGCACTGTTGGTTGCCTTAACTTCGAAATAATGCGTCCCCGGTGGCAGGCTCGCATAGCTGACCGAGCTGCGATTCCCGATGTAGGTCCAGTCTGTGCTGAGACCGGCAATACGATAAGCGTACTGATTTTTGTCCGGATCAGAGAAATCCAGGGATGCGAACTCAATAGTAATAAATCCCCGGCCGGCACTGATCTGCACAGGCTGGTCCGCATCCGCAACCGGAAAGGTCTCGTTTTCAACAGACAGACCGGAAATCACCACACGCGGTTCATAATCATTGCGTGTAATATTTCGGGGATTGAATGACGTAAGACCGTTGGTACCGCCGAAATACAGCACACCCTGTGCATCGCGAAATGCCGAGCCCCACCAGAAATCATTGCCCTGCAATCCATCTGACTCGGTGTAATTCACGAGGGACTCATCCTCGGGATTGAACCGGAACAACCCGCTGCTGCTGCTCAGCCACAAATTTCCGTCCTGATCAGGTAAAATTGCAAAGATGACGTTATTCGGCAGCCCCGTCTGCTCAGTGTAGTATTTAATCCGCCCTGATGCCGGATCAAGACGATTTAATCCGCCACCGAAGGTTCCTATCCAGAGATAGTTTCCATCGTCGTACAAGGAAATTACGTGGTTACTGCTGAGCGTATTGAGGTCCACAGGATCAGACAGATACCGCGTTGCCCGATTTGAATCAGCATCGTACAGACTGAGGCCCTGCCAGCTGGCTACCCAGAATATCCCGGGTGATTTTTCCAGAAACCCAAGGGTCTGCAGACTGTTTCCGGCAAGTGTGCCGGTATCATCAGGTTCTGATTTGATTCGCTGAAAAACACCGGTATCCCGGTCAAACCGATTCAGTCCATTTTCGGTACCTACCCAGTATTGACCCCGGGAGTCTATATGCACAAACTGGATACGATCGTCAGACAGGCTTTGTGAATTGGCAGCCTCGTAACGATAAACCATCAAATCAGGAGAATCCGGGTGATAGTAGTGCAGACCGCCTCCCCAGGTACCAATCCACAGCCCTCCGTCCGGATCCGGTGTAAAGGATGTGATCTCGTTACTTTGCAACCCCGACGGGTACCTGCTTTGGGTGTCAATAGATCGGATCAGGGCGTAGTTATCCGAATCAAGGATATGTATTCCTCCTCCTTCAGTGCCAATCCAAAGTTCATCGTCGCTCAGGTGTATAGCCCTTACAAAACCCCGGCTCAGCTCCCCGTCCCTGTCAAATTCGGCGGTCAGAATATTTTCGAAGGCTCCCCGGATTTTCAGCTTGTTCAGGCCTGCGTTCCGGGTACCAACCCACACAATTCCGTTACTGTCTGTGAAGATACTGCGTACTTCATTGGAGGAAAGACTACGTATGGTGCTGGGATTAAACTGAAAATGAAGAACAAGCTCTCCGCCTGAAGGGTCATAGATAACTATGCCGAGGTTCGAACCAATCCAGATATTACCGCGTTCATCCTGTTGAATGGCATAAATGGTGGACCGCGAGAATCCATTAAGGCGGTCAAGAGCGCGAATACGTCGGGGACCGGGTTCACCGGGTGCCATGCGGAGCAGTCCGGCCTGCACCGTTCCAATCCAGATTGTGCCATCAGAGGATTCCATCAGTGCACTGACCCGATCGGTATTCAGGTTGTTTTGATCCGGTGAAAAACGCCGGTAGGAACCATCGGTTCGGATGTGAATCAGTCCGGACTGGTCTGTACCCACCCAGTCAGAGCCATCGCGCGCGCGCAGCACCACCGAAGACTGAATGAAATGCCGCTCACGTGTTGCAGGCAGGGATTTCCGTGTGAAATCCAGGGTGTTCAGATTGAATTCAAAATAGGCATCCCCACCGTGTGAGCTGATAACGAGGTGCTCTCCGGACTGCTGTATGCTTCGAAAATCGTAGGTTCCCGTGACGCTTTCAGGATGGTCGCCATCGGGTACAAAATTGGTAAAATCCCCCCTGGTGGGATTGAACAAAGACAACCCCCCGCCCTGAGGCAGAACCCATAACCTTCCGCGGTCATCTGTAAAAACAGCACGGATGTTGTTATTGGGCAATGATGCAGGATTTCTGACCTCGGATTTATACACTTCAAAGCGGATACCATCGTAACGATACAACCCATCACTGGTGGCAAACCATAAAAATCCGGTAGAATCTTGTGTGACAGAGGCGATGTGGGCGGGTATAAGATCCGGGTGTGTAAACCGTTCAACCACAAAATCATGATTGCTGCTGAGCAATACAGCAGGAATCATCAGCACAAATACAGTGGCAAGGCGAATGGTATTCATCACACTCTAAAGCAAAGCAAACAAGTTTAGCCTAAGTTACTACTATCCGGGGTATTTTACGATGCCGCAGATTCCCCCCCGTTGAATTCAAACTATATATAAAAGCGGTGTTTTTTAATTGAAATAATACTCTGGAGGTCGTATATTTGACTTCTGTATTTATTTCATATAACAGTATAACCCATACACACGCTCTTTATGATCGGTATTAAAATCAAAGATAACGAAAGCATTGACCGCGCTATTAACCGCTTCAAAAAAATGGTTACCCGTTCACGTCTTATGGTTGAGTTCAAAGAACGGCAGCAATACCGCAAGCCCTCAGAAGTCAAGCGCGAAGATATGAAAAAGAGCGTTCGTGACGAGCGTCGACGTCAGCGCGACAATTACTAAAGCTCAGGGGTTCCGGCTAAAGCCGGTTCTATACTGTTTTTCGAATTACGGCTGCGTACCTCAGGTATGGCAGCCTTTTTTATGTTCTTTACCAGGTAATACCATCATGCCCCTACCTTGCGTACCCTCAGGTATGGCAGCCTTTTTTTTTGTTCTCTACCTGGTAATACCATCATGCCCCTACCTTGCGTACCCTCAGGTATGGCAGCCTTTTTTTGTTCTCTACCAGGGATATGAGGTTCTTCCCACCCTGATTCACCATCATCCGCGGGTTTATTCACTCGCGCCTTGCCGGGCCGGATTCATATACCAGGTCATCACGAAAACGCCCAGACCGATACTCAGGTAGTAGGTATACAGCCTCCACATAAAGATGGATATACCAATAAAGATTACCCGTTCAAACAAGGGGCCCTGAAACAACAGAAACAGCGCTTCTGCACCCCCGCTTCCCCCCGGCGTTGGCACAAATAACCCGGCAAAGGTCATCGAAAACGACCGCAGAAATGTGAGCAGTACATCAGCGGGCAAAAAGCTGAGTACCACAATACTCGGCAGGGAAATCTTGGCCAGCCAATTCAGTGTTGATACGATGAACGCTTTAACCAGAAATCCCTGTGGTTTCTTGCGCAGACGGTCTGAAAAGTCGATCAGGTTATCACTTTCACGTACAATCTTGCGCCGGATACCACGCAAAAAAGGTATACCAAACAATACCCGGACCATTCTTTTCAATGACATTGGGTTCACCAGCAGTCCGTAGGCCAGTATCACCGAGTAGCCAAGCAATACGGTGTAAATCAGGAACATGGCACCCGTTCCCACCCATCCGGCATTGGGTGGAATCACATCGTAATAAAATCCCATCGTTATTAATATCGGGATGACCATCACATAGAAAAGCTGGTCCAGAAGCACGCCATAAAGCATAATACCACCCGATTTTCCCAAGGGAATCTGCTCACGTGTCATGGCATAGGCAGCAACCGGACCGCCACCTATTGTAGACGGCGTGATGGCAGACGCAAAGTCCCAGGTGAGTACCACCCGGAACGCCCCCATCCATGACAGAGTGTAATCACTGAGTATACGGTACTTCCAGGCCTGGAAGTATATCTTCAGCAGGGTTACTACGAAGGCTATGATCAAACCGGGCAACCGTTTGAGCTGGATGTACTCAAACCCTTCCGGACTCCACGTGAAGTACATTACCAAACCCATGGTTATAAGGCTTAGTCCTATGGAAAAAGCCATATATCTGACTGACAGAAAACTACTGGCAGCAGGTTGTATATGCGGGTTTTCGGTGGTCAACGGTATGGGTTATTAAAAAGTGCGCTCTGATAATGCTAACTCAATTGCTGAAAACAAGGGCAAACAAAGCCAGTGGCCCTGCCTGTTGGCTGAGTTTGCTCAGCCGGACAATCCTGCCACCCGACGGGTAGTGCTTTGAAACTGTTCAATCATATCCTGCAAAACGCTTGCAGCATCCGGAATAGTGCGAATCAAACCGGAAACTTGTCCGATTTCGAGTTCGCCCTGATCAAGATCGCCCTCGAATATGCCTTTTTTGGAACGTCCCCGGCCCAGTACGTTACGCAATGCTTCCACACCGGCTCCCTGCTGCTCCGCTCGCTGGATTTCTTCATAGAACGGGTTCTTCAGCATTCGGACCGGCGTAAGTTGCTTGAGCGTGAGAATGGTTTCGGTATCGTCCGCCTGCACAACCCGTTGTTTGAATGCTTCATGGGCCGAACTCTCCAGCGTTACAGCAAAGCGGGATCCAACCTGAACCCCGTCTGCACCAAGAGCCAGAGCTGCGGCCATTCCTCTTCCGTCGCCTATTCCGCCTGCTGCAATAACCGGAATACGATGTCCTACAGCGTCGGCTACCTGAGGTACAAGAACCATGGTTGTGATTTCATCTTTACCGTTATGTCCTCCGGCCTCAAAACCCTCACAGACAACCGCATCCACACCACGGTCTGCACATTTAACAGCCAGTTTCACGTTGGGAACCACATGCACCACCGTAACCCCGCGCTCCTTGAGCCACCCGGTCCAGATTGCAGGATTACCGGCAGACGTAAATACTATCTTCACCCCTTCGTCTGCAATAATGTTCATGATTTTGTCGATGTCGGGGTACAGCAGGGGAACGTTCACCCCAAACGGCGACTTTGTAGCCTGCCGGCATTTCCGAATGTGCGACTGAAGTACATCCGGATACATCGATCCGGCACCTATCAGCCCCAGGCCTCCGGCATTGCTGACCGCTGAAGCCAGCTTCCAGCCCGAGCACCAGACCATACCGGCCTGAATTACGGGATAGGAAATATCGAAAAGACGGCAAACACGGTTATGGGTAAACATCGGATATTGGGTTTTTCACTACGTTGCATTCGGTGCTGAAAAATACAACATTACCGGTTCCGGTTCAGATACGTAACGATACATTAACACAAAGCTGATTAACTTGCCCTGAAATCCAACCCGAATACCATGAAAATCTGTCTGTTATTCACTTTAGCGCTGCTGCTCAGTAGTTGTCAGCCCACAATCCGGGAATCGCCCATGGATACGCACCCTGCTTTCGACCTTCAGGGGCACCGCGGCGCACGCGGTCTGCTGCCCGAAAACACCATCCCATCGCTGAAGGAGGCCTTGCGGTACAGCGTAACTACCCTGGAATTTGATGTGGTCGTTTCTGCAGACTCCCAGCTCGTCCTCTCCCATGAACCCTGGTTTCATCACCATATCAGTTCCCACCCTGACGGAAGGGCGGTGTCGGAGGCCGAAGCTGCAGACATAAACATGTACCGGATGCGCTATGACGAAATAGCCCGGTTCGATGTAGGTCAGCGTATCCATCCTGATTTCCCGGAACAAACGCCGCAACCCAGCCCGAAACCTCGTCTTTCAGATGCCCTGACTCACGTTATGGCCCATATTCAAGTGGAGGAACTCCCGGATGTTTGGTTCAATATTGAGACCAAAACCCGGCCCGAATATTACGATGTGTACACTCCGCAGCCGGATGTTTTCGCTTCACTACTGTACAATACCTTGCGGGATCTGGACGTACTTGACCGCACAACTGTTCAAAGTTTCGATGTGAACACGCTGAAGGCCATGCGCCGGCTGGATCCCGCCGTGCCGTTGGTACTGCTGGTTTACAATGAAAACGGACTGGACTGGAACCTGGAACAGCTGGGTTTCACACCTGCCATCTATTCACCCTATTTCAGGCTGGTAGACCGTGAACTGGTTCAATCGGTTCAGCATCAGGGCATGAAAATCATACCCTGGACGGTGAATGAACCCGGGGATATGGTGAACCTTATCCGGATGGGTGTTGACGGGCTGATAACGGATTATCCGAACAGAGCTATCGGCCTGCCTGAAGTCTGTGAAAAACTGGGAATTGAAGTACCCGGATAACGCCTGCAATTCAGGAATCCGGGGGGCTGCTGACAGCATAAAAAAAGCCATCCGGAAACAGCTCCGGATGGCTTGAGATTTTACAGTACGTGATTTCAGAGCCGTTGCTTGCCTGGGGCGCAACGGGTATCTGCATGGAAATCAGGCAATGGTAACTTTTTCATCAAGGTAAACATCCTGAATGGTCTGAAGCAGCTTGGCTCCTTCTTCCATCGGACGCTGGAACGCTTTACGACCTGAAATCAGGCCCATTCCGCCGGCACGCTTGTTGATGACAGCTGTTTTCACAGCATCAGCAAAGTCGTTGTCGCCGGAAGCTCCGCCTGAGTTGATCAGACCGGCCCGACCCATGTAGCAGTTGGCAACCTGGTAACGGGTAAGATCAATCGGGTGATCACTGGTGAGTTCCGTGTAGATACGCTCGTCGAGTTTACCGTAAGATGACCCGCCGGTGTTCAATGCCTTGAATCCACCGTTTACTTCGGGAAGTTTCTGTTTGATGATATCGGCCTGGATGGTTACCCCGAGGTGGTTGGCCTGACCGGTAAGGTCGGCAGCTACGTGGTAATCAACGCCATCTTTTTTGAACGCGTTGTTACGTGTGTAGCACCACAGGATGGTAGCCATGCCCAGCTCGTGGGCGTATGCAAAGGCCTCAGCAACTTCTACAATCTGTCGGTTCGACTCTTCCGAGCCAAAATAGATGGTTGCACCAATTGCAGCGGCACCCATGTTGTAGGCATCATCGATGTTACCGAACATGATCTGGTCGAACTGGTTCGGGTAGGTCATCAGCTGATTGTGGTTGATTTTAACGATAAAGGGAATTTTGTGCGCATAGGTACGGGAAACCGAGGCCAGAACACCGTAGGTTGAAGCAACACCGTTACACCCCCCCTCAATAGCCAGCTTAACAATGTTTTCCGGGTCGAAGTAAATGGGGTTTTTAGCGAAAGACGCCCCGCCGCTATGCTCAATACCCTGGTCTACAGGGAGGATAGACAGGTAACCGGTTCCGCCCAGCCGACCGTGGTTGGTGAGCCACTGCAGATTACCCAGCACGCGGTTGTTACGGTTTGACTTGGCCCATACGTCGTCCACATGCGTTGGGGAAGGCAGGTGAAGCTGGTCTTTGGATATGGTCTTCGATGTGTGATTTAATAGGTACTCGGCTTCGTTGCCCAGTAGTTCTTCAATATTAGTTACGGCTGATGCCATATAAACCTCCTTAAAAGTTTTCAACAAGAAAAGTGTGTTCTGGCAATATAGGGTTTATCTGATTAAAGGTCATGCTAATTCAGGACAACTACATCGTAAATTCATGCCCTTACGCCCAGGTTCAACAGAAAAGCGCTTCGCTAAATCAATAATTTTCGCCACAATTTCCGTATTTTTTGACTATGCAAAATCCAAAGCTGCCCATACCCCATCAGGCCGTTGTACTGGCTCCCATGGAAGACGTCACCGACTCCCCTTTCCGGCAGATGTGCCGCCGTGAGGGGGCTGATGTGGTCTACACCGAATTCATAAGCTCCGAAGGACTCATCCGGGAAGTTGACAAATCCATGCATAAAATGAGTTTTGAGCAGGTGGAACGTCCCTTTGGCATCCAGATTTTCGGAGGTCGTGAAGAAGCCATGCACGGGGCGGCAAAAGTAGCCGAGGCTGCCAATCCCGACCTGGTAGATATCAACTTCGGATGCCCCGTTTATAAGGTGGTCAGTAAAAACGCCGGTTCTGCCTGTCTGCGCGATCTGGGCATGATGGAACGTATGGCCGGAACCGTTGTCGATGCCGTTGAAAACAAACCCGTTACCGTAAAAACGCGACTGGGCTGGGATGAGAACACCATCCGGATTCAGGAGGTAGCACTCATGCTGCAGTCCGTTGGGGTCAGGGCCCTCACCGTTCACGCCCGTACCCGCCAGCAAGGCTACAAGGGCCAGGCCCGCTGGGAGTATTTCAAACTGCTGAAGAATACCCCGGGACTGCACATTCCCATTATCGCCAACGGAGATATTACTACTGCTGAACACGTAAAGTACCTCTTTGATGAAACCGGTGTTGACGGCGTGATGATTGGTCGCGCCGCCATCGGCAATCCGTGGATTTTCCGCGATGTAAAACATTTTTTAGCACACGGGGAGCACCTGCCCGGGCCATCACTGCAGGATCGGCTGAATATGTGCGCCGATCAGCTTCGTGCTTCGGTAGCTCATCACGGTGAACGCTACGGCGTAATCATGATGAAAAAACACTACGGGAACTACCTCAAA
This sequence comes from Bacteroidetes bacterium HLUCCA01, assembly GCA_001314545.1. GTDB lineage: Bacteria > Bacteroidota > Rhodothermia > Balneolales > HLUCCA01 > HLUCCA01. The sequence continues at coordinate 161,995 of LIHN01000019.1, forward strand.
GGTATCCGCAACGGCAAACAGCTGCGCGTTGCCCTTATGGAGGAAAGTGAAATGCAACCGATTCTGGAAATACTGGGCAACTTCGAGGAAGAAAAAATTGCTGTTCCCGCAGCAGGCTAAGCCCTACTCAACCCGCGTAAGTCCACCCCGCCTGCCCAGGGAGGTAAACGCAGCCAGGGTGACCGTTCCTTCTGCCCGAACCGGCCCGGTATATTCCGGCGAATCCACGGTCGGTGGTGTACCGTCGGTAGTGTAGCGTATGATCAAGCCCGGCGTTTCAACGTTGGCGTGGAGAACGCCCCCGCGAAGCACCGCACCGGGTCTGGGAATACGGGTTTCGTATCCACCGAAGAGATGATCCAGCCGGTCAAACTCAATCTGTCCTACCGTATTGGCAAAACGGTTCCATTGCCGATCCCGCATGGCGTTTCGCCGGTCACGCTCCTGAATGCCAGCCCAGGCCGGGTCGGGCGACCACGCCCGCTCAGACAACCCCAGCATTTTGGGCAGCAGGTAGTAAAACATCATATCAGGTCCCTTAACGGTTTCCGTCCACAACTGACCCTGCAGACCGATAATCCGGTCCCGACCGGCATCGGTGAGTGCCTCGTGCTGTGCAGCCATGGCACGGGCATCTACCGGATTGCCCTGTATGTCAAAATCATTGGATATGAAATGGTTGAATGGTGTAAGCTGCCAGGCTGAGCGCAGATTCACATAACCCGACCAGTGCAAGCCCGGCTCATCCGGATGCATGTCGTATGCCAGGTCAAAGTAGACGTTGGATGAATTGCTCATGATGACCTCATAACCGGCATTGGCCAGCTGGTAGGCCATATCCGTTCCGGTCCAGCCCACAACGGCATTCCAGGCATGTAAACGGATGTTCTTTTCCAGCAGCACAGTGTTGGGTCTGCTGACGGTCCGGTTACCCTCGCGCACACGTTGCTGCCCAACCTCCTCCCATCCCGCCAGTTGCAGTCCGCGTTCAGCCAGAATCTGGTTCAACCGGGTGTAGTAATGATTGTGCAGATCCTGCCTTCCGTTGATATCCGGATTTTGGCCCATCAACGACTGACATGCCGGGGAACCCATCCATACGCCGTAGGGAACCTCATCGCCGCCTACATGGAATGTCTGCAGCGGAGCGCCGGCCTCCTGGTACATACGGATGATTTCATCGAGTACGTGCGTATAAAACCGATACGAAGATTCCATACACACATCCATGGTATTATTTCGGTAACGCTGAACGGATATATATTCTGAGGCATCGTCCGGATGCTCCAGCAGGAATTCAAGGGCTTTTTCCGAATTCCCCTCCGCCATATATCTGTCGTAGCGGGCATGCATGGCCATAATAGCGGCACGCATGTGGCCGGGTGCTACAATTTCGGGAATTACGGTAATATGGCGGGCACGGGCGTAGCGCAGAATTTCAATCAGATCGGTACGGGAAAGATGTCCGCTTCCATAGGGTGAATGCTCCGGATCCGGACCCGATCCATACACAGGGTGCAGGTGATCACGATGGGTTTGCGTATGGCCCCGCCTGGAGGCAACTTCGGTGAGTTCAGGCAGACCGGGGATTTCAATGCGCCAGGCTTCGTCGTTGGCCAGATGCAGCTGCAAAACGTTGAATTTGTAGAAAGACATCACATCCAACAGCCGTTTGATATCCTGTTTCTGCTGAAAATTACGGGCAATATCCAGAAAGAGTCCCCGATAGGCGAACCGGGGATAATCATAAATCTGTACCTCAGGAAAACGGATTTCTTCTGTGGGCGAGGCGAGCTGATCCGGGGTAATGAGAGCAAGTAGTGTCTGCATCCCGTAATGCGCACCCGCCGGTGCTCCGGCTTCCAGCAGTATGCCCTTGCCGTCAATGGTCAGCCGATACCCCTCCGGGCGGGTTATATCATTGGTATGCCGAATCTGTACCGGCGCGTTTTCCCCGTGGCTGATTAGCACCTCAGCGCGGGTGACTTCACGGAGCTGATCGGCAAAAAGTGCGGTCTCTACAGCAAATCGAGGATCGTGAAGGAGTTCAATGGGGCTTTCAAGCACCAATACTCCTCCGGTTTGCCTGAACGTGACCGGCGAAGGGACCACGGGCATAACCGATGCTGCCGGAAGTACGTCCACCGATTCGTTCTGGTCAAAAAGCAACGTGGCTCCCGGAACCCTTCTGTTGGTGTGGGCATACTGTTCAACCAGCCATTCAACGTCTATTTCAGACGCAATGTGATAAGGCAGTGCATACCCTTTGGATTCGCCTGCCGGAACGATGTAGGGCGACTCCGGGAACTGGGTGTTGGCGTTCAGGAAGCGGGGCGAACTATACCGGAACGTTACGGAATCACCGGGAACCAGCGGCCGGGTAGTATCGGCGGGCTCAAGCCGGAACCAGTCGCCGCTCAGGTGTTCAATTCGTACCGCAGCAGAATCAAAGGCCGGTCGCTGCGCAATATAAATCGCGTTAAAATACAAAGCCCAGCCCGGCTCCAGTACATCGGAACCTGTGTTGATCAGGGTAAAAGCGGCCTGGTGCTGTGCCGTTGGTTCAAGGGTGTTTTCAAGGATCTGCCAGCGCAGTTCAAGGCCTTGGGTATCTGCTTGCCGGGAACAGGCCACAGCCAGGAGCATGGTGGCAAATAAAGCCAAAAAAGGAGTATTCATAACAGGTGCATTGGAATGGGGATGATCTGTACGGGAATATACATATTGAGCCGGTCATCTGCCGGACGGATCGGTCACAGGAAACTGCAAACCAATCGCGCCGACAACCATTTAAAGACAAATAAGTCTTTTTTAGTAACATCGATACAGATTTTCTTACAATTTTAGCGGTGTACCTTATCCCAATATTGCGATACAACTTTTAATTGAACAATAAACGTAAATGTTTGGTCAAAAAAAGGCAGATAATCTATAGATGTGACTGTTATTTTCCCGCATAAGCCGGACTATATGCCCATCCGGAAGCACAACACCTATGTTAACGAACGGAATTTGCCATGGACGTTCAATCGCACAAAAGCACCCTTGCCATCATACTGATACTCTCGGTCGGCATCGCGGGGATTGCCCTGTATCAGATGAGTTACCCGCCGGATGAGCCCAATCTTGCCCTGGAAGAGCTCCGGCTGGAATATGCCACCACAGACGAGCCGGTGGTAGATCACTCCCAGTTTGAAATCCTGAACCGCGACTTCACCACTCCTGTTGAGGTAACCCTCGCGTGTATCTCCTGCCACAATACGCGTCACCTGGAGGTCATGGAATCGGCACACTGGAACTGGGACCGCATCGGCTTTACCGAAGACCGTGGAATTACGGCCATTGGCAAAAAAAATGTAATGAACAACTACTGTATAGGAGTGGCAACCAATGAGCTTACGTGTGCAGGATGTCATGTGGGTTTCGGCATGCCGGATTTTCAGGACTTCGATTTCAGCAATCCTGAAAATGTAGACTGCCTGTCTTGTCACGCGAGCAGTGAATTCTATGAGAAAGGCAAAGGACTTGGAGGGGCTCCGGCAACTACCGTTGACTTGCGCGAAGCAGCCATTACTGTGGGCCGTCCGTCCATCAACAACTGCGGAACGTGCCACTTCCTGGGGGGCGGTGGAAACAACGTGAAACACGGTGACCTCGAGGTTGCCCTCTACCACGCCGACCGCCAGATGGATGTACACATGGCACAGGATGGTATTCAGATGACCTGTGTTGACTGCCATACAGCCGAGAACCATGAAATTGCGGGCAAACTCTACTCGGTATCAGCCAACAACGTCAACCGGCTGCATTGCGAAGACTGTCATACTTCTACCCCGCACATGAGCGAAATGCTCAATACGCACACAGCACGGGTCGCCTGCCAGACCTGCCACATTCCTACCTACGCCAAGGAGAACCCCACCAAACTGAGCTGGCGCTGGTCTGATGCCGGTATGCTGGACGAGGAGGGACGGCCCATGACCGTTAACGACAGCCTTGGAATGCAGCGGTATATGTCAACGAAGGGCTCGTTTACCTGGGGAAGTAACCTGGAGCCTGAATACGTGTGGTTTAACGGCACGGCCGACCACTACTACCTGGGCGATCAGATTGATACCCTGGCCGGACCCATCAAAATTAACACCCTGCATGGCTCCTACCATGATCCAAGTTCTAAAATCATCCCGGTAAAAATACACCGGGGCGACCAGATTTTCGACTCGGAATACCTGACCATTATCCAGCCGCGACTGTCAGCTGCCGGTGGTGCAGACAGTGCTTTCTGGAAGGAATTTGATTGGGGCAGAGCGGCTGAAAGCGGTATGAGACGGATAGGCCTGCCTTACAGCGGTCGCTACGGATTTATCGAAACCGAGATGTACTGGCCCATCAACCATATGGTTTCCCCCGCCGATCAGGCCCTGCAGTGTGTAGACTGCCACACACCGAACGAGAGCAGGCTTGCCGGGCTTGACGACTTCTACCTGCCGGGTCGCGACCGTAATGACACGCTTGACACTATGGGCTGGTCATTGATTCTGATTTCCCTGTTCGGTGTCATACTGCACGCCAGTATCCGGACATTTACCTACATGCGCCGGTCTTCCAGCCTGGATATGACCCCCTACGAAGAATTTGACCACGACAAAGGAGAATCATTATGAAGCAGGTGAAAATTTACATGCTGTTTGAACGAATCTGGCACTGGTGGCAGGCAGCATTAATCATTTTCCTGATGATAACAGGCTTTGAAGTTCACGGTTCCATAACCGTTTTCGGATACGAACAATCCGTATTGTTTCATCGCGTGGCGGGTCTGCTGCTGGTCGGGCTCACGGTGTTCGCCATATTCTGGCACCTGACCACCGATGAGTGGAGGCAATACATCCCTACCTTCAAAAACCTGAAAGCCCAGATCATGTACTATGGCGTCGGCATGTTTCGCGGCGATCCGCACCCCGTGCATAAATCGCGCTGGCAGAAGCTGAACCCCCTTCAGATTCTCACCTACCTGGGTTTCAAAATCCTGATTGTACCCGTCGTGATTGTCTCCGGTTTGCTATACATGTACCACAAGACCATCAATATCAACAATGTGGTGGTTATCAGCGATTTTTCCCTGGAATCCGTGGCGCTCTGGCACACGGCCGGCGGATTCCTGCTGGTTGCCTTTCTGATTGTGCATGTATACATGACCACCACCGGTGAAACGGCTACCTCCAACATCCGGGCTATGATAACCGGTTACGAAGAACTGCCGGATGAGGACGACCACAAAGAACCAGGGCCAGCCGATGCATCATCTGAACTGTCAAACGATCAACAAACTACGAAGGGAGGAAGCCAATGAGCACGCCGAAACCCTATATGAATCCATATTTTGCCGGTTTTTTACTGGGATGTGTACTGCTGGGAGCCTTTTATATTTCAGGGCGTGGACTCGGTGCCAGTGGAGGAATGCGGGCCCTGGTTGTGGCCGGCGTTGAGACCGTAGCTCCAGCGCACGCTGAAAGCGCACCCTTTTATGTTGAGCAGCGTGCTGCAAATCCTGAAAGTCCGCTGCGGGGCTGGCTATTTTTCCACATGCTGGGTCTTCTGGCCGGCGCTTTTCTGTCGGGGGTTGTGGGTAACCGGGTCGATTTCAAACTGGAACGTGGTCCGAACATTACCGTGCGAAGTCGCATGATTTTTGTCGTGCTGGGCGGACTCCTGTTCGGGTTCGGTTCGCAGCTGGGAAGAGGATGTACCAGCGGATCAGCCCTCAGCGGCATGGCATCCCTGTCGTTCGGCGGTATCATTACCATGCTGGCAATATTCGGCGGGGCCTACATCATGGCGTACTTTTTCAGAAAACTTTGGCTGTAAAGGAGACTAAGCATGGCACCACTCGTACCATTTATGATAAGTCCTGAATTTGATCTGGTAATAGCCGTTTTACTGGGCGCCGGATTTGGATTCGTTCTGGAACAGGCCGGTTTTTCATCCACACGAAAACTTGTAGGCTTGTTTTATGGCTATGACTTTACTGTTCTGAAAGTCTTTTTTACCGCCGGGGTTACGGCTATGACGGGGATTCTGGTACTCGGACATCTGGGTGCTTTGGACACGTCTGCTATCTATGTGAACCCCACCTTTTTATGGTCCGCCTTAATAGGCGGGCTGATTATGGGGGTCGGCTTTATCCTTGGGGGGTTCTGCCCGGGTACCAGCCTGTGCGCAGCGGCGGTCGGCCGCATTGACGCCATGCTGTTCATCGGTGGAGCGCTGGTTGGGATTTTGGGATTTACTGAGTTTTATGAGCAGCTGCGACCGCTTTACATGGCCGAAGCCATGGGAAATATTACCATGGCTTCAGTGCTCGGCATTCCTGCTCCGGTTTTCGGACTTTTACTTGCCATTGTAGCCATCGCAGCGTTCATCGGAACATCCTGGATTCAGAGCAACGTGCGCAGTGAGCCGTTCACCCTGAATCCGGTCCATAGAAAATACTACGTTCTGGCAGGTTTGACGCCCATACTATTATTATTGCTGGTGTGGATAACTCCCTCGCACCAACAGCAGATACTTAATCATGTAGAAGCAAATTATACCGCTGAAAATCCGGGCAAACACCGCATGGTTACAGACCATCTGGCTTATGAACTCATGAACCACGCACATGATTACAATATCATCCACGTCCATGACTCAGACGCTTTGCCAGACACTCTGCGAAGCGGCGTTCCGGGAGCTACCTACGTTCACTACAGGGAGCTGCTGCAACCGCACTATATTCCCCTGTTGCGATCAAGGTATAAAAATCTCATATTCGTAGCAGACGACCCTGAACTGGCCCGAAAAGGTGCAACAATGGCATTGCGTATCGGAGCCGAACACGCTTCCTGGCTGAATGTGGGTGTCAGCGAGTTCCGGCAATCCATCTTTGAAGTACCGGATCCCCGGCAGCTGACATCCAAGGCTGAGCGTGATCGTGAACGGTTCCGTGTAATGGCAGCACGTACCCTGCTGGAAATCGAAGACCGTCTTAAACATATGGCTCAACCTATCAAACGCGAACCTGTTGAACCAAGCGGTGGTTGTTGACGCTGCCACTCGTAAAACCATGTAAGAGCATGGATTTCGGGCAATTCTTTTACCCGACTGTACGTTATACTATCATTAACAAATACCAACAGAAAATCAGATTATAATGAACAAACAACTTAGCGCTATAGCCCTTGACGTAGAAGACTCCAGGAAACTGGCTGAGAAATTAAACCTGCTGCTTGCTGACTACCATGTATTCTACATGAATGTCCGCGGCTTCCACTGGAATGTAAAGGGACACAAATTTTTTGAACTGCACATGAAGTTCGAGGAGCTTTACACCGACATGGCCACCAAAATTGATGAAATTGCAGAACGAATTCTGACGTTGGGTCATACTCCGCTGCATTCCTTTCAGGACATGCTTGATAATTCTGATGTAAAACCAACCCGGGATGTGACCAACGGTTTTGACTGTGTAGATCACATACTCAACTCATTCAGAATTATTCTGGTTGCTCAGCGGGAGCTGCTGGATCTTTCTGGTGATGCAGGAGACGAAGGAACCAATTCGCTGATGAGTGACTATATCACCGAACAGGAAAAATTAGTCTGGATGTACACAGCTTACATGAGCAAGTAACAACCTGCATGTACAGGAATTCTACCAAAGCGGTAACTGCAAGCAGTTATCGCTTTTTTTTTGCCCATTTTGCACCTGATCCACGGCCCGGCATTCGGGCAGCAACTTTACCATAACTGTCTTAAAAAAATAGGGTAACAATCGTATTATTGCTCCGGTAAGAGTGTAGTACCTGAAACCTCACTGTGATGCAACTGCGTCGGACAGATTTTACCAAATCACTTAGACGTACGGCAGCATCGCCTAACATCAGTACCCCTGAACATTATGGTAATTGAACTGGACTGGGAAAAGTCACTGCTATCCAACAAATTCACGTTCATTATTAAGAATGAAAACGTCGGATCGTACCGTTACGGGTTATTCAAAGACAATGCCGAGGGGGAATTGCTGAACAGGTCGCTGCGATTTCGTCAAAATGGTATCCTGCGTAAACACACCCGAATTATAAACCCTGATAACGATGAGATTATCGGCATCATCAAATTACGTCCCGGTCTGTTCAAAAATAAGGCCGATATCACCCTTGACGGCGAACATTACAGCTGGAGCAGCAAATCTACCTGGTCGAGTAAATGGGAACTACGCGACGAAAGCAGCGTTCGTGTAGCCGGAAACAACAACAGCCTTCGTGGAAAATTTCAGGTAACCCAGCCGAATGTGCCGCTTATTTTATCAGCCATGTACATATCGCGCAATTTCAAAGACAGTAACCGCTTCTTTACGCTGTTGTTTGTCTTACCCCCTGTTCTGCAGTACCTATTCAGATTGACCGGTGGATAAACTATCCCAGACCGGGTGATAAATGGGGTTTTTTCAAGCTCAAAAAATGAAATTGGCGTATATTTAGGTGCGTTAGCAACTAAACCACCATATTTCATGATCAAGAAAACATCCCTGTTACTGCTACTTTCACTGGTACTCTCCACTGCGTTGACCACATCCTGCTCACTGGATAGTACCTGCGAATTTGACGACCGTTTCATTACTACCGATTTCGTAGCCGTAGAAAGCCGGATTCTTTTTATCGAGGGTTTTGACCAACCTCAGTTTAGTCGATACAACGGCGGAAGCATACTCTACAACGAATACGCCGTTACGCTGCTGCCGATTCCGGAGACCTTTAAAAGTGACGATCCGCAGCAAAACATTTCAGCAGGAATTACATCAGCGAACGCCTGCACGCCCATCCCTCCCATTTCTGAAGAACCCATTACCAACATCGTTATCACATCCGACCAGGATTTCAACAGCAACTATCCGGCCGGCACCGATTTAAAACCCCTGTTTGATACGTATGTAGCATATTTTGCCGAAGGGTACTTCCGTCAGAGCCTTACCGATTACCTGCAGGTCAGTCCGCGGGTTGCCGACCAAACCACTTTTTTCCTGAACACCCCGCCATCACGAAATGGGGATTTCACTTTTACAATCCGCTACATCCTGGATGGTCAGGAGCTGGATGTCTATGAATATACTACCGGCACCGTGGAAATTATCCGACCCTTTCAGAATTGAGGTCGGGCCAGGATGATGCCTTTAACATTCCCCCGGTCGCGGGTGTACTCGTAAATGGTTTTTTCGTCCTTTTTTACCGAACCCGTTGTTGATGCATGCCAGAACCCGGCTCGATTTCCTTCCCTGTTGACGATGGCTGTATGCGAGATGTCAAGACCGCCTATGGTTGTGACAAAAGACAGAATATCACCGGTTTGCATCTGCGATTCAAATTCCGGAATGCGATCCTGGGGGATATAACGCAGGGTATTTCCACGGTTCAGTTCGGTCTCACGTTCAATCATTAAGGCATACAGTGAGTCGTTTTCAGCCAGCTGCCAGTACGCCTCCCGGTTATCCGACATAAAATGTACCTGCTGCAGTACCGGCAGATCATCACGTTGAAACAGCAGCTCAATTCTTCCGGAATCAGCATTGGTCTGCAGCCAGTCAGAAAAGTAGTGCAGCCGGCTGGCATAGCCGTCAATAACACCGTCTCCATACCGGAACAGGGCAAGGTTACCTTCAAAGGCATCATAACGGGCAGTGCCCTGCATGGTAGTCATCGCCATGGCAACAGCATGCTCTACAAACAAGACGCAGTCTGAACCCTGCAGGGTAACGACCAGGGTTTCAACTCCCGGCTCATCCAGTAATCCCGCTACGTAGGCTATGCCCAGCTGTTTTTCGGAGTAAAACCGAATCAGTTCACGGGTAATCTGATCGCCCGAAACACCCTCGCCGCGCAGATTATCTGCCAGCGCTGCCCCGGTAGACAGCCAATCGGAAATGGTATCACGATCAGAGGCTGCTGCCGGATAAAATTGCAGGAAAAGCAGTACAGGAAAAAGAAAAAATCGGTTGCTGAATTTCATGGGTAAAACATTGGGCGCAGTTAGTATATTCCTTGCGTAAATTAGTGAATGTTATACTGGTATTGAAGCGTAACTGACAATGTGATTTAAAGAAAAAAACTCGGTAAAAAAGGGCTTTTTCTGACAAAAATCATAGGTTATGACGGCGTTTTTCGCTAATTTTAGTTCATCCTAAACTGTTCCCCCTACACCTATTTCCGGAGGTTGTCGTCATGAAAAAACTTTCCATCCTCGTACCCACGGACTTTTCCGAAATCAGCCTTAAGGCCCTCCGTGTTGCCGAAGCGTTTGCTAAGCTTGTAGGCGGAAAGGTATTCCCGATTTATTCTTTTGAAAAAGTGCGTTATGAACGTTCTGATGCATCCGTTGATACAGCCCGTGAAGATCTCAGGGAACTGGTGTGCTCTCGCGTTGACCCGAAATTTCTGGGTGATTGTATAGTCAGCGACCTCAAACCGGTAGACGCTATTGTCGAACTTTCTAAAAATTACGACCTGGTGGTGATGTCCAGCCACGGCAGAACCGGGATCAGCAAGCTTATGCTGGGTTCTGTAACTGAAAAGGTCATTCGCCTGAGCACCCCTCCCGTGTTGGTTGTAAAAAACGAAGACCGACTGTTCCCTATCCAAAAAATTCTTGTTACCACGGATTTCTCGCAAAATGCGAAGAATTCCTTCGGTTTCTCCGCAAAATTGGCTGAACTGACCGGGGCTTCCATTCATCTGCTCTACGCGGTGACCTACCACAATACCGAGCCTGCAACACACCTTGAAGCCTACGTACGTACAAAGGAGAAGAAGTTCAGAGAGTATATCAATCTATTCTTTCCCAACGTTGCCGATAAGGTTACCTATGAGGCCACCCTTACAAAACGCTCGGCCCACGAGTTTATAACCCGCCATATCAGTGAACATAAATACAATCTGGTGACCATGGCTACACTGGGCAGAACCGGGCTGGACTACCTTAAAATGGGCTCAACCACCGGTACGGTTATCCGCAATATTGACACGAACGTTATCATCACCAACCAGGTAACCGGTTCAGACTGGAACGAAGTTGTAGATGATACGGTGTCTGAAGACTAGTACGATATCAAACCTAATCAAAAAGGGACGATGCCACTACGGTTTCGTCCCTTTTTTTTGCATATCAACGCCCCCGATGCGGGCCTTTTACAGGTACTCAGCACCCCCCAGATAGGGCTTGAGGACCGTGGGAACCCGAACCCTGCCTGATTCCTCCTGGTAGGTTTCAATAAGTGCCGAGACAATGCGTGGCAAGGCCAGCCCGGAACCATTCAGAGTATGTAAAATCTGCGGCTTGCCATGTTCATCACGGTATCGAACCATCATCCGTCGTGCCTGAAATCCCTCAAAATTTGAGCAGGAGCTCACTTCAAGCCAACGTTGTTGTCCCGGACTCCAGACTTCAAGGTCATACTTTTTAGACTGCGTAAACCCCATATCGCCCGTACACATCAGCAGCGTGCGATACGGAAGCTCCAGAGCCTGCAACAGCAATTCGGCGTCTTCGCGCAGGCTTTCGAGCTCATCGTAAGACGTATCCGGATGCACAAATTTGACCAGTTCAACCTTATCAAACTGATGCAGCCGGTTTAAACCACGAACATCCTTACCGTACGAACCGGCTTCGCGTCGCCAGCAGGGTGTATACCCGCAATATTTGACCGGAAGCGATTGCAGCTCCAGGATTTCATCACGATGGAAGTTTGTTACGGGTACCTCAGCCGTTGGGATGGCAAAGAAACCATCGCGCGGAACCGTGTACATCATATCTTCCTTGTCCGGTATCTGACCCGTGCCACGGGCTGAAACCTCATTCACAAAGTAGGGAGCCTGAATTTCAGTATATCCACGCTCAGCGGCCGTGTTCAGGAAGAAATTGATCAACGCCCGCTGCAGTCGCGCACCTGACCCCAGATAAAAGGGGAAACCTGCACCCGATACCTTGACGCCTCGCTCAAAATCAATCCACTGATGCGTTTTGGCCAGTTCCCAGTGCGGTTTTCGCCACTGCTCCTGCACGGGTTCACCCCAGGTTGCATAAATGACATTGTCCTCGTCGGTGTGACCAACCGGAACAGAGGTGTGCGGTACATTGGGAATCCGATACAGCAGGTCGGTGCGTTCTGCAGCCAACGCTGCCAGTTCTTCTTCCAGCTGATTGATCTGCTCCTTGGAGGTAGCTGTTTCGGCCATGATGGCCTGAGCTTCCTCCTTACGACCCTGCCCCATCAGTTTGCCGATTTCCTTTGATCGGGCATTGGATGTACTGCGAAGGGTATCAATTTCATGTACCTTTGTACGCCAGTGCTCATCAACCTCCAAAACACGGTCAACCAATGCGGTATTGGCCTCACCCTTGTTCTGCATGCCCGTCTTGACCAGGTCCGCGTTGGCTCGAATGTATGCTATATCTAACATAAAAAGTTTAGTTAAAGATGTTCAGTAATCCAGAGATACCAGCTAACCAATATCTCCGTTGCACCCGCGTCACGGTTTCACCACAAAATTCACAATCTTCAGCGGAACAAATATTTCCTTGACCAGGTTGCCCTCAGCCAGATAGCGGGCAATTAAAGGTTCCTTTTTAGCCAGTTCCAGTACCGTAGTTTTATCGGATGCCTGCGTTGCCGGAAGCTCCAGCGTGGCCCGGACCTTTCCGTTAACCTGTATAGCATAGGTAAAGGAATCTGCCACCAGGTACTCCCCGTTATGCGCCGGCCAGTGCTCTGCAGCAATGGTCTGTGCATTTCCGAGCCTGCTCCAAAGCTCTTCGGCAATGTGTGGGGCAAAAGGCGATAGCAGCACCAGAAAAGTTTGCATCACCTCCAGCGGTTTTTTGTCCCACTTCATGGCCTCGTTATTGAAAATCATGAGCTGGGAAATGGCCGTATTATACCTTCCGCCTTCAATGTCTTCGGTTACCTTTTTAATGGTTTCATGAAGCACCTTGAGCTGCTCACGCGAGGGTTCAGCCTGGTGCAGATCCTCGTTTAAAGTCCCGCTTCGGTCATCTACAAATACCCTCCACACCCGCTTGAGAAAGCGATAGACACCCTCCACACCGCGCATACTCCAGGGTTTAACCTGCTCCAGCGGTCCCATAAACATTTCGTACAGGCGCAGTGCGTCGGCCCCGTATTCTTTGATGACATCATCGGGATTAATCACGTTACCACGCGATTTGGACATTTTGTATGAACGGGCTTCAATAGCCAGTTCCCCGTCATGGCCACTCAGACCATGCAACGACGCTGCCTCCGCTTTCAGAACAAAACCGGTCGCCGTTTTCTCGATGTCTTCATCGGTAAGTTTGATGCGGGTGAGTTCACCATCATAGCGTTCTGCCTGTTCGGGAGACAAGTACCCGCCGTTTTCATCCAGAAAGAGTGTGTATTCCATCTCTCCGAGGATCATTCCCTGGTTTACAAGCCGTTGAAACGGCTCTTTGGTCGATACCACACCCAAATCGAAGAGTACCTTATGCCAGAATCGGGCGTACAGCAGGTGCAGCACCGCATGCTCTGCCCCGCCAACGTACATATCAACGGGCATCCAGTATTTTTCTTTTTCCGGATCAACCGGACCCAGTTCGTAGTCGGGTGAGATATAGCGCAGGTAATACCAGCATGAACCCGCCCACTGAGGCATGGTATTGGTCTCCCTCCGGGCTGGTTTGCCGGTCTGCGGATCGGTGGTGTTCACCCAGCTTTCAATGAGCGATAACGGCGATTCCCCTGTACCACTAGGCTCATATTTTTCAACTTCCGGAAGCTCCAGGGGAAGTGAGGCTTCATCGAGAGGTTTGGGCTGACCGTCTACATGGATGACCGGTATGGGTTCTCCCCAGTAGCGTTGCCGGCTGAAAAGCCAGTCGCGCAGCTTATAGTTTATGGTTCCCTGGCCTTTGCCGTGCGATTCCAGCCACTGTATAATCTGTTTCTTGGCGTCCGGTACACGCAGGCCATCCAGTGTAATTCCGGTAGCAGACGAATTGGTCAGCACTCCGTCCTGATTGTCGGTATAGGCGGCCTGTTCAACATCACCACCGGCCACAACTTCAACAATAGGCAGACCGAAGGCCCTGGCAAACTCCCAGTCCCGTTCATCATGGCCGGGAACAGCCATTATTGCACCGGTACCGTAGCTTATGAGTACGTAATCAGCCACCCAGACCGGTATACGGGCATCGTTGACCGGATTAATGGCATAACCTCCGGTGAAAATCCCGGTTTTTTTCTTCCGGGTATCCGTTCGGTCGAGGTCGCTTTTGAGCGAGGCCTCATTTCGGTAGGCCTGCACGTCTTCACGTTGTTCCGGAGTGGTTATAACGTCAACAAGCGGATGCTCCGGTGCGAGTACCATGTAGGTTGCTCCCCAAAGCGTGTCGGGTCGAGTGGTAAACACTTCAATAATTTCATCATGCCCGTCAACCTGAAACTGAACATCGGCTCCTACCGACTTCCCTATCCAATTTCGCTGCATCTCCTTGACGGAATCCGGCCAGTCAAGCTCATCCAGGTCGTTGAGAAGTCGTTCAGCATAGGCTGTGATCTTCAGCATCCACTGCCGCATGGGTTTACGGATGACCGGAAAACCGCCCACCTCGCTCTTCCCGTCAATAACCTCCTCGTTGGCAAGTACGGTACCCAGGGCAGGACACCAGTTCACCGGCACACTGGCTTCATAGGCCAGTCCTTGTTTGTAGAGCTGCAGGAAAATCCACTGTGTCCAGCGGAAGTAGGCCGGATCGGTAGTATCAACCTCGCGATCCCAGTCGTAGCTGAAACCAATAGCCTGCAGCTGACGCCGGAACTGGGCAATGTTATAGCGGGTGGTTTCACGGGGATGGGTGCCTGTTTTTACTGCATACTGCTCTGCCGGCAATCCAAACGCGTCCCAGCCCATGGGATGCAGCACGTTAAAGCCCTTCATCCGCTTGTAGCGGGCCAGGATATCGGTGGCCGTATACCCCTCGGGATGTCCTACATGCAGCCCGGCGCTGGACGGATACGGGAACATATCAAGCACGTAAAATTTCGGCCTGGTGCGGTCGGTATCGTCCGTTTTAAAGGTTTTGTTTTCCAGCCAGAACGACTGCCATTTGGGTTCAATTTGCGACGGGTTGTACTCGCTCATACAGATCTGTGCGTAAAATTCTTGTTTAGCCTGATAAGATAAGGAAATTGCGCTTTCGATGGAGGACGTATTGCAGTCAGGACGCTGTAATCCACTCCATAACCCGGTTGGTCCGGGAAGCTGAAACTCCGGTACTTACACAGGCGTTCGTGCCGGCGTGAAGGTCTTGAACAATGGCCTCAATGAGGGGTTGTTGAATGTGTGAAGGTCGTTCAAAATCATAGCGCTGTATCTGACCGCCGTTTTTGGCAACGTCCACGTAAGAACCGTGATAGGTGCGGGCCATGGGTTTTTCAACATAAATCGGGTACCCTGCCCGGGCTGCCAGCCCGGTTAATTCCGCATGGGAAGACGGCGGCGTTGCGATGTAGACTGCATTGACTTCCGAATCTGCAAGCAAATCCTCTGCCCGGGAATACCAGCGTGAAATTCCATGTCGCTCAGCGTAATCCTGAGCCATTCGGGCGTTCCGCCGCATCACGGCGACGATCCCGGAGCCTGGAACCCGTTGCATCGCAGGGGCACTTTTGACTTCGCATACATTTCCTGCACCGATAATTCCCCATCGCACTGCGTTCATAACACTTTCTTTGTTTAGTTCATCGGTTGGCATTTCCAACTGTAATTATTCGGCTTGCAGCAGCCAGGCCAGCGGATTCACACCGTCCGGTCTCCAGTCTGCCGGGGGTCTTTGTGCCTGCATCAGCGGTGTTGCGTTTTCACCATACACTTCCTGCAGTGCATCGGCAAAGGTTAACCGGGGCGCGTGAATGTCCCGTGCCGGTTGCCAGTAAACAATTTCGGGATGATCAGGCACCGCAAACCCTTCCTGTACGAGGTGGGTGCCCAGAACCACACTGGGGATGCCTGCGGCGTCGTTATAGGCTTTGCGAAACCGGACCAACGGTCCCGGATTGGTTAATTCTCGATTCACCTGCAGCCATCGGTCTGCCTCGTCCCGGAGTTTTTCAGCGACCTGCTCAAGCGGGATGTTGGAATACACGATGGCAACCGACCGGCAACCTTTTCCATCGTAACGAAGTATACCCTCTACCAGATCGGGCAGACAGGAATCGTCCCACTGCGCGAGGTAGGCTACCGAAAAATGCGCTGTACGGGGCAACACGCTTGCTTTCTGACGGATTATTCCCATTGCTGCCATTCGATCTGTCACTGCTTGCAGGTTATCCGGGGAGCCGGCAAACGTCCAGCGACTAAACGCCGCACCCTGATAGCCGGCAAGATCTGTGGATATCTGCACGGGAATTTGAGGATGAAGCTGGCGGAGAACATTGAAGAATGAAGTAATCAGCCAGGGATCTTTGCGCGAGAGTTTGCCTGCGTATCCCGCACCGGATAGCAGTACGGCAAGTACATCCTGAAAACCGACCAGCGGCAGGTTACCGGCATGCAAGCATAAGACAATGTCTTTGCGCGGGGATATGTCCGGATGCGACAGACTGTCATCAAGCCACCTTCGCAGAGCACTCTGCCTTAACGATGCGCTCAGGTGGTCAACGGCGAAGTGCACATCAGCCTGAGGGAACAGTCGGTCTTCAATGGTTTTGTGTATTGCTTCATGCAGTGGAGCCATTGGTCGGGACCGGCCTTCAAGCCACTGTTCCAGCGCGTCTTCCACCTGTTTCAACCGATTTTCAAGGAACCTGTTCAAAGCTCATCCTCCAGCAAAAAATTACATCCCCTCAAATGGTACTTGCTCCACCGACCCAGCACCTGAAATGCTCCGTCAGCCCGCTGCACACCGCGATCGCCGGTCAGCAGAAACGGGCAGGAAGCCCAATTCGCAAGGTCAATGATCCCGATTAACCCCTGTTCACCATATGGCAGGGTCTCCAGTGGATTAAACGGATTGCGAATACTAACCTGCACCCAGGGCGGAGACACAAACCAGCTGTCGCCCTGTGCATAGCACTGCGAGAGCAGCTCCGTCATTCCGTATTCTGAATGAACTGCTTCCAGAGGTATACCAAATCCGTCGGCCAGTATCTGATGCATAGCTGTGCGCGACATCTCCCGGCGGAAGGTTTTCATCCCCCCGGTTTCCATGATAATGCTCCCCTGGGGCAGCAAAACCGGATGTCGCTCTGCCAGATCAACAAGCCCGAAGGCCGCGCCAAACAGCAATACGGACTTCTCCGTGTCTTCGATGGCAGCAAGCAATCCGGCTGTGATAGGTTGTCCTACGGGTAGGAACGCACTTAGCCCGGTAGTGTCGTGGCGGATCAGTTCATTGATCATCCAGATCAGTGAGCTGTCCGGATTGTCATTGTAGCCGGGTGTATACCCAAGAACCACCATATTTTCGATGGGATAAAACTGTTGTATACCCTGCATGATTGCCTGCCGGTACACATTTTCGTAGGCCACTTCATGGCGTGAACGAACCATTCCGGTAGTTCCGCTGCTTTGAAAATACAGCTCGGGCGGATGATCTCCGGCAGCGTAGAGGCGGGTATCACGAAATGCTTCAACCGGCAATAACGGGACCTCGGCAGCACGCATCCCTGTCAGCGACGCAGCATCATAGCCGATATTTTCACTAAATCTCCTGTAAACAGGATTTTGGGACCACTGCCATTTCAGGATTTCACGCAAATCCGATTCAAATGTATTTTCTGTGGTAAATATGGAAACAAATTTTTCAAGCATATCAACGAATATACGGTATAAAAAAAGTGGATTCAGCTCCGGCAATGAGTGGTCAGTCCAACATTTCGTAACTAAGGCAATCCCTCCGGCGTACAGAGGTTCATAGTTTACATTTACACAAATTAACCTATTTGGCGTATGAGAAAGTGGATTGTGGCAATCATATTGGTTGGTATTGCAGGGGCCGGTGCTTATTGGTTTCTTGCCGGTAAAAATAAAAACACAGAACCTGAGACGGTAGCCAGCGTTACGGTCACTCGTGGATCTATCGTGGAAAAGGCACTGGCCGTAGGAACCATCGAGCCGGAGCATCAAATTGAAGTTAAATCCAAGGTTTCCGGTGTTGTACGACAGATATACGCCCAGCCCGGCACGTACGTGCGTCAAGGCGATCCGCTAATAGAAGTGCAACCCGACCCAACCCCGCTTGAGCTGGCTGAAGCCCGCAGAAATGTGGAGTTATCTGAAATTCAAGCCAATACCATTGCCCAGAATATTCAGCGACAGGCTCAACTGCTGGAACGTGGCATGATTGCCCAGAGCGTCTATGAAGAATTGGAGAGACAGTACAACGATGCTTTGGTCCGGCTCCAGATGAACCGGGAACGACTTGAACTGCTTGAGTCAGGTCGGGTTACCATGGATGGCGTTGAAATCGAAAGTGTAATAAAAGCACCGATATCCGGATATGTACTCGAACGGATGGTAGACATCGGCGATCCGGTTGTACCGCTTACTTCCTACCAGGCCGGTACAGCTCTGATGAGCATAGCCGATATGGACGGACTCCTTTTCAAGGGAACCGTTGATGAAATTGATGTAGGTAAACTCACAGAGGGTATGCCGGTTGAACTTAAAATAGGTGCCCTGCCCGATACCCGTGTTACCGGGGTACTTCGAACTATTTCCCTAAAGGCAACCCGTCAGGACAATACCACCGTATTTCCCGTGGAGATTGATATTATTGATACCAACGGGGCTGTACTGCGAGCCGGATACTCGGCCAACGCAGATATCATCATCAAACAACTCGATGACATACTTCTGATACCGGAACGGGTTATTGTATTCCGTGATGAAGCGACCTACGTGGAAGTAGTTCTTGATCAAATCACCGGCGAAAGTGCTGAAACGCAGATTCAGACGGGCTCCAGCAATGCCGTTATGATTGAGGTGCGTGACGGTCTGGTGGAAGGCCAGCTCGTAAAAGAACGCCCCCAGCAATCGTTAACCCTGTAAGCACGGCCCGTTATGAATCTGCTGCGTGAATTCATAAATAATATCAGCCAGCAACGACTTCGTACGTTTCTGACCGTTTTCGGGATTATGTGGGGCACGGCTACGTTGATTATTCTGCTGGCTTTCGGCATGGGTTTCCGTGAGCAAATGATGCTGAATTTTCGCGGTCTGGGCGACCGGATAGCCATCGTATTCAACGGAAACACATCAATAGCGCATGCAGGAATGGGTATTGGCAGACGTGTGCAACTGTACGAGGAAGACGCACAGTACCTGCTGCAGGAAGTCCCCGGAATTGACGAGATTTCGCCGGAATATACCGGTTGGAATGAAACCATCCGCTATGGTTTGCGGCAAAATACTCCCGGTCTGGGTGGTGTGCATGTCAACTATTCTGAGATGAGAAACATTTATGCCCAGGAGGGTGGCCGATGGTTCAACCCCCTTGATATACAGGAGCGAAGAAGGGTAATTTTTCTGGGTGATCGTCTGGCTCAACTCTTATTTGAACAGGAGAATCCGGTAGGTAAAACCGTAATGGTTGGTCCCCGACCCTTCCTGGTTATCGGTGTTATGCAGCCCAAGTTGCAGAACTCCTCCTACAGCGCACGCGATGAAAGCAGAGCCTTCATCCCCGCCAGTACCTTCAGCACACTCTACGGTACAAACAGAATCAACAATCTCATCTATACGGTCGACTCGCCCGTTTTGGCTGAACAGGTTAAAGAAGAAGTTCGCAGGGCTCTTGCACAAAAACACCGCTACAGCCCCGAAGACCAGGACGCCACCCCTATCTGGGATACCAATGAAACCTGGGAATTCTTTTATTACTTCTTCCTGGCCTTTAATGCATTTCTGGGTATCATCGGTTTCTTCACCCTGGCTGTCGGGGGAATTGGCGTAGCAAACATCATGTTTGTAGTTGTTCAGGAGCGAACCCGCGAAATCGGAATCCGAAGAGCGAACGGTGCCAAACGATCTGCCATCATGGTCCAGTTTTTTACCGAAAGCTTTCTCATTGTAGGAATGGGTGCGGCACTTGGCTACGGCATAGGGTGGGCATTGGTTCAGCTCTTGCAAGATAATCCGATCCAGGAATTTGTAGGTTCACCGATTTTTTCTGCTGCTGTGGGCCTGATCGCATTCGGTGTGCTGTCACTTATTGGGTTGGTAGCCGGTTTTCTGCCGGCCATGCGGGCATCACGACTTAACATTGTAGATTGTTTGAGGAATTGATTTATGTGGCGCATATTGCTTGTTGAATTTTTCCAGGATCTACGAAACCAGAAACTTCGGGCTTTCTTAACGATTCTCGCGATTTCCTGGGGCACCTTCGCCGTTATTCTGCTGCTGGCATTCGGTCAGGGTGTAAGCCAAAAAATGCTGGAGGGAATGCTCGGTGCCGGCAACCAGGTAATGGTGGTATATGCGGGCCAGACTTCGATCAACTATGACGGACTGGGTATAGGCAGACGCATCCGGTTCACCGAAGATGACATCAGCCTGCTAGAGCAGAGTGTACCATACATTGATTTCATCAGCCCGCAGTACGGCAGATATGGAATGAACCTCCGTACTGCTGATGCAACAACCAACACCTTCGGGGAGGGTGTAAATCCGGATTTTGAATTCATGCGGTCTATGTATCCTGCGGCTGGCGGGCGGTTCATCAATGCCCTGGACGTCGCCGAGCAGCGAAGGGTCGTGTTTTTGGGAAACGAAATAGCTGAGCGACTTTTCCCACGCGGTGATGCCGTTGGAAATACGGTGATGCTTGACGGCACACCCTTCACAGTAGTCGGGGTCATGCAGGCCAAGATGCAGACTTCCATGAATAACGGTCCGGACGCCAACCGGGCAGTTATTCCTTACACCACGTTCCGGAATATGTACGCTACGCGGTATCTGGGCTCCATTTTAATTCGTCCTACCGATCCGTCAAAACAGCTGGTTGTCAAAGATGAGGTCATCAGGGTGCTATCGCGAAAATACAATTTTGATTCCACTGACCCGGAAGCTGTTAACGTGTGGGATTTCATTGAAATGGAACGCATGAACCGCATGGTTGGAAAAGGTATTACCCTGTTCATGTTTGCTATCGGATTCTTTACCCTGCTTATTGCCGGTGTTGGTGTGTCTAATATCATGTACGTTCTGGTTAAAGAGCGTACCCGGGAAATTGGGATCAAAAAGGCTATGGGCGCTCGTAACCGTCACATTACTATGCAATTTATTACCGAGAGTCTTTTAATTTCGTTTATTGGAGGAGGCCTGGGCATTGCTGCGGCAACCTCCCTGATAAACGGGGTTCTTGCGCTCAATCTAACCGAGGGTGCCGGGGAGTTTCTGGGGCAACCCGTACTTTCGCTCAGTGTGGTTGCCATTACCGTGGGCGTTCTTTCAGTGATAGGATTTATAGCCGGGGTTTTCCCTGCGCGCAAAGCTGCAAAACTGGAACCCGTAGAGTCGCTCAGATACGAGTAAAGCCTCCCGGGACGACCGGTGTTGCGAGGTCTACCTGCATTTTGCGTATTTTATCGGATTGTAAGCGTAATCCGTACCATCCATCACGATACCTTGAAATCACTTCTCCGGTTAGACGCCATATCTACATCCTACGGCAACACCAGGGTTCTCAATGACATCGACATCGATGTAAAGGAGGGCGAATTTTTCTTCCTTTTAGGTCCCAGCGGATGTGGAAAAACCACACTGCTTCGCATTTTATCGGGGCTGATGCATCCCGATGAAGGTACGGTGTGGCTCGGTGGAAAAGACATAACCCGGTTGCCGGCCCATCAGCGGGATATCAACACCGTGTTCCAAAATTACGCGCTGTTTCCGCATCTGAATGTGTATGATAACGTGGCATTCGGTCTGCGAATGAAAAAGCGCAGCGAGCCCGAAATACGCTCCAAGGTTGAGGAGGCATTGCGGTTGGTAAGCCTGCCCGATTTTGGGAAACGCATGCCTACACAGATGAGCGGCGGACAAATGCAGCGGGTTGCACTGGCACGGGCTATTGTCAATGAACCCGCAGTATTACTGCTGGATGAGCCCCTGGGTGCATTGGATGTAAAGCTGCGAAAACAGATGCAATTTGAGCTCAAACAGCTCCAGCGCAAACTGGGCACAACATTTATCTGCGTCACGCACGACCAGGACGAGGCTATGACGCTCGGTGATCGCATCGCGGTAATGAACCATGGCCGGTTTGAGCAAATTGCCGATGCACATACCCTTTACAACCAACCTGCATCCCACTTTGTCTGCGACTTCCTGGGAGATTGTAATTTCCTGCAGGCTGTGGTTAACGGAAGGGTTGACGACAAACTCAGCCTGACTGCGGAGGGTAATCCTATCAGCGCTTCTGCCCCGCAGACCACCCCTTCAGGAGCCTGCATTATTGGAGTCCGTCCTGAAAAAATAAGCCTTGACGGCAGCAGAGAGAACCGGGTTGAAGCTAGCGTGGAGCAAGTCGTTTTTACCGGAAGTCATTACACCGTAATCGCCAAAACTTCCCGGGGCACCTCCCTATCCTGCAGAATGTTCAATGATCGTCCGTCTGCACTGCCGGAAACGGGTCAGGCGATAACCCTCAGCTGGCATCACACTGACACCATAGTCTTGCCACCCAATCTCTCGCAATCACAGTGACCACGTACCGTAAATATAGCACCCTGGCACCACCAGCCCTGTGGCTCGGTGTATTTTTTGTAGTGCCCCTGCTGGTAATATTCGTGTACAGTTTCTTCCAGCGAGGCGATTATGGGGAGATAATCTACGCATTCACCCTGGATAACTACCTGCGGGCGATGGACCCCTTGTATGCCGGAACACTGATTGCCTCAGTCAGGATTGCACTTATCGCAACTGTGCTCTGCCTGATTTTAGGATATCCCCTGGCCTGGTACATCGCCCGACAGACACCCTCCCTGAAAAAAATACTGCTGGCACTGTTGATTATTCCCTTCTGGACTAACTTTCTGGTGCGGACCTATGCCTGGATTTTCATACTGCGAACCGAAGGGTTGCTGAACAATACCCTGTTGTCACTGGGTATCATCGATGCACCTTTAGAGATTCTCTTCACACAAACAGCGGTCATCATCGGGCTGGTGTACACCTACCTCCCATTTATGGTTCTTCCCATTTATGTAAGTATTGAAAAACTTGACAGGGCACTATTCGATGCCAGCAGGGATCTGGGAGCTACCGCCTGGCAATCCTTCAGAAGGGTTATGCTGCCTCTGACAAGGCCGGGAATCATATCGGGCAGTATCCTGGTATTTGTTCCATGTCTGGGTGCCTACATTACACCAGATCTGCTGGGAGGGGCCAAAAGTCTGATGGTCGGGAATCTGATACAGATTCAGTTTCTGGCAGCCCGCGACTGGCCCTTCGGTGCAGCCCTTTCCTTCATAGTAATGGCGATTGTACTGGTACTGCTCCTGGTATACGCACGATGGGGAACCATCAACGTTCAATCCGAACCCGGGGACTCCACATGAAACGTTACAATGCTGCCGGAATACTCCAAACCTTGCATGCCTGGGGCGTTTATGCGTTCATCTACGCTCCAATTTTGGTTCTGATTGTTTTCTCCTTCAATCAGGAAAGAATCAACGCCGTATGGTCGGGTTTTACCCTGGACTGGTACCTGAAACTGGTTTCAGATACCGATTTAATGGATAGCGTTCTAAACAGCGTGATAGTTGGCCTGAGTTCAACCGCCATTGCCACCATTTTGGGTACCATGGCCGCACTCGCCATGCATCGGTACTACTTTTGGGGGAAGAAAATCATGGATGCGGTACTGTACCTGCCGATTGTGATACCGGAGATTGTGATGGCTGTATCTCTGCTTACCTTTTATGTATTCATTCAGCTCACTCTGGGATTGGTTTCCGTGATCATAGCCCACGTGACCTTCAATATCGCCTTTGTATTTGTGATTGTTCAGGCGAGGCTGGCCGGCATGGATGCTCACCTGGAACATGCGGCCGCAGATCTGGGCGCAACGCCCTGGCAGGTATTCCGCCACGTGACCCTGCCTTATATTGCCCCCGGTGTACTCAGTGGCGCCCTGCTGGCCTTCACCATTTCATGGGACGATTTCATGATTGCTTTCTTCACCGCGGGTGTTGGCGGAACCACGCTACCCATGCAGGTGTATTCCATGATAAAATTTGGTGTATCGCCTGAAATCAATGCCATATCAACCATAACTATACTGTTTACGATGTTGCTTATCCTTCTGGCTGTTCGGCTTGAGGGTATTTTCAAAACAGTCAAAACTATCGGAACATGAAAATCACCCGGTTATATTTCGCACTTTTCTCAATTGCGGTCATTACTGCAACAGGCTGCAGCGGGGGGAGCTCAACCCCTGCCGGTGACCAGGAAATTACGCCGAATCTGAATTTTTATAACTGGTCGTACTACATAGCAGATCAGACCATCCCGGAATTTCAGCAGGAATTTGACGTACGGGTGAGATACGATAATTACAGCAGTAACAATGAACTCCTGGCCAAGCTGCAGGCCGGCGCCAGCGGGTACGACCTGATTGTTCCCAGTGACTACATGGTTCAGATTATGACGCAACTCAATTTACTGCAGCCCTTGCGCCCTGAAAACATTCCGAACCTGGTTAACATTGATCCCCGTTTCCGCAATCTTCCCTTTGATCCTGAAAACACCTACTCCATTCCTTACCAATGGGGTACCACCGGTCTGGCTATAAATACCCGGTATGTCACCGGAGAAACAGACACATGGGAAATTCTGTGGGACGCACGATATCGCGGGCGGATTTCCGTGCTGGATGATATGCGAAGCGGTCTGGTACCGGCCCTGAAACGACTCGGATACTCAGTGAATACCCGTGACGAGAATGAACTTCGGCAAGCCAGAGATCTCATGATTGAGCAGAAACCACTGGTAAGAACCTACTCCAGTGAAACCTACATGGACCTGCTGAAGTCCGGTGATATCTGGATTGCACAGGGCTGGAGCGGCGATATTTATCAGGTCAGCAAAGAAAATCCGGATATCGTATTTGTTATACCACGGGAAGGATCCTACGTGTGGGTTGACAATCTGGTTATTCCCAATGGTGCACGTAATCGAACTACGGCTGAAGCATTTATCAATTTTGTACTTCGGGCCGATCAGAGTGCAGCCATAACCAACTACACCGGATATTCAAGTCCCAATCGTGCCGCCTTTCCGCTGATACGGCGGGAATTACTTGAAGATCCGGGCATGTACCCTACGGATGAGGTCATGCAACGACTCGAGTTTATGGTAGATGTAGGCACAGCCACCAGTTTATACAACCGAATGTGGAGTGAAATAAAAGCAAGATAGGAGGTCGCCGAGCTGTCTGTGAAGCAATCTTCAGCTGCTTTTAGCTTTCGATAATCCAGTATATAAGCATGAACACCCCGTATGAGTACCGAGCTTAATCAGGAAAACTTCCGGCGAATCTACCGACTTAACTGGATTCTTTGCGGACCCTTGCTGCTGTTGTTCGGATGGCCCTATTATTTGCTTGTGGTTCCCGGCGCCGGAGTGGAAGTTGGTCTGGCGGGAGGCTTTTTATTTTCGCTTACCTTCACGCTGACGATCTTACATGGTCACATTGCCGTAGCCCTGGGCAGCCTGCACATCGATCAATACTATGGCTGGCAGATGTCGAAAAAAGCGCTGTCCCGTCTGGCTTTCCACCCGGTACTCTTTACTACCCGGTTCCGGGTGATGGTCTTTTCCATAAGTATTGTTTTACTGATGGGAAGCCTGGTTCATTAAAACAGAAAAGGCCGGACTTTTATCAAGACCGGCCTTTTCGGGGCAATTGGTTTTATCCTTGGTTGGGAACCCATGAAGAGCACCATCCAGCGGCAGTAACCGGTCCTGCGAACAACAGGCATCCGCCGCAACCGCCATTTTCAGGTTGCTTGTACAACTGGCAGTTATCACATCGCTGCTCTGGGATTTCTGTTTGTTCAACGTAATTCACGTTGGCGCGCATTTGCAGGTCATTTTCAGTCAGACCACTAACATCGGTGCAGGGATCCGCTGCGCTGGCTGCCGGAGCCTGTGCAGTTTCAGTTTGTTCTCCGCCGCCACCGCAGGCGGTTATCAGGGTAGATGCACCCACGGCAGCTACACCCATAAGGGAGAATTTTTTCAGGAACTCTTTTCGGTTTAATGCATTGTCCATAGCAGTAGGATTTTTCAATAGTTTGTTAAAGCTGTATTTGGTTAATGCACTAAGGTAACAACAACGTTCAGCAAAATCGCCTTTTTTGACAGTGTAGGCGCAATTTAGAATAAATCTTAAAGATGCATCCCAGTTGCATCACCGTCTATTCAGCCGACTTCTTCTCGTAGCAGTCGGCGAGCCGGTTGATTATTCTGGATTTTCTGGTTCTCACGTTCAACGGTGAAATTCCGAATACCTTACTGATTCTGACCAGAGAGGCTTCCGGTCGTTTAAACATATATCCAATTAAGTCGCGTGAGCGTTCATCCAGGGTTTCCAGACAAAGCTTGAGTATACGCTGGCGATCTTCCTCGATGAGAGCCTCCAGCTGGTCGGCCGGCTCATTATAAAACATTTCCTGAAACACGGCGCTGCCGTTGCGTTGTTCGCGCTTCAGACAAGCGAAATACTCATTGCGGGCGATGACCATAAGATACGACGCTACATTGGTGTCATCAGTCAGTGTCCTGGAAACAATACGCTCCAGTACCAGAACAAACGACTGCTGCACGCACTCCCTGGCAAGATCCAGATTAGCCCCGAAGGTAATCACCAGATACTCCGTAAGCCGGGGAACCATGTCTGAGACAAAACGATCTATCAGCTCTTTGTCTCCCTGCAGAACGGCCCTCCTGAAATCCATGGTATGTGCTGAGGCTTCTTTCAAATCTTGTTGTTCCTGATGCTGTGATCTGGTGCTTCCCATGCAAAAGGCAGTATCGGCAAAAATTCGGCCAGCCATATCAGCACCCGGAACTTTACCTCACCATCTGCCAAATTCGACACACATGGCAGTTTTACCGCCAAAGCCAATATAACTTTTTTTAAGCAAACATAATGATTTCAAAATGGTGCAAATAAAAATTTGCGGTATTACACTTTATTTTTTACTATGTGTAAGAACAATAAAATCAATTATTTATGAATTATTTTATTGTTAACTTGTAACAAAACCGTGGTTAAAAACTCTTAATACTGTAGGCAAGTACGCTCTGAAAACAGGGACGCTTTCTGCAAAACATTCACTACCCAACAAAACTCAAACGACTACCACTATGAAAAACTCAAAAAACACCCTCGTTGCCGCTACCCTTACCTTCGCCATCGCTCTTGGTTGCGCAAACTTTATAGATATGACCGGTGAAACAACCGTACAGACGCCGGGTACCGGTCAGGAAGTAGCTGCTGTTGAAATCGAGTCAACCCTGAGCTGGGGTGCCCGCGAGGACATTATCATCATCCGACCCGATTAAAACGAACGTATCCATCTAGTTTTTCGGCAGAAGAAAGAGCGTGCAGGTAAATCATCACGATGTATTCGGATATAAAATGTATATTCTTTCGCGATGCTGTCTTTCATACTACTTTTTCTTCTGCTACAGGGGGAACCTGACTCCGTTGCTGCCCTATCCCCCAGGGAACTTAGCCAGACCAACTTCCTGCTAGAACAACTGCAAAATCCGCAGGAGCAGGGGTATGCACTATGGTTGTTGGCTCAGCAACTTGATGTCCGACCAGAATTGGAGATTCATGTCAGGGAAAAACTACCGGATAATGGCGCTCCGGGTGCTGAAGTACTTCGATGCGCTCTGGAACAGACCTCTCTGGTAAGACCGGTTACCCGTGCCAGTCGACTGGAAGTACTGTATCTTTGCAGCGGTCAATCCGATTTCCTGCTTGCAGCACTCTACGAATCTGCTGAAACCGATAAACAAGCTTTATTGGTTCGGCACGATGAAGCTATAACCAGGTTATCCCAGTCAGATATGCTGTTCAAGGCCTATGTTTCCAAGGCTCTGGATGAACCCTATGATGCGGCAACCCTGTTTGCAGACCGGGCTTTTCGCCCGGCTGACGTATATCTGTTCAATGGGTACACCGGCGGGCAAGAAGCATCACATCAGGCGTTAATTGAATCCTGGAAGCAGGCAGTTAACGACCGTCGTGGGCTAATGCACCCATCACAGATGGTGATGATACTTACCGTTGTAACCGCACTGCACACGCAGGATGCAGATTATGCCGCCATACAAGAGCTTTCATCACAGATTTCTGGAAATAATCAATTCCCGGATATACAGCAGAAGCATGTCATGCTCAAACGCATGGCATTTGCCTCTGTTGTGCAGGGCTTTTTTCAGTCGGCCTTACAACTTTACCGCCAGGAATTAATTCCACTCAGCGATGCTATCGCTTCGCCCGAGGAATATCTCAGGGTTACCATTGATTATGGCAACATTCTGTTCCGACTGGGAAACGTAAACGGTGCCCTGCAAACGTACAAGTCTGTCTATGACAACCCGGCTACGGAAAATCTGGATTCTCGCTATCAGTCGGCCCTGCTCAACAACCTGGCAGTATCATACCTGAATGCAGGTTTTTTCGAGGACTACATCAACCTGCAGATACTTGCTTACCAAAGGGCGGTTGAGACCGGAGAAATAGATGCCCAACTCCGGGCACTGGCAAATCTGTACATATTCCACTGGAGAAACCAGGATTGGAACAATGCTGAAATCTACCTGAATGAAGCACTTCAGCTGGCCCTGACCCACGAAATGGATCGGGAGCTGGCCAACATATACATGCTGTTCAGTACCTATCACACAAATTTCAGCAACGATTACGATAAAGCACTGGAATTTATCAATCTCGCACAATCAGTCATTGATCCGGATGCCGGGTATCGTGTTCTGATTGTGACCTTGTCGGAAAAAATTGGCCTGCTTCGTGATATGGGCCGTATCGATGAGGCAATTGAGGTCACCCGGGAAGCGCTGGAAATGGTGCAAGGTCGGGACGATAAGCAGGCCATAATTGAATTTACGAGTCAGCTTGCTGATCTGCTGATTGGGTCGCAGCGGCTGGCAGACGCCGCACCGTTGATAGACTCCCTCAGGGAAACCCAGACCAGCGATGTCAGTTTAAGCATTCGCGCCTCGGTTGTAAACACCATCACACGCTACACCCGTCTGGAAAGCCGTTCAGGCTTCAGCCACATTGATCAGCTGCGTGAAACGGTGAATGAGATTGTCAATGCTGTGCGACTCAGTGCAGACCTGCAAAGCGGTTTTGTTCGGCTGGAACCCGGGTACGAGGAATCATTCACCCTGCTGGTTGACGAACTTTTGCGTGTGGGTAAGTCGGCCGAGGCCGCGGTCTGGCTGGATGAAATCAAAAATCTGAATAAGGCAGCCTATGTTAACTCAAACCTGCTGAAATCATCGTTGCTCTCAGAGGAGGAATTTTTGTATGACCTGCAGCTAACCAATCAGATTGATCAACTCAGAATGCAACGTATTGGCGCAGCAGAGCAGGAGTACGTAGCGATGTCGACCCAACTGCTGCAGCTGATCAACGAAAAAAATGAAATCAACAATCGGATTCTGCGAGAATTCAGTGATAATCGGCTGCAAGTAGAGCAGTTACAACGTGTACTCAACGCTGATGAGCAGGCCCTGTCGTATCATGCTATCGATACGGTGATGTATGTTGTACAAGTGAGCCGGGAGCATCTGGAAATCTCGAAGGTCAAGATTGATGAGGACTTGACAGGCCTCAGTGAGCAGATTGTTGATAGTTTCGAAGGTATGCAAACCGACCTGCACGACTTACATCGCTTCTACAAAATTTTGGTTGAACCATACCTCGCTGATGACAAAGATCGCCTCTTCGTAATTCCTGACGCCTTCATGTATCGGATTCCGGTGGAAGCCCTGCCGGTTCATCGGCCTGAAGGTCGCGGGCAGTTCGGGCTTGCTACATATCTGATTGAACACTACCGGGTATCTTATCAGAATTCACTCAGCGATCTTGTGCGCTTGCGCAACCGCAAACGCGGCACCGACTTCGCCCGTGAATTCACAGGTACAGCTATTTCCGATTTTGATTTCAACAACGGCATGACCCAGCTTGGAACCAGCAGATACCGTCTGGCCAGTCTCCCCTTCGCACGGGAGGAGATTCAGGAGTCAGCCCGGATTTTATCAAGGTTTGGTCAGACAAAAACGCTGCTTAACGAGCAGGGAACGCCCGCACAAGTGCGCGCTGCGGCGCGTGACACCCGTATCCTGCATATAGCCTCTCATAGTTTCGTTTATGACTCTGACCCGTTGTTTTCTGTGCTTCAGCTACACCCCGGACAGGATGGGCCTCAGTCTAATGGGCAGATTTATGCTTACGAATTGTTCACCGAGGAACTGACAAGTGAGCTGGTGGTACTCAGCTCATGTGAATCCGGTTCAGGATCTTATATCCAGGGCAGTGGCATTATCGGTATAGGCAGAGCGCTGAGTTACGCCGGTGCGCACGCACTGATTTTGAATCTGTGGTCGGTGCGCGACCTGGCTGCCTCCCAAATCATGACCGGCTTCTACACCCATCTTGGCAGATACACCGACAAAGACCGGGCCATGCAGCAAGCAAAGATCCAGTTCATCAATTCGGTAAACAGTGACCCATCCGTATGGGCTCCACTCATTGTATTCGGCGATCCGGGTTCAGTTTATGAACCGGTAAACTGGAAAGCTATACTTTTATTCAGTCTGCTTATCCTGTTGGGAGCAGGTGTTTTTGCCTATTACCGCAGGTAGTTCAGATACTGTCGTGCCGCCCTGCTATGGGCTCCGCCGTAGTCTGCTACCGTGCCCATCGTTTGTCTTGCCTGTTCAACCTTGCCCTGAGCCAGGTAGGACTGTGCCAGATACCAGGTAGACCGCTCAAGTAAGAGTATATCGGCCGTGTACGTCCGGACCAGCTCTTCAAAGCGTAATTCAGCGGCCTGAAATGCTCCCCTGTTGTATTCAATAATACCAATATTCAACAGGGCCTGAGCTTTGTCATATTCCAGTCCGGTCGATTCGTACAAATCCTGCAGCTGATAAATTGCCGCGTCAGGAGATCCTTGCTGAGACAATACAATAGCCTCCTGAATTTGGTCGCGGGCAGCATCGCTGGATTCGAACCCGGCATTTCCCCGAACCGTTGCATAATCCAGCACAGCGAGCGGTGCCAGTCCCGAAGTGGTTTCCAATGAGTACCAATAAATGGATCCTACTCCCACAACCAGGCTGATTCCTGCAGCCGCAGCAATGTTCCGGATACGCTGATAGCGTGCATCCCGCGTACGGTTGCGTTTTTCAGTTGATTCAGCAGCGGTATAAGGCGACTCCACACTGAAATAGCGATTGAGGGCAACGGCTGTTTTCAGGTAATTGTATTTCGCTTTGTCTTCAATAACTTCAACCCACAGATCATTTATCTGATCCTGTGCTAATTTGCGAATGACAAAGCGGTCAACTCTCTCCTCGAAAGTAAGGCCTTGTTCGTTTCTTTCCACGATAGTAGTACGTTTAGTAAATTATTCAGGGAACCTGCTGTTCCCGGAAGTCAGATGGCGGTGCTTCTTCTCTCCAGTACGAAATTAATCGTATTGATGAGGTCATCCTTGCGAAAGGGTTTGGGCAGAAAGGCATCCATTCCGGCCTGAAGACAGTGGTCTCGGGTCTGTGAAGACAGGTTTGCCGTTACTGCAATGATGGGTACCTCTTTGTAGGTGTCCATCTGGCGAATCTGGCGAGCCGTTTCAATACCGTCAATCCCTTCACCAAGGTTGATATCCATGATGATTACATCATAGTTCTCTTGCCTGACCAAATCAAGGGCACTGTTTCCGTCTTCAGCGAAATTGATATCGTATTGCTTTCGAAGGAAATAATTTACTATAGAACGTATCTCCGCATTGTCTTCAACATGCAGCGTCTTGGGCATGTATACTTCTGAATTCACAGACACGGGCGATTCACTCTGGGTACTGGAGAGACTGGTGTGTTCTCCTGGTGTCCAGGTATATCCACCGGGCGACTTGCGTCCTTTGCCTTTGGTGTCAAAAATTACAGGTTGTATCAGCATGGTAACGAGTTGTTGAAAAATACGCTGTGTATGGTATCGGATGTGTTGTTCCATTTGTAAGGTCAGGCCGTTGATCAGGTCTGTATACTATAAAGAGTGTTTAGCACCCAATTTGTTACAAACTTTTTTTTCGGGCCGGCATCCGACGCATCATACTTGCTTAAAATAACCAGCACACAACAGGAATGTTACTGATACCACAAACCTAAAAATACTCTAATATTGGCTCCAGCGTAGAATAAAGGCCGTTTTTAACGCCATCCTCAACAACATTAAAGGATTCTATACTTCCTGCGATATAAATAATCGTCACGTCAATCCGATGAAAAAAAAATTCTGGAAAAATGCGGTTTTTTTTAATCGATCAAATCGATGAATTTCCGCTCCGACTCGTAATCACCGATCAACGTGATTTCTGTACCGTTCCGAAGTACCGTTTCGGGGTGGGGATTAATCTGCATATCGTCTTTATCCTGAATGGCGATAATACTACATCCGGTCAATTTTCGAATACCACATGCTGCGATGGTTTTGCCTTGAAATTGTTTGGGAGTTTGCATGCGAAACACATTCAGTCCCTCGGCAATCATGAGCACCTCATCACGCTCAAGAACGTTGAAAATGGCATTGGCTCCCATGGATGCGTACGACATCACAAAATCGGCTCCGGCACGATGTAAGGTGTTCACATTTCGATCGAGGGTAGAACGCGAAATAATTTGAATATCCGGTCGGAGTCGGCGGCAATACAGCGTCAGGTATATATTTACATCATCACTGTGGGTTGTGATAATGACCGTATGGGCCTTGTCGATGCCGGCACGGGTCAGGACCTCACGGTCTGCTGCATCACCGATGATTGTATGCGAGCATTTGGCGGCCATAACCGGATCTTTTTCAACTACCACAAATTCCATCTGCCGGTCATTGAGCGACTTGGCCGTAGCGCGTCCCACTTTACCGGCACCAATTATGACTACGGGTCCGTCTTTGACGTTGAAAATCCCGAAGTAATCATCGTAGTTACGGAGCTGTTCTACAGATCCTCCGAGAACCAGCACAGACAAGTCCGTTATCAGGGTATCCGGTTGGGCAATACGGAACACACCCCGCTCCCAGATTCCGACTACATTCACACCAATTACTTCTCTTAAGCGTGTTTCAGCGAGGGTCTTACCCACCAACGGGGTCCCTGTTGCCGGTGCTTCCCCGATAATCAACTGGTCGAACCGGCCAATCACGTGCACTCGGGCATTTCCTCCCAGAGTCCTGCGGGCCAGTGAGTGCCCCATAAGAGCGCCAAGCTGTACTACATGATCACTTCCTGCCAACTTGAGAATGTCAACCGAATCAACACTGTGAGCAAGACTGACGATGGGAATATCCGGACAGATCTCACGTGCCGTGAACACGACGTTGGTGTTGATCATATCATTGCCGGTGGCAACCAGCATGGCTGCTTTGGAGACCCTGGCTTTGTTGTAGGTATTGGGATCATCCAGCTCCCCGAGCATTACCTTCACCCCCTGATCATTCAGGTTTAAAGCCTGCTGAAGATCACTGACAAGTACAAAGTATTTATAACCGTAATCCTCAAGTTTTGTGATAAGGGTTCGGGTAATTGGATCATGATTAGTGATAAGAACATGCCCTTCCAGGTTTTCATCCAGCTCCAGTGGAGCTTTACTCCTGTTCTGCGCCTCGAGCCAGGGTGCATAAAAAAACTGAATGAAGGTAAAGGGCAGCAGTACCAGCAGGAATACAATACCAGACAGCAGCACCACCATGGAAAAAAGTCTGCCCAGATCTGACGCGAAGGTTATATCGCCGAAGCCAAGCGTTGACATCACGGTCAGGGTCCAGTAGAATCCGGTAAGCCATGAAAACTTCTGCCCTTCATGCTCCATGAGGATATGAAACAAGACCGAATAGACTACAATAAGCAGGAAAAGGATGGCAACGAACTTTAAGAGCCGACCAATATTGGTTTTAGCCTTTCGATTCTGCAGAAAATAGGCAACTTGTGCGGAGACAAACTTCATGAGTATAAATAAACCGGCTTGACTTGGTGGGATATCCTCGCCAAATTTACTTTTTTAATATCACACTACACAGCATTTTGAAAATTGTAATCATTGGCTCCGGCGATGTTGGAATTGATTTGTCGCTCATGCTCTCCGGAGAGCGTCAGGATGTGACCATTATTGATCAGAGCCGCGAAGCGCTCAAGCGCTGTGCTGAGTCCAGCGATATCCTCGTCATTGAGGGCAACGGCACCTCCCCTGATATTCTTGTTAAAGCCGGAGTCCCCACCTGCGATCTGGTCATTGCCGCCACCAACAGCGATGAGGTTAACATCGTAGCGTCCATGATGAGTAAACGACTGGGCGCAAAAAAGGTAATAGCACGCGTTCGTAATGAGGAATTACTGGGCGAGGCGGCACCGGTAAAGCCAGCCGATCTTGGTATCGATGTTATTATCAATCCGGAATTTAGTCTGGCTGGTGAAATTACACTGCTGGTCAAAAGAGCAGCGGCCTCAGACCTGATTGAAATTGCCGGGGGCAGAATGCAGGTAATCGGGATACGGCTGCCTGCCGGGTCTCCGCTGATCGGGTTGAGTATGGAAGAGTATGCCGGGAACAATGCAAATATTGATTTCAGGGTGGTAGCTATTTACCGGGGCGGAATCACCATCATCCCCCGTGGAAATCACCTTTTCAGGGCAAATGACCAAATTTTCGTCATCTCGCTTTCCGAACACATCAAACAGATAATCCGGTCAACCGGCGTCGGAGAGCAATCCGTTCAGAATATCATGATTGTCGGGGGAACCCGGGTAGGACAGCGTGTTGCCCAATTGCTTTGCCAACAGGACCGGGGCTGGAAAATTAAACTCATAGAGCCCAGTTATGAGGCTTCCTACCAGATAGCCAGCGAAAACCGGAATATTCTTGTCTTGCAGGGTGACCCAACCGATCCCGGATTGCTGGCCAGCGAGGGAATTACGGACACCGATGTGTTTATCGCCGTTACTGATGACGAGGAATCCAATATCATTTCCTGTCTGATGGCCAAACACCTGAAAGTTCCCAAGGTAATTGCGATGGTATCCAAGCCTGACTACATCCCCTTGAGCCAGACCATAGGACTTGACGCTTCGGTGAACAAAAAAACTTCCATTGCCAATGAAATTCACCGCTATGTACTTGGCAGTAACCTTATGCAGGTTGCCGGTCTGCACGGTATTGACGCTGAAATTCTGCAGTTGAAAATATCCGCAAACTCCAATGTTGCCGGAAAACAAATTAAACACCTACGTTTGCCTGAAGGATGTATGATTGGTGGAATTGTTCATGATCAGAGCGTTTCCGTAGCCACTGGCGACGACACACTGAACCCCGGTGATTCCGTGTTTGTGTTTTGTCGCCACGCCGTTATCAATGCCGTTGCTGATTATCTGCGATGAGCCATCTGTTTAACACAGCCCGATCGGTGTCACGACCTAAAATAGATTTCAGGCTGATCACCGGTGTTCTGGGACTCTTCACATTCTTTATGGGCTTTGCCCTGCTTACACCGATCCCCATTGCGCTGATTTACGGCGAAAGCATCTGGTGGACGTACCTGGCAGGTGCAGCGGCGGCATTTGTTGTGGGCGGCAGCGCCTGGATACTATTTAAACCCACCGAAGATATCCGTCCCCGCGAAGCCTTTTTCATCGTGTCCGTAACCTGGATTGTTTTATCCGTATTCGGCGCCATACCCTTTTGGCTCAGCGGGAGTCTGGAGAGTATAGCAGACGCCTTTTTCGAAACAATAAGCGGCCTCACCACCACCGGTGCTACGGTTTTCGGGGGCGTATCGCACAACGGTCAGATGAATGTTTACATTGAAGATCTTGACCTGAGTCTGGTTTTCTGGCGTTCCATGCTGCACTGGATCGGGGGTATGGGTTTCATTGTACTTTCCCTGGCCATCCTCCCCTTCGTAGGGTTGGGTACAGGCAATCTGTTTCAGGCTGAAAGCAGCGTACAGGAAACCGATAAGCTGACTCCACGGGTACAGCAAACGGCAACCTATCTGTGGACCGTCTACATCGCTTTTACATTGCTGCATTTTATCCTGCTCTGGGTACACCCCTCCATGAACTGGTTCGATGCGATTAATCATGCGATGTCTACGCTGGCAACCGGAGGATTTTCTACGAAAGACAGCAGCGTCGGGTATTTCGACTCAGCCTATGTTGACTACGTAATTATTGTTTTCATGTATCTGGCCGGCATCAGCTTTGCGATGCATTTCAGGTTACTTCAGGGTAAGACCAAACAATTTTTCAACAACAGGGAAACCCAGTTTTTCACCATAATCTCCCTGCTGGCCATCCTGGCTATATCTCTGGGACTGTGGCTTCAGCATGACTACACTCCGTCCGACGCCCTGCGTTACGGAGCATTTCAGGCGATGTCTATTCTGACTACTACCGGTTACGGAACCGACAACTACGAGACCTGGTCTGCCTTTCCCCTCGTCATTTTAATTACCTTGTACTTCGCAGGCGGATGTGCCGGATCCACGAGCGGTGGAATCAAAATGTTCCGTCATCTGATTATGTTAAAGGCGATAAGCAGAGAAGTACGACAGACGGTGCACCCCAGAGCTGTAATTCCGCTGCGCATCGGTGAGCGAATCATAGAACCCCCGATTGTCAGAAAGATTCTGAGTTTTTTCATGCTCTACCTGCTGCTGTTTATTACCGGTGGCATTGCACTATCCGCCATGGGCGTTGATTACATATCAGCCTTCAGTGCCAGCATTGCCAGCCTCGGCAGCATTGGTCCTGCGCTGGGCGATTTTGGTCCAACCGATAATTTTGCCAGTCTTCCGGCAGCCGGCAAATGGCTTATGAGCCTTTTTATGCTGGTTGGTCGACTTGAACTGTTCACAATCATCGTCCTGTTTTCATTGCCTTTCTGGAGAGAATAACCCTTAGTAGTTGATTTTACAGCGATTTTACCCTGTAATCATTATCTTGTTGTATTAACTAGTATTGATCAACTAAACGGAAAGTATTTTGTCTACTGTAAAATCAACGGACACTGTGCGTGTTCACTATACCGGTACAACTGATGACGGCGTAACTTTTGACAGCTCAAGAGAGCGTGAACCCCTTGAATTCACGATGGGACAAGGACAACTGATTCCAGGCTTCGAAAAAGCTGTGGAAGGCATGACCGTGGGAGATTCCACAACGGTTCGCATACCTGCCGAGGAAGCCTATGGCGAAGTTCGTGATGAGATGGTAGTTGATGTTGAGCGAGGTAAATTCCCGGAGGATATCACCCCTGAGGTAGGGCTTCAGCTTCAAATTCAACAGCCCAACGGGCAGCCAATGCCCGTTGTGGTCAAGGCAGTCAACGATACCCATGTCACCCTTGATGCCAATCACCCGCTGGCCGGGCAGGCACTCAACTTTGACATTGAGCTTGTTGAAATCAAATAAGTCTCATGCATATATAAAAAAAAGCGTGACTGCCCGGGGCAATCACGCTTTTTTTATGTCATACAGATACCTTACTTATCAGTAAGCGCTGTAATACCCGGAAGCTCTTTACCTTCCAGATATTCCAGGCTGGCTCCTCCGCCCGTGGAAACGTGGGTAACTTTATCGTCAAGCCCCGCTTTTTTAATAGCTGCGGCAGAGTCACCACCGCCAATGATGGAAATAGTCCCTTTTGCGGTAGCTTCCGCCAGAGACCTGGCTACAGCGAAGGTCCCGTTGCTGAAATTGCTCATTTCAAAAACACCCATCGGACCGTTCCAAATTACAGTACCGGCCTGACGGATAACATCGGAAAACAGACTCACAGATTTCGGACCGATATCCAGGGCCATCCATCCGTCTTCAATTCCGTCCTCTTCTACCGTCTTGATCGGCGTGTCGTTGCTGAATTCCTGTGAAACTACGGAGTCTACCGGAAGCAACAGCTTCACACCCTTGGCCTCGGCCTTCCTCATCAGCTCACCGGCCAGTTCCACGCGGTCTTCTTCCAGCTTGGAGTTTCCGATAGGCAGCCCCTTGGCTTTGTAAAAGGTGTAGGTCATGCCTCCCCCCACAATAATGGTATCGACCTTGGAAATCAGGTTCTCGATTACCGGAATTTTATCGG
Source organism: Bacteroidetes bacterium HLUCCA01 (assembly GCA_001314545.1). GTDB lineage: Bacteria > Bacteroidota > Rhodothermia > Balneolales > HLUCCA01 > HLUCCA01. The sequence goes on from LIHN01000019.1 coordinate 200,460, forward strand.
AGACTTTGGCCCCTCCCAATACGGCAACGAAGGGTCGTTTCGGAGCATTGACGCTGTCGCTGAGGTATCGGATTTCCTTTTCCAGAAGGTATCCTGCGGCGGCGGGCTGCAAAAACCCGGTAATACCGGCCACCGAAGAGTGCGCACGGTGGGAGCTGCCGAACGCGTCATTGACAAAGACGTCACCGTGTGCTGCAAGGGCTTTTGAAAATTCAATATCATTTTTGGTTTCCCCCTTGTGAAAACGGACGTTTTCAAGCAAGACAATCTCGCCGAAACCGGCTTCATTAATCACACGGGTTGCCTCCTCACCAATGCAGTCGCCGGCGAAGTGGACTTTCGCAGCCACTTTACCTGCCAGATAATCGGCTACCAGTTTAAGGCTGAATTCTTTGTCGTCCGGGCTTTTCGGCCGACCAAAATGGGAGAGCAGAATAACTTTCCCGCCCCGCTCGGTCACATAATTAATACTCTTCAGCGCCGCCGTAATTCGGTTATCATCGGTGATGACACCATCGGCAACGGGCACGTTAAAATCAACGCGCATTACCACATTTTTACCCTTTACATCCAGATCTTCAATAGTCAGTTTTGCCATAATTCTACTTGATTTAAGAAATAATTACTGTATTCACAGGCTTTTGGTAAGATACCGAAAAACCAGCACTTCAGACAGTAAAACCGGCAGAATTACACCACACCTGTACGACATCGGTGCACATCGGGCTGGCACGGACAGCCCGATTGACCCGTATTTTATGTGTATATTTCATACCGGCAAATTTTTTCCTCAAACCAAGGCGATGCAAAACAAAATTTACACGGATAATGCAGCAACAACGGCCATGGACCCACGGGTTCTGGATGCTATGCTGCCCTATTTTCTGGATGTTTATGCCAATGCCAATTCGGCCCATCAGCCCGGACGGCAAGCGCATGTTGCCGTGGAGGAGTCTCGTGAGAAAATTGCCGGAATAATCGGTGCTGAACCCGCTGAAATCGTTTTTACCAGCGGTGGTACCGAGAGCAACAATGCCGCCATCGGGGGTGTTTTGGCTGCAACCGGCAAATCGCATGTAATCACTTCCAATGCAGAGCATCACGCGGTTTTGCATCCTGTAGCCAGCGCAGCGAACCGTGGAATTGACTCAACCCTGCTGCCGGTTGACCAGACCGGCAAGGTCAGCGCCGCGGATGTAGCCGCCGCCATCGGACCACATACGGCGCTGGTTTCACTCATGCACGGCAATAATGAAGTCGGCACCCTGAATCCTATCGATGAAATTGCAGCGGTCTGCAGAAGCAACGGCGTCCTTTTTCATAGTGATACCGTGCAGACCGTCGGAAAAATTCCCGTGCATGTTGACGCGTTGGGTGTGGATTTTCTTAGCATGAGTGCACATAAATTTTACGGTCCGAAGGGCGTCGGCGCCCTGTATATCCGCTCCGGGTCTGCATGGAAACCCTGGATGGAGGGAGGCTCGCAGGAACGCCGAAGACGCGGCGGGACCCTCAATGTTCCGGGTATCGTGGGTATGGGGAAAGCCCTGGAACTGGCCGCCTCGGAAATGCTGGAAAACCGCACCCATGTAGAAAAACTAAAACATGCCCTGATGCAAGGGCTCACAGAACGACTGGGTACAGCCGTGCAGTTTAACGGTGATCCGCAGAACGGACTTTTCAATATTGTGAACTGTTCGTTTGTACACCCTGCTGAACGAGCCATAGACGGTGAAATGTTACTGTTGAATCTGGATATTGAAGGCATCTATTGCTCCAACGGATCGGCTTGTACCTCCGGAGCCATCGAGGCCTCTCATGTACTGCTGGCTCTGGGCATTCCCTATGATATGGCCAAATCGAGCATTCGTTTCAGCCTGGGTAAAAACAACACCATTGATGAAATTCCGCTCATCATTGACAAAACCGAGGCCATTTTGCGCCGCATGACATCCCAAAAACTATGAAATCCTCATCTATCAAACGGGTCTGCGTATACTGCGGATCCTCGCCCGGCAGTCAGGAAGCCTACACCGCAGCAGCGCGTGAACTGGGTAAGCTTCTGGCTGAAAACCACATAGAACTGGTGTACGGCGGGGCGTCTATTGGGGTGATGGGAGCCGTTGCCAATGCTGTAATGGAAAACGGTGGCAGGGTCACGGGCATCATTCCCCACGGTTTATTTCAGCGGGAGGTAGCCCATGAGGGGATTTCATCGCTCCTTGTAGTTGATTCTATGCATGAGCGCAAGGCCATCATGGCCGGCATGGCCGACGCGCTGGTAACCCTGCCGGGCGGATTCGGCACCCTGGAAGAGCTCTTCGAAATGGTCACCTGGAATCAGATCGGCATCCACGACAAACCCATTTTTTTGCTGAACACGATGGGTTTTTACAATCCGCTGCTCAAATTCATTGAACACACCGTGACGCAGGGTTTTGTCAGGCGCGGACAGGAGTCGCTCATGCGCACCGCTGAAAATCCGACCGAACTTATACATTTGATCAAAACGGCGACGGCCGGACAGGAAACTTACCAGGAACTCAGACCCTAACACTATGAAACTCGATGTACTGGCCATTGCGGCCCATCCGGATGACACCGAACTCAGCTGCTCCGGCACACTGGCCGCCATGGTGCAGCAAGGCAGGCGGGTCGGTGTGCTGGATCTGACCCGCGGTGAGATGGGAACACGGGGAACGCCGGAACTTCGACTGCAGGAGGCCGCGGCGGCCGCTGAAATTCTGGGACTTACCCTCAGGCACAATTTGAGTCTGCCCGATGCAGGACTCACCAACACCGCTGAGCATCGAAATGCCATCATTCAGGCTGTGCGCACCTACCAACCCGACATCTGCCTGATCAACAGCCCGGACGATCGTCACCCCGACCATGGCAATGCAGCCCGTCTTACCCTGGATGCACTGTTCTACAGCGGACTGCGAAAAATTGAAACACGCGATGACGATGGGGAACTTCAGAAGATATGGCGACCGTACCACACCCTGCATTACATGCAGGACCGTTCGTTCAACCCTACCCTTGTATTCGACATCACCGACACCATTGGGCTCAAAGAAAAAGCCATACTGGCTTTTTCCTCCCAGTTTAACGTAACCAATCCGGGTAACGAACCGGAAACCTACATCAGTTCATCTGCATTTTTCGAGGCCCTGCGCGCCCGGGCAATGCATTTCGGACATATGATTGGTGTTCGTTATGGAGAACCCTTTCTGTATCACGGGGGACCTCTTCCGGCCGGAGGAATGGATTTTCTGTTCCGTCACAAACCGGTACGCTGATATGGTGGTCAGACTTTAATGATAATTTTGCGTCGGTACATGAACAGCAGAATCAGGTACCATAAAAACACCCAGAGTATACTGTAACCCAGGGAGGCATTGATGGTACTCAGCCAGGAATCGAAGAAGGTACGGAATATCCACTGTTGAGCCGATATAGTAGCCCCGTCGGCAAGCGTTATATCAATGAGTCCGAGCGTACGGGCGATGATACCGCTCATAAAAAATACAGTAATGGCATTTACGCCGTAGACTACAAACGGCTCGGTCCAGCCTTTATAGCCTTTCACGTCGATGAACCAGTAGCAAAGCGCCAGACCTACCATAGCCTGTCCCCCGGTCATAACTGCATAGGAGCTGCTCCAGATGGGTTTGTTGATGGGGAAGTGCCAGGCCCAGATGTATCCGATGATAATGAGCAGACTGCCGGTAACCATGAGTTCAGCGGTCTTGCGGATTTCATCGGTTTCCCTGTTACGCAGGATGTGACCGGCCCAGACGCCCAACAAGGTAGTGGAAATAGCCGGAAAGGTGCTCAGCAACCCTTCTGGATCCCACTGCCGTCCGGTCCCCACCCATAAATGTTGTCCGAGTATGGCGCGGTCTACAAAAGCCGCCAGGTTATTGATTTTGTCATCAATCAGACCGGCGCCGTGTCCCGGAACGGGGATCAAAAACATAACAGCCCAATACAGCAGCACGAAAGCGGCGGCCCAGTACAGCTGAACCCGCGGTCTGAAATACAGAAATATGGCCGACGCGATGAAGTAACAGATGGCAATGCGCTGCAATACCCCCATGATACGAATCATATCCAGCCCGTCACGCAACCCGAATGAGGGTTCCAGCTGAAAGAAAGGGTACGAAGCCAGGATAAGCCCCAGCAGAAAGAGCACCCCCGATCGCTTGAGCGCCTTGATCAGCAACGGCCCGCGGTCTTCACCCTTCTCCAGCTTTCCGGAGAAAGCGAAGACAATGGCTACACCCACAATGAACAGAAAGAAGGGGAATATCAGGTCTGTTGGCGTCCATCCATGCCAGTCGGCATGTTTCAGCGGACCGTACATGGCGCTCCAGGTGCCCGGATTGTTGACAAGAATCATCCCCATAATGGTGATACCACGGAAAGTGTCCAGGGAAAGCAGCCGTTTCGATGCCAGCGGTTGATTGGGAGTCATAGTGAGGTGAAATTAAGGTGCCGGGATTCAGACAAGCCGTCCGGACAGCTAAAAAAGCGGACCGGCGGACTTCTGAAATAATCGATGATAAATCTATGACATAGTACGTATTGCCGGAATCTGAATCAACGCAAAACTACGGGAACCCAGGTAGTTGCATTGCCGATGTAGGGGCGTTGCTGCAGCATGAAATTCACCAGTTGTACCTCTCCGTTGACCCGAACCCTGCTGTTCACCGATAGGGCCACAGCGGTCTCGTCCTGACCGGCGAGGGGAAGTGCGATTTCAGCGGTGTAGCCATCGCGACCAGCCTGCACCTGCCAGCGCATCCCCTCCAGCATAGCCTGATTGTCCGGGTGAACCGGTCCGGCAAAGTGGGCAAAAAAACTACTGAAGGTACGCATCGTGATGTCGGATATACCCCGCTGTGAAAACGGGGTAAGGTACATCCCGCCTGTAAGATGGGTCTGCTCACTACCCGGCGGTCGCAGCAGTAAGGTAAAATCCGCAGGCTCCATCCAGGTGGATTCCCTGCGCGGGGTTTGATCAACAATTACCAGAATCTGCTCCCCTCCGGACCAGCCGGATTGTGATGCCGGCACAACAGGCAAACCGGTTTTAACGTCAACGGCAACATAGAGGGTATCGGCCCGGAATCGAAATGCGGCCCGGACCCGGCCTTCGGCCCCTGCTGCTGCCGGAACGAGTTCCGTAAACTCGCCATCCTCCCATTCCCGCACCTCACCATCAGGTACTGCCGCAGCACCGGTTGCCAGAATTTCCTCACGGGACCGCTGGTAAACCAGAAACCCTTCCGGGTCAACACGATACATAGGATCATCCATGAGTTTTCTGAACTGCTCACGGGTATTCCGGGCGAAGGGTTCCAGCTCCGGAATAATTTGTTGCACATACCGGTTCTCCTTAAAGCGGTCATCGCGCAACTCAGAGAGCGTCTGGTCAAAAAGATCCAGCGACTCGGCGATGGTTTGAATATTCAGCGGTTTACCCGGTGTATAGAGCGGGGTAAATACATTGTCCGTCCAGCCATAGTCCATATACAGCCGCAGCAGTGGTCGTAAAACCTGATAGGCATCGTTTCCGGCCAGATGCTCAATGGCGTCCCTCCAGGCATCCTCAGGATTGTAGGAGAAGGGGCGACGGGCGTATTGTCCCACCGTGTAGAGCGGTATCATGGAAAGGTAAGGCGTGTCCATCGGGTTGGCGATGATGCCCAGGGTGGTTTGTGAAAGCGCCGGCTCACGACCTGTAACCGGACCGACTATAGGTCGCCAGGTTTCGAAATCATTTACCGGGAAGTTATCCCACAACAACGGTTTGCGACCGATGTAGTCTGCCCAAAGTTCAGCATCTTCGCGGGTGATTTGTGCAGGGGCGATGTCAGAACCGGTCCAGAACAGTGGTATGTCATCGGGAATGCCTTCAGAAAGCGTACGCAGGTAGTCGCGATTGCCCCATGCGGCCGTGTAGGTTGTGGGACAGACAATCAACGGCACGTCACGCATACGAAGGTCTTCCCGCAGCCGACGGACCAGATGGGCATGCGCCTCGCCCAGACTGGCAAACTGTTCGCGATCATCGGCATGCTGCAGGGTCTCCGGCACATCATCCAGGAACAGAGCGATATGTGCTACGCCCAGGTTAAGCATATCCGATACTTTAGCCAGCAGGGCGGCATAATCTTCCTCGCTGGAATAGGTAATCGACAATCCCGGACTTATGGCAAACCATAACACAACATCAGCCTCTTCGGCGGCACGGATATAGTCCTTGAATCGGTCAAGGTGTTCACCGGTGTACGGCTCTCTCCAGCGTGTACGATGAAATGGATCATCTTTGGGAGCGTAGAAATAGTGTTTGAGCCCGGCCTCTCCCATGAAATCAATCATATCGAGGCGGGCTTCGTGCGACCATGGCGTGCCGTAAAAACCTTCTACAACACCTGTGTACTCAAAACGCTGGGCATTTTCCCAGGTACGCCAGGCGAAAACAACCAGCAGAAAAACGCCGGTAACGGCGGCGATGACGTAACGACTGAAATTAGACCGGTCCATAGGCGTTTAAATCAGTTTGAAGTGTAAAGTTTAGCTCAGGATACGGCCTTTCGCAGCTCCGCGCGGATGTTGGCGAGGATTGTCTGCTGAAGGTAGGCATGAATAGAAGGATTTCCCGCAGTAATACGTTTTCCCGTCAGCCATTGCTCCCCTCCGTCCCAGTCTGTAACCAGACCGCCGGCCTCACGAATCAGTAAAGCCCCGGCGCCGACATCCCAGGGCGCCAGCGCATATTCATAGAATCCATCGTACCTGCCCGCCGCCACATAGGCCATATCATAGGCTGCCGATCCGGGTCGTCGAACACCGTGTGTTTCACGCATAAGTACATGAAAAACCTTCATATAATCTTCCAGCACACTCAGGTCGCGGTACGGAAACCCGGTGCCAATAAGGGCTTCAGCCGGTTCGGTGGTCTGGCTTACCCGAATGGAGTGACCGTTCAGTCGCGTCCCTTGTCCGGCCTCAGCCGTAAAGAGTTCGTCTTGCGCAACGCCCAGGACCAATGCCACCGCTGGTTCCTGCTTAATCCACAGGGCGATGGATACGGAATAAAAGGGCACACCATGCGCGAAATTCGTGGTTCCATCGATGGGATCGATAATCCAGGTACGGGCATCGGTAAGTCCGTCACCGCCGTGCGATTCCTCGGCAAGCATCTGATCATCCGGATACATCCGTCGTATCACAGATTTTATAGCATTTTCGCTGGCTACATCGGCCTCGGTCACCAGGTCGTGACGACCCTTGAGCTCAAATGACTGGGCGCGGCTGCGTTGGGTGTAGGTGGAAATGACCGCTGCTCCGGCACGGGCAGCTTCAACGGCAGTTTGCAATTCCTGACTTGGCATATGAAGGGGCTGATTTGGTACGTATTAGATTCAAATTTGATCGGGGTTGGGAAACAGGCGATCCAGGAGTTCCTGTTCGTAGCGCAGCCGTTCCCTTGACACTTCCATGAGAAGTTGCTGACACGTCTTCTTTTCCTCGATATCCGCAGCCTGCGCGTACTGCTGCTGAAACTCCTGTTTGAGCTTGTCGAGATAGTGCAGTTTCAGGGAGCGAAGTTCCCCTTTGGCAATTTTATGGACATCTTTTTTGCGCTGCATCTCCAGGGCTTCCTGTTTGCGGGCGCTGGGCGTGTAGCGGTCCATCATGACTTCTCCCACCAGTGCCGGCCACGGACTGGGCAGGGCCGTGTACACACTTACCGAAATGGGTTTACCGGTTTCATAGCGGGCAATCATATCGGCAAAAAGCATGCGATATTCTTCATCCTGAAAATGGTCTTCGTTACACTGTGAACCGATGTATTCAACCATGGGATGTCCATGACGCAGCATCAGACGAAGCAGCTCCCGCTCGTAGCCGGGTTTACGGCCCGTAGGTGCAACCGGCGGCTGAACGGCAGGGGCAGATTCGCCCGGCCAGGGTCCGGCATCAAAGGGGGTACCCTCCCTGCCGGACTCCGTGGGAATATCCAGCCAGTCTGGCGGCGGACCTGTCTGTGGATTATCTGTATGGGACTGTAATTCTTTCCCGTCACCAACGGGCGGACCAAAGCGGTCTTGCGGCACCCCGGTGTAAGCCTGCCTGCCTGACGAACCGGTGGGATTATTGGCCTGTTGCCGGCCACGGGCAGCAGGTTCCTGCCCTGTCCCCTGATCCTGAACATTCCGTGCGCTGACCGTATCACGTCTGCGATCCCGTTGGTTGGCTTTGTCACGGGCCCTGGCAACCTCGGCACGCTGCAGGTTCAATTGTTCAAACAGTGCACGGTCGCCCATCCCGGTCAGCGAGGAGAGCCGTTGCACCCAGGCCTGCTGGGCGATTTCGTCGGGGATTTCAGCGATGGAACGAAGGATACTCCCTATAGTGGCTGTCCGGTGGAAGGGATCATCCCACTTGCCGGCCAGGCGGGTTTTATCAATGAGAAATGCTACAAAATCACGGGCTTGTTCATTACGGTATTGTACGAAGGAGTCCCGACCAAAGCGCCGCACAAACGAATCGGGGTCTTCCCCATCGGGCAGCTGGAGCAGTCGTACATCCAGTCCTTCCCGAAGCGCCAGGTCAACCGAACGGCTCATGGCATTTTGTCCGGCCAGGTCGCTGTCGTAAATCATCAGCAACGTCTCCCCATACCGATGCATGACCTTCAGCTGTTCGGCGGTGAGCGCGGTACCGCTGGTCGCAACGGCATTGCTGATACCGGCCTGATGCATAGAAAGCACATCGGTATAGCCTTCTACAAGAATCACTTCCCGATGCTTACGGATTTCATTTTTGGCGACATGAATACCGTAGAGCACCTCGCTCTTGTTGTAGACCAGCGTCTGGGGGGAGTTGATGTATTTGGGAGCCTTCCGCCCGTCGGATACCGGAACGTTCTCCATTATTCGTCCTCCGAAAGCAATTACCTTGCCCGAAGCGTTAAAAATGGGGAACATAATCCGGCTTCGGAACACATCGAAGGCCGTTTCTCCGTTTCTGCCGAATTTGATAAGTCCGGCCTGCTCGAGGTAGTGTTCATTCACCCCTGCCTTTCGTGCGGCGTTCAGTAAGGTATCATACGCGGCAGGAGCGTAGCCAATTCCATATTTTCGCACCGTCTGGCCGGTAAAGCCGCGTTTGTCCAGATATTTTCGCGCTTCCAGGGCCTCCGGATTTTCCGTGAGCTGCTTGAAAAAGAAACGGCCTGCAAAAGCCAGTGCATGGTAGATGCCTTCTTTTTCCCGGTAGCGTTCGTCATTTTCAGGCTGCGACTCTTCGGGTACATCCACACCAAAGCGCGCCCCGAGCGACCGGATGGCCTCCGTAAAACTCACCCCGTCCTGTTTCATGACGAAACTGATTACGTCACCGGATTCGCCGCAGCCGAAACACTTGTAAATACCCAGATTGGGTGAGACGTTGAATGAGGGCGATTTTTCATTATGAAAAGGGCACAATCCCTGGAAATTGCTGCCTGTGCGCCGCAATTTAACATAGTCGGAGACCACTTCCACGATATCGGCTGCGGCTTTGACTTCTTCTTTGATGTGATCAGGAATCATGAAATTAAGATAGCAGATTTACCGGTGACCGTACAGAACTAATCGGCGGTATCGCTTTCATAAGTCGGCGGCTGTGGGTATATTCGTGCCTGATATTTTTACGCAAAAAACCTCCCAATATTAATTAAACAGGATCAACGCATGAGCGTTTTAGTTGGAAAAGATACCCGTCTGGTAGTACAGGGGTTCACCGGTAAGGAAGGCAGTTTTCACGCCGAACAAATGATTGAATACGGAACACCGGTCATTGGTGGTGTAACACCCGGCAAAGGCGGAACCCGTCACCTGGACCGGCCGGTATTCAATACCGTTGCGGATGCCGTTGCACAGGAAGGTGCCAACACCTCTGTGATTTTTGTACCTCCGGCCTTCGCATCCGACGCCATCATTGAATCAGCTCTTGCCGGTATTAAAGTTATCATCTGCATTACCGAGGGGATTCCGGTCAAGGATATGATTGTGGCCAAAGATGTGGTCAATCGCACCGGTGCCACGCTGATTGGTCCGAACTGTCCGGGCGTTATCACTCCGGGTGAGGCAAAGGTTGGCATTATGCCGGGTAATATCTTCACCCCCGGACCCATCGGGTTGATTTCCCGTTCCGGTACCCTGACCTATGAAGCCGTTGACCAGCTCAGTAAAGCCGGTCTGGGACAAACCACCGCCATTGGTATCGGTGGTGATCCGGTAATTGGCACCACCCATACGGATGCCGTGAAGCTGCTGAACGAAGATCCTGACACCGAAGCCATCATGCTTATTGGTGAGATTGGTGGTACGGCCGAAGAAGAAGCGGCGGCCTACATCAAAGAGCACGTCAGCAAGCCTGTAGTAGCCTTCATCGCCGGACAGACCGCCCCTCCGGGTCGACGTATGGGTCATGCCGGTGCCATTGTATCCGGTGGCAAAGGCACGGCCGAAGACAAGATGAAAGCGCTGGCCGCTGCGGGTATCACAGTATGTGAAAGTCCGGCAGTCATGGGAGAAACCATGAAATCGCTGCTGGGCCGCTAAAAATCACCGACCATCCTGGTAAAAGCCGGTGCCGCCCGTTTCGGATGCTCCGGCTTTTTTTTTGCATCGACCGAACAACCCCTAACCTTCACAGATTGTGACCAACCTTACAGATACCGTCAAAGAGGTGGTCATGGGTGTTTTACCCATGGCTGCTGTGGTTTTTGCGCTGCAATTTACCATCATCTGGGTGGACTGGGTCATCTTTATCCAGTTCGTTGCCGGTCTGGCCATGGTCATGGGCGGACTGATTTTGTTTTTGCTGGGAGTTCATGTGGGTTTGCTTCCCATAGGCGAGCGTATTGGCTCGGCCCTGCCGCAAACCGGTAAGCTATGGGTCATTCTGGTGGCCAGTGTAGTACTCGGATTCGTTGTTACGATTGCAGAACCCGATGTGAGGGTGCTGGCCTCCTATGTAGACACAGCCTCTCAGGGCGTTATTGACCGAAGCATTCTGGTCTTCGCCGTTGCCGTGGGGCTGGCCCTGTTTGTGGGGATTTCGATGCTCAAAATCACGCTGGGAATACCAATCAGGTACCTGCTCACCGGTGGATATACGGTGGTTTTCATCCTGGCGTGGTTTTCTGCACCACAATACCTGCCCATCTCCTTCGATGCCGGCGGGGTCACTACCGGTCCGATGGCTGTACCATTTATTCTGGCCCTGGGCGTTGGTGTAGCCTCCGTTCTTAAAAGCAAATCGGGGTCGGGTGAAGGCTTCGGACTGGTTGCCCTGGCCTCCATCGGTCCTATCATTGCTGTACTCATTCTGGGGATGTTCTACGCATGAGTGAGCTGAATCTGTTCAAAGGCCTGGGCCACGTTGTCATTGAAGTCAGTTTTGCACTGGCTCCTCTGCTGCTTTTTTTCCTGTTTTTTCAGGTCTTCTTTCTCAAACTACCCCGAAAGAAAATCACCGATATTCTCAAGGGCGTAGTACTCACCTTTTTCGGACTGGTACTTTTTCTGCACGGTGTACATGTAGGTTTTCTGCCCTTCGGCGAGGCCATGGGGCACAAATTTGCCGCCTTGCCCTACAAATGGATCATCATCCCGGTTGGTTTCCTGCTCGGATTTGTGGCCACCTTTGCCGAGCCGGCCGTGCGTATTCTCAACCACGAGGTCGATAAAGTAACCGCCGGGTACATCCCGCAGCGACTCATGCTCCTGACCCTGTCGCTGGGCGTGGGTATTTCCATTGCCCTGAGTATGGCCCGGGTCATCTACGACCTGCCCCTGATGTATTTTGTGGTACCGGGCTATGTGCTGGTACTCATCCTCTCCTGGTTCACCAGCGAAACCTTCACTGCCATAGCCTTCGATTCCGGTGGAGTGGCTACCGGACCCATGACCGTTACGTTCATTACCGCACTGTCTTTAGGACTTGCATCAGCCGGTGATGGTCCGGACAGTGCCATCGATGGCTTCGGGATGATAGCCCTGGTTGCATTGGCGCCTATTCTTTGCGTTCTTATTCTGGGCGTGCTGTATAAACTGAAAGAAAGACAAAACATGTAATCATGCTGCAGGAAACACAAGACCCAAAACGTCACAAGCTCGTGTTCACGGTGGTCAAAAAGGGGGCTGCATCCAAGGTCATAGCTGCAGCCCGCACAGCCGGCGCTGAAGGGGCCACGACCCTGCCCGGACTGGGAACTGCACCGCCCGGCACCTACACCTTCTGGGGAATTGATATGGGTCCCGAGAAAGAAATTGTCATCATTATGGCACGCGCTGATGTGGCCCATGATGTTTTTACCGCCATCCGCCGCATCCTTAAGCTGCACCGGCCAGGAAGCGGCATATCCTTCACGCTTGACCTGCTCTATCTGGCAGGCTGCGTTCATATGGGACGAAAAACCCACAAACTTCCCCGTAAAACCACTACCTCCGAGACCATGCAACCTACCGATACCTACGACCTCATAGTAACCATCGTCAACGATGGATTCAGCGGCGATGTCATTGACGCATCACGCCAGGCCGGCGCCGAAGGCGGAACCATCATGCATGGCCGGGGCTCGGGAATTCATGAAACCGGCAAACTATTTTCCCTGAACATTGAACCGGAGAAGGAAATCGTATTCACTCTGGTACCCCGCACCATCAGTGAACGTGTTTTACAGACCATCATCGAAAAAACACAGCTCAATGAGCCCGGCAAAGGCATTGCCTTTATGATTGAAGTGGAAGATGTGGCCGGTATAGCCCACAAGCTCACCGAAGAGTAACGGAATGGTCAGCCGGTAGTCAGCAAAATTTTTCGGGCGATGTCGGCCGGAACCAGTAATCGCTCAGCATCCAGCACAATCCGCACACCATCGGGCTCGCGGCGGATAACATTCAGTTTTTTGCCAAGCATCAGACCAAGTCGGGTCAGCACGTTGAGAAAATCGGCATCCTGAGAGCGAACCCGATAAATGATGCCGGAGGCACCATCCTGTAAATCCAGCAGGGAAACCGTAGCCGGCTGATCCGGGAATTTCAGATCGGCTGAAGGAATGGGGTCGCCGTGAGGATCGTGAGTAGGGTGTCCCAGCTTTTCGGCAATACGTGCTTCAAACTTTTCACTGATATGGTGCTCGAGCCGTTCAGCTTCCTCATGGATTTCATCCCAGGTGTATCCCAGCACTTCGGAAAGATACATTTCAATGAGACGATGATGCCGCAGAATCTGAACGGCAATCTTTTCGCCGGCAGCCGTAAGCTCAACACCGTGATACTTCTCATAATCAACCAGAGAGAGCTCCGAAAGCTTTCGCAACATTCCCGTAACCGAGGCGGGTTTCACATTCAGATGATCTGCCAGTGCCTGGGTAGTCACGTGCGGCATAACTTCACCGAGCTCGAAAATCTTCTTCAGGTAGTCTTCCTGCGACTCGGTGAGTTTATTTCGGGTTTTGTCTGTCATGTTTAAAGATACAAAAAATGATTTAGTAGCATCAAAGTTCGTAGTTTTGGGGCTTGTTTATAAACTCTTCTATCATTTTCAACTCCATGTTATCCACCCGCATTATTCCATGCCTCGACATCAAGAACGGAAGAACGGTCAAAGGAGTGAATTTCGAAGGATTACGGGATGCAGGTGACCCGGTGGAACTGGCCCGCAGATACTCCGCCGAAGGCGCCGATGAGCTGGTCTTTCTGGACATTACAGCGACCAATGAACGCCGCAAAACCCTCATCGAACTCGTTCGTGCGATCGCCCGTGAAATCAGCATACCTTTCACCGTGGGTGGCGGAATAACCTCCGTCGATGAAATTGCGGATCTGCTGCACGCCGGAGCCGATAAAGTATCCCTGAACAGCAGTATTGTCCGGGACCCGGACCTGATTACCCGCGCCGCAGCACGATTCGGTTCCCAATGTATCGTTGCGGCCCTGGATGCCAAACGAACCAACGGCAGCTGGAATATATTTGTAAAAGCCGGTACGGAAGATACCGGACTAGACACCCTTGACTGGGCCCTGGAAGTCTACCGAAGGGGTGCCGGTGAAATATTGTTAACCAGTATGGATAAAGACGGCACCAAGTCGGGCTTTGATAACGACCTGCTCAGCCGGGTTTCCGCCCTCGTTCCCATTCCCCTGGTAGCCAGCGGAGGTGCAGGTACCATCTCGCATTGTATCGATGCGGTGCAACTAGGTAAAGCCGACGCCGTGCTGGCGGCATCCATCTTTCATTTCAGGGAAATCGAAATTCACGACCTGAAAGTGCAGATGCAGCAGTCCGGAATTCCGGTGCGACTGAGCTGAGCCAGCTGTTTACATAAATTTACACCCACGCTCGAAGCGGTTTCACAAAACCCCGGTGATGCGAAACGTCTGCGTCACCCACACACAAAGTCAGGCAGATTGTAAGCGCTTTTCCTCTGTTGCTAACCCTGCAACCCGGATACTCCCGGATTATCAGTGCGATGGGAACCGTATGAAATACCGCCGAAACCAGTTGCAAAATCACGTCATTTTTGGGGTTTAAATAGCTGTAAAGCAGATTATTGGCGGTAAGCATTCTTGACAAGACCAGTTTTTTTTGGGTTATTGCAAAGCGGTCACCTGTTTTAGGGATTTTAGGGACACATTCTTTTCCACATCTACGCACGACCGTCTTCGCCATAATTGCCAGTTGTTAAATTGTTAGGAGTAAACATGAGTTACGAATTCTCAAGTACCGAGAAATCGGCTTGCGGCGTTGGGTTTATAGCCAGCCTCAAGAACAAGTTCAGCCATACCCACCTTCGTAAAGGCCTGCATGCCTTGCGCTGCGTTGAACACAGAGGTGCCTGCGCCGCCGATCAGATAACCGGTGACGGCGCTGGAATTATGACCGATATACCCTTCGAGCTCTTCGGTTACGAGAAAGACTCCGTTGCCGTGGCTTCCCTGTTTACCCCCACACATCCCGAACGCAAGCGTATCGCCCTGCGTGTATTTGAGGAAACCTTCGCCTTTCTAGGGCTCAAGGTGATCGAATACCGCCAGGTACCGGTAGACCCCACTGTACTGGGTCCGGAGGCGCGTGAGGCCATGCCAGGCATTCTGCACGCCATCATCCAGCGGCCCGACCACTGCCGTACCAACTCCTCCTTTGACAAACTCCTGTACGCGGCCAAACAGCTGACCCGGACCCGTGAAAAAGAACACGGAATCAGCAAGGAATTCTTCTTCACATCCCTTTCGGCAAACTCCATCAATTACAAGGCACTCACCCGATCCAAAGACCTGGACCGCTTCTACCTTGACCTTCAGAATCCGGCCTACAAAACACGTTTCGTACTGTACCACCGACGATTTTCCACCAACACCAAAACATCCTGGGATAAAGTCCAGCCCTTCCGGCTTATCGGTCACAACGGCGAAATCAACACCATCGCAGGAAACCGATCCTGGGCCTACTCGCGTGAGCGCTATCTGGGGCTTCGTGAAGATGAATTGCTGACCCATGAAGGAATCAGCGACTCCGGCTCGCTCAATGAAATGGTGGAAGCGCTCATGTACCGCAGCTCCATTCCCAATGTTGAAGATATTCTGGCCCTGATGATGCCTCCGGCGGACGGCCGAAATCCATTCTATAAATTCTGGAGCCGGGCGATGGAGCCCTGGGACGGTCCGGCCTTTGTAACCTACTCTGATGGCAGATCAATCGGTGCCCGACTGGACCGTAACGGCTTCCGCCCCTGCCGCTGGACCCTTACGGACGACCATTTCTACCTCTCCTCGGAGGCAGGCTCCTTTGAGGTGGATGAATCCACCATCCTGAAGAAAGGGTCCCTGCACGCAGGTACCGGAGTACGCGTAGATATGGACAAAGGTGAGGTACACTTCCGTGATCCAAGTCAGTCGCGCGAGAATTACGATGCCAACTTTGACCCGCGTCTTGCCCCCATAAAATCGCTCGAACTCGCAGAAAAACCCGAACTCCTGCACAAAAAGCATCTGTTCAGCTACTCTGATGAGGACATCAAACGCATGCTCATCCCCAGCATAGTGGAAGGCAAGGAACCCATCGGCTCCATGGGCGATACGGCGAGGCCGGCTATACTTTCCGACGAACCCCGCTCCTTCTTCGATTATTTCTATCAGAATTTCGCCCAGGTGACCAACCCTCCTCTGGACTACATCCGTGAGGAAATGGTAACAGATCTGAGCGTACATCTTGGTAAAAAACCCAACATTTTTGAAAAGAAAGAACTGATCCCCCCAGCCGTTGCCTATGAATTAAAAAGTCCGGTTGTAAGCCTCGGTGAAATGGGATACATCCGCACACTGGACGGCAAGGTTGACAAGCACCTTCGTATCAAAACACGCGTTCTTGACATCACCTTCGATATATCACATGGCGTTGTGGGCCTGCGTTCGCGCCTGGAAAAACTGGCCGAGGAAGCCCGTAAAGCCGTAAGTGATGAATACTCCATTCTGGTGCTCAGCGACGAAAAAGCCGGTTTTGATCGCGCGCCCATCCCCAGTTTACTCGCGCTTCGGTCTCTGGTAAACAGCCTCAACGAGACCGGACAGCGACTCAACGCCTCCATCGTGGTGCACTCCGGTGAGATCAAATCAACCCATCACGTAGCCGCCCTGATTGGATTCGGCGCTTCGGCGGTATGTCCGTACATCGCCCTGGAAATGGCGCGCTTTGAAGATGACCGTGCCTTGCGTGACCTCGACCCTGACACCCGCGAGAGAAATCTGATAAAGGCGTTTGAGTCCGGACTGCTTAAAGTCATGGCAAAAATGGGTATTTCTGTGGTTCGCAGCTATCAAAGCTCGAAACTCTTTACAGCGGTTGGAATCGGCAAAAAACTGACCAGTGAATTCTTCCCCGGTCTATACTCGCCCATCGGAGGAATTGAACTGGAGCACGTGGTAAACGACATCGTACGAAAACTGCAGCTGGCCCGGGAGGCGACCGAATCCGATAAAGTCATCAAGACCTACTTCTGGAAAGAGCATAACCGCGGCAAGGAGGGTGAAAAACACTCCATGACCAATTCCCGCTCCAAAATTATCCACCAGCTTGTGCGCGAGACGGGTTTCAGCCTGCAGTCTACGGAGTTGTTCAATGAATACCTGAAACTAGGTGAGGATGATTCGCCGGTGAATCTGAGGCATCTGTTTGACCTGAAATCCGCTGAACAGCCTTTGGAAATTGATCAGGTACAGCCCCGCGAAGACATTCTGAAAACATTCGGAAGCGGAGCCATGTCGTTCGGCGCCATCAGTGCCGAATCGCAGCGGGATATTTTCCTGGCCATGAGGGAAATCGGCGGTCGTTCGAATAGTGGCGAGGGTGGCGAGAACCCATTTTATTTCACCGATGGTATCACGGCTTCTGCCAAGCAGGTAGCCTCCGGCAGATTTGGCGTGACAGCGGAGTATCTGGTATCCGGCAATGAGTTTCAGATTAAAATTGCCCAGGGTGCCAAGCCCGGTGAAGGGGGTCAGCTCATGGGGGTAAAAGTCAACGAAGACATCGCCCGGGCCCGTTATGCCAATGTTGGAGTAGATCTTATCTCCCCCCCGCCCCTGCACGATATTTATTCCATTGAGGACCTCAAGCAGCTTATTTACGAGCTCAAGCAGCTCAAGCCCGATGCAACCGTGAATGTAAAATTGGTAGCCGGAGCACACATCGGCACCATTGCAGTTGGTGTTGCCAAAGCCGGAGCCGATGTAATCCACGTTTCCGGCGGTGATGGCGGAACCGGTGCAGCCACGCTGACTTCCATGAAACACGCCGGACTGCCCTTTGAATTGGGGCTGGTTGAAGTGCACAAGGCACTGATTGCCAATAATCTGCGCAAAAATGTGAAACTCCGCACCGATGGTGGTCTTCACACCGGAAAAGACATCGTTACCGCTGCCATTCTGGGCGCAGAAGAATTTGAATTCGGCAAACTTCTGCTGGTGGCTGAGGGCTGCGTGATGGCACGAATCTGTGAGAAGAATACATGCCCGACCGGAATCGCCACCCACGATCCGAAATTCAAAGCCAAGTACAAGGGACATAAAGACCACGTGGTTGCCACCCTGCAGTACATAGCCGAAGACGTGCGTCGTTACCTGGCCAGGATGGGCGTAACCACGCTGGATGAGCTGCGCGGCAGGACCGATTTGCTCATGGTCAGCGAACGGCACGGTGAGCTGGTATCAAACCGCCGGCTGGATTTGAGCTTCTTCCTGGGTGAAAGCACCCAGGATGACTCCCTGCGAACGAACTTGTACTTTGAAGGTGTGAACCCATTGAATCAACAGCTTATCGATGACTGCTCGGATGCAATCGCTTCGGCTGGTACCGTTCATCTGGATTACGAAATCACGACAACCGACCGGGCTGCGCTGGCCACGCTTTCAGGTCAGATCGCACGAAAAATCCATGAGGAGCGACTGGCCAAAATCAAGGTCGGTGACCCGTCGCATCAGAACGTACGCTTCGACGGTAAGATCGAGCTTAACTTTAAAGGAAGCGCAGGCCAAGGTTTCGGCGTGTTCATGGTTGAAGGCATCCATACCACACTGCAGGGCGAAGCCAATGATTCGGTATGCAAGGCGATGTCTGGCGGATTGGCGGTCATCCGGCCGCTGCCAACGGCTACCTACCGTCCGGAAGAGAATGCCATCATCGGCAATTGCGCCTTATATGGCGCTACCGGCGGCACATTGTATGTGAACGGACTGGCGGGCGACCGGTTTGCGGTGCGTAACTCCGGAGCCACAGCTGTAGTAGAGGGCACGGGATTACATGCCTGCGAGTACATGACCAACGGAACCGTTGTCATTCTGGGCAGCACCTCCAGCAATATCGGAGCCGGAATGACCGGCGGACAGCTGCTGATTTTTGGCGACCAGGATGCCAACATCAACAAGCATTACCTCAGCCAGGTACCACTGGATTCCACCGATGAAGATGCATTGCTGGTCTTACTGCAGGATTACCGCGACAAAACCGGCAGCAATACAGCCACTACCATTCTGAACGACTGGAATACACTGAAGAAGCGCTTCATGAAATACCTGCCGGTAAAACAAGCTGAAAAACAGCAGGAAGAGGCCGCCTGACCTTATTTGTGGCGGGATTTCAGTTCGCTGACAAGGTCTTCAATACGCATACCGCGGTCCGTCAGGAGCACCATGAGATGAAACAACAGATCGGAGGCTTCATAACGAAGCTCTTCGTTGTTGTTTTTGGCCGCGATGACGGTTTCAACGGCTTCCTCGCCCACTTTTTGAGCTATTTTGTCGGTACCTTTATCAAAAAGACGGGTTGTATACGAACCCTCGGGCCGGTCTGACTTGCGGGTTTCCAGCAGGTCCTGAAGGTCAGATAAAAATCCGATTCGGTTGGATTCAGTTTGCATAAGATAATATTCAGCTAAAACGTTTGGGTGGCGACTGCACAACCTGACCTTCCGGGTCGGTTTCGTCAAAGCAGGTGGTTGTGCCACGATGGCATGCAGGTCCGGTGGGGTGGACCATCACGAGCAATGTATCCTGATCACAGTCGATATAATATTCTTTAAGGCGCAGATAATTTCCGGAGGTCTCACCCTTTATCCAGAGTTCACCCCGTGACCGGCTCCAAAAGGTGACATTCCCTGTTTCCAGTGTTATTTGCCAGGCCTGTTCATTGGTGTAGCCCAGCATAAGTACCTGTAGTGTATCAGCATCCTGAACAATTACCGGTACCAGACCGTCTGATTTGGCAAAATCAATGTTCATGCACGCAGATGGGTTTTGAGAATCTGGTCCAGATTTTCCACGTCAATAGGTTTAATCATGTAGTCGGTCATTCCGGCGCGCATGCATGCCTCCTTCTCATCAGGCATAATACCGGCGGATAAGCCTACAATAGGAAGATGCGTAAATGCGGGTAGCTGCCGGATTTCAGCGGTAGCCTCCAGACCGTTCATCACCGGCATCTGGATGTCCATGAAAACGATATCCGGCTGCAGGTCGCTTACGGTATCCAGGGCCACTTTTCCGTTTTCCGCCACGTGGATTTCAGCGTCGGGGTAGCGCAGCGAAAGCAGTTTTCGCAGCAGCATCGCATTTACCGGGATATCTTCAACAATCAGAAAGGCGGGGGTAGCATTCATTGCAAGCGTAGATGGAGGCAGATTTATTCTCGCTTAAATATAGGGTATTTAACGACAAAAGGCAGTACCGGCCTTCTGCCGGACTGCCTTTTGAACCTATAAGCTTGCAACCAGCCTTATTTGGAGGCCATGTAACGTACCAGGTCAATAACCCGGTTAGAATAGCCCCACTCGTTGTCGTACCAGGAAACGATTTTGAAGAAACGTTTTTCACCGGGCAGATTATTCTGCAGGGTTGCTTTGGAGTCGTAGATGGATGATCGTTCGTCATGAATGAAATCCGTTGATACGAGCTCTTCGTCAGCATAACCCAGGATATCTTTAAGATAGGTTTCCGATGCTTTTTTCAGCATGGCATCGATTTCCTGAATGGAGGTCTCATTCTCACTGCGGAAGGTAAGATCGACTACCGAGACGTTAGGTGTTGGTACACGAAACGACATACCGGTAAGTTTGCCTTTGGTAACCGGAAGTACTTCGCCCACAGCTTTGGCGGCGCCGGTGCTGGAAGGAATAATGTTCACTGCAGCAGCACGACCACCGCGCCAGTCTTTTTTAGAAGGACCGTCAACGGTTTTTTGGGTTGCTGTGTAAGCGTGAATGGTGGTCATCAGACCGGTTTCAATGCCTACGCCTTCTTTGAGCAGGGTGTAGACAACCGGAGCCAGACAGTTGGTGGTGCAGGATGCGTTGGATACGATGTCATGCTGGGCATTATCGTACTCCTCGTGGTTTACACCCATAACTACCGTTTTAACATCACCTTTGCCGGGAGCAGAGATGATTACTTTCTTGGCACCGGCTTCCAGGTGTCCTTTGGCCTGGTCGGAGTGGGTGAAGATACCGGTCGACTCAATCACGTAGTCAACTCCAAGTTTGCCCCAGGGCAGGTTCTTAAGCTCACGCTCAGCGCCCACACACAGAATTTTTTGTCCGTTCACCACCAGGGTGTCGGCTTCTTCGAGTGAAGGATCACTTTTCTCGGTAGACACATCGTGCTTGAAACGACCGTGAACCGAGTCATATTTAATCTGATAGGCGAAGTAGTCTGCATCCGTAGACATATCCACAACCGCTACTACATCAATTTCTTTACCCAACAATCCTTGATCGCAAATAGATTGAAACACCATCCGGCCGATACGTCCGAATCCGTTGATTCCAACTTTAATTTTAGCCATAATATTTTCCTTTCGTTCGGTTTTTGATAACGCTTGGCTTTATCTGTTACAGGGCTTTATTAGCCCATTTTTATAGTTATACAAACTACTCTTTATATAGGCCATTATCAAGAAAAACTAGGGCCTTCACAAGGTTTAAAGGTCTGGAAGCGCTCCCTTTTGTATCTTCTTGTGTGAGTTATTCATTCAAATGAGTTTACTATGAAACCCTATACCATTGAATCCTATCTGGACTTCACGGATCCTACCTTTGACACCGCCCAGAAAGCAGCCATAAACAGCGTACGGGACGCATTTGGCAAAACCTATCCCCTTTTTATTGATGGCAAACGGATAGACGGCGCACACAGCCCCTTTACCAGTATTAATCCTTCGAATACGGCAGAGGTCATCGGCACCTTTCAGTCGGCCAGCCGGGACCAGGCCCTGCAGGCACTTGACGCTGCCTGGAAAGCCTATGCCACCTGGCAGTATGTGCCCGCCGCAAAACGGGCCGCCTATCTGTTCAGGGCCGCCGAAATCGCGCGCCGTCGCCGGCTTGAAATCAATGCCTGGATGATTTCTGAGGCTGGAAAGAACTATGCCGAAGCCGACGCCGATACCGCCGAGGGAATCGACTTCCTGGAGTACTACGCCCATGAAGCTTTACGCTACGATGAGGGTATGCCGGTTGTAGAAGAAACCACCGGCGGCGATATCAATCGTACCATCTACATTCCTCTGGGAGCTGGGGTGTCCATATCACCCTGGAATTTCCCCTTTGCCATTTGCCTGGGGATGGCCGCCGCCCCCATCGCTGCCGGGAATACCGTGGTAGCCAAACCTGCTCCGGACACGCCCATGATGGGGTGGATTATCACCGAGATTTTCGAGGAGGCCGGTCTTCCGGCCGGAGTGTTCAATTTCCTAACCGGTGACAATCTGGAGGTTGGTGAAACCCTGACCACCAGCCCCGATACCCGTTTCATCAATTTCACCGGATCCCTCGGTGTCGGGCAACACATCACCGAAGTTGCGGCTAAATCCAGTCCTGCCAGCCGTTTTATCAAGCGCGTATTTACCGAACTGGGGGGTAAAAATGCCATTGTGGTGGATGAAGATGCCGATCTGGATACAGCGGCCTCGGAAATCGTAAAGGGTGCGTTCGGCTTTCAGGGACAAAAATGCTCGGCTGCATCCCGCGTTATCGTCCACCAGAAGGTCTATGACGCCCTGCTGGAGAAAACCGCACAGCTAACCCGTGCCCTTCAGGTGGGCGATGCCCGGAACAACGCCCCGTCAGGACCGGTTATAAACCAGAAGGCCGTGGATAAGATCATGGGATATATCGAGGTAGGAAAAACCGAAGGCCGGTTGGTTACCGGCGGGAAGCGGGCAAACCCCGGTGTTGATGGATTCTACATTGAACCAACGCTGTTTGCCGATGTACCTGCCGATGCACGCATTGCCCAGGAGGAGATTTTCGGACCGGTTACGGCCTTCATAAAAGCCCGCGATCTGGATCATGCGTTCGAGATTGCCAACGGAACCCGATTTGGCCTTACCGGCGGATTTTTCTCCCGGAACAAAGCGCACATCGACCGGGCCCTTCGGGAGTTTCATGTGGGTAATCTCTACATCAATCGGAAGAATACCGGGGCGCTGGTAGGGGCACAGCCCTTTGGCGGCTTTAACCTGAGTGGTACGGATTCCAAAGCCGGCGGAAGGGATTACCTGCTGTGCTTCCTTCAGGCCAAGTCGCTCACCGAACGGCCTGCATTCGGCGAGACGCAGGTGCGAAGTTTCAGCTATGCAACCGAAGGTTAACACGGTCTGCGGCGACAATGCGGGACCCCGGGCAGGCAACTGAGACTACCTGACCAGTGTACCAACTCCGAAGTGCTGTCTGCTGAGAACCATCCCCTGCTGGTGCAGCACCCTGATGAACAACGAAGGCTGACCTCCTCCTGCGGAAGTCAGCCTTCTTAATTTGCCTGTCAGAAACCGGGCCTGTTGTTATTCGATATCTTCTTCTGAAATATCGTCCGGAGAGATATTTTCTTCGGTTTCCGGTGTATCATCAATGTCGTCATCGTCATCGTCGTCTTCGGGTGGCGGAGGTGGTGCCACTTTTTTCTTGGCTTTTTCTTCGGTAGCGCCGGCTCGTTTGAGCAGCATCCCCACTTCAAGCTGGTCCATTTCATTGGCCATGTTCAGCGCCGTATCTCCGTTTTTGTCGCGCGCACGCACATCGGCACCCTTGTGAATAAGGTAACGAACAATGTCGGCATGGCCTTCCTTGGCTGCCAGCATGAGGGGGGTATGTCCCCAGTTTGAGGACGTATTCACATCGGCGCCGTGCTCTACAAGAAGTTTAACCGCCGCAAGTTTACCTCCCCTGGCGGCAATATTCAGCACCAACGGACCGATTTCACATCCGTTTTCCAGCAGAAATTTCATCAGATCGATGTTGGCGTTGTCAGCGGCCCGGTTTAAAGCCGTTCCCCCTACTTTGTTTTTCAGGTTGACATCGGCTCCCTTGGATACCAGATATTTGACCACGTCATTGTGATCGTTCTGAGAGGCAAAAATCAGAGCCGTTGAGCCGTTTTTAGCCGTTTCGTTGATGTCGGTACCGGAGGACAGATAGTGTTTAACCTGCTCCAGGTTGCCGTCGAAGGCGGCTTGTAAGAAATCGGATAATTCCATAATCGGGTTGATACAAATCAGGATTTAGTTAGCCCGCAACACATTCAGGTTGTGAGACCATTGGTGGCGGCAGTACCGGGTACCGGTGTTAACGTGCCGAAATATAGAGAATTTCACAAGGTGTTTATAACCAAATTTGCAGGGTATTGCGGGTGATTTTTACAGACTAAAGAACGGCTGAAACAGCGCTGAAATCAGCCTGAGCCGGACGATGTAATCCGGCCATCCCCGGTGTAGCCATTAAAAAATGATGCACCGTCCACGGGTTTTTTCCCTTCCAGCTGCACCTTTTCCAGGGCGATGGTCGTGTTATCGGCACAAGCTACCAGTAGTTTACCATCGTGAAAGTGTATCCGTCCGCTTTCCAGGTGCATGGCTGGTCCCGGCTGCGACTGCTGAACCTTCAGGCGTTTATCGTCCAGCCAGGTGTGTGCGCCGGGAAATGGTGTGAGTCCGCGGATCTGGTTATGTACAACCGAAGCGGGCCTGGTGAAATCAATCACGCAGTCGGGGGCGTAGAGTTTGGGTGCAGCCGTTGCAAGGGCCTCATCCTGTTGAGTCAACGTGTAGGTACCGGCCTGGATTTGTTTAACGGAGTGTACCAGCAGCTGGGCACCCAGATGCATGAGCCTTTCGTATACCTGACCGGTAGTTTCATCGGGGTCTATGAAAGTCTGGCACTGTGCGATGTAGCTTCCGGTATCAACGCGCTCATCCAGAAAAAAAACGGTTGTTCCGGTCCGGGTTTCCCCATTCATAACGGCCCGGTGGATGGGTGCCGCTCCACGGTAGGCGGGCAGCAGGGATGCGTGCAGGTTGACTGCTCCCCGGGTGGGAATATCCAGAATGGTTCGGGGCAGCACACGGAAAGCAACCACGACCAGTAAGTCCGGTTTTAATGCTCTGAGCTGGTCTGCAAAATCGGGATTACGCAGATCATCAACCTCAATGACGGGCAGGTTGTAACGCAGTGCGGCGGACTTTACCGGTGTTGCAGAGTGCGCTGTGCCCCTGCCCCGACGTTTATCGGGTCCGGTGACCACGGAGACGATAGAAAACCCTGCGTCTGCCAGTGCCTCCAGCGAGGCGACGGCAAAGTCAGGACTCCCCATGAAAACTATTCGCATCAGGATTGTGGATTACGCTCGCGTACCGGGTATTCGGTTTCAACGGCACCCTCATCGATGAGCTGAAGCCGACGGGCAATGAGTCTTTTTTTGAATGATCCGAGGTAGTCGAAGAAAAGCACCCCGTCAAGATGATCCAGTTCGTGCTGAAATACCCGGGACATCCAGCCGGTGAAGGTCATGTGCTGCTCCCGGAAATCGCGATCCAGAAATTTGACCGTGATTTCATCGGGTCGGGCGATATTTTCACGAAGTTCGGGCAGGCTCAGACACCCTTCCTCAATGATAATCTGCTGGTTGTCTTTGCTGTGTATTTCGGGATTGATGAACGCCATGGGACCGTAGGCCTGCTCATCGGTGTCTTCTACCATGACATCGGCATCCACTACAAAAACACGCAGTGACCGACCCACCTGGGGTGCGGCCAATCCAACTCCACTGGCTTCGTACATGGTTTCAAAAAGGTCGTCTATGAAAACCTGGAGCTCTTTGGAATCCGTTTTTACGGGTTCGGCTTTCTGGCGAAGAACCGGGTCGTTGTATAATACTATGGGCAATACGGCCATATCTCAGCGATTTTGACGATCAAGATAAGATTGTAACAGGATGGCGGCGGCAATGGTGTCAACCAGCCCTTTTTCCTGCCTTTTCTTTTTGGAAGGAACGGCAGACCGGATGGTCTGATTGGCGAGCGTTGAGGTAAAGCGCTCATCCAGCAGTTCCGTTGTGATACCGGGCAGCTTTTTGGCCATTCGGGCCAGAAACTGTTCTACCATATCCGTGGCCGACCCGGTGTGTCCTTTCATTGAAAGCGGCCAGCCGACAATGACGTGTTCAATCCGGCTTTCATCGACCTTAAGCCTGGCAAACAGTTCGGATTCGGAGAATGTACCAACCGGAGAGGCAATGGTACGGGTTGGATCAGACTGAGCCAACCCGATTCGTTTCATCCCGACGTCAATCCCCAATATCCGCTTGGTATATATCAAGTATCACTCCTGGGTGATGTTCTCGTTAACAGGTTGACGCAAAAACTCTTTGAGCAGTTTACTTGGCTTGAAGTGTGTCTTACGATGTTCCGGCACGTAGATGACCTCATTGGTCTTCGGATTACGCGCTTTGGGCTTGGCCTTGGTCAGCTTGACTTCAAATACGCCGAAATCACGGATTTCAATGCGGCAGGTTGGACTGGCCTCCATCATAGTATCGCGCAGACTGGCTATCACAGCGTCTACCCAGGGTTCTACCTGGACCATCGGAACATCCATTTGTTCGGAGATGCGCCGAACGATATCACGTTTAGTGTATGTCATAATTTCCTTTTTAAAAACCGAATAATAAACATTATAACGGTAACGAAGCTGACGGGCATTTAGTACAATAAATTCAATGTTCTAGAGCGCTCAGATATGCTGTTGCCGCCGCTTTCCGATACCTTAAATACAGCCTGCAAAATTAGGCAAAGTTTCCGTCAACCTAAAGTGAAAAAGATGTAATAGTTATTCAAACCGGTACGCCTGCTTGACTCCGGGCACCTTCAGAATGCGTTTAATGACCCGTTCCAGGTGGGCAATGTCTTCTACATAGATGATAAGCGTACCCTCAAACATGCCCTCCTCGCTGTTCACATTAATGCCTTTCATATTGGTTTTCATCGACTGGGAAATCAGCGTGGTTATATCATTTACCAGGCCCACCCGGTCTTCCCCGATAATGCGCACCGCACCAATGAACTGGTCGGTCCGGGCCTTGGGCCAGCCGATTTCAACCATGCGTTCACTGTCGTTTTTCAGCAGATAGGTCACATTGTTGCAGTTGGTACGGTGAATTTTTACATCACCGTTTCTGCTCAGAAACCCGATTACATCATCGCCGGGAATGGGATTGCAGCATTTGGAATAGGAATATTTTACATCGGTTAGTTCTCCGTTTACCAGCAGTCCGCGCATAGAGCCGGCTGTACGGGCATTGTCGTAGTACTGATCCTGGATTTCCTCATCCGTGATACGCTCCAGCCGGACCTTTTCTTCTTCAATCCGGCCCCTGCTCAGAAAGTCTTTGACGCCGCGTGCCAGGGTGTTAACATCAAAAGCACCCAGCCCCATGTCATAGTAAAGTTTGTTGATACTGGGGTATTTGAGCTTGTTGGCTACTTTAACCAGATCCTGATCGGATATCTCCAGATTTTGCTTCCCGGCTTTTTTGACCCAGATTTCGCGACCATCCTCAATGGCTTTGCGCTCCTTCATGTTGATGAACTGGCGGATGCGCGATTTCGCCTTGTGGGTTACTACATCGTTAATCCAGTCGGGATTAAGATTCGAGTTTTTGCCGGTTATGATTTCAACCTGGTCGCCGCTTTGCAGCTTTTGACGCAGCGGTACCATTTTGCCATTAACCTTGGCGGCAAGGGCCCGCTCGCCTACTTCACTGTGCACTTCGAAGGCAAAATCGATGGGTGTTGCGCCCTTTGGGAGGGTTAACAACTGGCCCTTAGGGGTAAAGATGTAGATTTCATCGGAAAAAAGATTGAGGGCAAAGTCCTGGACGAACTCGGAGGCCGCATCCGGTCTGGGATTGTCAAGCACGTCGCGCACCCAGTGAACGAAGCGGTCGATGGAGCTGCTTCCTCCGGATCCTTCCTTGTACTTCCAGTGTGCAGCCAGGCCCTTCTCGGCAATTTCATCCATCTGGCGGGTACGGATCTGAATCTCAACTTTGGCGCCGTTTCGGGAGAATACGGTAGTGTGCAACGACTGGTACCCGTTGGCTTTGGGTACGCTGAGAAAGTCGCGAAAGCGCTCGGGGATGGGCGTGTAGGTATCGGTGATGTAGGAGTAAACCCTCCAGCAGTCTTCCCGGGTGTGGGGCGGATCCAGTATGATGCGAATGGCGAAAAGATCGTAAATATCCTCGAAGGGTTTCTGCTGGGTGACCATCTTCCGGTAGATGGAGTAGATGGATTTGGGGCGACCTTTAATCTCGAAATTGAATCCGACCTTATAGAGCTGGTCGCGGATTGGCTGCATGAATTCTTCGATGAATTTTTCGCGGGCATCTTTTTTTTCACGCAGTTTTCGGGAGATAAATCGATATCCCTGAGAGTCAATTGCCCGGAATGAGAGGTCTTCGAGCTCGCTTTTGAGTCGGAAAAGGCCGAAACGATGGGCCAGCGGGGCGTAGAGTTCGGCCGTTTCGGTAGCAATTTTGATTTGCTTGGCCTTGGGCAGGTGCTTGAGCGTGCGCATGTTGTGCAGACGGTCAGAGAATTTGATCAGCACCACCCGGAGGTCTTCGGCCATGCTCATGAGCAGTTTCATGAAGGTTTCGGCCTGCTTGGATT
This sequence comes from Bacteroidetes bacterium HLUCCA01, assembly GCA_001314545.1. Classification (GTDB taxonomy): domain Bacteria; phylum Bacteroidota; class Rhodothermia; order Balneolales; family HLUCCA01; genus HLUCCA01. Next base: position 229,020 of record LIHN01000019.1, read on the forward strand.
CCCGGCTTTTCAGTACGCCTGAAATTTTGGTCATCCCGTCTATGAGATGGGCAACCACAGTACCGAATTCCGTTTTGATTTCAGCCAGACTGATACTGGTATCTTCTACGGTGTCATGGAGCAGTGCTGCGGCAACGGAGACATCATCCAGTGACATTTCCCTTATAACGATGTGGGCAACTTCCAGGGGATGCAGGTAATAGGGTTCTCCGGAAGCACGGATGGTATCCCTGTGCGACAGATAACTCAGGACAAATGCCCGATGGATCAGGTCGTCATCGGTTTCGTCAAAATTGGCATGACATTGGGCGAGCAGATCATCAAGTTCCTGACGCTGCTTGGGCTCAAGTTCGTACGAACGAAGTTCGCTGAAATCTATAGTTACGATATGATCTGCCACGTGCCGTCCTGTGGTGAGTTGTCGTGTTACCCTGAATTTTGCATGGGTAGATTATCGGAATAGCCGAAGTATTGCTGAATCCCTTAACAGTTTAAAGTACGTCAATTTCAGGCAATTTTGCATCTTTACCTTGTCTAAATAAAAAAGGGGTACCACCCTACGGCGATACCCCTTTGTAGAAGCTGATGCTTTATCTGCTTACTTGATAAGCGTCATTTTCTGGGTTTGTACGAAATCACCGGCCATGATGCGGTAGATGTACACGCCGGAGGCCAGCTGTGTAGCATCAAAGTTGACCTGGTGTGTACCAGCCGGACGCACATCGTTGACCAGCGTGGCAACGAGCTGACCGGTAACGGTGTATACGTTCAGACGAACCTGAGCTTCAACCGGGAGCTGATAGCTGATGGTGGTTGTCGGGTTGAACGGATTCGGATAGTTCTGATTCAGGGCGAAGGCCATCGGCATTTCGTCCGTGTTCAGATTGGTTCCGAATGCATCACCTTCGAAGGCACCTTTGTACGGCTCGGTATCAGATCGCTCGTTACCATCGATATCAAACGGAATGATTTCGATAGGTACACCGGCCAGGTTACGGTCGCCGATGGACGATCCGGTCAGACGCAGGTCGGTCAGTGACACAAACTCTACACTGCCGGTAGTGGAAATGTTGTCATTTCCGGTGGCATCCGCAAAAGCGGCTAGCGTAGCGTAGGTATCGGTACCTACCTGAGCAATGGCTCCGTTACCTCCGTTGAAGAAGTGGTTGGAGTTGGCGTCCAGCGAGGAGCCTTCCCACAGGTATCCGTAGGTATTGGCATCGGAGCGTTCCAGTGAAACGATGTTGTTCACAAAGTTCATCTGTGCGCCTGCTGCTGCACCGGAGGTACGGGCAACGGCTGCATGAATTCCCGAGTTACCGGTATCGGTAATGCGGAAGGTGTTGTGCAGGGTAATGAACGCTGAGAGTGATGCACCGCCTTCGTGACGGAATCCGTAGAAGTTGTGGTTGGCTTCGGTGCCGGTGTATCCGCCGGTAGTGAAGGTATTGTTAACCACATAGACTTCGTCAATCAACGTATTGGTTGCCTGGAACCCAATGAAGGTTGTTTCGTCCGTACGGGCTGTGCTCACAAACGACAGCTCGTTGTTGGAGAACTCAAAGGATTCAATCGGGGTGTTCAATCGCATGAGCGATTGCTCCGAGGCGAACCCATATCCGTAGAACTGGTTACCACTGATAACCGTGTTCACGTGAGTTTGGGTTCTGAAACCACTGCGACCAACGTGGAACTCACTTTCATAGACACCGGTGTTCAGGTGGACTACATCAGCAGCGCCGGTAGTGGATCCGAACAGCCAGATACCATCATTCCATGGTTTATCGGCAGAACCGAAAGCCACGTTTTCAATGTACAGGTTTTCCGATTTTCCGGTATCAACAGTTCCGCTCTCACGACGGTTTACAATCATGGCGTAGGTTGCTGCGCCGAGATCATCTTCGTAGGTGAGGGTTACATGGGCAAACTCCAGATCCAGTGTGTTGCTGAAAAATCCGACCAGGCCACCGGCTCCGCCGTTTTTCATCAGGGTGAGGTTACGATCACCTTCGCCGTCATTGGATCCGTCAACGGTGATGAATCCGGTATCAACGAAGCTGAGCAACGGCAGGGAGACGGTTACATCTTTACCCGGAGCCGGAGCAATCGTTACCCGTGTTTCCTCAGTGAGGTCGCCACGATTGAAACGAACGGTTTCGGTCTCGGTAAGGTCGCCGTCAATCAGGAGCAATACAGGAGCTACTGCACCAGCTTCATTAAGGTCCGCAACGGCATCGCTGAGCGAAGCAAATCCGCGCTCGTTATCGCCCTGGGGAATATAATAGGTTCCGGACAGGGGCAGCGCGGGCAGGATCACATCCGTTGCGTTGACCGGATAGAGCTGGTAGGTTCCGCGGAAGTTGCCGACAACACCTTCGAAGGTGAATTCACGATCCGGGATGGCAACACCAACAATGCGTGTATTGTTCTGGTTGGGTACACGGAAATCAACTTCACCGGCATTGGTGGTAGCATCAAAGATGGTGTAAGTCTTGCCAGAACCTGAACCGGCGCTGAAAGTCACATCGCCGTCAGGATCAATGGAGATTCCCTCCACGCGTACCAGTTCTCCTTCATAGTCAGCACCGTTATCGCGAAGCTCTGCAAGAGTAACCAGCTGGGCTTCAGGAAGTGCATTGTCCCGTGAAATGACCTCGAATGATGTGATACTGCTTACCTGCAGCTGATCATTGAAAGCACCGCGAGTACCGGTCATACGCACAAGGTCTCCCTCAGCCACATCACCGTCATTAACTGCTGTACCGTAATCGGTAGAGCTGCCGGCGAAGGTATTGATGGCTGCCGTTTCGTCCTGAATACGGGTTTCTGCGCCACCGGCACGGGTAATTACACCCTCGATGGTAACCAAACTTCCGCTTTCCAGGGCACGGGCTTCAGCGATGGTGTAGGTATCAAATACTTCGCCGCGGGTCAGTACCACGGAGGCAACATCCCCGAAGGTCAGGGCGCTACCGTCTGTGCTGATTGCACGGTGGTAAAGCGTAACGGTTTCGTTGACTGCCACGTTATTCTCGGCCAGAAGCGCATCAACGGCACTCATAGTCAGTTCGGCAGATGTTTCTGTTCCGGCACTGATGTTGAGCAAGGTTGATCCAAAGGTTGGCTCAGTTGAAAGCTGCCATACGTAGGCAACGAGGTCGTCGTCGTCATCGGTAGCTGCAGCCCAGGTTGGCACAAACGGTGTCAGGGCAAAGCCCTCGATGGTGATTTCAGCCTGATCTGCAGGTGCTACAATAGCAGAAGCAGCAGGTGCGGTATTCGGATCAACCAGAAGCTGACCACGAACTTCACCGGCAGGGAACTCGTCTGTATGGATGTTTACATAGTAGACACCGGCAGCCAGCTCAGCGGTCTGGGTAGCATCCAGCGTGAAGGTATTGCTCGCAGCCTCAAAGGTGAGCTCGTTGTTATCAACGGTCGGATTCAAGGCGAAAACTACACCGCCATTGGTACCGTTTACACCGGTATGGATGTGCGACATGGTGTAATTGCCGGTCAGACCGCTAACCGAACCGGTTACTACCAGCTGGTCTTCAGTAAGTACCGCGTTCAGGGTACCGGTACCGGCGCTGGCGTTGGCTGGCACTTCAGCAAGACCACTTACAGTGGTTACGAAGTTGGATGGTACCACGGGTTCTTCTCCGCCTTCACCTGTAAATTCCGTGATTGCGAAGTCGTCGATATTCAGACGGTTGTTACTGGTACCAGTTTCGGTTTCACGCTTGACCCGGAATCGTATCGGATCAGCTGAATTGATTTCAGCGGAAAACGTCTGAACATCATCACTGGCAGGAGCGGTAAATGGAGCACCAACCAGGGTCCATGTAGTTCCGCCATCCGTACTGGATTCAACACGCCAGTCAACCTGGGTGTCAGAACCGTAACGACGGTACTGAAAACGTACCTCACCGGCTGAGGTTACATCATCCAGCATAGAAATCGAAGAAACACCATGACCACGAAGTCGTACAGACAGCGAACCGTTTTTCCAGTCACCATCCAAACCTCCAATCAGTGCCTCGGTCATATTCCATTGAACGCCGTTTAACGTAACTTCACCACTGGCATACGAACCTTTGCCACCTTCTTCAAAGTCGGTTGAATACACCAGGGTTTCAGCAGGCTCTTCAGGTACGGCCACCAGTGCATTATCAGAAGTATAGGCTCCTACTCCGTTATTGGTGCTCAGAACAAAAAACTTGACTTTACCGTCGGCAAGGACACGTGTTGCCAGATCACCGGCGCCGTTGCCATTAGTCTGGGCACCTAATGTTGCAGTAGAACCAACAACCACAGGATTGGCATAATCGCCTGCTTCTACTGAGAAGATTACTGCTTTCTCATTATTGGCACCGTAGGTGTACGTGGCTACCAATTCCTTGTCACCATCAAAGCCAAGGTGTTCAATAGCGTTGGAACCGGTTGTAATGGCTGTTGAAGGTGTTGTTCCAACCAGCGTACCGGTTGCATCGTATTTTTTCGGAGTACTTCCGTTGTAGTTGTGCCAGAATGATCCGTCAGGTAACGGACCAACAGCGGCACTTCCGCCTGTAGCATTATCACTCAGCGTAATAACATTTGGAGTTGCATCAAACGAGCCGTTTTCCATAGACCAGACATAAACCTTGCCCTGTCCACCTGTTGCGCTGGAAGCCCAGATCTGGGCTGTACCGTCTGCAACGGAGCCGACTACGGTAAATTTGTCACCCAAACGGACAGCATCACTCAGGGTGGCACTGACAGCAACGACCGGGTCTGCGGATTCATCGTTCCACTGATAGACCTTAAACGGACTTGCGGATGCGTCAGTAGTCATGTTAGCGGCAAAGATGACACCGTCAGCGGATATATTGGCATCATTTACGGCAAAAACCCCACCGGTAATTCCGGTTGCACTCAGTGTGGTTACATCACTGCCATCAGCTGCATTCATGACACGCAAGTTGATGCCTGCATTGCGGCTTACCACAACGACCCGATCGTTTTCACCAATCGTTCCAAAGGCAAAACCACGCTCTGTATCGGCTCCAAACCAGCTGGGCAGGTCAGTAGACGAAACGGCACGCTGCCAATCCGCTGTAAACTGCGCTTTAGCCTGAGGCACAGCCCCAAACAAAAACGCCATCATCGCTATTCCCAAAAAGGAATATCGTAGGTCAAATCGCATATTCGACTCCATAAGTTTGTTAGTATTGTCTTTTCCAGCCGCCAACGGTTTGTCTGAACGGCTGATGTAGTGATCTGTAGATGTGCAGCGGCGCGTCTGTCTGAAACCGCTACCAACCTCAGCGACAAGGTAGCATTAAGATTGTTCTCGTTCCAATTTTTTTCACAGTTGCACTCCGCAGACAAAAAAACCGGATAATCGCCACCCACATACTGTGTAAATAAAAAAAAGCCCCGTTCTGTCAGTAAAACGGGGCTTTTTATAACGGCAACTGGCTGCGTTACTTCACAAGCATCATTTTCTGTGAAGCCGTCATGTCACCATTTGTGATGCGGTAAATGTATACACCCGACGACAAGCTGGAAGCGTCGAAGTTTACCGTGTGACGTCCGGCCGGCATGGTCTGACTGACCAGCGTAGCCACGCGCTGACCGGTTACCGTATAGACCGCCAGTTCCACCATACCTGACTCAGCAATACTGTAGCTGATACTGGTAGTCGGGTTAAACGGATTCGGAAAGTTTTGCTCCAGGGCAAACTCGAACGGATTTTCACCAAGCTCTAATGATGTTGACTGCGGCACATCCAGATCAATGGTCCATACCTGCTCGGCAAACCGGACTTCCTCACCGAACTCTGCAGTCACAGTCCAGGCACCGTTAAACAGTCCGGCAGGAATTTCCAGCTCTTCAACTTCTGCCAGAATAGCGCCCACTGTAAGGATCACGGAGTTCGTGCCACCCACGGGAATACTCAGGGCAGGCGGATCAAAGCTTCCGGTTACCGCATCCAGGTGCCAGGTGTAGGTAACTTCCTGGAACGACTCCCACTCGTTGAATCCTTCATCAAGCAGCGCGTTACCCGATGCATCTTCTACCCGAACGTCGTCAAAGTAGGCCGCTCCCTGAATGTTGTCGCCGTACACAACAATGCGCACATAGGTTTCGCCCGTGGCATTCAGATCAGCCGATACCTGCTTCCAGTCCAGGTTAATGTCGCCGCTTCCACCTGAAAGCGCCTCAAGGGTGGCAACGGTCTCCCAGGTCTCACCATCGCTGGATTTATCAACATCCACAGACAAAACGGTAGCGTTGCTGTACGTTGCGGCCCACATGCTGATACTGGCCGGTGAATCAAGTAACGGAAGGGCAATAACCGATGCTTGTCCTAGATTACTACCGACGTAGCCACCCGTTCCGTTGGCACCATCGCCGCCATGTGCAAAACTGTCAAATACAAATGAAGCATTCTCGCGCGACCAGGCAGCGGTGGATGCAGCCGCTTCCCACTCGACGGTTATCTCGGTTTCAGCAGGCAGAGAAAGCGAAAGCTCAGTACCGTCGGCCGGGCTCAGCAGATTGAAAGCCTGAATGGTTTCTTCTACAGGAATATAGGCGCTGATGTCATAGGCGCTGATAGCATTGTTGGAGGCCATCAGGTACATCATACCATTGGGGATGTCAAAGATGGGTCCGCCCGTTCCGTTGGCATTGCTATTGGCTCCGGCAACCGTATAGGCAATTTCTTCACCGGTGGCCAGGTCAATGATCGAAGCCGACTGTCCGGATGCCGTGAGGTTGGAAGGAAACACCCCTGCCAGTTCACGACCGTTGGCATTGGCGTAGTCTACCCAGAGTGCTTCTTTGGTCGGGAAAACACCTTCAGGAACAATGGTACCGGTTTCGCCGGTAGTCAAACTGACTTTTCGCAGATTGAACTCAAATTCATTCACCCAGATGCTGTCCTGACCCGCAATGCTGGACATGCCGCGAACCGCACGGAGCTCCAGCGGATCAAATGCCAGAACCCGTACAGCGGAGATCGTATCCAGAGCGGCATCGTAGGTAAATACGCCCAGATTCGGGTTACCCGAACCCCCGCCCAGCAGATAGGTGTTACCATCGGTAAAGTCAGCCATAAAACTGTCACCAAACCGGAAGCCGGTTTCATTGACGTTGCCGGCATAAATCAGCTTCGGTGCAGCCGACTCATTGGCCCAGCTGTAAATACGATACGGACTATCTACGGCATTGAGCGTCAGGTTGGCCGCAAAAATCCGTCCATCAGGTGATACATCAATCAGGGATGCCGGAAAGGTGCCCCCACCGATACCGGTGACATCCAGCACGCCCAGAGAATCTCCGGTTGCCGCATCCAGAATAACGGGTTTTAGTCCGCCGGTGCGACTAAACACAATCAGATTACCGGTTGCCTCATTGAAGGCAAACCCCCGGGTGTTGTTATCATTGGCAAACCAGTTTTTGCTATCGGCCGGTATAGACCAGACCGGATTATCCAGCACGTCCTGGGCCTGAGCCCCGGTTGGCAGTGCAACCGCAGCCATAAGCAGGGCGGCGGCAGTGCCTTTCAGCCATCGTGTAAATGTAGGTTGTAGCGACATCGTCATAGTACCTCGTTTATAGTTTGTAGTATAGGACGTATCTGCACAAAGCGGTACAAGTCCGGCTTTCAGGAACAGAATCAGCGTCCGTGTTCTTTGTTGGTATGGATGATTTGCAGCTGCATCATAAATTGATGCAAGCGGTATGTTGATCCGGTGTTTACCGGACCCAACCCGGCATATACCGGGTCTCTCGCTGCGCCTTTTGCGGGTGTGACTCCTTGGCGCGATCAGTTACTTTATTCGGATGAAATTTTGTTGGTATGTATCCAACGTGAACAATCTACCATATTACCGGCAAACTGCCAAATAACCAGACTTAGCCAAGTAAATTATCGGGATTTAACACCGCCAGCTCCTCGTCAACAAAAAGCCGCCCTTTTCTGACGAGCTTCCCGTCGAGATATACATCAGGACCGATACAAACCAGATCCCAGTGGATGTTACTGTGATTCCCGTTGGGAGCGATTTCATAGTCGTTACCCAGGGTCAGGTGGTTCGAGCCATATATTTTCTCATCGAACAGAATATCGTACATGGGCTGCTCAATAACCGGATTGGTTCCGAAACTGAATTCCCCAAACCGCGAAGCCCCCTGATCGGTGGCCAGGATTTCCTCAAGTGCGGCGTTGTTGGAAGAGTCAAAATTGACGACTACCCCGTTTTCTACATGCAGTTCCACAAATTCAAACGGTTTACCCTGATACACGGAGGGTGCATAGCGAATGTGACCATTGACACTGTCCAGTATCGGAGAGGAAAACAGTTCCCCGTCCGGAATGTTCCGCTTGCCTGTGCAGGGAATCCAGTTCTGGCCTTCCACGGAAAACCGGATATCCGTGCCATTGCCCTGCAAATGAATTTCGCGGGTGGTGCGGAGCCGTTCCTCCAGAGGCTTCATTGCTTCGGCCAGTCGGTTGTAGTCGAGCAGGCAGGATTGATAGAAGAAATCTATAAACCGCGAGGTGGGCATTTTCGCGTTCATGGCAAATGCCTCAGAGGGGTAGCGCATAATACACCATCGGGTGTTGTTGACACGCTCCTGAAAATGGACCGGATCCAGCAATCCTTTGGCATAGGCCTTGTTTGCCGCACCGCTCACGTCGGCTTGTTCGTAAATATTCTGGCTGGCCCTGATTCCGACATAGGCATCCATCTGCTTCATGAGGGGAAGCTGATCTACCGACGCCTGCCGTTCCCAGAAAGCGAGATCACCGGAAGTCAGGAGCAGACGCTGAATTTCTGTGTCAACGATATCGATGAAGGGATGGGCCTGCATCGCCCGGGCCACCTCAACCATAGCGCGTAGCAATCCTATTCCGTTAAGACCGACCAGCTGAAGCATTACATTCTCGCCGGGCTGCAGCTCAACGCTGTATTCCAGAATTTTTTTTGCCAGTGCCTTGTCGTTGTCAGAATACATCATAGGTAGAATAGATTAAGCTATGGTAAAAATGGTGTCGCACAGGTCCAGCTCGCGCGTATCATTGCTGGCGATGATGGTCAGTGCTTGGTGCCGTCGGGCAGATACCAGGCCGGACACGTACGCCATTCCGTTTTGGTCGAGGTTGGTTCCGGGTTCATCCAGCATCAGAATGTCCGGGTTGTGCAGCGTTGCTGCGGTAAGTTTGATACGTTGCTGCTGGCCGGAAGACAGCGATTTATACGCGGCATGCGCTTTGGCACCGATACCGAGTTGGTCGAGGGCGCCAAGCAGGACCCCCTCTTCGGCCGGTTTGCCACGTGAATCCATCAAAAATTGCAGGTTTTCCAGGCAGGTGAGCTCAGCGTAGTGGTGAATGTACGGAGCGGCGAATCCGCTTTGCCTGCGGAACGCCTCCCTGTTGAGCGTGGCCTGCCCCTCCTGCCAGGTTACCGAACCGCTGTCAGGCGCGTACAGACCCGCCAGGCACCGGATCAGGGTAGACTTCCCCGAGCCGTTAAGTCCGGCAATGCCCAGTACACCACCGGTCACCGACAGGTTCACATCGCGGAAAATCCATCGGTAGCCGAAATGCTTACCCAGGTTTTGAACACTCAACGTTATCATAGTTTAAAAGTACGGAATCAGCCGGCAACGCCAAATTTGAAATCGTCAAATGCCCTGCCTTTCGGTTTGATTGAGGCGGACTGTAGACCTATATTTCAGCTATATATTCAACACTTTTATGCAACATTACATACGATCCATTACCATCAGTCTGCTTGAGCGCGTTTCCGGCGACCAGCTTCACTACACCCCCGCTGAATTATCAGAGTCCGGCTACCCGGAATTTGTAGTCAACCGCATCCGCCTTGAGCTCCAGCGTAACCTGGCCGAATCGGTCACCCTGCCTGAAAGCGATTGGGCCGACATGCAGGCCGATCCCGTTCAGGACGCCTGGGACCGATTCCTGGAGGCCATTAATGCGGAAACACGGATTCCGGAAAGTTACCTGCGTTCGGTTACGGAAAACGCTGTAGAAGACATCCTCGAACAGCTCGCTGAACCTGAAAAGTTTGTGCTGGACACCCTGTTCCGCCATGAAAGGGAGGTCTCTGTGCTGGAAATGCATGCCCGACGGGAATGGATTGTACTGAACGGTCACCTGGCTGATGCCGTGCTGCGCTTTATGCAGCGGCGGGACCTGAAAACCATCACGCGCGACCGTGCCGCCGGTATCATCCGCCAGATCGACCAGCACCTTGCTTCCGGGTATACCCCCCTGAAATGGGCGCAGGCACTGGATATCTGCTTCAAGCTCATGGGAAGCCAGGTCCCCTCCACCCTGTTTTCACGGTATTTTGCCGACAAAGGGCTTGACGATGTTGCCGAACGAATGCTCCGGGCGGATGAAGAACTGACCCGAAGCAGGCTGATTGAACTGCTCTCCTCCCCCGGTCTTGACTGGAGGCGGAAGGATACTTCAGCTGTTGAAAAGCCGGCCGGGGAGGCTGAGCAGAAAGCAACTGATACCGTGCAGGCTGACACCGCCCCCGAAAATACGCCCGAACCTGCCAACACCGACATCTGTCATGACGATGACCGTGCAACTGCGTTCGATGAAGCGATGCAAGAAGATAGCGCTTCGGCTGAAACCGGTACCTCTGATGATGAAGTAATCCCCGAGCTCAACCAATCTGATGGTGATGAGGAGGAATTACCCATTTGGATGCGTTTTCTGGATGCAGACGCCGGGGATGACGAAACCGACCAGACCCATCCCCCTTCTGAAGCGATTCCGGATCATGGCCAAACCCCGGATGATTCCTTCGAGGAACCGCTCATTCAGCGTTTTCAGCAGGAGGAGTCCGAGGAGGAATCGTGGGAGCCGGAAGAAAACCCGGATACTTCCTCACGAAACTTGCTCACCGATGCCTCCAAAGAACTGCTGGACCGCATGGGAGCCCACGCAGACCTGTTTCTGCAGGACTTTTTCAACAATGAACTAGACGACTTTTACACCTCCCTGAACGCTCTGACCAGCTTCCATACCTGGCAGGAAGCCGGAACCTACCTGACCCGTGAGATATTCATACCCCGGGAAATCGACATCTACTCTGGTGAAGCCGTTCTTTTTGTAGACCTGCTCCAACAGTATTTCGAAGAAACATCGTAATCTACCTAACCATGTCAAAACAAGCTAAATTCGACCGGCTGGCAGAACTTCGGGAACAATCCAAACTCGGCGGGGGTCCCGATCGCATCAAAAAGCAGCACGAAAGCGGTAAACTGACCGCCCGTGAACGACTTGAAATACTGCTGGATAAGGGCAGTTTCGAGGAAACCGGTGCATTTGTTCAGCATCGCAGCAAAGATTTCGGGCTGGACAAGCAGCAGTATCCCGGTGACGGCGTTGTTACCGGTTTCGGGAAAATTGACGGCAGACCGGTTTATGTATACAGTCAGGATTTCACGGTACTGGGGGGTTCACTTTCTGAAACCCATGCCGAAAAAATCTGCAAAGTCATGGATCTTGCCCTGAAAAACGGCGTTCCGGTCATTGGACTGAACGATTCCGGGGGTGCGCGTATTCAGGAGGGCGTGGTTTCTCTGGGTGGATATGCCGAGGTATTCTGGCGCAACAGTATGGCCTCCGGGGTAATACCCCAGCTCAGTGCCGTCATGGGTCCGTGTGCGGGAGGGGCTGTGTACTCACCGGCCATTACCGATTTCATATTCATGGTGCAGGATACCAGTTTCATGTTTGTCACCGGTCCGAACGTGGTAAAAACTGTGACCCATGAAGAAGTCAGCAGCGAAGACCTGGGCGGGGCTTCAGCACACAGCACCAAATCGGGCGTGTGTCATTTCACCAGTGACAACGATGCAGAGTGCCTGATGCAGCTTCGCAGGCTTTACGCCTATCTGCCGCTGAATTGTGAGGAAAAAGCTCCCCGGTCTGCCGGAACCGACCCGGATAAGAGCAAAGCAGACGCACTGGATTTCATCATACCGGATAATCCCAACAAGCCCTACGACATCAAGGATGTGATCAATGGTATCATCGATGCCGGTTCATTCATGGAAGTGCATGAACACTACGCTGATAATATTGTTGTCGGGTTTGCCCGGCTGGATGGTCGCTCTGTGGGGATTGTTGCCAACCAGCCGCTTTCACTGGCCGGCTGCCTGGACATCAACGCCTCCATCAAAGGTGCCCGTTTTGTGCGTTTTTGCGATGCCTTCAATATCCCGCTGGTGGTCTTTGAAGACGTGCCCGGGTTCCTGCCCGGCACCGATCAGGAATGGGGCGGCATCATCAAACACGGGGCAAAGCTGCTGTATGCGTTCTGTGAGGCCACGGTACCCAAAGTTACGGTCATCACCAGGAAGGCTTACGGCGGAGCCTACGATGTGATGAATTCCAAGCACATTCGGGCCGACTACAACGTAGCCTGGCCAACCGCTGAAATTGCCGTCATGGGTACCAAGGGAGCCGTTGAAATTATCTTCCGACGAGAAATCGGCAAATCTGAAGATCCTGCAGCACGTCAGGCCGAACTGGAAGCCAGTTACGAAGAAACCTTCGCCAATCCCTACCGCGCCGCCGCCCATGGGTACGTTGATGATGTTATTTATCCCCGTGAAACCCGTCAGAAACTGATCAGGGTTCTGGAGGTCATACAACATAAAGCCGACACGGTACCGCGCAAGAAACATGATAATCTGCCCCTGTAGTGAGTTTATTCGACCCACCGGAATCCGATTCCGGCAGTAAGCACAGCCGAAGTGAAGGCCGGCGTTTCGAGCCCCTGGCTACACGGATGCGTCCGCGGAATATTGATGAGTATGCCGGTCAGCAGCACCTTTTAGGGCCCGGCAAACTGCTTCGAAGGGCCATCGAGAGCAAGATGATCGGGTCTATGATATTTCACGGACCGCCGAGCAGTGGCAAAACCACCCTCGCCCTGGTCATTTCCACCGAAATGGATGCCCGTTTCGTCACGCTCAACGCGGTGCTGGATGGCGTGAAGGAGTTGCGCTCAGCCGTAGCCCAGGCCGAGCATTACCAGAAGACCAACGGTCAGGCTACCATTTTATTCGTCGATGAAATCCATCGCTGGAACAAAGCCCAGCAGGATGCCTTGCTGCCGCATATTGAGTCGGGTCTGCTCACGCTGATCGGGGCCACCACCGAAAACCCCTACTACTCCCTGGTGGGTCCGCTGCTCTCACGCTGCCAGATGTTCGAGCTGGAACCGTTTACCCGGGATGACATCCGTTTGCTGCTGCAGCGGGCCCTGGACGATGACGATCGCGGACTGGGCCATTTCAAGGTTAAAATCGATGAGGATGCCCTCGATCATTTTGCCTCCTACGCCGGAGGGGATATCCGCAACGCCCTGAATGCCCTGGATATTGCTACCCGGACCCTGGGTCCGGCGGCCGATGGGTTCAGGCACATCACCCTGGACATAGCCCGGGAGTCTATCCAAAAACGGGTAGTCCGCTACGACGGCAGCGGCGATGAACACTATCATTACGCCTCGGCCTTTATCAAATCCATGCGCGGATCCGACCCGGATGCCGCGCTTTACTGGATGGCAGCCATGCTGGAGGGTGGTGAAGATCCGATGTTCATATTCCGCCGAATGCTCATTTTTGCCTCTGAAGATGTGGGTATGGCCGATTCTTTTGCGCTGACCTTCACCGTCAGCGCCCAGGACGCCTTCGAACGCACCGGTATGCCTGAGGGACTGTACTATCTGGCACATACCTGCATCTACCTGAGTCTGGCACCTAAAAGCAACAGTACCGGGGCCGTTTTCCAGGTCATGGCCGATATCCGCAGCAAGGGAACCGGCAAGGTACCTCCACACCTGCGCGACAAAACAGCCAGCGGCAAACAGTCGCGATACACGGGACAGGAAAATCCGTCTGAATCGTATCAATATCCGCACATCTATCCCTCCCACTGGGTAGAGCAACAATACCTGCCGGATGAGAAAAAAGACACCGTCTGGTTCAAGGCCAGCAATCAGGGACGGGAAAAAGCCTTGTGGGAGCGCCTGCTGAAAATCAGGGAAACGTATGGGAAATACTAGTCTGATGAAGGTAGAAAACATAAAACAAGCTGCCCCGGGGTCAACCGGAACAGCTTGATTGGAGGCTTGCGACTAAGCCTCGTCTTCGCCAGAGTTGTTACATTTTAGAAAAGGTACAAACCCGCTCACGGTCGATAAGGGCACGTGTACCTTGCAGATCCGGGTTACAAGACCTCCTACAGACTGAATCCAACCAGGAAAAATGCATTTTCCTGATAGGGATTAATCAGAAATGAACCGTTAAGGGTCAGGGAGAACATCTCGGTAAGGACAATTTCACGGGAGGTTCCCAGTCCGGCCGATACGATACCGGCACCGGTTGTGCCATACATAGCCGAGGCGGACGGTGTCATCCCCAGCGACAGTTCGATGTTGCTGATACTGTAACCCAGTTCAGCGTACACAGAATAGTCATCGTCGTTGGTCACAAAAACCCCGGTAAACAGGGTTAATGGCAGGTTCTCGGTCCCACCGTAGGCCAGACCCAGCTCAACAAAGTGCGCCTCGGAGGTAAAATAATTTCCCGTTGGGGACTCAGGGAACGTATAATCGGTAATCATAAGGTCGAAGTTGCCGATACCGGTTTCCAGACTATAGGAAGCGAACAAATCGATTTCGCTGCCCGCAGGGTTCCCGTTGCTTGCAAAAGCGGCCCAGCCCCCGACGGTAAAATTACCGGCTGAATAACTGATTTGCGGCTGAAATGAGGGTGAATTTCCAAAATCAGTACCTCTCCATACATAGCGGCTGTTCACATCCAGTCCCAGATCAACCTGCGCATAGGCAGGCATCGCAATGCCCAGCATCACGATCATCATTCCCAAACCAATTTTCAAGGGATTTTTCATACGGCATTCTCTCCATTTATCTATTTACGACCCTAACCTTAGTAATGAGCGGGAGGGTTTAAGCCCCCCCGCCTGAGTTTTTCTCAGTTTCCTACTTCCGACACGAATTACCTTATTTCGATAAGAGCTCAACACCGGCAAAGCTGGGGTAAGCATTGTTCCCATGCTCTTCCAGGTCCAGTCCGCCAAGTTCTACTTCCGGTGATACACGCACACCCATGGTGAATTTAAGCGCTGCAAATACCGCAAAGGAGAACACAAAGGTAAAGGCCACAACCGCAGTGGTACCGATGAGCTGGGTTACAAAGCTGTATTCAGCAGAGAAGATGCCCACGGCGAGCGTACCCCAGACCCCGCAGATTCCGTGCACCGATATGGCTCCAACCGGATCATCTACACGGAGTTTATCGAACATATTGATTGACAATACCACCAGTATACCGGCAAGCAGACCAATCATCATGGCGGAGGTCGGTGAAACCACATCGGCTCCGGCGGTGATACCGACCAGGCCGGCCAGGATTCCGTTCAATGCCATGGGAGCATCCAGTTTATGCATGGTCACATAGGTGGCTACCATCGCAGCCAGAGCACCAGCGGCAGCAGCCAGAGCTGTATTTACGAATACGAAAGAAATGGCCGTCGGGTCAGCGCTCAGTACGGAACCGCCGTTGAAACCGAACCATCCGAACCATAGCAGGAAGATACCCACCGTTGCCAGGGGAATATTGTGTCCCGGAATCAGATTGACTTTGCCGTTATCATATTTCCCGGCGCGGGCACCCAGCAACAGGACGCAGGCGAGTCCGGCGAATCCTCCCACAGCATGCACCAGGGTAGACCCGGCAAAATCGTAGAAGCCAAGGGAGTCGAGCCATCCTCCACCCCATTTCCAGCTGCCGGTTATAGGATAGGAAATGGCCACCAGCAGCGCACCGAAAATCATGAATGCCGGTAACTTGATCCTGCCTGTAACACATCCCGACACAATTGTTGCGGCCGTTGCGGCAAACATGGCCTGAAATATAAAGTCGGTCCATATGGTCATGTCCAGTCCGTAGGCTGGAGTGAGCATGCCGATGGGGTCGGCCGCATCATAACCGATGCCAAATCCTCCGAAACCGAAAAATCCGTTGAAATCGCCCGGATACATGATTTGAAAACCGACCAGCGCATACGTAATGATACCGGTAGCCAGAATAAAGACATTCTTGTAAATCACATTCACGGAGTTTTTAGCCTGGGTAAATCCGCTTTCTACGGTGGCGAAACCCAGGTGCATAATAAAAACCAACGCGGCGGCCATGAGAACCCACAGGTTATCAATCATGAATTTCACGTAGCCCGCAGAAGCCTGAAATTCTTCTATACTGGCATACCCGGTTTCCTCAGCAACCTCGGGCTGCTCGACAGGAATTTCGGAAACCGTCTGCGTTACCTGCATTTCAACACCGGCAAGATCCCCCTCCTGCCCGGTTACGTATTGGGCTGCGAAGACAAGCAGCACCAAAGCGACTAATGTTTTTATGTATTTTACCATAATTGACCTTTGTTGTTTAGTGGATGACCTAATTTCTAGGCAATATCGAACAAAGTCAATAGTTTTTTAATTCATATAAATTATTTGCATTACTATTTTAGGCATCGATGTTGAAAAAGCGCTTTTTGTTCGAAAAAATAATTTATAAACCTGCACAATGTAGTGTGGGTGGTTGAACGGAACCAATAGCAGGTTCGGGGTGTTGGCTGTTGGCATAGAATCATTTACCGCTAATTTAATTCGGACTGACACTCAATAATATTTATGAAACGCATAGTTATACTCGCCTGTACCGACCGACCTGAATCCAATACACTTCGCTTCTCGAAGTATCTGAAACCACACTATGAAAAACTGGGAGTACAGGCCAGCGTCGTCAGTCTTCAGGACTATCCACTGGAGCAGGTTGTGGGTGGCAAATACGGCGAAAAGATCCCCTCGGTAACGTCCTTCAACAATACCATACTTGAAGCCGACGGGCTGGTATTTGTCATACCCGAGTACAACGGGTCATTCCCCGGAATTTTCAAGATGTTTATCGACTATCTCCCATTTCCGGCCTCCTTCCTGGGTAAGCCTATCTCTTT
Organism: Bacteroidetes bacterium HLUCCA01; assembly: GCA_001314545.1. Lineage (GTDB taxonomy): Bacteria > Bacteroidota > Rhodothermia > Balneolales > HLUCCA01 > HLUCCA01. Next base: position 246,112 of record LIHN01000019.1, read on the forward strand.
TGTGGGAGTTGCCAACGGGGCATTCGGCGGACTGCGGGCCGTTGAACAGGCCCAGCAGGTTGTGGGCTACCGAAATGCGTATGTTTTCCCGGAACGTGTATTTCTGGCTCGTTTCAGCAAAAATTTTTCCGATGAAAACGGTCTCACAGAGGAGATGCAGCAAAAATTACTCCGTTCACAGATGCGCAATTTCGTGACGTATATTAATCAGACGCTGCCCCCGGTCGACCTGGAGACTCCCTAGGCATTCCGACGGGTAACATAGCCTTGATGAAGCGGGAACGGCCGCACCGGTTTGGTGATTACAGCATGTATGTCGTCGATAACCCTCATAGGATCCGGAGGAGCCGGACTGGCCTTCCTCCACCATTTCGCCAGTTCAGCTATTCGCCACTGGCCGCTAACGGTTATTGATCCGAATCCGCAATCTGCCCACTCCAAGACCTGGTGCTATTGGTCGGAACCCGGGGAATTGTCGCAGCTTACGCCGGATTTCAGCTGGACTGATTTTATGGTCAGCGGCACTACCGATGCAACGACCTGTGAGCTGAATCGCTACAGGTATCATTGTGTTGGGGGGGCTTCCTTCCACCGGATAGTAATGAATCAGCTGAAATCCCTGCCCAATGTCCGATTCATTCACGAAAAAGCCGAAAGCATATCCTGGAATCCGCAAAATACTACCGTGGAGGTTACCTTGAGCAATACCGAGGTCGTATCATCGGTATATTGCTTTACCAGTGCACCGCACGAATCTCCGGAAAAACTGCAGCAAGACCGGGCTTCTTCACCCTTCCTGCAGCAATTTGCCGGCGGAATCGTTGCATTCGATAAGCCTGTGTTTGATGCTGATACCCTGACCCTGATGGATTTCAAGGTAGATCAGCACCCCGGTTCCGTGCATTTTGCCTATGTTCTGCCACACGACGCAAATAAGGCCCTCATCGAAATAACGGCCTTCACCCCTGAGTTATACAGCGAGGCTCACTTTCATAAGGCTTTTATCCGGTACGTTGAACGCATCGCATCGACCAAAAACTGTGGGTACAGGCTCCTGGAACCGGAGCAGGGGGTCATTCCCATGCACATCGGCCACCATGCGCGCAAATTGAATCCCCATACCTTTACCCTCGGCACACAGTCGGGTATGGTGAAACCGAGCACAGGCTATGCCTTTTTTGCGATGCATCAGCAGGCCCGGTTCTACATCAACGAACTGATGGCGGGTGGGGGCACACTACGAGCCTACCCCGCCGTTCACGGCAGGTTCCGGTTCTATGATGCCCTGCTGCTGGATATACTTCGCGTTGACCCCCACCAAACCATATCCATATTTCAGACCCTGTTCAGAAACGTAAACACCGATCGCGTCATGGAATTTCTGCGCGAGTCGAGCAGCTTGCCGTATGAGATGCTCATGTTCAGCAAGCTTCCCAAAAAACCCTTTCTTAAGGCATTATGGCGCCACGTATTCTCCTGACTACCGTCCTGCTGACGGCACATCTGTTTTTCCCGGCACTCAGTGAATGGCTGGCAATACCGGTTTTCATCGGCTCTATTATAACGATTGGTATGCTCCATGGCGGACTGGACCACCTTACCGCATTCCGGCATTTCAGCCTGAACGATGAACAACGAAAATGGCCCTGGTTTCTCGGAGGATACATGGCCATTATTGGCATATACGGTCTGCTTTGGCTGATCTCAGTACCGTTGGGCTTAACCCTTTTTTTGTTGCTCTCCTGTTACCATTTCGGTCAGCTGGACATGCATGAGCAAGCCCGTTCCGCCTGGCGAAAACCGTTGTATCTGAGTCGGGGTGTGTTTCTGCTCGGACTGATGATAACGGCACAGATTGAATCGGTAGCCGGTGTAATTGAACCCGTGATGACTACCGGCTACTTGATTGAGTTCATCGGAAACTGGCAGGTCTGGCTTATTGGATTCATTGTAGTGCAGCACCTGGTCCTGCTAGGGGTTGGCACGAAGAAACTGAATGCACCTTTACTGACAGACACCCTGATTACCGGACTGATGTTCGGTTTGTTGCCACCGTTGCTGAGTTTCGGGTTGTATTTTGCCTTGTGGCACAGCTGGGATCACCTGCAACTGCTCAACCGGTATCTCAAACTGCCCGACTGGTGGTCGCTCATCCGCAATGCCCTGCCCTTCACCCTATTGGCGCTGGCAGGGATTGCTGGTATCCTGGTTTTATTCGGGCAGTCTTTGCAGCAACCGGACGCGGTCATTTATGCGTTAATCGGCATCAGTCTGCTGACCATGCCCCATATGTTGCTGGTCGACCGGGTTGTTGAGCACGATCACTAAGCTGGCAGGCGTCATTCAGTTCAGTTTCAGCATGTAGCCTACCCCGTGCAGGGTAACCAGGTACCGGGGATCATCCGGTTGCATTTCGATTTTGGAGCGAAGTTTGGAGATGTGCACATCCACGGTACGGGTGTTTGTGGAGTACTCGTAGCGCCAGACATGTTCCAGCAACACATCCCGGGAGACGGGTTCGTTGGCCTGGCCAACCAGAAACCGGATCAGCTCCACTTCCCGGGTAGTCAGTTCGAACTCTCCATCGGGACGGATAACCTGCGACTCATTCAGCTCAATGCGCACCGGTCCCAGGGTGATTACATCCATCGGACCTGTTTTTGAGTAGGAATTGGCCCGGCGCAGTCGAGCCTGGATTCGCGCAAGCAACTCTTTGACGCCAAATGGCTTGGTCATGTAATCATCGGCCCCGATATTCAGACCGGTAACCTTATCAATTTCCTGGTCGCGGGCGGTGAGCATGATGATCGGAAAGGTAAATTTATCTTCACGAACCTGCTTGCAGATTTCAAAGCCGCTGGTACCGGGAAGCATCACATCCAGAATCATCAGATCCGGTTTGATATCATGTACCAGCTGAACCGCATCACTGCCGGTTTCGGAAATATGTACCTCGTAACCCTCGTTTTCCAGGGTATCCTGCAGGGTAAAAACCAAACTTGGTTCATCTTCCACAACAAGTATTTTTTTAGTCTTAGCTGGCATATTCAATCTTGGCGTTAGAGTTAACTGTGCGAGGCTCAGAGGCAGCACTGGCCTGGTATATCGGGAATGTTACTGAAAAAACGGAACCTTTCCGATAGGTGGATTCAACGGTGATGGTACCACCATTGAGTTCAACAAGATTCTTAACAATGGAAAGTCCCAAACCGTGCCCTTTCGTGCGGGCCGTAAGCGTATCTTCTGCCCGGTAGAACTTATCAAAAATATGTTTTCGGGCGGCCGTCGGTATACCATGACCGTGGTCTTCAACCTCCAGAATCACTGCGCTGCGATTACTTCGCAGCCGAACCGCCAGATACTTCTCCTCGCCGGAGTATTTCATGGCATTCTCCACCAGGTTACCCAGAATAGTCTGAAAATTTTCCCGATCTGCCATAACATCGGGCAGGGGCGACTGCAGGTCAATGACCGGCTCAAATCCTGCCTGTGCAATCAACGTCTGATGTTCCTGCAGATAGGAGGCAACCAGTTCACCGAGGTTTACCCGTTCAGGATGGATACGTTGCTGACCGGCATCACTTTTAGCCACATCCAGCAATTTTTCAATCATACGTCGTAGTCGCATAGACTCGGTGTAGATATGCTCCCCGTAAACTTTAAGTCGTTCAGGCCTGGTTACGCGGCCATCGGCCAGATTTTCACCGGCAGCCTGCATAACAGCCAGGGGCGTTTTAAGTTCGTGTGTCACATTAGCCAGAAAACCAGCCTGACGCTCCATCAGGCTCCGCTCGCGCTGGGCGATGATAAACATGATGGTCAGGCTTCCCAGTAAGAGAACCAGAACCGCGCCCATGACAATCAAGTTTCGCTGCAGATTTCCGGCAGAGGCTAGTACCGCAGGATTCTCATCAAATACTACCTTGATATTCCAGTTATCCAGCAAATCCGGAAAGCGCTGAATATACTCTACACCCCGGCGGTCGTACGGCGTGTCCGGATCATTGGTTGCCAGAACCTCGTTGAGCAGCCAGTCGTGCAGCCAAACCGTCATCCCGCTCTCATCGCGTGTACCAAACACATCCATGAGTTTACCGGCGAGATACTCGTTGACCAGATAATCCCGGTTAATGGAAAATGACAAGTACCCTACAATTGAGGCTCCCCGGGGATTGATCAGCGCTACGTTCATGGTACGATGGGTATCAAATACAACCTTGGTATTCCACCGATAATCGTTAATGAGCACATTCATGCGGGTGCGTGTGAGGCTGATACCATCACAGGCCGATTGCGGAGGGAGACTCTCGTTCACAAACTGTCTGGTTCCGGTATCAAATATTTTAATAGCTCCGGATTGCCCGCAGTCTTGAAAATCGGCACCGGCAAAGTATACCTTATCAAACAACGAATCTTCCATGGCTCTTGCCAGAACTTCGCCCAAGGCAGGATTCAGAGGAGCATTGCGGGCGATTTCATCATGCAACTGCTCCATGTTGAGCCGCCAGATCCCTTCAACCGGTGCCCGGAACCGGTTTCGGGTAGTGTAGGTAAAATCCGCGAGTTGTGTCTTCTGCCGGTCGGAAGCCGAACTGATGGTAGATTCATGCAGGGCGTACAGGGAATACACATTCATGACCGTAAGACTGACAATGGCAAACAGAGCCATTCCAAGCATAATCCAGCGGATGGTCAGAAATTTCTTCATGGTTTGCGAACGGTTAGGCAAACGATTTTTCATGTTATTCACAGCAAAATACAAATTTTGCCTGATGCCGTTGTTTGCAGCAGCCAAGCCAGACTATTATTCATACGGTTTTACATCTTTTAGTGGATGTTACCGATTTGTTAACGCAATCTAGGGAAATTACGTTTACATTTTGTAATAAATACCGATTACCAGCACCTGCTTATGATGCACCCTATATTCAAAACCTTTACAACATGTACGCTGGCAATACTGATTGCCGCCTCCACACTAACGGCCAATGATTCCCCATTTCTGATGTATTACTGGTCGTTCAACAACGAGACGACGTTCACAACGCCGGATATCGGTCTGGATGGAGCCGGTCTTGAAGCACAGCTTGCGGGTTTGACCGAACTCACCACCGGTGACGGCCAGGATTTCAGCGGACTCAACGCGCGCAACGGCGACCCCGCCGGTACCCACCTGCGATTCAACAACCCGGTTGGTTCATCACTGACTTTCAGCGTTCCGACAACAGGGTTCGAAAATATTGTCTTCAAGTACGAAACCCGCCGATCCAACAGTGGTGCCAATACCCAGTTCATTACCTACACGCTTGACGGTCAGACGTACCAGTCGTTCCGGATTCTGGAGGTCACCACGGTTCCAACCCTGATAACCCTCGACTTTTCCAGCATAGACGGGGCCGCCAACAACCCCGACTTCGCTGTTCGATTTGAGTTTAACGACTCCAATAATCCACCCAACCTGGCCGGAAACAACCGTTTTGATAATGTAACGGTGGAAGGTACCGCACAGGATGGCGTCAATCTGCCGCCGGTGTTGGCCAACCCATTGAACGTGCTGGAGCTGAGCGCCGGCAACCTGATCAACACCACATCGCTGGCCTCTGCAATATTCGAAGATCCTGACCAGGACCCTCTCACCTTCACCATTCAGGTGCCGCAGGGCGCTCCGTTCAGCATCAATTACCCCAATGGTCCGGACGCTGCCGGAATTCTGAGTGCGGACCAACCGGGTGAAGACACCATCGTCATCCTGGCTGATGACGGCACCAACACGCCGGTCAGCCTGACACTGCGGGTATTGGTTTATCCTGCGCCGGCGGATCTGTCTGCCAGAGCATTCTCCTTCACCCAATGGAGTCAGGATGCACCGGGTGGCACCTATCCGGAGCACATGATTTTCCTGCAGTCAGCCATGGATGATCCGGGCGTTTATGATGATTTACTGTATGCCTACAACCTGACTGCGGACCAATACAATGACGTTGACTTGCTGAACATCGGGTTCCCCTACCGAAATACATCCCGTACACGGATAAACGGTCTGGGCGAGCGGGGAATCAGTTTCATCAATACCGGCCGTGGTCGGGATCTGGGCGGCGCCCTGGTTTCCCTTGACACGCGGGATGTGAACCGGGCTACATTCGACTTCAAGGCAGGAACCGAAGAACTGAACTCCCGGGTATACGCCATGCGGGTTCAATACCGCGTTGTTCAGCAGGCATCCGAACCGGACATGCCTGCAACCTATGGAGCATGGCAGGACCTGACCCTGCCCCTCGGCGAGGCCATCGAGTATAACCGGTCGTTCCAGGGGCAGGAAAGTCAGTTCCAGGGCCTGGACCTGCCGCCAGAAGCCCTGGGTCAGCAGGAAGTACACCTGCTTTTCCGCTATTATTTCACAGGCATTCGACTGGATGAACTCAGCGGAGCACGTGACAAGCTTAGACTGGACGATATTGAAATCGCAGACCTCACCGGCGTATCCGCTGCAGATGAAATCCACACACCCGGCGCTTTCAGCCTGGAGCAGAACTATCCCAATCCGTTCAATCCCACAACAACCATCGGCTACACGCTCAGCGAGCCGGGTCCGGTGCGTATTTCGGTGTACAACAGTATGGGGCAGCAGGTAGCGGTACTCACCGACGCGACCATGCCGGCCGGCTCCCACCGGGTACGTTTCGATGCTTCCGGTCTGTCCAGCGGCATGTATGTGTATCGTATGGAAACCGGCGATTTTTCAGCTGTCCGAAGCATGCTTCTTATCCGTTAAAAACAAAATAGACTGGTTTTCAGACAGTGCAGGCATCCGGTTAATTCCGGATGCCTTTTTTGTTTGTTTAAAGAACGGGCACAACCTATTTTACCCTATCATCACCACGGAATTACCATCTACAGAAAAACGCACTATCATGAAACTACTGTCCCTTTTTGCCTTGATTGCCCTGTGCGCAATGGCTTGCTCCCAACCCGCCGTAAGCCAGCAGCAACCCGAAGTCCTCAACGGGCTGGATGTACTGGAACAGAACCAATTTGCTGAGCTGGAAGGCAAGCGGGTCGGACTGATAACCAACGCAACCGGTGTGAACAAAGACCTCATCTCCAACATCGATCTGCTCCACCAGTCTGAAAATGTACAGCTCGTAGCCCTTTTCGGTCCGGAACACGGGGTACGGGGCGATATCAACGCCGGCGACTACGTTGAAACCTATATTGATGAGAAAACCGGCATCACCGTCTTCTCTGTTTACGGTGCAACCCGCAAACCCACCCAGGAGATGCTGGAAGGTATTGATGTACTGATTTACGACATTCAGGACGTAGGTTCACGCTCGTACACCTTTATTTCCACTATGGGACTGGCGATGGAAGCTGCAGCTGAAAAAGGCATCGAGTTCATGGTCCTGGACCGACCGAACCCACTGGGAGGCAAAATCGAGGGTAACCTTACCGAGCCCGACTACATCTCCTTCGTCTCACAATTTGAAATACCCTACGTGTATGGAATGACCTCCGGTGAACTGGCCCGAATGCTCAACGCAGAAGGAATGCTCAACGGCGGCATGCAGGTGGACCTGACCGTTATCCCCATGACCGGATGGAACCGTAGCATGAGTTTTGAAGATACCGGTCTGCCCTGGGTACCCACATCCCCGCACATACCCCATCGTCATACAGCGGTCTACTACACCGCCACCGGCATCCTCGGCGAGCTGCATACCCTCAGCGAGGGGGTTGGCTACACCATGCCTTTTGAGGTATTCGGTGCGCCCTGGATTGATGCGCAGCTCATGGCTGAACGTATGAACAATCTCGGGCTGGAGGGTATCACCTTCCGTCCGAAAACCTGGCGACCGTATTATGGCAGAAATGAGGGTGAAGTGTTGCATGGCGTTCAACTGTACATTCACGATTTTTCCAAGGTGAATATCATGAGCCTTCAGTTTCTATTCATGCAGGAACACCACGTACTACACCCTGACAAGAACCCTTTTGACACCACGCCGGCCCGTATCCGCATGTTCGACCGTGTTGCGGGGTCGAGCACCGTACGGGAGCTGTTTTCCGAGAACTTCCTGTACGCTGATGTGGAGCCGTTTTTGAACAAAGACGTGGCGTCTTTCCGCGAGCGTTCGCAGCCGTACTACCTGTATCCGTAATGTTATTGCCGGCGAGGCGGCAACACGCTGCTTCCCTGAGATCGACCATCACTATCAATCCGAATTACCGCAGGCCGCTCAGACAACCGGGGCCTGCCCAAATCCTTTGCCATGGCAGATCATAAAAAAAGCACCAACCCCTGGTCGTGGATACCCACCCTGTACTTCGCGCAAGGCATCCCCTACGTGGTGGTCATGCTGGTTTCGGTTATTATGTACAAGCGACTGGGTATATCCAACGCCGAAATCGCCCTGTATACCAGCTGGCTATACCTGCCCTGGGTCATCAAACCGCTATGGAGTCCGCTTGTTGACCTGGTAAAAACCAAACGCTGGTGGGTGGTCACCATGCAGTTACTGGTGGGTGCCGGCCTTGCCGGGGTAGCTTTTTCCATTCCCGCACCCAACTTTTTTCAGTGGAGTCTTGCCTTCATGTGGCTGCTGGCCTTCAGCTCTGCCACACACGATATTGCCGCGGACGGGCTGTATATGCTGGCGCTTTCCAAGCATAAACAAGCCTGGTTCGTGGGTGTTCGAAGCACCTTTTACCGCATCGCGATGATCACCGGTCAGGGACTCCTGATCATCTTTGCCGGGTATATTGAGTCGACCACCGGACTGGATACCGTTGAAATCGACGTCCAGACAACACAGACTGCATGGACGGCTCAACCCCACCCGTCTGAGCTGCAGATTACCTCCCAGGAGGGCCCTCTCCGGATCATTACATATCCCGATGCATTGGAGCTGAGTGTAGACCGCGTTCCCCGGGAACTGGCCGATTCCGTGCTCAGTGTGGCCCGCGACTGGAACGTACGGGGCAATTTCTATCAGATTGACGGCATGGAAGCCGGAGACGGACAGGAAGGCCTGCAGCAAACCACACAGGCAGCACAGCAAGGATGGTGGTCCAGGCTGGTTGCTGTGCCCCTGGAAGACTTTCTGCAGCGATTTGCGCCGGAAACCGAGCCCCTGCGCGATGACGGGATGACGGGCAATGTCGGCATCGTCTACCTGTACCTGTCCGGCGAACCGGCTGAAGGCGAAGAAATTGTCATTAATTTCGGTCGCGAAGCCGGTGACAACAGCATATCGTTGGTCGAGGGGGACCGCTTTGTATTCAACAGCAGCAACTGGAACACCCCGGCCATGGCCGTCATCCAGCTGGACAGCAAACTGGATTTCACCACCCAGGCCACCTTCCGCGGTCGGGCCGGAAACATCCCGCTGGCCTGGTCTATCACCTTCATGCTGCTCACCGGCATGTTCATCTTCTTTTTCCTGTATCACCGGTTTGTGTTGCCCCGTCCCGACTCGGACAAACCCGGGGTACGCTCGGCCGATCAAAGTATTTTTACCGAGTTTTTCCGCACCTTTGCACTGTTTTTCAAACAAAAACAGATTGGTATCGTCCTGCTGTTTCTGCTGTTCTACCGCTTCGGCGAGGCCCAGCTGGTCAAACTGGCCTCGCCCTTCCTGCTGGACGCCCAGGAAGCCGGCGGACTGGCACTTACCACCGGTGAAGTAGGCTTTGTGTACGGAACCGTCGGGATTCTGGCCCTGACTGCCGGGGGGATTATCGGCGGGATTCTGGCCGCCCGTCACGGACTCCGGTTCTGGTTGTGGCCCATGGTTATTGCCATCAACCTGCCCAATGCGGTCTACATCTACCTGGCCTATGCCATGCCTGACAGCTTCCTGATTATCAATCTGGCTGTACTGATAGAACAATTTGGGTACGGATTCGGCTTCACGGCGTATATGCTTTACATGATTTACGTGTCGGAAGGCGAGCATAAAACAGCGCATTTTGCCATTACCACCGGATTCATGGCCCTGGGTATGATGATTCCGGGGATGTTCAGCGGATGGATACAGGAAATTATCGGGTACCAGCACTTTTTTGTGTGGGTTCTCATGGCCACCGCACCGGCCTTCATTATTGCTGCCTTTGTAGATATTGATCCCGAATTCGGTAAGAAAAAAGACGAAGACACTACGGAAGAATCGGACTGATACTGCAAAAAATCGCCGGTTTTCGCTATCTTAACACCAAGACAATCTACAGGTGCTCCCGCCGGAGTGAGCACCCTGCCGCCGCGGGCAACGCCTGCCGGAAGAAGGCCTCGCCAAAACACAACATTATCATCTAATATCGCGCCATCATGTCAAAACCTATTACCGTATTTCTGCCCTATAACCACAACGATTTCACCCTGCAGACCATAGACGCTTTCAATGCAAGTGGTTTGGCTGACCGTATTTTCCTGATGAGCAACACGCCAACCGGTGTAGACAAGCCCAACACGCAGGACCTCATAACTGATGCACCCCTGTCATCGCAGACCTTCCGGAAAATCGGGGAGGTCGCCCGGACGGAGTACATCGCTCTGCTCACCAAAGATACGCTGATTGACCTCGGTCAATTTGCCCTGAACCGTTTCGTACAAATTGCCGCCGACACGGCTGCAGGACTGGTATACTCGGATTTCATTGAGATCAAAGGGGATCAGCGCGCCGGCCACCCCGTCAACGACTATCAGTTTGGCAGCGTGCGAGATGACTTCGATTTTGGTCCGTTGCTGCTGTTCAGCACCCCGGCCTTCAAGAAAGCCACCGCTGCCTTCACTACCGACTACAAACACGCCGGCCTGTACGACCTGCGCCTGCGCGTATCGCAAACCTCAGGGCTGGTTCGCGTCAGTGAGTTTCTGTACAGCACCGTAGAAACCGATCTGCGTAAGTCGGGAGAGAAAATGTTCGATTATGTGGATCCCAAAAACCGGGAAGTACAAATCGAAATGGAACAAGCATTTACAGAGCATCTCAAGGCCATCGGGGCGTACCTGGAGCCCGTATTCAAACCGGTAGATGACTCCGGCGATGCATTCCCGGTAGAAGCAGCCGTTGTCATTCCTGTTCGCAACCGGATCCGCACCATCCGCGACGCCGTCAACTCCGTACTCACGCAGAAAACCGACTTCGATTTCAACCTGATTGTGGTAGACAACTTCTCAACCGACGGCACCCTGGAAGCCCTCAACGAAATCGCTGCCGGTGACGCCCGGCTCAAAGTACTCATCCCCGAGCGCAAAGACCTGGGCATCGGCGGATGCTGGAATGTTGCCGTTCACAGCGAATATTGCGGCAAATATGCCATTCAGCTGGATAGTGACGATGTCTACAAAGACGAAACGACCCTGCAGCGAATCGTGGATGTGTTTCGTGAAGAGCACTGTGCCATGGTTGTGGGCAGCTATGAAATGACCGATGTAAACCTGCAGCCCATTCCTCCGGGGCTGATCGACCACCGCGAGTGGACCCCTGAAAACGGCCGGAACAACGCCATCCGAATCAACGGCCTGGGTGCACCACGGGCATTCTACACCCCGGTGCTGCGCGGCCTGAACGTACCGAACGTGAGCTACGGCGAAGACTACGCCCTGGGACTGGCTATTTCCCGAACCTATCAGATTGGCCGGATATACGACGCTGTGTACTGCGTGCGCCGATGGGATGACAACACCGACGCTTCCCTGGATATCAACAAAATGAATGCGCATAACGCCTACAAAGACAAAATCCGGACCTTTGAGCTCAAAGCCCGTCAGCAAAAAGTAGCCTCGGGACAATGAACCGGTACCTGAGCAAAAACGAACTACACGATTACGGAGCCGGGTCGGGCAATACCGCCGACCAGGCTCACGCCCTGCTGCTACAGCAGAAAGAAACCTGGCCTATGCTCCGGAACGGGGCCGCCACGCTGGACTCGGTCGTCAGCCGCGAGATTGATTTTGGTCACTTCTCCATGAAGGTCCAATTCAATCCGGGCCGCATCGTATCCAGTTCAGCCAAAGTTGATAAGAAATCGATTGCTGAACGCCGATGTTTTCTGTGTGAAGAAAACCTCCCACCCGAGCAGAAGGGCCTGAAATCCGGAGATTACAGCATACTCTGCAACCCATTCCCCATCTTTCCGGAGCATTTCACCATTCCGCACACCGCCCACATTGACCAGCGCATCAGCGGGGCCTTTGCGGCCATGCTAGAATTGACCCGGGAGATGGGAACACGGTATTCCCTGTTTTATAACGGTCCGAAATGCGGAGCCTCTGCCCCGGATCACCTGCATTTTCAGGCAGGAACGTTCGGTTTCATGCAGATTGACACCACCTGGGAGCATCTGGTTGAACATTACGGCAGCTGGCTGGTCCATGAACCCGGCACCCGGATTGCGGCCGTTGACGACACGCTCCGACGCTTTTTGGTCATTGAATCCGATGATGCAGGTCGCTGTGAGAATGAATTTGCGCGGATATTTGAAGCCTTTGGCGCGTTCAATGAACACCCCGGAGAAGAGCCAATGGTCAATATTGTGACCAGCTTCCGGGATGGTCGCTGGCGGGCCATGGTATTTCTGCGCCGCAAACATCGTCCCGAACAGTTTTTTGCCGAGGGTGAAGAGCAGATCCTTTTCTCACCGGCTTCTGTGGACTTCGGCGGGGTGTGCATTACGCCCCTCGAGCGGGATTTCAATCGCATGAACCGGGAATTGCTGACCGATATGTTCAGCCAGCTGAGCGTTCAAAGGGACGTGCTGGATGCCGTTGCGCAAGCTGTACGCGCAACCTAGCCCCGCACGGCAGGGACCCCGATCCGGAAACCGTCCCCCGCGGCAATCCGGTCTGGTCTTCAATCCGGCAAAAAGCTCACGTACTACCGAACCGTACACAACATTCGCTTACCGATACCTATGGACATCCCCGAACGCCCCCTCCCCCGTCTGGAAGACCTGAGTCTGGACCAGAAAATTGCCCAGATGCTGCTCATCGGATTCCGCGGAACGGAACTCACCGATGAGAACCCCATCATCCGGGATCTGCGTGATTACCAGGTCGGCGGGGTCATCCTGTTCGATTACGACGTTGTTATGAAAACCTATGGTCGCAACGTGACCTCCCCGGATCAGCTCCGTAATCTGATGCAGCAGCTCTACAGCCACACAAAATTTCCTACCTTCTTCTCCATCGATCAGGAAGGTGGCACCGTTAACCGGCTCAGGCCCGAATATGGTTTTCCGGCAACCCGATCGCACAAAACGTTGGGACAACTCGACGATCTTGAGGAAACCCGTCGGGAAGGGGAACACATCGCCAGACTGCTGCAATCCTACGGTCTCAACCTGAATTTTGCCCCCTGTGTTGACCTGGGTATCAACAAGGATAACAAAGCTATTTACGGCCGGGACCGCACGTTTTCAGACGATGCAGACCAGGTTACAGCCCATGCACGTGCTTACATCAAGGGGCATAAGGCCGGGGGCGTACTTACCGCACTCAAGCACTTCCCGGGTCATGGAAGCTCCCTGGCCGACACCCACCTGGGGATGGCTGATGTCACGCAGACCTGGTCGCCACGGGAGGTAATTCCCTACGAACGGCTTATTGGCGAGGGATTGTGCGATATGGTTATGACTACCCACATCTTTAACGGTCAGCTGGATCCCAACGTACCGGCCACCTTGTCTGCCTCCGTCATGCAGGGCATGCTCCGCACCCAGATGGGATTCGATGGGGTCATCATCAGCGATGACCTGCAAATGCAGGCCATCACCAATTATTTCGGCCTCGACAACGTCGTAGAGCTGGCCTTGCTTGCCGGCGTTGACATTCTCGCCTTTGGTAACAACCTGGCCTATGAACCGGATGTTGTTGAGCGTTCCATCCACATTGTGCGGAGACTGCTGGAAGACGGAACCATCGATGAGCTGCGTATCAATGCATCCGTGCGGCGAATTCTCCGACTAAAAGAAAAGCTTGTATCCGGAGTCTGACAGGCACCGGCACCTCGCATCAACATGCAGGTGCATTATAATCAGGAACTTGTAACTTACCAGAAGAAATCCTGAACTATGATACCGCACACCCGCAAAGCATTATTAATGGTTCTGCTGCTGCTTCTGGCGGCACAAAGCATCACGGCCCAATCGCGTACCGAAGAGGCAAAAAAACGTCTGGAAGGCGAAAGCGATGATATCGGGGTAAGCGCCCTGATTACATTTCTGGAAATCGGTGCGGAGTTTATGCCTGAATTTTTTTATTTCCGGGCCATCCGACCCGACGAAGTACCCTTGCGCTACAACGCCATCCCGTATTATGGTCGGGGCCGATACAACGCCGGAATCCGGAATTTCAGCGGACTGGAAGACGATGGGAAAGCCTCGCTGGTTCAGCTCAGACTAAATACTTCCATGCCCCAGGGAAGTCTGGCTATGGAACAGTTCTCCGGTGAGCTGAAATGGCATATACGCTACTGGGCTGTGCATTCCCGCTATGAACAGCTTCGCGAAGCCACGGCGCCCTACCCTATCCGACAGTTCAATGTGGCGGCTGGTCGCAAGTTTCGCTTTCTTGAAAACAGTGACGGGGCACTGTACCTGGGTTTTCGAACCCTTGGTCTGGGTGCCGACCACTACACCGGTCCGGAATTGATGACCGATTTCAGCTGGTATTTCCGTGAGCCCTTCTCAGCCCACTATACCTATTCCAGCATGGCACAGACATACGGGTTCATCAACAACCATGAATTCGGACTGCAGCTGCACCGGCAGAACATGAGTTTCGGTCTGAGCTACCGCTGGCTGGATATTCTTGGCGTTCATTTCAGGACACTCTCATTCGGGGCCGGAATCAATTTCTGAGCAGCGCTGCTGTTACCCGGTCCCTCCTGCCCAATCTGCTTTTCACGTGATTCACGAGCACTGTCGGTACCCAATGGATAATTCATTGGGCGTCCCCCCCTTGCTATGCCATAAATGAAGGAAATGGTGCAAATGGGGATAACGCTGTTCATAGAGAAAAACTACGGTAAAAAAGAGGGATACCTGACGAAAAACACCCTCATCTGCGTTTTCCTTCACAATAATTGACGAGAATACAACATCTCGTGCGAAGGCATTTCATCTTAAAAAAATTTGACAGACCTTGAAAGTGAGCCATCGAATGAGGGGTAACTACACGTTACAAATTTCAACCGGAGGCACATCAACACGTCGGCTGCAGGTCGCTTGCGACAGGGTTGGCGTGGTGGTAGGCATGTCTCTGGTTAACGGCAAAGGCCGACAGGTTTGACCGCTTGTCGGTCTTTTTTTGCCGATTAACCACCTGTTTTGTCTTGCCGATCAAAGCCGTATCCCTGCCTGGAGCACGTACGGCCCTTACCAATTTTGTACGTGCCACCATCGGCAGTTACACCATAGCGCTTCGTGATGGTGGAAAAAATCAGGTTGAGCGGTATTGATGCGTTAGAAACGTATTAGTTTTTATTAAAAGTAAATGCAATAGCAGTTTTGGTGCAGTATATTGCCTGCGTAGTGCTTTCCCCCCCCTCCCTTCACAATACCATGGCTCTGAAAAAACAGCATATTCATCTGTCTGATTTACAGCATATAAAAAGTGCGGTAGACAACTCGCCGTTTGGTATATACATACTGGACCGAGACGTGCGCTTTGTCTATGTGAGCGAGGGCTTTTGCAGGATGACCGACCTGACGGCCGATGAACTGTATGAAGATACCGCTGCCTTTTTCAACCTGATACACACCGATGATGTAGATGCTTTTTTCGCAGCCAATGAAGCAACCCTAAAGGGATTCCATGAATTTTCCCATGAACTCAGGCTGGTTACCGGAGGGCGCATTCGCTGGTTCTGGATCCGCTCGCTCCCCAAACAGGAAGAAGACGGCACCTGGTACTGGCATGGTACCATGCTGGATATCACCAACCGCAAAGAAATTGAGCGCCCGAGTGATGAGGCACGAACACGGTATGAGACGTTTACGGCCATTTCCAATACCGGCGCCTGGGAATACGATATGCGCAACGACCGACTGTGGTTCAGCGAGGAATATCTGGCCATGATCGGGCTGGATGCCCGCCAATACCGACTGCAGTACGGTGGAAAAATGCAGAACTGGATTGACCTGATGCATCCGGAAGACCGAAACGAGGCCAACCGGGTATTTCAGTCGTACCTGGCTGATGAGGCCGATACCGGTATCTACGAAACCTATTTTCGTCTGAAACATAGCAACGGCAGCTGGGTGTGGATATGGTCGAGAGGCCGGAAACTCTGTGATGAACAGGGTCGTTTTCAGGGAAAAGTGCTGGGAACACATATCAACGTCACGGAAACCAAAGAACGTGAACAGCGACTCAAGGAAAGCAATACCAAATATCGCATCGCCGCTGAATTTTCCCCGGACTGGGAGTACTGGGTCCGGCCGGATGGAACCTTTGAGTATATCTCTCCTTTTTGCGAGCAGATCAGTGGCTATACCGCTGATGAATTCATGAAGGACATATCCTTATTTGAAAAAATCATTTATACCGAAGATAAACCCGAATGGGAACGGCATAAGCGATTGCATATCGGAGGTCAAAATCATCAAAGCGATGAATTTGAGACCGTTGAGTTTCGCATCCAGCACAAGGATGGCAGCATTCACTGGATTGAGCATATCTGTCGTCCCATTTTTGATGATACGGGCGTCTATCTGGGGCAGCGGGGCACCAACCGGGATGTCACCCAGCGGCATGCCACCGGCAGTGAAATGAAAAAACTGCTCAAAGCCGTTCAGAATAGCCCGGCCACGGTAGTCATAACCGATCGCGACGGGAACATCGAATATGTAAATCCCAAGTTCACAGAGGTTACCGGGTACACCCCGGGTGAGGTGATCGGACTGAATCCGCGCATACTCAAGTCAGAATTTAAAAGCAGAGAAGAGTACGAAAATCTATGGAATACCATTCTGAGCGGCAAATCCTGGACCGGTGAATTCAAGAATATCAAAAAAAACGGGGAAGCCTACTGGGAACACGCCATGATCTCCCCTATTACCGATGAAACCGGTTTCATAACCCATTTTATCGCCATTAAGGAAGACATAACCCAGCTGAAAAAAAGGGAAGACGAACTCAAGGAAGTCATCGAAATTGTCAGTGATCAAAATAAGCGCCTGCAGGAATTCAATTATATTTTATCGCACAATATCCGCTCCTATGCTGCCAATATCGCCGCAATTTTAACAGAGTCAAAGGCAGCAGATGACGAGTCCACCCGGAGGGAACTCATGGGGATGCTGGATACCGTCTCGGAAGGACTGCTCAGCACGCTATACAATCTCAATGAAAATCTAAGCATTCAGCGGGAAGTCAACGTGGAGCGTACGGAGCTGGACCTGAAAGCCTACACCGATAAAATACTGGCCGACCATAAAATACAATTGGCTGAATCCGGCATTCAGGTATCAGTAGCTATTTCACCGGACTGCACGGTCAGTTACAACCCGGCCTACCTGCAAAGTGTGCTGCAAAATCTGGTTACCAACGCCATCCGGTACCGCTCAGAAAAACGCACTCCCATTATTGAAATCAAAGCGCGTAGAAATGGTGAATTTGTGGAAATGACCGTGCGCGACAATGGAATTGGGATCGACCTGAAACATCACGGTTCAAGGCTATTCGGACTCCGACAGGTCTTTACAGACAATCCGGAAGCCCGCGGCCTTGGTTTATACATCGTCAGAAACCAGGTTAGCGTGATGGGCGGCAGGATCGATGTTGACAGCAGTCCTGGTCAGGGTACGACCTTTACGGTCTGGATGCCGGCCGGCGCATACTAACCACACCGCCCCAATTCAGCGTGCATCAACAAGCTGCAGCATAATTTTTCAGGAACAATCCCTTGTTCAATTTTTATTGCATCAGCACTTAAGCTACGTGCAGTTAAGCCGATAATGATTACGAATTGATGTGTTCAAAATCATAAATGCGTGCATGGCCGGGCCATGCCAAGGAGGAAAAATGGCTGATATCAGCAATGTAGGTCAAAGCGGTGCTGTGGTCAAAGCATTGGAATCGCAGACCACGCAACGGAAAACAGAAGAAAAGAACAGCGGTAACGAAACCCCGACCGGTGTTAACCTTACCAACGAGAAGGATGGCTACCGCGTTGACATCAGTGCCGGATCCCAGAATCTGGGTCGGGCAGATCAATCAGGAGCCTTGCAAAACAGCGATGATGCGCGTGAGATGGCATCCAGGTTGCGGGAACAGATATTTCAGCAAGCTGAGCAAAGTGCCATGGCACAAGCTAATATCGGTCCGCAAAGCGTGCTTACCTTCCTGAAATAGCGCTCACCCTAACTATCGGTTTCCGGCAGACTGTATGCTGAGGCGATGAGTCGTTTCAAGGTGCGATGATTGAACGGTTTGGCGACGTAGGCATTAAAGCCGTGCGGACCAATATGCTCTTCGAGGTAGTCCTTCGACTTGGCTGTAACAGCAACGATGAAGGGCTTGTCGCCGTCAGGTTGCTGTCTGATAGCCTGGCATACATCAATACCCGTCAACGGATTATTCAGGTTTATGTCGAGCAGGTAAACGTGGTGCAGCTCCGTTTCCAGTTTGTTGATTACCTTCTGAGGACTACGCTCCATGGTAAACTGAAACTCGGGCAGACTTTTCTTCATCATCAGCTGGAGAACCGGATTATCTTCCAGATACAAAATTTTCAGATCGTCTTCGGAGCTTACCGGGCTTTCAGTTTCGGGTACCAGCGCTACAGGAGCCTGCTCCAGCGGAATTTCAACAACAAAACGACAGCCTCCGAATTCATTGTTTTCATGGTGGAGTTTACCACCCAGAAGTTCGGTTTGTTTGACCACAACAGGCAGCCCCATCCCGCTGCCTTCGTACAGACGGGCGTCGCCCTCACTACCCTGACGGAAGGGTTCAAAGACCGCCAGATTCATATCTTCCGGAATACCGATGCCGGTGTCATTCACCTCGATGAGCAGTTTGGTTCCGATGGTGCGGATATTAAGCCGCACGCCCCCCTCGTGGGTGAATTTCACAGCATTGTCGAGCAATTTCTCCACAATAGAGTTCAGGATGCTCTCATCGGTGTGAACCAACGTGTTCTTGGGCACAAACGACTGAAAATACAGTCCCTTGTCGGCGCATTTAATATTGTAATTCTCCAGAATGGAACGCAAAGAGTCTTCCAGTTCCATTTCACGCGGCCGGACCGTCAGGTTCTGGGAAATCATGTTGGAGTAGTTCAGAATGGACTCCAGCGTTTCATACAGCCTGTTGGTACTCTGCACGATCATATCGGCGTAGTCCACGGTATCCGAATCACCGCCGTTTTCCTGTATCAACCGCGCAAAGCCCATGATGCTGGTAACCGGTGTGCGGAATTCATGACTGATAGCCTCGATAATACCCATTCGAAGCTTGCTCAACGACTCGGCCTCCTTACGGGCTGCCTGTAAGGTATCCATCTTGACCTTCAGCTCGGTGATATCGGTCATGGATCCGGCTGATGTGGGCATTTCGCTGCCGGGCGTTTCAATATAAACCAGTCGGACGTGCACCCATCGCTGTTCCCCGTCACGACGGATCAGTCTCCATTCCAGCTCCAGATCAACCTTATCGCGGTGATGTCGGGCGTGTTCATTCTTGACACGATGGCGGTCTTCGGGATGCACGAAATCCAGATATTTTTCCCCGTCGTTTTCGAAAAACTCTTCTTGCGTAATAGCAAACAGAGAAGCCAGAGCCTTGTTGACAAAGGTCAGTTCGAATTTCTCATTGCGCAGCCAAACCCCGATGGTCAGGGACTCAGCGTAGGCCAGAAACTTTTCGTATTGCACCGTCAGCTGTTTATTGAGCAGCAACGACTCGGTGACATCACGGAAGAGGGTAAACACCCGGAATGGTTTATCCCGATCAGGGTGAAACTCCGGTATAGCATTGATATTGAGCCATCGGTAGGATGCATCCTGCGGATTGTAAACACCCATGTTAACGTTTTGCACGACCTTACCGGTACGCAAGGCCACTATAGCCGGATGTTCATCTCCGGGGAAGTCGGATCCGTCTTCGCGGATGGCTTTCCATCGCGGGTCAAAGGATTCACGGCCCAGCAGCTGATCCATGCTCAGACCCAGCAAGGTTGATGCGGCGGTATTGGCACGTATGATTTTCCCGTTTTCCTCCTGATAGACCACCCCATCGGTCATTCGCTCATACAGATTGCGGAAAAGCTCTTCACTTTCCTTGAGCTGCTGGTTTTGTCGGAGCTCATCGGATATATCTTCGGCCAGAATCAGGTAACTGGTGACCTGGTCGAGCCGATTCTTTACAACCCGTATCCGCCAGCGCACCGGGATTATGCGGCCGTCTTTACGACGGGCTTCGCAGATGTTTACCAGGGTAAATCCCAGGTCGTTGGCAACATCGGGAGGTGAAGAAGGCTCTGCTTCCGCAGTCAGACGCGCTGTTTCCGCGTCGACCGGTTGTCCGTTAGGTTCATCCGCAGGCTCGATCTGGTTACCCGTAAACAGATTTGAAAATTTATTCCGGACCAGCATGTCTTCCAGATTCATACCCAGCGCTTCATCCTCGGAATAGCCAAAAACCGAAGTTGCTGTGCTGTTCCAGGATACGATATGCCGGTCTGTTGCACACTGAATACTGGCCATGGGCATCATATCAACGAGCATCCGGAAGTGTTGTTCCTGTCGCTGACTGGTAATATCTACCATGTGGGCGGCGAGCATACGACCAAGAATAGCTGCGGCCTGCGATAAAAGCTCTGCGTTTTCATCGGTCCAGTTTCGTTCTCTGCGCGTATCGTCGAAGCCGATAAATCCTGCGAGTTCGGCCTCAGAGAAGACGGGAAGCACAAGAATGGACTTGATTCCCTGACTGGCCAGCACCTCCTGTTCAGGTTCCGGAAGTGTTGAAACATCACCGAAATAGGGTTTGTTTTCGCTGAAAGCGTTTATCCACGACTCGAAATAGGGAATCATGGGAACGTTCTGGAGTTCGTGGTTGTCGATCTGAGGCTCAACCCCCGGAGCACAGACTTCAAAGAGATGGTTGGCCAGATACCCGTGTTCATCACTGGGCTGCAGTTCAAAATAATAGACCCGACACACATCGGAGTAGTCGAGCATAAGTTTCATGGCTTCCTGAATGGCATCAGGCCGTTTTTTAATCGATGAAAGAATCGATACAATGCTGGAGACGAGCCCCTGTAGATGTGGCATAAAATAATTTACCAGACTATTCACTAATTAATTTGAAGGTCACCGAAAGACCTGTCTACACGTAGCACAATGGTGACTCAATGTCTTTTTTTACAATTCCATTCCCCGCAGTGACAAAAATCTCTTTTGTTAAGGAATACTAATTCAATGACTTAGGGCACCTGTGTGGAGTTAGAACTTCTTTATGGTCCCCCCTATTTTCACGCAATTGTAAAATGCGCAGTTTGCCCGTGTAAATATATTAATATTTCCTAATTAATTGGGCTGTATTTTGGCAAGAAAAGCTATAGGAAAAAATCAGGGTCGCAACCCTTCCCTGTTGCGACCCGAACCATCAGTTTTCGGAACTTAGCAAATGAAAACGATACCAAGAGGATGGAAATCCTGATGTTTTAGATGATATGAACAGTAAGACATAAGTGGTGCAGCCATGTCACTGACTGCACCATCGTAGCTTGTGTAGCCTAGCTTGTGTGCTTCATTTGGGGTAGAAATGCTTCACTTGCAGTATATGAAGGAGATCAACTGATCGATATTTTTATTAAAATTTTTTAATGTACTGAATAAACGCTCATTACCGCTAGAGAAGGCTGCTCACAGCACGCACGTTACACGCATAAAAAAAGCCCCGCAGGAAAAACCTGAGGGGCTGCAGTGTACCGCCGACCGGACTCGAACCGGTACGAGCTTTTAAGGCTCAATGGATTTTAAGTCCATCGTGTCTACCAATTCCACCACGGCGGCACGTCGTAAGTTCTATACTATCAATGGGTTGTGCTATCTTTTCGTACGCAATGGCTGCCTTACACTGTTGCGTACATCTGCACGCTGTGTATGCTGTTTCAACAAGCATCTTTAATAGTTCAATAGCAACGCAAAATACACATAATTCTAAATCGGATACAACGAAAAGATCAGCCCCGACTTGAAATATGAAATGGGCAGTAGATCAAATGCCTGCCTTTTTCCCTTCCATCCCAGATTCCGAAATGCATCAGTACGTTCCACTTCATCGGGATCTCCAAGTACACCCCCACCTTCAAGATAACCCGCATAACGGATTAGTTTACTGTTCCAGAACCTGATTGACTCCCCGGTTTGTGGATTTTGTGGTGCAAAAACACAGATAGCAGGTTTGGTTGTGCCAAAACACGCAGAATAAGCTATCCGTGCTGATCTCACAGACCCGTGATGCGCACGTACTGACGCTGATGTTTCCCCCGACGCGCCGGACGAAGGCAATAAAAAAAGTCCCGGCCGGGGTTAACCGACAGGGACTTAAAACCGGAATAAGAAAAGTTACTTTTTCTTGTCTTTGTAGAAATAAATCTTACTGTTCACAGCGTCTTTGCCACTTTTAATTTTGGCATTGTTTTCACGATTGTAGGTGTAGACAATATTACGCATGGAGTTGAGTTCTTTGTCGCTGGTATAGGCTACTTCTAAAGCTTCTCCACCGGGTACAAGCTGATTGAGTGCCTCAATTAGTGGTCTGAACTTGGATGTAGACTTTTTGGTAACTTTGACGTCGTTACGCGATACGAATTTTATTTTCATATTGTGTAGAAGATTGGTGATAATTCAGTAAAGTGACTGTTTTTTTCTTTCCTCGGCTAACTAAACTATTACTAATATACATAAATGTATACTAAAATAAACATCGTTTTATCACATTTAAAAAACTTCCTTTTTAATCGTCAATTATTTTTTTCCGACAGGTAACAGTTTCATTAGTCTTACTATAAAATGTATTATCAACGCATCCAGCCTTACATTGCTTTCATACGCAAATACTTCCCTCAGCATCCAAATTTACAGGATATGGGCCTGTTTGCAGATGAAAATCCCGACACAATCCGTGCAGATTTCAGGTCTTGGTGCAGACGTGATATCAAGGAGTTTATTCAACATTTAACATTCATCCTGGCACGTGTACACCGAAGAACCCCATCTGATACCTATAGTTTTCCGGACTACCAGCCCGCAATTTTTCTGCACTCAACGCCTGTCATAACGCATCTTCACATTTTGTGGACGGACACCGTGTTTGGTCGCATGCTGCTGGCCGCTACCGACCATGGACTTGCTGCTGTTCTATTCGATAACGAGGATGACACCCCTATTACTACACCCGAAAAACATGCACAACATTTACTCAAAACACGCTTCCCCAAAGCGAAATGCAGCATGATTTTAAATCAGCACATTTCAGATGCCCTGGCCTTTTTTTCCGGCGATGCCACCGTTAATCTCCATTTACATGTAAACACTACGGCGTTCCGACTGCAGGTCTACGAGGCTTTGATAAAAATTCCGCCTGCCCAGCTGCGCACGTATACTGAGACAGCACGCTTCATCGGACGACCTCGTGCTGTTCGGGCTGTAGGGAATGCCGTAGCGTCGAACCCGATTTCCCTGATTATACCCTGCCACCGTATTGTACCCGCCTCGGGCGGATTCGGGAACTACTTCTGGGGCTCAGAACGCAAAATGGCCCTGCTTGGTTGGGAAGCCATTGCCGAAAACCGTTATATTGCAACTGCGATTCAGGAAACCACCACCAAAAACACACCTCTATGAAAAAAATATTCGGAATTATACTGTTGATCGGGCTGGTTACAGCCACCGATGCCCTGGCCCAGACCGCATTGGGATTGTCGTACGAACGGCGTAACGAAGCGCCAACCAACGGCTTCGGGATTCAGCTGGAACGCGGTATCCTGGGCAGTATCCCTGTAGTGGATGTGCGTGCTCGTATCCATGGCAGCTTCTTCACCGAAGCCGCTGAGCTCAATCAGGATGCCATCCAGAACTCACTGACCGGACTGGTTGACGGAACGGCGCAGTCCTATGATTTTGGCGCCGCTGTAATTGGTGGTGTTGGTCTGGGACTCTTTCGCCCTTACGCCGGACTGGGCGTGGGTATGGAAAACTGGGAGTTCGAAGACTATGAAAACAGCACGCATTACTATTATGGACTGGCCGGAATTGCCATAACCCCCATTCCTTTTGTCAAACCGTATCTGGAGTTCCGCTTCTCCTCTTATGATGACCTGAGTGAAGCCCGGCAGGAAATCGGTGAAGGCAATGCCCGTGTTCACCTGGGCGTAACCATAGGGTTCTGATACCCGCCGTCACATTCCCGGTACCGCATAAAAAAAGGCATCCCTGCACGACGGCGGGGATGCCTTTTTTGTATTTAATTCTGAGTCAGCACGCGCTACACCTGCATAGTGCGCACCAGACCATGCATTCCAGAGCAGTACTACGGGTTCCGCGGATAAGCCTGAGCTGCAGCCAATCCACGTCCCATTCAGTCTTCCAGACTGTATTTGCGAAGTCCGAGGGTCAACAAAACCGCCATCAGTGTGGTGAGCAGGGCTGATATCAGACAGAACTGACAGAACGCATTAATGACAACAGCCTGCAGATAAATAAGCCATAGGGTAAAAATAAATCCGCCGCCGACTATAAGCGTTGATGCCTTCAGAAAAAGGCGGTTATCAGTCTGATAGTACAGCACAGCGCTGAACAAAACGCTCAGATAATATAAAACGCCCAGGTACGCCAGAGGAATGCCCAGCAAATAGGCATATTCACTGCTGAGAACCGCATCGCAACCCGTTATGACCGAGCAACCAACGTCGCTGCCCTGATAGTGCATCAACGACAGATAGAAGGCATCGGCGAAGCCCAGCAATGCCAGAAGGCCCACCAAAGGCAACCAAAATCCGGACATGCAGTTTACTCCAGTTCAGCCAGTTTCTGTTCGATCAATGCCTTGAAACCCGCAGCATTAGAGGGAGTTTCCGTGTACTCGCCGTTGAAAAAGAAGGAAGGGACGGCGCGGATATTAAGTTCAATCCCCAGATTGTACTGCTGTTCAATGCGGGCGAGGATGGCCTCATCACGAACATCACGCATAAACTGTTCATCGTCCAGTCCCAATTCCCGGGCGTAGGTCAGAAAAGCGGAGCTGGCCATACCGCGCGACCATGCCTGCTGATTACGCATAATCAAATCGTGCATTTCCCAGAACTTACCCTGTCGACCAGCTGCCTCGGAAGCACTCGCAGCCATTACGGCAAACTGGTGGGTATTGACCAGCGGGAAATGGTGCCACACAAAGTAGACATCGTCTTCATACTCCTCCATGACTTCTTTGATAATGGGATGATAAAATCCGCAGGCACCGCACTGATAATCGCCGAATTCAACAATCCTGAGTTTAGCGTCCGGATTACCGATACCCCATTCATCGGGTATGGAGGTGTCTGCCGTTAGCGTTCCGGTAGATGCCGTATTTTCGGTTGCATTACCGGTTACATACCAGATACTTCCGGCAATGACAACCAGCACGGCCAGCAGTCCGGCCCAGATTAATCCCCCCGCTTTCTTTGTTGCTTCAGCCTGGCGTTGTTTTTTACTTGCCATAAAATTGAATGTAGTGTAAGTGAAAAAGTGAATTGACAGTGTGGCAAATTACCACCATTAACCCACTTTTTCTGTAATATTTCGTTAGCTGAGCTTATTTTGCCCAGCTGCTTACATCATTATACACTTCCACAAATTCCAGCGACTCCCCCCCGCGGGCCAGGGCGACCTCGTACTGTGCGGGGGCATCGCTGTTGCGGCCAATGAGCAACGAAGCCAGCTTATTGACCAATTGCGTTTGAATAAGTCGTTTGAGCGGCCGGGCCCCGAAGCTGGGATCATACCCGCGTTCAGCCAGCCAGTCTTTGACCAGCTGGGGTACATGCAGGGTTATATGCTGACGGGCAAGCATGGCATAAACGCGTTCCAGCTGGATATCCACCACATGACGAAGATGCTCCCTTCCCAGCGGATGGAACACTATTACATCATCAATCCGGTTGAGAAACTCCGGTCGTATCGCCTGCTTGAGCTGCTCATAAAGCGCTGACTGCAATCGGTCATAGGCTGCATCGTTCATCTGACCGCCGGTCTCCTCGATTTTCTGCTGAATCAGGTGAGAACCGATGTTGGAGGTCATAATGATGATGGTATTCTTGAAATTCACCGTCACACCTTTGTTATCGGTGAGGCGACCATCGTCAAGTACCTGCAACAAGACATTAAACACGTCCGGGTGCGCTTTTTCGATTTCATCGAGGAGGACTACCGAGTAGGGACGACGGCGAACCGCCTCCGTGAGCTGACCTCCTTCGTCGTACCCTACGTAACCCGGAGGGGCACCAACGAGACGACTCACGCTGTGGCGTTCCATGTACTCACTCATGTCGATGCGGACCATCGCGTTTTCATCATTGAACAAGAAACTGGCCAGGGTCCGGGCAAGTTCGGTCTTTCCCACACCGGTTGAGCCCATAAAAATAAACGAGCCGATGGGTCGGTCTTCATCCTGCAGTCCGGCGCGTGAACGTCGTACGGCATTGGATACCGCCTCAATGGCCTTATCCTGCCCGACCACCCGTTTATGGAGTTCTTCTTCGAGCAGGAGGAGTTTCTGACGTTCACCCTGAAGCATTTTTTTGACGGGTATGCCGGTCCAGCGCGATACAATATCAGCGATTTCATCGGCATATACTTCCTCTTTGAGCATGGCATCATTGCCCTGCATTTCAATGAGTTTCCGCTGGGTTTCGGCCAGATCTTTTTCCAGTTTGTTGATGGTACCGTAACGCAGTTCGGCTACTTTTTCATAGTTCCCCTGGCGCTCAGCCTTATCGGCCTGGTTTCGGGCCGTTTCGATGGCCTGTTTCATGCCCTGAATATCCTGTATGAGCTCCTTCTCGCGCGACCATCGTGTGGACAGTGTGGTATACTGCTCCTGCAGGTCGGCCAGGTCACGGTTAATCTGGTCGGTCTTGCCCGTATCTTTTTCCCGCTTGAGCGCCTCACGCTCGATTTCAAGCTGGCGTATCTGCCGGTCAATCTGATCGAGTTCTTCAGGCATGGAATCGATTTGAATCCGCAACCGGGAGGCGGCCTCGTCAATCAGGTCGATGGCTTTATCGGGCAGGAAGCGGTCGCTGATGTAGCGGTGCGAGAGCTCGGCGGCGGCGATGATAGCCTCATCGGCTATACGGACCCCGTGATGCAGTTCATAGCGTTCCTTGAGTCCGCGAAGGATGGAAACCGTGTCTTCCATGGTAGGTTCGCCAACCACAACGGTCTGCAACCTGCGCTCCAGTGCCTTGTCTTTTTCTATGAATTTCCGGTATTCACTCAGGGTGGTTGCCCCGATGGCATGAAGCTCACCACGGGCCAGGGCGGGCTTGAGAATATTGGCAGCGTCCATGGCCCCCTCTGCCGCACCGGCACCAACAAGGGTGTGAATTTCGTCGATAAACAGAATCAGTTCTCCGTCTGAGTCGGTTACTTCTTTAATGACGGCTTTCAGACGATCTTCGAATTCGCCCCGGTACTTGGCACCGGCCACCAGCGCACCCATATCCAAAGCAACGATCCGTTTGGTTTTGAGCCCTTCCGGAACATCGCCTTTGACGATACGCAGGGCGAGGCCTTCGGCGATGGCGGTCTTGCCTACGCCGGGTTCTCCGATGAGGACCGGGTTGTTTTTACTGCGGCGCGACAGGATCTGCATGACACGGCGTATCTCCTGATCACGACCGATGACCGGATCCAGTTTGTTTTTCTCAGCGAGTTCGTTGAGGTCGCGGGCATAACGTTTGAGTGACTGATAACGGCCTTCAGCATTGGGATCGTCCACCGTCTGATTCCCTCGTACATCCTTAACTACCCGCGCAATGCTGTCTGCAGTCACGCCAAATTCTTTGAGTAGTCGGGATGCTTCACCGGCAGTTTCATAAATTGCCATGAGCAGATGCTCGGAGCTCACATACTCATCGCCCATCTCGCCCGCCTTTTTCAGGGCCGCATCCATAACCGCTTTCATGGAGTTCGACAGATACTGCCCGCTTACGGCAGCACCCTGAACAACGGGAAGCTTCTTGATAACACCGTCCAGTTCATCGCGCAGGCGACTAACCGACACCTCCGATTTTTTCAGGATGGTTTCTGTGATACCACCCGTGTCCGAGATCATAACATAGAGCAGATGAACTGCTTCCAGGGCCTGATGATTTCGTGATGCGGCCAGCTCAAGGGCTTGCTGAACCGCTTCTTGTGCTTTTAGGGTAAATTTATTCAGATTCATGGCACGTATTGCTAATATTCCATTTTTTGGGGCCGTGGCAGTGAAGGTCGGCCTGTTGTTTCACTAGGGTACGTGGCACAAACTGTACCAATTACGGTTAACCGACAATCTGTCATAGGAGGCGCCATGCATACCGGCTTTTTGGCAGATTCGACTCCCGATATGGCACCCTTGTCTGGTGCTTATGAAGGATTAATTCAAGTTGTAAATACAAGTTAAGCCTGATCGTGTGTTTCAGGGGAATGTCGTACATTTGTATCTGAAAATTGAGCGCTTTTTCTGCGCTTGACAGCCGGGCAGTCTGTTCGTTTATCGCAACATCAAAACTGCCGACTGAGATTTATTTTATCCGATATAAACGCAGGCTGCGATGCCTGCAGATACAGAAAGTTGCCGATTTCAAGTAATTCATATTTAGCAAACGTCCTATGAAGCTTTTTTTTGTAATTCTGAGTGTTTTTATTGTGGTAGCCTGCGGATCAGATCCGGCTGAGCGCGACGAGGGCACCCCTATTCAGTCGCGTGCCATTGAAACCATGAATGCCCGGGAGGCCCAGCTCCTGGGACTTGACAAGACCACAACCGGTGATGAGCGGGCCTGGGCGGGTCCGCGTGTGTATACCATGGATGAGGCCCAGTCTCTGGCCGCATCGGACGGGAAGAAAATCCTGCTGGATGTATATACCGTCTGGTGTGGGTACTGCCGAAAAATGGCCGCAGAAACCTATCCTAATCAGGCTGTACGCTCCGAAGTCGACGCTCACTTTTATACGGTCCGACTCGATGCCGAGAGTGATGAACGCATTGTCTTCAACGGAGAATCGGTTGCCATGAAAGACCTTGCAACCGAGCTTGGGGTTTCTTCCTTCCCGACAACCGTATTCATCAGTGCAGAAGGGCAGCCTATTGGGCTGCAACCCGGATTTATGGATGCCACCATGTTTTCCAGCCTTCTCGGCTTCGTAGGTTCAGATGCCTATCGAAATCAAACGTTTGAAGCCTACGTGCAGAATCGAAACTAAATTTCGATGCACTCATCCAGGCTATTCCACCTCCAACTCGTCTCCATGCAACATTTAAACGCTTTAATTCTGACCGTTCTGTTGAGCTTTGTCGCTTTTCAGGCAACGGCGCAGCCGGTAACCAGTGCCTCTAAAGTAGCGGTCAGTCAGCAGGTAGAACGACAGACCACCCTGGCCGGAGAGCAGCTTCAGGCCGTGGTTACCATGTCTATTGAAGATTCCTGGCACATCAATTCAAATCGGCCTACACTGGAATGGCTGATTGGTACCGTGTTGACAATAGACCTTCCGGACTACATCCAGCTTGCCGATATTCAATACCCGGCTTACAAGGAGTACGAATTTTCATTTGCAGCAGGAGAACCGCTTCATGTGTATGAAGGAGTGGCCCCTATTTACATGACTTTCGATATCCTGGAGGATGCCCCTGAGGGACTTACCGAGCTGAGCGGAACGCTGCGGGTGCAGGCCTGCGATGATATGACCTGTCTGGCGCCATCCAACATCCCTGTGGAGCTTGCCTTTGAGATCACCTATGATGAAACCCGGGTGTCAGCGGCTAATGAAAACCTGTTCAGCGACTACAAACAGGGCTCAGGCGGTGACTTTGTAACCTTCGATCAGGCTGGTGAAGCCAATCAGATTGCCTCGCTCATTGATGACAGCGGACTATTGTGGACGTTCGTCGTCATATTCTTTATTGGTCTGGCACTGAATCTGACCCCCTGTGTATATCCGATGATATCGGTTACGGTCTCGATATTTGGTGGTCAGGACGACTCCAATATGACCCGTGTGTTTTTTAAAGCACTGACCTATGTGCTGGGAATTGCTACCATGTACAGTATTTTGGGCGTCATGGCTGCGCTGAGCGGCGGACTTTTTGGCGGGGTGCTCCAAAGTCCGTTTGTACTGGCCGGCATCGGTATCCTGCTGCTGGGACTTGCCCTGAGCATGTTCGGCCTCTATGAAATTCAAATGCCCTACTGGCTGACCAGTAAACTCGGCGGTCAAAACGCCTCCGGTTTTATCGGCGTTTACGTGTCAGGGCTTGTGGTAGGTGTGTTTGCAGCACCGTGCATCGGTCCGCCGATTATTGCCCTTCTCGCTTTTGTAGGTTCACAAGGCGACCCAGTATTTGGGTTCTGGTCGTTTTTCATTTTGTCTATGGGACTGGGCTTTCCCTACCTCATCCTGGGAACCTTCTCGGGACTGCTGCAGAAACTGCCGAAATCCGGTATCTGGATGATTTGGGTAAAAAAAGTATTCGGAATCATCCTTGTTGGTGTTGGCGTGTTCTACCTGGGACTGGCTTTCTTCCCGAAATTCACCCCCTGGGTTATTGCCATAACCTTGCTTGCCGGCGGTCTCTACCTGGGCTTTCTTGAGCGTACGGGCAAAGACAAACCCGCTTTTCGATTCACGAAATACGCAGTTGGTACAGCCGGGCTCATTGCCGGTATACTCATGGTTATGAATCTTCAGAAAGAAGGGGTACGTTGGGAAATGTATTCAGCCGAGAGGTTCGATGCGGCCATTACAGAAGGCAAACCGGTGGTCATGGACTTCTATGCCGACTGGTGTATACCGTGTCTTGAGCTCGAAAGGGTGACCTTTGTAGACTCACAGGTTATCTCAGAACTAGATGATTTTGTACGACTGAAAGTTGATTTGACAAATTTTGACAGTCCGGAGTCCGAACTGCTTCGCCAGCAATTCAATATAGTCGGTGTGCCAACTATTGTATTCATCGGAAGTTCCGGTCAGGAAGTCGGTTCTGCCCGGGTTACAGGTTTTCTGAATCCGGCAGATTTTTTGGAAAAAGTTGACCTTGTAGACCGGGAAGTGGTTCAGGCTGACTCAGACTAACTCATGCCCCTGCTGCAAGCACCTGCCTGAAATCACCGCATCATAGATAATCAAAGAATACCCTGCACTGTCGTTACAGGAAAATCCAGGGTTCCTTATGCGGCAACTCCAGTGAAAACTCCATGGGCTCTTTTTTTACCGGGTGCTGAAAGTGCAATACCGTAGCATGCAGCGCAATTTGTTGTCCCGGTACAGCTTTATCAGGATTATACCGCTGATCTCCCCACAACGGCATCCCTGAGGCTGCAAACTGCACACGAATCTGGTGGGCCCGTCCCGTATGAAGGTGTATTTTCATAAGGGCCCGTTGCCTGCCGGGATCAAATGAAAGCATCTGATAGTCCAATACAGCTTTTTTTGCCGTATCGTGGGGATGATCGAACGCCCGGACCGTATTGGTTGCCGTGTTTTTCTGCAGCCAATGCACCAGAGTTCCCCGACCGGGTGGCCGTTTAGCACCCGTACAAACCACCGCATGATATGTTTTTCCTACCTCATTACGGCGGAAGAACTTCGCCATACGGGAAGCAGCTTTAGACGTGCGGGCAAAGATCATCACGCCTCCCACCGGACGGTCAAGACGATGAACCAGTCCGAGGTAAACATTGCCCTGCTTATTGTACTTCTCCCCGATGTACGCCTTCAATAGCGTCAGCATATCCGGATCGCCGGATGAATCCGCCTGAACCGGTACATTGACCGGTTTTTCTACCACCAGAAGATGATTGTCTTCGTAAATGACCGGAACAGAGACGGATTTCATGTGAAAATACGTTTACAAGGAATAGCGAATATACGCAGTTTAGGGCTTAACCCTGTTTGTTGCGTAACCTTTTCCATGCGTAAGCCCCCCCGGCTGCTGCAAGCAGACCCAGTCCGCCGTCAATCGGAGCCTGATCGGGCGATGCCGGTAAACCAGGAGGCGGAACCTGCGCCACGCTCACAACAGCCGTTAAAATCAAGATTAATGCACATAGAACAACTGATTTCATCATTGTATACATAGGGATCCTTATTTGATTAATGTCATTTTTCGGGTGAATATTTGGTTTTCGGTTCGTAATCGAACCAGGTAGGTACCACTGCTGTAATTGCGGGCATCCCACTGAATCTGATGTACACCCGGCGGCATCGCTCCCTGAGCCAGCACGTCTACCGGTCGACCAAGCATGTCAAATATTTCCAGTTTCACCGGTGTATGGGTTGCCAGATCAAAACGAATGGTAGTGACCGGATTGAATGGATTGGGATAGGCAGCAGCCAGCCTGGTTTCCCGGGGTACATCTGCCGAAAAGGCTGAAGTTGTTGACAGTTTACTGTGCACACGCAGATACCAGTTATCTGCTGTACCAAGCTCCGCACGATCAACTTGATGTAAATCCACAGTTTCACCTGTCACATCGTTTTTTAGAAACATTTCGGCGTAGCCGGTAAGGTCTGCCGGCAGCTGCCAGCTCATAGCCATGTGGGTGACCGTTGAGTCGACGCCGGTTACATGCAGTGGTATATCCTGTACGGTTGACCTGACCGAAATCACCTTTTGTGCCAGATAGCGTACTGTATCACGGTGCTCATGAAGGAACATAGCCTGGGGACTCCCTGAAACCGATGGTAATTTATCGATCATCCAGCCCTCCATATCGGCTGTCTCATCTTCTGAGAAAACGAGTTGAAGTGCCTTGTCACCCTGCCTGACACCACCCGCTGTCTCCGTATGTAATGTAAACTGCACCAACGGGTCCGGCTGCTGGATGGGCTGACGAAATCGCTGCGAGGTTTCGCCCAGGGTGCCGCTGCGTGGAAATGTAAGCGTTCCGGAAGGGTTTGTCGCATCATTCTGCCACATAAATCCCTGTCCCGCAGGTATGCGGTGATTAATTTCAGGACTGTTACTCAGCACCCAGCTGCCTGCTGAAACCCCGCCGGGGGAGTCGCCCCCAGGACTGTCCTGCCATATCTGAGCTACCGGCACCCCACCGGCGTCAAACAGCATCTCTCTGATATCAAAATCTTCGGGAAAAGGATTACCGAGCAGATTCCAGCGATTGCCATCGCTGTGTACCGGCACTTGAACATCTGAGAATGGTCGTATCCCTGTCATTGACAGCGTACGACCGGCACCAACCGGAACCGACTCATTCAGGTTATTGTCAAAAACATACACCAGATAGCCCTTCCCCGGCTGCAGTACTTTCTCGGTAATTCCGGTTTCATCCATGCCCAGCGGGATCCACGCGGATCCGTCGTAACCTGTGTATACATTGGGCGGAAAGCCCTGCCCCGGAAACCCCTGAACCGGACTAATATCCTGAATGAAACCGGTAGAACCATACCATAAGGGCGAGGAATACATTCGCCAGCCCGCATCCCCGTGCATCGCCAGTTCCACCGTTGACGGCACAGCTACTACTACATCAGACAAACCAATATGGCGATGAAGTCCGGAGCCCGGAACTACGCCGGTAGTCCATCGGATACGGAATTCCTGACCATTTTCAATCGACAGGTTCTGTACATGGTACTGTATACCAAACACATCATTTCCAGATTCGGTGCTGTATGCAAGATCCGGAATAACTGTACCGTTGACTTCGACCTCCCAGGCCGGACTGCGCTCCACAACGGTGCGTTCTACGCGTCCATGGTAACCAATCATAAGTTCACTGAGTGTAGAACCGGTGGTATTCACCAGTTCCAGCTCGGCTGTAAACACATCCTGCGTTCCGGTTAACTGATAGCCAAGTAATCCGCTCCCCGACCGAAGTCCTCCATTGGTTCCGCTTCCGAATTCCCCTGCCGGGTCGGTATCGCTGAACGTCCATTCAGGACCGGCAAGAAAACCTGTACTTCCATCGCTCAGCGACCAGCTGTAGGTTTGCCCGTCGAAACCCCGTTTCGTGGAAAAACGGATAACATCACTGAGTGCTGTGCCACTTGCATTCCGGGCCATCAACCGGGCGCCATAACGAAGCCCCCCCTGCAGCATATCAACCGTGAGCGTATCAATCGTTGCGCCCTCAGTGAACGGCACTACCCGAATGTGTTCATTCCCGGGAACCAGTTCTTCGTCAGGAACATCACCTACAAGCAACGCTGCTTCACTCAGCGGCTGTCCGCCATTATAGAGTACTTGTCCGGCGATGACCGCTGTATCTATGCCTCGATTAATGCTGACCGGGTTGGCAAGCAGTGGTACGGTTGGGGTGGTATCGATGGGTCTGACCACACCTTCTATAATCAGGTCATCCATTCGAAACTGTCCGTTTCCGGAACTGGCTCTGCTTCCGTCGAGCCAACCGTGTACAGCAATGCGAATTTCGGAGACCCCGGTCAGACTGGTTATCGTTCCTGAATTCAGACTCACGGTCTGTCCTGCCGGAAGTGATTCCGCTTGCAGCTCAAGACTTCCAATCTGCAATCCGGCTTTTTCCGGACCGGAAGCCGTGGCGTGTACCAACACCGAAACACCGGTCACATCCAGCAGGAACCCCTCGCGGGCTGTAATGTCAATAAAGAAATTGCGGGCATCTTCCCGGCTGGTTGCTGTCCAGCCATTCCCGGCCACGTAGTTTCCGCTAAAATCCGGAACATTCACCGACCCGGTGAACAGATTCCCTGAGGAAATCTGCAGTGGACTCACCTGCAATAATCCGTCAAATTGAGCGGGTTCTGTTCCCTGCTCGAAAGTAAACCGTGCTACCTGGGCCTGCAGGTCACCGACGATAAAAAGTACGATTCCCGCAAGCATCCCGAATAAACGTTTCATAACCAACTCTATAGTTTAAAGTGCAAATTTCAGCTTTTGCCAGTGTCACGTATCCGCGACGCTGTAACTATATAGAGTAGGTTCGGGGCGAAATCTTACACGGGTTGCACAACTTCCACAACGAAAGCAGGCAACCCGTGGCCAAGAACGGTTTAATTCATTTCGAAGGCTACAAAAACGGTGTTTCTACCTCGTAGAACCCGCAGCAGAACCACCTGTCCGGCTTCAACAGATCCGGCAAGGGTATTGAATTCCTCCACGGATCGAACCGGCTGACGGTTTACACCCACAATAATATCGTTGGATCTGAGGTTTCTGCGGTAGGCACGCGAATTTTCATCGATTTCGGTAACAACCACACCGCGCACCGTGGTGCGCAGATTCAACTGACGGAGTCTTTCCTCCGTTAACTCTTCTACCACAAAACCGGTTCGCTCAAAGAGTCCGCGCGAGCCGGACTGCGCCAGCCTACGCTCCTCGGTCAGTTCCCCGACCGTTACAGTCAGGGTTTCTTCCCTGCCTTCACGCTGAACCCGAAGCCTGATTTCATCACCGGGCAACTTGGAAGCCACATAAGCTGCCATAAGATTCCGGTTTGTAACCCGCCGGTTATCCGCCTCCAGTATCACATCGCCTTCCTGCAATCCGGCCCGTTCAGCAGGGCTGTCTTCAACTACTTCGGCAATAAGCACACCTTCCGGGGTATCCAGGTCGAACGCACGAGCAATGGAATCGTCAATATCCTGCATCAGAATACCTACAAATCCACGGGTGACTTCGCCGGTCTCGATGATAGAGCGCATGATATTGCGAACCATGTTTATCGGTATGGCAAATCCAATACCTTGAAAACCACCGGAACGTGAGGCGATGGCGGTGTTGATACCCACCAGTTCGCCATCCAGGTTAATCAGTGCGCCACCGGAATTTCCCGGATTGATGGCTGCATCCGTCTGAATGAAATCTTCAAAATTCAGCAGCCCTACCCCCGACCGGCCTTTGGCACTGACAATACCGCTGGTAACGGTATGGGCCAGATTTTCTGCCAACGGACTACCAATCGCCATAATCCATTCCCCGACACGAAGGGCATCGGAATCGCCAAGCGGAATGGCTGGAAACGCTTCGTCTCCCCGGATTCTTAGAATGGCGATGTCGGTATTCGGGTCTGACCCCACCACTTCTGCAGGATACACCCGGTTGTTGATCAGCCGCACATTCACCGTATCAGCTTGTTGGATTACATGGGCATTGGTTACGATGAAACCCTCCGCAGACACGATGACCCCGGATCCTTGCCCCGCCTGGCGGAACTCCTGTTCACGGGGCTGAGACCCGGGCGACCTGAAACCAAAGAAGTCGGCGAACGGGTCGAACTGTCGCTGGCGGACTGTGCGCTCGGTAAATACCGTAACAACGGTAGGATTGGCCATTTCAGCGATGTCGACCATGGCATTACTGAAATCCCGGATGGTACGCAGGGAGCGGTCGGCCGGACCGTCCTGCTGCGCTGGTGGATCCAGAAAAGCAAGCTGTGCCGGAGTTTCGGAAGCGGCGGAAGATGATTGCAATGGTACGGGGACATCCCAGAATCGTAATGCCAGAATGAGTATAAGCAGGAACGTCACAGCGCTGTAAGCCTGAGCAGGTCGTTTCATAGTGATATCAAAAGTTAGTTGGTATGGGATTGCGGAGAAACGAATGATGCGGTCATTATCTTCTGAAAGCACCCGCTTCGTTTCAGCACAGGGTTTTA
The DNA here is from genome assembly GCA_001314545.1 of Bacteroidetes bacterium HLUCCA01. Taxonomy (GTDB): domain Bacteria; phylum Bacteroidota; class Rhodothermia; order Balneolales; family HLUCCA01; genus HLUCCA01. The sequence continues at coordinate 282,966 of LIHN01000019.1, forward strand.
AATCATGGTCTTAACTGATGATTTCATCGATTTATTGTGCCAGGCACAGGAATAAACTGAATTTGAATAGAAGATCGCAGCATAGTATATTTGTTAAAACGGATATTCGAATAACTACATAAATAGCTTTATGACTTCCCTGGTTCAGATTTTTGAAGCCCTCGCCGACGAAAATCGTCTCCGCATCATCAATCTGCTGGTTTTGGTACCTGATTTGACGGTGGCCGATCTTGTTTTTGTACTGGATATGCCCCAGACGCGGGTTTCCAGACACCTCGGCTATCTGAAAGCAAGAGGACTGACACAAAGCGAGCGGAGAGGAACATGGATGCACTACCGAACGGCCCCGCTGCTTGAATCGGGAACCGCGTTGCGCACTTCACTTCAGCAACTTTTCACAGGTAACACAACCCTGCTGGGTGATGTTGAAAGACTGCTCGAGGGGCTCGATGAGGGAAAAATTGCTGCATTAAAAGACGCCCCTGCACATGAAATTGAGCAGGTTATACAGAAGTGTTGTCGTCTTAATTGACTCTGTAGGCCGGCAAAGTTATATTGGTTCAAGGGTAACAGGGTTTTAGCGCATCGCCGCGCATCGCTTTTCTGTTATATTTTTGTTACGGAAGTTGTGCCTTCAGCAACTTTCTCCACTGTATGACTATATTGAACCATGAAATCACAACTATATCCGGCACTTGCAGGAACTATCGGGTACATTCTGGACACGCTGCCTGCTCCTGCTGCATCCAGACAGAAACCCCTGCAGGAACTGGCAGCCTACATCCGGGAGAACCCGTCATCCGTCAATCTGCTCTTTGTCTGCACCCACAACTCCCGCAGAAGCCATCTGGCCCAGTACTGGGCGGCCGCAGCTGCGGCGTATTACGACGTACCCAATGTGCAAACCTACTCAGGTGGCACCGAAGCAACGGCCCTGCACCTGCATACGATTGACGCCCTGCTGGAATCCTCCTTCGAGGTCCGCCTGGAAGAAAAACATCCGGACAATCCCCGGTACGATATCCTGCTGGGCGGACATATCCCTGCTATCCCCGGCTTTTCAAAGACCATGGATTCCCCACCCAATCCATCATCCGGTTTCTGCGCAGTAATGGTTTGCAGCGATGCCGATGAGCACTGTCCTTTCGTTCCGGGTGCGCAGCAAAGAATATCGTTGCCGTTTGATGACCCTAAAATTTCAGATGGAAAACCGGAGCGAAAAAAAGTGTATCACGAACGGTCTCTTCAGATAGGAAGGGAACTGCTCTGGGCATTCGAGCAGGCTGCATCCTGATTCGCCCGGCCCGCTTCAATTTCAGAAAAGCGGCAGCTACGGTGACTGTGGTTCAGCCATGATTGAAAGTTTGTTCGGTGACGTTAACCCCGAAAAACCGAAGATTGGAAAAGCTCAGGGGCATAAAAGACGAAAGGCGTGATATCATCACGCCTTTCGTTGCACCTATTAATCTTCAAGATAACGGAGAACCGTCACTTGATCTGTATGTTTCGGGCGACAGCTTTCTCATCTTTGTTGATAATGACTGTCAGAATTCCATCTTCAAAACTGGCGCTTACACTTTCCCGGTCAACATTCTCAGGCAAGGTCAGCGATCTGCTGAAACTGCCGTACGAGGATTCAACCAAATGGTAGCGAACGCCATCTTTGTGTTCTTCCATTTTACGCTCACCACTTATGGTAAGATTCCGGTTTTCCATGTCAATCCGGATATCTTCTTTTTTCAAGCCCGGGAGCGTAACACGAATTTCAAACAACGTTTCGTTTTCTATAATGTCCATCTTGGGGTTAAAAGTTCCCTCGAATGAACGTCTGTTTTGTAAAGCTTCGTCAAAGAACGAATCCATCAGCTCAGTAAATGTTCTTGGAACAGCATTTCGTTCAAAATCGCGTAATGGGTTATATCGTACGAGTGTCATAAATATTCCTCCAAAGTATGGATAGGTTATCGTTTGTTTTTACCCATACATTGGCAACACCCGTGCCAAACCGATTTTTATGCCATTTTTTCGCTGGTCGACTGCAATTGCGGCATACGCAGTCGTTCAGATTGTCACGATTGTGCCAATGTGGCAAACCGGACGCCCCCGCGCAGCATCCGGTTCGGTACCCGTTGCTGCGTACGCAGCCACTCGGTTAGAATTAAAACCGCTTTATGCGCCGCTGAGACCACAAGCCAGCGAAACGCATCCCCGTTTCTACAGCAAATCCTTGCGGCGGGATAGTTTCCATTCACGGGCTATAAGAAAAGCCATTTCCAATGCCTGTTCATAATTCAGTCGCGGATCACAGTAACTGAGGTAGTTCTCCCCGAGGCCGGCCTCGTTGAGACCGTTCGCCCCGCCTACACACTCGGTTACGTCACCGCCGGTCATCTCCAGGTGCACCCCTCCAAGAATGGTATTTTCACTGCGATGTACCTCGAAGGTCTGCTTGATATCACATAGAATATCGTTGAATGCCCGTGTTTTAATACCGGAGTTGGTTGCATAGGTGTTCCCGTGCATGGGATCACAACTCCAAAGTACATGAAATCCAGCCCGGTTTACCGCGCGGATGAGGCCCGGCAGGTGCTCCGGCACTTTGTCTTTTCCAAAACGGGTAATCAGGGTTATGCGTCCCTGTTCCTGATCGGGATTCAGCAACTCAATCAACCGCAGAATTTCATCGGTTTCGTATGGAGGACCCACCTTGATACCAATAGGATTGCGAATACCCCGCATATATTCCACATGGGCACCATCCAGCTGACGGGTCCGGTTGCCGATCCACGGCATGTGCGTACTCAGGTTATAGTAGCCCGGCTTATGGGGAACTTCACGGGTCTGAGCCGAATCATAGTACAGATTCAGGGCCTCATGGGAGGTGTAAAAATCAACATTTTTCAGCGTATGAACGCGGTTAGGCGAAATGGCTTCCACAAAATGGATGGCATGATGAATAGACTCCACCATTTGTTTATACTCTGCGTAGTACTGGTTTTTCTTCATGAAATTCAGTTCCCAGTACTCGGGATGGTGCATATCGGCGAAGCCTCCCCCATCGGTAAGTGATCGCACGAAATTCAGGGTCATGGCCGACTTCTGATAGGCTTCAACGAGGCGGGCAGGGTCAACACGCCGGGCCTGCTCATTGGGTTCAAAGCTATTGAACAAATCGCCACGGTAGGATGGGATAAGTTTGTCGCCTACTTTTTCGAAATCACTGGAGCGGGGCTTGGCATACTGTCCGGCAATTCGACCAATACGCGTTACCGGGGTGTTCATTTCATGGATGAGAATAAAACTCATCTGAAGCAACACCTTCAGCAGCTTAACAATGGTATCCGAATTGCAGGTATCAAAAGACTCGGCACAGTCGCCCCCCTGCATGATAAACCCCTGACCGTTAGACGCTTCTGCAATACGCTTACGCAGTTTTTCAATTTCCCAGGAAGTTACCAGGGGCGGATAATGCTTGAGTTCGTTATACCGCTCCCGCAGCTCTTCGGGCGAATCGTATTCCGGCATTTGCCAGATTTTCCTGGCTTGCCATGAGTCGGGCGACCACTTATCCTGTTTTTCGTCTGCAGCAATCATGAGTAAATCAGCTATCAATTAATAATTCCCCTAACGGTAAACGTTCAAAGTACGCCATATTTGCCACAAGATTCAACACGAATAATCACCCTGCCCTCAGACCGCATCCCAGGAGGAAATGAATTATATTTACAGATTGTCCGTTTCTCCATGCGGCACTCCAACCATTTCCTTTTGATATCCGCACTACTTCATGTATAACTCCATCATTGTACGCGGTGCACGCGAGCACAACCTGAAAAACATTGATATTGATATCCCCCGCGACAAGCTGGTGGTTATCACAGGGTTGTCGGGTTCAGGGAAGTCATCCCTGGCATTCGATACCATTTATGCGGAGGGTCAACGCCGGTTCATGGAGTCGCTCTCGGCCTACGCCCGACAGTTTCTGGGGATGATGGAACGACCGGATATCGATTTCATTGACGGACTCTCGCCGGTTATTTCCATCGACCAGAAAACTACCAACCGAAATCCGCGTTCTACGGTGGGTACCGTCACGGAAATCTACGACTTCCTGCGTCTGCTTTATGCGCGGGCCGGCACGCCCTATTCCTACGCCAGCGGTCGAAAAATGGAGAAACAAACCGCAGAGCAGGTGATTGCCTCTGTCATGCAGCTGCCACAGGGTACCCGGGCCTACTGTCTTGCACCGGTTGTACGCGGTCGGAAAGGCCATTATCGTGAACTCTTCGAGCAAACCCTCAAGCAAGGTTTTATCCGCGTGCGCGTGAACGGTGAATATCTTGAACTTGAAAAAGGGCTTCAGGTAGATCGCTATAAAACGCACAATATTGAGGTCGTAGTGGATCGCTTCGTGGTATCGGAAAACTCCAGAAGCCGCATTGAAAAAAGTGTCTACACCGCCCTGGACATGGCAGACGGTACGGTCATCATGCATATTCCGGACGGGCTGACGGATTACGACGGGGCCCAGCAGACAGCCGGCGGCAGCGGCCATGATGTACTGTTTTCACAGAAACTGTTCGACCCGGTATCCGGTATTGCCTATGATGATCCCGCACCTAACCTGTTTTCCTTCAACTCCCCGTACGGTGCGTGTAAAGCCTGCGGCGGACTGGGATATTCCTACGATGCCGACCCGAACCTGATTTTTCCAAACCATCGGCAAAGTATCAATGACGGGGCTATTCGCTTTTTAGGGAAACCTCGCGGCATTTTTATGTTCAAGCAAATTGAAGCCATTTGCAACGAGTTCGGTGTAGATTTTGACACTCCGGTCAAAGACTTCCCAGACGAACTCATGCAAACCCTGCTTCAGGGCAGTGGTGATCGCAAGTTTGACATCCATTATGATCTGAAAAGCAGTACCGTAACCTACAAACAGACCTTTGACGGACTCATTGCGGCCATCCGGAGTCAGTATGAAGATTCCAAATCTGCCGGCCAGCGTGACAAGGCCAAGGCATTTATGGGAAAAACGGTTTGTCCTTCCTGCCGTGGAGGGCGTCTTAACCGGGAGGCGCTGTCGTATAAGGTCGGCGAATATACCATAGCCGATCTGGTTCAGCTGGATATTATTTCCCTGCGCAATGCACTGAATCAGCTTGAACTTAGTGAGCGTCAGCGAAAGATCGGTGGACAGGTTCTCAAGGAAATCCGGGACCGCCTCGATTTTCTGATCAATGTTGGTCTGAGCTATCTGAGTCTGGACCGTGAAGCCCAGACGCTCAGTGGCGGAGAGGCCCAGCGTATCCGTCTGGCAACGCAGATTGGAACCCAGCTTGTTGGCGTTTTATACATTCTGGATGAACCCAGTATCGGGCTGCACCAGCGCGATAACGTAAAGCTGATCCGGTCACTGAAAACATTACGCGACCTTGGCAACAGTGTCATCGTGGTTGAACACGATCGCGAGACCATTGAGGCGGCGGATTTTGTGGTAGACATGGGTCCCGGAGCCGGGGTCAACGGCGGACGTATCGTGAGCAGCGGCCAGCCGGCTGAACTTGACCCTGAAGCGCTGACAACGCGATTTCTGCGCTACGATCTGGCTGTACCACTTCCCGATCAACGCCGGGATGGCAACGGGAAAACACTCGTTGTACGCGGGGCACGCGGTCACAACCTTAAGCATGCAGACCTGACCTTACCACTGGGCACCTTTATTTGCGTAACAGGCGTTAGCGGAAGCGGGAAAAGTTCGCTGATCAATCACACGCTGACCCCCATCCTGAGCTCGCATTTTTATAAGTCGAAGGACGTCCCTCTGCCCTACGATGAAGTTGAGGGACTGGAGCATATCAATAAAGTAATTTCCATCGACCAGAGTCCCATCGGGCGTACGCCGAGGTCCAACCCCGGAACCTACACCAAGGTGTTCGACTACATCCGTGCGCTGTTTGCCGAGATGCCCGAAGCAAAAATTCGTGGTTACGACCAGGGACGATTCAGTTTTAATGTAAAGGGCGGACGTTGTGAAACCTGCAAAGGGGACGGGATGCGCAAGATAGAAATGAACTTCCTGCCCGATGTCTATGTGAATTGCGAAACCTGCAACGGCCAGCGCTATAACCGCGAAACCCTGGAGATTTATTACCACGGCAAGAATATTGCCGATGTGCTGAACATGCCGGTGAGCAAAGCCGTTGCCTTCTTTGAGAAGGTGCCACGGATCCGTCGTGTGCTGGAGACCCTTGATTCTGTGGGGCTCGGATATCTGACCATCGGGCAGTCCAGTACCACCCTGAGCGGCGGTGAAGCCCAGCGCATCAAACTGGCTCGTGAACTCTCCAAGATCGGAACCGGTGATACGATGTATATCATGGATGAACCGACCACCGGTTTGCATTTTCAGGATGTGAGTATGCTCGTTGATGTTATCCAGAAGCTCGTAAACAAAGGCAATACCGTGGTGGTTATTGAACATAATATGGATTTGATCAAGGCCGCCGACTGGATTATTGATGTTGGTCCGGAAGGGGGCGCCGCCGGAGGACGAATTATTGCCGAGGGAACACCTGAGTATCTCGCGGATGTTGCGGAATCGGAGACCGGACGTTTTCTCAGGGAAGAGCTGAATCGTTCAGCCCGGGCGTCAACCTTGAGGCAGGCAGACTGAAACCGGTACGGGCTGCAGGTATGTCACGGTTTGCGGCTGGCTCCGGTCAGATTGAACACCTTCTGATTTGGCAGCACTTCAGCAATAACAACGTTTTTATTTGGCTGTCGACCTGCCTATATTTCCCAGATGAAAACATTTCGCTCCAACATATGGGTTTTATTCGCCTCGGTGCTGCTGCTCACAGGGCTGACGGCACAGGGTGTGGGCTCTTATGAACAGCGCGATGCCGGAGATGAACTCACCCGTTGGCTGAGCGACTTTGCCTATGAGTCGTACAGCGATGACGCCTATGAAAAATTACGGTCCATTGCCGCACAGACAGCCTCCGAAAAGGAGTTCATCGAGCGCGCATCCGACCTGATGCTGGCCCACCCGGATTTGTTCAATATCCCGCAGAACAGCGAAAAGGCACCGGATTCCCTGAACCAGACCTTGTACCTGCAGTGGACCAATCAACAGGCTCCCTCAGGAATGAACTCCAGTGCGCAGGTTGAGCGAACCCGAAATCTCACAGGTCTGAATCAGGATGCACCCTCCCGCTACACCAGCACCCCGCTTCAAGCAGTTTTGCGAAGGGCGGCGGATGTCATTAAAAGCGCCTTACCGGAGCCGGCAGACCTGCTTAAGCGACTTTTAGAGCCCCTCTCTGACGGTCTGGCCATCAACGCTCCCTAGCGTTGATGTTTACCTGCTTTATGGCTGCAATCAGCTCTTCTGTGCAGCTTTTTCTTTTTGCATGCATCGCACTGCGTGTGCATCTGTGCCCGAATTTCGCAAGAAAACCAATCCTAAATCACTTCACAATTCACAGCTATGAATAACAACAGCAACGGAACCAAGATTGCATTTATCGCAGCCTTCGTGCTTCTTTGCGGCTACTACCTGTCGTTCAGCGTCCGGTATTGGCTGGAGATGAGGCATGTTGACAACCTCGATGAAGAAACCAGAACCACCTATGTGGCAGAAAACAATGCCAAAATCCAGGATCTCCGCGAGCGGATTCTTACCCTCGGTCTGGATCTTCAGGGTGGTATGCACGTCACCCTGGAACTGGCAACGCCACAGCTTCTGCGCGAACTGGCGCGCGACTTTGTTGACGATCAGTTCAATGAAGTCCTCGTTGAAGCCGTTCGTATATCCAATGAAAACAACTCGGATGTCATTGATGAGTTTGTAAGTGAATTTGAGCGGGTCGACAGTGAAGCCCGGCTCAGTCGTTATTTCCGTTCTGACGCCGATAACATCACCCGGCGTTCCAGTAACCCGGAAGTTGTTGAGTATCTGAAAAATCAGCGTAATGCTGCTGTTGACCGTGCCATCGAAATCGTGCGGAACCGGATTGACCGCTTCGGGGTAACCGAGCCGTCGATCGTTCGCCAGGGTGCAAACCGAATCATTGTTGAACTTCCGGGCGTTGACGATGAAGAGCGGGTACGTAACCTGCTGCGCGGTACGGCGCGCCTGGAGTTCCGCCTGACTGCGGATCCTCAGGAACTGCTTACCTCCCTTGAACGGGTCATCGACTTCTACAATACCGAAGAGGTGGTCAACGACTCGGTAACAACCCAGTCCAACCCCCTGCTGGAGGTATTTATGCCTCAGGGGCAAAGTATTGTGTTCGGTACGGCGGCCTCAACCGATACCGCTTCGGTCAATCAGTTCCTTGACCGTGATGAAATTCGGCGAATGCTTCCCCGCGATGTGGAACTGATGTGGACGCACCGACCTGAGTTTGTCAGTGAAGACCGCATTGAGTTCTACTCCCTGCTGGGTGTACGAAGTAACGTAGAACTCACCGGCGAGGTCATCACCGAGGCACGTCCTGCCTTTGACCCCATGACCAACGAGCCTCAGGTTTCCATGACCATGAACAACGAAGGTGCCCGCACCTGGGCCCGGATTACCGGCGCCAATGTGGGTCGTCCGGTAGCGATTGTGCTTGACGGACTGGTCTACACCTACCCAAATGTAATTACCCGTATCAACGACGGTCGTTCATCCATCACCGGTCTGGGCGGTGTAACGGAGGCAGAAGACCTTGTGAACATTCTGCTCTCCGGTGCCCTTCCTGCACCCCTGGATATTGTTGAGGAACGAACGGTTGGCCCGACATTGGGTCAGGCTTCGATTGACGCAGGATTAAACGCGATTGTATTTGGTCTGATTGTGGTCGGAATCTTCATGATTTTCTATTACCGTGCCGGCGGTTTTGTGGCCGACATCGCCCTGGTCACCAGTATTTTCTTCATTATGGGTATCCTGGCTGCCTTCGGGGCAACACTCACCCTGCCCGGTATGGCGGGAATTGTACTGACTATCGGTATGGCTGTGGATGCCAACGTACTCATATTTGACCGTATCCGCGAAGAACAGCGGGCCGGCAAAAGTTTACTAGCCGCCATTGACGGAGGCTATGGCAATGCGATGAGCGCTATTGTGGATGCCAACGTGACCACCTTCCTGGTGGCAATTATTCTGTACAGCTTTGGTGTAGGTCCGATCAAAGGCTTTGCAGTGACGCTGATGGCCGGTATTGTGGCCTCGTTGTTCAGCGCCATTATCATCACCCGGGTAATCATTGACTACATGACCCGCGATAAAACACGCAAAGTAAACTTCGGTTGATCACCATAAATCCTTTTTTATAAAATCATTATGAGACTATTTGAAGATCCAAAAATTGAGTTTATCAAAAACCGGAAGATTGGTTATACCATATCAACCGTGCTTTTGGTTTTATCCATAGGGGCCATCCTGTTTAAGGGGCTCTCCTACGGTATTGATTTCAACGGCGGTACGGAAATCGTGGTTGAGTTTGACCGCGAAGAATCCGTATCGGAAGTCCGTGCCCTGCTCACCAACACGCTGGGGTCCCAGCCGGAAGTCAAGCAATTCGGTCTTAGCCGTGATCTGCTGATCCGGACCGATGTAGAAATGGAAATCAGCGAACTGCAGCGAACCATACTGGGAGCACTGAACGAAACTTTCGCCGACAACCCTTCGGTAATTATAAAATCCGATGTGGTAGGGCCACGCTTCGCCGAAGACCTGAAACGAGGGGCCCTGATGGCGGTCATTTTCTCTCTGGTTGTCATCTTTTTGTATATCCTGGTCCGTTTCCGGAATTTCGGATATTCCATCGGAGCCGTGGGTGCACTGGCACACGATGTGATTATCATTCTGGGCATGTTTACCATTTTGAATGAGTTCATCACCTTCTCACTGGATATCGACCAGACCATCATTGCGGCCTTCCTGACCATCGTAGGATACTCGCTCAATGATACGGTAGTGGTATTCGACCGGATCCGCGAAAACAGTCTTATTTATAAGACGATCAGTTTTGAAGATATGGTAGACAAAAGCATCAATAATACGTTGAGTCGTACGGTGATTACTTCACTTACAACCTTGTTTGTTGTGGTGGTGCTGTTTATTTTCGGAGGTGAAATACTCAAGGGTTTTGCTTTCGCTTTAATGATTGGTATCATCCTTGGAACCTATAGTTCCCTTTATATCGCTTGTCCGTTGCTGGTGGATTTGCGCAAAAAAGGGGTTAAGGTTAAGAAATAACGCACTACACCCATTTAATGAACCGGAGACAGAATTATGAGTTTCAACACTGAAGAGCGATACAACTGTGTGATTATTGAATTCAAGGGCAACGTCATGGGTGGTCCTGACGCCATTGAACTCAACACCACCTTGCATGAACTCATCGACAGCGGAAAGAAAAACGTTGTCGTGGATCTGGCCAGGGTCAAGTTTATGAACTCTTCCGGGCTTGGCATGCTCATCGGCGGTCTTACCACCATGCGTAATGCCGGCGGCGACCTTCGTATTGCCAATGCGGCAGACAAGATTGAAAGCCTGTTGATCATAACCAAACTCATCACCGTTTTCGAACACTTCAGAAGCCTTGACGAAGCGGTAGCATCGTTCGAAAAACAATAGCAGTTTCCGGTTTTATGCGTAGTTTGGAAATCCGGCTGCTCTGTCAGGGCAGCCGGATTTTCTATGTTTATGACCCTCGAATTTCTCAGATTCTATTAACCAATTGAAGTGAGGCATAATGCCCGTACGTGTAGTAATCGGTGCCCAATGGGGCGATGAAGGCAAAGGAAAAATTGTTGACCTTCTCAGCGACAAAACCCGGTATGTAGTTCGCTATCAGGGCGGGGCAAACGCCGGCCATACCCTGAAATTTGACGGAAAAACCTTCGTCCTTCACCTGATTCCATCCGGCATTTTCCATCCGGGTACCACCTGTATTATTGGCAACGGGGTCGTTATTGATCCCGTTAAACTACTCGAAGAAATCCAGGCCGTGAAAAATACCGGCGCGGAGCCGGAAGGTCGACTCCTGGTCTCCCAGACCGCCCATGTCATTCTTCCCTACCACAAGGCGCTCGACCAGGCCCGGGAAAGTGCCCGTGGCGAAGCCGCTAAAATCGGAACTACCGGCAGGGGAATCGGCCCGGCCTATGTTCATAAAACGGCACGCATCGGTCTGCGTATGATGGACCTGCTGGACGAACGCAGCCTGCGTGACAAAATCACCTATGCGCTGGATGACACCAATGTACTGCTTGAACTCCATGGCGGACAATCTATTGAAACCAGCGAAGTGCTTGAACAGATGATTGACTGTGGTCGCAGATTGCGTCCCTACATCACCAACACCACGCATATCCTGCACCAGGCCCTGGAAAACAAGGAGGATATCCTGCTGGAAGGAGCCCAGGGCGCGCTGCTGGATCTTGACCACGGTACCTACCCGTTTGTCACATCATCATCGCCAACGGCCGGAGGTGCCTGCACCGGATCAGGGATTCCTCCCACAGCATTAACCCATGTCATGGGTATCTCCAAAGCCTATTGTACCCGTGTGGGAAATGGCCCCTTCCCTACCGAACTCCACGGAGAACTTGGCGAGGAAATCCGCAAAATTGGCGATGAATTCGGCGCTACAACCGGTCGACCCCGACGTTGCGGCTGGATTGACCTGGTTGCCCTGAAATACGCTGCCCGCATCAACGGCATGAATGAGCTGACCATAACCAAACTGGACGTACTCGATCAGCTTGAAGAAGTAAAAGCCTGCATTGCCTACAAACTTGACGGACGGGAAATCGATTACTTCCCGCTTGACACCGCTGAACTGGAACGGGTAGAACCGGTTTATGAAACCTTCAAGGGATGGAAGACCTCCACCAACGGCATCAAGCACGTAAGGGACTTCCCTACTGCCGCTCAGGACTTTCTCAATGCCATTTGCTCCTTCGCAGGGGTTCGACTCACAATGATATCAACCGGTCCTGACCGTACCGAAACCATTCTAACCGATTAATTTCACCATTCATGGCTAACGAGCGTTTTACCATTACCTATCGCATTAGCCTGTATCACGACGAGGATATCAACTCAAAAATTGAAAGTATTTGTCGGGAACAGAGTGTGGAACTGCCGCGGTCGGTACTGAACCCGTACATCGAGCAAACCATTGTCGGGTCACTGACCCGTCTGGACCGTAATCCGGATGCCAGCTACTTCGCGCAGATTGCGTATCCGTTGGGTAATGTAGGACTAGAAATTGCACAATTTCTGAATATTCTTTTCGGCAACATTTCCCTCATCCCCGGAATTCAGGTTAAAGCTGTAGACTGGAGTGCCCTGCCCTCAGGCCTGCTGCCCGGTCCACGTTTCGGCATTGACGGAGTCCGCAAGCTCATGGGGGTTGAACATCGCGCCCTGAGCAGCACCGCCCTGAAACCCATGGGATCTACGGCCAGTGAACTGGCTGCTATGGCTTACGAATTTGCCGCCGGTGGCATCGACCTGATAAAAGATGACCATGGACTCACCAATCAGGTTTACGCTCCGTTTGAGCAACGACTGGAAGCCGTGAGTGCATCTGTCAATAAGGCTAACGCACAAACCGGCAACACCTCCTGGTACATCCCTCACATTACCGCCGACGGCGATGAGCTTTTCCGCAGGTATGAGCTGGCCCGGGAATACGGCGTGGGCGCTGTTATGATATGCCCACAGCTATGCAGTCCCGGAGCATTAAGTGAACTGGCATCCCGTGAAAACGGTCTTCCCATCATGGTACACCCTTCGTTTTCCGGCACCTTTGTACTGGATAACCGCCACGGATTTGACAAGGCTTTCCTGTATGGCGGATTATGGCGTGCAATGGGCGCAGATATGACCATTTTCCCCAACCATGCGGGCCGCTTTAGTTTCACCCTGAAAGAATGTCTTGACATCGTGCATACCGCACGGGATACTTCCCTGCCATACAAGCCCATCTTCCCCACTCCGGGCGGTGGTTTGCAGCGAAAAAGCATCCCGTATTGGATCGAAAAATACGGCAGGGACAGCATATTTCTGATTGGTGGCAGCCTCTATCAGCATCCCGAAGGGATACGGGCTGCGGCCATTGAAATCAGGTCTTTGCTGGAAGAGGCGGTATATGAAGACTAACTCCCGCGTTATCAAAAGCTCCGGGTACACTTGGCAGGGTGTTACCCGTAAGGATTACAAAACCGACACCACCAATTTCAAAGATATTTGCCGGTTCTCCCTGTTGGGTGAAGGTCCTGACGACCATGAACTTAACATGCAGACCCGCTATTTTGAAATCCAGCCCGGCGGATATTCCAGTCTTGAGTTTCACCGGCACCCGCATTCGGTCGTTATCATCCGGGGGATGGGATCGGTTATCCTGAACGATTCCGTGACCGATGTTGCCGCCCATGATGTAATTTACATCGCTCCGGAGACCGTTCATCAGTTTCATGCCGATAAGGGCGACCACCTGGGGTTCATCTGCGTGGTAGACCGATATCGCGATAAGCCCGTAATTCCCGATAGCCAGACCATTGAGCGACTGGTTGGTACGCACGGTACAGCCCGCACCAAGATCAGGCTTTAATGTTCAGGAGCCCGTTCGGCAGTCGATTTTTATCTGGTTGGCCGACGCCCTCAAATACTACGTTTGTATAGCTCTTCACCGAACTGCTGTGTGGCCGATTACCGCAATAGTGCGAGTCAACATTTGAAACAGATTCAGCAGCCTTAATTCGTTTCGTTTTTTCACAGGTTCACTTGAAAATCCGTTTTCATCATAAAAAAGGCTGACCGGATTGCTCCGGTCAGCCATAAACACCGTGCCTGTACTCCTGCGATGTCAGTTCACATCATCAGCAAAGATTTCATCGAGAAGGTGCTGGTACTTGTCATACACCACTCGTCGCTTAATTTTGAGCGTAGGCGTCAATTCGCCGCCCTCAATCGTAAACGGCTCATGAATCAGACGGAACCGGCGAATTTTCTCGTGTGAAGCCAATTTTTTGTTAAACTGCTTGACATCTTTGTCTACCGCTTCAACAATCTGCTTCACGTTAATCAGATCTTCATCACTGGTGTATTTAATGCCGTTTTGACGGCAGTAGGATTTCGCAACCTCCAGGTCCGGCACGATGAGGGCAGCCATGAAATTCTGGTGTTCTCCCACCACAACCACCTGGTCAATCCATATGGAGCTCTTCAGCATATCTTCGATCGGGCCGGGGTAAATGTTCTTGCCACCGGCATTGACCAGCATGTGCTTGAGACGATCGGTGATTTGCAGATATCCGTCTACAAAGCGACCGATATCGCCCGTATGAAACCATCCGTCTTTGTCAATCACCTCGGCGGTCTCCTTCTTCTTACCCCAGTACCCCTGCATCACGTTGTGTCCTTTACACAGGATTTCGCCTTCCTCAGACGAGAGGTTACTCGGGTAGTCGTTTCCTGACAGCTCGGCAATGATTTTGGTGTCTTCCACGCGCTGGATGGCAACAGTGACTCCCGGAATAACATGACCAACCGTTCCATAACGCTCTTTACCCCATGGAGATACCGTCATAACCGGCGAGGTTTCGGTCAGCCCGTATCCTTCCGTAATGCGCATTCCAGCGGCTGCAAAAAAGTTGCCTACTTCTGCGGGAAGTGCGGCTCCACCAGATACAAACAGATTTACACGACCGCCAAAACGTTCCCTCAACTTGGAAAACACGAGTTTGTCAGCCAGTTTATGCTGCAGCGAAACCAGTCCGCGCTGCCCTTTGGCATACCGGTCGCCCACGGAGGTTGCCCAGTTGAAGATGGCTTTCTTGGCTCCACCCGCGTCTTCCACACTTTTTTTGACCAGATTCAAAATCTTTTCAAACAAACGGGGTACCGAAATTACAATGGTAGGACGGGCTTCCAGCAGGTTCTTACTTACCGTGTCAATACTTTCAGCATAGAAGATTTCTCCTCCTCCTGCCAGTACTGCGTAGTAGCCGCCGGTACGTTCAAAGGAGTGGCACAGCGGCAGGAAGGACAATGAGCGGTCTTTGTCACTGATATCCAGGACCATGTGACCGGATTTCACATTACTGCAGATGTTATCATGGGTAAGCATTACACCCTTGGGTTGACCGGTTGTTCCGGATGTATAAATCAGGGTGGCCAGATCGGCAGGCTTGATCGACTTGGTGCGCTTTTTGATTTCCGGAATATGCTTGTCAACCAGTCCTGCACCCTCAGCAAGCACACTTTCCCACTTGCGAACGTAATCATTTTCAAGTAAGCGGGCATTTTGAGGCGTATCAAATGCAACAACCTGCTTGAGATCTTTACATTCATCGAAGATTTCAACGGCTTTTTTCAGCTGAATACCTGTGGAGACGAAAAACAGCTTAGAACCGGAATCGTTCAGGATATAACTGCATTGTCCGGGAGGCAGGGTTGCGTAAAGGGAAACATTGACTGCGGCAACGATTTGTAAGGCCATGTCCATAACCGCCCATTCATAGCGGTTTTCACTGAGAATAGCGATGCGGTCACCCGGCTTGATCCCGAACTCCACGTAGTATGCAGCCAGGCTCAGGGTGTCATCATAGAACTGATCCCAGGTAATCTCCTTGTACGGATCGTTCGGACCGGGCTTATAGGCCAGGGCCGTCTTGTTTTTACCTTTGTACGTATGCGCTAAGTTATTGAACAACTCCGCAATGGTGTCGAACTGTACGGCTAAAGACATTGGTTTTTTTCTTAAGTGGAAGGTTGCCGGGTCAATCAGGACTCCGGATGCTCTTTTTTGACGATATCAGGCTGTCGCTTACAATTTTCCGGATCAGCACAACTGCCGTAGAATTGCAGATTGTGACCGTCGATGGAAAATTGATGGATTTTTTCCATGAGAACTTTGATTTCATGGATACGGGGATCGCAGAATTCGATGACCGCCCCGCAGGTATTGCATATGATATGATCGTGCTGGCGATAGGAATAGGCACGTTCGTAGTGAGACTGGTTCTTGCCGAACTGATGCCGCTGGACCAGTCCGCATTCTACCAGCAGATCCAGGGTATTATAAACCGTGGCACGTGAAACCCGGTAGCCGGTGTCTTTCATTTTAAAGTACATATCGTCGGCATCGAAGTGCCCATCGGCCTTGTAAATCTCTTCAAGCACCATAAATCGCTCCGGAGTCTGGCGATGGCCTTTCTCCTTGAGGTAACTCCGGAAGATTTCCTTGACTTCGGCTATAACATCAGAACTGGCGGGTGTTGCCATAAACGTGAATTAAATGTATAGGATTGGAAGTACAATATACGCAAAAGCCTAAATACTCCCTTTTCAAAGGAGTAAAACAACGTAACCGTCTCAGCTTAGCGTGGCATCTTTAATGAATTTGCGCGCCGCCCAACGACTTCCCAGCAGCCCCATGACTACAGAAAGCCCCATGAGGGCTCCGGCCAGAAAATACCAGCGACCAAAAGGCCATGGGATGACTCCGAACTGGGGGATGAAATACGGTAAAATGCGTGTGAAAAAGAGCAGTACCAGTCCATTGGCTAAAATACCGGCAATGATGCCCTGCAGAATACCCTCCATCACAAAGGGTCTGCGTATAAAACCGTTGGTGGCGCCTACCAGTTTCATGGCACGAATAATAGACTGTTTGGCATAAATGGTCAGGCGGATGGTATTGAATACCAGGATCATAGCCGTGAACAGAATTAGCAGCCCGAGTCCGCCGCCTACCAGCAAAACCGTTTGCAGGCGCTCATCGATGAGCCGGAGCAGTTCAATATTGAAACTGACCTCATCAACACCCCGGATGTCCCTGACCACACTCAGATACCGGACCAGCGTATCTGCGGGAACATCGGCCACAGGCCGAACACGGTAGGAGGCCGGCAGAAAGCTCAAGTCAGACAATGGGGTTCCCTCGGCACCGAATAACTCCCTGAAAACCGCAGCAGCGCTGTCTTTGCTGATGTAGGTGAGTTCATCCACGATGGGAAGGGCCTGAAGCTCACCGCGGATTACACGTCGGCGGTCTTCGGGTACATCCTGCAAAAAGACTTCTATTTCAATATCGTTGCGGATGGTAGTGCCAATTTCGTAGGCAGAATAGTAAAAACGAGCCAGGATTCCGATGAGAATCAGGGAAACCATAAGGGCAATAACCGCCGTGAGCGAGGCCAGAGGCGTTCGCCTGAAACCGGATATACCTTCTTTTATGACATAGGACATACTCATGGCTCAGAAATTACAAAAGTACGGGGTCATGCCGAAATTAATTGGTGAAATAAACACGCAGCCCGAAACGAATACGGCGGGAAGGCATCGGGAAAGGGGATGCCTCGTAATAACCGGCTTGTCCGAGTCCCTGGGCGATGTTTTCCCAGCGAAACAGGACCATCAGGGTCCGGACACGGGCGGTAAGGTCGAAGTCGAGTCGGGCGTAGGCGGGTACCTCGTCTGTCTGCCGGGCCGGCTCCCAGTAGTCGGCCTGCGGAATCCACGCGGCAGCGCGGTAAAAGTTGGGCGACAAAACCCCGTAAAATCCCGTTTTTACATAGGCTGCGTTATCCAGAACATACCCTTTCCAATAGACCGATGCCTGGTTTCGGATCCGCAGCCCGCTGCCGTCAAGCAGTTGCGCCTCCAGCGAGAGATTCTCACTGCGGTATTGCTGAAAAGTTGCCGATGCGTGTACCTCCCAGGATGGATGATTCCAGTTGAACTCAACCACCCCGCCCCACTGATTCACGTCCGGAACGCCGGCAAACATTGAATCTGCCCGAAGCACTACCATCCTTTCATGCTGATGAACATACCCGCGGGCTTGCAGCGTGACCGGGCCATCACCCGGCTGCACCGTAACTCCGGCTTCCAGTCGCTGCTGCCTGTACGAATCCAGCTGAGGGTTTCCGTTTATCGTACCTGTCCAGTAACGCTGCTGAATGGTTGGCGCCACCAGCCCTGTAAAGACCTGTCCGAAGATACGCAAGCCCCCAAAGGGCATGATCTCCGCGCCGAGACCGGCCTGTCCGGAGGCTGCCCCGTCACCACGGTACGCCGCCTGAAGGGTTACCGGAAGATGCAGCCGTGACGGGTCAATACCGGGAAGCCGGATCTGCCCGCGCAGATCGGTAAAAAAATGCGACCAGCCGCCCACGTTCAACGAGGGATTCTGCGAGGGTATCAAATGGTAATAACTGCCGCGTACCTCCCCGCGCAGCGGCAAAAACCGAAATGGTACCTTGTGTTGTACAGCGGCATGGATTCCCTGATAACGGAATGAAGAAAACACGCCGGTACGCGCATAACTCCTGCGGTAACGGTCGTAGTACAGCAGCAGTCGGGTATCAGCCCGGCGCGACTGCACCGAATCAGTCCGGGCGGCCTCCCGACGCATCAGGGCTACCTGAATCTGGGTGTGCCGAACCGAGGAGCTGCCCGATGGATCGATGGCTGAGGTAAAGAACCGGCTGAAATTAAACGATGCCAGATCCGGTATCACATACCCGCCCGATTCATTGGCCTGAACTCCGTTGTACAAAATCATCGTCTGGGCCATGTACCGTTCGCTTAGATGAAACCAGGCCCGGGCCGACATCTGCCGGCTTTCGGTGAGGGCGCGCGGGTACTCCCCGGCAAAATTTTTCCCGTGGTACATCAGTTCCAGTCCCAGCCGATGCGTTGCCATTTGGGAAAGCTGCACCTCGGTACTGCGCAAATCGAACGAACTCTGTTCATATCGCACCCGGGTACGCGGACGGCGAAGGTATATCCGATGCCATTCAATATCGGTCCGATGGGAAAGACCGGAGGTTGATTGACGCGCTGATATCAATCGCTCCAGGGAGAGATGGGCATACATTGGATTTTCCGTGACCGCGTTATGGGTACGCATCCCCTCCACGTACAGCTCCTGACGGTTCAGCGGCAGTCCGTCAATCAGGAAGAAGTCGGTCCGGTTGAACCCGCCCTGACGGTAGGGAAGTACACCGGGCTGGCGGGCCAGTTTATCCGACCATTCCAGCCACTGCGACCACCGGAGGGTGCTGTCGGTTTCGGTTTCCGTGGCGCCCGGAAAACTTGCCATGGTGAGCGGAAAGACGTTAAATCGCGTTTCCGTGGTATCCGATTGTATGGAAGCTGCATCGGAGGAAACTCCGGTGGTATCCGGGGCAGGGCGTAGCGTGTCTGAGGGTATGGTCGTCGCCTGCGGGTTTGAGCCATAGCTGAAATCGGCATGAATGCCGGTTGTACCGTAGGTGAGCTGCGATCCTGCCGGAAGCGCGGCCGATGCCGCAATGGCCGGCAATATTGCCGGGAACAGCAAAATAGCCCGTATCCAGCAGGTGGGTTTCATGTTTTCGCGTCCGAAAAAGTGAGACCGTACGGCAAGGTTTTGATGCCGCTGAGGTGACGGCGAAGTACATCCATCGCAATAACAGCAGATCGTTCTTTATTGACCAGCCGGTCGGGATACAGGGTGGCTTTCAGGGCCAGGTGGTGGTCCCGGCTCCAGAAGCCAATCCATACCGTACCTACAGGCTTCTCCGGTGTTCCCCCGCCCGGACCGGCCACTCCGGTGGTTGACAGACCAAAATCAGCACCGGTCTGCTGTGCAACACTGCGGGCCATATGCAGGGCTACGGGTTGGCTGACCGCACCATGTTCGTTGAGCATTGCCTCGGGCACACCCAGAACCCCGGTTTTCAGGGAGTTGGCGTAGGTTACCATTCCCCCCAAAAAAACAGCGCTGCTGCCGGGCACGTTGGTAATCAGGTGGGCGAGTTGTCCCCCGGTGCAGCTCTCGGCCACGGCCAGGGTTTTACCGGCTCCGGCCAGCTGACGCACCAGGGCGTGCTGTAATTCCTCACCCGGTTCCTGTGAAAAAATAAATTCATTGGCACGCGAGCGGATATGTTCCAGCAGTGGCCGGGCATTCTCGCGGGCCTGTGTGGTATCCGGGGCGTAGCTGGAGATTCGCAGTGTGATTCCGTGCGTATGGGGCAGATACGCCAGCGTGAGCGCTTCCCCGGTAAGGTGGGAGGTATCGCCGATGATGATATCACTGAGATTACTCTCACCGATGCCGGTCAGCTGCAGGTAGTAGGCCGCATACGAAGCCCCCTCCCCGTTGATACGCTTGACCCGGGGCATCACTTTATGGGTCATCAGGTATTTCATTTCACGCGGTACACCGGGAAGCACAGCCAGAAACCGGTTATTCCGCTCCAGCCACATCCCCGGAGCTGTTCCGGTTTTGTTAAACAGGACATCGGCTTTGGACAGCACATCGGCCTGGGCGTGGTTGGATACCGAAAAGGGCATCCCCCGCCGTTCAAATATGCCTTTCACGTGGTCAAATGTGGGCTGATGGCGAACCAGTACATCGTCATAGTAGCGCAGCAGCGTAGCTTTGGTGATATCATCGTGGGTCGGACCCAGTCCGCCGGTCATAATAACCAGGTCGTTGCCGGCAAACAGCCGGTCCAGCGAACCGATAATCTGCCCGGCGTCATCGCCTATAGTCACCACTTCGGTGCAGCGAATGCCGTGTTCACTGAGCAATTGCCCGATCCAGGACGCGTTGGTGTTGATGGTGTCGCCCAGGAGGAGTTCCTGTCCGACCGATAGTATACTGGCTTTCATCCGCTTAAGATAATGAGTTACGGGTTGCTGTGCATCGGAATGCATCCTATCTTTAATGCATGAAAAACGTGCCCAATATCCTGAGCATGCTCCGCATTCTGCTCACCCCTTTGTTTGTCGTACTCTATGTACAAGACGAACCCCTCTACCGTTCATTGGGCATCGGGGTTTTCGGGATAGCAGCGGTAACCGATTACTTCGATGGATACATCGCCCGGGAATTCAACGCGGGATCGAAATTGGGCCGGTTTCTGGATCCTCTCGCCGATAAAGTACTCACATTCGCCGGGTTTGCCGTTCTTCCCTATCTGAGTCAGGATGTTTTCCCCATCCTTCCGGTCGTTTTTATTGTACTCCGGGATATCTGGGTGACCATAATGCGAATGATTGCCAACCGTCAAAACCACAGTATGCAGACCAGCTATTCGGCCAAGTTCAAAACCGCGGTACAGATGATTTATCTGCCGATAGCTCTGCTGGCCGGACTTTTCGTACAGGCCCAGGTGGCCCCTGTTGCGCTTTCGGAATGGCTTTTTTACTCGGGTATACTCACCTGGGGTTTGTACGCCGTAGCTGCTTTTACGGTCTATACCGCCCTTGAATACATGGTTGCCAACAAAGCTATGTTTGCACGTGATGGCAGTGGTTCCAATTAAAAAATGGGTGGGAACCGGTCTGGGATCGGGTTTACTGCCTGGTGCACCGGGAACCTGGGGCAGCCTGGCAGCACTGGTTCCGGCTGCGCTGTGCTGGTACTGGGCCGGGGTCTGGGGACTGGTCGGTGCCCTGATTGTTTTTTTGCTGCTGGGATTCTGGAGTGCACCCTGGTTTGAAACCCGCTACGGAGAAGATCCACCGCAATTTGTCATGGATGAGTGGGCCGGACAAATGATTCCCTTGTTTGCGGCTGCCAGTTTTACCCAGATTGAATGGCCTTATATCTGGATGGCAGCCTTTTTCACCTTCCGGCTATTTGATATCCTCAAACCCCTGGGAATCCGGCGTGCAGAGCAATACCGCGGTGCGTCAGGCATCATGCTGGATGATTTGCTGGCCGGCCTGTATGCATATTGCACAATTTTTTTCGTTATATTTATCTATTACACTTTTTTTTAAAAAACAGGGTCCCGCGTCGTATAAACGCAACACTACAACGTTACTCACCGCGTTATGCTGTATTGACCTCCCTACCAAACGCAATCCGGCGGGTCCTGTTTCCTACTCACTGTTTTACCTATGATTATCAACACTGAATTTTCGCGGGAACTGGCCCGTGAACTGCTCCGTATTAACGCGGTTGTGCTTCGACCGAACGATCCTTTTGTATGGTCATCCGGATGGAATTCCCCCATCTATTGTGATAACCGGCTTACCCTGCTGTATCCTGAACTCCGCCGAAAAATGGCCGGTGAATTTGCCGCAAAAATCCGCGCCGATTTTCCGGAATCCAGTGTTATCACCGGTACCGCTACTGCGGGTATTCCCCATGCGGCATGGGTGGCCGACCAGCTCGATCTTCCCATGGCTTATGTCCGTGCAAAGGCGAAGGCCTACGGCATGGGCAACCAAATTGAGGGAGGTGTGCGCAAAGGCCAGCCTACGGTAGTCATTGAAGACCTCATATCAACCGGCGGTTCGGTAGTTTCCGTAATCGAAGCCCTTCAGTTTGTTGGAGCCAATGTACAGGCTGTATGTACCATATTTACGTATAATTTCGATACGGCCTCGTCCAGACTGCAGGAAGTCGGTGTACCGGTCTATGCCCTTACCGATTACACCACACTCATCGATGTCGCCCTGCAGGAAGGCTACATTAAAAACGAAGATCTGCAGTTACTTGCCGACTGGCGGTCCCACCCTGATACCTGGCCCAAGAAGTTAGCCGTTCACCCGTAAACAACCGAGTAACGTGTCCAACAAAGCATTTTACATTGAATCGTACGGATGTGCGATGAACTTCGCAGATTCCGAAATCGTCAACTCCATTCTTATGGAGCATGGCAACCATCCCGTAGACACCCCTGAGCAGGCCGACATCATCCTGGTGAATACCTGCTCCATCCGCGACAATGCGGAGGCCAAAATCTGGAACCGCCTGAAATTTTTCAGAAGCGTGAAACGCCAGAACCGCGATCTTACCGTTGGGGTACTGGGCTGTATGGCCGAACGGGTACGCGAGCGTTTTCTGGAAAAGGAAAAGCTGGTAGACCTGGTGGTAGGACCGGACGCCTACCGCGAAATCCCGAACCTGCTGGCCGAGGTAGAAGATGGTCGTAAAGCGGTGAATGTAATTCTCTCGCTGGAGGAAACCTACGCCGATATCACACCCGTACGACGCGGCGGCAACGGGGTAACAGCCTTTATCTCCATTATGCGCGGCTGCGATAACATGTGCTCTTTCTGTGTAGTACCCTTCACCCGCGGGCGGGAACGCAGCCGGGCCATGCACTCCATTGTTGACGAGCTGCGCATGCTCAGTGATCAGGGCTACCGCGAAGTCACCCTGCTGGGCCAGAATGTCAATTCCTACAACGACGAGGGTACCCGCTTCGCAGAGCTCATGTACCAGGCAAGTTTGGTTGACCCCGAAATGCGCATCCGGTTTTCAACCTCCCATCCCAAGGACTTCCCCGATGAGCTGCTGCACGTCATCCGGGAGCAAAAAAATCTGTGCAATTACATCCATATTCCGGCGCAATCCGGCAATAACGAAGTGCTTCGGCGTATGCGCCGACCCTACACGCGCGAGCAGTATCTGACGCTGCTGGATCGTATGCGGGAAATCATCCCCGGTGTGACGCTTTCCACCGACATTATCACGGGTTTCTGCGGGGAAACCGAGCAGGAGCATCAGGATACCCTGTCTCTGATGGAAACCGTTCGCTATGAAATGGCCTACCTGTTTGCCTACTCTGAGCGGGAACGCACCCTGGCGCACCGTAAATTTGAGGACGATGTGCCCCAACACCTGAAACAACAACGGTTGCAGGAAATCATTGACGTACAACGGGCCGGCGCTTTGGAGCGAAACCGTGATGAAATTGGTCGGCGGCATCTGGTTTTGGCTGAAAATCAAAGCAAACGCTCGGCCGACAAACTATCCGGTCGGACAGACACCAACAAAGTTGTTATATTTGACAGGAAGGATTTCAAACCCGGTGACTATGTAGAAGTAGTCATCCAGGATGCCACATCCGCTACCCTCTTCGGTGAGGGAATACAGGTCAGCAGCATCCGGGAGTTTGAACCGGAGTGGTTGCAGGTATGAACCGTTAATACGAGGTAGTTTTGGACGCAAAGGCCATTGGTGAAAAATACGGACTGATAGCCGCTTCAGAAGTGATGCAGTCTGTGATCAGCCAGGCCCGGCAGGTTGCCCCCACAGACATCACGGTATTGCTTCAGGGTGAAAGCGGGGTAGGCAAAGACGTACTGGCAAGAACCCTGCACGCTATGAGTAAACGTGCCGGTCAAAACATGGTGATTGTCAACTGCGGTGCCATCCCCGAAGGTATCATCGAAAGTGAACTTTTCGGTCATGAAAAAGGATCGTTCACCGGGGCCCATGAAGCGCGCGAGGGTTATTTTGAAAAAGCCGATGGAGGAACCATATTCCTCGATGAAATCGGTGATACGCCCAAAAATGTACAGGTTAAACTGCTCCGCATTCTGGAAAACGGGGAGTTTTTCCGGGTTGGATCGGCCAAACTGCGCAAAACCAACGCACGGATTATCACCGCTACCAATCGTGACCTGTGGAGCGATGTTCAGCGGGGGTCTTTCCGGGAAGACCTGTTCTACCGCCTCAATACCGTAACCATCCGCATACCTGCCTTACGGGAACGCCCCGAAGACGTGATTCCTATTTTCCGAAAATTTGTGGTCGACTTTTCACGACAGTATGACAGCGTTTTTCAGGGTTTTTCCGATGAAGCCCGGCAGCTGCTCACCTCCTATCGCTGGCCCGGGAACATCCGCGAACTTCGTAATGTTGCCGAACAGCTGGTAGTGCTGGAGAAATCCCGTTTCATTACCGCTGAAATTCTGCAAAAATACCTGAAAGGTCGCCAAAGTGTAGGTTCCACGGATAACCTGCCTATGGTATACGCCACCAGCCACAACACTTCCTACGGACCGGAGGCATACCCTGCCGGCGGCGAGTCGGGAAGTCTGGGAAGCGGTGAACGTGAACTTATTTACCGGGCACTGGTTGAAATGCGCGGGGAGATTGCAGAACTTAAAAAAATGCTTGGCGGATTTCTGTACAGGCAATATCAATCGGAATCGGGTGCACCCCGGCTATTGGGCTCAGCCGATCCCCTGCAATCGGTAGCATACCCGGATCAGCACCGTAACACAGCCTACCAGCCTGTGGATATCGGCGATGAGGACGCTGATGAAGATACACTGAATCTTGGCGACGGAGACATCCCTTCACTGGAGCAGGCAGAGCGGTATCTGATCAGCAAGGCACTGGAACGCTATGAAGGCAATCGCCGCAAAGCCAGCGACGCCCTGGGTGTGAGTGAACGCACTTTATACCGTAAGATAGATCAATATAATTTATCGTAACTTACGGCCGTATGACTACTGTGAAATCCACCTATCCCGGCCCCCTTCCCCTGATAAGTCTTTTGATGGCACTGATGCTGCTGCAATCAGGCTGCCTTCGGTACAGTTTCACCGGCGTTACCATCCCGGCCAATGTATCTACCATTTACATCCCCTTCTTTCAGGACAACTCCGGCAGCGGACTTTCCAACCTGAGCGACCAGCTCAATAATGCCCTTGTGAACCGGTTCGTGAATCAGACCCGGCTGCGGCTGGTATCGGATCCCGCACAGGCCGACATCCTCATGGAGGGTGTTATCAACGCCTACAGTAATCGCCCCTTCAGCGTAGCCGGCGACCAAACCGCATCGCTGAACCGCGTTCAGGTATCGGTGCGGGCCAGCTATCAATATGCCGACGAGAACGATCCTCGCTGGTCGAAGGCCTTTACCGGCCAGGCCGAGTATGACCCGGCCGTCAATCCGCTGGACGGAGAGCTTGCAGCAGCCTCCGATGCTATGCAGCAAATCGCACAAAACATGTTCAACGACTCCGTTGGGAGGTGGTAACTTTATGCCTGAAATTCCCTTTGAAATACCCGATTCGCTCAACAGCTACGTGAAAACCTTCGAGGAGTCGCCGGAAAAAGGCATAGCCAACCTGGAGGCCTACCTCGCCCGCCGCAGAAACGATGCCGTGGGTTATTTTCTGTTGGCCGTACTGTATGCATCCGATCAACAGGGTGATGCGGCCCGGAAAGCTGCTTCGCGGGCAAGGGCACTGGCACCGGGAAGTCACCTGCTGGAACACCTGCACTATTTTCTCAGCCACCCGGACGGGTTCAAAGCCTGGGTACCCCAACAGCCGGATGTGGCACGTGCATCAGTTCGCTCCCACCCATCGGCCTCTACCCTTTCCGTTGATCTGGACGTACTCATATCACGACTCACACGGGCAGGCAGCAAGCGAATTGAAGTGAGTACTGAGCGTAAATCAGTGAGCCGGGGCGAGGATGACAAGGTCTTGAGCGATCTGGCCACGCCTACCCTGGCCGGCATCTATGAAGCCCAGCTTAAATTTGAGGAGGCCATTGCTGTGTATGAACGACTCATCGCCATGCGCCCATCACAAAAAGGTATCTACGAGAACGAAATTGAGCGTATCCGCGAGCTGCTGTCCTGACGGGCAGCACCCAGACCGTCGCAAAATCCTGAATGGCAACCTGGACGGACAACCCGACGGGTAAGCCTGACCGGCACAACCCTTGACCGGCAACCCCACACCGGCAACCCTGATCAGACAACCCCTGTCTGGCAACCCAGACCGGGGTAGTCCGGCTCAGTAACGTACGAACGGATTGTGCTTTTTTTCGTGTCCGATGGTTGTAGCCGGGCCATGTCCGGGATAAACAACAGTACCTTCCGGTAAGGTATACAAGTTCGTTTTGATGGACGCCTCCAGCTGTTCAAAATTGCCCATGGGTAAATCGGTACGACCAATAGATTCACGGAAGAGTGCATCACCGGAGAGGAGCTGCCCGCTTTCAGGGTGATAGTACGCCAGATGACCAGGTGCATGACCGGGTGTAAGGAGTGCTTTCAATCCAATACCTGCAAATTCCACCTCTCCTCCGTCAATCCAGTCCGGCTGAAAACCGAAGGGTTTCACCTCAAAACCAAATCGCGCTGCTGAGAGCATGTAATTGTCCCAGAACCAGGCGTCATCCCGATGCAGATAGACCGGAATCTCGCCATAATGGTTCCTGACGCGCTCAACACCGAATACATGGTCGAGGTGGGCGTGGGTCAAAACTATGGCCTCGAGCCTAACGCCGAGCTCACTGACTTTCCGGTTAAAAAGGTCGATTTCCGTGGCAGAAAAAAATCCGGGGTCGACAACAAATCCGCGGTTGTCCCGGCTGACCAGATAGGTGTTTTCCTGAAGCGGATTTACGGTAAACGTGTGGATGTTCATGGATATAAAGAGTTGTGGGTGCCGAAATCCTGCTGCAGGTTAAACGTTGGTCATCTACTGCCCAGAATGCAAGTGGGTGTTTCCAGGTGCCGGCGGTCGCGTGGCGCAGGCAGCTGGCCGGCTACATAATCTGAAATTTCAGGCATAAAAAAAGGATACCGGAAAAAATCCGGTACCCCTGGGAAGTTGTAAACGCTGCAGCGTTACTTGCGACCGTATTTCTTGTTGAACTTGTCAACACGACCGGCGGCGTTAATCATCTTGTCACTACCGATATAAAACGGATGGTTCTTCGAATCAACCTCCGTTTTGTAGATACCTTCACGGGTATTGATAGTGCTGCGGGTCACAAATTCAGAACCATCGCTCATCTGAACAGTGATTTCTTTGTAATCCGGATGTATACCTTGTTTCATAATGTACCTTAAACGTTAAATTCTTGATCAAGACTTTAAATATACGGGTATTCGCCAGCTGCTGCAATACGAAAAATAATCCCCGACCCGCATTGTACCGTACCGCTACTGAAATTCTTCATCGTCAAACCCGCCAAGGGATCCCAGCATACTGCCTACCAGATCCGTGTAGGTCCGATTTTCATCCAGATCGTCTTTGCTGAGCATACTGTGCTGGTGGAGCCCTTCCAATACCAGGTCCATCATAGCAAGTCTGGCATGCTCATCGTCGGTTGGAGCGTGCTTGTTAACCAGGTCGGTCAGGCCGTCCACTTCCATCAGGCGTTTTTTATACCCTTCAGAGCTGAGATTGTCTGGCAATGAAACACCGTTTCCGGCGGAAAACCAGTCGAGTACGGTTTTGTATGTGACATCCGCCTCTTTGCCGGGGCGCGATTTACGCTGCGGATCCGGAAAGTATTTCTTAAATATTTTGGACACTGCCTTACCGATGAGGTGTTGGGCTACACTTACGGCGCCTTCCTGTTCACCTTCGTACACCAGCTCCAGTTTGCCGGTCAAGGCCGGGACGGCGTAATAAATATCCGAGACACGAACCACCGTTTCAGCTTCATCATTGGAATAGGCTCTGCGCTCCGCCGCGGAAACTACATTTTCCATAGCCGTGATGGTCATACGCGTTGAAACCCCACTTTTCTGGTCGATGTACTCTGATTCACGCGCCTCAAAGGCAACCTGCTCCACAATTTCGCGGACGTAGTGCGGTATAACCACCCGGGGTGCATCTTTGCGTTCGACCCGTGCTTCCTGACTGGTAATCTGGATACCAATATCGATGGACTTCGGATAATGGGTAATGATTTGGGAGTCGATGCGGTCTTTTAGCGGGGTGATAATGTTACCGCGATTGGTATAGTCCTCGGGATTGGCGGAGAAAACCATACATACGTCTACGGGCACACGCACATTAAAGCCACGGATCTGTATGTCGCGTTCCTGCATGATATTCAGCAGGGCAACCTGTATGCGTGGCTGCAGGTCCGGCAGTTCATTAATGGCAAAAATTCCGCGGTGCGTACGTGGAATCAATCCGAAATTGATGACTTCTTCATCGGATAGTGCCAGTTTGCGGGTTGCGGCTTTAATCGGATCGATATCGCCCACAAGATCGGCGACCGTTGTATCGGGTGTTGCCAGTTTTTCAGCGTAACGCTCATGGGCAGGCACCCAGCTTACGCGGGTGTCTCCATCGTACCTGGCCACAATTTCACGGGCATACCGGGATATCGGATGGTAGGGATCGTCGTTGATTTCAGAACCTTCCACAATCGGCATCCATGGATCCAGGAAATCTACCAGCATACGCAGCATACGGGTTTTCCCCTGGCCCCGTAGCCCCAGCAAGATGATATCGTGGCCGGATAATATGGCATTTTGCAACTGGGGGATGACCGTTTTTTCGTAACCAACCATGCCCTGAAATACCGGCTGACCAGCCTGCATTTTGCGGATGAGGTTTCGCCTCATTTCCTCTTTGACCGAAACCGATTTCCATCCGGACTTCCGTAAATCTGCCAGTGTTTTAATCGATTCAATGTCAGGTATCATGTATTTGACTGCTATAGTGTAGGAATAAGGGGATTCGCAACCGGTATTACACACGGGATTTATATGTTGCAGAGCGACTGCAAAAGACATCTTTTACCTCGCCGGAACCGGATTGCTTTACACCCTTGCAAACCCGGCCAGGTACTATTTCATTCAGACTGGCTGGAAAATATTTATCCCGGTGCCCAGTGCCCTGGATTTGACCAGGGTCTCTTCCCATTCCGCAGCCGGGTCGGAATCAGCCGTAATGGCACCCCCAACCGCATAGTATAACATTCCCTGCCGGATAATGGCCGTTCGGATAACCACATTGAAACTGAAATCGCCCTCCGGGGTAATCACGCCAATAGCCCCGCTGTACAACCCCCGCCGGTACGACTCCAGCTCTTCAATAATTTCCATGGCGCGGATTTTGGGAGCTCCGGTCATGGAACCCATCGGAAAGCAGGCAGCGATGATTTCTTCTACCGGGATGTCGCTTTCAAGCCTGCCTTCAACCCTGGATACCATCTGATGAACCGTGGCAAAAGACTGTATATCAAACAGACGGTCGACCCGCACGGAGCCGGCCTGGCATACCCTGCTGAAATCGTTTCGTACCAGATCCACAATCATGAGGTTCTCGGCGCGTTCTTTCTCAGAATCAAGCAATTCCCGGAGTATAGCCTGGTCTTCGGCGACTGTGTTTCCGCGTGGACGGGTACCTTTGATCGGGTCAGACTGAAGCTGGCTCCCGTGGCGGGTCAGAAATCGCTCAGGGGAAGCACAACACACACTGGTATCACCGAGCTGCAGGTAGGCGGCAAACGGAACCGGTCCGCGTTGATACATCGCGGTAAACAACCCCAGCGGACTACCCTCAAATTCGGCCTGCAGCTGGTGGGAAAGGTTTACCTCGTAGCAGTCGCCCTCGCGGATGTATTGCTGTGCCCTGCGGACGTGCTCCATGTACTGCTGCGGGGTAACACGGGTACGAAGATTGCGGACGTGGCAGGGGCTGGTTTGATACGGTTCACCTGAAATGGATACACTATCGTTTTCACAAACACCGGCCGTTGCCGTGACGTCCTTCGGTTCGTTGAGGATGTACATGCGTGTTGGTCGACCCATCCAGATATCGGGCAAATCGGTTTCATCGGGATTGGATGAATGAAGTCGTTCCCGGGCATTTTTCAGGTCGTACCCCAGATATCCGCAGCAGTAGCCGGGAAACTTTTCTCGAAACCGTGCCAGAGCCTTCCATGGGTCACCGGTGGAGTCCTGTGAATCATCGGGCTGATGCCTGTCTGCGGACGGTTGCGCAGGCGCGGATTGCTGTGAATCACCGGGTTGTTGTGGATCACCGACCTGACGGGCATTTCCGGTGTGCTGCATGTCCCCGGAGTGCTGCTTCCAGCGAAAAATGGCATCAAAACCGGCAAATAGTATGGACTTCCCGGAAGATGGATGCGATTGCAGCTGGGAATCAAGCAAAACAACATCTCCGTTGCGGGTTTCCCGCTCAAGAATGGCGTAAAAATCGGCGCGCGAAGCGGTTTCGTATGTTTGCGGTTGCAGCATAGGTTAAAACGGGAATATCGCTTGTAATTTTCGGGTCAGCCCGGGATTCTCGCGCATTGTCAGTTCGGTGTCGTGGGTCCTGATGGTACGTACCGGTACAATCCCGCGAAGTGCATTGATAATCCAGACTCCATCGGAAGCACATAACGCACGGGCAGTTAACAAGACTGGTTCAGGGTTCGTTTCCCTGGTGGTATGGGCAGCCAGCCAGCGGAGACCTACTCCCTGCAGCGGATTGGTGGAGGGATCCGGGGTGCAAAGTATCCCGCCACGAAGCATCAGGAGATTTGCGATGCAGGTTTCACTGACATAGCCCCTGTCATCGTACAGAATCCCATCATCAAAGCCCTGCTCGCGGGCGTAGTTGAAGCATGTATCGTAATAAGCACGATTATTGGATTTTACGGAGCTGTGCGAGGCTTCCGTGAAGGGGTGCGGTTCGGTGGCGGTTAAAAGTCGTACACTGTGCCGGGTTTCGGGCAAGGGATGAATACTCAGCACGGTGAGGCCGGCAGTCTCTATGCCCGGGTAATGACGACGGGTGTCGGCGGGTAACAGCGACAAAGCCTGAGCCGTTGCCGGAAGTACGGTCAGCCGGATGCGGCAGGGCTGTCCGGCGAAGCTGCGACGGATAACCCCGGCCGGATCCGCGGGTTCAGGTAGAATCAATCCCTGTTGCGCAAGGCCCCGTTCAAGTCGTTCCCGATGCATGGACCAAAGCGGCAGTGCATGGCCTGTCCACCGCATGGTTTCGAAAACACCCCGGTTCCAGGCCCGGGTTTGCTGCAAGCCGATAAAAACATCGGTTTTAACGGCAAGTCCATCCAGATAGCATGCGAGGGGCTCTGTGGGGGGGGTGCTCATGGTCAGCTGGTTACGCCCCCCCTGCTATTTATCCGCTGCGGCAACAGCCGTGTCGTGCTGAATTGTACGTCGGGTTTCATACGCGTCGTCATCGCCGTCATCGCCATGGGCGGGTGCAAGCGACGTCTGTAAAGCCCCCGAAGTATCCTCCCGGAGGGTGTCTGATTGCAGCACGTACAGCGCCCGAAGGGTATCCAGGAGTGCGGTGTAATTGTCGGCGCCTCTGAAGCCGGTACGCACGTCATAAACGCTTCCGTCCGGACCAAAGGTTACCTGCGAGGGAACCCCGGGAGCAAGCAGTTCCTGAAACGCGTCACTCCCGTCAACAAACTCAAACCCGTACGAGTGCTCACGGATGTACTCGGCGGTGAGTTCAGCATTATCTTTAACCCCGGCGGCAAACACTACAACATGCCCGGGAAACTGTCGGGTTACGCTCCACAGCTTGTCGTGTGACCCCAGTGATGGGCTCGACCAGGTTGCCCAGAAGTCGATCACCACAAATTTGCCACGGTAGTCGGAGGCACGGAGGGTGTCAAGGCCATTACGATGTGGAAATGCGTGTGTGTACAACCCGGCACCGTCGCCAAGGTTTTCCAGAAATCCGATATGCTGGTTAGCCGAGTAACGGATGGTGAAGTAAAAGATGGCGGCGATGCCGGCGATGCCGATGGTTACGGCAAACAGGTTAAAATATTTGGGATCAATTTTCATAGAGCCAAAAGATACACAAAAAATAAGGCCCGTATGCGCGATGACATACGGGCCTGTATCACCTGAACATCGAAAAAACCTGAAACAGGGAAAAAACGATGTTAGAGAGTTAAATTCTTACGGGTGAATTATTTAATCAGCATCATGGTACGGGTTTGCATGTGCGAACCGGTCTGTAAACGAATCAGATACGTTCCGGAGCTGTATTGCTGAGCGTCAAAGTTTACACTGTGCGTACCGGCGGGCAGGGTATCGTCTACCAGAACAGCTACCTGCCTGCCCAGCACGTCGTACACGGATAGCGATACTGAGGCCGTTGCCGGCAGATCAAACCGAACGGTTGTTGACGGATTAAACGGATTCGGGAAGTTCTGGTAGAGTTGAACCTGGGACGGTAGTTGAATCGCATCGCCCGACTCAACAGAGGTTGCCCGGATGATATCCGGTACCGGCAGCGGCTCGGTGGTATAAATGTTGAATTGTCCGGGAGCCATTTCAACCGACATGGTGGTAGAGGTTACCTCAAAAGGCTCACCGCTCATGTAGTCGTACCAGGTGCCCGTGGATGGGAATAGTACGGAGGCAGTCCGGGGGGTTACACCGAAGTTACCGGCTATCGTGGCGCTCATGGTATCGTGAATCAACTGAACCTGGCGGTAGTTGGATGGATTCAGGGTAGTGATAACCTGCGTGTTCACGTCATGAAATACCGGATGTTCACGACGAAGGTTGATCAGGGCCGACCATACTTGATACAACTCATAGCGGTCCGGATCAGCATAATAGTCCCACCGGATGGGTTTTTCGGCGGTTCGGCCGGGATCGGTGGCAGAACAGTCGCCATCTCCGCCACCAGGTTTCAGACATTCTCCGGGACCTCCGCCGTAACCGAGTTCACCAAACTGCCACATCATACGCGGACCGGGGATCATGTAGAAAAATGCACCGGCCAGTTGCTGGCGTTCCAGGGCTGTTGGCAGCTGGCGGATGTCGTAATCGCCGGAGCGATTGCCGAAACGCAGGT
Organism: Bacteroidetes bacterium HLUCCA01; assembly: GCA_001314545.1. Classification (GTDB taxonomy): domain Bacteria; phylum Bacteroidota; class Rhodothermia; order Balneolales; family HLUCCA01; genus HLUCCA01. The sequence continues at coordinate 316,354 of LIHN01000019.1, forward strand.
TTTTGAGCATCATCCATTGTTCATCGTGGCTTTCCATATAGGAGATGGCATTGGGTACACTCCACCCGCGATTCTCATACCAGATTCCGGATAGGTTGGCGCCGGGATTTACATACCCCATAGCTGCTTCCTGAAACGGTGTGGTCATATTCTGCCAGAACATCATCCCATTGATTTCGGGTTCGTCGGTTCGGTAATGCGCCAGTTCGCGCTCCTCACTATCGGCCGCGAAATGCTCTAAAATGACATACGCATCCGGTTCGTACGACCAAATTGCATCGGCCATACGTTTGAGATTACCAATTCGCTGGGAATTATAGCCGTTGTAATTGGTGCTGTTAAAATTGGTGGCGAACCCCTTGGTCAGGTCAAAACGGTACCCATCAATACGAAAATTCTCAATCCAGTGACGGTTGGTCCGGTCCATCCAGTACCGCACATAGCTGTCGTTATGATTGAGGTGGCGGAAGACATTGAACTCATGACCCGGACCAAGAAATCGGTTGGTGGCGGGGTCGGTACCGTACAAGGCCACCAGAGGTGATGCCTCCTGGGTATGGTTGTAGACTACATCCAGAATAACCGCAATCCCGCGGGAATGTGCCTCGTCTATAAATCGCTTGAACGACTCCCTGGTACCATAGCTTTTATCCAGCGCCCCGTGAAAATTGGGATTATAGCCCCAGCTCAGATTTCCATCGAAATTAGATACGGGCATGAGTTCGATGGCATTGATACCGAGGCGGTCCAGGTAATCCAGCGTGTCCTTAAGCACTTCGAAGGTGCTCTCCTCCACAAAATCGCGAAGAAGCAGCTCGTAAATGATTAACTCGTCCTGGGGTGGTCGCTGATAATCGTTGGACTGCCAGTTGAAAGGCTCCCGACCGATTTCAAAGACGGAAACCATTCCCGTGGTCTGTCCGGCCGGATATTGGGGCATATCAGGATATACAGCCTCGGTGATAAAGCGGTCGTTATTGGGATCCAGAACCAGTTCACTGAACAGGTCAGCTATGCGGATGTCACCGTCAACCAGATACTGAAAGCGATATTCACCATCGGCAAGCCCGTCGAGTGTAATCCAGAAGTGAACACTATCTGCGTTGACTTCATGCATATTCAACAGATAGGCGTCATCCACCTCCCAGTTACTGTGATCGCCGATGAGGTGTACAAAGCGTTTACCGGGCGCAAACATGGAAAAGCTGACTGAGCCGGGATTCTGCGGATCTACGGTAATCCCGTCGTGTAATCCGTCTGGTCGTGCAGCGCGAACGGGTTCGGGTGCTTCAATAAAATTGAAGGTAATGGTTTGTTCACGGGTCTGACCGGACGTAGTTACCACGTCGAGTCGAATAGTATTGGCGCCGGATGTAACTTCAGCACCCAGATCCGACAGACTCGGAACCAGCAGGAGCTGACGTTCGTCTTCATAGAAATCCCCGAATGGCACCGGATCCTGCCCGTTCACCGTGATGGTTGACGAGGATGTGTTCACGGGATCCGAATCAATGGAGGCAATGTTGGCTATCAGCGCCGGGGGGTCGATCTGATGCACCGAATTTTGGGCCGGAAACACCTGAAATATCAGCGGACTGGTAACTTCCAGGAATGAATCGCTGTTTGCACCCACAGTGAGCGGATTCAGCGGATCCGTGAACCAGGCCCAAGGTGGATTACCGATTGAGTACTGCTCATGAAATTTATAGGCGTATCCGTTGACTCCGCTGCGGGAAACTGCACCGCCGCCAACGCGCAACCGAATTACCTGATACGAAAACCCATTTTCAGTGTCCTCTGTGAGCAGGGATTCATCGGTAGTCGATATTGCACCGCTGGAGTTATTGCCCCAGTTATTGAAAGACCCGGGCACAAAAGAGCGCAGGGCATTTTCATTGGGGGTATAGCGGAAGGTTACATTCAGGGAATCCTGGGCCGTGACCGGTAATGCAAGGGCAACGAGGAGTAAAATTGCTAGGGTAAGTCTGTACATTGTGCAAGAAATTAAGGCTGTTTACTCAGGGATGAATCGGGCGAATCAGTCCCTGCCGGGTTAGTTGCCAACGCGGAGTTCAGTAACCACGCATGGTCAGTTAAGGGGTGTGTACTTCGGTAGATGGCAGCGCTGAAAACACGATCGGGCTAGGCCGTCACGCGCGACTCCGAAGAGCTTCGAATTACCAGCTCCGGCGAGAAAATGGTGTGGGAGACGGCGTTTTCAGGATGCTCCATCTTATCAAGAAGTTTCTCAAGGGCGAGCCATCCCATTTCATACATGGGCTGTTTCATACTGGTAAGCCCTAAAAACTCGGAGAAACGAAGGTCGTCGAAACCCATAATTGGGATGGTTACTCCACGGTCTATCATGGCCTTCAGTGCACCCATCGCCTGAATATCCGAGCTGCAGAAACAAGCGTCAGGAACATCGGCCATATCCAAAACCTGACACATGGCTTCATAGCCGTTGCGTTCGGTAAAACCGTCCCGGCTGTAGTGGTCGCCGGAGACGATAAGCTGGTTATCAACAATACGACCTGCATCCTGCAGCGCCCTGCTGTAACCCCGGATGCGGTCCTGAGCAGGTTTGGAGTTTACAAGGGCGGTAATCATGGCTATACGTTCATAACCCTGATCAATAAGGTGTTTGGTAGCCAGATAGGCTCCTTCTACGCTGTCTACACTGACTGAGTCAAATTCGTGATGATATTCATCAATCAGGATGATATTTTCGTGCAGTTTTTTGATACACGACCACTGCTGGTCGTTAAGGTGGATTGAAATAAGCAGGTATCCGTCGGCAACACCCCGTTTTATCAGGTATTCAATCTGTTTGTCGATATCATCACTGATGCGCACATTATAGATGTTCAGGTCATAGTCATGATCGGCGATTTTGTCCTGAATACCTGCAAGCACTTCCATGAAGAAGTGATTGGAGATCACCGGGACAATAACCGTTATCAATTTCGACTTTTTCCGGGCCAGACCCTGCGCCATGGCGTACGGATGGTAACCGGCTTCCTGAGCTATTGCCAGTACTTTGTCGCGGGTTTTCGGCGAAACGTTGTTCGCGTTATTGAATACCCGGGATACGGTGGCAATACTAACACCTGCCTGTCGTGCAATATCGTATATGGTAGCAGACAATGGTTTGAACTAAACGGATTGGAATAAAGTGGAGGCAGGCCTGTTCAGCCTGCCTCCATCGATTTCATCAGATGACTGGTTATTTAACCAGCATCATAGTGCGGCTTTGGCTGAAGCTGCCGGCGCGGATTTGGTACAGATAAACACCTGAAGCCAGATCAGCGGCATTGAAATTAACCGTATGGGTGCCGGCTGACATAACACCGTCAACCAGGGTTGCTACACGCTGTCCCAGAACGTTATAAACACTCAACTGAACATTTTCAGCCATCGGCAAGGTGAAGCTGATGTTTGTGGTTGGGTTGAATGGATTCGGGAAGTTATTGTGCAGTGCATACGCGTTAGGCTGCTCAAGCGACTCTTCTACACTGGTTTCGGTCAGACCGTAGGTAGGTGCAGGCTGCACATCCAGATCTCTCCAGGTCCAGGTTACAGGAAGAAGCTCGTCTTCATTTGGCCAGATGATATCATCCGGATCGGAAGCATCAAGCGGCTCGATGTAGCGGTAGTAACGACGTCCCATGGCGAAACCATCACCGTTTTGAACACGGGTACCATCGTCTTTCACATAGGCAACTGTGAAACCGATGTGGTTTTCGGTAGGCAGCTGAATTTCCTGAACAAGCTCAAAGATATTGGTTTCACCAACGCGGGTGAACTCAACACTGGCCAGAGCCTCTTCATTGCCTTCTTCAAAGATCGGATTATCGTCACCAACAGGCAGACCCTGCGTCAGACCAAACAAGGGTGTCTGAACAACGAGGTAGAGCTTATCGTTAGCCGGATCAAAGGGCTCGGTGTCTTCCGTAGTTACGGCTGGTCCCATATCAATGGTCAGCGTAACCGTCATGGTAGAGTTACCATCGATGGTTTCACGGATAATACCCTGTGGCGGGATGTTGTTGAAGAACGACACACCGGAACCAAAGTCATCGGCAGTTTGCTCGGTTTCATTGTTGAAAACGTAGATACGGTCGCCACCGCCGAATACACCGGGCTCTTCCCATCCGCCGGGCAGATTGGGAATGAAGTTTTCGCTTTCTTCATCAAAGCGGGACTCATCCCAGTTGATGAAATACTTATAAGCGATGCGGGCACCTACTTCTTCAACAATGTTGAACGAAGATGTCCAGGCATCAAAAGCTTCATTGTACGCCATGGATGTACCGGTATCCCAACCGTTGAATGCGCCCGGTACACTTACGAAGTCGCCCAGGTTACGGTTGAATACACCAAACTCCTCAAGTACACCGACGTTAACTGCGAACTGTACGTTGGCATCAACGATTTCGGCTGTAGGAGGTCGGCGACCTTCGAAGAATTTGAAGGCATAGGTGGAATCGCTCTGAGCGATAACCGTGGTGTTGTTTCCATCACCATCCGGATTGAAGGCATCATCGCCGTTGTCCCAGGAAATGGTTCCGGTGTCAATATTTTCAGCAACACCAAACACAAACTTGAACTTCATCGGATTACCGGCTGAATCAGCTGGAACATTGATGGAGCCGGAGTACATCGCGTTGCGTGAACCTTCAGGCATTTCTTCTGCGTCCAGAATCAGGTTGGTTGTGCCCCAATCGAACGGGTAGGTACCGCGAACACCAACAACCATGGTTTCAGGGTTAAAGGAGCCGGTTTGCACCTGGGCGCCCACGTTCACACGGAAGAACAGTGAAATCTCATCTTCTTCTTTGGCGCCGTAAGGAGCCTGGTCAGCCTGGGATGGCTTGCCATCGGTATTGTTCCAGTATTCAACCGGCAGCACGGTATCTTCGGTTACTACAATACCGCGGGTATCCCATCCGGCAGGATTCTCAGCTTCAGCAAAGCCTTTTTCATCCTGGGTGCGGCTGGTTCCGGGCACATCCCATCGGTATTTATACAGAATCGTATCACCGGCGTTTACACGGAACGTTCCCTGCCAGTAATCACCACCGATATTGGTCAGTTCGGCCGTTGCATTAGCGTCCCATCCAAGGGTTTCGCCGCTTGCAAACTCACCTACTTGTCCGCTGGCAGTTTTTACCTGACCGTTTACGGTCAAACGATAACCATCTGCCCGAACTGTATCGGGGATGGTCACTGTGTTCACCGTAAACGTAACAGCAACCGTACCATCCTGAGCCTGAGCCTGAGCGGGCATTGCACCTAGTGCAACTACCATCAGAAACAAACCGAGCATGCTACCGCCGCCGATACGTCGTAACCACGACGTGGCATCTATTGGTATCATCATTTTCATAGTTTACCTCTTTGTTTTTTTTATTTCACGGTTTCCCGTTTCTTGTGAAAATCGTTTCAGTGTATTTTGTTCCGTAGCTGAATGCAAATCTATCCTTAAAATTGAACGGTGAGTGCGAGTCGGCTGGTGAGCCCGAGGTAGCGGTGGTTCTGGGCGGCATAGCCTACACGCATGGCCTGACCACTGCCCAG
>LIHN01000012.1 GCA_001314545.1 Bacteroidetes bacterium HLUCCA01
CAGCTGCCCGGTCATGTCGTCCAGTACCGAGGTGAAGATGATGGGATTGGAGGCCGTTCCTTCGGCAAAAATCTTACCACCCTGCGAGATTACCAGACCCGAGGCATTGTTACCGTCGCCTTCGGCGCCCTTGATTACTGTTCCGGGATCAATCCAGAGTTCGGCCCCGTCTTCCACGAAGACCATACCCTGGAGCACATAGACATTGTCGGACGTCCAGTAGACCTTATCGCCGGCGTTGATACTGGCGTCTGTTACGTTTATCACATTCTGAGCGTGGAGCGATTGACCAAAAGCGGTCAATGCCAGCAGTACAACAGATTGCAGTAGTAGTTTTTTCATTGCGTACGTTTGTGTTTTTTTGGGTTTCAGAAGCTGTACTTCACACCCAGCGAGAAGGTCCTGCCGGACCGATACTGCTGGTAGAGGTACTCCTGCCCACTGAATCGTTGTGAGTAAACGACCCGGGGATTTAGCAGGTTCGATGCACTGGCCGAGATGCTGAAATGTCGGCCGATAGTTTTGCTTACATTCATGCTCAATGAGTCGTAGCCCCGCTCATACACATCCGGAGCGGCTCCGAGGGTGACCCTGCTGAGGCGGTCGCCGAAGCGGTTATAACTGACGTTGGCACTGATGGCATAGCGCGGATGCATGTAGCCGAGATCCAGATTCAGCACATAAGGCGATTGACCGGTCAGCGCCCGGGTAGTCTCCGGATTCTGCTGGGTCTGTCGAATTTGAACCAGCTCCGCTTCGGGTATGGTCACTTCCGAGCGGATGATGGCATAGTTTGCGGTGAGGTCAAAGTGCTCCAACGCCGGCAGAATCGAACCCAGTTGCTTGCGCATTTCAAATTCAATGCCATACACCGTTCCGCGATCCACATTCTGGATGGACTCCGCGTTCTGTGAGATATCAAAACGGAGCACACGTTCCAGTGGCTGAGCCATGTCTTTGTAGAACAGACTGACCGACATCATCTCCGAATAACTGGGGTACCACTCAAAGCGGAAATCGTAATTGGTAATCAGCGTACGCTCCAGCTCCGCATTCCCGCGGAACAGGTTGTCACCCACAAAATCGAAAGACACGTAGGGCGACATCTCCCGGAAGGTGGGTCGGGCCAGGGTTTTGCTGTATGCCCATCGGGTTTTGATACGCTCCCCCAGGGAATGAATAAGAATGACGGAGGGAAGAATGTCATCGCGCTGAATGATCCCGAAGCGATCCGTGTCGATGAGGGTGGTATCCCGGCTGACCGACTGCAGGTCAGTGCGCTCAAACCGAAGACCGGTGGCCAGCTTGAGCGAAGGGAGCAGATCCACATCAATCATCCCGTAGTAGGCGGTGATGTCCTGACTGGCGTCATAGCTGCTGCGCGGGGTGGTCGCAGAAATAATGTAGTTGCCGATTTGCGGTCGGTTGGCGTTATCGAAGCCCAGGATCCCACGTGCATTCAGGTAGTCTTCTTCGGTAGCGAACTGAGTCAGGCTGAACCCGCGACCTTGAAGGTACTCGTAGCGCCGTTCGCGGAAGTCACGTTCGGTGCGCTCAGTGAGAAAACCGGTTTTGAATTTAAGCTGTCGCTCGCCCAGCTGTACCGGAAGCGTCAAATCCACCGTGTACGTCTGCTTTTGCTCGTTCAGCTCCCGGAAAAACCGGGCCGGACGCGGAAACTGGGAGTTGGGATTACCCAACTGGGTTCCGGTGATCTCCCCGGTGCCTGCATCACGCAGAAAACGGGCTTCCGAGGCGATCATGCGCAGATCAGGCTGCTCCTGACCGTTGGTCTGAAATGCGGTGTTCCAGTCGATGCGAAGGTCGCTGAGCGACTTAAACGTGTGATTACCGGAAACCTGAACCGATTCCAGGTCGCGCTCTATATATTGATTCACCCGCGAGCGGTACTCGATATCGTCACTGTTGAACTGCTCCCACTCGCCAAACAGGTACCGGCCGGTATTTTCCCCGCTTTGCGTGCGCAGGAAGGAGGCGTTGATTTTGCTGTGTGAGCCCAGAATGAGTCCGGCCGACCCCAGAAAACCCCAGTCTACATTCTGGCTGCCGCGGATGTCGGTCAGGTCCAGATTGGTAGTCAGCGATTCTGCCTCTTCAAATTGCCCAAGCAGCTGAAAACGGGAATTTCGACCGTTGTTATAGCCGCTGTAAATCATGCCGTAGGAGTAGTTGGCCGAGTAGCCCAGCTGTATGTCACGACCCAACCGATGTCGATTCCCCATTCCGATGGAGTACGATTGATTCATGCCCGCATTGCGATACCCTGGCAGGAAGTTAGGATTGAATTCCTGCACAATGGCATCCAGCTCCGAGGCAGCTTCTGGGTTGAAACGTGCCGCTGTGGCGCTCGGAAAATCGCCGTTATCCCGTACAGAAACAGCCTCGGGCTCCGCGCGGTCACCAGCCCCGAAGGCCAGCCAGTCCATATCGCCCTGATCACCGAACAGAAGGCGGTTGCCCGTAACCTGGGAATTGTAGCCCTGTTTGGCGGATATTGTGAAGAAAAACGCATCGGGTATACCGCGCGTAGTCACATCCACCAGTCCGCCCGAGAAGTTTCCGGGTTTATCAGGCGTAAAGGTTTTGTGCGTAATGATGTTTTCCAGCAGATAGGATGGGAACAAGTCGAGCTGGAAGGACTTCTTGTCGGGGTCGGAGGTGGGCAGTTCAATGCCGTTGAGCTGGGTGTTGGAGTAGCGGTCGCCCAGGCCCCGCACAAACACATACTTGCCGCCAACGACCGTAGCACCGGTTACCTTCGTCATGGCGGCCGCCGCGTCCCCGCTGCCCGAACGCGACATCCCCTCAGCGCTGATGGCATCGGTGAAGGAGATGGAGTTCTGCCGGTGACGAAGCAGGGCACTTTCGTTGTTCAGGATCATTTCAGCGGAAATCACCACCTCGCTGAGTTCGGCTACGGCCTCGCGGAGTTCCACATCAATGCGGGTTATCTCCCCGGGCCTGACTTCCACGCCTGTAATTAGCTGCGTGGTGTAGGTGATGTAAGAGATCTGAAGATCGTAGGTTCCGGGTTCAATATTCTGAAGGGAATATTTACCGTCCAGGTCGGTAGCCACCCCGCGGGTGGTTCCGGCCAGACTGACCGAAGCGCCAATAATGGGCTCGCCGGTGCCGTGTTCAACAACCGTTCCGCTTATGCTTCCGCGTTGCGCCAGAACGATGGATGGTAACAGTATCAAAACGGCGACCAATACCGTTTTTAGATTGCGTTGCATCTGTTTTTTGGTTGGTTATCATTTATTTTGGACGGCGGTTATAGCTGCTTGTCCGGGGTTAACCGGAGGCTGACCAACCGCTGTCCGACCAGATGCAATAAGTTACCGAGGGGTTCTGACGCTAGTGTTTCGTTAACGTGATGCTTTCATTACCAAACTGTTACCTGTGTGTTATCACAATATTACCAGCGGCGAATGTGGTACGTAATCTCCACGCCGAGGCTGCTGTTAGTGTAATCTTTGTCTACTCCCTGAAACTCCAGATAGGGTGTGCTGTTACGACGATAGTACAGCGTTGCACGCAAATTATCCCAGATGGGAAGCAGGTGAACGAACGCTGAAATCCGGTTACCACTTCCCGAGCCGCCCTCTTTATAGAGCAGGTGCCAGTCGTACTGGATGTTGGCATACAGGTGTCGACCATCCAGTACCTCGAAGCTCCGGCCCACATTCAGTCCGTAATAAATGGAGGCCAGGTTATCAAAGCGCAGATTGGGCCGGTCAAAGCGCACATCGCCCTGTTTGTCGGGCACGTCCGGACCGTAGGTACCGTAGTTCAAAATCCCCGTCTGAAACCCGACCGAAACGGGAAGCGAGCCCCAGTCGCTGGAGAATACGTAGCGCAGGAAGTCCAGCTCGGCGTAGCTCATGGTTTCCGCATCATCGATGTAGGGGGCCGACAGATTGATATCACTGCCCAGCAGGATAATCTGGTAGAGGGCATCCAGGGCGTAGGTTGATACCTCGCTGTACAGGTTGTAACCGAAGGTGACCTGTCCGAAGGGCATGTAGTAGCTGGGGACGGTGACCTTGACGTCATTTCCGGCGTCAGGACCCAGCACGGTCACGTAGGGGTTGTTCAGGGTGTGGGTGGAGACGCGATAGCCCACAAACAGGGCTTTGTCGTCAAAGGGATCAAACTTGTATTGAGCCAACACATGCTCCGCGCTGAGCAGAACCACAGCGGCGGTGAGGAAGAGGGTGATTTTTTTCATGGTATTCAGGGGTTAGTTGAAGAATGGGTGCGGATACAGCCGGATTTTTGTGTCCTGCCGTGACGCTCCGCGCATGCTGACTTCAGTTTAGCTGAATACCAAAACCGTTAAAATACTCCGTTTGGAGTAATTCATACCAGGTGGAGTCGGGTTACTTTTAGCATCAGATACTTTGTTTCAACGCTAACCTAACCCCTGCGCGAATGTCACCCATATCCATTTTCAGACAGGCTGCTGCCGGCACCGATTTTAACCCGATCCCCGGGCGAATGACCCCCATATCCATTTTCAGGCGGGCTGCCGCCTTGAACCCGCCCCCTGCGCCAAAGTCACGCTCCTTCCCCGCGCTGCATACTGCGGTGCGCACCATCCTGCTGGCAGTCCTGCTGCTGGCCGCCGCCACAGCCGTCCAGGCCCAGAACCGCGAGCTGGGCTCGCTGAAAGGCTTCTCCTCGGCCTTTACCATAGGCGTGGGCAGTTTTTCAGCCAAAGGCAGTGACGACCAGCCCCAGCAGTTTCTGGTATCAACCCGGACCAAAAACGAAATGCAGTTCGGTCACACCCAGATCGGGGCGCTGATTATGTACGGAATCCGTGACGACCTCGGATTCTACGTGAACGGAAGCTGGGGATTTTTCGATGAAGACCTGAACAGCTACGGGTCTACTTTTAACCGCGACCTCGGGGTGCAATACCAGTACTTCGGCCTGGAAGACATGGGCCTGTCGTATTTCATCTTCCCGTATGTGCGCGCCGGACTATCGTCGATGACCATGAACGGTGCCTATTTCCGGCTGGTAGACGGTACGGCCCGTCGTGGCACCTTTGAGGGCAACGGTTTTCACCTGGCTCTCGGCGCCGATGTAGCCTTCAACGAATACGCCAGCGTGGGGGTCGACTACATGATCAAGCGGGTGAATCTGGAACCCGAGCGTTATCCGGCCCAGACCTTCCCCAACACCCCGTTCAACCACGCCCTCATGCTGCACGTGAAGGTCAACGTCTCGAAATATCTGGACTACTGAGCCATTTCAGCATACCGGTTCCGTTTCAATCGGGTACCATATCGACCTGACGACGGCTTGCGGTACGCATAGAGCAGCTGCCGGGGGGCGATGCCGGCCAATCAACAGGCATGCTCAGCATGCCGGCACGGGTCCCCCACCGGTTCGGAACGGACGGGTGCCGGCCTCCATCGACCGTACTACTTGACCAGGGTCATCTTGCGCGTCACCACACCGGCGGAGGTTTGCAGCCGATACAGGTACATCCCGCTGGCCAGCTCCCCGGCGTTGAACACAACCTGGTGCTCACCGGCCGACCGGTAACCCTCTTCCAGCACCGCAACACGCTGTCCGGTGGCACTGAACACCTCCAGACGGACCTGCCCGTCGGCAGGAAGGCTGTAGGCAATGGAGGTGGTCGGGTTGAACGGATTCGGAAAATTCTGCGCCAACGACACCACCTGCGGCAGTCCGGCTTCTGCGCCCTCCAGATGGGTACTGGTTACCGTCTCAAAGTCGGCCTCCACCAGATTGAAACGAAGGGTTCCGCTGGATGACGACCCGCCCCAGGCATAAAACCGGAATTCCAGATAGTCGGCCCCGCTGATCTCAGGCATATCCAGGGTAATCAGGTTATCACTGGTAGGAACCCCGGTACTGCCCAGATCGGTGAAATTGGTACCATCGGTGCTGTAACGCACCAGAAGCTGCTGCGGACCGGTACTCGAGCGACGGATATTAAAGCGAAGTTCATCGCCCTGCGCGGTCATGAGCGTTTTATCCTGCGGGTCTTCGGCGGTAATGGTAAACCCGGCGTAAAAACCTGTATCTATCGTGGTGGTAACCGGCCATCCGGCACTGTTGAAAATCCCGCCGCCGGCATTGCAGCGGATGCCGGTCCGACCAAAGTCGGAGATCATGGCCCCGTCAACCTGCCCGCTGGGCGCGTTGTCCTGGTTGTTGCAGTCGATGGTGCCGCTGAAAGAAAACTGCGCCAGCAACGCATCCCCCGGCTCGCCGGGATCGCCCGGATCACCGATGTTGTCTTCGGTGAAGAAGATGCGGGAAACCAGGGTCGTGTCCAGAATGAACGGATTGATTTTACCCTCCTGAAACTCCGCCGCCCGCTGGGTCCGGGCATATTCCGCCGTGGTGACTTCATCCTGACGATGAAACGTCAGCAGTTCATCTTTCATCAAGTCGAAGAAGGAGGCGTTGGCAGCCAGGGCCTGGTCGGTGTACATGGCGAAGAAGTAGAATGCCGATCGGGCCACATCGCCCTTGACCTCATCGCGTGGTTCAAAGCGGGTACTGCCGGTACGACTCCACACACCCAAATCGCCCGAAGGCGTGGTGGTCTGGCTGACCGTGCCGCTCCACCAGCGGTTGGTGGACGAGGCAGCCACAAACCCGAAGGCCAGGTTGCCGCGGGAGCTGTTCACATTGGCATTGGTGGGCCGCAGGTGATGTAAATCCGAGTTGGCATTGCCGGTATCGGCGCCCATCGACTGCGGATAGATATGCTCGGCGTTGAAATTCTGGTTGCCGGCATCGGCGCGCGGTGTGGTCGTAGACGGGCTCACCTGGGCGGTCTGGGCCGTGTACAGGCAGACCAGCTCCCCGTCGTAGTTGTCGATATAGCGATACATTTCGTCGCGGGCGCGGGTATAATCCAGAATGACCACGGGTTTGTAGTGAACCCGGACGCTGTCCAGCAGCTGATTGCCCTGAAGTCCGGGCCAAAGTTGTTCATGCGGGACTTGCCCGTGCAGGGTTGCCGATGTCAGCGAGACGAGGAGTACGGCCAGTGCGGCGATGCGGCCGTGAAAAGGGATATACATGCAGAAGGGAACTAGAGATAAACATTAACGCAGGGACGAACAGAGGCGTAGGTGTGCGGTGCATGTGGTAATATCCGGAATTCATGGCTCAATGTGAAATTTGTGTATCGCTCCGTGTAAAAACGGCCTTAAATAGCTGGAAACACGAGTTGTAATCGGTTGACTGTCATGTACTTGGTGCCGGATGCATCCTGCCTGCAACAGGAACCGGAGAAGCGGTCCGGACCCCTCATCCGAAGCGTATTGCTGCCATGATGAAATTGTAAAATTGCGACCTTTCACATTTAGGATTAAGAAATCTTAACCGATAACGGGTATGTACCACTGTGTGTCTTACTTAAGGCCTGCCACACTTGCAATCACGTGAAAATTAAAGACCCGAATACCATCAACTACAAACGGCTGTTCTCGCAGGCCGAGCGGTATGCCAATCTGGGCAGTTGGGAGGTGGACTTTACCACCGATGAGGTGACATGGTCTGACCAGTACTACCGGGTTTGCGGATTTCAGCCCCGGGAAATCCGTCCCAGCATGGAAAAAACCCTGGCCATGGTACACCCCGACGATGCCGTTCAGGTACAGACCGAGTACGAACGGGCCCGTACCGCAGGCAAGCCCTTTCATGTGGAATTCCGGCTGATCCGGGCCGATGGTGTGATGCGTCATGTGCTGGCGGAGGCCAATATTGAGCGGAATTCCGATGGTGCTCCGGCGCGTATGGTGGGCATTTTCATGGACATCCACGACCGCAAGGAAGTGGAGCTGAAGATGGAGATGCAGCAGCAACGCTACGAGGCGTTGATGAAAAACGGCCTCGACGCCGCCGCCATCGTGCAGCACGACGGTGGCATGACCTATCTGTCGCCTTCCTGCGAGGGGATCTTCGGCTGGTCGGATATCGACACGCTGGACGTCACCCTGCTGGACATCGTCCATCCCGAAGACATGGAGTCGCTCACGCGAACCCTTCAGGATACCCTGGTCCGACCCGCGGAGGTCATTGAAATCGATCCCTTCCGCATCCGCCATAAAAACGGTTCCTGGATGTATCTGGAGGGCAAGATGGAGAATCTGCTGCACCTGCCCGCCGTGGAAGGCATTGTGTTCAATTTCAAAGACGGCAACAGCCGGCATGTACAGCAGGAACGCCGGCAGGTCATGGAGGAAATCACCGGATTTTTCAGCAATCCCAGGGCCACGGTCAACGACGCCCTCGGCGCAACACTGTCCAAACTCGGGGAAAGCGGCAAGTATAAACTACGGGAGGCCTGGATGGTGGCCCCCGGACGCGATTTCATTGAACTGAAGGTCTTCGGCAAGGAAGAACCCAACGCCTCCACCTTCTACCGGGAAACCTCGAAATTCCGCCAGCTCAAACCGAATGAATGCGTGGCCGGTGCCGTGTGGAATGAAGGCAAACGACTCCTGGTCAACGATATTACCTCCGGCAACCGGTTCGTGCGCAAGCAGGTGACCGACACGCTGGGTGTACGGCGCGTCTGCGGCATCCCCATCCGCCACCTGGATGAAACCATCGGCGTGATGGTCATGGGCGTTGATGAAGAGACGCTGATTCCCAACCAGGAAATGGATTTCATGGAGGATGTGGGCCGGACCATCGGCACGGAAATCCGCCGTCGCACGGCCGAAGACGACCTGAACGACCTGTTCGAGCTGGCCCCGGACCTGGTCACCCTGCTGGATGAGGAAAATACGCTGATCCGGGTCAATCCCGCCTCCGCCCGCATTCTGGGCTACGTTCAGGACGACCTGCGGGGGCTTGCCCTCAGCGAAATGCTCCATCCGGACGACCTTCCCGCAGCCCTGAAAAAACTGGACAAAGTTCGCGATAAAAACGTCACCATCGCTTTTGAAGCCCGGGTTCTTACCCGCACCGGCACCGTGTTGTGGATGGATTTCAATGCATCGGTATCGGCCGGAACCGGGCATACCTTTTTAATGGGCCGCGATATCACCCAGCGGCGGCAGCTGGAGTACCTGGTAGAGCAGGCCAGCAGGCTTTCCAGCATCGGAGCCTGGGAAATTGACGTACGTCGCGACGAGATGACCTGGTCGGATGTGGCCCGCGACATCTTCGGGGTTACCCCTACCTTCACCCCCACCCTGCAGGGATTCATCAGCCTGGTGCGCCGGGGCGTATCCCGCGGCAAGATCAAGCATGTACTTGAAAAAGCACTGGAAGCCGGCCAGGGCTGGGACGCCGAGGTTGAAATCGTCACCGGTACCGGTCAAAGCAAATGGGTTCGCATCATAGGACAGGTAGATCTGACGGACAACGAACCGGTACGTGTGTATGGCAGCATCCAGGACATCCACGACCGTAAAATCGCGGAAATCACCGCCAGCGAAGTTTCGGAGGAGAAGGAGCTCATCCTTTCCAGCATTTCCGATGCATTTTACGCCCTCGATGAAGAATGGCGCTTCGCCTATGTCAATCGTCGCGCCGAAGAAATTTTTGGTCGCTCCGCCAGCTTCCTGAATACCAAGACCATCTGGGACATGCCCGGACACCACAACAATCCCACCCTTATCCCGGTCATGGAATATGTGCAGAAGCACCGTGTTCCGCGTACCGCCGAATACTTTGATGAGAAGCTGGAAGCCTGGTTCGACCTGAGCATCTACCCCTATGGCAAGGGTGTTTCCGTGTATTTCCGCGATGTAACCGAACGGCGCAGGGTGGAAGCCGAGCTGCATGAACTCACCCGCAAGCTGGAAGACCGTGCCCGGGAGATGGCCCTGTCCAACGCCGAACTCGAGCAGTTTGCCTTTGTAGCCTCCCACGACCTGCAGGAACCCCTCCGGATGATCACCGGGTTTATAGACCGACTGGAAAAACGCTACGGGGCCATGCTGGATGAACGGGGCAAGCGCTACATTCACTTCGCCACCGACGCGGCCAAACGGATGCGGGAAATCATTCTGGATCTGCTGGAATTCTCGCGCATCGACCGTGAAGATGAACCCGTTGCCGAGGTCGATGTAAATGCGCTGCTGGGTGAGCTGATGACCAGCAACAAACGCTATCTGGAGGACACCGGCACCTTCATGGAATTCGGTAAAATGCCGGTGATCATCGCCCAGCCCGAAGGTATACGGCGCGTATTTCAGTGCCTGATCAACAACGCGATCAAGTATACCCATAAACATACAACCGAGCCGCGGGTGAGCATCAGCTGGAGCGAAACTGAGAATAACTGGCAGTTTACGGTCAAAGACAACGGCATTGGCATCGCGCCCGAGCATCATGAGGAGATATTTGTCCTGTTCCGACGGCTGCACAGCAAGGATGACTACGCCGGATCGGGTATGGGACTTCCCATCGCCAAAAAGATTATAACCAACCATCAGGGTCGCATCTGGGTCAACGCTGCCATGGGGCAAGGCAGCACCTTCCATTTCACCCTGCCGAAACCATTGCATGGCTGAGTGTACCGGTCACCAGGCCATATCGCAGCGAATCACTATGACAGATACCCCTGTTTACACACACGTTAACCCGGGTTACGCACCGGGAAACACAGTTTACAAACCCGGAGTCGCACCGGGAAATACTGCGCTAAATCACGGATAAAACCACCCCGGAACGAACCACAAGACCGCATGAGTCCGGACCGCAAACATTATGAAATTCTGGTAGTTGACGGCAACGCCGGCGATCTGCTGCTGCTCGAGGAGTACCTGGAGGAGGGATTCCGTTCGGCCACCATTTACAGCGCGTCATCCCGCGCCGAGGCCGAAGTCCTGCTCAGCGATCCGAACTTCACGCCGGATGTCGTTCTTGTAGACATTACCCTGAACGGTAACGAATATGAAGACTGGGTGAATCACATCATCCATTTGGCTGAACCGGCGCCTGTTATGCTTTTAACCGGATATACGCATGTACAGATATGTATATCCATGCTGGCGCAGGGTGCCAGCGACTACCTGGTCAAGGATGAGCTCGATGAAAAGATTATCGCAAAGAGCATCATTTTCAATATGGAACGGAAATCGTTTGTTAACCGCATCCGCGACTCGGAGAAGCGGTATCGCGACCTGTTTCATCTGAGTCCGCAGCCCATGTGGGTGATCGATTACAAGACCCTGCGATTCCTGGATGTCAACAAGGCGGCTGTGAACAATTATGGCTATTCACGCGCGGAATTCCTGAAAATGAGCGTACGTGACATCCGGCCTGATGATGACGCGCACTCCACCGACGAGGAGCTGCGCAGCGATTTTGATCCGGAAGATCATAACGTCCTGTTCAACACCCGACACCGGCGCAAGAACGGGGATGTAATTTTCGTTGAAGTGAAAAGCTCCCGGCTCACAGAAGGTCCGGCAGAAGCCCGGCTCGTGCTGGCCAGTGATGTGACCGACCGCCATGCCTACATCAGCGCCATTGAAAAGCAAAACCAGAAACTGCGCGACATCGCCTGGGTGCAGTCGCACGTGGTGCGTGCACCGCTGGCCCGACTGCTGGGCATCGTGCAGATGATTGACGAGGAAGAGGAAGCCTCACCCCAGACCCGTAAGCTGCTTAAACTCATCCAAAGCTCGGCGCATGAACTGGATGGTGTTATTCACGATGTCGCCAAAAAAGCCGAGCTGATTAACCTGGGCAACGACTAAACCGCGAGGGGTCCGCCGGTTCCCGCCGCTACAACCCGACGACGCATGCCGGTTTCCGCCGCAACACCCTGACTATGCCCGCCCGCCGTTCATCCCCATGCAACGGTCAATCGTGGCGACTACCTCGACCACTGCTGAACCTGCGCCGCAATCATGCGTTCACCATCGCCAAAAAGCCGGCAGACCAGGGTCTGCCGGACAACCTAGGCCTCAATCAGATGCTTAAGCTCGCCGGACCCGGTATCATACACCAGTCCGTGAATGGCAATCACCTGTCCGGCCTCGCGGGCCCGCCGCACGATGGTGGTATGCACAATATTCTGCACCTGCTCCACCACATTCAGCTCCACCAACCGGTTTTCGCGCTGCTCAGCATCCGAAATAGCCAGAAGCTCCGACTGATGATGCCGGCGGATATCGCGGATATGCTGAATCCAGTGATCCACCAGATCCGGTGCAGGCGTATCGGAACAGGCCGCTTTCACACCGCCGCAGTTATAATGCCCGGCCACCACAATATGCGGCACCTTCAACACCTGAACGGAATACTCCAGCACGGCCAGAAAGCTGATGTCTGAATGCACCGCCTGATTGGCGATGTTCCGGTGGATGAACAGCACACCCGGCTCCGAGCCGGTAATCACACTGGGCGGAACCCTGCTGTCGCTGCATCCGATCCACAAAATGGAGGGATGCTGCTCATGGGCCATACGATCGAAATACTGGGGATCCTGAACCTTGGCCCGCTTGGCCCAGGCCCGGTTGTAGTCCAGCAAATGCTCAATACCTTCCATGGCGGTGGTCAGAAACTGGTTTTGGTTTCCAGACCGGCCGCGGCAAGATCGCCGAATCCACCGATATTATACACTTTCTCGAATCCGGACTGGCGCATCATGGAGGCCGCCTGACCACTGCGGTTACCGGTACGGCAGTACAGATAATAGGTGGCCGACTTGTCCATATCCGAAATGGCACGCTGAAACTCACCGGTCATAATGTCCAGCTGCTTGTCGGTAATAGACAGGTGACCGGCATCATACTCGCCGCGGGTGCGCACATCGATGACAAGACCGGGCTGGTCCTGAATCATGGTTTGAAATTCTTCGGGGCTTACATCGTTAGTTGAAAACATAGATTTTAAAAATGAGAACATAATTATGGTTATGATAGCGTAAAAGATAGGGGTTTTTAGTCGGGATGAACGCTTCAGATTCACTCCGGAGTGCGCATCCGCCTTGTCAATAGGCTCAGCCATCGGATTCATCGGTTTTAGCCGGACCGCACCGGTTCTGATTTCCGTTCCGTTTCACAGACCTCCCTCCTGTCGGTTTCAGTAGGCCTGAAGCGGCGAAAATTCCGCCTGCCCGGGCTGTCGGTCACGCTGTTCCCAATGACGAAGCGCATCAGCCGCATCAAAGTAGAACTTGTCCTCGCCCAGCAGACGGGTAATCCCGCCCCGGTGCAAGGCATCACGTACCGGACCGGTCGCTCCGCTGACTACCAGGTCGATGCCGGCCTTGTCCAGCTCCCCGACCAGCTTCTCGAGCATCTGCACACCGGTGGAATCGATGCCGGTCATGGACGCGGCCACCAGCACGACCCGGCGGACCGAACCGCCTCGACGGGCAAGCAGTCGCTCCAGCTCTTCTTTAAACAGTCCGGCATTGGCAAAGTACAGGGGCGCATCAAACCGGTACACCAGCAGCTCAGGATGCACGCGGGCTTCAGGATACCGGTTCAGATTCCGGAACTTACCCGAATCACCCAGCTCACCGAGCTCGGCCGTGTGCGGACGGGTACTCTGATAGATGACCATCACCAGTGACATGACCACCCCCACGGCAATCCCCTCCTTGATACCAATGAACAAGGTAGCCGCAAAGGTCACCATCAGCATGATGAAATCCCGCTTGTCGGTATGCCACAGATGCGTCATCTCCCCGATGTTGATCAGTCCGAAGACCGCCACCACAATGATCCCGGCCAGCACGGCCATCGGCAGGTAGTAAAACAACGGGGTAAGAAACAGCAGGGTAAACCCGATCAGGGCCACACTGATCAGCGAAGCTACCGGGGTTTTGGCTCCGGCCTGGTCGTTGACCGCCGTACGGGAAAATCCGCCGGTGGTGGGAAAGGCCTGAAAAAAGGACCCGCCAATGTTGGCCATCCCCAGACCGACCAGCTCCCGGTTCGCATCTACCGTGTAACCGCGCCGCGAGGCGATGGTTTTGGCCACGGCGATGGATTCCATGTAGCTGACCAGGGCAATGACCATAATCAGCGGCAGGAGCAGCTGCAGGTCAGCAACGCTGAGAAAACTGGTGTCGAAGGTTGGGAACCCGCGGGGGATGTCGCCCACAATGGCCAGCCCGGCCGACTCCAGGTCAAGGCCAAAAACCAACAGGATACTCAGTCCCACTACCACCAGTGCCGAGGGGAAGGTTTTTTTCCAGGCACGAAGTCCGAGTATAATGGCTACCGTACCTAACCCGATGGCGGCCGTCAGCGGATCCATGGTGGTTATATTCCGACCCGCCTCCATCGCCGTATCCAGAAATTTGGAGGTCCGGGGCATGTCCAGCCCGAAAAGCGATTTCACCTGAGAGGATGCAATAACCAGCGCAGCCGCCGAGGTAAACCCGCTCAAAACGGGGTGTGAAAGGAAATTCACCACAAATCCCATGCGGAATATGCCCATCAGAAACTGAACCAGTCCTACGCCCAGGGCCGCCACAATGGCCAGCTGAATAAAGCGCTCACTGCCCGGCTCGGCATATTGCCCCACCCCGGCCAGTACCAGCAACGATACCATCGCAACCGGACCCACTGCCAGCTGACGGGAGGTTCCCAGCAGGGCATACAGGATAATCGGGATCAGCGAGGCGTACAGCCCGTACACCGGCGGCAGTCCCGCCAGCACCGAATAGGCCATCCCCTGGGGGATGAGCATAATGGCTACCGTTACCCCGGCGCTCAGGTCCCCGCGCAGATTGTCTTTGTTGTAGGTTGTCAACGTCTGCACTACGGGGAAAACCGTCGACAACACCTGTGTAATTTTCATAACCGGAACTCCCATCCAATAGGGCCGATGCTGCTGCGCAGCGTCAATGCTTTTGAAGTTTTTATAGGCTTAAAACGAGACCGGCGACCTGTTCAGGGTCGCCGGTTGCTCAATCTTGGCTCGTGTCAGACCGTTGCAGCGGCTGAGTAATTAGTGAACTCATCGTCCACCAGCACCACGTCATACCCTTCGCGTTTCAGGAAGGCTGCGGCTACCGCAGAGCGACCGCCTGCCTGACAGTGTACCACCAGTTTTTTTCCGGTTGGCACTTCGCCGAGGCGGGGAAGCATACGGGTATGGGCGATGTTGATCGCACCGTCGATGCTGCCTTCTTCCTGAGCTTCGGAAAGCTTACGCACGTCGATGACGGCTACATCCGGCTGACCGATCAGCTCGGCAGATCCGGCAAAGTCACGTACTTCCAGGGTCTCCAGCTTGCCATAGGCCTGCAGATCTTCCGGGGTGATGAAACCGGTCACATGATCCAGACCGATGCGGTACAGGTCGATGACGGCTTCGTCTACACGATCCTCTTCCACCACCAGCACAATGTTTTGCTCTTCGGTGATGTAGGAACCGGCTACCGTGTTGAACGATTTGTTCAGCGGAGACAGCAGGGAGCCTTTCAGGTGACCTTCAGCATAGAAATTACGCTCACGGGTATCCAGCACCACGGTGTTGCTGTCGGCCAGGATGCCGTCAATGTCGGCAACGCTCTTGCGTACCGGTTTGGCGGGCTCGGCAACGGCCGGACCGATTTTATTATCGCGTTTCATGCGGGCGAAGTACAGCGGGGGCTCAGGCTGGCCTTCCAGAATGAACTTGACGAAGTTGTCTTCGCTGGTGGCCGACTTGATCGACTTGTTGAAACGAAGCTCGTATCCAACGGTGGTTTCAGGAACGGCGCCCAGGGCTTTGCCACAGGCACTGCCGGATCCGTGACCAGGCCAGATTTGCAGATACTCAGGCATTTGCTTGAATTTCTCAACGGTTCCGAACAGGGTTCGCGCGGAAGGTTCCATCATGCCGGCTACGTTGGCGGCCGACTCCAGCAGGTCGGGTCGACCTACATCGCCTACGAATACAAAGTCACCGGTGGCAATACCCATGGGCTCATCGCCGGCGGCACCATCGGTAATCAGGTAGCTGAGGTGCTCGGGTGTGTGACCCGGTGTATGCCATGCTTTGATGCGGATATTACCGAGGTTGAACACATCACCGTCTTTGAGCAGCTGATAGTCGTACTTATCGCTGTTGATCAGCCACTCATACTTCCAGTCTTTATCGCCCTCGTCAGAAGCGTAGACTTTCACGCCGCGCTCGGCAAATTCACGCATACCGGAGATATAATCGGCATGGATGTGGGTATCGGCAGCAGCGATGATTTTGAGGTTCTCTTTGGCGGCTACTTCATAGTACTGATCGATGTCGCGCATCGGATCAATCACCACGGCGGTGCCTTCTTTCTGGCAGCCTACCATGTATGCGTACTGTGCGAGTCGGGGATCAAAGAATTGCTTGAAAAACATAGTGTTATTCCTTTTTTGTTGATTGTATTGATTTAAACTAAAAGTGGTTGCGGGGATGTTGCCCGTTTAAGGTCCGGGCTCCGGCCCTCGTGCCGATGGCAAAGCCGGATGGGGTCTGTGATCTGGCTTCGGCAGGGTGCTGAGGGAGGCCTGCTGTGGTGCGGGAACCCGTCCCGGTACAGCGACTGAAGCCGTCAGCGACCGGGCTGCATCATCAGTGCGGCAGCTTGTCTTTGAGCGCTGCGTAAGCCCAGGTTCCGGCCATACCGGCAAGAATGGGCACAATCATAATGGTCAGTCCTGAACCGAGCAGGACAAACATCGGACCCGGACATGCGCCCAGAAGTGCCCAGCCCAGTCCGAAGAAGGTTCCGCCAATAATATAGCGTTTCATCTGGGTAGAATCCTTCGGCGAAATCTTGATGGGGTTGCCATCCTTGTCTTTGACATTCAGTCGCTTGATCACCTGCAGGGAAATCATCCCGACCACAATGGCTCCGCCGATGACGCCGAACATGTGGAAGGATTCAAAGCGGAACATTTCCTGGATACGGAACCAGGATACTACCTCGGCCTTCATCAGAACAAATCCGAAGAGGGTTCCGGCCAATAAGTAGAGTATAAAATCTTTTGCTTTCATGGTAATTCGTTAAACCGTTATCTGTATAAAATGTTGTTTTTTCTTGGATCTGTCGAGGGGGATCGCACACCGGCAATCGCGTCGTTACAGCAGGCAGCCGTAGGCTATCGGGATGCAGCTGTGATACTGCGGGTCGATAGCCGGGACTGACGGAGGCAGGCACGATGACGGCATCCATCCCGCCGTAGCCGATCAGCTCAGGATTATCGGGTAGATCAGGTGTGCCATGATGAGTCCGCCGATAAAGAAACCGATGACGGCCACCAGAGATCCGATCTGCAGGTCAGAAAGACCCGAAATAGCATGACCCGAGGTACAGCCTCCGGCGTAACGGGCACCGAAACCAACGAAGAATCCGCCTACAATCAGCACCAGCAGTCCGACCGGCGTGCCCAGAGCGCTCCAGGTGAAGATATCCGTCGGCACAAAGCCGCTGAAATCCTGAATACCCATATTGCTGAGCGCTTCAACAGTTACAGGATTCAATGCAATGGGGTTGGGATTGGCAAATACATACCCGCCGAGGAACCCGCCAAGTACGGCTCCTACCAGAAAAATAATATTCCAGGCACCATCTTTTCGCCAGTTATAGTTAAAGAACTCGTTCTTGCTCACACCGCAAGCCGACACGAAATGCCGGAAGTTGGATGAAAATCCGAACATCTTGCCGCCAATGAGCAAAACGATAGGAACAGTGAGTCCGATAACAGGTCCGGCAATGTACCAGGGCCAGGGTTGGGTTAATAATTCAAACATAGAAATAGTTACTGTCGTTATGTGTTCGTGTTCTGTTTTTGACCGTCTCAAGTAATTAACTGAGACAAATATACAGGCAATGTGATTACTTGTCAATACAAGTATTGATATTTTTTCACTTGTATTGTATATTTAGCTCGTAACCAAACAAAAAACAAGGTATAAACGCGGAAAAAGACAGAATATTGGCCCTGTTGACGACGTCTTGAGCCAGGCCTTGTGTCTTTTCCCGCTTGTATACCCCGGCTTATACCATACAAGTCGGCCTGCATCCTACAGGTATACCCTATAAATACACTTCGCTTATGACAACCCTGAAAGAAGGCGTTCCCCGCCACATCCAGATTACCCGGTGGATTGAGCAGCAGATACGCGACTGCAACTACAAACCCGATGAAAAACTACCCTCGGAGAACGACCTCGCCCAGCGGTTCGACGTAAGCCGGGTCACCATCCGCCGTGCCCTGCAGTCGCTGGAAAGCAACGGACTCATCTACCGCTGCCAGGGACTCGGATCTTTCGTGAGTGACACCCGCACCCCCCACAACCTGGTACGGCTCACAGATTTCAACGAGGACATGAATCGTGCCGGACTCAAAGCCAGTTCAGTGGTCCGTCAGTTCACCACCGTAGAAGCTCCGGACTGGCTGGCTGAGCTCCTCGACATTGAAACCGGTCAGATGGTGGTGCAAATTGACCGACTCCGCCTCGGTAACGGCGAGCCTGTTGCCTATGACAGCACCTGGATGCCCATGTTCTACGGACAACTCATCAAACCGGCCGACCTCGAGCACGCCACCATCTATAAAATCCTGGAAGAAAACTATGACATCCGCGTCATTCGCGGAACCTACCAGATCACGGCCGACCTGGCTGTAGAGGGACTGTGCATGGAACTGAAAACCCCGCCCGGCACCCCCCTGCTGCGCATCGACCGCTCCACCTACACCATCGGCAACAAGCCGCTGTACTACCAGAAACGCTACTACCGCACCGACCGCGTCATGTACGAAATGACCCTGGAACGCACGCGGAACGACCGCACCAACTCCGAGGAACTCCCCCTGAAGGAATTCGCCCCGGTTTTCCGGTAAGGCTGCATATTGTCGATGTCGGTGCGGCGGGCGGACGCTGTCCGATGAATAGGCGGCTAACCCCCGGCGGGCGGACGCTATTCGATGAAAAGGCGCCAAGACCCCGGCGGCCGAACGCCATCAGCACTATACTTGTGCAGCGGGCAGCGGTCAACAGGCCGACCCGTTCGCCCGGGCAAGGGAACCAACCTCCGGACTCCATGCGTTATAGTGGCCATACAACACGTACCCAAACGCATCCCGCACACCCCTACCCCATCGGCATGACCCATCCAACCATCTACCGGCATATCGCCCTGCTGCTGCTCGCCCTCACCACCATCGCCAGCGCCGGCATCGCGCAAAACACCCCCGGCAGCGCCGGTGAAGGCGGCTCTCAGCCCGAAGACGATGAAGCGCGCGAAATTTACGAGGAGCTCGACCGACGGCTCGGGGCGGTCACCTACGAAACCGCCACCTTGAACATGCGCATCGTAGATCCCCGCGGTCGGGTACGCGAGCGAAATTTGGACACCTGGTCGTACAACGAGGATGACGTGCGCCAAAGCCTGGTCAAATTCAACGCCCCGGCCGATGTTCGCGGCACCGGATTGCTCACCCTGTCTGAGGGCGACACCGAGGTGCAGCGCTTCTACCTGCCCGCCCTCAACCGCATCCAGACCATCGCCGGATCAGGTCGGTCCGACCGCTTCATGGGCAGCGATTTCACCTATGACGACCTCGGCAGCCAGGATCCGGACGCCTTCACCTTCACCACCCTCTCCCACGACCGCCAGGCCGGCCGAATTACGGTCCGCGGCGAGCGAAACACCGAAGCCGCCTACGCATGGGCCGATTTCATGATCGATACCGAGCGGTATGTCCTGCTCAAGGCCACCTATTTTGCCGAAGACGGAACGGCGCTGCGCGAACTCACCGCTGACGACATTACCGAACTGCGCGAGGGCATCTGGCGCGCCGGCAAGCTCACCATGCGCGATTTAATTGAGGAGCGTTACACCGAACTGGTGTGGACTTCGCGCACCATCGATGAACCGATTAATCCCATGGTCTTCACCGAGCGGTACCTGCAGCGCTGATTCCGGCACAGGCTGATGAAGCACTATCCCGCCTGTCAAGAGTCGGACCGGGAAATCTACTCCTGCCCGGACTTCCGCTCGGCCAGCCGGCCGATCAGCAGCACCGCAAACAGTCCCGCCAGCATCATGACCAGGGCCCAAATCACCGACGCCCTACCATCCCGTAGCCGGACATCCCCGTCTGCCCCGCTCCAGTCCGGTACAAACGGCGCACTGCGAAGCAGCTTATACTTCACCGTCTCCACCACCACCGAAGGCTCCGTCACCGAAATATCGGTCCTGCCCGGAACCTCATCCCTGGCCTGAAGCTCCGCACCCAGCCTTCGGTACTCCGGCTGCAGGGTCGACTCCGGATCGCTGCGCAATTCCTCCACCACGGGCGCATCGCGCGAAACCACTTCAATTCGCACCGATTCGGCATACTCACGGTCCTGAAACGGCCAGATCACGTACAACGACCCGATCATGAACCCGATCAGTACACAGATCGTGACAACGTAATATCGTTGCAGCAACCAGCTCAACAGTCGCGAAAAAAGCATAATCCCGGTTACCATCCCCAGTCCGAACGGCACCAGCACCATCAGGGCCTCCATCGTTTCGGGTCCGCCCAGCTTACCGAACTGCAGCAGGATGAAATCGTATTTCCGCAAAATGAGCAGGATAAACGAGCCGGAAATGCCCGGCAGAATCATGGCCGTAATGGCCAGCGCCCCGCTCATGAACACAAACGCCGCGTTCTCCGGTGTATCGGTGGGCACGAGGGTGACAATACGCAGTCCGATGGCGATACCCAGGACAATCCACAGGGCGCGAGCTACCGTCAGCGAGCCGAGGTCGCGGTAGATGAGCCAGACCGAACCGGCAATCAGCCCGAAAAATAGTCCGTAAACCGGCTCGGGATGGGCAAACATGAGCTCGGGCAGCCCGATGACGCGGGTGAAAAACAAGATGGCGGTAAATACACCGCTGAGCAGCACCAGCAGGAAAAACCAGTGCACGCGGGCAAACACCTCGCCGATTTGCAGCCGGAGTGCGGCGCGAAGCACATGGGTATCGGCGCTTTTGATGGCGTTGATGAGTCGCTCGTAAATGCCGGTGATCAGCGCCATGGTCCCCCCGCTGACGCCCGGCACCACATCGGCCGAGCCCATCAAAAAGCCTTTGGCCAGCAGGGAAGGGATTTCAGTGAAGGTGGTCTGGTCGGGCTTCTCAGCCATGCTGCTGTGGCCTCCAGGTCAGTACCGGCTTATTGGTAGCCTGCACCACTTTCTCGGTGGTTGATCCCAGGAACAGGTGGCTAAGACCGGAACGTCCATGCGTGGTGATGACCACCATATCGCAGTTATCGTTGGCATAATCCACAATTTCCGCGTAAGCCGAAACCGCGCGGTTGACTACAATCTTGAGCTTCGAACGCTTCTCGCCACCACCCCGGGTTGAAATCAGCTGCAGCTGGGCACCATCACGTTTCAGGGAAAGTTCAAACTCCGGATGCTCCAGGGTCCAGGCTTCCAATTTATCCGCCAGTTTCCCGGTAATCGAGGTAATCTGATCTTTGCCCTTCTCGCGGGGTTCATCGTCGAGGGGCGAACCATGGAGTTCAATAACATGCAGCAGGGTAATTTCGGACTCCAGGGAATCGGCCAGGGCAACGGCGCCACGCAGGGCACGGAAAGAAAGCTTGCTGTAATCGGTAGGCACCAGAATGCGGTCGATGTCGTCCGGCTGGGCGCCGACCGGGATGGCCAGCACAGGCACGCTCGACTTACGTACCACTTTCTCGGTGGTTGAACCCCAGAGGATGTCGCGACCACGCGTTCCGGTGGCACCCATCACCACCAGGTCGGCATCGTTCTGAGCGGCCAGGGTCACAATGGCGTCCGATGCCTTGATATCAACCTGCACCAGCGCCTCGCCCTGTTGCTCTTCCGGAATGTATTCCGCCATATCCGCTTTAAGTCGGGTCTCGCTCTCGGTGACCATGTGCGGGTAGATGTCCTTATCCAGGTTGATGGGCAGTCCGAGCCGGCTGATCGACTCGTTCAGGTATTTGAACGTGGGTATAACGTGGAGTAAGTCCACTTTTCCGCCGTATTTGCGGGTGAGTTCAACGCCGAAGGTGTAGGCTGCACGGGCGGCGTCAGAAAAATCGGTAGGGATGAGAATACGGTTTAATTTCAGCATGACGATGGGATTTCAGATGAAGGTGCTAGCATACCGAAATATACAGGTTAAAATGCTGATTTCGTAGCTGTTGGATGGACATTGTGTGGTTGAAAAAGCCTGTTTTTCGGACACCCGGCAAAAATTCCTACCAGCCTTCGCGACCGATAAGCGGCACAAATTTGAATCCGCTGAGGATTTCCTCCTGAAAGTCGTCCTCGCCCAAACGGGTGATAACATGCATGTGCTGGGAGGAGGTGTCGCCCACAGGAATGACCAGCCGACCGCCGGGTGCCAGCTGCGATTTCAGGCTCTCAGGAACCACCGGCGCCCCGGCCGTGACCACAATCCCGTCATACGGGGCATAGGCGCTCCAGCCCAGCGTACCGTCATCACATTTGAGCATGGGCCGGTAGCCGAGCTCACGCAGATGCTCCCGCGAACGCTCGTGCAGGGGACGGTGCCGCTCAATACTGTACACATTCAGGCCGAGCTCGCACAACACCGCGCACTGATAGCCCGACCCGGTGCCGATTTCCAGCACTTTCTGTCCGGCCTTCAGGTCGAGGAGCTCGGTTTGTCGGGCCACGGTATACGGCTGAGAGATGGTCTGGTCCAGACCGATGGGCAGGGCGATGTCCTCGTAAGAACGAATCCACAGAGCAGAGTCCACAAAGGTGTGCCGGGGAATGGTGCGGATGGCGCCAAGTACACGTTCATCCCTGATGCCCTTCTCTCGCAGAAGAGCGACCAGGGCGGTGCGTTGTTTCTGATAACGGTTGGATAGCATGGGGGAATATACGCAAATACAACCCCGATGCCAGCACCACCATGAACGGCATCAGGTACAAACGGAACCGGGCATACCCGCTGGGACCACCCAGAATCCACAGGTACAATACCGCGGCCACAAGCATGAGCACCAGCAGCGGATACCGCCGGCCCAGCCACCACGCACCGACCAGGCTCCCCATCGCGAAAACCCCCAGGAACAGCATGTAGGCGACCGCATAGACCACCAGCACCGGGTCCTCGCGCAGCAGAATACGCACCGTACCCAAAAGTCCCTCCCTCGACAACGTATTCGTCAGGCCGATCTTCGCATTGTCGGGCTCGCGGAAGGTCCGCGTAAAGACCAGCCTCCCCGGGTCCATCAACGTCACGACCATGCCCCGAACGATGGTACGGACGTACAGAAGCCGGTTTTCGGCGAGGATTTCCCGGGCGAGGGTGCGCTTGGCCTCCTCCTCCCCGGCGAAGGTCTCCAGCTGCGGGGTTCCGCCATAACGACGGGCGTACGCGTCGCGAATCCGCTGCTGGGCTTCCAGGTGAGTGATTCCCTCGCGGGCGGCCAGCACGAAGGCGGCATGACCGGTAAGGATATTCTCGGCGGCGATGGAAGTGTACGCCAGGCTTCCGTGCTGCTGGTAGTTGCGAAGCTGCCAGCTGAAAATAAAGACCATCGCACCGGCAAGGTAGAGGGCCGACAGGGCGAGGGGACGCCGTTTGCCCGCACCCATATACCACAGCGCGACGGTCAGAGCCGGCAGGGCCAGCCAGGGCGCGTACAGGGTGATGGGCTTGAACCAGGTGGCCAGTCCGAGGGCGAGTCCGCCGAGCAGGAAGAGGCTCCAGACGGGTAGTCGGTCGAGGAAGCCGGGGGACTCATTACGGGCCACCGCACGCTGCACGCCGTAAGCACCCTCCGTCGGCAAAGCGGCACCGGCACGCCGCAGGCCGGAAACTTCTGCAGGATGCCCTCCAGCCACCGCGCGCTGCACGCCGGAAACTTCCGAAGGATGTCCCCCAGCCACCGCGCGCTGCACGCCGGAAACTTCCGAAGGATGCCCTCCAGCCACCGCGCGCTGCACGCCGGAAACTTCCGAAGGATGTCCCCCAGCCACCGCACGCTGCACACCGTAAGCACCCTCCGTCGGCAAAGCGGCACCGGCACGCCGCAGGCCGGAAACTTCTGCAGGATGCCCTCCAGCCACCGCGCGCTGCACGCCTACATACACCGCCAGCACCGATGCCGTGAGCAGCAGCACGAACCAGGGCTCGGGAACCAGCTCCTTGGAATACATCCACCAGGCCGGATCCAGGGCGATAACCAGCAGCATCGGCCAGGCGCGATCGAGTTTCAGCCGACGCAGCAGTCCCAGCAGCAAGGCCAGAACCCCGCACATGGCCAGAGTGTTCAGCCCGAACAGCACCCACGGACCGGCCGCGGGTCCCACGACCCCATACACGGCGGCCAACAGCAAGGGATAGCCCGGCGGACGAATCATATCGGCGAAGGGATTGGTATCGGCGCTGCCGTAGCCCGGCGACAAGTACCGGCCGGTCTCCAGCATCGACAGGGCATACTGCTCGTACAGAGGGGAATCGCCGTTGTACAGGCGATGGGTGTCGGGCCAGACGAGCAGGGCCAGCAACAGCCGGGAAACCAGCACCACAGCAATGAGCACCATCAGCGGTCGCATCGACCCGAAAAACTGTGACACCCCTCGCGGAAGGAGACGTTTCCGACCGGGACCGTCAGTTGGGTCGGACGCATCGGAATGGAAGTCATACTCGGAGGGTTTTTCAGCCATTCCTCCCTCCTAAAACCGGTACAGCAGCTGCAGCTGCAGGTGGGTATTCCACACATCGTAGCCGATATACTCGCCGGGGATCTCCGTGAGCTCCTTGTACTGATAATTCAGCGACTGTATGAAACTCAGCCGACCGCTCACGGTGAGTCGCTGCCAGGTAAACTGCCCGTCCAGCCCGAGGTTGACATCGGCGTAATGCCGGTACCGGGTGGTGGTGAACATGATGTAATACAAATCGTTGTTGTAGATGGTACGCTCCACGTACGCCCCGATGCGGGTGGTCCCGCGCAGGTAATCGAGCCCGAGGTACTGGGCATTGCTGCCCGGACCAATACCCGCACCCAGAATCTGCCCCCGGTGGGTATACCCATGGCGCACATGAGGATGCACATACCAGGTAGGATAATCGCGCACCCGCCAGGAGTTGGTTTTCTCCAGCTGGGTGAACTCCGAGCCGATGCGTACGAAGTGTCCGGGACTGCCCAGCGGGAAGAGCTTGTTCATGCCCAGAATCCAGGCCATGCCGTGCTCCGGAAGCTCGGTGAAATCGCGCCAGGAAGCCGGACGCGCATTGCGACCCCACTCGCCATAGACTTCCAGCTGGTCGCCGGGGGCTACGTACCGGATGTAGAGGGCAAATTTGTCGTCAAATTTGTGCCGGAGATCGGGCTCCAGCTGCTCCAGCCGGGTTTCAGGGATGTCTTCGTAGGGCGTGCGGAAAAAGGAAAACAGCGCCTGATCCCATCGTTTGATGTCTTCGGAGTAGGCCAGAATGGTCCTGCCGGCACCCACGGTAAGCCCGGGCGTCCATCGGGGCGACCAGCTGAAGGCGAAACCCTGCAGCAGCCGCCAGTCGTCCGGTCGGGCGATGTAGTTCATCGGCAGGGTGTTGCCAAACCGGCGCGGCGGACGATGATCCATGCCTGAGGCCTCCAGCCGACCCCAGAACGCCTGAAATTCCACGTCCCCCGCAGGCGTGCGAAGCGGTCGTTCACTGCGGATGGTAGCGTGGAGGAAGCCCTCGGCGTTGTTGGTCATCAGCAGGGCGTTGCGCTGGCCCGGTCCCCACCAGAACGATCGGGTGGATACACCCGCAGCAATTCCGCGGTGCACGAGCAGCGCTTCGGAATTGCCGGGCACCAGGCGGAGGTAGGGAGCGTTTCGATAGTAATTAGGTCTGTCTATGCGGTTATACAAATATTGATAGTGATACCGCCAGACAAAATCCTCCAGTTCAAGGTCCAACGTCTCGTAGCGGGCACTTTCGTTGTAGAAAACCGTGGGATTCAGCCGGAGGTGCAGGGGACCAAACCGGGCACTGGCCTGAACCGACCACAGGCTGGTGAGTCCGCGGGACGGGAAGATGGCTTCGAGATTGGTGCCGTGGGCCAATTTGCTGTTGTACACGGTGGCCGTGCGGATATGCTCGAGGCGTACATTAAATCGTGCACTGCCGGCGCGAAGCCGGGTGTCAGGAAGTACCTGCAGCAAGGCCGACCGCCGCGCGGAATATTCCTGCAGGTCGCGACGATACTGTATGCGCGCTTCGCGAAGCGACCGGTGCCATCGAAGTCGCGCGCCCAGTTGCCATAGCGACGGTCGGGGACCAGCCGATGCCGGTACGTTTCCGGGTGCATGCAGGGTCAGCGCTGAGGGACGAATGATGAATCCGTTGCGAAGCGGGAGGTCGCCGCTGAGTTGTCCGTACCGCGCCAGCAGCAGATTGGCATCGTGCAGGGCGGGATTTGGATCTGGCTGCAGTCCGCCGCTGCGGTCACGATCGCCGTCGGGTCGCAGCCGTTGTTCCTGCCCCGTTACCCCGACCACGTTCGGATAGGCCGTCGGCGGAGCAACAGCACAATCTGCATCCCGGAAGGTACCGGGAACCGTCGGCGCAGCAACGGCACGATCTGCATCCCGGAAAGTGCCGGGAACCGTCGCCCCCGTTGTATTTGTCCATGCGAATAAACAAATACCAAGAATGCCACCGCGAAACCATGCCTGAAATCCATCAAAAGATGCGGGTGGTTTCACGGGAGGGTTCCTCAATTCGCTTCGGGCGCGGTGAGGGTTTGCTGCCACTTCCAGGCGCTGGAGGTCATTTCATCGAGGGGTCGCTCCGCCTTCCAGCCCAGCACCTGCTCGGCCTTGTCGGTCACGGCCCAGATTTTCTCAATATCCCCCTCGCGCCGAGGCGCCAGCTCGTAATGCAGCTTCACCCCGGTAGTCCGCTCGAACGACTCGATGACTTCCATGACGGTATGCCCGTTTCCGGTGCCCAGATTGAAATAATCCACCACATGTCCCTGGGTAGAAAGCCACTCCAGGGCGCGCACATGGGCAATAGCCAGGTCCACCACGTGAATGTAGTCGCGGATGGCCGTACCGTCGCGGGTTTCATAGTCGGAGCCGAAGACCTTGAGCTTCTCCCGCCATCCGGCCGCCGTCTGGGTGATAAAGGGCATCAGATTACCGGGAACGCCTTTGGGCAGCTCCCCGATTTTCGCCGAGGGATGCGCCCCGACCGGGTTGAAATACCGCAGAATGGCCGTGGAAACCGTGGGTGTGAGTCGGGTGAACTCATCCAGCATCATCTCCGAAATCAGCTTGGAGTTGCCGTACGGGGTCATCGACCGCGTCGTGGGCGTGGCTTCCGTCACGGGAACCACCTCGGGCTCGCCGTACACCGTACACGAGGAGCTGAATACCAGATACGGCACCGCATAGCGCTCCACCGCCCGCATAAGATTGACCACCCCGGAGATGTTGTTGTCGAAGTAGGTAACGGGCTGTTTCAGGCTCTCGGGAACCGATTTCTTGGCCGCGAAGTGGATGATGCCCTGAATGCCGGTGTCCGAACCGACCTGCTCAGGGTGCGCATCGTGGCCGGATACGAAACCATCGGCCGTACCACGGGCTCCGGCAGCGCCGCTTTGGGTGCCCCGGACCGTCGACTGGCCGACCGAAGTCGCACCCCCGCCTTCCATACAACCCTCGTTGCGGAACACCGCATCCAGCCCCGACTGATCCAGGATATCGACCTCGTAAAACGTGATGGGCTGCCCGGTGAGCTCTTCGAGCGCCTGATGCACCTCCGCATTGGAATTGGAAAGATCGTCGATGATGACCACCTCGTGACCGGCCTCGCACAGGGCCGTTACCGTGTGCGACCCGATGTAGCCAAGTCCGCCGGTTACCAGAATTTTCATGAAATCTGCATCCTAAAAATGAATATTAACACGGGAAAAATAGGCATTTTCCGGCAATTACCACGGACCCGGTTTGCCGCCGAACAGCCCGGTTTTCGGGTCCTGATACCGGTACTCGCCCTCCAACCGAATCCAGCGCAGCGGCCTTCGGGCCGCATCCTCCAGCATATCCACATGCACGCCCAATGCCTGCCCCCGCTGCCCGTTGCGATACGTCAGCTGCCAGTCGAAATACATCCCCACCCCATGAAACGGCCAGGTGGTAGCCACATTCCAAAGATGCTCCGGCTCCAGCGTGCGACGCATCCACGCCCCGGGCTCAAACAAAATCACATCCAGGGCCACGCCCTTCCCATGGGCACTGGTGGGGTGATTGCGGTAGGCCGAGGTGATCAACGTCGGGCACCCATGCCACTCCCGCCACTCCAGAAAGCTTCGCAGGAAGCCGGTTTTGAGGTGATGCGCCCCGGCGCCAAACTCCGAGGGCTTGAATCGGCCGGAGGCCTCCAGTAATTCCAATTGTCTTGATGTCATATCGATTTCTCCTGATTAACGACTACGTTGTTTCGGTCGATGCCGGCGCGGTTGCGGACCGACTTGACGCTGTGCGATGCCGACGCTGTCGCGGAACCGACCTGGCGCTGTGCGAGGCCGGCGCGGTTGCAGACCGACCTGGCGCTGTGCGATGCCGACGCTGTCGCGGACCAACCTGACGCGGTGCGATGCCGGCACGTACACGTTCCGCCCGCGAGTGCTGCACCCGGAACAATGGCGACACTGCACGATGCCAGCCCCGATGCCGCTACCGGGTGACGATGCCCGGAAACAGCCGGTAGCGCAGGGTCAGTCGCAGATGCACATTCAGCGGATTGCGGTAGCGGAGCTCGTCTACAACCAGGCTGCCGTCGCCGGCCTCGATGGGCTCGCCGGTGGCCGCATCGGTGGCCAGACGAATATAATGCTGATTGCGGGCTTTTACCAGCCATACCCCCGCCTGAAATTCCAGTTGCCGACCCCAGAACGACCGACTCGCATACCCGCCGGCCGTCATTTCAAGCTCCTGCCGCGCATCGGGATAGTCGCCCTCGACCAGTCGGAGGTAGGTAACGCGGTTCTTGCGGGTGAACTCGCCCATGAACCCGGCCTGCCAGACCTCGCCCGACCGCTGCACGGAGGCAAACCAGCTGGTACCCGCCAGCCCGACAAACGATCCCAGTCCGCGACCAAGGTGAGCAAGGCCCCCGACACCGTGGCTGTAAAAACCCAGGTCTGCCGGAGACTGCCCGCGCACCCAGAGCCGAACCCGACTCGGCATGGTATTACTGGCGTCCATGATTTCGGCACTAAGCGACCACGCACTGCCGGGATCGACCGCCGGACGAAACACTTTATGCATCCCCAACAGATACGCCCGGGCATGATTGGGCTCCAGATAAAAATCGCGGATGTCCGTGGCATGATCGGTACGACCAAACTCGCCGTAGAAGGTGACTTCACTCACGGGAAAATGCCAGGAAAAGTACACCGAGGCACGCTGATCGTCCGGAGCAGAACCATCGCCCAGTCCCGAATCGCCCGGCTCCAGCTTCGATTTCTGAAACGGCTGAAACAGCGGGAAATAATCGCTGCGCGAATCCAGGTCCCGGGCACGAATATGAAAGGCACGAATCAACCCCACATGCAGTCCCGGGGCAAAACGAGGCTCAAAATCCACAACCAGGGCCGTGAGATAGCGCCAATCGTCGCTGTAGGACGCCTCGTTATAGTACGAGCGCTCCAGCCGACCGGCAATATACTGAAATTGCAGCCCGCCGATGCCGGTTTGCAGAGGACGATTGGTGTGCAGGGTCAGATGATTGAAGCCCGGAGCGTTGTTGCTCATAAAAATACTGTGCCGCCTGCCCGGACCCCACCACAAATTCTGATTACTCACCCCCGCCGAGAGCGGACCCAGCATGAGTTTCGCCCAGGTTTCGCCCCAGTACCAGCGATTCACCGCAGCGGAGTCGATGCGCACCGGCGCGTCGAAACTTCCGTGGGTGCTGATCCATGCTCCGCGGGCTGGCTGCGGAAGCAGGTCGCGCGCCGTGGCAAAATCACGGTTCTCAGCCGTAACCCAGACCGGCGCCAGCTGCACGTCAAAAATCAGCCATCGCAGGGAAAATCCGCCGGTAGCAGCCTGCGCAACCCCCCTGCCCGACCAGGCCGGACCGTTATTGGGCGACCAGACCCGGTCGTTGTTGTATTGCGTGACCGAGGTGAACGGCAACAGGTAAACTTCGGGTCGGGCGAACTCCCGCAACCAGTAACGCGAACCCTGCCAGGGCTGATCGGCACGGGTGAGGCCCAGTCGACCCAGGGTTTGCCGGTGGAGGGAGGCCCGGAGCGGTTCCGGCAGCAGCAGGTGACCCAGCTCCCGGGCGTTGCTTCGGTGACGGTGCAGCTGTTGCTCCGGATGAATGACAAACACCCGCGTCAGGGGCATGGGCGCCCCGGTAAACGACCAGAGCATCGGCGCTGAGGGCGTACGGGAATCCGTTGATACAACGGAAGCCCGCGACTGCGCCAGAACCTCGCCGCTGAACCACAGCCCGACCAGCGCCGGCATCGCGGCGAAGCACATCCATCGTCGAAAATTGTGAAAAGCCGGCATGAAAAAAGGAAAATAGTGGACAATTTCTATCTGATTTCCATACCACTCATAGGCCTTAACGACGTCTTCCCGGGCTTTTAGCGTAATTTTCAATGGAAAAGCCATTGTATATCAAGAGAATTGCTTTACGAAAGTCCCCCAGGAAATGGCTTGCTCAGCATCTTCGTCTAACGTCTTCAATCGGGATTGAAGCTCGATCACATGCGATTCAGGAATATCAATTACGGAAGGGTCATCTGCTATAGCATCCCATAATGCTTCCACGAGAAGCAGTTTTTCACGCTTAGAAAGTTGATTAATATGCTGGATTACAGTGGGTTCCATTGATTCCTTTAAACTACATCATTTTCATCAATTTGACTGCTTATAATGCTCAATTAAGCTCGTTTTTGCATAAAATGCAACAGCCAGTTACCCACAAAAAAACCGCACAACCGGCTCCGGATTCCCCCCGAAAAGCCCGCTGTGCGGTTTGCGTTGGTGGCCTGCATGGTCGCGGCGCATCCACGCGCCCGACCACCAGTCCGATCTACTTAGTTAAACAGATACCGGATACCGAACTGGGCACTCCAGGTATTGCTGATGTTGATGTTCTCACGGAAAGTCTCCGCTCCATCGTTCACGTTGACCGTGAACTGGGCATTGCCCTGGGCATCCACCCCGCGATACTGCATCGGTGTCTGGGTGTTGGTCGACTTGCTCACGCCCCACTCGTTGTTGAGCAGGTTGCCGAAGTTGAGGATGTCAAAAGTGAGCTGCACACGATTGCTGCCGTACACCCGTACATCCTGGGAGAATCGCACATCCACACGATGCAGCCAGGGCAGCAACGCACCGTTTCGCTCGGTGACCTTACCGCGATTTTCACGCAGATACGCATCTTGCTCAATGAAATCGTTCAGCGCCGACCACTGCTGCGCTACCGTCCGGGTGACGTTACCGTCATCATCGGTAATCGGAATCAGCTGGGCATCGGCCTGGTCACGCGGCACGTACATCAGTCGCACCCCGGTACCGTCGCCGAAGTTCCCATCGTACGTGTAGCTGAACCGACCCTGATCGCCGCCCACATAGATCAACGACACGCGGGTCGGGAAATCCTGCAAAAGCGACTCGGTGGTATACGCCAGCTGGGCTACAATACGGTTCGGAGTATCAAAGCGGGAAAACCCGGTCTCCGGATTGTTACGGTCAACCTGCGCCACATTCGGCCAGAGCGACTGCGCCTGGCTGCCGCCGATGAGGCCGTAATCGCGCGATACGCTGCGGGTGTAGTAAGCACTGGCATACAGACCAAAATCGAAGGTCTTCTCCGCACCGGCGGTTACTGCAAAGTACGAACCGCTGTTGATGTTGGTCAGGTAATAGACCTCGCGCAGGTTGGTGCCCTCCGCGCCCGGAATGAAGGAGGTGTACAGCGGATACTCGTTTCCGCCAACGCGCGCAACGCTACCCGTGGGCTGATGGGCCAGGTTGACGGCCAGCGGCGAGTTGTAGTCCTGCGAGTAGATGATCTCCAGATTCCCGATCACATCAAACGGCAGACGGTGGTCTACGGCGATGTTGCTTCGCCAAACCTGTGGAAGCTTGAAATCATCGGCGGTGATGTTGAGCTGGCTGGGAACGGCCACGGCGATGGAGGATGGATCCGGCCGGTACGCGTTCACGTCCGACTGAAACCCGTTCCAGGACGGATTACCGCCTACGCCCCAGTCGGCCGCGTACAGCCCCTGCTGGCCGCGCATCACACCGTTGGCGTTGATCTGGTTGGAAACCCACACGAAGGGGAGTCGACCTGAAAACACGCCGGTTCCGCCACGTACCTGGGTGTTGCGGTCGCCGAAGACATCCCAGTTAAAGCCGACCCGCGGGGAAATCAGCGGATTCACACCGGGGAAGGAGCTCACATCCGGGGTGATGGCATCGCCGCCGTTTGGATTCGGAATGCTCAGGTTGAGGGCATCCACGGCGGTGTTCCGGGGGGCATCGATGGGATAAAACGGCATGTCAATACGCAGACCGGCCGTCACTTTCAGATCACTGTTGACCTGAAACTCGTCCTGAAAGAAGACACCCAGCTGGGCAAAATTGACCTCGTCCAGCGGCAGGGTAGTCGGATTTTCGGCATCGTAGGTGAATCCGATGGCGAAGTGCGAGGGACGAACCGCCGGATTTCGGTCTATGACCGCCGCTACGAAATCATCGTACGACTGAAACCGGTACCAGGAGTTCCAGGTGGGGTTGAAGGCGTTGGCGA
Organism: Bacteroidetes bacterium HLUCCA01; assembly: GCA_001314545.1. Lineage (GTDB taxonomy): Bacteria > Bacteroidota > Rhodothermia > Balneolales > HLUCCA01 > HLUCCA01. The sequence continues at coordinate 32,777 of LIHN01000012.1, forward strand.
AGGTCATGTATTCAAAGTTGATTCCACCGGTGAAGGTGTGTCGACCTGCAAAGTAGGTGGTGGTGTTGGTGACGTTGAATACGTTGTTTTCCAACAGGTTACCCACGGTGAAGAGCTCATCGCCCATGGTCAGGTAGTACAGCAGCTGTCCGTTCTCGTCGGGCTCAAGAACCTCGATCATCGGGAAGGGATCGTTGCCGCCGGGTACGCTTCGCTGCGGGTCGGTGATGGTGGTGTACCCCACATTGAAACTGTTGGAAATGTTATTGCCGAAGGTGGAGTTCAGCTCACCCACCAGGGAGGTGATGATGTTGTCAACCGAGTAGTTTCCGTTGCGGAAGGTCAGTCCTTCGGGACCAAAACGGTTGGTGTTGCGATACCGCTCGCTGCTGGGGAAGCCCCGGATGGAGTTTCCGTTGATGTTCACATCGCGGAAGCTGTCGAACTGATTGAACCGCAGCATGGCCCGGTGGTTCTGGTTGATGTTGTAGTCGAGGCGGGCGTTGAGTCGCACGGCCTGGTTGCCGAAGGGAATGTTCTCAAAGTTGCCGGCTTCGTAGCCGTAGATTTCGCGGAGCTGGGCACGCACAAATTCGGCGCGATCAATGGGTACCCGGGAAATCTGGGTGTTGTCCGGTGTCTGACCGGGACGCAGGGCCAGTCGACTGTCGCCGGGGTTGTCGGCTTCCTCCTGCTCGGCGGAGACGAAGAAGAAGAGCTTGTTTTTGATGATGGGTCCGCCCGCCGAGAAGCCCACGGTACGGGTGAAGGAGTCATCCACATTGATGGTCACATCCCCGATTTCGGTGCCGAGGAAGTCCTGATTGCGGTAAAAATAGTACCCGGTGGCGCGGTACTGGTTGGTTCCGCTTCGGGTTACGGCGTTCACAGCCGCTCCGGTGAACCCGCCCTGACGGACATCATAGGGCGCCAGGTTGATCTGCACTTCTTCGATGGCGTCCAGACTGACGGGGTTGCCGCCGGCAAACTGGGAGGAGCCCAGACCGAAGTTGTTGTTGTACACGCTACCGTCAATGGTGTAGTTGTTGAACCGGTTATCGCGACCGGCAAAGCTGGTTCCGCTGCTCTGCGGGGTGAGCTTGGTCAGGTCGTTGATGGAACGACTAATCGTGGGGACCCGGCCGATGCCCTCGGAGGTGATGTTGGTGGACGCACCGGTTCGCTCCTGGTTGAAGGTACGGTCGAGCTCTCCGCTGACGATGATTTCATCGAGCTGGAGGGTGCTCTCGGCAATGGAACCGGTCAGGTTATAGGTCTCGCCGAGGCTCAGAACGATTTCCTCAACGACCTGGCTCTGGTAGCCCAGGAAGGAGAAGGTGACGGTGTAGGGACCGCCCACACGCATGTTGGAGATCCGGTAGGTTCCGTCGGCCCGGGTTACGGTGCCGTAAACGGTGCCCGATGGCGTGTGAACGGCAACTACGGTGGTGCCGGGAACCGGCTCCTGAGCGTCGTCCAGCACAACCCCGGTGAGGGAGGAGGTCGTTACCTGGGCCATAAGCAGGACCGGTAACAGCAGCGCTGCAAATACTACTGCAATTTTTTTTGACATGACAATGATATTAAGTTAGCTAAATAAACGTGACTGAGTTTTTGTGTTGCGGGCGGACAACAGGAGGCTGCCCGTACGCAATTGCGAATGTATTCCGCGTGTTTCGGCGGGTAAAAACCCGATTCCTGTACGCAGCTTCTCCCCGACCGGTCGATTTCTCGCGCCGGGTGGGTACTGTTCTCAGGTGCCCGAAAACTGCGCAAAGATAGGCTGGCATTGTTATGGCAGTGTTACGGTCACAGTTATTTAATCTGGCTTTCGATCTGGCTGTGTCATACCGTCGGTCGGGACCCGGGGAGGACTTTTTTCACGAGCTCTGCAGCGATGAGGGGTCCGTCATTTTCTCGGGTTCTGCGGGCCCGGGACCGCAATGCCGGCTGCATGAAACCGGATTTATGCGGCGGAGACGGGCTTTCGATCCAGCCTCCAGGCCACGACCACCCAGAGCATGGAGACAGCCGGCAGCAGGTAGCCGATGAGGAAGTCCATGAGGGCCAGGGCTGCCGGCACGCCGGTCAGGCCGATGAATAGCAGCACGAGGTTGACCAGGGTTACGAGCAGATGCACCGCGAAGAGCCACGCGGTGTGACGATACAGCCCGGCGAGCAGGAGCAGTACGCCGCCGAACAGGAAGAATTGGTCGCCGAAGCCTTTGAAAACGTAGTAGGGTTTGGATCCGGCCGCCGACATGGCTACCGGTCGGGCGTCTACGGATGGAGCCGGGTCAACGGATGGGGCTTCGGGCAGGGTTTCGGTGCCGGGTAGAAGCTCGGATCGTGTGTCAACAGTCGGATCAGTGCCGGGTAGAGGTTCGGATCGTGCGTCAACGGTCGGATCAGTGCCGGCGTCAGCACCCTGCGCGGAATCCGGTTCTGTATCAGCGTAGTTGCCGGATGAGGCCTCCGGCGCGAGCGCATCCAGCCGCTGCTGGTCGTACACATAAATGCCCGTCGTGCCCGACTCATACCAGGGCAGCAGCCCGTTATTCTCGCCTCCGTGTACCGACTCCGCCGCCGGCCAGATCAGAACACCGACCAGCAATACGCGCACGACCCGCAGCACCCAGAAATACGCGGCAATAAAGGCGATCGCCGCCAGAAATCGAGCCGGAAGCCCGTTTAGGTTGAACCTATTTCGCGGTCGCCGGGCCGGATTATTCCGGGATTCACCATTGCCATGGTCGCTGCCCGCAACGGCGTCATCGGATTTGCCCGTCGCGTCGTCCAATCGGTTCACATCCCCGCTCACGAGAGGGCCGGTTCACCGGCGTTACCCGGTATCGTACCGTCCGCATCCGCACCAGCGTCATCCGGTCCGCCGGCAAGCGTTCCGCCATTGGAAGCATCGTCAGGACCGCCGAAAAATCGTCGCTCGCCGTAATTCACCCAAACCACCCACATCCCGAACACCACCAGATAAAAAATGGCCGTGGTGGAGTAATCGTGCGTGATGTCGAAAATGCCCGGCGCATGCACCTGGGTGATGGCCAGCACCAGAATGCGGATGATATTGGTCAGGTACAGCACAAAAATACCGATGGGCACAAAAAGCACGCGATTCAGATTCCGACCCGGATAGGCCACCACGAAACCCACAAACAACCCGATGACCTCGATGCCGTTACAGCCGTCAATGATTTCCAGCATGTTCGAGCCGGCAAGCCCGATCAGCCGGCCCTCGGCGAAGACCTCGAAACCCATGGCCGTAAGCATGGTCCCGCCCAGCGCCACAATGTGCTCCGACAGCCAGAGGTCGACCCGACCGTCCGGCAGAATCCACAAATCGTACAGGAAGTACCAGATCACGTACACCGCGAGGGCTTTGACAAAAAAGGTTACAACTTCGGAGCGCTGCATGGGCTTACAAAGGGTTGGCAACCGGGTTGTAAGGCAAAGCATTCAACATCCCGGAGCAATTCGTGTTGGGTAAAACGGCGGATGAAAACCATGACTAAGCGGCTCATCGGCCCAAATCAAAAATAAATGTACAAAATCGCCGTGAACGGTGCGAAATTATCGCTGTTAAAGTTGTGACAAGGACCGATTGTTAACTAATTACCGCTAAAACAACATTGCAATGACAGTATATTTACTGTATAATTGTAGCAGTTAGACTACAATGAATTATTCTTAATCCAGCATCATGAGTACTACCAAAACATTTGACCCTGGAAAAAGTATCCGTAGAGCAAGACGAAGTAAAGTACAGGGACAGAAATGGAGTATTGCCATTGCCAAAACCGAGTTCGTTTGGTCAACGAAAATGGACCGGGTAGATATTATTCGCAAAAAGCTACCCTACGAAGCAATCGAGGTCGTCAGTTTTCGGGCAAACCTACCAGTTAAACGGGTTTTACAACTACTGGACATGCCACAAACTACCTACAATAAAAAAAGAAAAGCTAAAGCCTTGCTAAGCAGCAGAGACAGCGAACTGGTGTTAGTGCTATCGGAATTACTCGATTTCGGGCTATCTGTCTTCAACAGTGAGGAAGAAAAGTTTTATCGATGGTTAAAGAAGCCAAACATTTCTTTAGGAAATGTAACACCAGAGAGCCTTTTCGACTCGCTGACTGGTATTCAGGAAGTCAAAAATAGCTTAACTCGGCTTGAATTTGGGAATATGGCCTGATGCGGGTATTTCGTATTGAGCGGGAAAAATATCTAAAAACCACATTACGTGGGGTAGGGGCGGCATTAACAGATGGATTCCGATGGAATAGTCTGAATACCTACCTGGTGTATACATCCGAATCACGAGCTCTTGCTACATTGGAAATTGCAGTTCATCTGGACCTAAGCGAAGATCTTCCCACAGATCGATTTTATGTGGAAATAGATATTCCAGACTCCATTGAAATTGCTGAGTTACGGCTTGAAGACCTACCAAATGGTTGGGACGCAAAACCTCCTATACTTGAAACACAATATATTGGAGATGATTTTGTACGTGGACATAGCGCCGCTGTGCTTAAAGTTCCAAGCAGTATAGTTCCATTCGAATACAACTATCTGATAAATCCCGGTCATCGTGACGCAAGCAAAATTTCGGTAGTTTCGAAAACACCTATGGTTTTCGATCAAAGAATAGGTCAATCAAAGCATCGTCGCTAAAAAGTCCGTGGACTAAAGATTGGTTCTCATTAAGAAGAGCAACCCACATTATTAAAGCAACCCTGCACACCTACCCGTCTGCCAGGAGTTCACGGTACAGCGCGAGGTAGTCATCGCCCATGCGTTCCTGGCTGTAACGCTTCCGGATGTCGGCCGCCAGCTGCTCCCAGGCCGGATCGCCCGATTTCCGGGCCGACAATACCCGCTCCACCGCCCGACCCATGCACTTCGCGGCTTCCGGGGCATCGGCAATGCGGAAAAGCAGTCCGCCCGTGAGGTCTTCGTGGCCGGCAAACAGCTCGTGCCGCACCCCGATGCGCGAGAGCACGGGCAGAAGTCCGGCCGAAACCCCCTCGGCCACCGTCAGCTGAAATCCCTCCGTGTTGGAGCCCGAAACCAGCACATCCGCCCGACGATACCAGTCTTCGGGCTGCGATGAGGGGCTGCCAAGGACGACATCAGCGCCGCGGACCGCCGCAGGGTCGTGGGCAGAGTCGGAAGCATCCGATGACGATGCGGCCCCGGGTTGCGGCGTGCCGGCAGTTGTATCCGGTGACGTACTGCCCGGCGACCGGACCATATCCGGTAATGCCGTTGTTGAATCGCTCCCATCCAACGCCCCGGGCGAGGCGGCTTCGACCACCGACAGTCCCAGTCGCTCGGCTTCCGTCCTGCACAGGTCCCGCAACCGGCCTTCGCCGGCTAGCACCAGCTGCACCCCCGCATCGGGAAAATGCCGCCGGACCTGCCAGAACGCCCGAACCAGCGTGAGCGGATCTTTGAGCGGAGTCAGCGCATCCATACATAGAAAACGGACACCCTCACCCGACGTACCCGCAGATGTTCTGGAATTTTCTGCAGCATCCGATGGAGCGGGTGTACCAGCACCCACCCCCGAAAACCGCGCCGTATCCACCCCGTTGGGAATGGCCACCAGCGGTAGCTCCGGCCATCGCGCGGACACCGTATCGCGCACATGCTCCGAAACGCACACCACCCGGTCCATGCGCGACCATGCACGGCGCTGCACCCGCTGCATCACGGCCGAGGGAATCGGCCCGTAGGTATAGCGATAATCCTGCCAGGGAATGTTGTGCATCACCGAAATCCGGGCCGACACCACCCCCGCCGGCAGTCCGCCCACCAGCCAGTCGGCGCGAATCCCCGCACTCTGCACCACATCCGGTTTCAAACGGTCGAGGAGCGACCGGAACGCGGCCCTACCCTCCCGCCAGAACGCCAGCCCCTGCGGATCAAAACCATGCACCTGCGCCCCGGCGGCTATAAAATCCGGGCGAAGGGAATCGGAATACACACGTTCCGTGCGAGGGGAACCCTTGCCGGATGGGGCACTCGCAACCAAGGCATCGGATTCTGAAAAGGCATCGGTTTCGGAAGACGAACCCCCCGCCGACAATTCCACCACATCAACGGCCACCTCGCCGCGCATCCCGCGCACCAGCGAGAGCAACTGCACCCCGGGACCCGACCGCGCCAACGATGAAACCACCAACAAAATCCGTTTCAAACCATCGTTCTCCGTTCGCATAACAAAACCAATCTACATACACGCGCCCCCGCCGGAACCAACCAAAAGAAACCTCCCGACAGAAACCACTATTTCAAAAAAAACACCCAAAGCAGAGGCGACGGCCAAAATGCGCCACCACGCACCAGCCGCGGCAAAACCTCAATCATAAACTTCTTCGTACCCATCACCCATCCAACGTGCGCGCCGTGTCATCAGAAAACTAGGCGTAAGCAATAAAAAAATAATAACCTTGTGCGCATGCGCCCAGAACGCATACCGCAGATGTTCAGACAAGCCAAAACGTTTTTTCTGCAAATAGAAATACGACAGGTCAACTACCACATTGACCGCATGAAACAGCAGGAAAAACGGCAGGGAGAATATCCAGCCAAAGAGCATAAACAGGCCATAGACGACGGCATAACCAAAGAAAATCCACAAAAACAGCTGATATTCTACTTCATTATCGATGCCGCCCCGAAACCACCGGCGCTGCTGGCTCAGCAAGTGCTTATACGAGGGTACCGGTCGCAGCGCAGCCACCGTCTCAGCACTGACCACATTGATGATACCCGCCTTGTGATGCACAACCATTTTCATGAGCGCAAGGTCTTCGGCAATGCTGAAATCCACATTCTCAAGACCCCCCGCCTCCTCGTAAATCGATCGTTTAATCGCCATATTCGGACCCAGACAGGCAAACGGGATACCCAAACCGCTCAGTCCGAGGTTGAACATCTGTGTAAATGCCCAGGATGCCCGCTCAAATCGTGATACCCAGCCCGTATCCATCACATAGAGCGCCCCGCCGAGCATGCCCGTATCCGGCCTGGCATGACTAAGCATATGCCGCAGCCAGGTAGCAGGTACCCGGGCGTCCGCATCTGTAATAAAAACCCACTCCCCGGTTGCATGTTTCATTCCCCAAAAGATCCCGCGGGCTTTGGCCTGAAGCCTGGTAGGAGGCATATCGCGGGAATGCAGGGCCAGCACACGCTCGTCTGCAGCGGCAATCTCATCCACCAGCCGACCCGTGCTATCGTCAGAATTGTCATCCACCAGAATAATCTGCAGCTTTTCAACAGGGTAGTCCAACGCGCGAACCGATGCAATACAATCCGGAAAATCCTGCTCCTCGTTTCGGGCACTTACCAGCACCGTGACCATGGGAAGCTCCGAATCATCGAGCAGTCGGGGTGGTTGATTCGGAGTTCGCAGAAAACCGACAATCAGCGGGGTTATCAGTATCACATAAAAAACTGAAAGTCCCCAAAACATGTACACAGCCCAGGGATTCTGCTGATATTCCGTAAGTAGTAACTCTAGCATGAGATTCCGTTTAACGCAAGACCGCCGGTGTTGATTTTTGGTTAATATAGGAGTTTCGAGGGTGACTTTGACCCCGCCGGCACAATTTTACCCGCGCCGCCAACCGCCGCCGACCACCCGCCGGGGCAGCCCCGCACACCGTCCGTACATCACCCGCCGAGGCAGCCCCGCACACCGCCCGCACATCAACCGGCCCAACCGGCCGAACCGGGCCCTGTCCGGCGGAGGCCTCAACCATCCGGGCATCCCGCCGACCGCCCCAACGAGGCCAATTTACCCCTATAACCTTTGCCGCAGAAGCGCTAATTTTGGGCATCGATTAAACCACCACCGCCATGTCCCTATCCCGACTCCTGCTGCTCACCATCCTCGCCCTGACCGCCCTGACCACCACGGTTCTCGGCCAGGCCTCCCTCGTGCCGGCCAACCACCCCGTGTACGACTGGCTGTACAACCAGCGCGTGGCCGGAAACCTGCCGGCCTACGAGTACGAAGTACTGCCCCTGACCCGGCGCGATATCACCCGCCACCTGAACTACCTCCGCGCCAACGCCTCCCTCTCCCGCGCCCAGCAGCGCAGCCTGGACTCCTACCTGCGCGAATTCGATGTGGCCCGAATCTCCCCCGATGACGGGCACTCCGCCGCGGTCTTCTACGACACGCTCGACTGGGGCGGCGGCTCCATAGCCGACCGGGCACGGACCTACCTCGGCGATACCGAGAAACACGCGCTGATCATGCGCTCGCGCGAGGGATTCCTCCTGCTGGACGGCGGCATCGGACTGCGCGCCTTTGTGGTGCGTGACGGCGACCTCGCCCAGCAGACCCTCAGTCAGCTCACCGACATCCGCGTTATCGGGAGCTACGGCGAAAACATGGGCTTCCACGGGGAAATCAACCTCGCCAGTCCCGTCCTGGGCAGCGGAGCATCCATTTTCGCCTACGACGGATTCTATTTCTATAATTTCATCAACAAAGAGCGCTTCGCCGGCAACGACCTGGCCTCCGTCACCTACTCCCTGGTCCACCGCGAGGGCTACGCCACCGTGCAGTTCGGCAACACCATGGCCTTCAGCATTGGTCGGGGCAACCTGAAAATAGGCACCGGCGAAGAAGACAACTTCTGGTTTTCGCGCAACGCTGCGCCCCTGGAATGGCTCCGGCTCGACATCGGGAACCGGTGGATGCGCTACCAGCGTCTGCACGGGGCCATGAGCTGGCCCGCCAGCATCATCCGCCAGCAAGACGATCCCCTGCTGATCACCCGCAACGCCCCCCAGCGCTTCGTGGTCATGCAGTCCGGCATCGTGCGACCCTTCCCGTGGTTTCATTTTGGGGTGTTCGAGATGATCAACTACTCCAATCGCGGCATGGAAATCGCCTACCTCAACCCCATCAACATCCTCTCGTTTGCCGAGCGCGACCTGCAGGACCAGGACAACGGCTGGGCCGGGGTCTACGGCGTACTGCGTCCCCTGCGCGGACTGGAGCTCTACTCCGAGCTGGTGGTAGACGACCTGTTCACCGTCAGCGAAATCATCCGTCGCAAGCGACCCGATGTAAGCCGGTTTGCCCGACGCTATGGCGCACAGTGGGTTCCCGGGGCCGACTGGCGGCTCTTTGGCGAATACGAGCGGATTGATCCCTTCGTGTACTCCCATCCGTACGCGCTCAACAGCCACACCAACTACGATGTCTCCCTGGGCAGCCAGCTTGAGCCCAACTCCGACCGGCTCACGGCGGGAGTGCGGTGGTTCGGGCTGCCCCGCTCCTGGGTTTCGGTCAAGGTCCGGTACGTGCGGAACGGCCGGAGTACCCGCGATGCCGACGGCAACCTGATCTTTTACGCCGGGGAAGATGTGAATCGCGGTCGACGTATCAACCATTTGCTGCGACCCGACGAGCGATACGAAGAAAGCTTCCTGTTTCTGGACGGCGATTTACACCGCTGGGCGGGCCTGGAGCTGCACGCCAGCTGGGAGCCACGGCGAGCCTGGGTGCTGAGCAGCCGGCTGGACTACCGCCACATGCTCGAAGGCGACCAACTCGCCAACCGCACCGTCTTCTGGCTGGATATGCGGGTGGGGTTCTGAGCCAGAACGCCTTGTTCCGCTACATTGATTTTAAAATCAGTTTATGTTGGGCCGCTTTATCAGATAACGAGAGTAGATTGTTTCCCCTTTTTTGAGCAAGTCCAAGCTTGACAAGCTCATCAAATTCATTGGAGATACGCACATAACGCTCTACGTCTGCATCATCCTTAAATTTGGCACTGGCCTGTGCCAGACCCTCTTTTAGTCGTTTCTCAATGGAATTCATAAGCTAACCAATTAAACGTATTTCTCGTTTGTATCAATATACGAAATCGACGGCTCAGGACATAGTCTGACACCAGATCATAATAATCTCTTATTAACGCCCGCCTGTCAATATTCGCACTATAGTCGTCAATTTCCAGTCTCAATTCCTTCAAAGCTTCGATATTGATAGGCCTTCCGTGTGATTTCCACTTATTGTTATTACTAAGCTGATCTGCAATTTCCTTTGCCCGTTCAATTTTTTCATCGTCTGTTACCTTTTGACCAACCTTCTTTGGATCGGAACGATGTTTTGACCAATTTTTAAATTTATACTTAACCAGCCATTTTTCGAGCAGGGCTATGGTTAAGTCTTTCGCCTGTTCATACCCTCTAAGCTCAGCTAAATCAAAATCTTTCAGAATAATGAATTCAGCTTGAGACAACGTGTTGTTCTGAGCTTTCTCAATTAATTGGTTGACTTTGTCAAGGTAACCAAGTGCAGCAACCATACGCCCTTCCTTGTTTTGAATCTGCGGGTCTATGGGACCAAGTACTGATGAATAGTCCATCAATATATTATCACCACTCATACAAAAAATGGTACCTGCACTATAGGCATAGTCTGGAACTATAAAATTCACTTCACTGTAATTGTGACGAAGAATATTGACAAAACGCTCCACTACAGTTGCACTACCACCACTAGTTGTTAAAACGATGTAGATTTTATCTTTTTTTTGTGGGTCACTGGCTAAGTCTTCAATTATCTTTAAAAAAAGATTTTCGCCTCCTTCAAAAGGTCCAAAGTACGTTAAAAAATCTGCCTCAAAATGTTTCTCCAATGCTAATAGACGTTCCGACAATAATCTATGTATCTGATCATCAAGTACTGGCTTCATAAAGGACGTTTACAATTAATTTGTTATGATTTCTTTGTGATAAGCTGGTCTCCAGCCCAAAAAAGCAGAAATACACGAACGCCAATAGTTGGTACGTTTTGCTTAGCGTACATGATCTGTATATTCAATAGAGTCCGTCAACCCGGAAATCTTACATTTTTTGTCACAAAATTCACAACGAAAGCCAGCCGCACCGTCTTTTGGCTGGATATGCGGGTGGGGTTTTAAAATAAATCACTCTACAAGTGCCTTCTGCACCACTTCCGCCACCACCGCATGGCCGGTCGCATTCCAGTGCCCGTCGGTCGGGAAGTAGTGCGAGGGATCCAGCACCTCGGCCAGGTCCACTACCGCAAACCCCAGCCCACGAACCCCGCGCACATACGCCTGATGGATACGCCGCCACTCGGCCGACTGTGACCCCAGCCAGTAGCTCTTCGGCGGAGCGACCACAACCACCACCGCCCCAGCACGACCTTCCAGCACCCTGCCGGTCTGCGCCACCGACGAGGCAATAACTGACGCATCGTACCGCACCGGAAACCCTTCTTCGACGGATGCCGCCCTACGTTCAGCCAGATATCCGCTGACTACCGGCATATTCCACACCAGGTACCGCCCGGCCTGATACAAGGCCAACTGCGTACTCAGGCGAAACCGCAGTGCAGCCACCCAACCCGTGTGCGGCGTATGCGCCGGAGCTACCGACTCGTAATCAAACAAATCATTGCCTGTAAACACCTGCAGCACCACACCGGCCGAGTCCGGCACCCCCAGATCCCGGGCATAGTCCAGTAACCTCCCGTACCCGACCAGCTGGGTTGGCGAGCTCAGATTAAACACCCGCGCCCCCGGAAGCAGGGAATCCAGCCTGGATGAAACCCGTACATGCTCATCCACCCCGAAACCAAACCCGAACGAATCCCCCACATACAGCCAGTCGCCGGAGCGGGCCTCACGCACATCCCCCACATCCCGAAGACCGAGCGCACTAAACGTTACCTCCACATCAAAGTCGCCCGCATTATGCCGATGACGGTACGTTTCCCCGGGCAGTCCGAGGGGCACCTGCCACGGGTTCTGACTGTAGAACACCAGCTGAGTAGCAGGATTCAACTGCGGGAAAAACGCCCGAATCGCCACTTCGGCCAGCGCCAGTGAGGCCAGTGCTAACCCCAAAACCAACACCCCATAAAATGCCCATTGTTTCATGCTTCAAAATACAGGAATAGTAGCGGACGGGAAAAGACGTACGACTTGAATGAGGTAGTATTGAAACAACCTGCCTGTGATTAAACAAAAAAGCAAAACGACCACACTTACCGTTCATCTTCCAAAAACGGAAGCATTAAAAGCATCACACACACCGCTGGCGACAAATACTTCCCGATGAGATTTGACCCGGATATCAACTCAGGAACCCCGTGAAATGCTGCAAACAAAAATCCATACGATAACCCGCCCAAAACAACCTGTGAAGCCGTTATATATCCAAAATACCGTGGAGACGCTCCCAGTCCGAGCGCCAACATACCAGTCAGCAGATAAAACAACCCACCCTCCAGTCGAAAATCGTACTTGGTTTTCCAGCCCGGACGAACCTCGGCAGGAAAAATTTCGATGTAGCTCTTGCCTTCGCGCAGTTGAACATACAACGCGGGCTCTTGCTCCGCAGCCTGCCATGAAACAACCTGCGGATAAATCAGCTTCGTGTTTATGGCCACCCTGACTGGTCGCACCACAACCATAAACATGATAACAAAGGCAAGGGCATACAGCAGTGATCTCCAGGAAATACCGGACCGGATTTTATGTAGCATGCTTCGAGAACTGTTGGGTGGCTAGGGTTTGTCAAGATTAATCAGCAAAAACGCAATTCGAGAACTGCACGCGATAAATTAGGGTATCCTGTTCAAATAACCTTCATAATTCCTGTGACCTCACTATCTTCCGCGCAGTACGTGCGTAGCTGCAGACAAAAGACAATGCAACAGCATGTACAACACGAATATCTGCTAAATACTGTTTCATGCGCGTTCTGATTACCGGCTATATCAACGATATTCACGTAGTACGATGGTGCAACGCACTCGCGCAACGTGGACTTGATATCCACCTGGCTACGGTACACCGGTCTGACGGTATGAATGCCTTAGATGAAACCGTGACTGCGCATCAACTCTCGGAGCTGGGTGGCATTGGCTACCTGACTGCCGTGCCGGCCCTGAAGCGACTTGCGTCCCGACTCAATCCTGACCTTATTCATGCTCATTACGCCGGTGGGTACGGGACCATGACACGACTCAGCGGCGTGCGACCATTTCTATTATCAGTGTATGGCGATGATGTCTTTGAAACACCCAAAATCAGTTGGTTACATCGTAAAATCATTGCCGGTAACATCCGAAAGGCCGACCATATCGCCTCTACCAGTCATATCATGAAACAGGTGACACAGAGGTTGTGTTCTCAGGCTCATATTACGGTGACACCTTTCGGCGTTGATACCGAATTATTCCGCCCACACTATGATCAGGTCACTGAAGATACGCACGATGCTCCTCTTTTTAACCGGGACAGCACCATTACCATAGGCACGGTAAAAAAACTCACCGACAAATACGGCATCGATACCCTGATCCAAGCCTTCGCGTTACTGGTTAATAACCTACCCGGACGCGCTTTCAAGCTTGAAATTACAGGAAACGGACCTCTTAAAACAAAACTGCAGCAGCAGGCAAGGAAACTCGGTGTTGCCGAACAGGTGACCTTTTACCCGGCCGTTCCCCACGAAAAGGTTCCGGATCAGCTCCGCCGGCTGGACGTGTTTGTGGCAGTCTCCCGACGTGATGGCGAGAGTTTTGGTGTGAGTATAGTTGAAGCTATGGCCACAGGTGTACCCGTTGTGGTCTCCAATGTTGGCGGACTGCCGGAAGTAACCGGCTATGGTCGCCATGCGTCCATTATTCCACCCGACGACCCCGAAAGAATATTTCAGGCCATACATGAGTATCTGAAACACCCACGAAAGGTATTACTTCAGGCACAGGCTGCCCGTGAACATGTAATTCGTACCTACAGCTGGTCTACATGTGTGGATACGGTAGTTCACCTATACCAGGAGATAAAAGAAAAGCGCCTATAAATAGCAATATTAGTTAAGTCAAACATATACAAAAAGAAAAGCCGGGATCAGCGGCTTTCCTTTTGGGGATTGTTCATATGATTAAACAAAGAATTAGAACAAGAGCCAAATCATTACTGACTTAACCCTTGCCTATAGAATAAACCTGAAATCCGATTTTTTCAAGTGTTTTTTTATCTAAAATTAATCTTCCGTCAAAAATAAATGCGGGCTTGAGCATATTGTCGTAGATCCGCTGCCAGTCCAGGCCCGGAAACTCGTCCCACTCGGTGAGTATGGCAATGGCATGGGCGTCTTTACAGGCTTCGTAGACGTCGTCAAGCATGGTGAGCCGATCCCGATTCTCGGCTTCCGAGCGTGTTCCGAGTCCGTCTACGTCCATGTACATGCGTTCGGGACTCACCTGGGGATCATACACACTGACCCGACCCTGATCTTCGAGGAGCTGGTCGGCTACGTAGATGGCGGCCGACTCCCGGGTGTCGTTGGTGTCTTTTTTGAAGGCCCAGCCCAGAAACGCGATTTTCTTGCCGCTGACGGTGTTGAAAAGGGTACTGATGATCTTGCTTCCGAAACGCGATTTCTGGTAGTCGTTCATGATGATGACCTGCTCCCAGTACCGCGCCACTTCCGGCAGCCCGAAGTAGTCGCACAGGTAGACCAGGTTCAGGATGTCTTTCTGAAAACAGGATCCGCCGAAACCGACGGAGGATTTCAGGAACTTGGGACCAATACGCGAGTCGGTGCCGATGGCGTAGGCGACTTCTTCTACATCCGCGCCGGTGGCTTCGCACAGGGCCGAGATAGCATTGATACTGCTGATGCGCTGGGCGAGGAAGGCGTTGGCCGTGAGTTTCGACAGCTCCGACGACCATACATTCGTGGTGATGATGCGCTCTCGCGGGATCCAGGCGTTGTACACCTGCACCAGGGCGTCGATGGCGGACTTGCCGGCGTCGGTCTGCTCTCCCCCAATGAGCACCCGATCCGGCTCCAGCAAGTCGCGCACCGCAGTACCCTCGGCCAGGAATTCCGGATTCGAGAGGACCTGGAAATTCAGGTCGCGACCGGACGAGTCGAGGATGGTTTTAATGGCCTCAGCGGTACGAACCGGCAGGGTCGACTTCTCCACCACGATTTTGTCACGATCGGAGAATTCGGCGATTTGTCGGGCGCAGAGCTCCACGTATTTCAGATCGGCCGCCCGACCCTTACCCACGCCATACTCCTTCGTAGGCGTATTCACCGAGATGAAAATCATGTCGGCTTCCTTAATCGCGCCCTCCACATCCGTAGAGAAAAACAGGTTCTTCCCGCGTGTATGCTGAACGATCTCGTCCAATCCCGGTTCATACACCGGCAGGGTATCGCTCATCCAGGCATCAATCCGTGCCTGATTAATATCCACAATATGAAATCGGATTTGCGGGTTCTTCAAGGCCATCACAGCCATCGTCGGTCCCCCGACATACCCAGCTCCGATACAGGTAATTTTTTTAATCATTGTTCTTTAATAGTATTTGAGGTATACACAGATACCGATGGATTGTACTGCAAAAGTGTTTGGTAGGGAATGAAACGTACAGGAAGTACGGTGTAGACTATCCAAAGTACGTCTTTCCATAAGCTATAACTTGTTACATAGGCTTTATTAATGCGGATTTTTTCCGGCCAGATTACCGTCTGGTTATAACGTTCCGGATCCGCAGCCTTGGCCAACAACTCGTCTTCCTTGCGAAAAAAAATACTGGCTGGACCTGTAATCCCGGGACGAACATCCAGAATCACCCGGTCGTCGCCCTGTAAGGTATCGGCAAAACCGGGAACGTCCGGTCGAGGTCCTACCACACTCATCTCGCCTCGTAACACATTCAGCAACTGTGGCCACTCATCAATTTTATACGTTCGCAAAAAGCGACCAATTTTCGTGACGCGAGAATCGGTTGCCGTGGTCAGTGTTGAGGTATTTTCCGGATTATCATTCATGGTCCGAAACTTAATGATTCGAAAGAGCTTCGCATTCCGACCAACACGGATTTGGGTGAAAAATCCGTTTTTCTGATAATACGCCGTCAAAATGATCCAAATAAATCCAATAAACAACCCCATAACCAATAACGCACCCAGCGAGAATACAAGATCAAAAGTACGTTTCGGAGTCATTATGGTATGGGGATTTAGTATACGTGTAAAGTTAAACAAAAAACGCCGGTGAACCGGCGTTTTTTATCTCCCCTCACGCGCTTAACCCCAAAATAGGGTCAACGACTTACTTTCAAATTCCCACCCGATTTGTCGGCTTTGGAATCATACCCCGAATAGGTTGGCACAATTTCATGAATCATCTGCTTGATGGACATTTTGTCGCCACTATTAGCAGCATCAAACAACAAGTCAAGTTTACGTTCAAAATCATCAATTAACCCGTTTTTCCTTGCAATCATGATTTTATCATGTTGGGTCATTTCCGTGCCTTCTTCAGAGGTAAGCAATTCTTCGAAGAGCTTTTCGCCTTCTTTTTTGCCCGTGAAGACGACTTTGATATCCTTATCAGGTTCGAAGCCGGATAATCGAATTAGGTCACGTGCCATATCCACAATTTTAACCGGCTCACCCATATCCAGGACAAAGACGGCACCGTTCATATTAAGAGCTCCGGCCTGGAGTACCAGCTGGGAAGCTTCAGGTATGGTCATAAAATAGCGAATCATGTCCGGATCGGTAACCGTGATAGGACCGCCTTTGCTGATCTGATCTTTGAAGATGGGTACCACACTGCCGCGACTTCCAAGCACATTTCCGAATCGTACAGAAACAAATACCTGATCATCTTTAGCCTTGGATGCGGCCTGAAGGATTACGTTTTCAGCAATACGCTTGCTGGCACCCATGACCGAAGTAGGATTCACCGCTTTATCAGTGGAGATGTTTACAAAATACTTAATCCCATAATCCAGCGACAGGGTTGCCAGATTACGCGTGCCGCCAATGTTGTTGAAAATGGCCTGTGAAGGATTCTCTTCCATCAAATACACATGCTTGTGGGCGGCTGCATGGAATACCACTTCGGGCTGATGATCTTTGAATACCTGTTCCAGAGTGTGAATATCACGCACATCACAGATTTTAATTTCAAACGTAATGTCAGGGAACGTGGACCTGAATTCGCGCATAGCTTCGAAAATGCTGTTCTCTCCACGACCCAACAAAATAACTGAGGTCGGTTTAAACCTACATACTTGACGAACGATTTCGGAACCAATGGATCCACCGGCACCGGTTACCAGAACGCGTCGACCGCGGATGTAGGCCCCAATACGAGATGTGTCCAGCTTTACAGGATTCCGTCGAAGTAAATCCTCAACCTGTACATTTCGTATTTGCTGAATGCTGATTTTTCCGCTAATCAGGTCATAAATACCGGGAATGGTACGAAATTGCACTTTGGCTTTTCGCGCTTCTTCAACAACGCGTCGGATGACATCACCGGCTTCCGACGGCATAGCAATAATGACTTCATCAATAGCCTTTTCCCGAACGACATGCGGCATTTTGGAAAGTTTCCCCAGTACCGGCAGACCCAGAATCCGTTGATTTTGTTTCCCGGCAGCGTCATCTAAAAATCCGACGGGAATAAGCCCCATCTCGTGGTGCCGTTGCATCTCCTTGGCAATCAGTGTGCCCGACTCACCAGCACCAAGAATGAGTACACGCCGTTCATTTTGGTTACGCTTTTTGTAATAATCGATGACTTTTCGTTCCCTGAGTACGAATCGACTTGACAGACGGATAGAAACAAACAGGATTATCGACAGGAATGCTTCAATGGACGGGACCGTCATGGGTAGCAGCATTGAATCGCGTATAATAAGCCCCGCTGCCGTGAAAACCACCAGATACGTTGCGATAGCCATTGCGATCGCTTTAAAATCTGATATCACGGCATATCGCCATGACATCTTATGCATGCCGAAGATGAGGATAAGGGCTGCTTTAAGGGGCAAAAGTCCTGTTGCAAGCAGGAAAATATCTTTCGCATGCGTTATTACATCCCATTCAAGACGCAAAAAGTACGCAATGTAGATAATCGAATACCAGGCGGCGAGTTCGATTGTAAACTTTGTAAATGCTCTCCCGTTCATTTCCATATGATCTGATTGTTACGTTCCGACTTCGTTTAACTTTCTCTTGATAGTTTGGTTCCCCAATAGCACAGGAATATAGCATTAATCAGACTGACAACAAATGCTTAATTACTGTAACTACTCTATTTAGGTCGTCTCTGGTGAGATTGGATCCAGAGGGTAAGCATAGTCCGTTTTCAAATAGTTTTTCCGAAACCCCATTCAGATAAGCGGGTGCATCGTTAAATATCGGCTGCATGTGCATCGGTTTCCAAAGCGGACGACTCTCAATATTTTCAGCTTCAAGCGAAAGACGGATATCTTCGCGGGTAATCCCTTTGGTCTTGATTGAATCCACAAGAATGGTGGTCAGCCATCGGTTGCTGAAATATCCATCGGGCTCATCCAGAAATGTAATACCATAGAACGACTCGAGTTGATCCCGATAAAAGTCAAAATTTGCCCTACGTTGAGCGACACGATCGGGCAACACCATCATCTGTCCGCGACCTATACCGGCCAACACATTACTCATGCGATAATTATAACCGATGTACGAATGCTGGTAGTGAGGAGCAGCGTCTCGTGCTTGTGTAGCAAGAAATCGGGCCTTCGAAATAAGGGCTTCATCCTCACTTAACAATGCACCACCACCTGAAGTCGTTATAATTTTGTTCCCATTAAAGGATAGAACATTCAGCTTCCCAAACGATCCACACATTTTTCTATTAATATGCGACCCCAGTGCTTCAGCGGCATCCTCCACCACCGGAATACCATAACGATTGGCGACTTCCAGAATCCGGTCCATTTTAGCTGGCATGCCATAGAGATGTACTGCTATAATTGCCTTTGGGAGGGATTCTGAAGACGAGTTTTTAATACGTTCTTTAATTGCGGTTTCGAGCAATTCGTGATCCATATTCCAGGTATCTGGTTCCGAATCGATAAACACCGGTTTAGCCCCAAGATAGGTAATTGGGTTAGCTGAAGCTGAGAATGTAAACGATTGACACAAAACTTCGTCGCCCGCCTTTACACCTAGCAAAATCAGAGCAAGGTGTATAGAGGCTGTCCCGCTTGTAAACACACCAGCTGCTTTTATACCGGTGTATGAACATATATCTTGTTCAAAGCCATCAACATTAGGTCCGAGAGGAGCCACCCAATTCGTATCAAACGATTCCTTTACAAAGTTTTGTTCCCAACCACCCATGTGTGGAGAAGAAAGCCAGATTTTTTCTTTACCCATTATGAAATTTAATTAATTTCGCCGGCATACCGACGTTAGTACAATACGCTAGTAAATCAATTACTACTACAATAAAGTCACCTATAGTATAACAGCCCGAGAAAGTACATTTATTTTGATATTATGTGGGTATGCATTTCGAATCTCATTGTGCTTGGTACTGTAGGAGTTTTTCAGCACATATTTAAACAAGGCAAGAGCTACTGAAAGCTTCCCTAAAAGTAGCTACAGTATAAACCGTAAACCATTTCAAGCACAGACTTGTGATCTCATTAATACAGGAAGAGTGTGCGATCCAATTTGTTTCGAAGGCATGATAGACGTAGTCGAGAACTTCTCCGCCCATGTGGGGGAGGAGAGCCATATTATTGGTTTATTCAATGTGAAATTTGATTGGTTTTGCAGGAATCCCAACAGCTGTACAATTTGCTGGTAAGTCCTTAGTGACTACAGCTCCCGCTCCAATTTTTGTCCAATTTCCAATTTTAAGTTTTTGGATTGTACATGCTCCTATTCCAAATTCAACTCCTTCTCCAACTTCTAAAAATCCACCTAAATTTACGCCCGGTGATAAAGTAATATAGTTACCATAGTATGAATCGTGGCCAAATGTAGCATTTTTATTAATAGTTGCATGCTCCCCTATTACGACATCACAATCAATACAAACACCAGGATATATTACAGTTCCCTTACCAAGTTTAACTCGCTCTCCAAGCCAAGCAGATGGGTGAATCAGTGTTGGGGAATTGATTCGAAGAGAATTTAATTTCTCAGCTACCTTTTTCTTCTGAATGGGCTTTGAGAAACCAATTATTACTGAGGAACCTTTAGCTAATTCTTTAGAGCCCCCAAGTATTTTGAAACCTGCATAACTTTGCCCCAATTTAGCTTCATCATCATCTATAAAACCTGCAATTTCCCATTGCCTGTTTTTTGCATTTATATCACTAATAATTTGAGCTACTAATTTACCGACACTTCCGGCCCCATATATATAGATCTTATCCATCTAATTTAACCCCTTTAAACGGTTCCATCGTTTTTTCTTCGTTTTGATTAATTCCATCTCTTTTAAAAACCTTATAAAAGGTTAGAAATAATATTACTAAATCTAACCAAAAGCCTTGATTATTGACATACCACACATCCATTTTAAATTTTTCTTCCCAACTCACATTATTTCTTCCGTTGATTTGAGCCCAGCCGGTTATACCGGGTCTAACCTCATGTCTTCTTTTTTGAAAATCGTTATACAAGGGTAAATACTCAATTCTTAATGGCCTTGGGCCCACTAAGCTCATTTCTCCTTTAATTACATTAAATAAGCCTGGTAGTTCGTCAAAACTAGTTGATCGTAAAAAATTTCCGAACCTAGTCAAACGCTGCTCATTAGGGAGTAAGCATCCTTCCTCATCTTTTTCATTCGTCATACTTCTAAATTTATAAATTTTAAATAGCTTTCCATCTTTTCCGGGGCGGACTTGAGTAAAGAAAACTGGGCTTCCCATATTTATTCTTACGAGTAATATTAAAAGAAGAAATAACGGGAATATTAAAACTAAACCAATGATTGAAACTAAAAAATCAAAAACTCTTTTAAGCATTAACCTGGGTTTCCAATATTTCAAGGAGCATTTTTGCCAACTTATTTCTGTCAAATTTAGACAGTGCCAACTTTTTAGCATGTTTTCCCATGTCCATGAGTCTATTTTTATCTGTCAACAAGTTATTTAAGTCCTGTGCAGCTTTCTTGTAATTTGTGGGGCTCATAGCGATTCCTGCCCCTGATGCAATTAACTCCTCTTTCTGCCACCCACTATAATTGATAGCAACCGGTGTACTTGAAGCCAATGCATCAAAAAACTTATTAGCTGAATTTGCCCACATGGGTTTTAAATCAATGAAGAGTGAGGTTGCCACATTAGCGGCATTTAGCACTGCAGGTATATCAATTTTGGGGATCTTACCCAGCATAAAAAAGTTTTTGTTATAAACCCCGTATTCAATAGCCAACTCTTTAATTTTTTGATATTCTACTCCATCTCCAACCACTACAAAACAAACTTCAGGATTGATATTTTGCATCTCCTTAGCAACTTCAGCCAGGTACCCTACTCCGTTGATATGCCCCAAGGTTCCCGTATACGCTACCAATGGTCGATCTTGCAACCACTTATATTTAATTCTAAATGAATGGCCGACTTCATTGTCCACCGTAAAAAGATCGATATCACAACTATTGGGAATCACTGAAAGTTTTTTCTCAGGATAACCTGTCTCTATAACCCCATCTCTTATACCCGGCGATAAGGTGACAATATGTTTTGAGTGCTTATAAGCATAACGTTCAAGTTTTTTAGCCACATACTTAATGACAGGATTCTTTAGAGCTCCTATGGCAATAGGGAGTTCCGGCCAAAGGTCTCGCACTTCAAAGACCATTGGGATTTTCAATTTCTTTTTTGCAAAAATAGCTGGAATGGCAATGGTAAGCGGAGTGCTTGTTGCAAAAATTAGATCTGCATCAAATGACGAAGCTTTGTTTCCTGCTTTAAGAGCAAACCTAAAGAAAGCCTTGATCCGATCTGGGTAACTCATCTTATTATTATATGGCACTGGCAGCCAGTGTACTTCAATTCCTTCTAATTCTGATTGATACCAATCACCTTTTGCTTCAGCATCTGCATTAGATGTTATCATTATGACTCGGTGTCCTGCTTTTACAAACCGACGTGCCATTTCATATGATCGTGTACCACCAGAGTCTTTAGGCGTTTTGAAATATTGGTGGAGGTAAACGATTGTCATATTTTATATATATTTCTTCTTTTAATAAAAAGTAGGTCATATAAAAAAGAAGTAACTTTACTTCTTTTTCCTTCAATTATCTTATTTAAATCTTTTTTTTGACATTCAGTAAACCAGTGTACTGAATCTCCTACTTCTCCTTTTCTAAAATGTTTTGATGCTTTTTTTGAATTAGTTGAGTAATGCCGAATTTTACCTTGCGAAACTCGCTCTTTAAGATTTCCAATATTTGTTCTTTCTTTAATTAAAAGAATTTCACTATTAGATATTTCCAAATCAAGGTACTGAGCGATTTTTTTAACATTATACTCAAAATTATATTTCAATTCTTCGAAACTAATCATTAGAGCTTCTGGCAGAAATTTTTTTTTATTTTCTTCAAAACTATTAATTTCAATTGCTTTATATCTTCCAATAATCCAATAATAAAGGAAGAATGGAATTTTTAAATTTAATTCAGTTTTGATGTGATGGAAATGTGATACTAATGCATCTTCAAGAATTCTCTTAGAAAATATTATTTTAAAATTAAGTGATTTATTTTCTAAATATTCATATGTAGATTCATTCAATAAGTGAATTTTTGAGAGATAAACAGCATCCATGTTTGAGTAATAAGGAATAGCTACTTTTGCTATTGATTCAGAAAATAAAAAGTTTGGATTGTTTTTATACTTCCATTCTTCAACAGTAGATAGGTTATATGAAATTTTTTTTAAAATTAACATTTCTTCTATTATTAAATAAAGCCATGTTGAACCAGATTTGAACGAACCATTACATATTATTATCATTTTACTTGTATATATTTCTATATTCTTTGATGATATTATTCCACTTAAATTTTTCTGCTTCTATTATAGATTTTTTGACAATATCATTATTAAATTCTACTATTAGATTAATAATCTTATTTGCTATCTCATTAACATTTTTAGGATTTTTGACTTTTTCTCCAACATAAGTATGGTCAAAATAGCCATCAACACCTTCGCCAGCTGTATAGATAATTGGTAGTCCCTGTGATAAGGCTTCAATATAAACTAATCCAAAAGTCTCTGGTTTACTGACCATAGCAAATATATCATGACTACGGTACAGATTGATTAGAACATTTTCATCCTTAACATAATCTAATAGTGTTACATAATTATTCCTTTTATTAATCATTTTTTTTATTAAATGCTGATCATTACCTCCCCCACCTACAATAGTAAGCCTTACCTCATATTTATTTCGAACGATATCTATTGCTTTAATTAAATTAGGGATATTTTTAAGTTTTAAAAATCTGCCAATATATAGAATCGATATTTTATTTAAATTATTTGAAACTTTAGGATTATAATTGGAAAAAAAAGTATTTGATATTCCATTAGGAATGATATGATATTTTTTAATTACCTCTTTTCTCAATCTTAAATTAATATTATTAAGGTATTTATTTTTTTGTGATGGTGAAGTAAAAATTATATTACTTGCATTATTTATAATCTTATTCCTAATAAATATCAAATCTTTTCTTAATAAACTATAAGCATTAATATCCGATGACCTTATAGTTATTGTGTAGGGTATGCCATATTTCCTATACAATTTATATGCAGGATAACCATCGCTGTATAAGGTATGAGCATGAATGTGATCAATATTTTTTATATTAATGTGATCTATAATACTATTATATATTTTGCTACATTTTCTTCTAAAAAATATTTTATCAAAATAATTTATTATTTCTTTAACAACAATTTCATTTGATTTTACATTCGAAATATCATATCTAGTTTCTTCCTCATTTTTCACAGGCGCAAACACAGAATTTTTAAACCCAAATTCTGACAAACCATTTATCAATTCTTTATAAACACTCACCCTTGCAAAAGTATTTGAAATATGTAATATCCTCATTAGCTTCTATAGCTTAGAATTAAAGCGGCTGAAATTGCAAGCCAACTTGTTGAGTAAATTCCACCTGTAAACATACTTCTGGATAAGGCCATTAAAAATATTGTAACGAGAAAAAAGAACTCCGGATTATACTTTATAATATTTATACTTTTTCTGAACACTTCATATAAAAATGCTGAGTAACATAAGAACCCTATTATGCCAGTTGATAATAATATTTCTACAAATATGTTATGTGGATAAAATCCATAATAATCATTTTGTAAACTATTGCCGAAAATAGGATTATTGTAAAATTGTATTAATCCCGTTTTCCATATATCTAGCCTGATTGCTGAACTACTGTTACTATTAATATCTTCATATGTACCTATAAGTCTGTTAAATAAACCCTCTCCCAAGAATACGGATGCAATTATCATTAAAATAACAAGGGATATAAATAATGATATTGAATTAAATTTATTTTTAATAGTATTAGAATATAATATGTAAAACACAAACGGTAACCCAAGTGCAATCACAGAGCCTCTTGAAGCTCCCAGAAAAAAAGGTATTAAACATAAAACTAATGTAGTGTATATAATAATTGATTGAATTCTCGTTGTCGTATGATTAGTTAATTTATAACTATAAGCTACTCCAATACCTAAACTAGCAACGTAAGATAGAATTAATGCAGAAATTACATTTACATCATCTACAAAAGTAATGCGAGAAACATCTCCAATTATGTCTCTATAATAATATAATGTGCCAATTGCAAGGATCAATGAACCAATAGAAACTGTATAGAACAGCAAATTAATATGATACTTTGTAATTTTAGTTTGTGTAATAAAAATAAATGGCAGCAAGACAAAAGAGGTAAAGTATATGAAAAAATCCCATTCTGATTGATGGAGGTATGGATTGTAACCCTGATAGCTTATATATATTCTCAAATAATACAACAATGAAAATATTAAAAACCAAATAACTCCTTTATTAAATCTTATTTTACGATGTAAAACAAACGATATTGCAAATAATGCTACTATGAATAACCTTATAGGTATAGTAAATAATCTGCTAACATCCTTATATCCAGTATTTGCAAGTATTATTAAAACCACATAAGAACCAGCAAACACAAAGAAAAAAGCAGTACCGAGACTTATATTAACAAGCTTTTCCTTACTTACTTTCATTTACTCTGATAATATTTAAAAAATTTTCGGCGTTAACATCG
The DNA here is from genome assembly GCA_001314545.1 of Bacteroidetes bacterium HLUCCA01. Taxonomy (GTDB): domain Bacteria; phylum Bacteroidota; class Rhodothermia; order Balneolales; family HLUCCA01; genus HLUCCA01. The sequence goes on from LIHN01000012.1 coordinate 57,996, forward strand.
GCTCTGAATCTCTTACTCATTTCATTAGACTTTTTACCCATTTCTTTCCATTTACTTTTGCTATTAAATGCTTTTATGAATGCTTGAGCATATTGTTCTGTATTTGCTTCATTAATCAACCATCCGTTAACACCTTCTTTAATCATTTCCGATGGGCCACCTAGATGGTATGCAATCACTGGAATTGAAGCACCCATAGATTCCGCGACACTTATTCCAAATGGTTCTTCATTCCTTCGTCCATTAACATATATATCTATTGTACTGTAAAATCTATCAATATGATCAATTACTCCTACGAAATGAATATTATCATGATATTCTTGACTAATATTTTTTAAACGCTTTGCAAATTTTGAATCTAGTGGACCACCTGCTATAACTAAATGAACATTTTGAGCAAGTATTTTCGAATCAATCAGACCTTTAATAACTAAATCCTGTGCTTTACTTTCATGAATTCGGGAGGCACAGCCAAAAACAGTAGCGTCTTTACATATTTCAAGCTCATCTCTGAAATTATCATCTGATATTTTGATTCTAGCTCCATCATAACCTGGGTATACAACATTTTCACATATATTACCTATAGTATGTTTTGTGTATTCACTATTGGCTATTGGTGATATACCGTATTTTTCTAATAAATTAACATAATAAAATCTTCCAAACTTCTTGTTAACTGAACTTGGCATGTGCCAATAACCTTTCACGTCTAACTTATTCATAATATATCCTACAATATGGATAAACTGAGGTCTTCTGTAGATTACCGCTGAATAGTTATTTTGTAATTTAATATCCCTTAGAAAAGAACGCGGGTATGTATAACTTTTATAAATCCCTGATATAATGTTAATAATACCTCCATGATACTGTGCATCTAATCTTGGAGTAACTTCATAGTTGTCCAATAATTTTTTGTATGTTTTAGAAGAATTTCCTTCACCAATAATTATTCCATCAACACCTACGCCTTTTGATTTCCAGTATTTTATATACTGCTGCTCACAAGTATATATTCCACCTTTATCGTTACCACCTAATATTTTAAGTATTCTCATAATTTATTTAGCGTAGATTTCTTATACCTATATCCTATAAACTCAGATATTTTTATTAGCACTTTAATTAGTGCTATCGCAAAACATTTAGCAAAACTTATCTCAACATTCCTATTATTTGCGATCTCATATAGATGAGAAGGATTCGCAGGTAAATATAATCTGATACTTTTAAAGTAATTCGTTTTATAACTAAACATATCGGGATAAAAGTATATTTGCTCGGCATAACCCCTTTCAACTCGGCAGAATCACATTTGAAGTGCCCGATTTTCATTTAGGGATCATTGGTTAAATTTTCAATGATAGATTCTCCAAAGAATACTTCTTGCGCCAGTTGTAGAAGGTCTGCTGAGAGATGTTGTGGTCACGGTAGATATCGTTGATTTTGCGGCCCGATTCAGCCTTAGCAATAATCTTGAGAATCTGCGTTTCGGTAATTTCATGGTATCCTAAGATAGCTATTTATTACAGTTTATACTGTAGATACTTTCGGGGAAGCTTTCACTACCTTTTCTATAATATCCCCCTAATAATTAAAGTAACTATAGTGGTGTACATACATTGTTTGATTGAATTCTTAGTTTGAATAAAAATTAATGAGTTATTTCATAATATTGAGCAGTTGAAGTAATATACAATTCTTTTTTAGGCTTTTCTCACCTTAGCAATTCTACCTTTATTGAAGATTGGTTACATTACGCGTCGACAAATAAGACCAAATATCTTTGTATAATAACTAATTGCTAAGACTCATTAATACAAAACGCATGAGGATTTTTACAAAATATTCTGCCATAAGTACTATTAACATAATTAAGCAAATGCCAATATAATTGAGATCGATTTTTTCTCATATAATCTGCTAAATGAATTAAATTATTATATGTATGAATTAATGCATAGCAAGTATTTTTATAGTTTACTTTTTAGACAGCTTGCAAAATTAATTTAATTACTCCTTTGATATTATGAATAATAACAGACAATAACCATAAGAATACTGATAGAAATTTGAGATCTTATATATACTCGACTGATTCAATTTATAACAATATGTTGCGTCACCTTTTCTTACTGCATTAGTCTCAACTATTACTCCTTCATACTTCATAAAACTATTTTAGATAGATTTATTTTACAGATAAAAACACCGCTAATATTATCAGTAATGATTTTTTTGTATCCTGATTTTCTGATGACTTTCAATATTCTCATTTAGCATTTCTTTTAATTCTGAATGTAATTCCTTTAACAATAAAACTAACAATAGTGCTGATTTTATTGTTAAAAGGAAGGCCAGTTTTAGCTAACCTTTCACGTTCATAAATGATTACGTTATTAATATTGAAATTCTTTACCGAAGTAAGGATTAATTCAATATAGAGCTTGTTAATTCGTCTATTTAAACATTCGAGTTCTTCTGGTTTTTTAAAATACTTTTTTAGAACGGTAAATGTCTTTATACCAGCTAATTTTTGCTTTGATTTATGCAGTGTTGAAAAAGTACCACTACCAACTCTTCTATCTGCTGTTACGTCTTTCAAAAACTTTATTTTTCCTTCCTGTGCCATAAATGCAGCTAAAACCTGGTCACCATTAACCACATTTACTACTTTTGCAACTTGATCGAATACTTCAGGCAAATTCTTATACATGACAGTACATGTTTGGGGAACTCCGCCTTCCAGCATAGATAATCTGTCATAGTACGGAATATGATCATCAGGCCTTGTTTTACTGAGCAGGACTTCTCCTTTTTCGTTCACCATTCTATAATTTGTAAAACAACCAATGTAATCTTCATTCTCCTTCATAAACTTCACCTGCTTTTGAAGTTTTTGCGGATCAGTCCAGTGGTCATCGCCTTCGCAGAGGGCGATGTATTTGCCACGGGCTGACTTTCTTGCCCATTTTCCGTTGAATCCGAAAATTCGTTTACCATTTTCATCGAAAACACAAGAAGTATCTCGATCTCTTAAAAATAGCCGGATTTTGTCAGGGTATTTTTCAGCATATTTTTTGCAAATTTCACGAGTACCATCCGTACTTTCATCCTCCCCAATAATTATTTCTATAGGAAATTCTGTTTTTTGCATTAAAATGCCTTCGATACAATCTTCTATGTATTTAACATGCTGGTATGTTGCAGTACAGACCGAGACTAACGGCTCAATTTGATTTACTCCCTTATCCTTACCTAAATATTCTTCATCAGGGTTAAACCCTTCCTCGTATATCTTTTGAATATCCATTTCAGTACTCTAATTTCCCAAATTCATCTTCAAAATACTTAAAAGCTTCTTCTATATGCTTGTCTTCTTCTGAAATGGGATTGGATATTTGAAATTGTTTTTCCCCACTATACTCGGGTATTACAAATGTAGAATTGAACGCCTTGATTTTATTGCTGATTTCCAAATATACAGCTTCCGGTTTATTACATAAATCTTCATATGAAAAAGATAAATAAGTATTTCCAAGATTCTTTTTCTTTGATAAAATTTCTTTTTCTATAAAATATATCTGTCCAGCTACCTGGTGATATTTATCCATATTTTTGATTGTTGGATACTCTCTTGGCTTCCATGAAAACCATTTTTCCTGATTTCCGGTCCATTTTCCTCTTGCTTTTAATAATGATCGTGTCATAGCAATTGGATCTCTGTACATGTGAAGATATATAACATCTTCTATATGCTCACTCATACTTTCTAAATACCAATTGACAATTTTAGCTTTGCATAAAAAAGGTTTCCCAAATGCCTTTTGAATTAGGGCCAACTCTTTTTGCAAACTTTTGAAATCAAATTCACGCGCAAAATCCTCTTCCGAACAAGGAACATCCGGAAAATCAATAAACTCTCTCCAAAAATACCAAAATTCATGGGGTGCTTTAAATCCTTTTGTTTTACCAATAGCAGATGAAAATTTTAATTCATCGTTAATATCTGCAAACTCATCTCTATACTGGTATTCTGGCTTCGTTACCATATTATATATTAGGGCTCCAATATATGGTGCTTTGTAAAAGCGCGATAAAAAGTTTGAGGGGTATGAAAAAGCCTCTAAAGATGCCGCCCATTGTGTAAACATGGTGCTGCCACATCTCGGGCAACCGATTAACAATAAATTAGGATACTTTGGTTTTTCGACTTTCTTCATTTCCTGTTGTTCTACAGGTGCCAATAGCCCATTAACTTTTGCTAATATTTCTTCCAGATTATTATTTTTCTCGAAACTCATATCAACTTAAGTAATCAATTAAAGATTCAATGGTATCATCCAATTTTCTCTGGGGTTTCCAGTTAACCGTTTCATAAAATTTTGAACTATCCATACCAAATTTCATTTGAATATCCTCGGAATCCTCCAGATTAACCGATACTTTTTCTTTACCTGTTTTTTCAGCTATTTTATTTGCAATATCTATTAGTAAATGAGTTTCCCCTGAGCCAAAGTTATATACCGGTTCGTAATTTTCTGGATTTATATCTAATAATCGGGTAATTCCGTCCACTGCATCACGGATATCAAGCCGTTCCATTTGTTGCTGCCCACCAATCACATACAACGATTTTTCCTTTAAAGCTTGCTGAGTCATTTTTGTAAGCAGATCTGTTTCTACTAATCCTTTGGCTCCTCCTGCGAGTGTACCCAATCTTATGGAGGTAAAACAAAATTGATTATTCATGCTTTTAAGAGATTCTAAAATAAGTTCACTTGCATATTTTGCCTGCGCGTAAGGTGTGGAAGGGTAAACTAAATCTTCTTCACTCCAAAGTGGCTCGGTTTCTAATCCATATACACTTTGAGTTGAGACATTTATTACTGCAGGCACATGATTCATAGCCGCCCTGGTAAATAATTTATTCGTGAATTTTAGACTTTCCGCCACTTCATGGTTACTCTTATGTGGACGTGCAAATCCCATGTGCAGTAGTATGTCTATATTACCAAAATGGATATTTCCTTTTTCTAAATCATCTTTGTCATAATAAAACTTAACGCCTTCTTTTAAGGCCTCTTTAGTTTTTCCCTTGTTTCTGCCATAAGCCCAAATTTCAAATCCTCCTATTCTACTTAGTTTGTTTATGAGATTTTGGCCTAAATACCCAGTTGCACCTGTTATTAAGACTTTTTTTTCTTTTGGTTTATAATCTTGCTCCAATTTTTCAGATAGCTCTGAAACTTTTTGACTTCTTACAATAGGAACAGATTTGTCGGCTGTCTGTCTCATGCCGAAACGGGTATGATTGAAATGAAGTATATTTTTCCCCTTGTCAATTCCTAACCATTCTTTTACACAAGCTTCAACTTCGTTAAACCCCATCAGAGCTCGCAATCCGGTTATACCCGTAAAACGAGGGTTCATTTCAAACAATTTTAGTCCTTTGTCCGTTAATCGCCCCTGAATATTAATAGGCCCTCGTAAGCCCATTTTTAAAAGTTCCGGACTTAATTGATCAATGATTTCCCATACATTTTCGTCATCATAGGGAAGTACTTCGATAGGAATACCATTATTTAATTTATTAAATGATGCCATTCTCCCCATCAACTCGCTATCAGGACCATACACTAATTGAATAGAAATCTCTGAAACCTGGGGGTTTTTATTTTGTTCTATTTGCTTTAAATAATACTCTCTATTCGGATCATTTTTATGAGGAATAGCTAATTCCTGAATAATGTGATCCTGATTAATTTTCCCTAAATCATCCTTATTTAAAATTATCTCGATTCCTTTTGAAGCAAATCCCCCTCTTGGTTTTGCAATGAATGGAAACTGAACCTTTCCTGATTTAATATCTTCATGGAGTGTTTCCTTGTCATAACTTTTGACAAATACATCAACAATCTTATTTAACTGACGACTCATCCGCTCTTTATCTCTGCATAAAGAAATTAGCTCTTCGTCTGCATAAATTGCTTTGATATTCGCTTTTTGAAATTTTTCTTCATTTTGGGCAAATATTAAAGCTTCATCATCAAGCCCTGGAATAACAAGATCAACATTATATTTCTTGCACTTTTCAATAAGTTTATCAACATAACCATCTGAATAAATATTTGGAGTATAGTCATAAGCATCACAATCATAAGCTCCATATGCAAACGGATTTGTCCCAAAACCGATAGTTTTGAGAGGTAATTGTGAAAGTTTTAATGAGTTTATTACAGACTGACCAACACCACTGCCAATACAGCTAATAGCTATTGTATATTTTTTCATTCTTATTTAATTAAATTTGTTTCAATAATCTCTACTATTTTCTGTTGTTGCGCTTTGACTAAATCAACATACAGCGGTAAACACAAAATCCGTCGCGATATATCTTTAGACACTTTTAGAGCTTCCGTTTCCACATACCCGAGTGTATCCAAACTTGGATAAAAATAGCGCCTTGGGAAAATATCATTTTTTTCTAAAGCTTTTTTTACACGTAACGCTACTTCCTCGCTCTCAAGGATAATCGGGTAATATGAGTAGTTCCAACAGCTGGCTTCCTGAACGGCAATAGATCGTACAATTAAGCCTTTCAGCAGCTCATCATAGCGCAGGCACTGCTCTTTTCGGCTTTGAAGAATGTCTTCAATGTAATTTAAATTTGTCAGTCCCATTGCAGCATGGAATTCAGAATTTTTACCATTAATTCCAACCCCATCAAAATGTTCCGGTCCCGCGTGGCCAAAGTTTCTCATTCTGCTCATGCGGTATTGTAAATCCTCATCATTGGTAAAAACCGCACCACCTTCGATAGTATGAAAGAGTTTTGTAGCGTGAAAACTGGTTGTACTCACATCGCCATACGAAAAAACAGACTTGCCTTTGTATTTTGTTCCAAAGCAATGAGCCGCATCATAAATCACTTTTAAACCGTGCTTATCGGCAATGGCCTGAATTGCATCAATATCGCAGGGATTTCCGAATACGTGCGTGGCTAATATGCCAGTGGTACTATCAGTAATGGCTTCTTCAATTAATGCCGGATTTAAATTCAATGTTTCCAGGTCAATATCTACAAAAACAGGTGTGCAACCTTCCCAAACTATACTTGACGTGGTAGCTACATACGAAAATGGTGTGGTAATAATTTCGCCTTTCAAATCCAACGCTTTAATAGCGATTTGCAGGGCAATAGTACCATTTGAGAGATAGAGCAGATTTTTTACGCCAAGGTAATCTTGCAGCTTCTGCTCCAGTTCCTGCACCAGCGGGCCATTGTTGGTGAGATGTTCACGCTCCCATACTCCCTGAAGAAGTTTTTGATATTCCTCAAGTGGTGGCATGAAAGGTTTGGTTACAGGGATCATTCACTCACCTCTTTAGTTTTATTTTTCCACGGAAATTCATCTCTCAGGGCATCTATATTCAAGAACTTACAGAATTTTTTGTATGAACCTTTTTCAGAAATATTGATTACTAATAGGTCATCCGGACGATGCCTGAAATATTCAAGTATATTTTGATTATGATTATTGTAGTATTCAATTAACATCTCTTTATTGTAGGGATCATTTTCCGGCGTATTATACGTAAGCCTGTTGGAGATCCAGGGTCTTCCTTTGTCAATATAGGTGGCGTTCATCAAATCTTCTTTAGTAGGAATTCTACCATTCAAGCCCCATTTTTTAGCATGAAATTTTGTAATTGAATTATACCATTGTTCGGGCGAATCGCGAATAGTAAGAATAAATTTGCTTCCCGGGAACGCCTGATCAAGCACTACATAAGTAAAGGGTTTGCTGAAAGGAACATCCTGGAAAAACTGAGCGGATTTACAATAATCGATGATAGGTTCAAAGTTTCTAAAAGCCCAGTCTTTGTTAAGTAATTCGGCTTTTCTCTGATACCCAATAGTATATCCCAATTCAGCCATTGCAACTTTTAATGAAGTTGTTCCCGTCTTGTTAGCACCGATTCCAAATATTTTTTGCTTACCTGAACTTTTAACTCTGCCAATGTTTTTTCTCAAAAACCATTCAACATTATCGGGCAAATATTCTACAACTCTTTTCTTCATACCTTCTTATTACTTGCCTTAAATTTAGAAATTGTATCAAGAGAATATTTAATTATTGGCCGTTCAAACAAGTAGGTCATAACCATATAAATGGTAAACCCAACAACTAACCCTATTGTTATTTCCAAATAGTCATTTAGGGAAAGAAGATGAGTTATGTACCAAACCGTCCCACCCGCTAACGCTGAAATTGCCCAGAACCGCCAGATATCTTTTATCTGTTCAAACATTCCGTAATTAATAAATTTTCCGCTATAATAACTGTTAATGTAGTATGCCAGGAATGAATTGACAGCTCTGAACATGACCAGTGCTAACACAGAATATTGGATAAAAATAAAAATTCCGGTTATGCCTATCGCCTTTTTCACAAAACCTAAATAGAGGAAAAGGTCACTTCTACCTTTCACTTTCAAAATATTAAGATTGTAGGCTTGAACCGGATATAAAATGCCACTCACACACAGCCATTGAAAGTATGGTACAGCAGGCAGCCATTTTTCAGTTAAAACTACCCTAAAAAGAGGTTCTGCCAGTACTATTGCCCCAATCATAATAGGAGTAATGATAAAAAAAACCTGCCTTACAATTTTTTTATACGCAATCTTTAATCGTTTATCATCATTCTGAATATCGGATAAAACAGGAAAAGTTACTCTGTCAAGCGCGCTTGATATATTCTTTACGGGCAGTTGTTTAAATTTATTTGCCTGAGTGTAAAAACCAACTTGAGCTGTTGAAAAATAGCGTCCAATTACAAGTTCAGAAATATTTTTATATATCGTGCTGAGCACGCTCTCGAGCATCATTTTTCCGCCAAAGTCGAACAATTGCTTTACCCTGTTCCACTGGAATACTTTTTGGGGATACCATTGGGATTGAATCCATACCTGAATTGAGTAAGCGGCTGTATCCACTAATTGGAGCAGCACTAAACTCCAAACCCCAAGGCCTGTATAAGCACCAACAATACCAGCAATTCCACCAAGTAAAGTGGAGGGCACCTTAGCAAGCATGAGTTTTTTGAACTCAACGCCTTTTGTCAGTCGAGCTATTTGAACTAATGAAAAAGCCGATAGTATAAAGCGTAATCCAAGTACTCTTACCAGATTTGTTAATTCAGGTTCATTATAAAACGCTGAAATATACGGAGCGGATACAAAGAGGATAAGATACATGCCAATACTCACTCCCATATTCATATAAAATACAGAGGAGTAATCTATTTCATCAGTGTCCTTCTTTTGTATCAGAGCCTGTCCAAACCCACTGTCGGTTATGCTTTGGCTCACAGCGATGAACACAGCCAACATCCCCATCAGACCAAATGCGTCTGGTGAGAGGATCCTCGCTAATATAATAAAAACCACTATCTGGAGCACTTGAGTGCCAAAGCGCTCTAAAAATGCCCAAATAAAACCTCCCAGGGTTTTATTTGTTAGCGACATACCTTTCCACTAAGTTTCTCAAATATTCCCCATAGCCGTTTTTCTTCAATTCTTCTGCTTTCTCAAGTACCTGTTCTGTGGTTATCCATTTTTGTCGCCATGCTATTTCTTCCAAGCAGGCTATTTTATAACCCTGTCGGCGTTCAATGATTTCAACATATTGAGAGGCTTCACTCATGGCATCATGGGTTCCGGTATCGAGCCAGGCGTAACCACGGCCGAGCACCTGCACGTGAAGTGCGTTTAATTCTAAATATTTTTGGTTTACCGATGTAATTTCCAATTCTCCGCGATCGGAAGGTTGTACATTTTTAGCAATTTCTACAACGCGATTATCATAAAAATAGAGTCCGGTTACGGCCAGGTTACTTTTAGGATTATCCGGTTTTTCCTCAATAGAGAGTGCTTTACGGTCTTTATCAATTTCTACCACTCCAAATCGTTCGGGATCACTTACGCGATAGCCAAATACAGTAGCTCCATTCAGATTTTCAACCGTTTCTTGCAGTTTTTTTCCGAATCCCTGACCGTAGAATATATTATCGCCTAAAATCAGACAGACATCGTCATCTCCAATAAATTCTTCCCCAATAATAAAGGCTTGTGCCAATCCATCAGGACTCGGTTGCACAGCGTAAGAGAGTTCAATTCCCCATTCCGAGCCATCACCAAGTAACCTTTTGAAGCTGTCGTTATCTTCGGGAGTGGTAATGATTAAAATTTCCTGAATACCAGCGAGCATTAAAACCGACAATGGATAATAGATCATTGGTTTGTCGTACACCGGCATGAGCTGCTTACTGATGGCTTTGGTAACCGGGTATAAGCGAGTGCCGGAGCCGCCGGCGAGTATAATTCCTTTCATTTTTTTATTTAGTCAAAAGTCTAAGGTCGGAAGATCAAAGGTCTGTTTTTATATACATGACCTTTGAATTTCTGACTATTATGAATCGTAGTTATTTTCTGGTTCTTTTGCCACGTCTGAACTTCCGTTTCTCAAGTATGTTTCGAGCTTTGAAAGTTTTTTGAGATGATTATTAATTTATTTAATAATTCGGTGCCGACTTGTTGAGAGATATATCGGCACAGTTCAATATTGTGGGGAGTAATGGATAGAAGTTGTATACTTTGGTATGGATTACAAACAATTACTCAGCCTGTTTCTGCCGGAAGGATTGCTTGATCACTTCGATATTGACCATATAGAGCAAGGCAAAGAAGCTAATGGCCTGGAATTCCTTCACATTCACCTCACCGAGAAGAATACACTTCCCGCGGGCTACTGAAAGCTTCCCCTAACTAGCTACGTTTGTGATTAGAGATTGTAAGTTAAGGTTATTGTCTTTGATTAAAGTGGGGAAGTTGGTGTTCTTTGCTCGGCGGTTCATGAAGACTACCGGTGGCAAATTACCAAGGGCATTGTGTGGACGTTCGTTATTGTAGATCCACATCCAGGCCTGGGTGATTGCCCGTGCCTGTGTTAAACTTTCAAAAGCATACGCATTGAGCACTTCTTGACGGTAGGTTCGGTTGAATCGTTCAACATAAGCGTTCTGCGTAGGTTTTCCCTTTTGAATAAAAATAAGCGTGATACCATGGAGTTCACACCACTGCTGCAGTATCACGGCCAGAAATTCTGGGCCGTTATCCACGCGAATCTGTTCAGGTTTTCCGCGCCAGCTAATCAGTTCTTCGAGCTGGCGAATCACCCGTTGACTGGTTATAGAGGTGGGCTAATTAACATTTGAAGTGCCCGATTCTTGGAGAAAAAAATATCTGGGGGGCTAGCCCCCCAGATAAACATGAAGTTTTGTAGCTTCTGACTTTTCT
>LIHN01000022.1 GCA_001314545.1 Bacteroidetes bacterium HLUCCA01
CAATGGCTTTGTACGGGGATGGCAGGAAGGTTTGATTATCCTTCCAACGTGCGCCGTTATGATGTAAGTCGTTCACGGCTACCTGGCGCTCGGTAACCGCAAACATGAAGTTTTGAAGGTTCATGGTATAAGAGATTTGGTGAGTATTAATGAGCAAGGCTCATTGTTCTTATACCAGAAATGGAGGTTAATTAATACTGCTAGAGCATATTGTACCATAGCCCTAGTTTAATTAGCACTCAAGTTAAGCAGAGATTAATACATCGCTTTAAATTTGAATATTCTATTTAAAGTAATTGTCGTAGATTAGCTTATATGAAATTGTTAATTCTGAACATAACTTGTTGGCTTCAATGAATTTAATTTCATCGTAAATAAATTTATCAGGATGATTTTTTTTAATTTTTGCACGATAATATTTCTTCAACATTTCTTTGTCAAAGTCACCAAATATTCCAAGTAATTTCAACATCTCTAACTCGTTGGTGGCTAGATTATTAAATTTAATAACAGTTGAAGATTTAAAATTTATGCCGTTGTGATTGTAATCAGTTTCAAATCGATCATAGTCAAGTTTCCAATCTTCGAAATTCCTGTAGTATTGTGTATTGAGTTTATTATTACGACCTAAGTACTTCTTTTTCTTAAGATATGTTGATAACAGCAAAGCTATAGTGACTGGGATAGCATTTATGAGGACTATAAGAATTAAAATCTCTATCCACATGCTACTCAATGATGTATAAAGAATATGGGAAGGTGCTTTTTTGTGTGCTTGAAAAGTATGGCTCAATCACTGAGGATATTTTATTTTTGAATGCTTTATTTTTGCGATGTTCAATAAACATGAATATTAAAAGAGGAATAGCTCCCAGCAGAAATAAAAAAATTGGCAAAATACTATCTATTAAGAAGTTCTCACTATTTCTTGTTTCGAAATTGATTGCTGAATACTGATCTTCTTTTTGAACATTAAGTTCGCAAATGACAAATTTATTTTGAGATACTCTCACAATTTCTTTTTGATCTCGAATTTTCAGTTCAACATGTACATCGGTTATATTGCGTTTTATTATCTCACTAACAACGATATTGTTGACTTGGTCTTTATCGAATTTCATTTGTCGAAAATTTTCATCCATCTTTTAAATTAATACCTCTTTTAAATAGGGGTTACTATGTACTATTCAAAGTAAATGTAATAAATAAAAATGCATTTAGGGGGATTAATTTACTTTCTTATCGGGTATAAGAACCATGGTAACCAACCTTAACCAATCCAAAATTACCATGGTAAAGCACTTTTCTGAAATCAAAATGACCTATCGTACCGACAAACGGTATAAGGACCTTCCTACGATTCGGGAGCCTGAAGAAGCCGCTCGGCTTCTAAGACGACTCTGGGACAAGGGTACGCTAGAGCTTCGGGAGGAGTTCATGATACTCATCCTGAATGCGGCAAAGCTGTGTACCGGATGGTGTAAGATGAGCACCGGTGGACAAACAGCCACGATTGTGGACCCTGCTGGAGTATTTCGTGTGGCGCTACAAACGAATGCCCACAGTATTATCATCGCACACAATCACCCTTCCAACAACTGCACAGCTTCACACGCTGATATCCAGTTAACCAAACGGATCCATGAGGCGGGCAGGGTGCTAGGTGTCCAGCTGGAGGATCATATCATCTTGTGTCCGGATGGCAGTTATGTAAGCCTTCGCAGTAAAGGTCTGTTCTAGCAGACCGGGGAGAGCCCGGTGGGTTCTCTTTTTTATCTCTATTTCCTTATTCCCAGGTATGGAATCCGGGATCGTACGAACTACTCAACAAAGACTGGTGTTTCCCCCACATCGGATGTTATCTCTAAGGAGTTGAATTCCATCTAGTCTGATTTGACTCACCAATACATCACAATTCGTGATGTATTAAATATGCTTAACTATCGTTATTATAAGATAAACACTACTACCTGTCTCGCATTAATGCTTCACTGACATAATACAGAAGGGGGGAGCACCACGTCATGGTATTCCAGAAAATCGATATTGCCAATTATATACTTGCACGACTTGAGGAGCCGGTTTCACCGATGAAACTGCAAAAGCTGCTCTACTATTGTTATGCCTGGCAATTGGTTGCCGGTGAACATCTTTTTGATGCCCGATTTAAGGCTTGGAAATTTGGTCCTGTTGACATTGATATCTATCATGAATTCAAGTCCTTCGGTGCTCATTCGATTCCAAAACCCCCAGTTGTTGGGATCCCAAACTTGCCATTAATCAATTTGGTAGTTGATAGTTATGGCATTTTTTCTGCAGCTGAATTATCTAAGACAACACACGCTGAGGACCCTTGGAAGAAGTATTTACATACGAACAATTACATCTCTGACGAGGTGATGATTCAGTTCTACAGCAAGCAACCGTTCCGAAATAACTTTCCAATTGGTAGCCAAGATGGCTTCTACCCACCCAAAATGGCAAGTCATTATATGTTCACATTTGATATGGAGGATGAGGATATCCCACAATTTGATAGTATCGAAGAATATGTAATGGAGCTTCAGGGATCAAATGATGATTTAACGCAATTCGTCAGTGAGCAAACAAGCTAAATTTGATAGCGAGGAAATCGAATCAATTCGAGATCTGCTCAAAGACTTTGCAGTTAGTGATAGTGTTAGCCCTGAAGATATCTACAGAGAGGCCTGGAAGCGATATACCACCTTGGTGGATAGACTACCCTTTCTGAAGGGGAATCTGAGTGTGCAATTTCATGATATTCCCCGCCTCCTGCACCTATTTATCTATAGAAATCTATTCACTTTTGCGGGTGAATACAGGAAGAAATCCGATCCAGGTGGAGGTAACGTCGGATTTGGTGGAGTACCTTCCCAAAAACATAAACAAGCTTTTCCAGCAAGTAATCCAGATAATATCGAGGAGGAAGTGATTGAGGCATTTGAGTTCCTCACGGCAGGATCTGATGAGGATTGCATTGATCGCGCTATACGGTTTTATCAGAAGTTTGTGCGAACGCATCCATTTTATGATGGTAATGGGCGTATTGCACGCCTAATTACCAATATGTATTTGCAATCCTATGATAAGCAAATAGCATGGGGTGAGTTTGACAGCAAGAGTAAGTTTTTAAAGAAACTAAATCAATGCCATAAAAACCCGACTGATGAGAATTTCGGGTATTTGAAAAGAAAACTTGTGGTCATCGAAATAGGTGACGTAGATGAAGAGGGTGAGTCAGGTTAAACGGTCTTTAACTTTTAGCTGAAAAATTGGGTATAGAGGCGAGCTGAATTTTCCCCAAAAAAATTTAGTTTTCGTTTTTGCCTGGGTTTTCTAGGCTGACCTTTTAGTCAGTCGATTCCAGGTGGCCACCCCCACCGGGCTATGGAACCTAAATCCTCAAGATTGGGTTTACCCCCCCCCTTGCCCCCTTCGACACGGAGGTGTGGTCGCGGGGGAGTACGTTTTCCACCTTTTTCCACCTCGAAATCCACCTTTTCGTGGTCCAAAATCACCTTCTAATCACCTCAAAATCGCCCCATACGCGCAACTAAGGCCGGAAAAGGTGATTTAGGGGTAAAAAAAGGTTGAAAAACATTCCTGCGTATATACCTTAGCACGTATACCCCTGTCCCCGTACTACTATATAATTACCACTAAAGTTTTCCAGTATTTTATGGTTTTTCACCTTTATAGGCTCTAGGAGCTGGAACCTCACTCGAAGTAGACAGGACTTGACTCAGTAAACTTTCAATAATTCCCAAATTACCTGTACTACTCATAGTGCCGAGATATTAGTCAGTATAATTCACACAAAATATGTGTGATCGGATTCAGCAGATGCCGTCGTAGTCGGCACAAAGTAATGTAAAAAAAAATCTGGTACCAATGGATTTTGTAACCCCACTGTAACCCCATTTTGAGAAAAGCGCTAAAAATGACCCGATAAATAGCTTAAAAATTACACTCGTAAGTCATTGAAAATATTGAACCCCGACAGGGTTCAGCTGCCGGGGTTCGTTTCATCCAACCGACGGACACGGAGTCACTAGTTATGTCGTCGATTGTCTAAAATATACACATTAATTTTCAGTTCCGTAACACGTAGTGGTCGCTAAACCACCACGACCGGGGCCCCGGTGATAGTCAGGGTTCATTACTGCAGACCAGCAGGTGGGGCGGGTCACCCACAGAGAGAAGCCGCATCGTCAAAACATAATCTGAAACTGCAGCACCAGCAAATGGGCGGGGTCAGCCGCGGAGGCAACATCCTTATACGTGTATCCGGCTGTGAGTTTTTGTCCCATGAAACCTGCCCCACGTGCCGCACTGAAACTGTACGTGAGACCGGCGGAGTAGAGTTGAGTGTACGAGCCTGCTATATCTACATCGGTGTTGAAGTTTTCGTAGACCAGGTCGAGTTCAAGGACAGGCTGAATGAGCCAGGCCCCTGTAACAGCTGCTCCCATGAAGGTCTGCTGGTAGTCTGAACCCGAGGGAAGGACTACCTCGTCATAGCGTACATGCACAACATCCAGCTTGAGGCGGAACGGCTGGGTACCCGCGATAGCACCCCAATACGCGTGTGCGGAGCTGGAAAAGAAACCCCGACCAACACCCGGTGCCAGCGGACTTACCGTCAATGGATTCTTCGACTGATTGTACCCGGCATAACCGCCAATTTCGCTGTTATCCAGTTGCTCGGGAAAGTACCGCACCATAGTACTGATGGCCATGCCTTTGTCGGCGGTGTTACCGGTGATGCTGGCATTATTGGCCTCATTACGGAAGTTGTTCTGATTATAGCCATTGGCCAGGAAGAGACGGTACTCAAGTCGCGGATTACGGTAGAGTATCTCAGCCCCGTAGTCGCGCGCGTCTGCACCAATCGTACCGCGGGCCCAGACGGCTGCAATGCCCGGACGATCAACCAGATCCATGTCTGTGTGCAGGGTAATGGCCATTACACGAGGGTGAGCACCCACAAAACGGCCAAATCGCAGCCAGGTTTTGTCGTTGAGCTTGTATTCTCCGCGAATGTCGATGAGGGCTGCTCCACCCCCGGCGCCCTCCCATTGGGTGAAAAAGCGCATATTATCGCCATAGGTGACATAGGTTTTGAACCGAAATCGCCTCATTCCGAAGCCGAGCCGTTCGATGTCTTCTGCAGCGCCGGGTTCCACGGCGTACGAGAACCTCGGCTGGGCAGTAAATCCGAGTCGGAGCGAGACGTCTTTTCCGCCGACGGTTACAGTCTGGGGCTCCGACTGCGCCACGGCAGAATCAGGCAATATTGTGATGAGCAGGGTGACAAAGAGAATGAGGTATTTCATAAAAACGATGATTAAGGGGCTGGCTTCAGCAGTAGTTTTCGGTTGTCATCGACCGAAAAATCGAGCCATATAGCCCCAAAATCAAGGTTTTTGCCTCAAGTGGATAAGATATGCGAACAACTGAGCAGAAAAGGTTGGTGAAGAAGCGCTTCCCGTTTTTTTTCGCTCCGTTAAAGTTCTTTGATAGCACCAACCAGGGTCTGCAGCGACTTCTTCGCATCGCCGAAAAACATGTAGGAATTATCCAGGTAAAACAGGTCGTTGTCGATGCCGGCGAATCCGGTATTCATTGACCGCTTCAGAATGATGACGGTCTTGGCCTTGTCTACATTCAGTATGGGCATACCGTAAATGGGCGAGGCAGGATTATTCCGGGCCTGCGGATTCACCACGTCATTGGCACCAATTACCAGCACCACATCGGTTTTTTCGAATTCGGGGTTGATATCGTCCATATCATACAGCTGGGGATAGGGTACGTTGGCTTCGGCCAGGAGTACGTTCATGTGTCCGGGCATCCGACCGGCAACCGGGTGAATACCGTATTTGACGTCCACGCCCTTGGCTTCCAGCAGACTGGCAACCTCGCGGATGGTATGCTGAGCCTGCGCAACGGCAAGTCCATAGCCCGGTACGATGACCACGCGCTGGGCATAAGCCGTCATTACAGCTACATCATCGGCCATGGCCTCTTTGTAGTTCTTAGGACCGCCTTCACCCACAGCTGCCGCGCCGCCGTCGCCACCAAAGGCGCCGAATAGCACGTTGGTCAGGGTTCGGTTCATGGCTTTACACATGATGTTGGTGAGGATGAGTCCGGAAGCCCCCACCAGCGCGCCGGCGATGATGAGCAGACTGTTGCCTACTACAAACCCGGCCGCAGAGGCTGCAATCCCCGACAGGGAGTTCAGCAGGGAGATAACTACTGGCATATCCGCACCACCGATGGGAATAACAAAAAGGATACCCAGCAACAAGGATATACCGAGCACAATCAGCAGGGGTACCAGGTAGGTCGGGTCAATTACGAAATACACCGACAGCCCCAGAATAACGACCATCAGCAGGGCATTCAGTGGTTTTTGACCGGGGAAGGTGATGGGATTCCCTGAAATTTTACCGCTGAGTTTGGCATAGGCAATCAGCGATCCGGTGAAGGTCACCGAACCGATGAAAATACTGATACACATGATGAAAAGATCGCTTCCCGGCAGGTTCACCTCGGCAATCCGCAGGTACTCACCGGCGGCCACCAGGGCTGAGGCAGCGCCCCCGAATCCGTTGAAAACGGCCACCAGTTCCGGCATGGAGGTCATTTCAACGCGTTTGGCCAGCAGGGCGCCAATCGCGGTGCCCACAATAACACCGATGATGATGTACTCGAAGGATATGATTTCACGGTCGAATAATGTTACGATGACCCCGATGAACATGGCCAGGGAGGCCAGCTGATTGCCTGAACGGGCCGTTGCCGGCGAACCGAGTCGTTTCAGACCGATGATGAACATGGATGCAGTAATCAGGTAGACGATCTGTACAAAGGTGGGCAGGTACACTGCGATGGATTCCGGTAAAAAGGTACTCATCAGTTATCTCCATCTTTTTTCTTGAACATTTCCAGCATGCGGTCGGTCACCATGAAGCCGCCTACCACATTGATGGTGGCGAAAATGATGGCAGCCAGCCCGATCCAGGTGCCGATGGCTTCACCGCCCGATCCGGCCACAATAAGGGCTCCGATGAGCGTGATGCCGGAAATGGCATTCGCGCCCGACATCAGCGGGGTGTGCAGGGTGGTGGGTACTTTGGAGATCACCTCGAAACCGACGAAACACGCCAGTACAAAGATGAAAATGTTGACAAGTAAGGGTTCCATAGTTTTAAATGATCTGATTATCGGAAAGTTGATGCGGCCCGATGTGCCGGGGCCGGCGGATTATCATGCGATGCTTGAGGAATGGGGTGGCGGCAGCTTACTGCCCGGTCAGACTACTCATTCCCGGCACGTACAATCCTTAGCCATCCAGCCCAAGAAGTCCGCGGATTACCGGACTATGAATTTGGCCGTTGTGGGTTACGGTGGTCTCGTTGATCACCTGATCTTCAAAATCGAGGTTGATTCCTTCTTCACTCAACAGCAGCTGAAGCAGGGCAAACACATTGCGTGCGTACAACTGAGAAGCGTGTAATGACAGCTGCGAGGGCAGGTTGGTGGGACCCAGAATCTTCACATTGTGGGCCACAACCACTTCGTCGGCTTGCGTGAGTTCGCAGTTACCTCCCTGCTCGGCAGCAAGGTCCACAATCACCGATCCGGCCGACATTTCCGCTACGGTTTCTTTGAATATCAGTTTAGGGGCCGGCTTACCTGGAATCAGCGCGGTTGTAATGACGATGTCGGAGGCAACCACATGCTTGTGCATGGCCTCTTTCTGCAGTTGTTTACTGGCCTCGGAGAGTTCCTTAGCATAGCCGCCCGTGGTCTCAGCGTTCTGGTCTTCCTCAGCGAGGGGGATGTCCACAAATTTGGCGCCCAGGCTTTCAACCTGTTCCTTCACAGCCGGTCGGACGTCGAAGGCTTCAACCACAGCCCCGAGCCTTCGTGCGGTGGCAATGGCCTGGAGTCCGGCCACACCGGCACCCACAATGAGCACCTTGGCCGGGGCGATGGTTCCGGCAGCGGTCATCATCATGGGCAGGTATTTGCCCAGGTTATCAGCGCCCATGAGAACGGCTTTGTAACCGGCGATGGAGCTCATTGAGGATAAGGCATCCATTTTCTGTGCCCGGGTGATACGGGGAACAGCTTCCATCCCGAGCGCGGTAATCTTCTGTTTATTCAGCAGGTCGAGGGTGTCCCGGTTCTGTGCTGCCCACAAAAAGCTGATAAGTATCGCGCCTTCTTTCATGGCAGCGATCTGCTGCGATTCAGGTTTTTGTACTTTCAGGACGATGTCGCTGCCGGTGATGGCGTCATCCACCATATTCACGCCGGCTGCCTGGTAGGCTTCATCGGTGAAGTGTGCGGCAAGACCGGCACCTTTTTCAACGCGGACTTCCGCTCCGAGTTTGATAATCTGGGCGGCGACGTCCGGATTCAGGGCAACCCGGTGTTCACCTTTTGCCGTCTCTTTGGGTACTCCTACAGTAATCATGTTGACCTCTGGCAGTAAATGTTCGGTACGAGCGCAGACCGGCCGCTGGCGGGGTGGTCTGGCGGGATTGTAAACGGGGTGCTGGTGCATGCTGAAAGGGTTCCGGCTGAGGGCTCAGACACGCGCCTGGCGGGCAGGCGGACCGGCACTTATTCTCACAACACACGCACTTGCATCCGTTTAACATAATGCTTTTTATAAGGTTTGCCAAAGTCGTGGAAGCCCTTTTATTTCACTTTTTTTGTCAAACTTTACATTTAATCCCTGATATTTATCGCATCTTAGGCGCTCACGGCTGCGCTCACGGCTGCGCTCACGGCTGCGCTCACGGCTGCGCTCACGGCTGCGCTCACGGCTGCGCTCACGGCTGCGCTCACGGCTGCGGCTGCGCTCACGGCTGCGCTCACGGCTGCGCTCACGGCTGCGCTCACGGCTGCGCTCACGGCTGCGCTCACGGCTGCGCTCACGGCTGCAACGCACCTCGCCGTACGGCATACTTCCAGAAACCCATTTCCGTCACTACACCCACACGCTATGCAGACACCAGACACCGAACCCCTGAAGCGCCAGCTTACCACCACCGGAATCTGGGTGCTGGCCATCAACGGCTTCATCGGGGCCGGTATTTTCGGGTCACCCGCGGCCGTCGCCGGATATATGGGCCCTTACGGTGCGCTGCTCTTTCTGGGCTGCGGATTGCTCATGCTTACCGTCATCCTCAGCTTCGCCGAAATCTCCAGCTATTTCAAAAACACGGGCGGACCGGTTCAGTACACCCGACGTGTTTTTGGCCCATTTGTGGGGTTTCAGACGGGGTGGGCCTTCTACATCGCACGATTAACCGCATTTGCCGCCAACGTTAACCTGCTGGTCAGTACGATGGGGTTCTTTTTTGAGGAATTAACCGGAGGCGCTGCCCGTATCCTCACCCTGTTTGCCATCGTCGCTTTCCTGGCCTGGGTCAATGTACGGGGCGCAAAGGAAGCGATGGCCTCAGTGGGTGTGTTAACCCTGCTCAAATTTATTCCTCTGATGGTGCTGGTACTCGGCGGGGTCTTGTATCTGAGTCCGGAGGCCGTGGGAATCGGCTCCGACCATCCGCTGCCGGATGCAACCACCTTCGGCGCTGCGGCGCTGCTCGTCATTTATGCTTTTGTAGGCTGGGAGGCCGCCGTCATCCCCGCCGGCGAATCGAAAAATCCGGTACGCGATATGCCCCGGGCTTTGATTTTAGCACTGATTACGGTTACGGTGCTCTACACCCTCATTCAGGCCGCCGGTTATGCCATCCTGGGTGAAGGTCTGGCGCAGACCGAGCGACCCCTGGTTGAGGCTGCCAGCGCCATGCTCGGCACCACAGGAGCGGTGATACTCATGATCGGCGTGGTGGTATCAGTGGGAGGGAATGTTGCCAGCACCATGTTTACCACGCCCCGGCTCACCTACGCCATGGCGCGTGATGGTAAATTACCGGAATTCTTTGCCCGGGTTCATCCGATCTATAACACACCGGTCGGCTCGGTGGTATTTTTCTCCGTGCTTGTTTTCGTGTTGTCGGTCTACGGTTCATTTGTCTGGCTGGCCGCACTCAGCGCCCTGGTCCGCATCCTGATCTACATGCTGTGCATCGCTGCCATTCCGTCGCTGCGCAAAAACGACACAAACACCGATGAACCCCGTTTCCGGCTTCCGGGCGGGTATACCATTCCGGCAATAGCAATGATAATCTGCGCCTGGTTACTGCTTTCTGTGAGCACGACCTCTATTCTGGCAACCCTTACTTTTCTGGGAATCGGGGCTTTGGTTTATGTATGGATGACCCGAACCGCCGCAGCAGGCTAAAGCGATGAAACCGGTGTTGCGGTGCCGGCATTTTCATCGCCTGTGCGGAAAAACAGAATAAAACGACCATCGTAAAGCATGGGTCGGGTCACGGTATTGAATCGCTGGGACCGAAGCTGGCGACGGATATAGTGCGGATAATTGGAGATATCATGGTCTTCCACCAGCTCCAGGGAGAACTCAGGTCGGTTGAGATAGCGCTCCTGATGGGCCTGAAGGTAGCTGATCCGGTTCAGGGATCGGAACAGGGAATCGGCAACCTCCCGGGTGTCGGTCGCGAAAATACCCCCCTCGAATATAAACGGCTCTTCAAATTGAACCTTGATTTCCCTGCGGTGCCATCGGCCTTCCGGATTTCCACCATCCAGTGTCGAAAACCGCCAGGTCAGCAGGGAGTCAATCACCGTCTGGTCCCACTGCTCATTAACCCAGCCACTGACAATAACCGCGTTGGACACGGAGCCGTCAGGCAGAATCTGCATCAAAACCGTGAGTTCGGCCTCCTCCGCCTCCGGATCTTCGTCGGGCATGGGGAATGAAGTTACACGAATGGGTTGCTGGACTTCATTCTCTCCCGGAAGAGCCCTTCCGCAACCAATAAAAAACAAGCTAAGCAATACAAGTGTGGCGATGAGTCGCATACGTCCTCCGAAAATTTGCATCTGGTAAATAAAGACACTGCTTCAATGTACCATTTGTATGGAAAATTCCCTAAAAAACCCGCTTTAACAACCCGGTCTAATATTTTACAAGGCAGCTCTTCAGTTTGAAAAACCGGCGTGTTCTGCTAACTTCATGCAGTCTAAACCTCACCAAGATCTGTATGCCATGAACCTACCCCTTATCGACTGGCTTTCGGTCATCATCTACATCGTTGTCACCGTGGGCATTGCCGTCTATTACGCCCGACGGGCCGGCTCCAATACCACCGAATTCTTCCTTTCCGGCAGAAACATGAAATGGTACGTCATCGGTACATCGATGGTAGCCACTACGTTCGCGGCAGATACCCCGTTGCTGGTCACGGAAGTGGTGGCGGCCGACGGCATTGCCGGCAACTGGATCTGGTGGAACATGCTGTTCGGGGCCATGCTCACCGTGTTCTTCTTTGCCCGGTTATGGCGACGAAGCGGGGTGCTGACCGATGTGGAATTTGTGGAGCTCCGTTACGGCGGCAAACCCGCGGCCTGGCTCCGCGGACTCAAGGCCCTTTATTTTGGGTTGCTGCTCAACGTTATCATTCTGGCCTGGGTTACCCTCGCGATGGAAACCATCATCGACGTTTTGTTTCCGGGCGTCACCGTTTTCGGCAGGGACGTGTTCTACCTGGGAAGCATTGAAATCAGTGCTCCGCTGATGATTGTCGGGTTCTTCATCGTATTTGTAGCGGTGTACTCCCTGATTTCCGGACTAATCGGGGTGGCCATAACCGACATGTTTCAGTTTGCCATCGCCATGACCGGGACCATCATTCTGGCGGTTTATGCCGTGAATTCACCGGAAATCGGAGGTATTGCCGGACTGAAAGCCGCGCTTCCGGCTGAGACCTTTCGTTTTGTACCTACCATCGGTCAGGCGGCAGAAGGTATCGGTGTTCTTGGGTTGAGCGTGGCGTCCTTCACGGCCTACATCGGGGTTCAGTGGTGGTCGAGCTGGTATCCCGGCGCCGAACCCGGCGGCGGCGGTTATGTGGCCCAGCGGATGATGAGTGCCAAAGATGAAAAAAACGCCATGTTTGCCGCTCTTTGGTTTACCATCGCGCACTATTGCCTTCGACCATGGCCGTGGATTATGGTTGCCCTGGTATCCATGGTGCTCTATCCCGATCTGGCCGACTCCCGCGAAGGCTTCGTCATGGTCATGAAAGATGTGCTTCCGGCCGGACTCCTCGGGCTGCTTTTCGCTGCATTCATCGCCGCATTTACCTCTACCTTCGCCGCTCACCTGAACTGGGGTACATCCTACCTGATCAACGACTTCTGGCGACGCTTCATCCGTCCGGGCAAATCCGAAAAACACTATGTGCTGGTCTCCCGCGTAGTTACCTTTCTGCTGGCTGTAGTTGCCTTTCTGGTTACCACCCAGCTGGACTCCATCAAGCAGGCCTGGGGGCTGGTTATTACGGCCTCTGCCGGGCTCGGACTGGTACTCATTCTGCGCTGGTACTGGTGGAGGGTCAATGCCTGGAGTGAATTATCCGCCACCCTCGCACCCATCGCGATGGTCGTGCTGGTATTGCTCGGAGTGCCTGTTCCCGGAATAACCGAACCCTTCCCTGTGAATCTGTTCTCGGTGGCAGCTATTACAACCGTCATCTGGCTGCTTGCAACCTTCATGACCCGGCCAACCGAAGCCGCCAAACTGGATGCCTTTTACCGGAGGGTCAGACCCGGCGGAGGCGGATGGAAACCCGTAGCGGCCCGAAATCCGGGAGTGCAGCCAGACAGTGCCCTGCTCCCCTTGTTTTTCGACTGGATTGCCGGGGTGGTACTGGTATACATGGTCCTTTTCGGCGTAGGACATCTGCTGCTGGCTAACTACCTCAACGCTGTTGGGTGTCTTTTGCTGGCCACGGCTGCAGGGTACTACATTTATCGCGATCTGAATGTGCGAGGCTTCGATACACCGTTAGAGCAAGAGTAAATAACTGCGTATATTGGAGGTCCGCCGGGAAATGCGGATGAACTGCTTCGGATACAATAAACTACATAGTTACGTGCAGGGGAATGCAGTCCGCAGTTGTGGCCTGGTGCGTGACTTTATCAGGGTATAACACCATCTCGTTTCGGTGAAATCGAATAATATCTCCATCATACTTTATTTCAGAGACCAGCGCGAACTGGCTGAACAGACGCTTACCGCCCTGTTTGAGAACATGCGCGTACCGTTTGAGCTGTATGTGGTAGACGATGCCTCCGGCGATGGCACCCCTGAGACCATCCGGTCGGTCATTGAGTTCTATGCCCACGACGAGACCTATTTTTTCGAAAATCCAACGGCTCGCGGACGTGCCCTGAGCGTACAGGATATTCTGCCTCAGTGTACCGCTTCGGTAATCTGGATGCCCGTTGGGTTTACTACCCTCGATGGAGAAGGACTTCGGGTTGCACTGGATCAACTGCGCCGTTCAGACGCACTCTTTGCAGTTTCGGGCGCCATTACCTGGCCGGAATCCATCAATGAATGGGCGCAACTGACTTCACCCTCGTACGATCTGGACCGGTCCGGACTACCCGATGACAACCAGATTCTGATCAGGCTCAAGGCTATGCCGCCGGCAGCCTATTTTGTAAATCCCTACCTGAGCAGCTGGCTTGCCCTGGAATGGATGGTGCGGCAAGCCTGGGAGAAAGCTCCGGTAGCCCGCTATCAGTCGCGTGAGCGTTCCCGTCAGGAGCTGATCATTGAGGTCTCTCAGTTTGTGTACCCGATTGACGACCGACGCCTGCCCTATGCGCGTGAAGCCGTGCTGGAAATTCAGGCTTCGATGCGGCGAAGCGGGGTGTATGAGCTGGTAGCTGCTTCCGATGCCGTACTGCAGGGTTCTTCAGAACAGAAAGGCAGCGATACAGGGGCACAAGCAGGTCAGGTAGGGGGAACAGGACGTACGCCCGATGGAGATGACGGCAACACGCTGAGCAGCACACAACGCTTCGACCCGCTGCCTGCGGATACTCCCTCTATAACAGATTTGCCGGGCACCACACCGGACGATGCGCGGCCATCGACCGCGACGAAGAAAGACTTTACCAAGTACACGGCCGCTTTTGTTGAGATTGTGGATGAAGAGCCTGAGCTACAGCAGGGCGAGCCATCTGACCGTGGTAAGCAGACCAAAACCAAACCGGAACAAATCCTTAAACCGCCTTCGGAGCGACTCACCCCGGAGCAGGCCCGGATTCAGGCTGCCGGTGGGAAGAAAAAGGCAGAAACCCATGTTTTACATCCGTTTGGCCGCCGAACAGGCAATACAATTGATCCCGGGAATTCATCGGTTGCCGCTTCGCTGAAATCCCGCCTGGAGCATTTAATCGGGGAAGGCGATTTCCCCATAGCGCTCAGAGAAATCAGTGAGGCCGTGCAGGCCCATCCCGGTGATGCCGATCTGGTGCGGATCAAAATTAAAATTCTGGAACGCATGCGCCGTTATGTGGAGGCCGCTGAGCTTAAGCATAAGCTCAAGCTCGGGGTCACGGAGTTCAAGGTGCGCCGTGAAAAAATTATGGTTGTTGATCCGGGCGATGACACCGGCGTGTATGCTGCCCCCGATCCGGATCAGGAGGATGCGAAATTTCCGAGCAGACCGGTTACGCAACCTGCACCGGAGGCAGGTAAGACGGCTGCCACTGGAGACGATACCGCTACCAGCATGACCGATTCATACACTCAGCAGGCAAGCGATGCATCCGCGGCGGGAGCTGATGGTGCCGTCCATGATGCAACGGCCGATACCAGTGCACCTGCACAAAAGGCCACTGCCTCTGCTGACTCTGAATCGGGTCGTCTGACCGGCGAAAACTCACAGCATTCGAATGATTCAGAAATGGATTTGACCGGTCAAAATTTGCAGCCTTCGGATGATTCAGAAATGGAGCAGCCGGGCAGGGAAGAGGCGCACGCTTCCGGCGGCAGCACCGAGCCTCATGATGAAACTCCATCGGATTCCGACCCGGCCGCTGCTGCAGATTCAGCCTCTTCTGCTGCCGTAAGCGACCCCTCGGATGCAGGCAGTCATAAGGCTTCCCCCGCCGGGGGCCTGCAATCCCGCCCGGTACGTGTTTCCGAGCCGGGGAAAACCCGGATCTCGGTAGTTATTCCCACCGCAGGTGACGGGAAAAAACTACTGGAGTCGGCGCTCATCGCCCTGTCCCGCCACGCCATGCAGCCCGACCGCGAGCTGATTGTCGTTGATAATGCCAGCCTCGATGAAACCTACCGCTACCTCGGGCAGCTTCAAAAAGACCGGTTCATGAACATCCGGGTGATTACCAACACGGAGAACAAGGGTTTTGCAGCCTCGGTGAATCAGGGGATGGATGCCGCACGCGGAGAATATGTTTTCGTCATGCACACGGATGTTATCATGCACGCCGATGTGCCCGGATTACTGGCCGATTTGATGGATATTTTCGATGATACCGATGTAATGGGGCCGGTCAGCGGTGTTTCCTTTAACCCGGAACAACGCATGCATCAGCCCGAGTCTGATCCCGAGTCACTGCGCTATGCCGATTATGCCGACAGTTTCGCCATGCTCATACGTCGTGGTTGTCCTGCCCGCTTCGATGAGCGCTTTGAGCTGGGGTACTTTGAAGATGTAGATTTCTGCCAGCAGCTACGCAATGCAGGCCGGAAAATTGCCATTGCCCGGGGAATCGGGGTAGATCACCGGGGAGGAGCAACAGCCGCAGTGCTGGGACTGGAACCCAACGGCAGGCAGTACTGGAAAAATGCATCGCAATTCAATGAAAAGTGGGATTCGGTACCCTCGATGCCCTTCTTTGACGACAGTGCATCGCCCATTTTTCAGCTCATTACTATTTCGGAGACGATTAACCCGTACTTCCCGGAGCAGGAGTTACTTCAGCGCGCCCAGCGACTGCTGACCAGTGAAACCCGCCATGAAATGGTGCAGACGGCCCATGCCCGCAACGATTTATATGCCCTTATCCGGCTGATGATGGTTCTGGATATACGCGACGTTCTGCGTCAGCTCGAACAGCAGCTGGAACAGCACGATCTGGATGAGCAACTGCGCTATGAGCTCATCGATTTCTACTACCGAAAGCATATATACTCCCGCGGTGAGATGTATCTGCATGAAATGCCTGAACTTCGGCGTCACTTTGACTTCAAGCTGCTCCAGCTGCGTATCCTGATGGGGGATAAAAAACTGGAGGAGGCGGCAGTGCTGCTCAACAAACTCATGGACGAACGTCCGGCCCACCCGGAACTCTACAAGATTACCGCCGACCTGCACAAGCTGGCCGGAAACCGTAAGGAAGCGGCACATTTTTACATGCTGGCCCATCAGGCTAATCCGTTTGTTTATAATCCGCGCAGGGATTTGATGGTCAGTTGAACCCGGCAGGTTCAACGCGGTGGCTGCAGTGAGATAATCCGTACCGGATCCGTCGACCGGTTACCTGCACAGCGTGCTGCGGAGGCTTTTCAGGCGCAGGCGCTTACCGTGCAGCCAGGGCCGGTCACTTTTCCATATCCGACAGCAGAATTTTCAGGGCATCAGCCGATATCTGAATCTCACGAACGGAGAAGGCCAGGGACACAATCAGCAGCAATAAACTGACGCCCATCGTTACGTTGGCCACGATGTTATACCCGGCAAAAATAGCAAACATACAAACCACGCTGAGCAGCAGACTGATAATGCCATACAGCTGCATGTCTTTGATCAGCCGGACGCGGTGCCGGAGGTTCTGGATTTGACCGAGGGTCTGAGGCTGAGGGTTCTCCATGTACCGACTATGAAGCTGTCTGATCAGGTTGGCGATGGTCAGAAAACGATTGGTGTAGGCCAGCAGCAGCAAGGAGATAGCCGGAAACAACAGGGCCGGGGTAGAAATAGTCAGCGTCATGGACGTGGAGGTAAAAAAATGTAGAGTTACCAATAAGCAGGACGTAATTTACCTATATTTTCAGCGGAAATCCGTCCATTTGCTGGCACAGCTCGTGCGGGGGGTTTCTGTGAATTGCAATTACTATCTAAACGAACGATTACATGAATTTTTCACTTCGATCCCTGGCGCTGTTGATGGTATCTGTGTCCATGCTGAGTGGTTGTGCTATGTTTGGCAAATCAACTTCCCAGGATGACGCACCTGCCGTACGCGCAAATTCCGGCCCGTCGGCCATGGCCCGCAGGCCCGGCGGCAACGGCCCCGCTGAAATCAAGAAATTCAGCGATGTCATCAAGTCCTCAGCTGAAACCGATGAAGGTCTTTTCACCGTGTACAAGCAAGAGGATAAATACTACTATGAAATCCCTGACAGCCTGCTGGGTCGTGAAATGCTGATGCTTTCCCGCATCGCACGAACGGCCGATGGGATTGGCTACGGGGGTGAGGTGCTCAATAACCAGACCCTTCGCTGGGAACGGCGCGACAAGCAGATTCTGCTGCGTGTGGTCTCCTTCAACAACATCGCCGACGAGAATCTCCCGGTTGCAGAAGCAGTTCGCAACTCCAATTTTGAGCCCATCATCATGGCGTTCAACATCGAAGCCCTGAATGCTGACAGCAGTGGTACGGTGATCGACGTAACCAGCCTGTTCTCCACCGATGTTCCCACACTCGGACTGCAGCAAAACCGCAGAACGTCATTTCAGGTACGCCGACTGGATACATCGCGGTCGTTCATCGAAGGTATCCGCAGTTTTCCCGAGAACATCGAAGTGCGCAAACTGATGACCTACGATGCCGGCCGGCCGCCCTCGAATTCGTCTACCGGCGCCATTACCCTGGAAATTAACCACTCTATGGTGCTGCTTCCCGAGGTCCCCATGCAAACCCGTGAGCTGGACGATCGTGTGAGCTATTTCGCCATGAACCAGGTCGATTTTGGCAGCGAAGTACATCGCGCCGACCGTGTGAATAACATTGTGCGATGGAGGCTGGAGCCCAAGGATCCGGAAGCCTATGAGCGATGGAGACGCGGCGAAGGTGAGCCTGTAGAGCCCGTGAAACCAATTATTTTTTACATCGACCCGGCTACACCGGAGAAGTACCGCGAGTGGCTGGCGATGGGGGTTGACGACTGGCAGGTAGCCTTTGAGGCCGCCGGTTTCAAGAACGCTATCTATGCCAAAATGCCTCCAACTCCCGAGGAAGATCCTGATTTCAATCCGGAGGATGCCCGGTACACCATGATCCGGTATTTCGCCTCACCCATTCAGAATGCCTATGGTCCGCATGTGCGGGATCCACGGTCCGGCGAAATCCTGACGACCTCCATCGGATGGTATCACAATGTGATGAACCTGCTGCGTAACTGGTATTTCATCCAGACCGCCGCTGCCAATCCGGAAGCCCGTAAGGTAGACATGGATGATGATGTGATGGGTGAACTCGTGCGGTTTGTCTCAGCCCATGAAGTTGGACATACCCTGGGTCTTCCCCATAACTTCGGTTCCAGCTACGCCTATTCTGTTGATTCGCTGCGCTCGCCCACGTTTACCGCCAACCATGGAACGGCACCGTCTATTATGGACTATGCCCGGTTTAACTATGTGGCCCAGCCGGGCGATGGTGTGACCAATTTCATGCCGCGTGTAGGTGAGTACGATATCTGGAGTATTCAGTGGGGATATACCTGGTTTGGTGATGCGCCCAAGGAAGAGCAGGAAGAAATTCTGAACGACTGGATTGTAGAGCGGGCGGATGATCCGCGCTTTTTCTTCGGACGGCAGACATCCTCCCGTATTGATCCGCGTTCCCAGAATGAGGACCTCGGCGATGATGCTATGCGTGCCAGCTACTACGGGTTGAAGAACCTGGAAGTAATCACCAATAACCTGGTCGACTGGGTAGCCGAAGATGGTGAGGATTTTGACCAGCTGGAAGAGCTCTACGGTCAGGTTATCGGCCAGTGGGCACGCTACATGGGGCACGTTGCTTCCAATATTGGCGGGGTATATGAAGACTATAAAACCTTCGACCAGGAGGGAGCCGTTTATACGCCCGTTGACCGTGAAACAGCACGCCGCGCCCTGGCCTTCCTCAACGAGCATGCCTTCAGCTCGCCAACATGGGTGGTAAATCCCGAGATTCTGGACCGTGTAAACCAGGCTTCTTTTGTGGAAACACTCCGTGGGCAGCAGGTGAATGTGCTGACCAATATAACCAATCCACAGCGACTGGCCCGCTTGATTGAGTACGAGCGCCGGGCTACAGGTACGTATTCTGCTTTCGAGTTTATGGATGAACTCAGAGCCGGAATTTTCAGTGAGCTGCGCAGGAATCAGGCGGTGGACGTTCACCGACGAAATCTGCAGCGTGCTTACGTAGAACGGATGGAGTCGTTGATGACGGAGGAATTGCCGAATATTCCGGCCGCTTTCCGCGCCTTCCTGGGTTTCACCCCGGTAAATGTAAGCCAAAGCGATATCCGACCGATAGCCCGTGAGCAGCTGGAGTCGCTCAAGAACGAGGTGGCTCGTGCCAAAATCCGCACCAGTGATCGCGCTACGCGGGTTCATCTGAATGACCTGGAGCGACGGATTGATGCGATTCTTGATCCACGTTGACCACGGATGAAAAAAAAGAGGCTTTAATGTGCCTGACAAATACAAAAAAGGCCGCTGCATCTGCAGTGGCCTTTTTTGTTTACCGTATGTTGATTCTGCTAAAGGAGCGGGTGTACAGGGACATATAGGGTAAGCTTTAGCGCCAGTTCCGCACGAATTTATTTCGGGATCCGCCGCCCGGTCCGCGCATTTCAGGAAAGGCATCGTCAAAAGCAGTAGTGTAGAAAACACGGGTATTCCCGCCTGCGGTGAACCGGTCGGCTACGATAGCACCACGGACCCGACCCGAACCTTTCAGTTCAACATGCGCATTGGGAGCAAAGATGATCCTGGAATTGGCTTCCGCGTTTCCGAAGATTTCTACGGAGCTACCACCGGTCATAATATTGCCCTGAATTCCACCGGAACCCCCGATGCCAATGTTGGCCGTTTCGGCATAAATACCACCGCGATAGCTGGTACTTCCGGTAAATTTGAGTTCACCAGTTCCTTTGTAGTACACAAATGTGGTTTCGGGGTCCCTGGTGGCATTCACCGTACTGCTACCAGCCACATCGAAGAAATCTTCCACATAAAAGGTTACGTGCCCGTCACCAATGATGCGAACATGCCCTTGTTTTATATCCAGACGACCAACATGAATGATGCGGTCTTCACTACCCACGTTTATAGTCAGTTGACGGTTTCCCTGAACACGTATTTCGGGAATAAAGACGTTCTCATAGTCAGCCGGGTCAATAGTTCGCCCGCCACCACTGCTGGTGACGATGGAACCAACTACCGGTGAACCGACCGGAAAATCCGGGAATTGTGGAAGTGTGTAATTTTCTTCTCTGGGCAGATTTCGCACACCCAGGCCAATATTTGTGCCGCTTGTGTTGCTGTTGATAACAGTGAACCCTTCAACGGCTCCGGGTCCTATGGATAGGCTGCTATCTATACGAGCCGACCATCCAAGCCGTACCGCTCCGGCATCCGTTGCATTGGTGGCTACGTGGCCGCCAACGATGCGGGCACTACCGTCAAGAGTGAATCGTGCACCGCTGAATACAGCTCTGGTAACATCCGGTTCCCAGGTGTCATCACCCATACCGATTTCAATTTCGGTAGTGTACTCACGCGTATTAAACCGTCCCACCGAAAGAACCCGCAGCAGGGTATCAGCCTGATTGATAATTTCATAACGATATGCGCCCTGCATTTGCGGCCAGTCACTGAATCCACCATCAGCAGGTATTCTGATGGTGGCATTTTCGCCGGGAGTGAAGGTGGCTTCCTCGTCCAGTACATTCTGAATGGCTACAAATGCGGCACTCTGGGCGATGTTGCGCGCCTGCGAAGTACTGTGGTTTCGTGTAAGTTCAACTTCTGAAGCAAAAAAGACGTTTCGAAGTCCCTGCCCGTAGGTCATCAGGGAAAAGGTCAGCGCCAGAACGATAAAAATTGCGTATCTGCCCATGGTTTATAAATCCAGGTTTCGTAAGTAAAAATCGCGTGATGCTATGGCCCGGAACCGGGGCGCGCCCGTTCCTACGCCGTCCCGTGCCAGACTTTCGGACGTTATCTGAACGGTCACCATGAACGGACCGGTACCATCCAGCTGAAACAGGTTGAAACGCAGGTCGGTAACTTTTGCCGGTATGAGCGTGGTATCGGCCAGCGATGTAGTCATATTGGTTCGAATCAAGGCCAGGTCGCGGTCAAGGCGAAGCATTCGAACGGTGTCCTGGTTGACATCGGCGTAGGTAAGGGTGCTATCCGTTGACGCGATCATCGTCTGGACCTCACGCAATTCCTCCTGCACTACCAGCAAGGCCGTGTTTGCCAGTTGCTGTACATTCTGTGTCAGCAGCGATTCGCTGCTGGATTCCATCATCATGCGATTCATGCTCAGTATGAGCAGCAGCAGTATGCCTATGACGATTGGGGGTAATATGAGGTCCAGCTGTACACTCATGGCGCCACCGGACGTAGAAGTGTGACCATGAGTGATACCTGTTCATCTGTGGTACCGTCGTTCAGCAGGCTGAAAACACGTATGGTGGCGGTACGACCAACAGCCCCGTGAATTTGTGCTGATTCAGCATCCAGCTCTACGGTTGCCACCAGGCTGTCTCCAATTACTGACAAGGTTTCCAGCCGGCGCGTACTGAGGTTTTCGTTGTCGAGATGACCGAAATTGATGTCCAGGTCGTCATAAAACTGCCCCTGGGCATACAGCATCTCTGCAACCGACTGTGCGTAGTTGATAGCGTCTGAAGTGCGTTGCTTGTCAACAGATTCGCTCACCGAAGCCACATAGAGCCGGTTTACGTTCACCGCAGTGTACATAAACAAAGACAGGGCGGCCATGGCCAGTAGTGCTTGTCCGGTGGACATAGATGCTGAGGTTGTTAAAGGGTTTTACCGGGATACCCTCCGCGGGAGGATGTAAGCGCCGCAAGCGACACGTGACAGTAATTCGTGACGACCGTTCCGGCCAACCGCGAACCAGTGTATTTGTATATTATCGGCTAAAACTTAAATACTATAGTTAGATTTGCTAAAAATATAGCCCAATCAACAGGTAAAACAGTGAAAATATTGGAGTACTCTAACAATGAGAGCGGACTAAGCCTCGTGGGAGCAGTATCAATTCACAGGCGCAATTCGGGCTGTAACAGTGCTACTGTTTGTATAGTCGGATTTTGACGGGTCGGTGGTACACTGTCTGGGAATGAGCCGGTCTCGAGTTGCTGAAACAAATAAGGGGATGATTATGGTTAATCATCCGGGACACCGATATGCCGGTCTCGAGTCATAGAAACAAAAAAAGGCCGGTGCAGGAGCAACGGCCTTTTGGTTATGGATCAGTTTAATGATGGACTTAACCATCAACGTCATTCACAAAAAGAACCAGGACGGCGGCAAGCAACCAGCTGGCACCACCCAGAATCAGGGCAAAGATGGCTTCTCCGCCGAAAATGGAACCCACAATGAATCCGAGTATGGATGCGGCCAGAATTTGCGGAAGTACGATGAAGAAATTGAAGATCCCCATGTAAACACCCATTTTGTTACTGGGCAGGGACCCCGCCAGAATGGCATAGGGCATGGAAAGTATACTGGCCCAGGCCAGACCTACACCAACCATGGCCACCAGAATCATCATAGGACTGGACATAAAGTAGATGGAGACCAGACTCAATGCTCCGATTGTCAATGAAATAGCATGGGTGGTTTTGCGATTGGTATATCCGGCAATTACAGGCAGCAGAAAAGCGACCAGTGCAGCAAAACCGTTGTAAATTCCGAAGGATACCCCCACCCAGTCGGCTCCGGCATTGTACTCTTGCTCAATACGCTCCAGGCTCCTTCGTACACCGGGTGTAAGCTGAACGCGACCTTCCTCCAGGAAGAAGTTAACCAGCCGCATGTTGGCCGTTACACTGGATGCACCGGCGTCCAGCTGCTGTTGAAAAGTATTCAGATCTTCCCGGATCCGGGGCAGTCGATCGAACCATTCGGCTTCGGTCTGCCCGGCCAGCGACTCCGTAGCCAGGCTCAGTTCGGCTACCTCCGGTGCACCCATTTCCATATCGTAAATGTGGGTTGTAACTGCGGAAGTGGTGTAAATCCACATCGCAAAAAGTGCAAACCAGGAGAAAAACTGGACTACAGACAATTGTTTCATGGTCCTGGGCATCATGTACAGATCGTCAAATACTATAGTTAGCCCATTTTTACCGCCTTTTTTCTGGATGAGACCGGTGATAATGAGGATAAGTCCGACCAAACCTATACCCACCGTCAAAATGTAAAGCTCCTGTTCCAGCGAGGCTGCGTACACGATGGCCGAAAAGACCGCACCGACAATAGTCAGTATCGGGCCGTGTACCATCTTGGGTTTAGCCATTTCCTGCGCCGGCAACTCCGGTCGCTCAAATTTTTCGTGCAGTCCCAGTTCCTTGGCCTCGTACTCCTCGAATTCCTTGAGCTCCTCGGGACTATACTCTTTTGTCTTGAAAATAGTCCACATCACCGCTGCAAAGAAAATAGCTCCCCCGAAATAAAACGAGAATTTCACCGAATCCGGAATCATGCCTTCAGGAGCGGTATTGGAGATATTGAACCAGTTGGTCATCATCCAGGGCAGGAAAGAGCCGATGAACGCTGCCACGCCAATGAAAAACGACTGCATGGCAAAGCCTTTGGTGCGCTGCTCGGAGGGCAGCATGTCACCCACAAAGGCACGGAAGGGTTCCATGGTAACGTTGATTGATGCATCCAGAATCCAGAGCATCCCTGCCGCCATCCACAGGTAGGGGGAGTTGGGCATGATAAAGAGCGCAGCCGATGCCAGAATCGCTCCAACCAGGAAAAAAGGCCGGCGTCTGCCAAAGCTATTCCAGGTATTGTCGCTGAGATACCCGATAATAGGCTGAACAATCAGTCCGGTAACCGGCGCGGCTATCCATAGAATCGGAATTTGGGATACGTCCGCTCCAAGTGTTTCGAAAATCCGGCTGACATTGGCGTTTTGCAAAGCGAAACCGAACTGAATACCGAGGAAGCCGAAACTCATGTTCCAGATTTGGAAAAATGAGAGCTGTGGTTTCTTTTTCATGGCGAATAGGTGCGTGTTTGGTAGTAACTGGGAATGCGTAAGCGCTTACATTTTCCAAGATATTCAAATAAGCGGTGAAACCGAAATCAAGATCGGTCAATCTGATGCGCAAAAAATGTTAATTAGATTTAGTCTAAATAGATGTGGCTATTCCCGGAGGTCTTACGTATTTTTAGGTTATGTCGAAAATAAAGACAGGCCAGTCCGAATATACTATTTGACCGACCGGGCGATGGCCTTTCCCTCATATGTATTATTAAAATGTAGTGATTTATGGCACCTGTAAAACACCTTGCCACCCTGTTACTCGTAATGAGTTTACCCACAGCAGTATGGGCGCAGATAAGCCCCATAAGACCCGGTTTTTCCAGTGGGTCTGAAGTAGTTGCACCCGGTGAAGTTGAACTTGGCATTTCCTATGAGTTTCAGGAAAATGCGTCAAGCCTTAATCGTATTCCGGTAACCTCGGTTCGTGCTGGCGTAACGAAGGGTATGGAAGTTTTTGTAGACTGGAACGGACTTCAGAAATGCCGGCATCGCGGTAAGTCTCAGTATGAACTGCCGGCTTTGGGAGCAAAATCACAGCTGGTAACCCAACCCGCCTACGGGCTGTCCCTGATTGCTGCCGTAGCAGCGGAAAACGATGGCGGACTCATACGCATGAACCCGTTCGCGGGCCTGAATGTTGACGCCGCTTTCACCAGTGCCGTGTCGGTTTTCGCAGCGCTCCAGTTGAGCGCAGCAACAGCACCGGCCGGAACAGACTGGGAATGGAATGCTATGGCCGGCGTATCATGGGAGCTCACAGAGCGAGTGTCCCTCACCGGTGAATGGTATAACGGATACCAGCTGTATACCGGTGAAGACTATTTCGTGAATCAGGCCTCCGCAGCCTTCGCGATCTTGCCCGGAATGGCCCTTGAGTCGTATGTAGGCTGGTCGCCCAACAAAAATATACCCCTGTTTGGTGGGATGGGGGCATCCATATCGTTGTTCTGACAGTGGATTGGGGCTGGTTTACGACTAACCCATGCTCTGCTAACCTCGCTGGCATTTCACCGGGAGCAGATATTGCGCGTGTAAACATGTATCTTTGAACAAAAGAACAACCCTACACGCACTCTTGTCCACGCTGCATGAACTCCTTCACCAATAAAGACGTCGCCGCACTCCTGGAAGAAATCGGTATCCTGCTCCGGCTCGACGGAGCCAACGACTTCAAGGCCATCGCCTTTGACCGGGCCGCGCGCACCCTGGAAAGCCTGGACAGCCCTATTGCATCGCTGGTTGAATCCAACGAAGTAACCCAAATCAAGGGAATTGGCAAGTCTATAGCCGAGGATATCCACGCCTTGTTTGAGACCGGCGAAATTCCCGCCCTCGTCAATCTTCGCAACAAAGTGCCCGGGGAGCTGGTCCGCTGGCTGGACATATCCGGTATGGGACCTAAAAAAGTGTATAAAATCCACAAGGAACTGGGTATAACCACGCTGGATGAACTTAAATCGCGCTGTGAAGACGGTTCTGTGGCGGCTTTGTCTGGCATGGGGGCCAAATCCGCCGAAAAGATTTTGAAGTCGATCAGCTGGATGGAGCAATTTGCAGAACGATGCCGGCTGGACGAGGCCCGCAGCATCGCAGACCGCATGATTAACCTGCTCCGGGACCAGCAGGGTGTTCAGGAAATTTCCGTAGCCGGTTCGTTCAGAAGAAGCCTGGAAACCATTGGCGACATCGATATTCTCATCGGCGCAGAGGCCGACGATGCCCCTGCGCTGTTCGATCGTTTCACTGCTGATGAAAGCGTGATTGAGGTCCTGGGGAAAGGCGATACCAAAAGCTCGGTGCGTACCCGCGAAGGCCTGCAGGTCGACCTGCGTATCGTACGCGAAAAACAGTTTCCGGCCGCACTGTTGTATTTTACCGGGAGCAAAGAACACAATGTGGCCCTCAGGCAGCGTGCCCGCGATCGCGGACTCGCCCTGAACGAGTACGGACTGTTCAAACTGGATGCCGATGGGAACACCGATTTTGACCAGCCGGTAGAATACGGCTCCGAGGCCGATATTTACTCCCGGCTGGATATGAACTGGGTTCCGCCCGAATTACGCGAAGACCGGGGGGAAGTAGCCTGGTTTTCTGAGCATCCTCACGCGGATCTGGTAGAACTAGCTGATATCAAAGGCGTACTCCACGCCCACTCCACCTGGAGTGACGGACGCTATAGCATCGAAGAAATGGCGCAGGCCTGTCTGAAGCGGGGATATGAGTACCTGGGGCTGACAGACCATTCCCGAACCGCGGCCTATGCCGGAGGACTTGACGCACAAAGGGTGCAGCAGCAGTGGAAGGAAATCGATGCCCTGAACAACAAATTTGCTGCTGAAGGAACACGCTTCCGCATTTTTAAAGGCATCGAAAGTGATATTCTGGCCGATGGATCGCTGGATTACGAGGAAGGCCTGCTCAAGGGATTCGATTTCATCATCGCCAGTGTCCACTTCTCACTGGATATGCCGGCCGATAAAATGCAGGACCGGCTCACGCGCGCCGTTGAAAATCCGTATACCACCTTACTGGGACATCCCACCGGCCGGCTCCTGCTCAAACGCGACGGCAGTAAGGTCGATCTGAATCCCGTCATTGAACGCGCCGCCGCCGCCGGTACCGCCATTGAAATCAACGCCAATCCCTGGAGGCTCGACCTCGACTGGCGCTATGGAAACAAAGCCCGTCAGGTGGGGTTGAAAACCGCTGTCTGCCCGGATGCGCACAGTACGGAAGGTATCGATGATATGGAATACGGTGTGCGTATTGCCCGAAAGGCACGTTTCGAAGCCGGACGCGTGCTGAATACACTTGCGATTGAGGAACTTGAGGCGCACTTTCAATCCAGGCGTTAACCCTATGCAGTTTAAAAACACGTCCCAGCGAAGCTGGTGGGAGAAAGACACCCTGGCCCGACCGTATAACCTCATCGTTGTGGGATCCGGCATTACCGGATTGAGCAGCGCGCTTTTTTTCAAGCGGTCCCGCCCGGGGGCACGGGTCCTGGTAGTTGACCGTGGCTTCTGGCCCACCGGCGCAACAGCCCGCAACGCGGGGTTCGCCTGTTTTGGTTCAGCCGGGGAACTCGTTGACGACCTCGCTGCAGAATCGGAACAGGCTGTCCGCGACCGGCTGGTCATGCGCCTGGAAGGCCTGGAGCTGCTTCGTACTGAGCTTGGAGAGCAGGAAATCGGGTACCAGATGACCGGCGGATACGAAATCTTTGATGACACAGCCGATCCGCACTACCGCGAAAGCCTCGCGCAGATGAAACGTTTCAGCGGATGGGTGCAGGACCTAACCGGTGTGCCCGACAGTTACGAACATCGCACCATCAACGGATACCCTGCCATATTTAATCGCCTGGAAGGATACATCCATAGCGGCAACATGCTTCGTCGTTTACTGGATAAGACCACATCCACCGGGGTTGAGGTCCGCTGGAACACCCCGGTACAGTCGGTCTCCAATGCCGGGATAACCCTGCAGGATGGATTGTTTCTCCAGGCTGATCAGGTGCTGCTGGCAACCAATGGCTTCACCCGGCTGCTGGATCAACATTCGACGGTTCAACCTGCCCGGGGGTACATTATGGTCACCAGACCTCTTCAGAATCTGCCATGGCACGGATCCTGTCATTACAACAGAGGGTATGTGTACTTCCGGGATCTGGGCAATCGCCTTCTGATAGGCGGTGCGCGCGATGTGGCCAAAGACCAGGAGCAGCAGTACACCAACGAAATCAATCCCGAAATCAAGCAGTGGCTCACTGATTTTGTGGACCGTAAGCTTCACATCGACAAGGATTGGCAGATTGATACGGAGTGGACCGGTATCATGGGGTTTTCATCCACCAAAACGCCGGAGTGTCGTAAATCGTCAGACGGGGTCTATATTGCGGCGGGCCTGGGCGGAATGGGAGTGGCTCTGGGGATGAAACTGGCCCGTCAGGCGGTAGAACTCCTTGAAAAATCCTAGTTCTCTCCTCATTTTACCGCAATTTCAATAAACTATATTCGTTATGTTCAACGAAGCGGTTACCGGTACGTCAAACGTGCTGTATAATCCTGCTTCCTGACCGGTGATCCATTCATACCCGGTGAATACGCCTGCTCTGCCGTTGAGGTCTCTTCCCTGAGAACGTACTCGACCGGAATGAAACATCGTCAGCCAAACGGAAGTCCTCTTCCGACCCGATTTAACCAGCTAAAATTCCATGAAAAAAGTTCTATACCAATTCGGTTTTATTCTGCTGCTTTCAGCCGCGTCAATTCAGGCCCAGAATCTGCCCGGTCTGGAGGTCAACCAACATGTAATCAGTTACGTCCCGACCGTCAATCAGATGTTTGACGATAATGTCATTATTCAGGGGACACCGTTTGTGCATAATCAATGGAATACCGGCTCGGTAGTCACCAGCTCCGGCAACGAAATTGCGGATGTGCAGATGAAGTTCGAGGGGTTCAGTAACTTGCTGGTGATTATCTACAATAACGATTCCCTCGCCGTACGACCTGAAATGGTGCAGGAGTTTGCCTACATGCATAACGGGGAGGAATATCGTTTCCGCAACACCTACATCGCCCCGGAAGTTGAGGTCTTGCGGAATTACTACATCCGCGTACTCCATGAAAATGAACAGGGGTGGTCGCTTTTTGCCGATATGGGTAAACGTTTTCAGCGCGCCGAACCGCCCGGACCCTACGAGGTAGAGCGTAAGGAAAATGCGTTTCTGGATAACACCCGGTTTCTGGTGCGATCACCGCAGGGCGAATGGTCGGAGCTCAGAGCTTCACGTAGGGCCGTTACCCGACTTTTCGGTGACAAGGGACGGGATGTGCGAAGTTTTGCACGGTCTGAAAATCTGAGTTTCAATCAGCCCGGCGACCTTGCCCGCATGTTTGAGTTCGTTAATCGTTAACCGGTAATCTGCACCTGAACACGGATCCGGGTTAAGGTCTGGACAGGATCCGCTTTCCCGGTGAGGTATGCAGATCACGGATCGGGATTATGGGCCTGGCATTTGCAAACTGGAACTATTCTGCCGGTGAGGTATGGCAGATCACGGATCGGGATTATGGGCCTGGCATTTGCAAACTGGAACTATCCTGCCCGGTGAGGTATGCAGATCACGGATCGGGATTATGGGCCTGGCACAACTCCATAAGCACTCCGCCGGCATCTTTAGGATGAACAAACACGATCAGCTTATTGTCGGCTCCCTTCTTCGGGAAATCATTCAGAAGCCTGTACCCCTCGCCGGTGAGTCGCAGCATTTCAGCGTGGATGTCATCCACCTCATAGGCGATGTGATGCAGCCCTTCCCCGCGTTTTTCAATAAACCGGGTAATCACCGATTCAGGACCGGTTGCACCCAGAAGTTCCAGTTTAGTTTCTCCCTGTCGGAAAAAGGCGGTTTCAACCTGTTCGCTTTCCACACGTTCCCGCTTGTAGCAACGACTGCCCAATAACTGTTCATAGCGCAAAACGGCTTCTTCCAGATTGGCTACGGCAATACCAACATGATCCAGGTGTTTTAGCATGGTGTTTCCCTCATCGTATCAGGCATGGGTTCAGCGTATCTAATCCTCATTCAAGCTACCCATTCTGTGACTGCCGGGCAACGGGGTATGTTTCGTTAACCCCGGAGCCATCTGAAGCCGGGCCTTTATTAACCTGCAGCGCATGGATCAACCCCGGAGCCGTCTGCGGACGGGTCTCCATCGGAGCTGTCTGCGGAACCAGCGCTGCCTACAGGTCAGTCTTTATCAACGCTGCCTGAGGACCGGTTTTCGTCGGAGCCGTCTGCGGACGGGCCTCCATCGGAGCTGTCATGTCCCGGCTCCGGCCCCAGCTGCGCACGCAGCTCAAGGAGCAGCTGGCGGTGCTCAGCCATATCGTCATCCTTGAGGATCTCCTCAATCTCGCGCGGCTTGGGCAGTTCGTCTACTGAGGTCATGCCAAAATGGAGCAAAAACGTCTCGGAGGTTTTGTACAGCAGCGGTTTGCCCGGAGAATCCCTCCGACCGGCCACATCCACCAGCTTTTTCTCCATGAGTGTGCGCACAATGTAGGAGGAATCGACCCCCCGGATCTGCTCGATTTCCGGCTTGGTTATGGGTTGCTTGTAGGCGATTATGGCCAGGGTTTCAATGGCCGACTGCGACAGCTTTCGGGCAACGTTTTCGTGCTGTATGAACTGAAGCCAGGGATGGTAGGGCTCCCGTGTGGCGAAGGTATATCCCCGACCCCGGTGTATAATCTGAAAACTGCGACCCTGCGCTGCGTACTCACTGTTAAGCTGGTAAATAATACCGGCGATTTCGGTTGGGGAAATTTCGAGCGTTTCATCTTCCCGAAGCAGGGCCTTTACCAGATCTTCTGCCTTCAACGGTTCGGGCGAGGCGAACAGCATGGCTTCCACTACCGATGGCAGTGTGATCTGTCCGTCAGAATGTTCATCATTTTCCATCGCGTTGCTTTTCTTGTGCTTTGCGGATGTGTTCTTCCCGCATCCGGTGACCATACTGAATTCCAAAATAGGCTCCCAGCAGGGAACCGATAAACAGGGTGGATGTGAAAATTACCTGCTCCTGCACCAGGGCAAACTCTTCTTTGAGTTCGATGAAAAACAGGGCCGGAGCCAGGATTATCGGTGCCATGAGATACGGCAGCCAGAAAGTCTGAAGTGTTTTGCGGATATAGCGCCGGGCTACCGACCAGGTAACGCTCAGGTACACGGCACCATAGGCTACTGTCACCGCAGTACCGGCCCAGCCGGGAGTTTGTGCGAAAGGTATAAAGAGTCCGGTAAAGATGTAGACGATCACGCCAATGGTGAACGAGGCCGTGATGTAGGCAATGATACGGGGATAGTTGGGCATGTGTAAAATTTCAGAATACGAATGAATGGCGAAAGATACGGGTTTTGTACAGGAAGTTTCAGCTATCGGCTGTGCACAACTACCCGCACAGATCAGGCATCTGCATGTGTGACGGTCTGATCATAGTAAGCTGTGACCGGACTGCTGATAAGCCGTCATCGGGCGGCGGTAGGGGCTACCTGGTCAGGATTTCCAAGCCACTCGATAGGATCCATGTTACTGTCCGGACCGCTTCGGCGCACAATAAAATACAGGGTACTGCCACGGGCTGAATTTCTCACACCCGACCTGCCCAGCACGTCTCCGGCCCGCACGAAAGAGCTAACCGGTACCCGGATTTCACTGAAATTACTGTACACCGTAAAATAGGATTCACCATGCCT
Organism: Bacteroidetes bacterium HLUCCA01; assembly: GCA_001314545.1. GTDB lineage: Bacteria > Bacteroidota > Rhodothermia > Balneolales > HLUCCA01 > HLUCCA01. Next base: position 31,538 of record LIHN01000022.1, read on the forward strand.
GACAATGATCATATCCCCGAATTCACCGACCCCCCGATGAATGGCCGAAATAAAACCGTCATGTACAACCCGGACCGGACTTCCTTCTTCGGCGGAGATTTCAATTCCGGGACTTGGAATCCGTGTCCGGTACACGGGGTGTACGCTAAATCCATACGACTGTGTAACGACTCCGTTAACCGGCCAGGGCAGAGACCCCTTACTACGTACAAAGTCCATCTCAATGCGGGCATACTCTTCCCGTGAAGGTTCCGCGGTGCTGCGTGTGACCGGTTCAGAGTAACGGGCAACAGCCCGGGCACGCTCTGCATCGTCCTGAATCTGTTGGGCCTCGGCCAACCTGCGAAGTCGTTCAGCCTCAAGCTGCCGGATGCGCTCCTCCTCCTCACGCTGTACACGCTCCAATTCTGCGATAGTATTATCCAGAACCTGGTTCAGATTCTCTACAGACCGTCGGGTATCCTCCAGCTTGGCCTGTGTCTGTTGCCGATTTTCCTGCAGGCGGGCAATATTCCGGTTTTGTCGCTGGCGGGTTTCGTTAAGCCCCTCCCGTGCTGTGCGGGTCTCGTCAAGATTCCGTTGAACTTCCTCGTTGGCAGCCAGAAGTTCCTCTTCTTTGACGCGCAGCTCTTCCTGCTTCTGCTCGATAGCCAGAGCCTGCCGGGTTCGTTGCTCTTCAAATCGGCGCAGATAGAATGACCGAATCATCATCTGATTGAAGGAGCCGGAGGTGAACAGGTAAGCCAGTTCCGGAACTCTGCCATGTTTGTACAGATAGGCAACGCTCTCACGGTAGGTTTCTATGAGTCGTTCGAGCTCGGCCCTGGCTGCGGCCATTTCCCGTTGAATCAATGAAATTTCCTCGCCAATCTGCCGTCCCTGGCTCTGCAGATTCCGGATTACTGCATCACGAAGGGCGATTTCCCGTTCCAATCGTTCAAACTCCTGATACAGGGTTTCATATTCCGACTCTGTCTGTCGGATTTCCTGTTCGTACTGCAGGATCAGTTGCTGCAGCGACTGAATTTGGGTATTGGTCTGATTTTGGCGCTCCCGTAATTCCCCCCGGATACGCTCGAAATCCTGAGACTGCACGTTTTGATGCAGCAGCAAAATAAGCAACAGACTTAAAAAATAGCGCGGGTTCATGGGAAAACGGTGGTGTTGGGTGGAATTCCGGGATCCAGGTTGAGTCCTGCGGGATTTACCTGATAGTCCTGCACAGTAAGGTATATGGCTGACTGACGGTCATTACTGAGTATCTGAATATTGCGGGGTAATTCATACCCATTTACTGTTATGCTGTCTGCAAAAAGGTAGGTGGAAAATGCGGTTGGGTTGCTCAGATGATATTCCACCCGTGTCAGATTGCCGTCGGATTTTCGAAAAACCATACGTGAGCGGTCTTCAAAGGTAATCATCCAGCTGTCCTCGCTTTCAAGCAGTGTCCGGGGACGGAGGTTTTCAAAATCCGGACTCAGTACATTCAGCATATTTACTGCGTAAAAGCCGTTATCGAGCAGTACATCCTGATTGGCGGTGCTCACCCGCTGGACGTAGTTTTCAATACGGTTATACAGGGTGACAGAATCCGGTTCTACCAACAGCCTGCCGGCTTCAATCCCCAGACTGTTTCGGAAAATGAGCAAGCTCCGCTGCCGGTCGCTGGTGAATACGATGGTCGACCGCTCCGTACTCCCCGGCATACTAACCTGAACCCGTCCTCTGCCTGAAAGACCATCAAGGTCCGGGTTATTCCGGCGCAACTGCTCCAGAACCTCAGCCGGATTGCGGTTACTGGCGCTGAAAGTTTCGTTACTTTCTTCAATCGTTACCACACGGGGTGAACAACCGACAGCCAGTACCACGGTCATCAGCAGGGCTACATACCGGATTGCAGCGGGTTTCGGGTGCCGTATGACGGCCAAGGTGTTCATGGTAGTTTTTATTCGGTGAGTTATAAGCGTTCCAGCAGGTATTCACGTGCTTCGTCCTGTTCCAGGGCACGTTGCCACCAAATCCTGGCCGACTCCTGGTTACCAAGTTTATCGTACACATCCCCCATATGCTCCAAAATGGTAGCACTGTTGTCGCCCCCGTTTTGTATGGCCTCACTGATATGCTCATAGGCTTTCTGGTAGTTGCCTTTCTGAAAATAAATCCAGCCCAGCGTATCCTGGTAGGAAGCGTTTTCGGGTTCAATAGCCACAGCCCGCATGGCCATTTCATAGGCCTGTTCTATATTTTCATTACGGACGGACATGAAATAGGCGTAATTGTTCAGGGCTGTGGAGTTGTCCGGATCCAGATCGATGGCCTGTTCATAGGCTTCTACGGCCTGAGGCCAGTTGTCAGCTCCCTGATGGGTATCGCCCAGAACGCCCCAGACAACAGATTTGAAATCGGCACGTGCCGGAGTTTCGGTGGCCATCGTGAGCCATATCACGGCATTTTCATGGTCCTCATTCATAGAGTAGGCCACACCTGTGAAAAAACGGATGAAGGGATCTTCCGGCGACCAATACTCGGCATCTTCCGAAATTCCGATCAGTTCATCGAACATACTCTCATTATAATAAAGCTGGGTCAGTTGCTGCCAGGCCGCCTGGTTTTCCGGCATAAGCCGTACTGTTTCTTCCAGATGGGGTATCGCCGCCTGATTATTACGCATCATCAGGTAAAAGTCGGCTGCCAGAGCCTGCGCTTCACCGTTTTCAGCATAGGTCTGAACATAGGCATCGATGATGGAGGCCGTACTTTCGCTGAGCAGCTCATTGGAGGGATCGCGCATATACTGCGATATCATGAACTGCAGCAGCTCGTTTTTAAGCTGCTCACCTACGAGGGGATCTTCCACAATCTCCCGGATGAATCGCGCGGCTTCATCCCACCGTCCTTGCTGAATGTAGACATCGGCGAGTGAAACCTTGATTTCACCGGATTCCACCCCATTCTCCACGGCAGTTTCAAAGACGGCAAGTGCCCCGTCAAGATCACCTTCTTCCAGGTAAATACTTCCAAGCAGCTGAATGATCTGCTCGTTGTCCCGCTCAAGTTCCAGCGCCTGTTCCAGCGCCTGAATACCGGTTTCGGGGTCGTCATTCATGGTGGCGTTCCGGTACATCTGAAACAGCAGCTGTACATCAGGACCGGTAACGGTCATGATATGCTCCAGAACTTCAATGGAGCGGGTGTAATCACCAACTTCCGACAGGGTTCCGGCCAGGATTACCAGCAGATCAACATCATTGGGAAAATATCCTGCCGCCGTTTCCAGTACCTCAACGGCACTGCCTGATTGTCCGTCGCGCAGGAAAATTTCAGCCAATTTGATATGATACCACTTGTTGGATGGCTCAATGTCAATAGCTTCCTGCGCATAAAATACGGCATTGGTGTAGTCCATGAGTACCATATAGGCATCGGCCAGGGCAAAGTTTACCCCGGCGTCATCCGGTACCAGAATATATGCCATGGTCAGATGGTCCAGAGCTTCGTTGAAATCCTGCATTTCAAAGGCTGTAATACCTTCGATGTAATATGCTTTAGCCTGCGCCAGATCTTCGGCTGAATACTCAGGAATTTCCCGCGTAGAAACCGGAATAGCAGCATTGTCGCGCGATGCATTGCGGGATGAACTGCATGCCAGGGTTCCTATTACGAGTACGAGCGGTAAAAAATAACGAAGCATGAAAACACGTTTGATGTGGAGATTGTCCCGGGTGCCGGACATGGGCACTCAGGCAAGGTTGCCGGATAAAAGCAAGACTAACACGGCAAATTACAAAATTAACGTTAGAATGCGCACTTTAGCGCCCCGATTACCCATTTACTTCCTTTGAAAATGCATGAATCAGACCTATTTTGCGGTATATGAGACAACCGGTATCCATAGGTGAGGCCCTGAAGAAATTCATTGACAAGTACCCGCATCGCCGGCAGCTAAAGCGTGGTATGATTATGTCACTTTGGGGTCCTATGGTGGGCAGTACTATCGCGGTTCAATGCCGCGACCTGCATTTCGAGGGCAGCCGGCTGGTGGTACACGTGGGGAACCCCGGCTGGAGGCAGGAATTACACATGCAGCGCTATTCCATTATGAAACGCCTTAACGCCGAGGTCAAGGAAGACATCATCAGCGAAATTATTGTCAGAGCCTGAATGAAACCTGTACGCCAGCTATTGACCCAACTGACCGACTGGATCGGCTCCCGTGCCTGGCCGAGGCTCATTATTACGGCCAGAGACGACGAACAGGCCCCGATTTCCAAGCGGGAGTCTATTCTGGTTTTTGCCGTTGCCTACGTCATTGCCGTAATATCCTGGCTGATGGTCAACCTCGACCGTGAATTTAACCTGGAAATGGAGCTGCCGGTGCGCACGGTATCCATCGCCCCTGACAAAGCCCTGGTTTCATCGATTCCGACTTCGGTTACCGTCGGAATGAGCGGTCAGGGCTGGAAACTGCTCAGTGTGTACAACAACCCTCCTGAAATCCCCCTCGATCTGGAGGATACACAGGTCAATATGTTCGAGCAGGTTCGCTCCCAGTTTTTGTCCGCCCAGGATGTCAATATTACCAAAGTTCAGCCCTCCATCCTCAATGTCAATCTGGATGAACGCATTGAACGCCGCGTACCCGTTGACCTTCGCATGGATTTGACCCTCCGCCGGCAGTATGCTATGATCGGCGAGGTAGCCGTTACCCCCGACTCGGTTGATGTTACCGGGGCTCGCTCTCGTGTGGAGGGAATATCCCTGTGGCCAACACAGCTGGTTGAGCTGGAGGAAGTTCGTGAGCCTATTGATATGCAGGTAACCCTGGAACCCCCATCCCCTGTGGTTGAGGTCAGCCACAGCAATGTACGTGTGCAGGCGCAAATATCAGAGTTTACGGAAGGTGAGCTCCGGGTGCCGGTGACCATAGCCGGCTTGCCGCCCGGTCGGAAAGTGACGTTCATGCCATCGACGGTGACCGTACGCTACTCCATTCCCATCGAAGAGTATGCACAGTCGCAGGAAGACATTCCCTTTAGTGTCTACGTGCCGTACAACCGCATCCGGCAGGATTCTACAGGTCTGGTTACTGTGATTACTGAAATAACGCCTTCAGGACTTAATGTGCGGCTTCGAGCTACCCAGCCCCGTTCAGTCGGCTATTTCGTGGTACTGGAAGAAGAAGAATAACCTTCGCGTTGCTGCTGTTTTTCGGCACGGACTAAAGCAGGAATGACCCTATTGATCAGCCATGAGTGAGTCCGGACCGACCGCCCACTTCTTCGTATTGATGCCACCAGGATGTATCCGCCCTATTAGTCTGCCTCGGTGTATTCCGCCATGGCTTCTTCCACCGACCGTGTTCCGCCAACGAACCCGTTCAATTTCAGGATGACTTCGTCTACCAGTGCGTCCGGACAACTGGCACCGGAGGTAATAGCCACGGTAAGGGGTCGGGGATGCGCAGGAAGCCAGTCGGATGTATTTTCCACAACCTTTTCCCACTGATTGAAATGCCGGATTTGCTCCGGCGAGTCCATTTCAGCGGCATCGCGGATATGATAGGTGGGGAACTTGCCCTCCAGCAATTCCACAATATGCATGGTATTCGACGAATTATATCCTCCCACTACAATGGCCAGATCGGCGTCTTCGGCCAGCAGCCCCATGGTTGCACCCTGGTTTTCGTTGGTGGCATAGCACAGGGTGTCCGAGGTATCGGCAAAATGTTTTTCGATATCGGCCTCGCCAAATCGCTCAACAGCCGCTTCACGTAGAATTTCCATCACTTCCCGGGTTTCGCTGGCCAGCATGGTCGTCTGGTTAATCACTCCGAAACGTTGCAGGTCACGTACGGGATCGAATCCGGGGGTAGACTTATGCCCGAATACGTCCTGAAATTCAGCAACAGGTCGCCTGCCGGTCATGATATCTGCCAGGATGCGGGTTTCAGCGGGATTGTACACCACCACAACGGGACTGTCCTGAGCGGCATGCGAGAACGTAGCCCGGGTTTCCTCGTGCTGATATTTGCCGTGTATAACCAGACTGTGCCCTTTTTTGCCCAATTTTGCACCACGATTCCAGACCTTCTCCACAAACGGGCAGGTGGTGTCGTACTGGTAGGGATTGATACCCACGGCTTCCAGCCGGCGCTGCATTTCAACGGTAGTACCGAAAGCGGGCACAATGACAATGTCATCGGGTGTAAGCGAATCAACCGGGATGATTTCCGTACCGTCCGTTTCAAATAAAAACTTCACTCCGCGACGCAGCAGATCCTCGTTGACTGTGGGATTATGAATCATTTCACTGAGCAGGAAAATGCGCTTGCCTTCGTTTTGTTCAACGGCACGGTAGGCAATATCGATGGCATTCTGAACCCCGTAGCAAAACCCGAAATGCCGCGGAATCAAATAGCGGACGGACCCGAAATCCAGCACCGAGGGCGTCAGGTCTTTCTTGCGGGGATCCAGTATCTGCCGCGATTCCTTCACCGTGCGGATGATGGGCGACTGATACATTAGCGGGATGTCGAATTGTTTGGGCATCGTTGTTCGTGGTGTGTGCGGGAGTTGGTGTGGGGCTGGGCTGCGTCTTGCAGCAGCTACCCGGCCCGGATGCTAACCGTTTGTACGGCACTATCATGAACCGTTATTCAGCGGATTGCGTTCAAACTCGTATACGTTATGAGCTGTGCGGATTGGATGTACATCGGAACCGAACCTTGTGTTTAAACCGGAGCGTCTTCCATCTTCACGGCTACCAGTTTGCTGACCCCGGTCTCGGGCATGGTCACGCCATAGAGCACTTCCGATTTCTCCATGGTGTTTTTGTTATGCGTAATGATGATGAACTGGGTGTCTTTGCTGAACTTTTTGATCATCGTGGTAAACCGCCCCACATTGGCATCGTCCAGCGGAGCATCCACCTCATCCAGAATACAAAACGGCGAGGGTTTGACCAGATAAATGGCAAACAGCAGGGCAATAGCGGTCAGTGTTTTCTCCCCGCCGGAGAGCTGTTCAATATTGCTGGGACGTTTGCCCCGGGGATTGGCTACGATATGAATTTTACGGTCGAGGGGGTCTTCGGCGTTGTCATCCAGAATAAGGTCGCAATGATCGTTCTCATCAAAAAGGGTGTGGAACACGGTCCGGAAATTGGTACGGATTTCATCGAAGGTTTCCGTGAAACGCTTGTTCGCTGTATCGTTGATTTCGGCGATGGTCTGACGCAGCTTGGTTTCCGCCTCGTTGAGATCATGCATCTGCGATTCAAACGTATCCAGTCGGGTCTTCTCTTCTTCGTATTCCTCAATGGCCAGCTTGTTGACCTCTCCGATGTTCTTTAACCGCTCCCGCAGCATTTTGATGGTTTCCTTCACCGCGGCAGGTTCGGTGTCCTCAGGCATAGGTTCGTCAACCTGCTCCATAAGCAGGCCGTAGGTTTCCCAGACATGATCTGCGATGGACTTAAGCTGCATGTCAAACCGCTCCCGGGCCATGCTCAGATGGTGCACCAGATCCGTGTTGATCTCGCGTTTCCGGCGTACCTCGCGCAGCTCTTCTTCGGTTTCATTGATTCGGCCCCGCTGCCGGGCTGCACGCTCTTCGGCCTCATTCAGAGCCTGGTCGGCTTCAGTTTTGTTACGGCGCAGTTCTTCCAGCGCAACGCTGAGTGAGGCAATCTGCTCCTTGTAGCTGAGAATCCGGTCTTTGGCTTCACGGGCGCTGGTTGCTCTGGACTCCAGGCGTTTTTTAATACCTGCGATGCCGGCGTTGGAACGCTCCACATCAATGCGCAGGTTATCGACCGTGTTGCGGGCCTGCTGTTCCTCCAGCCGGGTTTCAGCCTGCCGTGACTGCAGCCGCTGCAGGTTGTCTTCCTTCTGCCGGAGGTCGGCCCGGAGACGATGCTGTGTATCCAGAACCTGCTCGAGTTTGTCTTCCAGAGCTACCGCTTCGGGTTCGAGTTCCTCCAGCTCGCTTTGGGTAGCGGTGCTGGCTTCCAGGATTCGTTTTTTACGTTCCTGTACCTCGACAATATTTTTTTCATACACGTGTTTTCGTGCCTGAAACTGGTTTCGCTCGTTTTCCAGCCTGCGATGCTGCTGTCCGGCTTCGCGAACCCGGTTCGATAATGCTTCAACGGGAATCTGACTGCGTGTATGACTGACTCCGGCCAGTTCCTCACCCAGGGCCTCTTGCTGCACTTCCAGGGAGTCAACCTGCTGTGTCAGTCGCTCAATACGGTCTTTGAGCCCCACACGCAGTCCCTCGTTTTTATGGGTACTCCCACCTTTGATGAAACGGCTGGCGGAGACCACTTCACCCTGGCGGGTAACGCCCGCTCCGCCGGTTTCCCGGACGCCCTGAACGGCCTGTTGTACGGTCTCATACACCCTTACTTCCCCCAGTAACAGATTCCGCAAGGGTTCGAATTTCGGCGCACACCGAACCTCCCATGCCAGGCTGCCATCGGCGGCTGCAATATCCGAGCCCGACAACAATTCCATCGCAATAATGGTCACCTTGCCTTTCTGTTGCTGCCGAAGCATCCCAAACGCTTTTTCAGCGTCACCCAGGCTATCCATTACCACAAAATTTACCGCATCACCCAGTACAGCTTCCAGGGCTACCGAAAGGTCCTCCGGAGCAGAAAACAGCTCAGAAAGCAGGTCGAACCGGGTGAATTCCCGCAGGTGCTGACGCAGGAACCGTACGGCTGAGGGGAAGGCCTCATCGGAGTCGGCGATACCCTGCAGCAGGGTTATTTCGGCACGAAGTGCTTCATGGCGTGATCGCAGCTCCCGCTGGCGGTCTTTGAGCTGGTTTTCCTGGTCGGTAAGTCGTTCACGTTCCCTGAGCGCTTCCTCGTAACGGGCCTCGGCCAGCGCGTGCGCCTCGAGCGACTGTTCAAGATCGAAGCGAAGGCGATCTTCTTCCCGGGTGAACTGCTCCACATCAGCCAGCTGCCCCTGAAGCTGCCGGTCGATTCGCTGCATATCTTCCTGGTAACCCTCCAGCTTGCTTTCAAAGCGTACCCGTTTATTCTGCAGGGCCTGAAGCGCTGCGTTGCTGTCACGGTACTGTAGATTGACCTGCTCGAGCTGCTGCCGGATAGAGGCAACCTCTTCACGGGCTTCGGTTACCCCTTCACCGGCGGCTTCCATTTTCGCTACAGCCTGTTCCAGGTCGACCGCGGCGCGGGTAATCTGGTTTTCCGATCGGGTTATCTGCTGGCGGAATTCTTTTATTTCTTCCTCGCTTATGATAACGTCACGCTCATACTGATCAATGACGTTCTGCTCAGCCGTAATTTTTTCCTGGTCGATGGTAACTGTAGTCTCTGCATCACGAATTTCGCCGGCAATGCGGCCTGCATTGCGCATGGCCTCGGCCTGCTCGGTTTCCCGTTGTGCGAGGGTGTCACGGGCAGTGAGCAGCTGGGTTTCCAGGGTATCCAGCGTGCGGGTGAGCTCTTCTTTTTCTTTGTCGGCGTTGACAATACGTTCCATCAGCGGACCCAGCTCGGCCTGGATGGTCCGGTATTCATGCCCGGCCAGGGCCTTGTCCAGTTTGTGCAGATCTTCTTCGTATTGTTTTGCCCGCTGGGCCCGGCCTGCCTGAATCTGCAGCGACTTTACCTTTTTTCGGATCTCCACCAGGATGTCTTCGATGCGGAGCATGTCCGTACGCGTTTCCTCCAGCTTGCGCATGGTCTGCTTGCGTTTCTCTTTGTACTTGGTGACTCCGGCGGCTTCTTCGAAGAGTTTTCTGCGGTCGTTGTTTTTATCGGCCAGAATTTCTTCCACCATTTTCAGCTCAATGACGGAGTAGGCGTTGGATCCCATGCCGGTATCCATAAACAATTCCACAATATCTTTCAGGCGGCATGGTACACGGTTGAGCAGGTATTCGCTCTCGCCGGATCGGTACAGTCGGCGTGTGATGGTTATATCCCGGAATTCGGAAGGAAGGATCCCTTTGTTGTTTTCAATGGTGATGGAAACCTCGGCAAGTCCCTGTGCTTTTTTGGTGGCCGTACCGTTGAAAATAACGTTGGTCATGGCGCTGGATCGCAGCAGAGACGGTCGTTGTTCGCCCAGGGCCCAGCGCAGCGCGTCTACAATGTTGGACTTCCCGCATCCGTTAGGACCCACAATAGCCGTAATCCCGCTGCCGAAAGACACCGTGGTCTTCTGCGCGAAGCTCTTGAAACCGTGTAATTCAAGTTCAGCGAGATACAAGGGTAGCGGGTATTTCGGAGTTGATGGCCCGGGACAGCCGAATCGCCGGGCCGGCTGGAGAAAGAGCGGGGCAGGAAGCCGGCATCGGTATAGTCCCGACGTTCCGCTTCCTGGTGTTAATGCGACTAAACGGTGAGGATATCCTGCTCTTTATGCTTGAGGGCCTCGTCTACGGCTGCGATGTGCTTGTCGGTATGCTTCTGGATAATTTCTTCGCCTTCAAACCGGGAGTCTTCGGGCAGGGAATCGTCCTTTACTTTCTTTTTGATGGCATCATTGGCGTTGCGACGGGAGTTGCGGATACTGACGCGGGCTTTTTCGGCAACATCGCGGGTAACCTTAACCAGTTCCTGCCGACGTTCTTCCGAAAGGATTGGCAGAGGAATACGGATCACGTTTCCGTCGTTGGAAGGATTCAGCCCCAGTCCGGAAGAAAGAATACCTTTCTCAATGAGGGGGATGGTAGATTTATCCCAGGGCTGGACAACCAGCAGCCGGGCTTCCGGAGCGGTGATGGATGCCATTTGTGTGAGCGGGGTGGAGGTGCCGTAGTAATCCAGTCGGATACCTTCCAGCAGGGCCGGACTGGCTTTTCCGGCACGGATATGGGAAAATTCCCGTTTCAGGAATTCAACGGCCTCATCCATTTCCATTTCAGCCGTTTCAATAATGTCGTTTAGTTCTTCTACCATAGTCGTTGGGTAATTCACATCCGGTTAATCAGCCGGAAATCATCTCCGGCTGCTGTTCAATTAATCAATTTACACAATACCGCAGACATCAAAAAGTTTTACCGGGATCCGTCGGCGTATCAGCCCGGACCGCTAAGCTACAGGCCAGTTTGATCTGCCGGAAATCTGCCGGGATGTCAGCACGCATGGGGTGGTCGACTGCCTACCAGGTAATCGGGATGCCAGCAGATACCGGGGGGGGTGCTAATGCCAGGTAAACGGGATGCCAGCAGATATCGGGAGGTTGGCAGCCTACCAGGTAACCAGGGTGCCAACGGTTTCCTTCAGTGCCACTTTCATAAGGTTGCCCGGCTTGTTCATATCAAAGACGATGATAGGGGTAGCGTTATCCCGGCAGAGGGTGAATGCAGTCAGGTCCATGACCGAAAGTCGTCTTTTGAGCACCTCGTCACCGGTTATGGTATCAAACTTAATGGCATCGGCGTGTTTTTCCGGGTCCTTGTCATAGATACCGTCAACCCGGGTTCCTTTCAGGATGACATCGGCTTCAATTTCGATAGCGCGCAGCGATGCGGCGGTGTCGGTTGTGAAGTAGGGGTTACCGGTACCGGCTCCGAAAATAACTACGCGACCTTTTTCCAGGTGACGGATGGCCCGGCGGCGGATGAACGGTTCGGCAACCTGTTCCATATGAATGGCCGACTGCAGGCGGGTGTGTACTCCTTTTTGTTCAAGGGCGTCTTGCAAGGCCATGGAATTAATCAGCGTGGCCATCATTCCCATGTAGTCGGCCTGAACGCGATCCATACCCTGGGTAGCGCCTTTAACACCACGGAAGATGTTGCCTCCGCCTATTACGATGGCAATTTCTATGCCTTTTTCGGCAACGGCCTTGATTTCATCGGCGTACTGTTTGAGGATGTTGCCATCAATGCCATGACCTTGTTCGCCGAGCAGGGCTTCGCCGCTGAGTTTGAGAAGTAATCGTTTATAGGTTGCCATAACGGATGAATTGGGGTTGAAGCGGATGGATAAAGGGTGCTGTGCCGGATAAAGTACGCAGATGCACACTGAATCCGGAAAAAAGCGCAAAAAAAAGGCTACCGAAGTAGCCTTTTAAAAGTGCATCAATGCGAATCAGGCACCAAGTTGGATGCGACTGAAGGACACAGCGACGGGTGCGTTGTTGTTATTCAGGTAATCACGAACGGAAACGCTGCCGTCTTTGACGAATTTCTGCTCAAGCAGTACGCGTTCTTCGTAGAAACGGCGGATTTTGCCGTGTGCGGCTTTTTCAGCGATTTCAACGGGTTTTCCTTCGTTGATGAGCTGCTCTTTGGCAATTTCGAGTTCCTTGTCCAGAATGCTGGCGTCCACTTCTTCCTTGGTGACGGCAATCGGGCTCATGGCTGCAATCTGCATGGCCACATCCTTGCCGATTTCAGCGTCTACCTCGCCGGCAAACTCGGCCAGTACGGCCAGCTGGTTGCCCGGGTGGATGTAGGAGACTACGGCACCATCGGTTTTGATCAGGGAGATACTCGGGATGTCAATTTTCTCGCCAATTTTGCCCACCATGTCTTTGAGGTGCTCAGAGACTTCACGACCGTCAATTTTCAGGGCCTTGAAGGTGTCGATGTCACTGACTTCCTCGTCAAAAGCCAGCTGGGCGAATTTGGTGGCATCTGCGATGAAATCTTCATTACGGGCAACGAAGTCGGTTTCGCAGGCCAGAGCCAGTGCTACGGCTTTCTTCTGGTCATCTGAAATAAGGGTGACCACGGTGCCCTGATTGGCTTCACGGTCGGCACGGGCTTCAGATACTTTCTGACCTTTTTTGCGCAGGAATTCAACGGCTGCGTCGAAGTCGCCATTGGCTTCTGCCAGGGCTTTCTTACAGTCCATCATTCCGGCACCGGTCATGTCACGGAGTTTTTTTACGTCAGCTGCAGAAATACTCATGATAAATTCAGATCGATTAATGATTGCTTTGAAATGTTGAGTTACACAAAAACCGGCTGACTGGAAGACCAGCAGCCGGCAGTTTGTATGAATACTTAGTCAGCTTTCCGCGGTGTGCGGGCAGCACCACCGGCAGCACCTTTACGGCGTCTGCGGCGTGGGGAGGAATCGCCTCCCTCTTCATCAGACTCGCCCGACTCCTCGGCCGATTTTTTCTCCATTGCTTCCATGACGGCCTGCTCTTCCTCGTATTCTTCACGGGCAGCAGCGCCTTCAATGACTGCATCTGCAACGTTGGACGTAATCAGATGGATAGCTTTGGCGGCATCATCGTTGGCAGGGATGATATAATCCGGGATATCCGGGTCACAGTTGGTGTCAACCATGGCAAAAATGGGAATATTCAGTTTCATCGCCTCGTTGATGGCAATGTCTTCCTTGACAATATCCACTACGAAAATAGCGCCGGGCAGCCGGGACATATTCGAAATACCACCCATAACCTTTTCGAGTTTTTCATACTCGCGGTCGAGCATCAGGCGCTCTTTCTTGGTGATGTTCTCATACGTACCGTCGGTGCGCATCTTGTTGATCTCTTCCATACGGGCAATACTCTTGCGTACGGTCGAGAAGTTGGTGAGCATACCACCCAGCCAGCGGTGGGTAACGTAGGGCATTCCGCAACGGGAGGCCTCGTTTTTGATAATTTCCTGAGCCTGTTTTTTGGTTCCGATGAAAAGAATTTTTTTGCCGGAACGGGCTACTTTTTCAATGGCATCGATCGTTTCCTGCAGGGCTGCATGGGTTTTTTTCAGATCAATGATGTGGATGCCGTTGCGCTGCATGAAGATGAATTCTTTCATCTTCGGATTCCAGCGACGGGTAAGGTGGCCGAAATGCGCACCAGCCTTGAGCAATTCTTCTATACTTGCTGCTTGAGCCATGATATCAATAAATTGTGAGTTGATTCCGCTACCCCGATCGTTCATACTGCCCATTCCGGCGAACTGGCCGAAACACTCAGGTTAGTACGTCACGGAGTATGTGAGATATAGTGAGGTGCATCGTAGATGTTGCAGGTCCGGCCGGTTTGACCCGGCCGGCAGCAGACAAAGGATGCGGAAACGTATTAACGTTTCGAGAATTGGAAGCGTTTACGGGCTTTAGGACGTCCATACTTCTTACGCTCAACCATGCGGTCGTCACGTGTAAGAAGATCATCGTGCTTGAGTTTACCGTGGTTCTCACCGTCAAACTTGTCCAGCGCGCGGGCAATACCAAGCTGAACTGCGCCAGCCTGACCGGTGTAACCACCGCCACGAACCGTAACCACAATGTCAAACTTACCTTCAGTTTCGGTAACTGTCAGCGGTTGCATTACGACGTTCTGATGTGAGAGAAGCGGGAAATAATCAGTGAAAGTACGATTGTTAATCTTGATTTCACCTTTGCCCGGCTTGATGTAAACTCGAGCCGTAGACGTCTTTCTTCTGCCGATTGCGTTTGTCTGTGCCATCAGTTATTCAGAAAGTTACGGTTTCGGGTTGTTGTGCAGCGTGCGGATGCACAGGTCCTGCATAGACGCGCAGGTTGCGCAGTAATTGCCGACCGAGTGTATTCTTGGGAAGCATTCCTTTTACTGCCATCGTCAGCAGACGGGTAGGTTGTTTTTCAAGGATTTCCACAGGAGTAGTAAGCTTTACACCACCCGGATAACCGGTATGGCGGAAATACTCTTTATCAGTCATCTTTTTGCCGGAAAGTGTAACCTTCTCGGCATTAATCACAATTACGTTGTCACCAGCATCCATATGCGGAGTAAACTCGGGCTTGTTTTTGCCACGGAGAATAGCCGCAATCTTTGTTGCAATTCGCCCTAAGGGCTGGCCTTCGGCATCAATAACTACCCATTTCTTATCGATAGTCGATGGCTTTGCGTTGTATGTTTTGAAGCTGTTAGTATCCACGGGATAATAAATTTTGTGATTTTACGTGAAGTCGAGAAATATACGGCAAAAAATCCCCTACTGCAAACCAGTAAATCAGGATAAACATGGTTGCCGCTGCCAAACCTCTCCGCCGCCGATGCGTTTCCCCGCCTGCCCTACCCGTTATGGCTGCCTGGAGGGTGCACAGTATTCTGCTACCGGACCCTCATGCAATCTGGTGAACGGGCCGGGCTCCTGACCCGAAGTGCCGGTACGGCTGTTGTTTGCGTCCCCCAAGGCTTCCTGTTGTCAAAAAAAATGTAAATCGGTCCGGCTGAATTTGCCTTCGGAACTTATGTCTATATATTGACACTTATTAAGCTGTTCCCCATCAACACACCAAAATCTACATTCCTATGAACCGACGAGAATACTTGAAAAAAACCATGGGCGGTGCTGCGCTGCTCGGAGCCGCCGGACTATTTAACCCCGCCAGTGCGGAGTCCCTCTATGAAATCAAGCTCACCGATGAGCTGGGACGCTACACCCTGGCTGATCTGCCCTACGCACCAGACGCCCTGGAGCCCCACATTGACGCCCAGACCATGCAGCTGCATCATGGTCGGCACCATCAGGGCTATGTAAACGGGATTAATAACGCCCTGGACAAACTGGCTGAAGCGCGGGAGTCCGGCGACTACAGCCTCGTAAAGCATTGGTCGCGCGAAATCAGCTTTCATGGAGGCGGTCACTACCTGCATACCCTTTTCTGGACGGTCATGTCACCCAACGGCGGCGGCGAGCCCACAAACCAGACCCTGCGCCAACACATCGACCGCAGCTTCGGCTCCTTCGAAAAGTTCCGTGCCCATTTCCTGGCGGCATCCAACGCCGTTGAAGGCAGCGGGTGGGGTGTTCTGGCCTGGGAACCTGTTGGTCAGCGACTCATCATCCATCAGGTTGAACGTCAGTCTGACCTTTCAACCTGGTCCAACATTCCCCTGCTGATGGTCGACGTCTGGGAGCACGCCTACTACCTGCGCTATCAGAATCGCCGGGGTGAATATACCCAGGCCTTTATGAATGTAGTTGACTGGGATGAGGTGGCAAGACGGCTGGATGCCGCATTGCGTTTCGGGTAATTTTACGGCAATATCGTTATCTTCACGCTGTAAACAATCTACACCGAAACACCATTACCTATATTTATGAGTAAGAATCTCTTAGGCACCCGGAAGACGTTCGATACGCCTTCCGGCAAGGCCTATTATTACAGTCTTTCCGAGCTGGAGAAAAAAGGCTACGGAACCATGAGCAAACTCCCCTTCTCCATCAAGGTATTGCTGGAGGCGGTGTTGCGGGAGGTTGACAATTACGTGGTTACCGAGGAAGACGTTAAGAAACTGGCATCCTACAATGCGAAAAGTCCGGCCGATGAGGAGATCCCTTTCAAGCCTGCCCGGGTAGTACTTCAGGATTTTACCGGCGTACCGGCCGTAGTTGATCTGGCGGCACTGCGCCACGCCATGGCCAAAATGGGGGGAGATCCCAAGAAAATCAATCCGAATGTGCCCGTCGACCTGGTCATTGACCACTCCGTTCAGGTAGATACCTTCGGACAGGAGTTCGCGTTCATGCACAACGCCAAAATAGAGTTTGAACGTAACCGTGAGCGCTACGAATTCCTGCGATGGGGTCAGAAAGCCTTTACCAACTTCGGTGTTGTTCCGCCCGCCCGCGGAATCGTTCACCAGGTGAACCTGGAATACCTCGCCAAAGGGGTATGGAGCCGCAAGGAAGACGACCTCGATGTAGTCTATCCTGATTCACTTGTCGGTACCGACTCCCACACCACCATGATCAACGGTTTGGGTATTCTGGGCTGGGGCGTGGGCGGAATTGAAGCAGAAGCCGTCATGCTGGGCCAGCCTATCTACATGCTTATTCCCGAGGTTATCGGATTCAAGGTAACCGGCAAATTACGCGAAGGGGTAACGGCCACCGACCTCACCCTTACCGTTACCCAGATGCTGCGCAAAAAAGGCGTGGTAGGCAAATTTGTTGAGTTCTTTGGTGAAGGCCTGGCCAATATGGGACTGGCCGATCGTGCTACCATCGCCAACATGGCTCCGGAATACGGCGCAACCTGCGGATTCTTCCCGATTGACGAGGAATCCCTGCGTTACATGCGTCGCACCGGTCGGGACGAAAACCTGGTTAAAACCGTCGAGGAGTACTGCAAGCTGCAGGGACTCTTCCGCACAGCCGACACCCCTGATCCGGAATTCGCCGATGTGCTGCATCTGGATTTGAACACGGTGGAACCCTCCCTGGCCGGACCGAAACGTCCGCAGGACCGTGTGGCTTTGGCTAATATGAAAGATTCCTTCAACAAAGCGCTGGTAACCCAGGAGCCCACGCAGGGTTTTGCCCTTACCCAGGAGAAGCTTGCCAGCAAAGGTATCTATCAGAACGGCACCACCGTTGAAATGAAACACGGGGATGTGGTCATTGCAGCCATCACCAGCTGTACCAACACCTCAAACCCGTCCGTCATGCTGGGTGCCGGAATTGTGGCCAAGAAAGCTGTTGAAAAAGGCCTGACCGTCAAGCCGTATGTGAAAACATCCCTGGCTCCGGGTTCGCGCGTAGTAACCGATTACCTGGCTGAATCTGATCTGACCCAGTACCTGGATGCGCTCGGGTTTAACCTCGTTGGATATGGGTGTACAACCTGTATCGGTAATTCCGGGCCGCTGCCTGAAGCTGTAGACAAAGCCATTGCCGAGGGTGACCTCATTGTGGCCGGCGTACTTTCGGGTAACCGGAACTTCGAAGGGCGTATTCATCCGAATGTGAAAGCCAATTACCTGGCCTCGCCGCCGCTGGTGGTAGCGTATGCCCTGGCCGGCACGGTTGACATCGACCTGGTTAACGATCCCATCGGTAAAGGTAAAGACGGTGAGGATGTGTACCTCAAAGACATCTGGCCAACCCAGGAAGAAATTGAGGCCCACCTCGACAATGCGGTCCGACCGGACCTGTTCCATAAAAACTACGATGGTATTGCCGATTCGAATGAAGAATGGAATGCCATTCCGATCACCGGCGGGGAGCTGTTCGACTGGAAAGGGGATTCAACCTACATTCAGCTGCCTCCGTTTTTTGAAAATATGGATGCTGAGCCAGCCCCGATTCAGTCTATTAAAGACGCCCGGGTATTGGTTAAGGTGGGCGATTCGATTACCACTGATCATATTTCACCGGCGGGTAATATTAAGCGTGAGTCGCCGGCTGGTCAATACCTGGTGGATAACGGTGTTGATGAAATCGATTTCAATTCCTACGGAAGCCGACGGGGCAATGACCGGGTGATGACCCGCGGAACGTTTGCCAATGTCCGCATCAAGAATCAGCTGGCTCCGGGTACCGAGGGCGGGTATACCACGCACTTCCCGACGGGTAAGGTGACCAGTATTTACGAAGCTTCCATGCAGTATCAGCAGGAGGGGACTCCGCTGGTGGTGCTGGCCGGAAAGGAATACGGAACCGGATCATCGCGCGACTGGGCGGCTAAAGGTACCAATCTTTTGGGCGTTAAGGCCGTGATAGCCGAATCGTTTGAGCGTATTCACCGAAGCAACCTGGTGGGCATGGGTGTGCTGCCCTTGCAGTATCAGGATGGGGAGTCGGCCGAAACGCTGGGACTGGACGGAACCGAACATTTCAGTATTGCGGTTACCGATGATACGAAGCCAAAACAGCTGATTGATGTTGTGGCTCGTAAGGCGGATGGAACCGAGAAGAAATTTTCCGTTAAGAGTCGTATTGACACCCAGGTGGAGATTGATTATTATCGGAATGGCGGTATTCTTCAGACCGTCCTCAGAAGTTTTCTGAGCGAGAAATAATCCCACATAATCGTGTTTGAAATCCTGCCGGAAGGTGTTCGCGGAAGGGCTTCGGCCCCATGAGGTTCAAACCACCAGCCGATTTCAGACGTAACAATTAATGAAGACGTAAGGCTTCACTACTTGCACTCAAGCCTCCGGTGTTTTTGCATCGGGGGCTTTTTTTTGCTCGGTGATTGCCGGTGAAAAGCAGTCCGGGTAGTAAATTTGTGCCGCGCGATGTGGTTCATCCCAAGGGGGCTGGTGACGTATAAAAAAATGGCGTACAGGTTGTCTTTCCTGTACGCCATTTTTATTAATCAGATTTCAACCCGGTATCTCGGTCTCCGGGAGTGGGTGTACAACCCGGTTGAGTCCCCGGGCTGTGACGACCAGATCGTTACAGACCGGCTTCGGTCTCCGGAGCTACCAGTCCGCGGCGACGAAGCAGCGCATCTACGGTAGGCTCCTGGCCCCGGAAGTTCTTGTAAATCTCCATCGGCTCCATACTTCCCCCGCGAGAGAGCACGGTGTCACGGTAGCGAAGTCCCACATCGAGACTCAGTCCGCCTTGCTCCTGCACATAGGCATACGCGTCGGCTGCCAGGATTTCACTCCAGATATAGGCATAGTAATTGGCCGAATATCCGCCCGGCCATACATGATTGAAAATGGTAGTGGTGTAACGGGGAGGAACAAAGTCCCAGTCTACACCGAATTTACCAAGTGCTTCAGCCTCAAAAGCCTGAACATCGGCAGGAATGTTATCCGGCGTGAGCATGTGCCACTCCAGATCAAGCAGGGAGGCAGCAACGTATTCGAAGGTATCGAAACCTTGATTGAATGCCTGGGCCGCAATCACCCGATCCAGCAACTCACGGGGCAGCAGTTCTCCGGTCTGATAGTGACGGGCATAGTTGGAAAGCACTTCGGGATGTACCGCCCAGTCTTCTTCAAAGGTAGATGGGAATTCCACAAAGTCACGGGGTGTGGCCGTGCCGGCAACCGATGGGTAATATACATCCGAGAACATGCCGTGAACGCCATGGCCCATTTCGTGGAAGAGCGTAACCACATTGTCAAAACTGACCAGGGTCGGATCCCCATCGGCAGGAGGAGGAATATTCAGCACGTTTACAACCACCGGCTTGGTGCCATTCATGCCCGACTGTCCCACGTAGGAGCTCATCCAGGCGCCGCCCCGCTTGGAGTCACGGGCGTAGAAGTCGCCATAGAACAGGGCAATCTGCTCACCATTGTGGTCAAGTACGTCCCATACGCGCACACTTTCATGATACACGGGCAGGTCAAAGCGCTCCTCAAAGGTGATACCGTACAGCCGGTTCATGGTGTAGAAGACACCGTTATCAAGGACGCTGTTCAGCTCAAAGTAGGGTTTAACCTCATCTTCATCAATGTCATAGAGTTTCTGTCGGACCTTCTCGGCGTAGTATTCCCAGTCCCAGGGCATAAGTTCATGGTCGTGACCCATTTCAGCGATCATCTCGCGGATTTGTCCGGCCTCACGCTCGGTGTTCACTTTGATGGCCGGAACCATACCGGTGAGCATGTCCAGCACAGCGTCGGGTGTACCGGCCATGTTGGGCTCGATGGCAAACTCGGCGAAGTTGTTGTATCCCATAATCTGGGCACGTTCGGCGCGCAGGGCAGCGATTTCCAGCACGATGGGGCGAACATCGATGGCACCGTCGACCCCGAGTCCGCGGTTAACCGAAGCTTCGAAAACACGCTGGCGCATCTCGCGGTTGTCCAGGGAGGTGAGGATGGGTTGCCGGGTAGTGTTGGTGATATTGAGCAGGTATTGACCTTCCTCGCCGCGATTGCGGGCGGCTTCTGCGGCAGCGGCAATCTGCCCGTCGCTCATGCCTTCAAGCAGGGCAACATCGTCAACCAGAACGGCGCTCTCACGGGTAATGGCCAGCTGCGAGGAGCTCCATTCGGTGCTCAGCGCCGACATCCGCTCGTTGATTTCACGGATGCGGGTTTGCTGCTCATCGGTGAGCAGGGCGCCGGCGCGTACAAAGTTACGGTAGTAGCGTTTCAGGAGCATTTCCTGCTCGGTGTTCAGTCCGAGGTTTTCTATGTTGTCATGAAGGGTCCTGAACCGGTTGAACAGCGCAGGATTCAGGTAGATATTGTCGTTATGGGCCGATAGCATGGGCGAAACCTCACGCTGGATAGCCTGAATATCCTCGTTGGTGTGAGCTGAGGTCATGTTGAAGAAGACCCGTGATACGCGACCGAGTAGCTCGCCGGTGTGCTCCATCGCTTCCACGGTGTTCACGAAGGTAGGCGCTGCGGAGTTTTCGGCAATGGCCTGGATTTCAGCCGCGGCCCGGTTGATACCTTCTTTGAATGCAGGAAGATAGTGTCCGGTTTGAATGGCTGCAAAGTCGGGCGCCTGCATGGAAAGTGTGCTCGGCGCATAGAAGGGATTGGATTCGTTGAATTCGTCGGTATGCATAACAGTTGCTGGGGCTGTTGCTGGGTTTGCAGACGGGTTAGCGTAGGCAAACGCGGAACCGGCCAGGGCACCGGTCAGCAGGGCAGCGGTAAGGAGTGATCGTTTCATATGTACATTATTTGGTTGATCTGGACCTGATAAGGTTTCGCATGGTGCAAAGCTACGTAAATTCGCTCAGATACACCCTCGGTTTGCGCAGGCAATTTCGGGCCTGACAGGACATGCCGATTTGCGGTCGGATTGCCGGTTGTGGCTGATGCAGCAAGGCCGCAGGCCTGCTTCCCGGGGTACAGGATTCTACGTCGCCGCCTCAGCGCATGGTAAATCTCCGGGCCACAGCCCGGCGCAGCGGAGCGCTCATGAGGAGTTTTACCGCGGCACCCAGCAGGTGGTGGTGTCGACCCGGGAGCCCCATGGTTGTATTGAAATGGGCTCTCCTGCCGTATTTGCGTGCCGCACTACGACCGAGGTGTTGGTAGGTTTGCAGCGACGCCTCCCGAAGCAACGCACCCGTATCCGTTTTTACCGCAAGATCGGCCAGCGACCGGATCATACCCCATTCAAAATTCATCCCCTGTCCGCCAATCGGGCTGATAACATGAGCGGCATCACCGATGAGCACCACCCGTCCGTGATACAGCGAAGTAGCCGTGTACCGGTGTGCCCTGAACTCGCTGTACATCTGTGCCAGGCCCGGTTCCAGCGTGTATCCGGTTCTGTGCCCGATAGTCCGGCAAAGTGCGGCGATGGCCGCCTCCTTGCCCGGATGCTCCAGGCCGGGTTTGGCGGTACCCGCCTCCCGCCCGATACCGGTGGTACCCGCCTCCCGCCCGATACCGGTGGTATCAGGCACGCGCATCGAGTCCGCTGAAGCGCCGCTTTCAGGCCCTGTAGCGTGCAATTGGTGCCAGCGTCCGTTGCGGTCGTTATCATCACGTACCCTGGCGCCGGGTTTCAGATTGATGACCCAGCGGCGCAGGTTGCCGGGCAGGGGAAAGGACTCCACCAGTCCATCCGGGGTTAAATAGATTACGGCCTCCGCACCAAACGGGGTGTTATCCGGAAAGTCGCCCATGCAAAAGGGGTATGGGTAGGTGAAACCCGACCATTCAACGGGTATCATGCCACGCAGCCCGGAATACATCCCGTCCGCAGCCAGCAGGTACCGCGCATTGAAAACCCGCGAAGAACCGCTATCTCCGCAACGGGTTTCAACCGAAATTCCATCGACCTGTTCACGGAATCCGATGACGGTCTGCCGCCTGAGAACGAGGTCTTCAGGCAGATTGGCTTCCAGCAGGGCTTCGGTGCGATGTTGAGGCAGCGTCAAAATGAGATCGGTTCCCACACCGGAGCCCAGTTCAAGCCGGTACGACCGACCCGCCCGCATCGTTTTCCCACCATCGGGCTGCTCCCTGTTGAAATCGCCATCTTCAACTGAGCGATGCTTCCCGGCCGCCTTGTTCCCATCCTTCGGTGGCTTACCGGTACACGGTGCTCCCCCGCGCATGACCATGGCACGGCCCGTGGTTACATGAATGCCTTCGCTGAGGAAAGATTCTAGTAAGCCCAGCTCCCGGAGCAGCTCCAGAGATGGAGGGTGAATGCCGATAGAGCGGGAGTGGGTGGAAGGCTCGGCCCGGCGCTCCAGAACGCGTACACGAAACCCGTTCCGGATGAGTATGTTGGCTGCATAGAGTCCGGCTGCACCGGCCCCGGCAATCAGAAAATCGCAATCGACCGGCAATGGAGCTGCTTTCCGGGGTGTAGCCATACTTCAGACGGTGTGGGGTTCGTAACGCACAACCTGCCTGAAGGGCCAGACCGGAATTACCTGCCAGGTACCTGCGGCCGTGCCACATCGTTGTGTGAGGTGCATGAGCTCTTCCGGGGTGTAGCTGCGACGGATGGAGCGCATGCCGTCAATGCTCAGAAAGCTGTACCAGCGCACAGGCAGCGTGGCCAGTCCGTACGCGGCCCAGGATACCGGACTTCGCCGGAGATCGTTCATCAGGGCCGCACCGCGTGTTACAGTTTCAATATCGTTGAAAAGGGCGAGGTTTTCTTCGTCGCTGAGATGGTGCATCAAATGATTGGAAATCACCAGATCAAAGTGCTTGCCCTGCAGGGCGAGATCGTGCAGGTAGCATTGTTCAAAGGCGGCATCAACCGGCAGGGGACGGGCCAGTACCATGGATGCTGCAACGGGGTTCGGGTCGATGCCGGTGATGTGCAGGCTGAAGCCGAGTCGTGCGGCGTGCTCACGCACCGTTACGGCATTGTCCAGCAATCCACACCCAATATCCAGCAGGGTGAGCGAGCGATTACCGCCGTTTCGTTCTGCAACACGAAGCAGCAGCTCCCGCGTGATAATTCGCTTCCAGGATGCCACCAGCCGGTTCACGGTGCCGAACTGCCGGTACGTGCGCTGCAGCCTGACCGGATCACAATCGGGATCGTCCATGAGTTCACGCAGCAGGGTATTGCGGGTTCTGAAGTCAAGCATACCGGTTCGTTACGGCAGGTAGGTCATCAGGCCGGTTTCAACGGTGAGTCCAGGACCGAAAGCCATGGCCAGTACCCGTTGTTCGCCGGCGTCACTTTCACGCAGCCGATCCATGACGTCTCGCAGTACAAATAACACGGTTGCACTGCTCATATTGCCGTAATCCCGTAAAATCTTCCGCGATGAAGCGACCTGGGTTTCGTTCAGGCCGAGGGCGTCCTGTACCTTATCTACAATGGCGCGACCACCCGGATGAACCGCCCAGATGGAAATGTCTTCGGGTGTGAGGCCGTATCCTTTCCAGACCGGAGCCAGCACGCTGTCCAGGTTCCCCTCAATGATGTCCGGTATATAGGAGGAGAGCACCATGTCGAAACCGTGATCTCCGATGGTCCACGCCATATCTTCGGCGCCGTTGGGGGTGACCAGAGCGTGGAGCTGGTCGACCTGCAGGGCGCCTTGCAGGGGCGGGGTGTCGCTGCCGGTGACCAGGGCGGCGGCACAGCCGTCGGCGAAGACTGTGGTGCTCAGCAGGGAATCGGTATCCGATTCAAATTTCAGGTGGAGGGTACACAGCTCCGCGGCTACAATCAGCACCACGGCAGAAGGGTCATTGCCCGTGATACTATCGGCCATACGCAGGGCCGGCAGCGCAGCGTAGCACCCCATAAATCCGATATGCAGGCGTTGGGTAGCCGGCGAGAGTCCCAGGGCGTTGACAATGTCAAGGTCGGGACCGGGCGCGTAGAAACCGGTACACGATACAGTAATCACATGGGTGACCGATGCAGGCTGCAGGTCGGGTCGCTCCTCAAAGATGCCGCGGGCCGTGGCAATGAAGAGTTTGCGGGCTTCACGGGTATACAGGGCATTGCGCTCGCCGGTAGTGGGCACGCGCATGGTGCCGTCAGGCTGTATACGGAACAGCGGCTCATCGTCACCTACAAGCTGCTCGTCCGGAGGGGCGGATACCCCGCCGGCTACCGTTGTCGTGTCAAAGTTTCGATCACCCCGCGCGGTAGTCTGTCCGGTAGGGGTGGCAGGATGCTGCCCTGAAGCGCCGCTGGACTGGGCGTTGCCTGGTACAGTTCCGGTGTTCCCCTCTACGGCAGCGGGCGCTGCTCCGGCTCCATCACCGTCCGGCTCCCCGTGAAACTCCCGCAGTACGCTGTGCCGTTTTTCAATGCCCGATTGTGTGTAAATACGGTGCAGAATCATACTTGTCAGCCGGTCGCCGGGGAACTGGCGTTTCATGAACTCACGTACATACTGCTGATCATAATAATTTTCGGGAACGCGGGTAGAGATGTGCTGGATGTAGGCGGGCATGCTGGAGTTTGGCGTAATGAACGGTTGATTTTAAACAGCAACGTACGGACTTCTGCACTACGTTCCCAACACCCCGATTCTCACCCGGCAGCAGCCGGCACGGTGCGCAGGATTTTCTGTGGCGCAGGGCGGTCATTCTCACGCACCTGTACCGCTGCCGGAAAGCCTTCATTGACGCAATACCCGTTGAATCCCCCTCGCATCTTCCGCACAATTATGCCTATATTTGAGGCTATGAAAATTGCGCTTATTTCCGATGTACACGGCAATCTGGTGGCACTCCAGGCCGTGCTCAAAAAGGCCGATGCCCTCAGCCCGGATGCCATTGTGTGCATGGGCGACCTGGTAGGGTATGGTCCGCAGCCGAACGAGGTAATTGACATCATCCGCCAGCGGAATATCCCGTGCGTGGAGGGGAACCACGATGCAGCCATCACCGGCAGAATGCCCCTGGGTTTTTTCCGTGAGCCGAACCAAACGCTGCTGAAATGGACCATGGATCATCTGACCGAAGAAAATACCCGCTATCTCAAGGGGTTGCCGCTGACCTGGACCTCCGCCGGACTGCGCGATGCCGGTTATCCGGGTTTTGAGGGGGTTGACGACCACCTGTTTATGATCGTGCATGCCTCGCCCGACCGACCGGAGCGATGGAGCTACCTGAATTCGGCCGTGCTGTGCAGAAAAGCTCTGGAGCACATTCCGCACACCTTTTGCTTTGTAGGGCACACGCACATTCCCGGCGTGGTAGCCAATGAACTGGGTGTATTTGGCATGGAGCCGGGTTTCCGTTATGTTGTGAATCCCGGAGCCGTAGGGCAGTCGCGCGATTCCGATCAGCGCGCCAGCTTTATCCTGCTGGATACCGATGCTTTTACCTTTACCATCCATCGGGTAGATTACACCATCGACCGTACCCTGGCCGCATTTGACGCGCAGGGCTTTGACATGAGCACGCGAAAGCGGCTTCTGCACGTTAACATCTGAGTCGGACGGGTTCCGCTGGTACCTGTCCGGGTTTCTCCCTGCAACCCTAGATTACATTATCATGCACATCCTGGTTCTGAACGGTCCCAACCTGAATATGCTGGAGCACCGAGACCCTGCCCGGTATGGACATACCTCCCTGCCTGACATTGCCTCCATGCTGCATCGTGAATTTGATACTGTGACGACCGAATTTTTCCAGAGTAATCACGAAGGGGAGTTGGTTGAGCGAATCCATCAGGTTGTGCACGAGGGAGGCGTTGACGGAATGCTGGTCAATTTCGGCGGATTAACCCATACATCGGTGGTACTCCGCGATGCACTGGCGATGGTGAAGGTGCCGAAAGTGGAGGTGCACCTATCCAACATCCATGCCCGGGAGCCGTTTCGTCACGCTTCGCTGACCGGTGGCGTGTGCGATGGCATCATTGCCGGTTTTTCGGCGAACAGCTACCGCTACGGAATGCAAGCCTTGCTGGACCTCATCAACGGGCGATCCTGATATGTGTCGGCTGACCGATGGCGGCACCAGGATTGAAGCACCCTCGTTTCATCGGTGCGGCGAGGGTCAACCTGCGCTGCTCCCAAACCCGGCCTTTCAAACGGTAACCTGATAACCCACAGTCTGTGTCCCGGCTAAAAGAACTTTTTTCGGATACCGCGATTTACGGACTGAGCAGTGTGGTAGCCCGGTTTCTGGGATATCTGCTGGTGCCGTTTTACACCTCCTACTTTCTGCCGGGCGAGTACGGTATCATCGGACTTATTTATTCGGGAATCGGGTTTCTGAACGTGTTGTTCACCTTCGGGATGGAGTCGTCCTATATTCGCTACGCCACCGAGCGGAAAGGCTCGGAGGATGTATTCCGCACCCTGCAGTCGGCCATCCTGCTGGTGGGTACCCTGCTGGCGGTACTCATGATGCTGGGATCGGAAGCATTGCAGCCGCTGATGAGCCTGACCCGTCCCGATGCCGATACCCTGTACCTGCTGCTGATCGGCATTCTGTGGTTTGACGCGCTGAGTGTGGTTCCCTTCGCCGAACTCCGGCTCATTCGCAAAGCCTGGCTGTATGCCGGGGTCCGGCTGGCGAATGTCATCGTGAATTTATCGTTGAATTTCTGGCTGGTTGCAGGACTTGGCTGGGGGATTGAGGCCGTACTGTGGAGTAATATTGTTGCTTCAGTGCTTACCACCCTGGTCCTGGGAGTGCTCACCCGCAAGCAGTTATCCGGCCGCTTTGATACGTCTCTGCTGAAAACAGCGCTGCTGTTCGGACTGCCCTACGTGCCCAACGGTCTCGGGTATGCGGTCAACGAATTCCTCGACCGATTCTACCTGAATGCCATGAATCCGGACGATATCCAGCGTATCTATCAGACCGATTATACGGCCGAAGACATAACCGGTATTTATAATGCCACGTACAAACTGGCCATATTTATGACGCTGGGTGTACAGATGTTCCGCATGGCCTGGCAACCTTTTTTCATGAAATACGCGGCGGCTCAGGACAACCGAACCCTGTTTGCCGGGGTGTTCGACTGGTTCAATGTGATTGCCGGGGCCATTTTTCTGAGTATCGGGCTTTTCGCGGCGGAAATCGCCGGTTTCGCTATTCCCTTCACCGGCGGAGCCACCCTCATCGATAGCCGGTACTGGGACGGACTGCCCATTGTGCCCTTCCTGCTGGCAGCCTACTGGTTTCAGGGATGGTTTGTGAACTTCTCGGCCGGGATATTCATCAAAGACCAGACCTCCAAACTGCCGGCCATCACCCTGATTGGGGCAAGCATTACGATCCTGGCCAATATCTGGATGGTACCTGCCTTCGGGATGACCGGTCCGGCCATGGTCAAAATTCTGGCCTACGCAACAATGAGTCTGCTGCTGCTGCATTACGCCCGACGCGCCATGCCGGTCGATTATCGCGTGGGTACGGCCCTGGTCATGATGGGCGTTGCGGGGCTGCTGGTGTGGCTGGGCACGGGATCGCCCCTGGAATGGATGCACGGCGCGGGCGTCCGGACATTGTTACTCAGTTGTGGATTACTTTTTGTATTTTTCTTCGGAAAGCCGCGTAAAGGACTCGGATAGTTAGTTGGGTCCCGACGGCGATATCGAGGAATCTTATATTATTATTTTTAAAGAAAGTACGATGAGCACATCCCATCAGCGCGTCAGTGTATTTGTGGACGCGGTCAATGTAACACTCAACGGCGGCTTCGGGCTTCGCTATGATATTCTCCGGAAATTTGCATCACGGGGCGGATGTGCTCCCTGCCGGCTGAATGTGTACCTGGCTGTGGACCGTGATCGCATGCGTGAAGATGCAGCCTACAAGCAAAAAACAGCCCGCTTTTCCGAGGTCATGCGTGATTTTGAATACAAAGTCATTGAGAAAAACCTCCAAAAATACACCGACCCGGAAACCGAGTCGGTGGTGACAAAAAACACCGTTGATATTGACATGACGGTAGATATGCTCACCCAGACCGTCGGGTGCGACCGCATCGTACTGCTCAGCAGTGACGGCGGACTGGTTCCGGTAGTGCAGGCACTTCAGGCCCGTGGTCAACGCGTGGAATTGATTGGATTTGATAATGTTGCCCAGGCGCTGAAGCGCGAGGTGGATCTGTTTATCTCGGGCTACAGTATTCCGGGCTTGCTGCCCATCAAGTCGCCCTACGAGTGGGGAACGGTCGGCTCACGGGTTCGTGGGATGTGTTACGATTTCTCGCACAGTGACGGCTACGGCTTCATGCGCTATCTCAACAAAATTGAGGACCGGCTCTGGATTACCGACTCACGGGCTGATGAATCGCCTTTCCGCACGGTTTTTGCCCATGTATCGCAGTTCGAGGCCGACTTTGACACCAGTTTTCTGCCGAGCAGAGACCTGATTTTTGAATTTACCCTGATCAAGAATGACAAGGGGCTGGTGGCTGAGGAAGTGGTCCTGATATCAGCGCCCTGACCCCGGAATGGTGAACCGCCGCCGATTAGTAGAATTTGGGAAGCGACCGCAGGTTCGCAGCGGCACGGGCGGCAACGGCCCAGCGGTAGTAATGAGAACCGGCCTGTGAGAAGGATATTTTGCCCAATAAAAAACCCCGATATCTTGTAATACCGGGGTTAAACTGTTTGCTGCTGCCTGTGAGTCCGTGTTACCGGATTAATTTTCGTTTTCGGCAGGCTGCTGTGGAATTGCAGCCGGTGACTCGGTTGACTGCTGGAAGTCGTTACTGGCCGGCATTTCCAAACCACGCTGCTGAACCGCTGATTGCGTTCCTGTAGAGCGGTCGATGAAGAAGTTGGCAACCAGACACAGCACCAGAAATGCACCGCCCATAGCAGAGGTCGCCTTCGACAGAAAATCTGCAGTACGTCGTTGTCCCACCATTCCGGTGGCACCCGCTGCGTTACCGGCCAGACCGCCGGAAAGCCCGGAACCCTGCCCGCTCTGCATCAGAATGGCGATGGTCATGAAAATCGCAATTAACGTAATCAGAATAACGATGAACGTGTACATAGTATCAAAAAGTCGGTTTTAGTTACAAGTTGGTAAAGATAGATACTAATCCTTTTCTTAGCAATTGATTTCTTGCCCTGCAGCCATCCCCTCGGCAATCGATGCGATAGGCCTAAAAAAGATATTGAATTACCGGTAACTCGCGTTATTATTCCATCGAACCACCGTCTCACCTTATCTGAAACGCTATGAAACGTTCGTATCAAACACCGTTACTCCTTCTTTTACTGGTCAGTTTTCTGGCAGCCGGCTGCAACACGCCACGTCGTGCACTCAATCAGGGCGACTATGAGCGGGCCGTTCGGCTTTCGGTAGACAAGCTTCGCAGCAGCCCGAACAACAAGAAGGCCGCCGAGGTTCTGGAACGTGCCTGGCCGCTGGCCGTTGATCTGCATGTGAACCGCATCAATGTATTTCAGCAGAGTAACGATCCGTTTCGTTACGAGCCGGTGGTAGCTTCTTACGAGCAGCTGAATGCCATGACCGAGCGTGTACAGCGGTGCCCCCGATGCCTGGAACTGGTCCCGGCCGGCCGACTCTACATCGATGAAATCAATGACAGCAGGCAGCGCGCTGCCGAGGCCCGCTACGAGGCGGGCATGGCCTCGCTGAGTCCGACGAACCGGGAGCGATCCCGTGAAGCGTACGACCATTTCATGGTGGTGGAGCGTATGGTGCCCGACTTTCGTGATACCCGTGAGCGTATGGAGGAGGCGTTGAGCTATGCCACCTTGCATGTAGTGGTACACGTACCCCCGATTCAGTCGCGCAGCCTGTCGGTCAGTCATGAGTTTTTTCATAACAAGGTACTTGAGTACCTGCAGACCAGCCGGCGTATGAATGAGTACGTACGTTTCTATTTTCCCGATGAAGCTCAGGCTGAGGGCATTGACCGGCCCGACCATGAAGTTATGCTGGAATTCGATGAGTTTGCCATCGGGCAAACCCGCATCGAAAGCAATACCTCGGTGGTTCAGAGTGAAGACAGTGTTAAAGTGGGCGAGGTGACCCTGGAGTCCGGGGAAAAGCTGGATGTATTCAATACTGTGCAGGCTGAATATACCCTCCATCGCAAAACCCTGGTTTCCAACGGGGTGATGGACCTGCGGGTGGTGGATGCCTGGACCGGTCGGGTGATATTGCAGGAAAAAATTCCGTCCGAATTTGTCTGGGTGAACGAATGGGCGAATTTCAACGGTGACGAGCGTGCCCTGACCGAAGATCAGGCCCGACTTGCCGGACTGCGTGAGGCACCGGCGCCCCCGCCTCAGGACCTGTTTGTGGCCTTTACCGGACCCATTTACGACCAGGTAACCGATCGGCTCCGCAGGTTGTACGCCGGTTACCGGTAAGGTCCACAGTTTCCTGGTTGTGCACTGCGCCCGATGGCCCTGCGCGCTGGTATGGGCCCCAGTCTTTACCACCAGCCGGGCAGGGGCGGCTCCCTCGTACCCCACCCCGTTTCCGCTGCTTGAAAAGGGGCTTTGTGCCCGACCTTTACTACCAGCGCGGGCTGCTTAACCCGTATTCACTTTCGATGATTCAGAAACCGTGAAACCACCTGACATTCAGATTACCAAGGCAACCGGAGAGCGCGATACCTACGACCGTGAGAAGTTGCGCGGATCGTTGCTTCGGTCCGGGGCAAAGGAACATGACGCCGAACGGGTCATCGATGAGGTAGAGTCGCAGCTGCGTGACGGGATGTCGACCCGGAAAATCTACCGGCGTGCATTTCAGGCGCTTCGACGGGATTCGGTATTTGCCGCCTCCCGCTATCAGCTCAAGCAGGCCGTCATGGAGTTGGGCCCCTCCGGATACCCGTTTGAGCGATTCATCGGGGCGGTGATGGAGAGCATGGGTTATCAGACCAGTGTTGGCCGGATTGTCAGCGGACGATGTGTAACCCATGAGCTGGATGTGATTGGTCGGAAAAACGGTGAAATAGCCCTGGTAGAATGCAAATTCCGAAATCAGGCGGGTTCTAAAACCGACGTAAGGGTGCCCCTGTACTTTCATGCCCGCTTTCTGGATGTGGCCGAAGCCTGGAAGCAGGACCAGGGCAGAACCTGGCGTGAGATGGGCCTCGATCTGCCCGGCTATCTCCCTGGCAAGGGGGAGGAACCGGTCTTTAAGCCCTGGATCATCACCAACGCGAAGTTCACCGAAGACGCCGTCCGTTACAGCCAATGCGCCGGCATATCCCTGATGGGCTGGGATTATCCCGGGCATCGTACGCTGCTCACGGTCATTGAAGAGGCACAGCTCATGCCGTTAACGTTACTGCAAAAGCTATCCCGCCGCGACAAGACAATCCTGCTGGAGGAGGGGGTTACCACCTGCCGCGAACTCTACCAAAACGAAATCATTATGGAGAAGGTCGGCATCGATCGTAGTCGACGAAGGCAGACGATGAAGGAGCTGGAAGGCGTGCTGGGACTGGTGCGCTGACGTGTGCACGGGTGGTTTTCAGTCTCCGGGTGGTTTTCAGTACCCGGGTGAAGAAGGGAATATGCTCAAGGCGGTTAAGACAGTGGTACAGACTGCGGGAGCCGGGGCTAGGTAGGGCCGGTTCCCCGGGGACGATGCAGACAGCGGATCAGGCTGCGGGAGCCGGGAGCGGATTGGGCTGGCCCCCTCAGGGATGAATGCGAGACAGACGCAGTCCGATAAGCGTTTCCAGCGCAGAGGAATCTATTTCTTTTCCGCCCCGGGTATCGGTTTCATCAAATTCCGGCAACGATAGACCCGCATTCCCGGCCGCAGCCGTGTAGTAGGCTTTTCGCGAGGGGTGCGCTGCGGCGCAGACATTGAACACGCCTCCGGTTATATGCTGGTCAACCAAAGCTGAAAAAACGCTGATGAGGTCCTCCAGGTGCACCAGATTAACCGGAGCATCCGGCTGACTCAATCCGGTTCGACCGGCCAGAAAACGCGCGGGATTTCGACCACCGCCGATCAGTCCGGCCAGCCGGAGGATGGTGGTCCGGGAGTCCGCGGCCATTACCCCCTCGGCCTGCAGCAAGACGGAGCGGGGTGTTCCGTGTCGGGCCTCATCGTCAATACCGGCAGGAAGGATTTCCCCCGGGCTGACATCCGATTCAACCACCCGTCCCGGGGCATTACCGTACACCGATGTGGTACTGCAGAACAGGATTTGCCGGGCTTGCGCAGGGATAGACTTGAGCAACATCGCCAATTTTGCCGGGTAATCAGCAATGCGGGAAGGGGGGATGTTGATGATATATCGTTCGGCCACCGGAACTGCATCGGTTTCGGAACCCAGCCGGTACACCGATGCATCGATGCCGGCTTGCTGCAGTGCTTCAAGCTTATCGCGTGACGTAGTTGTTCCGCGGACGGTGAATCCCCGGTCGATGAAATGCCTTGCCAGGGGCGTGCCCAGCCAGCCGCACCCGATGATGGCGATGCTGGTAGAGGTGGAGTTGTCGTTGTTGCTTGCGGTCTTAGATGCTGGCATAGTAAAAATATTCACGAGATTAAATGAGGTTTTCCGATGCGCACGGTGGCTACAACGTAATATCATGAATAATTTCGAGGTGTACCACGCTGGGAATTCCTCAGGCTTTACCGTACTTTACATTTTCGTTTTTTGGCAGATTCTACTGCAGACCAATGATAGGGATAACCATACCGGACGACCGCTGCGCTGAACTATAGCCGGGGTAGCATCCATTTTTTATATAATTTCGCACCTGTAACCTGATAGTGCCGTGTTTGCTTTTTTAGACCGAAAACATACTGTAGCCGCACCGAATCATAACCGATGGCTGATTCCTCCCGCTGCTCTTGCTATTCACCTTGCCATCGGACAAGTTTACGCCTTCAGCGTATTCAACCTGCCGCTTACCCGCGTCCTCGGGGTATCGGAGTCGGTTCCCGGCGACTGGCGACTCACCGACATCGGCTGGATTTTCTCTATTGCCATCGTTTTTCTGGGTCTGTCGGCGGCATTGTTCGGTAAGTGGCTGGAGCGGGAAGGACCTCGAAAAGCCATGTTTTTCTCGGCCCTGTGTTTCAGCGGCGGTTTTTTTGTTTCGGCGCTGGGGGTTTATCTGCATCAGATCTGGTTGTTGTACCTGGGCTATGGGGTACTGGGCGGAATTGGTCTCGGCATCGGGTATATATCGCCGGTATCAACGCTGATTAAATGGTTCCCGGACCGGCCGGGTATGGCAACGGGACTGGCCATTATGGGATTCGGTGGCGGGGCGATGATTGGTTCGCCTCTGGCGGTTTCGCTGCTGGGGCGTTTCGGTTCAGAGGCATCGGTCGGGGTGTGGGAGACCATGCTGGTGATGGGAACCCTGTACTTCTTTTTGATGATGATCGGCGTGTTTCTGGTGCGTGTTCCGGCCGATGGATGGAAACCCGCCGGATGGGTGCCTGCCGAAAATAACGGCAACAAAATGATCACCAATAACCATGTAAATGCCGATGAGGCCCTGAAAACGCCGCAATTCTGGCTGCTGTGGGTCATGCTCATGGTGAACGTTACCGCTGGGATTGGCATTTTGAGTCAGGCTTCGCCCATGATTCAGGAGATGTTTCCGGGCTCGGTGACGCCTGAGTCGGCCGCTTTTTTTGTGGCATTACTGAGCTTTTTCAATCTGATTGGTCGATTTTTATGGTCTTCGTTCTCGGATAAAATTGGTCGGAAGGTGGTTTACGGAATTTATTTTGGTTTAGGACTGACCCTGTACGCCGCCGTACCATCGCTGGGCTCACTGAGCACCGAGTTCTGGTTTATTGCGGCCTGTGCGGTGATTATGACCATGTATGGCGGGGGCTTTGCCACCATTCCGGCGTACCTGCGCGACTTATTTGGCACGTTTCAGGTGGGGGCAATTCACGGCCGGTTGCTCACGGCCTGGTCAACAGCCGGCATCCTCGGACCGGTGCTGGTGAATTACATCCGTCAGATGCAGATCGATGCCGGCGTTCCGGCGGCACAGGCCTACTCGGTGACCATGTACATCATGGCGGGCCTCCTGCTCATCGGTTTCCTGTGTAATCTGGCAGTGAAGGAAGTCAACAAGCGGCATCATATGAAGTTTTAACGGCTTTTTGAATCCACGCTGCGATCATAGCGCGTTTGAGTCGTATGCCCCGGGTTAGTCGTCACATAAAAAGTGCTGGTTTTCAGGAAAAAAATTATACGGCCCGGTCTATTAAAAAACGATCATTCCCGCACATCAAGGCCGTTTTTAAGTGCGCTGATTGACGCCCGCTAAATTTCTTTGTAACAAATGGCCTCCGGGATACTCTTTATAGTATAACTGAAGTCGTGTGGGACTTTGGTTATACGGTCGATGAATTTTTCCCCGGAAACAATCGCTGTGCTGGGCGCATCACCTGCGCACAGCCCCGTATGTTTTCGGTTCCGGTCAGACACCAGGCATTCCCCCGCGAGAAATACCTAGGGTCAGGTCCGCATGGATGGGTTTATCGACCCCGCTATCGTCAATAGAAACAAAGACATTCAATCTATGAGAAAATCCCCCCCCCTCATCTTTCCGGCCCGTCTGGCCCGGAAGGTTCCCCTGCTGTATCCCGCAGGGAGTCAGGTACCGGCCAGCGCACAGTACGCCGACCAAACTGGCGGACACTCGCACTGTTTAGTCTGGTTGTTTTAGCCACCTCCGGCTGGACCGGCTGTGAGCTGATAGATACATCCACCGCTATAGACTCCACCCTGCAACCACACGAGTTACCTCGTACCGGGCAGAGCCCCCTGCCGGTTGTGGCAAACACAGAAGTATTGCTGACCATCCGCTCCTCAAACCCGGCAGACGATGTGCGATTGAAGCCCGGGCAGACACCACAGCCGGAGGTAGACACTATTGCCCTTACGCAGCTCCTGACCCAACTAACGGTTACCCTGGATTACCCGCACATCGCGGTATTTGCTGCGCTCGACTCCACCGGCTCGCAATGGGAGTATGGCTACACCAATCTTACGTTTCACCAGGATGTGCTTGCCCAGGCCGGTGGTAAATCCCGTCCCTTCTTGTATACCCGGGTCAACGAGGACGGTTTTATGGTGGTTGTTACAGCCATGCTGCCGGATACCCCCTCGGCACGGCTGAATTTCAGGAGGTATCTGAATGTGCATACCCCACAAGAAGTGCAGTCCGGTCAGCATCGTTTAAAACGATCGCATCCCAGCACAGGCGTTCAAACTACATGCGGCAGTGAGGGATGGTTTGATTGTGCTATATTGACGGTAATGACGGATGGTACCGTGGTTATAGAATGCTGGCCACGAATTTGTGTTGAGGCCCAGCGTCTGGATAATGACTGGGAGGGCGGAGGAGGATCCACAGGTGGTTCCGGAGGTGGTCTCACGGAAGATCCACCTTGTGTGAGCGACCCGCTGGGTTGTCTGCCGGGAGGAGATTCGAGTATTCCCAGTCAACAAGACTGCTCCGGAGTACGTAATGGTACCGCCTTCTGGGATCCGGTATGTCCGGGACGATGCGTTGGTGGGGATACGGACCGTTTACCAGCCAAGCCTGGCGATGATTGTAACAATCTGAACATACCCTGCGCAGGGGATGTGGTTAAAAACCCCGATATCACCAGTCCGGGTAATTCCGGGAAAACAGGTGGAAGGTTCAGACCATGCATAGGTGCTTCTTGCCCAGACGAGCTGAAAGCCGTTCGAGAAAGTGGGACAAAAGCACATCATGGCACGGATATTTCCTGTACCGAAGGGGAACCTTTATATGCCCCATTTGACATAGACAATTTAACAAGTTGGCATCAAGTAGATAATAGTGGCTGGGGTTATGGTAACTTTATCCGGGGCTGGACAACTATTGATGGTATTCGGTATAGCGTAGGTTTCGCACATTTGCAACAAAATGGTCGTGCGACGGGCTCTTTAAAAAAAGGAGATATCGTAGGATATTGCGGCAGATCAGGAATTAATGATTGGTTAGGTGAACGCAGGGGGCTAAATATCACAACCCATGTTCATATGGAAATGGGTACCAAACCAGTATTCGTTAGAGCAAATCGCGATTCTAATGTAAATCCAGAGCCATTTTTAGCTACACGTTTTGAATCAGACTCTGATGCGAATCCACTCAATCAAAATCCATGTAATCAGTTTCCATAAACACTAAATTTAATATTATGAAAAAAATTAAAGCGTTTTTCCTGCTTATAGCTGCGTTTACCGCGGCATCAACAAACTGGGCAGTTGCTCAGGATTGGGAGTATGACATCATTGAGTGGAACGATTTTGAAATCAGAAGCCAATCTGGTCAGCTTTTAAAACCTATACTGTCCGATTTCCGAATGTATTTACCGCAACCGGATGAGGAAACACAGGAATGGAATGAATTTTTTGGAACGCATACCTATTTAACCTATGGCTCAAATGACTTTTCGTTTGTAGATGATTTTGGTCTTTACTTGTTTTCCATAAAAGACAACATGTTTTATGTCGTTCTGAGTGGAATTGTAGTTCGTGTGGGTCACCCAATTCATGAATTTGCCGAACATGTACCTAAGTCATGGTCGAAACGAGCTACGGATCCTCTTGATACTTCACATACAAAAATGTATATCACTGTTGGCGATTCTGGTTTGACTATAGTCTTTAATACCACGACAGGTGTCATTCAAAGAATATCGTTCGCATCTCGGCTGACCTAAGGAAATCTAACTTCATAAACGTTAAAAGCGAGGGATACTCTCCGTATAATGCCGGCGGTGTTCCTCGATATTTATCCATCATGAAAACACAAACGATTATATCACTATTGCTGGCAACTTGTTTGATCACTGTCCTGGCATTTGCTGCGGTTTCGCAGACATCCCGGCAAACAGATCCCTGATTAGGTAAATATATTTTCGATATTGAACACATTAAAGGTAGTGTAACCATTG
>LIHN01000011.1 GCA_001314545.1 Bacteroidetes bacterium HLUCCA01
CGTAATTGCAGCCGTCAGCGTGGTCTTGCCATGGTCAACGTGACCAATTGTACCAATGTTAACGTGTGGCTTCGCGCGATTATATGCTTCTTTTGCCATAGCTTTATTCGATTTAAACTTTAATTACTTTTCTTCAATAATGGTTTTCGCAATGGAATCGGGAACCGGTGAGAATTTCTCAAATTCCATCGAGTAGACAGCACGTCCTTGTGAAAGTGATCGAAGGTTCGTGGAGTATCCGAACATTTCTGCGAGGGGAACCTCCGCATTGATGATGGAACCGTCAATCTGATTATCCATTCCCAAAATCATGCCGCGACGGCTGTTCAGGTCTCCGATAATATCGCCCATGTACTCTTCGGGAGTAATGACTTCAACCTTCATAATAGGTTCAAGGATAATAGGTCCTGCACGTTTTGCCGCTTCACGCAGACCGGCACGAGCACAAAGCTCAAAGCTGAGTGCATCGGAATCGACATCGTGATAGGAACCGTCAAAAAGTCGGACTTTGAGTCCTTCAATAGGGTATCCGGCCTGAATTCCGGATGACATTCCCGATTTGAATCCTTTCTCCACAGGCCCGATGAATTCACGGGGAATATTACCACCCGTTACTTCATTTACGAACTGGAACCCGGTATTGCCTTCTACAGGCATGATTTCAAACTGAATGTCTGCAAACTTACCACGTCCACCGGTTTGTTTCTTGTAGACTTCGCGGTGAGTGAACGACTTGGTAATGGTTTCACGGTAGGAAACCTGAGGTTTACCTACATTGGCTTCCACCTTGAATTCACGTTTCAGACGGTCAACAATGATTTCCAGGTGAAGTTCACCCATACCGGCGATGGTAGTCTGACCGGTTTCATCGTCAACGGATACTTTGAACGTAGGATCTTCTTCAGCGAGTTTAGCAAGTCCCGTTGTAAGTTTGTCGTTATCAGCCTTGGTTTTAGGTTCAACGGCGAGCTTAATAACCGGCTCTGGGAAGACCATCTGCTCGAGGATAATCGGCGCGTTCTCGGCAGCTAGTGTATCACCGGTACGAACTTCTTTGATACCTACAGCGGCTGCGATATCACCGGCGCGAACAACCTTGATATCTTCTTTTGTGTTGGCATGCATTTTCAGCAGTCGACCGATACGCTCTTTCTTTCCGGTTGATGTATTCAACACATAGGAACCTGCTTCCAATGTTCCTGAATAAACCCGGATAAAGGTGAGTTTACCGACATAGGGGTCGGTTGCGATTTTAAAAGCGAGAGCTGCAAATGGTTCTGTAGAACTCACTTTTCGTTTAAGTTCTTTTTCCTCGTCGTCTGGATCGGTACCGGTTACGGCGTCAACATCCAGCGGGGATGGCATGTATTTTACTACATCATCAAGCAGTGCCTGAACACCCTTATTTTTAAAGGCGGTTCCACATACAACCGGATTGATTGTAAGATTCAAGGTAGCCTTACGGATAGCAGCTTCCAGTTCGTCGACGGTAATTTCCTCTTCCATGAGGTATTTCTCCATCAGCGCCTCGTCGGTATCAGCTACGGCTTCGATGAGTTCTTTGCGATAATTTTCTGCTGTTTCGCGCAGATCATCCGGAATTTCAATTTCTTCAAGTGACTTACCGAGATTCGCATCATCCCAGATATGCCCTTTCATATGCAGCAGATCAACAACGCCCTTGAAGTTCTCCTCTCTTCCGATTGGAATTTGAAGAGGCACCGCGTTTGCGTTGAGTTTTGTACGCATTTTGTCGACCACATTGAAGAAGTCGGCACCGGTACGGTCCATTTTGTTTACAAACGCGATCCGCGGAACCTTGTACTTGTTAGCCTGGCGCCATACAGTTTCAGATTGTGGCTGAACAGCTCCTACGGCACAGAAAACGGCAACAGCACCATCAAGAACCCGGAGTGAACGCTCAACTTCAACGGTGAAATCAACGTGGCCAGGTGTGTCAATAATATTGATACGTGTACCTTTCCAGTTACAGGTTGTAGCGGCTGAAGTAATGGTAATACCTCGCTCGCGCTCCTGCTCCATCCAGTCCATGGTAGCTGCACCATCATGCACTTCACCAAGACGGTGGGAAACACCGGTGTAGAATAGAATCCGCTCTGTAGTCGTCGTTTTACCTGCATCGATGTGAGCCATGATGCCGATATTACGCGTGTTCCTGAGTTGTTCTACGATTTGAGCTTCGGTCATTGTTGTAGGGAATTAAAAAGACTTTCGTGATTTAGAATCGGAAGTGAGCGAAGGCTTTATTAGCTTCGGCCATACGATGGGTTTCGTCCTTTTTACGTACGGCACCGCCTTCATTATTGGCCGCATCGGTAAGTTCACGTGCCAGTCGGCTCGACATGGATTTATCGTTTCTGTTTTTGGCTGAGTTAATCAACCATCGCATTCCGAGCGCTGTACTTCTTTCTGTGCGAACTTCTACCGGCACCTGATAGGTGGATCCACCCACACGACGGCTTCGAACCTCGATTACAGGAGCGGCATTACCCAGTGCTTCCCGGAAGACTTCGATACCTGGCTTACCGGTTTTTTCTTCGATGATTTCGAAGGCCTGGTACAGAATTTTTCGTGCTGTATTTTTTTTGCCGTCTTTCATCAAGCAGTTTACAAAACGCGTGACCAGTTTGTCAGCAAACTGTGCATCTGGCTTGATATGACGTATTTCCGCTTTTCTTCTTCGCATTGTCGTATGAAATAAGAATTCAGGTTTGAACCCAGTTTGAATCGGTTATCAGGAGCTTGCCTTGGGCTTTTTGGCACCATAAAGGCTGCGACCCTGCTTACGGTCGTTCACACCGGCTGTATCCAGTGCACCGCGAATAATGTGGTAGCGTACCCCGGGAAGATCCTTCACACGGCCACCGCGGATAAGCACTATAGAGTGCTCCTGCAGGTTGTGCCCCTCTCCGGGAATATATGCTGTTACTTCAATGCCGTTGGTCAGGCGAACCCTGGCTACTTTGCGGAGCGCTGAGTTAGGTTTTTTCGGAGTTGTAGTATATACTCGGGTACAAACTCCTCTTCGCTGAGGGCAACTTTGCAGGGCAGGAGCGGTAGTTTTGCTAACCTTGCTTTTTCTGCCTTTTCTAATTAACTGCTGAATCGTTGGCACGGTATTACAATCTAATTTGGTTGATTTTTTTCAGAGCTTGTAAATATAGCATTTATTGTCTCACAACTCCAAACAGATAATTTCGATATATTCACAAATACCCTTGTTTTTTGCCCATATCGCCGGATTCAGGGTAATACCGGAGCCAAACACACCAAAACAACGATTAAGCGATATATACAGGTATATCTCTATATGCAGTTAAATGATCTCCCCCGCATGACTCCACCGCGTCTGAAG
This sequence comes from Bacteroidetes bacterium HLUCCA01, assembly GCA_001314545.1. Taxonomy (GTDB): domain Bacteria; phylum Bacteroidota; class Rhodothermia; order Balneolales; family HLUCCA01; genus HLUCCA01. The sequence continues at coordinate 3,377 of LIHN01000011.1, forward strand.
GCCCTCCGCGACTCCGGAGTGGATGGGATTGGTGATCTTCTGTATCTGTTTCCCAGGCGCTACATTGATCGTTCTACGGTTTTACCTATCAGAGAGATTTCTTCGGGTCAGACGGTAACTGTAATCGGTCGGATTCTTCAGGCGGAAGAAGCCGGTTTTGGCCGAAACAAACGACTTCATGTTACTATTTTCGATGGAACCGGTAGGCTGGAGGGGGTTTGGTTCAAGGGGCTGAAATTCTTCAAAAAGCGGTTTAAACCCGGAAAAGTGGTTTCCTTTTACGGAACTGTGAAACAATTCGGGACATCTCTTTCAATGAGCCACCCGGATGTGGAAGATATTGAAGATGGGGATACTGCGGGTCGGGGGCTGGTTCCGGTCTACCCTTCCACTAACTTCTTTAAAACAACGTACATCAGCAGCCTTACCATACAACGCTGGATTGCCCAGATTTTGCAGCGTCAACGTTTTGAGGAGTACCTCCCCGATTATATGTTGCGCGATTACCGTCTTCCTCAGCGCAGGGATGCCCTGACATCCATACATATTCCAGAGCATATCGGACAGCCTGCGGCGGGATTGCGCAGGTTCAAGTTTGAGGAGCTGCTTCTTTTTCAGCTCAGCATGCAGCAGCTTCGCCAGACACGTATTGAGCAAAACCCCGGTGCCATGCTTGAATCCGGGGACCTTACCCGTGACTTTGTCACCCGCGTGCTTCCTTTCAAGCTTACCGAGGGGCAGCTGCGTGCTGTTCACGACATAGTGCAAGATATCAGCTCCGGCAAGCAAATGAACCGGCTTATTCAGGGAGATGTTGGCAGCGGGAAAACGGTAGTTGCTGTTTTAGCCCTGCTCATGGCTCTGGATTCGGGCTACCAGGGTGCGATGATGGCTCCAACCGAGATTTTAGCTGAACAGCACTATCACACCCTTACGGAATACCTTACGCCATTAAATATTCGTGTCCGCTTGCTTACCGGCAACCAAAATACGGCACTGCGGCGCGATGTACTCACCGATATCGAAGGGGGTAAGGCACAAATTGTAGTGGGTACGCATGCACTGATACAGGATAAGGTCCGTTTTCATCGACTTGGCATGGTAGTTATAGATGAGCAGCATCGTTTCGGGGTTATGCAACGGAGCAATTTGCTCAGCAAGGGAACACATCCACACGTTCTGGTTATGTCCGCCACGCCCATTCCCCGCTCCCTTGCAATGACCCTGTACAGTGACCTTGACGTAACCCTGATCAAGGGCCTGCCTGCCGGCAGAAAACCCATCAGCACGGTAGTCCGCTTCGACAAAAACCGACCGGATATTTACCGGTTTGTTCACGGTGAAATCACGAAAGGAGGGCAGGTTTATGTGGTATTCCCACTGGTGGAGGAGTCTGAATCGCTGGATCTGAAGGATGCCACAATGGGTTTTGAGCAATTGCGCGATCTGTTCCCGGATTTTCAGGTAGGTTTAATTCATGGCCGGATGAAATCGACAGAGAAAGACCTCGTCATGCAAGCCTTTGCTTCCGGATCTCTGCACATACTGGTTTCAACTACCGTCATTGAAGTGGGCGTTAACGTGCCCAACGCCTCTGTGATGATTATAGAGCACGCCGAGCGTTTCGGTTTATCACAGCTGCATCAGCTACGGGGCCGGATTGGCAGAGGAAGCAGAAAAAGCTACTGCATTCTGATGACTGACGTCAAGCGCAGTAAGGAAGCCAGGTTCAGGCTTGAAACCATGAGCAAGACGCAGGACGGCTTTGAAATTGCGGAGGCTGATTTAAAACTGCGCGGTCCGGGAGACTTTCTGGGAACCAAGCAAAGTGGTTTACCAAGCTTCCGATTCGCCGACATAATAGAAGACCAGCCCATCGTTGAGGAAACACGCGATCTGGCCAGGAAAATTCTGCGTGAAGACCCGGGATTGGAGCATCCTGAACATCAGGGATTAAGCCATGTTTTCAGGCGTTATTTTGATTCAAAATCACACTATTTCGGCATGGGCTGAGGTCAATCGGTTCATTTTTTGTCCAGGCGCTTACGGTCATTATGATCCAGATATTTCTTCCGGATGCGGATACTTTTAGGGGTAATTTCAAGAAGTTCGTTGTCATCAATGAACTCAATACACTGCTCAAGACTCATTTTTCGGGCAACTGCAATCTTTACGCTATCTGAAGTCTGCGAGGCTCTGTGGTTGGTCAGGTTTTTCTTCTTGACCACATTCAGAATCATATCATCAGCGCGGTTATTCACCCCAACAACCTGTCCGGCATAGACCGGATCGCCGGGTTCACAAAAGAAAATTCCCCGATCCTGCACACCTTCAAGGGCATATCCGGTAACATTACCGTTTTCCAGGGCAATCAGCGCTCCCATCGTACGACCAGCGATATCGCCCTTAAAAGGCTCGTAGGCGTCAAATTGCTGATGAATCATTGCCGTACCACGGGTCTCGGTCAGAACGTCATTTCGAAAGCCTATCAGACCACGCGATGGTACCTTGAATGCGATTCGTGTATTGTCGCCTTCCTGGTTCATGGACATCATAATGCCTTTTCGGTTCAGCAGGATGTCTACCACTTTACTGCTGTATTCTGCGTCCACATCGATAACGACCTCTTCAACAGGTTCACTAACAACACCCTCAATCTCCCGGAGCACAACTTCGGGTCGGGATACGGCAAATTCATACCCTTCCCGACGCATGGTCTCGATGAGAATAGCCAGCTGAAGTTCACCACGACCGGCAACCTTGAAAACATCAGGGTTTTCGGTTTGTTCCACCTTCAGGGATACATTGATCCGGGTTTCCTTATCGAGGCGATCTTTGATCATATTGGAAGTCACATACTTGCCTTCCAGCCCGGCAAACGGGGAATCGTTTACGCGGAAGTACATGGCGATGGTGGGCATGTCAATATCGAAGTAAGGAATGGGTGCAGGATCGGTTTCAACGGTCAGGGTGTCTCCGATGCTGGTGCCTTCATATCCGGCTATTGCAACGATATCGCCGGCAAATACCTCTTCTACCGGTACCCGCTCAAGTCCGGAGAAGGTGAACAATTTTGTAGCCCGCGCTTTCTGCTTGGATTTTCCTTCGCGGCTCACGAGCATAAGGTCCTGATTTTTACGAAGTAACCCCTGTTCAACCCGGCCAACGGCTATGCGACCCAGATAATCATTCCATTCTACATTACTCACGAGCATTTTGAACGGTCTGGTGGTTTCGGCTTGTGGTGCGGGTATATGGTCAACAATCAGGTCAAAAAGGGAAGACAAGTCTCCGGAATCCTCATGAAGTGATTTTTTAGCGATTCCCTGAATACCAATGGCGTAGAGAACCGGGAAATCGAGCTGTTCATCGGTAGCGTCCAGACCTACAAAAAGGTCGAACACTTCGTTAAGCACCGCATCCGGGCGGGCATCACCACGGTCAATCTTATTAATCAGAACTATTGGCCGGTAACCCAGTGCCAGGGACTTTCGCAATACAAAACGGGTCTGCGGAAGAGGTCCTTCAGCTGCATCTACAAGCAGGATTACACCATTCACCATTTTCAGGATTCGCTCAACTTCACCGCCGAAGTCGGCATGGCCGGGGGTGTCAACAATATTGATTTTGGTGTCTTTCCATTTGACCGCGGTGTTTTTGGCCATAATGGTGATACCTTTTTCACGTTCAAGGTCATTGGAATCCATGACGCGTTCGGCCACTTCCTGATTATCCCGGAATGTTCCGCTTTGACGGAGCATCTGATCGACAAGGGTTGTTTTTCCGTGATCAACGTGTGCGATGATGGCGATGTTTCTGATATCCTGCATGAGCTGTGGACGCGCGTTTATGGTAGATTGGCTTTCCAGGCGATTATTGCCGGTTGGTGGTGTTCACGGTTTGTCCGTGGACTGAGTTTGTGTGCACAAATAGGCCTTTGTGTACGTTGCAGTGTGTTCCGTCGCCTTGCAGCAACGGATTCATTTACTGTAACGTTTTGCCGAAATCAGTACAGACTTGATAAAATACGGTAAATTTTTAACATATATGCCAAAAATTAAGCCCCGTCATGCCACAGCCGGAAACTCCTGTCCGTCTCAAACCAGGTGATGCGGTAAAATCTCGTAATCCGGCGCTGTTTTTAGTATTTTTCTATTTAGATTTAATCTCATTTAATTAAGCGTTTCGATTGTTTCAAGAATCAACTTGCCAATTTCCGACTGCGAATCAGCTTTATGTAACCATTTCTCAGTAAGACGAGCCTGTAGGGTTACACCTTGTCGTAGTGAAATCTGAAAGTATTAATGCCATCCAGACAACCCTTTACGAAGATGTATTCAGGCCAGTTTCTCGGAAGCTTACCGTCCTTGTGCACCATGACCGGATGTTGCCGGGTTGAAATCGTTTCTGTTCGGAGGTATGTATGACCGGTAGTCTGCTTCAGGTTCATGGATTGACCAAGCAGTATGAATCAATGGGACCCAAGGTTGTAGACGGGGTTTCATTTACGGTTGAGTCTAACGAAATCTTTGCTATTCTGGGTCCCAGCGGTTGTGGTAAAACGACGACCTTACGGGTGATGGCCGGCTTTGAACGAATAGATTCCGGGTCTGTTGAGCTGCGTGACCGGGTCATTGAATGTCCAAATACAAATATACCTGCCGATAAACGGGGGATTGGTTTTGTATTTCAGGAATACGCACTTTTTCCACACCTGAGTGTAGAAGAAAATGTTGGATTTGGATTGGGCAGGTTAAGTAAGCGTGATCGGATTGAACGGATTAATGCCATGTTGAAGCTGACCGGCATGAGCGGGTATGCTGACAGAAAGCCTCATGAGCTATCCGGCGGACAGCAGCAGCGTGTTGCACTGGCTCGGGCGCTGGCTCCAATGCCAGATATTATTCTATTAGATGAGCCATTTTCCAATCTGGATGCCGTTATGCGGCAAAGTACCCGGAATGAAATCCGGGCTATTTTAAAAAAGGCTGGTATATCGGCCATTTTGGTCACACACGATCAGGAAGAGGCTCTTTCCTTTGCTGACCGGATTGCTGTGATGAGCGAGGGTAAAATTGAACAAATTGGTACTCCGGAGCAGGTCTATTATTCGCCCAGGACTGAATTTGTAGCGCTGTTCCTGGGTCGTACCAATGTTTTAAATGCCCGTGCTTCCGGTATGGAAGCACATACCGTTCTTGGAGAGCTGATGATTAACCGTCCGGCAAGCGGGGAAGTCAAACTTTCCATCCGACCGGAGCATCTGACACTTGAACGTGCTACCGAGCTGAATTGCAATGGGTTGTGCGGTACGGTGGTAAGTCGGGAATTCAAGGGGCATGACATCACCTATAAAGTGAGGCTGCAAAATTCAGAATGCCTGGTTCACACTGACAACCGAATGCCGTATGATACCGGTGATAGTGTGGTAATTAAGCCACTGGAACCCGCTGTTGTACTGGAAGCCTGAACTGCAGTTACGGTACTTATAGCTGCCAAACCGATTATATATAATTTTCTCCGGACCTGAGTTATTGGCAGGCGTGGTCTATGGGATGTAGTCCGGGCATGCTACCCGGGCTTTTATCGGCAAGCAGACGCTGACGAATGGTGTTGAAGCTGCTGGCTTCCCGAATAATCGCCGCTGCTTCTTTCAGCGGGATAATCGCCCGGCAGATAAACCAGCCAGTCTGCCGCTTACCCAGGCCCAGTAGAAATTGAACCCCCCGATTCTCCCGAAGACATCTATAATTTCGCCGCATAAAAACAATGAAGGGTCCTGCTTGTGCGCCATCGTTGCGGTGTCAATCGACTCCAGAGGTACCCCTCCGCCGGTAACTTCCGCTTTACGGTATCCTTCGTGCCCTGTCCAGGGAAGTGTGAACCGTGTAAGCTTTTGAATGAGACGTGTGCGGTCTGTGCGTGAACACTCGGCGGCCCGTTTATCGGCAATCGGTTCATCAGAAAGCAAGGCATCGGTAAGACGGTTGGGCAGGTAATCTCGGATAACACTTCGTACTGTCCCTTTTCCGGTGGCAAAGCGCGTAATCCAGACCTGCTCTGAATCACCGGACCAGTTCACGGACAGCTCAGGTTTTTGACTCGCAGTTGTGTTCTCCTGCTGAACGTAACGTGTCACGTGATGACTTGCATCCAGCACAGCGGGTCCGCTGAATCCCTTATGCGTAAACAGAAACCCTTCACGGCTGGATGCGTTTGCGGCAGCGGTAAGCTTTACATTCAACGAAATTCCGGCGAGGTTGTCTGTACCGGGGTGAGGTCCGGTCAGCGGAGTAAGGGCCGGATAGGTTGGTGTAATGGAAATACCCGTTTCTTTCAGTACGCGGTGACCAGATCCATCTGTACCGATAGTAGGAACAGATAATCCTCCAGACGCCCAGATTACGGCATGAGTGCTGTATTTAAGCCCGTCTTCTGTACTGATAAACCAGTTCTGGGTTTGCTCATCTTTTTTCAGTGCAGTCACATGCTTGTTGTAAAGAATCTGAGCTCCCGTTGAAATCAGTTTATTGACCAGAACATCACGAACATCACGGGCTTGATTGGAGACCGGGAACCATTTGTTGGTATCTGCCTCACAGGCAAGGGGTAGTCCGAGGTCATGCTGAAACCAGTCTTTACACGCTGCCACAGACCAGGACTTAAAAATACGGCGGAGCAGGTTTGGAGATGAATCGGTATGGTAATCTGATAGCGACATAACAACCGGGAGCACGTTACATCGCGTCCCTCCCGACATGAGTATTTTTTTGCCGGCTTTGTCTGTACGCTCAAGAACCAGAACGCGGCTGCCGGATGAGGCCGCATAAATTGCGGCTGTGAGTCCTGCGGCACCGGCGCCTACTACAATTATGTCAGCTGATTTCACTGGGAGCCGATGGCATTGGGTAGCTGGAAATCTTTGATGATGCGCTCATACTTCCCGTTAAGCAGCGGTGAGGAAATCAGAAAGTCGGCCGTGGCACGGTTACAGGCAACGGGAATATTGTAGAGTACAGACAATCGGAGCAGTGCTTTCACGTCAACATCATGAGGCTGCGATTGCAGAGGGTCCCAGAAGAATATCATGAAATCGATTTTCCCTTCGCTTATTCCGGCACCTATTTGCTGGTCGCCACCGAGGGGCCCGCTGCGATAGCGATGCACTTTCAAGCCGAGTTTCTCTGTAATCAAGCCACCTGTTGTACCCGTACCGAAAAGATTGTGTTCTTCGAGCGTGCCCTTATTAAAATCGGCCCATTCCAGCAGTTCCAGTTTGCGGTTATCATGAGCAATTAACGCGATGTTTTTTCTGGTGTTCATGAGCTGGACATGATCGTCTGACATGGGAAACAGGGCTTTGGTGAACGCCAGCCTGCTGCATAATGCCGGCCGGCAAATTACTGTGTCTGTAGAATATACAATTTAATACACGGAGTTGTGTGACCGGCCGGCCGTTCGGTCTGTTATTCTACCGAATCGTGTTCACCATACTTGGTCTATTGTATTTTTGTCGTACTTATGCTATATTCGTTTTAGGTAGCATCCCATAAACCATTGTATTACTTACAATAAAGTTTCAGGATGTAGCCGGTACTTTTGCGGATTTATGGTGAAAACAGGGGGTTTTCTGCTGCAAAGCACCGGCAATCAATGAAAGTGGCACTACAGGCGCGTCATCACCCTGTGTGCAAAAGTGTATAGATTGAGAGAAGAAATTGTCCTGCACGGTGTAGAAGGCCGGATGCAGGCAAAATGAAGATACAATTCAGTAAAGTATTAGCTAATCATCACGGGAAGCGTGAAAAGAGCCAAAGTCTGATGCAGGTCGCACTGTATCAGACTTTTTTTATGGGCATATTCTCTCAGCCGTCATTTTATGACGTTTTTTTCGGGATGTATCAAATCCGTTTAATAAAAACGTAAATCTTCGGTTACTGCTCTTTTGAATCGGGTTTGAAACATACATTGTACATGTAGTTGATGCCTTTTCAATCAGCGTAACTGAAGCCCGATTCCCCTCGAATCGGTAGTATTAAAACCTCAATTCCATCGCCCCCCAGCGACGAAATTGAACATACTGTGGCGGAGAGAGAGGGATTCGAACCCTCGGAACCCCGGTGGGGGTTCAACATCTTAGCAGGATGCCGCTTTCAGCCACTCAGCCATCTCTCCGTAAGAGACTAAATATACAAAGAAACTCAGAGCCTCAAAATACTAAACCATTTAATTCGAGGCCGGTCTTGTGTCATCCAGTACGTAGATCTGGGCCAGATTACGACCTTCCTGGGCATAATCGAGTCCGTAACCCAGAACAAACAATGTGGGTATTTCGAAGGCTACGTAATCGAGTTTGACATCGTATTTACCGGCACCGGGTTTGTGCAGCAAGGTAACTACCTTGACGGAAGCGGGGTTCAGCGCCTTCATCTGTCTGAGGATATAGCTCATAGATAGACCGGTGTCAACGATGTCCTCTACAATAAGTACATGTCTGTTTTCAATCTGAGCATCCAGGTCCTTTAGCTTGGTGACCTTACCCGATGAGACTTTTTCATCGCCGTAACTGCTGAGTTTAAAAAAATCCATCTCGCAGGGAATGGATACATGCCGCATAAGATCAGCCAGAAAGATAAACGATCCGTTCAGAACACCTATAAAAATGGGTTTCTTGCCCTGGTAGTCCTCGTCAATTTGACGACCAATTTCAGCGACACGCTGCTGAATCTGGTCCCTGGATATAAAAAGCTTGAATGTTTCTCCGTTGCATTGGATGGTGTCAGGGGTATAAATACTCATGTGCTGGGTTCTGTGGTGATCTCCAGTGCGGACACGGATTCGTTGGTGATACGGTACGGGTGGCTGATGCAGCCTATTTGACCTGTTTGATCAGGATGGGGAAAGATAACGGCACAGATTTTTCCATCAAAGGTTATCGCAACGATTGCCTGCTTTTTTTGGGAAGATGCTATTTTACGGTTAGTCAGCAGGTCGGCTACGGAAACATGTCCCTGCATGCCCAGTGGCAGGATTTTGTCAGCAGGTTGCCAGGCACGAAAATGCAGGGGTTTGGAAACCTTTTCCTGATCGAGCCACAAGCTGCCCGGTTTTCGGAGTGCAGCCTGATCCGGCGTACTGGTAATCGTTATCCGGACTTGTTCCGGGCTCAATGCAGCCTGGTCGTTTTTTATCAATTGCAGTTTTTCCGATTCACGCCACAAGGTTAACTGCGGACTAATGCGAACTTGTCTTCCGGGTTGCGCATTTAGCAACAGGGCCGCCTGGTGTAGGAGTCCGGTGGTAATTTCAGGCTCGTGACCTGCAATGAAACGATGTAGTATGGTCAAACGGGTGGTAACGGAAAATTGCTGCAGGATGTCAACGGGGAGTGCGTCCTGCTGTTCGTTTGCGTAGACGGCAAGTATATGACGGGTCAGTTCGTCTGCCGTCTCCAGCCGCTGCAACACATGCTGAAGATTATTCCTCCATCCTGGTGTGGCTGTATCCAGTGCGGGAAAAAGGTCATTCCTGAGCAGGTTTCGAGCGTAGTCCGATTCCTTATTGGAGGCGTCCTCGCGCCAGGTAATTTTGTGGCGCCTGGCGTATGCTTCGATTTCAAGGCGTGTATACGCCAGCAACGGGCGGTATATTTTTCGCCGGAAATCGATTATGGTCATAGCAGATAAAGCCTGATTAGCCCCTCCCCTGAAAATTTTGAGCACGGCGGTCTCCGTCAGATCATCTCTGTGGTGTGCCAGAGCCAGCCACGGAAGATTTCGTTCTGCCCGGATGCGGTTAAAGAAGGTGTACCGGATATTACGGGCCTGTTCCTGAAAATTTCCTGAACCCCAGTCGTCACGCTCCGCGATATGGGTGTGCAGTCTGATACCCAGCTCTTTGCATTTCTGAGCGACCAGCTGCTGGTCGAGGTCGCTTTCTATGCCTCTTTTTCCATAGTTAACATGTGCAGCTTCCAGGTAAACGTCCTTTCTACTGAGTAAGTCCAGAAGTACCATTGAATCCATTCCACCACTTACTGCAAGTACGATGTGTTGCTTGTCTATGGACTGCCATTCCGGTAATGTGAGGGAATTTGAAGTGGTCATAAAACCAGGTACTGTAATCTGTTGCTTACTGCAATTCGAACCTGCCCTTGATTCGGGTATCTGCCGCATGAATTGATGCCCTGAAACCGGTCAGGTATCTGATCTAATCCGTCGGACATCCCGTGTTGTCAGGATGGGTGGAAGCGCACTTGTGTGCTGGTAAAGGTAGTGATTTCAGCGTTTACATCGACAAATACAGGAAATCCATCGGCATTAATTCCCATGAATTTATGAACTCCCGGCAGCAGTTCTCCTCCGGCTTCAATACGGCCGTATTTACCGAAACCCACCAACAGGCGGTTTACATCGGCGCGAATGGAGTCTGGCCGGACTTCCCAGGACTCAATTTTTTGCTCCAGTGTGTTCAGCAATGACACCAGCAGTTCTTCTCTTGAAATTGGACTTTTCGTTTCTGAGTCCAGTCGTACTGAGGTTGCCGGCAAAAGATTATCGGAGAATGCTGTCTGGTTAACGTTCAGTCCGATTCCCAGGATAAGTTGGTCTACAGAAGGCCCCATAAACGATGCTTCGACCAGAATACCCGCAACTTTTCTGTTCTGGACAAGAATATCGTTTGGCCATTTTATTGCGGGAGGTTTATTGATCAGGGGTGCGATGGTTTCGCATATTGCCAGTGCGGCAACCAGTGTGAGACTGTGAACATATCTGGGATTTCCTGGCCTGAGCAGAGCGCTGAATGTGAGGTTCGAATTTGGAGCAGAAATCCAGGCTTTACTACGTTGTCCCCTGCCGTGTGTCTGATGGTCCGTAAAGATAACGGTACCGGTTTCGTATTGCTGCCGGGCTTCTTTCAGCCAGGTATTGGTAGATGGTAGTTCCGGAAAATAATGAAAAGGTTTGCCTAACCAACGGTTTTGCAGTCGCCGGACGAGTAAGTCGGTTTTAAGCGGATGTAGCATTGCGTTCGCATAGTCGGTATGATAAGGCAGATATTAGCTGTATTACCCGTCAAACACAATCCCGGCGTGCGCTGCGAGTTTTTGGATTTGCTTTTAAAACAAAGAAGCCCTGAAACGGTATGCTTCGGGGCTTCTTCGCTTAGTCATACGTAAGTACGTCTCTCGAAAATTACGCTTCAATTTTGAGGACAGAATCTTCGGTGCCGAATTCGTTGGGTATGTATGCATCGGCAGCATCGTCATTTTCCCAGCGCTCTCCATCGATAAAGTACTTGAATGTATACTCGGTAGATGGAGCCAGACGAAGGGTTACTTCCCATGAACCATTTTTTTTGGCAAGCGGATTTGCTTTAGGGTCCCATTCGTTGAAATCGCCGACAATGGCTACTTCATTGGTTGCCCAGTCTGCAGGAACTTTAAATGTAACCTTACAAACTGTACGTTTCGGAGTGAACTCTTTGGTGATCATAGCGGTATTTTTTTCTCTATAGTTTAGATTGTATGATTTACAATCTGAAGCAAAGATACCAATGTTACTATTTTAGCCAAAATAAATTCTATACGTTTTAAAGTTAATTAATATTGAGTTAACAAATTATTTATTTAGTTCACAATTACACTTTGTCTGAATTTTATCGATATCAAAGCGGTTTCAGGACATGTTTTTTGAAGCAGCAAAAGCACTTAACCTAAAGACTTTAGCTTTATTTTTTAAAGCATAAATACGCTATGGTGTCTGCTTCGTTGAAAAGTGTTGTTTTTATTAACAGAATCTAATCACAATGCACCCGCTGACGAGTACATACGGCGGGGAATCCACGCTTTCAATTTTCATCGAACTCATTTTCAAAGAGCCTGACGATTGCCTGGAGTGCTTCTTTTTCATCGGGGCCGTCAAGTTCCAACTCCATTTCTGAGCCCTGGTCGGCAGCCAGGGTCATAACACCCAGAATACTTTTACCATTAATCCGGTAGCCGTACATATGAATGAAGAACTCTGACTCGAATTCGGAGGCGCATTGGACCAATACTGCAGCGGGTCGGGTGTGCAGGCCTGCAGCATTTTTAACCTTGACGGTACGTTTTATCATAAATAGCGAAGTTAGTGCAATGCGTTAAAGCGTGGTCGTAATTCAACTTAAACAACCCGGACATGCCTGTAATTCCAGGCATCCGACTGATTCAGAATGATTATATTACGCAAAATTCTCTGTCAAATTAACCCCAATTAACCCGACGTCCTATGTCTGTAACCCGAGATGATGTCAAATATATGGCCAATCTGGCCCGGCTTCGTCTGACTGAGTCTGAAATTGATATGTATCAAAAGGATATGAACAAAATTCTGGAGTACATGGAGCAGCTCAATCAGGTTAACACCGACGATGTAGAGCCGTTGGAACATGTGCTGGAGTTGCCTGCCCGCTACCGACCTGACACAGCGGAGCCCCCGCTTCAACATGAGGATGCGCTTAAAAATGCACCGGATGCGGATTCAGATTACTTCCGCGTACCCCGCGTCATCGACTAACATTCATTATATCCAGCCAGAACGAGTATTTCATGGGAAAAAAGTCTGTTTCACGCCGAAAATCATCCCCCTCGCCGGTCATTGCCCCCGACTTCTGGTCGGTCCTGCCTGCCTGGAAACAACATGCTTTCGTAATTCTGGTACTGCTAACCCTACCCGCAATCTTACACAGTCCGGTTTTTTTCGGCGGTCAGAATTTCGCTACCCATGACATTATTCAGTGGCGGGCCGGAGCCGAAAGCCTGATAGAACACCGCGAAGAGTTCGGTGAGCAGGCGCAGTGGTCGGTTTCAATGTTCTCCGGAATGCCAGCTTACGTTATCAGTAATCTGGAACGGTTTCCGCACGTAGACACGCTCGTAATGCCGCTATTCCGGTCGATGTTCCCGTTGATTGAGTACTGGATTCTGCTGACCGGTGCCTATTTCTTTTTGGTTCTACTGGGTTTCCGACCTCTGGTCAGCGCCGTTGGTGCCATAATTATTGGTTTCACCACCTATATCCCCATCATCGTTGGTGCGGGGCACAACACCAAATTCATTGCCTATGTCTGGATTCCCTGGGTCTTTGCCGGGTTCCGGATCATCTTTTCCAAACCGGATCGCATATTGGCCGGCCTGGCCCTGTTCGTGTTTGCATTCATGATGCACATCAGAGCCGGTCATCCTCAGGTTACCTATTACTTCCTGTTTTTGATGGCTGTGTGGTGGATTTATGAAGGTATTGACGCCTTTAAGGCAGGTACTCTGCCGGGGTGGCTTCGGAATACTGCCCTGCTTATCGGTGTTGGTTTGCTCTCGGCTTTCAGCGTAATGGAACAGTATTGGTCCATATACGATTACAGCACCTATAGCATTCGAGGTGGATCGCAATTGGAAGGTACAACCGGTCTGGGCTACGATTATGCCTTTGTGTGGTCGCAAGGCTGGGCTGAGTTACTCACCCTTTCCATCCCCAACCTTTTTGGTGGAGGTGAGTTGTATTGGGGACCCAAACCCGTGACCAGTGGTCCGCATTATTTTGGTGGACTTGCTACCATATTTTTAATTGCAGGACTCGTACTCGCACGGAAAAAACACACCCGGATTTTCCTCACTACGGCCCTACTGGCCATATTCTTTTCACTGGGCAAGCACTTTACCCTGCTCAATGGGTTTATGTTTGATTATTTCCCCTTCTTCAACAAATTCCGGACACCGGAAATGTGGCTGATGCTGGCTGTATTCTGCCTTACCGTACCGGCCATGGATGGACTTCAATTCCTTGCTGATAAAGCCGGCGAGCTCCGGGGTGCATTAAAATCCCGTTTTCTGGGTGCCGGCGGGGCCGTTCTGGCCAGTATGATTCTGCTGTTTGCCCTGTCGTTGAGCCTGGATTTTGAGAAAGATGGTGAACGTGGTACCATCGCCCAGCAAGTAGCCTCCCAGAATCAGGTATCTCCTGAAGACCCGCGTGTGACGCAGGCTGTAGACCGCATCATGAATGAACAGCTTCTGCCCGAGCGAAAATCGGCAGCCCAGTCTGACCTCATCCGCTACATCATTATGGGGACTGCAGCGGCAGGATTAATCGGACTGCTGCTGGCCGGAAAAATAGCACCATCGATAGTTCTTATGGGTATAGTGGCGTTGACTGCCTTTGATATGATCAGTACCGGGAAACGATACATTCCGGAATCGGCCTACAGTCCGAGGGGCATGAGCGTTACCGAAGTTATTGAAGAGCAACGAAGGCCGGTTGATACCTGGCTGGAAGAGGCCGTCAAGACGGATGAAGGTTGGTCGTACCGGGTATTCCCTCTGGGCGACAATGCCTTTAACAATGCTGTTCCCGCCTATTTTTATCCGAGCATCGGAGGGTATTCCGGTGCCCGGATGAGTATCTACGACGAGCTGCAAGGGGTTATCAGTCAGACGTTGTCCCGGGGAGAGACCGGGAGCCTCAGTCGTATATTATCCATGCTGAATGTGCGCTATGTGACGTTCGGCGGCAGGTATCCCGGATACTCGCCCGCTTTCACGCAGGGTCCGGTTATCGCCAACGAAAATCCGGATGTGTTCCCGAAGGCCTGGTTTGTGGAGGGGTTTGAAGTTGTTGACTCCCCGGAGGCCAGTCTGCAGGCTTTGGTTGACCCTGAAATCAATCTTCGCTCAACGGCCGTCGTATTTGAACAGCCCGGGGTGACGCCCATGCCGGATTCTCTCGCGCGGGTGCAGATAACGGATTACAATGCCCATCGCATTGAAGCGGAAGTAACCCGAAGTACAGACGGATTTGTCGTGTTCAGCGAGATCTATTATCCAGCAGGATGGAAAGCCCGGCTGAATGGCGAACCTGTTGAAATACACCGGACCAATCACGTTCTTCGGGGGATTGCCGTTCCGGCAGGCAGCCACCAGCTGGTCATGCAGTATGAACCGGAGTGGTATAAGCCGGTCAGAACGGTATCGAACATCGCCAATATACTGGCATTGCTGCTGATTGCCGGTGCTCTGGGGGCAACCTATCTGCCCAAACGAAAGCCCGCCGCCATCGGGGATTAAATATTCAGGCAGTTACCGTCGCGGTAAAAAACCGTTGTTTCGGATCCCATGAAGTCCTGGGGAATAAAACCGGTGAAGCGAAGGCTTCTGAAACCGGCCTGAGTAAGCATATCAAGGGCAGGCCTGTATTGGGGTCGCTCACTGTTGTCGAAGATGATCACGCCCCGGTGCGATAAGCTTTGCAGTGCATAGTGTGTGCATACAACCCGCATCCTGCCGTCAATAATGACGATGTCATAGGGGTTACCTGACTCTGCAATGCTTGCTGCGTACTCGCTTTCTGTGAGATTACGCAAGAGGATGCGGGCATTTTCCGGCAATTCCGGTTGCAGGGATTCGTACCATTCCTGCACGTGTTCAACGCTGGTTACACTTTGTACGCGTTCAGCCCACCATCGGGTGCTCATCCCCGCCCCAAACTCAAATACAGTGGCCTCCGGGGGAATCCGATCAGCGAATGCATCCAGAAAACTGTAGGTAAACCATGGAATTGACGAACCCTCCCGGTTCACTGGTCGACCTTTTTTCAGTGAATCAAACCACGCCCATTCTGCCAGCGGACTTTTATAGCGAAGCAGCAGATACTGCATGGGTGCCAGTTTGATCAGTACGGGTTCGATGTTCTTCTTGTAAAAAGCGGAACGAGTAATGGATTTCATGGTTCAGGAATTTAGAAGCTTTTTCAGCGCAATCTGCGCGCCAGTTCTTTGGGCCAGAATGATATCGGGGTACTGCTGAGTGTTTCCCAAATGGTAACGGGTTTGTTTCTGGCACGACGGATGTTGTGCAGGTGTGCAGCCCTTTGAAGCGGGGTCATGTCCGCTTTATGCTTGAGATAGCATTGGTAGTATCCCCAGTTAAAGTCCATCTGACTGGTGATGCGATGGGCTGCATCGGTTTCATGTATTACCTGCAGGGGTACCGCCAGTGTTCCGGCCGGACCAAACCTGCCGACTAACCGGAGCCAGAGGTCGTAGTCCTGGGCCGCTGTCAGGCTTTCATCGAACCCACCCACATTGCGAACCCGCTCGGTGAGGGTAAACACCTGGTTGCCGATGAGATTCCGGTACAATAAATCGCTGTGTGTGATATTCCGTTTTTTCCTCCAGCGCACCGTTCTGCTGCCGGACACAATCAGACAGTCGGCGGCAAGCAAGGACCAGGCGTCAGTCCATGCATCGGTAAATGTTCGGATACGATCGGGCAAAAACTCATCGTCGTCATCAAGTCCGGTGATAAATCGGCCTCTTGCCTGGTTTATGGCTTTATTTCGTGAGGCCGGCGCTCCGCAGGTGGATTCATTATGGATTACGGTGAGGGGGAATCGGGGTCGACAGGTATCCAGGAATTCGCGCGTGTTGTCGGTGGATGCATCGTTTACCACAATCACCTCGAAATCGTCTGTCGTCTGTTCATCCAGGGATTTCAAGGCCCTGCGAAGGAGACTGAGTCGATTTTTGGTGGTCACATAGACCGTAACGAGCGGATTTTCGGTGCCGGTGGTGTTCATACAAATCAAATTACGCATTTTCAGCAAGGATACGCCCTCTTCGAGTGACGCGAAATTTGCGTACTTTTCTGCCTATGACCACCTACACGGCATACAAACCTGGAATTACCGTGGCGATTTGCACCTACAACAGGAGTCGCTATCTGGCCGATACGCTGCACTATCTCGCCATGCAGACAACGGTTCAAGGTGACTATGAGATTTTGGTGGTCAACAACAACTCGACCGATGCTACGGACGAGGTTTTACGGCAGTGGCCGGATGTACGGGCGGTTCGGGAAGATTCCCAGGGATTGTCGTATGCCCGAAACCGGGCGCTCAGAGAAGCCCGGTTTACCCACACCCTCTTCATTGATGACGACGTGATTCTTCCCTCAGATTTTCTGCGGGCCTGGCAGGCGTTTCTGACCGATCATCCGAATGTTTGCCTTGCCGGAGCCCCCATTTATGTCCACTTCGATGACGGAAAACCATCCTGGTTTCCCATGATTCTGGCCCAGATGCTGGGACGGCACAAGGCAAGGCCTGAGGGATACCAATACCCTGCGGGCAGTTATCCGCATGGAGGGAATATGCTGCTGAATACACAGACCGCGTTAAAAGCCGGCGGCTTCAATACCGGAATTGGTCGGACCGGGGCCGTGTTGTCGGCGGGAGAGGAAAAAGACTTTTTTCTGCGGCTGCAGCGGGGCGGCACGCAAATTATGCACAATCCCAACGCTGTGCTGGGTCACCGGGTGGGCAACGAACGGCTGACGCACGAATACGTGTACCGTCAGGCCCGGGGTATCGGGCATGGTGACGCGCTGGTGACCCACGGTATGGCGGCCGTCTGGAAATGGCATCTGAAACAGGGTCTGAAATGGGCTGTGAGCCTGGTTGTAAGCGCGGGATACCTTGCCGGCTTGAGGGCAGGATGCGCGTTAACGGTACTTCGTTTTCGAATTGAGGTACTCCGGGGATTTCTTCAGGCAAGGCAATCATCCTCATGAGCCGGATTCAGTCACAGGGTTTCTGGAACACAATCTTTTCCTACACCGGGGCGGCAATTGGTGTAGTGAATCTGATATTTCTGTATCCGTTTTATCTGAATACCGATGAAATCGGTTTGATACGCATTCTGACCAGTGTTTCCATACTGTATGCTCAGGTTGCGAGTTTAGGTTTCAACTCGGCTATTCTCCGTTTTTTCCCGCATTACCGTACCCGGCAGGGGGCTGGGTTTCCCGCAGCCGTTCTGGTACTTACGCTGGCAGGGTTTCTCGTGGCGACCTTCATCGCCCTGCTCTTCCGACCGGTTGTGGAATCCGTCTACCTGGAAAGTTCGGCGTTGTTTGTCCGTTATTATCCCTGGCTGATTCCACTCTCGTTGTTCGTGATGCTCTTCAGCCTGGCCGAAAGCTTCCTGCGGGCACTGTATAAGACGGTGGCGAGCCTGTTTTTACGGGAAGTACTACTGCGATTGCTGACTACATTTGGCGTTGTTGCCATCATTGCAGGCTGGTTCACGTTTGAATGGTTTATGGTCTGGTACATCGCCATTCACGGTATCATACTGATCTTGCTTTTGGTCGGCCTTATCCGGGAGCAGGCCATACGGTTTAACTGGGTGCCCGGTTTTTTCAGGTACCGCAGGATTAAAAAAGTGATGCAATACGGGCTGGTATCCCTGTTTGCCGGGGCCACCTCCTCGTTTATCACCATTATTGATTCGCTGATGATCGGAGCCTACCTGACACTGGATGATGTCGGGATTTACAGTATTGCTTTTTTTATGGGGTCGGTCATAGCTATACCTGCGCGAGGTATCAGCAGGATAGCGGTACCCATGGTAGCTGAGGCCTGGAAGAAAAACAGACCCGATAAAATTGCCGTGCTCTATGCCAGGACCTCACTGCTGCACTTCGCCATCGGACTGTTCATTCTGACCGGCATCCTGATTAATCTTCAGGCTGTGTTTACCTTCCTGCCGGATGCTTTTGCTGCCGGAGCCCTGGTGGTTTTCTGGATCGGGACGGGACATTTGATTGATATTACCGGGGGCATTAACGGCTACATCCTGATTACTTCCCGACGTTACCACAACGATCTGCTCTTCAATCTTGCCTTTATTGCGCTCAGCGTGGTCACCAACCTGCTGCTTATTCCGGTTTATGGCATCTCGGGTGCGGCCATGGCCAGTGCGCTGAGTTATCTGGGTATCAATGCCATCCGTACCGTTTATATCTGGCGGGCTTTTTCGATGCATCCTTTCAACAGAACGTATCTAAAAGTTGCACTTCCCCTGCTGGCGGCCGGATTTGCGGCAGGATGGATTCCGCTGACCGGCATACCGGCCCTTGCTGACATTCTGTATCGTTCCATACTTTTCACGGTGCTGGCAGTCGGTTTGGGTTATGTAACCGGTGTTTCCCGTTTGTTGCAGACTGCGCTTGCTGAGCTGAAAGGGGCGGAATACTGATGTGTACACGGGTTGATCTGAGGGCGGGAGCCGTTAAGCAATACGTCGTGCGTTTGGTATCCGCAGTATGTATTGATGAAAATCAACCGACAGGCAAGTTCGCGCAGGATGGTTATAAATTCGTATTTTCAGCACGCTGTGACAGCACAGGTATGTGATGAAGGGTGTAGAGTACACCACGGTTGGCGGCAACCCTGTGTCAACATGCGCCTGTATGTCGGCTGTAATCATGGGTGTACATCACACCACGATCCGGTATGGAGTTTCACAACCGGGCGTACTATGATGGGTGCGCGTTGTTGCACGCTTAACTAAAACAAGTCCGGCAAGCCGGGCGGCACGAGGATACCAACCGGGTCCTCATCCGAACTATCCGAGTAAAGAATCTTTTTATGGCACAGGCTCAGTTTACCACACACCACGGCATGGTTGACATCCTGCCTGATGAAGCCCGAAAATGGCAGCACATTGAATCGGTAATCCGTCAGACCGCGCGGGAGTTTCATTTCGGAGAAATCCGTACGCCGGTGCTGGAGCAGACCGGCCTGATTGCGCGTGGGGTGGGCGAGCTCACCGACATCGTTTCCAAGGAAATGTTCGCATTTCAGCGGGGTGACGACCAGTACGTGCTTCGACCGGAAGGTACGGCACCGGTAGCACGTTCTTTTGTTCAGCACCGTCTGGAGCAGCGTGGCGGTGTACAGAAGCTGTTTTACATCGGTCCGATGTTCCGCGCCGAGCGGCCGCAGAAGGGTAGGCAGCGCCAGTTTCATCAGTTCGGGGCGGAAATGCTGGGCAGTGCCGATCCCATGGCTGACGCGGAGATAATCGCCTTTATGGCAACGGTATACCGAAAACTGGGCATTACCAACACTGTGCTGAAAATCAACTCCGTAGGCGATCCTGCATCGCGCAAAGCGTACAAGGAAGCGCTGCAAAATTTCTTTGAGCCACACCAGTGTCATCTGAGCAATGTATCCAAGACCCGGCTCACCCAAAATCCTATGCGGATTCTGGACTCCAAAGAAGAGGAAGACCAGCCGTTGATTGAGGATGCTCCCGTCATCACCGACTATCTCAGCGAGGAGAGTCTGGCACATTATACCGCCGTAAAACGTCATCTGGATGCTCTCGGTATAGCGTATCAGGAAACTCCGCGACTGGTTCGCGGGCTGGATTACTACACCCGGACCGCCTTTGAACTCACCAGCCCGGATTTAGGTGCCCAGGACGCGCTGGGCGGCGGAGGCCGGTATGATTTACTGATTGAAGAAGTAGGCGGGCAACCAACCCCTGCAGTCGGGTTTGCGTCCGGAATGGAGCGGTTGCTCATCGCCTGTGAAGCCCTGGGTATTCCGCTTGGAGAAGCATCGCAGCTGGATGTGTACATGGTCACCCGAGGTGAAGAAGCCAGAAACTGGGCTCTGCAACATGCACCTTTGCTCCGGGAAAAAGGATTGTCCGTAGCGATGGATTACGCCGGAAGGTCGATCAAGGCCCAGATGAAAGAAGCCAACCGTGAGCAGGCCCGTTTTGCCGTAATAGCGGGTGATTCCGAACTGGAATCCGGACTGTTCACCCTGCGGGACATGGCTGAAAGCACGGAGACTGCCCTCAGTTTTGATGAAATTCGAACCAAAATCACCCCCACCCTGAACTAATGGCAGCCTTGTTGAAGAAAATTCTTGTGTGGGCCGTACTGCTTACCCTGCTGCTTACACTGTACACCCTTTGGAAGGTGCAACGTACAGAACAACAGATCCTGGATTTCGTTGCCACGGAGCTGGTACCAGCCGATACGACGTCCGGCGCAACCCTGGGTGGTGTGGACATTGATGCCCTGGGGGGCACCATCGTTCTGCGGGATCTGACCTGGTACACCGCACGGGATACGGCCCTTGTATCCGCCGGGCAGATCCGCGTTGACGTCGGAACATTTAAAAGCCTGCAGATGGGATTGTTGCCGGCGGCCTATGTGCTGGCAAGCTTGTCATCGGCTGATGTGGAAGCATCTACCATTACGGTACACTATGATGGTGGTCAGATAAGCATGCTGGGCCTGGCATGGTCCGTGACGGGCCGGTTGGGACAGGAGCTTCAGCATAGCATTACTGCCCGTCAGGTTGAAACCCGCCTTCTGCCTGAAACCCTCGGCAATACCGGGGGAACCCTCCGACTGTTCGGTGTGGACACCTCCAACCTCACCTTCGCTTCCATTACCCTGGAGGGGATCACCTCGCAGGAGGAATACCGTCTTCAGTCCGGTCAGATTTTGCACCGGGGTTTCCGGGCTAGATTTGAAGGTGAGGCACGAATTCCGGCTGATGACAGCCCGTTGTCTGATCTTCAGGTCCGCGGAAGTCTGGTGCTCGACCAACTCTCCGATCAGGTCAGGACAACGGCAGAGTCGGTGGCGACCCTGCTTGGATTCGCCGTAGTACCCGGCAGCGAATCGCTTGAAATTCCCCTGAACTGGGATGGCTCACGTATTTCCGGAAATTAAGCGGTTGCGATTGATACAGGCATTCGGCTTTTTCTGGCTTTAAACCTTTCCACTTTAAACAGAGACATGGCTATGGTGGCATATTTGATCACGTTAACGGTTTTGCTCACGGGAGCTACTGTGGGAAAAATCGTACCATTGCAGCAATTCCCGGCAGATTCTACCGCGGTTGCAGCGGACACCGCGCAACAGACTGCGGAGCAGGTAACTGACTTTTCCGGACAGCAGCGCGTTGAAGATCTGCTTCGCAGCCGGCCTCAGCCGGAAGCCTTCCGTGGTCATTTGTATGAGTTAACCCGCCATCCCCACAGGGCCGGAACGGCACGAAACCGCGAAGTTCGGGATTACATCACCGAGGTCAGCCGGCAGGCTGGTCTTGAAGTCGCGCATTACGACTACGATGTATGGCTGGCCGAGCCGGGGGAGGTACGTGTGAGCATCGTTTCTCCTGACACCCTCCATCTTCCCCTTACAGAACGTGTCGTTGGTATTGATCCTGCTACCGGCCATCCGGAGCTGCCCCACGGCTGGAATGCCTACAGCGGAAGCGGTGAGGTAACCGCTGAGGTGGTCTATGCCAATTACGGCAGACGGGAGGATTTTGCACTGCTTGCGGAAATGGGCATTGATGTACGCGGCAAGATTGTCCTGGCGCGGTACGGTGGGAATTTCAGGGGCTTCAAGGCGAAGTATGCCGAGGCAGCCGGCGCGGCCGGACTCATCATCTATACCGACCCGGCCAATGGCGGGTACGTGAACGGACCGGTGTACCCGGACGGCATTTACAGCAGTGCGTCGGCCATACAGCGTGGCTCCCTGCTCACCCTCAACTATTTCGGAGATCCGCTGACGCCGTTCGAGGCGGCCCTGCCCGTTGAAACAGACAGCACGGTCCGGCGGCTGCATCCCGACGATGTTGATTTTCATACCATACCGGTAACTCCCATCGGGTACGGTGCAGCCGAGTATATTTTCACCCGCATGCTCGGTGAGCGTCTTGCCCCTGAATCCTGGAGGGGCGGCTTCCCGTTTCCCTACCGACTTACCGGCGGCCGGGATTTGCTGGTGCACCTGAGTGTGAACCAGCCGCAGGGGCTCATGCCCATCACCAATGTAGTTGCAACCGTTCAGGGCAGTGAGTTTCCGGATGAATGGATAATTCTGGGCAGTCATTACGATGCATGGGGATTCGGGACTACCGATCCGAACAGCGGCACCGCGATGCTGCTTACCCTTACCGAAACCCTCGGCGAAATGGTACGGGCCGGTTATGCGCCTCGCCGCAGTATTAAGATTGCGCACTGGGATGCTGAGGAATATCTGATGATTGGTTCCACGGAGTGGGTGGAGCAGCTGCGTGAAGAGCTTGGCGCCAAAGCAGTAGCCTACATCAACGCGGACATGTCGGTTACCGGTCCGCGATTTGGAGCGTCCGCCTCGCCATCGCTCAAACAGGCTGTGATCGATGCCAGCAAAGCAGTGATGCACCCTGATACCGGCGGTTCGCTGTATGAAAGCTGGCACCAGAATCCGGATACAGCGGAGCCTCCCATCGGAAACCTGGGCGGTGGCTCGGATCATGTGCCGCTGTACATGCATGCCGGTATCCCCTCGGCAAGTGTGGGCTTGTACGGAAGTGTGCCGATTTATCATACCAACTACGACACCTTCTGGTTTTATGAGACGCATCTGGACAGCACTTTTCGTTATGGCCCGGCGCTGACTGCCTACTACGGCATACTGAGTACGAGGCTGGCCAATGCACCGATTATACCGTACGATCTGGGCCGGTACGGAAGTGATCTGCACCATCACTTGAATACCCTGAATATCCGAGCGCAGGAGCTAGACCGTCAGACTGTACCGGATGATCTGTTAATACTGGCCGATACGCTGGCGTTGTTGGGTCGACAGGCCGAAACGGAACTGCGTCAGCGCACTGAAACGCTATCTCCCGAAAACATTGTGTGTATCAATCGGGAATTGATTCAACTGGAACGGACATTTTTGGACGAGCAAGGTATGCCTTTCGGAGGGTGGTTCCGGTCGGTGTACGCATCAATCAACCCTTCTGACGGGTATGCAAACTGGATGTTGCCCGGTCTGCGATACACGCTGGAAGAATCCGGAACCCGGGAGGAATTTGACACGCAGGCAGAGGTTCTCCGGCAAGCCATGCTGCGCCTGAAAAACCACCTCGAAAAATTACCGTCAGGCTGTTGATTTCAGGGCTTTTTCTTCTGCTTCGGCGGTCAGCTCTGCGGCAAACTGAGAGTTATGCATCTGGTGGAACTTAATCAGGTCCGCCTTGGGCATGTAGCGCTCCATGATACGGGGATCGGTTTTGGTGACGTCTACCAGAATCAGGCCGTCCAGCACATCGCTGAAATTCGGATCTACGTTGAAACCCAACAGCTTACCGCCCAATTTCAGGTATTGCTTGAGCAGTATAGGAACCCCTTTATCGTCAAACTCAAGGTCGCTGACTACCTCGGAAAGATCGTCAACGCTGGTAATGATGCGCTGGGAGTGTTTCTTGTCCCACCCTTTGAGCTTGCGGTGACGCAATGGTGTGATGGCTTTGACCTTGGATGCGAGCTCCGGCAAAAAGTTATGGGCTTTCAGGAAACTGACCATAAGCTGTCGTGAGCTGGACTGGTACTCCTTATTGATGGAAACCGGCCCGAATAAAATTTTGTATTTGGGATACTTGGCTACGTAGTGTCCTATACCCCGCCAGAGCATGAGCAGCGGACTGAACGACCGCTGGTACTCGGGTCGCACAAAAGAACGCCCCATTTCCAAAGCCGGATGAATCTGTTCAAAGAAAGACGAACGCATATTGAACAGCGTGGTGGTGTACATCCCCTTCTTACCAAAACGCTTGATGATATTGTCGGTCCGACCAAGCCGGTAAGCCCCCACAATTTCCGATTTGGCTTTGTTCCACACAAACAGATGCTGGTAATATTCATCGAATTCATCCAGATCCACGGACCGCCCGGTACCTTCATCGGTTGCCCTGAATGTTATTTCCCGGAGTCGACCAATTTCCTGAATAAGATGGGGAAGTTGTTTTTTGGAGGCGTGGTATACCTGCATATCACCACTTTCCAGCAGCATCTGGCTGACGGGTAAACCTTCTACATCCGTGAGCAACAGTTCAGGATCCACCGGATCAATCACCGGCTGCATATCACTGTTGGGAAAGACGATGGTTTCGGCGGTTTCAATCTCCTTGGACGGACGGTCGGCCAGCATATAGGTACGCATCCTCACATAGTCGGTGAGCTCATCCTCCGTGGTAAACTTACGCAGTCGACTGTAGGGAATGACGTTGCCAACCCGCACATCGATAATCGTATTTTTCTTATTCAGCAGTTCATTCGGGAGCAGAGCCGTACGCAGCCGGGGGTGAATCATTCCGGCAAGCTGAAACATGAAACGGTTATGACCTTTGAAGAACATCGGAACAACCGGACTCTCGGTCTTTTTCACAATCTTGGCAACGGTATTGCTCCATGCCGGATCGGTAATACGGCGGTTTTTCCAGGTAGCGTGGGAAACTTCACCGGCCGGAAAAACGCCAAGCATACTGCCCTCTTTGAGCCAGCTGATGGTCTGTTTCATACTGGCGAGGTTGGCTCTGGCCGCTGCCGGACCGCCGAACGGGTCCACAAAAATGAACAGGTCACGCATTTCGGGGATGGCGGAAAGCAGGTAATTGGCCATGATTTTTACGTCAGGGCGCACCCGCTGCAGGATGGCACCCATGATAATGCCCTCGATACCGCCAAACGGGTGGTTAGCTACCAGCACAATTTTACCTTTTTCCGGGATACGCGCCAGGTCCTGCTCGGCGATGCGGAAATCCACATTCATGGCTTTCAGCACGTTCTCCGCGAAGTAGGTCGGGTCGCCCAGTTTCAGGCTTTTGTGGTAAACGTCATTGAGCGCCGTAAGCCCCAGCATGTTTTCAAGAGGGCGTCGCGCCGTTTTCAACAGTTTGTCGGCCAGTGTGTTCGACAATTCTGCATCCAGCGAAAAAATATCAATCTTCCCTTTTTCGTCAGTCATGTGTTCAGGTGAGTTTCACAATCGTGTATTGCTGGCGTGCCATACCGGTTATATGGGAATACTGTGCACGCCGTTACCAAACCCCGTTCAGGTTCGGGAATATACGGTTTCTGAGCAAACCTTTTTAAGATTTGTTGGCCCGGGTCCGGGATTCACCGCTGTGAGTCATCGGTTATTTTTTTACCTTTTGCTATCGCGATGACAACACCAAACGAGCACCCTTGCCATGCCCAGCCAACCCGACCAGCTATTTGCCGAAAAAACCCGGGAAAAACTACAGGAACCACCGAAATACGCCGTAATTCTGCTGAACGACAATTACACCACATTTGATTTCGTTGTCAAGGTTCTCACGCAGGTCTTCCGGAAAAGCGTGCCCGAAGCCATCAAAATCACCAATGACGTACACCACCGGGGTCGCGGGGCCTGTGGTTACTACTCACGGGAAATTGCGGAAACCAAAATTGAGCAGGTAGAAATTATGAGCCAGGCCGAAGGCTACCCACTGAAATGTATCATGGAAAAAGCAGGTTAACCTATGCAAAGCAAAGCACTCGACAAATTACTGCGCGACGCCTGGATGCTGGCCAAAACCAGCAACCATGCTTTTGTGAGCCTTGAACACCTGCTTCATGCCGTCTGTATGGATGAAAGCGGAATCAGGCTGCTCCATGCTGTGGGAGCTGACACCTCCGCCCTTCAACGCGATATCGAGTCATTCTACAAAGGTATTGATAAAACTACGGGCGGGCAGGATCCGGTACACACCGTAACTTTCAAACGGGTGGTGCAGCACTGCCTGATGCATGCCCACGCTGCTGAACAGCAGGAAATCAGTGTCGGCGATGTGCTCATCTCGATGTACACGGAAAACGAGTCGTATGCGGTGTACTTCCTGCTCAGGCAAGACATCGATCAGCTCGATATCATGCGCTACATCTCCCATGGCATAACACGCGACCTGGACCTGGACGATTTCGGGGAGGATGCCCTGGATGATGAAGAGGCTTTTGATGCAGACAGAACCGCAGGTCGGCCGAGGTCAGGCGGGGCTCGCTATAATTTCGACGACTTTGACGATGAAGCCCCTGCCGTTGACCCCGACGTATCTGACGAAGGCGATGAACCTGCCGGCAAAGGCAAAAAGCGGGGCAAAAATGCCACGCTGTCCCGGTACACGGAAGACTGGACCCGCATCGCCGCTGAGGGCGGATTCGACAAACTGGTTGGGCGGGGGCACGAGGTACAACGCAGTGTGGAGATACTCAGCCGGCGCCTGAAGAATAATCCAATCCTGGTTGGCGACCCCGGCGTGGGTAAAACCGCCATAGCTCAGGGCCTGGCCCAACAGCTGGCTGCAATGCAGGTCCCGGACCGCCTGCAGGGCTACCGGTTGCTCTCTCTGGATCTGGGCAGTTTGCTGGCAGGAACCCGGTTCCGGGGCGACTTCGAAGAACGGCTCAAAATGGTCATCAAAGCCATCATCGAAGAAGAAAACGTTATTTTATTCATCGATGAAATCCATAACCTGATTGGTGCGGGCGCTGCCGGAAATTCAACCATGGACGCTTCCAACCTGCTCAAACCAGCCCTTCAGAGCGGTAAACTGCGTTGTATCGGGGCTACCACCTATGAGGAGTACAAGAACCACTTCGAAAAAGACCGCGCACTTTCACGCCGGTTTCAGAAGGTCGACATTACCGAGCCCTCTGCCGAAGACGCTATCCGAATTCTCAAGGGATTGCAGCCTGATTTCGAAGCCTATCACAAGCTCAAATACCAGCCCTCTGCCGTTGAAGCCGCCGTGCGGTTGTCGGCCCGGTACCTGAACGACCGCCAACTCCCGGACAAAGCCATTGATGTTCTCGATGAAGCCGGTGCCCGGGTTTCGCTGAAATCCGCCCGACGACGGCAGGTAACGGCCCGGGATATCGAAGAGCTGGTGGCCGGCATTGCCCGCATCCCGGTAAAGTCTCTAACCAGCGGCGATAAAGAACACCTGCGCACACTCGAGGAGGATCTGACCGCAGCTGTTTTCGGTCAGCAGAAAGCCATTCATTCCATAGCAACGGCCGTGAAGCGAAGCAGAGCCGGTCTGGGCGATCAGCAAAAACCGGTGGGTTCCTTCCTGTTTACCGGTCCTACCGGGGTCGGGAAGACCGAATTATGCCGCGTTCTGGCCCGGCAGCTCGGCGTTGAGCTTGTTCGGTTTGATATGAGTGAGTACATGGAAAAGCACACCGTATCCAGGCTCATCGGTGCGCCGGCAGGCTATGTGGGCTTTGAACAGGGTGGATTGCTGACTGACGCCATACGACGTAACCCGAATAGTGTACTGCTGCTCGATGAAATTGAAAAAGCCCATGCTGACATCTACAACATCCTGCTGCAGATCATGGACTATGCTACCCTGACCGACAATACCGGCAGAAAAGCCGACTTCCGGAATGTTATCCTGGTCATGACCTCCAATGTGGGGTCGCGCGAGATGAGCCGGGGCGGAATTGGGTTCAGTGACGATGTTGCCGCTGCTGCATCCGGCGACGCCATGGGGGCCATCCGAAAGCATTTCACACCGGAATTCCGAAATCGCCTGGATGAAATTGTGGTCTTCGGGCACCTCGACGAGCAGGTCATCCTACAAATTGTAGACAAATTTCTGGCTGAACTTAATGCGCAGCTGGCTGAAAAAAACATCGTGCTCAGCCTGACCGATGCTGCGAAAGCCTGGTTTGCCGAAAAAGGCTACTCACCGGCATACGGTGCCCGTCCGATGTCGCGTCTCATGCAGGAACAGCTGAAAAACCGGCTCGTGGATGAAATGCTTTTCGGTGCGCTGCAGAAGGGCGGGAGTGTGGATGTGGACGTCGATGGAGATGAACTTTCTTTTGGTCTTGCTCCCCGGTAAACCGACGCCTGTCAGGGTACGGATTTCTTCGGCCGAAATTAGCCGGCACGGTTGCCTTGTGGCTGCCCGCTGATGCGGGAAGGAGTGTTCCTGACAGGGGTTTGTACTTCCGGCGGGCCGGATTCAGGGTACGGCAAACGGAATCGCGGTCTTTCGGGTTAGCATAGTCATACCACAACGGTAGTGTGTACTATTCAAAATCCAAGCTGACCCATGACAGATTCTGTTCAAAAGCTCGCCCGACGAATCAAGGCATCCAACGATGCGGCCTTCGACCAACTCTTCCGGTTGTTATATAATGATATGGTCCGGTATGCCATGACCTTCACGCGCGACAAAGACCAGGCCTGTAACGTTGCACAGGAT
Organism: Bacteroidetes bacterium HLUCCA01; assembly: GCA_001314545.1. Lineage (GTDB taxonomy): Bacteria > Bacteroidota > Rhodothermia > Balneolales > HLUCCA01 > HLUCCA01. The sequence goes on from LIHN01000011.1 coordinate 32,302, forward strand.
GTTTTCATCAAACTCTGGCAAATCCGGGATCAGATCGATCTGGAGAAATCGCTCAAGGCATTTCTCTTCCAGATGGTACGGAACAAGTCACTCAACCTGCTTCGTGACACCCGCAGAGAGGTTACCGGGCTGGAGCTGGCTGATCTGCAGCATGAAGATCTGATTACCGGTCCGGAAAGCACTTCGGGTGAGGAGTCTGACCATGTTGAACAGACAGGCTATCTTACCGAAAAGCTTCACGAGTGGGTGGAGCAGCTTCCTGAACGCCAGCGGGAGGCTTTTGAACTCAGCCGGTTTGAAGGACTCGACCACGAGGAAATTGCTCAGGTTATGCAGGTTTCGGCGCGAACCGTGAACAATCATCTGGTTGCAGCACTACGTCAGCTACGGATTCACTATGATATGCACATCGGCGAAAAATCCAGATTAGTGGTATGAAAAACGACATAACTGACAATTATGATGGCCTGATTCCCGCAGGTACCCGTCCTGATACGGCCGATGCGGAGTTACAGGAACTGTGGGACGTTACCCGTGAGATGCACTCCGGCAGAAATGTGGTCACTGAAGATGAAACCGAAGCCGCTCTGCACAGTGTTCGAGGTCGGTTGAATCTAAACACCACCTTTGACGAAGAAAACACCACACAGCAGATACCCTCCCGACACGATTCCTCTGCCGGCGACAAAGGGCGTGGGCGAATTCTTTGGACCAGTCTGCTCCTGGCTGCATCTTTGGCAACCGTATATTTTGTTTACGCCCTGAATTTTGCCATGGTGCATGTCAGCGCCCCGGCCGGAGCGCAGGCAACCTACACCCTGCCCGACGGATCTGAGGCAACACTGAACAGCGCCACGACATTGTCGTATCGACCCGGATTTGGCAGCAGCCACCGTGATCTGCATATTGCCGGCGAGGTGTATCTGGATGTTGTAGCCGGCGAACTCCCCTTCCGGGTATCAACCCCGCTTTCTGAAATCACGGTAACCGGCACGGCCTTTCTTGTACGGGCATGGCCGGATGAGGACATTGCCAGTGTGATGGTGACCAAGGGTTCAGTACGCTTCGGTGCCCTGAGTGAAACCGGCGCTCGCGTAGAGCTGGAAGCCGGTGAGCGAAGCTCGGTCAGCCGTGACAATACCGTGCCCCGCCTCCCCTCGGCATTCAGTCCGGACGCTGAGCTGGCCTGGATTCAGCAGCGCTACTCCTACAGCAACTATTCAGTGGATGCCATCCTGCGCGACCTGGAGCGACGTTTCGATGTCACCATAACGATCGAAGAAACGGACATCCTGCAGGATACGTTGTCAACGTACTATGCCAGCGGGGTGCCGCTTGAAACCATACTACAGGATATCTGCACCGTGAAAGGGCTTGAATTCAGCCAGACCTCCAACGGTTACCGGATTTACTGACCCTCCATTTAACGTTTAGCCCGGTTTTGATGTCGTCTCCGCGCAGCTTATACCTACTTTTCATCGTTTTGTGGCCGGTTTTGCTGTATGCAAGTCCGATGAAAGCTCCTGCGCAAAATAATGAGATCACCAGCAGCAACACGGATGTGCCGGTGTACACCCTCGTATTCAGGGGTGAACCCCTTTCCGAGGTACTTCGCACCTTTGTGCAAAAAACCGGGTTGAATCTGGTGTACGATACGGCCATTTTAGACGATACCCCGGTTTACGTGACCATCCGGGAGCTTCCGGCCGAACAGGCCCTTGCCCGGATCCTTGCAGATACATCCCTTGACTACATCACCCTGAGCAGCGGTACACTGGTGCTGGTGCGCAGTGCCCGGCAGCAACCATCTTTTGGCTCGGTCGCCGGCCGGATTGTAGACCATCGTACCGGCAGGCCCCTCCCCGGAGCCACCATCCTGCTGGCCAGCGCCGATGGAGGCACTGCATCCAATACCAGTGGTTTTTTCAGCATTCCCGGGGTGCTTAGTGGTCCTCAGGAGCTCATTGTCAGCTACGTTGGATACGAACCGCTTCGAAAAACTGTCACGATTCCGGTTGACGGTGTGCTCCGCACACAGCTTGCGCTGCGTGAAAAGCCCTACATTGCCGAACCCATCGTGATCAACGATCACAGTCGTCGGCTGGGACAATCCGGCGGTGCCGCGCAATGGGTAACCGTCTCCGGTGACGGTCCGCTTCAACCGGGCAACGATCCGGTTCGGACGCTGGGCCTTTTTCCCGGGGTTCAGTTTCAGCTGCCCCTGGCCACCCTGAACATTCAGGGAAGTGGTGCCGATGAACATCGTTTCTATCTGGACGGCATGCCCGTTTACCACCCCTACAGTTTCGGGTACCTGTTCAGTGCTTTTAGTCCGTACGCCATCGACCGTGTCACCATCCACAAAGCCGGTTTTGATGCCCGTGCCGGTTCCCAGATATCCGGCCTGATCAGCATGACCCACGACGTGAGTAACCGTGCATCCAATACGGCAACGCTGCAGGCCGATGCCGTCAGCAGTAATCTGCGGGCCGATGTAGCGGGCCGGTTGGGCGATATGGACCTGGAGACCCTGCTGGCCATACGCACCAACATCTGGGACATTTATCAAAGTCCGGTTCTGTCTGCCACCATGCGAAACTGGGATTATATTGACCCGGTTATTGCCAATTTGCTCATGGACGGACAAGACTCCTACCGTATGTACGATGAAGCCCTGCACGACAGCCGGGTTGGATTCCGGGATATACACCTGAGCTCACGCCTGCGTATTGACCCATTTCAGTCGGTGAGTTATTCCTTGTATTCCGGATACAATACCCTGGGAACTGAATTACTGAACCGACTACCCCAGCCCGACGCGCAGTATCCGGAATTCATGTTTGCGCGGGACTCCTACACCTGGAACAATCGGGTTACCCGCCTGCGCTATGATGCCCTGCTCACGGCCCGGACCGATATTATGATACAGGCTGGCTACTCCGGCAACCGGCTTGAGCACAGTTACCGGATGGCGGGCAGCATCGATGCAGGATTACCCTCCGGCGTGAGCGCCCCGGAGGCGATGGAGGCGTTCACGGCAAACCCGGCTTCGGGTATGCACCAGTGGGATGACAATCGCATTGATCACGGCATTTTCCAGGCGGAAATCGACTATGCGGCTTCCCCGCGGCTTCGGATCAGCAACGGATTTCAGGTCGATTATATTCGCACGAGGGTGAACCTGTCGGATTTATTCTATATCCCGACTCTGTCGGCTGCCTCGGCGGGTATGGGAAGTGTGTTCACCGGAATCGACTGGCATCCTGTCGCTGCATGGCGACTGAATGTAAGTTCACGGCTCACGTATATTTCGAATACGGACAAGGTATATGCTGAACCCCGCTTCAGCGCCCAGTACGACCGTGATGCATCAGCCATCGGGTATTGGTCGATGCGGGTAGCCGGCGGGATTTACCGGCAGTTCATTCATCAGTTTTCGGTAACCAATCCGGGTCCGAGCTCACTGGTTCCATCGCTTCCCGTCTGGACCCACGCCGGGGAGCTGGCCGTGCCACGGGCTTACCACCTGACCCTGTCCTTTTTGAATGAACCGACGGAATATACCCGGATTCGCCTGGAGACTTTCACCAAATGGCAACCGGTCACCCATCAGATTTCCTATCCCAAACTACTGCGCAGCGGGCAGGATCATATTTCCAGGCTGGCTGATTTTACCCATCAGACCCGAAGTTTTCAGGGTGGTGCGGGAATTACGCTGACGCAGCAGATTCCACGGATTGGAACCGAGATGATGGCCGGATACGACTGGACGGTCTCGCAGGTGGATATGCAGGAGCAGTTTGGCCGGTGGCTGCCAGCGCCCTGGTCAGAACCTCATCGTGTCAGGGTCATGCTTCAAACGCGGGTCAATAATCGTATTCAGGTGTACGGGCAGTGGTCCGGTATGTATGGCAGGGTTTGGGGTTACCGCCAGGCTTACTATGATTTTATGGTCATGCATAATCGCTCTCTGTACGGGACCTACCGGCTGGATCGTCCCGAAGACGATCGGCTTTCGGCCTTCAGTCAGCTGGATGCGGGGGTTCATTACCAGCAGCGGGTCGGTGGCGGTGTAATTCGCCTTAAACTGGATCTGATCAACGTACTTAACCGGGATAACATGCTGGATTACGGGCTGGTACCGGCCTCCTCAGCCGGCACCGACGGCTCCTCCGGAGAGTCTGAGCATAGTTTCGTCAAGCACGCGCGCACCTTGCCGGGATTCAATCCGGCCGTGAGTGTGCAGCTGAGCTGGTAGCGGTCAAATGTAATTCCGGCGGCGGCTTCCGTTGTTGCCGGAAGAGTGTGCAGCTGAGCTGGTAGCGGTCAAATGTAATTCCGGCGGCGGCTTCCGTTGTTGCCGGAAGAGTGTACAGCTGAGCTGGTAGCGGTCAAATCGCATCCACATTGACGTTAATCCGGACCGTAGAAGCGCCCTCCGGCTTCTGTTTTTCATACCGCTCGAAAACCGTGCGCAGCAATGCTTCCATCTTCTGCGGACCGATATTCACGTGCATCTTCACCAACGATTCCCATCGGTAGTCGTTATAAATCTTCACGATGGCGGCCGGTGCCGGCCCGAGTACTGCGTGACCCTTCATCACCGAAGCCAAAACCCGGGTGAATGCCTCCGCCACGATAGCCACTTTCTGTTCATCGGGACTTTTAAACTGAAACTGGATCAGTCGGGAAAACGGTGGATAATGCAATTCCCGTCGCTGCCGCATTTCGTGGTTGGCAAACCCTTCATAATCGTGTTTTGCGGCGAATTTCAGGGCCGGATGTTCGGGTTGGCGGGTCTGCAGGAATACGATACCGGTTTTTTCCGCCCGACCTGAGCGACCGGCCACCTGGGTGAGCAGCTGAAACATCCTTTCCGAAGACCGGTAACTGGGAAAAGCCAGCTCGGTATCGGCATTCACCACACCCACTACGGTCACATTCGGAAAATCCAGTCCTTTGGCAACCAGCTGGGTTCCTACCAGAATATCTGCCTCGCCGCGACCAAAAGCGCTCAGCAGATTGGCATGCGCATCCCGGGTCGACGTGGTATCACGGTCCATCCGCATCACCCGTGCCTGCGGGAGTAACGGGGCAATTTCCTCCTCCACGCGCTGGGTACCGGATCCCTTGTGGTGCATGCCATGCGCCGTGCAGGCCTTGCACAGCGGGGTAGCCCGCTCGCTGTAACCGCAATAGTGGCAACGCAATTGTCCCACCCGACGATGAAAGGTAAGGCTGACCGAACAATGCGGGCATTCGGGTACGTGTCCGCATTCGTCGCACTGCTGGTAGCTGGCAAATCCACGCCGATTATGCAGCAGAATAACCTGTTCTTTTCGTTCTAACGCCTCCTCGATAGCCATAAAAAGCGGAACAGCGATAGGTCCGCGCATGGCATTCCGATACTGTTTGAGGTCCAGAATGGTCACCTCCGGCAGGGTAGCCGATGCGTGTCGCGATGGGAGCTTAAGCAAGGTTCGCTTACCGCGGGTCACCCCGTGCAGTGTAGTCACCGCCGGCGTTGCCGAACCCAGTACCACCGGGATACCAGCCATAGAGGCGCGCAACACCGCCACATCACGGGCATTGTAGCGGGGCGCGGGATCTTCCTGCTTGTAGGAGTTATCGTGCTCTTCGTCAACGATGATAATACCGGGATTGGGTACGGGGGCAAACACGGCCGACCTCGCCCCGATAGCGATGCGTTTTTTACCTCTGCGCAGTGCGGTCCAGGCCTCGAAACGCTCACGGTCGTTGAGTCGGGAGTGGAGCACGGCGATGTCATCGCCGAAAATCTCGTAAAACCTTCGCACCGTCTGTGGGGTGAGCGCAATTTCCGGAACCAGCACGAGTCCGCCTTTGCCGGCGTCCAGGGCTTGTTTGAGGGCATGGATGTAGACCTCGGTTTTGCCGGAGCCGGTGATGCCGTACAGCAGGAAGCTTTCAAACCGACCGGCATCGAGGGCTTCCGATATGGGTTTAAACACCTTCAACTGGGTTTCGTTGAGCTGACGGATACGTTCCGGGGCATGCTCGAGGTACAGGCTTTCGGCTGCCGATTCTTCGATCTCGATACCCTGGATAAACCCTTCCTTTTCGATGCGTTTGAGCGCGTGGGGTGAGAATCCGTGTTCTTCGCGCAGGTTTTTGTACAGGCAGGGAGGTTGGAGCTGGTGGAGCTCCATGGCGGTTTGAATCCAGGCATGTATTTTCCCGGTATAGCCCGACAAAAACGCCTGAAGTTTTTCACGATGCTGCTCGTTCCAGGTGCAGGCTTTCACGCGTTTCGGTTTCACCTTGCGCCGGGGGACTTCCCGAAGCTCCAGTACCCCTTGTTTGCGTAAGCTGCGGATCAGGGTATCGGGCCATTGCCTGCGGGCCTCCTCCAGCGCGATTTCCCCGGCCGACTGCACCGCGGCCAGCAATTCCTTCCCGGCAGGTGTCAGGTCCGCACCGGTCAGCGATCCCGAAAAGGTGATCCAGCGGTCGGTCACGTAGTTGAGTCCGGCCGGCAAAGCCGCCTGAATAACCTCCCCCCAGCCTGCGAAATAGTATCCGGCCATCCACCCGGTCAGCTGCAGCAATTCGGGGGTAAGCAAGGGTTCCGTATCCAGTACACCGGTGATAGCGCGGACCTTGAAGCCGGGTTTCCGGTCATGCACGGCGACCACCATCCCGATCTGCTTGCGGGATCCGAACGGCACCCAGACCCGCATGCCGGGTTGCAGCGAGGCATCGTCATCCCCCTTGTATCCGTAGGTAAACACCTGCCGGACGGCATTGGGCAAGGCTACATCCACGTAGTTCATCATCGGTTTTGAGGACCTTAGTTCGATGTAAGTTAACAAACCGGACCGACGCTCATCTGCGGACCGGCGCTCAAAATGGGTATCACGATGGGTTCCGGTGCCTCGATGTGCCCCGGAGTCACCCTTGCCTCCGGGGTTGTACAAAAAGGCAGACGGTGCTTTTAGACAGCAAAGATTTCCTAGTCAGTAAATCACTTACTCACTACCGGTCCGTGAAAATCAGGCGTCTTTCTGCTGCTGCTCCTCAATCGCTTTGGCCAGACTCACCGGTTTGGCATAGAATTTCTCCCACTTCTCCTTCGGATCGGGCTTGGTGAGCAACGAGACCACTATCAGTACCAGAACCGAGGCAGAAGCGGCCGGAATTACAATGTAACTCGTGGCAATCAGGGGCTCTTCCATGATGCCATTAACCAGGGTAATGAGCAACGTCATCCCCATCCCTGTAGCGATGGAAGCCACTCCGCCGGCGGTCGTTACCCGTTTCCACAGGAACGCGGCGAGTAAGGCGGGAGTTAGTCCCGCCCCGACCATCGTATAGGCTGTAAACGCCATATCCAGTATCGTGCGAAACTGGGTGAGCAGCAGGTAGGCAAAAATCCCTAGCACCAGCACCATAATGCGCTGAAAGACCACCATTTGCTTGTCGGTAGCCTGGGGATTCACGAACCGCTGGTAGATATCGCGGGTCAGGTTAGTAGATGGTGCCAGCAGGAAGCTGTTGCCGGTAGAGGTGATAATCGCCACGGCCGCCATAATCAGCAGGAGTCCGCCCACCAGGGGGATGCCCACCTCGGTCCCGAATCGGGCGGTGTGCAGAATGATGCGCTCGCTCTGCTCCACAGCCAGAAAGAAGCTGCTGTCCGGACTCAGGCTGTTGAAATGGCTGAATGCAAAAATGGCCAGAGACGCGATGGCGGTTTCCACCACAATAGTCCCGACAACCCACCATCCAACCGCAGTTTTGGCCGACTTTTCATCGCGGGCTGAGAAAAATTTCTGATACATATTGGACTCGCCCAGCAGCAGCAGGAAGGTAGGGAAGAAAACCCCCATCGCCCACAGGAAGTTATACTCACCGAAAACCGTGAAATACGAAGGGTCCAGTGCCACGCTGAAATGCTCGGCGCCACCCAGGTTGAAAAACACCAGCGGTGCGGCGATGAGCACGGCGGCGGTAATCACAGCGCCGTTGATGATATCTACTGAAACGATAGACAGCATCCCTGCAAAGGCCGTGAAAGCGATGATAAAGATGGCCGTGAGAATAACCCCCTGCCATTCGGGGATATCGGCCACCAGGTTCAGCACGAATCCACCGCCCCGGAACTGATATCCCACGATGGTGGTGTAGGCGATGACAATCACGATGGTCCCCAGAATCCGGGCCCATTTATTGTAGCGAAGTTCGAGGATATCCGGCACGGTAAACTGGGCGATACGCCGGACCCGCGCGGCCAGGAAAAACACGATAATAATACCGATCCACGCCCCTGCCGCCATCCACAGTTCGGCAAAACCCACGCGGGCGGCAAGTCCGGCACCGGCCAATAACGACCCTGAGCCTATCCAGGTACATAACAGTGTTCCGACGAGCTTATAGGTAGGGACCGATCGACCTGCCACCATAAAGTCTTCCTGGTTCTTGATGAACAGGGATTTCCGGATGGAGATAAACATCAGAAGTCCGAGGTAACCTAAAACGACATAAAAGAAAATCATAAATCGGGTATCCGGATGTGTGAAGATGTAATGGTCATTGCACATTCCCCGTTTGGTTTGAGGTGTTTGCAATGGACTAACCTTGGTTCATTGGATATCGGCATTCATCGGGATGCGGGTTGACGTCCCCGCCGGGATCACTGCCCAGACCTGGCAGACGTTTTCATGGCCTTCAACCTTGTCCGGCACCCCATCGACGTATCTGCCGATGACCTAAAATAGTTGATATATCGGAGAAAAGAACAGGGAATCAATGTGAAATCTGTGGTTGCAGTGCATACACCCTGTCAAGGCTGATGAACTCGCTGCCATTGTCGCACTGCAATCTCTGTGGAAACGCACATTGATCCTGAGCAATGCGAGTAAGTTCATCACGAACATCGACGCCTTTCAGCGACTGGCCGACACGATAACCGAGGCATTTTTTACTGCAATTATCCACTACAGCTAACACACGGAACCGGCGCCCATCAAAGAGCGCATGCGCCGTACTTCTTCTTCCAGTTGAAGAAGGTGGCTTGAGAGATCCCAAACTTTCGACAGATCTCCTCCACTCGGGTTCCGGTCTCGGCCTGTTTGAGAGCAAAGGCAATTTGCGCCTCGGTAAATTTTGATTTTTTCACGGTCTTTCGGATTTAATTTTGGGATGCTCCCACCTTCCAAATTACCCGAAAAACTCTACTTTACAACGACTCTATTTTGTGGGGGGAGGTCAGTTACAACATAGTAAAGGCACGTTAATAGGGAAACTCCTTTTGGCTAAATAACCACATACAAATCACTAGTCAATATCAATAACATTGATAATCCATTATTTTGATAGTTTCACACTTTGGGTGAAACTCCAGCCACCGTATTTCCTCCGGTGGAATGGCCTGAGCCGTAATGCCCTCATAGGAATGCGGGAAGCCGCTATTGCTAGCAAAGTCGACGAGGTAGTCGTAGGCTTCCTGATTGAAGGGCGGACAGGGGTGATCCTGTGCCCCAAGTTCGGTTGAAGCCTCAATACCCGGAACCGTTTTGCTCATCGGTATGGCGAGAATTCCTATCAGAAATATAAGGATGGATGTTTTCATAATAATCCGAGAGCCCCCTACCGACCGGGTATGAATTCCGGCCTTAGGGGAGCTCTGTTAGATAGTGCAGCAAATGTTCACGCAATGGGAGTTAGAGTAGAAATATCCGAATACGATTCAGGTTTAAATCATAGATATCAATTCTATCTGTACCCAAATTTATCTCAACTATGTTTCCATCTTCAAC
>LIHN01000001.1 GCA_001314545.1 Bacteroidetes bacterium HLUCCA01
ATCATTATAGCAATCTGGGAAGGTTTATGTCCTTGACCAAGCAGAACCATAATACGTTCTCTGTCATGAGCTGTGAGTCTTTTGTGTGTTGCCATAGGTCGAGTTTAGCATTAAACTCAACGTGTTGCATTAAAAACTTGAGACCGCCCTTTTATATCAGCACTTAAACCCGCATTACGTATAGCCATTGTTGGGCAATCGTACTTTTTTTTCGTCCGTCTGTTAGCGTTGGCAAAGACATACTCTTTGGCAAGTTTTGGCTTGTGTGCCCGCTGGTGCGACTTGCCAATGTGTATGGCTTTTAGCGTTGGCTTTATATGTTCCATCCCATTCTTTTTGCTTTTGATTCTAAAAAGTCGTTTTCAGTCGCCCATTGTCTAAGCAATTCAATTCTTGTTTTCATTTTTTCATCAAATTCACTTTGTCCAAAGGATTTGAGAAGTTTCTCTTGATTCTCTAACCATTTTGTAAATCCTTCACCATTTTCGATTGACATTTTTTCTAAATTGATTATTTGCTCTTCAACTTGTTCATCTGTCATATCTGGAAAAGAACTAATTTCATGAATTGTCTCTTGAGTAGTCGGGTCTTCTTTGGCAATAATTTCAATGTCGTCTAAATAATTCTCAGGAAGTATTGAAGCAATTTTGTCAATGTTATATTCTTCCAAACCACCAAAACTTGGAATATCAATTCCGAATTTTTTACTGTAGTCAAACCGAATTACTGAAATAGGATACTTTAATAGGTGTAATGTGCTTACTAGAGAAATAATATCTGCGTAGGAATGCAACCATTTAGAAATTAGCTTTTCTTCAAAAGTTTGAGAATTGCTTTTGAGTAAACCCATTCTGTTTGAATGTTTAGCTCCTTTTGTATGCACGTAATTATGTAGATAACCAAGGTCTTCGTGTACTTGCTTTAAGTTGTGCTTCTCGTCAAACTTTTTGATATTATCATTTTGCCTTAATATTTTCCAAATCTTGCCTGCTCTTGGCGTATTGTCTTTTGAATTAAGCCACTCTTTTACAGCATTATGACCGTCATCATTGATGTTAAAATAAACTGATAACAACCCTAATTCTAAGCCACTTCTTAATGAAACAAATGCTTGTTTGTAAAGACCAAAACAGATTTGTGTAAATGACACTTGTAGCTCTTCCCAAGAATCAATAAATGGAAAATAATGACCTGACCAAAAGTTTTCAAAATTTTGAGGGACAATCATCCCAACAGTATGATAAATCCAACCTAATTCTTCAATTCGTTTTTTTATATCAGGATTCGCTTCAAAGAATTTTTCAGTTTCCCTGTAAACTTCAATGCTTTTGTCTGGCTCGTATATGTATGGTGAAAACTTCATAAAATCTCAATTTTATCAATCTCTTTCATCAGTCTGTCCGTTTCTGAAAGTGCTACAATGATTTTTTGATAATGCAAAATATCGTCAAACTCCAATTTGCGGTCTTTACGGTCTTTCAGCCATTTTTGAGCAGGTTGGTAGCCACCAATATAAAATTCCCAAGCTACTTGCGGAACATTGTCAAAATACTGCGTTTCGTTGATGTAAACTTTTCCGTTTTCGTATTTTGTTTTGCCTACAAAGTTATTTCCGTCTATTGGGTATTGTGTGATGTAATTCTCTACTACTGAACTTTCCAATAAATGAATTTTACGTATTTCTCCACCCAATTTTACCAATTGCCAAAAGGTGTCGGCTTTTTTTGGATAAGGAATTTTAGGAAAGTCTATTTTCAAAAATTCATTGTAGGTTTCACGGTAATTTCTAGAATGTAATACCGCATAGATGTAATCTAAAATATCAATTGGTGCAAAAGTGTTGACTTTTATATCTTTCTCGATAGTAAAAATCAAACCTATTTTAACAGCTAAACACTTTACTATTTCAGATTTTAAATTTGGAGTTCTTTCTGTTGTATCACCAATTGTTTGTTGTCCATTCGTTTCAGGGTAAATGTAAAGTGGGAAAACACTACCACCACCACGATAATATATATTTTGGTCTGAAATTGTGTTGGTGATGAAGGATAAATTCCATTGCATACTTCCAACAGCTTGACCCTGTCTGCCTGATATAATTGCAAAGTTGTTACCATCTCGCAAATTTTTCATAATGCGATTTTGACTGTATGCAAAAAAACCTTTTGGCTTGCCTGTGAAATAAGTCCATCTGTTATCAAATGGACGATATGTAATCATTTTGAAATTGTTGTCGTTAAAATTTTCAGTTAAATCTTCCTTTGCTTTTGATAAAACCCAATCTCTACTATCACTTTTTAAGTTGTAAAATTTACGCAATTCATTTTCTTCTAAATTTCTAAAGTTTTCAATAATTCGATTTAAAGATGATTTTTCAAATTCGATAGTCACACTATCATTTTTTGATAAAACACCTAATGAAGATTCTATAAACAAATCTGTTAATTGAAAGCCTTTGTCATACTCGTTTTTATCTTCAAAATCTTTAGGCATTAAAAAATAATCTGGAGCAGTTAGTTCAACTTCATTATAAGGTGTTGATTTCAGACTATTTTCGGTTAGAAAATCATATTTTAATTCTCGTTTACCATAAAGGTCAAAATGATAAACTATGCCTAAATCGTTTGGTTTTTTCTTGCCTGTCTTTATGAAAAAATTGATTGAAACGCCTTGCTCAATGTCAAAAACATTCACATCTGCTGAACCATCAGAGGCAGTTTCTTTTTTCTTAGCGTTGCCGTGTAAGTCAATCGTATATATTTTGTCATAAGTTTTTAGCAAATGCCAACGCATACCCCTAAAAGTTGGGTTATCTAAAAAACCGTGAGGATTAATGTATGCTAGAACGCCACTTCCATTTTTCTCAATAAAATGCTGTCCGTAACGCAAAAACTTAACATAATCGTCATTGATGAATTTTGAATTTTGCTCTTTTAGTTTTTCCTTTCCGCCTGGCTCTTTTTTGTAATCTTCCATCAATTTCATAATCCATTCGCCTTTATTGGCACTTTCTCCGCTATACGGTGGATTTCCAATAACACACATAACGGGTGTGTCTCTTTTGATGTGATTAGCTTCGTTTGCTTCTGTGCTTAACCAATTGGCAAATAAAGTTCCTGTGTCTTGGTGGTGTTCTTCTAAACTGTTGGTTAGATAAACTCTAAATCGTTGGTTGGTGGTTGGTTTGTAGCCTGTTTCAGTTAAAAGCAAATCTAATTTAAGGTGAGCCATTGCGTAACTTGCCATTAGCAACTCAAAACCGTTTAAACGTGGCAATAAATGAGTTTCTACATAATTGCTCCAAATGCCTTGTTGTCCTTGAAATTTTTTGTGAATGTGTTTTACCACTTCTGCAAGGAAAGTTCCTGTTCCTGTGGCTGGGTCAAGAATTTGCACTTTGTGAACTTCTTGCTCCACCTTTTTGCCTTGAACATCAACTTTAATTTTGGTTTTGCTTGTATCGGCTAATCCTTGAGGCAAATCAAATTCTGTTTTTAAAATGTCGTCAACTGCCCGAACAATAAAATTTACAACTGGTGCAGGAGTGTACCAAACACCACGAGCTTTTCGCAATTTTGGGTCGTACTCACTTAAAAAAGTTTCGTAAAAATGGATAATTGGGTCTTCCATTTTGGTTGACTTTCCGTAGTTTTTCAAAATTTCTTCAACATTACAAGCCAAGAAAATATCTGTCAAACTATCTACAATCCATTTTATACGGTCGTCAATATCGGGTCCTGCAATATAGCCAAACAGTTTTCTCAAAAATGGATTTGATTTTGGAATCAGTTCAGCCGCTTCCTGTCTGCTGAAAGTTCCCAAAGTTGGGTCGTGCAAACGAGCAGCAAACATTCCGTAAGCAATGGTTTGAGCGTAAACGTCTGCAAAACCTTGCGGTGTAATGTCGTGAATCAGAATTTGCTTGAATGCCAACATTTGTTCTTTCAGCGTACTGTTTTCTTGATTTTCTTCATCACTTGTCAATGACTTCTCAATAATATCAGAAAGAAGGCGGGCTTTGCCCGCCATCATTTCTGCTAATTTTTTTGAGCTTTTTATCGTTTGTCCAACGTGAACGCAAAAATCTTTTATCAGATTTTCAAAGTTGCCGAAGTTCTCAGTTAAAGGTTTTATTCCCTTGTCAGTTATTTCTGCAATGGCAATTTTGGTAATGAATTCGCCTTCTCGGTACAGATGAAAGTTGATGTAGTCCGTAAAAATCAAGTTGTTTAAAGAGGCTTTGTATCGGTCAAACTGCTCTTTGTTTCCTGTTTTCTTTGCTCCGTCAAGGTCTTTGTCTCCAATGTCTTTAGCTTCTATAAATCCAACAGGAATATCTTTTTTAGTCAAGATGTAATCAGGTGCTCCGCAACTTTGTCTTTTCGGTTCGTTGGTCGCTCTGATAGTTGGCACCAAACTTTCCAAAAGTTGTTGTAAGTCGCCACGAAAAGTATGTTCGGTTGCGTTTCCGAGTCTGTACCTTTTATCTAAGTTGTCAATATATTGTTCTAATGTCATTTATTCATTCAATTTCTGTCAGAGCGTTGGCAAAAAACAGCTCTTTTGGTTTTTTCAGCGTTGGCTTTCGTGTCGGCAAAAAACCAAATGTGCTGTTTGTGCGGTTGGCTTTCTTTGTATGTTGCCCAACGTTTTGCGTATATGACTTGTGGCGGTTTTCGAAGCACTTTCTTGTCGGCTTGCACCAAATTTACTTAAAAGCACAGACCTTAAATTTACCACTTTACCCGCCATAAGTTATATACGCTGTTGTGCGTTCGTATTTTTAATTATTGTCCTGAATAAATTGTCTCATTTCTCCAATTGACTGTTGAAGTTGGTCATTTGTAAACCTCGGATTTTCGGTATTCTCTGGATGATGAATTTGATGTCTTATAAACTCACTTAGTACTTTTTGTTCCTCGATAATATTACCGTTTCTAATTCTCTTGTATGACATTGTCGCCTTTCCATTTCTGTAATCGGATAACAACCGCTCACTCTCTATGTAACCATAAAGTTCATTGTGATATTCATCATTTGACTCTCCGAATGCTAAGTAATTGACCTCATTTAGGGATGGATAAGGCAAATCGCCTCTTTCAACCTTGATTACCTCTTTTCCATTGTTGTTTCGTACAAGGTGAAGATGCTCAAAGTCAAGTAACTTTACTATCGAAGGGCTATGAGTAGTCATTAAAACCTGTGTATTATCTGCTTTTGAAAGCTCGATAAAAGCTTCGATTAATTTTCTTTGATGATTAGGATGTTGAGATGTTTCCGGTTCTTCAATTGCATAAATTATGCTGGGAATGTTCTCTTGACTTTTTCTTCTTTCTGCTTCCGCTCTAAAGAAGTTTAAAAGAACTAATCTTTTGACTCCACTTCCTCGCTTATTTATTGGTATATCTTCATCTGAGGAAATCGATACACTTTTAAAAACATCAATCCATTTTAAACTGTCTGGACTTGGAATCACAGGAGTCAGTGAATCCGCAATTTCAGGATTCATTTCATTAAGTTTTTCTAAAGTTTTTGTTGACACTTCGATAAGCTTCTTTTCGACTTCTTCTGCAACCTTGTCTAAGCTTGTCTTTAAAGTATCATCTTTTAAGATTTCCTGAACTGCAATTTTCATTGGGTTTTGAACTTCACTATCTCCATCACTATTCTTTCTGTCCGACTGAAACAGTGAGTACAGTGGCATATAATTTTTAAGTTGCTCCCAAGTGTTTTTCGCGTCAAGTTTAGCAAGTTCGATTTCAATTTCTTCTAATTGTAAGTCGTCTGAATAGTGATTCCAAATCGCTTTTCGAATAACAGCATTTTTTGTTTTATCCTCGCACTCTATTTCATCAGTTAACAACTTTTTTAAGTCGGAATTTTTCTTTAACAAGAGTTCTGCACAGTCTGGGTTATTTGGATGATTGGCTTTAATAAATACTTTTTCCTTACCTGCATTTGGATAACGCTTAACTACCTCAAGAGTCCCATCAGGCTGAAGTAAGTACTCATCTTGAAGGGTTGTTGGATTTGTAGAATCAAGGGTTAAAGAGTCAGGTAGTTCCTCGAAAACTACACTTATCTTGATTTCATTATTTCCATTGATTCTGCATTTTTTATTGATGTCATCTTTGTCAATTTTGATAGTACCCTTATTCTCATTAAAAAAGATGTCTAAAGCTTCAAGTATGGATGACTTACCCACATCGTTCTGTCCAACAAAAACAGTGAGATTTCCAAACTCAATTGTAGTTTCAGTTTCGTATCCTCGGAAATTTTCGATTCGTACTTTCTTAATTTTCATTGTATCTGATTTTGTCGATTTTATATGACGCACAACGGGTATCATATATATACAGTGCAGGGGTGCGGGCTTCAAAACTATCCACGGTGACAAAATATTATGCGTAGTAGACTGGTTAAATTAAGCACATAACCCTGCATTGGATATATATGATGTTGTTGTGTGTAGTAATCCTTGCATTACCAATCAATTGGATATTCTATTTCAGCGTATCCAATATAAAAGTTACTAAAGCTATTTATTTCAGCCATATACCAAACACGTATTTTGTTGTTTTCAATTAGTACTGCTGGAGCAATAAGTCCTGACTCTTCCCAATCATATGTTTTGGAAATAATCGGTTTGGAGTAAACTTCCCACGGTCCAAAAGGATTTTCTGAACGTGCCAACCCAATTGATGAATTATTATTGCCAATATCGCTGGTAAAGAATAAGTAAAATATTCCATCAGGAGCTTTAACAAGTTCTGCTTCTCGTGGGTTATCCAACGACCAACCAACTTCTGAATTACTTATCAGCAGTTGTTCGCCTTTTTGCCAGTTTAACCCATCATTAGATGTCGCTCCAAATAAGCCATAACCTTGATTGGCAAGTGCCCATCCCGCATAAATCATGTAGTATGTGCTATCGTGTTTTATTACCGAAGGACTAAATAGCCCATCAATATCAACATCGCTATCTGGCAATAGTATTGGGTCGTCAAGAAACCTTTCAAAAACAAGCCCATCAGGTGATTTCGCTACCCCAATTTTTCCATTAGCTACTATGTTGTTTACCCCGTCAACCCCTTCGCTATACCCAGTATAATACATGAAGTACTCATTATCAATTTTTTTTACAAATGCTGTTTCCAGGATTTTATCCCATGAGCTAGTGTCATTTTCTAAAGTAACACTTTCACCATAGTATAATGATTTGGCAAAATCCCAGTCTATACCATCTGATGACTCTGCAACACTAATAACGATTTGAAGATTATCAGGATTATCACCGTCTCCATCGCCTGTAATTATTAAGGAAGTGTAATACATAAGCAGTTTATTATCAACCCTAATTACTGAGGGGTCCCCTGCCAGCCAGTTACCTTCCCAGACTGGGGTGGGGTGTTTCGTGGCAATTCCCGAATTTACATCGGCTAGGTCATCATCCTTCTTACAATTAGTTAAAATAATCAGCACTCCAATTATTCCAATAATATAATAACTCAGTTTATTCATAGGCTCGTTTTTATTATTACACACAACTCGTTTATATACGCAATAAACATGCGTATATCATACGGGAAAGGATTTATATGCGCATGTTTGTGGTCGTTTAATATTCATTGGAGTTGAACCGATTAGCTATATTTCAAAAACACTAAATCTGTACGACCCAATTGTGTGTATATACCGTGCAATACATCAGCTGAGTAGCAATTGCAATGTAGTGAAATACTTTTTAAATCCAAATTAATGACATCATTAGTGTAGCTATATTTATCAGTCGCTAGCAGTTTGTGGTATTCAGCTTGATTCACGATACAATCAGCTTCTTCTGAGGCTGTATGTTTTCTAAGCTTAACCAGTACTCCTGCTGAAACGGCAATTAGGGAAGCTTTCGCAGCCCAGAAACGTTTCTCCAGCTCGTGGTCCGTTTTTGATGGACCGCTCAACCAATTTTGAACCACACTTCGGACACGTATCTGTAGAGGAGAGACGTTCACGTAACGAATGTCGATGATCTCGGCTGGTTAAGTCGGATTCAGACAGATGTTTCTCTATGGCCGAAATGATTCGCTCAACTTCCGGAGTAGAGAATACATGTTCGGTGTACCGTTTGATGTGACTAGCAAGTCTTTTACGTATGACGTTTCCGGGCATTGGAGTTTTGAACTTGCAGTCACCTACGAAATAGACAATAGGGTGGACCTTCGATTCGTCCAGGTCCAGAAAGGCACTCAGAATCTTCTTTTGTCTGTAGGTCTGCCTAAATGGGTTCTGAAATGAAAATCTGTTGTCGTACAGCACTTGGGTCCACGTAGGTTTGTTTGCTGATCCAAATATCCATCCTTTTTTATTCTTGGTCTCAATGATGAACACACCAAATGGGGAGATGATGAGGTGATCTATTTGCGTGGTGCCATTTTTTGATGGTATAATGACGTTATTGAATCTACGGTACGTCTTGCGACTCAGTGATAGCCATACTATCAGCGATGTTTTCTTTTCACCCAGCCAGCCTTTAATTCCATTCATTGCTTGTCCCTCATGTACGTTTATGCTTATGATGCAGAAGTCTTCCGTGTGTCGGTTTCACATAGTCGTTCTTGCAAAGCATATCATTGAACTGGTAATCTCACTTAGTCATTGATATTCAATATGTTAAGAAATTCATCTGCTTTCTTCTTGATATCGTTAATCTTGTGCGGATTTTTATCACATTCCTTTAAAATCCAATATTTATTTTCATTCCACTCGAACAGGCGAGCATTGCCGATACTTTTTTGTGTTATGAAGCCCCAGAACCAAAGGTCGTCCCAGATCACCATGTCTGAATTGTTGTAGGAAGAGCTCAACAGTTTATTGATGCTGCGAAAGCTCCACTGTTGAGAATCATCAATCCGGCTAAAAATGGCCAGAATAACCGCATCCACGGGGAGATAGATTGTATCGTCCTCACCAATTGTTCTTGGCGCATCATCCCACAGTCTAAGTTCATCGTCGTAAGTATTGGAATGGATGTGGTATATGCTCTTTGTGAACAGAGCTGAGGTTTTGTCGCCCCAGCCTTTTTGTTTACTAAGTCCGTGGAAGAGGCATTTAAAGTTGCTCTCTGCATCCGAGTCTAGATACTGAATAAAATTGTCAAATGAGTTCAAGCAGTCCGGATAAACGTGGAGGTACTTGAAGAAAGCTGCCAGGTGATTGATGTTCGGTCTGCTCTGGGTGTTGGCTACAGCGTACAGCAGGGATAGAATGTTTTCTTGCACTGAAATTGTTGAGTTAATGAGGGAGCGATAGTAATTACGCTGTACCTGGTGATTGTAAATGCGGTTTTCATGTAAAAAGCTGAATAGAGCCTTAATTTTGTTGGATGCTGTAACCCTCATTGATATTCACCTGCTGGATTCAATTTGTGAATGTATATCCTGAATATAGGAAATCAGAACAGGTCGTTTTGATTTGATTTCTTCAGAACTATCCAATTATGGGATATCTAGACAAAAAAACGTTAGGATAGCACTAGCTAGTTATGGGTGACTAACAAGGTTTTGTGCAACACTGTTTTTCATGTTGTAATGTTGCAAGGACATCTAAGCTATATATTAATAATAATTTATGATGCAACAATTTGGCAACATACCATGTTGCAAATGTTGCCGATTTGCAACATGCCTGTTGCCGAAATGTTGCCAAAATGTTGCACTCTATTTAGGCCAAAACTCCCTATGCGTAAACTAAATTATCTTTATAAAATAAATATATTATGTAGAAATAGGTATTTGGTTTAAAAAATTAACACGTGCAACATTGCAACACGTTTTCGATGTTTTTTTCTGAAACTGGAATTTATACCCAAAATGTGCCAGTAGATCGTAGGATGAGCTTGTTTTTTAAAAAACTAAACCTCAAACAAATAGTTTAGTAAGTGCGTGGTGGTTAGCCCGGTGATCAGCCTGCTAAAACACGCTATCAATAATGATATCGGTAGTGTCTCAGAAGCGCTTCATCTGTAAGTTTCTTTTGTTAAGCTCAGAGCGGTGGATGTGATAAATGCCTTTAATCATCTTGCACTGTTTAATTAGCCCCTTCGAGCAGTAATTACTCACGGTTTTACTCTTAATGCCAGCTAAATGTGCAAATTCCCGCACCGTTAGCCAGTCTGCCTCACTTTCAAGCTTGTCAAGCCTAGATTTAACCTTAAGCATGTATTCGATGGTAACATTGACCTCAATCTGGAGTTCTGCCAGTTCAATATTGTTTCCTATCATGATGGATTTACCTTAGTTGTTGGTTTTTTTGGGTATGCCCTCGATAGCTATCGAGGTGGTTGTTTGGCCAATGAAATCGTGGAACGATCTCATTTATCGGATGGCGATACTTATCGCCCATTGTGATACTAGATTTTGTGCCGTTAAGCCAGCACGGCTTTTATTTTTTTCGTTCTTAATCTGTACGTGCTAGTCCGTGTTCCTGAATCAGAGCAGTAAGCCCCTTGTTGTAATCAGGCCCCAGAATATTACAAAGTCGCTTTGAAAGGGTGTAGGCGGCTTCTGGGTCCAGTTCGTTGATTTGATCAATGAGATCAATTAATTCCCATAGTTGGGATGTGTATCGCTCGTTTTGCGAAGCATCTGCTGATGGTGATGAGTTCATCGGTCACTATGCTCGTTCTTCTTGATGTTGTAATCTGATTATGTAAAGTAGCAAATAATTGGGCGACTCCAAGCAGGTCTGAAGAATTTAATTTTCTACAGGGTAGTAAATAGGGTAGTATTTGGACTAAATAATTTAGCTTACAATGTGTAACTAACGTTAATTTGAAAATAGAGCCATTTTTTTTTAAATGGGGTATATAGACTCAAAATCGTGTTCCCTCGGGAGTATCGGTTCGACTCCGATCACCGGTACTGGCATCATCTAAGCCATTTTGGATTCGTCCAAAATGGCTTTTTTTATGCCATATACTTACATTCTGTAAGTATTCAATTAGGGAAAGTATTTCCCTAACTCGCTTCTATGTTATCCTGCGAAGGGTAACTATTTGGGTCATTTCCCGACAGCGAGGGTAACTATAGGGGTAACTTTCCCGGATGCTGGGGTAACTTTTGCGGTCATTTTCCGATAGCGAGGGTAACTATAGGGGTAGCTTTCCCGGATACGAGGGTAACTATAAGGGTAACTCTCCCGACAGCGAGGGCAACTTTCCTGATAGCCGGGGTAACTATTGGGGTGACACTATGGCCGCGGAATCAGGTAAAATTCGGTCATCCTGCCGTCGATGTAGTCCACACGCTCCCCGTCAAAAAAAGCGTCTTCCTCCAGCATAATACGGACAGAGCGGTCCCACTCGGGAATGAAAACCTCGACGTTCAGCTCAATGGAATGCGCCGTATTGGCGTTGAGGGGATAATCACCCGCACCGGGGACCCCATCCTGCGCATCCCAAAGCCCGATGGAGGTTCCGGCTGCGTGCCCGTGATACCCGATAGGATGGGAGTAAATGGAGGCCTTAATATCTTCATCCCGGGCTTTTTGCAGGGCAGCCGACAGGATTTCGTTGCCGGTACGGCCTTCGCGAAACTCACCGGTGAGGATGTCCTGCAGGCGATTTCCTATGGTCATCGCGTGAACAAGCCCAGGTGGGGGAGCGGTCTCACCCGCTCGCAGCACATAGGCATTGCGCTGGGTGTCGGTACTCAGTCCCATCAGGGTAATACCCAGATCCATGTGAATGACATCACCGGGCTGGATGACGTAGCGGTCGTAACCGGTGGAGAAATCGCCGGAGTGCTCCTCCTGCTCGCTTCGGATGACCTGCACCGAGGGATGAAACCAGGCTTTAAGTCCGAGCTCCGCCATGCGCTGGCGGAACCACCACTGCAGATCTTCGGTGGTGGTAATACCGGGTATGACAACCTCCTCAGAGAGTCCTTCTTCGATGATGCTGTGAGCGATTCGGTTAACCTGTCGGTAGACCGTCATTTCCTGTGGAGTGCGTGTTTCCAGCCAGCCCAGTGCCAGGTTCTCTGCCGAGACGATGCGTTGCTGCAGCTCGGCCGGCAGGGAAGAACGCAGATTCATAAAATCGGTATGGGCTATACCATCGGCCAGGGAATGGGTTGAGGAGGTGTTTACAGCAATACGGCGTGGATTTCGTTCCTGCACGATTTCCGCGAAACGTGCCCACTGGTCGGGTTGGGTGGCTGCATCCCACCGGGTCTGGAAAAAGCCGATGTTGTAACGGGCAACGGCAAGACGTTCCACGGGTTGATCCTCGCCCGGATCGAAGAATACCAGAATGGTGGTGCGCCGGGACGACTGCCAGGTGGCGGGAAGCATGGTCAGCAATACAGGGTCTTCGTTGTACTCGCGGGCTACCAGAACCCACATATCAATGTTGTGTCGGCGCATGAGCTCGGGTACGAGGGTGTCAAGGCGGTACTCCGTCCAGGCGTCGACCACCCGGGCCTGCGTGCGCAGGTCGGGCACGTTGGGGAAGCCCGCATCGGTCTGGCGAGGTTGTGCCTGGCTTATGCTGGTCCATGCAAGAACAGCGAGCAGGATGAGGGATAATTTCATGGATGGCATGGGCAGTGCATTTGGTGGTGGATTCTGGACTGTATCATTCGGTGCAGATTACTAAAAACCCCGATATGCATCAATTAAAAAGATAGGCGTGTTGATCCGGATACTGATCCCGGTTCACGACCGTGTATCACGCAGTCTTTCTGCGTTTGACCCCGTTTTTTGCGACACGCCGGTTAACCAATCTGCCAACAACCTGAACCGTTGCGGAGAATTGGTCCGAGGGTGATTTTTAGATGCTTTTGCACCCGTTTGATAGGCAGTACCAATTCAAATCCCTATCTTGGCCGATGCGCTTTTTCCGCGCTCTGGGTATAATATGGACTTATCTACAATAGCTTATGCAATTAACACGCAAATCAATCGCCTCGGCGATGCTTCTGACCGTGGTTCTGGCCGCTTGCAGCACCACCCAACAGGCCGCCAATAACGGCGCACCTGGTACTGAATCCCGCACGCCGGCCGACCCGATCGCCGAAAAGGTTAAGGCATCGGTGGAAATTCCCGGTCTGTTTACCGTTTATCAGGACACAACCAACGGATCTACCAAAATGCTGATTACTACCGACCAGATCGGCCAGGAATTCATCTACTGGGGGCATAGTGTTGACGGACCTGTAGCTGCAGGTCATAACCGCGGCAGTTTCCGTGATAACAAAGTCTTCTCCATTCAGCGACATTTCGACCGCGTCGAGTTTGTGGTAGAAAACGTGCGATTTCAGTTTGACGAGAACAATCCGCTGAGTCGCGCCGCCAACGCCAACATCGCCCGCGCGGTGCTTTTCTCCGGGAAAATCGAGGCTGAAGACGCCGAAGGCGGTCGTATCCTGATCAACTCCGACCCGCTGTTCCTGTCCGAAACCATGCAACAGATCAAGCCCTCGCCGCGACCCGGTATGCCTCCAACGATGTTCACCCTCGGGCAGCTCAACCGCGAGAAAACCAAATTCCTGGACATCCGAAGCTATCCGGAAAATACCGCGGTAGTGGTGGAGTATATTTACGACAATCCATCACCGCTCAACGGCGGCGGCAGTTCCGTGACCGATGCACGCTCGGTGGCCATCCAGTTTCAGCACACCTTCATCGCCATGCCAGACGACGGCTATGTGCCCCGTCGCGATGACGCCCGACTCGGCTACTTCGGCCAGCAGTTTGACGACCAGACCTCTTTGGACCGTGTGCCCTGGAACGACGTGATCAATCGCTGGCACCTGGTCAAGAAGAATCCGGATGCGGCCATTTCCGATCCCGTTGAGCCCATCACCTGGTGGATTGAAAACACCACCCCCTATGAAATCCGTGATATCATCAAAGAAGCGACCCTCCGCTGGAATGTTGCCTTTGAAGCGGCAGGTTTCAGTAACGCCATTGAAGTCAAGGTGCAGCCCGACACGGCCGACTGGGACGCCGGAGATATCCGGTACAACGTACTGCGATGGACGTCCTCCCCGCAGCCACCCTTCGGCGGTTACGGTCCGAGTTTCACCAATCCGCGTACCGGACAGATTCTGGGCGCCGATATCATGCTGGAATACAGCTTCCTGCGCGGTGCCGTTGCCAACGAAAAGCTACTGGCCGACGATGCCAGCTTCTTTTTGAATATGGGTATTACCCACGAGGAAGGCCATGAGCATGGTCTGACCTGCAGCGCCGGACATTTCCTGCAACTCAACAATATCTTTGGGTACGCTGCAGCCCGTGCCAATGGTATTGCTGATCTTGACGAAGAGCAGCTCATCCACGAGGCTCTGGTTTTCTTGATCATGCACGAGGTGGGTCATACCCTGGGTCTGAATCATAACATGGGTTCGCATAACCTGTACGCCCCCGAGGCTCTCCACAACGCGGCTGTCACCCGGGCTACCGGGCTGGTCGGTTCAGTTATGGATTATCCGGCTATCAACGTTGCCCTGGATCCGTCCAATCAGGGACAGTTCTACACCACATCGCCGGGTCCGTATGATATGTGGGCCATTGAGTACGGCTACTCACCGGCACTCCAAGATCCTGAAGCTGAGGAAGCCCGCCTGACCCGTATCCTAGAGCGCTCCACCGAGCCTGAGCTGTTTTTTGGCAACGATGCCGATGACATGCGCTCACCCGGCAAAGCCATTGACCCGCGTATCAACGTCTGGGCCATGTCGGCCGATCCCATCGCCTACGGACAGGAACGCGTGATGCTGGCCCGGCAGATTATGGATAACCTGCTGGAGCGCTACTCCATGGAAGGGGATTCTTATCAGGAGCTTTACAGTGCTTTCATGAGTACCATGGGACAAATGAGCCAGGCGATGAATGTAACCTCCCGTTTCATTGGCGGGGTGTACATCGATCGTGCCAAACATGGGCAGTCCGGCGCCACCCGGCCCTACACAGCCGTACCGCTGATGGATCAGAAGCGGGCGATGAGTTCGCTGCGCGAGAATCTGTTTGCACCGGAAGCGTTCAGTGGTTCACACGAGGTATACAACTTCCTGCAGCGTCAGCGTCGTGGGTTTAACTTTTTCAGCACCACCGAAGACCCGAAAATCCATGATTTGGCTCTGGGAATGCAGCGAAATGTAATGGCCCATATTACCCATCCCGTGGTACTCAAGCGCATGACGGATTCGCGTTTGTATGGCAACGAGTACAGTGTAGCGGAATTCATGGGCGATCTGACCGATGCCGTTTTTGCTGCCGATATCCGCACCAACGTGAATACCTTCCGTCAGAATCTGCAGATTGAGTACGTTGCCCGACTGGCATCTATGCTGCAGGAAAACAATAATCCCTATGATCATGTGGCTAAGTCGGCCGCCCTGTACAATCTTCAGAACATCAAACGCATGATGGAAGGTCGTGCCCGCGGGAATGCCGAAACCCGTGCACATACCCAGCACGTTCTTCACCTGGTGAATGCTGCCCTGGAAGTTTAAACGAGCCTTTTTTTCCAGCCTCAAGCCCGGTTACCTGCACAATGGTGACCGGGCTTTTTTTGGCATTGAATTGATATTGCGATTGCCTTGTGAGCGTATCAAGAAAAATGGCCGTCGTGCTGCCGGTCTGGTCCACATTAAGTTGGCAGGAGTATGTTCAGATAAACCGTCTTTTTTGTATGTTGCCATTTTGGTAACTCCAACAAGAATAACATGAAAACAATCGCAATTGTAACCCTCGCTATAATCGTTATGAGTTGTGCCCAGCGCCCGGAGCAGGCTGAACCGAAGGACCTGTATGCGGTTCCAGAAACCATCGACCCTGAAATCCTGGAGCAGGTTCCCTCGTGGGCTGCCGAGGCCGTTTGGTATCAGATTTTTGTGGAACGTTTCCGGGACGGGGATCCGGACAATCAACCTGCACTATGGGGTCTGGAAGGCTCCTGGCCGCATAACAAGCCCGCCAGCTGGCTACCCACACCCTGGACGCAGGACTGGTACCGGATGTCGGACTGGGAGCGTGAGACAGGGCGTCCTTTTTATGAAACGGTACATATGCGCCGGTATGGTGGCGACCTGCAGGGCGTCATCGACCAGCTCGACTACCTGGCTGATTTAGGAATCAATGCCATTTATTTTAACCCGGTCAATGATTCGCCGTCCCTGCACAAGTACGATGTGCGCAATTACCATCATGTGGATATTTTCTTCGGTCCGGACCCGCAGGGGGATGCAGCGCTCATCGCCACCGAAGATCCGGCCGACCCGTCGACCTGGGTGTGGACCAGCGCCGATAAGCTGTTTCTGGAACTCATAGAACAGGCCCGTCAGCGCGGCATACGCGTTATTATGGACTACAGCTGGAACCATACCGGTATCGCCTTCTGGGCCTGGAAGGATGTACTGGAGCGCCAACAGGCATCGCCCTATGCTGACTGGTACCGCATCGACAGCTTTGATGATGCGCAGGCCGGCACCCAGTTCAGTTTCCGTGGCTGGGCCGGTGTGCCTGAACTTCCCGAATTCCGCAGGCATGGTGATGGAGCAGACCGCCCCGTTGTGCATAGCGAGCTTGCCCCGGCCGATCTGCATCCGGAGCTTAAACGACATATTTTCGCGGTTACACGCCGGTGGATGGATCCGACCGGAACCGGGGATACCTCGCAAGGTGTGGACGGATTCAGACTGGATGTAGCCGAGCTGATTCCCGCGGCCTTCTGGCGTGACTACCGGAAATTTGTTCGGGATATCAATCCCGAGGCCTATCTGGTGGGCGAGCTCTGGTGGGACTCCTGGCCTGATAAGCTCTTGAACCCAAATCCCTGGCTGCAGGGGGATATTTTCGACGCGAATATGAATTACCGGTGGTACATGCCCACGCGCAGTTTCTTCGGAGGCGCTCTTCCCGAAGTACCTGTTCCATCGGCCTACATCGCCCACATCGACTCGGTGTCGACCGGAGTGGAGCGGGACGTAGTTTATGCCCAGATGAATCTGACATCCAGCCATGATTCGCCCCGGTTTATGACTTCCATGCTGAACCCGGGTACGTACAAATTTCGGGCGAATCCTCGTGAAAATCGAAGCTACAACCTGCGCAGGGCCGATACGGTTACCCTGGAGCGCATGGATCTGGTTTTGGTCAAGCAGTTCACCGATGTGGGGGCACCGCATATCTGGATGGGGGATGAAATGGGCATGTGGGGAGCCGATGATCCGGATACCCGCAAGCCGCTTACCTGGCCCGATCTGGAGTTTGAGCCGGAGTCGGCCGATCCGTATGGTCGCCGCAGAGGTACGGACCCGGTGGGTTTTGACCGTGAGCGATTCAACCTGTATAAGGAGCTTATTGCCTTACGGAAATCCGATACAGTTTTCAGCCTGGGTGGCAAGACCTATACGGTTGCTGACGATGACCGCCTGGTTTTAGGCTATGAGCGATATACCGAAGACCGCATTGCCCTGGTGCTGATTAACAATGACGATGAAGCCCACACTGTTCAGTATCATCCGCAGCGGGTTGAAGCGCAGGTACTGGGACTGCAGTCCAACCCTGCACATAATCCTGCTTTGCGCGATTCGGCCTACGAACGACTGGCCGATGCCCGTTTTGAGGTGCTCTACAGCCGTGGTGACGTGAACATGGAGCTGTCTAACCATGAGGTTCATGTTTCGATGCCGCCACGCTCAGCCGTTGTTCTTATCCGTCGGTAGCGATTTTTGGCCTGACAGCACCCGATTGCTATGGATGTGACGACTCATCCGATGTCGGAACCTCGTATGATCAGGATCTGGCAACGCTGAGATATTCCCCGGACCGGGTTTAATCAGCGGGATGTGGTGATACCATCATCGCCTTCCGGTTTTTTCTTCCTGCCGGCTGGTTTAACGCCGGTAGTGGTTCAATTCGGTAATTCAGTACATAAAAAAGCCATCCGGCAGTTAACCGGATGGCTTTATGTTTTAGGGCAGGCTTGAACCTGCCTTTTCTCCCATCACATACCCCTAACAAAGGTACTATTCAGCAGGTGCTGAAACAGGTGCTTCGGTCACTTTTCTGGCTTTGGCGCGCAGTTCCGACTGCGCAGCTGCCAGGCGTGCAATAGGCACACGGAACGGCGAGCATGAAACGTAGTCGAGCCCGATATTGTAGCAGAACTCGATACTGAGCGGATCACCGCCGTGCTCACCGCAGATACCCATTTTGAGTTTCGGGTTAACCATGCTGCCTCGCTCTTTAGCCCACTGAACCAGTTGTCCCACCCCATCGCGGTCGATAGTCTGGAACGGGTCGTAAGGCAGAATTTTCTGATCCAGGTAGTGGATCATGAACTTGGCGGCATCGTCCCGACTGTACCCGTACGTCATCTGGGTCAGATCGTTGGTACCGAAGGAGAAGAATTCAGCCTCCCCGGCAATCTGGTCGGCCGTGAGTGCGGCGCGCGGTACTTCAATCATGGTTCCTACTTTGTAGGGAACCGCGCTGCAGTAGTTGGCGAATACTTCCCTGGCTACTTCATGGATGATGGTTGCCTGATGGTGGAACTCTTCACGGGTTCCGATCAGCGGGATCATGATTTCCGGATAGACCTCCGTACCCTGGCAGTGCAGTTCGGCGGCAGCTTCCAGAATAGCGGTTGCCTGCATGCGCGTGATTTCAGGGTGGGTGATGCCCAGACGGCAGCCCCGGTGACCGAGCATCGGGTTGAACTCTTTGAGGTTCATGACCTTATTACGCATCACTTTAGCAGGAACCTGAAGTTCATGAGCTACGTGGATGATTTCCTCATCGGTATGAGGCAGGAACTCATGCAAGGGGGGATCCAGCAGGCGGATGGTCACCGGCAGACCGGCCATGGCTTTGAAGATGCCCTTGAAATCGTCGCGCTGATAGGGGAGCAGCTCGTTGAGCGACTCCTGGCGTTCCTCAGCCGATTCGGCCAGGATCATTCTTCGGATTGCCGAGATGCGGTTGTCGGCGAAGAACATGTGCTCGGTACGGCATAGTCCGATACCCACAGCGCCGTGTCCGCGGGCGTTGAGTGCATCTTCGGGAGTGTCTGCATTGGCCCGTACGCCCATGTGCTGAAACTCTTCTACCCATTCCATAAAGGTGTGGTAGTCGTCATCAAAACTGGGTTCCACCAGGGGTTTTTCACCCAATAGAACGATACCCAGCGACCCGTCCAGCGAGATGTATTCGCCTTCCTTGACGGTGATATGTCCGTTGGTGAAGGTACGTTTCTTGTAGTTGATGATGATATCCGAGCAACCTGCCACGCAGGGCTTGCCCCAACCGCGGGCCACAACCGCAGCGTGTGATGTCATTCCGCCCCGGGAGGTCAGAATTCCCTGAGAAGCGGCCATGCCCCCCACGTCTTCCGGAGAAGTTTCGATGCGGACCAGGATTACTTTTTCGCCTTTGGCGCTGAGTTTTTCAGCTTCGTCAGAGTTGAGTACGACCTTACCAACGGCGGCACCGGGTGATGCCGGCAGGCCACGACCCAGTACTTCGGCGTCATCATAACCTTCGTCTTTGAGCTGCGGGTGCAGCAGCTGGTCCAGGTGAAGCGGGTCTACGAGTTTCATGACGGCATCTTCACGGCTGACAATGCCTTCATTGACCAGATCAACGGCAATTTTGATGGCCGCATGACCGGTTCGCTTACCATTCCGGGTCTGAAGGATGTAGAGCTTGCCCTGCTGAATGGTGAACTCAATGTCCTGCATATTTTTGTAATGCATCTCCAGCTTACGGGTCAGCGCATCCAGCTCCTGGTAGGAGTAGGGCATAATTTCCTTGAGGTCGTCAATGGGATGGGGGGTACGGATACCGGCCACCACATCTTCACCTTGCGCGTTGATCAGAAATTCACCGTAGAGCTTATGTTCACCGGTTGACGGATTTCGGGTGAAGCAAACACCGGTGGCTGAGTCATCGCCGGTGTTACCAAACACCATCGCCTGAATATTTACGGCAGTACCAATCAGACCGAATATTTTGTTAATAGAGCGATATTTATTGGCGCGCGGACTGTTCCAGGAGTTGAAAACCGCGTTAATGGCGAAGTGCAGCTGTTCACGGGGATCTTCCGGGAACATGAATCCGGTGGCTTTGCGGTAAACGGCTTTGTACCGGTCAACCAGCTCCCTGAGGTTTTCAGCGGTGAGGTCATTGTCATTTTTGACGTTCATTTCCTGCTTGAGCTCTTCCATGGTCTCCTCGAAATGCTCATGCGGAACGCCCATAACCACGTCACCGAACATATCGATGAAACGGCGGTAGCTGTCATAGGCGAAGCGGTCGTTGCCGGTAACCCGTGCCAGTCCTTCAACTACCTCGTCATTCATACCCAGGTTCAGTACGGTATCCATCATCCCGGGCATGGAGTCGGCCGCACCGGAGCGTACGGACACCAGCAGGGGTTTTTCAGGATCCCCAAAGCCGGTTTTCATCTGATCTTCCAGGAAGGCGATGCCTTCACGTACCTGAGCCTTTAATTCTTTTGGCCAGGATTTCTCATGGTCGTTGTAATATTTGCAACTTTCTGTTGTTATCGTGAACCCGGCAGGAACCGGCAGTCCGATGGTACACATTTCGGCGAGGTTGGCACCTTTTCCGCCCAGTAATTCTTTCATTGTTCGGTTTCCCTCGGCACTTCCTCCGCCGAAGGTGTACACCCACTTATTTTCGCTCATAACGGCTAATATTATTGGTGATTTGGAGAGGTTTAAAAACTACACTACAAATAACGCACTATTTTCTTAACAATATTTGTCCGATGCTTGTCAAATCGTGCCCTATGTGGCTTTACGGGCAGTTTACTTGATGAAATTTGTTTGCTCTGCAGGGAGTGTGAAGGTAAAGGTGCTGCCTTTGCCTGCCGTGGAACACACCGTAAGCCTTCCGCCCAGCTGGTTTATAAGCGCTTTGGATATGGCAAGTCCTAGTCCTGAGCCCTGTTCTCCGGCAACTACCCGCTCATTTTGGTAGGCTGCGAACAGGGTTTTTTGTTGTTCAGCGGAAATTCCTGTACCGGTATCAATTACTCTGAATTCAATGACTGAGGGCTTATCAGGCTGACTGCCATCGAAGGCTGCCTGAAGGGTGATTTGTCCGGAGTCGGTGTACTGAACCGCGTTAGATAGCAGGTTCGTGAGTATTTGTCGTATTCTGGATTCGTCAGACCGGATTACATCGGGCAGGTCCGGGGCAATTTCCAGTATGAAATCGACCTGCTTTTCCTGTGCGGCTACCCGGTACATGGCCGCCAGGTCTTCTACAAGGTCGCGAATGGCAAAATTGGTGGTCATCAGCGTGAGTGAACCGCTTTCAAGTTTTGCAAAATCCAGCACGTTGTTCACCAGCGACATAAGTTGACGCGAGCTTCGTCGTACCGCTTCAATTCGGGCGACGTCCTGCTGGCTTGCCGCACTTTTCAGCAACAACTGCGACATCCCCACGATGGTATTCAGGGGCGGGCGAATATCCCGGGTAAGGTTGGCCAGAAACTGACTTTTACCCCGGGATGCGGCCTCAGCACGAACCAGAGCCTGTCGCTCTTCTTCAGCCCGTTTCCGGTCTGTAATGTCAACGCTGATACTGCAGACTCCGGAATACCTGGCCGACGAGCTTTGAACCGGGAACAAGGTGGTCAGAAAGTGGCGTTTTCTGTCCCCTTCAGTAATCAAAACTTCTTCATAGTCGATTATTTCACCGGACCGCAGGTTTCTCTCCTGCCTTGATGACAGTGCTCTGCGCAGGTGAATTGGAAACAGATCCTCATCCTTACGCCCGATTGCCTGCGAGGCGGTTACACCGAAGAGTTCTTCCCACTTGCGGTTTACCAGTTTATAGGTACCCTCATAGCCCTTGACCTGGATGACCGACCCGTTATTGGTTATAAGATCGCTGAGAAATTGTTCGCGTTCCTTGAGGGTATCGTGTATCCGGGCCCGGTTACGGATGTTTACCAGCAGCTGAGCAAAAACACGCAGCAGCTCTTCTTCATAAGCAAGGTAGGCATGCGTGCGTTGCACGAAATCCATGCCGATGAAACCAATACATTGTTTCTGGTCCATCACGGGGACAACCAGCAGACTCTGAACCTGCTGGGGTTCGAGCAATTTCCGAACGCTTGAATCTGCTGGAAGCGCGCAGACATCCTGAATATACAGCGGCCGACCCTGCCGGTTGGCATCTACCCAGTCAGGGATACTTTTCAGACCAATCTGTTGCAGGTTGGCGATTTGAGGTTCAATTCCTTCACGCACCCATTCGTAGGTATTGCTGACCGTTTCCAGGGTAAAATCGTAGTCGAAAATGTACACGCGGTCGGCACCGGTAAACGAACCGATGTCTGACAGCGACTTATTGATGGCGCAATCGACCTCGTCGAGAGGCATGTTGATGTGTGTGGCTGAAATCTGGATGAGAATTTCACGCAGCTGGGTTTGCAGTTCGGTTTCGTGTTCAGCCTGAATCTGGCGGGTAATGTCTTTTCCGGTTGACTGGATTTCGGCAACGTGGTTAGTTGCATCCAATATGATTGTATCGGTCCATTCCTGCCATCCAATAGATCCGTCTGCGAAGGTCACCTTGTGACGGTAAACCTGCTGCGGGTTTTCTGCGCTGAGTTTGTTCAGGCTGTCCAGCACATGATCACGGTCTTCAACAGGGATGAAATCAATGAACTGCCGGCCGAGGAGCTCGGTTTTGCTCAGTCCGAATGCCTGACAGTAGGCTTTGTTTACGTAGGTGAGGGTGGTGTCTGGAAGAAAACGGCATACCAATTCCGATTGCCTGTCCAGTATAGATTCCAGATAGGCTTCTCTTTGGGTAACACCCGTTTGGGATGATATGACGGCAGCTGATTTCATGGGTAGCAGACCCCGGCTGCCTGCTCAAACATAGTACACATGGCGGACGCTCGTTTTTCTTAACTCAAGGCAATATAGACGATGCGCCGTATTCAGACAAGTTAGTGTGCTCTAATTGTGTAAAAATGTAAAAAGCCCGGCAGTACGCTTGCACTACCGGGCTTTTTGCGTTGGTGGCGACTGTGGCGTCAGATACCGGCCAGGATAGCATTCAGTGTGGCGCTGGGTCGCATGGCCTTATCGGTCAGGGATGCATCCGGATGGAAGTACCCGCCGATTTCCTGTGGCTGACCCTGAGCTCCAATGAGTTCCGCGTTTATTTTTTCCTCGTTCTCCAGCAGGGCAGCGGCAACCGGTGTGAAAACGGTTTTAAGGGCTTCATCCTGGTCCTGAGCGGCAAGAGCCTGAGCCCAGTAGAGGGCCAGATAGAAGTGCGAACCCCGGTTGTCAATCTGTCCGAGCCGGCGTGCGGGCGACTTATTCTCAGACAGGAAGGTGGCGTTGGCGGCGTCCAGGGTCTCAGCCAGTGTCATGGCACGTTTATTGTCGAAAGTGCGCGCCAGGTGTTCCAGAGAGACGGCCAGCGCCAGGAACTCGCCCAGCGAATCCCATCGCAGGTAACCTTCCTGCTGAAACTGCTGTACATGTTTGGGTGCAGATCCGCCGGCTCCGGTTTCAAACAAGCCGCCGCCGTTCATCAGGGGAACGATGGAGAGCATCTTTGCGGAGGTGTTGAGTTCAAGGATGGGGAACAGGTCGGTGAGATAGTCACGCAGCACGTTGCCGGTCACCGAGATGGTGTCCTGCCCGTCTTTGGCCCGCTGCAGGGAAACCAGTGTGGCTTCCACGGGTGGAAGGATACGGATATCCAGCCCGTTGGTGTCATGCTCACCCAGATACCGGGTTACTTTATCGATGAGCTGCGCGTCATGGGCACGTTCTTCATTCAGCCAGAATATGGCCGGGGTATCAGACAGTCGGGACCGGGTTACAGCCAGCTTAACCCAATCACGGATGGCCGCGTCTTTGACCTGGCACATGCGGAATAGGTCGCCCTCGTGAACGGGCTGGGTCATGTACACCTCGCCCGATTCGTTATCAACTACGCTTACACTGCCTGAACTGCTCATCTGGAAGGTTTTGTCGTGCGAGCCGTACTCTTCGGCCTTCTGTGCCATAAGCCCAACATTCGGCACGCTGCCCATAGTGGAGGGATCAAAAGCACCGTTTTGCTTGCAGAAATCGATGGTGGCCTGGTATACTCCGGCATAAGAGCGGTCTGGTATCACGGCTTTGGTATCCTGTGTGTTGCCGTCTTTATTCCACATTTTACCGGAGTCGCGTATCATGGCCGGCATGGAGGCGTCAATGATTACGTCGGAGGGTACGTGCAGGTTGGTGATCCCTTTGTCGGAGTTGACCATGGCGATGTCTGGTCCCTGATCCATGACCTGCTGCAGGTCGGCTTTGATCTGTTCTTCCAGCGGGTGACCTGCGATGCGGGCGTAAACATCACCCAGACCGTTTCGGGTGTCTACACCCAGCTGCGCGAATGCCTCGGCATACTTGTCGAATACGTCTTTGAAGAACACGTCAACCACGGCGCCGAAAATGATGGGATCCGATATTTTCATCATGGTGGCTTTCATGTGCAGGGAGAACAGTACGCCCTGTTCCCTGGCTTCCTGTATCTGCGCTGCGATGAAATTTTTGAGTGCAGTCATGTTCATTACGGCGGTATCTATGACCTCGCCTTCCAGCAGCGGTATGCCGGATTTGAGTACGCTGGTCTGGCCCTGCGCATTGGTGAATTCAATGCGCACGCTGGTAGGCCTGGACAGAGTGAGGGACTGCTCGCTGCCGAAGAAGTCGCCGCTTTCCATGCTGGCAACGTGGGTTTTGGAGTCGGCCGACCAGGCGCCCATGCGATGGGGATTCTTGCGGGCATACGCTTTGACGGCTTTGGGTGCTCTCCGGTCGGAGTTACCCTCGCGCAGAACCGGGTTTACTGCCGAGCCCAGTACTTTGCCGTAACGGGTTTTGATATCGTTGAGCTCGGGAGTGCCGGCCGTCTCGGGGTAATCGGGCAGGTTGTAGCCCTGCTGCTGCAATTCGCTGATGGCGGCTTTGAGCTGCGGAACGGACGCTGAAATATTCGGGAGCTTGATGATATTGGCTTCGCGGGTCTGGCTGAGTTCGCCGAGCTCAGCCAGGTGATCTCCGATGCGCTGCTCTTCGGTGAGAAATTCGGGGAAGTGGGCCAGAATCCGGCCGGCCAGAGAGATGTCGCGGGTTTCAACTTTTACCCCGGCAGGTGCTGTGAAAGCCTTAATAATAGGCAGCAGGGAGTAGGTTGCCAGCATCGGGGCTTCATCGGTGATGGTATAAATAATTTTCTCGGATGTACTCATGTATGTAGGGTGCGATTTCGATGATTTTTGTGAAATTGTAACACGTGAAAGTACAAAAAATCGACCGACATTACAGCGCTTCCCTTCCGGTTATTTCCGCTTTTGTGGTAGTTGCGCGGGAAATACGTATCTACGCAGTTAACCCGTAATGCGGCTGTGGTACTGCGATATAACTAGTGAAAATCGGTGAAGACGGGCTTTTCAGGCAATCAGATACTTTTCGAAATCGGATTTTGACAGGGGCTTGACCAGGTAATCCGATACATTGTCATAGGTCTTGGCTTTCTCAAAATCGGATTTGTCGATAGAGGAGCTGACGATGTAAATTCGTGCACTAAGCTGCGAATGAAAACCACGCTGGATCATGGCGTCCAGGAACTCCCATCCATTCATCACGGGCATATTGATATCAAGAAAAACGACGGATGGCAACTCATCCTGGCTGCCGGACTGCATAGCGTCTGAAAGTGCATCAAAAGCCAGCTTTCCGTTGAGAAATGATACAACCTGAATGTCGGGGTGAGACTTCTCAACCATTCGTTTGGTGAGCATCTGGTAGATGCTGTCATCGTCAATTACCCAAAGTTTCATACAATAGAATCTGTTGTTAATACCTGTGGTTCAAACTACAAATAATTACGCAAACGAAAAGTACGGAGTAGCAAAATGTTACTTTTTTATCGGCTATTCAGAGCGGTAACTAAATGCCGCCGGGGATGTTAATTTTTCAGAAGATGTGAGAACTCCCGCATAAATTTGCGCACTTTGGGTGCTATTACCACCGAGCAATATCCTGCGTTGGGGTTGTTGTTGAAGTAGTCCTGATGGTAGTTTTCAGCGACGTAGTAATTGATCAGGGGGGAGATTTCCGTTACGATGGGGTCCGTCCACAATCCGGAGGCATCGGTTCGCTCCCGGGAGGCCAGAGCGGTGTTTTTCTGCGACTCATCATGGTAAAATATGACAGATCGGTACTGGGTGCCTACATCGGCGCCCTGGCGATTGAGGGTAGTAGGGTCATGGGTGTGCCAGAACACTTCCAGGAGCTGTTCATAGGAAATTATATCCGGATCGAAATCAAAGCGAATGACCTCGGCGTGGCCTGTTCTACCGGAAGTTACCTGCTGGTAACCGGGATTGTCTGCATGACCGCCGGAATAACCGGATTCTACATTGTAGACCCCTTCGAGTCGTTCAAAGATGGCTTCTACGCACCAGAAACATCCGGCGCCGAAAGTAGCTTGTTGCATGTTGCTTGGGTTTTGGGGTTCGTCGGTGGCAACGTAACTACTTGCTGTAACTGCGATAGCTATAAGAATGATTCCGGAAAATTGAAAAAGAGTCCGCATCGGCTAAAGATTTTTTTTGTGTCTGGATAGGGTAACAGGTTAACCACAAATTGGTTAAAAAAAATCCTCAGGTGCTTTAATGTGCTAATATTTGCTAAATTAAACAGATAAGGCCGAAGCTACGCTAATAACTTCGGCCTTACAGCAAAGAATAACCCAAAGTATATCATGTGGCAATGGACACTTTGGATTAAACCATCATCTCTAAAATAGTCACAAATTGTGAATACAGACAATAAAAAATCACATTATGTGAATATGGTTCTGGACCGTCTGAAAACCTACTATAATCTGCAAACAGACTCGAAACTGGCCGAATTACTGGGCGTTCAACCCAACACACTTTCTATGCAACGGTCTCGCGGAACGCTGCCTATTGAGAAAATTGTGGAGCGTTGTTCGAATGTAAACATGAATTGGCTGCTGAATAAAAATACTGATGATCAGCTGCCCGTTCATACCCTGGATGAGTCAATCAGTTACGAAGCCTCAGAGTCGTTGCGGGTTCAGGCCCTGCAGAAACGGGTACACACCCTGGAGAATCAGCTGAAATCCCGAAGGTCTTCAAATGATCCGGGCAGCGCCTCCTGAACCATGTAATATTCAACTCAACAACTCCTGCTCAGACAACCTATGCGAATTCCCTTATTAGCGCTTCTGTCCCTTTTTTGGTCGATTACAGCCTGCACCCAACCCATACCCCAACAGGAGCCGCAAACCTGGCAACTGGTTGTCTATAACGTTGAAAATATGTTCGATGCCGATGGTGTGGCCGTCTTTAACGACTACAAACCTGATGTTTACACACCGGAGCATCTGTTTACGAAAATCGACAACATGGCGCGTCTGATGGCACATTACAATGACGGTGCCGGACCGGACATCCTGGTTTTGTCTGAAGTTGAAAGTGACCATTCCAATCCATTACCCGGCACAACCCGGGATGTAGAAGCTTTCCTGCAACGCTTCGAAAACACCACTCTCAAAGCGATGCTTACGGAGAGTTTTAGCAGTGATATAGCTGATATTTCTTCTGAAATGTTACTCATTAAAGGAATGCACGACAGAGGACTAGTGGGTTACGACGTGTCTGTTGCCTACGGCCCGCTTGAAGATGGCCTTCCGGGTCATGTCCAGAAGAATGTGACGCTGTCCCGGCTCCCGATCCTACATGAACGTACCCGCGTTCACCCGGTGGAAGACGCCCGGCCCATTTTGGAAACATGGATCGATGTACAGGGGTATCCGCTGGTTGTTTTCGGCAACCACTGGAAGTCAAGGGCCTCCGATGCTGAAATTGAACGCACTCGTGTGCAGAATGCCACCGTACTCCGCAATCGCATTGACGAGCTTCGTGCGGAGAATCCACACCTTGATTTTGTACTGGGCGGCGATTTCAACAGCGATTATAATCAATCCTACCGATATGACTACATGGAGACAACCGGAGTGAATGACGTACTCGGCTCAATCGGTGATGAAACCAGCGTGGCTTCCGGATCCACGGAGTATGTGTACAACCTGTGGCATGAGATTCCAGTGGACGAGCGTGGATCGGATGTGTTCAGAGGATACTGGGGAACGCTGATGCAACTTATGGTCAGCTCCGGTATGTACGATTACAATGGAATTCAGTATGTAGATAATTCGTTTGAGGTCACCCGTATCCCCGGTAAAAATGTTTACGAGACCTCCATGACACCCATCCGCTGGCACAGCTTCGGGCAAGGCGGGGGGTACTCAGACCACCTGCCCATCGCCATGAAATTCACGATAACCAACCAGGAGGATACCGCCAGACGAATCAGCCTGGAAAACCCCGGTACTACCGACAATGAAATCTGGTCGCCCATTGCCGTCTCGGTACGCATCCCGGAAGAGCATGAATACCACTTGCCCGCCGACATCGACGGATCACTGCGGAAAGCGGAGTATTTCAACGAGTTGTTTCGTGTGGACGCGGTGGTTGACAACAGGGCCCGTGTACGGGTCAACGGCGAGGTCTACGATTTGTACGCCCCATCGTTCAACGTCCGTGATCGATTTGCCTCTGTTCAAGGGCAGCAAATCTCCTTCTATGGCCGGCTCGGACAGTTCCGGGGGCGTTGGCAGTTTGTTATAGAGTCAGAGGACTACGTGCTTTAGCAGCTCCGTTACATCGGGTTCTGTATCAGTACGTCATACATCGCCCTGAATGAGCAGATCCCGGTCGCGCACGCCGATGAGGTACAGGATTCCGTCAAGCCCCAGGTTGGAAATGGAATGACGGGCCGACTTCTTCACAACCGGTTTGGCATTGAAGGCGATACCCAGACCGGCAATGCTCAGCATGGGCAGATCGTTGGCTCCGTCGCCTACAGCAATAACCTGATCCAGACTGATCTGTTCTTTCTTGGCCAGTTCACGCAGGATTTCAGCTTTGCGCTCGGCGTTCACCACTTGCCCGCAGACCTTCCCGGTTACTTTTCCGTCTTTAATTTCCAGCTGATTGGCAAATACATAATCGATGCCGAGCCTGCGCTGCAGGTATTTTCCGAAATATTCAAAACCACCGGATATAATCGCTGTTTTGTAGCCGATTTTACGCAGGGTTGATATCAGATTTTCAGCACCCTGTGTGATGGGAAGGTTGTCGGCCAGTGATGCCAGAACCTGTTCATCAAGTCCGGCCAGCAAGGCGAGTCGCTGCCGGAAACTCTCGGTAAAGTCGATGTTACCCTGCATGGCCTGCTCGGTAATTGCGGCAACCTGCTCGCCCACGCCTGCAGCTTTGGCCAGCTCGTCAATCACTTCGGCCTGAATCAGGGTGGAATCCATATCGAAGGCCACCATCCGGCGGTTACGCCGGTACATATTGTCAATCTGAAAGCTGATATCAATGCCCAGTTCCCTGGAAATATCCAGAAATTTACTGCGCATGGATGCAATATCATCGGGTTCACCCCGAACGGTCAGCTCAACACTGGCCCGCAGATTGTCATGGGCATTATGGAGTGATTTTCTTCCGGACAGCCGCTTGATACTGTCGATGTTAAGCTTATTCTGGGATATGATTTCACTGATTTCATGCATGTGCAGGGCGGTAATCTGCTTGCCCAGAATGGTGATGATATAGCGGGGTTTACCCTGGGCGCGGACCCAGTCTTCATACTCCTGCACATCAATGGGCTTGAATTTCACATTCAGCTCCAGTTCGTGCGCCTTGAACAGGATGTCACGCAGTACCGGTGAACTTTCGGATTCCGGTGGAATTTCGATGAGAATCCCCAGAGATAAGGTGGCGTGAATTACGGCCTGACCAACATCCAGGATGTTGATCTTGTACTCGGACAGTACCTTGGTAAGCTTGTTGGTCAGACCCGGTTTATCGGTGCCCGAAACAGAAATAAGTATAATTTCACGCATGTGCATCAGTTGAAATGGAGTGAAGTCAAAAGGTATGGATTTTTAAGGCTATTAAAGTCCTGAAACTGGCGCCGGTTCCGAAAATTCGGGCAATATATCGTATATTTAATCAAATTATTATTTCACAACCCCCACAGAAAAGTATTTAATCATGTCAAACAACGCTACTATTCAGGATATCCGCCGCGATTATATGCTCGCGTCTCTCAATGAATCCGACCTGCTGGATGATGCCATGGAGATGTTCAGCAAATGGTTCGAGGAAGCCCGTAAGGCCGAGGTTGCTGATGTAAACGGCATGGCACTGGCAACCGTAAATGCGGACGGACAACCCACCTCACGCGTAGTACTGCTCAAGGGCGTAGAGCAAAACGGTTTTGTATTTTATACGAATTACGAGAGTGCAAAAGGCCGTGATATTGCCGGCAATAACCGGGTCGGTCTTTGCTTTTACTGGCCGGAACTGGAACGGCAGATTCGTATTGATGGCCGGGCGTACCGCCTGGATTCCGCTACCAACGCAGCCTATTTCTCCAGCCGGCCCTATGAGAGCCGAATCGGTGCCTGGGCTTCGCACCAAAGCAGGAAGGTTCAGAGCAGGGCACAACTTGAAGCGCAGTTTGCTGATATGAAAGAGGAGTACCCTGTCGCTGAAAGCGTGCCACTTCCGCCGTACTGGGGCGGATACGTAGTCAAGCCCACCCGCATGGAGTTCTGGCAGGGCAGGGCCAGTCGGCTGCACGACCGTTTCGAGTATGTGAAAAACGAGGACAACTGGGAAATTAACCGACTTTCACCCTGACTCTGAATTCAACGGAAGGAATGGCTAAACGAAAACTGGAACGCTACCGCGCTCTCGCCGATCTGGATAACGTCATCGAACTGGATGATTACGATCCCAATACCCGTTCTTCACACCGTGGCCGATGGTGTGAACAGGTCTTTGGTAATGATAACCCGCTGGTGCTGGAGCTGGCCTGTGGAAAAGGGGATTACACGCTGGAACTGGCCAGGCGTTATCCGGATACGAATTTCATCGGCATCGACATCAAGGGCGATCGTATCTGGCGTGGTGCCGAAGCCGCTGCCGAACAACAACTTGACAATGTCCGTTTTCTTCGCATTTACATCGACTACATCCAGAATTATTTTGCCCCGCAGGAAGTGCATGAACTCTGGATAACCTTCCCGGACCCCTATCTGGGCACCAGGAAAATTCAGAAACGCCTGACCTCGCCGGTTTTTCTGGAGCGATACCGCAATATTCTCATCCCGGATGGGAAGGTTCACCTGAAAACCGATTCCCCTGAGCTTTTTGACTACACCCTCGAAGTAATCGAGGAACAAGAGCTTGCCATTGAAGCGATGGTTGATGATGTTCATCAGCGCCATCACGCTCAGCCCGATCTGGATATCCTGACCTACTACGAGCGTAAGCATCTGGAAGACCATCGCGTCATACGCTACGTACGATTTCGCCCGTGAAGTCCGGTGCGCGCATCCGGTCGTCCGTTTGGGTATCCGCTTTCACCGGGAAAACACACGCTACAGGCTGGATGAGCGCACTGCCGGTGGCATTCCCCGACCGTTTTCAGGGAATTTGAAGAACCACGCCACAGGTAAAATTCCGGGGCAGAGCCGGCTCGAAAAATCGTCCGCCAAATGCGTTGATACTCACGGAGGCGTTGAATCGATGGTCAAGAATGTTGGAGACCCGAAGGAAGGGAATCAGCGTCAACGTGCCGAGTTTAAACTCCCGGCTCACTCCGGCGTCCAGGCTGGTCCATGCGGGGTTGTCGACTGTATTGGCATTGTTGGCGTACATTTTTCCATGGTGGGTGAGGCTAAGGTCTGCCATGAGGTAATCACCCTCATAGGCGGCATGAACCTGCATCATGCGTAATGGAATTCCGGGCAGATGATTGCCCTGTACGCCTGCTTCGTCACTGTTGAAGATGAAATCCTGCTCGGCGAAGGTACCGGTGAACACCGTAATAGGCAGGGGTCGCCACTGCAGGGCCAGCTCAACCCCGCGGTGTCTGCTCGATCCCGTATTTTCGAAGAAGTTACGGTCGCCGCCGGCTTCGGTCTGATAGGCCGACAGGCGGTCTCGTACATCAATCTGATAGATGCTCACCTCGTAACGTAAGCGGGCCGGGCTGATGTGGCCTCGGATACCGGTTTCATAGCTGCGGGAGCGTTCCGGCTGTAAGTCGGGGTTGAAACCACGCTGCAGATCGGGTCGATTTACCAGTTCGGTGGTGGTAGGGGTTTCAAAACCGCTGCTGATGCCACCAAACAGAGTCAACGTGTTCAGCTCGTAGGTGAGTCCGACCTGAGGGGTCAATGCGTACAGGGTACGGCTCCCGGAAGCATCAAGGCCCGGGTCACCGCTGAGATGGTCATCCGCCCGGAAGTCAACAGCGTCATACCGCAGTCCACCGGAAAGGGTCAGCGCTCCCCGCTGATATTGTGCGATGGCGGCAGTACCGAGCGCAGTGGTAGTTTCGGTCTGGTCGACCGTAGCAGCGCCCTTTTGACCCTGGTCGTTGATCCAGTTTCGGCGATCATCGGACTGTCGGGCGATATCGCCGGAGAGCAGCAGGCTGACTGCACCGCGTGTTACCTGATAATTGATGCGGCCTCCGGCACTGAGGCGGTCAATTTCAATGATGGAGGGGAGGATGGGATTGCGCAGATCACGCAAGGTGCCGAAAATGACGGTCTCAAAACGCTGGCCTTCGGTTTCGCGGGTGTAGCGCACACCCTGCATGATATGGGTATAGTCTTTTCCGGCATCGCGTTGAACGAACAAGGGGTTGGCCCATTGCCGGTCGTCTTGTGTGGTTTGCAGGTCCATGGAACCGGGGTTTTCGGCGTAGGGCGCATGGGCCGCGAAGCCGGTGTAAGAAAGCGTGCTGCGGGCATCGAGTGTGCGGGTGAGCTGCAGGGAGGTGCGGTTCAGCCGGGCGCGGGAATGATTGCGGTAGCCATCGGTCTGAAAGGTGGACACGTCAGCCTGAATCCGTGTTTTGCCAAGGTTGTAGGCCGCGGTGAGATCCTGCCCGTTGCTGCCATAACTGCCCGTGTAGTACCGCAGGGACGTTCCCTCGTCGGCAGTGTCGGTGCGAAGGTAGACCGTGCCTCCGCTGCCGTTGCCCCAGAACACGGCGTTCGGACCGCGAATGATTTCAGCGGAGCGAATCATATTCGGATCGATGACTTCCAGTATGGTTTGCCCGTCGGGCGAGGTGAGCGGGATTCCGTTGAGCATTACCTGAATGCCGCGGACTCCAAACGAGGCACGCCATCCCATTCCACGGATGCTCAAGCGTTCGCCCAGACTGAAATTTTCCCGGTTGCCCAGATAAACCCCGGGAACACCCGTCAGCGTAGCAGAAAGGTTGGAGGCGGGGGAAATGAGTCGTGCGGGTTCACTGCGTTGCCAGCTGCTCACAGAAAAGGGAACCCGGTTCAGTGCGGTATTGCTTCGCGTCGAAACAATGCTGATTGCCTCGAGGTCGGCCCGAAGGGTATCTGATTGCGCGCCCGCTTCGGATGGCTGCGTAGTGTTCAGAGTGCTGCCCGAAGGCAGGGTATAAGTTTGAATGGGGTTATTTATTTCGGAACGGCTCGCTTCGACCGGAAAACTCAGGGCAGCAAGGACCAGAAATGTGGATGCAAGGTGTGTAATCATGCCATCGCTAACCTGCTGTGATGCAATGGCGTTCCGGAACAGGCGGCGTTTTACAAGGTATTACCGGCGCGTAGTTTACCACCCTCCTGAAGCGCCTCCGCCACCCGAGCCGAATCCGCCTCCGCCGCTGAAGCCACCAAAACCTCCGCCTCCGAAGCCGCCA
This sequence comes from Bacteroidetes bacterium HLUCCA01, assembly GCA_001314545.1. GTDB lineage: Bacteria > Bacteroidota > Rhodothermia > Balneolales > HLUCCA01 > HLUCCA01. Next base: position 33,921 of record LIHN01000001.1, read on the forward strand.
CGTGAGCCTCCGCCAAGACCTCCGCCAGAACCCCAATGACGACTTCTATACCCGCCACCCATGACCACAATGCCGCCCGACCCGATGCGGTGTCCGCCGGTGTGCATGCCGCCTCCGAGGCGGTTGATCAGAACGAAAATGGAAATGAACAGGAAGAGCAGCACCAGCAGGGCTGCCGGATTGATCTGCTGCGATGCCACGGCCTGATCCACGGCATCAAATTCCCCGGCCGCCAGGTCCATCAGCACGGTACTGGACCGGTCGAAGGCTTCATAAAAATTGCCCGACTGAAATCCCGGGGTCAGAATCTCTCGCACGATTCTCCCTGCCAGGATGTCGGGTACAGCGCCTTCCAGCCCATAACCGACTTCAATGCGAAGTGCCCGTTCCTGCCTGCTGGCCAGAATCAGCACGCCATTTTGGCGGTCGCCTTCCCACATCCGCCAGGTATTAAACATGGCACTGGCGGTTTCCTCTATGCCGGCGCCATCCAGATCAGGCAGGGTAGCAATAACGATGACATTGCTGGTCGTGTCACGGTAGGTCCGCAGTTTGGTTTCCAGAGAACGCACCTGCTCCGGGGTCAGGAATCCCCCATGATCGTTAACGTGGCCGGACGGGCGGTCAGGGAAAGTTTGTCCATAAAGCGGTAAAAAGCCGGATAAGAGCAACCCCAGCACCAGCATAATAAAACTACGATGGCTTGCCATAAGTGATTTCGTTGGGTAGTTCATTGGTGTCCTTTTCTGCCTCGTACGGGAAGTTGTCGCGGAGTTTTTCTCCTATTTGCTCAATTACAGCAAGGAGACCCTGCTCAAATTCACCCCTTTTGAAATACGGTGTGATCAGGTCGATTTCCTGCTGCCAGAATTCCCCGCCAACACAGGTATGGATGCCCTCATCGCCGAATATGGCCATTTTCCGGTCTTCAATGGCGATGTAAATCAGAACCCCGTTTCGTTGACGGGTCTGGTGCATTTTCATGGACTTAAACAGTTTTTTTGCCGTATCCAGCGCATTGGCCGGACATTTCAGGTCCAGATGCACCTTGATTTCGCCACTGGTCCGTTTTTCGGCAGCGGCTATGGCCTGTGCAATCCGTTGCTCCTGCTCAGGTTGTAGGAAATCTTCAATTTTCATATAAATCGGCCTAGAATTCAACGGAAGGTGCACGCTCAGCGCCTGCCGTAGCTTCAAAGTAAGGTACAGCATCAAAACCCATCATTCCTGCCAGCAGGCTGCCCGGGAAAAGCCGGATGGAGGTATTGTATTCACGAACGGCCGTATTGTAACGGTTTCGTTCGGTGGCAATGCGATTTTCAGTACCCTCCAGCTGCACCTGAAGGTCGCGGAAATTCTGGTTGGCCTGCAGTTCAGGATACCTTTCAACCGTCACCAGAAGCCTGGAAAGGGCTCCGGTGAGTTGGCCCTGGGCAGCCTGGAAGTTTTCCATGGCCTGTGGATCGTTGAGCGCGTCGGCACTGAGCTGCATGGAGGTTGCACGGGCACGGGCGTCTACCACGGCCTGCAGCGTTTCCTGCTCGAAATCGGCCGCACCACGCACGGTCGCAACCAGGTTGGGAATGAGGTCGGCGCGACGCTCATATTGCGACTGTACAAAACCCCAGGCTTCCTGTACGCGCTCCTGTCTTTCAACCAGTCCGCGTTGCAGTGATATTGCCCAGCCGCCCAGCAGAACGGCCACAGCCAGTAAAATCCAGTGTTTGATTGTCATAATAGTTGAAGTGGTGAATGGTTGAGAAGCTAACGTTTCTACACGGTGCAAATTACGCAAAATGCAGCTCGCACCTGAAATCAATCTGCAGGATTCGGCTCACCGTCTTGAAACCCGCACTATTTTGAGTATCTTCGCACCTCAGTTCAGAAAAGAGCCCATGAAAAACACTCCCCGATACGCATTTATTTATTTCGACATCGACGATACGTTGCTCGACCATAAAGCCGCCGAACAGGCCGCACTGGAGCAAACCCGCCGGCAACGAACCTACCTGCACCATATTGCCACGGAAACGCTGCAGCAGACCTACCATCGTATCAATGCGGGATTGTGGAAACAGTACGGGGAGGGGCACATCGACCGCGCATTTCTGGAATCGTCCCGGTTTGCATGGACCCTTCGCGACCTGGGCACAGACCTGGAACACGCCGATGATTTCAGGGAAACCTATATGGGGCTATATGAACGTAACTGGGACTGGATTCCCGGTGCGAAGCAGGCTCTGACGCTGATCAGCAGGCATTATCCGGTTGGATTCCTGACCAACGGGTTCTCCGAGGTGCAGCAAAAAAAAGCCAATCGGTTCGCCCTTATGGACCTGACCTCACAGTATATCATATCCGAGGATGTCGGCTGTATGAAACCCATGGCCGGAATCTTTGAGTATGCCACCCGCAGAGCCGGTGTCCGACCGGATGAAATCCTCTATGTGGGCGACAGCCTGACTTCCGATATTCAAGGCGGAGCCTCTTTTGGATGGCATACAGCCTGGTTCAACCGTGTGCAACCCGCCCAGCACCATCACGGCGCCGTGCTTAGTTTTAACGACTTCGCCCAACTCCTGGCGCATCTGAATATTCAAGGATAATAACTGGGGAAGTTCGTAACTTCGGCGCGGAAGAAACACTGAATGCGAACCAACACCCGCCCAATGAACGCTTCAACGCCTCAAGAGCCTCAGGTAACCTTAGACCTGGCCAAAGAGCACGGTCTGACCGAACAGGAATATCAGCAAATATGCGACTATCTGGGTCGCGTACCTACCTTCACCGAGCTGGGAGTGTACTCGGTCATGTGGAGTGAACATTGCTCCTACAAAAACTCCATCGCCGTTCTGAAAACCCTCCCGCGTTCTGGTCCGCAGTTGCTGGTTGATGCCGGGGAAGAAAATGCAGGACTCGTTGACATTGGCGATGGACTGGCCTGCGCTTTCAAAATTGAGAGTCATAACCATCCTTCAGCTGTTGAACCTTACCAGGGAGCGGCCACCGGGGTGGGAGGGATTCATCGCGATATCTTTACCATGGGCGCCCGGCCCGTGGCGTCCCTGAACTCACTGCGCTTTGGTTCACTTGAGAATCCACGGGTACGTTACCTGCTTGACGGAGTAGTGCGGGGTATTGCCGATTATGGCAACGCTTTTGGGGTGCCCACAGTGGCGGGCGAGGTCTGTTTTGACGAAAGCTACGAGGGGAATCCGCTGGTCAACGCCATGAGCGTGGGTATTGTGAAGGTAGGCGAGACGGCTTCCGCTATTGCAACGGGCGAGGGAAACCCGGTCATTATTGTGGGTTCCAGCACGGGAAGAGACGGTATTCATGGAGCCACCTTCGCCAGCGAAGAAATCTCGGAGGCCAGTGAATCGAAACGTCCGAGCGTTCAGGTGGGTGACCCGTTTATGGAAAAGCTGCTTTTGGAAGCCTCACTGGAGGCGCTTAAGACCGGTGCGGTGGTTGGCATGCAGGACATGGGTGCAGCCGGTATTGCCTGCTCTACCTCTGAGATGAGCGCCAAAGGCGAAGCCGGAATGGAAATAGATCTGGATAAAGTGCCCGCCCGTGAAGAGGGTATGACCGCGTATGAACTGCTGCTATCCGAGAGTCAGGAGCGTATGCTGGTTGTTGCCCACAAGGGACGGGAACAGGAGATTATCGATGTGTACAAGAAGTGGGACCTGCATGCTGTTGTAATCGGCCATGTTACCAATACCGGCAGGGTGCAGTATCACAAAGAGGGCCAGTTGAAGGCCGACATCCCCGCTGATTCTCTGGTTCTGGGAGGGGGAGCACCGGTTTACATCCGGGAAACACGCCGCCCTGATTACCTCGACGAAACCATGTCGTTCAATCCGGCAACGGTCAGGGAAGAACGCTCGCTCACGGAGTTGATTTACACCCTGCTGAAATCGCCCAATATTGCATCCAAACGATGGGTTTATGAGCAGTACGACACCATGGTGCGAACCAATACCGTGGTAGGCCCGGGACCGTCGGATGCTGCGGTTATACGGCTTAAAGATTCCCGCAAGGGTCTGGCGGTCAAAACCGATTGTAATGGTCGTTATGTGTATCTGAATCCGCGCAAGGGCGGTCAGATTGCCGTGGTGGAAGCGGCCCGAAATGTTGTTTGTGCCGGTGGCCGGCCGGTGGCAATTACCAACTGCCTTAATTTTGGCAATCCCTACAAGCCTGAAATGTACTGGGTTTTCAAGGAAGCTGTTGGCGGAATGGGCGATGCCTGCCGTATGCTGCAGACCCCTGTCACCGGCGGGAATGTGAGTTTTTACAATGAAAATCCGAAGGGTGCTGTATTCCCAACCCCGACCATTGGTATGCTCGGCCTGGTGGAGGATGTGGAGAAGCACGCCATGACAGCCTCTTTCAAGCAGGAGGGTGATACTATATTGTATGTGGGTGCTCCCCGCAGGGGATTGGGTGGCAGTGAGTATCTGAGCTGGTGCCATAAAATTACGGCCGGTGACGCGCCGGAACTGGATCTGATTTTTGAAAAGAGCTTGCAGCAGGCAACCATCGAAGTTATTCACAAGCAACTGATTACCGCGGCGCACGACCTGTCGGACGGCGGACTGGCCATTGCAATTACCGAGATGGCGGTCTTCGCTGGCAAAGGTGCTCACCTGGACCTTTCCGGGCTGGGAGGCTCAACAACGGATACGTATTTCAGTGAGGCGCAGAGTGGTATTCTGGTTACCTGCCGACCTGTAGACGTGCCTTCTATCAAAGAGATTTACCATCGGTCCGGCATTCCTGTACATGAAATTGGCCGGGTACACGACAGTGATGAACTCCAATTCGATCAGGATGTCATCGTGTCAGTTTCGAAGGCGGCAAGTCTGTATGAGTCAACCATTCCGGATGCCGTTAATCAGCAGACGCTGAGCTGAAATTCCGGCTCAGCTCAGCGCCGGCAGCGTTAGCATAAGCTCATCGCTGAGCAGGGGGCGTGGATGATCAAATGCGGTCCATTGCAGGAGTTCATCGGCATCCTCAACGTCCAGATTCGGTATAATGAACTGGGCGCCGGTATTGGATGAGGCGATGCTGATGTGCACATTGCCGAGTTTGTTGATGCGATGAAACGGATTCTGTATGGCTTGTGCTGACTGAATCCGGTACGAAGGCACCATTACGGTTGTCCGCGCCAGATTGCGATACCGGCCTACAAATAGCTGGTCATCGGTCACCCCGGCGGCGGTGTCCCTGAATCTCAGGTAGCCCAGCAGGACGCCAACGGGCATCAAAACCGGAATCAGATACCATAGTTTGGTTACAGCAGCGAGTACGATTCCCGCAATCAACGGCAGTATGGTCGCCTGAATGATAAAACGGGTGATGGAACGTTCCGGCGGACGTGTTGCTTCACATCGGGCATTGAAACCGGGAACAAACTCCGCCAGAAAACCGGGAATTTCATCGCGACGAACCATTGGAATCAATTCGGTGACCGTTCCGCTTTTCTCACCGAATCCGGCGCTGTCAACCATAATGGTGGCGTAACCGAATGGTTGTCTCAGTACGCCCTCCACAATACGGACCGCCTGAATTCGTCGGTAGGGAATGGTTACCTGCCGCCTCTCAAGCAACCCTTTGCTGATGACCAGCTCTCTGTCCAGCCTGCGGATGCGAAAGTTGGCGTATTTCAGGATGAAACTCCCCACAGACATGGTCCATGCCACCAGAATCAAAACTACAATCATGGTGAGGATGAGATTCTGGTCAGCCAGTGGTATGCTGGAAACCCAGCCAAGCACTTGTTCTTCGTCTACCGATCCGCTGACCTGCGAGTAAATGGTGGCCAGAACCGACAGGAATACTCCGAATCCACCACTGGTTGCAGCCCCGATGAGCAGGCGGTCGCCGGAGAGGTGGTGTTCTTGTCTGATGTTTGTAGTGATCGATTCCAAAGGACTGTCAGGCGGGGACTGTGCAGGTGTCCGGGGATCGGTTTGAGGCTGCGTGCTGTCCCGTCGGAGCATCGATCGAATAGCCAGGGCTTCCTGCATGCGCAGCGCGGAGATAATCACACCCGGTGTGTCGCCCCCGGCCGTCTGTACATTCAGACTCACCAGTCCGAACATGCGTTGTATAATACCTGATGAAATGTCGATCACCTGAATGCGATGCCGGGGAATAAACTGCATCTTTCGGACGATTAATCCCTGTTTTACCCGAAGTTCATCATCATCAAGCCAGTAGTAGAACCAATACCATCGGGCTATACCGCCAAAAAAAGTAATCAATACGGCAGCGACGATGGGTGCGAGGCGGAGCAAATATGCCCATTCACTGTCCGTTTCGATGTTTCCGGTACCCAGAAAAACAGCGAGTATAGCCGGAACGATGAGATTTCGCAGAACCCCGAGGGTGTTGGTAATTATGGCTACGGGGTGTTGTCTTCTCGGCTCGTTAAACATCCTGATCGGCCTCCCTGGCAAGGACCGATATGGTGTTTCGAACGCGGTCGGCCGTTTCGTCGTCAAGGGCGGGTATTTCATGGGTTGTGGCTGCGGTGGTGATCGTCACACTCGACAGCCCGAAATGCCGGTAGACGGGCCCCTGGGCAGTGTCTACATTCTGAATGCGACCGGCCGGAATAAGTACCCTTCGAACAATCAAAATGCCGTATTTCAGGTAGATTTCGTGTTCATTGATTTCGTAACGCCACCGCCTCCATCGCACTTCCGGTACGATCACAATCATTACGATGGTGTTGATCAGGCACAGCGCTGTGGTTAGCAGCACAGGCCATAACGGGAGGGCATCATTGTACCATGCCAGGCCCGTAACCGCCGGGACGGCAAACCAGGTAAGCGATGAAAGTCCGTCCCGAAGGCGCCACGCAGGCACAGCGTTGGGGTCGATCTGATGTTCTGGGTCGGGTCGCATAAACAGGGTTACAGATTACTTGAGGAGCATCATTTTGCCGGTGAGTCGAACTCCCCCGGCCGACTGCAGCACATACAGGTACATACCACTGGAAAGACCGGTGCCGTCAAAAGATACTGAATGTGTTCCGGCAGATGTTACCGATTCATCCAGCAGGGTGCCTACAATGCGGCCCGTCAGGTCGTAGACCCGCAGGCTTACCGTCGAAGTTTCAGCCAGGGAGAACCGGATGGTTGTTTGCGGGTTAAACGGGTTTGGGAAATTATTTTCAAGTGTGATTTTGGAGGGAAAAGCGTCTGAATCGGTGGCAATACTGGTTTCAGTGGCAAACTCGAACCGTGTGGTAACCGGGTAGTGATCGGAGGTGGTATTTAGGTAGTTGGATACCACGGGGTCCGGGTCGTACACCTGCTGAAGCCGGTCCAGATGAAATTCAAAGAGCTTTTCATTGATCATAATGTGGTCAATCATGCTTCGATCCCGGAATGAAGTGGCACCGGCCAGACTCAGAGCCCGTGTGACAATGTTGAACCGTTCGTCGTCGTTGAAAACCTGGTAGGGTGAGGGATTGCTGTTGTAGGTTGAAAAGACTACATCGTCGTTGTAATCGCCCAGAATGATCAGGTAGTTATTGCGGTTGGTAGCCACGGCATACTGGTACAGAAATCCGGCATCACTGACCCGGGTATTGTAGTCCTGCAGTGTCGAAAAGGCTTTTGCATGCAGGTTGGTGGCTTTAATCCGCCAGGTCTCCGTGGTGCCTTCAGGAGTGTAGTCAAAGGTAAACTCAAGCGGATTTCGTTGTCCCCAGTTGCCGGATGTGGCCACATTGGTATGCGAAACGGCCGTGATGGTTCTGGTGTCATACAAGATGGCCAGCCGCTGTGTGAGTCCGGTAGGAGACAGGAATCCGTCATAATGCTCCAGCTCGTCGATTAGCTGCTGAAATTGCTGGGGGCTGGCAATTTCCTGCAGGGCGATGAGGTCCATAGCGGCTGCCTGAACAATCTGGCGGACGTTCTGTCGCTGCAGTTCCACGTTGGATGGACCATTGGATGTATCGCCGAACCATTCAATATTCCAGGTCATTACATCCAGGGTCTGTTCAGACGGAGGCGCTGAAAACGGATTCGCTGTCAGGTCGTCTGTGCTGCGCGGGTGGATACGGAAGTTGCCCCGGTTCTGATCGATGATACCGGTAAGGTCCACTTCCGATTGCGGAGCCGGGGTGCCGGGAATGTTCGTTCCGGCGCCAATAAAAACGCGGGAGGCGTCTTCCAGAATGCGGGTTGTGTACTCGATGTTGCCCTGAAAGTTGCCGGTGGGATATTGGGTTGTTCCTACGTCGTAAACAGGTGCCTGGCGGATTTTAACGAGCTGGCCTTCATATGCACCGGAGTTCACCTGGGCTAAAGTGATCACCCTGGGCTGCATAACCCGCTGTGCATCCGGGTAATGGGTGTAGGTGAGCGTTCCGCTGAGCCGGAGCATGCCGTCGGTTCTGCCGGCCGGGAAGGGCGACTGTCCGAAGTAGGAGAGGGTTCCTGTTACGACAACGGAGTCGCCGATTTCGGTGATATCGGCCAGTTCAGATGAGGCAACACCGATTCCGGCGGTTTCATCCTGGATGAATACGTGACCGTTAACCAGGTCCTGCGTGGTTACCCATCCGGCGACGGTGACCTGCGTGCCGGATCCGAGTGTGCGGGCGCTGTCTATACGCACCGGACTTTGTCCGTCAGCATCGACCACCAATAAAAGCAAGGTTGTGAAGGCAATAAAATAAACTCGGAAATAATGCGGGAGAAGTGAGGCTGCCGAAATAGTGGAATTCATAGACGGGATAGTAAAAAATTATCATTGCGCTTGTCTGCGATGGACAATATACGATTCGCAAAAGATACTGATTGTCCTTCTAAGTTCCCTGCCGGCGGGTAACAACCGTGTACCCGGTGCCTTTGTTACCTGAGTGTTAACGATGGTCAAATCTGACGGTAAAGTTTTCTTTTCGGGGAAATTTGGATTAACTTGTGCTTCGTTTGTGAGAGCCTGAATAGCAATCTAAGGCAAAAAATACCCTGTATTTAAGTAATATTAATGAGTTACAAACCGACGATTACGTTCTTCTGCATCGCCGTGACCTTGTCTTTTTTGAGTGCTGACCTGCAGGCACAGCAGGTTTTTGAGCGCAAAGCTGTGGACGTCAGCAACCTCGGCATTTCTTTTACCAACGTTGGCACTGTAGGCCGACCTAACGTGCGTACGGTACCACTAGGACCACCAAGTATGGAATATCCGCGAGGATCCGGAACGGAGCACCTTTTTGAGGCTGGAATATGGCTGGGTGCGCAGGTTGGAGGGGAAACCCGGGTTACCACCTCGTCCATTACTACCAGCGGAGGGTATTCGCAGGGGGCTCCCGGTTTTGAAATTACCAACGACGGCGACCTGTTTTTTGAGCGTTCTTCCCTGGAAAACGACCCCAATTTCTCCCCTGAGGCTGTCTCTCACCAGGATTTGGTAACACGTTACACCGATCGTAATGTTACCATAGGGAATCAGGTTATTTCAGGGCATGTGCCGCTGAACGCAGATATCAGTTTTGAATCGTACAACTGGAATTTCGGTTTTACCGAAGGGTTGACCATCGTTCGGTATGACATCACCAACCAGGGCAGTGATATCTGGAATAACTTCTACTTCGGACTTTTTTCCGACTTGGTGACCCGCAATATCAATGCGCCCAATGTTGAAACCGGCGGAGCGTTTTTCAATAAAGGCGGCGTCGGCTGGCTTGACAGTTTGTATGCTCTGTACGTATTCGATCGTGGATCCTTCGATTTTCCCCGCCTCAATACCCACGCGGCATCGGTAATTATCGGTACGGAATACAGAGGCGTTGATTTTCACCCCCGAAACGCCGAGGAAGTCCAGCAGGCTGGTTTGCAGCCGCCTATGGTTCAACCGTCTTTCTGGCTGTTCGGCGCCGGTGCCGGTGATTTTATTCGACCCAGTGACGACCTCGATCGATATTCGCGTATGGCCGTTCCCTGGCCGCTTGAAACCCACCGTGAGGCACTTCGCAATGATGGATATACCGGAGGCGGTAATTTTATCCAGCTCAACTCCATCGGACCGTTCCCTCAGGTTGATCCCGGCGAGACCATTACCATTTATGTAACCTTTGTAGCCGCGCTGATGCCCAATGAGTTTCAGAGCCTGGTCCCCGGTAATGTGCCGGATGTGAACGATCTGGATAATCCAGAATCACGTGCGAATCTCACGGAAAGTATTGGATGGGCCTACCGACTGTATGACGGATCGGAGAATGAGGACGGCACCCAAACGCGGTTTTTGGTTCCCGAGCCACCCACTACGCCCAACATGCGCATAGAGCTTGACAGCGGTATTGCCAGTGTTTACTGGGATGACTCGGCCGAGTCCAGTGTAGACCCGGTAACCGGTGAAGCCGATTTTGCCGGGTACCGGCTGTACCGAACGCAGCTGGGGGATGATTTGCGCGGCACAATTACCACCAACGCCCAGATGCTGCGGGAGTGGGATGTTGAGGGTAAGAACGTGGGATTCAATACAGGATTCAACGAAGTCAGACTGGATAACCCGGTCACATTCCCGGGAGATCCCATCGAATATACCTATCGGTTTGATGTTCCCAACCTGCTCAGCGGATGGCAGTACCTGTTTTCGGTGACCGCTTTTGATGAAGGCGATGAACGCACGCCGCCGCTGGAAACCAGTATTAATGCCAATGCGATTCGTGTGTTCCCCGGAACTCCCGTTAACCCGGATTTTGCCAGTGATGAAGAAGAATTTAAGGTAGGCGTTTACCCTAATCCATACCGGATTAATGCCGCCTGGGACGGCAGCAGTCCGTTTACCCGCAAAATTATGTTTTATAATCTGCCGACCAAAGCGCAGATTCGTGTGTATACCTTATCGGGCGAAATTGTGGCTACCCTCGACCATGACGCTGCAACCTATACCGGCGGTGATGCACGATGGTTTCGTGATTTTGCCGGGTCTGCCCGTTTGATGCCCGGTGGTGAGCATGCCTGGGATCTGCTCACGGCCGCCAACCAGAATCTTACCACAGGGTTATACCTGTACACCGTAAGAGACCTCGATTCAGGAAACATACAACGTGGCAGATTTGCCATAATCAAGTAAAAAACAAAGCATACGCTATGAAACAATTCTACAAAATTTGTGCTGCATTGCTGCTGACACTGACCTTCGGTGCTCAGAGCGTGCTGGCGCAAACTACAACACCAACCCAGGTACTGGTCAGGGACTTAAATGCCTATGACTCCGTACCATCCAGCCAGGCCGACCTGCCTGACAACCCGCTGGTAGGTGAATTGGTAACTTTTGATGCTGTGGTGGTATCGTATCCGAAAAACTCGGGTCTGGCCAGTATCACAGACGCCGGTCTTCCCGGTCGGATTCACGTATTTGTTGCTGATATCAACGCTATTGAAGAAGGCCGCGACGGAATGTACATTCAGTTTGTACATGGCGGAGCCCTGCGTGAAACCATGCAGGAACTTTTCCCCGGTGATGTAATTCGGGTGGAAGGGGAGCTGACCTTCTTTAATAACATTTCCCAGTTTGACCCCTCATCGATTGAGTTGCTCGGTTCCATCAGCACGGACACCGAATATGCAGACCTCGGACCGTTGCTTGAGCCGCAAACCGTTCAACTCGGTGATATCAATATTCCTTCACCCGAGGTGGAAGGTGCTCAGCGTTGGAATGCAGAAAACTATTCCAAGTACAATCACATGTACGTGAAAATTGAAGGCCTTGAGGTTATTGCGCGTAATGAGTCACCTACCGGCCGCCCATGGGTTGCCCTGAGCGATGGTACTTCTATTCTCTATACAACCGATACTTCACTTCGTTTCCGTAACGATCGTGGTTCCAGCTACGGTGACAACCTGAACTACAACTACCGCCGACTCCCTGCCGAGCTGGACGGTCCCTACACGCCTCCACCAGCCGGCGCCATTGTGGACATTTCCGGTTATATCGTGGTCAACACCTTCAATCCGGCCGGTTTTGACGAATCAGGTGCACAGTCCACCCTTAAAATTGCTCCCTGGGATGATGGTATCGTATGGGTTGCCGATGGTGAAGACACTGCCAATCGTGTAACTGAAGGCGTTAACAACGACATGGTCGTGCGCGGATTTGCTGCCCTCGTTGACCGCGTTGCGGAAGAAAGTACCGATACCGTCGCTGTTGGTAGTCAGCCGCAGATTACCGTAACAGTTGATCTTCCTGAAGATACCTACACGCTGGAAGGTGTTTCCATCACCTATACTGCCGTTGCTTTCGATGAAGACAGCGCAGAGCCGGTAACTGCCAACCTGACGGAAGAAGCCGGACAGTACAGCTTTACCTTCCCGGAATTCCCGGCCTTTACATCTATAAGCTATGTCGTTGAAGCAGAAGCCCTAACTCCGGAAAGTGTCCGTACCGTGGGTCGTCTGAGCGGTAACGCGTTTGTAGAAGATGAGACTACAGTAGCGCCTGTTGCGTTCAGTCAGCCGGCTGGTTCTTACGAGAACAGCGTAACTGTCGAGTTGAGCACACCAACTCCAGGTGCGATTATCTATTACACGCTGGACGGCAGCGAGCCTACAACCAGCTCGGAAGTGTACGCCGGTTCACCGTTGACCTTCACTGAGAACACCACAGTACGTGCGTTCGCTACGGCATCGGGCCTGACTGACAGCCCGGAAAACAGCCGTACCTATACGGTATTCCTGGCTGCTCCTGAGTTCGCTACCCTTGCTGAGCTTCGCCAGCAACCTCAGGATGGTACGTTGTATCTGTATACCGGTGAAGCCACACTGACCATGTTCCACGGCAACCGCAACCAGAAATGGTTCCAGGATGAAACCGCTGCCATTCTTATTGATGACAGCCCCGGTGTAATCACTACCGAATACCAGATTGGTGATGTCGTGACCGGACTTTTGGTTTCACTCACCTCATTCAACGACCAGCTTCAGGCCAATCCGGAACTGGATCCGGGGGATGCACTTCGCAACGAAACCCCGCAACCGATTGTGGTGGACAACCTGGCAGCTATTGACGTAGCAATTCACGAGGCTGCATTGGTAACGGTTCCAAATGTAACCTTCTCCAGCACCGGTGATTTTGATACCGGTTCAAACTACACCATCGGTGACGCTTCCGTGGAAGAGTTTACCTTCCGTACCAACTTTTTCCAGGCTGACTACATCGGTAATGAAATTCCGTCTGCTGCGCTGGATCTGACCGGTATTGTTGGAAACTTCCGCGGTACGCCTCAAATTACCGCCCGATCTTCAGCTGATTTCAACTTTGATGTATCAGCAGATCTCGGTGAAATGGCCTACCAGTTCCGACTGGATCAAAACTTCCCGAATCCATTCAACCCAACTACCTCCATCAATTACACCATCGGCGAAACAGCCAATGTTAACCTGGTGATTTATGATGTTCTTGGCCGACGGGTTGCTACACTGGTGAACGAAGTTCAGTCGCCAGGATTCTACAACGTCAACTTTGATGCCACCCGACTGGCCAGCGGTACCTATATCTACCGTCTGGAAACAGCCGATCAGGTTGCTATCAGGAAAATGATGCTTATTAAATAACATCCGCTTTTCAACACACAGGTGGGCACCAGCTAACGGTGCTCACCTTTTTATTTTTCTTGACCTTATGCACATACCCAAACGAATAGCGTTACTTTTTCTTCCGACCTTGATTTTTGCCGGATGTGAAGCCGGTCTGGACGGAACACCCAAAGAAAATCAGCCTCCATCCACCAGTTTTACGGTCAACTCCATCAATCTGCCGGAAGGTGAACGACTGACCAGCCAGATATCCATATCATGGTGGGGAGATGATGCCGATGGATTTGTAGAAGGGTATGAATTTTATATTGGTGAGAATCCGGATCAGCAGCAGGACGGCTGGGTATTCACCACTTCAACAGACAGTACTTTCATCCTGCCAATCGAAGAAGGGGAGCTGGATGCCGATGTTCGTTTCACGGTACGTGCCGTTGATAATGAAGGACTTCGCGATCCACAGCCGCCTTCCCTTGTATTTCCTATTCGAAACTCAGCCCCAACGGCCGAGTTTGTAGCCAATGAAATCCCGCCGGATACCACCTATCGGGTATTTTCCTTTGGTTTCAGGGTTAATGATCCGGACGGTGCAGCGAACCTGAACCGGATAGAATTTGCCATCAATGACACCAGCGAAGCTGCATCCTGGATAGCGCTGGATCCTGCAATTCAACTGCTCACCTTCCGGATTGACGACACCCAACCCGGGAATCCGACGCAGGTTTTTACTGGTCGTAATGCCATCAGCACCGAATTCCAGATTAATACCATAGAAACAGACGCTGAAAATACGTTTTACCTGCGTTCTATTGATAACGCAGGCTCCGTCAGTGCGGTCCGCGATTATACGTGGTATGTTAAACGACAACAGTCGAACATCTTATTTTTGAATGATTTTTCAGGTCCGGACTCACAGGCCCGAGCCAACCTGCACATCGGTCTGCTTGCCTCGGTTGGAATAACCAACTTTGATTATATCGATATTACTGACGGTCTCGCAACAGGAGGGCGAAGGGTAGTGCTCTCACAGGCATTTCCCAACAGGGCACTGGTTGTTCCTACCACCAATATGATGCTCGCCGAGTGGGACCATATCTACTGGATTTCCCAGGATCTGGACCGCAACATCGGCTATGCCCTGGAAATGACCCTGGATTTCTTCACGGGTGGAGGTACCATGTTCGTGAATATTCCGACAAAGACGGTACCGGATGATAATCCGGCACTGGAGTTTCTGCCCTTTGAACGGATTCAGGCCTCACCACCCGGAGCACCGTTCTTTATTGCGGCCAATACTACAATGAATCCAACGGCTGCTATGCAGGACCTGGTTAATTCACCGGAAACATCCACTACAGAAATTCCTTATCTGCGATTTGTCCGCAATCAGGCCGGAAATCTTTTCCCCGTGGTACCTTTCGGCCAGACCGTGGAGCTATATGAAGCCGAATTTCAGACGCGCAGATTGTTCCCACCGTCTACCACCCCGTATGACGGCCCCCTTGGCGTGACGGCCTCCAGCCCTGAGAACAACCTGCTGTATTTTGGGGTTGACTACCACCAGTTTGTTGATCCGGATCCGGATTCAGAACTTCCCCAAAGTGACCTGACTGGATTGACCCGGTTACTCATTATTGATATTCTAAATTTTGAGCAGCGATGATGCATATCAAAAGCTATTTACTACTACTGTTAATTTTTATCCTGTCCATTCCTGCGGCCTACGCACAGACGGGTACTATCAAAGGTACGGTCATCGACAGAGAAGATCGTGAACCGCTCATAGGAGTCAATATTATTATCCGGGGTACATCTTTCGGGACCGTGACCAATTTCGACGGGGAGTACGAAATCCGCAACATCCGCGCTGGTGAATACTCTGTAGAGTTCAGATATATCGGATATGAATCCATGCTCTTTACCGGCATTCGTGTGGACCCCGATGAGGATGCTGTCATTAACGTGGAGATGAACTCGCAGGCAATTTCCGCCGGTGAAGACATCGTTATTGTAGGTGAACGACCCATTTTTGATGTGGAAGAGTCCAGTACTACTACCTCATTTTCTTCCGATCAGATTGCCGTCGCCCCGGTTCGAAGGGTAGACGAAGTTGTAGGAATGACGGCAGGTGTAGTTCGTGACCCCACCGGTTTGTACATACGCGGTGGCCGGGCTAATGAAACCGGTTTTATTGTGGACGGCGTATCTGCACAGGATCCATTATCCGGAACGGGTTTTGGTCTTGACCTCGGCACCAGCGCTTTTGCCAACGTAGAAGTCACCACGGGTGGAGTTGATGTTGAACATGGTAACCTCACATCCGGGGTAGTCAGTGTACGAACCCAGGATGGAGGCGATGAATATGCCGGATTTCTGGCGCATAAGCGTGATAATCCGGGCAGAATGACTTCGAGCTCTGCCAACTTCTTCACCGATATCTACGAGTTCAACTTCGGCGGACCCGAACCGATCACTACCAGTCTGTTGCCGGTACTCGGAATCAACATTCCGGGTAACTTGTATTTCTTTTCTGCCGGACAAATCAACTTCACCAATGAGTTCATGCGGAATGCCGCCGACCAGGTGCAGTCGTCAATGATTGACAACAGCGTCTGGTCGCCCCGTCAGGATAACCGATGGAGCGGCATGCTGAAACTGACCTATCGCGTGAAGCCGGGGCAACGCCTTGAAGCAGCGTACCAGCGCTCCCTGACTGTCAACCAGAACACGCGGATGCTCCAGATAGTGGGGGATGACGTGCAAATTCGTCCGGGTTATCAGTTTTTCTTCTCCGAAGATCTCGATAATGCCAACACCTACGCCCATGACAGCAAGCTGGCCTACGTTAAGTGGACCCACGCCGTCAACGCCAAGACATTCTATGACGTGCAGTTCAGCCGCCTGTTCACCCGGCTTCGTGCCGATGCCAACGGACGATTCTGGCGACCGACCTCAGTTGACGGGGAATTCGATGCCGGTTCAATAGTGGTGTATCCGGTTACCCCTTTTCCCGCCGGGGATGATTTCACCTACGTATTGCCCGGTCCTGGATTTTCCAACAACGGCGGTCTGGCCCCGCTCTGGCATGATCATTATGCCGAGGAATATACCCTGCGTGCTAACCTGACCCGTAACCTGCTGAACAATTCCAACCGGCTTCGGTTCGGCCTGGAAATGAAATTCATGGAATATCAGTGGATTGATATCTCACGTCCCTGGGTCGGGGCGCCTATTCAGATTGACGAGAACACCTTCTCGGAGACGAATCGTCTCGGGTCTACATCAGACATTTGGAATGTGAGTCCGTCCAGAGGTGCTTTTTATGTTTCAGATCAAATCCGTTATCAGGGGCTTATCGCCAATATCGGACTGCGTCTGGAGTATTGGTTCCCGGGTAAATATGTGGATGATTTTATAGACGATCCCTTGTCGCCCATTCCGGCGGCCATTCGCCAGGCCTATATGAATGACACGTACAATTTGTTTGGCAACCGTTTCAAAATGCGATTGCTGCCAAGGGTAAACGTCTCCTTCCCGGTCCGCGAGAATATGGTGATGTATTTCAACTATGCACACAAGAGCAAGTTGCCGCACCCGACGTTCATTTATGCAGGATTGGACCCATTCTATCAGGATCGTTCGTTTCTGTCGAATCTGGGGAATCCGAACCTTGATCCCGAGGTGGACATCTCCTACGAAATCGGCTTCCGTTATCAGTTGACATCCAATGACGCCTTCAACTTTACCGCCTTCTGGAGTGATAAATATGATTTTATTACCTCAGAACGTATCCTCGTGCAGGATGCAACCGGTCGGGATACCGAGCGATCAATCCGTGTAAACGGCGATTTTGCACGGGTCAGAGGATTGGAAGCGTCTTACATCAAACGCTACAGTCATTTTCTTTCCGGCTCCATCAACGCCACCTATTCGCGGGCTGAGGGATTAAGTTCAACATCCAACGATGCACTTCGTGATATCATATCCGGCGGACAAGACGTAGGTAACAACATTGAAACACCACTTGCCTGGGATCGCCCGTTCGATGTCAAAGCAAGTCTGACCTTCCGCTGGGACCGTCGCAATGATCCGCTGTTCGGACTCCGTCCGCTCAACCAGTTTGCCATTTACCTGTCGGGTACATACCGCAGCGGCATCCGCTTTACGCCGATGGTCTTCCGCGGAAATGAGCGAAATCCCGTGACTGGTCGGGAAGACTGGCGCCCCATCTACGAGCAAAACCAGGATCCTACACTGCGCTTCTCAGATGTTGGCCAGCCCTGGGTTATGTTTGATATGAACCTGCAACGTTGGTTTTCCATCGGCGGTACCCGCCTGATGGCCACGCTGGAGATTACCAACCTGTTCAATCAAAAAAATGCCGCGATAATCAATCCGGTTACCGGAAAGGCATACCGGACCGATTATCCGAGTTCCCAGGCCGAGTTGATTGCATTACGTGAAGACCGTTCGTACGATGTTCCTTCCAACGTGCGTGATCCCCGTTATCAGGATCCAAGAGATAACAACGTCCCATCGTATCTGAATCCGGCCAACTTCCTGGAGCAGCGTCATATCATGCTCGGTATAGGTATTAATTTCTGACAGACCACCAATGCTAAATCACAGTTATAACGTCTTATTTTCCCGTTTTATCCTGCTTGTTGCACTGGTTTGCCTTGCCGGGGTTGAACCCGTGCTGGCCCAGCGGTCGATTATCCCAAGTCTGGGTAATTCACGATCCGGAACTTCAGGATTTCAATACCTGAAAATCAATGTTGATGCACGCTCATCGGCAATGGCCGGCTCCAATATTGCCGACGCGAATGATGTATCAGCGCTGTATCTGAATCCGGCCCTGGCGGTTCAGCGCAGCGGCAACCAGTTTTATCTGGCTCATACGGCCTACTTCGCGGATATTACCATGAATTATGCCGGATATATCCATCGCTACAAAAACTTCGCATTCGGCGGAGCATTAACCTATCTGGATTCCGGTTCCATGGAAGAAACCACCGAGTTCAATCCGCTGGGAACCGGTCGCACATTCCGAACTATTCACATGGCTGCAGCTTTGACCATGGCTCAGGAGCTCACCAACCTGTTCAGTTATGGTATTACCATGAAATACCTGGATGAACGCGTTGAAGAAGTGCAGGTGCAAACTGTTGTGGCCGACATCGGCTTTTTCTATCAGGTAGGCGAGACCGGACTTCGCTTCGCGATTGGACTGAACAATTTCGGCGTGGATGCAACTCCAAGTGGAGAGACTACCCGTCTTACCCTGGATGGTGAAGTAACGGAAACGGAATTTCTGGATGTATCCGCTCCAACAACCTTCTCATTGGGAACCGCCTTTGATGCCTACGAGTCTGATAATCTCAGCCTTTTGCTTACCGGTGCCGTTATCAATCCAAGCGATAATGCTGAACGTTTCAGTTTGGGTACCGAACTCGGTTACATGAATATGTTCTATACCCGCCTTGGTTATGAGTTTGGTGTGGATGAGGCCAGCCTCCCCAGTTTCGGTGTCGGATTTAAGCTGCCGGTAGCTTCCTACGCCCTGGGAGTTGACTACGGGTTTTCAACCCGTGACCGCCTTGGCTCCCTGCACCGAATCGCTCTGAAATTTAACTTCTGATGAACATGCTCAAGACAAACACGCAATTACTTCTCGTTCTCATCGCCCTGAGTTTCACAGTTTCCGGATGTGCTGAAATGTTCGGAACCAAAAGCGATGATATTACAGACGATATCTTCGATCAGGGCCGACAGGACCCGAATCTTATTCTCGAAGAAGTAGGGTATGCCGCTTTGCTTCCTTTCTGGACCGATTTCGACCAACCCACCGATGTTTTCGTGGGATATGACGAAATGGTCTATGTGACCGATGCCAACGGGCTGCACGTGCTTGACCGTGCCGGCCGGCGTGCCAGTGATGTAATCCCTATACCCGGCGCTGTATCCGTGGTACAGGATCGACTGCTTAATGTCTATGTTGCCGCCCGGATAGATACCGTTATTCAGGCAGTGAGCGATGATATCACATGGAATCTGCCCGCTGTTTATAAAATCAGAAATGCGAATGGTGCTGGTCCTCTGGAGTTCGTTCAAACACTGGTACATCCGTTTATGGATGGATCACGGGCCGTTTCTACAACGAACCGTCTTTTCAGGCTGGACCGGGATCGTTCTGACAACGACGAACTTGTTGAAATAACGGGAGTCAGCATATTGGCCAATAACCAGGTACTCGTATCCCGTCGTGGTCCCAGAAATATTACCGGTGTGGGCATGGCGCCTGATAATACCGTGCTGATTTATGACGATATTCGTGATAGCGATGGCCAACGAACCGGTCAGATGCGAAACCTAACTCAAATCCGTAATCTGAATCCGAATAATGCAACGCTGCTCAGCGCAGTCGGGCTCAATGACGTAGTATCGTTTGTTGCCCCGCCTCAGCGGGAAAATATGACAACAAGTCAGAGTTTCCTGGTCGCTCAGGGTGCTCAGAATGTCAGCGTGCCATTCCGAGTCCTCTGGGTTGAAGCCGTTGAAACACCGGATGGACTTGAATTTCGTTCAAATGGTCAGTTGCTCAACCGGGATACCACGCGCGCTGATTCTTTTCTGTACAGCGAGTTTCGCTTTGAAAATCCTGTAGATCTGGCCTATTCAGCAGATGCACGCGGACATATATTTGTGGTTGACGCCGCTAAAGACAGCCTGTTTTTGTTTCAGTCGAATGGATTTGAAGGCGTACCACCACCGCCGGGTTCCTCGCTCACCAAAGCGGTTAATGTCTCCTTTGGCGGTACCGGATCAGGACCCCGACAATTCAATAATCCTAACGGGGTAGCTTATTTTGGCAGAGTGGTCTACGTTGCTGATACCGGCAATAACCGCATCTCCCGATTCAAGCTTAATACGGACTTTGAGTAGCCGTAAAAAAGCTTAATCCCTGCATTTGAGTTTTTACATTCAATAGCTGTCCACGGTTTAGGCATCCGCAACGTATTGTGGATTCGGAGCTCAAATGCGGCCGTGATGGGGTTTAATTGAGGTACGGGGCAGCCGTATCACATTAGACCCCGGATTCAGGCAGCCGTATTGCAACCTGATTGAGAACTTCTTGTCTGTAATCAACTGGGGAGTTTCAGCAGTGTACCTGTTGAAACTGTTTCATCCAGCTCCACCTGATTCATTATGGCAATATCCTGGGCATCAAGGCCGGGGGGCAGATCAGACGGCAGGAAACTTGAAAAACGGTCGGTTCGGTCCGCCCGGACAATTCGGATTCTGGCTGGTTGCATATCCAGTATACCCTGGTCGGTCACATCCCGAAAACTCTGGCTTGACTGTTGCATGGAAGCAGCATAGGTCTGCACAGCGTTTTGCGGCGTGTACGACAAAAACCGGTACACATTTCCCCTGTGCGCGATACCGGTCACTTCAATATAGTAAGCCGTTTCCTCGTTCATCATGGTTCCGTTCATAACAACAGCCGGGAGCCCTCCAATCTGAACCGATTCCCTGGCGTTTACCGTTATCTGTTCCAGATTGCCGATTTCATCGACAGCTTCGGCAGGGCTTGCAGCACCGGGAACGGAGAAAATGGTCACAGCCTGCTGATTATCACTGACTAACACCACCTGGCTTCGCTCGTTAATTAGGGTCCACCCGGATGGTACTGAAAAACTAAAGGCCAGATCGGGATGATAGAAAACACCTTCACGGGTAAACCCTTCCCGTGGATTATCGCCCATAATCATGCCGTCAATAGCCTGATAAAATTCATCTTGATTTACAGTTTCCTGCGGAAAACCTTGTTCCTTCCAGGTGGCAGCCCTTCGGGCGATGTCTACTTCACGTTCTCCCGGATCCGGGTGTGACGACAGATGCGAGGGGATGCTATGTCCGGCCTTATCCGATATTCGCTTGAGCGCAGTAAAAAAAGCTGCTCCCTCAACTGCTGCATAACCGGCCATGGCTGCATACTCAACGCCCAGCCGATCAGACTCCCGCTCAGCGTCTCTGCCGTAGCTCAGAAACAACAACTGGGCTGCTGATTCGCCCAACCCGATAACCTCCTGCCCGGGAATACCCAGTAATTCTTCACCTAGTACGGCCGTACCAATCAGCAGGATCTGACCAGCCTGCTGACGCAGGGCCTGCTGGGAGGCATGTCGGGCCGCAACATGGGCAATTTCATGCCCGATTACCATGGCAAGCTGCGCTTCGCTGGTCATGTGGGCCAGCAGACCGCGTGTAACATAATTATACCCGCCCGGCAGGGCAAATGCATTGACTACCGGACTGTCCAGAACACGGAAAGTAAATGCAATATTGGCGTATTCTGCACGTGTGTTGTCTCTGCGAAAATGACTGTGCTCCAGAACCCGTTCACCAATCGCTGAAACATAGTTGGTCAGGGCGTCATTATTGTACATCCCGTAATAATCAATAATCTGCTCATCGGCCTCCCGACCCAGCTCCAGCTCTTGCTGCCAGGTGTAGGCATACGCCCGACGTGAATCGGTAACAGGACTGTGTTCCAGGGAAACGCAACCCACCGAAAACGTTACCATGGCAAGCAGAATGGTGTACTTAAATAGGTTCATTATAGTCGTTAATTAGTTGTTTGTAACAGCGTTAAAATACCAACATCCCACTTGTCAGCCAACACAAGCTCACCGCGTGGAAAAGAAGTGGATAAGTAAATTTTTTTCCCCTTAAATATTCCTCTACCTTTTCAACACAGCTAAACACGAGCTGCGGTTCCTTTAACCAGGATTAATAGGGAACCCTGTGAAAATCAGGGACTGTACCCGCAACTGTAAATCCTACACAAGCTGAAATCCCATCCTTTGCCACTGTCAGGACCACTGACGGGAAGGCCGGTTTCAGCCAGGATTAGTCAGGAGACCTGCCGCATGACTCTTACCTGCGAACTTTCGGGATTAAAAGTTCAACTGGATGATTACCATGTATGCATTGATTGCAAGCCTTGTGATGTGGCTTACACTGACGTTGTCTGCACAGACCCCGGTCAGCGAAAATGCCGATACCCTGAAATTACCCGCAGTGCTGGTGGAAGCCAGTCGATTCGATGTAACACCATCACAAACACCGGTACGTCTGTCAGGCCTTGACGCCCGGCAACTGAACCTGCATGCTGCCCAGACCGTGGGTTCCGCCCTGCAAAACCTCCCGGCAATGAATGTCCGCTCGTACGGACCGGCGCTGGCCCAGACTGTTTCCATGTACGGGTTCAGCGGTTCCCAGCTCAGTGTTCTGTGGGGAGACGTACCGTTAAATCATGCCATGCTGGGATTGGCAGACCTCTCGCTTTACCCTTCCCTGATGATCGACAAGGTGGACGTAAACGCACAACAGGGAAGTGCTGAGTATGGAGCCCATGCCATAGGCGGAATCATCACCCTCGAACATGAACGCGCACCGCAGGCCCGGCAATCCCTGCAATATCAGCGAAGTAATCTGGACGCAAGCACCTATCAGGCCCGGATTCAGCAACCCATCGGTCGGTGGTATATCGATGCCGGCGCAGTGTACCAGGACGCACCCAACGCATTCTCATATCTCGATATCACCCAAAATCCGGCAGAACACAAACGCAGAACCAACGCCGATAAGAGCCTGGCCTCCGCTGTTGGAATTATCGCATATACCAGTCGCTCATACACCTCAGAAAACCGGATCTGGCTGACTGATGTCCGCTCCGGAATTCCGGGCTCAATCGTCTCACTCACACCGGAGGCGCGCCAGAACGACCGCATGGTTCGATTCACAACCCGGCATACCTGGCTATTGGCCAAGCATGTCACCATGACGACTTCAGCTTTCTACGCTCGCCATCAGCTCGACTTTCTGGATCCCCGTGCGGGAATCGAGAGCCTAAGTCTGAGCGAGTCTACAGGCTTGCGGAGTGACGTACGTATGGCCCTTACACCTGACCTGCAGATACGTACAGCGATGGGGGGGAGCCACTCTGCCGTGGATGCCAGCACCTATTCCGCCGCCGCCCGACAACACTACTATGCTCAACTGAATGCAGTTTTATTTACCCGGCTAGGATCATACCCGTTAATCATTCATCCATCCATACGATCTGATTATTACACCGATTTCGATGCCGCCCTGACCGCGTCTCTGGGACTTGTTATGGTACTCGAACCGGATAAACACCGTCTATTTGTCAATATAAACCGGAATTACGCACCACCCACCTTCAACGATTTGTACTGGCCGGAGCTGGGTAATCCCGATTTAATTCCGGAGACTTCACATCGATTAAATCTGGGATCTGACATCGTGCTGAATGATCATCGTTTAAGTATTGAGCTTTTTGCCAATCGTACGGAAAATGGCATACAATGGCTGCCCTCCCGGTCCGATGGCCAGTTTCGACCCGACAATATCCGCGAGGTCACCTCAATCGGCAGCACGGTGGATTATGCTGTTCAACACAACATTACCCGGTTGATATCCTTCCAAATCAACGCTTCTTACACCTATTTGAATGCCCGTTATACACGTGCCCGCTTTCCGGGCGATGCAGCCGTGGAACAGCAGCTGGTCTACCAACCTGAAAACCGAATCCAGCTTGGAACGGAATGGGTCCGCAAACACTCCCGCATCGATTTAAGCTGGCGATACACCGGAGCCCGGAGTGCGGTAGAGGACGGGTCCATAGTGCTGGAACCCTTCGCTATCACGGATATAACCCTATCACACGCCTTTCAGCAGCAGAGCGGTGATATTTCCGTCGCACTGAGTGTGCAGAACCTGTTTGGCCGCAACTATCAGGAGATTCGATTTTATCCTATGCCGGGTCGTATCGCCGTCGTCACCCTGCAATTTAACCGTAAACCCTAAAGTCCATACTCATGACACCTACCAAATTCATACTCATTGTCACCCTTCTTGCCATGGCAGCAGGATGTACTGATAATCCCGGAAGTATTTCCGGGGAAACAGATGCCACCTACCTGATTCTTAACGAAGGTGCCTTCGGACAGAGTAATGCCAGTATCAGCACGTTCAATCCAGCTACAAGAGAGCTTCAAAACAACGTATTCGCATCCAGAAATGCTCCACGTGTACTTGGAGATGTGCTGCAAAGCGCAATCCAGCATGAAAACCGACTTTATCTGGTTGTCAATAACAGTAAAAAAATTGAGGTTGTAGATTCGGAGACCTTTATTTCACAAGGGTCCGTCAACTTTTCCGGCGCTGCCAGTCCGCGCTATATGGCTGTTGCCGAAAACAACCAGGCTTTTGTTACCAGCCTGTTTACCGATTTTGTATATCAGGTCGACTTGTCTACCAGGCAGGTTGTTGACAGTGTGAACGTTGGAGCCGGCTCAGAAGGCATTGTCTATACCGCAGGAAAACTGTTTGTGGCGCGTAATCTGAACGCCGACTTCTCTACGGCATCCGGTGTTGCTGTTGTTGATCCGGCTACGCTGCAGGTTGAAATGGAAATCCCAACCGGTCCGGGTCCGCAGCAGATGACAATGGCGGCAGGATCTCTATGGTTAAATGAAACCGGAACATGGGGTGATGATAACGGAGCTTTGGTGCAAATCAATCCTTCCACCAGAGTGGTTGCAGGTCGGCTGGAGCTGGGTGCGGGCACATCAGGGATTGCAGGAAATGAAACAAGGCAGGAATTATACCTTATTTCAAATGGTATTTTAAAAATTAATCTAAATGATAGTAATGACACTACACGTGTAACTAATAGAAATATTTATGGAATATCTGTGTTAGACAATGACGATGATTACTTATATGCTTTTGATGCAAAAAACTTTGCCCAAAGCGGAACGATGCTTATGTATGATGGCGATGGTACACTCAAAGACAGCCTTCAGGCCGGGATCGCTCCAAAGCATATCATGGTTTTGAATCAGGATAACTAGAGATGTCCGTAAATCAATAAAAAACAAATAAATATTCTCTCATATCAACTTATCAACAACCTTTCCACAGGTGTATGTAGCAGCCTGCGTCTGCGGGATGTGGAATTTCATCTTTGTGGAAAAGTTGTTGAAAAGAAAACCCCTGTATTGGTTGCGGTTTAGCCATATTATGACATCTTTGTATACTGATAAAAAACCCGATCAGAGCAGGTCAATTACCGGCACAATTACATATTGCCGGCATCTACCGTAATTAACGATACAATCAGCGAAATTTAGCAAGTCATGAAATTCACACGCCATTTTACCAGAGACGATTGGAAAACGCCCTACGATGCATTTACGTTTGAATCGCGTAAATCCGAGATAAAGAATCCGGACGGGTCCCGGGTTTTCCTGATGGAAAACGTAAAAGTTCCGTCTGGCTGGTCGCAGGTTGCCACAGATATCATCGCGCAGAAATATTTCCGTAAGGCCGGTGTTCCTGCCGCCTTAAAAAAAGTAACCGAAAAGGGTGTGCCCAAGTGGCTGCAGGCCTCCGTAGCTGACCAGAAGGAACTGCGTACGCTCCCTGAGGAAGAACAGTACACCCATGAAATCGATTCGCGTCAGGTTTTCAATCGCCTGGCGGGTTGCTGGACCTACTGGGGCTACAAGCACAAGTATTTTGATTCAGAGCATGATGCGCGTGTATTCTATGACGAACTTTGCTATATGCTGGCCGCTCAGATGGTTGCCCCCAATTCCCCTCAATGGTTTAACACCGGGCTGAACTGGGCCTATGGTATCAATGGTCCGGCCCAGGGACATTACTATGTAGACGCGGTGACCGGCAAGCTGACGCGAAGCGAAGATTCCTACACCCATCCTCAGCCGCATGCCTGTTTCATTCAGTCTATCAGCGACGACCTGGTGAATGACGGCGGAATTATGGATTTGTGGGTTCGGGAGGCCCGTCTGTTTAAATACGGTTCCGGAACCGGTACGAATTTTTCGGCCCTGCGCGGGGAAGGAGAATCCCTCAGCGGAGGCGGAAAATCGTCTGGACTGATGTCGTTTCTGCGTATTGGTGACCGTGCCGCAGGCGCCATAAAATCCGGAGGAACGACCCGACGGGCTGCAAAAATGGTGACGCTCGATCTGGATCACCCTGATATTGAGTCGTATATCAACTGGAAAGTGCGTGAGGAAGAGAAAGTCGCAGCCATTGTGGCCGGCTCGCAGATATGCAACATTCACCTTCGCAAAATCATGCAGCTCTGTCATAAGCCTGTTGAAATTGAAGGCCGGCTCTACAACGGAAGCGTTTCCCGTGACCCCAAGAAAAACCGAAACCTGGCTCAGGCTATACGCGAAGCCCGGCGCGACCAGGTACCCCTGAATTACGTAGAGCGTGTGATCCAGCTTGCTGCACAGGGATACACCGATATCGAATTTGAAACCTATGATACAGACTGGAACTCCGAGGCCTATGCAACGGTAAGCGGCCAGAACTCCAACAACTCCGTGCGTGTACCCAATGCCTTCATGGATGCGGTGAAGAATGACGGCGAATGGCATTTGTACGGTCGTATCGAAAAACGCAAGGCTGAGCAGGAGGGTCGTGACCCCAAACCCATGAAAACCCTCAAAGCCAGCGAACTGTGGGATCAGATAGCCTATGCGGCATGGTCTTGTGCAGATCCCGGCACCCAGTATCATGACACGATCAACGAGTGGCATACCTGTCCGACCGATGGACCCATTAAAGCCAGCAACCCGTGTTCGGAGTACATGTTCCTTGATAACACCGCCTGTAACCTGGCCTCATTGAACCTGATTAAGTTCTATAACAAAGACAATGGTTCCTTTGATGTGGACGGATTCCGTTACGGTACCCGATTATGGACGGTAGTGCTGGAGATTTCCGTACTCATGGCCCAGTTTCCTTCCAAAGAAATTGCCGAGCTATCCTATGAATTCCGCACCCTCGGGCTGGGTTACGCCAACATTGGGACCCTGCTGATGGTACAGGGTATCCCTTATGACAGTAAAGAGGCCATGGCAGTGACCGGGGCCATCACGTCTATCATGCACATGTCTTCCTATGCAGCCTCCGCCGAAATGGCCGCAGAACTCGGGGCTTTCCCCGGTTATGAGCGGAATCGCGAGCACATGCTTCGTGTTATCCGCAACCATCGCAGAGCAGCCTATAACGTAGAACCACAGGAGTATGAAGGACTCACCGTCAAGCCCGTAGGTATTGATGCCACCAACTGTCCTGATTACCTGATCAAAGCAGCCCGTGAGGACAGTGACCGTGCCTTGAAACTTGGCGAAAAGCATGGTTACCGAAATGCACAGGTTACCGTTATTGCTCCAACAGGTACCATAGGCCTGGTTATGGACTGCGATACTACCGGAATTGAACCTGATTTTGCCCTGGTCAAATTCAAAAAACTTGCCGGTGGGGGTTATTTCAAAATTATCAACCAAAGTGTACCGCTTGCCCTGAAAAACCTTGGGTACTCCGACTCCCAGATCGATGATATTGTGAAATATGCCAAGGGTCACGGAACGCTCAAAGGATGTGCATTTATCAATCATGAACGCCTGGAAACCCTTGGCTTCACGCAAGATAAAATTGATGCCATTGAGGCGGGGCTACCATCGGCCTTCGAGATCAAATTTGCATTCAATCAGTGGACTCTGGGCGAAGATTTCTGCAAAGACGTACTGGGTATGACGGACGCGCAGCTGGCCGACTGGAATTTCGATTTCCTCAGGCATCTGGGCTTTACCCGCGCCGAGATTGAAGCCACCAACGATTATGTGTGCGGGACGATGACCGTTGAGGGTGCTCCGCACCTTAAGCAGGAGCATCTGCCTGTCTTCGATTGTGCCAACAAGTGTGGAAAGAAAGGAACCCGCTATATTTCCGCAGCCGGACACATCCGAATGATGGCGGCGGCCCAGCCCTTTATTTCCGGGGCCATCTCCAAGACCATCAACCTTCCCAATGAAGCTACAGTTGAGGATTTCAAAGAGGCATATCAGCTGAGCTGGGAACTCATGACCAAGGCTAACGCCCTGTACCGGGATGGATCCAAACTAAGTCAGCCCCTTAACAGTACCTCCAGTATCATGGAAGTTGTTGAGGAGGAAACCGAGCACGAGGCTGATCCTCAGATGGCCGCCGCACAGGATGCCGTTGTCAAAACAGCTGAGCGTATCATTCATAAATACGTTGCAGAACGACAAAAACTTCCGACGCGCAGAGGAGGGTACACGCAGAAAGCCAAAATTGGCGGACAAAGCGTCTACCTGCGTACCGGCGAATACAACAACGGACAGCTGGGCGAGATTTTCATCGATATGCACCGTGAGGGAGCTGCTTTCCGAAGTCTGATGAACTGCTTTGCCATATCTATTTCACTGGGTCTGCAGCACGGAGTGCCGCTGGATGAATTTGTGGATGCCTTTGTCTTTACCAAATTCGAACCAAGCGGAATGGTCAGCGGTAACCCCCACATCAAAATGACGACCTCCGTGATTGATTACATCTTCCGGGAGCTCGCCGTTACGTATATGGGCAGACACGACCTGGCGCATGTTGGTCCGGAAGAAATTCTGCAGCGTACTCTCAGGCCAACGGATAACACCGAGAAACGTACCGATACAGCGGAAAAAGTGGCAGACACGCCCATTGCCAGCTTTGCCGTGAGCACCCCGAAGTCAACTCACGTTGAATCTGCTCCGGCTGCAAATCCAATCGTGGCGAAAGCTGATACGGCTGCAACGGCCGATGCTAAAACAGCTGAAATAGGTTCTTTTGAGCAGAAGTATACCCAGGCCCGACAAATGGGCTATACCGGGGACATCTGCAGTGATTGTGGCAGCATGACGCTGGTTCGCAATGGTACCTGCCTGAAATGCAATACCTGCGGTGCAACGAGCGGTTGCTCCTGACAGGAATAAAATAAAAAAGCCTGTGATTTCAGAAGTCACAGGCTTTTTTTATGCCCGGCAGTTGGCTTATAAATCGGATTTAATCCATAGACCGTTCGTTGGTATCAGCTATACGTCGGAAAGCGATATACTCATCCGGGCTCAGGTCGGCAAACATATAGTACAACGGATCAACCGCCCGGCCATCGCGAATTATTTCATAGTGAAGGTGCGGTCCCTCAACAACGCCGGTATCACCCGTAAATCCAATTAGATCCCCGCGTTTAACCCTACGCCCGGTCCGTATCCCCGTCTCAAGACCTGAAAGGTGGGCGTACAGCGATTCATAACCGAATCCGTGATCAATCTTGATGGTAATACCGTAGGTCCCGTTCGTGCCCGCCATCGATATTACGCCATCACCCGTTGCATAAATTGGCGTACCAATTCGAGCACGGAAGTCAATACCCTCGTGGGGTCTGCGGAACCGGTAGACCGGATGCATGCGCGGCCCGAACCCCGATGTAATGATGCTGTTTATAGGTCGTATAGCTGGGATATGCTGTAATTTCTGCTGATTTTCGTTATAGTAAGCCTTGATTTCCTCAAAGCTCAACTGCTGAATATTCACCCTTCGTTCAATACTCTCAAGGTTTCCCAGCGTCCATCGCAGAAGCTCAGAGGTGTCTGACTGATAGATATTCAATCCAGCGATGCGATCACTTCCCCCGGTACCTGCCATGCGTTCATCCATGGAAATGGGATCAAGCCCGAGAACGGTTCGGTACAGCTCATTATCATTCGCAACCAATTGGTCAAGCTGCTCATCCAGCTGCAGTATGGTAGCGCGTGTGTGTCGTAGCTGGGAGGTTAACTCTCTGTTTTCGGCACGTAGTGCAATCTCCGAAGGGGTGCCGGCGTAATTAACAATCATGGAAATGACTACGCCACTGATCACGATACCATACAACAGTAATTGCGAAACCGTATGAATCAATCGGTCAACTGCATCATACTGTACAGGTACGAATTTACATTCGTCTTTATCGTAATAGTAATAACTCAAATTCTGGCCCGACTGATTAAAGAAAAGTACTGACTAAAAAATATAAGAAAGTCTTAAGAATTCACAAACTACTCAAAGTCACCCTCGAAGTAGTCGACTGCGCGGGAAATTTTATCCCGGTCTATATTCTTCCGGGCAATTTTCTGATTGATTTTTTCCTGTAATGCCCTGGCAGCGTCATACCCATAATGCTGCAGGAGATGATTCATCGCAATGACCTCAGCTATGACGGTGATGTTTTTGCCCGGGCTGATTGGCAATCGAATCAGAGGAACCTTCACATCCATTACCGATACAAATTCTTTATCCAGTCCTGTTCGGTTTACTTTGATGGATTTATCCCATAAATACAGATCAACGACAACTTCCAGCCGTTTCTGATAACGGACCGAACGGATACCGAACATAGACATCACGTCTACAATACCAAGACCCCGTATCTCCATGAAATGCTTGTTCATGTCGGTGGATGCAGCCAGTAAGATGTTGTTTTTTTTGGTCAGCACGACCACATCGTCGGAAACCAGCCGATGTCCCCGTTCTATAAGATCAAGAGCTACCTCACTTTTCCCGATGCCCGACTTACCCGTGATGAGTATACCGATTCCGTATACATCTACCATGGATCCGTGTACAATTGTCTGGGATGCGAACTGATCTTCCAGAAAATCACGGAGAATAAACATAAACTTGGTAGTCTCGACCGGCGTTCGGAATACAGGAATGCGTTTCTCCTGGGCCAGCAGCAGCAGGTTATCGGGAAGGTTATTCCCGCTTGTAAGGAAAATAACAGGAATTGTATAGTCCAAAATGGCTGAAAAGCGTTCCTGACGTTCTGCAGCCGTCATATTAGACAGGTACTCACACTCTGTATTCCCAAGGATTTGAATACGCTGGTACGAAAATAGTTTCAGATATCCAGCCAGCGCCAGTCCGGGACGATGCAGCTCCCGGTCTTCAACGTAACGTTCGGCACATTGCTCCGGCGCGGCACAGGAATCCAATTCTATCAAAACCACTTTCCTGAGGCTTTCTATGAGAAAATCAACGGAAATTCGTTCTTTTCGGGGTACGGGAGTGTGAGGACCTATGGGCATGGCGATTATTTATCGAATCGTTTTTCTTTGTATTTGATAAGCTGCCGTTTCATGTTATCAACAGCTTTGAGCATAGCCTGCTCGTATGTGGCGGCATTTTCGGTTGCATTCAGGGTTGTTTTGGCAACTTTTACGGTGAGTTCTACCTGCTGGGGATCGTCATGGTCGGGATGCGGACTCACAATAATATCACAGTCAATAATTCCATCGTAAAATTTCTCCAGTTTCGTGGCTGCATCCACGCAATAAGCCTGGAGGCGGTCACTGGCATTGAAATGTCGGGCGGTGAAACTGGTGTTCATACTATACTCCTTTTTTGAGGGTTCTCATTTATCGGCTCTGGGATGAGCCTGCTTGTAAATTTCTTTGAGTCGGCTGGCACTGGCCGATGTGTAGATCTGTGTGGAATTCAGACTTCGGTGACCCAGTAATTCTTTAATTACCCGGATATCCGCACCGTTGTCTAGTAAATGTGTGGCAAAACTGTGGCGAAGTGCATGGGGTGATGCCTGACGGGCTTCCGTATGCTCAACCAGTTTTTTTTCAACGATACGTTGTACAGCCCGTGGATAAATTCGCCTGCCTTTTATGGTGAGAAACAGCGCCCCGGGGTCGGAACCGGGGTCTGTGAGCAGGTACTCCCGCAGATTCAGGTGGCTGCGGAGCGCTTCATCGGCTGCACTACCGAAGGGAACTATCCGCTCTCGCGATCCTTTGCCGAGAACCTTAATCTGGTGTTTGTCAAGGTCCAGGTGGTCGGTGTTTAAGCCGGTTAGTTCTCTGAGCCGGATACCGGTTGCGTAAAACAACTCCATGATTGCTGAGGCCTGTACTTGCCATGCGTGGTCCCTGTCGCCGGCAGGTTCAGGCTGAGCCTGATTCAGCGCGGTTCCCAATTGTGTTGCATCCACCGTCTTTGGAAGCCGTCGTTCGGGTTTGGGACTAACCAGGTGGACAGCCGGGTTGGTAGTATTCAGGCCTCGTTTGTGAAGAAAACGAAAAAATGAGCGTACGCAGGCAATCTTGCGTTGCAGCGTACTGCGTGACACTGCGCTGGCGCTCAGACCCGAAAGCCAGGCGCGCAGTTGCATTCGGGTGATATCCGTGATTTCAGTCTCAGAAGGGAAGGTTTCTGCCAGAAATTCACACAGTTGTTGCAGATCTGTATTGTAGGCCTTTATCGTGTGTACCGAGGCATTTTTTTCAATACTCAGGTAGCGCAGGTATGTCTGAATTGCTTCCTTCATCTATTCAAATATGGCGGTTTGCCGGATAAAAGGAAACCATTAAATGGTACTATTTTGGCTGAATGTTCCGACCTTTCCATGAAACGTTTCTGCGCATGATATAGTCTGATAGTACGGTGATGCCCAGTCGCTGAAACCACAGCACGCCGAGCATATGCAACAGTCCGTAAACCGGGTTCCATCCATTACTGAGGTCAACGGCAAGTCGCTGTAAATGAACCAGGATGATTGCCGTGAAACTGACCAGAAGCAAGGCCTCATTTCCATGCATCAAAGCGATGATGAAGCCGGCGAAGGGGAGAATGAAAACCACAATATGAAGCAATGCGGCAGCACAGAAAAGTCCCAGATTGTTGCCGAAACCGGCCAGGAAATTTTTCCGGAAACCCTGGCGGATTTCATGGTGGTTGGTGTACATACGGCAATGTACCTGATGGTTGCCACGATACATTCCTATTGTAAAACCCTGTTTTTTTAAAGTTTTTGCCAGCTCAACATCTTCAACCACGCGGTCTTTCACAGCGCTGTGTCCTCCAATAGCTGTATATACATCCTTTCTGAAGGCAATGCATTGTCCGCAGGCTGCAGCAAACGCGGTTTTGAAGTAAGCCCGGAAAACAGGAGGTATCCATCGGGGATCGCGTCGGACATAGTCAGCCGGCAGCATGGTTGTAAGGGTGAAATAAACCAGCGGTACTACCACTTTTTCCCAAAAACCAACCAGCCGCTGCTGTGGCCATACAGTCAGTGCATCCAGGTTGTCACGGTACAGGTTATTCACGATGCGTGTTACGGCAGTGGTCTCCAGCCACACGTCCGCATCAATGAAAATCAGCACTTCCCCATCGGCCGCCTCGCCCAGCTGCTGACAAGCCCTGGGTTTTCCAAGCCAGCCCTCAGCCGGACCCTTTCCTTGCAGTACACGCAGCCGGGATTCATTTTCCGTCATCTGCCGCAGAATTGACGGTGTTTCATCCTCTGACTGATCGTCAAGAACCACGATTTCAACAGGATGGTAACTCTGTTTCAGGCATGATGAAATACAACGACCAATAACGCCGGCCTCGTTGCGGGCGGGAACCAAAATACTGACCTTCGGTCGCGCAGATCCGGCAGGAGATACTAACCCATCATGAATCCTGTTAAAAGTAAGCAGGTTGCGGAAAAGTATCACCGCTGTTGCCGACAGAAATACCACGGAAAACAGCAGTGTGTAGAACAAAATAAGATGGATGGTCACCGGAAAGCAGGTTTGGAAGCGGTTGTTTGATCTGGAAACACCAACTTCACAGGAATCATTCTGGGGTATATGACAGCGAATATACCGCTTAAAATGCTTACAACAGAAACGACTATCGTTGTATATTTACACCCATGAATTTAACTGCTTCCATAGATGAGGATATCTCCACCTCCAAGCCCGATACCGGCAGTTATGAGTGGTGGTATTTTGATGCAAGAGACCATAATGGGGAATACCAGATTGTCGTAATTTTTTACGAGGGATGCCCGTTTTCAAGCCGATATATATCCCAGCAGGATTTCAATCCCGGCCATGTCAAATCCAAGGCCTCTCAGTATCCCGCCGTGAGTATTTCCCTGTACAAAAACGGTAAAACGATTTACTATTCCATGTCTGAATACGCCCCTTCGGATGCGACCTTCAGCCGCAATGGAATTTCCCTTCGCATAGCAGAACACACGCTGGAGGGATTCATCGATGAGAACGATCGCCTGGTCTATGCCCTGCGTCTGAACGAAGAGCTGCCCGGCGGCGACAGAATATCCGGGATGTTACGTTTCAGCTCGCCCAAACCCAACAAGAACCTTTGGAAAAATCTTGACAGAAGTCAGGCCGGAGACGCTGCCCACCAATGGAATCTGGTACAACCCCTCGCACAGGTGAAAGGAGTCCTGTCTGTTTCCAAAAAAGATAGCTTTGAAAAACCGGTCATCTTTGAAGGAACCGGCTACCACGATCACAATATTGGTCGTGAACCCATGCGGAAATCCTTTGTCGACTGGTATTGGGGACGTATCCATTTCAATGAATTCACCATGGTTTATTACGTAATGAACCAGCACAAAGGAAAAGATTACGGCGCCTGGCTGATCTCCGTAGACAACCAACAGATTCTTGATGTGAGCACATCAGTACGAATTGATGGTATGAATGTAAATGGATTCGGACTTTCATCGGCCAGAAGGCTGGAGTTTGCCTTTAAAGAGCGTGAAATCACGGTACTATGTAACCAAATTCTGGATAACGGTCCGTTTTATATGCGATTCCGGTCTGAGGCACGTATGCAGGGTGGCGACCATCTGGAAGAAAAAAGCTTCGGGATTTCCGAGTATATCCACCCCGATCGTATCCATTGGCGAATATTCTGGCCCATGGTTCACATGCGGTATCGTTTTGCCTACGATAAACCCCACTGGGTGCAACGCTCGCCTATGATGTACCGCTGGACCTGGTAGTTCCCTGTTCACACTTTGTGATTCTACACAAGGCGTTTGTATCCATGATGATCGCTTAAACTGTCATGGCGGACCTGATCCAGGAGTTTATTCATTTCGTAAGCAATCGATTCGGTCTTTTCTTTAGTAGTTATCCCCGTTGGCGAACACGGTTTACCCGTGCGGATAAACAACGCAGGTTTACTACTTTTGCGATGGGAAATGAACAGAGCAACCGGAATAAGCAAGGAGCCGGGGGCCTGCTGCGATATTCGAAGAAATCCGCTTTCTATCTCAATGGGTAAGGCCGGATTGGTAATTTTTCCTTCCGGGTACAAATACAGGCTGGTTCCGGATTCTCGCAGCCATTGTGAGGCCAACGTGAGTGTATACAACGCGGAACGGGGGTTCACCCGATTCACTGACATGGCACCAATCCTGGAGAAAAAGGGGAATTGACGCATTTGCTTGTCTTCCATGATGGCACGAGCCCGTTGTCTGAATACAAATTCATTGAGCAACAACGGAATCAGACCATCCCACCAGCTATGGTGATTCAGAACAAAAAGGACAGATTGATTGCGGTCAACGGCATGATCCTGCTGCAAAAAAACTCCCTCGAACCGACGTTTGCATAAAAACCAGGTATACCACTTGAAAAACCAGATCACCACAGGACTTTCCCGTGCCGGGATAAAATCAGCAGGAGCGCCGGATGGTTTCTGTATATTCTGTTGTTTGTTCACCTGATGGATTTTATTACTTATTGCGATGCGGAAACTTACGCTGATTAATCCTGAAATAGAAAAATACGCTGAAGAACACTGTTCATGGTCTGAAGATTCCATAGCACAATCTGTACGCCGGGATACCGATGCATCTCTGAACTATGCTGATATGCTCAGTGGCGACCAGGTTACGGGCCTTCTACGCATGCTCATGCTAGCAAAATCGGCAAAACAGGTTGTTGAAGTCGGATTATTCACCGGGTATGCTACCAATGCGATGCTTTCGGCTCTTCCGCCCGACGGTCAGCTCACTGCACTGGAAATGAACCAGCGATACCTGGATCTGGCCGTCAAAAACCTGCAAACCCACCCCCGGTATAACTTGCTGCAGATTGTGCCCGGAAACGCAAGGGAAACCATCAAATCGCTGCCTGAAAACCTGGATCTTGTTTTTCTGGATGCCGATAAAGAATATTATCCTCAGTATTATCAGGAAATTATTCCCAGGCTCACTACAGGAGGGTTTCTGGTAATCGATAATGTTTTCTGGTACGGAGGCATACTTTCGGAAGATAAAGACCGGAAATCTCAGGCCATCCACACGCTGAATGAAACTATTCGTAACGATGAGCGTGTGGAATCGGTGATGTTGACAATCCGCGATGGTCTTACTGTTGTGCGAAAGCTACGCTAGGTCTATTGCCGGACAGCTTCCGCAGTGACCGATCCCTGTTGTACGGTCATTACAGCAGTTTCGGGCAGGTAAACTGTTGTGTTCCCCATTGTACGTCGTACCAGTTGACTAAAATCGCTCAGGCGGATTTCCACGGGCATCTGAACCTGTTCAAAACCAACCGACCCGTCTTCCAGTTCGTCCAGACGGAAAGCAAAAATGAAACTGCTGTGCTCCCCGGTCCAGCTGTTGTAGGAACCGAACCGAAGGTCGTTAAAATACAGTTCCCCATCGATTTCATTAACGTGATAGAATCCTTTGGAGAACCACAAGAGTCGCTGAACGGCCTTACTTTGCGCTATGCCGGCAATTTTGTGTTCGTTGCGAGGGAGATAGTAGAACCGGATGGGTTGGTTGCCGTCATCAAGAAGGGAGTAGGTACCCTGATAGTACCCTTCTTCGGTTTCTACCAGTGCCCTCCAAAGCAGTGAGGAGAAGGGGCCGGGAACCGTCATCATGCGCTCGTACTCGATTCCCTGTCGGTCGAGTTCGGCTTTAAATACGGGCAGCGCCAGTGATTTAAGCAGTATGGTCAGGGCAAGGTAGACGCTGGTGACACCCAGACCAGACTTTATCCAAAACAACCTTCGTGGATGTTTTCGGGGGAGTCTGACAGCCAGAAAGATGGAGGTTAAGAGTGGTACCGTATAGAGCGGATCAATAATAAAAATACTGTTGACCTCGAAGGCGTAGTCGGTTATGGGATTAAAAATCTGGGTACCGTAACCGGTGAGCAGATCAAGGAAGGGATGGGTGAACAGGGTCAGAAAGAATAGTTTCAGCCAGTCTTTGTAGGTCGTTTCCGGAGGATTGAAAAAACGGGTAACCAGCAATGCCAGTACAGGAGCGACCAAAAAAGCGAAAAATACGGAGTGTGAAAACCCGCGATGGATGTGCAGATAGTCTACGGGATCCAGAAATAACCCAAAAAGCACATCCAGATCGGGAAGGGTGCCGGCCAGTCCGCCCCATAATGCTGCTTTATAACCGATTTTCCGACCGAGAGTTAATTCGCCGACGGCTGCACCCAGTGCAATTTGTGTGAGAGAATCCATGAGTAGGGGTATTGAATCTTTCCGGCAAAAAACACGCGATGCAATGAATTAGTTCAACGAAGGAGTTCCTTTTTGCGCATGTAGCCCTCTATGTTTACATGTAATAATGCCTTGTGATTCATCCCGTCACTTTAAACCCACAAAAATGCGCATGAGATAGGTAATCGTTGCCCACAATAGACACCTGCGTACAAATCTCTGGCGGCGCCCCTAACGTTTTGCGGCCGCAATAATTTTACTTTGGGGGATGTCCTGGAGTTTCCCGCTGTTGATACGGATGGTCCGGTAGGGGAACTGTCTGACCAGATCGTAGTTATGCGTAACCATCAGAACAGCCATACCCCGGTTGTTAATTTGTTGCAGGAGTTCCATGATACTGGCAGATGCATCGGGATCCAGGTTGCCGGTAGGTTCATCCGCAAGCATAATCCGCGGTTCGTTGGCCAGGGCACGGGCAATAACCACACGCTGCTGCTCTCCACCGGAGAGTTCGGCGGGATATTGATTTCGCTTGTTGCTCAGCCCGACCATAGACAGTACTTCAACAACACGTTGCTTAATGAATTTGCCACTGTTGCCGGTCACCTCCAGAGCGAAGGCTACATTTTCATAGACACTGCGGTCGGGCAGTAACTGAAAATCCTGAAATACAATGCCCAGCTTACGGCGCAGGAAGGGTACCTGTCGGTTCGACATCTTTCCCAGGTCGTATTCATCTACGCGTACCCGGCCTTCAGCAGGGAGCACCTCGCGATAGATGAGTTTCAAAAAGGAACTTTTCCCGGCCCCGGTCTGGCCGATTAAATACACGAATTCACCATTGCGCAGGCGAAAATCTACCTGATTCAGTACCAGTCTCGACTCATAGGTTACAGAAACACCGTCAAAGGAAATAACGGCGGTATCTTCGGCTTGTTCAGAGGTCATCGTACCACCATGGTTACACGGTCACTGGCATCCGTTGCAGGAATGATATCGAGGTCATCATAGGCAGCAACCTCCGTCAAACCCGATTTCTGCACAGCCTGCCGGATTTGGGCAAGGGTATAGGTTTTTTGAACATGTACCTCGCGCTTGCGCTCCAATACCGATTGTTTGTCGTCACTGAGCTTTTCGATAACAAATTCATTGTAATGGTTGCCTTCGGCTTCCAGGTACCGTGATACCCTGACAAACCGGTAATTGTCAGGGGTTACTCCCGAGTCATTCATGAGCTCTGCATGCTTGCTTGAGTGCTGGGGCGTTGTAAAATCAAATATACACAGGCCGCCCTCCCTGAGCACACGTTTAACCTGAGCCAGTACACTGGTGACACTGGAGAGGTCCCGCGCGTAGTTGATACTATCGAAGAGCATAAATACCACATCATAGCGTGTATCATCAGGTATATTGAAAAAATCTATACGTTTCCATTCGATGGTTGAATCACTCAGGGCGGTTTTGCTTCGGGCAATTTCAAGCATTTCCTCGCTGTAGTCTGAAGCGGTAATCTCATAGCAGTCAAGTTCATCCAGGGAAATAGCCAGTGAACCGGTACCACAGGCAAGTTCCAGAACGGAGACAGCCTCCGGATGATGTTTTTGAATGAGTGCGTCGATGTAATCGGCCCAGTCTTCGTAGTCAATTTCTCGCATTACCTCATCATATATGACGGCTAAGTGGGTATAGATGTCCTGATTTCCTTTCGTCAGCGGCATGTTCTCTGAAAGTAAGATATTAAAGTGGATTTAGTGGTTGACAGCCAGTTCAATGGCCATATTTACAGCTTCAAGCATAGATTGCTCATCGGCTTGTTTTCTGCCGGCTATGGCAAATGCGGTGCCATGATCCGGTGACGTACGGATAATAGGCAATCCTGCGGTAAAATTTACACCTCCTCCGAAGGAAAGTGCCTTGAACGGAGCCAGTCCCTGATCGTGGTACATGGCCAGGACGGCATCAAAAGATTTATAGGTACCCGAACCGAAAAAGCCATCGGCGGGGAAGGGTCCTTCACAATGGATACCCATGGATCGGGCCCGGATAATAGCCGGGTGTATAATGTCGATTTCTTCGGTTCCCAGCACGCCGCCATCGCCGGCATGGGGATTCAACCCGAGTACCGCTATGCCGGGTGAGGCGATGTTAAACTGTCGCTGTAAAGCACGGTGCATCGTGTTAAGATGCGATACGATGCTATCATGCGTGACGGCATCGGCCACGTTACGAACGGGAATATGCGTTGTTACCAGCCCGACGCGAAGGTTCTGCCGCACCAGCATCATGGTGTAGTGACGCGTACCGGTTCGCTCGGCCAGGAACTCCGTGTGACCGGGGACCGTATATCCGGCCAGCTGTATGGCTTCCTTTGAGATTGGTGCGGTTACCATAGCCTGTGCCTGCCCACTGAGACACTGGTTAATAGCAGTGTCAATACTTTCCATGGCAATGCGACCACAATCCGCATCCAGCTGGCCGGGAAGAACTCCAGGATAATCCCATCCTGATAAAGTATCCGGCCAGTATACTTCATGGGTATCCCTGAAGGATGTGAGTTCGGGTTCAAGGTCACATTGCCTTGCGTAGGATTCTAACCAGGCTAACGGTGCAATGAGTCGATAACGTGCATCTGGCAGCCGGAGTGCGGCTTTCAGAAGTACTTCCGGACCAATGCCGTTGAAGTCTCCTGGTGTCAGTGCGATGATTGGTTTCATGGGTGGTTATGCCGAAGTTGAGCCCGGACTGCCTTTACGCATGTTACTGTGTGGGTTGAACCAGCTGAAAATCTCCGAAACCGCTGGTAGCGGTAAAGATAAACTGCTGCTCGGGATATGTCCACACTTCGGTTGTAGTTCCACCTGCGGGAAGCCGACGGTCAACGTCCTCGGGCGGACCGTATACGATGTATACACGACCCTGATCGCTTTCAAAGCCTACGGTTGTGGGCGTTGAAAAATTCTCAAAAGCATAGTCTATACGACGGTAATACTCAGCCATCAGCTCATTGTACTCGGTTTCCGGAGTAGGATTGCGGGTCGACCAAAATTCACGGAACCATGTTTCTTTT
Organism: Bacteroidetes bacterium HLUCCA01; assembly: GCA_001314545.1. Classification (GTDB taxonomy): domain Bacteria; phylum Bacteroidota; class Rhodothermia; order Balneolales; family HLUCCA01; genus HLUCCA01. The sequence goes on from LIHN01000001.1 coordinate 74,796, forward strand.
TCCTCTAAATTGCTGCGACGAACCTGCCTGAGCTCGTCAGGATCAACAATAAAACGCATCATATCAATGGCAACATCCAGATTCAACAGACTTACGGGCATGTCGAACCAGCGGGACTGCCAGGAGCGTTCTCCTACTTTTTCAGCGGTACCGTCATGCCAGCTGTAAACCTCAGCGTGGTACCAGGCATTGGCAAAACGATGGTTCGGAACGGTAATGCGATGGTGTTTTAAACGGGTATCCTCAGCAAAATCTAGTTTTATGAGGGAACTGTCAGAAATAAACTGAGGGGATCCATGGTAGAGCTGATAGGAGGGGTCGATAAAGGCGCTGTAGATCTGGCTGGACTGTCCGGTTTCAGAGGAAGCACGGTTTCCGGTATTGAAAACCCTGAGCTCGAGGGAGTCGGCCTGCATGGCACTAGGGTAGGAGATGAGCAGGTCGAAATCCTCACCAAAATTTACATTTCTGCCGTGATTACGTACGGTCAGCGTGTCATTCGCAGCCCCGAGGAGTGTCATGCGGGCGAAAGCATCAGTTGATAGATCAGGGACTTCCATGATTCCCCGACGCTGTTCGGCTTCCCTGGCCTCACGTGCTGCCCGTCTTCCCCGGAGTGGTGCCATTTGCGTTGCGGCCCGGCCGCCACGAAGTGCCTCGGCCCGCGCTCCGGTTACTTCGCGGCCGTTAATCTGAATCACGGGAAGCAGCCTGTAGGTATCAGCCGGAATTTCCAGAACGGTTACACCCGCCAGGTATCGGTCTTCATCGGTTGTTTCAGAAAAATCAGTTACCGTTACCGATCCCGACCATGTTTCCCGGTATAAATACGGTTCACGGGGCACCGGATCACTGCTGCTGTTGTAGAAATCATAGGTGATGGAAACATCGGAGGTAAACCGGGTCTGGATGTTCTCCGGATTCTGAATAACCTGTCTGCGGAAAGTCAGGTAGGAATGGTTGAGCCTGTGAAGGATAATTACCCGGGTATTTCCGGGTTCTGATCCCGGCATGTGTATAACATCCAGAAAAACACCGCCGTCACGTTGCTGACCCACAAGCATTTGGTAGGAGTAACGGTTTTGTGCCCCAAGGCTTGTAGTAAATGCGAAAATGAGGATAAAAAAAGCAATGGTTTGGGTAAGTCGGCTCATCGTGAAATATAAGTTTGCGTGAATACCAGAATCGTATACCTAACGCTAAAGTAGCACATACTGTTGTTGAAATCACAATTCGGGTAAAAACATTCACCACGGGAAAAAATCTTGTGGAACTCACAAGGGGTTTGTCTATTTTCTCATCGCCGCTTGGAAGCGGTTTTTTGAATCATTAACACAGAATTTGTACTGAGAGAACGTACTATGGGATCATCGGAAATGGAGCGTCGCTGGCAGGAACTTACGTTGATTGCAGATAGGATTCGCCAGGGCGGAGGCCCTGCACGCAGGGAAAAGGAACACAGCAAAGGTAAACTGACTGCCAGGGAGCGGATAGCATCCCTGATCGACCCGCACACCGATTTTGAAGAGTTTGGGTTATATGCTGCCTACGACATGTATCACGAGCAGGGCGGATGCCCGGCTGGCGGTGTGGTAACGGGACTTGGGTACGTGAATGCTCGTAAATGTGTTATCGTAGCCAATGACGCCACGGTTAAGGCCGGAGCCTGGTTTCCGATTACAGCCAAAAAGAATCTCCGGGCCCAGGAAATTGCCATGGAGAACCACCTTCCCGTAATTTATCTGGTCGATTCTGCCGGCGTTTTTTTACCCATGCAGGATGAGATTTTCCCCGATAAAGAACATTTCGGGCGAATTTTCAGGAATAATGCCAAAATGAGTGCCATGGGTATTCCCCAGATAGCTGCAATTATGGGAAGTTGTGTGGCAGGAGGGGCTTACCTGCCGATTATGAGCGATGAGGCGCTGATTGTGGAGGGAACCGGCAGCGTGTTTCTGGCCGGAAGCTACCTGGTTAGAGCAGCCATCGGCGAACAGGTGGATAATGAGACCCTGGGCGGAGCCACCACACATACCGAAATCAGCGGTGTAACCGATTATAAAATGCCAGACGACCAGACCTGTCTGCGTACCATACGTGACCTCATCGGTAAGCTGGGGCCATACAAAACAGCCGGTTTCAACCGGACATCCTCCGTCTCACCATCTGCGGATGCGGTCTTGAAACTGGAAACATTCCCTTATGATCGTAACAGACCCTACGACATTAATCACGTTATTCAGGCAATAGTGGATGAGGATACATTCACGCCCTACAAAGACGGGTACGGACAGACACTGGTGACCGGCTACGCACGTATAGACGGCTGGAGTGTTGGTATTGTGGCCAATCAGCGACTCGTAGTGAAATCCAAACAGGGTGAAATGCAGATTGGCGGGGTGATATATTCCGACAGTGCCGATAAGGCCGCGCGATTTATCATGAACTGCAATCAGAAAAAAATCCCCCTCGTTTTTCTGCAGGATGTATCCGGTTTTATGGTGGGTAAGCGCAGCGAACACGGCGGTATCATCAAAGACGGAGCCAAAATGGTCAATGCGGTGGCAAATTCAGTGGTGCCTAAAATCACCGTAATTATTGGAAACAGTTACGGTGCCGGCAACTATGCCATGTGTGGAAAAGCTTACGATCCCCGCTTTATTTATGCCTGGCCGTCAGCGAGAATTGCGGTTATGGGAGGAGCCCAGGCGGCCAAAACCCTTCAGCAAATAGAATTGTCGAGCCTGGAGAAACAGGGGCAGTCGCTTTCTGAGGAGCAAAAGGAAGAGTTCTTAACAACCATAGCCGATCGCTACGACCGCCAGACCGATGTAACCTATGCGGCAGCGCGGTTGTGGGTAGACGAGATTATTCACCCCGCTGAAACGCGTTCCCGAATTGCCAGCGCTATAGCGACCGCCAATCACAATCCGGAAATTCCTGCGTTTTCCACCGGGGTACTGCAGGTCTGATCAGTGATGGTGATGCGGATTGGAACAGACATGCGTATGCCGGTTATTTTTATAGGTGGCGAAGGCAAGCATCGACACGCCGGCTATCATGCTGAGCGTTCTCACGATGAAATCCGTCATAGGTTCAGATTGCGAGACTATCTGCGCCACACTCAGATCATGATGGTGACCAACGGCAAACTGGCTTGCCATGATCAGGGTTAATCCTATCAGAAAGATGGCGCCGAGACGAAAATTACGATGCTTAAGCCACGTTGGGACAAACCCAAAAAGACTGACGGGTACAATACCCAGAATAAGCGCCGTTTCAAGGGTCTCGTTCATGAACGTTGAAATCGTTGGCAGTAAAACAATAACGAAGGGCATTGCCAGACAGTGCAGCAGACACAATGACGATAGCGTCAGGCTGATGCGCGTAAGCAAGGATGGTCGGGGAGTAGCGGAACTTTGCAAGAGTATTCAGTGGATTTATTGGCAAGAAGGACACAAACCATGAAGACGTATCTCCTGATTGGTGACCAAAAAACCTTGTTTAACGGTTTGAACGCTGCTACCGGCTTCCCTGGTAAGCGGAAAGCAGTAAATTCGCTCGCAGTCATCACATATGAAATGGGCATGGGCATGGTCCGGTTCCGGATGTGTTTCATCATCAATGTGAATTGCATACAACCAGTTTCGCTCTTCATTCGCTACTTTATGGATGATGTTCTTTTCACAAAAATGATTCAAGGTGCGGTACAACGTGACCTTGTCTACATGCTCCCCATCCAGTCGTTCAGTAATATCAGCATGAGAAAGAGCAACCCTGGAGTCGAGCAGTACATTGAGTACCTGTACCCGGATAGGAGTTACTTTCAGGCTGTGTTTTCTGAGTATGTTGCGGATGGTTTCAGTATTCATGCTTACAAAGATATGCTAAATGCAACTAAGTTGCAAATAATACAAAGACCTGTTTAAAGATAAAGAAATATGATGAATAATTCGTGCCCGTGCGCTGCAGCGGCATTCAGGTAAATGACGGTTCGCATCCCGTATGTAAACTGCCGATATTTCCATATAAACAAGAAATACACAACACATTATGAATAAAACCATACGAATCGGTTCCGGTCAGGGCTTCTGGGGTGATCTTCCGCTGGCGCCCATCAATCAGGTACGCGGCGGACACATCGATTACCTTATGATGGATTACCTGGCTGAGGTGACCATGTCTATCATGCAGAAGCAAAGAATGCGTAATCCCGAACATGGCTATGCCAGAGATTTTGTGGATGTAGTCAGCGAGCTGCTTCCCGAGCTCAGCCAGGGCAAAGTCCGTATCGTAAGCAATGCAGGTGGTGTAAATCCACACGGTTGCGCCAAAGCCATTCTCAAGGCCGCTGAGCAGGCCGGAGTCAGGCTTGCTGTGGCTGTGGTAGACGGAGATGACATCCTGAATACTATCCCAAATTTGGTAGCTCAGGGTTATGCACTCGATAATATGGAAACCGCTGAACCAATCGGCGCAATTCAGGACAGACTTATGAGCGCCAATGTGTATTTCGGGGCCCGGCCCATTGTTGAGGCTCTGCAGACCGGCGCGCAGGTCATTGTTACCGGACGTGTTACGGATACCGGACTATGCCTGGCCCCGATGATTCATGAGTTCGGCTGGTCGTTTGAAGATGCAGATAAAATGGCATCCGGCACCATCGCCGGACATATACTGGAATGCGGCGCCCAGAGTTCAGGGGGTAATTTTACCGACTGGCATCTGGTAGACAATTTCCCGGCCATAGGGTTTCCTATTGTGGAGGCAAGTGCAGACGGTTCGTTTATTGTAACGAAACATGAACACACCGGCGGACTGGTCCATAGCATGACCATCAAAGAGCAGTTGCTCTACGAAATCGGAGATCCCAAATCCTACATTACACCCGATTGTGTGGCTGACTTTACCTCCGTCAAACTTGAAGATATTGCTCGAAATAAAGTTAAAGTACATGGTATAACCGGCAGTGCAGCAACACCTTATTATAAAGTATCGGCAAGTTACCTGGATGGTTACAAACTCACCGGTTCGCTGACCTACTGCTGGCCGGATGCGTTAAAAAAAGCGGTAGCCGGTCGTGATATATTGGTGCAGCGGGCCACGGACTTAGGTTTGTCGCTGGACCAGGTTCATGCAGATTTTATCGGATTTAACGGGTGCGATGAAAAGAATATCGTCGTAAATTCCAAGACTGCTGAGCTTGATGAGGTTCAGTTGCGATTTTCGGCTACATCCAAACAGAAAGAGGACTTGAATCGTCTTGGTATGGAAGTAGCCCCCTTAATACTTACTGGACCCAGCGGAGTAACTGGATTTGCAGGAGGCAGACCAAAAGCCAGCGAAATTGTTGCCTACTGGCCGGCTTTACTGAAAAAAGATGCCGTTTCTGCGAATGTCCACCTATTTGAAACAACCCATTAACAGCAAAACATTATGAGAATCGGTATTGTTGGAGCCGGACTGGCAGGATTGACAGCAGGAAGACTTCTGGCACAGAACGGACACGAAGTCATTGTGCTGGAAAAAAGCAGGGGCTACGGAGGGCGGTTGGCTACCCGTTATTTCGGCGATAACAAACAGATTAAACTCGATCATGGTTCTCCTTTGGTCGCACCGGATCAGGCTGATTTTGCAGCCTTCATTGACGAGCTAACCGCCAAAAACATTCTTAAGCCCTGGACCGATTCATTCAGTTTCTACAACGAGGAGGGCATGTTTGATGAACACCCCTCCAGAGAGAAAAAAATGGTCTATATGGCACCCAACGGGATGAATAAGATCGGAGAATACATGAGCCGATGGGTGGATGTCCGCCTGAATACCAAAGTCAGCGGTATTACGATGGTCGCTCCCGGTGCCCGTAAAAAAAGACCGTGGATCCTGAATATGGCTAATATTTCTGTACTCGAAACCGATGCACTGATTATTGCTCTGCCAGCTGTGCAAGCTGCCGGCTTGCTGCAAACCGCACAGGATGAAACCCCGGTCAGGTCTCTTCATATGAAGGTCTCAGCGGTACAGTACGATCCCGGCTTCACATTGATGGCGGGATTCGGAGCACACGAAACGCCCGACTGGAAGGGTATTGCTTGCCAGCATCCGGTATTGGGATTTATCAGCAATGAAAGCTCAAAAAGAGATAATAAAGAACTTACATTGGTCGTACATGCCAATAAATCATTCAGTACCGGGCACCGAAACACCGACAAGGACCTTGTCCGCCGGGAGATGATTACCGCGCTCGGACAAGTTCTGGGCGACTGGGCAGCCATGCCGGAATGGTCTGATATCCATTTCTGGCGTTATGCATTCCCATCGCGGAACATTGATGCTCCTTTCCTGGAAAGTACCCAGCAACAAGCTCCTCTCGCAATCATCGGCGACTACTTCCAGGGGAATTCTATGCAGGCTGCCTATGTTTCAGGTAAAAAGCTGGCTGAACACTGGCTCACTCAATTCGCTAACCGGTAGCCCGCGTGTGGGAACTGCGCAAACTTAATTTTTACTTCAGGAAATACTGGAAAATGATGGTCGGAGGAGTGCTCTTTCTCACGCTCTCCAACGCTTTTCTGGTTTGGATACCTGTTCTGGTACGGCAGACGATGGACTCGGTTGAGTCCCTTGCCGATGAAACGGTCTTTGGTGACACCTCGGTTGTTGATATTCTCATCTCCGATCAGGCGGGCTGGGTCATTGCAAAGGGCGTGTTGCTGCTGTTGGCCGCCTCGTTTTTGTACGGATTCCTACTGTTTCTGACCCGTCAGACGCTCATTGTAGCTTCACGCTACATTGAACTTGATCTCCGTACACATATATATGATAAGCTCCAGCGTTTGCCGCAGGAATACTACGCCAAAAACCGCACCGGGGATATCTACATCCGTGCAACCGAAGACGTCTCGCGTGTACGTGAGTATTTCGGTCCGGGATTTATGTATGGTGTCAACACGATAACCCGCGCCGGAATTATTATCACCATCATGTTTCTGGTCAATGCCGAGCTGACCCTGTGGGCGCTCATGCCCCTTCCGTTACTGTCGGTCATTGCCTATTGGATGAGTAGTTTCATTCACAAGCGTTCCAATGAAATACAGGAGCAATATGCCGTACTGGCCGGTAAGGCACAGGAAACATTCTCCTCCATACGACTGATCAAGTCCTTCGCAAGGGAGGCGTATGAGCAGGAACGCTTCGACCGGGAATCGGAGATATACCGAAGGAAGAAACTTCGTCTGGATATTGTGGAAAGCTTGTTTCACCCAACCTTGAACCTGCTTGTGGGCGCATCAATCGTTCTGGTAATCTGGAAAGGAGGATTGCTGGTTATGGAAGGCGTCGTTACGGTGGGTAACATCGCCGAATTCATCATTTATGTATTGTTTTTGACCTGGCCAATAGCCGCGCTTGGATACACCCTTAATCTGGTGCAACGCTCAGCAGCATCCAATATCCGTATCCAAAAGCTGCTGGATGAACCTGAAATGCGCGACGACATGAACGGCACAACCATGGACTTGTCAAGGCTTAAAATTGAGTTCCGAAACGTGAGTTTTACCTATCCGGGTGCAACGGAAAAGGCCCTGAACAATATTAACCTGACGATTGATGATGCCATGAGCGTTGCCATTGTTGGCAGAACCGGTGCCGGAAAATCTACGTTAGTACAGCTGTTGACCCGAATGTATGATGTAAATGAGGGACAAATCTGCATAAACGGAACAGATATCCGCGATATACCCATCGATAGATTGCGGTCGGTTATTGGTTATGTGCCGCAGGAAACTTTTTTGTTTTCCGAAACTATTGCAAATAATATTGCATTTGGTAAAGAAAATGCTTCTTTTACCGAAGTAGAGAACGCAGCCCGAGCCGCTGCGGTTTACGACAATGTCATGTTGTTTGAAAATAAATTTGAAACTGTGTTGGGTGAGCGGGGGATAACCCTTTCAGGAGGGCAGAAGCAGCGAACATCAATTGCCCGGTCACTAATCCGAAGTCCTAAACTACTCATACTTGACGATTCACTCAGTGCGGTTGATACCAACACGGAGTCGCAGATTGTCACGTACATACGTAAAGCGCTTGAAACTACCAACGTAATACAAATAAGTCACCGAATTCAAAGTATACGTGATGCCGATATCATCTACCTGATTCACGAAGGGTCAGTTGCAGAACAAGGCACACACGATGAACTCATAGAACGTAACGGGCATTATGCCACCATGTACAGAAAACAGCAGCTTGAAAAAGAACTCGCTGAAATAAACTAAAACACTTCGTCCAAACCGCTGTATGATAGCAGCAGGGACAAAAAGTCAACTCAATGAGGAGAATACTATGATAGTAATGCCATTAGGCGTGGGATCAGCAACACCGACTGCAGACAGGCACCTGGCCTCAGTCGCACTTTGGAGAGAAGGCCGGATATTTCTATTTGATTGCGGTGAAAACGCACAAATGCGGATGTTACAGGCCGGGATGAAACGATCTAAAATAGACTACATCTTCATTACGCACCTGGACGGTGACCATTTCTTCGGGCTTCCGGGTCTGCTCACTACAATGCAGCTGCAGCGACGTGAAAAAGCCCTGACCATTGTCGGGCCGGAAGGCATCAAAGATTTTGTTGAAGGTGTGCTTAAAGCCGTGAACATCAGTCTTTGCTTTGAACTTATTTTCAAGGAAATCAAACACGGAACCGATCACGAGGTGGTGGTTGAGGAAGATGATTTCTTCATAGAGGCCCGTGAGCTCAAACACAATACGTACTGCGTAGGCTACCGGCTGGAAGAACGGGAAAAACCGGGTAAAGTGAATGCCGCTTTAGCCTCAGAAATGGGTATCACTGAAGACGAGCAGTTTAAGGCCCTCAAAGCCGGTCAGGATGTGGAATTACCTGACGGAACCCTGGTTAAAGCATCTGAAATAGTGGGCGAACCCGTCAGGGGTGGTGTATTTGCCTATGTTACGGACACCGAATTCTGTGAAAATTGCATCCGCCTGGCAGAGAACGCTACTATTCTCTACCATGAAGCGACGTTTGGTCAGGCACTCAAAGATAAAGCAACCGAAACCGGACACTGTACCGCTCAGGAGGCTGCTATTGTTGCCAAGACAGCCAACGTTGAACGACTGGTAATTGGTCACTTCTCAGCTCGTTATACCAATGCATTTGTACTTCTTAAAGAAGCTAAGCAGGTATTCGAAGAAACCTGGGTTGCTACGGAATTACGACCTGTAATGACCGATCCGGAGCAGGAAAAAGGAATATTCAAGCCTGTTGTACCTCCTCAGACACACCAGAAACCCGACCGCGGCGGTCGGGGCGGATATCAAAGTGGCGGCCGCAGACCTTCCGGCGGAGGTCGCCAGGGTGGCGGAGGTTACCGTCCGCGCCAGGGTGGCAGCGGCGGATATCGTCCACGACAGGGTGGAGGTGGCAGCCGGTACAGCAATGACCGTCCCCCCCGCAGGTATGACGATCGCGGAGGCCGGCCCGATTACCGTGATAACCGTCCCCCGTCACGCCGTTATGACGACCGCGGTGGCGACAGACCACAACGTGACTACAATTACGATAATCGCCGAGATTATAACAGAGGGGGTGACTACCGGTCAAATGACCGTCCGCCTCGACGTTATGATGACCGCGGTGGCAGACCCGATTACCGGGATAATCGTGATAACCGTGATTATCGGGGAGGCAGCGACCGACCGCCCAGAGACCGTGATTATAACAACCGCGGACGGGGACCAGACAATCGCGATAACCGTGACAACCGGTCAGGCCGCTCAGACAATCCCATGCCCATAACACCCAGAACACCCTTTGATGAGTTCGACCGATTCTAAAAAGAAGGGTTCTGACAAGTCTAAAAGCACTAAAGCCGTTGATTCCAGATTGATTCAACGGCTTTATATGTTTCTTAAACCGTATAATAAGCTCCTGATTCTGGCTCTGGTTCTCACCCTGACCACAGCCTACCTGGGGCCGTTGCGTCCTTACCTCACCCAGATTGCAGTAGATGATCATATTGCAAAAGATGATATTCAGGGACTTTTTCGAATAATGCTTCTTTTCGGGGGGGTACTGCTGGGTGAATACATCCTCACCATATCATCAACATACCTTACCCGATGGATCGGGCAGGGAGCACTGTTCGAACTACGGCGAACAGTTTTCGGAAAAATTCAAAACCTGCATGTTCAATTTTTTGATCGGAACCCTATCGGCCGGTTGATTACCAGAACCACCAGCGATATTGAAGCACTCAGCGATCTGTTATCCAACGGAGTCGTTAATATTATCGGCGATGTTTTTCGGATTGTGTTTATCCTGTTTTTCATGTTCAGCCTGAGCTGGGAGTTATCCCTCATCTCACTGATAACCCTGCCGGTACTGGTATATGCCACAATCCTGTTCAAAAGACTGGTTCGGGTTGCCTTTTTGAATGTCCGCGATCAGATTGCCCGACTTAATTCCTTCGTGCAGGAACACATTAACGGGATGAGCGTGGTTCAGATTTTTGGACGGCAGAAACGGGAAATGGAACGGTTTAAATCCATCAATCAGGATCATACCGACGCCCATATCAAGACCGTTTTTTATTTCTCCATTTTCTGGCCTGTGGTTGAAGTGCTCTCCAGTGTAGCCATGGCGTTGGTCATATGGTATGGGGGTGCGCGCGCGCTGAGTGGTGGAGTAACGTTTGGCGTGCTGCTGGCCTTCATCCAGTACGTTCGTTTATTTTTCATGCCGATTCGGGACCTTTCCGATAAATTCAATACGCTTCAGAGTGCGCTTGCTTCATCGGAGCGAATATTTGACGTCCTGGACACGGAAAATAAAATCAAAAGTCCTCCCAACCCGGCAGCATTTTCAAATCCACGCGGAAAAATCGAGTTTAGAAATGTATGGTTCCGTTATGCAAGTCAGGAGGATTATGTGCTCCGGGATGTATCCTTCGTGCTTGAATCGGGGCAGTCCATGGCTGTTGTAGGAGCAACAGGCGCGGGTAAAACAACCTTGATTAATTTAATCACCCGATTTTACGACATCGAGCAGGGTGAGATTCTCATTGATGATATCAATATCAAAGACCTCCATCTCAGCGATCTCAGAAAGAGTTTTGGGCTGGTCTTACAGGAAAATGCATTGTTTTCAGGAACTATCCTGGAGAATATCACCCTCGGCAACCCTGAAATTTCCCGCCAACAGGTTGAAAATGTAGTAGCAATGGTTGAAGCCGATCGTTTTATTGATAAACTTCCCGGTAAACTGGATTTTGTGCTGCATGAAAGAGGCAGTTCCCTTTCGATGGGGCAACGCCAGCTAATTTGCTTTATCAGAGCACTGGTCTATAATCCCGCCGTAATCATATTGGATGAAGCAACCTCCAGTGTGGACAGTGAAACCGAGCAACTTGTCACAAAGGCGCTGCATGTGCTGCTCAAAGACCGGACTTCCTTTGTAGTTGCTCATCGACTTTCAACCATTCAGCATGCCGATGTTATTCTGGTCATGCATAAGGGCGAAATACGCGAATCCGGCCGGCATCAGTCACTGCTTGAAATTGAAAACGGAATTTATCGCAAACTCTATGAATTACAGTACAAAGACCAGTTACTGGCCGGTTAACCTGCTGGCTGCTCTTGTATTACTGACAATAGGTTGCGGCCAGTCCAGGGAACCGGAAGACCTGGCTGACGAGCGCTACACCTCATCAGACCAGCAGATTGTCACCAACGAAGAAGAACCCATAGTTGAGGCTGTATCCCTTTTCGGGCACGGCCTCGTACGACCTGACTTTGATACGCTATCGGCCGCAATAATGCAGCAGGAACTACGTGACGCAGTAGAAAAGTATGACGGCACCCCTGAGTCGATGATGTGGATTGCACGAAAAACGGCCGCTTTATGGCGTTATCAGGACGCTGTGGTTGTACTCACGGACGCCATTGAAGAGTTCCCTGAGGAAGCAGTGCTATACCGATATCGCGGACAATATCTGTTTTTTCTCCGCGAATTTGATATAGCCGCCGATGATTTCAACAAGGCCGCCCGTTATGCCCAGAATAAGCCGGATTTTATTGAAACGGATACCCCTGACGGCCAGGTTATTGAACCCTCCTCGTCCTTTCTGTTTAATTTGAACCTGTTCACCGGATTGAATGAGTACGCCCGCGGTCGATTCCGCCAGGCTCTTGAATTCTTTGAGAAAGCTTCTTCCCATGCAGCCAATAATGACACACGATTAACGGCACTTGACTGGCAAGTCATGGCGCTGGTGAAATTAGGACACTATGATCTGGCCGACCATAAGGCTGCCCGCGCCCTGGAATTAGAGCCCGTCACCGATGCCACTGCGTACCGTGACCGACTCAAGCTCCTGGTACAATCCGAAGATGCAATTACCTCTGATGATGGCAGCGATGTCTTCAGCCAGGTAACACTGGACTACGGTCGGGCTATGGCATACCGTCGAAAAGGAGACATCGCACAGGCCGAACGTAAACTGCGCGAACTGCTTGATTCCAATATTTGGGCAGCAGTCAGTTACATTATGGCGGAAGCCGATCTGAAACGTACACAATCTGCCCGAAGCTGATTCTTTCAGGTGCAGTCTCTCATCGTATAACCGTATATTTAGCGAAAATAAACCCAGACTAACGAAGAGTATGCAGACCTACACAACCGAACAGACGGATGAGCTCTTTCAGCGCGTTGATGCGCTGAGGAGGTATCTTTGACTACGACAGAAGAAAGCTGAAAATCGCTGAACTGGAGCATAAGTCGCAAGATCCCGACTTGTGGAACAACCCGGAAAACGCCCAGAAGGTCATGAAAGACCTCAATACGGAAAAAGATTGGGTTCGGCTTTGGGACGATCTGGATGAACATCGCCAAAATATCCTCCTGTTTCGCGAAATTATTGCCGAAGGGGATGATGTCACCCACGATCTGATGACGGAAATACATACACTGCATACTGCAGTTGAAGGGCTTGAGTTTAAAACCATGCTCAACGAAGCCGATGATCAGCGGGCCGCACTGCTTACCATCAATGCCGGAGCCGGAGGTACCGAAAGCCAGGACTGGGCCCAGATGCTTCACCGGATGTACACCCGGTACTGCGAACAGGCCGGTTTCAGTTATGATACGGTTGAACTGCAATACGGCGAGGTAGCCGGTATCAAAAGTGCAAGCATCGAAATATCCGGCGATTTTGCCTATGGTTACCTCAAAGCCGAAAACGGGGTACATCGCCTCGTGCGGATATCGCCATTTGACAGCAATGCCCGTCGGCACACCTCGTTCTGCTCCGTATTTGTGGTTCCCATTATTGATGATGAAATTGAAGTGGATCTGAATCCCGATGAGGTCGAAATGCAGCGGTTTCATGCCGGAGGCAAGGGTGGGCAGAATGTGAACAAAGTGGAAACGGGTGTGCGCCTGATCTGGACCGGCAAGTTATCCAACGGAGAACAGGCCAGGGTGGTAGCAGAATGCCAGCAGGAACGATCCCAGTTGCAGAACCGCGAAAAAGCGATGGTCCTGCTGAAATCCAGGGTATATAACCTGGAGAAGGAAATCCAGGAAGCTGCCAAAGCCCAGCTCGAAGGAACAAAAATGAAAAATGAATGGGGATCTCAGATACGTTCGTATGTGTTTCATCCGTATAAAATGATCAAAGATCACCGGTCGGATTATGAAACATCGGATGTTGATGGTGTGATGGACGGTGAAATTGATGAATTTATCAAAGCATATCTAATGAGTCTCCGCGAATGAGTCTGAAATTCGATTTTCTTGTTGTTGGCAGCGGGAGTGCCGGACTTACCTACGCACTGGAGGTTGCAAAGTATGGTACCGTGGGTATCATTACCAAGAAGGACCGCGCAGAATCCAACACCAATTATGCCCAGGGTGGCATAGCTTCGGTGCTTGATCAAAACGACAGTTTTGACAGTCATATTGAAGATACCCTGACTGCAGGAGCGGGACTTTGCAGGCGTGAAGCCGTTGAAATCATAGTCAGGGAAGGTCCTGACGTGGTGCAGGATCTGATCAATAAGGGCGCGGAATTCACCCGAAGTCAGCAGGGGCTTGACCTTGGCAGAGAGGGGGGGCACTCGGCAAACCGCATCGTGCATGCAGCCGATATGACCGGTAAAGAAATAGAACGGGTACTGCTCACGCAGATAGCGGACAATCAGGCCATCACCATTCTGGAGCATTATTTTGCCATTGAACTGCTCACCGAACATCATCTCGGCAAGACCGTAACCCGCTATGATAACGACACCCATTGTTATGGTGTGTATGCCCTTAATGTCCTTGACGACCGGGTGGAGCGTATCTACGCCAAAACTACGATGCTGGCTACCGGTGGTGCGGGCAGGGTTTATTCACATACCACCAATCCCGACATCGCCACCGGCGACGGTATCGCCATGGCCTACAGAGCCAAAGCACGGGTTGCCAACATGGAATTTATTCAGTTTCATCCCACATCCCTGGCTGTACCGGGTGCTGATTCCTTTCTGATATCAGAAGCTGTTCGAGGCCACGGAGCCTATCTTCGTAACCTCGCCGGGGAACGGTTCATGCATTTGTACGATGAACGCAAAGAGCTGGCCCCTCGTGATATTGTTGCCAGAGCCATCGATGATCAGATGAAAAAGCGTGGTGACAACCATGTCTACCTGGACATATCACACATCGGCAAGGAAGACATCCGTCGTCAGTTCCCAAATATCTACAACGAATGCCTCAGGTTTGGCATCGATCTTTCCACAGATTGGGCACCGGTTGTTCCCGCAGCGCACTACATCTGTGGTGGAGTAATAACCGATTTGTTCGGCAGAACCAGCATTAACGGGCTCTTTGCCGCAGGTGAAACCGCCTGTACCGGTGTACACGGTGCTAACCGGCTTGCCTCCAACAGTTTACTGGAAGCATTGGTTTTTGCCCGGCGTGCCGCCCTGAAATCGCGCGAGTATCAGCAGCAGGTACCCATGGATTTTCCCGAATTTCCGGAGTGGGACGATTCCGGCACCATCAATACCGAAGAACTCGTATTGGTCTCACACAATCTGCGGGAGCTGCAGCAACTCATGTCTGATTACGTGGGTATAGTGCGAAGTAACCTTCGTCTGGAGCGGGCTTTCCGCAGAACGCGGTTGCTTTATGAAGAAGTAGAAAGCTTCTATGGCAGAAACAAGGTCAGTGTTCCTTTGTGTCAGCTGCGCAATATGATTGGAATAGCCTACCTGGTTATTCGCTGTGCCATGAAACGTAAAGAAAGCAGAGGACTTCATTATACAACCGATTATCCGCAAACAGACGCGAGCCAGGCTCGCGATACCGTGGTTTAACTATGAAAATACTCGGCGTAACCGGTAACATCGGCAGCGGTAAGTCCCTGTTCTGTTCCTACCTTCAAGCATATGGAGCCAAACTCTTTAATGCCGATCAGGTTGCAAAAAATCTTATGAGCCAAGACCCTCGGCTCATAGCACAGATCCGGTTAGTTTTCGGTGAAGAAGCGTACCACCACGATGGGTCTCTGAATCGCAGCTGGCTGGCAGAGCAGGCATTTAATCGCGGTAGGGTAGATGAACTTAATGCAATCGTGCATCCGGCAGTCGATCGGGAAACGCAGCATCAGGTTCAGCAAGCAAGGGAAACAGGTTGCCCGCTTTTTGTAAAGGAAGCAGCGTTGCTTCTAAATGAAGGCAGGCCCGCTGAGCTTGATTACGTGGTCTGGATTCAATCAGCACTGCAGGACCGTATACTACGCGTTGTTAAACGTGATCAATCCAACCCGAATTCGGTTCTGGAACGCGATGAAAAGCAAAAAAAGCTGGCCGAGCTGGCACCGCTGATTGATGAAATCGTTATCAATGACGGTACACCGACTGAACTCCGTGCAAAGGCTGAAAAACTGTATGCAAAATTGGTTGGATAGGCGAAAATAAGTACTTTGAAAGGGTAAGAATACAACGGTCATCCCGGACAATTACGAAAATTAAAGTAGTGAGATTGCTATGGTTTCAGCGTCGTACGCGCGATTAATAACCCTTGAAGAATTCATCATTCAGGGACAGAATAATTTCAAGGGGGCCACCGGGGAACTCTCGCAGTTACTCAGGGATATAGCCCTGGCCGCAAAAATTATCTCTAACGAGGTCAATAAAGCAGGCATAACCAATATTCTTGGCCTGGACGGAAGCACGAACGTTCAGGGCGAGATGGTAAAACGCCTGGATATATTTTCCAATGACCAGATGAGACACGCACTGTCACGTTCGGGTAACGTGTGCATGATTATTTCAGAGGAAAATGATGAACCTGTACGAACCCGATCTTCACAGGGAAAATATGTAGTAGCGATGGATCCGCTTGACGGGTCGTCCAATATTGATGTTAATGTTTCGATTGGGACTATTTTCTCGGTGTTTTCCAGAAAAACAGATCGTACCCAGGCTCCGGATATAACGGACGCGTTGCAGGCAGGTACCGATCAGATTGCCGCCGGGTTTGTCTTGTATGGGTCATCTACGACGCTGGTATACACCACCGGCATGGGGGTCAGTGTGTTCACGCTGGATCCCGGACTAGGAGAGTTTTTCCTATCTGAGCGATCGGTGCGTATTCCTGCCTTCGGACCAGCCTACAGCCTTAACGAGGGTCATATCAACCAATGCAGTAGGGCCGTACAGCAGTATGTAAAACAGTGCAGGCAACCTGACAAAATTTCTGGTCGACCTCAACAATGCCGCTATATTGGGTCCATGGTCTCGGATGTGTACAGAACCTTGCTCAATGGCGGGATATTCATGTATCCGGAAACAACAGCCTTACCCAAAGGAAAGCTTCGTTTACTGTATGAATGCTATCCAATGGCTTTCATCGTTGAACAGGCGGGAGGCAAAGCCGTTGACTGTCGGAATACCCGTATTCTGGATGTTCCACTCACGCAGATACACCAGCGTTCATCCATCTACCTGGGTTCACCAACCAACATGGATACACTGACGGCACTGTTCTGACAAGCGAATCTGGTCTATTTCCGGGGTCAGTATTCAAAAAACAGAGTTCGCAGTTTTATACTAGAACTCACTGTACATGTGGAAGTTGGCCGGAAGGTCTTCCAGTTCAGCTTCGTCCATCTGAACCGCTTCGATACGTACTGCATCGATAGTATACTTACTGACCAGGAACCGGTCTACGTAGGTTTCTTCGATAGTGAGCTTACCCACAATCCGTATAGGCTCGTAGATATAGTCGGGCATAACCTGATCACTGTTAATCATCAGGGTTTCATTGGGCTGTGGCGGGGGGACATGAAAACAACCCATAAAAGGTGCCTGCAGCAGTATGAAGCGGTCGATGCGCTCAATACTGTCAAACGGAATCATGTAACCCACAATCTCAACAGTTTCACCGTTGTATTGCATGAGCTCCGAAGGTGCCTGATCTGCTCCCATCCGCCAGGTTCTCAGGTCCTTGAAATAAATACGATGAGCAGATGATTCTTCCATAACCGAGCTCAAACTTGTTTCAGTGCCCGGATTGTCAGCCAGTGCATAGGCACTTCCTGAGCCAATTAAACTGGTTGTAAACAGAATGAGGATAAATTGGAGCGTTTTTTTCATAGTGAAGTTTATTTTCCGGATCCCAGATTTTGTACAGCATCAGTGCGGTACGCTTTTAAAGCGGGTATAATACCCACCAGTATACCCGCCGTCAGGGTAATAAGCAAAAGAAATGCCTGATTGGTGTCAATTACAAAAGCTGTTATAACGATGCCCGCAACATCCAGTAGGTAGGGGGCGGCGACACCAACGATGAGGTGCCCGCCGAGCAGACCGATAACCGCACCCAGGGTGCAAATAACAGCTGATTCCATGACAATAATGGCGAACACGATTGATCGTCGGGCTCCAAGCGCCCGCATTACTGCCAGATCCCTTTTGCGTTCCTCCATCGTGTTATATATAGCTATCAGAACACCAAAAAGAGCAACGATAACCACAAACCAGGCAACGATCTGTAATATTTGTTCGGCATTACCCACGATATTCATGAGGTTGCGAATCTGCATGGCCGGGACTACAGCCATGATATCTTCCTTGAACACGAAAAAGGGATCACGCATCATGTTACGGGCCAGCAGTGGGTTTTCAGGGGTAGGGAAGTTTATCATTCCAGCCAACTGAATGGCAGCAGGGGGATTAGCCATTTTTACGAGAACGGCATCCAGTTCGCTCAAGGTTATATTTTCCTGAACGGTCCGTGCAGGAGCGGCGTGAGCTTCAGCTGTATGCTCGTGGCTGTGGAGATCATCGCCATGGTCATGTCCTTGATGGTCGTGCTCATGATCGTGACTTTCATGGCCGTCAGCATCATTGTGATTATGATCGTGGCCGTCATGGTCGTGTTGATCTTCACTGGAGTTATAACCTTGTGAATTGTCATGCTCGTGATCATGATCATGAGCATCATCATGAAGGTGAAGATGGGGATCGTGAAGTGCGTGGGTGGTGTATAAATCGGTAAATATGGCGCGGTCGTTGGCGGTTCCGGACGGATTCAGGATACCCACTATCACAACGGGTATATCATCATGGACATGCGCTTCAGCTCCGGGAGCTGGTTCAGATAAACCGTGTGTAATGAAAATTTCATCGCCTACCCGGTGGCCTAAACGTCGGGCGACCTCCGAGCCGAAAACCGCTTCAAGTGGTTTATCGAAGTTCCGGCCTTCCGCCAAGGTGAATGGTTGCCCCCTGCGGGGTTCAGCATGGGCAATAAAATCCGACGATGTGCCAACTACCCGGTAGCCCGAGTAACTGTCGCCAACATAAAAAGGGAAAGCTCGCTCCACTCTGGGATCACGCAGTGCTGCTTCATAAACGCCGTATGGAATAATTCCAACCGAGGTTTCAAGATGATACAGTGTATTCAGTGTTGCCTGTAACTGACTTCCTTTCGCCGAAAATAACAAGTCATAGCCGACACTGGTCTGGCTGTAACTTTCATCGGTCTGTTGCTGAACCACCAGCACGGCTACGACCATAGCCAGGCCCAACGCGATCGAGGATACGGTAAGTACGGTACTTAGCGTTCGTTTTCGCAGATTTTTGCCAACTACGTTGAGCAGGTTCATACAGCCTCCTGCGTTGAGGGTTGTGTAAATCGTTCAATATTCAGCTGATGATCAAATTGATTGATTACATCCTGCTCATGTGTAACGGTAATTAATATTTTTCCGGCTGCGGTTTCCTTGAGCAACTGCAAGACTTCAGCTGATGTTGCCGGATCCAGGTTGCCGGTTGGTTCATCAGCCAGAAGTATATCGGGATTGTTGACCAGTGCTCTGGCAATACAGACCCGCTGTTGCTGACCCACCGATAACTGAGAGGGTTTGTAATGCATGCGGTCTGCCAGACCGACGCGATCCAGCATGTGCTCAGCCTGATGTTTTTTTGCACCTTTACCAGAAAACATAAGCCCTACTTTGACATTCTCCAGTGCTGTGAAACCATCCAGAAGATTAAATGACTGAAAGACATAACCGATGTTATCAGCACGGAAACGATCCCTTTCGGATTCAGAAAGTCCTGAAATGACTACATTATTGATGGTTATTTGGCCCTGCTCTGGTTTTAGCAGACCGGAAATAAGATGAAGTAAGGTCGTCTTTCCCGTACCGGAAGGTCCGGAAACGGCCAGGTGCCGGCCGTTCGGAACGGAATAGTCGTCTATCCTCAGAACTGATTGAAATCGGTTTGTTTCGGGGTTTATATACCCTTTTTCCACATTTTCGAATACTATCATGGGCTGTTCAGGTCAAAGTGAACTTTATACCCAAGGTCTTCTATAGCTTTTCGGATTTGATCCTGCGAGGGTTCCTGGTCTTCCCGAACCTGAAATACAACCGTACTGTCTGCCAGGGTAACTTGCACGCCCTGAACGCCATCCATACGGTTCATTTCGTTGGTTACAGCGCCAACACAGCTCTCGCAATACATGCCTTCAACGTGAAAGACAACCTCGCGCACACTTTGCTCGTTATCCGAAGCGCATGCACCAATCATCAGAGTTGCCAGTAGTACTAATTTTTTCATGGGGTTCTTCAGTTGGTGATAGTATAGGAAATGGTATGTCCGACCTGCAAATCTCTTGCCATTGCATAACCGGCGTTTACTTCTACTACATATTTTGCCGGATAGAGCGATGGGATCTGACTGCGTGAGTAGGGTCGGGCGTTAGTATGAATATGAACAATGGTTCGGTTTTCGTCGGCAAATAGCAGGTCAAGAGGCAGCGGCGTGTTGGCCATCCAGAAACTTTGCACCTCCTGCCGGTCGAATATAAACAGCATACCCTGGCTGGTTTCCAGGTTGCGTACATCCATCAGACCCAGACTGCGAGTTGAATCGTTGGCGGCGACAGCAATCTCAATCACGGATACGGTGTCACGGACTTCATCCAGGAAGGCAAGCTCCCCGGTAAAGGAGAGTGCCCGACCGTTGGGATCTGATGACTTTTGTCCGGATTCCCGGTTGCCGGAACAGGCGTTGGTTGCCCAGGCAAACACTATGAGAGAAAGAAAGACGCCGACGGCGCGGTATGGTATGGCTGATTGACTCATAAATGCAACTATGTTACACCAAAATAAAAGAATAAGTATACAATATAAATGGGCAAAGACGGTGTTCTTTACAATATTTGATAAGGTAGATAAGCAAGTCAAACATTTGTAACTCAACATTAATAAAGCTATCTTTAGTGGCTGAAAGGAAGTGAGCGCCATAAGCCCTCACTTTTTTTTGTACCTGTAATTTTGAAACGATGACGAAAACTCCACTACTAGAAACACTTACTGACCTGGCTTCACAAGCTTTGACCGGTACGGATCTGTTTCTGGTTGACATTGAGATTAAAGGCAGTGATCAGAATCCTCAGGTAGGCATATTTGTGGATACTGAACAGGGCGGCGTGAATATTGACCAATGCGCAGAAATTAACCGGAAACTGGGTTTTCTTACTGAGTCGCACGAGTTGTTCACGGGTAAATTCACGCTCAACGTATCCTCACCGGGTTTGGATCGTCCGCTGAAAGACCGCAGACAGTTTCCCAAAAACGTAGGTCGGAAAGCAGCCGTAAAAGTACGCCAACCCGAGGGTTTGAAAAAAATTAAAGGCGTTTTTAGTTCATTGAATGACAATGGTATAACGATTGATACCGATAAAAAATCTCAATTAGAAATTTCATGGGAAGATCTCGACGAGATCAAAATACTTCCCGCATTTTAATCATTAGTAATCGCTGATTCCGGAGATCTTCATGCAAAGTGACATTTCAAAACAAATCATTCATTCGTTTTCGGAAATTGCCAAGGAAAAGGGCATAGACCGTGACATGCTCCTGTCTATACTGGAGGATGTATTCCGTTCTATGATCAGAAAAAAATACGACAGCGATGAAGCTTTTGAGGTGATTCTGAATGCTGATCGCGGTGAAATCCAGATGCTGCATGTACGGGAAGTAGTACCTGACAATGAAATTACCAATCCGGTAACGGAAATTGGTATATCTGAAGCCCAGAAACTGGATCCGGATCTGGAGCTCTATGATGAGTTTGCTCAGGAGGTACACATCGAAGATTTCGGTCGACGTTCGGTCATGATGGCCAGACAGACACTGGCTCAGCGAATCCGGGAGATAGAAAAAGACAATGTTTTCGAGGATTACTCCGATCGTGTTGGGGAAATCATCCTGGGTGACGTGTATCAGGTTCGCACCAAGGATATGCTCGTCAACCATAACGGTATTGAGCTTATCCTGCCAAAATCCCAACAAATTTACAAAGACCGCTACCGAAAAGGTGATACCATTCGCGCGGTCGTAATTGAAGTCAAACGGGAAAACGGCAACCCCGCTGTTATCATATCCAGGACTTCACCACTGTTCCTGGAACGACTTTTCGAAAATGAAATACCCGAAGTATTCGACGGGATCATTGAACTCATTAAGGTAGTTCGCGAACCGGGTGACCGCAGTAAAGTAGCCGTAGTTTCCCACGATGAACGTGTAGATGCCGTCGGAGCATGCGTGGGCATGAAAGGTATTCGTATACATTCCATCGTGCGTGAACTTTGCAATGAGAATATCGATGTCATCAATTACACCAAAGACAAAAAAGAATTTATACGCAGAGCCCTTCAGCCAGCCAATGTACTCTCCGTTGACCTGAGTAACGATGAGAAATTTGCCAAGGTTGTTGTACCGGCCGACCAGGTCTCCAAGGCTATCGGTCGGGGCGGTGTGAACATTCGGCTGGCATCCATGCTCACCGAGTGCGAAATTGATGTCTATCGTGAAATAGACGAAGAAGACGATATCGATATCAATGAATTCACCGAAGATTTTGGTGAGGACGTTGTCCGAATTCTGTATGATATCGGATGTGACACGGCCCGCGATGTACTTCGCATGGGCAAAGAGGAGGTTATCCGCCGCTCCGAAAATAAAATTGACGGCGATCTCGCAGACCGCATCATCAAAACAATCGAAGTCGAATTCGAAGACGATGATGATGTGAACGCATAAATTACGAAGTAACGGAAGGTTAGACTCACAGAATGGCGCTAGACGCAAAACCCAAACGATTATTTAAAGTAGCCTCGGAATTCAATGTATCAACACAATCTATTGTGGATGCGCTGGATTCTAACGGTTTTAAAATCGATAATAGGCCGAATACCAAGATTACCCAGGAAATGTATGAAGTCCTGGAGCGTAACTATGGTGAAGATAAGGCCCGAAGCAAAGAGCACGAACGCACACGTGAAGAGTATGAGTCACGTCGTTCAGCTATTCTGTCGTCCCGAAATGAGAAAGTGACCGTAAATTCACTCGACTCGCTTGACGCGCTGGATCCGATTGATTCCCTGGCTCCCATCGATTCTCTGGAACCTGTAGAAGCGTCACCCGTTCCGGAAGCACCTGCAGAACCCGAAGTGGAACCGGCGGATACCCCTGTGGCAGAGGAAGTAATTGACGCCGAGCCGGCCAGGGATGCGTCCGTGGAAACCGACACCAGCGATGAGTCTTCCGGGCAAACCGAAGAGAAAACAGAAAAAGTGCCCGACAAGTCGGAACCCGGGAAAACTGAAACGGCTCCACCCTCCAAGGAGCCTGCATCACCTGCCCCTGAAGCAGAAGAAGTAGCAGCCGATGCGGCAACGGATGATGAACCCGAAGAGGATATCATCCGGGGCAGAGCCCATCGACTGAAAGGTACCCGGGTCATTGGGAAAATTGATGTTGCTCCCGTTCCCGTTGAAGAAGAGACCGATCCGGCCAAAAAACGTAAGAAGAAGAAAAAGAAAGTTGTATCAACCAAAACGGATGATACCCCCAAAGTAGCTGAAAAAGCCGATGATGAAACCGGTAAGGCTCGCAAGAAGAAAAAAAGAATCGGTGCCAAACCAGACAAGAAGGTTTCTTCTGCAGATGTAGATACCAAAATGCGCGAAACCATGGCCCTGCTTCAGGGAGGGGCCGGTAAAAAGCGCCAGAAACGACGTAAAGCAAAACGTGAGGAAGCCGCTGCAGAGCGCGAACTCATGGATGAAATCAGTAAGGAGCAGGGGACTCTGTTAGAGCTGAGTGAATTCATTACTGTCAGTGACCTGGCAGATTTGCTGAACGTACCGGTGAATCAGGTGATTACAGCCTGTATGAATAACGGTATGTTTGTGTCTATCAACCAGCGACTTGATGCCGCCAGTATTGAGCTCATAGCAGTTGAGTTCGACCGTGAAGTCCGTTTCATTGACGCTGAGCAAATGTCCGCTGAACTTGTTGAAGAAGAAGATAACGAGGAAGACCTCATCTCCAGAGCTCCCGTCGTTACAGTTATGGGTCACGTTGACCACGGAAAAACATCCTTGCTTGATTACATCCGGAAAACCAAAGTGACAGCAGGTGAAGCAGGCGGTATCACCCAGCACATAGGTGCCTACGCCGTTAATCTGCCCGATGGCCGTAAAATCACATTCCTTGATACACCTGGTCACGAAGCCTTTACCGCTATGCGTGCCCGTGGTGCCCAGGCAACAGATATTGTGATCCTTGTGGTTGCCGCAGACGACCGGGTGATGCCTCAGACTATCGAGGCGATCAACCACGCACAGGCCGGTGGAGTACCCATCGTGGTTGCCATTAACAAAATGGATAAACCCGAGGCAAATCCAGACAAAATTCGTCAGCAGTTATCCGATCAAAACGTAATCGTTGAGGATTGGGGTGGTAAAACACAGGCGGCTGAGGTTTCAGCGCACTCCGGCGCAGGAATCGACTCCCTGCTGGAAAAAGTTCTCATCGAGGCCGAGCTTATGGAGCTCAGGGCCAATCCTGACAGACGCGCATCCGGTATTATACTTGAAACAAAGGTTGATAAAGGCAAAGGCGTCGTAGCCAATGTACTGGTGCAGAAAGGTACCCTTAAAGTAGGAGACCCGTTCGTAGCCGGACCTTATTATGGCAGAGTTCGCCTGATGGAAAACGAACACTCAGAGAAAATCGATGCTGCCGGTCCTTCCACACCTATTCAGCTCACCGGATTTGACGGTCTTCCTCAGGCAGGTGATCGTATTGTTGTAACAGCCGACGAGAAAACAGCTAAGGAAGTGGCCAGCGAACGACAACAGATCAAGCGTGAGCAAGATCTCCGGAAAGTCAAACATCTTACCCTGGATGACATCGCCCGAAGACTCGCCCTGGGTGATATCGCCGAATTGAATCTCATTATCAAAGGCGATGTTGACGGTTCGATTGAAGCCTTGTCAGGTTCGCTTCAGAAAATCAGTAATGACGAAGTACAGGTGCATGTAATTCACACGGGTGTTGGTGCCATCTCCGAGTCCGATGTATTGCTGGCTTCAGCCTCTGATGCCATTATTATCGGCTTCCAGGTAAGACCTACCAACAACGCCAGAAAACTTGCCGAAAAAGAGCAGATTGATATTCGTTTATTCTCTGTCATTTATGACGCCGTTGACGCGGTCAAAGATGCCCTTGAGGGTATGCTGAGTCCTGAAATCGGCGAAAAAATTACGGCTACAGTTGATGTGCGGGAAACCTTTAAGGTGCCTGGTGTGGGTACGGTTGCCGGTTGTTATGTTACCGACGGTAAGATTACCAGAAACAGTAAAATCAGGCTTATTCGCGATGGTATCGTGATTTTCGATGGAACACTTTCCTCGCTCAAGCGCTTTAAAGATGATGTGCGGGAGGTGAGCAGCGGTTACGAGTGCGGAATGGGTATCAACAACTACAATGATATCAAAGTCGGCGATGTAATCGAGGGATACGAAATAACCGAAACCAAGCGTAAACTCTCACAATGAGTATACGAACCGAGCGAATAGCAGCACAGCTGAAGCGTGACCTGGGACCGTTGCTGCAAAAGTATCAGCGTGGCTCTATGATCACGGTTACCACCGTGCGGGTCAGTGATGACCTCATGGTTGCCAAGATTTACCTGAGTATCTACAGTCCTTCAGGCGACAGTGAAGCTGCATTCAGCTACATTTTGGATAATGCTGTTGAAATTCGCACCGAACTGGCTGCACTCATACGTCATCAGGTACGACGCATTCCTGAACTGCATTTCTACCTGGATGATACTGCCGAATATGTGAACCGAATAGAACATCTCTTCAAAAAAATACAGAACGACCGTCAATAGTATTGTGCCCGTTCTGCAACTCCCATGAGCCAGCCCGATAATTCGTACCCGGATTTGATGATGGTCGATAGCCAGTCAATAACCGGCCTTCAGGTATCGCACTTCGAAACGGGCTGTGCAATGCTGATTGACAAACCATACGGCTGGAGCAGTTTCCGTGTGGTAGGGCTGCTTCGTAAGCTATTGGGTATAAAAAAAATCGGACATGCCGGAACCCTGGATCCTATGGCTACCGGACTGCTTATTGTATGCATTGGAAAAACGGCAACCCGGCAGATTCACCATTATCAGGGCGCAGTTAAGCAATACCGGGCTGAAATCACCTTTGGTGCCTCAACACCAAGCTACGATAAAGAAACGCTGCCAGACCACTGGTGCGATAAAGATCATATCGATATTGATACGATCAGAAATACACTGGAGTCGCAATTTTTGGGTGTTATACAGCAGGTACCACCGATGTACTCAGCCATCAAAAAAGGCGGTGTTGCCCTGTATAAACTGGCACGAAAGGGACGACAGGTTGAACGGGATCCACGCAGTGTTGAAATCTTTCAGACGCAGGTGCATAGCTATAACCCGCCGGAACTTGATCTCAGCATTACCTGCAGTAAAGGTACCTACATCCGTTCATTGGCAAATGACCTCGGTTTGGCACTGAATTCCTGCGCTCATTTAAGTGCATTACGACGAACGGCTATCGGACCGTTTCATGTTGACGATTCCGTTACCGTTCAAAATCTGATATCTCATCTCGATCCTGATGGAAAACTTGGTATATCTCTCTGAGGTAGAAAAAAATCCCAATACTGTATTGACTGTGGGCTCATTTGACGGCGTGCATGCTGGTCATCGGAGCATTATTCAAACTGTTGTAAAAAAGGCTGCCAACCACGGCGCGCGCAGCATACTGGTTACCTTCGACCCACATCCGCGTGATATTATCAATCCCGGAAAGGACGGAATCCAGTTGCTTACTACCCTCGAGGAACGTGCGGGCATCTTAAACGAACTTGGCATTGACCAGATGGTGGTCATCCCGTTTACCCGCGATTTTTCCCTGCTTACCTCAGAGCAATTCATCCGTGACATTATCTGGCAAAAAATTGGCGTACGTGAATTTGTAATCGGGTAC
The DNA here is from genome assembly GCA_001314545.1 of Bacteroidetes bacterium HLUCCA01. GTDB lineage: Bacteria > Bacteroidota > Rhodothermia > Balneolales > HLUCCA01 > HLUCCA01. The sequence continues at coordinate 101,707 of LIHN01000001.1, forward strand.
GACCATCAGTTTGGTCGCAACCGGGAGGGAACCATCTACAGCCTTCGCCAAATGAGTGCGCAGCTAGGCTTTGATGTGCATGTTGTTGAAGCTCATGAAGTTCAGCATGTAACCGTCAGCAGCACAATTGTACGCCGGAAGCTCCAGGATGAGGGTGATATTATTTTGGCAAGAGAGTTTTTGGGTCGACCATACCAGCTGCGAGGTACCGTAATACACGGGGATAAACGCGGCAGAACGATTGGGTATCCCACAGCGAACATCAAACCTGCTGAAAAGCGAAAGATCATTCCTAAAAATGGAGTCTATGCCGTGAATGTTCGCATCGAGGGTTCTGCCAATGAATATCGGGGTATGATGAATATCGGTTTCAGACCTACCTTCAAAGAGGAAGATCTGCGCACACTTGAAGTGCATATCATGGGTTTCAACGAAGAAATCTACGGTAAAACACTGACGCTGAGTTTTCTGCGCAGAATACGCGATGAGCAACCTTTTAATGGTATTGATGCACTCAGGGAGCAGTTGCACATAGACAGACAAGCTTGTTTAGAGATCGATTAATGCTTATTTTGTAAAGCTAGGCGGAAACACTGCCTGACACACTAAATCTACTTTAGTATAGTAACATCTAAAGCGGAGTATTTCGAAATGAATATTACCACCGAAGAAAAAAAAGAAATTTTTGCCAAGTATGGCAAAAGCGAAGGTGACACGGGTTCACCAGAGGCTCAGGTTGCCCTTTTCACTGAGCGAATCAACCGACTGACATCGCACCTCAAAGAGCACAAGAAGGACCATTCTACGCGTCTGGGTCTTCTCAAACTTGTAGGTAAGCGTCGGCGTTTGCTCAACTATATCATGAAAAGAGATATAGAGGGTTACCGTGCGTTAATTGCTGACCTCGGTATCCGGAAGTAATTTCTTCACGAAGGCACGGGAAAACCCCGTGCCTTTTTTTTAATGTGCCTTCCGCCTTAGAGTTGATTGAAATGTCCGGCCTGCCGGCTGTCTCAATCAACTCTCTACTGCGGGGCACAGCTGATAACAACGATAGAACGAAAGAATAATGAAAGCTGATTTCAGATCCGTAGAATTTGCACCAGGAAAGGTGCTGAGTATTGAAACAGGCCGTCTGGCCAAACAGGCACATGGTTCGGTGGTTGCACGCATGGGTGATACCATGGTTTTAGCAACCGCTGTAGGTGCCTCTGAACCGAAACCCGGTCAGGGTTTCTTCCCGCTCTCTGTTGATTTCAGAGAAAACTATGCCGCTGCCGGTAAATTCCCCGGAGGATTCATAAAAAGAGAGGGTCGTCCCAGCGAGAAGGAAATCTTATCGGCACGATTGATAGACCGAACCATCCGCCCAATGTTCCCTGAAGGTTATCTGAACGAAGTTCAGGTAATGGTACAGGTAATCTCTTCCGATGGTCAAAACGATGGTGACGTTATTGGAGGCACAGCATCCTCGCTGGCCCTGCTCGTATCCGATATCCCATTCAATGAGCCGATAGCTGAAGTCCGGGTTGCCCGCGTAGACGGCGCGTTTGTAGTAAATCCGACCGTAGATCAGATGAAAAAAGCTGATATGGATATGGTTATCGGTGGCACTGCTGAGAGCGTTGCAATGGTGGAAGGTGAAATGGATGAAGTCTCTGAAGCAGAAATGATTCAGGCTATTCGCGTTGGCCACGAAGCAATTGTCAAGCTCTGTGCATTCCAGACCGAAATCCAGAAGGAATTTGGTAAGGAAAAACGTGAAGTGGAAATCGTTGCGCCGGACGCAACTCTGGTTGCCAAAATCAAAGAAATAGTGGGCGACCGTTTCCTGACTACCTCCAAGGCCGGTCTGGGCAAGAAAGAGTACTCCAATGCAATCAAAGAGATCGTTAACGAAGTTCAGGAAAAACTGGAGGAAGCCTATCCGGAACAAGGCGGAGATATTTCAGAAATCTGTCACGACTTGCAAAAAGATGCACTTCGTACGCTGATTCTTCGAGATAAGTACCGCATTGACGGTCGTGCCCCCGGCGATATCCGCGCTATATGGACTGAAGTAGGGTATCTTCCCAGAACCCATGGTTCTGCCATTTTTACGCGTGGTGAAACCCAGGCTTTGGTTACGGTAACGCTGGGAACCAAACGTGATGAGCAGTCGGTAGATACACTTTTCGATACCGAATCCAAGCGATTCATGCTCAACTACAACTTCCCGCCATACTGTACCGGTGAAGTTAAAATGAAGTTTTCCGTAAGCCGTCGTGAAATTGGTCACGGAAATCTGGCTGAAAGAGCACTGAAACGCATGGTTCCGGGTGCAGAAGAATTTGCATACACCATTCGTATCGTTTCCGACATCCTGGAGTCAAACGGTTCATCGTCAATGGCTTCGGTCTGCGGTGGGTCCATGGCAATGATGGATGCAGGTGTACCTGTTAAAAAACCGGTAGCCGGTATCGCCATGGGAATGGTCGTGGGCGAAGACGGAAGTACCGTTGTACTCAGCGATATTCAGGGTGAGGAAGATCACTTTGGCGACATGGACTTTAAGGTAACGGGTACCGTAGATGGTATTACAGCCTGCCAGATGGATATCAAAGTTCGTGGAGTAAGTTTTGAAGTTATGGAAGAGGCTATGCTGGACGCCCGTAAAGGTCGACTGCATATCCTTGAGAAAATGGCTGAATCTATCTCAATGCCACGCGCCGAGCTGTCCCGTTTCGCACCTTCATTCCGACGTATTGAAATCGGTAGTGACCAGATCGGCGCTGTTATCGGACCGGGTGGTAAGGTGATTCAGGGTATCCAGAAGGAGACCGGCACTGAAATCAACATCGAAGAACAAGGCAATAAAGGTATTGTAATTGTTTCTGCAGTTGATGCCGATGCAGCTGAAGCAGCCATTGCACGAATCAAGGCCATTACCGGTTCGCTGGAAGAGGGTGAAATCTACGAAGGAACCGTCCGCTCCATTAAGGAGTACGGCGCTTTTGTTGAGCTTGTTCCCGGTAAAGAGGGACTGCTTCACATCTCTGAAATTGATCATCGCCGTATTGCCCGTGTAGAAGACGTTCTGCAGGAAGGCGATAAGGTCAGCGTAAAACTGCTGAAAATTGAGAACGGCGGCAAGCTTCGCCTGTCTCGAAAAGCGTTGATTCCGAACGAATAAATCGTCGGGAATTCGTACCTTTTCAAGCGCCACCGGAATCAGTTCGGTGGCGCTTTTTTTTTGAAAAATACAACTCTATGTCATCAGAATTAGCCCATATCCATAAAACCACCCATCCATCCGGAATACGCATCGTCACCGAGCATAACGACACGGTACGCAGCGTGTCTGTCGGAATCTGGGTGAAGACCGGAAGCCGTAATGAACGCAGTCAACTGGCTGGAATAACCCATTTTCTCGAGCATATGCTCTTCAAAGGGACCGACCATCGCACAGCCTTTGATATTGTGCAGAATGTTGAATCCGTTGGTGGTTACCTGAACGCCTTTACCTCCTCAGAATTTACCTGTTACTATGTGCGCTGCCTGGATAGTGAATTCCCAACAGCCCTGGATGTACTCTCAGATATGATACAACACCCGCTTTTCCCCGCTGAGGAAATTGAAAAAGAGAAGAAGGTGGTCATTGAAGAAATGAAAATGTATCGTGACAACCCCGACGACTACGTTTTTGAACACTTTACCGGGCAGATGTTTACAGGACATCCCTTGGGCAGACCTATCATTGGATTTGAGGAGACAGTATCAGCCTTTACCCGGGAAGACCTGCTGGGCTATGTCCGTGAACGCTATACACCTTCAAATATCATCGTGGCGGTAGCTGGTAACGTTCGGCATGAGGAAGTAGTCAGCCTTACCGGAAAATACTTTGATACGTTCATGGATGGTAACGGTGTTGTAACTGACAAACAAATTCTGACTCCCTATGAACGATCGGAAAAAACCCTGTACCGTCCCATTGAGCAGACTCACTTCGTAACCGGTCGAAGATCACTGGCTAACGATGATCCTGACCGCTACAAACTACTGCTTCTCAATACAGTACTCGGAGGTGGAATGAGCTCCCGGCTACACCAGAACATTCGTGAAAAATACGGCTACTGCTACACCATCAGCAGTTTTAATCAGGCATACGCAGACTCGGGAATTTTTGGAATTTATGTGGGAACCGATAAAGAATATGTCACGCATGTGAAAGAACTCATTCGTAAGGAACTGGATGACTTGCAGAATGATATGGTCAGTGATAAAGAACTCTCCGAAGCTAAGGCCCAGCTGAAAGGAAAGCTTCTGTTGGCACAGGAGAGTATGAGCAACCGCATGACCCGTCTGGCAAAAAGTGAGATTTATTACGATCGCTACATTCCGCTCGACGAACTGGTAAACGAGATTGACCAGGTTGATGCCAGTGCCATGCGTGAATTTGCCAGAGACTTTTTTGTCGAATCTATGTTTTCCGAAACGCTTTTATTACCAGAAGAAAAGTAATCATGAAGAAAAATACCTATATCAACGAACTGGAAAAGTTCGCAGGACAGTCGGCTACACTGCGCGGCTGGGTTTACAACAAGCGCGAGGGGAAATCACTCATATTTCTGATCCTCAGAGATGGTACCGGAACATGCCAGTGTATCATTAACCAGCAGGATGTCAGTGATGCCGTATGGCAGAACGCCTCGGAACTCACGCAGGAAAGCTCTGTAGCCGTCACAGGCAAGGTAATTGAAGACGAACGCAGCAGCAGCGGTTATGAAATCCATGTAACAGACGTTAATGTAGTTCAGATAGCGCGCGACTACCCCATCACTCCCAAAGAGCACGGGGTGGAGTTTCTGATGGAAAACCGGCACTTGTGGCTTCGCTCCCAACGCCAGTGGGCCATAATGAGAATCCGAAACGAAATTATTTTTGCTATACATACCTTTTTCCAGGAACGCGGATTTATACAGATGGATGCCCCGATTTTCACAGGTAATGCTGTGGAGGGTACGTCCACCTTATTCGAAACCAATTACTTTGACCAGAAGGCTTATCTGACGCAATCGGGCCAGTTATATGGTGAAGCCATGGCAATGGCACATGGGAAAATTTATACATTCGGTCCTACCTTCAGGGCTGAGAAGTCCAAAACACGACGGCATTTAACCGAGTTCTGGATGATTGAACCCGAAATGGCCTACTATGATCTGGAAATGAATATGGATCTGGCCGAAGAGATGATGGCCTTCATAGTAGACCGTGTGTTATCGCGCCGTGAAACCGAATTGGCATCGCTAAACCGGGATACGACCGCTCTGGAAAAAGCACGTAAATCCGGCTACCCGCGAATTACCTACACACAGGCTATTGAGAGGCTGAAAAGCGATGAAATGCGGATAATGCTCGATGAAATGGAAGACTCGCGCAAGCAGGAAGATCCACAACTGCGACAGGAAATGGCGGAGCTTGAAAAAGAGTTCGGACAGGCAAAAAAAGGCCGCAAGCTTCAAATTGAAAAACGACTGCGCGATATCCGCGTGCGACTGGAAGAAATCGAGGAAGACCTGCGTAATATTCCGGTCTGGAGGAAATCAGCACTCGAAAAGCAATGGGGCGATGACCTGGGCGGATCTGATGAAACCCTGCTGACCATGCAGTTTGACACGCCGATTATGGTGTATGGTTATCCCGCTGAAATCAAAGCCTTCTATATGAAACGGGATCCTGATAATGACAAAGTGGCTCTTGGTGTGGATATGCTGGCACCGGAAGGCTATGGGGAGATTATCGGCGGCGGACAGCGCGAGGAGAGCCTGGATGTCCTGTTGGACCGTATCGAAGAACATGAACTGCCAATTGAGGCATTCTCCTGGTATCTTGATCTCCGGAAATTCGGTACCGTACCCCATAGTGGCTTCGGGCTGGGACTTGAACGAACCGTTTCCTGGATCTGCGGACTCAAACATGTGCGCGAAACCATCCCATTCCCCCGGATGCTTGGACGATTGTATCCCTGACAGGACTTGAATTCTGACAACACCCTTCAAAACCTGGAAAGACTGTGGCAAAAAAAAGTCAGGACAGTATCTCACTGTACCAAAATCTGGTAAATGAAATCGGTGCCGGTAAGCCCGCACCGGTTTACTTCTTGTGCGGAGAAGAATCCTTCTTTACCGATGCTCTTCAGGATCAGATACAGTCGCTGCTACCTGCAGATCTCAAAGATTTCAATATGGACATTCTCTACGGCACCGAACAGTCCATAGACAAACTCATATCGGTTGCCCGGAGTTATCCCATGATGTCGGAGAAACGAATCGTTATTCTTCGTGAATTTTCCGGGTTATTTCAGGCGAAAAGAAATAGTGAGCCGGGTGAAGACGAGGATCAGGAATCGACTCCAGCAGCGACCGAACTGCTTATCGGGTACCTGAATAACCCGAATCCTACCACCGTAATAGCCTTTTTCGATCAAAAACCACCCAACGCGGGAACAAAACTCGGCAAGTCGATTATAAATAACGATAACGTTCGTTACGCACGCTTCGACCCCATACCCGAGGAGCGACTACCCGAATGGATTATTGAATGGACCCGCTCCCAACATCAACGGAACATCGAACCTGCCGCTGCTCAGGTCATGGCCCGTATGATTGGCAGTGACCTTACGATGGTGTCCAAGGAACTGGACAAACTGTGCACTTTTAAGGACACTTCGCAGGTAATCAATCCGGATGACGTGCGTAAACTGGTAACCGTTTCGCGTGAATATTCAGTGTTTGAGCTCAAAGAAGCCCTGTTTTCGCGAAATATCACAAAGACACTGTGGGTTGCGGAACAGATATTGCACACTTCTAAAACAACTGACGCCGGTGAAGTAATCCGGATCGTCGCGTTCTTTTACAGTGTGTTCACCAATATCTGGCAAATTCAACGCCTTACCCAAAAAGGGCTGCCTTCCTCACAGATTAAAGAGACCGTCGGTGTGAAAAACGACTGGTACTTTAAAAATCTGCTCAAAGACAGCAGGGTTTTCCCATACGAAAGTATGCCTTTAATTTTTGAAGCCTTGCTGGATGCTGACCGCGCTGCCAAAGGCATGAGCAGGATGGAAGGCAGAGACATTCTCTTTCTACTGTTGCGACGTATACTGACCTGATCTTCACGGCGTCGGAAAATCTGAACTCAAACTCGATTATCCGACATGAACACAATCCAGCTGGCCCACCTGCGTACGTATTCCGATGAAGATGTAATGGAGCTGTTCCAGGGAGGTTACGATGAAGCTTTCAATGAAATCGTAAGCCGTTACCGCGATCGAATTGAGCATTTTATTTACAGGTACACCCGCAATCATCTTGACAGTGAAGACCTGGCTCAGGAGACTTTCTTCCGTGTCTACCGCAGTAAGCATAGTTATGAACGCATAGCACGTTTTTCAACCTGGTTGTATACCATAGCCAACAATCTGATTCGCTCTCACTATCGGAAGTCGTCCAGATTTCAACTGACGTCCATCAATGAGGAGGATGTTTTGGATGCAGCCTATATGCCGGAACTGGCAGATACCTGTGCGGCACCAGACCAGCAGGTACATGAACGGCAGATGATCAGCAGGGTTGAGCTGGCACTGAAACGCATACCATCGGAGTTTAGTGAAATACTGATTATGCGGGAGGTTCAGAATCTGACGTACGAGGAGATTATGGAAATAACCGGTCTCCCCATGGGTACGGTTAAATCGCGAATCAATCGCGGAAGGGTGCGTATTCAGGAATTGGTAGAAAATGAACTGTAGGTGGAAACATTAGTGAATCAGGTGAGTTAACGGTTTTGTACCAATCACTTAAATGAAGGAAACCACAGGTTGTACTCAGCTAAAATTCACGATTACATTTGTGATTACATCGAAGACACGATGGACCCTGAAACCCGCCACTCTTTCGAGAGCATGATGAAAGGCAACGAACTGCTTCAGGCATTTGTTCAAAAAGCTTTATCGGGTCACCATGCCGTCCGGAAATATGCCGGGTATCAACGTTTAAAACCGGATAAAACCACCGGGACACCGCGTAAAAACAACAGCAAACGCGAAAAAACGATCATGTTTATCATGTCGATTTTCCTGATAGGTGCTTTTTATGGGTACCTTGCAGCTTAGTACTGCATAAGCTGATTGAAGGTGTATGCCAGCCGGTGACTTGCCAGGTAGCCCTGCTCGAGCTGGGTATTGGTAGGAACGGGGGTATCCAGTGATGAGCACCGCATTACCGGCGCATCCAAAGCACTGAAACAGTGTTCTGAAATAACTGCTGCAATTTCACTCATAGGACCCATAATTCCGGATGGTTCCTGAAGCAGCAGTACACGACCTGTTTTGGTTACGGTCTGCACAATGGCCTCAGTATCAATGGGTGCCAATGAACGCAGATCCAATATTTCAACAGAATATCCGTGGCTCATCTTAACTTCTTCGGCAAGTTGCTCAGCCCAGTGCACGCCCATTCCATACGTAATGATGCTGGCATCTGTTCCCGGCCGATGAACACGTGCTTTTCCAATCTCCTGGTAGGGTATATTATATAACTTCTTACCCTTAAGGCTCCGATACAGCTTTTTATGCTCAAAAATTATCGTTGGATTAGGATCATGCAGCGCACTCCAGGTCATAATTTGGGCATCTTCAACGGTAGCAGGAACGGCAATTTTGATGCCAGCGTGTTGCATAAACCAACCCTCCGGGCATTGGGAATGAAACGGGCCTGCTCCAACGCCGCCGCCGTATGGTGCACGTATGGTTACATTCACAGGTGGCGACCAACGGTAATGTGATTTGCAAACATTGTTAATTATCTGATTGAATCCACACGAGATAAAATCAGCGAACTGCATTTCGACGATGGGTTTGAATCCGTCAAGAGCCAGTCCGTATGCTGCACCAATTGCACCAGACTCTATTATAGGTGTGTTTCGGACTCTCTCTTTGCCAAACATATCAACAAATTGCTCTGTGATCTTAAATACACCACCATATTCGGCAATATCCTGACCCATTATGATGGTTCGTTCGTCAGTTTCCATGGCAACCTGAAGCACGTGCCGTATACCATCCACGTATCTAAAACCCTTCGTCATTTGGTCGCCCGGTGTGTTTCCTTTGGCCGGAGGAGAGGTGGGTCCCTCGGAAGCCTTGACAAATACCGCCTCCGTTTCTCTTTTTTCATCAAAGTCGGGAAGGGGACAATCCAGGGCTTTTTGTACATCAGCTTTGATAGCCTCCTTGAAGTCCTCTTTTACCTGCTTGAAATAGTCTTCATGTTGGCCGTGATGCTCTTTCAGATAATTCTCGAAGCGCAGGATAGGATCTTTTGCAGCCCACTCCTCAAACATTTGGTCGGGTATGTAGGCGGTACCCGATGCCTCTTCGTGACCACGCATGCGAAATGTCATTGCTTCAATCAACACGGGTTTGCCTTGCAACGCCAGCGTACGTGCTTCGGTTACAGCCTGTATAACCGCTGCAATGTCATTCCCGTCAATGACCATCGATTCCATACCGTAGCCAGATGCACGATCGGCCAGTGACTTGCAGGCATACTGTTCAGAAACAGGTGTTGACAAACCGTACCCATTGTTTTCAACGATGCAGATCATGGGCAATTTCCAGACGGCGGCCAGGTTAAGCGCTTCATGAAAATCGCCTTCCGATGTGGCACCATCGCCGGTAAACGCTACAGCGACCCGCTGCTCGTTTTTCAATTTGGCACCCAAAGCGAAACCATCTGCAACGGGTAGCATGGCTGCAAGATGTGAAATCATCCCCACAATACGATGTTCCATGATGCCAAAATGAAACGACCGCTCACGACCTCTGCTGTATCCGTCTTTACGACCAAAAAGCTGACAGAAAAGATGATATAATGGTACTTCCCGTGTAGTAAACACCCCCAGGTTCCGGTGCATGGTCATGATGTGATCATCTTTTTCACAGGCAAGCGCGGTTCCAACCGCAATGGCTTCCTGCCCCATACCTGAAAACCATTTCGCAATTTTATTCTGCCGCAGCAAAATCAGCATTCGCTCCTCGATTACACGGGGAAGGACTAATTTTTTGTAGATTGAAAGCGCTTCCTCGGTGGAAAATTTCATTTTGGGGTCTTTCATTATGGAATTAAATATTCTTATCTTTGATGTTCTGTAGAATTATTGGCATCTAAGCATTCCAATCCTACTTCAGATGCAGTGTTCGATGTTAAGAAGATTTCCACAAAGACACACCAAAATTTGTGCACTATGGAACTTGTAATATGTTGGCACTGTTTGATTAACAAACATCCGGTTACACATAGGCGATACTAAAGAATTGAACATTTATGTTTTACGTCTACTGACGATTTTGGAAGTCAACGCCCGGAACGGAAAGCCCGCAGGGTTACCTGCACTCAATGGCGGCTTCGTGTCTGGTGTGCTTATCAAGCCTCGCTTCGGCCGGGTTGTGGGCATGCTGCTGACATGGGTTGCCTTTTTTCATTTTATGACCAACCCTCAGCTGCGTTAAGCCGTTGAGCCAACACTTCACACATTAGTTTACAGGTAGGGGTAAATGAAAGCATTAGGTAGACAAATTCTGGTTGAATACTACGATTGTGATGCTGACGTCATTAACGATGTTGCTCAGATTGAAAATATTCTGCTATCCGCAACGCGGGCTGCCAAGGCAAGTATCATATCTCATAATTTTCATAAGTTTTCTCCACATGGCGTGAGCGGTACAATTGTTATTGCTGAATCGCATGTTGCCATCCATACTTGGCCGGAGTATAACTATGCCGCTGTTGATATTTTCACCTGCGGAGAAACCATCGACCCATGGGTTATTCAGGAATACATCAAGGATGCTTTCTTGTCCAAAAATATATCCAGCATCGAGATGAAACGCGGATTGTTTAAAGTCGCGCCGGGTGAAGAACTACTCTTCAAGCCAAAAGACGCCGGCAAAGTGAACATCCTGAATTAACCGTCAACAACTTATCTTCGAATACATTTCATGTCAAATTCTTTTGGACCTATGGTCAAAACCCCAACCGTGTATAAACTGGTTAAGGGTTTTGGTGAAGGAAATATGCCTTTAAACGCCTTTGACAAGGCATTACTGCATGCAGGTGTCGGTGATACCAATCTGGTTCGTATGAGCTCCATCGTGCCACCTTCCTGCAAGGAGGTTTCTGAGATCGTCCTGCCGAAAGGGGGCCTAATACCCATCGCCTATGCCAACATTACCTCTGATAAGCCCGGAGATATAATTTCTGCATGTATAGCAGTCGGAATACCTGAAGACCCCACACAGCCCGGGGTAATTATGGAGCATGAAGACCATCTTCCCCTGGCTCAGGTAGAGGCAACGGTACGGCAGATGTGCGTAGACGCTTTTGAATATCGCGGCAGAGCACTCAGGGAAGTAAAATCGTTGGGTGTTGAACATGTAGTAGAGAAGTGTGGTTCAGTTTTTGCCGCCGCAGTACTCTGGTACGATGAGGAGAACTGAGCTATGCCGTTTCAGTATCTGGAGCACTACAACGGAACTACGGGGCTCACTGTCGGCGTAAACAAGGTTCTTTTCTCCGAGCAGACCCCTTACCAGAAGGTTGAGGTTTTTGAAACGGATACCTGGGGAAATCTCATGACCATTGACGGCATGGTTATGCTCTCGGAAAAGGACGAATTCGTTTATCACGAAATGATTGCGCATGTAGCGTGTTTTTCCCATCCCAATCCGAAAAGGGTTCTCATAATCGGAGGTGGTGATGGTGGAACTGCTCGTGAAGTTCTAAAGCACCCATCCGTTGAACACGTGGATATGGTTGAAATTGATGAGGCCGTTGTAAGAGCTTCAAAGCTCCACATGCCCGGTGTCGGCGATTTTGACAATCCAAAATTGCACGTGCTATATGAAAATGGTCTGACCTTTGTAGATCATGTTGACCAAAAGTACGATGTAATCATCATTGACGGTAGTGATCCCGTCGGACCGGCAGTAGACCTGTTTAAGCAGGAATTCTACGATAAATGCCGTGATGCCTTGACTGAAGATGGCGTGCTTACCGGTCAGACCGAGAGTCCATGGGTACATGGTTACCATGAAAGTATTCAATCTGTATTCCGTTCAGTTGACAATGCATTCTCACATTCCAGAATGTATCTGGCATTTATCCCGCTTTATCCTACTGGAATGTGGTCTATGGTGTACGCAAGCAAGGGAATTGATCCGCTGAGTCAGGAAGTGAAAGACCGGGTAGCGAAAGGAATGCAGACGTTTGGCCAGCACCTTCGCTACTATAATGTGGAGATTCATACCGCAGCATTTGCTTTGCCCGGATTTGTGAAGGATATTATTTCCTGATCAATTTCCACTGCATGTAAGCAAAATGTTATTTGTATCGCCTTTACCTTTTACGGTATTGCTACTAATTAAGCTGATGTTACTGAGCACACAAGCCAGTAGTCATCAGCTTTTTTTTTCGGATTCTACCCGGGTCTGGGTTAATGAACAATTGCACCACATGCATTCAGGGGAGGTTTCTGCAGATACACTTATTCGTCTGGAGCTGGAACGCTTAACCCGAAAGGGGTATCTGAATGCAGAGGTTGATTCAGTCAGGGCACGCGATATCTATCTGAGCAGCGGTAGTCCATTTTTTTTGAAAACCATTGTAATCAGAGAACCTGGAAAACCTGATTCAGTGCTAGCCATCGATCGGATATTTGATATGGATTGGCTGGATTTATTTTTCGAAGACTACACTGCTGCGCTTGCCCGCGACGGCTTTGCCAGGGCTTCGTTGACTATCGATGAAATAGCCAGGGATACGAAGTATTTTCGAGTTGATTTGCAGGTTGTGCTGGACAGGGGAGATCCCGTTATACTCAACAAAATCATCTTCGAAGGAACACGATATCTGACAACCTCGTATTTACAGCGAGCCGTTGGTGTCAGTCTGCCACAACCGTATAGTCAGGAGACAATAACGGAAATCAATCAGGCTTTACTTCAATCTCCCTTTTTGCTGTCAAGCAATTATAGGGGTGTTGTTGAGTATGAAGATGGATGGGCCGTGATGTATCAGGTTGAAGAAAACCGGGCCAGAAAAATCGATATCATCGCAGGATATAATCCCACAGCGGGTTCATCAGCATCTTCATTCGTTGGGAAAGGCGATTTGCAACTGGATAATCTGCTGAGTGTCGGCAGCAGTGCACGGCTGCAATTTACACGGTTGCCTGACGATCAGTCACGACTTGCGTTAAACTTTCATCAATACCTGATTGGAAATACGTCTTTTTCAGCAGGATTTTCGGCCGGGTTCTATCAACAGGACACCACGTACAATACAAGAAATTTGAATATCCAGGGTGGTTATCGGGTTTCAACCCAGTTGCAGCTGAGTTTGCATGCAGGTTTCGAGGTGGTACAAACCGATCCGGATCCGATGTTTTCACAAACCCGCAGCGGTCGAAGGATTACTGCTGGTTTCGGATTGGATTATCATAACACGGATCGGAGAATCAGTCCAACAACCGGTTGGATAGTACAGTTTACCAGCGCATCACATGCGCGATCAGTGGATGGTTTCGGTCCTGATATGCCGTCTTCTTTGCTGCGCTATGTTTCGCTAAACGCTGAACTTCAGATTTTTGCACCCCTTAAAAATCGAATCGTAATTGTGCCCAGATTTCGGATTTCCGGACTGAATCAAAATGTAGACCTTGATGAGATATTACTGCCTGTAGGTGGTGCATTCTCTTTTCGTGGGTACAGAGAAGAACAGTTTCGGGTAAACCGCGCACTATGGCAAGATACTGAAATCAGGTTTTTGCTGGATAACTTTTCCTATGTACACTTTTTTGGCTCATCCGGGTTAATCAATTTACCTGACCAACTATCGCAAGACCGTTTATCTGCTGAAAACAAATGGCTTCTAGCGGGTGGATTCGGAATCTCATACCTTACGCCCCTGGGATTTCTCCAGTTTACCTATGCCGTTTCTTCCGACTCAATCATTAGTGACGGAATGATTCATTTTGGCATCGTTAATTCATTTTGATTGAGCCAATATGTGGTCAAAGAGCAGTAGTACCGCAGCTAAAGAACCAATTATTGCTGTAGCAACCAATGGATTCCAGATAAATAATCCGCCCAATACCCCCAGAATAGCACCAAGGTATTTTATGTAGTTAAGTTGATCCATTGTGGAAGACTTAATCAGATATTCGAGCCGGTTTTCATCGTAGCTGTTGAGATTTTTTACGATAATAGATTTTACATCAATGCCTGAAATAAAACTATTCAGTGCTTCACCCAGATGATGTTTAAGGATATCCCTGTTTTGTGCGATGAGCGAGGGAAAATTTTCCAGCAAATTATCGAATTGATTCCGCTGGCCGTATAGTGTGTCAGGCAGCTGAGCGATTGTTCTGTTAAGAATTGACCTTGCTTCATCTCTGCGAAATCTAAGGTAGGTAGTGAAGGCGACCCGTTCGACGGAGGGGAGGGGCATGGATTCAGCCATTTCTGTCAGAATACGTTCGGCAAACTCATCTCGCAGCCTGGTGTCTGACAGATAACTTTTCAACCCATGGGTGATGTGGGTGTAGACGGCTTCCTTGAAATCCGGGTCATTGGTCAGGTGGTCAAGTTGTTCTTCTATCTTGCTGACAACATGATCCAAAGAAGCTGAACTAAGTACATATTCCTGGATTAACTGCGCATTAATCAGATTATTCTGGATGGCTGAGGCCAGTTTTTCAGAGATTATAGTTTTCTGTGCCGGAATTAATCCTTGCCCAAGTAAGGGTCTTTTTTCCGAGGGTTTGAACAGCATCGTTATGGCTATCCAGTTGGTTAGAAAGCCGATAAGACCGCTGGCTGTAATGATTCTTATAAATGAAGATGTTTCGGAACTGACCAGTTGAACATCCAGCCAGATATGCATAAGGTCATGCAATATCAGAACCAAAAGTGTGAGAAAAAGTGCCCACGGCAGCAAAACCAGTAATTTATATCGTAACCGGACGTGAGGCAAATTTGGCATGTTCGTGGCAGGAAATGATTTCGGTTGGTCAAGGGCGGAGAGTCATATCTCTGTTCTTCCGTGCCACTACGTACCGAGCGCTGGTTAGTTCACCGTTTCATTACCCCGGAGCAGACTGGTGTGGTTTTTGAACATTGTGTCGTGGTCAAAGACATAGTTTTCAACCAGTTTTTTGACTTTCTCAAGATCGATGGGTTCTGAGCTCTGAAACATCACTCTCTCAATAATATGCTCCATCGCTTTGTTGTCGATCAGACCAATGCTCACCATTTCAAGCAAATATCCGTAGGCTTCCGGTGAAATAAGCATTCTCTCTGCAAAATGAAGGATTCTGTGCGAGGACTCACCAATAATGGGTTGCTTTTTATCAGATACCTTAGGATGGCGCTGCAAAATCCATGAATAAGCCGCGCTGATTTGTGCAGAGTTGTACTCCGACAACGCATCTTGCTTGATTTCATTCAGGGTTTCTCCCAAACGAATGCGTTTGGCAAGATAAATTATAAGATCGAGTATGCTGTTTTTATGCATGAACCGGGATAGGTTAAGCCAAATAGATGTTTTCTTTCTTTGTCATTTCTGCTTTTTGATCTGCTGTAGCGTCATCATATCCGCAAAGATGCAGTAATCCATGTACAAAAACACGTTTAAACTCAGTAGCTGCATCCGTATTGAACTCCACAGACTGTTCCAGTATTCGTTGAGCGCACATGAAAATGGTTCCGTCTGTCTCTATAGTATCGGCATTATCTGAAAAATCTCCAGCCTCGTTGCCGTATGAAAATGTTATAACATCGGTAATATATTCACGATCAAGGTGTTCTTTGTTAATGCGCACTATTTCGGCTTCATCAACATAAACAGCTTCTAAAAGACCGAAACGAACGTTTTCACCGTAAGCAACATTTTCGAGAAGAATCCGGAGATCCTGCTCCGACACAGAAGTGTCTATCCCGGATTCATTGTCAAGGGTTAGTGTTCCAGGAAATTCAGTCTTCGTCAAATGAAAACCCTTCTAGGTCAATGTTTTCTGTGAGGCTGAGAGCGACACTGCTGGTCATCAATTCGGGCGGTAGCTGGGTGAAGTCGCCTTTGAGTATCGCATCATCAACGTTACCATAAAAGCTGCATCCGCCTTCCCGCTCCACAATCAGTCCGGAGGTTGTCCCGTCAGTTTTGCCGAAAAATGTCACCTGATGCAGCATTTCACTGGCGGCGAATCCAACACAGTTATGCAGTTGAAGAAAAGTGTTTTGAGTATACACTGATATCAGACTGTTTACCACCCCGTTTAAACGTATTCCCGGGTGTATTTCCAGTGATAGTTTACGGTTGTCTTCACTGTTATGAATCAAAAAACGATAAACCTGTCCGTTTTTTTTGGGTTCAGTGCCGAGCACCTCAGCAATAAGGGACAGGTTATCTTCACTAAATTCATGTACCATCGTGTTCGGTATCTGCGTTAAATATCTTGGTGTAAATATAAGCAGGCTTACAATCCCAAAAAATTACCTCTTTGTGTAATCCTTTGCCAATTTTAGTCGCCAAAGATACGTTCCACCTGCTGTCGGTTTTCTTCCCGGGTAGCAGGGAAGGGCACGCGGCTGCCAGTCAGGTTATTTACAAGACCGGTCAATGACAATGCCTCTTCGTCTAAATCAGCCATAAACAATACGCGCTGAAGAATCATGAAACGACTGGAATCAAAAGAGATTTCACGAACCAGATTTTCCCGGGTATTATTAGCCGACTGCAACTGAGCTTCAATACGTTGGCGTCGGGAGATGTTAGTGCGATTGTTGCGTAAATCTTCATTGAGTTGATCAATTCGGCTGTCTACCTCATCGATACGTTGAACATTATGGCGCATACTTTGCTCAAGGCGTTCCAGACCTACTCGTGCCAGGCCGACACCCTGTAGGGCATCGTTGTATTGGGCATAACGATAGGCGTAACTAACCAAGGTTGTTATATCCCCTTCAATTGTGGTGAACGGAATATGTTCTTCACCCCATTGCAACCAGACTCTGGCGCTGTCGGGCTGGCCGGCCTGAGCCCATGCACTTGCCTGGCGGGATATCAGGGTGCGGTAGTTGTCAACCATTCTGCGAATATTTTCATCGAAGTAGGCATTTTCATTGTTTATTTCCCTGAGCCTGAAGTTCCGGAGACGGTCACCATGTATCACCGGATCAACCCAGCCAAAGCTGTCATCCTGACGCAATGGGACTACCCGAAATGCTTTGCCTTCCAGCCTGAAATAATTTTGCAGGTTCAGCTGCCCATCCTGAGAAACGGTTACAGCAAAATAAACCGGGCGTTCCCAGTTATTGGTTCTGAGTATATCCAGTACAATATCGTCCTGAACCCGGGTGTAGTAAAGTTCCTGACCTGACCGGTCTGTGCCCAGAAAGGTACCCTCAAGAAACCATCGTACTGAATTGTCCAGAGAATCGACAGGAATCCCGAAATTCATTTCGGGAGCCCGAACAACGCTTCCATCCTCGTTGAATACTCCCGGCGATGTTACCGAAGAAGGGGTATAGGTCTCCCGGTCGAAAACCTCTGAAAGTCGTTGTTTATCGACGGGGATGGAGATTTCTCCCGGTCTGTGAAAATCGCTGGCGCGTTCGAAGCGGAATTTGTCTTCAATTCGCTCAATTTGTTCATCGCTTAATGAAATGGGCACAGGCGGAGAGTCCCAGTTCCATTTATTTTTCATTTGTTTGATGTACCAGGGCGTGTTGAGCAGACTCAAATTCACAACTCTGACATCTCTTCTCACACCTTCAATATCCTGAAGGTACCAGAGCGGGAAGGTATCGTTGTCGCCATTGGTGAATACGATGGCGTAAGGCGCGAGGGAGTTGAGGAGATTATAGGCATAGTCTGGTGCTACGTACTGCAGGCTGCGGTCGTTATTCCCGTAGTTTTGCAGACCCATCCAAAAGGGTACAGCAATAAACAGGGCTACCGCTAAACCGGAGGCCGCAATCATATTGTTTTTGAGCAGGTCTTTTGCCATATAAATTAATCCTGCTGCACCGAGACCGACCCATATGGAGAAGGCGAAAAATGATCCTGTGTACGAGTAGTCACGTTCTCTGGGCTGAAACGGGAACTGATTCAGATATACGACAATGGCAGCCCCGGTAGCCAGGAAAAGTGCCAGAACACCCAATGCACGTTTCCAGTCGCGCTGAAAGTGAAAGAGCATTCCGATCAGGCCAAGGATGAACGGAAGCATGAAGTAGCGGTTGTGTGCGGGATTGTCACGGTTGATGCTGCTGCTTCCAAAACCTGAGATCCATCCCGCATCTTGTGTATCCGCATCACGACCGATAAAATTCCATGCAAAGTATCGGAAATACATATGGCCTAGCTGGTAATTCCAGAAGAAATCCAGGTCGGAGCTGTATTGAGCATACTTACGCAGGTGAGGTACTTCACCTGAGTATCTTCGCGGGAAAAGCTTTTCGCTACTTTGATCAATGTTGCCGGTCTCGTTATTGAAACTGTTTCCCCGGATTAAGGGCGTTGACCCGTATTGTTCTCTTTTCAGATAAGAAATAAATCGCTCAACCGTATCCGGTGAATTTTGGTCGATGGACGGGTTCGTCATCGAACGGACATATATCATGGTGTAGCTGGAATAACCGATGAGGATGGCCGCATATGCCAGAAAAGCGACATTAGCCAGACGTAGTCCTTTTTTATGGGTGTAAAAAATGCCAGCACCGATAAAAGCAACGAGCAGCACGAAAAAGGATGCCGCTCCCAAAAGACCACCTGTGAAATCTGAAAATGCCTCGGCAATTTTGGGCAAGGTTATAATAGTAAACGGGAAAATAAGGAAGAAAACCCCTACGGCGGATACGCAGGTCAACAGAAAGCTGCCGATGGAAAACTCAAATTTCCTGAAATAAATAATCAGGGCAACGGTAAAAATGGACAGGAGACTCAGCAGGTGAACCCCGAATGCCAGTCCGAAGACATAGGCTATAAGAATAAGCCAACGCTCCGCACCCGGATTGTCCGCATTGGCACTCCATTTCAGGGCCAACCAAACCGAAAGCGAGGTAAACATCAGCGACATAGCATAGGTCTCGGCCTCAGTTGCCGTGAACCAGAAGCTGTCAGTGACCGCAAAAGCCAGAGCTCCTGTCATAGCCCCGGCGTACATCGCAAAACGGTCAAAGGTATCGTAGGAGTCCGGATCGCCTTTAAACATGATAATAAACCGGACCGTAATCAGATATAACAACGTTATAACCAACGATCCCGCAACAACACTCATTACATTAATACTGGCTGCTACGTATTCAACCGGCATGAACATGGAGAATACCCTGCCAAGCAACAGATAAAGCGGGGTACCCGGCGGATGGGGAATTTGTAGTAAATTTGAACAGGCTATACGTTCAGCACAGTCCCAAAAACTGGTTGTTGGTGGCATCGTGGACAGATACAGAACGAATGAGGCTGTGAAGGCGAATAGCGCCGCAAATTTGTTGACGGTTTTATGATCTTTCTGCATAAACGTTTTAATGGTCTGGGAAGGCCGTTGTATATTGTCAGGACTGACTCAAGCAAGGAATAATAGGAATAGCCTGAGCAACTATCAAAATTAATGCCCTCTTTTTACCAATGCATCCACTTTTTAAAACATCGGCAGCCTACACCATTATACCGGTTCTTTTTATTGCTACACTGATTAGTTCCTGTGCAACTTCATCATTGCCGGTTTCACAGACCATTCATGCTGCTGCCGATACGGTACAGGCCGCTGTGCGTGCTGAAACGGATGACACGACCTATGCCGACTGGGTAATCCCGGAGCGCCCTGAACAATTCCTCAGACCCAGAAGCTGGGACCTCCAGCATCAAAAAATTTGGGTGCGCTTTGATTTTCCAGATGAACGCGTTCTGGGATATACGGAACTTCTTTTGACCAGTATCAGCTCGTCTAACAATGCGCTGATATTAGACGCCAAAACAATGCAGATTGAATCCATCAGAGATATAGAAACCTCTCAAATGCTTTCATTCACACAGGATTCTGCGACCGTTCATATCGAACTTCCAGTAACCTACTCGCACTCCGATACGCTGATTATCGGGGTTGACTACCTGGCAACACCACCATCCAGAGGGCTATATTTTGTCAACCCGAGCGGTTTGCAGGAGGATGTGCCTACGCAGGTCTGGACGCTCGGCCAGCCTGAAGACAACAGCTTTTGGTTGCCTACCGTGGATCATCCTGCCGAACGTGCCACGCAGGAAACCTGGATATCAGTTCCTGATCATTTCACAACTATTTCCAACGGTGCATTGATCGACAGTCGTGTAGAACCAGGCGACTCGCTTCGAACCGACTACTGGAGAATGGACTTGCCTCATGCACCGTATCTGTTTGCATTGGCTGTCGGCGAGTATGAGGTGCTTGAGAAATATTCATCAGGTGTAACGTATTCCTATTTCGTTGAGCCTGAGTTTTTACCATATGCAGAGATTATTTACCGGGATACAGAAGATATGATGACGTTTTTCAGTGATTATCTTGGTATAGAATATCCCTGGAGTACGTACGCACAGGTCCCTGTGCGGAATTTCATCGCCAGCGGAATGGAAAATACCACCGCTTCATTTTACTTCGATGCCATTCAAATTACCCGCCAGCAGGCATTGGACATCGAATTTCAGGATCTGATAGCACATGAACTCATACATCAGTGGATTGGCAATCTGGTGACTTGTAAAGACTGGGCTAACTTACCTGTGAACGAAGGATTTGCAACATATTTTGAGACTTTATACAGGAATCACCGAAACGGTTTTGATGAGGCGCAATGGAAATCTATGCAAGATCGTGAAGCATATTTCACGGAAGCCATGCAGTTTCGTCGACCTATAATTACGAATCGTTATCATGTACCGGAGGATATGTATGACCGGCACACGTACGAGAAAAAAGGGCTGGTTCTTCGGATGCTTCATCACCAGGTTGGTGACGTACACTGGCGCGGGGCTGTCCGGCAGTTTATTAATGCAAACCTGTACGAAGCAGTAGATTGGCGCGATGTAAAATCAGCATTTGAACAGGAGACCGGTCGTAATTTAGATACGTTTTTTGAGCAATGGCTGCTATCACCCGGTCACCCGGAAATTGAAGTTGCAACCTGGTATGAAAACAACGAAGGCTATGTGCGAGTTGAACAGATTCAGGATTTGCAAAGACAGCCAGTCTTCGATTTGGAGCTGGATATTCATTACTTTGATGAAAACGGAGCAAACCATATTCGCACCGTAAAGCTCACAACTGCCGACTCTACCTACGTTTTTGATGACGCAAGCGGTAAACTGGGAGAATTGGTGGTAGATCCTGACCGGTTTGTGCTTGCAAGTTACACCGAAAATCTATCCATAGCTGATTTAATCAGCCGGCTTGCACATCCTTCCATCACCTTACGCCACGAAGCAATCGCGGCACTATCTGATCGCACTCTTGATATGGAACATACAGTGCCGCAATTAGTTGAGGCTTTTCAGTTCGAAATCTCTCCACACATCAGGCTCGCACTATTCTCTTTACTGGAACCCTATCTGGGTGAACAACACCGATCTTTTATTCATGGGTTGACACATGAAAATGAGTCGAATTTCAGCGTAAGGATTCGCGCTGCCCAGAAAAGTGCAGCCCTCTTTGGTGTTCGGGACAATGATTATTTACAACGACTGGCGGATGATGATCCTAGTTATTATGTTGCCGGGTACCTCGAAAGTCTATTTCAAAAAGCTGAATAAAGCTCTGAAAACAAAAAAAGCGGTGCCTATGTCTGTCATAAAAACGGATAGTTTTACCAGTCGATGGGGTCTTTTGTTAAGTGTTCTGGGTATTGCAATTGGCACGGGGAATATCTGGCGTTTCCCTCGCATTGTTGCCAACAACGGGGGAGATGAAGGAGCGGGTGCCTTTTTAATTGCATGGCTGACGTTTCTGCTTTTATGGTCCATTCCGTTAATAATTGCCGAATATGCCATAGGCAGAAATGGTCGCAAGGGCATTATTGGGTCATTTATAAAAACAGCAGGAGAGAAGTTTGCCTGGATGGGTGGTTTTGTTGGATTTGTGGCAACGGCGATTATGTTTTACTACAGTGTAGTAACCGGATGGTGCCTGTATTATTTTGGTGTCTCTGTTTTTTACGGGCTTCCGGCCGACAATACCGAGGCATTTGCTGTCTGGGATACGTTTCAATCGGGTGGATTGCCGGTGATTTTTCATGCTTTGGCCATAGGTTTGGCTGCATTTGTGGTACTGAATGGTATTCGAACTATAGAACGAGTAAATAAAATACTTATACCATTACTTCTGGTAATTTTGCTGATTTCATTTTTCAGGGCAATTACGTTACCGGGCAGTGCAGATGGGGTTCGTTATTTATTTACTCCAGACTGGAGTACCCTGGGTAATCCAGCACTTTGGCTAGAAGCGCTAACGCAAAATGCATGGGATACCGGAGCAGGATGGGGCTTGATACTGACCTATGCTGCCTATATGAAATCCAGAGATAATGTTACCATATCGGCCATTCAGACCGGCATTGGCAATAACACCATAAGTCTGCTGGCTGCTGTAATTATCTTTGCTACTGTTTTTGGCACGTTAGGTTCGTCCATGTCAGACACCGAAGTACTTGACATAATGAAAACATCAGGACCTGCCAGCACCGGGCTGACATTCATTTGGCTGCCTCAGCTATTCAACGAAATTCCGGGAGGCAGAATTTATGCAGTGCTGTTTTTTATGGGACTCTCATTTGCTGCATTCAGTTCACTGATATCCATGGTAGAGCTGTCTTCGAAAGTATTCGTTGACATGGGAGTGACGCGCAGGAAGGCAGCGATGAGCATTTGTGCAGCAGGTTTTGTGCTGGGTTTACCCTCAGCGATGAATTTGAACTTTTTTGCCAATCAGGATTTTGTGTGGGGGCTTGGACTTATGCTCTCCGGGGCAATTATAGCGTTTGTTGTGATTCGTTATAATGCGGGTACATTTGTACGTAATCTGGTTTACAGCGAAAGGCAACCCTCTGATACCGGAATCGCCGCTATAGTTGTAGCGCTAAAATATCTGATCCCGATTCAGGTTGTTGTATTACTGTCGTGGTGGATCTTCAGATCGGTCACCGAGTTTGCACCGGATACCTGGTACAATCCCTTTGACAGCTACTCAATTGCAACGGTTGTCTCGC
The DNA here is from genome assembly GCA_001314545.1 of Bacteroidetes bacterium HLUCCA01. Classification (GTDB taxonomy): domain Bacteria; phylum Bacteroidota; class Rhodothermia; order Balneolales; family HLUCCA01; genus HLUCCA01. The sequence goes on from LIHN01000001.1 coordinate 125,042, forward strand.
AATGGATTGTTGCAGCCCTGATTTTGTTTGTCCTGAATACATGGTTGGTAAAAAGGCATGAGTAACATGGCATGCTCATTCACATCCCCGCATCACCTATTGTCACATAATATATATTATGTAAAGTAATTTAATTAAATAGAGAGGCCGAAAACATCCGGCCTCTCATGGATATTCCCTTCCGGTGTCAGCTCAAGTCTTTTAAAACACTCTTAATTGCATCGAAGTCAGGCAAGTCACTTGCTTTTTCCAGTACTTCGGTGTACGCAATTTTACCCTGTGAATCGACGATAAACGCAGAGCGCTTGGCAACACCTTTCATGCCGAAAAATTCATCGTATATCGCACCATACGCTTGTGCAGTCTCTTTGTTGAAATCACTGAGCAAAGGAAAATTATAATTTTCTGATTCCTTGAATTTTTTCAGGGTGAAAAAACTGTCAACGCTAATTGCCAGCACAGCAGCATCCAGGTTTTCGTATTCTTTCATGGTGTCTCTGACAGAACACAATTCAGTGGTACACACGCCCGTGAAAGCGAGTGGAAAAAAAAGAATTACAACCGGCTTGCCACTAAAGTTCGATAAGGAAACATCGTTACCATCGGAGTCTTTGAGTGTAAAGTTGGGAGCGCTATCCCCTGTTTTGAGTATCATAGTGTTCCTTTTGAGATTTAAGTAACTGATTATTATAATGCTTTGATTGTATCAATATACCGGATATTACTATCAATTGACCGATTTCATGGTGTAAAATGGGGATAATCTCGTATCGCCGGATTATAAAACCTGCAAAGAGTACAAGCACACCAGATAGCAGCACTCCATAAGTATTTCTGCGAAAATACTCCAGCGACAATAGTCCAAATGCGATTAAAAAAGCTGCGATCGTATATAGATCAAGCAGTAGTTCACGAATTACCAGCGTATCCTGAACCAATGGATGAACCACAAGCAATAAGACGGGTAAATATGAAAGAACCTGGGGCGATTGATTGATAACGGGTTTCGACTCCCGTATGGCCAGTCCCAAACCAATCAGCAGGGCTACTATGGCTATGGTGTAGGACCAGTCTGCTGTGAGAAAATGAATTTCAGAACTACCAATCAGTGCTGTTTCCTGAAGGAATTCGACACCAACAAATATCAAAAAGCCTACAACTGTAACCGTCAGAAGAACATCTGAAGGTTTTCTTTTGCGCGCAATCCAAAGCGACATTCGGTACAGTAACGTGATTAGTGCAAAGACCGTCAATCCATACAGGAGATAGTCCATTGTTCTAATCCTGAGTGTTAATCGTGAGGATACGTTCAGCTATCTGCCTGAAAAGAGATCGTTCAAATGTGATGAGTGTTTGCAATGAACGCCTGTTTTCCGGACTGTCCTGAAGTTGTGCAAGCAATGCATTCCTGTTGCTCATCAGACTATTCAGTACCGAGTCTATATCAAGTTTTGAATCCTGATGTCTGAGCATGTTAACCCGCTGCTGGGCATGGGTTAAATTCAGTTCTGATGATTTGAGTAACTGTTCCTGGGCGTAGTCTGCGCACAACAGTATTTCAAGTGCTGAGAACTCATCCCCTGGTCGTTCCTCGAAAGGAATTACACGAATCAGCGGCTTCAGTGATGTGATCTCATCCAATAGATAAGCAGCATCATCGATTAACTGGTTCCAGTCAGACATTGTTTAGCTTCAACCGGTTAGGAACGGAGTGTTTTGTCTTTCTCGTTTTTAGCTTCGAGCATTTCAACCAAAGACAGACTGGTTTCCCAACGCTTATCTCGGTTTCGAACAGAGTGGATGTTGTTTTCTTCCTGAAAATCCCAGAATTGACCGAACTGTCGATTTTTGTATTCACGCAGGTAATCGAGGCGATCTTTAAGATCTTCTTTCGGGATGAGCAACTTTTCTTTGTCATACACAGCGTCTTCCCTGCTCTGAAATGTAATATCATAGTCTTTGCTCATCACAATGGCTTCTTCAGGGCACACCTCCTCACATAAACCACAATATATACATCGGAGCATATTGATTTCGAAGAAATCGGGAAAACGTTCTTTCGGGTCATCTGCGTCTTCATTCGCCTGCATGCTGATAGCCAGCGGCGGACATGCCCTTGCGCAAAGTCCGCATGCTACACATCGTTCCCTGCCATTATCCTTAACCAGGACCGGGCGCCCCCGGAAGATTGCCGGCGGATCCCATCGCTCCTCGGGATACATCATGGTAAACTTCGGCTTAAACATTTGCTTAAACGTATACCACATCCCTTTGAAGATTTCAGGGAGGTAAATCTTTTCGAGTGCATTGAGTTTTCTCTCACCAGGCTGATCGCTGCTCAGCGTATTAAGAACGGGTTTCTCAAGATTTTGGGGCATGGTCTCGTGTTATGGATATTTTAAAAGCGTATGTAGCAAAGATACTTGTAACCACTCTGCTATTCAATGAAAATTGCGGGTTATGCGTTCATTTTTCTTTGAAAACGAAGGTTACCGGTACGCCTTCAAAACCAAAGTTATCCCGAATCTTATTTTCCAGGAATCTGCGGTAGTTAGACGGGAGGTCTTTGGGTTTATTCATGAAGAACGAAAAAACCGGCGGATTGGACTTTACCTGGGTGGCGTACTTGATTTTGAGTTGTGTGCCACGGGCAACCGGAGCCGGCCTTTCACGTGTTACCTCCTCCAGGAACTTGTTGAGCTGACTCGTTGAAATTTTCTTTCTTCGCTCCTCAAGGATTGTGTCGCTCAATTCGAGGATTTTGAAAATACGTTGCCGGTTCAGAGCAGAAACGGTCAATACGGGAATGTATTTCATTGTCGGGATCTTCTCATAAACGGCCTGGGTGTAGTCTCTGGCGGAATTGGTATCCTTTTCCACGAGATCCCATTTATTCAGTACCAGCAGAATACCCTTGTTAAAACGTTCAGCCTCCGTGAGAATCCGGATGTCCTGGGCCTCGAATCCCTGAACCGAGTCAATCACCAGAACTACAATATCCGCTTCGCGGACCGCTTTATGGGTGCGTAGGGTACTGTAGAACTCTACACTTTCTCGAACTTTGGTTTTCCGCCTGAGCCCGGCTGTGTCTACCAGTATGTAATCGGTTCCGTTGTGTGATATAGTACTGTTAATGGAGTCGCGTGTGGTTCCGGCTATATCGGTAACAATGCTGCGTTGCTTTCCAAGCAGAGCGTTCACCAGGGAGCTCTTGCCTACATTGGGCCGACCAACAATAGCAAGCTTTGGAATACCCAGATCTTCTTCAGGGCTTGGTTCCGGGAGTATTTCGACAATCTTATCTAATAATTCTCCGGTACCTGTACCATTTATGGATGAAATACTGAAAACCTCGTCAATTCCCAGAGAATAAAACTCTCCGGCCTGCCAGCTTCGTTGTTCATTGTCAGCTTTATTGGCTACCATGACAACCGGTCTGGACTGCCGTCTGAGCAAGTCGGCAATACTTTTATCCAGGTCGGTTACGCCGGTTTCAACATCAACAACAAACAAAATCACATCACTCTCTTCAATAGCCAGATGAACCTGTTCCCGGATTCCAAGCATCATGACGTCAGAGTCGTCAGGCACATACCCCCCGGTGTCAATCACAGAGAACTCTTTCTCGGCCCAGAAGGATTCTCCGTAGTGACGATCTCGTGTGACACCAGCCTGATCATGCACAATAGCCTTCCTTTCCCCGATCAGCCGGTTAAAGAGCGTTGATTTACCGACATTGGGCCGCCCGACAATAGATACAACTGGAAGCATTTGTTTTATATTCCTTGATTTACTTGAGTATATTCATCCTCAAAGTTACACAATCTGCAGGTTTATATACGTTCGGTTTCCATGCTGCAATACTTTTATGACGAGTTTGGTTTTTTCGGGTCTATACTGCTGGCGCTGCTGCTGTTCCTGGCCTTTATATTCTGGTTTTCCGGACTGGCCGGACTCGCAGGCCAAAAAACGTCAGACAGAGCAAGGAATTTTCGATTGCTGGCTGCGGTCCTCTTTCCACCTTTTGCGATTTTCTGGCTGTTATATGATATGCGCAGACAACACAAAATAATTAAAGGCAATAATCAACAGTTATGATGAACGAACCTTCGTTTCTGCCGGCTAACTGCGGATGGATAGAAGTGATTTGCGGGGGTATGTTCAGCGGGAAGACCGAGGAACTTATCAGGCGGGCCAGAAGAGCCCAGATTGCGGGTCAGCGTGTTGTGGTGGTTAAACCACCCATCGATAAGCGATATGACGACCTAATGGTGGTTTCACACAATCTGAACAAGCTTCCAAGTCTGTCGGCTGAAACCGCTGACCAGATTGTGCTGCTAACCGGTAACGCAGAAGTTGTATGTATTGACGAGGCGCAATTTTTTGATAACAGGCTCGTCGATGTTGCCAACACCCTGGCCAATGATGGTAAACGCGTTCTGATTGCAGGACTTGACATGGATTACATGGGGCGACCATTTGAACCCATGCCACAGTTGCTGGCAATTGCTGAATACGTCACAAAATTGCATGCTATCTGTGCCGAATCCGGTGCCGTTGCGCATTATTCACAGCGAATTGTGAGCAGTGATGACCGGATTCTGGTCGGTGAATCGGATGCTTACGAACCCAGGGCCCGTCATTGTTTCCGTCCGCCTGTTGATACCCGGAAAGGAAGACCAATGCCGACACAAAATAACCAGACACCTAACACCACTTCTTCCTGATTATGGACATTATTCGCGGACTTATTGGAATGACGTTCGTCATTGCTCTGGCATTTGCCTTCAGTGCAGACAGAAAATCTGTAAACTGGCGACTAGTTGGCACCGGTCTTGGCTTGCAGTTTGTTCTGGCCCTTTTCATCTTGAGAGGATCCAGTATGGCCGAGTATTTTGCCCCGCTCGGATGGCCTAAGGAGTTCTTTAGTTTCGTTTCTTCCTTCTTTGTTATCGTACTTGAGTTTACAACAGAGGGTGCTACGTTTATTTTCGGTGACCTGGCTAAAGGTCCGGGAATGGATGGAAGCCTCGGGTTCTTTTTTGCCTTCCAGGTTTTGCCCACCATTATATTTTTTGCATCCATCACCACACTAATGTACCACTATGGAATTCTGCAGGCTATTGTACGATTTATGGCCAGTGGCATGCAAAAACTCATGGGTACATCAGGGGCTGAATCGCTGTCGGTAGTTGCCAATATATTCGTAGGGCAAACAGAGGCTCCCCTGGTGGTCAAGCCCTATGTAGAACGGATGACAACCTCGGAACTTATGGCAGTTATGACCGGCGGGATGGCTACTATTGCGGGTGGCGTCATGGCAGCATACATTCAAATCCTTGGCGACTCCTACGCACTTGCAAACGATCTGACCATTGAGGCAGGCAGACAGCTTTTTGCCGAGCAGCTCCTCGGGGCTAGTCTGATGGCAGCTCCTGCCGCCCTGGTTATTGCAAAAATATTATATCCGGAAACTCAGAAACCCGAAACCATGGGCGAGGTTCGCGTTGAAGTAGAAAAAAAGGACGCTAATGGAATCGATGCCGCCTCTTCAGGCGCTGCTGAAGGACTTAAACTGGCCCTTAATGTGGGTGCTATGCTTTTGGCTTTCATTGCCCTACTCGCTTTGATCAACAGCATGCTCAAATTCACAGGGGCTTTACCTAATTCTCTCGGTGAGATGGTTGGTCTGGATATACCGGTACTGGAAGTAACTATTCAAACCATATTGGGCTACCTATTTATGCCCGTTGCGTTCATTATCGGCATACCCTGGCAGGATGCACTGGCGGTTGGTTCAATGATTGGAACCAAGCTTGTATTAACGGAATTTATTGCCTTTGTTGACTTGTCAAATCTGGTTTTGGAAGGTCAGCTCCAGCAAAAAACCATATTCATGGCTACTTTTGCATTGTGTGGTTTTGCAAACTTCGCCTCCATTGCCATACAGATTGGCGGCATCGGAGGTATTGCACCCTCCCGAAAGGCGGACCTGGCCAAGCTGGGTCTCAAAGCTGTTATGGCTGGTACACTGGCCAATCTGATGACGGCTACATGGGCTGGTATCCTGTTTTTTGGATAACCGATATACTAACAGCATGGTCAATGCGTTCAGCCAAAGTGGTTTGTCCATACGTCCATACTAACAAAGATAGATAACAATTTAATTTTAAAGACGCTATATATCGATGAAAATCAACAACTTCGTGCTCACATCCCTGCTATTGTTAACTGTTGGAGCCTGCTCCTCCTCCCAAACCGCATCAACGGAAGACCCTGTGGTAGCACGCGTTGCCGGTGAGGATGTCAGCCTTTCTGAACTAACCTATCAGTTCTATCGCTCAGGCGCCCGTCCTGAAGCCGGATTTACCCCCGAAGAAGAAATTCGGGAATTAAGAGCATTTCTACCGCTTTACACCGATTATCTGGCCAAACTGGCCGAGGCAAAGTCGGCCGGATATTTTGAAATGCCTGAAATTTTGGACGAACTGGCCTCGTATGAGCAACAAACAGCACAGCCCTATTGGTTGGAAAATCAAGTAAAAGATGAGTTGCTCAATGAGTACATCGAACGGGCTCAAACCGAAATTCACGCTTCACATATTCTGATAACACTGCCACAGAACCCGGTTCGTGCAGATACCCTGAGGGCTTACAATCGCCTCGTTGAAGCCCGTGAGAAAGCGCTGGCCGGTGAAAACTTTGACAGTCTCAGTGTTGTGTACTCCAGCACCCAGCAGGGTCGCAGTGTTGGTGGTGATCTTGGGTACTTCTCTGTAGGATGGGCCGTTAAGGACTTTGAAGACGCCGTTTACAGCACCCCGGTGGGTCAGGTTTCCATGCCATTCCGGTCGCAGTTCGGTTATCACATCGTAAAGGTACATGACACCCGGCCGTCCTCACCTGACAGGCAGCTGGCACATATATTTTTCCCCACCCGTAGTGAAGATGAAATTCAGGAAGCACTAGAATTTGCAGGAGATGTTTATAACGAGCTTGCTCTGCAGCAAATAACCTGGGATCAGGCTGTCGAGCAATACAGCCAAGACCAGCAGTCCATACCCAATCAGGGATCCATCGGTTGGGTAAACTATGGCCGGTACGATCCAAGATTTACCGATGTGGTCATGAATATTGAGCAGGCTGGCAGCTTTACCGAACCCTTTTACAGTGGTTATGGAGTACATATTGTACGACTCGATTCAATCCGAACTTTCGTGGACGATGAAAGTTATCGTCGGGAGATGCTGGAGAAACTGGAGGCTCTGCCCCGATTTCGTCAAACAGAGGAGTTTACCAATCAGCACGTACGTCGTGCCGGAAATGCAACTGTATATGCAGAAGGATTTGACGCGTTTGAAGCACCCATCTATGATCATATGGGACGCGGATTTCATTCGCTTGAATGGGAAAACGGTGTTCTTGAACTTCCTGTGTTCAAACTGAACAATCAAACCTACTCAGCAGGCGATTATCTGGAGTGGATCTACGCAAACATCGACACGTCCAGCTCTACAAACTATCATTTTTCGGTAAGAGAGCGTTATATCGATGCGGTCACCAGCAATCATATCACTGAAATAACCAAAAACACATTCCCTGAATTTGCACGATTGAGCCGTGAGTACCTCAACGGTCTGGTAATTTTCAAAGTGTCTGAAGATTCCGTGTGGAATTATGCCAGATATGATACATTATCTATCAGAGCGATGTACGATGCCAACCCGGATAACTATCGCTTCGATGAGCGCTATTTCTACTACAGAATTGCAGCGAATAACGATGCAGTTCTGGATGAGGCCATTACACTACTGGAATCGGGTGTAAGCCCGGATAGTCTGCGTAACGACCTGCCTGGATTGCTGGTACGCTCCGACGTAATCAATGATTTATCCCAGAGACCGTTCCTGCACCTGCAGGGAGTTGAGGAAGGTGGACTTACCAACCGCTTTGAATACAGAAACCGGCGCACGGTTCTGCTGCTGGACCGAATTGAACCTGAACGAACTATGAACTTTGATGAGGCTTATTTCCGGGTTGTATCAGAATACCAGCCTATCAGAGAGGAAGCCTGGGTAAGCAGGCTAAGAGATGCCTACGGTGTGGAACTATTCCCTGAAAGAATACAGTAATTGATAGTACATGATCCAAAATATCGGTTTCAAGGTAAATGGGCGCACGCCCTCATCCTTCTGCTGGTTTTATCAGGCTGTTCGAGCTCCGGGCAGCCTGATACCGGGCTGTTAGTGGCACGTGTTGGAAATGAATTTCTTACCTATGAGGAAATCAGACGGAATGTTCCGGAAAATGTATTCCGTGCAGACAGTCTGAAGGCAATCACTCAGTACCGGGATACCTGGATAGAATCCATGGTAATTTACCAGGAAGGTAGCAGGAACGGTATGGCTGAACTACCGTACACAAAAGAGCGTTTACGGAAAGCACAGGCCAGTGTGATACAGGAAGTAATGCGCGAGATGTTACTACAGCAAAATCCAGTGAGTGTGACTGAGTCGGAAGTACGGGATTACTACAATCAACATCGTAGTAATTTTGTACTTCAAGAGCGATATCTCAAAGTAAGACATGTAGTTACTGCGACTCTTGAAGATTCAAGACAGGCAAAAAACGATTTACTCAGAGGTGTATCATGGGATATGGTTGTAGAACGTTATGCGCTGTATAAGGACGAGGCCTTGGTGAATTCTGAGCGATACATACCGGAGTCAGCACTGTTCCCTGATAATTCACCCATGCGTGAATACCTGTCAGTGATGGGTATCAGCGAAATATCTCCCATACGCAGTCTGAATGATCAGTTCCATTTTATTCAAATCACAAGCGAACGTTCAGCCGGTGAGCACCCCGACCTTGACTGGGTGACGGATCACATTCATTCCTGGCTTGAAGTAGAAAAGAGAAGACGGGCAATCCGTATATTTGAGCAGAACCTCATTATGCAGGCGCAAGCCAACAATGAAATTGAAATTTTTTAATCCAGGCGAAACAGGCCAACCTTAATCCTCTCAGTTATTTATTCCAATGCCTAAATACATCATACTGCTGATTCTATCGGTTGTATTTACCCAAACGCTTACAGCTCAGTCCCAGAGTGAGATATCAGACAAAATTGTAGCCGTAGTCAACGATCATATTATACTTAAATCAGAGGTTGACAATCGGACTGCAGAATTCATGCAGTCCCAGCAAGGTATGCCTTTCAGCGAAGAATTATGGTATGATGTTCTTGAGTCTATGATTGACAATCTCGTCATGGTAGAAAAGGCAAAAATTGATTCCGTGGTGGTAACTGACGATGAAGTTAATCGCCAGCTTGACCAACGTATTCGATTGCTGACCCAGCGCGCCGGAGGTGAACAGCAGCTTGAGCGTGCCCTCGGAAGAAGTATTGTACAGCTCCGGGCCGAATATCGTGAACAATTCAGACAAGATCTTACAGCAGAACGAATGCGGGAACAAGAACGCCGCAAAATTTCTGTGACACGCCCTGAGGTTGTTGAATACTTCAATTCAATACCTGCAGATTCGCTGCCTCTGATTCCAGAGAGCGTATCACTATCGCAGATTGTGATAATACCTCCGCCTAAAGCGGAAGGTGAAAACAGAGCATTTCAGCTAGCAGTAGCTATTCGCGATTCCATACTAAATCATAATGCAGAATTTGAAGCAATGGCCAGGAGATACGGTGAAGACGGAACTGCACCCAACGGCGGACTCCTTCCTATGATGCCGATGGGAGATCTGGTTCCCGAATACTCAGCGGCCGCCTCTGCCCTTTCTCCCGGCGAAATTTCACAGGTAGTTCAAACGCCGTTTGGATATCATGTTATCCGTCTGAATCGCAGGGTGGCCGATCAGATTGAAACCAACCACATTCTTATACGGGTTGGCGATGATGAATTGGATGAAGCTTTCGCTATAAATAAATTGGAGGCACTACGCGATAGTGTCTTATCTCATGATAAAGCATTCTCCGTACTTGCACGAAGGCATTCAGATGATAAGGCAACTGCACCATCAGGCGGTCGACTGGTCAACCCTCAGACCGGAGATCGTCAGTTGCCGGTTGACCAGCTTGACCCCAACCTGTTTCGAACAACCCTTTTATTGGAAAATGTGGGGGATATTTCTGAACCTCGACCCTTCAACACCGGGCAAGGGGGCACGCAGCAACGTGCATTCCGGATTGTGATGCTCAACAACAGAATACCGGAACATCAGGCAAATCTGGATGATGATTTTGAATTGATTCGGATGTTCGCATTACAGGATAAACAGCAACGGTTGCTCACACAATGGATGACTGAAATGCGCGATGAAGTACATGTTCAATACTTCATAGAAAATCCGTTTATCTCTTCAAATTGAAATCAGCATGAGCCAAACAAATTCAACATTAGTAGCAGAAGCGGAGTCATTTAAAGACGCTTTTGAATCACTGAAATTGGAAATAGGCAAAATCGTTGTCGGCCAGAACGAAGTTGTAGAGCAGTTACTCATCAGTTTATTTTCAAACGGACATTGTGTCCTGGTAGGTGTTCCCGGCCTGGCAAAAACCCTTCTGATCAAAACGCTTGCCAGAGCACTGAATCTCGACTTTAATCGAATTCAGTTTACACCTGATCTTATGCCCAGCGATATCACCGGTACCGAAATCATTGAAGAAAATCTTGAAACCGGGGCAAAACAATTCAAATTTGTCAAAGGTCCTGTCTTCGCATCTATTATCCTGGCCGATGAAATAAATCGAACTCCCCCCAAAACTCAGGCTGCATTGCTTGAAGCAATGCAGGAGTTCCGGGTTACCGCCGCCGGAAAAACATACGATCTGAACCGGCCCTTTTTTGTGCTTGCAACGCAAAATCCGATTGAACAGGAAGGTACGTATCCCCTGCCGGAGGCACAGCTGGATCGATTTATGTTTAACCTAAGACTGGACTATCCCTCCTTTGACGAAGAGACAGACATTGTTCGCCAGACAACAGGAAATCGCAATATTGAAATAAACCAGATTTTGAATGCCAGTCAAATTACCCGTATGCAGGAACTCACTCGCGAAGTAGCCGTTCCTGAGTCCGTTCTTAATTACACGGTACGACTGGTGACCATGACGCGTCCCGCTTCCGACATCGCACCGGATTTTGTGAAAAAGTACATGAGCTGGGGGGCCGGGCCACGTGCGTCTCAAAACCTGATATTGGCCGGAAAGACCAGAGCCCTATCAAAAGGCAGATTTTCCGTCACTGAAGAAGACATTGAAATTCTTGCGCCGGCTGTGCTGCGCCATCGTATCGTGAATAACTATGCTGCTGAAGCTGAGCAAATTTCCCCAGATAGATTAATTGAATGGTTGCTTGAATCGGCTCGAGTTTAACCTAAAATACACATTGTATACCCGTGAGTCCTGAATTTGTAGGATTTCAGCCGATGCTCTCGGTTTGGCTGCTTTATCCGGCGTTTATTATAGCCCTCCTTATATCCGTATGGACATACATTCGCTATTCCAGCATTACACCGGGGTTTAGATTGCTGTTGATAGTTGCCCGTGGACTATCACTGACACTTATCCTGCTCTTGCTGATGAATCCACAGTTTGAATTACGTACTCAATCACTAAGTCAACCTGAAATTACCCTGCTTATTGACGATTCACGCAGTATTAGCACGCAACGGGGCGAGTGGGCAGGAGAAGTATCTATGCGCAGCATACTCACTGAAATAACCGGGCAATTGGATGCATGGTCCGTACGCCAGTCGATTAGTAGTTTCTCCTCGGATATCACTCAAATAAGCTCACTAGATGAACTAACGTTCGATCAATCTGAAACACGATTGTATGAAGTGCTAAGCAATTTCGATAACAATTCTGATCTGCTGGTATTAATTACTGACGGAGTAAGTACTTCTGGAAGGGATGCCCTATTTGCGGCAGATTTCCTGGATATACCTGTTTATGCATTAGCCGTTGGTGACACTACGCAGCTGGAGGATATTGTTTTAACCGATGTTAGCGTTCCATCTGTGGCCTATGTTAACTCGCAGCTACCCGTCCGGTTGACTGTGCGTAATGAAGGATTTGAATCGGATACCATCTCGGTTCAGATTTTGGAAGATAATCGGGAGATTGCTGAATTTTCCTATGTTCCCGGAGAAAACAGATCAACCCGCGAAGTGGAACTACTTGTGAATCCAACACAAACCGGCATTCTCAACTTGCGTGCGGTAATCCAGCCTGTGTCGGGCGAATGGTCGGAAGAAAATAATTCGCGCCGTTTTAGTATTAACATCCTGGATGATCAAATCAGAGTTGCACACGTTGGTTTCGAACTACACCCCGACGTCGGATTCCTTCGCAGACTCCTGGCTGCTAACGACGCCATTGAATTGACACAGAGAACATGGGTGGGTAACCAAAATTTCGCAGAGGGTACCTTACCCGCAGCTGACAGCCTTGATCTGCTTATTATTCATGGTCTGCCCGATGGTATCGGTCAGGCTACAATGCAATGGCTGGAATCTATTATCAACGAGAAACCTGTTGTGTTCTTTTTGACCCCGGGTACCAGAGAAAGTAGCTACAGCCAACTGACTTCCAGTCTCCCCGGTCGACCAGTGTTAAATCGAACCAATACTACTGTACCTGTTCAGCTTCGTTTATCAGGGGAGGCGTCCGGTCATGCCGTTCTGGACCTTGCTTCCCTGGACCTACGTGGAGCACCACCCCTGCGATCACCATTGTCTGACACACGACAAAATGAAACGAACCTCGTTTTTCTGTACGCTGATGTACGTGGTGAAACTACCACGTCGCCGGTCTTACAGGCTGTACAACTGCCCAATCAACGGTACAGCTTTTTTATGGCCTACAATATTCATCGATGGTTCCTTCGTGGAAATGCGGATCAAATCGACTGGCTCAGTCAGCTACTCTACAATCTCATAGATTGGACCGCCGCTGATCCCTCGGGTCAAGTTTTGGAATTATCCCCGATTAAAACAGATTTTTCCAGCAGCGAAACTATAGAATTCAGGGCTTCGGTAACCGATGCTTCCGGCAAACCGGAAAGTGCGGCTCAGGTTACGGTTTCTATTAGTGGGAACGACGTTGATTTTAATCGAATCTTTACAATGAATACTACGGGTTCAGGTCGTTATGAACTTGATGCAGGCATTATGCCGGAAGGCAGCTATACCTTTCAGGGGACAGCCCAAAGAGGGAATCAACAGCTGGGTGAGGCAGCAGGGGTTTTTCAGGTAGGCGGTACCATAGCTGAATTAGTTGACACCCGGCGCAACGACCCGTTGTTAATTTATCTTTCTGAGGTTACCGATGGACACTTCTCAACCCACACGGAGTTATCTGATTTTCTGGATAAGCTTCAAGGTCGTCTGGGTGAAACCAGCTACATTCAGGAATTACAAACGGTACAATTATACCAATCAGTTTTTTGGTTTTTACTCATCATAGTACTACTGAGCACTGAGTGGTTACTTAGGAAACGATTTGCTCTTCCCTGATTACTATCGCTAACCGATTTTAATCAGCGTGTGTGATGATGCAATTTTATCCAGTTTCTGGACTCCTTGCAGAAACGAAAGCTCAATAATGAAGGAAAATCCCACAACTTCCCCACCAAGTTGTTTTACCAGGTCTGCAGCAGCGCCCGCCGTTCCCCCTGTAGCAATCAAATCGTCATGAATCACCACCCTCGCTCCCGATGAAAGAGCGTCCTCATGCATTTCAACAGTATCCGTACCATACTCAAGCTCGTACTCAGACCGAACGGTTTTATAAGGTAATCGATTAGGCTTTCGTACTGGAATGAATCCCGCCTTCAGATCCATAGCTAATTTTGGTCCAAAAAGAAAGCCTCTGGACTCCATTCCAATAACGAAATCAATATGCTGATTCAAAAATGGTTTTACCAGCAATTGAGCTGTATGTTTTACAGCAAGAGGATTACCAAGTAAGGGTGTAATATCTTTGAACTGGATGCCTGCTTTGGGAAAATCAGGGATGGTTCTGATGTTGGACTCAAGAAATTTAAGAATTTCTTCTTCTTCACTATTTGAAATCATATTTTGTGTGGTTGAATTACAATTAGTGCCAAAATAATACAAATATTACTGCTAAATATACGGGCATTATGACAGACAACCCCCAATTGCAATTACATCAGCATTTCATGCGTGAGGCACTGCGTATAGCGTATGAAGCTGCAGACAAAGGGGAAGTTCCGGTTGGTGCAATTGTAGTTCAAAATAATGAAATCATCGCCTCAGCGCACAACATGGTTGAATCCCTCGGAGACCCTACAGCTCACGCTGAGATTTTAGCTATTCGGAAAGCATGTGAAATTGTACAGTCAAAATACCTGCTGAAATGTACATTGTATGTCACTCTGGAGCCCTGCCCAATGTGTTCCGGAGCATTGGTCTGGAGCAAATTGTCTCGTGTTGTTTACGCAACAATTGACCATACTGCAGGTGGTTGCAACAGTCTGTTCAATATTTGCTCTAATCGTCGGTTAAACCACAGAATAGAGGTATTAAACGGCATACTTGAAGATGAATGTACTGCCCTGCTTACGTCCTGGTTTTCCGCAAAACGGAACAGGGATCAGGAACTTTGATACAACTTAAATTCACGAATGTAGTCGAGCACGGCCTTCGGAATGTCTGCTGAGACACCCGTATTATATAATGCAAAACGTACTGATGTAGATGAAATATTTCGAGGCTTGTTTTCAACAAAAAGACATCGGGATCGGATAGACTCCGGAATTCGGGAAGTTTCAAAGTCGGGTCGCGTAGCGACCAGCAGCTTCCATCCTTCAAGGATGTGTTCGTAGTTGAACCACGTATTTAAACTATGCAGGTTATCCGAACCAATACACCAGTAAAATTTCGTATCAGGGTATTGTTTTCTGAGTGCTTCAAGTGTTTGAATAGTGTAATTCGGGCTTGGTAATGACCGTTCGATATCACGTATCACCACACCCGGCATGGTTGCAAAAGCTCGCTGCAGCATCGCTACGCGATGTTCGAAATCCGTCACAGCAGTGTTTCGCTTATGTGGCGGACTAAAAGACGGAATAACCCAAAGTTCGTTAATTATTTCACTTTTAAGGTAGGCTTCGGCAATGGATAAGTGACCCAGATGAACAGGGTCGAACATACCACCGAGCAGGCCGACAGAGTGAACCATAATCAGTTGGATACAGTCTGTCTGGCGGCTTCAATTCCATTGCGGGCAGTATCTGCCAGGTCTTCCACCTTCCCCCTGTTGTCACCACGTGGAAATAATTGAATGTAGGTCTGGTAGCTGTCAATTGCCATCTGATAACGCTCAGCCTGTCTCTCAGGCACACTGTTATCCGCAAATAATACGTAAGCTTCAATCTGCAGAGCCAAAGAGGCTTCTGCCCAGGTTGTTTCAGGGTACATGTCCAGTACCATTCCAAAATAAATTGCGGCCGCTTCATACTGCCTGATTCTCAAGTACATCTGGCCCGATTCGTACTCCTTTCGTGCCAGCTTATCTCGCATTTCATCGATCAGACCAGCCGCTTCTTCGGCTTGTGTTGTACCCGGATATCTTCCAATGAACAGTTGCATTAATTCTATAGCGCGAAAGGTATCGGTTTGATCCAGTTTATAACGAGGACTTAATTTATAATAGCTTATTGCCTCCTGAAACTCCGCGTCGATTCGCCGTTCTGATCTGGGGAAGTTGGTTGCATAACGCTGAAACTCCGAGGCTGCAACCAGGTAATCCCGGTTGTTGAAATAACTCATCGCCAGCAGATATTGGCTCTCTTGTGCAATTTCGGTTCCCCGACCGATAGATAACACCGTCTCAAAGGCACGGGTTGCATCGGTGTACCTGCCACGGTCATAAAATGCCTTTGCCTTTTCAAAAGCTACTTCAAGAGAATCACCCTGTCGTATTTGTCTTGTATTGGTACAACCCAGTACAAAAAGTCCTATGAGTATAGCAAAAAAATATTTTGTGGTGCCTGAATTCTGATATTTCATGTATTTACGGAGTAGTGTACTAATGTTCTCTTATCATTAACTGATCCAGAAGAGAATTTATTTCGTCTTTATAGATACTATTTTCAAATGTTGATAAGGCATTTCGAGCTTGCGTGTATAAATCTGATATAGCGTTTTCAGCGGCCTCAAGTACCCCATAATCACGGTAAACCTTTATGACAAAGTCGACCTGTTGATCAGTAGCTTTCTTTTGTTGAAGTATTAAACTCAATTCTGCTCTAATTTCAGATGGAGCTGATTGTAAGGCCAACGCAGACAGGTAGGTTTTTTTTCCTGCGATGATATCACCGCCTGGTTTCTTGCCAAATTTAGAGGGATCACCAACCGCATCGAGCAGATCATCCTGTATCTGAAACGCAATACCTGCTTTAAGGCCTATTTCCCCACATTTTTGAATCAATACGTCTGGAGCACCGGCTATAATGGCACCAATTTGCATACTTGCCTGAAGCAGAGTCGCTGTTTTCTGTTCAATCATGAGCATATACTCATCAACGCTGACATCGGTACGTGTTTCAAATTCCATGTCGCGTGCCTGTCCTTCACAAACGATGCGAGTAGCATCAACAAAAACATGGTTCAATCGGGCATATTGCTCTTTAGTGTAATCAGGGCTTTTGCCGTAGTAGTCAATAAGTCCATAGGAGAAGGCAAACAGGGCGTCACCTGAAAGAATAGCTGTGTTAGTATCCCATTTCTTATGCACAGTTTGATAGCCCCTTCTCGAATCGGCATTATCCATAATGTCATCATGGAGCAGGGTAAACGTATGCAACGTCTCTACAGCGGCGGCGGCATGCAACGCATCCGCCGTGTTTCCATTGCATAATCCACAGGCAGTTAACACCATTTTTGGACGGACTCTTTTCCCGCCGCTTTTGAGGATATAGCGAATGGGCTCATAGAGTGTTTCAGGCTGAGCTGGCAGCTGAAGATTCAATAAGAAATGATCGATACTAACGGTTGGGTCTGTCAAAATTTTTCGGATTGAATACTGAAAACATAACAACGAAGATACAAAACCTCTGACTATCTAGGGGTATAATTTAACCAGGTGGCCTGCACTCAGAGAATCCAAACGGGCTGCTCCAAGAAGCAACATCGCATAGCGTATGGAGTTTTTCCAGGTTCTGACCAGTTCTACAAGCCCCTGTTCTCCATCTTTAATTACCGTTTGGATCACGGGCTGGGCAATGGCCGCAAATCCTGCACCGAGGCAGAGTGCTTTAACTACGTCCAGGGGTGAACGTATACCACCGGAGGCTATAATCTTGTTTTTTGCAATTCCCAGGGCATGGAGTTCTACCAGGCAGTCCACCGTAGGTAAGCCCCAGTTATCAAACGCTGCATATTTCCGGGAATCATCGGAGCGAAGATTTTCAACACGGGCCCAGCTGGTGCCGCCTGCCCCAGCGATATCTATTACTTGTACTCCCACAGACAGTAATTTTTGCGCTACTTCTGCATTGATTCCGGCGCCGGTTTCTTTAACAAGAACAGGAACGGGGCTATCTTCAACTAATTTTGCAATTCCATCAAATATCCCCCTGAAATTACGGTCGCCTTCAGGTTGCATGAGTTCCTGAAGCGGATTTAAATGTACGATGATAGCGTTTGCGCTTATACTATCAATGAGGAGTGAGAGTTTTTCATGGGAAAGTCCGCCAATTAACTGCGCCCCTCCGATGTTACCAGCTATGAAAGCTCCCGGAGCTGTTTTCCGTGCTATGCTAAAGGTAGTTGCAGCGCTTGAATCATCCAGGATGGCTCGCTGACTCCCTACCCCAAAGGGGATGTTTTCCTGTTCGCATACCCGCGCAATAATTTCATTGACCCGGGCTGCACCGGAATATCCGCCGGTCATGGATGAAATAAAGAGTGGAAACGAGAACGCACGATTCAGCAGGGTTGCCGTCGTATCAATCTCATCGATATCAAGTTCCGGTAACGCATTATGCCTGAATCTGTAGGCCGAAAACCCTGCATCGTAACTGTACGCTGACCTATCGTCTATGGTCAGTCTGACGTGATCTTTTTTACGGTCACTCAGCCCCATGCCTCCTCCTTGCCAAAGACGGCTGAACTACGAATCATGATCGTGGTTTTCGCCATACCGGCACAAAGGAACATGCCTCGCCATACATAATCCGGTCAGCAACAGGTATCAGTCGCCGGGTAGCATAAGCGTATGCTGCAGCAGGTATGGATCGGTCAGAACAACCTTTGATAATTATGCGTTTTCTCTCGTATTGGGTCCAGTCGTGTTGGTTTAAAGCAGACAGATACATAGTTTTATACACCTCCTGTGGACTGCCGCTGACGATGTCCTTTGCATATCCGGCAGCATGCGTTACTACCAGCATGTACGCCCACGATGCAATTATTGCATCCGTAGAGCAGTGAACAGCCAGAACACAATCGGTATACTGAGTCCAGTCGTGCTGACTCAATGCCTCGCGGAAATCTTTTTCCTTGAGTAAAAGCTCCATGTACAGGAATTGCTTTAAATCAAGCTCCTTTACGGTAAAGTCACCCGCTATCTTTTCTAAATCTATGGTGATTAAACCAGACTTGGCGACTTTGTTTTCAATTACGAAATCTTCGTTCATAATGAGTTAAACGGAAAACGACTCACCACAAGAACAAGTTCGTGTGGCATTAGGATTTTTGAAATGGAACCCCTGGCCCTCCAGACCATCGGTATAATCCAGTTCGGTACCAGCCAGATAAAGGAAACTACGCATGTCAATGACCAATCGTGTATGATCAACTTCGAATGTTTTCTGATCGGTCGATGTCTTTTCAGGGTTGAAATCAGGGTCAAAGTCAAGCTCGTAGGTCAGCCCGGAGCAACCACCACTTATGACCCCAACGCGAAGATAACAGTCCTCTGAAACTTGTTTTTCACCACGGATCTGGTCAATTCGCTGAAGGGCTCGTTCACTGATGCTTATCATATGCTACACGGATTGTACTACAATTTCAGGATCAATTCTGCGAACCATACTTTCAATGGCGTATAGCGTACCACTGGTTGCCGTAGGACATGTTCCGCAGGCACCCTGGTAATGCACTCTGAGCACATTGTCAATAAGTCCGAGTACTTTTAAACCACCTCCGTCAGCTAACAGGTAGGGCCTGACCTGTTCGTCGAGCATTTGATTGATTTGTTTCAGACGAGGGTCGTCGCTTTCCATGGCTTCACGGCTTGCGTGCACTTCATCATCGTCGGTTTCCAGCATTCCGATTGCTTCAGCCTCCCGGATAGGTGGAGCCAGTTTACGTAACAGCTCATTCCAGTCTGAAGACCCATCCTGCGTTACTGTGACGTAGTGGTCGACGTAGTAAACAGAAATCACGCTTGGTATGGAAAAAAGCTGTGAAGCGAACGGATCTTTCACTGCTTGATCAGCATTTTCATAAGAGCGGGTGATTCCCTGCGATATGGGCTCTTTAAGCACGAATCGCATTGCATTAGGGTTCGGTGTTCTTTCGATTTCAGCTATTTTTGGCATATCATTTTCTCCGGTTTTTCTCCGTTTTGGTAGTAACGGCTTACGTACTATTCTGTTGTAATTTCTTGCTCACCTTTTAAAGCGGCATCCAAAGTGTGCCAGGCAAGTGTTGCACATTTAACCCGTGCCGGCAAATCTCTCACACCGGCAAAAATAGCTAGTTTGCCCAGTTGATGCGGATGTTCTGCAATATCAAGTTTCCCTGTGCTCATGTCATGGAAATCCTTAAACAATGCGCGGGCCTGTGCAATGGACTTCCCTTTTATTGCGGTTGTCATCATGGATGATGAGGCCTTGGAAATGGCACATCCATCACCGATAAAGCTGATATCTTCGATGATATTCTCATCGTTGATTTTCAGGTACAATATCATTTTGTCGCCGCAGAGCGGGTTATTTCCTACGGATTCATGACTGAATTCTTCCATGACCCGAAAATTTCGGGGATTTTTATTATGGTCGATGATTAGTTCCTGATACAGGTGTTTCATTCGTGTATCCATATCAGCCCAGTACCTCCTTCACTTCATGGATGGCCTTTACCAGGGCGTCCACTTCATCTCGTGTATTATAAAATGCAAAGGATGCACGGGTCGTAGCGGGAATACCGTAGCGTTCCATCACCGGTT
Source organism: Bacteroidetes bacterium HLUCCA01 (assembly GCA_001314545.1). Taxonomy (GTDB): domain Bacteria; phylum Bacteroidota; class Rhodothermia; order Balneolales; family HLUCCA01; genus HLUCCA01. Next base: position 145,266 of record LIHN01000001.1, read on the forward strand.
GTGCACAATGATGCCCGGAACGGACGGCTACACCATGAAAATCGAGTATGGTGCCGATATCATGCGGATGTATACCATCCAGAACAAAACTCAGCACCGAAGCTTTTTGCGGAGCTGTACCTATAATGCGGATGCCGTCAATTTGCCTCATACGATTTGTTGCATATTCCAGCAATTCGTTTTCATAGAGCTGAATTTTATCGCGACCGATATCAAGCATATAGTCGATGGCTTTACCCATCATGATTACCTGAGCAATACCTGGTGTACCGGCCTCAAATTTTTGGGGTACCTCGTTGTAGGTAATTCCGGTATCAAACGAAACGCTCAGTATCATATCGCCGCCGCCGCGGTATGGTGGCATGGCCTCAAGGTGCTCTATTTTGCCGTACAAAACGCCGGTTCCGGTGGGACCCATCATTTTGTGAGCGGAAAAAACATAGAAATCACAATCAGCTTCACTGACGTTTACATTCATATGAGGAACTGCCTGAGCTCCGTCAATAACCGTAATGGCGCCAACTGCATGCGCCTTACGTGATATTTCAGCGATGGGATTGATTGTTCCAAGTGCATTGGAAACATGGTTAACAGCTACCACTTTAGTATTTTTGCTAAGCATGCGGTCGAATGCATCCATGTCCAAAGTACCCTCGTCTGTAATCGGAATTACACGTATTACGAGGTTTTTTTCTTTGGCCAGCATATGCCAGGGAACAATATTGGCATGATGCTCCATGTTTGAAATCAGGATTTCATCTCCCTTCTCAAGAAACGTACGGCCATACGCCTGGGCAATCAGGTTGATACTGTCTGTGGCGCCGCTGGTGTAGACTATTTCTCGCTCACTTCGGGCCCCTATAAAGCGCTGTACTTTAAAACGAACCTTCTCAAATGCATCGGTGGCTTCCTGGCTGAGGGTATGAACACCACGATGTACATTAGAATGATATCCGCTATGGTACTGAGCAAATGCATCCATCACCTGTACCGGCATCTGTGAGGACGCAGCATTATCAAGGTAGACCAGCGGCTTGTCTCCTATCTGACGCGCCAGTATAGGGAAATCTTTCCGTATACTGGCAACATCGAAGTGATGATCCTGTTGTGTAGCGAACATGTAGTATCGTGCTTAGTTATTTTGCACACCACGACGGGTGTACGTCTCCACGGCTTTTTTCAGGTCTTCCTTGATTGATTCTACAGGTAACGACTCAATCACCTCAGTAGCAAAACCGTAAGTGAGTATTTCCTTGGTAGCGGCATCAGTGAGTCCCCGGCTTTTCAGATAGAATTCCTGTTCGAGGTCCATCTGTCCGACAGTAGCACCATGTGAACATTTCACATCGTCTGCAAATATTTCCAGCTGCGGTTTGGTGTATACCATACCATCCCGGGATAACTGCAGGTTATGGTTTTCCTGAAATGCATCGGTTTTTTGGGCGTCTTTGCGGACAAAGATTTTACCGTTGAACACGCTGGTTGCTTTTCCGTCAACAATGGTCTTGTGTAACTGGTGTGAGGTACAATTGGCAACACGATGATCCATAATACTGTGGGTATCTGAGAGCTGCTTACCATTTACGAGTACAAGTCCGTCCAGGGTGGCATGTGAACCTTCACCGTCCATAATTGCACGCACATCATTACGGAAAATTTCAGCCCCCAGCGATACGGTATAAGACTGGAGATCAGCGCCACGTTGCAGTTTGCTCACAATCCTGTTCACGTGGTAGGCCTTCAGTCCGTCTTTTTGCAGGCGCACGTGTGACATATGCGACTCCTCACCCAGAAGTATTTCTGTGAATGAGGTTGTCAGGTATGCGTGTTCATCGCTGCCAATATATTCTTCCACAACAGTGAATTCTGAATGGCGATCAGCCAGAATCAGGTTGCGTGGGAAAGCGGCTGAATTTTCGGTTCCCTCAGTCAGATATACCAGATGAATGGTCTTATCAAGTTTCGTTTCTTTCGGAATGTAAATAAATGAGCCGTCTTCAAACTGTGCCGTATTTAACAGTGCAAAGTAGTCGTGCTCGAAGTTATTGGCCTGATTGAAACTGATTTCAACCAGGTTGGAGTATCGTATAGCCGCATCTTTAAGATTGGTTACAATCACTCCCTCAGGCAGACCTTGAACCCGTGACAGCGATTCATTGAACAGACCATTCACAAATACAAGTGTAGAATCCGCCGCCTCAGGTACTGTTGCCGTATCATAGGTTAAACCATCAGAGGCCGCCGAACGTGCCTTTTTGAACGATGAACGGGCAATTGGTTTAATGTTGGTAAAGCGCCATTCCTCGTCACGGGTTGTAGGGAATGGCAGCGAAGCCAGTTCCTGTGCGGCTGCCTGCTTAACCGCATCAATGGAACTCAGATTCAGTACCGGAACTTCCCCACTTGACAGTGTGTCCAGATCAAAGGTGGTTTCGGGTGCTGTTGTTAGACTCATTACCTGATTTCCTCCACTTCTTCGTAACCCTGACTTTCCAATTCCAGTGCCAGTTCTTTTCCACCGGATTTTACAATGCGTCCTGCCTTGAGTACGTGTACATAATCAGGCGTGATGTAGTTGAGAATGCGCTGATAGTGCGTAACCAGCATGACACCCTTATCGGAAGATTTAATCTGATTGATACCATTTGATACGATACGAAGTGCATCGATATCCAGACCGGAATCTGTTTCATCAAGAAGTGCCAGTTTTGGATTTAGCACAGCCATTTGCAGAATTTCATTTCGTTTTTTCTCCCCTCCGGAAAAGCCATCATTAACGCTTCGATCCAGGAACTTGGGATCCATTTCAACGAGGTCCAGTTTTTTGTGTACATAATCGTCAAACTCGAGGGGATCCAATTCTTCTTCTCCGTGCTCTCTGCGTATGGCGTTGTAAGCCTGGCGCATAAGCATGGAATTACTGACTCCGGGAATTTCAACCGGATATTGAAATGCCAGGAATATTCCCATTCGGGCACGTTCGTCAGCGTCCAGTTCTGCGATATCCGTGCCTTCAAAAAGAATTTCACCCTGAGTTACTTCATAGGCCGGATGACCGGCAACAACTTTGGAAAGGGTACTTTTACCACTGCCATTGGGTCCCATGATAGCGTGGACTTCTCCAGCCTTAATTTCGAGGTTAATACCTTTGAGAATTTCAATGCCGTCAACACTGGCATGTAAATTTTTGATTTGTAACACGTTTGGTCTGTTTTTTAGTTATTTGTTAATCTGTTGTAAATCGGGTGATCAGCCTACGCTGCCTTCAAGCTTGATGCTCAGCAATTTGGTGGCTTCTACGGCAAACTCCATGGGAAGCTCTTTAAAGACTTCTTTGACAAAGCCGTTAATAATCAGGGAAACGGCATTTTCCTCGTCCAAACCTCGTTGTTGGAGATAGAAAATCTGATCCTCACCGATTTTGGAAGTTGTTGCTTCGTGTTCAATACTGGCTGTGCTGTTGGCGGATTCGATATACGGGAATGTGTGAGCCCCACACTGGTCGCCTATTAACATCGAATCACATACGCTGTAATTGCGCGCTCCATCGGCTTTCTTGCCAATTTTGACCAAGCCGCGGTAGCTGTTGTTGGATTGTCCTGCAGAGATACCTTTGGATATGATGGTTGATCGGGTGTTTTTACCCAGATGGATCATCTTGGTGCCGGTATCGGCCTGCATTTTGTCATTGGTGACCGCTACGGAATAAAATTCACCGATGGAGTTATCACCCTGAAGGATAACACTCGGATACTTCCATGTTATGGCAGAGCCGGTTTCAACCTGCGTCCATGAAATCTTGGAGTTGACTCCTCTGCAAATACCGCGCTTGGTCACGAAGTTATAAATACCACCAACGCCGTTTTTGTCGCCGGAATACCAATTTTGAACCGTGGAATATTTAATTTCGGCGTTGTCAAGAGCAACCAGCTCAACTACCGCGGCGTGCAGTTGATTTTTACTGAACATGGGTGCAGTACACCCCTCTAGATAGGATACGGATGCTCCTTCTTCGGCTACAATGAGCGTGCGCTCAAACTGGCCGGATTCTTCGTTATTGATACGGAAATACGTTGAAAGCTCCATCGGACAGGCTACCCCTTTGGGGATGTAGCAGAAGGATCCATCCGTGAATACAGCCGAATTAAGCGCGGCGAAGTAATTGTCATTAGCCGGGACAACCGATCCTATGTATTTCTTTATAAGATCCGGATAATCTTTCACCGCTTCTGAAATGGAACAGAATATCACACCGGCTTCAGCAAGTTTTGCCCTGAACGTGGTTGCCACTGAAACACTGTCAAAAACGGCGTCAACGGCAACGTTCTGCAATAACTTCTGTTCATGCAGGGGAATACCCAGCTTCTCATAGGTTTCTAGGATTGCTGGATCTACTTCATCAAGACTATCCAGTTTAGGTTTCTTTTTTGGCGCTGAATAGTATATGATATTGTTATAGTCCACCGGAGGATAATCAACGTTGGGCCATGTAGGTTCTTTCATAGTTAACCAGTTCCGATAGGCCTTCAGCCGGAACTCAAGCATGAAATCCGGCTCACCTTTTCTCTGCGATATCATACGGATGATATCTTCATTCAGACCTCTCGGGAAATCATCATATTCCACCTCAGTTTTGAATCCGTACTTATACGGTTGGGATACAACGGAGTCTAATGCGTCAGTTTCGCTCATGAGTGTGTGCTTTATCTGGATATTATTATTTGCGCTGTTATAGTTAACATCAGCACTGCTATGGTCGTTCGGAGATGTTACCCGGATTTCCGAACCTTCGTGTTGCAGCAGATTTACTTATTTAGATTAAATATAAGCATTTCTTTGGCTACCAACGATATAAAAAGCGGAAGAATTGGCTGATTAAATATATTTTACACCCTTACTTTTATGGTTGGAAATGCATGATATCAATAGTTTACACACCTGTTTAAAATGATCATCCAATGAAAACACTGAACCTGATTCTACTGCTGGCTTTTCTTTTTGGAGCTTGCAATCCAAGTACTGATACCCAGACTCCGGCAACGGATAGTACCGAACAGCTACAAACTCCGGACTGGGCCTATAACCAGACTATTTATGAAGTTAACATCCGTCAGTTCAGCCAGGAGGGTTCCTTTGAAGCCGTCAGGGAGGCGTTGCCACGACTCAAATCTATGGGAGTAGGCATTATCTGGCTGATGCCCATTCACCCAATTGGTGAGGTTAACCGCAAAGGAAGTCTCGGTAGTTACTATTCCGTAAAAGATTATTTCGAGGTCAATCCTGAGTTTGGAACAAAGGATGATTTTAAATCGCTCGTCCGGGCCGTTCATGATCATGAAATGTATCTCATTCTGGACTGGGTGGCCAATCATACTGCCTGGGATAATCCCATTGCCAGCACTCATCCGGAATACTTTGAAACCAACGAAGAAGGCAATTTCATCCCTCCTCGCGGTACCGACTGGGACGATGTTATTCAACTTGATTACTCCAATCCCGAGGTCCGGGACTATATGATTTCTGCTTTACGCTATTGGGTTGAAGAATTCGATATCGATGGTTATCGCGCTGATGTTGCCGACCTGGTACCAACTGAATTCTGGGATCGTGCACGTGCAGAACTGGATTCCATCAAACCGGTCTTTATGCTGGCTGAAGCTGAAACCCCCGAACATCACTATAAGGCATTCGATATGTCTTACAGCTGGCGAATGCATCATTTGTTCAACAGTATAGCCCAGGGTGAAGAACCTGTTTCAAAAATCGATGAATATCTTCAGGAGGACCGCCAGCGGTTCCCATCGAATGCCTTTCGGATGCAGTTCACATCGAATCATGATGAGAACTCCTGGAATGGGACGGTTTTTGAACGTCTTGGCGATGCCGTAAAAACATTTGCTGTGTTGTCAGCAACCATGGAGGGTATGCCGCTGCTGTATAATGGTCAGGAAGCAGCCATGAACAAGCGACTTGAATTTTTTGAAAAAGATCCTATCGACTGGGGTGATATTGACTACAATGAATTTTACACGCAGTTATTTAATCTGAAACAATCCAATCAGGCATTGCTGAATGGTGATCGTGGCGGACAAATGCAACGCCTGTCAACTTCGGCCGATGAAGCCGTGTATGCATTTATCCGACAGAAGAACGAAGATAAAGTTTTGGTAATTCTGAATCTTAGTCCGGAGCAGGTCAGCGTCAGAATATCCGATGCCGATCTGGCCGGAACCTATACCCATTTGTTTACTGGAACCGAGGTGACCTATACATCCGGCGTTGAGTTGATACTTGAACCTTGGGAGTATAATGTCTACCATCACTAAGCGTTGGCTTGATGCATTTGTAACCGGATTTTTTTGCCGTAATTACAATAAAGGACAGCCATCTGGTTGTCCTTTATTCTTTTACGAACTCTGCAGGATACTCACAGCGGTTGTATTGACAATATCTTCCCAGGAGCAACCCCGCGAAAGATCATTCATTGGCTTGGCAAGTCCCTGTATGATAGGTCCGGTTGCCGTTGCTCCCGCCAGACGCTCAGCTATTTTATATCCAATATTACCAGCATCCAGATTTGGGAAAACAAAAACATTGGCCTTGCCGGCAACGGCTGATCCGGGAGCTTTTCGATCACCGATAGCAGGCAGTAAAGCAGCATCAAACTGGAGTTCTCCGTCAATGGTAACCTCAGGTGCGAGCTCCCGGGCTTTTTGAACGGCATTTCGAACCAGTACAGTTCGTTCATGTTCGGCACTACCTTTGGTTGAGAAAGAAAGCATGGCAGTTCTTGGTTCTTCTCCCGTGAGCTGAAAATGTGTTCTGGAGGCATCAACAGCAATTGATGCGAGTTGATCTTCATCCGGGTATGGAACCACGGCACAATCACCGAATGTGAAGGAATTTCCGTCCGGCATGCTCATCAAAAAGACACTGGATACGACACGTGAACCAGGTTTCATTCCTACAACTTGAATAGCGGCTCGCAGCACATCACCGGTGGTGTTGACAGCTCCGGCGATACAGGCATCCGCGTGATCGTGTACCAGCATTGCAGCGGCATAATACAAGCTGTTACCCATAATTTGATACGATTTTTCAGCGTTCATGCCCTTGTGCCTGCGTTTTTCGTAGAAGTACCGGGCGAACATTTCACGGTGTGGACTCGTTTCAGGATCAATATATTCTATGGAAGCTGGAACATCAGTCAATTGCTCACCAGCCCTGCCAAGGATTGACTCCATATTGCCGATGAGAACAGGTACACAGATCTGATGGTTTGCCAGATAAATTGCGGCCTTTAAAGTTCGCGGGTCTTCAGGTTCAGGAAAAACAACACGTTTGTTATGTGTTTTAGCCCGTGCTTTAATTTGATCAATAACGGTCATATCCAAAAAATGATTTTAGTTTTCTGTTATGTCTATCAGATTTACGCGCGAATTTCCGATAAATACGGGATCCTGAGCTCTGTTATGTAGCCTTCGCGATGTAAATGTCATATTGCGTTGCAGGTACCGCAGTATAGACTCGGTGTCTGTATTGCCATCCTGGAGGGCACGTGCAAAATAGTAGGTCAGAATTCCGTGCACACGATCTGTACGGCGGTCGTTTGATACATAATGACCTGCATACTGGGTTGGACCGGATGCGAAAAGTATCCAGGAGCGATCGTTACGTTCTGTGAGAACCCTGGTCATTCGCTGGTAGTCAGGCTCAAAACGGTTAGGTAAGCCCGTCGGTGAAATCTCCCTGAAATCAGCATCAATAACTACATTAACTGGATTATCACGCGGTATTCGGGCTAATTGTGACATCAGCTGTTCCAGGGCAACACCCTCGCCTGGTAAGCCATCCACTGCAAGTAATCCGGCAAGAGACCGACCCTGCTGATTCACTACTCCACCTTTCCCACTGAAATAAACAAATATCCTCGCTCCTTCAGGAAGCGATCTGTCAAATAGTGTATTGTCTTGTGCGTTAAAGCGTATGAGGTTATCGGCTTCATCACTTACCGTAAAATCTTCAATGGTAATAATATTCTCTTCCCTGTACCCTAAGGTTTGCTGCAAATAGGTACGCATCAGGCGAAGCGAACGGTGGGCATACTCGTTTTTTAATGTGTCGTTCCGGTAATTCTGGTTGCCTATGAGTATAGCTATACTACGTTCATTGCCCTGCTGCGATTTTCGGGGTATATCCCGTTCAACATCTACACTACCAAAAGACATGTTTGCCGTAGTAACAACCAGATTACTCTCATTGGACACGGCAGGTCGCCAAACTACAGCTCCGTCTGTGGAACTCACAAAAACCGGAGTGATGCCCATCAACACGCGGTGCCAGCCCGTATCCGTGGTTTCAACCCATGGCAAAAGGCTGGCTTCGGCAACCGTTGTAACGATATTATTGGTACCGGTTTGTTGTGAGTTCCTTAATGGTGTATTTCTGCGTGCTACCCTGACGTAACGTTTTAAAACACGTTGAAGCGGGAATTCTACAGTTATTGAGTCGAATTCAGTAATAAATTCCAGCGTTATCACACCGGGTTCATCAGGAGAAAAAGACCGCAGCCCGAGTTCACTGATTAAATTCAAGGTATATTCGCCATTTACGGTGAGCTGCAAACCGTTAATTAGCGTTTCGTTCTCATGGGAGCCATTGATGATTACGTCGAATGGAGGGGCCGGTTTATCGGTTGAGTCAGCTCTCAAATCCGTGCCAACCTGGTTGAGAAATCGACTTTCACCGGTGTAACGTGGCTCACCGCGTGGCTTCATATTCAATAAAGAAGCCCCAAGTACCAGACCGCCCGTTGCCATGAGCAGATTTTTCTGAGATGCAGTCAGCTCTTCTGCGAAAAAATCGCCGCTGTTGGCTATGTAGAACAAAGACCCTGCACCAAGCATACCTGCCATCACCCAGCTCAGGCGTGGCCGGTATTGTTGAATCACTCTGTTGGCCTCCAACCGCATAGGTGCTTCGTACAGATCAATCTGGCGACCATTAAGTTGCAACACCGGATTTTCCGGAGTTGGTTCTCCGGAGATCAGCAACGCTGAATCACTGCTGATGAGCACGGATTGAGAAGTGTCGGCAGCGGGCTCATCTTCTATGATCCACCTGCTGCTTGTACAGCCCGTCATCAACAGGGCAGCAATAAGAACGAAGATGTTTTTCAGTTTCATACCCAGGGCGACTGCATGGCTGCCGTTGCAATTTTTGCTGCGTCAATGGCAATTACCATCTCCTCATCAGTTGAAATCACATATACCTCAATCCTGGATTCATCGGTACTGATTTTATGTTCTTTACGACCTGACGGAACATTCTGATTTTTTTCTTCATCCAGTTCAACTCCAAGGTATTGCAATCCCGAACAAATTTTTGAGCGTATGAAAGGAGCATTCTCGCCCACGCCTGCAGTAAAAATGATGGCATCACATCCGTTCAGGGCAGCCATGTACGAACCAATGTACTGTCTGGTCCTGTACGTATAAACATCAATAGCCTGCTCACAACGGCGGTCCCCATTCTCGGCCTCGGTAATCAGATCACGCATATCTGCTGCGTACCCACTCAGCCCCAGAAGACCTGAATTGCGATTCAGCATCGCATGCAGATGATTAAGCGACATCTCTTCTTTTTCGATGAGATAAAACATGATGGATGGATCTATATCGCCGCTGCGTGTTCCCATGACCAAACCTGCAAGCGGTGTAAACCCCATACTTGTATCAATACTTTTTCCATCTTTGATTGCCGTGATAGAACAACCGTTTCCAAGGTGACATGTTATAACATTGGTTCCCTGTGCTTTACGCTTTGTTATCTCATAATATTTCCGGGACACATAGTAATGGGATGTTCCGTGAAAACCGTATTTCCTGATTTTATAGCGCCGGTACATTCGGTTGGGTATGGCGTACAGGTAGGCTTCCGGGGGGAGTGAATGATGAAATGCGGTATCAAAAACCGCAACGTGTGCCGCATCCGGCAGATATTCCCTTGCCGCCTCAATTCCTTTCATATTCGGCGGATTGTGAAGTGGTGCAAGGTCGTACGCCTGCTCAATGGCTTCAATCACACTATCATCAATGAGTACGGAGTCCTTGAAGGTTTCCCCGCCGTGAACAACACGGTGTCCTACAGCTTTGATCTGATCAACGGATTCAACAACACCATTCTCCGGGGAAAGCAGATGCTCCATAATTTCTTTCAGAGCAATCGTGTGATTGTCAATCTGCATGGTTTTTTTTGCAGGTTTAGCACCGGGTAGTTCGTGCTTCACAATAGCAGTAACTGCCCCGATCCGTTCAACTACTCCTGATGCCAGTTTTGTGCGGTCTTCGGTGTTAATAAGCTGATACTTTACGGAAGAGCTTCCGCAGTTGATAACGAGTGTAATCATGGTTAAAAAGGAATTGATAATTCAAATGATAGGTGGTGTCTGGGGCGGATAGGGTTTTGCTCGGCAATAGGGTCAGAAACCCAGACGGGGAGTTCCCAGCGCAGGGAAAAACCCCTGGCTCGGTTGTTATAATCCGGAATGTTCATGTGAAGTTGAAATCCTATTCCGGCACTTCCAATATGGGTGTCTGTAGAAGGCGTAAACGAAGGTTCATAGTTGACTCGCCCTGCATCTGCAAAAACGCGGGACTGAAAACGTATAAACGCACCGGCAACGGGGATATTTCGAAGATAGCTGTCGATGGGATTGGCAATTTCAAGATCTATATTAACGGAAGTTATGGAAGTTATAGCCGAAAAATCGCCGGATTTAAAACGATCTGCGTCATGGCTTGCGTACCCTCTGACGCTACTTATGCCGTCGGTCATGACTGCGACTCCGGATTCTACAGCTGGTATGGGTAAGGTGCCCCTACTCCTGAACCAGGGACTGTCATGCCAGTCAAAGAAATTGCCATATGTCAGGTTGACACCATGTTCCGGCAAGGAAGCCGAGGATTCATTACGCGTATGACCGGCCTTTATGCCAATGGCAAATGACTTGTTGAGTACATGATAAACACTTCCGGACAGTTGCAAAATCTGGCTGCCTCCCCCCATCAGTCTGGATGTAAACGCCTGATAGCTCTGAGCAGTCCGGTTGCTGAAACCCAGAGTAACCTGATGCAAGTTTTGCACATCGGTCGACCAGCTTCCCGGATACAGCAGATACGCCGTGCTGCGCATTTCATACTGAGTAAAGGTGTAACCCATATTCAGATAGGATTCATTACCCAATTGGGTCTTGAACGTTTTGTTTGCAGATAGAATATGCCTTTGCAAGCCATCCATTAAGCGGGTTTGAGCGCCAAGCGTAAATTCTTGCTCTGCTGCGCCCAACGCCATAAGCGGATGTTCAAGCTGAACGTCATAGGAAACTGGCTGATCCTGCATAGCGGTGTTCACCCATAATCCTGCCTGAACTCTGTATAGATCTGTATGCGGAGTGTCCTGATAACCAAAAAATCGCACACCGGCTTTGACACCGTCTATACTGTTATACCAGAATGTGGGCCGGATATGTGTCAGATATTCCGATTGTGCCTGCAAATTGGAACCGCTTCCGGCCATGAGGACTACCAGAAAGCCAGTTTTCAACAAACGGAGGGCCAATAATTTCCTCAATACCATGGCTTTCAATATCATTTGCCGTACGTGAATATGAGTGGCAGACTTTACAGGACCGAAGCATCCCTTTACAAGACTAAATTACGACAAAAATGGCTTTTTATCAGCGTAGGTTGCATGAACGGGGCTGACTATCAATCTCATACCCCGACTAAAATTGTCGCTCAGTATGTTCTTTTTTGTATGGCTCGTCTCTGCGAATCCAGTAGGTATCGGTGGAATTGGTTTTGAAATCGAGAAAAGTTCTGTAGACCGATCCGGCTTTCTGCCGCCTTATGAATCCCACGGGGGTCATCATGAACAGGTAAACCAGCGTAATAATGATGCGCGTAGCAACAAAACCCATTCCAAGCGCGAGCATCATCCACCCACGGTAGACCGGGTACATACTTTTGGTGAATAGCAGGCAAATACCCATAAATGCGAGGGTCCCGGCGAAAAGGTAACCGGTTACATCCGTAATAATCCAGTCGTTTTTCCAGGTAATAATTGCTGGTATGATTATACCTGCAACTACAAAGATGACCAGACCGAATTCACGGACTTTTTTATGGTCAACGGGAATATTATTCCAAGTTTGCTTCATTAGTCCAGCGGGAACTCCTCTTTCCATTCTTCGGAAACCTCCTTAACAGGCTGTTCTGATTTATAAAGGATATGGTTGCCAAGTACAAGTACATCCATGTTGGTTCGCATAAAGCACCGGTAGGCATCCTCGGGTGAACAAACAATAGGTTCTCCCCGCACGTTAAAACTTGTATTTATGACAACGGGAACACCGGTTTGCTCATAGAAAGCTGATATCAGTCGATGGTATCGCGGATTGGTCTCCTTGTGAACTGTCTGAATGCGGGCCGAGTAGTCAACGTGCGTTATAGCTGGCAAAGCCGAGCGAATCTGATAGAGTTTGTCAAATCCACTGACATTCCGTTCTGTTTCGCGGCGTATTGCAGTGCTCACCGGTGCAACCATAAGCATGTACGGGCTGGCGTCATCAAAGTCGAAGTAACGGTTGACATGCTCAGCAAGAACACTGGGTGCAAAAGGTCTGAAGCTCTCACGAAACTTAATCTTTACATTCAGTTTCTTCTGCATATTCTCAGAACGAGGGTCGCCCAGAATAGAACGGTTTCCCAGCGCACGAGGTCCGAATTCCATTCGACCTTGAAACCAGCCTACTACCTGCTCGTCTGCCAACAACCTGGAGACGTTTTTGAAGAGGTCCTCATCGTTCTGATGATGAGACGATATTGTGTTTTCTGCCAGCCAAGCAGCTATACTTTCATTACTCCAGGACGGACCGAGGTAGGCACCTTTCATGAAATCGTTATTGCCATCGGCGATACGGGGGTTATCATTGTACTGATACCAGGCAAACAATGCTGCACCCAGAGCACCTCCGGCATCACCACTGGAGGGTTGTACCCATATCCGTTCGAAAAGTCCGGATTTATGAACCTTGCCATTAGCCACACAGTTAAGCGCAACCCCTCCGGCAAGGCACAAATTGGAGGATCCCGACTCTTTTTTTGCAAAGGCGGCAGTGCGAAGCACAATTTCCTCGGTTACCTGCTGAACGGATGCGGCCAGATCCATTTCCCGCTGGCTGACAGCTGTTTCAGGTTTTCTTCGCGGGCCATCAAAAAGTTGATCAAAACGATGGTTTGTCATCGTCAAGCCGGCGCTGTAATTGAAATACTCCTGATTCATGCGGAAAGACCCGTCTTCCTTCAGGTCAATGAGGGTATCGCGTATGCGTTGCGCATATTTCGGTTCCCCATAAGGCGCCAGTCCCATCAGCTTATACTCACCTGAGTTAACGCGAAATCCCGTGAAATAGGTAAATGCTGAGTACAAGAGGCCCAGAGAATGCGGAAAATGTTGCTCGGCCAACATGGTTATTGTATTGGCCTCACCAAGGCTGACGGAACTCGTAGCCCATTCACCCACTCCATCCATGGTAACCACCGCTGCATTATTAAACGGTGAAGGGAAATACGCAGAAGCGGCGTGCGATTGATGGTGCTCCGGAAAAAGTAACCTTCCGTCAAAATCCAGTAAGGTCCGAATATGATCTGATATCCATAGCTTATCTTTAATCCAGATTGGTATCCCCTTCCAGGCGCTGCTCAACCCGCGTGGTGCATAGGTAAGGTAGGTTTCCAGAAGTCGTTCAAATTTGAGAAAAGGTTTATCGTAAAAAGCGACCTGGTCGATGTCTTTAATGGTTAATCCAGCTTCATAAAGACAATATTTCACGGCCTCAGTCGGAAACCCCTGATCATGTTTTTTCCGACTAAATCGCTCCTCCTGTGCTGCAGCTACAACAATACCATCCCTGACCAGGCAGGCGGCGGCATCGTGGTAATAACAGGAAATTCCAAGGATATTCATGGATCAGGAGGTACTCTTTATTGCATTCAAGGTTAGGTTCAGGCCTTCGGGTATATCAACAGCGGGTTCCCAGTTCAGAACTTCCCGGGCACGTGAAATATCGGGCTGACGCACCTTGGGGTCATCCTTTGGCAGCGCTTTGAAGATAATTTTTGACGTACTGCCCGTATGTCTGATAATTTCGTGAGCAAAATGCAGAATCGACATCTCCTTGTTGGTACCGATGTTCACCGGTTCCGGATAATTGCTCTGGCTCAGACGATAAATGGCCTCAATCATGTCATCTACGTAGCAAAAAGACCTGGTTTGTTCACCGGTTCCAAAAACCGTGATCGGTTCGTTTGCAAGTGCCTGACGTAGAAAAGTAGGAAATGCCCTGCCGTCATCCAATCGCATTCGCGGTCCGTAGGTGTTGAAAATTCTGGCAATTCGAGTGTCCACATTGTGTGTACGATGATAGGCCATGACCAGGGCTTCAGCAAACCGCTTGGCTTCGTCATAAACACCCCTTACACCGATAGGATTGACGTTACCCCAATAGGTTTCATGCTGTGGATGTACTTTCGGATCACCATACACCTCACTGGTGGAAGCCAGCAGAAAACGGGCTTTTTTGTCTTTGGCCAGTCCCAGTACCTTATGCGTACCCAGCGAGCCCACTTTCAAAGTTTGAATCGGAATTTCCAGGTAATCTACCGGGGATGCCGGTGATGCAAAGTGAAGTATCAGATCCAGAGTACCGGCGATATGAATGTAATTGGTAACATCCTGGTGATAAAAGGTGAATCTACTGTTACCAAAGAGATGCTCAATGTTTTCAAGTCTGCCGGTTAAAAGATTATCCATGCACAAGACGTGGTATCCCTCCGCCAGATAACGGTCGCACAGATGGGAACCCAGAAAACCAGCACCCCCGGTTATGAGTACCCGTTTAACCATATAGTTCTACGGCCCCGCTGATAGCGTTTGACTTTTCAGAGCTGCGACATAAGCTGAATTGATACATGAGGGTGTTGAGAGACGTTTTTGAGTGTACCTGTTTTGCAAATAGTCAGCCCATAGTGGTTAAAGTCGCTCTATATTTTTCACATCCAGCGTTAGCGTACCGGCCGGTACCTGAATCTCAACAGAATCGCCAATTTTTTTACCCATTAAGGCGGCACCAATAGGTGAATCTATAGAGATTTTGCCCTGGTTAAAGTCGGCTTCAGAGGCAGAGACAATAGTGTATTTCACTTCCTTGCCTGAACGATGATTGAAAACTGTTACGGTGCTGAGTATATGCACCTTGGACAAATCAACATTTTTTTCGTCCAGTACGCGTGCATTGGCAAGGGCATTCTCAAGTTCGGCAATTCGCTTTTCCATGTACGCCTGCTCTTCCTTTGCCGCTTCGTACTCTGCGTTTTCGCTCAGATCCCCGTGAGAGCGAGCTTCGTCAATTTTGGCTGCAATTTCGCGTCGACCTTTTGTCTTCAGGTTCCTGAGTTCATCATTAAGCTTGTCAAAGCCTTCCTGCGACAGATAATTAATTTTCACGATAGTTTGATTCCTTGTAGCACCGGTGTGGCTTAATGCACCCTCATTCACCGGGATTGGTTTTTCGTAGTCATCGATTGATTTTTGCAAATATATGCATGATAGCCCTCTTTTTGAAGTAAATTAACATATGCATACTGCTGGTAAACCATGATAACCCACATATGATCAGGAAACTCCCCACCCGAGAAATTTTTAAGCGTAATCAGAGTCGTACTGTGCCGGATGGCTTCAGTCATACCAGGCTATGGCTGCACAATATACGCAGCATGCATAATGTCGGATCAGCCTTCAGATCGGCGGATGCTTTTGGAATCGGCGGACTGATTCTCAGTGGCTACACACCGGTACCACCTAGGCCTGAACTGACCAAAACAGCTCTGGGAGCCGAAAAAACTGTAGCCTGGAATCATTTTGATACTTCGGAACAGGTTCTGAAGTATCTGGCTGTGGAGAACGTTTCACTGGTTGGCCTGGAGCAGACCGGTAAAAGCATATCGGTAACGGACCTGACGTTGCCGGTTAACAGGAAAATCTGTTTACTGATGGGCAACGAGGTCACCGGTATAGACAATTCGCTTCTGACATACTGCCAGCAAATTGTTGAAATTCCCCAGTATGGTCAGAAGCATTCCTTTAATGTATCGGTTGCCGTTGGTATCGCACTTTTCGCCCTTCATGAAATCTTCCGAACTGAATAAATCTTTTTATTGGGTAGAGTACCTCGTATTTTAGCCGGATAGTTGTTTTTAATTCCGGTTTAAGTTTTATCATCCATGGCTAAGCGAACTCTGGTAACTTCTGCTCTCCCCTACGCTAACGGTCCCATCCATCTGGGACATCTTGCGGGGGCCTACCTTCCGGCAGATCTGTATGTTCGGTATAAAAGGCTGCTCAACGAAGATATTGTGTTCATCTGCGGTTCTGATGAACACGGTGTTCCTATCACGATAGCGGCCGAGCAGCAGGGTGTAAAACCGCAGGACATCGTGGACAAATTTCACACCATGAATAAGGATGTCTTCGAAAAATTTGGAATCAGCTTCGATTATTATGGTCGCACCAGTTCTGCCGTTCATCATCAGGTTTCCAGCGACATCTTTGCCGAACTCAACCAAAAAGGTGTTTTTCGGAAAAAAACAGAATCGCAACTGTTTGACCCCGAAGCCGGGAAATTCCTGGCTGACCGCTACGTAAAAGGTGTATGTCCGAAATGCGGTTATGAAGATGCATACGGTGATCAATGTGAAAAATGCGGGACCAGCTTGTCTCCCGCCGAACTCATCGAACCACGCAGCATGCTCACAGGCGCGAAACCAATTTTGAAGGAAACGGAACACTGGTATCTGCCCCTGGGCGATCTCCAGCCGGAAATTGAGGCTTGGCTGGATACACGGGAAGGATGGAAATCCAACGTAATGGGGCAGTGTAAAAGCTGGCTGAAATCCGGATTAACCGATCGGGCTGTCACCCGCGACTTAAGCTGGGGTGTACCGGTGCCCGTAGATGGTGCCGAGGGCAAGGTCTTGTACGTTTGGTTCGACGCCCCCATCGGATACATTTCAGCAACCAAAGAATGGGGCATCCAAAAAGGAGACCATGAGCTCTGGAAGCGATATTGGATGGATGAACAAACCGATTTGATTCATTTCATTGGCAAAGATAACATCGTTTTTCACTGCATTATGTTTCCGGCAACGCTTATGAAACACGGTGGATTTGTATTGCCGCGCAATGTGCCGGCCAATGAGTTTCTGAACCTGGAAGGTCAAAAATTGTCTACCTCCCGCGGTTGGGCAGTATGGCTGCATGAATACCTGGAGGACTTCGATGCAGACACATTACGATACGCATTGGGTACTACCCTTCCGGAAACCAAAGACAGTGATTTTTCATGGAAAGACTTTCAGACCCGGAACAACAGTGAACTTGCAGATATTCTGGGAAATTTCATATTCAGGACGTTATCGTTTACAGAGCGTTTTTTTGACGGAGTTGTACCGGAATTAACCGGTCCATCTGAAACCGACCTCCATATGCTCCGGCAAATTGAGCAACAGCGCGATAAAATCGGTCAGTGTTATGAGGAATTTCAGCTCAGAGAAGCCATATCCCAGACTATGACGCTTGCCCGGGCTGGAAACAAATATCTTACCGAGACTGAGCCCTGGAAAACTCGAAAAACTGATATGGCGGCCTGTTCCAACACGATGCATGTTTGTATTCAGGTTTGCGCAGCTTTGAGTGTGCTGTTTTCGCCGGTTCTTCCTTCAAAAATGCAGGTATTACGTTCGTATCTGGATTTCAGATCAGTGAGCTGGAATGAGGTTAAGCAGCATATGTTGCCTGCAGGCCATCGGGTAAAAGCCGGCGATATACTTTTCCACAAGATTGAAGATGATGCTATTGATACCCAAATAACTAAGCTCAGAAAGAATACGGAGCCACCGGCTGCCACATCGTTCGAACCCGTTGAAGACGAGATTGAATTTGAAGATTTTCTCAAAGTTGATTTGCGTGCAGCACGCATTATCGCGGCTGAACCTATGCCCAAATCCAAAAAGCTGCTGAAACTACAACTGGATCTTGGCTTCGAGAAACGGCAGGTTCTGAGTGGAATTGCCGGTTATTTTTCTGCTTCAGATGTGGTTGGCAAAACAGTTACCATAGTAGCCAATCTTAAACCGCGTAAAATGATGGGTGAATTATCCCAGGGAATGATATTGATGGCATCCAACGCCGATGGTTCACTGAAATTTATCGAAACTGACGGGGAACCCGGCTCAAAAATCAGCTAACAGGGATCGCATTGGTACATTCCTTTTTTGAAATTGACCTCGAAATACTGCAGACCATAGCCGAGCGTTACGGCGACGACTATTTTGGATGCACCATTAAAGGTAATCATACCACCTTCCGTGTGTTTTGTCCGCGGTCGCCGTTCGTTGAGGTTGAAATTTTTGACGAATTCGAACAAGAGTCGGGCGATAGAAAACCTATGGCCAGAAATGCCGCCGGAGTCTGGGAGCTAACTATTGATGAAAATCTTGCCGGTAAATACTATGGCTACCGGGTTGTGCCACCGTCTGACGACAAACCTACTGAACGTACCGATGCGCTCATTGCCGACCCCTATAGTAAATGGGTTACCGTTCGCCATAACTTCAGGCACGAGGGTAAAACCCTGATTCTTGAAAAAACACAATATGATTGGGAGGGCTGCGAATTTGTGGGTCCGGCCGACCTCAGGGATCTGGTTATCTATGAAGCTCATGTGAAAGACCTTACCTGGCAAGCTGAATCAGATTACCCTGATCACAGCTGCTATCAGCGATTTGCCAAAGCAGGCAAGGATAGTATCATAGATTATATAAAGTCATTGGGTGTCAATGCTATAGAGTTTCTTCCATTACAAAAGTTCGCTTATTGTGAGACTCCATACAAAGAGGAAACCTCCGAGGGCGTCTTCAATACATGGAACCCTTATGCAGTAAATTATTGGGGTTATATGACCTCATTTTTTTTCATGCCAGAATCACTCTACGCCCTTCCGACCCTTCCCAAGGCCGATGAGCCATATGGCTATTCAGCAGATGGGTTAAATCAGGTCAAGGACCTGGTAAAACAGTTACATAAGGAAGGAATCAGTGTAATCGTGGATGTTGTGTACAATCATGCCTCGCAATATGATCAGAACCCGCTGAAATTCCTGGACCGCGATTACTACTTCAGGCACGAGTCCGATGGCAGCTATTCCTCACATAGTGGGTGCGGTAATGATTTGAAAACAGAATCGCCGCTGGCCAGAAAGCTGATTATCGATTCGGTGTTATATTGGATGAAAGAGTTTCATATCGATGGATTCCGTTTCGACCTGGCCAACCTCATTGATAAGGAAACACTTATACGAATTCGTGAAGAAGCACGAAAAGTAAACCCGAATGTAATTCTGATTGCTGAACCCTGGGGTGGTGGTTACAATCCAACCGGCTTCTCTGAACTGGGCTGGGCATCCTGGAACGATCAGATTAGAAATGGCGTCAAGGGTTCCGACCCAATTCACGGCGCAGGTTATATTTTTGGCAGATGGCAACATGATATGAGCCGGTTGTCGCTGGAAAACTTTATCAGGGGAACACTCGTTCACCAACCTAACGGAAGGTATCATCGTTCCTCCCACAGTGTGAACTATCTGGAAAGTCACGACGGCTATACACTGGGTGATTTCATCCGGATTGCTACCAATCACAGCAACTTAAATAAGGTATTTGCCAACCGTGATGAGGTCGTTACTCTGGAAGGTGTGGAACTGAATATTGCAAGACTGGCAGCGTTTTATCTGTTAATAGCACAGGGGATCACACTCATTCATGCCGGTCAGGAGTATGGTCGTACCAAGGTAACAGACCATGGCAACAATCAGGATACCGATGTAGGCAAGCTCGATCATAACAGCTACAATAAGGACAACATCACCAACTACATGCAATTTGGTGATGCAAAAAAGAATCAGGCCTTGTTCGACTACTACTCCGGCCTGATCCGGCTTCGATTAAGTAGTCCTGCGTTGCGTAAGGCCAGGCCCGAAAGCATTCATTTTCGAAATTACGAGGATGCTCTGCATATTACGTTCACCATCGCTGACCATGGTACATCAGATCCTCACGAGTACTTTGTAAGTATGAATGCGAATCCCGGTTCAGATTGTGAGGTTCATCTGCCTGAAGGATACTGGGAATTAATGGTAACAGAAACAGTTGCATCTGACGCGCCAATCTCAGTTATTAGTGGCATTGTTAAAATGCCGCCTTTTTCAGGTGCTGTGTTAAGGAGACGGACAGAAAAAAACGTGTAAATCCGGAATAAAACTTTTTGGAGTCAATACTTGGTAACTACAGAACAATCACGTGGCAGCTGGAATTCTAAATTAGGTTTTATTCTGGCGGCTGCCGGTTCAGCCGTTGGTCTGGGCAATATCTGGGCTTTTCCAAGCAAAGTTGCCGATAATGGTGGCGCAGCGTTTATCGTTGTTTACCTTATCTGTTGCTTTATAATCGGGCTCCCTGTGATGGTAGCCGAGTTGTCAGTTGGTCGTTACAGTCGCAAAAACCCGGTTGGTGCGCTCAAATCCGTAAGTAAACACTGGATTGCTCCGGTAACCGGTGCATGGGGGATTCTGTGCGGTGTTATGATTCTTTCCTTTTATCTGGTCGTTGCGGGTTGGACAACCGGGTATATTTTTGAAGAAATCTTCTATTTTGCCGGTTTCCCTGAAATTGCCAGTTGGTTCGGGGCATTGGACAACGGTCTGAAAAATGCAATTTTCTCAGTCTTGTTTATGCTCACTACGATATCAGTGATAACCGGAGGTGTAAGTAACGGGATTGAAAAAGCCACCAAATTTATGATGCCTGTGCTCATCGCCATCCTCGTTATCATGATTGTCTATGTTCTTACCCTTGAAGGAAGCGGGGATGGTCTTCGGGTTTACCTGCAGCCGGATTTCAGCATGATCAACGCCGATCTTGTTTTGTCAGCTATGGGCCAGGCGTTTTTCTCCCTGTCGCTTGGTATGGGAGCTCTTATCACCTACGGTTCATACATCAGCAAGAAACAAAATTTAGTTGAATCAGCTACGTATGTTACCCTATCCGACGTAGGCATAGCTTTCCTGGCCGGTTTTTTGATCATTCCGGCAATGTATGTAGCCCAGGCCTCCGGTGTAGAAATTATGGACGCTGATGGAAACCTGGCAGCCAGTACTACTCTCGTATTCAACGTGCTTCCGGAGATGTTTCACAACATGGGTGTTGGTGGTGTACTGGCAGGTGTCATGTTCTTCCTTTTACTTGGTATGGCTGCACTGACCTCCACCATTTCACTGTTGGAAGTTCCCGTTTCCTATGCAATAGACGAACACAATATTTCACGGAAAAAGGCTGCCTGGGGAATAGGTGGAGCTATCATGCTTCTTGCGGTAATCGTCTCCTTCAACATTAACCTTATTGGTGTTCTGGACCTCATATTCAGCACGGTAGGCCTGCCACTGGGCGGACTGATGATTTCGCTGGTAGTTGGCTATCTTTGGACATCTAATGAGGCTATCCAGGAAATATCAAGTGGATTCCCGGGCATAAAAGACAGTTGGATTGCCCCGCTATGGACTATCGCAATTAAGGTAATTTGCCCTATTATAATTGGCCTGGTATTTATTACCACACTTTACAGTCTGTTTTTCTGACAGCACCTTATTGGGGCATCACGTCAGCATTGCAGTAAACTCGTCTGAATTGAATATCGAGTTGTTATCAACGGGTAAGCGTGGTATTTTTAGTGACTGCTTTAAATATTCACTTATTTCGACGTATGCCAAAAATTACTACCGCCGACTTTAAGAATGGTATGAACATTCTTATGAACAATGAGATTTACACCATCATTGAATTCCTGCATGTTAAACCAGGCAAAGGCGGCGCCTTCGTTCGATCGAAGCTTCGTGGTGTTACCAACGGCAAAGTACTTGACAAAACCTTTCGTGCGGGTGAATCCATGGAATCCGTGCGAGTTGAACGGCATCCGTACCAATATTTGTATCATGACGGTGAGGTCTATCATTTCATGCATGAGCAGACCTACGACCAGGTAGGATTAAACGCTGCCCAGGTAGACAAACCTGAGTTCATGAAAGAAAGCGAAGTAGTCACTTTTGTAATTAATGCTGACACCGAAAAGGTTTTGTTTACCGAGCTCCCTGATCACGTTGTTCTGGAAGTTGTGGAAACAGAACCCGGCATGAAAGGCGACACCGCAACCGGTGCCACAAAACCAGCCAAGCTGGAGTCCGGTGTGAGTTTACAGGTTCCATTGTTTATCAATCAGGGAGATAAGCTCCGCGTTGACACCAGGACTTCGTCATACATAGAACGAGTAAAATCTTAAAAACACCCCTATATGGATCTCAAGCAGATTAAAAGCCTTCTCAATTTAATTTCAGAAAGTGATGTGAACGAAGTTTACATCGAAGAAGGCGACTTCAAAATCAAAATAAAAAAGCAATCTGACACCATTCACCAAGCTCCGCCTGTTCAGTATACTACCCCACAGGCCCCTCAGATTGTTGAAATCCCGTCCACCAGACCGTCATCACCGGCCCCGGTTCCAACCCAAGAGGGCGGAAACCAGCAGCCAACTGCTATTTCAGGTGAAATAATCAAGTCACCCATAGTAGGAACATTTTACTCATCCCCCTCCCCGGAAGACAAGCCATTTGTCAGTGTAGGTGATACCATCCAAAAAGGCGACACGCTCTGCATTATAGAAGCCATGAAAATCATGAACGAAATTAACGCAGAAGTTTCCGGTAAAATAACCAAGATATTGGTCAGTAATGCTCAGCCTGTTGAATACGATCAGCCGCTGTTTGAAATCGAACCATCCTGAGTCGTATGTTTAAAAAAATCCTGATTGCGAATCGTGGTGAAATTGCACTTCGAATAATCCGAACCTGCAAGGAAATGGGTATTAAAACGGTTGCAGTTTACTCTACGGCCGATGCCAACAGCCTGCACGTTAAATTTGCCGATGAAGCCGTTTGTATTGGTCCTGCTGTTTCCCGTGAATCGTATCTGAAAATACCACGGCTGCTAGCAGCCGCTGAAATTACCAACGCAGAAGCTATTCACCCCGGTTACGGCTTTCTTGCTGAGAACGCTGAATTCTCAAGGATCTGCGCTGAACATAATATCAAGTTTATCGGCCCCTCCCCTGAAATGATTGATACCATGGGGAATAAATCCCGGGCCAAGGACAATATGATCAAGTACGGCGTACCGGTCGTGCCGGGAAGCGATGGGGTGGTGAAAGATGCCAAAACGGGGCAAAAAATTGCTGAAGAGATAGGTTTTCCTGTCATTATCAAAGCCAGTGCTGGCGGAGGCGGACGGGGAATGCGCATTGTTAAGGAATCCTCTGAATTCAAGAAACAATTTGATGCTGCAACCTCGGAGGCCGGAGCAGCTTTTGGTAATCCGGACGTGTATATCGAAAAGTTCATTGAGGAACCGAGGCATGTTGAAATACAAGTTCTGGGCGACCAACACGGGTATATCACCCATCTTGGAGAGCGCGATTGCTCGATGCAACGTCGACACCAAAAAATTCTGGAAGAGTCACCATCTCCTGCTGTAGATGAAGCTCTCCGAAATGAAATGGGTGACGCGGCTGTTCGTACGGCACAAACCATCAATTACGAGGGCGCCGGAACCGTAGAATTTTTGCTCGATAAACACGGGAAATTCTACTTTATGGAGATGAATACCCGTATTCAGGTAGAACACCCGGTAACAGAGGAAGTAACCGGCTACGATCTGATCAAATCACAGATTGAAGTAGCCGCAGGCATGCCACTAAGAAGAAAGCCATTGAAAATGCGCGGACACTCCATTGAGTGTCGTATCAATGCAGAAGACCCTGCTTATGGTTTCAGGCCAAGTGCAGGAAAAATAACGGTGTTCCATCCCCCGGGCGGACATTCCGTTCGTGTTGATACCCATGTTTACAGCGGATATGTGGTTCCGCCAAATTATGACTCTATGATTGCCAAGCTCATTGTGAGTGCTCCAACCCGTATTGAAGCAATCCAAAGAATGATTCGGGCTCTTGATGAATTTATCATCGAAGGGGTAAAAACGACCATCCCCTATCATAAACAGCTACTACTTGACGAAAATTTTGTCAATGGTAATTTCAACACAGGCTATTTAGAAAACGTATTCAAATTTAATCCGGAGAATGTCTGATGAATTATCCTCAAGAACTCAAATACACCAAAGATCATGAATGGATCCGAGATAATGGTGACGGTACAGCAACCATTGGCATAACTGAATTTGCGCAAAGTGAACTTGGTGATATTGTTTATGTTGATATCGATACAGTTGGCGAAAATGTAAACAAAGATGCAACATTCGGCACCGTGGAGGCCGTGAAGACAGTTTCAGATCTGTTTATGCCCGTTGATGCGGAAGTGCTCGAAATAAATCCCGCTCTTGATGCCCAGCCCGAATTGGTTAATGAAGATCCTTATGGCGATGGATGGATGGTGAAAATTAAGGTAGTTGATGCGGGTCAGCTAAGTGAATTGCTAAGTGCAGACGAGTATCAGGATATCATCGCCTAACAACCTTAGAACAAAACCATGCATTTTCAGCATTCCGAGTGGGTCCTCATACTGGACTTCGGCTCACAGTATACCCAGTTGATTGCCCGAAGGATCCGAGAGCTTCACGTTTACTGTGAAATACATCCTTTCAATGCCGACTTGAATGCATTTGCTGATAACCCTCCTTCAGCTGTAGTGCTGTCGGGAGGTCCTATGAGTGTCAACGATGAAGGTGCACCCGACCTAAACACCGGAATATTCACCTGGAATGTACCGATTTTGGGTATTTGCTATGGCCTACAAATTATAGCTCATACCAGTGTACCCAATAGCGTGGCCAAGGCAGACAAACGAGAGTTTGGTCGTGCCGAACTACTCATCGATGAAGACAATACTTTATTTACGGGTATCAAGGATGCTACAACTGTGTGGATGAGCCATGGCGACCACCTGAACGTACTTCCACAGGATTACTGCATAATTGCCCACACTTCCAATGCCCCGATAGCTGCCGTCAGACACACCAGTAAACCCATTTATGGGGTACAGTTTCATCCGGAAGTGGTACACAGCAGTGACGGTAAACTGCTGATCTCCAATTTTATCCGGATTATCAGCAAACTCGAACCAAGCTGGACTCCTCAATCTTTTATCGATTCAACCATCCGGGATGTCAGGAATCGAGTTGGCAAGGATAAAGTTATATGTGGCCTTTCAGGCGGAGTCGACTCTACAGTCACGGCGGTTTTGTTACACAAGGCCCTGGGAGACCAGTTGCTATGTGTTTTTGTTGATAACGGTCTGCTTAGAAAAAACGAATTCAAAACCGTTTTGGATTTATACCAGCGAGATCTGAAGTTACCGGTTCAAGGGATTGATGCAAGCGATTTGTTTCTGGACCGCCTGACAGGAATAACGGATCCGGAACAAAAGAGGAAAATTATTGGAAATACGTTCATCGATGTTTTCGATGAAGCCATCAGCAATCAATCGGAATTCAGCTACCTTGCCCAGGGTACCCTTTACCCCGATGTAATTGAGAGCGTATCGTTCAAGGGTCCGTCAGCTACCATCAAGTCCCACCATAATGTGGGTGGTCTGCCGGAGAAAATGAACCTAAAGCTTCTGGAGCCCATGCGTGAACTTTTCAAAGATGAGGTCAGGGAAGTTGGTCGCGAGCTCGGTATACCAAATCACTTTATTGACCGCCATCCCTTTCCCGGCCCCGGGCTTGGTATCCGGGTTATTTCTGACCTTACACGAGAGAAATTAAACCTGCTGCGCGAAGCTGATGCCATATTTATAGAAGAGCTCAAAACAAGTGGCCTGTATATGGAAACCTGGCAGGCGTTCGTCGTGTTGCTGCCGGTTCAGAGTGTAGGGGTAATGGGTGACGAACGAACCTACGAATACACCGCTGCACTCAGAGCCGTAACCAGTGTTGACGGCATGACAGCCGACTGGGCCCATCTCCCTTATGCGTTTCTTTCCAGAGTGTCGAACAGAATCATAAATGAAGTACGGGGTATTAATCGGGTAGTTTATGATATCAGCTCTAAACCACCAGCTACTATTGAGTGGGAGTAACGGCAAGGCAATCTGATTCGATGTGCATTCGTTTCATTTGTATCAATCTATCTCTGATTATCATGCCCAAATTTTACCTGCTCATACTATTCATCTGGTTCTTGCCACTGACAACGGCAGCTAGTTCTGGCTATTCACACGGTATCGCCTTTTCTGACAGTCTGGATACGCATTTTACCGATGCACTTGTCCTGTACAGACAGCACAATTATGGTGATGCGCTTGAGCTATTTGAACAAATTGATCAGCCACTTGCTATGCTGTTTGCAGCCAAATCTGCGTATGGATTAGGTAATTATATCAAAACAGTGGACCTGGCGCGTTCAGCCGCATACGGGAGTCCGAATATCATTGCAGATGAAGCTGATTTTGTAAAATCAATGGCTTTCTACCAACTCAGAAATTACCATGAGTCCTTACTTGGTTTCTACAGGCTTTGTCGGGAGTCAAATGTTGCCGAATTAGCCGATAAGGCATGTGCGCAATTCGAGGACGTAGTAAGCTATCTGTCGTTTTATCAACGCTTACAAGCGCTTGATGATAGTAGGTTGCCGGAAATCAGAAGGTCGCTAACCGAACCCTCAATTCTGCAACGATATTCCGAAAACCAGATAACACAATTGATTGACACGGCTAACTTACCCGACATAATAGCGGTAGACACACTTTCATCATCAGAAATTGATTCAATATCGTCAAAAGACTTCGGCAGAATTCCGAAAGGAACAATTTTTACCATTGGCGTACTGCTACCGGGATTTAATGAAGACCCCGGGAATAAACCCGTATCCAGAGGTTTGTATGCCGGTATTTTAATGGCTGCGGATGAGTTTAATCGACAAAATCCAGATCATAAGGCCCGCATTGTGTTCAAAGATTCTGATATGAATCCGAATAATCCAGGTTCACTTGTATCAGATCTTATTAACATTGATATGGTTGATGTCATTGTTGGTCCACTTTATTCTGAGCAGGTTCATCAACTGGCGCCCTTGGTAAACCGCCAGCGAACTTCGTTATTCGCACCTCTGGCCAATACGATTAACCTATCTGATGATTTAAGCTATGTCTACCAAATAAATCCCTCTTTTGAAGCAAGAGGTCGTCAGTTTGCCCGGTATCTTGTAAATCAACTGGGTAAAAAACGCATTGGTGTAATTACGGAACAAGGAAGTTTTGGAGAAACCGAAGCAGAAGCGTTCAGGCAGGAAGCTGAAATATTGGGCGCAGAAGTCCCGCTGTTCTTTAGTGAAGATTTTGCAGCTAACGGGTATTCTGTCTCTCATATTCTCCCTTGGTTTGCAAATAGTGATGAACTTATTGAAGATACACTAAGCTACCGGGCAGATTCACTGGATGCCGTGTTCGTTTCATTTACCAGTGATCTGGGTGAAACATTACTAGACCTGACCTTAACCGGTTTGGAAGCTTTTCAACCGGATTATACGGTCTTAACCAACGAGACGCTTTCATATATGGATCATTCGGTTCAGCGTATTCGTACTCTTGACATGATTTATGCTGACACCTACTACCTGCAGGAAAGTTCTGAGGAAGTAATAAATTTTCGTTATGACTACAGAAATCGTGTTGGTTATGACCCAACTATGTTTTCTTATGTTGGCTACGATATTGGTGCCTTTATCCTGAACGCTATAAACAGGTTAAAAAACCCGGACAATTTCAACGACTTCTTACGGGAAATGGATGTTTTTGAAGGAATTGCCACGAGGATTAATTTCGAAGAGAGCACCATGAATCAATCGCTCCAGTTTTTCAAAATGACGACGAATGGAGTTGAAAATGTAACAGAACTCGTTATTGAAATACCTGCCGATAGCCTTAATATCGTTGACCCGGAATTTGATACAGAAGAATTTTAGTTTGATTACCTTGAATTCGTTCCAGTAGTTTGTTCCTGCTGTGCTTCCAAATCCCGAATCCGGCGCTGCTCTCTGAGCCAGTTGGTCCACCTTCGACTTTCTCTGCGATGATCCGCATAATTTGTTGTGAAAACGTGGTACCCGCTACCATCACCGGAGGCAACCATGTAAATATAATTGTGTTGTTCCGGATACAATGCCGCTGTAATAGAGGTTAATCTCGGATTATTAATCGGGCCTGGCGGTAACCCGAATATTCGATAGGTGTTATACGGGTGGTCAACGCGATAGTCTGCAAATAGTAATCTCCTGCGTTCACCAATAGCGTGCGCAACAGTAGGATCTGCCTGTAAACGCATACGACGATTAAGACGATTCCAGTATAATCCGCTTACTTTTCGTTTTTCATCCACATGACGTACTTCCCATTCAATAATTGATGCTAAGATTACAGCTTCATCAATGCTGATTCCCAGTTCAGCTGCTCGCTCCCCGTAGGGCCGGGTGACGGCTGTGTCAAATTCCCGGAGCATGCGTGCAAGGAATTGCTGTGGAGTTGCTGTCCAATACATTTCATAGGAGTTTGGCAGCATACGACCTAAAAGATGGTGTTCCTCGATATTGTGCTGCCTGAGCATTGAACTGTCTTTCATAGCTGCGTCAAGTTCTTCCTGAGAGAACCGGAACTGCAGTGACGTCCGGAGAGTGAAAGAGTCATGGTTCTGACCGGCTTGAACACGTACCAGAAATGGATCCTGCTCCCCCCTGCCTAACTTTGATAGAAAACGGTTATATGAGTAGGAACCGTTGATTTCGTACCTTCCCGCACGATAGCTTTTCCAGTTAAGCAGGTTGGCAGCCCAAAGCAACTCATTCTTATCAAAGTGTATACCTTGTTCATACAAATCAGTTATCAAATCACTTATTTGACCACTCTCAGGTAAATAAAGTATCGCTCGTTCGGCTTGAACACTGATTTCAGAAGTTAGCCGCTGATACCGACTGAGATAAACATTCATAAAAGTGACTAGAAAAACTGTCAATCCTATGATTATTTCCTGGGCACACTGACTTTTATGCATCGTTTTCAAAATTGTTTATGCGAAATCAAACTCCAGCTTATGGAACCATCCTCAACGGTATAGCTTAATATCATGCCACCGTTAATGTGCCCGTCTTCAAATATTGCGTATGCCCAGCCACCTGGCAAAATGTTGATGTCATCTTTTGAGTAGATTTGCATGGTTCCCCCCAGCACCGGGCTTACCGGAATGAGTTCGGGTTTGCGCATTAAGTCCGATTTAAGGTCATCCTCAGGGTCTTCCAGACCGTTTGACATCAGCATGCGTTTTTCCCAGTCCGGAAGTCCGCTTCGTACCATTTTTTCTTCAGGCAGTTCCTGGATTAGATTTTCTGCCTGATCAAGAAGACTGTTTATTTCCTCAATTTGTTCGGTCTGAGCGTCAACCCATAAGGATAAATCTTCCATGTCTGACCGCATCTTATACAAAAAAAAACTTAAAACGAGCACAAGGACCAACCAGACGTATCGCTCTGATTTATGCATTTTATATTATTCTGAAATTGAGCCGTAGTACGAAACAGAACGGCATATTTTTTTGTTATACAGTCACAAACTATAAATTAATCCTATAAGGTAGTGCAACATTTATCGGTTTTTACACTTTGGACAATCCTTTTTTTACTGATGTCACCCTCAAGTTGTGCAGAAAGAATACATAAGGCGAGAGTTGTAGAAATTAAGGAGGCGCTCGCTGATATCAAGGAAAAACGAGGCGATGAGTCAGCTATTTTCGAGATCATTCAATCTGAAAATGATTCGAAAACAATAACCGTGAAAACCAATAGCCTGAACGTTGTTGAGAGTGTAGAGGAACTGCTTATAATGACTCCTGCATGGCGTGAGAACATCGTTATTGATTATTCACCCGCTGCAGCAGATTAGTCAAAGTCTACCACGATTTCACCGGTCATTCTGCCTCTTACCGGTACTGCTGCATTAACAAAGATCGGGTCAGGTTGCCTGAATGGATTTATGGTACCTGGGTCCCATTTATTATCCCCGTCTGGGTCTGGGTAGACAATTACAGAGTATAAACCGACAGGAATATCTGTTATAGTTTCCGATCCCACAAAAGTTGACTCCAGAGCAATGTTGTCAGTATTCTCACCGGAAATTTTTAGCACCATCGGAATGTTAAACATCGTCGAATCTGCAATTGTTACGGATAGCTCACCAAAGTCCGAATTGTCCAGAATTTGAGTTGTAAGTGTTATATGGCGTTGGGAATCCGGGTCCCAAACGCGTATGGTATAACTATCGGATGAATTCCAGGGAACTGTAGGTGTTAAACGCAGAATATTCATCTCGGTATCTGCTATCAGAAAATCATCATCTGTCTCCCTGTTTACTAAGACCTGTACAGAGTCGGCTACCAGTGTATTTTCCAATACACCAGAATACTGGATAATTAATGGCTCGGTATTTCGAACACCCTGCTGGGTCAGATGAGTATGAAACCGGACAACAGACGTATCAGGCTCGGATGAACCTTGAAACTCAGGTGAATCAGAAATCAGTGTATTAGCGGCATCAGACTTAAAGGAATCCGATAAGAGCTTGTAATTAAGCGTATCTGAAAGATCGGTTTCAGTGTGAAAATAAGCGACGTTTGGGTCATTAGTATCTACAAACAGCATTCGCGCTGATATAGGTAATTCACTATCTATGGCTTCGAGTAAGACATTACTGCCCGGGGAGTACCGCACTGGTTTTGAAAACTCAACTCGTAGTCTGCGCTTGCTAAACAGACCCACGGACGTAACACGCAAAGAAACGGTATCAGGTTGTGCATAGTATGCTACCCCCATATCCAGATCACCGTCTTCCACTACATACACGCGTTGCGCTGTAGGTTGCGCATACTCCCGTTGGGGATCCCATATTCTGTTTCTGTTTACATCCTGAACTAAAAACGAAGCATATTCGCCGTCAGCCAGATACTTAAAGGTCACGGTGCCGGATGTGTCGGCTTGCCCCAGGTAAAATGCAGCTTCATCCAATTCATAGGGTAATTTGTATAAAAAAACACGCATATCATCTGGCAGGCTAATCCCGGGAAGGGGTAAAATTCGAATCAATGCCTCTCCGGAGTTAATTTCGGAACCTGTCGATACCGCTATTTCCAAGGGCGAATTCAGGTTGTTACCTCTGGTGTCTTTAAGCTCAGATCCGACGGTAAAAACGACCGTTGTATTGTCTGGTAATGGACTAAGTAAATGAATACTGGCAGTTTTTCTTCGCCATTTTATTTCATAAGGTGTAGCTATCCCGGGTTCTATTCGAAATGCACGCGCAAATGAACTCCGATCTACAAAATCGTCAAAAGAAAACTGAATTACACGCTCTGTGAAATTAACGGTACCGCTGGCTGGTTGAGTGCTGGCTAGTTTAGGTCCACTCCGATCGGGCTCTCCTCCAGTTGGGGCAACAGGTACAGCACATCCATAGGTCGCTAGTATTAGTATTGAAAAAATGAATCCGAATGAGTACTTAGCTACTTCTGACATTGTAGAGAAGGTATACGGTGGTTAGAATCGCGCTGGTAATGGCCAGTGGCTCGAAAACTCGCCTTAGAAAAACGAATGGTCTGTTGTCATTATGTTGGTGGACTCGAGCCGGATACCAGGTTGACGCCAGCTGCTCTATCTTAGAAGCATGGATACGGTTTTGATAAGTAATGGAAAGTCTGTTAGAGTGGGTAATAATCTGAGTGGATGCCGAGGTTACCTGTATCGTTGCGGTACCTATAATTGCGTGATTATACTCGGTTTTACTGATTCTTGATAGCGTAATTTCGGTATCAACGTGGAATAACAATTCGTGGGTTGCATTAACTTCGGAGCGAGTGAAATTTAATGCCGGCCATCTGCTGATAAGCAGGTTAGTTAATTCTACATAGGCTTCCGAACCAGCTGGTTCAAGTCGGACGTAGAATATATTCTCGCTGTCTTCAAAATCACCAATCAATTGAACAATTTCATTCAAAATTATACTTTGATTGGATTCCTGAGCAAAAGCAGGCACGTGAATAAATAGCAGTACAAGTAAGTGTATTGATTTTCCAATCATGATAATCGCATTCTCAGCAAAAAAAAAGCCGACACCCTGAATGGATGCCGGCTTAATGTTAACGAGTAGATTAATTAAAACCTAATAACAAAACCACTCATAGCCATTGACAGACCTGAACCATTTGCTTCAGAGTTAGGAACCGTGAGTAGTGAAAGGGTGAATTCAAAGTTCCTGAGGTTCAGACCGGTACCAAAAGTATATGCTGAAGAGGTAGATCCGCCGCTACGCATACCTACTTGGATGGGTAGTGCATTCAGAAGTCGAAACTCTGCGCCTAAACCAAAAAAGGCAGAAGAAGAGTTGTTAGCTCTATCATTCATGCCTTTTCCGATATCCATTGCCACAGATAATTTTCCTACATCATAAGCCAATCCAAAATTTACCATCGTCGGTAAATCAGCGCTTATAGATGATAACTCTTCGCTACCTAAATCTAAGTAAATTGTGTTTCCAATACTATCAGTAACTACATTATTAAAATATTCCCCAAAATCGGAGTCAAATTCGTTTTCTAGGCGATTTTGATCAACATCCAGGCCGTCCCACTCAAAAATTCCTGAATTAAATAATCGTGCGGGAGCGTCAGTAAGGCTTATAGATCCCAAATCTGTTAGTGCAATTGAGGCCGTCACTTTGTGGCTTCCACGGGTAAACCAGCTTTGAAAAGGAAAATCGCCAAGGTAATACTCCGCTGTAGCACCTATATCCATTCCAAATCCAAAACCACGAATTCCACCGGCGTCATCGAAAGAGTTATCGAAGAAGCCATCGACCTCAGGAGCCTGTCCTGTCTGTTGCCGTTGTTGCTGAAAGCGAATCAAATCGCCGGCAAACTGGCCAAGTGCATGTATTTCATAACTGAAATCATGCGTTATCAGATAGGGATTATCCTGGACTCGCAGCTGGGATTCCAAAGCGATACTATGGTAGTGAATGGGGACAAGGTACTTAGGCGCAATTCCGGCGAAAACACGAATGGTTCCCGCCTCGTTGCTTTCACTATTTTCCCAAACTCTGTACCCAAAACCTGCAGATACTTCAGCATAACCCAATACTTCGTTAGCTAAATCGAATTGCTGAAAACTTCCGAAGTTGGTACTGTTGATACCGGTTGTCGATAAAAATACCCCCTTCGACATGCCGACATCAACAAGTACACGACTCCGGATAGCAAGCGCTGCACCCCATTTACCGCGCTGGTGGGATATACCAAATGGTGTTACATCAATTCCAATGCCCAGTTGTTTGTAAGTGTCATCACCTGAGCCAAACCATCGCGTGGCAGCTTCCATATTCCGCTCTGCAGTCAACACGCCACCATCGGTGAAGTATTCATTATACAGAGCTATATTCGCAAGATCTCCGCCAAGATTTGGGCTAAACCCGCCAAAAAGTCCGATGGTCCAACTGGTTCTTGAAGGCATGGCCAGATTAGCAGGGTTAACAAAATTTGCCTGATATCCCCAGACTTTGGCTGTTCCGGTATTGCCCATACCCAAACCCTGCGTAGTATTGTAGCGGGCCTGGCCAAATAGTGTGCCTGAACTGATCAGTACAATCAGAGCAACCCCGAAAAAAGATTTGGTTGTCAAATTATGTGGTTTCATGTATAACTCCTTTAGTCAACTCTGATACTGTTAGTAAATTCAGCACTGAGACCAAGTGATATGGTATCCGATGCCCTGATTTTCACCTCATCCCCTCCCGTTGACTGGAACTGGATTCGCAGACTAACGTTTTGGGTTCTGTATAATTCATCGAGTTGACCTTCATCTAGAGCAATCGTCATTACACCGGCATTTGCCGATGTAACAAATGCAGTCTCTGGATCAACATCAGCCGCTTCAATTTTGTAAGGTCCGTCATTGAGTGGTGCCGATGTAACCATTTGTGAGTTTTCATCAAGAAATTCCATGCTGATATCCAGTTCAAGCGGGAGTCCGTTCGTATAGCTGAGTATCAGTCGACCGGCTGAAAGGCGGATATCATCTTCCGGACCAGGCAGGTCAGACAAGTCCGCATCGGTTGTGTCCCGGATAACACCGGGGTTATCCGCCGTAGCAAAGTTTAATGGAACGTCAATACCCATGGTTGTAGAGAAGTCAATAGGGTCAACTACAAAACCTTCACCATTATCCGGATTCACCAGGGCTTTACCTATGAAACGTATAGACGTTGGAAGATTACTGAGAAAATCATCAACGTTGGTTACGTCATCATTAAAAGCGACGGTTCTTGTGGTGCTTCCATCCATTGACTCGGCAGCGTTGACCCGGAATTTCACCAGGTTTTCAGCGGGCACTTCTACACCACGGACGAGGAATCCGCCAACGGTATCACTCGGACTCACCGTGAATTCAGAATTATCTCTGCCCGTCAGAAAGACTTCGTCGCCTGACTCGTTTATTCCCATTATCGCTGCGAAAATCTCAGCATCTACCCCAATGTTGCTGGTGTAGGTAAGGTTAAGTGAAGGGTTAAAGAACTGTATATCGGATATCCTGCTTGAAAGTTCTTTTAGGTCTTCAACATCTGTAAGCTGAACCACGTTGTCGTTAAACAAATCCAACGGACCACTGCCTTCTGTAAGCAGAACGGACTTTACGGATACAGCACCAAAAGCACTTCCGACACGCAGGTTTTGAATTTCAACGTTGGCTTCCAAAAGATCCTCGCTTCGTACGGTTCTTTCCTCCTCAGCTGTACCGCGCGTGGATTCCGTGACCGCTTTTACATTGTACCGCAGTTCGTTGTTGAGTGCGTAAATACGATGCCCCTCGAGGGATATTTCCTTGGAAATGGTTACCCCGTCGGCTCGCCGTCGGATTCGTTCATCTCCTACGAATGATATAACCAGTGAGTCTGCAGGAACATAACCATTCCCTGGTGCACGAATATCAGGAAATGATATGATCAACGTGTCAATATCCATGTCAATCTGGTTATTGATTCGTGTGAAATTCAATAATCCACTGGCTATTTCCACATAATGCTCCTGAGAACTCAATACGAACTCATTATCATCAATTTCAATAATACCGGAGGTGTCAAAATTCTGTGAGTCCAGTATGGCCGTAGCGGAAGTCAGGGTAACTTCTCCGGTTATATTGGTGTTGATTACATCGGTGGATAAAATGTTAACAGCGCTGTTGGTTCCGGGTGAAGACGCCGTTCCGGCATAGCTCATTTGATTGGATATCCCCCGGCCTGAGATATCGATGGTTTCGCTGACCGAAGAATTTGCTGGTATGACCAGATTGGTGACCCGCCCAACTTCGGAGCCTTCATTAAAGAAACGCCCGGTATTTTTTGCACGAAATGCTGTGGCGTTACTGAAGACCAATTCATCTATTGTAAGTGGGATGCTGGTATCATTTGTAAAGGAAAGCGAGAGCGAACCTGACTGCACTTCTGCATTAACAAAATCACCCTCCACTGCGACCTGGTCCTCCAAAGTTATACCCGTTTGCGGATCAATATCTGAGCGCACATCAGCCAATTCCAGATTTGTGGTAGCAGCATTGATGACGAGGAAATCCGTGGAGTTTACAGTAATCCCGTTTCCACCCGATGTTCCTACGTTAATTTGATAGGACAGAACCTTGGTTAATTGCTGCCCATTAAGATTAAACTCTGCAACTCCTGTTTCACCTGCTGCGATTTCAGTTGCTCCCGGGTTTCCATCAACAGCAAATACCTGTGGCGAATCCAATACTTCTCCTTCACTGTTAGTCAGGGTAAGAACGGGTAGACCAGAGAACGTTGAGTCGGATAGTGCAAGCGTTGTTTGATTGGTCAATGTGACACGGATACGGTTAACATCAGGACTGTCTGAATTTTCCATGATTGCATAGACAAATTCAGGGTTGTCAATTTCTATGTCCGGTGTAGTAGGTCGGATAATCTGTTGCGGAATATCAGCGGTCGCACTACTCACAATCAAATTATCATCGGTAGCCTCTCGCACAATCAGGCTACCAGCATCTGCCTGTGTATTCTGTGCATCCCAGCTTACTTCCACTTCAAAAGCAAGAGGTACTTCAAGTATATCACCCTGGTTAAACGGAAATAACAGTTCAACCTCGTCTCCGTGGTTAACATTACTCACATTGGACGTATTGGATATTTGCGTACCGCCGGAGAGCATGGAGGAAGTCAGCGTTGACAAATCAAAACCCAGTTCATTGCGGAACACCACGCGTATACCACCGGATTCTATAGTGGCACTTTGAAAATCGCCGGCGTTCAGATCTATCGTTATAGTGCCTGAATTACCCGCTGGTACCGCAGTACCGGCCGGTACAAGGTTAGGATCATTACCGGTAACACTCTGGTATGTTGCCGTACCATCTCCGTTGAATTCAGCGTTAAAGGTGCCTACTTCAGCATTATCAGCAGAAGCGTTTTCAGCTTCAAGCTCAATGACGCCTAGTTCAGATCGGAAGTCAGCTGAAAAATCATCGATGGTGATATCGCCAATTTGTGATTCTATGACAATGGGATCAACTTCGATTTCGGGAATTACATCTCCTAGTTCCCCGATTTCAAAATCCAATTCCTGTACAATCCTGACGGTTCCATTTTCATCAACCAGGAACAAATCTTCAAAGTCTTCACCGGTTGTGTCAATAAGTGCATCGCTTCCTCCTAAAAACTCAAACGTAATATTTTTTAGGATGGGGATATTATTTTGTTGTTCAAGGGTAAAGTCTGGTGCAGAAGGTCTTTCACATGCATAGAAAAACACGCCCCCCACTATAACCCCAACCAACAGCTTGTTGATTTTCATGAATATACGGTCTGTTTGCTAATTTTTATGTTTGCGCTAACAAGGAAACGCTGTACATATACAAAGGTTCCCGGATAGGTTATCTGAGATTAAGAATAAGTGCTGTAGTTTACAATATAAAATAAAAAAGCGGTCAACCTGCTAAGGTGACCGCTTTTGGGGCGGAGAGGGAGGGATTCGAACCCTCGGTACCCTTTTGGGATACACACGCTTTCCAGGCGAGCCCGTTCGACCGCTCCGGCACCTCTCCCAAAAATTTTTAAGAATGAAATATATGCGGTTTTATCTCCTATAGCAATCTGAAAAGCCAAATTGCATGCTGCTCACCTACCAAAGGTAAATAGATGGGTACTGTATGATTTTACTGGGCCATTAGCGTCGGTTGCCGGACGGAACTGCCACTGAACTGCTGCCTGCATGGTAGCTTCAACAATTTGCGGTTGACTTGATTGGATGATTTCAAAATTTTGATCCGCCGAATTCCACTGCTGAATTTCGGTGATAAATATTTCTTCTACAGATCCTGTTTCTGAAATCAGAAATCGAACATATACCCTGAACCGTTCACCATTATCGAAAACAAATGACGGGGTAACCGGCTCTACTATTCGGGCTACCCGGGGCGGCCGATCCGGGTTTTCAACAAATCTGGGAAGACTTCCCGGATGCGTAGTGCCAGGAATCGATTCGAAATTGAAATCGGCAGAAAAGCTTGCCAAAATATCAATTTCTGGCTCAAAAATATCATCAACCAGCAGATCCGAATCCAGGCGTACGGTTGGTCTGGCAGGTCGTGCCATACTAACGGGCTGTCTGGTAATCTCAACAAGCGTGATAGCCGGACCGCCTGTCTGGGGTGCAAATTTGCGGGGTGTCAACTCCGAATTTCGGTTGGGTGATACCTTAAAAATAACGATGATCCCGAACAGGATAAGGCACAAGGCCAATTTGAAACGGTTATGATAGGTTAGATTTTCAGGTATTCCTTTTTTCATACACAATATATAGTGTGGGTAAAGTTATACCTGCTACAACGCAATTAGTGTGTCTGGCGATCTAATTCACGGTTCATATCTTCAAAAACTTTATCCCGAAACTGCTCTATTGTATCAAAATTTTTGGGATCATACGGCGGCATCAATGTTGCAGACATCGTTCCTTTTAGGGTAGTAATCCAGGTATCAGGTTTCATCACTTCCCGTGTACCTGATAAGAGAATAGGCTGTACAGGAACCTGCGTTTCCTTACTCAGCATGAATGCACCCGACCGAAATTTCAATAATTTTCCAGATCGGCTTCTGGTTCCTTCAGGGAAAAGCATAACTGCGTTATCATTGTCCAGGTAGGGCTTCAACTTATTAAGGGCCTTCAACGCAGCGGTAGTACCGCGTTTAACCGAGATATGTCCTGCGAGTCGGAGATAAATACTCAGAACCGGAACCTTGAAAAGCCCGTCTTTGCTAACCCATTTCATATTCCATGGAAGGCTGCTAAGTACCACCATATCAAGGAAGCTTTGGTGATTTGCGATGAAAATCATTGGTCTGTCTGGTTTATACTGTTCAATACCGTGCAGTTGGACACGCCACCATGGATTAAACCAGAGGAAGGCCCTGCCGGCTGTCATAAAGATGGCGTTTGGGAGCTTCCGGTCTTCATCAAACGGGATTGTAACCAGTCGTGTCAAAAAAACGACCGGGAGTAAAATCAGAAAAACCACGATATAGCCAAACCAGGCCCAAAGACTTACTAATATGTTCATTTACGCTTCCAATGATTCAAGTGCTGCCCGGATAAATCCGTCGTGCTTATGTAAAAGTTCACGGGCCTGTAGTTTATCCATGTTACCAAGACTCATAACCAGGGCTGTTTTTACATGATTATCGGCTTCTGAAAGCATGAATGCAGCCTCCTCGTACGTCAAGCTGGTAAACATCATAATAATCCTGCGCGCCCGCTCTACCAGTTTCTTGTTGGTTAATTTAAGGTCGACCATCACATTTTCGTAGACCTTGCCAAGACGTATCATAGCACCGGTTGTCAGCATATTGCAGACCATTTTTTGTGCGGTAGCGGATTTCATTCTTGTTGAACCCATAATGACTTCTTGTCCAACAGGTACATCAATCATAATATCAATCGTATTATCATGTCTTACTCTGCCTGCAGTTACGCAGCAAACCATAATAGTTCCGGCACCTGCTTTTTTAGCTTGCTTTATCGCTCCCAGTACATAAGGTGTTCTTCCTGAGGCAGCCAGACCACAAAGAACGTCTTCAGGGCCGATATCAACGCTTTGAACATCACTTGCACCGGCTTCAGGACTATCCTCTGCTCCCTCCTGTGCTACAAACATAGCCTGAGTTCCCCCAGCCATCAAGCCGATTACCTGCTCTGGTTCTGTTCCAAATGTTGGCGGGCACTCAGCTGCGTCCAGCACACCCAGACGCCCGCTGGTACCGGCGCCTGCATAGATGAGCCTCCCTCCTTTCAGAAAGGCGGCACGAATCATTTCTATGGCCTGTCCAATCTCGGGTAGCCGTTTATTAACGAAACCCGCGACTAATTTATCCTGGTCATTAATTAATGCCGCAATCTCAGCCCCGTTGGCCAGATCAATATGCATTGTGTCGGGATTTCGCTGTTCTGTTTCCAGTGCTTTCAGCTCGTCAAATAAAGTCTGGTCTGTATTCATGAAGTGCCTGTAGATGTAGAAAATGATATAATTGTACGTTTAATAATGACGCTTGTCCCACCATGATGAATCTTGTAAGGAGGTATTACCCTCAGCTTCTGAAATTGTTAGCGATGTGATGTTTTTAGTGACTTTCTGCTGGTACAGCACCGAAGCCGCTGCTGTAGAAATGGCGTTATCAGCAGATATTTGTGAAGAGTCTGTGTAGTAATTTTTAACAAAGTGCGTATCGTAATTTCCAGTCCGAAATGCGTCATGTTGCATGACAAAGATACAGAA
Source organism: Bacteroidetes bacterium HLUCCA01 (assembly GCA_001314545.1). GTDB lineage: Bacteria > Bacteroidota > Rhodothermia > Balneolales > HLUCCA01 > HLUCCA01. Next base: position 185,382 of record LIHN01000001.1, read on the forward strand.
GGGTATGGTTGTTCTAAGACCGGAAATCTCGAATTCACTGAGTGCTTGTTCCATGACCGATAGCGCTTTTTCTCGCGTGATGGCATGGGTTACCAGCTTGGCCATGAGTGGATCAAAATTGATGGTTACTTCCAACCCTGCGCGTACGCCGGAATCAACCCTGACACCGGGTCCGCCCGGAGGGTTATATCGCGTAAGCGCTCCGGTTGATGGCAAAAAATTTTCATACGGATCTTCGGCGCAGATTCTGCTTTCTATGGCATGACCGTTGATTGAAATATCTTCCTGTTTTATTGTCAGTTTCTCGCCCCGGGCCACGCGTATCTGCCACTCAACCAAATCTATACCCGTTATGTATTCTGTGACAGGATGCTCCACTTGAAGGCGGGTATTCATTTCAAGGAAATAGAAATTCCTGTGCTTATCGGCGAGAAATTCTACTGTACCTGCCCCGACATAATTGCATGATTTGGCAACCTCGACAGCAGTTCGGGTTATGTTTTCACGCATTTTTTCATCCAGGTATGGCGAGGGAGCCTCTTCAACAACTTTTTGATGTCTTCGTTGTATTGAACACTCCCGATCATATAGATGAATCACGTTGCCATGTTTGTCAGCCAGTATCTGCACCTCAATATGCCGGGGTTCTTCCAGGTACTTTTCAACATAAACACGGTCATCGCCAAAGGCATTTTTTGCCTCAGACTGCGCGGTTCTGACAGCATCCCTGATTTTTTCAGGTTCATAGACAATGCGCATGCCTTTTCCACCACCTCCAGCTGCCGCCTTTATCAGAACCGGAAAACCAATCTGAGCTGCAGTCTCTGCCGCTTCTTCAACCGATTCAAGAGCCGTTGTTGTACCGGGAGGCAGGGGAATTCCCGCGCTTTCCATGAGTTTACGTGCTTCCGTTTTATCACCCATTACACGAATAGCTTCAACCGGGGGACCTATGAATTCTATATTGTTTTCTGAGCATAATTTCGCGAAAGTGGCGTTTTCACTCAAGAATCCATAGCCGGGATGAACAGCATCTGACTGCGTGCGTTTACATGCATCAATAATTTTGTGCATGTCAAGGTACGTTTGGGCCGAAGTTTCGCCCATCAAATCAACGCTCTCATCGCTTAGCAATACATGAGGCGCGAAACGGTCGGGTTCGGCGAAAACGCCAACAGTTTTTACCCCAATTGATTTGCACCCTCGAATAACACGGACTGCAATTTCACCACGGTTTGCAATGAGTACTTTACGGATAGGTTTCATGGCAGTTTAGCTTGTTTGCCATAAGATAAGCAACCCACCCAAATTAATCTCACATCATTGCACTAACCCAGGCTCTTGGCAGGATCGCCAGCTTTTGGGTTGCCGTCAGGTGGGCCCTTTTATTATACACCTCGTAGGTATTCTTCTCTATTCTGTCAAGAATTCTACTGTAATTAATGCGGGCCAGATGTACAGGAAGCCTTGAATCTGCACTTAACATCTCAATACCCTTATCAGCACGTTCATAATAAAATCGCGCTCTTTGAATCTGAAATTCCATCAGAGCGGTAAAGCGATTGTCTTTGACATGGTTGAACAGGTCCTGCTCGGTAAGTTCAAATCGCTGAAGATCCTCTGAAGGGATGTATATACGATTTCGCCGTAAATCTTCACCGATGTCACGCAGGATATTGGTCAGCTGCATGGCTATGCCCAGATCAATCGCCCTGGGTATAGCCTCCTCTGAGGCATAACCAAATACCTCGCTGGTCATAAGACCTACGACGGAAGCAACCTTGTAGCTGTAGTCCCAGAGCTCCTGAAAATTTTCATACCGGTTTTTCGTCAAATCCATACAGACTCCTTCCATAAGCTCCAATGGGTACTTTTTCGGGATATGGAAGGTGCGCAGCGTATCAGCAAATGCTATCAAAATGGGATTATCGGCCTCTCCTGTCTCGTAGGCTCGCTCTAGTTTGCACTGCCATTCGCTCAGCAACTCTTCAAGCCTGCATGAGTCGACTTTTTTTTGCTGAATCAGGTCGTTGGTTTCATCCACAAGATCGTCTATGTAGCGACAAAGTGCGTAGATGGCAAAGATACTGCGCTGCTTGTGGTTGGGCAGGAAGCGTGTTGCCATGTAAAAAGTCTTGGCATGCGTCTGTGTAATAGACCGGCAATGGGTATATGCCTTACGAAGTACTTCGGAATTGAGCTCATCAATCACGCCACGGTGAAAATACGAGCGCTCGTAAACAGGCCTTATGATGAAATAGGGGTATTTCAGCAGACCTGCTGTTGCGAAAAAAGATTGGTTGAATTGAGTGCTCATACTCTTGAAAATGATATTTGGGGCGAATTAGTTCCGTTTTATACAGATTTTCGAATTTATCGGTAAGAAATAACGTTGCCTACAATGCTCCTGGCTTTTTGCATCATAATTGGGTTGTGGTAATATGCTTATTTTTTGTGGTTCAAAATATTATTTGGCAAAATACACTATATTGTTCGGGTCTGTGGTAATTTATTAGGAATCAAGAACCGATTTATCTCTACAAAGAAGGGTTATGCCAAAAAAAACCACAATTTATGATGTTGCCAAGCGAGCAGGTGTGGCAATCTCCACGGTGTCGCGGGTCCTCAACCAGTCGCCTTATGTTTCCGATGCAACAAAATCCAGGGTTGAAAAAGCGATTGCGGATCTGGATTTTTATCCACAGGCCAATGCACGTAAACTTGCCCGCAAAGAAGCTCAGGTAATCGCCGTAGCCGTACCAACATTCACGACGCCCTTTTTTAATGAAGTTTTGAAAGGTGTGAAGGATGAAATCAAGCACCTCGACCTTGATTTCATCATATTCAATACCGGGTCAGATAATCCGGAGCTTAACTTCATGAAATTCCTTGAAAAAGGAATTCCTGATGCGTTGATTATCTTTTCCATCGATATCACCGAAGCAATCCACGCCCGACTCAAAGATATGCCGATCCCGGTCGTTTTGGTCGGATCCAACCACACGGAATACGATCACATATTTTGGGATAACTATAAAGGCGGTTATGTTGCGGCTGAGCACCTCATCAAGCAGGGCTATACCCGTATCGGTATGATACGGCCTCATAGCAGAAGCAGTGTTTCAGACATGCGTGAACGCGGGTTCAGGGATGCCTTACGTGATAACGGAATTCCAATGGACGAAGATTACCTCGTTAGTGGTATCACCCGAAAACACGCCGGCTTTAGTGAAGAAGCTGGTGCTGAAGCAATCAATATACTTTACGCCCGAAATAAAATTCCCGAGGCCCTTTTCTGTTCCAATGACGCCCAGGCTCTCGGTGCTATTCACGCCCTGCAATCCAGAGGTCTCAGCGTTCCAAACGACCTTGCCGTGATGGGCTATGACAATATTAAAATTGCCAAATACATTGAGCTTACCACCATCGATCAGAAGATGTATGAGGTTGGTAAATCTGCCACCCAACGCCTGGCGTACCGACTCAAGAATATGGAAGCTACGCGCTGGCACACCGTAATTCAGCCGGAACTGGTTAAGCGACTATCTACCAAAAAACCCAAATAATTCTTGCACCTTGATTGATAATAATGCAGCTCTGTCTGGCTGTGTAGGTCATACCTATATTCAATCCTTGCCTGAACCCTACCGTGGCAAGGTTCGCGATGTGTACAAGTTGACGCCGGAAGTTTTGGCTATCGTTTCAACCGACCGTATTTCTGCATTCGACCATATATTAAGGCAACTTATTCCTTATAAAGGTCAGATCCTCAATACACTTGCAGCATTTTTCTTTGAGCGTGTGGACGATATCATTAAAACGCATATTCTTGACATCCCGCACCCCAATGTAACCATTGCACGCGCATGTACCCCTCTGCCGGTTGAAGTAGTCGTTCGCGGATATCTGACCGGGCACGCCTGGCGTGTATACAACGCTGGCGGACGTGAACTTTGTGGGGTGAAACTTCCGGACGGAATGATTGAAAATCAGCCTTTTCCCACCCCTATACTTACTCCAGCCACCAAGGCAACGGAGGGTCACGATCAGGACATCAGTGAAGCAGATATTCTCAGACAGCATATAATTCCTGCCCAAATCTGGGAAAATATCAGGCAAACAGCCTTCCGTCTGTTTGATCGAGGTAGTCAGATTGCCAGGGAAAAAGGACTGATCCTGGTTGATACCAAATATGAGTTCGGGCTGTATCATGGTGAGCTTATACTGATTGACGAAGTGCATACACCAGACTCATCGCGCTATTTTTATTCTGACGGTTTTGAGGAAAGGCTTAGTAACGCAATGCCGCAGAGGCAATTATCCAAAGAGTTTATACGTGAATGGCTGATGCAACAGGGTTTTCAGGGGCTAGACGGTCAGCTAATGCCTGATATACACGATGAGTTCCGTATTGAAATATATCAGCGATACGAAGAACTGTTCACGAAACTTACGGGTCATCAATTTATACCTACCGATACTCGTCATTTCATGACAGAGCTTCCGCAAATTGTTGAGCCCTGGACAAATAAGTAGCTCAGGGAACCTGCAAAAACTTGTGTGTTTGCAGAGATACTCCCCACTCAGGATTTTCCTTGACGAAGTCAACTATGAGCGGGATTGATTTCGGCGTATCCCATTCAGGTTGCAACAATAAACGTGTTCCCGGTCGGCATCGCGCAGCATGTTCCTTTGCCCATTGCAGATCTTTAGCCGTTAATACAACGACTTTCAACTCATCTGTAAATTCATAAATTTCTTCGGTAGGTTTCTTAAACCGCTTAGGCGACAATGTTACCCAATCAATACGGCCTGAAATTGCTGAAGATCCGCTTGTTTCTATATGAACAGGCAGACCCAACGATCGGATACCTGTAGTCAGATCGTCCAGGTTGTGCAATAAAGGCTCACCACCGGTAATGACCACAAAGGCCGGTTTGTATAGCTTTATGTTTTCCAGGATGTGGCGGACAGTGATTCTTGGATGCTTCGATTCATCCCAGCTGTCTTTAACATCACACCACCAGCATTGTACATCACAGCCACCGGTACGGATGAAATAGGCAGATTTTCCGGTGTGTACCCCTTCCCCTTGTATGGTATGGAAATGTTCCATGATGGGGTATGTAGTCTCAAGCCATTCGGCCGGTGCTGATTGAGTCTGAATTTCAGTGGAATAAGGCATTGTTACAGGTCTTCATCAGTAAATTCCACCCAGCTGTCCGGCGTTTCCCAAATCGTAACTGTCAGCTTGATTCCGGATGGTATCCGTTTCATCGTTTCGGCGTGGATATACTCAGCCAGACGTTCTGCAGAGGTGGGGAAGTCTACAAGATCATTGAGGTAGGCATGGTCCATACCTCCCTTTTCCACATCTTTACCGGCCCATTTCAGCTCTCTGAAATCACAAACCATATCTGGTGTTTTCAGATATTTGGACGGATTAAGCTTATTGGATTTTGCGGTCATTCGAACGCGGTAAGTATGACCATGTATGCGGCCACATTTTCCGTCATAACCATCAATGGAATGTGCTGAATCTATTCTGAATTCTGTATGTAAGGTCCAGGTAGGCATATTTTGATCACAAAAAAAGGTCTGTCGCTTAATTGCGACAGACCTCAAATATACGAAAATTCACTCTGAGTTATTTACGTTTGATTGTACATCCAAGCGCCCTGCTGGTAGGAGTTGATATAGTTTCTCCGGCAGCAAGTTCCAGAATGGCATCGTGCAGGTAGGTCGACTCAACCTCTTCAGCTGAGCGGCTGTTGTCATCGATAGCCCCTCTGAAAACCAGAATATTTTCATTGTTCATCAAGTATACGTGTGGTGTGCGGGTAGCGCCGTATGCATCGGCAAGCTGATGGTCCTTGTCAATAGTATAGGGAGCGGTATAGCCTATCATCATGGCACGTTCCTGATTATCAATGAGAGATTCACCCTGGTCGCGAATATCTTCGTTTGGATTAACATAAATCATACCGATGTTGTTGGCTGCGGCCAGTTGCTCAATTTGAAGGTACCGATCCTCCCATGCGTGAACAAAAGGACAGGTGTTACAGGAGAAGATGAGCAAGGTTCCATTTTCTCCTTTGACGTCGTCAAGGGTAATCAACGTACCGTCAATGTTCGTCATTTCGTAATCAAACATAGGTCCTTCAGCTCCTATAGGCAGTTCCTCCATTTGCTGAGCCGAAGCGGGAAGGGTGAATGCAAACATTAATGCGGCCAGATATACCATGCTTTGATGTTTTAGTGTCATAGATTCAGAATTTAATTTTGGTTTATGGCTTGTTGAGCTAGCTCTCTGAATTCATCATAGTGTGCAGGACGTTCAAAGGCGGCTATTTTGTTCCCGGATTTGTTGTAAACAATGGTTGCTGGTAATGCCCCGGTCCATTCTGTCCAGATTGCATTGATGAAAGGTTCGTCGCGATCATCTTTAAGATATGTTTGCCAATGAACATTGTTGACGGATAAAAACTCGTTTACCCGGTCTAGTGCCTCAGGAAAATCAGCTGAGATAAATACAACTTCCAGGTCGTCTTTAAATTCCTCACGAATCTGCACCAGGTAGGGAAATTCTTCTATGCAGGGTATACACCAGGTGGCCCATACGTTTACCAGTACAGCCTTATCAGGGAAATGTTGCTGTATTACAGGTTCTACCTGATCAGAACTCAGGTGTATAAGCTCCAATGGTTCATCAGGCTGCCCTTGTGATGAACCGCATGACAGAGCTGTAAACGCTATAATAACTATACAAATGTGTTTCATAGTATTTATACTGCTGTAATGTAGTTAATCTAAAGAAGCATCGTTGTAAAAACCTATTCAGGGATTCTTATAGTCTGAAAATTGCATGCTCATCGTTATGAAACTCCCTGGCCAGACGTCGGGTCATTAGCTTGTAAAATGCAATGGCTTCCGGATCCTTCAGTATTCCCAGATGTCTGTGAACGGTTTTCAAATCCCCGCGGGCTGCCGGACCTGTGATGGCGTCTGGCAGTCCCTGAGTGATGATGTTTTCAAGTGTATTGCGTGCTATGCCCTTGTAATATTCTATAGCGAAGTTATGCTCGTCATCTTGAACATAGGTTTGAATCAGATCATTGGCATTGAGAAATAGTGCAGACATAAAATTGGATATCATAACACCGGCTGCATGCAGTGCCAGCTTGGATTGCTCATCTACCTGCCTGGGCTTACCACCCAAAGCAGTCGCCAGCGGAAACAGTTTGTTTACAGCGACTGCATCGCCCTCTATACTGATTAGTGTATCCGTAAATAAAGCCGGGTTTGCTCCTTGTGTGAATGTCTGCATGGGATGAAAAGAGGCGGTATGCCAGCCAGATTTTTTTAATACATGCAGCTCTCCTGAAGCAAGGGCGCCTGAAACGTGGGCAACCACGGTATCTGGTTCGAAGTGATGGGTACATAATTGCGAGGCGGTAACGGATATTTGATCATCGGGCACACATAAGAAAACAAGACCGTTAAAAAAAGGGACTGTGGCAATCCGGCTTACCAGGTCCACCTCGGGGAATGCTTCGTTAAACTGGTCTGCCCTGGAGCTTACGATGGTTTTTAAGCGGTAATCTTCGTTTAGTTGAATGGCTCTAGCCAGGGTTATTCCGAGGCGTCCTGCTCCAATTATATGTACATCCATCACAGCTTGGATTGAAGTACGGCGAAACCGGCAACGGCGCTTTCTTCATCTGTTGAAGACTCCAGAAAATGTACGGATAGTTCCCACGATTGGGCGATAAGAATTCCACCCATAAATGCAGCTGAGCCACTCATGCCGCATTCGCCACTGTTAATTCGATTCATCATTCCTGATACATCGCGTTGGGCTATCATTTCCATGAGTTCCTCTATGACCATGTTGTCACCGGGCATGGATGCAGCTACAACGATAAGTACATTGCGACCGTTTAGTAATTCACTAAGTACGTAGTCAAGTTCCCGGACTATGGCAGGGTCATCATCGCATATCGGTACACTTACAATTTTGAATGAATTCAGCGTTTCAATCAGGTAAGGCAGGTGTCTGTAGATCTCCATGTCCTGTCCAAAGGCACTGTCATCAATGAAAAAGTCATCATCTTCGTCGCAAAATTCATTTCTAAGCGCATCGTTGACCGAAACGGTTCCTGCAGGAGTGACAAACTCCGCTACAGAAGGCATCGGTATTTTTTTAGGGATATCCATCAACCTGGATTCAATGAAAACGACGGTATCGTACTGTTGTCCTGCAATTCGACTGTAAATCTGCTTAATCTGAGAATCGTTACGGGTGTGTTCATCGGGTACAAACAGCAACCGGACAGACTCTGGTTTGATAGGGGTAGTATCAGAAATAATCATGGGTAATGTAATGATAGCGTGGATTTATATGAATTTGGTGTGGTAGAAGGCATGGGAAAGCCAATGGCCGTTGTTTACCTGTGAGACGATACGGATTTGGCGGTCGCTTGCTGTAGTCTGAAACAGGATGTCTGTAACTCGCGCAATATTCAGTTCATTCATGGGTGTTCTCAGACCCGTACCCAGCAGCTTGAGCACTGCTTCCTTGATGGTCCATAATTGAATCGCTGGTATACGAAGCGCTGAAGGCTCATCAGGGTGTTGCATTCTTTTTATTAAAGTGTCTTTAACAGACCGGCTCACAACCTCAGCGTCCAGTCCGATGCGGTTTCGTCCCCCCAGAGCTACCCAATAGTGCGTCTTGGTATGTGAAATACTTAAGTGAAGTACGCTACCATCAGCAAGTGAGACATAAGGCATGCCATTAACTTCTTTTTTTAATTCAACCTGTTCATATCGTTCCCGTTCCAATAATTGGGTTATAATCTGTGCGCCAAAGACGGAATAGCCGCTTTCCAGCCGATTTTTCTGCCATCCTTCCCTGGCATAGGATAAGGGAATACAAGCCGTTATTACCGGAAACGGCACCAGGGGAAGGTTGCTTGTGAAATACTCGGCTCGGATCATCGGGTAGTATTTTTGAACGGAAATGTAGCTTAGCCTAAGCTAAGGTACGAAATCCGTGTGCATTAGCGAACAAGCTTCACAAAACAGACCGATTAAAATTGTATCTTTGTACGCATAAATATTACCGTAATTACACAACCATCTGATGGCTGAACAAGAACAATCTCATAGCGAACTCCTTGCGTTAAGACGGGTAAAACTTGAACAATTATATGAGAACGGGGTCAACCCCTACCCCTTCTTTTTTGACGTTACAGCGACTTCGGAAAAGCTGAAAAACTCCACAGGGCTGATTGCACAGACACCCGATACAGCAGAGCGGGTTTCTCTGGCGGGTCGTGTTATGACACGCAGGATTATGGGCAAGGCTGCATTCTTTAACCTGCAGGATTCCCACGGTACCATTCAGGTATATATACGTCGTGACGATGTTGGCGTGGAAAACTACAATTCGGTTTTCAAGAAAATGGTAGACCTTGGTGATATTGTAGGGGTCAGAGGTTTTGTTTTCAAAACACAAACCGGCGAATTAACGGTGCATGCCGAACACTTCGAGCTGCTCAGCAAAGCGTTACGACCAATTCCTATTGCAAAGGAAACCGAGGAAAACGGCATTAAGGTAGTCCACGATGCCTTTTCTGACAAAGAGCTCAGATACCGGATGCGCTATGTGGACCTTATTGTAAATCCCGAGGTTCGCGAGACATTCCGTAAACGCTCCATGATGGTACAGGAAATGCGATCGTTTATGCTGAAGGCGGGCTACCTGGAGGTTGAAACACCTATTCTGCAGCCAGTTTATGGAGGTGCCTCTGCCAAGCCTTTTGTTACCCATCACAATACCCTCGACATGAAATTGTACCTGAGGGTAGCCAATGAATTGTATCTTAAGCGATTAATTATCGGTGGATACGATGGTGTCTTTGAATTTTCCAAAGATTTCAGAAACGAGGGTATGTCCCGCTTTCACAATCCGGAGTTTACACAAGTTGAGCTCTATGTAGCTTACAAAGATTATAACTGGATGATGGATTTTGTTGAGCGTATGCTGGAGCAGGTTGCTATAAGCCTGCATGGCAGCACCCGTGTTCCTGTAGGTGAACACATTATTGACTTCAAACGACCATGGCCGCGCATTCCCATGCTAGAGGCTATTAAGAATGAGACCGGATTGGATCTGAGCGGCATGAATCTTGAACAAATGCAGCAGGCAGCCCGAGGTCTGGGAATCCAGATTGATGCAACTATGGGTAAAGGAAAAATTATTGACGAAATTTTTGGCGAGCATGTGGAACACAAGCTCATACAGCCCACTTTTATTACCGATTACCCGATTGAGATGAGCCCGCTGGCCAAGAAACATCGTTCAAAAGAAGATCTTGTAGAACGCTTTGAAGCTATCTGCAACGGAAAAGAAATTGCCAATGCATTCTCTGAACTTAATGATCCCGTAGATCAGCGGCAACGGTTTGAAGAACAAGTCAGGCTTCGCGAGCAGGGCGATGAAGAAGCAATGGCGCTGGATGAAGACTTTCTTCGTGCTCTTGAGTACGGTATGCCACCCACGGCCGGACTGGGAATCGGGATCGACCGGCTCGCAATGATCATGACCAATCAGGAATCTATACGCGATGTATTGTTCTTTCCGCACATGCGTCCTGAATAAGTGATTATACCATGAATTTTGAATGGTTTATCGCAAAAAGATATTTCAGAAGTTCAAGAAAAGACGCATCTTTTTTATCCTTCATCAAATTCATGGCCATTGCAGGAGTTGCAGTCGGTTCTGCGGGTCTGCTTATCGCTTTGTCCGTTGTGCAAGGCTTCAAGCATGTTATTGAAGAAAAAATTTTAGGCTTCGGCACCCATTTTACGATTGAAACCTACTCAGACATGCCCGTTTACCGGGCTGATACGCTCATGGCATGGGTCAACACTATTCCTGATATCGATCGTGTTCAGGCAGTTTTGTACGGGCAGGGTATGGTTCAGGCTGGTGAGCAGGTTGAAGGCACTTTTCTGAAAGGCGTTCCTGCCGATGAAGGTGATCTGAGTGATATACGCAACTATATTACACACGGCATCTACGATCTTTCGGTACAAGCATCCGGAAAAAGCGGTATTGTAATGGGAGAAAAACTTGCTCGTAACTTAAACGCCGTTGTCGGGCAGACCATATCCATATATACCATTCAGGGTACTCCCTCCCCTTCAAACCTCCCGGAAATCAAACAATTCGAGCTAACCGGAGTCTATCAGACCGGAATTGATCGTTTTGATGATGTTTTCGCTCTAATTGATATTCAGCACGCATCGGATTTATTCGGGCTACCACCCCCAGCTGCAACGATGATAGATATTCGGGTAAACAGCATTGAGAATATACCTTCAGTACGTGCAATTCTAGCTGAAAAAATAGACTTCCCATATTTTGTGCAGTCGATATACCAGCGATACAGCAACATTTTTGCCTGGATTAATTTGCAGGCTCAGACGATTCCCCTGGTTATTGGGGTTTTGGTCATAGTTGCCGCTTTTAACCTTATAGGGACTATTCTGATGATGGTTCTGGAGCGCGTCAGAGATATTGGTATCCTGAAAACTATTGGCACACCAGATCACAAAATCCGAAATATTTTTTTGCTGGAAGGTTTATTGGTGGGTGTGATTGGCCTGAGTATGGGACTGCTACTGGCTGCCATGTTTAATTTTATCCAGGCTGAGTATGCGTTAATTCCGCTATCTGAGGAGAATTACTATATGGCTACGGCACCGGTTTATCCGCGTTTACGCGACTTTGTTACGGTCAGTATAATCACAATAACACTATGCCTGCTGGCCTCCTGGATTCCTGCTAGGTTTGCCTCTCGTACCAATCCGCTGCAGGTTACAAATTTTGGGAAATAACGGCTGCATGCCAGGTAAGCCGATGAATTGATTAGTCTGTAGTTATATCCGTGAAGCTTTATTTACACCGCTTTTTGTGAACTTTTCATAGAAAAGGGGCACTCCCGTTCAATTGCGGAAATCCCCCTTTTTCGTATCTAAGCAGATTAGTTATGCAGATTTTGTCTCGGTAAGGACTTCGCTCACCGGTTTCCAGGCAAAACCAAACGCCTCAGCCACGTCTTTATACGTTATGGTGCCGTAGGCAATATTGAGACCTAGTTCAAGTTCCTTATTATCCAATACAGCAGCTTTCCAACCCTTGTTTGCCAGCTGTATGGCATAAGGTAGCGTTACGTTGGTCAAACCGCGTGTTGAGGTATTCGGAACCCCCCCGGGCATGTTCGCAACACAATAATGAACAATATCATCCACCACATAGATTGGATTGTCGTGCGTTGTCGGCTTCGCGGTTTCAATACATCCACCCTGGTCGATGGCAACATCAACAACTACCGCACCGGGTTTCATGATTTTAAGCATATCCCTTTTTACAAGATGTGGTGCTTTTGCCCCTGGTATCAATACAGCACCTATTACCAGGTCCATATCGCCAATCATGTCACGAATATTGCCTTCCGAGGAGAATACCGTAGTAATATTTTTAGGCAGAATTTCATCCAGATAGCGAAGCCGGTTCGTACTGATGTCAAAAATGTATACATTGGCACCCATCCCTGCTGCAATGCGTGCTGCATTAACCCCGACTATTCCACCACCTAAAACCATTACATTGGCTGGTCTGACCCCGGGAATTCCTCCAAGTAAAACACCTCTCCCACCCTGTGCTTTCTCCAAATACTTGGCGCCTTCCTGCGCAGCCATACGACCGGCGACTTCGCTCATAGGGATAAGCAATGGCAATGATCGGTCTGCTTTTTCAACAGTCTCATACGCGATGGCTATCGCTTTCGATTTAACTACGGCTTCCGTGAGTTCCAGTGAGGCTGCAAAGTGGAAATAGGTGAATAAAATCTGCCCCTCACGCATGAGAGGGTACTCAGGAGCAATGGGTTCTTTGACCTTCATAATCATATCGGCACGTTGCCATACTTCAGCAGCAGTATCTACAATCTCGGCACCGGCTTCAACATACAACTCGTCCGGGAAGCTGCTTCCAAGACCTGCATTTTTTTCTATAATAACCCGATGACCATGTTTTCTGAGCTCCAGCACACCGGCCGGAACGAGTGCAACGCGGTACTCATGGGTTTTTATTTCCTTGGGGACGCCAATCAGCATAGGTATAATCCTTCTGTTAATGATAAAATATGTGGTTTGTGACCAGGAAAACCGGTTTTACGATGACTCCAACACGCTGCGCCAACCGGTAAAAGAATACCTTCAAACTTAGAAAGTTTTTTATAATTTAAGTACCCCTTTGTCAATATTTGGTCGCTTTAAATTGACAAAATGCTCTATTGAACACATTAATAATCAAGGCATCATCGTTATTACTTCGGCATGTCAGCTGGGCAGTAGTGACAATAACTCGAACATGGTTTCCAAAGAAATTTTTAAGAAAGTCAGACAACTGGAAATACAGACCAAGGGACTGGTCAACACCTTGTTCGGCGGTGAATATACATCCGCATTTAAGGGTCGGGGAATGACATTTTCAGAGGTGCGTCCGTACCAGTTTGGTGATGACATCCGGCAAATTGACTGGAACGTAACTGCCCGCACAGGCGACCCTTATATCAAAGTTTTTGAAGAAGAACGCGAACAAACACTTATGCTGGTGGTTGATGTTTCACCCAGCAACTACTTTGGCAGTGAAGGGCAGCGTAAAATTGATCTGGCAACCGAACTATCAGCTGTGCTGGCTTTCAGCGCCATTAAAAACAATGATAAGGTCGGTCTTTTATTATTCACGGATCGTGTTGAAAAAGTAATACACCCAAGAAAAGGTCGCACACATGTTCTGAGGTTGATTAGGGAGTTGTATTCGTTCAAACCCTCTGGACTTCAAACCGATGTCAGCCAGGCCCTGAATTATGCAAACAGACTCCTCAACCGTCGATCCATCCTGATATTGGTCAGTGACCTTCAGTCACCGGACTTCCAAAAGCAATTGCGTATTACACACCAAAAGCATGATTTGGTCAATATCATAATTGAAGACCGTTTCGAGAATGAGCTACCCGACCTTGGAGTTATTCCCTATTACGATGCTGAGTCGGGGCGATACGTTTGGGTTGACACCTCCAGCAAGACCGTTCGGAAAGTCTTTGGTGAACGTCGTGAGAACCGAAAAGCTCAACTGGAGCAGATGTTTCGCAAGTATGGTATTGATTCGGTACATGTACATACCAACCGTTCTTACATCGAACCCCTGATGAATTTTTTCAAACGTAGATCGAGAAGATATTAAATGAAAATCCGGCTAATCTGGCTAATTCTGCCGTTAATTATAACACCTGAGCTTTATGGTCAGTCGATTCAGACGGAAGTAAGTTCCGACAGTCTTGCAACGGGTGATGTTTTTCAGCTACACATTGCAGCACGTTACAATCCGGCCACATACGAGGTTGTATTTCCGGATTCTACGCAGTTCGGAGGAGAAATTGAATATTTGTCATCCCGCAGATTTCGAGGTGTACATTCACGGGATAGTCTGGTATACACATTGCAATTTTTCGCACTACAGGATACCGTACTCACATCAAAGACGGTAACGTTTATCTCAGAGGACGGCAATTTAGCGGTAAGCACGCCGGAGATTCCACTTTATTTCAAGTCGTTGCTGAATCCTGAGGAGCAGAACCTCAGGCCCCTCAAACCTTTGTTTGATTTTGCCCGTTCCTGGTGGTTATTAATACTGTTCTTTGTGCTAATCATGCTGATTGCATTCATCGTTTATATGTATCGCGACAAATTAAGACGAAAGAGAAGCTTAAATATCGATCCTACACCGGTGAAACCGGAACCTTTTCGTGATCCGTTTCAACATCTGGTCAACCGGATTACGCACTTGCAAACTATGGTTGCAGCTAACCAACAGGGCTACATGCACTTCTATACTGAACTAAGCGAAGCATTCAGGGAGTACGTTGAGGTTGTTCACGATATTCCTGCACTGGAGTCGACCACCAAAGAGGTTATCCGTGATTTAAAAATGAGAGGTCTTGATGACCATATAACAGGCAATATGCAGCAAATTTTACGTGACAGCGACCTGGTTAAATTCGCCAAATTCAACCCGGAAGCTGAGTTTGTACAGAAAAACTACGCCCTGGCTGAGCTGTTGTTAAAAGCAATTAAAAAGCATGATACAGACCGAATTGATGCCATGCGATATCGTTACGAACAAATGCTGGGTTTTGAACGGACGGCTGCAAGTACACAGGATATGAAAACCTCAAAAATGGGCGAGGAAGGTACATGATGAATTGGGATAATCCTTTTGTTTTCATCGTACTGATAGTACTGCCCTTTCTGGCGTTACTGCAGCACTATTTCGGAAAAAAAAGAAAACAAGCAGCACTCACATTCTCAGATACTCAGGATTTTGCCGGACTTCCCGGAAACTGGAGAGCCAGAGGTATGTGGGTATATATGACCGGCTATCTCCTGTCACTCGTATTTCTGATTGTTTCTTTAGCCGGTCCCCATCGTATTAATGAAGAGATCCAACGTAATGTTGCCGGGATAGACGTTGTAGTGGCCTTTGATATTTCGTCTTCCATGCTTGCCGAAGACTTGCGTCCAAAC
Source organism: Bacteroidetes bacterium HLUCCA01 (assembly GCA_001314545.1). Taxonomy (GTDB): domain Bacteria; phylum Bacteroidota; class Rhodothermia; order Balneolales; family HLUCCA01; genus HLUCCA01. Next base: position 201,042 of record LIHN01000001.1, read on the forward strand.
AGGCTGACTGCTGCAAAAAACCTTACTGCCGAATTCCTTGATAACCGGGGTGACGACCGTGTAGGGTTGGTGATTTTTGCCGGTGACAGCTTTACACTGGTCCCGCCCACCACAGATTACCGATTGGTAAGGCAGCAATTGCTGGGGCTGGACATCGGGGTCGTGCGTGACGGCACGGCCATTGGGATGGGTGTTGCTACTGCAGTGAACCGTCTGAAAAGCAGTTCATCCGCATCCAAAGTGATAATTCTTTTGACAGATGGTGAAAACAATGCCGGTGAAATAGATCCGCTTACGTCAGCTGATCTGGCAGCGGCGTACGATATCCGACTTTATACTATCGGCGTGAGCACAGAAGGTACTGCACCCTATCCCATCAGTGATCCGGTGTTCGGAACCCGATACCATCCCCTACCGGTGGACATTGATGAACCCATGCTGACTGAAATGGCAAGTCGTACCGGCGGCAGGTATTTCAGGGCTCGTGACAATGAGGCGTTGCAGCAGATCTATGCAGAAATCGATGAGCTGGAAACCAGCATTGTTGATGAAATCATTTACGTCGACCGCAAAGAAGAATACCGGGATTTTCTATTACCCTCCTTCTTGCTGCTGATGTTGTCTATGGCCGCCCAGCGATTCTTTCTTCGCACAGAACTGGCTTGATTTCCGGCTTACAGCAGTGAGATTTTTTGTATTTTGCATTTTACTAAAATTCAACGTTTTTGCCCCGTAAAGAAATTATGGGGCTTTTTCTGTTTTTAATCCGGCAATTTGCATGTCTGTACACCATTTGGTTGACAAGGTAACCAAAGCTCTCCCCATCACTGAAATTCGTGAACAGCTACGATCGAACCGGGTTGTTCATTTACAGAAATTCACCGGATCACTACCTTCTTTTCTTCCCGGTGCCCTTTCAGCTGACTACCCCAGAATGTTGATACTCACGCATGATGAAGAAACAGCGCAGTCTGTTCAGTCAGATATTATGCAGCTGGGTATAAGCCAGGTTTACTATTTTCCGGCTTTGGCCGCTAAGCCTTATGAAAAACAACAATCTGCAGATCCAACTATACTTGTTCAACGATCAGAAATCCTGCAGCGAATTAACCGGGAAGACTCATTTGTGGTTGTTGCCAGTGCGAGGGCGGTTTTTGAGAAGCTTTCCGCTCCCGATGTTTTTGAAAAAGCATCAATCCAGATAAAGAAAGGCAATATGCTGGGCCCTGATGAGCTTCGGCAAACGCTGGTGGATCAGGGGTACGAAGTGGTATCCTTTGTGGATTCACCTGGTGAAATTGCTTACCGGGGAGGCATTCTTGATGTATTCCCCTATACAGGGAACTACCCTGTTAGACTGGAATTCTTCGGTGACGAAGTCGACTCGATACGTGAGTTCGATCCATCAACACAACGTTCAGTTGCCTTTTTGGATGAAGCCAGACTGGTACCCGATGTTTCAGCTATAGGGACCGGTGAGAAAAAAAGTATATTCACGTATCTGAACGATGATGACCTGATTCAAATCCTGCATCCTTCATTGGTACAGGCAGCAATGGAGGAGCTCTCCAACAGGGCCTTTATAACATTTGAACAACTTGCTGATCCGGAGTTGGATCCGCCCGACAATCGCTATGTAACGTCACAGACTTTCTATGACTCCGTAGCATCTTTCCCCTGCTTGTACGTAGGATCCACCGGAAAAATCACTCAGTCTGTGTCTGTCAACGCATCACCGCAACCTGACTTCAACAGTAGCATCAAGCTGCTTCGCTCACACATTGAAGACCTCAGTAAAAACAAGAACACAGAAACCTGGATACTTTGTGACAATGATGGGCAACGCGATCGATTTGAAGAATTACTGGGCGATTCCGATGCACATTTCAACTATGCAGTTACAGTTCACAGTCTGCATGAAGGCTTCTATCTTCAGGACGCCAACGTAGCAATATATACAGATCATCAGATATTTAACCGGTATCATCGCCCGAAAATACAGCAACGGAAGCATCGTGGAGGCTTTTCTCTTAAAGAAATAAAGGATCTAAAAAAAGGCGACTTCGTAGTTCACGTAGACTACGGTATTGGTCGGTTTGAAGGCTTTACAAAAATTACCGTCAGAAATATGCCACAGGAAGCCGTGGTAGTGCGCTATGCCAATGACTCCACGCTTTATGTGAATGTATCCAGTCTGCATAAACTCCAGAAATATGCAGGTAAAGACGGTACGGCACCCAAAGTTACGAAACTGGGATCAGGTGAATGGGCACGTAAAAAAGCAAAAACCAAAAGTCAGGTCAAGGATATTGCCCGGGAGCTTATACAATTGTATGCTAGGCGAAAAGCGCAAAAAGCCTACGCCTTTTCAGCTGACACAGGCATGCAGATGGAGCTTGAAGCCGGTTTTGAGTTTGAAGAAACACCGGATCAGTTTCGGGCAATTCAAGACGTGAAGCGTGATATGGAATCTGATGTTCCAATGGATCGATTGATTTGTGGCGATGTTGGCTTCGGCAAAACTGAAGTGGCCATACGCGCTGCATTCAAAGCGGTTGCCGATGGTAAACAGGCAGCTATCCTGGTGCCGACAACCATACTGGCCGACCAGCATGCAAAAACATTCAGGCGACGCATGAAGGAGCTTCCGGTTACTATTGAAATGATTTCCCGATTCCGTACAACCGCAGAGATAAAAGATGTTCTCAGGGATACAGCTGCCGGAAAGGTTGATATCCTTATAGGAACACACCGGTTGGTATCTAAAGATGTCAAATTTGCAAATCTCGGTCTGCTGATCATTGATGAAGAACAACGATTTGGTGTCAGTACCAAGGAAAAGCTTAAAGAGTTCAGGGCTACGGTTGATGTGCTCACACTCACAGCAACCCCCATACCCCGGACGTTACAGTTTTCACTAATGGGAGCCAGGGACTTGAGCGTAATAAACACGCCTCCTCCGAACAGGCAACCGGTCTACACTGAAATCATGACCTTTGATACGTATGCCATACGGGATGCAATAATTCAGGAAATCAGCAGAAATGGTCAGGTTTATTTCATTAACAACAGGGTAAAGAACATTGAGGAAGTCGCTAATATGATTCGCAAGCTCGTACCTAATGTGCGAATCCGATCAGCGCACGGGCAAATGAAAGGCCCTGAACTGGAAAAAATCATCCTCGATTTTTATGCACACAAATTTGATGTTCTTGTATCGACCAATATTGTTGAAAGTGGTATTGATATCGGCAATGCAAACACGATTATCATTAACCGAGCCGACCATTTTGGTCTGTCAGAGCTTCATCAGTTACGTGGTCGCGTGGGCAGGTCCAACCGAAAGGCCTTTTGTTACCTGGTAACTCCTCCTCTGTCAGATTTATCCATAGAATCTCGGAAGAGACTTATGGCTCTGGTTGAGTTTTCTGATTTGGGATCCGGTTTCAATATAGCCATGCGTGATTTGGACATCCGGGGTGCAGGCGATATGTTGGGAGCATCCCAAAGCGGATTTATCAATGAAATCGGGTTCGAGCTTTATACAAAAATTCTCAACGATGCCGTCAGAGAACTCAAAGACACTGAGTTTTCAGGATTGTTTGCCAGTGAAGGTTCAGATATTGAGTTACCAGAAACTACGATTGAGTTCGACTTTCCCGCTCAATTGGATAAATCCTACGTTTCTGATGATATTGAACGACTCAATCTGTACAGACGTCTGGCTCAGGCTGATGCACTGGCAGCTATACAAGATTGGGAATCCGAACTGACAGACCGCTTCGGAGTTCCTAATCAAAATGCACGTTATCTGATTACTGCGGCCCAGATAAGATTGGCTGCTTCCCGGTTATTTTTGGGTAAAGTTATTATCAGGGCCGGAAAGATATGGCTGGAATGCCCAAAGCCGGAGTCAGAGAATGGTAAGGTATTTTTTGAAAAGGGTTTGTTTCAGCAACTTCTTAAAAGGGTTGAACTTTTCGTGGGTAAGAACTATAAAATTACCCAAAAAGATGAGGTGGTAAGAATAGTGTTGTCGGATATCCCGGATATTGATGCGGCAAAGGACGCTCTTTTGGATATGGCTGACCTTAGTTCCAATATTGAACATACACATGTAAATCCTTTATGACTCATTCCTTATCACATGCTGACGAGCTTACTATAGACACGTATGCACAAATTCTACGCTCAGGAGGCGTAGTCGCTTTTCCTACGGAAACCGTTTACGGGTTAGGTGCGAGTGCCCACCAATTGGAAGCAGTAAATAAAATATTCGCCCTGAAAGGTCGCCCTGCTGATAATCCGCTGATAGTTCACGTGAGCTCGTATGCTATGATCCTCGAATTTGCAGCAGTAATTCCAGACAGTGCACGTATACTAATTCAGAAATTCTGGCCCGGTCCTTTAACCCTGGTTTTTGAGAAAAAGAAATCGGTTCTGGATGCCGTTACGGCAGGTTTAACTTCCGTGGCTGTTCGAATGCCTGAGCATGAACTGGCGCTGGCACTGATTGATGCCTCTGGACCACTTGTAGCACCCAGTGCCAATAAGTCCGGAAAGCCAAGTCCAACAAGAGTTTCACATGTTCAGGAGGATTTTGGTAACCATATTCCTGTTTTAGATGGTGGAAATTGCCAAATAGGACTTGAAAGCACCGTATTGGATGTAAGGAAATCACCTTTCGTTATTCTACGACCGGGCTCTGTTACAGCTTCAATGATTCAAGAGAAAACGGGCCTGGAAGTTATTGACATCGCCGGAATACCAGATCAAATACACCATACCCCCGCAAGTCCGGGTTTGAAGTATTCCCACTATGCACCTGAAAAGCCGGTACGTTGGATGAATAGTGACGAATGTGAGGGACAACTTCATGATTCAACCCTGTATTTAACCCATAGTGGTGATTACACACCTGTGAAAGACCGTGTAGTCAATTTCAACAGGGATTATACATTGATGGGACAGTCACTTTATGACTGGTTTCGAAGAAGTGATAAATTACATAGTCTGGATATCGCTGTTCAGCCATTTACAGAATCAGATTCATCGACATGTCAACCAGCTCTCGAGAACAGAATATCAAAAGCAATATCACGGCATAATGAAAAATAGTGGCAATTTGTCTTGACACTTGGGAGTCGGGTTTTGTATATTTGACTTCTGTTTAAAACAGTATGTATTCCTCGGTAGCTCAATGGCAGAGCATGCGGCTGTTAACCGCAGGGTTGCTGGTTCGAGTCCAGCCCGGGGAGCTGAAAGGTCAGTATTCGATAAGGATGCTGACCTTTTTTTGTTTTGATAAATATCAGAGCAGTTGGACCCATCTTGCCTGATCGTAGTGTACTTCTTTTAAGAATAATCCATGTGCTGGTGCAGAAAATGATGTTTTATCCGACTGTGGCTTGTGCAGTTTTTGCAGCACGTACTCTTCTGACCACATACCGGTTCCAAGCTTGACTAACGCACCGGTCAGCATACGTACCATGCTATGCAGGAAACGGTTCGCCGTAATTTCAAAAGTAAAACTCATTGCATCGATTTTTTGGATTTTACTATGAACAATAACGCAACGTGTATGGGCAACATCGGGATTGTATTTAGAGTAACAGGCAAAATCATGATCACCATTAAATGCGCGGGCTGTCTTAATCATGGCATCCGGATTACATAGCTTCTGTCGAATTTGCCACTCATAGTTCTTTTTGAATACGTCCGGTTTGAAGCTAAAGAAATACTGATAGGTACGACTCAGGGCATCGAAGCGGGCATGAAAGTCTGAACTCACTTCATATACGGCATTCAGCTGGATATCATTTCCAAGTAATCCACGCATGCTGCGCGCAAATCCAGCACTAAGTACAGTTTCACGAGGTATATCTGCATGGAAAAAAGTTTGGCTGGCGTGTACTCCCTTGTCGGTTCGTCCAGCACCTGTTATTGTGACTGGAGTGCGGGCCAGAATGCTTAATGCACGTTCGATATCACCCTGAACGGTCGGTAGGTTACCCGATTGTTTCTGCCAGCCGGCATATCCACTACCATCGTACCGGATTTCAAAAACGAGACGTGGCATCGTTAAAAGCTTACTCGAAGCGTAGCCGCATACCCTCCTGTCTGAAGCGCAGAGGGCTCGATACTAAACGAATATGGACTTTTGTCCTGATTATACCGTATTGCATTTGAATAGGCGTGTATCCCTGCAATCACACGGTTGATTATCATCAATGAAACAATTGCGGGAAGTTGCTGACGCTGCTGGTCGATTCTGTTATTTAATTGCTGAAACTCCTTTCTGTTTGTCTCAGAGTTCCAGTTCCAATATGAATCTGTCAATAGCAGGTTCCAGTTCCGCGATCGTTCCTGAAAATCATTGTACTCCTGTACCGAATTAAATTCAGCCACATAAAGTCGGACAGTACGATTGACTTCAGATAGGTCTATTCCGGCATGCTGTGCTGCAAAAGCTGTCCTGCTGGCTTGTAACTGATTGGTGTTAATATGTACTCCAAAATAACTACCCAATAGTGCCACATCGGTAATGAAATGAATTTTACCCCTGGTCCAGTCGTTGGGTTCTGTATAATATTGGCCCCAACCCGGAACCAGCAGTGAGCGGAACAGAGCACCTGTGGGAGATGCACTGTGTTGCGCATCATTTTGGGCAATCGCAAAATTGGGTTTCAACAATGCAACTGCGAATACAATCAATGCAATGCCGGTTGCTGCGTTACGCATAGGCTTCGTTTTCATCCAGCTGATCTTCCCCTTTTTTCTCACGAAGTTCCCTTCGTTTTTGGTCAGACCATCTCCGCATGATGGAAAAGGAAAAACCAATCATGAGTAGTATGGTTCCAAGCCACACAACGGATACAAATGGCTTCTTCTCTACTGTGAGTAGAATCCATTCTTTTTGCTCGACCTGACGGATACCCGATAATTCCAGCTCAATTTCTTCAGTACCAGGATTGACGTTAATAAACCGAACGCTAATAGGAGTGTCACCGATTGCGACCTGCGGGGCAAAAGTAACGTTTTCATCATTCTCGCGAACGATAGCAAAAGTTGGCGCGACTGGTATACTTACGGAGTCAGCCAAGTTGGTGAGCGTTAATTGAGCCCGAACGGCTATGGTCGCATTTTCGGGGTATTCATCGGTACCAAGAAATTCAAAATCAGCAAAAGAAAGCTTGTAATTGTCAACCGAAACGGAAGCTCCTCTTTTCACTTTTACAGTCTGAATCATGTCCGATTCCGGCACCGGTAATCCATCAGATACCGGTTGTGATACGGGATTAAAAACCCCTTGCGTCCAGTTGTCGAATTCCCTGTCAACGAGATAGGATCCGGCAACATAAGCATACATGTCACTGAAAATACCCATTTCTACATGGGGATCAACTGTCCAGCTGACGTCACCTCCCGTAGAATTCGCAAGCATAGGATACAGAACGGGATAGATGTAAAATGATCGGTTGTTCCTGCGGGTATCTTCAATGCGTAGGGTGTACTCTTGCTCACCCGGTCTGTCACGCTCTGTGATTTCTGATTGCACAAACGTTATGAGATAGCGATCATCCACCAGTTTGGGTTCACCCTTGAACAGTTCAATCATGTTTATAGTTTGTACAACAGGAAAACCTTCATCGTCTACAACATCACCGCGCAGAACAGCTTCATTATAACGTTTGGTTTCCTCGTCAAGCATAGGACGGTCGTATGCAGCTCCCATAAAACCCAAAAGCATAACGGCAAATCCAACATGGGTCAGAGTTCCGCCTGCCATTCGAGGTTTTTTTTGCAGGATACGTACCATTAACCAACCATTCCCTATCAGTGCGAAATATCCGGCCATCAGATAGAGCATGAATATAGGATTGCGCACATCCGCAAAAATAATAGTTGCTATGGTTACAACAGCGGTTAACAGGGTTGGTCCAATCAATTGAGATGCAAGTTGTTCCGCATTGCCGATTTTCCTCCACCACAGATACTGTGTTACAACGGTCATCACTGATATTAGGATGGCGAACGGAATAGACCAGTCATTATAAAATGACATTTCCGGCGGTGTTGGATGGTCTACAAAGAGTCTTCCGATAATTGGAGAACTTGTGCCGAGTATGATGACAAGACCGGTTAGAAAAAGAACCAGAGCTCCTGAAAACATTAGGAATTCCTTGCTGAGAATAGGGTCTTCCCGCTCCTGACTCGGCATCTCTCTGAACCGCATTACGAATAGAACCACTGCAATTACTATCATGGTAACCATGAAAAGCAGCAATTGTGAATACAGACCAAGGTCTACAAAACTGTGAACACTGGAATCGCCCAGTACACCGGATCGGGTGAGGAACGTCTGATAAACGACCAGAATGTAGGCTAGTATGGCAAAAATCAGCGAGGCTTTTTTCGAGCTTGCACTTCTACGCTGTACGAGCATGGTATGAATCCCTGCAACACCAACAATCCAGGGAACAAGCGAGGCATTTTCAACCGGATCCCAGGCCCAGTAGCCTCCAAAAGAGAGCGTTTCGTAGGCCCAATACCCTCCCAGAAATATGGCAATGAGCAACGAAAGGTTAGCTCCCAGTGCCCATGGTAAGGCAGGATAAATCCAATCCTGGTAGGCTCTTCTCCATAACGCTGCCAATGCGAAAGCGTAGGGTATTGTCATCATGGCAAAACCGACAAAGATAAACGGAGGGTGAATTACAATCCATGGACTCCGAAGCAAGTCGTTCAATCCACTCCCATCAGCCGGCACAAAATCGGGGTTAACTTGCCATACCGGCAGATTAGGCATTTGTTCCTGAAGCGTACGGAAAGGTGATGCGCCTAAGTGCAAGCCCGCAATATCCACTCCAAGGATCATCATCAGCAGGAAAAATTGCGTAATGGAAAAGAAAAACATCATAGGCGAACGGTAAACCGGGCTCGTCCATTTGATGAGGGCAAGTCCAACCAGAAATGACATCAGGATCCAGAGCATAAAACTACCTTCCTGACCACTGTAGTATGCAGCTGCGAGGTAGGTTGCACTCAGGTCCAGACTGGTGTAGTTATATACATAGTAATATTGGAACTGGTGGGTGAACAACAGGTATAGCAACAGACCAGAAGCCACGGTAATGAAAAGTCCCTTGGCTATAAAAAATGCGTGCCCAAGATTGCTGTAACGTGCCTTTGGATGTTTGCTATCAAGAAAATAAAAGACTATTGCGGCTATACTGCTGAGAAACGCCAGTATAATCAGGATTTTACCGAGTATTCCTATCATGATGAGGCTCCCGCCGTCATTGTCTCAAGCGATTGATCATTGTATTTCGACGGACACTTGACAAGCATGTCATCCGAATAGAAAACATCATTCTTCATTTTACCCTTCACAACTAACTGAATAGCATCTTCAAAGTTCTGAGGTTTGGCGTTATTGTATACGACTCTGCGTACGTTGCCCTCTTCATCCATCATGTGAAAATTAAACGTACGGGTTTGGTTATTAAAACCATGCGGCATGTCTTTGACCCACGTTCCGATCACGTGTGTTTCAGAGCCAAAACGATAGGATGCCTGTTCAAAATTCACATACGAACCAATACTTCCGCTGAAGTTGTACATAACAAGCGAAGTAAATGCAACCATGAAAATTATTCCAAAAAGAAGTCGAGGTTTCATAATATCAGGGAGTTAAGTCGTTAAAATCTTTTTCTAATCTGCTGAGTTTTCTGTCCGTTATAAATAGGTAAGTCAGTACGGTAAACCAGATTAACAGACTCACACCGAGGACTACAAAAATCATATCGTTTGAGGTCATGATTGAGGAAAACCAACTTTCTTCTACCTCGTATCCGTCCCATCGCTCGGAGTATACCTGGGTCAGTGTATCAGTTTGCATCGTTGCGATGAGTAATATTTTTGCAAGTAGGATCATGTATAATTAATGAAGTTTCTTGAGTACGAGCTTGTTCTCAATTCGTCCGGTCCGGTATGTAATGTCATAAAGCCAGAAGCCCAGACCAATAAATCCGATGACAGCGGGGTAAAATATAATTCGGAGTTCCGGTGCCGTCATATCACTGAATGCCGGGTTTCCATCTGCGCCGGGGTGAAGACTCGGCAGTTGTCTAGGAATGATATAGAGCAAAAATGGTACGGTTGTAGCTGCAAAAATATTGAATACAGCAGCAGTTTTTGCGCGTTTCTTCTCATCTGTAAAAGCCCCGCGCAGGACGAAATATCCTACGTAAATCATCATTGTCAGAGCGGACAGATTAATTTTTGGCTCTGCAAACGTCCACCAGGTTCCCCACGTGAAGCGTGCCCAGAGTGATCCGGTAACCAGCCCGCAGATTCCAAAAACAATACCTACTTTTGTAATGGATGCAGCTTTTAGGTCAAAATCCATGTTTTCACTGACCAGATATCGAATAGAAAAAACCACGCCACTGAAAAATAACGTTGACATAGTCATCCACATGGGCACATGTAGAAAAAGGTTGCGCGCAGTTTCCTCAAGAATAGGGATCATTGGTATTTTTAGAAGAAACCCTACAATCAACACCAGTGTTAGCCAGACGGCTACGGCAATTTTCCAGACTTTCAATGTTGACAGCTCAATTTTGTTTGTGTTATGTGCACTAAATATACAAACGAGTACCGAATAGTCTGAATAAAAACGGCAAAGATCGTACGATTTTACCCTATTTATTGATTAACAGCTTGACATCATCCCATACCATGAAATCCTATTTCTTCACCACTGACTGGCGATACTATCGCAAGTATTTGATTGGCGGACTCTTAACCTTACCGGTATTTGGAATCGGACTCCCGTTTCTGCTGTATACGTACCTGCAACTTCGAAATGCAACCTATCAGATCAGTGCAAAGGAGGTTATTCACGGGAAACTCTCAATTCCCTATGATAGTATCACCAGGGTGCGGATTACTGAGTTCACTGTTCTCAAAAATGGGAACATCGCAAGCGTAATCGTGGAAAGTGGCGCCCGGACCATCACGCTCAAAGGTATCAGAGACGCAACCAAAGTCCAGCACATCATTGAAACAGCTGTAGAGGCTATAAGACGTGAGGCATCCGACAAAGGCAGCCGTGAACCCGCAGCCAATCTCCGGCAAGCCGGACAACTTGAACAACTAAATGATCTGGTTGGATTGTGGCAACAGGGCCTGCTTACCGATGAAGAATATCAAAAAGAAAATTCAAAATTGAAGAATTACTGACGCAGTATATTTTCCCTAAAAGCGCTTTCAAGACAGCACATAGTGCAGATATTTTGCAACAAAGGTATATTTATTTTAAGCATACCATCCCCTATGCATAAATATATTAATTACAAACCCCAGACTACTGCGCTTGATTGAAAAAATATTCCTGAATCGGGTTGACACGTGTTTATAAAAGGCCTATCTATAGTGTAGAATCAACGACGTACAAATCACATATACTTGAAACCGTATATATTACATACCACCTCGCAGCGCAATGTATCAGTCTTAAAAAGACCGAACACAGGCGCCCTTGTATCTGTACTGCGGCCTCTGAATCACGTCGTTATTCTATCAGGAATTCTACTAATTAGCCTAATTATTCTAAGCTAATCACCTCGTCATTCCTGACTGCCCTTCTTTTTTTATGGATGTAGTGTTTTCGGGAGTGACACACCGAAATTGTTTCAGCAAAATCCATCCGGAAACAGCACAACAACCTAATAATCCAGATCATCTACTGATCGGTTACTGAAAACCAAAATCCGTACAATTATGTCTTCTGATAAGGTATCAACCCAAAATAACACCCTCAAATCTGACAAGAATGCCCTTGGGGAAGACTACTGCCTGGAATTAAACGGCGGTGAAATACTGATTCAGGCCCTGCTGGATCAGAACGTTGAAGCCGTGTTTGGGTACCCCGGAGGTGTTGTATTGGGTGTTTACGATGTGCTTTTTAAGAATCCACAGCTGCGACATATTCTCGTACGGCATGAACAAGGCGGCACGCATGCTGCTGATGGATACGCAAGAGCAACCGGTAAGGTTGGCGTAGCGCTGGCTACTTCAGGGCCGGGAGCTACCAATACCGTAACAGGTATAGCTACAGCATTTATGGATTCTATACCATTAGTTGTGTTTACGGGGCAGGTACCCTCATCGATGATTGGCAATGACGCTTTTCAGGAGGCCGATATCATTGGAATCACGAGACCAATTACCAAACACAGCTATCTTGTCAAGCATCCTGACGAATTGGGGGATGTAATAAAGGAAGCGTTTCATATAGCCGCAGCCGGTCGCCCGGGTCCGGTACTGATTGACCTTCCAAAAGACATGCTTTTCAGTAAGGGCCGATACTACCCTAATCGAACTCCTCGTTTTCGCGGTAGTTATAGAATAAAACAGGATGCATCAAAGGCTATCAGCAGTGCTGCGGCCCTTTTGGCACAGGCGCAAAGACCTCTTATATATGCCGGCGGTGGTGTAGTAAGCGGGAATGCCTGGGAAGAGCTTCGTGAACTTGCCTACAAAACCGGAGCCCCGGTAACCACTACGCTAATGGGACTTGGCGCATTTCCGGAATCACATTCACAGTCGCTGGGTATGCTGGGCATGCACGGCACCTGGGCAGCCAACATGGCTATTCAGGAATGTGATGTACTGGTGGCAATTGGAGCCCGCTTTGACGACCGTGTTACCGGTCGTGTTGCCGATTTTTCGCCAAAATCAAAAAAAATACACATCGACATCGATCCGGCATGTATCAATAAGAATGTGCACGTCGAAGTGCCAATAATTGGCGATGTTAAAACCATTCTTCCGGAACTTACACGACTTGTTCCTGAACTTGAAACGCGCGAATGGTACCGTGAAATTGAGCACTGGAAAGCCACACATCCACTTCGTTACCAGCAGTCCGGTGATGATATTGCTCCCCAATACATGATTCAGAAAATATCCGAACTTACAAAAGGTGAAGCCATTGTAGTAACGGATGTGGGGCAGCATCAGATGTGGGCGGCCCAGTATTATCAGTATAATCATACCCGGTCATGGATAACATCAGGAGGGCTCGGAACTATGGGTTTCGGATTTCCTGCTGCCATGGGCGCAGCCGTTGGTTGCCCGGGCAGGCCGGTTGTTGCCATAGTTGGTGACGGAGGTTTCCAGATGACATCGATGGAGCTTGCAACTGCAGTCGATCAGAAAATCCCTGTAATCATCGCCATTATGAATAATGGTTATCTGGGAATGGTACGGCAGTGGCAGGAGCTTTTTTACGGCAAGCGCTACTCCAGCTCGGACCTGGATGCCAGTAATCCTGATTTTGTGAAACTCGCCGAAGCCTATGGAGCGATAGGTATGAGGGCCAAAACTCCGGAAGAAATGCACAATGCAATTCAACAGGCATTGCAGGTTAATGACCGGCCTGTGGTCATTGATATATGGGTGAGAAAAGAAGAAAATGTCTACCCGATGGTCCCTCCCGGTGCGGCCGTCCACGAAATGGTAGACACGCCCGATTAATTCCACTAAGAAAATTTAATATAAACGCCAGATGACTGACCCCGAAATACCTTCGGCTGAATCCAGCCATATTCTGACCATCAAGGTCAGTAACAGCTTCAACGCCCTTGCCCGGATAGCAGGGTTGTTCAGCGGTCGTGGTTTCAATATTGATTCCATCAGTATCGGTGAATCTGAAAGACCGGAAACGGCCAGTTGCACCATTACAACGCACGGGGATACACGGATTGTTGAACAGATTACACGTCAGCTTGATAAACTTGTTGATATTGAAGAAGTTAGTGATCTTACGAACGAACCTCATGTTTCCCGGGAACTTGCTTTGATCAAGGTTGCCGCTCCACCAGAAACCCGCTCTGAAATCATGCAGATTGCCAATATTTTCAGGTCCAATATTGTGGATATAAGTCCGGCAACATTAACTATTGAAATTACCGGTAACCGTAATAAAGTTGATGCCTGTATTGGAATGCTTCGTCCTTTCGGACTCAAAGAAGTAGCCAGGACGGGAATGATTGCCATGCCCAGAGAATATCAAGGCAGCGTTTGATTAAATACCCTCCCTTTTTTTGTAACACCAAAACACCTAAAAATCTTAATTCATGAAGTTATTCTACGATGATGATGCGGATCTGAACGCACTGACAGGAAAAAAAATAGCCGTAATTGGTTATGGATCGCAAGGACATGCCCATGCACTTAATCTCAAAGAGAGCGGTGCAGATGTAGTCGTTGGCCTAAAAAAAACCAGCAAAAGCTGGGCAAAAGCTGAGTCCGACGGCCTGAGGGTTGTAGAAACACATGAAGCGGCTTCACAAGCCGATATTATCATGATACTTATTCCGGATCAAACACAGGCAGCTATCTACAACCAGGACATCAAACCAGGTCTGGAAAAAGGTAATGCACTGGTTTTTGCACACGGTTTCAATATCCATTTTAATCAGATTATACCTCCAGATAATGTCGACGTTTTTCTGGTTGCCCCAAAAGGCCCCGGCCATCTGGTACGACGTGTGTATCAGGACGGCAAAGGGGTACCCTGCCTTTTCGCAGTTTATCAGGATGCCACAGGTAATGCCAGAAAAACGGCCCTTGCCTATGCCAAAGCTATAGGTGGAACCCGTGCCGGGGTAATTGAAACCAGTTTTGAAGAAGAAACGGAAACTGATCTTTTCGGGGAACAGGCCGTCCTTTGCGGTGGCGTAACCGAACTGATTAAATACGGTTTTGAAACACTAGTGGAAGGCGGTTACAAACCCGAGGTTGCTTACTTTGAATGTTTGCATGAACTCAAATTAATTGTCGACCTCTTCTATGAGGGGGGCATTGAAGGAATGTACTACTCGGTAAGCGAGACGGCTGAGTACGGCGGAATGACCGTAGGACCCAAAGTTGTAGACGCTGCAACAAAAGACCGCATGAAGGAGGCCCTGAAATACATACAGACGGGAGGTTTTGCAAAAGAATTCATTTTAGAAAACCAGGCCAATCAACCGGTTTTAAATGCACTCAGAACACAACATCATCGTCATCAGATTGAAGAAGTGGGCAGGAAACTCCGTCCTATGATGAGCTGGATAAAACAATAGTACTGACCACCATGTCCCACGGAACGCTTCGTTACTTTGACACCACCCTGCGTGACGGCACGCAGGGTGAAAATGTGAGTTTTTCGGCAGACGACAAAGTCAGAATTGCCAAAAAACTTGACACACTTGGTGTCCATTATATTGAAGGTGGCTGGCCCGGATCCAATCCGAAAGACATGGAGTTTTTCAATCGCGTGCAATCCGAGGATTTCAATACAGCAAAAATCGTAGCCTTCGGCAGCACGATGAGATTCGGCAACAATCCGCATAGTGACCCGAACATTCAGGCACTCATCGAAGCAAATACGACTACAGTTTCTCTTTTTGGAAAATCATGGACACTGCACGTCACCGAGGCTCTTGGTATCAGCCGGGAAGACAACCTGCATCTGATCTCCGAGTCTGTGAAGTATCTGAAATCAATGGGACGCGAGGTTATATACGACGCCGAGCATTTCTTTGACGGATTCAAGGCTGATCCGGCCTATGCATTAGAAACTGTAAAAGCTGCAAGTATAGCCGGTGCTGACTGGGTGGTTTTATGCGATACAAATGGAGGTACACTTCCGCATGAAATTGAGGACATCGTATCGAAAACCTCCCGGGTGATTTCTACCCCGCTGGGAATTCACGCTCATAATGATGCCGAACTGGCTGTTGCCAATTCAATCTCGGCAGTACGATCGGGTTGTACGCAGATTCAAGGTACCATTAACGGTTACGGTGAGCGGTCTGGCAACGCAAATTTATGTTCAATTATTCCGACCCTTCAGCTTAAACTCGGGTATGAGGGCATTCCCGCTCAGCAGCTCCGAAACCTTACAAGCTTGTCTTTATTTGTCGCGGAACTGGCCAATCTGTCACACTCCAATCAGCTTCCGTATGTTGGCAAATCCGCTTTTGCTCATAAAGGTGGGATTCATGTTAGTGCTGTAATTAAAAATCCAGACACCTATGAGCATATAAAGCCAGAGTCTGTCGGTAATTCACGGCGGGTATTACTAAGTGATTTGTCTGGTCGCAGCAATATCAAGTTCAAAGCCGATGAGTTAAATCTTGATTTAGAACGCTATGAAGAGCATATTCCCGCTATTGTCCGGGAACTTAAACAGCGTGAATATGAAGGTTTTATGTATGAGGCAGCAGAAGCGTCCCTTGAGTTGCTTATACGTTCTATCACAAAGAACGCATTCGAAACTTTCGAACTACAGGGTTTCAGAATGCTTATAGAGAAAAATGAAGGATTCCCCATTCGCTCCGAAGCAACCATTCGCGTTCTCGTCAATGGAGAAACCGAGCATACGGCTGCTGAAGCTGTAGGACCTGTACATGCACTGGATCAGGCCCTGCGTAAAGCTTTGATTAAATTTTTTCCGGAAATTGATGAGATGCAATTGTCTGATTACAAAGTGCGTGTTCTCAACGAGAAAGATGCCACCAAGGCAAGGGTTCGCGTTTTGATCGACTCAACATGTAACGGTCACCGCTGGGGAACAGTCGGTGTATCTGAAAATATTATAGAGGCAAGCTGGCAGGCACTTATGGAAAGTTTCTGCTACTATCTGATCAACCATCATAAATCGGAATCTTCTGCACAACCAATTTTATGAACAGTCATATCCAGATTTTTGACACCACACTGCGTGACGGAGAGCAGTCGCCCGGGTTCAGCATGACGCATAGTGAAAAAATGCGTATGGCTGAGCAACTGGAGCAATTAGGCGTTGATGTAATTGAAGCCGGATTTCCAATAGCCAGTGAGGGCGACTTCCAGGCCGTAAAAGAGATATCCAGGCAAATATCTAATTGTCAGGTAGCTGGTCTTTGCCGCATCAAAAAAGATGATATATCACGTGCCTGGGAGGCCCTGGAACACGCCAGATTTCCCCGTATTCATACGTTTGTAGCCACCTCTGATATCCATTTGGTACACAAGTTAAACATGTCGCGTGAACAGGTGCTTGAAGCTGCCGTTGAGGGGGTTACCTATGCACGAAGTCTGTGCGACATTGTAGAGTTTTCCGCCGAGGATGCCTCCCGCACCGATCCTGACTTTTTGTGCGAGATTACCCGTGCTGTAATTCAGGCCGGTGCTACCATCGTCAATATTCCCGATACAGTTGGATTCGCTGTCCCTGAAGAATTCGGAGCCTTAATCCGAAAACTCAAAACCGAGGTACCCAATATCGAACAGGCTGTTATCAGTGTTCATTGCCATAATGACCTCGGCCTGGCTGTAGCAAACTCCCTCGCTGCCGTACAAAATGGAGCCGGTCAGATTGAATGCACTATAAACGGTATTGGCGAACGTGCCGGAAATGCCTCGCTGGAGGAGATTGTAATGGCGCTGGCCGTGCGAAAGTCTTTCTATAATACGGATACCAAACTGGATACTACCCAACTTTATCCGGCCAGCCAGCTCCTGGCAGAAATTACCGGCAACCATGTACAACCCAATAAAGCCATTGTGGGCAGAAATGCCTTCGCTCACGAAGCCGGTATCCATCAGGACGGAGTTCTGAAAAACCCGCTGACCTATGAAATCATGACACCTCAGACGGTTGGTGTACCGCAAAATTCGCTCGTACTGGGTAAACATTCAGGCAGAAGAGCCCTGGCCGACCGAATGAATAAACTGGGATACACCTTCACTAAAGACGAAATCGACAAAGTTTACACCTGTTTCACCGTGCTGGCCGATCTGAAAAAAAACATAACCGATCAGGATTTAACCTACCTGGCTGAAAGGGGTCTGGAGATGGCCGGAGAGCAAAACATGTCGCAAAATTTGCAGGAATATATAAACCAATAATAATTATGACCTTAACAGAGAAAATTTTAGCACGAGCCGCCAAGCGCGCAAGCGTTAATCCCGGCGAAAATGTCTGGGTTGATGTGGATATTCTTCTCACCCACGATGTGTGCGGTCCGCCGACCATCGGCATATTCAAAAAGCAATTCGGACAGGATGCTAAAGTATGGGATAAAGACAAGGTAGTGATTATACCGGATCACTATATATTCACGGCAGACAAATACGCCAATCGAAATATCGATATCCTGCGCGATTTCGCCAAAGAACAGGATTTGCCACACTATTACGATGTGGGTACTGATCGCTACAAGGGTGTCTGCCACGCCGCGATGCCTGAAGAAGGTTTCACAAGACCGGGACAAGTACTCTTCGGCACGGATTCACATACCTGTACTGCCGGAGCTTTCGGTCAGTTCGCGACCGGTATAGGCAATACCGATGCTGCATTTATACTGGGTACCGGTAAGCTGTGGGTTAAAGTCCCTCCTACCATGAAATTTATCTTTGAGGGGGAAATTCCACCGTATATCATGGCCAAAGACCTGATACTTCAGATCATCGGTGACATCGGTGTGGATGGTGCAACGTACCGGGCCATGGAGTTTGCCGGCGACGGTGTCATGAATATGGATATGGAAGGACGTATGACCCTGACCAACATGGTTATTGAGGGTGGCGGCAAAAACGGTGTTATTGAACCTGATCAGACAACCCTCGATTACGTCAACGCCCGAACCACCGCACCTTTTGAACCACTGTTTAATGATCCGGATGCAGTCTATCATTCGGTCAGAGTTTACGATTCTGCAAAACTTGAGCCGATGGTGGCTAAACCACATTCGCCAGACAATAAGGCAACCGTCAGAGAAGTCCAGAAAACGGCACTGGACCGCGCATATATTGGTTCATGCACGGGTGGTAAACTTTCCGATTTTGTAGCTGCAGCGCAAATCATTAATGGGAACGAACTACGCATACCTACCTATATTGTCCCGGCAACCACATTGATTAAAGAGCAGCTTAAGACCGAAACCATTGATGGTCGGACCTTATGGGATATTTTTGAGCAGGCAGGTTGCCACATGGGTGAAGCCTCCTGTGCCGCGTGTCTTGGTGGTCCTTCCGATACATTTGGCCGACTTAACGGCGCTGAAGTTTGTATTTCAACAACCAACAGAAACTTTCCCGGAAGAATGGGTTCAAAGCAAAGTGCCGTTTATCTGGCGTCTCCCTACACGGTAGCAGCCTCTGCCGTACAAGGCACCATCGCCGATCCGCGCGACTACCTGCCGGTAACTGTTTAACAAAAAAATGGACGTATACAATGAATGACGTTATAAAAGGTAAGGTTTTTGTATTGGGTGACGATATTGACACAGATCAAATCATACCTGCCGAACACCTGGTCTACAGCCTGGAAAAAGAAGATGAAAAGCGATACTACGGTCGGTATTCCCTCAGTGGCGTACCCGATGATCAGTCAGGTCTGCCTCAGGGTGGAATACCCTTTACGCCTCAGGATAAATTTGAATCGGAGTTCACGGTGATTGTAGCCGGTAAGAATTTCGGATGCGGATCGTCACGGGAGCATGCCCCCTTTTCACTTCAGGTAGCAGGTGCCAAAGCGGTAATTGCATCATCCTACGCCCGAATTTTTTACAGAAATGCCGTAGACGGAGGTTTCGTTATTCCCTATGAGTCTTTTGATGATATACGTGCTGAGTTCAGCACGTATGACGAAGTTGAAATCAGCAAAGAACTCAATACGGTAACCAATCTTACCACAGGTAAGACATTCCCGCTCAGATCACTGGGCGATGTTGCCGATATTATAGAAGCCGGTGGTATATTTGAATATGCACGAAAAAGCGGGATGATTTCATGATAAAAACCCTTGCTGTGGTGCCCGGTGACGGGATTGGAACCGAGGTAACCGATGCTGCTCTGGATGTACTGCAGGCTGTGTTTCAGGCAAGTGGTCATACCCTGAAAACAGAGTCATTTCTTATTGGTGGTGCAAGCCTGGACGTCTATGATACCCCTATCAACGACCAGGTAGTTGAAGCCTGTAAGCGGGCTGATGCGGTTCTGCTGGGTGCCGTTGGCGGTCCAAAATGGGATAATTTACCACCGGAAAAAAGACCCGAAAAAGCGCTGCTCAGACTTCGCAAAGACCTGGGGCTGTATAACAACCTGCGTCCGGTGAAGGTTATACCTGCGCTCGCATCGGCCTCAACACTCAGAGAAGAAGTGGTATCCGGTGTCGATTTACTGGTTGTTCGTGAGCTGACCGGCGGACTATATTTTGGGTTACCGAAAGAAACGGTAGCACACCCGCAGTCGAATGGTGAGCGATCGGTAGATACCATGCTCTACCATACCTTCGAAATTGAGCGCATCGTCCGGGATGCCTACGAAGCTGCACGGAAGCGACGAAGTAAACTCACGTCCGTTGATAAGGCAAACATTCTGGCTACTTCCCAATTATGGCGTAAAACGGTAGATCGTATTTCCAAAGAGTATCCCGATGTGGTAACGGAACACATGTTGGTTGACAATTGTGCCATGCAATTGGTCCGAAACCCAAAACAATTTGATGTGATTGTAACCGAAAATATGTTCGGTGATATTCTGTCAGATGAGGCCGCGATGCTTACCGGATCCATTGGTATGCTGCCATCTGCCAGCCTGGGTACCGGAACGGCTCTGTACGAACCGGTACATGGTTCTGCGCCCGACATCGCCGGAAAAAACATTGCCAATCCACTGGCTACTATAGCATCTGTGGCTATGATGCTTCGTTTTTCGCTGGATATGCCCACCTTGGCCGATGTACTTGAAAACGCCATCCAGAAGGTACTGGATGATGGCTACCGGTGCGCAGATCTTACGCAGGGTGCACTTGAGATTGTAGGAACACGAGAAATGGCTGACCTAATAAAGGGTGAAGCATTAAAACATCTATGAAAATAACTCAACGCGTAGCCATTATTGGTTCCGGCAAGATGGGCGAAATAATCCTGTCTGGTCTGCTGAAGTCCGGTAGTGCGGATAAAAATCAGCTCATTGCTGCGGATCCTTCCTCAAAACGCCTTGAATACATCGGCCTGCAGTACGGAGTGAAAACAACCACAGACAATGCACTGGCGGTTCAGTCAGCTGATGTGGTACTTTTTTGCATCAAACCGCAAAGTGCCCCTACGGTCTTCAAGGAGCTTGCATCCAATTTCAATGGTGATAAGCTGGTGCTTTCGATCATGGCCGGAGTAACGCTGAGAAGTATGGAGGGCTGGCTGCCTGCCAATACTCCTATCGTACGCATCATGCCGAACACACCCTCGCAAGTTGGAGAAGGCATGAGCGCTATAGCCGGTGGGCAAAGTGCAACATCGGGACATATCGAATTAGCTCAGCATATGTTTTCCGGTGTTGGCAGAACCATTGTATTGGATGAAAAACATTTTGATGCCGTGACCGGACTCAGTGCGAGCGGACCGGCATTCATATACATCGTCATTGAAGCACTTGCCGACGGCGGTGTAAAAAGCGGGCTTCCAAGGGACGTTGCAATAGAATTAGCTGCGCAGATGACTCTGGGTGCTTCCAAAATGGTACTTGAAACCGGTAAACACCCCGCCATTCTCAAAGATGATGTAACAACCCCGGCAGGATGTACCACCGATGGTATTCTTGCCCTTGAGGAAGGTGGCGTTCGGGTAACACTGATTAAAGCCGTTACGGAAGCGGCGCGAAGAGCCTGCGAACTGGGGTGACAGCTTTTCCTTAAATTCGGGCTTTTTGTTTGCCAAGATGTGAAGCTGTAGCTAGATTCTGCACTTCGGGAACGGTAATATCCTTCAGAACTTTTTGCTGCCAACCACGTTCACGACGTGTGATAATTAGATGCCAGAAAATTGAAGCCACCACCAACAAAGCGCCGAATAGAATTACGTTACCTGATAGGCTGATTATATTGAAATAGAGCAGGCTTGCAGCGATCATAACAGATACCGATTCAACCAGGGTAAATATCAGCCACTCAGTACTGAATACCCGTCCCCGATATTCGTCCGGAGTTCTTTTTTGGATTAAAATGGTACTGATGACCCAATTGGCACCGGAGCCGGCATGGGCAAATACCACCAGAATCATCATAATCCAGACGGTGCTGGTCAGCCCTACCAGCATATAACCGAATCCGACAAGGGCCATACAAATCCCAATCGCCTGAATCCATTTGGTTTCATCAGGAAAGAATCGCCTGATTACCACGGGCCCAATAGCCGTTCCCAGTCCCCTGCTGGCATAGAGCAGTCCGAGTCCTATACTCCCCATCATCAAGATGTCATCAGCAATTAAAATAAGCATATAGACCAGGGCACCGATGGATATCTCCAGCCAGGCTTTTGCGAGGGCAGGACGTAAAATCTGCTGTTCTCCTCTCAAAAAAATGAATCCCTTTCGTATGCCATCCAGCGGAGACGTCATCGACTCGAGCTCTTCCCGGGTACGTAAATAAGGGATCTGAGTTTTTTGGATGAAAATGGCTGAAACAAGGTATGTCAGTGCATTCAGCACAAAAACAACCGCTATTCCAAATGCTGCCGTTGCAAAGCCTCCAATGGCCATACCCAGCGTAAAAATGATACTCCATGAGAGTGTTGAGATAACATTTGCCGTTACCAGTTCTTCGCGGCTGGTGATATTAGGGATAGATGAGGACTTGGCTGGTTCAAATATGGCTGCCATCATCATCTGAATAGATATCAGCACGTAAACCAATGGCAGCATGGTTTCATTTTGGACCAGCAGCAGCAACAGCACGATACCCGCCCTGCCGATATCACACCAAAACATGAGTTTTTTGCGACTATACCGGTCAGTCAGGTATCCTGCTACCGGTGAAAAAACCGAAAAACTCATCAGTTTAACTACGATAATCAGTCCGATAAGGATTTCAGAATCGGTGTACTGCTGAATAAGTGCGTATATGGCAAGCATCCCGAACCAGTCACCAAAATTAGCTATCGACTGGCTGATCCAAAGGTTTCGAAAATTGGAGTTGGTTCGGATTAGCCGGATGTACGCATTTTCAGAGCTCATTCCTTATCAGACTCCGGTACTGCCAAAACCACCGTCTCCCCGCTGTGTTGAGTCCAGCTCGTCTGCTTCCTGCGGCTCACATTGAATCACGGGCGATACGACCAATTGTGCAATTCTGTCGCCATGTTGGATCTGAAAAGTTTCCTGACCGTGGTTAATCACAATCATTTTAATTTCGCCGCGATAATCAGCATCTATCGTTCCCGGTGAATTAAGCATCGTTATACCGTGTCGGATTGCAAGACCGCTGCGCGGTCGAGCCTGAATTTCATAGCCGGAAGGAATAGCAACCTGAAACCCGGTAGGAACAAGAGCACGCTGACCAGGTTCAATTAGTACAGGTTCGTCTCCTACTGCAGCTCGTATGTCCATACCGGCTGATAAAGGGGTTTCATAACGCGGCAGCGGCAACGATTCTGCGTGGGGCAGTCGTTTAAAGTTAACCTTAATCATAGCGTTCAAAGGATATTAACCGAACCTTAACATTACCAATCCAAACCCTGACATGCGCCTCGAGCGGTACCCTGAGACTGTCTGCTTTATGCCATGCCTTGTAGTAACCAGAAAAACCAAAGGGGCCGTCTACATGGGCGTCGCCGCTGCTGTAGAATGCATCTACGTTACCGAAAGCTGGAATATTAATACGATCGATGTTGGAACTGTATTCCATCTCAACATTACCTTGTTCGCCACTGATATAAATCGGGAATTCATTATTAACGTCTAATCCGGCATAAAGACGAGTCAGGAAAAAGAGTAGGGGTCCGCTGTCCGCCGCACGGTTAAGGGCAAGCGTATCCATTGGAGTTTCAAACTCATATACATATACCTTACCGGCTTCGTAGTCATATTCGTACCTGGAATCAAAATATTCGCCCTTGCTGTGGTTGTGTGTCCAGAAACTTAATCCGTACAAGGAGTCTGGTGTAGCACTGAATACAGAGTGATAATGCCTCTCCTGACGACCCATAAAGGGTATTGACGGATTAGCTTTGATAACGGTTCTGAAGGTGTAGGCCTCTTGTTGATTGTACAGAGTGTCTTTTACGGGTTCAATGGTAACCCAGCCTAACGTCAAAAAACCATAATGAACCGAGAACTCAAGCTGCTCAGTTTGAGCAAGAAGCAATTCCATATCAGGTTGTGGTCCGGGCTGGGCCTTTGCTGCGGTTACGGAAAACACAACAGCGAGCATCAGCAACCAAAACGGTGCTTTCATATTCATGAATCCGTTTCAAGAAACGCGTCATACGCTTCGGGATCAAAACCAACCATTACAGCCTCATCCAGTACCAGCACCGGTCGTTTAATCATGGTCTGATGTTCTGTGAGCAACTCAAAGAGTTCCTGATCGGTTAGTTCGTCAGCGTTCAGATTCAGGGATCTCCATTTTGTGCCACGTTTGTTCAGGACAGTTTGGATACTGAGTTTTTTTACCAGGTCCAACACCTCTTCATCACTCAGCGGATCTTTTTTGACATCCTGAAATGAGTAATCTATACCTCGTTCCTCAAGCCATTTACGGGCTTTTTGAACTGTCGAACAATTTTTTATTCCAACAACATGCAACATAATAGCGTCTGTAAATCTGTATATTGTAAAAATGTAACCACTGTTTGGTTCTAAAACGATCCCTGCCGGTCACGTAAAAACTTATAGAGCATTTCTCTCGCCCTGAAAATATGGGCCTTAATGGTACCCAATGGCAAATCCATCAAATCAGCAATTTCCTGATAACTCAGCTCTTCCATATGGCGATATTGAATTACCTGCCGGTATTTTTCCGGCAGTGAATCAATAGCTTCTCTGATGATTGCCTGGCGCTGTTTACGCATAACAAGGTCGTCTGAAGAAGCGTCCTGATCTTCAACATCAACGCTTACTTCACCGTCTTTAGTCTTGATAGGATCGTCAAGAGAGGTGGTTTGCAACCTTTTTTTACGTAAAAAATCTATGGTATGATTGGTAGTTATGCGATAAAGCCAGGTTGAAAAAGCGAAATCTTTGTTGTAGGTATGAATGTTGTCAAATGCTTTGAGGAAAATCTCCTGCTGCAGGTCTTCTATCACATCATCACGGTGAACCATTTTGAGTATGTGATAGTAAAGCGGTTGACGATATTTTTCAAACAACGCCTGAAATGCGCGTTGATCCCCCCCCTGCGCCCTTTCCACCATACGCAAATCAGCAATACTACTGGCAGAAGGGCCTCGGTTTTTGTCCTGACTAGAGGGGTCTGATGCGTTCATTACCATCAAAATTTATCGGGTTGTGACGGGTGTTTTGCCAACAAAGTTACTCTGAAGCACAAAACATATATCCCTACAAATTAGATATTTTTCCAATCATTAGGTATTACTGTTTTCACTGTATCACTGACAAACACAGGCCATCCTGGGCTATGGAAATAAAAAACAATTATTTATTATTTAGTTTTGGAGTTGTAAACTTTGTCGTATCTTGAGTGTGTATTGATTAAAAGTACTTGCAATACAACAGGCTATGGGAACAAACAACCAACCTGATCACATGAAGTACTGTTTTTAGTTGAGGATTATATGAATATCTATGTTGGAAACTTACCTTACTCTACTGATGAGCAAGGATTAACCGAACTCTTTTCACAATACGGCGAAGTATCACGTTCATCTGTTATTACAGACCGTGCTACCGGTCGCTCGCGCGGCTTCGGATTTGTTGAAATGGAAAATGATGATGAAGCACTCGCAGCAATCGAATCTACCGATGGTGTAGATTTCGGTGGTCGCTCGCTCGTTGTTAACGAGGCTAAACCTCGTCAGGAACGCCCGCAAGGCGGTCGACCCAGAAATGATCGTAGATATTAAGATACTCTCTTAACGTCTTGTTTTTTTCGAAGGGGTAACGGTTTCCGTTACCCCTTTTTTTGTGCCCTTGTTCAAAAATCAGCGCGCAAAAGCACACCATGACGGATACCGCCAGTTGAAACCAGGAAACCGTCTGCATTCGTTTTTCTGAGGATTTCAATCAGAATTATCAACCCAGCCAGAATAACATCATGCCTCCCCTGCATGATAACCGGGCTTATATGCAAAATCTGCTCGGCACTCATCCTGCGGATTTTTTCAATGTATTCTGATGCAAATGCTGTAGCGATATGAATTCCATTCAATTTACCAGGCTCATATATAGTGTGTCCAAGCTGCAGGGCGCCCAACGATGTTGCCGTTCCTGAAACACCTACCGCTTTAAAGGAAGATAGTAAATGCCAGTCAGGTGCAGTTCCGCTGGCCGGATTCTCCGCAAAAACTTCCAGTGTGTTTTTTTGGGCCTCGATAAAATGCTGATCACGTGCCGGAAGATTACCAAGATACCGTTCTGTCAGTCGAACGCTTCCCATATCGTACGAAGCAGCTTTTATCTCTCCTGAAGCGTCTTTGTAGGCAATTTCTGTACTGCCACCACCAATATCGATGGTGAATACCTGTCGATCACTTCTATCTAAAGTGCTTAGCGCTCCTGTAAATGCGAATCGTGATTCTTCTGAGCCTGTAAGTATACGAATCCGGTAACCAGTGGCCTCTTCCACCATCCATATAAACTCAATTTTGTTGGATGCATCCCGTACAGCAGATGTAGCGGTTACCCGTACCGGGATGTCGCCATATTCTCGTGCGATGAGCTCACGGTATTCGTGCAGAATTAGGATTGCTTCATGCATCTTGTCAGGATGGAGCACTTTGCTTTGCTGTACGCCGGCACCAAGTCTTGGTGCTCGCTGCATTTCAAGCAGTGGTGTAACGTTACCGGATTCAGTGTCGGCAACCAGAAGTAATATCGTGTTTGTACCGATATCTATGGCAGCCTTGACACCGGGCCTTGACCACGCATCGTGGTGTGTAAACTCAGGTGGCAAGTCAATATACTTCATTCAGGATCTTTTCTGTAGTGCAGGCATATCCACTCATTTTCCTGAATGCGATCGTGTAACTGCAAGGCGGCATACGACTTATTCGACCGAATAGCATCCTCATCACTTATCAACAAGCCAGACAATAGTAAATCTCCACCGGTAGCAACACACGCCGTTATAGCTGGCGCCATGTCCAATAGCATGTTCCGGTTGACATTGGCAAGTACCAATTCAAAGGCAGCACGCTCAGGAAGCGTTTCAAAAGAACCTTCCCGAATTTCAAAAAGGTCGGAAACTTCATTAATTAACGCGTTCTCCGTTGCGTTAACAGCACTCCACTCATCTATATCAAATCCGAAGGCATTCCGTGCTCCCAATTTAAGCGCAGCTATGGCCAGTATTCCGGTACCCGTCCCGATATCGAGTACTTTTTGGCCCTTCTTGACCACATTCGGCAACATGCGAAGCATGCAACGGGTGGTTTCATGATAGCCAGTACCAAAGGCCATTTTAGGATCAATCTCAAGCAGGTATAAACCTTCAGGAGTAGGCGTGGGTGTCCAGGTCGGGCGTACATAAAATTGACCTATCTGCATTGGTTGAATTGTTTTTTCCCATTCCTCATTCCAGTTTTTCGGTTCATAAACCGTTTCCTGCTCATACGTGCAGACTACCGATTGGGCTGACAACCATGATTCAACGTATTCTCTGGCAACGTCATTGTAGTTACGCTGCGGTATGTAAGCCAGCAGATAGTCATCATACTGATCAAAACCGCTGAAATCCAGTTCTATCAGTTCTGAAATCAGCATTTCCTGATGGGTATCGGGAATGGCAATTTTTATCTCAAGGTAAATATCGTCAGTTGTCATCAGCAGCTGTTTCAGGTGTTATTCTATTGTAGATAATTTCAGTAACCAGTCGACCAACCGCATCGATGGTTTGCTTATCAATGACGTCCATATTGTCCATATGGGTATGCCAATGCGATGGGAACTCAACACTATTGCCGTCGCTGGTATAGTGAATGATATTTACCATTGGAATACCGGCGTACTCATTGACAATCAGATGGTCGTCAGCAACCAGGCCTCCGGGTATATCCAGAAAATAATTATCGAGTTCCATGGTTGCCGCCAGGGTCCAGATATTATTGGTAAGCGTAGGTGCGTAGCGTCTGGAATACCCTTCTTTGGGAAAGGTGGCTCCGACGCTGCCAACAATATCCAATAAAATACCAAACCGTGGATTATAACCAGCTACCGGGGGGTTGGATGCCCAATGCCTGGAACCCAGGAAGTATTTATCAATATCAGTAGTATGACCATAATCTTCTCCATCGAATAAAACGATGTCTACACCAACAGGTGGGGTTTCTGCAGCCATAATTCGTGCCAGTTCCAGGAGAATTCCGACTCCGCTGCCGCCGTCATCTGCACCTAGTATGGGTTGAAGCTGTTTAGTAGCATTATAGTCTTCTTCCGCACGTGGCCGGGTATCCCAATGAGCAGAAAGCATAATGCGGTCGGTAGCCTGAGGGTTGAATGCTGCAATGACATTGGTCAGATTCAGTATTTCGCCTTCGTAACCTTCCACCTGAAAATGCTGGGGATACACCATAGACTCTCCGGCATAGGTTTTTAATGTTGCCACAAGATAATCACGGGTCAGTCTGTGCCCTTCTGAATTAGGGTTTCGCGGACCATATTCAACTTGTTTTTGAATGAATGAATAGGCACTGTCGGCCGAAAAAGGAGGCACAATGTTGCCCTGATCAACCA
The DNA here is from genome assembly GCA_001314545.1 of Bacteroidetes bacterium HLUCCA01. Classification (GTDB taxonomy): domain Bacteria; phylum Bacteroidota; class Rhodothermia; order Balneolales; family HLUCCA01; genus HLUCCA01. The sequence continues at coordinate 229,770 of LIHN01000001.1, forward strand.
ATTCAAATCTTGATCGATGCTCAGGCTCAGCTATAATTCCACATCCCATGAATAACAAGGCAAGACTTATGATCAGCGGAGCTTTCATGACTCAGCATCACGATGGACCATAGTTGCGGCCGACTGCGCAACAGGCATTACCAGGCTATCCATAATGTTTACATGTGCCGGTCGATTAAGCATGAATACAATGATTTCGGCAATGTCCGTTGCGGTAAGCGGTGTCATTCCAGCATAGACAGCATCCGCTTTTTCTTTTTGGCCTTTAAATCGAATTAAACTGAATTCGGTTTCAACTGCACCCGGTGATACCATGCCGACTCGTATGGCAGTATGCCCGATATCCATTTTCAGCGATCGGGTAAACGCATGTACGGCGTGTTTACTGGCGCAATATACCGACCCGCCCGGGTAGCTCTCATGTCCTGCAATGGAACTGACGTTGATAATGTGTCCCGAATTACGCGAAATCATAGCCGGCAAAAATAACCGGGTGATGTAAATAAGCCCTTTGATATTGGTGTCTATCATGGCTTCCCAGTCGGCAATGTCAGCATCCTGTACCCTGTCCAAACCGCTGGCCAGTCCGGCGTTATTAATCAAGATATCGATAGTTCGATCTGCTATCTGGCCGTGGAACGCCTCGCAGGCCTGGAGTTTAGCAACATCGAAAGCATAGGTATCGATTTCTACACCATATATGCCGGTAAAATCTGTTTTTATTTGCTCGAGCCGGTCACTTCTTCTGCCGGTCAGAATAAGATTGACACCAAGCTCAGCAAGTTGACGTGCGGATTCAAGTCCGATACCTGAGGTTGCACCTGTGATAAGCGCGGTTTTACCGGTGAGCCTGTTATGCATGAGGTATACAGGTTAGTTATTGCCGTTGGGTTACTGCTGCTGCCCTCAGGATGTCGTCCTCTTTAAATGCGGCACCCATAAATTGCATGCCAACCGGCAGGCCGTCAGTATGGAAGCCAATCGGGACACTTATTCCACAAATTCCTGCCATATTTGCTGAAATCGTGTAGATATCATTCAGATACATTTTAACCGGATCATCCTGATTTTCACCCAAGGGAAATGCCGTTGTTGGGGCGGTGGGTGACACAATTACATCAACTTTTTGAAAGGCCTGATCGAAGTCCTGCCGTATCAGTCTGCGGATACGCTGCGCTTTTCCGTAGTACGCATCGTAGTAACCCGCACTCAGCACATACGTGCCCAGCATAATTCGCCGTTTGACTTCATTTCCAAAACCTTCAGAGCGTGTCTGCTTATACAGGCGGATTAGTGGTGAGTCCAGGGATTCAAGCTGAGCTTTTAGAGAAGCCTTGTGTACATCATCGGCTTGTTTGAATGCGTCAGCAAGTTGTTTTTCTTCAGCTTTTAAGTTTTCTCTGACTTTTTTGCTGTCGGCACGGTAACCGTAACGAACTCCGTCGAAACGAGCCAGATTACTGGATGCTTCTGCTGTGGCGAGAATGTAGTAGGTAGCCACAGCATAGCGGGTATGTGGGAGTTGTATGGGTACAAGTACTGCTCCATCTGCCTCAAACTGCTGTAATCTGGCCGAAATCATCTGGTGAATCAACGGATCCAGTCCATCGGAAAAATACTCTTCAGGTACACCGATTCGTAATCCTTGTGCATTTTTCCGTGTAGCCTGAAGGTAATCCGATAACGGTTCAAAAGCGGATGAGCCATCCCGTTTGTCCCTGCCGGCGATGACGGAGAGTAATTCAGCGGCATCTTCAACGGTCTTTGACAGCGGTCCGATACTATCAAAAGACGATGCGTACGCAACCAGACCGTATCGGGAAACCCTTCCATAGCTGGGTTTTAGTCCAACCACACCGCAAAATGAAGCGGGTTGCCTGATAGATCCACCTGTGTCGGAACCCAGGGTTGCCAGTGCAAAATCTGCTGCAACTGCAGCAGCTGATCCACCGGATGAACCACCAGTAACGCGCTGCGGGTTATGCGGATTGCGAGTGGGACCATAAATGGAATTTTCTGTTGAAGAGCCCATAGCGAACTCATCCATATTCAGTCGGCTGAGCAGAATGGCATCTTCATCCAAAAGTCGCTGAATTACGGTTGCATTGTAGACACTTTGAAAGTTTTCCAGCATGCGTGATGAGCATGACACAACTTTACCCTGTTCAGAAATGACATCTTTGATACCCATCACCACACCCGCCAGCTTTCCGGCTGTACCGTTATTCAGCTTTCGTTGAATTTGATCAGCTTTTTCGAGAGCCTGGTCACGGTAATCGCGGACAACGATATTCAGCGAAGTGTTTTTTTTGTCCGTCTGGCTGATATAATGCCTGACAATGTCCTCAAGGGGCATGCCATCGCTGATTTGCCTGCGGGCATCGGCAATGCTGTTTAATTCCAAAACGTAACGGCAATTAAGATTTCAGATTATTTTACAGCTTCGTCTTTGCTTTTCTCGCTGTTTTTTTGTGTATCTTCGGCTCCCTTCTCGAGTTCTTTACGGATCTCGGAAGACGCGTTTCGGAACTCACTGATACCCTGCCCTAGCCCACGTGCCAGTTCGGGTATTTTTTTAGCGCCAAACAGCAGCAGCACCACCAAAGCAATTACAATCCATTCCGTTGCTCCAAACATAGTTTTTCCATCTGTATTAAAATTTCAGGCAGTTTTTGCCTCGTTTTAATCAAAGATAACAAAGATAAGCCACAGCATTGGTGAAACTGCAAAATTATTTTGAAGTTTCACCGTTAGCCACTTGAATTTCTCATTTTCTGTACTTTATTAACGACTGAAACCATATTCAACCTTATAAATTATTTGCCCTTATGATCTGGACTGTTGAACTTGCCGCAACCCTTGAAGACGCCCCCTGGCCATCAACCCGGGATGAGCTCATAGAGTGGGCCGAAAGAAACGGGTGTCCCCAGCAGGTAATAGATAACCTGTATGAGCTGGATGAAGAAGATGACACCCCATACGAGAGTATTGAAGAAATATGGCCTGACTACATTATGAAAGAAGACTTTTTCCACGGCGAAGAGGATGATGGTTTTGATTATGACGATGTGTAATGTCTGATACTCACATAATCTTTATTTTAAAGCGGATATTGTTGTAGCAGTATCCGCTTTCTTTTTTTTAGCCTATTCCCTTCATCTTCTCCAATGTTCCTGCGCAAGTACCTGTTTGTTTTAGTTTTGCTTACATGCTTCTGGATTCCTGAAGTTCAGGCACAGGCAGGATCGGGCAATTCGGCCATCCAACAGGAGCAAGAAAGTGAGACAATGCGTATTGGCAGGGTTCGCTTTACCGGAAACAGTGCGGTGCGCTCCAACACCCTGCACACCCTGATTCGCACCAGGCCTAACCGGGAGCTGCTGTCTGTCCCCGGGCTTACCCTTTGGTACTGGCTGAATCGCCTGAACTCAGGTTGGGGAGAGTCTGCCAACTTGCTGGATCGTCAGGTTGTTGGAAACGACATCGATCGGATTGAAGCCTACTATCGCTCTATTGGGTATCTTGATGCTCAGGCAGACACCATTATTGTTGAATTCAGTCGAAATCGTTATGAAGTATCCTTCATCATTGAAGAAGGCTCGGCTTCCAGAATCAGGACTGTTTCATACAGCGGGTTCCCGGAATTTGAAGATGCGGATCTGCTCGAGCAATTTTATCGCCGCAGCGCAGTAGCCCGCAACAGACTCAATGATTCAACCTTTGCTGTCAACCGCCGCTTCACGTATGAACTGGTTGGACAGGAACGAAATGATATCATAAGTCTGCTCAGAAACAATGGTTACGCTTCCGTGTTGCGCGACTCTGTGCGAATGGCTGTCAGGCGGGACAGTGTGCAAACCGATCAACTGGATGTGCTTTTTCTTGTTCGCCCCGGCAGAACGTATCGGTTTGGTGATGTCTTTCTGAATCTTGACGGTCCGGTTGCCTCGGGATCATCAACTACGCAACGGGATACGTTGGGTCCGCCTGCAACCATCGAGCCCGCACGTATTATTGCAAGCAAAGATAACGATGCATTCACCCGGTTTTCTTTTTTGTATGATATGCTCTTGTTTACGCCCGGAGATGTATACAACCACGATCGTTATCAGCAGACTATACGCAGATTTCAAAGTCTGGGCATGTTGAGTATACGTCAGTTCGGCCTTTCAGAAGATGGTGGGCTTCCCGATTTCAGTGGTCCCGACATTCCTGTACGTATTGATATGCAAGCATTGCCCAGGCAGCGTTTGCGGTTTGATGTTTTTGCCATGCAAAGACTTGGTTTTGGTGCCGGTGCAGGTTTTCGCTACATCAACAGTAATTTATGGGGAAGCGGGGAAACACTGGAAATCGGGGTTAAAGGAAGCTTTGAGAATGCCCCGAATGTTCAGGCTAATCTGCTTGGAAGCTTTGAAGGCAGCGTTGAGTATGGGATACCCCGCCTCACCTATCCATTTGGTGCACTTTCCAACAACCCGGATTTTGCCAACGGTAGAACCTTATATCAGATCAATGTAGCTCAGATTAATCAGCTGAATTTTACGATCAACGCGAATCTGCGTCTGAACCTTAAATTTGAAGTATCGCACAATGCATCGACTACTTCGATACTTGACCTGATTGAACTAGACTGGTTTGACGCCAGTCCAAGTGACCGATTCCGCGAACAGATTGAACAGGAAATTGCCGATCCACTGCAAAGAGAGCGAATACTCAACGATTTCAGCGAGCAATTCAGCTCTACCATCCGCTATACCCTGCGAAGGAGTACCACCAACATCGTGAAACGGAACACCGGGTTTTATAATGAAATATCATTCGAGTCAGGCGGGAATATTCCTTATCTGATTGAACGTTATCTGGTCAGGCCAAACGCACCGCTTGAGTCCACAATCCCTTCGTTTACGCTGGCCGATTCAACCCTCAGCTATGCCCGCTTTGTAAAGGCCTATGTAGACCACAGGCAGTACCGTTCTGTTACCAGCAATACTGTGGTTGCCTGGAGGGCGTTTGCCGGTACTGCGCTGGCTTATGGAATCAACCCGCAAATGCCCCTCAACCGACGTTTTTTTGCCGGTGGCAGTAACGATATACGCGGTTGGCCGCCACTTCGTCTTGGTCCCGGAAACTCCAGTCAATCACAGGCGACAATTAATGGTGCTGACATAAAACTAGCTGCTTATCTTGAAGTTAGGCAAACGTTGCTAAGAAATTTTCTAAGCACAAACTGGCAACTTGCTCTTTTTGCGGATACAGGAAACATCTGGACCGGACCGAGAAGTGAGTTCGCGGAGAGTAAGTTCCGATTCGATCAGTTCTATAATGAAATAGCCCTGGGTGCCGGTTTTGGCATTCGCCTGGATTGGGAGTACGTCGTCTTCAGAGTAGATGCAGGTTATCGTATTCACGATCCCGCGGTTGACAACGGTACACTGCGCGGATGGTTTAACTCGCCGAATCCTTATATTCACTTTGGAATAGGCCACGCTTTCTGACGGCTACCAGCTCATTTAACCTCTTTTACCATGTACGGTTCACAAACGATAAAAGCGATTAATCTGCGCTCAAAAATCATATTTAAATCCCGGTTTCTCAAGGTTTTGAATCCATTGGAAAGACATGAATTCATGCAGCTGTGCAACAAGCGTACCTACAAAGCCGGTGAATATATCTATTACCAGGGGGATCCGGGTACAGGCATGTACTTTGTTGAAAGTGGTTTGGTGGAGCTTGTAGTTGAAACCGGAAACGATGACGATACGGCAAAGAAGCCTTCATACAAAATCGAGCCCCCTGAAAGTTTTGGTGCTTTATCTATCGGCTATGACATGCGAAGGATGTCCTCGGCAAGGTGCATAGCTGATACTACGGTTTACGGCTTTTTTAAGCCGGACCTAAATACATTATGCGACCGTCATCCTCAGATAGGTATTAAAATACTGCAGGTTCTGAATATGATTGCCCTGAAGCAGCTGCAGATAACCGTACAGCAGCTTGCACTTAAAACTGATGTTGCAACCGCCCATTCCCTTCAGTTTGAAACGTATTATGCAGGTGAACACCTGAACGAAGAATAATTCTATGCTCAAAAAAGGTTCTACCGTAACCCTGGAAATAACCGGCGCTGCGTTTGAGGGGAAAGGTATCGGCAAATTGGATGGGATGGCCGTTTTTGTACCCAATACCGCGCCCGGTGATACCGTCCGTGTACAGATTATCCGAAAAAAAAAGCAGTTTGCTGAAGGCAGATTGCTCGAAGTACTGACTGGAGGTCCGGCACGTATTACACCGCGATGTCAACATGCGTCATATTGTGGTGGATGCACATGGCAGCACGTAAGCTATCAGGAACAGCTGAATTTCAAACGGGAACAGGTTCGAGACCATCTTCACAGAATCGGCAAGGTGGCCCCGCTGGAACCGGAACCCGTAATTGCCGCAGACAATCCGTTCCACTACCGCAATAAAATGGAGTATACCTTCAGCGATCGACGTTGGCTGACACCTGATGAAATTCACAGCGGTGAAGAGATACCCCGGGAACTTGCACTCGGCTTACATATACCAGGGCGTTTTGACAAAATTCTGAACCTGGAGTCCTGCTTCCTTCAACCGGAATTTTCATTTAAAATTTTAGATTTTGTTCGCACCTATGCCATAGAAAACAGCCTTGAACCATGGAATACGTTCAAGAAAACGGGGTTAATCCGTAATCTTATGATAAGAAATGCGGTAAATACCAATGATCTGATGGTAAATCTGGTCACTTATGAGTACGAACCCGATATAATTGAACCTCTCTGTGAAGCCCTTTTAGCCTCATTTCCTGAAATTACTACCGTGGTCAATAACATCAACGATACGTTCTCCCCTACGTCAATCGGACGCTACGAAAAAATACTGCACGGACCCGGTTATATTACCGAACTGATCGGTCGACACCATTTTCAGATTGATGCCAACGCGTTTTTTCAAACCAACACCCTTCAGGCGGAACGTTTATACGGAATTGCCCGTGATTACGCTCAAATTAACCCGGGAGACACAGTATACGATCTGTATTGTGGAGTCGGCTCCCTGTCCTTGTTTGTATCAGAACACGCGAAGCAGGTAATTGGAATCGAAATCAACCCTGTTTCAGTCAAGAATGCAATCGCAAATCGTGATCGCAATAACGTTCAACACTGTCACTTTGAAGAAGGTGATATGAAAGATGTGTTCACCCGCGATATTATTGCCAAATACGGTCGACCTGACGTCATTCTCACGGATCCTCCACGAGCAGGAATGCATGCTGATGTCATAGATCATCTCAACGAGCTGGCCGTTGATCGACTGGTTTATATCAGCTGCAACACAGCCACCCTATCCAGAGACCTTGAACTCCTTTCGCGTACATACGTTGTGGAGTCCGTCCAACCCGTTGATATGTTCCCCCAGACCTATCATATTGAAGCCGTGGCCAACTTGCGATTACGCACTCAGAGCTGAATCTTGTCAGAATCCACCGGCACACCACAGGCATGAAAAGCAGACAACAAAGCCAGGGGTATCCCGCCACCCGGATGCGTACTCCCGCCTACCAGCCAAAGATTTTCCAGGTCTGAATGGCGATTACGTGGTCTGAGAAACGCAGCCATTTTACTGTTGGACGAGGTTCCGTAAATACTGCCCTTATTTGATCGATATTTCTGGTAGAAGTCCATCGGTGTAATAACTTCCTTCACTTCGATAGATTTCTGCAAATCAGTCAGTCCCCGCTGCTCGAGCATTCCTATCAGTTTATCTGCGTATGCAGAAGTTGCAGCAGACCAGTCTTGCGAACTGTGCAGATACGGAGCATTGACCAGAATAAACAGATTGGAGCCGGTACCTGGAACGTGTGAAGAGTCGCTGACGGACGTGTTTGCAATATAAATAGTGGGGTTTTCTGGAAGGCGTTTATGGGTGAATATATCTTCGAATTCGGCCGGATAATCGCTGCTGAAAAAAATATTATGGTGTACGAGTTTTTCCTCCCAGGTTCGGTTGCACCCCAAAAGTAGTACAAAACCCGAGCATGAGGGCTCTGAATATTCCAGGATTTTTCTTTTCATAAGGCTGCTGTGCTTTCTATCCAGCAGGGTCAGATAGGACTCATACGCATCGGCATTGGATACCACCAAATCCGTATCATATGCATCATTTTGCGTCTTAACTCCGGTGACCCTCCCATCCTGAACTACAATCTGTTTGACTTCCTGGCCGGTGTGGAATACAACCCCCATGGATTCAGCCAGATCCCGCATGGCTTCAGCTACCCGGTAAAGTCCGCCCCTCACATAGTACCCGCCCATATTCATCTCAACATGAGGAATTACATTGATGGTACCTGGAGCCATAAAGGGTGAAGAGCCATTATAGGTGGCAAACCGTTTGAAAAATTGCCGGAGATACACCGATGAGAAATACTGGTCAACCTTTTTGCTTACCGTGGTCAGGGCATCAATTTTAAAAACATCCATAACCGGCATTTGCAGCAAATCCCCGGCCTTCTGCAGTGGATGAAACAAAAAAACATCGGCTGTACGCGCATACAATGCTCGCGTGTGGTTGAGGAAGTCGCGATAAGCCTGTTCATCCTCGGGGGCGAATTGACGAATTTCCCTGCAGGTTTCTTCCAGGTCATCATACGCATTAAAAACTGTACCATCCGGATAATGATAACGGCACACCGGTGACAGCGCTGAAAACTCAAGGTAATCCCGCACGTCTTTCCCGCAATACGAAAAAAGTTGCGTAAGCACACCGGGCATCGTCAGCAAGCTCGGACCGGTGTCAAATCGGTAGCCCTTTGTTATATGCTGATTCATTTTCCCGCCTACAGTGGCATTCTTTTCCAAAACGGTAACTTGAGACCCATCGGCTGCAAGCAGGCATGCTGCAGCAAGTCCACCAATTCCGGCTCCGATTACCACCGTGTTCCCGTAAATACTTTTTGGCTGAGCCATGCTTTTATGATACATTTTTGGATTGTCTATACATACCGTCAATTTAAAGAACACCTGTTTACCGATTTCACCTAATGTAATCGCCTGATGCCATTTCGCTTTAAGAAGAATGAAAGGGGCTATTCTGAATTCACCTTCAAGCTCCTCAGGGTACTGCTCATCGGCTCACAAAGAGCACTTTATCGCCCCATCCTGGTCAATCCCGTAAACATGCCAACAACCGGACCATGTTTTTTGTTCGGAAACCATTCGCATTATGTTGATCCTTTTTTCATCAACACCTGGATGTACGATGAGCCAACGGCCGGAGTCATGACCCGTGAACAGTTTCATAAACCTGTTTCAGCCCTTTTCATGGACAGTGTAGGCATTGTACCCACTACCAAATACGTTCCTGAACCAGGTGTTATCCGGTCCGTAATGAAAATGGCCGATCAAAACAGGATGATTGTAATATTTCCGGAGGGTGGCCGGCGCTGGGATGGTCGTCCCAAACCACTTATTGAGAGCACATTGAAACTCTTTTATAAAATGAAGCTGCCCGTTCATCCCGTCCGGCTTCATGGCGCTTACCTCAACTGGCCACGTTGGGCTGATTTCCCTCGATTTGCCCGGATTCAGGTTCATTTTTTGCCACCGCTTAATCCCGGTGATTTCCCCGATTATGAAACCTTTGCTGCCGACTGTAAAGCATCAATCCACTTCAATGAGTACGAAACTCCTTACGAAAATTGCATCCCCAAGTGGGCATATAAACCGGCAAGCGGTATTCATCGCCTGCTGTACCGTTGTCCGGAGACCGGAGTTGACGGGGCCGTCAACTCCGCGGACGGCCATCATGTAGTATCCGCAGTAACCGGCACTCGTTACCTGATGAACGCGGCTTCCCGTCTCCTTGACCATAGGAATCAAACACATTCCCTGCTGGACATCTACGATCGGATGCAGGAGATACCGATGTTGGCAAACAAGCAAAACTACATTCTCTGCGAAACAAATACACCGTTGCTCAAACTCAATCATTCGTACCAACTCGACAATCTGGGCATTTACACGGCAACCATGTACACGGACAGTATAAGCTTAACCGACGGCATACAACGTGTGGAATTTGCTATGCAGGATATCTTGTACATATCCATTGAACAAAATCACAAAATCTCTCTCACCCTCCGTGAAGGTACGTGGCAATTCTTTGTGATACGGGGTAGCGCTCTTCAGTGGCAGCATTATATACGTCGGTTGCAAGCAGGTCATAAACCCGTCACTTCATTATAATCATGGAACTTTGGGACGCTAACATCCCGGTAGGTCAGGTATTCATCGACTTCTCCGTTCTCGGCGGTTTGCTCATTGCTGGCGGATGGTTACAAAACCGTATAGGATGGATTAAGCGAAACCGGATTCCAATCAATGTGATTGGTGGTATGACCGGGTTGCTTATTTCATTCAGCGGACTTGCCGGTGATTTTATTGACAGTAACCGGCTGGGTTACTATGTATATCACCTGCTGGCTTTACTCTTCATAGCCTTAGGACTTCGAAGCCAACGTAAAGGAACCGGCGTTGATGCAGCAAAATTCGGCCTGATGTACATTGCAACCTACCTGGTTCAGGCCATTGTTGGTCTGTCAATTACATTTCTGTTACTGTTCACCATTCGCGAAGACCTCTTTGCCGGAATCGGTCTGCTTATGCCTCTTGCATTTGGCATGAATCCGGGAATTGCCTACAGCATTGGTCAGAACTGGGAGAGCTATGGGTTCACCTACGGCGGAACTACTGGTCTTGCATTTGCGGCTATTGGTTTTGCCGTTGCCTATACTGTCGGACTTCGAATGATCAATCGCAGTCAGGGTGTCGTTACGATACCTAAGGAAGCAGCGCAGGCAGAATGCACTGACCATGTAACGGTTTCAGTGAACTACGATTCGGGCACACTGCATGTTGGTTTAATTGCATTAACATATTTATTGACCTACGGATTCATGCACCTGCTGGCAGCGTTGCTCACCCTGGCAGGACTTCCCCACGAAGCCAATACCATGTGGTCTTTTCACTTTGTTTTTGCGGCTCTGCTGGCGCTGGCAGTGCGGAAAATATTCGATGCACTAGGTGCCTCCTCCTGGATTGAGAATCCCAGAATGACTTCCATCAGCAACGTAACCATGGATCTGATGGTGGTCGCATCTATAGCAGCCATCACTATAGCCGTAGTTCAGCAATACTGGCTCGAATTAATATTGCTCGGCAGCATTACGGCCTTCTCAACCTGGCTATTTATTCACTGGTCTGTACCCAGGCTCTACAAAGTACCCGACCTGGGCCGCAAAGTGGCGTTATTTGGGAATATGACCGGTACGATGCAGTCAGCACTGGTACTGCTCAGAGTTGTAGATCCACGGCTTCAAACCAGTGTGAGTCAGGAGTTGGTCTACGGCAGCGGACTGGCAATGCTGTTTGGCTTCCCCTTGCTGCTGATCATTAACGCACCCGTCTTATACTTTGAGAATTACACCACCGGCTTCGCCTTTGCATTTGGTTTGGTTGTGATCTATCTGCTGTTTATTCTGCTGGCACTCTGGAGGTTGTCAAGACGGCACTGATTATCCTATCTTTATCTATCCCATAACGTTAGTAAAATCTGATTTCATATGAACGACCAGAATCACCAACCTTCTGGCATCCCGATTTACCTGAATAAAAAAGAATACAGAGCTTTAATTCGGATACTATTCAAGCATATTCTAATGTTCAGCAACCTTACGGATCAGCAAACAAGCAAAGAGTTTGAACGGATAAACTCCATGGCAGAACGCCTGTTGAAATACGCAAACGATTTTGCCAGTGAAGACCTTGTAGCACATGACGTTAGTACAGGTACCAATTTTCCGTCAAACGAACTGTATCGTGAAATCATCACTCAGATAAATGCGTATGACGAGGTGAACTTCTGGGAGGAACTGACCCAGCGCCTCTCAGAACGGGATCTTGTCAAGGGCCGGAGTTTTGAAGAATTAAACGAGTCAGGAATGGAAAACCATCGCCAAATACTGGAAGATCGGCTGGTCTTTTACACCGATCACTTTGGAGAGCACGGGGTTGAAAACCTTTATATTATCAACGACCCTCATCACTCAGATTGATAACATCCATATTGGTCATCTTCCCCTGATCCACATGAAAACGCACGATGGTCCGGTATATTTGAAAGCCATGCCGGCCTGCTGCACCCGGATTCAAATACAGCATGTTGTTCATTTGTTTGTCACGCACAATTTTCAGGATGTGTGAATGACCGCAGATAAAGACATCGGGAGTTTTTTCTTTAAAATGCGGTAAAACGGGCAAGGCATATCGGCCCGGGTGCCCCCCGATGTGCGTCATCATAAAATCAAGTCCCTCAACATCCCTGCGAACAAGCAACGGGTAGACTCCCCTGACATCGTTTCCGTCAATATTTCCGTAAACACCGGTAACCGGTGCTACTTCCCTGAGTTGATTTGCTATTGCGAGGGTGCCAAAGTCTCCGGCATGCCAGATTTCATCGCACCCCTCGAAGTACCCCAAAATTGCCGGATCAAGATAATTATGTGTATCCGCTAACAGACCTATTTTCTTCATGACAATTACTCTCGGTTCATGTTAATGCAATATACTGTATTAAGTCGAGATGTTCGAAGCTATTCATGTGGTGTTTTTCTATTTTTGTGTATGAACGGATTCAGTATCATCATCGTCAGCTGGAATGCACGCCCCTTACTGGAGCAATTTCTGCCCTCTGTTTGTGCAACCAGCTACCCCATCTTTGAAGTCATCCTGGCCGATAACGGATCGGACGATGATACCATTAGTTGGATAGAACGGGAGTACCCACAGGTAAAAATTGTCCGTCATGGAAACAATCTGGGCTTTTGTGCCGGTAATAACCGTGCGGCACCTCACGCTGCCTTCGACAACCTGGTTTTTCTCAACAATGATGTGCGTGTTGAACCCAACTGGTTGCACGCCATCAATGACATGCTGCAATCCAATGCGGAGATCGGGGTAATACAGCCCAAAATCAGATCACATCGTGAGCCGGCCTCTTTTGAATATGCGGGAGCCGCCGGTGGCTTTCTCGACCGCTTTGGGTACCCCTTTTGCCGGGGCCGGATATTTGATAGCGTTGAAATTGATGCAGGTCAGTATGATCAGGCATCCCCTATTTTCTGGGCAAGCGGCGCCGCTATGGTCGTGCGAAGAAGTATATTTGAGCAAACCGGGGGATTTGAGGAATCTTTCGGATTTCACATGGAAGAAATTGATCTGTGCTGGCGAATACAGCATTTGGGCTGGCAGATCTGGTATTGTCCGGATAGTGTAGTTTACCATCTGGGCGGTGGTAGCCTGGCACCGGATAGTCCGCGCAAACTGTATTTTAATTTCAGAAATAATCTGCGGATGTTGCTTCGTAACCATCCATCTGAAGGATTACTTAAATTGCTTTTTATCCGGATTGCCCTGGATAAGGTAGCAATGCTGCGATTCGCCTTCCAGGGTAAGTTTCGTCATGCATTTGCCGTGTTTCGGGCATTGACGGCATTTGCGGGTAACATTAAGGTCTCACTCGAATTCCGCAGAAACCACCCGCCTGTTTCGCCACCGACCGTTCCTCCCGCAAAGTTGTCCATAGTCAAGGCGTATTTCATTGACCGAATAAGACGGTTTCATGAACTTCCATCGGATAGCAGTTGATTGTTTTGCAACGTTTTTAGCTAATATCCACATCTTTTCAACAGTACAAACTTCAAGTGAAGCCAATTTTTGGTATCTTCACAGCCTTGAATCAAACCATCATTTCTTTGTACAATGCCAGATTTCAAAACAACTGTACCTATTGACAAAGTCGGCGTTGAAGAGCGGGTAGCCCGTTTGAACACCCGAAGTATCAAGAAAGAATCCAAGCTATTCGCCATGCGACTGGCCATGCGTATGATTGATTTGACTACGCTGGAAGGAATGGATACACCCGGCAAGGTCCGTCAGTTATGCAATAAGGCGATGTATCCTTATCAAGGTACTCATAATATACCTCGTGTCGCCGCCGTATGCGTTTACCCGCCCTTCGTAAAAATAGCCAAACAGGCACTCGGTAACTCCGGTATCCATGTTGCCAGTGTTGCAACGGCGTTTCCCAGCGGTCACGCACTCAGAAAAGACAAAGTCGCCGAGGTTCGGTTTTGTGTTGAGAACGGGTCTGATGAAATTGATATGGTTATATCCAGAGGCGAGTTCCTCAAAGGCAATTATCAGTTCATTTTTGACGAGGTCGCTGAAATTAAAGAAGCTTGCGGACACGCTCATCTCAAGGTTATTCTGGAAACGGGTGAATTACAGACACTTGAAAATGTAAGAAAGGCCAGTGACATCGCTATGCAGGCCGGTGCAGATTTCATTAAGACGTCTACCGGAAAAGTCAGTCCGGCAGCAACACAACCCGTCACGCTGGTAATGTTGGAGGCCATTCGTGATTTTTACCTGCAAACCGGTCGCAAAATTGGCATGAAGCCCGCCGGTGGTATTAAAGACACGAAAACAGCGATTAAGTATCTGGTTATGGTCCACGAAACACTGGGTTCAGACTGGCTGAATCCCGATCTGTTTCGTTTCGGCGCAAGCTCACTTGCCAATGACCTGATCATGCAAATTGTAAAACAGGAAACCGGAGTGTACCAGTCCGGCGACTACTTCTCGAAAGATTAACTATGCAACAATCAAACGATAGCAACGGTATCCGCATTAATTTCAGTGATGTCTGGTCTTATGATGCAGCGCCTGAAAGCACTTCTCATATCCGGATTAAACCGTTATACGATTTGTTCATCGGCGGTAAATTTGTAGCTCCAAAATCCGGGGTCTACTTCAAAACCATTAACCCGGCCAACGAAAACGTTCTGGCTGAAGTGGCTGAAGCCGGACAGGACGATGTCGACCTCGCAGTAAAAGCAGCCAGAAAAGCATTCCCTGCCTGGTCCAGGTTACCCGGAAAAGAGCGTGGTAAGTATCTGTTCAGAATCGCGCGTCTGATTCAGGAAAGGGCACGTGAATTCGCCGTTATAGAATCTCTTGACGGCGGTAAGCCTATTCGTGAATCCCGCGATGTGGATGTACCTTTAGCCGCTGCGCATTTCTTTTACTACGCGGGATGGGCCGATAAGCTCTCGTATGCATTTCCAAATGCCAATCCCCAGCCCATGGGTGTTGCCGGACAAATTATCCCCTGGAACTTCCCCCTGTTGATGGCAGCATGGAAACTGGCTCCAGCTTTGGCTGCCGGGAATACGGCTGTACTCAAGCCCGCAGAATCAACGCCGCTGACCGCACTGAAGCTGGCAGAAATCTTTCAGGAAGCCGGTTTACCCGAGGGTGTAGTCAACATAGTCACCGGTGCCGGAGCTACCGGAGCGGCTATCGTTGAACACCCGGATGTCAATAAGGTAGCGTTTACCGGATCGACTAAAGTGGGGAAAATTATTCAGCAATCGCTGGCCGGAACATCGAAATCGTACACACTTGAACTTGGTGGAAAGGCAGCCAACATTATCTTTGAGGATGCGGCCCTGGATCAGGCGGTTGAAGGGATTGTGAACGGTATTTTCTTCAACCAGGGTCACGTTTGCTGTGCGGGTTCCAGACTCCTTGTTCAGGAAAGTGTTGCCGATCTGGTTATAGCTAAACTGAAACTGCGTATGCAGACCCTGATTGTAGGTGATCCACTCGATAAAAATACCGACATCGGCGCAATTAACTCGCGGATGCAGCTCGACAAAATAAACACGTATCTGGAAATCGGCCTGAATGAAGGCGCTTCCATGTATCAACCCACATGCAGCATCCCTGATAGTGGCTATTTCTGCAAACCAACCCTTTTTACCGGTGTTTCGCAGTCCAGCAAGATTGTTCAGGAAGAAATATTCGGACCGGTATTGGCTATTCAAACCTTCCGAACTCCCGCTGAGGCACTGGAGAAAGCAAATAATACGCCTTACGGACTATCGGGTGGCGTGTGGACCGACAAAGGATCCAAAATTTTCAGTATGACAACCCAGTTACGTGCCGGGGTAGTCTGGGCCAACACCTTCAATAAATTTGACCCCACATCGCCCTTTGGTGGTTACAAAGAAAGTGGTGTTGGTCGCGAAGGCGGCTTACATGGGTTGGCCGCCTATGTCAATCTTGATATTTAATGTCCGAAATTATGCCAAACAGAATACCCGTTTTGAAAACGTATAAGCTATACATCGGCGGAAAATTTGAACGATCTGAATCTGGCAGGTACATACCGTATCTGGACAAGTCCGGTCATCAGGTAGCCAACATCTGTCTGGCCAGCAGAAAGGATTTCAGAAATGCTGTGGTTGCCGCACGAAACGCATTTGGTGGCTGGTCTGGAAAAACGGCCTACAACCGAAGCCAGATTTTATATCGGATGGCTGAAATGATGGAGGGAAGGTCCGCGCAGTTTATTGAAGAAATGGTGCTGGAGGGTTCTGGAAAAAAAGAAGCAACATTACAGGTCCAAACTGCGGTAGACCGACTCGTATATTTTGCAGGATGGTGCGATAAATACCATCAGGTTTTTGGCGGAGTAAATCCCGTGGCCAGTGCCCACTTCAACTTTTCAGTTCCCGAACCAATCGGTGTTGTTGCTGTACTACCTGCTGAAAGACAAACGTTGGCGGGTCTGATAACCGCCATTGCTCCGGTAATTGCCAGCGGCAACACGTGCGTTGTTCTTGCCAGTCAGCTTGCTCCGCTTTCCAGCCTGACCTTTACCGAGATTGTAGCCACATCGGATGTACCTGGTGGAGTTGTCAATGTACTCACAGGCACTTTGGAAGAGTTGCTTGAGCAATTTTCCACCCATATGGATGTAAACGCTATTGCCTGTCACGGCACAAATCCGGAAACAATACGAACCATCCAACAAAACGCAGCATTAAACGTTCGTAGAGTAAAAATCTACACCGATGCGGCTATCGCTGATTCCAAATGTGAAAATCCTTACCGCATCACTGATTTCACAGAAATAAAAACGACATGGCATCCTGTTGGAGACTAAGACGATGAATCGGTTTTACCTGGTCACGGGGTTGGTAACTATCATGCTTGCAGCAAGTTGTGCTCCTTCAAAAGAAGTGGTTACAGACGAGGCTACCCTGCCAGAAGAAGAAGTAACGGAACCGGCTGCTTATTCGCTGCCAATCGATATGAATGAATATCGTATCAGACCGCAGGATGCTTTTTTTAGCCTGGAAAATCAGCTTCCCGAGGTTTTTCAACCCGATTCAACCATGTTCACAGAAACTGAAGTCAACGCAGGTTTCCGTATACAGATTATTTCATCACAGGAAGTTGCTGTGGTAGAAGAAGCCAGGAGAACATTTAATCAATGGCTGTATGAAGATGCTTCGGATTACCAGGCCGAAACCTATATTCTGTTCAGACAACCTTATTTCCGTCTGCATGTTGGCAATTTCAAGAGCAGAGCCAATGCCATAGCCTTTAATACCCTGGTAAAACGAAAATTTCCGGACGCCTGGATTGTGCATGACCAAATTGATCCGGAAAAGCTTACCCATAAAATCGTCATACCAGATAGTCTGGGTGCAGCCAACAGACGATAACAGCACCAATAAATGCCGTTTTAACCTGCAACATAGCTCTAGTCAGCGAGCTGGTCTATAAGCGCGGTTAAATATCTATGGAAGGCTACACATTAAAACGAAAGTGCATCACATCCCCGTCATGGACTACGTAATCCTTGCCTTCAGAGCGCATTTTCCCGGCCTCTTTAGCAGCAGCTTCTGAACCAACCATGATATAATCGTCATACTTGATGGTTTCGGCACGAATGAAGCCACGCTCAAAATCCGTGTGAATAACGCCCGCTGCCTGCGGGGCCTTAAAACCTCGACGGATAGTCCAGGCTCTTACTTCCTTCTCCCCGGCCGTAAAGTAGGTAATTAGTCCCAACTCAGTGTATGCGGCACGAATAAGCAAATCTAAACCGGCACTTTTGATTCCAAGCTCCTCCAGGAACATTTTCTTCTCTTCACCATCCAGCTCGGCAATTTCAGCCTCTATCTTGGCGCAAACTACAACCACACCGGAGTGTTGTGATTCGGCAATTTCCCTGACCTTGTCTACGTACGTATTGCCGGCTGCATCCGGCAAGTCTTCCTCGGAAACGTTGGTCACATACATAACTGGTTTTTGCGTGAGCAGAAACAAGTCACTGAAAGCCTGGGCCTCCTCCGTAGTGTACATAAATGAGCGTACCGGTTTGCCGTTTTCAACGTGCTCGTGTAGTCGTTGGACGATATCCAGATGCTGTTTGACCGTTTTGTCATTGGTCTTCGACTGTTTTCGAAGTTTATCCAATCGCTTTTCTATGCTTTCCAGGTCTTTGAAAAGTAATTCAGCATCAATGATCTGAATATCACGGAGCGGGTCGATCCCCCCCTCAACATGAATCACATCGTCATCAGCAAAACATCGGACCACATGAACAATAATGTCGACTTCTCTGATGTGTGACAGGAATGCGTTGCCTTTACCCTTGCCTTCGGAAGCACCCTTGACCAACCCTGCGATATCCACAAACTCAATCGTTGCCGGTATGGTGCGTTGTGGGCGAACAAGCTCAGTAAGCTTGTCGAGTCGCTCGTCCGGAACGGGCACTATACCCACGTTCGGGTCAATAGTACAAAACGGAAAATTTGCCGCTTCGGCGCCGGCATTGCTGAGTGCATTAAATAAAGAAGATTTGCCTACGTTTGGCAGGCCAACAATTCCGCATTTCAGATTCATAATAAGCTGTAGTAAAAAATTATTTAATCAACGAGGCCCCGGCCTGTTTTGTTCAGGCGATTTTGATCACGCAACTGATCACGGATTACGTCTAGCAATCCGTTTACAAACCTGCCAGAATTAGCAGTAGAATATTTTTTTGCGATCTCGATGGCTTCATTGATCGTAACCTTGGTGGGGATATCATCGAAATACAAAAATTCACTGATCGCCATGTGCAATACCAGCTTATCTACCAGCGCAATCCGGTTTAAATCCCAGTTTTTGAGATTGGGTTCAATCAGTACATCAAAGTCGTCACGGTTTTTTATAGTCTTCACAAAAAGCCGTTCGGCAAATTGTGCCTCACTCTTTTCGTCCGTGTCGCTGAGTTCATCCGTGATCACGGTTTTGATAATATGTGCTGCATCGCCGCCACCCTGCCAGTGTGCATAAAGCGCCTTAAGTACCAGCTCGCGAAGTATTCTTCTGTTTGACATAGCTCAGTTTTGTGCAAAACTAACAAGATACGAACTCCTAAGACACTTTTTTATGGCTAAAATGTCTGAATAACGAACTTACGTGACGGTTCAGCTATAATTTGATTGAATAAATCCGTTGGTAGTGATTATCTTTGAAGTCTGTGAGGGTCGTTAGCTCAGTTGGTTAGAGCGCCACGTTGACATCGTGGAGGTCGATGGTTCGAATCCATTACGACCCACCCTCTCCTGAAATGCGCAGCTTTTGTTGCGCATTTTCATTATATGCAAAACAAAACGGATAGTATGTCATCAGGTAACATGGTCCTGACTTTTCCAGACGGCAGCCAACGCGAATTCAAACAGGGTGTAACAGGATTTGAAGTAGCCCAGTCAATATCTCCACGATTGGCAAGAGAAGCACTTTCAGTAACCTTGAATGGTAAAATCCGGGATCTGAGTGCGCCGATTACCGAAAGTGCCCACATCACCGTAAACAAATGGGACGATGAAGACGGCCAGCAAACCTTCTGGCACAGCTCAGCACACCTGCTTGCGGAAGCGGTACAGGAACTGTTTCCCGAAGTAAAATTTGGTATCGGTCCGCCAATCAGTAATGGGTTCTACTACGATATGGACTTCGGTGATTACAAGGTAACTGAAGCCGATTTGCAAAAGATAGAATCCAAAATGCTCGAGCTTGCCAGAACGAAGTCTGTATTTGAACGGATTGAAATAAGCAAGTCTGATGCGCTGAAGCTTTTCTCTGAAAAAGGTGACCCATACAAACTGGATTTAATTGAAGGACTAGAAGACGGACAAATCACGCTATACAAACAAGGTGGATTTACCGATTTGTGTCGAGGCCCCCATATTCCATCAACTGAGCCCATAAAAGCAATCAAATTGCTCCATATTGCCGGAGCTTACTGGCGCGGCGATGTGAAAAGCAAGCAGCTCACCCGCATATACGGGGTTACCTTCCCCAAAAAGTCCATGCTTGACGAATATCTTATTCAGCTGGAGGAAGCTAAGAAAAGGGATCACAAGAAGCTGGGTCGCGAGTTGGGTATCTACCTTATTGACTCTATGGTAGGACGTGGACTACCTCTTTGGTTGCCAAACGGAACCCTCATACGCAGAACCCTGGAAGCTTTCTTACGTGAAGAACAGGTCCGACGAGGGTATAAAGAAGTGATAACACCACATATCGGTAACCTCGAGCTGTATAAAACTTCCGGTCACTACCCCTATTACGCTGATTCCCAATTTGACCCGATTCAGGTTGAAGACGAGCACTACATGCTCAAACCGATGAATTGTCCGCACCACCATCGCATATACTCATCGAGTTTACGCAGCTACCGTGAGCTACCCCTTCGCCTGGCGGAGTTCGGCACCGTCTACCGGTACGAACAATCCGGTGAATTGAACGGACTCTCGCGGGTTCGCGGATTCACCCAGGACGATGCCCATATCTACTGCACCCATGAACAGCTCAAAGATGAAATAAAAAACTGTATCGATCTGACACGGTTTGTCTTCAATACCTTTGACATGCAGGTTGATATCCGGTTATCGTTCAGAGATGACAAAAAAGACAAGTACGGAGGTGAGGCCGGATTTTGGTCGCGCGCCCAGGCTGAAATCAATGAAGTAGCCGATGAACTCGGACTTGATTACGTCATTGCACCGGGTGAAGCCAGTTTTTACGGACCCAAGATAGATTTCATTATCAAAGATGCATTGGGGCGGAAATGGCAGGTTGGAACCATTCAGGTGGACTATGTAATGCCGGAGCGATTTGACCTGACTTATGTAGGTTCAGACAATCAGAAACACCGGCCGGTGATTATTCATCGGGCACCCTTTGGTTCTATGGAGCGTTTTACATCCATATTGATTGAACATTTTGCCGGTGACTTTCCGTTGTGGCTTTCACCGGTTCAGATGATGGTTATTCCGGTTTCTGACCAATTCGCGACAACGGCTACCGAGTACGAATTGCAGCTCAAGGAAAAAGGCTTCCGGGTTGAAACAGACCACCGGAACGATAAAATTGGTGCCAAGATCCGTGATGCAGAAACGCGTAAAATTCCCTATATGTTAATAGTGGGTGAACGCGAGGTGGAACAACAAAGTGTTTCCGTCAGAAGGCACCGGATCGGTGATCTGGGAAGTTTGAAATTTTCCGAATTTATAGGTAAAGTTTCAGCTGAAGTTAACAATCGGGAAAACCCGCCAAAACAGAAATAAACAGGAGATTACGACTATCGGAAAGCGTTACAAAGTATATAAGGAAGAAACCCGTGAACGTCTGAACGGAGAGATCAATGCCCCCAAAGTCAGGGTCATCAAACCCGACGGCAATCACGCACTTATTTCCTCGGCAGAGGCACTGAAAATGGCGGAACAGTTTGATCTGGACCTGGTTGAGGTGGCACCCAATGCCGATCCACCGGTGTGCCGGATTATGGATTACGGAAAATTCCAATTCGAGAAGAAAAAGAAAGAGAAGGAAGCCAGAAAAAAGCAACACACTGTAACGCTGAAAGAACTGCGTTTCCGTCCGCACACAGATGATCACGACTATGACTTCAAGCTAAAGCACGCCAAGAAGTTTCTGGAGGACGGAGCCAAGGTAAAAGCTACAGTACAGTTCAGAGGTCGGGACATCATTTACAGCAAAAACGGTGAAGACCTGCTGGCCCGTTTTGCTGAGGACCTCAACGAATTGGGTAAAATTGAACAAAAAGCTACCCTGGAAGGCAAACGTATGTCTGTGATTATCGCACCCGGCAAATAGGCCGGTTTGTGGTGACGCAGCGGTTTACGAATTATTGACAGCCATTGTATTACATCATGTTATGGATTGTAATGCAATGGCTTTTTGTTTATATTGCGAGTCTATCCAAAATTCAAAAAGTGAAGCAGGATTATGCCAAAATTCAAAAGTAACAGTGGAGCTAAAAAACGTTTCAAACTCACCGGAAGCGGTCGTGTTAAGCGTAAAAAAGCATTCACTTCTCACATTCTGACCAAAAAAACTCAGAAGCGTAAGCGAAACTTGCGCAAATCAACCCTGGTACATCCATCGGAAGAGAAAAATATCAAAATGCTCGTTCCGTACCTGTAAGCAGGAAATTACATTTAACAACAACCTTTAAACTATACGATAAATGCCACGTTCAACCAATCATGTGGCTTCCCGTCGCCGTCGCAAAAAGATTCTGAATCTTGCGAAAGGTTATTGGGGCGCACGTAGTAAGGTTTATACCGTTGCGAAGAATACGGTGGAAAAGGGACTGCTCTATCAGTACCGTGACCGCCGTAACCGCAAACGAGAATTCAGAAAACTCTGGATTATCCGTATAAATGCTGCTGCCCGTCTCAATGGAGTAACCTACTCGCAGCTGATGGGGGCCATGAAGTCCAATAATATGGAAATCAACCGCAAGGTTCTGGCCGACCTCGCTGTACGTGAACCTGAAGCTTTCACAGCTATCGTTCAGGCAGCAACCGGCAAATAATCACTGCATTTAACCGGCAAGTATACTGCGTGTACTTGCCGGTTTTTTTATATCTACAGAACACCGCATGAATACCGATATTGAATCAATTCGTCAGGCCGTCAGGGATTTTAAAATTGAAAACGCAGCACAGCTGGAGGAATTTCGGCTGCAGTTTGTCTCCAGAAAGGGTAAAATCGCCGCACTGTTTACCGGACTTGGCAAGTTTGCCGCTGAAGAACGCGCTGCAGTGGGCAAGGTACTCAACGAACTTAAAAACGAAGCACAGCAACGTTTTGATCAGGCTAAACTAAATCTCGAATCCAGTATACATACGCAGCGATCAGCCACCGATGATATCACCCTTCAGGCTCCTCCCCGCCCGGTAGGATCACTGCATCCGCTGACACTCACCCTCGAAGAAATTAAGAAAGTCTTCTACAGGCTCGGTTTCTCAATAGCCGAAGGTCCTGAAATTGAGGATGATTTTCACAACTTTACCTCACTGAATTTTCCGCCTGAGCACCCGGCCCGCGACATGCAAGACACGTTCTATATTCACAAAGACGCGGAACGCATTGATAAAGACCTGCTGCTGCGCACGCATACGTCCCCTGTGCAGATCCGCAAAATGCTTGAGCAGAAACCTCCCATCCGCTCCATCATGCCCGGACGTGTTTATAGAAATGAGTCGGTTACCTATAAGTCGTATTTCCTGTTTCACCAGGTTGAGGCCTTATATGTAGATAAGAATGTTAATTTTGCCGAACTCAAGGAAACTTTGGTCATGCTCGCAGAAATGGTATTCAACAGAAAAGTAGAATATCGCCTGCGCCCCTCCTTCTTCCCCTTCACCGAACCCAGTCTGGAAATGGACATCTGGTGGGAACAGCCTGGAAAACCCGGTAAATGGCTGGAAATATTGGGAGCGGGAATGGTACACCCCAATGTACTTAAATCTGTAGATATTGATCCGGAGGTCTATTCCGGATTTGCCCTGGGTATGGGCGTAGAAAGGATGACATCACTTCGCTATGGTATTGACGATATCCGCATCTACTACGAGAATGACATCCGCTTCCTGGAGCAGTTTCAGTAAATCTATTTTTACCTGTTTTTTATGAAAATTTCCTACAAATGGCTCAAGGACTATGTTTCCTTCGATCAATCGCCAGAAGAAATCGCTGAAATTCTCACGCTCACCGGCCTGGAAGTTGAAGAAGTAACCCAAATCGGTTCCGACCTGTCCGGAGTTTGTGTGGGACTTGTACTCACGTGCCAAAAACATCCCAATGCAGACCGTCTGAAAGTGTGCACCGTTGATGTAGGCAGTGGCACAGTGCTTCCCATTGTTTGTGGTGCTCCAAACGTAGCTGCGGGTCAAAAGGTTTTGGTTGCCACACCCGGCACGCAGCTGCCTGTCAGCTTACCCGACGGGAAACCGCTCGTAATCCGAAAATCCAAAATTCGCGGTGAAGTATCTGAAGGCATGATCTGCGCGGAAGATGAGCTCGGACTGGGAACCGATCACAGCGGAATCATAGTGCTGCCCGAGGACGCCAGTCCGGGCACGTCTGCTTCGGAGGTTGTAGACTCGAAAATAGATTACGTATTTGAAATCGGTCTTACACCCAACCGTCCGGATGCCAGTTGCCACCTGGGGGTAGCCCGTGATCTGGCTGCAGTACTCAATAAACATCTCAGCAAACCCTACACTGCCCTGGCAAATCCGGCCAATACGGTAGATGAACATCCTGATATCACCATTTCAATTAAGGATACCGACAAATGCCATCGCTACGTGGGTATTCTGATCCGCAATGTTGAAATCCAACCTTCGCCGGAATGGTTGCAAAGTCGGCTCACGACCATCGGACTCCGGCCCATCAATAATGTAGTAGACGCTACCAACTTCGTTCTACACGAACTGGGTCAGCCACTTCATGCTTTCGATTATGATCAGCTTAGCGGTCGTGAAATCCGGGTTCAAAGCTTTGACTCGGACACTGTATTTACCACGTTGGATGAAGTTGAGCGGAACGTACCGGCAGGTTCTCTATTTATATGTGACCGCGACAAACCCGTAGCCCTTGCCGGCATCATGGGAGGATTAAACTCGGAAATCAGTGCGAACACCACCACCGTCTTACTGGAGAGTGCCTACTTTGAACCTGTCGGCATTAGAAAGACTTCAAAATCGCTTGGGCTTCAGACCGATTCATCATACCGCTTTGAGCGTGGCATCGATCCGGAATTAACCTATGCCGCGGCTATGCGTTGCGCTGAAATTATTGCCGATATTGCCGGAGGACAAATTGATCCCGCTTTTGTCGACCATCACCCGGTCATCTCGAAACCCAAAATAATTACCCTACGTCTCAAGCGACTAAATCAGATTCTGGGAACAAACTTCATGATTAATCAGGCGGTTTCGGTACTGCGTGCCCTTGAGTTTGAAGTTAAGAAAACCAACACTGATGAAATGCGCTGCCAGGTGCCCTCTTTCCGCCCTGATGTTACTCAGGAAATTGATTTGATTGAAGAAGTTGCCAGGATATACGATTACAATAAAATTCCGAATCCTGATTACATCCACATCCCCAGGCCCGAACAGTTACCCTTTCGCGAACAGTTTCTCACACGGGTACGAGAGGCTGCCCGGTCATTGGATTATCGCGAGATTTATGCCAACTCCCTGTTGCATGAAAACGTTGCAAGGCAGTTTGCCCGTGAGGAAGAACTCATCCGTACCCTGAATCCGATATCCAACGATACAGCGGTACTCAGACCTTCGTTGACACCAGGCTTGCTGCGTGCCGCAGGCTACAATTTCAATCGTGGAGCACGAAGTATCCGTTTTTTTGAAATTGGCAACACGTTTAAAAAGAGTTCCACGGGTACCTGGCATCCTGGTATCCAGGAAGAGACCTGGCTGATGATGGGCTTAGGAGGGCTGCATCGCGAAGAATTTTGGTCGCACAAGCAGGAAAACTACCGAATATTCGACCTTCGAAGCAGTGTAGACGTACTTTTGGATGCACTCCATATATCTGACCAGCTCAAGGTTGAAAAAATTACAGAAACTGAGCTTGCGTATTTTTCCGGCAGTCAATATGTCGGATCCATACAGATTGTAGACAAAGCCATGCTCACATTCTTTGACATTGAGCAACCCGTATTCGTGGCAACGTTCTCTCTGTCTACTCTGATAGGAATGGCTGAGCGTCAGGATCCGCTGATATACAGACCGGTTCCAAAATTTCCGGGTATTGATTTCGATCTGGCATTACAGGTCTCCTCTGACACAGATGCAGGCAAACTTGAGTCAACCCTGCGTGCAACGGCCGGCAGCAGACTTAAATCGGTTTCAACCTTTGATGTTTTTGAAGGGAAATCGCTGGGAGAAGGACAAAAGAGTATTGGCTTCAGACTTCGTTTTATTGATGAAGCTAAAACATTGACAATTAAGGATGTCGATAGTATTATAGACAAGGTTGTCCGCAAACTAGAACATGACCACGGCGCCCGGCTCCGCAAGTAGGGATTTCAATGTTTACCGAAAAGCAAAATACATACTACCAACAGATTCAGCAGTCAATTACTGAATTACAAGACGTATGTGTGGCGCTTAAACGTGAGAATACGCGTCTTAAACGTAAGGTTAAGAGTCTGGAATCCTCCATGGAACTCAAAGATGCTGAGTTACGCAAATCGCATTCTCCTTTGGCCATAGATGAGAATCACCGCATGGCATTGAAACATCAGCTATCAGGTTACATTCATCGACTAAATGAGTTGCTGGAGAAGCCATGAACTCTATTCGAGTAAATATATTGGGAAGGGCCTATCCCCTGCGTGTTGAGGCTGGTGAAGAAAAAACCATGATGGAAATTGCGGAATACGTTGATGAACGATTCCGGATATTCAAGAGTGAGCTTACAACCCAGCCGGAGCAGACCATCATGGTTCTGGCTTGTCTGAGTATCGCAGAAGAACTTTTTTCGGCCAGAAGAACAGCAGGATCGGACATATCATCCGGGAAAAGCGCCGAAGCCCACGACAAGGCCCTGGAACAAATATCACAACAATTATCCCAAATTGTTAGTGACATTAACCGGGAAAATTAGCATATTAGGTACAGATCATTACGCTATTGAGGATTACATAGGTTAAGACATTAACTAACATTTATAACCTTGGTTAGCATTCTTCGATTGGCTATAACATGCCTCACGCTTCGGCGTCCAGTGGAAGTTAGCCCCAATTGAGTTGCCTACCACATTGTTTAGAAAGGGTTATAGTTCTTATCCTTACCTCAATAGCGTTTTTTTATTTATCTGAACTGTGAAAGTTAATGTCTGAGACACTGCGCGTTCTTTTCATTGCAGACATCGTAGGAACACCGGGGCTACAGATACTCGATACGTTACTGCCCTCCCTTATCCAAAAGCACAAACCTGATTTCGTCATAGCCAACGGTGAAAATTCGCACGAGGGAATGGGAATTAATGAAGAAATTGTACGACATTTATATAGCCTCGGAGTACATGTGATTACCGGGGGCAATCATTCATTCGATAAATGGAAGATTCTGCCCTACATGAAAACCGACAAGAACTTGCTGCGGCCCCTGAATTATCCCCGAGGCGTGAGCGGTTACGGATTCGGAGTTTACGAAGTCCCGGGCAAGTCGGTTAAAATCGGGGTCTTGAATTTACAGGGCAGAACATTCTTACCCTCTATTGACGACCCCTTCCGCACAGCAGATTGGGCTCTGGACAAGATCAACGAAGAGACCGGTATTGTATTTGTTGATTTTCATGCTGAGGCTACTGCCGAAAAAGTAGCTATGGGCTGGTACCTTGACGGTAAAGTTTCGGTGGTTGTGGGTACGCACACACATATACCAACCAATGATGCCCGCATATTGCCGCGCGGAACGGGATATATTACCGATGTTGGTATGACCGGTTCATTCAATTCGGTGATTGGCATGGATAAAGATGCCGCACTTCGGCGTTTTTTGCTGAGTACGCCTCAAAAATACCTGAGCGCAAATGGAGATAATCGCATCTGTGGTGTTATTGTTGACATCGAAACCACCAAAAATATGTGTACACATATTGAGCCGGTCATTTTCCCTTCGTTTCCAACGGAGTCCAAACGGTAAAGCAGGATGCTGGAAGCCCGAAATATATCCAAGACATTTCCATCTCAGTCGGGCGAGGGTACCATTGAGGTACTCAGGGGCGTGAGTGCCATATTCACAGAAGGATGCATACATGCTATAGTTGGTTCGAGTGGTTCGGGCAAAAGTACCCTTTTACACATACTCGGTGGACTGGAAACACCTACAACTGGCGAAGTGCTGTTCAACGGCAAGAATATAGCCGGATTTACTCCTGACGAGCTCAGCGCCTTCCGGAATGCAGAAATCGGCTTTGTGTTTCAGTTTCATCACTTATTACCTGAATTCACAGCCCTTGAAAATGTGATAATACCCGGCATAGCCCGCAAAAAGTACAGCCGGGAATTGGGCGATCGTGCTGAGAAGTTACTAGTGGATTTCGGGCTCGGAAGCCGGCTCAGCCATAAACCCGGCAAATTATCGGGAGGCGAGCAGCAGCGCGTTGCTATGGCCAGGGCACTTATAAATTCCCCTTCCCTGTTATTGGCCGACGAACCCACCGGTAACCTTGATGAAGTCAATACCCGCCAGCTTATGGAACTTATAACTGCTATTAATGAGGAGCACAACCTGACTATTGTTATGGTTACCCATGATGGTAACCTTGCTGCTCAGTGTGAACATCAGATATCACTGAAAGACGGGCTTAGTGTTTCATAGTGTGTGTAGATACATTCACTGAAAACCGCTATTTTTATATGTTATACCATAAATTTAAAATTTAAAATAAACTACTGAATCATGTCAAAAGGACTTTCAAAAGAAGAGCTCGACTCTGATATCCTCATTACCATATATGCCCGTCTTTCCGTTTTTCTAAAGGAAAATACCACCGCCATGATTGCCTTTACGGTACTGGTACTGGCCCTGATTGGTGGTACAGTATGGTATACGGTCAACAGCGCCAATCAGAGTGAGGCGGCACAGTCCTTCCTTGGTTATTCTGAGCAGTACATGACCAGTGGTGATTATGAATCCGCGCTCTATGGTACAGACGCTATTCTTGGCGTCGGGTTGGTTTCCATTGTTGAAAACTACGGTCGAACTGACGCCGGAAACCTGGCCCGATACTACGCGGCAGTTGCCTTTAAAGAATTGGGCGACAACGATACTGCATTGGAGTACATGCGTAATTTCAAGGCGCCTGAGGGTATTCTTGGTGTAGGGGCCATTTCATTCTACGCTGTACTTCTGGATAATGCAGGGCTGCATCAGGAAGCCGCCCGGGAGTTTCGTCGGGCTGCCAACTGGGATAAGAACGAAGGAACTACACCACAGAATCTTCTTCGTGCTGCTCAGTCGGCTCTGCAGGCCGATGATTACTCTCAGGCCGATCAACTTGCAGCTGAAATCATTCGCGACTACCCCAATGCTGCTCAGGTTACCCAGGCGCAACGTATTGCCGGTATGGTAGCCGCCCGTTAGTCGGTTGTAGCTCTCTTATCTAAGCCCGGTTTTCACAGAAGACCGGGCTTTTTTTATGTTATGATGGCTCTGTAAGAGCTGATTCATGGTGCCTCGTTTCATCTTTACTTTGGAAAGGCTATTTTCAGGGTATCATCCAACCAAAAACTAGTTTATCGACTATGAAACGTCTCATCGTTACACTGCTATTGCTATTTACATCCCTCAACTTTTCTTCGGCCCAGATGGTATGGACCGATGTCTCCGCTGATGAAAACCTCCCCGAGGGGGTTCGTCTTTTCAGTGGTTTAGATGCAGGAAAACGGGTGTTCGCCTACTATCTGGAAGCTGATATGAACAACCCTTCCATCATTGTTCATCCATATATTGGTCAAGCCAGACCCACTACATCGTTCACCAGTGACGTTGGAGCTATCGCTGCGATCAACGCCGGATACTTCAACGTAAATACGGGGGGATCGGTAAGCGCTGTGGTCATGCCGGGACAACAGGTTGAGGCCATCAACATCCTCAGTGTTGTCCGCGACGAAATTGCGTACCCCGTTACCCGTGCATTCTATGGTGTGAATGAAGACCGATCTTCGAGGATTGACTGGATTTACCATTTTGGCAACCGTTTTGAAGACCTTTACTGGTATAGTGCTCCTACTGCAAACGTTCCCGGCACCCCGGCACCTACGCCGAGCCGGGAACAAGGTAATCTCTATGAAAATCTACTCATGGGCGTAGGCGGCGGACCTGTATTGGTCAAAAACGGAGAGATTAACTACACCTATACCGAAGAGGGTTTTTTTGGAAATTCCGGCCTCGTTGGCGATCAGCGGCGGGCCCGAACCGCAGTCGGGTTTACGGATGACAACAAAGTAATTATGCTTGTTGTTGATTTTGGCAGAATTGTAGACGGAGTAATTTACACGGGCATGACTTTGCCGGAAGTTGCCGATTTGATGCTCTCGCTGGGCGCTGTTGAAGCCATGAACCTTGATGGTGGCGGCTCATCTACCATGAGTGTGGATGGTCGCCTGATTAACAGACCCAATGGCACTACTACACAACGATCCGTACCCTCCATTTTGAGCATTGTGCCATCGGACTCGCTGAAAATTCCACCGCCACCGCTGGGCGAAGTCATTATTGATACGGAAGAAGATGGTGTTACTTTTACAGGCGGCGACTGGTTTCAAACGGCCAATTTTGGTGATTCCTACGGTGGAGCTGCGTCGGCTTCATGGCTGGTACCACCGGGAGACGGCTCTCAGTTTGCCAGCTACCTTCCGGACCTTCAGAATGCCCGCTATGAAGTATACGGCTGGTGGTCGGCCTCATCAAACCGGACCAACAACACCCCTTATACTATAACACACGCAGACGGAAGCACAACGGTGCGGGTTGATCAAAAGGTAAATAATGCCCAGTGGGTGTCGCTAGGCGAATATCAGTTCACAGGAACAGCATCTGATCAGGTAGTTGTATCCAATGATGCTGGTGGTGGTGACTATGTTGTGGCGGATGCCATTCGTTTCAGACAAACTACCCCGGCAGTTGTGAGTACCCCACTGAAATCAGCGTTGCCGGAATCCCTGCGTCTCCATCAAAATTTCCCCAATCCTTTCAATCCCGTAACCAGCATTTCTTTTGATTTGTCCGCGGCAGGAAATGTTACGATTGAGATCTATGACATGACGGGCCGTTTGCTGGAAACCGTTTACTCGGGTGTGTTACCTGCCGGTAATCATGCCGTTCAATTTGATGCATCCGGATATGCCAGCGGCAGTTACGTCTACTCGCTCCGTACGCAAGACGTACGCCTCACGCGACGAATGACACTGATCAAATAATCTGTTACCCCACAATTTACAACTGCATCGCCATCAGTTTATTCCGTAACTGGAGTGGCTGTATCTCCGGAATACGCGGAAGAATACCGGATAGCGATGTGGTTGTTTTTGGGGCTTCTGCCCTTCAGGCGCAATATCCTTCTCCTAAACGTTGCCTTAGTCTACGGAAGCAGCGAGCGCACGGGCAATATCGTGCTGGATATCGGAAATATGCTCCAATCCAACACTGATTCGTATCAGACCTGCATCAATCCCAACAGCTTTACGGTCCGTTTCAGAGAGTTTCGAATGTGTAGTACTCGCCGGATGTGTTGCGATGGTTCGGGTATCACCAAGATTGGCTGTAAGTGAACATAATTGAAGATTGTTCAGAAACCTCCTGCCCCGTTCCAGTCCGCCTTTAACTGTAAAGCACACCATTGCACCGCCGCTGAGCATTTGTTTTCGTGCCAGATCCATCTTGGGATAGTCAGGCAGAAACGGATAGCGCACCCTCTCAAGATGATTCATTTGGTTACCTTGCAACCATCGCGCCAGTTCAAAAGCATTGCTGCAATGCTTTTCCATGCGTACAGCCAGGGTTTCCAGACTTTTGGAGAAAATCCAGGCATTAAATGGCGACATCGCCGGGCCTGAATGCCTTGCAAAAAATCGCAGCTCCCTGATTACATCCTTTTTGCCCACAATAATACCACCCAGAGCCCTGCCCTGTCCGTCAATAAACTTCGTTGCAGAGTGCGTAATGATGTCGGCACCAAACACTGCAGGTTGCTGTACATAGGGAGTGGCAAAACAGTTGTCGACATTCAGCAGCAGGTTATGTTTTTTGGCTAAGACACCCAACATCGACAAATCCACAAGATCTAAACCTGGATTGGATGGTGTTTCAGCGAAAATCATGCGGGTATTCGGCTGAATTGCGCGCTCCCAATCCTGCTGGTCTGCGTTGGTATCTACATAGGTGTGCGTAATCCCCCAGCGTGGCAAAAGCATGGTAATGACCTGGTGCGTGGACCCAAAAACCGCTCTGGACGCAACCAAATGGTCTCCACTTTTTAGAATACCGGCCAGGCTGACAAAAACTGCAGCCATTCCAGAAGCTGTAGTCAGGCCATCTTCGGCCTGCTCCAGCATACACATTTTCTCTACCAACTCATTGGTATTGGGATTGGAAAATCGGGTGTAAATGCTGCCGGGTTCCTCATCAGCAAACATGGCCCTCGCCTGCTCTGCGTCTTCAAAGGTAAAACTGGACGTCATGTACAGGGGGACTGCATGCTCCCGGTTTTGTGTGCGTTCTGCCTGAATCCGGATGGCGAGTGTTTGTGGATGCAGCTTATGATCGGCGGGATTGTTCATTTCAGACGAATCGTACCTCATGGGATATTTCAGCTTTTCCTTCAAGCATCTTGGATACGGAACAATACTTATCCATTGATAATGCCGCCGCTTTTACTGCTTTGGGGTGCTGCTCTTCACCCAGGCCACCAAGGGTAAATATCACGTGAATTTTTTTAAACAGCGACGGAACCTCATCCGGATCACGTTCTCCTTCAATTTCAACATCGATGGAGGTCGGTTCTATCTTTTGTTTTCGCAGGATACTGATGATGTCAATGGTTGAGCATCCTCCCACTCCCATGAGCAGTAACTGCATAGGTCGGGCGCCCAGGTTGTGACCACCTATCGATGGGTTACCATCTATCGACACGACATTTCCCGTGTCGTTTGTTGCTTCCATGTGGTAGTCGATATCGACTCGTTTTACGTGTACTTTCATAATCTAAAATTAATGTGCATAGTTAAATACGGCAGCCTCAACACTTTCTTTAACCTTGAGCTTACCCAGCCAGGAGTCTGGCATGACGCTTTTTCCGTGCAGCGCCCCGAACAGGCTGCCCAAATAGAATCCAACGGCACCACTGGTTCCTCCAAGGTTGGTAGTTGCTGTCAGAGCCTGTTCAAAGCTGTTGTGGTGTTTAAAGAAGGCGCTGCCTACAAAAGCCAGGACGTTGTCTGCATTATTGTTGATATCGCCGCACGCGCTGGCAACTACATCCAGCGGCTGGCTCAGTAGCGGTTCGGTAAGCTGCATGCGGCGTTTCATTTTATAGTCGTGCGGGAAGTGAGACTCGGCCTCATCCGCATATTCCATGGCTTTCTGAACAAATGCGATACGGTCAAAGTGTTCTGCATCAGTTTTGAAAAGGTCGGACAGTAACCGAAGATAAATCCATACGCCCTGCTGCCAGACTACCGATACGGGTGAGAGACTTTTAAGCCAGTCTGCAATATCGCTGACTGAATTCTTGCCAGCACAAAGACGATATGCCGCAGGCAAGGCAAATGCAAACGTATAATGACCTTCATCCGGGAAAGGTGGCCAGGGAAAGGTTGCACTTTTGGGCCAAAGCATCTGAAACCGGTTGAAACTGTCTTTGATGTTAAAAGCAAAACCTTGCAGATCAGGCAGCGGACGGGATGCTTTCAGAACTGCCAGCATAGCCTCCGTCTGACGGGCTGTGCTACCGGCCGGTAAGGCATAGAAGGTATCCGACTCTGGTCGGGCAGCGAGACTTTCAATTTTGCCAAATGTATGTTTGATCTGCTCAGGTGTCATTCCCTCTGCAGGCAGCGCCATGCTCTCACCTAGCGAAGCGGCCAGACAGCTGGCCAGAAACCGGTCATTAAGGATTACATTCATAGTGAATCAGGTTAATCAATGTGATTGCTGCAACAGGCGGTCAATGCAGCAAGGTATGGATAATTTTGTCGTTTTTTTGTCGTTGCGTGTCAATCCAGAAGCTGGCTGCGCTACGTTGTTCATGCACATATTTTGCATGCATTTCCTGATTGTTTCGGTCGTACGATGATTGCAGCGCCTCATCGTCCGGCACAACCGACTGATCTGCGTTCTTTCCGGCCAGCCGGTAAGCATCACGAAATGGCATACCACCGGCTACAAGTCGGTTGGCTTCATGGGTAGCAAAGACTTCCGGTGTCAGGCTTCGTGCGCAGGCTTCCGGATTGATTTCAGTACCACGGATACAGTGCTGAACAGCTTGCGTGAGGTCTTTTGCCGCAAATATACCATCCATAACAGCCCGTTTGGTAACCTGAAGATCACGATGGTATCCTGAAGTTAAATTACTTCCTGCTGAAGCAAGTTCGGCAGCGATGCCGTTAAACCGATGACTTCCCGCACGTATCAATTCCCATGCATCAGGATTGCGCTTTTGTGGCATGATACTGCTTCCACTGGTCTGGTCGTC
Source organism: Bacteroidetes bacterium HLUCCA01 (assembly GCA_001314545.1). Lineage (GTDB taxonomy): Bacteria > Bacteroidota > Rhodothermia > Balneolales > HLUCCA01 > HLUCCA01. The sequence goes on from LIHN01000001.1 coordinate 264,308, forward strand.
ACTGAACCGGAAATACCCAAAAGCCGGATGTGCGAACAAAATCATGTCAGCAGCCAATCGGTTGTACGTATGTGCTGCGTAACCGAGCGCGTCTACTACCCTTCGCTCAAGTACCCCTCTACCGGGTTGAACTGCGTTGACAGCCCATTGAACTTCCGGAAACCCCATTTTTCCTGCTGCAAATGCGCGGTCTAGGGTGAAATACGGAACCCCATAACCTGCAGCGCTTCCCAGCGGTGATCGGTTAACCTCGCGATAAGCAGACTGAATGGATCGGATATCAGCCAGCAACATATCCTGCCATCCGGCGCACCAGTTTGCAACCGAGGTAGGCATGGCCGGTTGCGTGTGGGTCAAACCGGCGAAAAAAACACGTTCACCTTCGAGCCGCAGACCTTCCAGTTGGTCAATAATGGCAATCCAATCTGAAGCAATTTCAAGTATAGTATCTTTGAGGAAGAGCCTCACGTCCGTGGCTACCTGGTCGTTGCGGGAACGACCCGTATGAATTTTTTTCCCGGCATCACCGCAATCGGCTATAAGATTTCGTTCGATGCATGAATGTACATCCTCATCGGTGTCGAGCAGGGTAAATTTACCGTCCTTCCATTGCCGGTAATACGATTTCAATGCCCCGGAAACCGCAATGAATTCATCCTCTGCGTAAATACCCATGCGATGCAACATACTGGCCTGAGCGAAATTCCCGATTATATCATACGGTAGCAGAAACTGGTCATACGACCGGTCTTCAGTTGTAGTAAATCGGTCGAACCATGCTCTGTCCTGACCGGATATATCGTCTTTTTGCCAAATTTTATTCATACAGACTTCGCGTTAAGGTGCGGGTTCACGGGTTCAGTCCCAGCTTGGACGGATCACTAAAATAGGACGTGATGATATCCATATAGAGCCGGACTCCTGCGTTAAGCTGCGCTATTTCGATGTGCTCGTTATGCTTGTGGGACAATTCGCTGTGTCCGGGACCTATTTTTACCACCGGAATGTCCGACAGAAATACCCAGTCAGACGCGGTAGGACTGCCAACATACTCCTTGCCTGACGCCGTGCGGGCACACCGTGCTATCCAGGCATAGCTATCGGTCTGAGTGCTGACAAAACGGTCGCTGACAACATCGATACTACATGGTAGTGCTTCTTCCAGCGATTGGATAATTTGGGTGTTCGGGACTTCTGGAATGGTTCGGATGTCCAGAATGACACGTACCTGCTCCGGCATTGCATTATTGACCGTTCCTCCCTCCACTCGTGTCGGTGTGATTTTAACTTTACCGATAAATGGATTTTCGGTTTTAAAATGAATGGATTCAAGTTTTTTAAGGATATCGGCCATGCCATAAATTGCATTATTTCCATAAACGCGGGCGGCGTGACCGGACTCTCCGCGTACAGTAAGCCGGACAACCAGTAGTCCTTTCTGTGCAATGCAGGGCGACAGGGATGTGGGTTCTCCGATCAGCGCAGCATCGGGTTTGGTCAATCGGTTGTCATCAATAAGGCTGCGTAAATACGCCATTCCGTTGTATTCTCCGGATGTTTCCTCACAAATTGTCAATGCGAAGCTCACTTTCCCGCAGTTCGGTTTCCACCCGGAATTGGCCAGGTTCAGCAACGCTTTGAGCATGGCTGTACCGCTCCCTTTCGCATCGGTAGTCCCCCGCCCCCAAATACATCCATCTTTCTCCTGCGGATTGAACGGGTCTCCATGGTGTTGGTCGGACGGAGGAACGACATCTGAGTGAGAATTCAGCAGCAGCCATGGCCCCGGCTGCAATGAATCACACGAGAAAAGCAGATTGTCTCCATAGCGATGTACCTCAAGCAAATCTGTATCACGAACGGCTTTCTCCAGCCAGTCTGCCAGATCCTGTTCATGCGTACTCAGACTTGGGAAACTCACCAGTTTTTTCAGCAGCTCCTTGGCTTCACAGTCAAGAATATTCATATCAGTCGATTTTAAGTAGTGTTCCGCGATTGCGAACCAAACCGGAAGGGTTGGTTAATCGGACGGTGGCTATTCCTGCTTTCAGTGCCCTGAAACCCGTGTACAACTTGGGTACCATCCCTGCATTGATCCAACCGTCTTTTTTTCCGGTCTCATAAGCTTCCGGATTCATACTATGAACAGGTCGACCATGCCTGTCGAGCACCGCCTCCGGTTCCATAAGCATGACCAGTTCACGTGCCGCTAGTGCGGAGGCAAGGTTAATGGCAAAGGTATCGGCATTGATGTTCAGCAGTCCCTGATCCGGCGACCAGGTCAGGCATCCTACAACCGGCAGCATACCGGCGTTCAGCAGCACATGAAGCAAGGTCGGATTCACGTGTTCGATTTCTCCGACCAGCTGAAAATCCACCTCGCACTCATCTATGAGCAAGGGTTCACGCTTGCGTGACCGGGTAAGTTCACCGTCGGTCCCATTAATTCCGACAGCCTGAATTCCCCGCTCACGCAGTGCTGAAACCAGATTTATATTCACACTCCCTCCGACGGTATACTTGAGAACCTCCAGATCTTCCGAGGCTGTTATCCGCCTGCCCTGAACTTGTTTGGGAGGAATACCCAGTCGGTGCGATAACGCGTTGATTTGTTTGCCTCCCCCGTGTACCAGCACTACCGACCGTGACTGTTGAAGCGCCTGCTCTACGTAATCGAAAATCAGTGCCAGCTGCTCCGGCTGGTCGGTAAGACTTCCGCTGATTTTTATAACGACAGGTTCCATAAGTTCATAAGGATGGCTTTCTGGGCATGAAGCCGGTTTTCGGCCTCGTCAATGTGCCTGGCGTTGGGTCCATCCAGAACACAGTCTTCAACTACCACATTTCTGCGCACGGGAAGGCAGTGCATGAAACTGGCATTTCGGGTGCGATTCATTAGATCACCGGTCAGCGTCCAGTTATTGTACACCTCGGTTCGTAAGCGGGCTTCTTCGAGTGGATGATCATAGATCAATGGCGAAGCCCAGCTTTTGGCATAAACCACATCGGCATTTTCAAGTGCGTCCGCCTGGTTATGGGAAATTTCCAGCGAGCTTCCGTGCGCAGTGCACTGCGATTCAAACTTCTGCATAAATACCGGATCGGGTGTCATCTCTGCAGGGCATGCCAGTGTTACATTGATTCCGCTTCTGCTGGCCATATCCAGCACAGAAAAAGGGACCGCCTGTGGCAAGGGTGAGGGGTGTGGGGCCCAGGTGAGTACGAGTTTCTTCGTGGAGATGTCTTGTTGTCCGAACAGCTCACGCAGTGTCATCCAGTCGGCCATGGCCTGACAGGGGTGCTCCATAGCGCTTTCCATATTGATAACCGGTACCGATGCGTATCCGGCAACATCGCGAATAAGCTGGTCGGCATAATCCGCGTCTTTATTTTTCAACGACGAAAAAGCCCGGACACCAATGGCATCACAGTAGCGGGATAGGACCTGTATGGCCTCTTTAAGGTGCTCGGTTTTATTGCCGTTCATGACGGCACCAAGTTCGGTCTCAAGGGTCCAGGAACCGGCCCCCGGAGCAATAATGGATGTGCCGGCACCAAGGTGGATGGCGGCAGCTTCAAAAGAGACTTTCGTGCGCAGTGAGGGATTGAAAAATAGCAGTCCCAGAACCTTGCCTTCTGCTTTTTTGCTTCTGTAATTGCGTTGTTTAAGAATCTGAGCCTGATCAATAAGTGCGTTGAGCTCCGCGTCAGACCAGTCTGACAGGCTCAGAAAATGTTTAACTGGAGAGGACATCGTTAAGCTCCTTTGCAAATTCGGTTATAATTTCCGTTGGGGTTATGATAGGCGGCATAATTCGCATCACATTGGCAACGTCTGAAGTACCGGTTATCCAGCCTCTGCTGAATAATTCCCTGACTACCGGACGCGATTCTACGGGCAGTTTAAGCCCGATGAGGCAGCCTTTTCCGCTAAGGGTGACCGGACTGTCTTTGAGTGCCGCAGAAAGTGCATCATAGATGAGCGGAGCTCTTTCTATCAGATTATTATCGGCAATTTCTTTCAGTGTTGCCTCGCACGCTGCACTGGCGAGCATCCCTCCTGCAAAAGTGGACCCAAGGTCGCCATGAACCAGCTGGCTGCCTATGCGTTCAGGCATGAGAACCGCACCGATCGGAAATCCCGATCCTAAACTCTTGGCGAGGGTTATCAGATCGGGTTTCATGCCGGTATGTTCACAGTACGAAAAGGCGCCTGTTCGACCAACACCGGTTTGAATTTCATCAAAGATGAGTATTACTCCGAACTCATCACAGATGGAACGTACCTGCCGGAAGTAGTCATCAGCGGCAGTATTACATCCGTTTATACTCTGGATAGGTTCCAGAATGAAAGCAGCGGTATCCGGATTGGTTATGAGATGTTCTCGCAATGCTGATGCATCACCAAATGTAACGAATGAGACATCCGGCAGTGCAAACTGAAACGGCTCTCGTAACTTTGGCGCATGTGTGACCGACAATGAAGCCAGTGTTCTGCCGTGCCATCCACCGAGGGTAGAGACTAATTTGGTTCGACCGGTGATTTTCCAGGCTATCTTGATGGCATTTTCATTGGCTTCGGTCCCGGAGTTGCAAAAAAATACCCGATCGAAGCCATCCGGAGCCATTTCAACCAGTCGTTCCGATGCCCGGGCCCGGGCCGGATTATACACTACATTGGAGTAGAACATGAGCTGTCCGGCCTGACGATGAATTGCATCGGTAACTGGCTTTGGGGAATGTCCGAGAATGGCCACACAGTGTCCACCATAAAGATCGGTGTAGCGCTTTCCATCGGTATCAAAAAGGTAAATACCTTCTCCCCGCTCAAATACAACCGGATACCTTGCGTAGGTTGAAGCCTCATAACGGTCTTCAATTGCTTTCCAGTCTGCGTCTTTATTAGTTGTCATTTAATATAGGCTAAATAATTGTTCTACAATATATTACCCGAATGAAGCAAGCCTGTTTCCTCAGGTAAGTCAAACATAAGATTGAGGTTCTGAATCATCTGTCCGGCCGCACCTTTTCCCATATTGTCAATGGCAACACCGATGGTGAAATTATCAGCATCCTGCTGCCAGCCGATATCTGCAAAAGCGGAACCGGCCACGGTTTTGAGTTCCGGGAGCTCTGATCGCAACCGTACCATAGGTGCATTGTAGTACACACTTTCAAATATTTCGGACAGATCACAGGTTTGATTCAACTCGCCGGATAGGGTCATCCAGATGCCTCTGACAAATGGTCCTGAAACCGGTGTAAAGGCAACGGATACGTTTTTTTCCGCAAGTATTCCCAACTGTTGCCCTACCTCACCGAGATGCTGATGTCTGAAAACTTTATAAGCTTTGAGATTGGAAGTCCGGGTGGAAAAATGGGTGGTTGGTGAGGCCGATGCACCGGAACCCGAAGATCCGGTAATCCCCGTTATATGCACGGTGCTTGTCAGCGCGTTGATGGCCAGCGGCAACAGTCCAAGCTGAATTGCAGTGGCAAAGCAACCCGGATTTGCAACGTAGTCGCTTCCGCGCAGAGCAAACCGGTTGAATTCCGGTAAACCATAGGAGAACCGGTCAAGCAATTCCGGGTGTGGATGCTTGAGATTATACCAGTTCAGATAGTCCTCCGAGGTCTTTAGCCTGAAATCCGATCCGATGTCAATTATTTTCCCCTTATAACCCGCCTGCAACAGTTTATAAACCGCCGCGGCCGACCTGCCATGGGGTAACGCCAGAATAACAGCGTCTGCATTTTCAAGGGCAATATCATCTAATGGCAGGATGGTCATATCGTAGACCCCTGCATAAGCCGGATAGATGGAATCCAGTGTATTGCCGGCAGACTGATTCCCGTAGACGCGGACTACTTCAAAGACCGGATGGTACTGCAGGTAACGTAATGTTTCCATTCCGGTGTAGCCGGAGGCACCTGCGAGGGCGACTTGAATTCGTTTAGTACTCATATCTTAAATTCATCAGTAGATGATGCAGGAAGCATGAAGGCCGACTCGGCAACCCAGTCGCCAAGCTTGTTGGGATCACTGACTGCATTAACTGCACGGATACCCATCGTATTCTGAATGAATTGAATCCCCACCAGATTATCCGTAACAGGGCCGGTAATAATGGTTATGCCCCGGCTATATCGCTTGCGAAAGAAGTGATCGGCAGCCCAGCATCCCATAAAATCTTGAGCGGCAACCACATGAACCGATGTAAACTTCTGAATTTCCTTGTCCATCAGCAGGCTGTCAACGCCGTAGGCACCAATGATACCATCGCCAAACTCAAGCACAATCAGATCGGGCTTTTGCTGGTTGAGGTGTTTAATTAATCCTTTGGCCATTGGCAGGATGTTTTTACCGGTGGTAGACACCAGTCCGGCTTCTGAAAAATGAGTACAGGCTATTGCACCTTGATCCATCATGGACCGGACGTCCCGCATCAGGGAAGCCCCGGTGAGTTTTGCAGCTGCAACTTTATAGCCCTTTGCACTTAGTTGTCGGACAATCTGGGTTGCTGCCATGGTTTTCCCGACATTCATACAGGTACCCGTCACCGCAATGAGGGGAACACTTTCATTGAGTTCATATTCCCATTCAATTGCAAAATCCTGGATGCAGGCGTGCTTGTGAATATCCTCGTCTTTGAGCATGACGGCGCCCAGCACCTCGGCCCGCATAGCAGGTCCGAAATCGGGATGGGGCGACTGACAAAAGCCGATAATTCCACCCATGTTCAGGATATGCAGCACATCGCCGGCTTTAATTGCCCGGGGTACTACCCCGCTGTACCCGCGTAAAGCCTGACGCTCACCGAGTGCCCCGACAACAACATCCCCTTTTTTGTAGGTTATGAAATCCCCGTCAGCATTCTCAATTTTGTTGTATGTATCCTTTTCGTCAAGTAACTTAACTGCAACAACATAGCCTTCCTGAGCTACTATACTTTTTGACAAGGTTAATTCGCCCTTGAGCTGTACAGCACCGGAGCTTGATGCGATGATATCCGCCGTTATAGTCTCGAATCCTGCTGTCATGATGGGGTATTCTGATTAGCGATTTTTGAAGATAGTGCGTAGAGTTTGGAAAATGCGCGGGCTTCCTGACCCGTCCAGCCGGTGCTTTCCTCGCCGTATTTGGCGAAATCGGCATTCATCAGACTGTTTGGAGAGTTAACACCAAGCGGGAACAGATTCCCATGACCGATGTAGACACGTGATGTCCCTTCAACAAGGCGTTGTGTACTGGTGAAGAAAGTTTCCACGTCCCGCATAACCGGATCGTAGAAATGCCCTTCATGAAGGAGCATTCCGTACAGATCGGCTTGCTGATCTTTGAGCTGCCGCTGCCATTTGGTGAGTACCAGTTTTTCGAGTTCTCTGTGGGCGAGGTACAAAATTGCGGCAACCGGGGCTTCAAAACCGATACGACCCTTGATTCCCAATATGGTATCGCCCAGATGCATGCCTCGTCCTACCCCGTGTTTGCGTCCTATTTCCAGCAAAGCCTGCAGAAGTTCGCGGGGTTTCATGGCTTGGGCGTTTAACGCCACCGGTAGACCACCGCGGAAGGTTATTTCAATCTCTTGAGCTTCATGCTGGAAGTGTGATGGATTTTTCAGGTGAGGAAACGCCTCAAAAGGCAATGCCTCCCCGGAGGTTGTTGTTTCCTTCCCACCGATGGTTGTCCCCCATATTCCGTCATTTACAGAGTAGTGCGTTGTTTTTTCATCTACATGAAAACCTCGGTCACGCAGGAAGCTGGTAGTATGGGTACGGGTGAGCTCCTTATCGCGGATGGGGGTAAGAATCTCGGTTGAGGGCAGCAGGGTCCGGAGCGCGGCGTCAAAGCGGACCTGGTCGTTACCTGCGCCGGTTGAACCGTGTGCCACGGCCCATGCGTCCGTATTTTTGGCATAGATGGCAACCTGCTCAGCCTGTATGAAACGCTCGGCGCCAACGGATAAGGGATACGTGCGGTCGCGCAGAACATTGCCCATAATCAGGTATGCAATTACCCGGTCATAGAGCAAATCAAATGCCGGAACACACTCGAAATGAGCAGCACCAAGTTCGGCAGCGCGTTTGCCGGCCAGCTCAATCTGAGCGTCATCCAGACCCAGGCAATCGACCATCACCGCGTGTACGTCGGCCTGATAGGTTTCTATCAGATACGGAATACAAAAGCTGGTATCCAGCCCGCCGCTGTAGGCTAAAATTATTTTTTTTCTCATGGCGAAAACATCCCTGAAATAAAAAAGGGCAGAACCTGATGAAGATTCTGCCCTTTGGATTTAGTTACATTCTGTGATGCAAACTACGTTAACGTACGGACACAACCTTCACCTCGCGGGTGATCCTGCGGAAACGGCGCCTGTCTGAACGTGTGGTAGATGGTATCATAGGCGAAGAGATACCAACTATTTTAAATGATTGCAAGCATTTTATATGTATTTTTTAAAAAGTTAATACCCGGATCCGGACGCTATCATGCCGTCCGAACAGATTTCACATGACACACATCGAACAACGAACGCACCAGCTGCGCGAGTTTGCCAGCGAACTTGGCTTCCAGGTTTGTGGCTTTTCGAAGGCCCGCCGACTCATAGAAGAGGAATCCAGACTGGAAAGTTGGTTACGCGATGGTATGCACGGGGAGATGAGCTATATGGAACGCAACTTTGACAAGCGGCTTGATCCGACGCTGCTTGTGCCCGGTGCACGCTCTGTAGTGAGCGTTATGTGCAGCTACAATCAGCCCGAGCTCTTCAGACAAACCGCTGCCCGCGATGATGTCCCTCGTATTTCCAATTACGCCCTGGGTGAAGATTACCACGTCGTGCTCAAAGACAAACTCTATGCACTCTTCAGCTACGCTGAAGAACTGGCTGGTGCAACCATCAACGGCCGGGTATTCACAGACTCTGCACCGGTACTGGATAAGGCCTGGGCACGTCTGGGCGGACTGGGCTGGATTGGTAAAAACAGCAATTTGTTGAACAAGCGCTACGGGTCCCTATTTTTTATCGGTGAAATGATTACGGATCTGGAATTTGTCTATGACCAACCGGTTGCCGATCACTGCGGCAGTTGCACCCGATGTATCGATGCATGCCCTACCGGTGCCATTTATGAACCCTACAAAGTTGACGGGAGCCGTTGCATTTCATATTTCACTATCGAACTTCGCAAGGAAATACCCGAGGAGTATCATGCTGCAATCGGACAGTGGATGTACGGGTGTGATATCTGCCAGGATGTGTGTCCCTGGAACCGCAAAGCCGCACCCGGAACCGAGGAGCGTCTTAGGGCCGATCCTGAGATAACCATGAAGGAAACCCATTTCTGGGAGGAACTCAACCTGAATGAATATCGCCGGCTTTTTAAAGGTAAAGCCGGCAAACGTGCTAAATTTGAGGGAATCAAACGAAATGTGCGCATCGCAGCCAAGAATCTTGGTCAGTAACCATACCTTTTTCCTATCTTACTCTTATAAATTGGATACTCCCTGAAACCCCGGCTATGAACAAGATATTACGGTTCGCCTGCTTGATTGTACTCACGGTCATCGTATCGGGCGGCTGCACCTCCAACTCCGACCAGGAAGAGTTCGAAAGGCAAGCCTTCATCACCCCGGCCAATATCACACGTACCACAGCTGGCGGTGAAGTCCAGCAGAACGACCCGGACGACTGGCGAATTGCACCTATGTTTCAGGGGTTCGCGGAAATCATTCAGCCACCGTATCCCAACCCCTCTGCCGGACAACGATTTACCCTGGAAATACTGGTTACCGGTTTAGAATCTATTTTTGGCCTGGAAATCTATACCCGTACTACCTTTGGCAGACCAGTGCTCATCTACACGGACTCGCGCCGACCGCTGCCACCCGGCCTCACAGATGTCCTTATTGAACCTGCCTGGTTGAGCGCAAGCGGAACGTACAGCGGTGCCATCGGTTTGCACCGTATTTTCATTTACGATGCCTCCGGAAACATGATTACCTATGGCGATTTGCAGGTAGACTAACCATGAGAAAACTAACGAAATCGGAAATTAAGGTACTCAACCAGCTCTATCACATGGAGTCGATGTACACTTTGCAGGACGAAACCGGCCTGCAATACGGAGAACTCTTTGACGACCTGACCAACCTGATCAGCTCCCGCCTGATTGACGTCTTTGATGGTGCCTCAGCTGTTAAACCCGGATTTTACGATCTTGACAACCTGGGTGACTACCATTTCAGAATAACCCGTCTTGGAATATCAACCCTAATTAACAGTCATGGAACTTGAAATTTTATCCGCAGGTGAAGCATTACACGTTACCTGTACCGAAGATTCCCTGCTCATTAATGGAAAAACGGTTAGTTATGCGGCTCACAAGGACGGGTCGGAAGGCATGCTGCTGAGTATCGACGGGAAAAGCTATCTGGCGTACGATGTGGAGTCAGGTGAAGATTACATCGCATTTACCCTCAAAGGACATCGCTATCACTACAATGTCAAGAATGAACAGGCTATCCTTTTTGAAAAAATGGGGTTCAAGTCGGCCAGCAAGAAGTCGGAGGGCTTACTGAAAGCTCCGATGCCGGGAAAAATTCTGGATATCCGCGTTCAGCAGGGAGATACCGTTGAACCGGGCCAGACGGTTATTATTCTTGAGGCGATGAAAATGGAAAACGAGCTGAAGATACAGACCTCAGGAACCGTTATAAAAATGCATGTTGGTGTTGGGACCTCCGTGGAGAAGAATGCAACCTTAATTGAAATTGGATAGGATATTTTGGACAAGTTTATTATTGAAGGACAAACACCGCTTAGGGGTACACTGGCCGTCAGCGGATCAAAAAACGCTGCACTTCCGCTTATGGCGGCAGCGCTGCTCGCCGACTCACCCACTACCCTGCAGAACATCCCTCGCCTGAATGATATTTACACATTCAACAACGTACTTCGGGTAACCGGTACCCTGGTTAATTTTGACGAGGCTGCAAATACGCTGGTCATCGATCCGGCCAATCTTTCCTTTCCGGAATCGCCGTACGACCTGGTGCGTAAAATGCGGGCATCGTTTTATATGCTGGGCGCATTGCTTGGTCAAGGGGGCTATGCGAAAGTATCCTTACCCGGCGGATGTGCATGGGGTCCCCGGCCTGTAAATCTGCACATGGAAGGATTGAAAGCCATCGGTGCTGAAATCACCATGGATAAGGGGTATGTAATTGCCCACGCACCGGGTGGTCGACTTCGGGGCGGTACCATAAGGCTGAATCCCAGCAGCGTTGGTGCAACGGTAAATATTTTGCTGGGCGCTGTGAAAGCTACCGGCAGAACGGTCATTGAAAATGCCGCAAGGGAACCGGATGTAGTATTGCTGTGTAAGGCGTTGAATGCGATGGGAGCACAGATCAGCGGCGTCGGCACCGATACCCTTACCATTGAAGGCGTGTCGGGATTGTCGGGCATCACGTTCACCAATGCGCCGGACCGTATTGAGGCCGGAACCTACATGATTGCCGCTGCAATGCATCCGGATTCGGATCTGCTTATAACCAAGCTGGACCCACAAGATCTGGGGGAGTTCACACAGACTTTTAAGCAAACGGGAGTTACCCTGGAATTCGCAGACGATTCCGTGCGGGTAAAAGCGCCTGAAAAACTGATTCCCGTGTCTATTAAGGCCGAAATCTATCCGGGTTTTCCTACCGATCTACAGGCGCAGTGGGCTACCATGCTGACGCAGGCTTCCGGCAAGGCTACCGTTACCGACCATATTTATTACGACCGTTTCAGCTACGTCCCTGAGCTTGGCCGCCTGGGAGCGGATGCCGTACTAACGGAAAATACGGTCGCCATTCAGGGGAAAACACCATTACAGGGCGCCTCGGTGATGAGTACCGACCTGCGCGCTAGTGTCAGCCTTGTCATGGCCGGGATGGTGGCCGGGGGAACCACCGAAGTACTGCGGGTATACCACCTGGATCGCGGGTACGAAAACCTGGAAGTTAAGCTGAATGCTGTTGGCGCAAAAATAACCCGAGTGGCCGAGTAGTTTTCGGCCTCCATTGGTGCCGATTACGTGTCTATCGATGGGTAAGGTATCCTGAACTGGCGCAAAGCGGCAGCTGGGTGGGAATATTGTTCACGGTGACACCCGAAAATACATTGGTGCCCGATTCTTCTGTGTCAGTACTGTTGCTCACCGGTCCATGTGGCATGTGTGTTGGAGTCCGGCCGGTATTGGCTGTTTTATTAGAGCCTTTATCGCTGTATATTGTCAATGCCTGAATAACTCAGGCAAAAACTTGTTTCACCACATAACGCTGTACGGACTATATAGTGAGCTCTGATCAGATATATCATGCTTTTATCGACGCTGTTACGCGTTGTGTGGTCTTACTTATACGGCTGAACCAGCCAGCAGATGACGCCCGTCGTCAACGTAATGCTGAAATGGCCGTCTCTTCTTCTTTGGTTGCCTCGCAATCAGTTAACAGAAATTCTGAACCATCAGATACCTGGCCCTCACCAGGAGCCACCTCACCGTTAGATCTACTATTTTTCAGGATGCGATATTACCTTCACCGGTTGTCGGACAACAGTGCTGTGCCAGGAATCTGCTTGATCACTCTCAAGCAACATGAAAAATCAAATTATCATACACGCTGCTGGAAAGCAGACTCGTATTGCCTTACTTGAAAACAATGAACTAGCTCAGTTATTTATTGAATCACCGGAAAACCAGCGCACTGTAGGCGACATCTACGTGGCGGAAGTCCGAAAAGTAATGGGGGGAATTCGCGCGGCATTCATTGATATGAATACCCCGAAAGATGCCTTCCTCCACTTCTCCGACCTCGGAGAACATCTCGATGACTATCTCATCATGCTTAACGGGCAGGATGCCCTGCCCCAGGATGCACATAAAAGAGTGCGTGAGTTCCGGGAGAAAAAAGATGATTCCCAAAACACCAAAAACGGTACCACGGCCGAAGAACAAAATCTTTTAGGTAGCCTTCTCAAACCCGGGCACAAGGTACTGGTACAGATTGTCAAGGAACCTATCGGATCCAAAGGCCCCCGGGTTTCAACCAATATTTCCATCGCCGGTCGATTTCTGGTGCTTATTCCCATGGGCGACTATGTAGCCGTCTCCAAACGCATCCGCAGTTACAAGGAACGTCGTCAACTTCGGCAAACCGTAGCCGATATCCTGCCGGAAGGATTCGGTGTTATTGTGCGAACCGTAGCCGAAGGCGTTGATCAGAAACTCATTGAGGAGGATTTGAACGATGTACTGGAAAAGTGGAATAACATTGTCAAAAACCTGCAGGGGGCCAAGCCTCCTACCCTGCTGCACCGCGATCTTGACATGACCGAGAGTCTTGTGCGCGATCTGTTCGCCAAAGACTTTGAGCGAATTCTGGTCGATGACCCCAAGATGCATAAAACACTGAAGCATTATGTATCGAAGATTGCTCCCAACTTGCTTCCGAATATCCAGCTGTATAAAGGCAACACGCATATATTCGATCATATGAATATCATGCAGGATGTGGAGTCGGTATTCAGTCCGAGGGTTAAGATGCCAAGCGGCGGGTACCTTATTTTTGAACAGACCGAAGCCATGTATGTGGTGGATGTTAACTCCGGCAGGTATGCGGCCAAAAAAGCACAGGAAGACAACTCTCTGAAAACCAACCTGGAATCGGCCCGGGAGATTGCCAAACAATTACGACTTCGTGACATCGGCGGGATTATCGTTGTGGATTTCATTGATTTGCGCGATGAGGTTAACCGCAAAAAGGTTTACGATGAGCTGAAAAAGGAATTCCGTAAAGACCGGGCGAAAACCAACGTGCTGCCGATGAGCGATTTCGGACTGGTTCAGATTACACGGCAGCGTATCCGTCCCAGTGTTGTCAAATCGGTCAGCCGGGTATGTCCGATGTGCGGTGGCGGAGGAAGCATCGTGTCTCAGAACACGATTTTGTCGGATATCGAAAGCTGGCTGTCCAAATTCCGTCATACCACCACATTCCGCTCCGTTGACCTGCACATCAATCCGTACATGCGGGGTATGCTGACCAAAGGCTGGGTAAGTCAGCATTTCAAATGGATGCTCAAATACCGGCTCCGTATTGGAATTATTGAAGACATAAGCCTGTCTATGAACGACTATAAGTTCACCTTATCGGGTTCAGATGTTGAAATAACAGAGACCATACTGCATGAGCAATCCATTGAAGCTGCGATAAAGGCTGCTGAGAAAAGTATAGCCGAGCTGGAGAGTGAGCATAAGCGCGACAGTACAACGCTGGATATTTACAAAAAAGCGAAATCACGCAGTGAACAGTCAAGCAGAAATGGCGACTCCCGGGGCAGGACCACAAACGACGATGCAAATCGCTCCAGAGATCGCTCTGATAATGACCAGCGCGGCACTGCAAGAGGGCGATCAGCCGCATCCGACGAACCCAAAGGACCACGCCGCTCAACTCCGGCCAAACAGGCTGAACCCATTGAAGAACCAATGCAGGAGACCGAAAAGCCTGATAAAACAACAAAAATTCAGGCTAATCCCCAGCGTAGAAACCAAAAAATTTCAAAGTACTACAAGAAGAGCGGCGATGAAGGCGAAGAAGATGTGAATACATCCGGTGAACAGCCGTCTGCACCCAAGCCGGCCGAAACGCCAAAGCCATCGGTACAGGATGCTGAAATTCCCGATGAGCTCTCCCATCTGCGTTCGGCCTGGGAAGTAGCCAAGGAATACAAGCGTAAACGGGAAATGGAGCTTCAAAATGAAAGCAACGCCCCTGCCATGCCTGACGATGGTGACAAACAGGAAAAACAGCAGGAACCCGAAACGAAGTCTGCACCTGCAATCACCGTAAAAAATCCGGAAACCCCGGCGAATGGGCAAAACGAAACGAAGCCTGATGATGCGTCAACCCCGGAAAAACAGCAGGATGTCGTAAATGATACCTCGAAATCTGATGGGGATAGTGACGAGCCGGAAAGTGAATCGACCGAGGTAAAAGAAGAAGCGGTAAAAGCCGCCTCCGGTATTGTTCAGGCGCTTGTAGCTTCCAGCAAACTGAAGGAAGATACCCCTGCTGAGGAAGCCGATGAGGAAAAGGAAGATTCAGCCCCGGAACAGGATACAACCGAAGTTGTTGAAACTGAAATCGTAACAGACCAACCCGTCAAACCGCGTAAAAAGACTGCTGCAGCAAAGACCGCCAAGACCAAGAAAAAAGCCCCGAGTGGCAAGAAGGCCAAAACTGCGGAAGAGGTAGCGCGAAAGACGGCAGCTAAGCGAAAAAGCAGCCCTGCCAAAGAAGACGGGCAAAACGCCGATGATCGTGTTCAGCCGGATTCGGATACACCAACACAAACTACAGGCAACTAATACGATATGAGTTTCAACCTGCATGCAACTACGGTTGTTGGAATCATTCACAATGGCAAAGCCGCCATTGGCAGTGACGGACAAGCTACACTGGACAAAATGGTAATGAAGTCGACCGTTCAGAAAGTACGCACATTGTACAATGGTAAAATCCTTGCCGGGTTTGCCGGCTCTACGGCCGACGCGTTTACCTTATTTGAAAAATTTGAGGAAAAAGTGAATCAGTATGGTGGCAATCTGCAGCGGGCAGCCGTTGAGATGGCTAAAGAATGGCGGCAAGACCGATACCTTCGCCGGCTCGAAGCCCTGCTGGTAGTCATGAATAACGAGAAAGGTCTACTCATATCAGGACAAGGCGACGTTATAGAGACGGATGATCAGATACTGACCATCGGTAGCGGTGGCTTTTATGCACTGGCGGCTGCAAGAGCCCTTAAAAAGCACGCACCGCACCTGAGTTCAAAGGAAATTATTCAGGAGTCGCTAACGGCAGCCGCCGACATTGACATCTACACCAACCACAATATTACGATTCTGGAGATCGACTGATTTGAAGAAACTTGACGAACTGACCCCCAGTCAAATTGTTGCCGAACTCGATAAATACATCATTGGTCAGGCCGGTGCCAAAAAAGCCGTTGCTATTGCCCTGCGTAACCGTTGGCGCCGTATGCAGTCAGACGATGGGATTCGCGATGATATCATGCCCAATAATATCATTCTTATTGGTCCTACGGGTGTGGGTAAAACTGAAATTGCCCGAAGACTTGCACGTCTCGCTAATGCTCCGTTTATCAAAGTTGAAGCGACTAAATACACGGAAGTCGGCTACGTCGGACGGGATGTCGAATCGATTATTCGTGACCTTACCGACCTTTCCATTACCATGGTCAAGGCCGAAATGCAGGAGCGTGTAAAAGGTAAAGCTGCAGAAAACGTTGAAGAACGTATACTTGACCTGCTCATTCCTCCTCTGAAAAAACCTGCCGGTTTTGGAAACACCATGCCCCGGCTGAAATCTTCCGATGATGACTCTTTCGATGCCGGAAGAGCCAGCGATGAAGAAATGAACGAGCGTACGCGTGATAAATTCCGCGAGAAGTTGCGCAGGGGTGATCTTGATGAGCGAACAATAGAGCTGGACGTACGTGCCGGTGGTAATCCCACCATGCAGATATTCGGTCCTGCGGGAATGGAAGAACTGGGCATGAATATTCAGGACATGCTCGGAAACTTGACGCCCCGGAAAACGCGCAAGAAAACCGTCAAGATCAAGGATGCACGCACGATCCTTCTGGCTGAGGAGGCCGAAAAATTGGTCGACCAGGATGCCGCCGTTCAGGAAGCCCTGGAAAGGGTACAGACTTCGGGTATCGTCTTTATCGATGAAATCGACAAAGTTGCGGGGGGAACATCGGGTTCAGGTCAGGGCGGTCCGGATGTGAGCAGACAAGGCGTGCAGCGCGACCTCCTCCCTATTGTGGAAGGTTCATCGGTTTCGACCAAGTATGGTCTGGTCAAAACCGACCACATTCTGTTCATTGCCTCCGGCGCGTTTCACGTTTCAAAACCTTCCGATCTTATACCGGAACTTCAGGGTCGCTTTCCGATCCGTGTTGAAATGGACAGCCTGAATGAAGAAGATTTCTACAATATTCTCACTGTCCCAAGAAACGCCCTTACCAAACAATACGAGGCCATGCTGGCTTCCGAAGGGGTAACGCTGCGATTTGACGATAACGCCATCAAAGAAATTGCACGTCTTGCAGCAGAAGTGAACGCCTCGGTTGAAAATATTGGCGCCCGGCGTCTGCATACAATATTGACCAGCATACTGGAAGAGCTGCTTTATCTGGTTCCTGACGAAATCCGTGAAGGCGAAGTACTGGTAGACCGTGAATACGTCCTCAAACAGATCGGCAGTATCGTGCAGAACCGTGATTTAAGTCATTATATTCTGTAAAAAGGAAACTATTTTCCGAATACCGGCTTTATTGTTTATAGTTACGAGCGGTGTATACCACAGCGCTATTTGTATCGTTCATAGTTGCAGAACCCAATTTCTTTAATTTCAGAGAACAGAATTATGACTATCCGCCGATTTTTGGCTCCCAACCTGCTTGCACTCCTTATACTTGGCATCGCCTGGACTCTGGGCTACGAAAACATCCTTAAGGAGGAACGCAACGATCAGGTTAACCTGCAAAAATACATTCAGGTTCAACGTGTTATACTCGATAACCACTACAATGAGGTTAACATCGAGAAACTTTATCTGAGCAGCCTTAAAGGATTTGTGCGGAATCTGGAAACCGAAGATCTCACACTTACCGACACACCTCTGGATACAACGGTCTCAGAATTGCCGATCGGGTCACTTCGTGAGTCGGTACAGCATTTTGAGCGTGCATACCGATATTTAGCCAGTATGGCTCCTGACACCGATCTGGCAGCACGTACCGATGATGCAATAATCGGGATGTTTGCCATGCTGGATCCTCACTCCAATTATCTGGAGCCGGAGCGCACGGAACGCGAACAGGAACAGTTCAGCGGACGCTTTCAGGGTATCGGCGTTCAATTTGATATCATCGATGATACCATTACGGTCATATCGGCAATATCTGGTGGGCCCTCGGACAAACTGGGCATTCAGTCAGGAGACCGAATCATCCAAATTGATGACACTAGCGCCGTTGGGTTCACCAACACACAGGTAGTCAACCATTTAAGGGGCCCTAAAGGTACCACCGTAGACGTTGTTGTTCGTCGTCCTCGAATGAATAATCCGTTAAATTTCACCATTACCCGTGATGATATACCCCTGTATACCGTTGACGCCAGCTACATGCTCGATGAGAATACCGGGTATCTGAAAATCAGTAACTTTGCATCTACTACCTACGATGAGTTCATGCAGGCAATGAGTGATCTGGAGTCACAGGGTATGCAGAAACTGGTTTTGGATCTGCGTAATAATCCCGGCGGCTACCTCATACAGGCATTCCGTATTGTGGGGGAATTCTTCCCGGCGGGTACGCCTATCGTTGAAACACAAAGCCGACATGTCCGATTTGTTTCGGAATATGAAACCCAAAGAAACGGTCGCTACCGCGAAATGCCGCTCATCGTAATGGTTAACGAAGGCTCCGCCTCAGGCTCAGAAATTGTAGCCGGTGCTATACAAGACTTTGATCGCGGACTCATTGTCGGTCGCCGCACTTATGGTAAAGGTCTGGTTCAGGTAGAGTATTCACTGGTTGACAACAGTAGTGTTCGTATTACCACGTCACAATATACCACACCATCAGGCCGACTCATACAGAAACCCTTTATTGACGGTCGCGAGGCGTATGCTTACGAGCTGTTCGAACGCGAAACAGACGCCCTCACCGATGCCAGACACTTTGTTGAGAATGTTCCTGATTCCCTTCGTTTCATGACCAACAGCGGCAGACCTATTTATGGCGGAGGGGGCATTTTGCCTGACCATATCCTGCAGCGTGATACCACCCGAAGCTTTGTTTTTGGTTTCATGCGACAGCGTAACCTGAATACCGAGTTCGTCAGGGCCTATTTAGATGAATACGGCGAAGACGTACGCACTGAATGGAGTGATAACTTCGAGGGTTTTGTAAACGAATTCAACTGGTCTGATGCGTTCATACAAAGCATACGAAACCGAATGGAAGAAAATGGCCTGGTTCTTACCGATACGGTAGACGTCAATGATCCTGTACTGGAGGGCGATCAACTGTATGTTAATCCACTGTCGTTCGAGCAGGACCGCTGGATTCTCGAAGGGTCGCTGAAAGCCGAACTTTCCCGGCAAATCTGGGATACGCAGCATTATTTTCAGGTTTTCAACACCATTTTTGATGTATCACTCAAGGATGCTGTTACCCTTTGGAATGAAGTTGATGAACTCCGGGCGATGGCAGAGAGCAACTCCCCAGCCCGACAGGAATCAACCAGTCTGTACAACAGGCAGTAGCTCTGGTAAGATCAACTCTATCGGGCAAACAGTATTCATTAATACGCCTTCATACCTGCGCGCCGGCACTTGTACTACAAGAGCCGGCTTTTTTTTGCATTGAATTCATTAGACCTTGCCCTGCGAAAACCATACCTTTAGGCAACATTTATCATCGATGCCTGTTAATCTTTTCCTATGAATCTCACCGATTTGGGTCAGTATTTCGACCCATTCATTTTTGACTTCTTCATCCTCCCCGCCTTGATATTCTTCGCCCGTATGGTCGATATGACCCTTGGGACGCTGCGAATCATTTTTGTGGCGAGAAGTATGAAGGGTATTGCTCCGTTGATCGGATTTTTCGAATCCCTGATCTGGTTATTTGCCATCTCACAGATTATTATGAACCTGAGCAATGTGGCCACTTATATCGCATTTGCAGCTGGATTTGCCGCTGGCAACTACGTTGGTATTTACCTGGAAAACAAACTTGCTGTCGGATTACTGTCCATCAGAGCGGTAACAACCAATGATGCTTCCGATCTGATTAACTACCTGCGTGAACACAAATTCGGTGTAACCAGCGTATCTGCGTTAGGCGTTACGGGCAGAGTCCGCTTGATAATTTCCGTGATAAAACGAAAAGATCTGAATGCGTACATCAGCATAGTGAAAAAGTTTAACCCCAAGGCGTTTATTTCAGTGGAAGATGTAAAAAGCGTTCAGGAAGGGTTCTTCCCTACCTCACAACAGCGCCGGGAAAATCAGTTTTTCAAGACGTTCACCATGAGAAAATAACGGGCCTTACTTCAAAAGGCTCATCGTTCGGGTGAATTCAAGCCCGTCTACGTTTAATCGGTACAGGTAGTGTCCCGTTGGAAGGTTGCCGGCTTCAAACCGGTATTGATGTGCACCCGGTGAAAGCCGTTGATCCACCAGTACAGCAACCCTCCTGCCCAGAATGTCATATACAGACAGCCGCACCCGGGCAGCTTCAGGAAGTTCAAAACGAATGGTGGTCGACGGGTTAAATGGATTGGGATAGTTCTGCTCCAGCACAATTCGCTGCGGCAAAACTTCCGGATGCCCTTCATCTATAGAAACCGTTTGATTAAAAACAGCCGTGAGTGTAATGTCTTCCTCCCCCGGAGTAATCTGCATCGTCTGCATTGAATCAGGATACTCAGCCCAATAATCAAACACCCATCCCGATTGCGGATGAGCAGTGACGGTAACCGGATTATCTGTAAAATATGATCCGGACCACCTCGACGGATTGCCAATATTCCGAATACCCGGCGTGCGCTCACTCACCATGATGCTGTTTATCTGAACACTTCCCCGTAATGTGTCATTTACGCCCACATGAAAGCGTGTAAATCCCGGGAAACCCAGGTGGATGCGCATATGTTCATTTAGCGTATCGGGGCGTTCTGAAGCGAATCGGCGCATAAAATCTACGGCAATTTTCCAATCATCTGTGGTCTGAGGTATATCCCATCGGTCAGGATAATACCCCATTCTGTCAAGATGTTCCTGTATATGCGGCTCAATTACCGAGGCCATTTCATTAATGATTTCAATAACACGATCAGCTTGATACGCTGTATTCATCAAATCCATATGGGTGTTGGCAAACTGTCTTTTGAACTCAGGAAAGGTCAACAATCTTCTGAGCAGACGGGTCGACCAGTGGTCAGGTCGTGTTACACGCTGAATGGTGTTGCTGTATACATCCGATGTGTAGGTTGACTCACGATGTGTATCTGTCCACCCGAATGTCATATCGGTATCAAACATCATCCACCTCCACCGACCATCAAGGGGAGCAGGTGCATCCGGATTACTGCCGTCCGGCGAACGATACCTCCAGAAATCGATATTATTATGGGGCCAGTCGCGATTATTGGCGTAAATATTGGCAAGCATATACGCTGTGAAGTTCTGCATATCCATGCGCTCACTGGCTGCAGCATACCGACGATTCGCTGATACGTACACGGCATCAAGTTCACTGAGCATGTTCTGATAGTGCGTGTTACTGCCCTCAATAGCCACGCCCGTACCGCTCAGATAGTCAATCTGATTTTCCCCCAGGTTGTACTTAATCTCAAAGTAGTCATTGTCATAACGTTCACGGATGTTGTGAATACCCCAGAATTCTCCGTTGATGAACAGTATTGCAGGTCGGTAAGCCATGGTTTCAAAACCCAGATGTTCTGATATACGGTGCATGAGGGCATCCCGGAACATGGTTTTGTTCACATCCTGCCCGGAAGGACGCAGAATGAGGCGGTTGAAATTATCAAGAGATTGTTCCGGAAAAACTTGATAGCGAAATCGGGAAACGCCATAATCACTGCGGGAGTATAACCTCAGGGATTTCAGGCGCATGGCTCTGGACAGACCACCGTGGATGCGAATTCCGATATTTTGTGCCAGAACGCGTCGACCGTCGGTTTCAAACATTTCAACGTGTGCAGGTTTCTCTGTCTCGATTCCTCTTCTGAAATAATTAGCGGGCACTCCTCCCCGGTAGGTCATATCCAGCAAGCGGTTACTACCGGTATTCTGCCAGTTTTCATAATCAACGCCGGTAACGTATATACCATCCTGATGGGAGAATAAGTTCGTGGAGTCGGTTGCTATGGAGATAACCGGAAGCTGGTATCGCTCGTTTCCATCGGGGTGAATCAAATAGGTGGCACTTACGGATCGACTCCAGACACCGTCTTTATATGCTCTTGCCCTTATAACCGTGGCCATTTGAACATTACCTTTCGGTGGTGCGTAGGTCATGTATCCGTGTGAAACCCGGTCAATGGTCAGAAGGTTTGGCGGATCTCCATCCCGGGTTTCGGCTAAAATGGGAGCGCTGTACCTGAAGGAAGCAGAGTCCGGTTCCGAGCCGTCCAGTGTGTAATATACAACAGCTCCGTCCACCGCTATGAGCTGTACTTCCTGATTCTGCGTGTACATACCTGCCTGCGGAATGAAAAACGGCGGCGTGATCGACTGGGCTTGTAAAAGGGTGACGGCAAGCAGCAATATAAAGCTGGCCGGAAGTAAGGCTTTGAAGAATTTCATATCATGGATGCACGGACATCCTACATGAAATAATCCATGAGCTTGTCCGGAGAAGAGTTACCAGAAAATAGTCTGAGATGATAATACTGTAATAAGGTAAGCGCTGCCGTCTCCGTTCGCAACCGGTTACGACTGATTAAAAGCGATTTCCCGCCCACTTTTACAACATTTTCGACTTCCTCCGGCGTAAACCCACCCTCCGGTCCCACAAGAAGAAGCGTCGGTTTAGCGGTCTGGTCAACGGACAGGTCGATGGATTCTGTCGCTTTTTCATGCGCCATTATAATCTGCTGATTCCCCGCAGCAGCACCGTCCATAATCGCATGAAATCCAGCCAGCTCAACAGCTGGTTTCCACATCTGCAGCGACTGCTTCATCGCGGCAGTAACCACTCCCTCCATCCGGTCCAGACGGACCTTGCCGCGTTCTGAACGAGACGTATGCATCCAGATCAGCTTGCCAATACCCACCTCTGTTGCTTTTTCAGCCAGCCATTCCATACGGTCGCGGTTTTTTAGCAGTCCGACAGCCAGGCTAAGATTATGGTATGCAGGTTGCGGTGTCTTCAGAACCTTCTGCAATGCAATAGTGACCCTTTTTTTGGTCGCAACTACAATGGAACCCTTTCCAAGCAGTCCTTTCCCGTTGGTGAGGGTAATTGCCTCACCAACACCGAGGCGAAGTACGTTGGCAACGTGATGCACTTCGTTTTCTGCAAGTTCACATTGGGTGCTGTCTTCCAGCAGCTCCTCAGTATAAAATAACTGCATGAATCAGCTTGCAGTATTACTGTTCAGATCGTCTGGCGATAAAACGGTCTTCCCGGTGCAAAGCATAACGCGAACATAAGGATGGCAAAGACCACAGTTTCCTCCACACCACCCTCGTTTCATCATCTCTTCGAGCGTAGTGACTTCATGCTGGATTGCCAGCTCACGAAGCTCCTCAAATGACCTTTTATGACAAATACAACGGCTGACCTGATAGGCGCTCATACTTATCCCCCCTTAAAGTGCTTGCTTAACTTAAGATTTTGTCCCTGGTAGTTACTTTTAATATCTCTTCCGTAAATAAGCTCCGGCATTTCAGTATTCGGCTCAAAAACCATGCGGAAAAAAGTCTGTCCGTCTTCTATGAGAAAAGGCACGTCATGGGAACGTACCTCGAGTACGGCCCTGGCTCCGCCCCGGGCCACATCCCCGCCAAATCCACTGTCAAAGAAACCAGCATAGTGTGTTCTCAATTCCCCTGATCCGGTATCATAGGGTACCATTTCAGCGGCAAGATGGACCGGTATCCGGCATCGTTCGCGCGACGCAAAGATATAGAATGCTTCCGGCTCCAGAATCAGGTAATCCTCTGACTGGGCATAAATCGGATCCCAAAACTCCGGAACACGGTAAAAATCAATGCGATCCAGGTCGATGAGGTCTCTGTTTTTCTTTGCCTTATAGCCAACAATCTCACCTTTCTCGCCATGAAGACTCACACTCATAAACAGACCGTTGCCTACCTTAAGCTTGTCTACAGGTATTGGTTTTTCGTCCTGGCCGAATAAAATAGGGTCACTGGCATGTGTTCGGAGAATGTCTTCATCACTCAGCACTGAATATCCATGGCGTATTCGCAGCTGGTTGAGTGTCTGACCGGTTCGAATACGAACAGGGAAAGACTTCGGTACAACTTCGAGGTAGAGTTTTCCGGAATATCCGGGGGTTATTTCTTCAAAACGGTGCGAAAAATCGGTAATTACACGGGTAAAGATATCCAGCCTGCCGGTAGAACTTTTGGGATTGGTTCTGGCTGAAAGCTTATCGTCCATATAGATTTCCGGGTATCCGTCTTGATTCAGTGACGGTCCTGATGGCAAATGCAGCTCTTCAAGCAATGGAATGATATACGTACAATTTGGCTCCAGAACAGCGCCGTCTTCGATGGAAAATGAGTGTTGTGTTAATTTTCCAAGCTTGGAAGCAACGGTTTCATTTTCGGGAAGGAAGCTGCATCGCACCCGGTGGGCAATTTTACCCAGACGGAGATCCAGGGAATTGGGCTGAAACTGTCCGGGTTCCAGAGGGTAGTCATCCGGTGTCCGGATTACATTGAACTCCTTGAGCAGACGCAGTTTCTGTACCGGCAAAACGCCCTTGGTTCTCAGATAAAATGGGGTGACGGAGCTGGACATCTCGCTGACTCAGGGTTTTATAATATCGACGGCGCCGGCCAGTTCATGGATAACCTCCCATTCTCTGGCCGTGAGGGGCTGAATGGACAAGCGTGAGCCCTTTTTCAGGAGCATCAGGTCTTCAAGTCCTTGAACGTCATACAAGTCTTCGCGCAGCACAGGCGGATCAAACTTCTGAACAAATGTCACGTCAACGAGCATCCATCGCGGATTTTCTTCAGTACTTTTCGGATCGAAGTACTTTGAGTCGGGTTTGAACTGCAGATAATCCGGATAAGGCTCGCTGCTCACGTACATGGATCCGACAATGGCCAGCGGTTTGGCATTGGAATGATAAAAAAGCACACCATCACCAACTTTCATTTCGTCGCGCATGAAATTGCGGGCCTGATAGTTCCGGATACCGGTCCAACGTGTGGTTTGATTTTCGGATTGGATCAAATCGTCGATGCTGAACTCATCGGGTTCTGACTTCATCAGCCAAAATCTGCGATTGGACATAGTAATGATTCTTTCGGATGGTACATGATGGATACGGCCTGCGCTGACCCAGCTGCCAGCTTACCAAATGTAACAAATTCTGTCCACTTAATTGGCTAGTTTAAACCTGAAAACACAAACCTGTATTTGACCCCTGAATAATGAGTATATATCGCGTCCTGCCCGGATTACTACTGCTGATTCTGCTGAGCTGCACCGCTGCTGAGCAAAGACCATCGGAATTAAAACCCGGTGAACGCACTACCCTGCAGATACTGTCTACTACTGATCTTCACGGATGGGTATTGCCGTTCAATTACGCCACCGATCAGGTTGACGAGCGGTACGGTCTCGCTAAAGTTGCCACCCTCATCGATTCGGTACGCCAGACAACGCCCAACCTGTTACTGCTGGATGCGGGCGACTTCCTGCAGGGTAATCAGCTCGCCGAGTACTATGCCCGCGAGGATGCATCCAGTCCGAATCATCCCCTGCTTGCCGCAATGGAGCTGCTCGAATTTGACGCAACTGTTGTCGGCAATCACGAGTTCAATTTCGGAGTGCCCTATCTTGACAGACGTATAGCACAACATTCTATACCCGTTCTGGGTGGTAACGTTTACCGCAACGGAACCGATGAACCCTACTTTAAACCTTTTCTCATCCGTAATATAGGCGGCGTCAACGTAGGGGTTGTGGGTCTGACTACACCGGGGTCGGCCGTCTGGGACCGACCGCGCGTTGAAGGTATACTTCGGTTCGGGGATGGAACAGAAGCCGCCGGACGTTTTGTGCAGGAAGCGCGTGCTGCCGGAGCCGACATCGTTGTTCTGCTGGTTCACGCTGCCATTGAATCCGGCTCATCCTACGATATCGAATCGGTGGCTATGGAGAACTTCGGCCGGCAGGCAGTTGAAACAGTTCCGGGTATTGACGCGCTGATAACCGCGCATTCCCACCGGGTTGTTGAAAGGCTTAGCATAACCGCTCCGGATGGTCGGGAGATACCGGTAATTCAAGCAGGTCGATGGGGGTCTCACCTGGGCATCATTGAACTGGAGCTGGAAAAAATGACGGACGGTTCGGTACAGACCGTTGCCCATCAAAGCAGGGCAATTGCAGTAACTCACGCAGCCTCTCACCCGGATGTGACGGCGCTGATGGCCGCCTCCCACGAAAAGGTTCGGGGCTATGTGAATCAACCGGTTGCAACTACCCCGCAGGTCTGGGATGCCTCAGAAGCACGCATAAAAGACACCCCCATCGTTGACCTCATTCACTATGTGCAGCTCGAAATAACCGGCGCCCAGCTATCGGCCGCATCGGCCTTCAACCTTAATGCCCGACTCGGACCGGGTGAAATAACCCGACGCGACCTGGCATTGATTTATCCCTACGAAAACATGCTGTACACCGTTGAGCTCACAGGGGGCCAGATTCGTTCATATCTTGAACATACTTCGCGCTACTTTACCGGTACATCCGGCGGGCAGCCTGAAATCAACCCGCAGTGGCCCGGTTTCAATTTCGACACCATAGCTGGTCTGACCTACACGATGGATATCCGACAACCGGTGGGTGAACGTATCACAGATTTACGCTTTCAGGGAAGTCCGGTTCGTGATGATCAGACCTTTACCGTAGCCATGAACTCCTACCGTGCAGAGGGCGGCGGTGGGTTTAATATGCTGCATGATGTTCCGGTGCGATGGAAGTCTGAAATACCCGTACGATCGTACCTTGAGACCTGGCTCCGCGACAAAGAGATCGTACAGCATGAAGACGTATTTGCCACTAACTGGCAATTACGCTATTGATAATATCCCACCCGGCTGGCCATGTTCATGCCCGACCATATAACAGAAAAAAGGCCTTCATTTTTGTTGTGAAGGCCTTTAAAAAAATGAGGTTTAAAAAACAGGCTACTTTTCCCAGACATTGTTGGATCGCTCAGCATCCGGAAAATGTCGATTGGCATCAATTTCCACTCGGACTACCCCGTTGTAAGGAACTTCCAGCTGAAGCTGTCTGCTTCCGGCCAGCCAGGCGTCTACACTTTCGTGGATGAATTCCACCTCCTCACCGTTTTCCAGCGTCAGCAGAAGGTGCACCGGCATTGGCGCGTCCCCGTTATCCAGCACCGTAATCAGCGTATGATCGTCAGCGGGTGTAACCGTGCCTACGGCCTGATCCATCAACCAGGTTTCGTAATACCAGGCACGCCAGAACCAGGTCAGGTCGCGACCCGACTCAGCTTCAATGAATGCAAACCAGTCCCATGGACTCATTTTTTTGAAGGCCCATACCTGAAATAAGTCCCTGTGAATCTGATAAAAGGTCTCTTCGCCCAGCACCCCGCGCAATGCGGCTAAAATGGTGGCGGGTTTCTGATACGATGCAATCCGAAATGCCATTCCGGTGTTATGATAATCAGACCAACGCATCATTTCACCTTCCTGGCCGCTTCGTGCAAAACGAAGATACGATTGTCGGGTCAGTTCGTAGTGATTCAGATTGGGCAGGAAGTCCTGTTTGCCGCTGTCCGTCTGAAATACCGTATAGCCCTCGTCAATCCAGCTGTGCCGACGTTCATCGGTGCTGACAATCATGGGTATCCACATATGGGCAATTTCATGCAGGGTTACACTGTACAAGGCAGCAGGACCGCGCGTGTTATAATCGCCGATAACGGTCATCATGGGAAATTCCATACCACCACCAATGATATTGCCGGCTTCAACGGCTGTCATGTGTGGCCAGGGATAGGGCAAGCCGGTATACTCCGACAGAAAAGTGATCGAGTGCTGCATATATTCAACAGATCTGGACCAATAGGGAGCTTGTTCGCGCCAGAAGGAATGTACCTGAATAAACTCTTCCTGCCCGTCGCCGGAACGGTCTCCAACGGAGGCCCTGCCACTATCCCAGAAGGAGGCTCTGGTTGCCGAAAAGGCAATATCCCGGACCATTTCAGCCCGGAAATTCCATGTTAACGTGTCTCCTTCACCGCCACGGGTAGCCGCGTAGCCGAAGTCATTTTCTGTAACTATCTGTACGGTTTCATCGCTGCCTGCCGCACGGTTGTAGCGATCAAGGATATGCGGTGCCAGCACCTCGGATGGATTCAGAAATTCACCGGTGCCCATAACCACCCAGTCAGCTGGTGCAGAGATACTGATATCATAATCTCCAAAGCCGTGGTAAAATTCAGCCTGCGAAAGGAACGGATCCGGATGCCAGCCTATCATGTCGTCATACGCTGCCATCCTTGGATAAAAATATCCTGCGTAAAAAATATCGTCTGAATCGTGACCAACGCGTCCTCCGGCACCCTGCTGGGGCATTTCCAGGGTGTAGGCAATATCGATGGTTACCTGCTCGCCGGGAGCCAGAACACGTTCGGGAACAATCATAAGCCGGGTTCCATTAACCGAATAGCGCGAAACGCCCCTTAATGCGGGTTCAATCAAGGATCCGTCAACAGAAACCTCCCCCAGGGTAATTGCATCGGTTACCATAGCCGGCTCCAGGCGGGTTGCTCCAGCCTTATGCATATTCAGATCAAGATCCAGCTGAAGCGTGAAAAGAGAGTCGGGGGAGTTATTGTGATACCTGATCTGTACCGTAGCATCCAGCAGCTGCCGGTCCGGATGGTAAACCGCATCGATGGTATACTCCGTAAACTGCTGCCAGTAGTTTGCACCGGGCCGTCCGTCCGGAGTTCGGGTTTGGTTTTCCAGTGCATTGAGATAATACAAAGGCTTCTCAATAGGATTGACGAAGGGACGTTCTGTTGGAGGGGTCTGCGCGTTGCCGGGCGGGCTGAACAGTAAGGCCGTGAGTAAAAAAATGACAGCTGCGATGTAGTTTTTCATAGTTATTCGATTTAGGTAGAAAGTATAGCCTATTTCCGGGTGAAGTACGCAGGTTCGTTACCCGGTTTCCACTTTATATTGCACCCGATACTGGGAAATTGCTCAACCGGTATGGTCTGGCCATCCAGCAGCTGATCTATTGCACCGGCAAGATCTTTACCGGTTACCGGAGTGGTACTTCCGGGTCGTGAAGAATCAAATTGCCCGCGGTACACCAGTTTTCGATCTTCATCGAACAGGAAAAAATCGGGCGTACATGCCGCGCGATAGGCATGGGCTACATTCTGGCCGGCGTCGTACAGGTAGGGAAACGGATAGCCGAACTGTTCTGCCTCCTCCTTCATTTTCTCCGGCGAATCATCCGGATAATTATCCACATCGTTAGACATCACGGCAACGATTCGAATGCCTCGTTTCAACCAGTCAGCCGATAATGTGATGAATTGGTCGCGGATGTGTTTTACGTACGGACAATGATTGCACCAGAATACAACCAGTAATCCTTCTCCGTCGGCAATTTCGTTGAGGTTAACAGGTTCACCCCGCGTGTCGTTCAGGGTAAAATCCGGTGCGATGGTGCCCAGTTCCAGCATTGTTGAGTTAACAGCAGCCATAAATTGTGTTGAGTTTGAGAGTTATACCGGCGGGTGATCGTGAATTGCCTGAAGCAAAACGGCCAGTGTTTCAGTTAATGTTTCCTCGGGGATGGTCAGAGGCGGAGCCAGTCTGACCAGGGTATTGGAGTGCAGCGTCCAGCCAAGCAGGATCCCCTGCTCCAGACAAGCCTCCACAACCGCGCGTGTCTGCGCAAAGGTTTTCAGCTGAAGTCCAAGCATAGCTCCTTTTCCACGAATTTCGGTGATATGGTCAGATTTCAGCACCGACCGTACCCGGTTCTCTATCCGGAAGGCCCGATCCATCAGCTTATCACGAAGCAGCACGGTCAAAGCAGCATGGGCAGCCGCAGCACTCACAGGATGTCCGCCAAATGTGGTTACATGGTTGAGTGGCGGATTGTACATAAATGCTTCGAAAATAGCGTGCGAGGAAGCAAAAGCCCCTATTGGCATACCTCCGCCCAGGGCCTTGGCCATGCAAAGAATATCCGGGACAATTCCGTAGTGCATAAACGCAAACAGCGCCCCGGTTCTACCCATACCGGATTGTATCTCATCAAAAATGAGCAGCGCCCCGGCTCGGGTACACTGTTGGCGTACCTGAGCAAGCCATTGCGGGTCAGCCTGAATGATGCCACCCTCTCCCTGTATGGGTTCCATGATCACACAGGCAACCGTCTCGTCAATGGTGCTGAGCTGCGCGTAGTCGTTAAAGTTCAGAAAGGTGACGTCAGGCAACAGTGGCAGGTATGGATCACGGTAAACATCACGGCCCGTTACACTCAGGGCCCCGTGGGTATCACCATGATAACTGTTACGGAATGCGACCATACGCTTCCTTCCGGTCGCTTTTTTGGCCAGTTTGAGTGCACCTTCGTTAGCTTCCGTTCCAGAGTTAACAAAATATATTCGCTGAAGATTATCAGGCAAATGACTAGCAAGGAGTTGAGCAAGATTACTCTGGGGTTTTTGCACGAACTCGCCGTACACCATAACGTGCATATGCAGGCGTACCTGCTGCTCAATTGCCTCAATAACCTCCGGATGGGAATGCCCCAGCGTACTCACGGCAATACCGGATATGAAATCGGTATACCGCCTGCCGTCTGTCGTGTAAAGGTAAGGTCCCTCAGCGCGCGCAATTTCAAGCCCCAGCGGACTGTCGCTGGTCTGCGCTATATGGTTGAAGAAAGCTTCTCTGGGATTCGTCATGAAAAAACGTAGTTGTTAGACTGACCAAATTAGACATTTATAACGGCAGCTGGAATCAAAACCTGTTTAACTGTGTTAATTAACCAGTTACAACGGCCTGCAAAATAGTCAACGTTCCATGAAATATACGCTCCTTTTACTGCTCTCGCTGACATTCACGACGCTGAATGCACAGGATGCCAAAGATTACTTTCCCCAAACATCCGGTGCAGCATGGCAGTATCGGGTTGATGTGACCCTGAACGATTCAACCACTACTTCATTCACTAGAAACGATGTTCTCACGGCGGTTTCTGATACGGCTGACGTTCGATACATCACTCTGACCAGTATCCCCGCCGGAGTGCAGACACTGAAACTGCGAGGCGACTCCGTTCGTGCATCGCTTAACCTTGCTCTTCCACTCGCCGGTGTCCTGGAGCTTGACTCACTTACAGCCAATCTTCTGGGAGGCAACACACCTGAAACAACGCTGTTCACCACAAATGCACCGCTAGGCCAGCTAAACGAACAAAATACCCTGCGACAACGCATCGAAACGCCCCAGCAACTACGGGACGCCATTGAAACTGATGGAGTTTTTGCATTCACCCTCAGCGATTCACTGGATGTGGTGGTAACGCAGTCTTTTCGCCGGGAGGCCAATGAGCTGCTCATCCTTCCGGCTGGTGAATATGAAACCATTCATATTCAGACCATCCTGGCAATGTCTGCGGAAATTGAAGGCCAAACGGCTTTTGGCACGCTTCGATTAACACTCCCACTGCTTGAAGATTATATCCTTTATTCATGGTACAGCGCAGGAACAGGTCTGGTCCGACAAAAAGCTGATCCCCGGGTTATCTCTGTTGCAGACAGCCTGCTGCAGGCCGACACCCCGCTCGATAGCATCGCCATTCCCGGATTCGATATGCAACTTACCGAATTCAGTCCGACAGCTGAAACAAGTACGGCTAGTTCAACGCCCCTGGCAAGCCAGGTCCGCCTTCATGCCAACTACCCCAACCCCTTCAATCCGACTACAACCATCCCCTTCGAACTGGATCAAACGGCCCGTGTCAGTTTGAGTATCTGGGATGTGCGCGGAGCCAGAGTGGTAGTGTTACTGGATCAGACATTGGGGCCTGGTATGCATCAGGTACAATTTCAAAACGCGAGAAATTTATCCAGCGGAGTCTATTTTGTACGTCTTGAAGCACAAACGGTGTCCGGCGTTATTCGGCAGGTACAGCCGATAACGCTCGTAAAATAGCTTCAAATTCACTGAAAATTGCTGCTGACTGGTCCTTCGCGTACCAGCGATGCAAGGCTTCGGCCACTTCTTTACCCGAGGCTCCCTGCTGAATCAGATCCGTTCGCACCTTTCCGGCGGGCTCTGGTCTTGGGCCCCATACAAAATACTCCCGGAGTGTTTCGGCATCCAGTCCTATGATTTTTGGGATGGAACGGGCACCGTTGGTCAGATAGTGATCCATGATCTCCGGGTTCTCATCACGAAGTATAAATCGCATGGAAAGAAGCGGGGTTGTATCACAAATTTTTTGAACAACCGGTATAATCTGCGCCGCATCCCCGCACCAACCTTCGGTAATCGTCAAAAAGACGACAGGCCGATTCAGCGTTTGCGTACACTTTACGATGTCTTCCGGTACCACGGTGGTTTTCTCCAGTCGCTTCATCCGCACCAGATTCATTTTGGTGTAGTTTGTCAGTGACTCGGACTGTTGAGGGCCTGTCACCAAACCCTGACTGAACAAATCTTCAATAAGTTTCTTGTAAGCCTGGTAGTCCATGGCCTGTTCCAGTATTTCCCTTGCTAACACGTTGTGCATTTCTGTAACTATTTTTCAATTTAGGTTATGCGTTAAATTTCGCCATTTTCAGGCTCAAATGCCGATATTTCTACCCGAATCGCATCGCAATGTGTATCTTTTCACTATGGACATTCAGATGTATGAAAACTGGGAAGAAGAACAAGAACACCACGAAGAAAAGCTGCAATCGGTTGTTATACCCTACCTTGAAGCCAGAAGCCGGGGTGACCGGCAGCCTGTAACCGATTTTCTTTTTGAATATTACAGTTTCAGACCCGGTAAGCTTATGCGATGGAATCCCGGAGCAGGTGCGCGGGTCAGCCCATCATGGTCGCCCCCGGATCACCGTTACAAGAAAGGTAACTCCGGATGGTTTCTCGATCCCGCTGACTTTCCGGTAAAACGAATGGATTCCCTGCAATGGCTGATTACATTTCAGAAGGCCATACTGAGCAAACCGCCTTCGTATGGTTGTCACGGACTACACGAATGGGCCATGGTTTATAAAAGCAGCGCGGTTCGCCACAATCAACTACCGCTTCGCTTACCCATGGACGAACTCGTAGATTTTGTGGATTCCCAGCAAATCAGATGCTCACATTACGACGCTTTTCGTTTCTTTACCGACCAGGCCCGACCTTCGAATCACCTGCAGCCCGAGGCCGGCAATCGTTTGCAACTGGAACAGAGTGGCTGTATTCACGCCAATATGGACGTGTACAAATGGGCCTATAAATTTTTCCCCTGGATTCCCTCTTCCATTATTTCCGACGCATTTCTGTTAGCCGCCGAAGCGCGTCAGATAGACATGCAGGCCTCACCCTATGACGTGCGTTCATACGGACTCGAGCCCATTCAAATTGAAACTCCTGAAGGCAGAACACACTACCTTGAGCGTCAGCAGTATATTACAATAAAAGCCTCTCCTATACGGGAGAGGCTTTTATCGGCATTAATCGAATTACACCAATGGGTACAACCTGGTACGGTTGCACCTCAGAGTCAGGATTTCCGGGGCGTTTAACCCACCCGAACACCGGCGGCCTGCGTCATAATATTAAATAGCTCCGTATTCATAACAAACGCGCCCAGAGAATCACTGCCAGGTCCCATGGCCGACAATTCCACGTGATCGGAGGTGTGAGCCGTACTTGTGAAACTCACAGCCGTGTAGTTCGCCATAATTCTTCCCATAACCGCACTGGTTCCGTTCATACGACCATAGGCCTCGCTGTACTCTCTTCGCATTGCACTACGAAGCATCTCGGCATGTTCTGCCGATACACCAATGCCGGTATGATGTTCAATAAGTTCTCGCATCCGGCTGACCTGCATTCCCTCATCCAATAACGGTAGCAGCGTTTCATTGGAAGCCTTGACTCCGGCAACTTTTTCGAGCATCAGCTGCGAATCCATATAGCCTGATCCTGTACCGTTCAACGCAGGATTGGCATTGCCGTGATCCGTTGTAACAATCAACAGTGTATCCGGATTAGCCCGAACAAATTCCAGAGCAACGGCTACTGCGTCGTCAAAGGCAAGTTGATCAAAAATGAGTCCGGCCGCACAGCTGCCATGTGCAGCATGGTCAATCCGGGCTCCCTCAACCTGCAGGATGAAGCCACTGTCGTTGGTCAGATGTCTGAGGGCCTGGTCGGTCATTTCTGCAATGGTAGGTACATTTTGAGCCAGCTCCGGTGAGTTTCTGTGGTCAACATCGTACGGCATATGCTCCTGGGAGAAAATGCCGATGAGTCGGTCAGTTGAACGGGCCTGCTGCATTTCAGCTTTGGTACGTGCTACATGATAGCCGCTGGCCTGAAATTCTGAGAATAAATCACGACCGTCATCACGTTTTTGACCGTCAAAGAAGCGGTCGCCGCCTCCCAAAATGACATCCGCACCGCGTTCAAGCATTTGAACTGCGATGTCGGCTTCCTGGCCTCTGGAGACCACGTTAGCAATGAAACTGGCGGGTGTTGCATGCGTCACACGGGCCGTAGAAACCAATCCGGTTTTCTTTCCCGCATCTCTGAAATAAGTGAAAATTGGGGTGTAGGTCTCCCCTGATGGTCCCATATTGATGGCACCGTTATTGACGCGTCTGCCACATCCCCAGGAAGATCCGGCTGCAGCGGAATCCGTGACCATCGAATTCAATGAGGCGGTATCCATAAGGCCGCGGGTCACCTGCTGATCCTGATACATTGAAATCCAGGTACTCCGCCTGCCATCCTGAATCATTCGCATCTGGTCGGCCAGGGCCAGTGTGCCGGAGCTCATTCCGTCACTTACCATGATGATTACATTTTTTGCCTGACCCTGCCAGTCTGCAGCTCTTGTGCGACCAAGGGCGGTGGTTCCAAATGTGGTTCCAGCCAGCAGTCCGGCCAGACCGCCGGTTTTCAGAAAATCTCGTCGGGTAAATGTGGACATATCAATAAAATTAGTCGTTAAAGTATCCGGGTAAACTACAAAATACCGTGTGTAGTATTGTTAACTATTTGTGAAAGTTTCAGCTGAATTAGTCGGCCAGACTTAACCGGCCCAGCGAGACCCAGTGAGAGTTCCCCTGTCCATCCGTGACCTCAAACCGGTTCCCGCACAAAAATTCGTTAGCCATGGCTGCAAAAAGAACCGCCTCCTTGGCATCCGGATCAATTCCGAGCGCTGCAAAGCTGGTAACCCGTCCCTGTGGCAATGCCTCCGCCAGGTTCTCCATGAGTACCGGATTATGAACCCCGCCTCCGCTTACGTACACCGTGAATGCACCGGGTGGTTTTGCGAACCGCAGGATGGCTTCAGCGATGGTTTCTGCTGACAGGCGGTTCAGGGTTGCAAGCAGATTTTCAGCCGCGATATCCGTGGTGCCAGATACTCGCCGGGCTTCTTCCACATAGGTAGTACTGAGCAGTTCAGGTCCGGTTGTTTTGGGAGGAGCATCCTGGTAGTAGGGATGTGTTTTCAGGGCCTGGAGGAGCCCTTGATGAACCTTGCCAAGGGCGGCGACCCGACCGCCATCGTCGTAGCGGGCGTCATCTCCGGTCAGTCGAATGAATTTGTCCATAAGTGTATTCCCTGGACCGGTGTCAAACGTAAGGGGCAAACCGGAGTCAGGTTGCCCATCCAGAACGGTAATATTGGATATACCTCCGATGTTCAAAAGAATGCGGAACTCGCCGGGGTTTGAAAATAAAATAGCATCGCCGTACGCCGACAACGGCGCGCCCTCCCCGCCGGCCGCAACATGTTTTTGGCGGAAATCCGAAATCACGGGAATACCCGTTAGGTATGCCAGATGGTCTGCGTCACCAATCTGCAGGGTTGCGTTGGGTATACCGGGCTGGTTGTGGATCCGGGCCGGTGCATGCCTGACCGTTTGTCCATGAGAGGCAATTACATCTATGCCGGATGCTGGCAGATCCCATTGCTTTAATTTTTGGCCAATCATTGCGGCATGCCAATGTGCGAGTTGGGTATGAATCAACGTGAATGCTTCCATATCCACTTCTGGTGAAGTAGCAAGTTGGAGTAGAACGGCCCGTTGTTCGGCTGAATAGGGAGTTGAATCAAAATGCAATACCTCACATTGGGTATGCAAACCTGAACCCGTAAATCTGCAGACCGCCATATCCAGTCCGTCAACCGAGGTGCCGGACATTAAACCCAGTATTATTCGGCTTTCAAGAGAACCAAGTGCCGATACGTCAGACAATGCCATATATTCAGCAGGAATGTGTGATAAATTTCCTGTAAAGTACGCAGGATGAGAAACTCTTGTATGTACTATTTTACCCTTTGCGTTAACTTCTGTAAATACCAACCATGCTGCCACTATGATTCCGGATGACCTTTCCAATTTCGAAAACGATATCACTGAACTTGTAGAAAAGCTCAAAAAAACCTTTAACAGTCAGAAAGCCCGTTGGTTTCATCACGAACAGACCGACACCCTGTACGTTGAAATTTCAGGTCTTGAGGCTATGTCTGATGATATCATAGCAGACAAAGCCGGCCCCGTACTGGATGAACTGGACCTGGACTTTGAAGAAATCGTATTACTACCCTACTCCTGACTTTACATGCGTACCTACACATTGTCCTGCTTTATGTGCGGACAAGAAAACAGCGAAGATCTGACCAACACCTATTGCACAGCCTGCGGGGGTGTACTGACCGTGCGGTACCACGGCTCATCCCCTGCCATTCAATATCCCTTGGAGACCGTAGCAACCGATGAGTTGCGCACACAGCCTACCGAGCTCCGCAAGCTACACAATCTGAGCCGGCGTTACGGCATCGAGATCTGGGGTAAGCTGGAATATCAAAACCCATCGGGCTGTTTCAAAGACCGGGGCAGCTTTATCGAGGTGCAGAAGGCCCTGGAACTGAATCGGGATGCCATCTGCCTGGCATCAACTGGAAATATGGCCGCATCGGTAGCCATGTACGCCTGCTATTACAATATCCCCTGCTACGTATTTGTACCGGAAAATACGGCCGAAGGAAAGCTGGCTCAGGCCAGCATCTATAACGCAACGGTCTTGCGAATCAAGGGCGACTTTTCCGCGTGTGAACAACTCTGTAAAGCCTTCGCACGATCCGGCAACTATTATCTGGCCGGAGATTATGTGTTTCGTGAGGAGGGGCAGAAATCCGTCAGCTATGAAATCCTGCATCAGCAGGAACACGACTTTGACGCAGTTCTGGTACCGGTTGGATGCGGAACCAACTTCGGGGCCATTCATAAAGGATACCACGAAGCACTTCAGGCGGGATTAACCAAAAAAATTCCCGCTCTGATCTGTGTTCAACCGGAAACATCCAGTCCTGTAGTTGAAGGTATTTTTAAACGCGAAAAAGTGATTAAGCCGAGCGTTACAACTATGGCGACCGCTGTGGCAGCTGCCGATCCTATCGATTTTCACAAAGTACAAAAGGGTATCGAGGAAACCGATGGCCGGGCGTTCACCGTAACCGAGTCAGATATTCTGGAATCCTTACAGGAAATGGCTGTCAGCGAGGGCATCTTCACCGAGCCCGCCTGTGCCCTCCCGCTTGCTGCGCTGAAAAAGGAACAACGGTGGTTCACCGGTAAACGATGCCTGCTTATGCTCACCGGTACCGGTCTTAAAGACACCGGTGTTGTTGCACGCAATGTACTTCCCTCACCGGTACTACCCAATGATGTAGCTCAGGTAATTGATTTCATTGAATCCGGATATCCTCAACTACAACGCGAATCGTTTGGCAAACCACGTGATACGGTGCTTACGCAAATTCGCTTCTCCAGTGATAAACAAGAACGTTTCGAGGACTACCTGAACCGTATAGGCAAAAAGGGGAAAACACTTACCCCGCGCGAAACCGAAGCAATTCAAACGCTTGTTTTCAATGACGACAGTGATTTGAACTTTCCGCTCAAAGTAACAGACTACACCATACTTATGCGTAAAAATGGTCTGGTTGCAGCCAGCGTGCTGGCCGATATGGGCGGAACGGAGCTGGAAACCAGCCACGAAGGTGTAGGACCTCTGGATGCAGTACTCGGTGCAATGGATAAGCTTACTGCAGTAGTCTTCCCCGTTTCTCTTGTAGATCACGCCCTGGAAGTACTGAGTCCGGGCACCAATGCTCTCGTGGTCGCGTCAATCACGCTGGAGCATAACGGGAATCAGGCACAGGGAAAAGCAGCATCACCCGACGTTATTGAAGCCGGTTTGCACGCCTGGATAAAAGCTTTCGCTGTTCTCCACAAAAGATACGCCCAATAATCTGTTCTGTATCCCTTAAAAGATCCGAATAGTATACCCGGACAGCCGCTCTAATTGGGTATGGGGGCTTCCGGGTTACTCATCAGGATAAATCCGCGCTTGCGCACCGTCTGTATGTATTCCTTATCTGTTTCCTCGGCAATTTTTTTGCGCAGGTAACTAACATACACGTTGATGAAATTGGTCTGGGTATCAAATTTGATACCCCATACCTTGTCGGCAAGTTCCTCTTTTTCAACAACCTTATCTACGTGCTTCATAAAATAGGTCATCAGATTGAACTCGTTGTTGGTCAGCCAGACAGGGTTTCCACGGATAGTAAACTCACGCTTAATCAGGTTCAATTCCATTTCACCGCAGCGAAGCAGCTCGGCGTTACCGGATGAGCCGGAATCTGATTGATCGCGCGATCGTCTGGTTATGGCCTCAATCCGGGCAATCAATTCTTTGTTATCAAACGGCTTGGTCAGATAATCATCTGCTCCGGATGAGAGTCCCAAGACTTTGGTATCTATATTTTTACGTGCTGACAGTATGAGAATGGGCGTTTTGACACCCTTCTCACGTAAATCAGCACAAACTTCCAGACCACTTTTGTCCGGAAGTGCCAGATCAAGAATAATGCAGTCGTGCTGCGACTGCATAGCCAGTTTTTCACCCTCCAGCGCCTGCGGAGCAGTTACTACTTCAAATCCGTTTTTTTCAAGGACTCGCTGTACCAGTGTGCGTACAACATCATCATCTTCGATAACCAAAATGCGCATAAGCCCGTTTGAATGTTTACTGATGATTTTCTTTCACTCTTCTAATCATTGTAAATATCGATAAAATTAGAACAAAACAAGAATCTAATCGGCCAATTTGCAGAAATAAATTATTTTTCTGCTGTCGGGTATCCGGCCTGCTTCAACCAGTCTTTCGCCGCCTCAATGTAAGTCTGGGAAAGTTTATGGTTTTCGTCAACAAGCTTTATTTCGGCATCTATCCCATGCCCTTTCAAGAAATCAACTGCTTTAATCTGCGGTTCAGGCAAAACGGTTCGATCTTTAGTCCCGTGAATGGCCAGTATTTTCTGATGCCCCATACTTTCAAGTTTTGCATCCGTTAACACTTCGGTCTTATACCGACCCGCCATGACAATAATTTCATTGGTGTGTTTCCACCGGGTCATACCGAAATAGCCAGCCTGGTACCCACCCATTGAGTACCCGATTACGCAAAGTCTTGAAACGTTGATAAACTGTCGGACATGGTCAATAATTTCTTGTATAAACTCAGCCGTATACTCCAATGATTTGATGAATGACCCCTGCTTGCCGTTATACAGATACCACATAAACCCCCACTTTTTTTTATGGGACGTCAACTCGGAGTCCGCATATGGACCCTGAATATACAGATGGTAGGCGCTGAAGCTGTTAAAAGATTGCATCGCCTTTTCATAGCTTTTCAGGTTCTGGCCACGACCATGTAAATAGACAATCATGGGTTTTTCTGCCCCCTGATCACCAGTTTCAACCAGCTTATATGGAACTTCAACTTTAAATGAAGTTTTCCCCGACAATAATACGTTCATATTGATTTCATAATTCGATTTACACAAAATTTGGCCAAATATAGTGTTTTTCACAATCTGATTGACAGGTATTGACGGCCTGCAAAAATACAACAGGTGGAAAATAACCCTACAGTTCTTAATTTGGCTTACATAACGCAATCTCTAAAGCGTTACGTTTTTATAGAATGGCCGTTTACAATTACGCGTCTGTCAACTTGGAAATCATTAATAACCGTTTAAATCCATGCGTGAACTCCGCACCGACTGGACCCTCGATGAAGTCCGTGATATTTACAACCAACCTTTACTTGAACTGGCTTACCAGGCTTCTGTAGTACACCGAAAATTTCAGTCGACCGGAGAGGTTCAGGTCTGTACCCTGCTGTCGATTAAAACAGGAGGATGTCCTGAAGACTGTGCCTACTGTCCGCAATCAGCACGCTTTAACACGGAGATTGATCCTGCCGGCTTACTTCCGCTTGATGATGTTCGCGATGCAGCTCAGAAGGCTGCAGCATCCGGAAGCACCCGTTTCTGCATGGGTGCAGCCTGGAGACGAGTTCGAAACAATAACGATTTCGAGCGGGTACTCAGCATGGTACGCGAAGTGAACGATATGGGTCTGGAAGTATGCGCAACGTTGGGAATGCTCACCCCTGAACAGGCAAACCGACTTAAAGAAGCGGGGCTTACGGCATACAACCATAATCTTGATACCAGCGAAGAACATTATGGTAACATCATCACCACCCGTACCTACGCGGACCGGCTTGAAACCATTTCACATGTTCAGAAAGCCAGGATTTCTGTGTGCTCCGGGGGGATTATTGGTTTGGGTGAAACCGATGAGGACCGAATTTCCATGCTTCATACCCTCGCAACGCTGGAAGAGCATCCGGAGTCCGTTCCGGTAAATGCCCTTATTGCCGTAGAAGGAACACCCCTTGAAAACCAGGAACGAGTCTCGGTATGGGAAATGGTACGGATGATCGCCACTGCCCGGATTCTCATGCCCAAGGCCATGGTTCGTTTGTCAGCCGGCAGGGTTGAAATGCCCGTCACCGAGCAGGCTCTGTGCTTCATGGCCGGAGCCAACTCCATATTCGCGGGTGAAAAACTCCTGACAACGGCCAATAACGACATTGATGAAGACAAACAAATGTTTGAATTGCTCGGCCTGTCACCCCGTCCGGCACATAAAACACGTCGTGACACCCTGACGGTTTAAGCGTTTCAATGCATAGGCTGCAGAAAAAGCGTAGGCTGCAGAAAAACGGAGACTTGTTACCTGCCGCGGGTTGCACAAGACAGGTACAATGTCCCCGGCCGGTCATATCCTATTAAAGATGAAAGGCGTTTTAGTAAAGCGCCTTTTTTATTGCCTCCAACAATCGGCCGATGTCTTTATAGGCTTCGCGAAGTTCATCGTCGGTGATGCAATACGGGGGCATCAGATATAAAACCTGACCCAACGGTCGGATCAAAAGTCCGTACGCAGGAGCCATCTTTTTTATTTCTGCGGCTATACGGTTAAAATATCCATCCCGTTCGGAGGTCTTAATGTCAACAGCCGCAATCGTTCCCCGGACCCTCCATCGGTGCAGAAACGGGAACGTTGCGCATAACCCTGCCATTTCCACCTCGTGTATCCGCTGAATAGATTTGCGCTGTAAATCACTCTTCGGCAACAAGTTCAGCCCTGCACAGGCTGCGGCACATCCCAGAGGATTGGCCGTGTAGGAATGGCCGTGCCAGAGCGTCTTATTGGCATCATCGTGATTGAATGCACGAAATACTTCGGTAGTGGTAAGTGTGAGCGACATAGGCAAAAACCCTGCAGTCAGCCCCTTCGAAAGGCAGATGATATCAGGTTTTGTCGCCGCCTGCTGCCATGCAAACCAGTCGCCGGTTCTTCCAAACCCAGTCATCACTTCATCATAGATCACAAGTACGTCATGCGCAGCAGCCAGTGTATGCAGCCGCTTCAGAAATTCGGGTCTGCACATATTCATGCCACCGGCACCCTGAATAAGTGGTTCAATCAGAATTGCTGCAAACAGGTCGCCACCGTCTGTAAACAACCGTTCAATTTGACGCAATATGTGATCTTCCTTATCCTGAACTCCGGTATCATCATGCCAGGTAGACGCATACGGCACACGGTCGAAACGAATCAACCAGTCGCGAAACGGTTCGTTGAAGACCGATGGCTCGCCGGCTGACATGGCCCCGACTGTATCACCATGGTATGCACCCTCAAATGTGAGTATGCGTCTGCGATTGGTCTGACCGGTATTGTGCCAGTATTGATAGGCAATTTTCAGCGCGACTTCCACGGCCGTTGAACCGTTATCGCTGAAGAAGGCATGGCCGAAATGATGCCCGTTCATTTCCAGAAGCTTATCGACCAGATCTTCGGCGGGCTGATGGGTAAATCCGGCAAAAATTACGTGTTCCAATTCCTGTGCCTGGCGCGAAATAGCTGCTGCTACTTCCGGATGTGCATGCCCATAAAGATTGACCCACCAACTGGAGATCAGATCTTTGATTTGTCTGCCATCCTCAAGGGTCAGCCAAATTCCCTGTGCACGCGTAACTTT
Source organism: Bacteroidetes bacterium HLUCCA01 (assembly GCA_001314545.1). Classification (GTDB taxonomy): domain Bacteria; phylum Bacteroidota; class Rhodothermia; order Balneolales; family HLUCCA01; genus HLUCCA01. The sequence goes on from LIHN01000001.1 coordinate 306,909, forward strand.
AATGGGTTGTGTATAAGCCTTGCCATGCACGGTAAACGGCTTCCAAATTTTAGGCAGACTGTCATCCATGACTGCGCATCACCTCCAGAAAACGCTCACCAATACCGCTTTCTTTCCACACAGCATCCAGCATAGCGGGATTTATGGTATCCAATTTATGGACAGAACCCAATCTGGGTACACCCGAATAGTGCTCAACAATACGTTCATTTTCCGGATTCGAATCACCGTTCATTACAAAACCTGCTACCTTCAATCCTCTATCAATAAGCGTATTGATGGTCAGCAGGGAGTGATTGATGGTACCCAATGATGAACGAGACACAACGATTACCGGGGCTTTTAAATCGCTCATGAGATCTATGAGCAAGTCACGTTCATTCAAGGGCACTAAAACTCCACCGGCTCCTTCAATTACCAGCCAGGGATTATTTACCCTGTTCCGGTCAGGCCAGCTGAAATCACTTCGTTCGATGTGAACACCATCCAGCCGGGCTGCCAGGTGCGGTGATAGCGGTTGCTGCAATACCCATCGCTCCTCAACAAAATGCTCCGGGGGCAGCTGTGTGAATGAACGTACGGTTTGTGTATCCGTCATCCCATTGTCAAGACCACTTTGGACCGGCTTCCAGTAGGCTGCATTAAGTCCGCGGGTCAGCAATGAAGCTACCAATGTTTTGCCAACACCGGTATCCGTACCGGTGACCCATAGGGGCTGATACGCCGGTACGGTTTTATTTTTTTCGGATTCCACCAAAGGTAATTCCATAAGTTACATGAAAACTTTTACGGTTCTTCTGTTTCCAATGCTCATCCAGCTGAAGTACCGATCCCGGACTGTTGCGCTGTCCCGATCGTTGTGTGCCGGCACCAATGCGTTTGAGGTTACGGAAAAAGTCAGCCGGTGAGTCGAACACTTCGGTGAACAACTCCATTGAAAAAAACTCCCATGAGTAAAGGGACGGATCGAGTGGAATAGGTGCGCAGGGTGGCAGGGTGTTACCGGTAAACGGGATTCCGGTTTCAGCGCAGAGCGCTTTCCATTCGGGGAAGCATCGTTCATCCAGGTATGAATACATGAGCATCCCTGCTGGTTTCAAAGCCCTGAGATACTGATTGAGTACCGCTTCGGTATCGGCGAACCACTGCGCTGTGAGCGCAGTAAAGATAAGTCCATACGTATCATCCGGCAGTTGATTTTCGCCGTCTATATTGGAAAAGTGGACCTGCAGACGCTCTGGGATGTTTAGGTCCGCCTGGCATGCCTGAAGCATTTCGACCGACAGATCCGCAGCGGTGAACTCACCCCCGGGCAGCAGGGAAACCATTGGTTGGGTGACAAAGCCGGTACCACAACCAATTTCAAGGTACGGCGACTGCAGCGAATCCGTGAACTCCTCGGCCAATTCGGCGAATCGCTGCGCTGCCTGGCGTTGCACATGGGCATACATATTGTAGGCCCTGGCTTTACTGCCAAAACTGGCTGCAACCTGGTCTTTAACTTGCAGTGATGAATTATCCGAATCTAGTTTTTTGGACTTAGCCATGTGTTATTTATTACTGATGCCAATTCACCAACATGGGTAAGCGGCAGGGCATGTCCACCATTATCAATAAGGTGAACGTCCGACTGACAATGGTTAGCCAGCAGGTCTGCATGTTGTGACGGCACTATTCTATCCTTTAACCCATGAAATATAAACACATTTGGAATACCGGCTAAATATTCCGGGGAGATATGGGCCTCGTTAAGCATGAGCAAATCAGCGTACAGTGTTTCTTTGCAGTTGATCTGCTGCAGCCGGGCTATGACCTGCTGCTGCTCTTCTTCTTGAAGCGGATAGGTCATGTTTTGGTAAAACTCGTTGAGAACGTTCTCCGGATTGTGCCCGAAAGCCCGGATCATTCTTCGGAGTATGGTTTTGGATGCTGCAGGATTGATATCATGAAAGTTTATGAATCCTGATATCACAAAACAGTATTCGGCCCTTCGTGCTATGTATTGATCAACAAATAAACCTCCCATCGAGTGCGTCACGATGACGTGTCGTTCAGCGCGCGTATCCAGCTGGATTTCACGGGCCGGATACCATTCGTTGTAACCCCTGCTGCAAAAATGGTGCATCATCTTTCCGCCCGGTCCCACATCAATCAGCGGCACCATGTCCGTCCAGATAGCGGGTGTACAGGCCCATCCGTGGTACCAGTAGATGGCAGTATTTACCGGTTTTTCAGACACTCGACCACACCCTTAAGTGATTCCGTACGCAGGTTGCTGTTTATCGTAAACCGCAATCGAGATGATCCCGCCGGCACCGTTGGAGGACGAATGGGTATAACCAGATATCCTTCCGATTTCAATTGTTTTGCCATGTGCATGGTTTGGTCCTCGCTCCCGATTAGAGCCGGGACAATCTGTGAACGGGATCCGCTTACGTTGAAACCTGCTTCAATGAGTGCATTTCTGAACCAGGCTGCTGTTTCAAACAGAACACTACGTTCATCCTGCAAGGTCTCCATGAGTTGTACGGATGCCAGCGTACTGGCAACAACCGGCGGGGGAAGTGCTGTGGAATAAATAAAACCACTACAAAAATTAATCAGATACTCGCGCATTGCCGCGCTGCAAGCCGCAAATGCTCCGGCGGTTCCAAATGATTTACCAAAGGTTCCCAATACGATATCCACGCGGTCATTCAGATAACTCAGGCCCCGGCCACCTTGTCCAAATAACCCTAACGAATGGGCTTCATCAATAATCAGGATTGCGTTGTACTGATCAGCCAATGCCGTCAGCTCTGACAGATCTGCAATATCACCATCCATACTGAATACAGTTTCTGAAACGATGATGATCGTGGCATCCTTGCGAGCATGTTTTTGCAATAATGAGCGAAGGTGTGAGTAATCGGCATGACGGTACCGATGCAACTGGGCATCACTGACCCGCGCTCCGTGTAAAAGACTGTTGTGATTAAGCTTATCAAAAAAGAGCAGGGCGTTTTTGTCGGTCAGCGCCGGGATCAGCGTTGCATTCATCTGATACCCTGAGTTGAAAAGCAGTACGGCTTCACGAGCTATCCAGCTTGCCATTTCCGTCTCCAGCTGCTCATGCATCGTTGTGGTACCGGTTATAAGGCGTGACCCGGTGCTGCCGGCACCAAACTGAGCATACGCCTGCTGACCTGCCCGGATGACTGCCGGATGCTGCGATAACCCGAGGTAGTCGTTACCGCAAAGATTGAGCAATGGACCCTCTTTGGTTTCAATCCATCCATCCCTGCGGCCATCGGCAGCAGCCATCGATCGCAACTGCCCCGCTAACGCCCGGCGGTTCAGGGCCTTGTGTATAAACGCTGCCCTTTCAGCCATGGGACTTAATCCTGGCGTAGTGTATCAACCGCTGACGGGTCGAACTCCGGATTGGCCCTGAATGTGCGGGCCATCGCCTCAAATTGATATAAAAAACGACGTTGACGGTAGCGTGGCGAAAACTGGGCAAACTCCATCATGTATAAGCGTCGCTGTTCAGGACTATGGAAAACATAATTCAGATACGGCCCACCCATTGAGAAGTCGCTCATTACCCAAACCCCGCGCGACTCATACGCCTGGGAACCGTTAATTTCAAGCAATTCCGTCTGATATTCCTGGCGATAATCCGTTCGGACAAACGCATCTTCCCTGGAACCCCGGATGTAAATCTGTAGCAGGCTGTCACGGGTGGAATTGATCCATCGATTCGTGACAAAGTCGAGATCGTCTACATCATCCTTATGCCAAACCCATATCCACCGGTCATTGTCTTCAAGGTATCTTCTGACAGATATGAAGTCGGTTGTGTCTACACCGGGGAAATAGTCATGCTGAATGCGGAAGCTGAAACCACGGTGCGTAAACAGGCTGTCAGCCAGATCTTTGATTTCCCCTCTCCGATATACTTCTTCAGTCCATCGGTTTAACTCTGCGGCATGAAGACTTCGCAAATGCGCACCGGCATTATTGCGTATTCTGCGTTCAAGGGCCTCGGGAGTGTCGGCTGTCTGAATAAGAATCCATTGGTCACGGTACCAGCGGTCCTGCAGGGGAATTTCATACAGACCACCCTCCCGCACCCGTTGCTGAACCTCCTCACTGAGCAATGATCGCAGATATGCGCCAACGTTGCTTTCTTCGTCAATGGTAGCAACAATAAGCAGGTTACGATGCTTTTGAGCACGCTCAAGGTCAGCCTGTGTTCTAAGCCCTACAAATTTAAGGTCGTAACGGGGTTCAGGACGTGGCATAGTGAGCATGTACTCTCCATAAACGTCCCTGAGCGCTTGTTCCAGCGGACCCTCGTATCGGGAGGAGTCCATCAAAACGTAGACTTCGGAAGGCAGACCCTGGGCCCGTTGTCTATAGTCCCCGCCGCAGGCTGCTGTTATCAACGCTGCGAGTGAGATCAGTGTAATCAGTGTGGTGTTCTTCATATGTTCCTCGGATTCTTCATGCCATAATACTGACCCTGAAGCGAAATTGGAACTGCATCATTATGCGAGTTGCTACTTTCCGTATTTTATTTCTTCGACAAATTCACGGGTGCGGTCGAGCCAGTCGGAATTAGGGTAGTTTTTACGGATGGTATCAATCAAGGCACTGCCAACCACAAAGCCACGCAGGCCGGCTGATATCTGCTTGGCGTCCTCATGCGATTTGATTCCAAACCCGACAAGGACCGGATTTTTGGTAATATTGGCTTTTACCCGGTCAATAAAACGCGAAACCGATTGCGCAACCTGATCGCCATCGCGTGCACCGGTTACACCGGTAACCGAGACACAATAGACAAAACCATGTGATTTTTGGTCGATCAAACGCATGCGCTCGTCCGTTGTATTGGGAGCAACAAGGTAAATCAAAGCCAGAGCGTGTTTGTCGCAATACGTCTCCACCAAACCAGCCTCCTCAACGGGAACATCAGGAAGAATGAATCCGTCAACCCCGGCCGAGGCTGCTTTTTCAAAGAACTTCTCCACACCGTAATACAGAATGGGGTTGATATAGCCCATCAGTACGATGGGTATGGAAGAGGTAATACGCACCTGCTTGACCATCTCAAAAATTGAATCCAGATCTGTTCCCTGCTCAATGGCAACCTCACTGGAGTACTGGATTGTTGGCCCGTCGGCCAGCGGGTCACTGAATGGCATACCCAGCTCGATGATATCAGCCCCGGACGATTCCAGAGCCGCTATAATATCGGGAGTTACGGCAGGCTCGGGGTATCCGGCTGTGATGAACATGGCCATTACAGGTTTCTGTCCTGCCTTTTGGAAAACGGAAGTTATTCGGTCTGAAGCCATTGATTAAATAAATTTTGAAATGGTAGCCATGTCTTTATCTCCACGACCGGAACAGTTTACCACAACGACTTCCCCGGCGGTGGTGGTGGGCATGAGCGTATTCAGAAAAGCCATTGCATGTGCCGTTTCCAGAGCCGGAATGATGCCTTCCATGGAGGAGGTTAAACGCACTCCTTCCAAAGCCTCTTCGTCGGTTACCGGAACGTACTGCACCCGTTTAATATCATGAAGGTGGGCGTGCTCCGGTCCAACGCCCGGATAGTCGAGTCCGGCGCTTACCGAATGGGCGAGGGCTATTTGACCCTGATTGGTCTGCAGCAGGAAACTTAAAGATCCATGTAAAACCCCCGGGGTACCTTTTGCAAACGTAGCGGCCGTCTTGCCGGATTCAACACCATAACCTGCCGCTTCAACACCAATCAATTTAACATGTTCATCTTCAATGAAGGGATAGAAGATCCCCATGGCATTGGATCCGCCTCCTACACAGGCTACTACATAGTCCGGAAGTTTTCCTTCAATTTTCTGGAGTTGGCTGCGGGTCTCATCGCCGATAATTCGATGAAAATCGCGCACCATCATGGGATACGGATGTGGCCCGACTACCGAGCCGATGATGTAGAACGTATCGTCAACGTTGGTGACCCAATCACGAATTGCTTCATTCGTTGCGTCTTTCAACGTTTGCGAACCGCTGGTAACCGGACGAACCTCAGCTCCAAGAAGTCGCATACGATCTACATTAAGTTTCTGCCGTTCAGTATCTTCGGCACCCATGTAAACAACACATTCCATTCCGAAGCGGGCGCATACCGTAGCAGTGGCAACCCCGTGCTGACCAGCACCGGTCTCGGCAATGATTCGCTTTTTGCCCATGCGTCTGGCAAGCAACACCTGACCCACCGTGTTGTTGATTTTATGAGCACCCGTATGACACAGGTCCTCCCGCTTGAGATAGATACGGGCTTTCCCGAAGTGTTCGGTAAGACGCTCGGCAAAGGTCAGCGGCGTTGGCCGGCCGACATACTCCCGAAGTAAAAACATAAATTCCTCGTGAAACGAAGGATCATTTTTAACGTTCGCATACGCCGCCTCGAGTTCATTGAGTGCCGGTATCAGTATTTCGGGTACGAATTTGCCGCCAAACCGACCGAAGTAACCGTTCTTGGTTGGACTTGTATATTGCATGGTTTTTGGTTCTATGAGACTACCCTTCATTTATTTTTTCCATTTCTGCGAAAAAGGCTTCCATCAGCGCGAAATCTTTAACTCCGGGGGATTCTTCCAGTGAACTGGACAGATCAACAGCATAGGGTTTTACCGTCTGAATGGCCCTGGCGACGTTGTGCGTACTCAACCCTCCGGACAAAAATATATCATGATCTTCAACAAGGTCGCCAAGTACTTCCCAGTTGAACGTAGCACCGGTCCCACCGGGTTGTCCCTGTACGTACGTGTCAAAAAGAAAGTAATCGACATACTTCACGTACGGTTCAATCAGATAACGCAGGTGATCGTGATTCATTTCAGGGCTCACCCGAAAAGCCTTGATGATTTTCAGATGGTTCAATTGCTGGCAATATTCCGGCGACTCAGCTCCGTGAAGCTGCACCACACTGGTTCCGCTGCTCAACGCAGTTTGCTGCACATATTCCACCGGCTGATTAACAAAAACACCTACACACTCGGGACCTTCAACCCAGTTTATAATTTCCTTGGCATTTTCTGGTGAAATATAGCGGGGTGAGCCGGGAAAGAAGATAAAGCCCAGATAGTCAGCCAGCGCACCGGATGCATACCGGGCATGATCCAGCCGGGTTAGACCACAAATTTTTACTTTAGCTTTTTTTTCGTCTACAAACATGGCTTGTTTTTTGTTATTTCTGGGTTTTAGGCTGCTGAATTGCCTTGAGTGCATCTCCGGGATGCTCGGCTTTCATAAATTGTTCACCAATAAGAGCCGCGTGTATCCCCTGCCGGGCAAGGAACTGTAGATCAGTATAATCAGACAGTCCGCTTTCAGAAACCAGACATACACCGGATGGAGCCTGTTTGAGCAAGCTGACTCCACGGTGAACATCCACTTCAAACGTATTTAAATTCCGGTTATTGACACCCAGAATGCGGACCGAATCAAAAGTGATTTTGTTGAAATCGTCCTGATCATAACATTCAACAAGACACTCCAGACCCGCTTCTTCAGCAGCGTGGTGAAGCTCATCGAGCTGCGATGAAGAAAGAATAGCCGCAATTAAAAGCACCGCATCAGCGCCAAATCCACGGGCCTCCTGAATCTGGTAAGGGTCAATGATGAAATCCTTACGCAGCACAGGGACACGGGCCCGTCTGGCTACGGATTTCATGTAGTTAAGATGACCCTGAAAAAAAGGCTCATCGGTCAGCACCGACAAGGCCGCAGCACCTGCATCCATGTACTGTCCAGCAATGGTTTCGGCATCAAAGTTATGACTTATGACCCCCTTCGATGGAGAAGCTTTTTTGATTTCCGCAATGATGCGAACCGGATTTTCACCAGATATCAGCGCATCATACAAACTTTTCCGCTCCCGAGCGTAGTCCTCAAAACCCTGGAAATCGGTGTATCCTACTTTTTTTTTCCTGCGATGAAGGTCTTCGCGGGTCTGATGTGTGATTTTTTGGAGGATACTCATGAAAGCGACTCCGAATCAAGCTGGGTTGTGCAGTCAGCAAATGAATTCAGGGCATGTAATGCCGCCCCGGTTGCCAGGCTTTCCCGCGCCATACGTTGCGCCTGAATCAACGAATCGGCTTTACCGCTGGCCATTATTCCAAACGCAGCATTGAGCTCCACAATACCATTCTGTGCGGCAGTTGCCTTATTGCTAAGAATGGCTCTGATAATTGCAGCGTTTTCAGCGGCGTCCCCACCCTTAAATTCACTTTCATCAAACATCTGGTAACCCAATTGGGTTGGATCAAAACGGACACCTTCACTTGATACACGATGTTTCATTTCGAAGGTATCGGTCAAAGCTGAAAGGGATACTTCATCCAGCCCGTCATGCGCATGCAGGGTGATTGCGTAGTCAGTGTCCAGGTTTGCCAAAATACGCGACATATCATGGGCTGTCTGCCGATTGTAGGCACCAATTACCTGCCGTTTAACGCCGGCTGGATTCACCAGCGGACCAAGAATATTGAAAAATGTACGCATGGCCAGGGTCTTCCGGGCCGGCATCACGAACTTCATGGCCGGATGAAACAAGGGGGCAAACATGAAGGCCATCCGTGTCTGCTCAAAACAGACTTTTACTTTGGCAGGCTCAAGAGACGGTTGTACACCAAGCTCCACAAGTACGTCGTAGCTGCCACTTTTACTTGAAATACTTCTGTTTCCATGCTTCAGTACCGGTACGCCGGCCCCGGCTACTACAAACATCGCCGCTGTCGAGATATTGAATGTACCGGCGTGGTCGCCCCCTGTACCGCACAGGTCAACGGCTCCATCGGTGTTTACATCCAGCTTAACAGCATGATCACGCATGGTCTGTACAAAGGCCGTCAGCTCTTCAATGGTCTCCCCTTTTGAGCGCATTCCAAAAAGAAAGGCCGCAATCTGCATGTCGGGCACTTCGCCGTGAAGTATCATTTGCAGCGCTGCTGAAGCTTCCCGGCCGGTTAACGCCGTTCGGTCGCTGATTTTGTGCAATATGTCAGAAAAATTCATGCTCGTACCCAGTTCTCAATTAGTTTTGGCCCCTGTACCGTTAAAATACTTTCCGGATGAAACTGAATCCCCTCCACCGGAAATTCCCGGTGCCTGACGCCCATAATTACACCATCCGGTGTTGTGGATGAGACTTCAAGCACTTGCGGAAGCGACTCAGGCCGAAGAACCAGCGAATGGTACCGTGTGGCCGTAAATTCCTGCGGGACTCCTGAGAAAATGGTCTTCTGGTCGTGCCGGATGACCGATGTTTTGCCGTGCATCAGCGAGGGTGCATGAACGACTTCTCCCCCGTAGACCATACCAATGGCCTGGTGTCCCAGACAAACACCCAGAACGGGTATTTGCGGACCAAAACGGAGTATTAATTGGGGGGTGATTCCCGCGTCTTCGGGTCTGCCCGGTCCCGGAGAAATCAATATCTTCGAAGGGTTTAACGCGGCGACCTCCTCAAGGGTGATCTTGTCGTTCCGAACCACCGTGAACTGGCTGGTATGACCGGCAACCAGATGTACCAGGTTGTAGGTAAATGAATCGTAGTTGTCAATAATGAGTATCATGCATGCGATATTAAAAGTGCCGTACAATTCCCGTTGCTTCACGAATGGGTTTCATCACCGACTCGGCCCGTTCCCTGGCTTTCTCCCCGCCAAGCCGGAGAATGCGATGTACCTCATCCTCGTTTTGAGACAGTATTTTGCGCTCATCTCTGGCTTTGGCAAAGTATGCATCAACCATGTCAAGCAATGCTTTTTTGGCATGACCGTATCCATAGCCCCCCTCCCGGTACAGTCGTGCGATTTCATTACGGTCGGCATCGCTGGCAAACAGGGAGATTAAGGCGAAAACATTGCAGTTTTCCGGGTTTTTGGGATTCTCCAGAGGCGTGGAGTCTGTCTCTATAGACATAACACGTTTTTTCAGCTCTTTGCCCTCATCAAATATCCCGATGGTGTTGTTGTAGGATTTACTCATTTTACGACCATCGGTGCCGGGTACTGTGGCTACGGCTTTGATGATACGCGCCTCGGGAAGCCGAAGTAATTCACGGTTGTATGCCAGATTAAGCTTTACAGCCAGGTCACGGGTGATTTCAATGTGCTGCTTCTGGTCGGCCCCAACCGGAACAACATCAGCGTGGTAAATCAGAATATCGGCAGCCTGAAGTACAGGATAGGTAAACAGACCGATGTTGGCGGACAACCCCTGTGCTACTTTGTCTTTGTAGGAAACGGCTTTTTCCATCAGACTAACCGGACACAAACTGCCTAAGATCCAGGCAAGTTCGGTTACCTGAGGTACATCGCTCTGGGCAAAAAAAGTACATTTGGTGTAATCCAGACCAAGGGCCAGGTAATCCAGTGCGATATCAAGGGTATGCCTGCGCATGAGCTCTCCGTTGTGACGGGAGGTTAAGGCATGGTAGTTGGCAATAAAAAAATAGGCATCCCCCTGCTGCTGGAGTTCAATATGCTGCTTCATCGCCCCGAAGTAGTTGCCGATGTGCAGCCGGCCGGATGGGGTGATACCAGATAAAATGGTTTTCCGGTCGGTAAGCGTTTGTTGTTCTGTTTCCATGTCTGTTTGATAATCGTACTATTTGCTTAAGCGTTCATTTCAAGAGCAACGGAGAGTGCTTCTACCAGAGCCCGGGCTTTATTTACCGTTTCAGCATATTCATTTTCGGGAACAGAATCAGCCACAATACCGGCTCCTGCCTGAATGTAAACGGTATCCTGAGTTGCCACCATGGTCCGGATAGCGATGCAGGTGTCCATATTCCCGGAAAAATCAAAATACCCGACTGCCCCCGCATACGGTCCTCGTTTTGCTACTTCCATTTCGTCGATGATCTGCATGGCACGTACCTTGGGTGCTCCGCTAACGGTTCCTGCCGGAAAACAATGAATCAGGGCGTCAACTGCGCTGCGGTCAGCAGCAAGCCGGCCTTCTACATCCGAGACGATGTGCATCACATGCGAGTATCGCTCGATGGCGTGTGATCTGGAAAGCTTCACGGTACCCGGGGTGCAGATTCGTGAAAGGTCGTTCCGACCGAGGTCGACCAACATAAGATGTTCGGCCAGCTCTTTCGGATCGTTTATCAGGTCTTTTTCGTAAGCTTCATCCTCTTGAACCGATTTACCTCTTGGTCGTGTGCCTGCTATAGGCAATACCTCGGCGGTTCCGTGTTGAACCCTGACCAGCACTTCCGGCGATGAACCGACAAGGGCAAAATCGTGAAAGTCAAGGAAAAACAGGTAGGGGGATGGATTTACCATGCGAAGCGCACGGTAGAGCATAAACTTGTCTCCGGAATATCCTTTGGCAAACCGCTGGGAGAGCACTACCTGAAAGATATCGCCTTCGTAGATATACTGTTTGGCCTTACGGACCATTTCATGAAACTGCTCACGTGTTGTGTTACTGACCAGCGGGGCTTCATCCAGGGAAAATGAACCCATGCTAACCTCACGATTGAGTGTCTTTTGCATGGTGTCAAGGCATTCTGTTGCCTGATCATATTGTTCACGTAAATCTGCGGAGGTGTCAATAAACACCGTTTTAATCATCACAATCTGGTGCTTGACATGATCAAAGGCGTAAATCTGGTCGTAAAAAGCCCACATAGATTCGGGCAACCCCAACGTATCTTCAGGAACATCGGGCAGGTGTTCGGTATAGCGAATAGTATCATATGATGAATATCCAACAGCCCCACCGGTGAGTCGTGGCATATTCTCCAGTTCAGGCTCGGTATTTTTACCAATCAAGGAGCGCAATACTTCGTAGAACGGCACGCCCTGATAGCGTGTGACATCCCGTGTTACTGTTATCTGTAATTCGGGAACCCCCTTATCCATTTTCAGCACCTGATACGGGTTTACCCCCAAAAAGGAATATCGGGCCAGGTTTTCTCCCCCCTCAACCGATTCAAACAAAAACGGAAACGAACCTTCTTGTCGTAGTTTAAGAAACAGACTCACCGGTGTGAGGATGTCCGCCATGGCCCGTCTGGCAACAGGGATGGCGGTAAATTCGCCCGATAAATGTGAAAATTGTTCGAATGTCATGATAGTATTGGCTGAATAAAACAAAAAAACCCACAACAGAGATCTGATGCGGGTTCGTCAAAAATAATCCGGGTTATAAACACAGCTTATGCGAACCGCTTACTCAGCGGCCACCACCAATTTGCATTTTGTTGTGCTTTAAATTTCATGCGGGCAAAATTATACCCTCTTGCTGGCAAAGTCAATGAAAATTATTCAACCCGGTAAAAAACTCGCGGATTACCCCTCCGGATACGGACCTGGTTGACATTCGCGCGTATCAGGGGTATACTTATATGTTTCCCCGAAACCCAACTGCCCGTCTTGAAAGCTTCCTTATTTTTCACCGTTGTCCTCGTTCTGATCACCGCTTCCTGCTCCGATTTACCCGACCGCGATGATGCAGGTGAACTTCTGCGTATTGAAACGTTGCGTGTCAGCCCGCAGCAGGTGGACTTCACGGCCGCCGATGGAGCCGTTGACACCACCGTGGTACACACAATCGATATGACCACCAGCGCCCTGAGCAGCGGTACGCTACCGGATAACCTGTCGGTCAGCTATCTGTTGCGTGATGCGGCCAGCGGAGCAGTACTTATTGAGGGGTCCAATCCATTACCGGATCCCGTGGGTAGGATCACCACCGAATTTAGCTATATCGTTCGTACCTTTGATGTGACGGATGTGGATGTGCAGATTTATGTAAGCCAGGGTGACGAACTGGCTTCAAATACAGCCCGTACCACCTTACGCTATCGTGGATTTCAGCTGGGGGTACCCGAAATACGCTCCACAACAAACCCGGACACGGTGCGCATCCCTGCTGATGGAGCGCAGCCTTCCGGTTTCCGGCTTCAGGCGCTGGCCACCCACTCCACAGACCAGCAATTACTTGACCGCGTACTGGTTGACATCCGCGATCAAAACAACAACTTTCTTCCCGGTTCTCCTTTCCGTCTCTACGACGATGGTAGTCAGAGCGAGCTTCAGGGGGGTACTACCTCCGGCGACCTGATTGCCGGCGACAGTACCTTCACCCGGTTGTTTCAGATAAATTCCGGTAACAATCCGGATGTGTATACTTTATTTTACCACGCCGTTGACAATTTCGGCACCAGCAGCGATACGCTTCAATCTACCATGAGATTTATTCGCTAAATGAAACATGTCTTTCCCGCGCTTCTGCTCCTGTTTTTCATCATACCATCCGCCTATAGTCAGTCGGGCGGTCCGCTGCAGGAACGCATCCAGATATTTTCTCAAAACGCCATCTCCAATATCGGTGTCATCGGCGATACCGTTTGGGTCGGACCCCTGCTGGCACGTAACATTGCCAATGAGTTCGACTGGTTTATCCCTGAGAGCGCAGACTCCGTAAATGACGGCCGTGGCCGACTTTTCTCCATAGCCCTTGCTCCGGATACCGTTGTAGCAGGGCTTGGGTTTAACGATGTGATTGGCGGAGAATCAGTTCAGACAGCCCAGGGCTTCTACCTCTCCGTTGACGGCGGTGAATCCTGGGAATTTATAAATCCGCCTTTAGACGATACGGAAGCCAATACCATACCGTATGGTGGTCAGAATATTTCGGCAATTCCCATCATCGTGCCGCAGCAGTCCCCGCCCTTTAACGTGGCCTTCCGTGGTGACGCTATTTTTGCGGCTGCCTGGGCATCAGGAATACGGAGATCACTTGATTTCGGACAGACGTGGGACCGAATTCTGCTCCCTCCTTTTGAGCTGGATGAACTTACGCCGGAAGGAACCTATGATTTCGTGTTTGACCCCAGGTCGCCATCGCCGGGATCACCCAATGCAGGCAGGTATCCCAACGGATGGCAAAATTTCCTGGGATTCAGCACCCTGATTGACCGTGACGGCCACGTATGGGCAGGTACAGCCGGTGGAATCAATATTTCAGAAAACGCCCTGAATGCGCCGGCCGACAGCATTCGATGGAGGCATATCAGAGCCGGTAGTTCCCGGCAGCAAATGATGGGCAATTGGGTAATTCGGATCCGGGAGAACCCGTCAGACGGCAGCATATGGCTCACCAATTGGATAACCAATCCCGGCGAAGGTCAGGGCCTCGTGGTAACATCGGATAAGGGAGTTACGTTTACCCGACATCTGCAGGGAGAACGCATTAACGACGTCAACTTTCTCGGAGACACAATAGTGGCAGCAGGAAATAGCGGACTGTTCATCAGCACCGACAACGGAAACACCTGGATACGTCAGCCGCAAATCCGCTCAGCCAATTCATTTTTGAAAGAGGATGCCCAGTTCCGCAGTGTTGCTGCTGGAAACGAGCGTTTTTGGGTGGGCAGCAGCGACGGTCTTATTACTACCACAGATTACGGAAACACCTGGGAAATCATCCGTGTCGACTTCCCGCTAGACGGTCGCAATCAATTTCAGGATGAAGCTCCTGCCGTATCCTCGTATGCTTATCCCAATCCGTTCAGTCCAACCCAGCATGGAATTGTGCGTATACGCTTCAGGTCAGAGCAAGCCGGTCAGGCCGTGATCGAACTTTTTGACTTTGCCATGAATCGAATTGCCCGCCTTGATCCAGTTGCTTTGTCTGAACCCGGTGTGTACGAAGCGGCATGGAATGGAACGGATGAAAATGGAATACGGGTTGCCAACGGGCCTGTATTTTACAGGGTTTCCATCCCAGGAGAAACCATCAACGGCAAACTTCTGATGCTTGACTAAATGAAAACGATTCCTTGTTTTTTACTGGCCGTGGCCCTTGCCTTCGTGGGAGTATCGGAAACCCATGGTCAATCAGGAAATGCCGCTGCCTATTCCCGAATCGGATTAAGTCCACGGATTATAGCCATCGGAAATGCGTACGTAGCTGGCGGAAGTGAAGGAAATTACAGCTATTATAATCCTGCCCTGGCCGCACTGAACACGGAAAACCACCTCGACCTTTCCGGGGCTTCCATGCGATTCGACCGTAGTCTGGGCACATTGCAGGCTACCTTCCCCCTTCCCCCCAATGCAGGATTGTCCTTAGACATTGTTTATGCAGGTGTGAGCAATTTTGACGGTCGAACGCAAAGCGGTTATCATACTGAGTTTTTTGACACACACGATCTACAGCTGGGCGCAGCATTCGGTGTAGCGCTGAACCCCAGGCTGACTATCGGTACCCGGATTACCTACAAGCTATCACGCTATACACTAACCGGTGTTGAAACTCCTTCCTCCGTGGGACTGGATCTGGGGCTTCGATACAGCATGACCGACAATACGGCGATTGGATTTGCAATTCAGGAGCTTATTAGTGAATTCGTCTGGGATACCTCCGATTACTATGGTACAGTAGGTTCGTTGCAAACCAATGACCAAATCCCAACACGTATCAAAGCCGGGATATGGCACAACGTTCAGCAGCTCCCTGCAAACCTATATCTTGAATTCGAAAACCGTCGAATAACAGGACAACAGCGATTCAATGAGACTGCTTTTGCCGGAACGGGCGCTGTAATTACAGAACGCCGGGAAGACGTTACATACAGCAGGTATTATCTGCGTGCCGGAATCTCTGCTCCGCTGCATGACAGGCTTGTTGTACGTGCAGGATGGCAATCGGGTCAGACCGATACAATGAACCAGTCACAACGGTTTTCATCAGGTTTTTCCATAAACTTACCGTTCGACCTGTACGCCCCATCAATTGATTACGTTTTTGTACGGGAACCCGGAGGGGTATCGTGGTTCCACATGTTCTCTCTGCGACTCAATCTAAATTCATGATGAAATGAACTTACTCCGAATACTATTATTGCCGGTTTTTTTTGCAGGAAGCGTGGTGACGATGAACGCACAATCCGGCGGGTTGCAATTACTCGGTATCGGGCCGGAAGCCGTGTCTTTATCGTTGTCTGAGTCGGTCACGGCCCTGCCTCTTGGTCCCTCCTCCATGTTTACCAACCCGGCCCTGCTTCGTTACAGTGAACAGGCGGAAGTTTCCGTATCACACAGCTTTTGGCTGGAAAACTCTGCAAATTCACATGCCTCCCTGAGCCTGCCGGTTCGAGGAGGTCATCTGGGTTTTGGGGTGCTTACCTCAGGGGTAACCAATATCGAAGCCAGGCAGACACCCGGGCAGACAGCAGGTACATTTGATGTACGCTATTACGCTTTTTCAGGCAGTTACAGCACACGAATCGCTTTCGTTGACCTGGGTGTTACAGCAAGCTACCTGTACGAACAACTTTACCAACTGACTGCTACCGGATACGGACTGAATGCAGGGCTTCATACCAGTCTGCTTGATCAACGGGTACGTATAGGACTGGCAGCCCTGAATCTGGGTCGCATGAGTACGCTCTCCGAAACCAGAACCCCCCTCCCTGCTTTACTTAAAGCCGGAATCTGGGCCGATGCGGTGCAATTCTCGGTAGACAACAATAGTCAGATTCCTATTTTAATTTCATTTACATCGGATGTGCACATCCCCTTAGACACCGATGAGCAAACTGAAGCATTTTCCGGCAATCAACCCTGGATTAGTGCCGGTACTCAGGTCCGATTTGCCGAATTAATCGATGTACGCGCTGCTTTTCGAACCGGAGATTCCAAAAGGCCATTCAGCTTAGGTATGGGCTTAAACATCGAGGAACTGATATTCAGTTACGCTTTTGTTCCTTTTGAAACGGGTTTTGGATCTACTCATACCGTCAGTCTGCGCTACCTGTTCGACTGGTAAAGGTAACCGGTTGTAAATTAAACCACCACCGCCCGTACAAGTTTAAAATTCGGTAAAATGATTGCAGATGGGGCTTTTCCTTAGCTGTATTGCAGTAACTTATTGCCAAATACAGCTGCCATGAACATCCTCAAATACATACTGCCGTCTTTACTGCTGATAGCCGCCTGCGCTTCGCCGGAGCCTGATTCAACCTCGTTTGAGTGGATTGAAATGGATCGCGCTCAGGAACTGGCAGAAAAGCACGATAAGAAAATCCTTGTCAATGTGTATACGGATTGGTGTGAGTATTGCAAAAAAATGGATCAAACCGTCTACCAGGATTCCTCAATAATTGCAGCACTGGGCACCTACTACTACGCAGTCAGACTTAATGCTGAATCGGATCAGATAATAACATTCAATGGGGAGCCGATTACACATAGTGAACTGGCTGGTGAAATGGGCATTCGGTCGTATCCCACAATTCTTTTTCTACATCCAGACGGTGAACTCATCCTGCAAATCAACGGGTTCATGCCTGCCGATGATTTCCAGAACATGATTACGTACATCGGTGAAGACATTTACCAGCGCAGAGATTTCCATGAATTCGCCTCAGGGGAAACAAATCGCTGATTATTAAGTCTACGGGTAGTTTACTTTTCTGCTCTCTAATTTAGCCGACTATTTCATCTTCATCGGCAACCAATTCACTCCAGTATTGATGCGTAAACCGAAAGAGCCCCTTCATGATGAAAATGCTGAACGCAATCATCAATCCCCACTCCTGCAGCAGGATAATGATCAGCACATAGACGGCAAAAAGCAGAATTTTATTGCGGTTCTGACGAATTTTACCATGTTCAAACCGTGGCACTTTATCGAAGGGTACGGTACTGACCATCAAAAGGGACAAGATGATAACCATGGGAATCAGTACGCTGTTCATCCCGTACTGAAAACCTGAAAAAATCACCTCGTCATTGCGAAAACTCAGGTAAAAGCCAACGGTCATGATTGCCTGTACCGGTATGGGCAGACCTTTAAAAACATCACTGGGTGCTGCCTTGGCATCTACGTTGAATCGGGCTAGCCTGATTGCTCCGCAAACTGCCGGAAGTGCTGCCAAAATGAGCCCGGGTACCTGAAGCTCATTCAGGCCAAAGTAGTACAGCAGAAACCCGGGAGCAACCCCAAAAGAAACAACATCGCTGAGGGAGTCGAGCTCAATTCCGAAAGCACTGGTTGAATTGGTAATTCGTGCCATAAAGCCATCAAGGGCGTCAAACAACCCGGCCAGCACGATGAGCCAGGCGCCGTAGTGGAGATACCCCTCGGAAATCTGAATGATAGCCAGAAAACCGCAAAAAAGATTCATCAAGGTGAAAAAGCTGGGAACAATAACCCTGGGTATCGGCTGCTTGAAACGTTGCTTCAGGCGCTGGTTATAACGTTCGCGAATACGACTTTTAGGAGTAATTGGCGTCATGGCTGGCTGATAACTTCACCAATAATCGTCTCACCTGCAACAATTTTATCACCCGGCTTAACTGTCATACGAATATCGTCTTTAAACAGTAAATCCATTCTGGACCCGAATTTCATCATGCCGAAACGCTCTCCGGCTCTGATGACATCACCCTCGCTGATGTGGTAGACGATTCTGCGGGCAACATAGCCCGTAATCTGGCGGAACAGCATACGGGCTCCGGAAGCATGCACTACACCAAACTCGGCCCGTTCATTGAGTTCCGAGGCTTTTTCATGCCATGCCACCAGGTATTCACCCGGGAAGTAGTGAGCAAACTCAACAACGCCGGAAATTGGATTTCGGTTGACATGTACATCCATGGGCGAGAGAAAAATGCTGATCTGCGTGACTTCTTCTTTGAAATAACGCGATTCCTTCACTTTTTTTATGTCAATTACCTTTCCATCCGCAGGAGCAATAATAAGATGATCTCCGTCCGGTATCACACGGTCAGGGTCCCGAAAAAAGAAGAGGGTAAAGGCTACAGAGGCAATCCCGAGAAATCCGACTATGTAGAGCCACCAGCCTCCCAGGAGCGAGCCTGCAATGACCATTAACATTCCGGCAACACATGCCTTCGCAATGACATTATACCCGTCTCGTGCCAGTTTCATTTACCCTCCGATGACCCTGAGTATGTCATTGAATGTCACAAAAACCATCAGACCTATAAGCAAGACCATACCCACCTGCTGCAGTACCATACGTACCTTAAGCGAAGGTTCCCTGCGCGTAATTCCCTCATAAATGAGAAAGACCAGGTGACCGCCATCCAACACGGGAATAGGAAGGATGTTCATTATTGCAAGGGTGATGCTCAGCATCGCCGTAAACATCCAGAAGCCAACCCATCCGCCACGATCCGTAGCTTCCCGCGTTACTGTTGCTATCGCAACCGGTCCGCCGAGGTTTTCCCGAACCGAAATACTGCCGCTTACCAGCCTGCCGAGCCCCTGAACAATTCCGATGGTGTTTTCAGCTGTGGTTTTGGTTCCTTCGATGACCGACGTAAACAAACCATACTTTACGTATTCAACCCCGAAAAAATCTACCGGATCAACCGGTCCAACCCCGATTGTACGGGTATCCGGATTGGGCGTAACTGTCAGGGCCAGGGTAGTATCTCCTCGTTGAACGGTAACATCAATAGCACCCTCAGCCGATCTGATCATAGAGGCCATCTGCATCCAGTACCCAACAGAGTTTCCGTCAACAGCAACCACCTGGTCACCCGGTTGAAATCCAGCCTGCTCGGCCGGTGATCCCCCCATAACCTGATCAATCCGTGATGGCAATGCATTTTGGATATCCAGGAAGCTTGGGTTTTCATTAAGCAAATCAAGAAGATCAGCTGGAGCCGTAATCCGTACAACAGCTCCTTCACGCTCAACATCAAAGACTACCTGACTGCGTGTGATATCCTGAATGGAGACCAGGTTCCCAAACCGATACCGCTCTGTAGGGTTTCCGTTTACAGCCACAAGTCTGTCGCCGGTCTGAAATCCCAGATCATCTGCCAGGGAAGCCTCAGGAACATACAATCCGGCTACATTTTCAGCAGGAATGTGCTGGGCACCGTAACTGAAAAACATGATAGAATAGATTGCAACGGCCAGAATCATATTGAAAATCACACCCGCCGTAATTACAATGATGCGCTGCCATACCGGCTTGCTTCGGTACTCCCAGGGTTGAGGCTCGCTTCCGGCAAAATCCGTATCCATACTTTCATCCACCATTCCGGTTATTTTAACATAACCGCCTAATGGTGTGGCGGAAATACAGTAATCCGTATCCCCCTTTTTGATACCGAACAAGCGGGGCGGAAAACCGATAGAAAAACGCTCTACACGCATTTTGAATAGCTTGGCCGCCAAAAAATGTCCAAGCTCATGGATGAGTACGAGAATGAAAATTGCGGCTGCAAATATCCCGATGGTTTGTAGTAAACTAAGTATTGATTCCATTAATTAAATCGTGAGTTCTGTTGCAAAATTCCGTGCCAGCCTGTCAACCTGCGTAATAGTATCAACACTCAATGGTGATTGACTGGTAACATGTTCCAGCGATTTTTCAACAATTTTTGCAATACCAATATACGGAATTTCTTTGTCCAAGAACCGTTGTACAGCTACTTCATTGGATGCATTGAGTACCACAGGCGCATATCCTCCTGATTGAATCGACTCCAGCGCCAGACGAAAGCACGGATAGAGCTGCATGTCTACAGGCCGGAAGGTCCAGGTATGGCTTTGTGACCAGTCGATTCGGGGGACTTCAGCCGGCCAGCGGTCAG
Organism: Bacteroidetes bacterium HLUCCA01; assembly: GCA_001314545.1. Classification (GTDB taxonomy): domain Bacteria; phylum Bacteroidota; class Rhodothermia; order Balneolales; family HLUCCA01; genus HLUCCA01. The sequence goes on from LIHN01000001.1 coordinate 327,551, forward strand.
GGTAACTCAGCGCGTACTGAATAGGCACTCGCATATCAGGCAGACCGAGTTGGGCTTTTACCGAACCATCCTGAAAGGTTATCATGGAATGTATGATGCTCTGGGGATGGATGACAGCCCGTATTTTATCCAGCGGTAATCCAAACAGCCAGTAGGCCTCAATAATTTCAAGCCCCTTATTCATCATGGTTGCCGAATCGATAGTAATCTTCGCACCCATATCCCAGTTGGGGTGCTTGAGTGCTTTCTCCACGGTTACGCCCGATAAGTCCTCAACGGAATAATCCCTGAAAGGACCTCCGCTCGCGGTAATGATGAGTTCTTCAATGGTATCCGGTGACTCACCGATCAAACATTGCTGTATGGCGCTGTGCTCCGAGTCGACCGGGAAAATGATGGGGTTTTCGCAGTCAATATGATTTTTTATCAGTTCCCCTCCCACAACCAACGATTCTTTGTTGGCCAGTGCAACCCGTTTGCCATGCTTAAGTGCAGCGCAGGTTGGTTTGAAGCCGGAAAAACCTACCATACTGTTCAATACCGTGTCAATAGCTGCATCTCCCATGAGCCCATCAAGCGATTCAGCGCCGAAAAAAAGCGATACCGGTACGCCCTGAATCGCTTCACGCAGGGCATCTTCATATGTAGCATCCGTCAGAACAGCAACTTCAGGTCTGAATAACCGAATCTGCTCTGCCAGCAGCTTCCAGTTACGATGTGCACTCAGCCCGAAAATCCGGAGTCTTTCCGGATGCGAACGGGCTACGCTCAGAGTTTGTGTACCGATAGAGCCGGTTGACCCCAGCAGAAAGATGTTTTGTTGACGCATCGTACTATAATCAAACCATAAATTTGTATCGGGAAACGGCTTCTTCAAACATAATGGCGTGCGCTCGAACCGTTTCGTCTACCGATGGTGCATATCCACCGGAAAGTAATAAAACCAGGGGTATTTCCCGCTTTGAAACTAACCGAATAACCATGCGGTCCCGTTCTCGGAGACCATCAGGTGAGAGTGAAAGCCGTCCAAAGCGATCTGTTTCCAGCGGATCTATTCCACCCAGGTAAAAAACAATATCTGCTTTAAAATCGGCCAGAATCTCCGAGAGGTTTTCCTCGAGTGTCATCAGATAGGCCGTGTCTTGTGTGTAGTCAGGCAGACCTATATCACGAGTTGATGCGGGTTTATGAAAAGGAAAGTTTTTTGCACCGTGCATGGAAAAGGTATACACATTCGGTTCATCGCTGAATATAGCTGCGGTGCCATTTCCCTGATGCACATCCAGATCTATTACCAGTACGGTGTTTACCCACATACTTTGGCGTAAAACACGAATTGCTACCGCAACATCATTGAATACACAAAAACCTTCACCATAATCAGAAAAAGCGTGGTGCGTTCCACCGGCCAGATTTCCGGAAACACCGTCCTGAAGGGCCATCATCGCCGCATTTAGTGTACCTTGCACCGCGAGCTGGGAACGAAGTGCAAGTGAACGACTCCAGGGCAACCCCAGTCGCCTTGCCTCTTTTTTTTCAAGTCGGCCATGCAGTATGGCCTGAACGTATCGGTTGGTGTGTACAGTCAGCAAGTGTTCTGTGAGAACCGGGCGAGGGTGAACCACATGGGAAGGACTTACAATACCTTTACCGGTAAGATAACGGTGTAGTCCCGGGAATTTTTTCATGGGAAAAACATGGTACTCAGGAAGTTCGGCCAGGTAGTCCGGGTGGTACGAAACTCTCATGCCTTCAGTCCGATTACGGCCAGCATTCTGCCGCTGTCACGACCTTGTCGTCTGTAGGAAAAAAAACGCCGATCTGTCATTGTACACCGGCCGTCAACACGTATTGACCGGGCACGTATTCCTCCCTCAACCATCTGATTCATCAAAAAACCCAGCAGATCCACATGCGGCTTATCTTTTCCCTGACGCAGAACAAACGCCGATGGAAACGAATCAGCGACTTCCTCGCCAACTTCAAAGGCTAGCGGACTGATACAGGGACTGATCCATGCGGCTATTTCTCTGGCGCCAAGCTCACGCATAGCCGAAAGTCCGGCGGGCAGGATGTTTGCGACTGCACCGCGCCATCCTGCATGAAACGCACCGATTACTCCGTTTTTTGTATCGGCCATAAGTACAGCGGCGCAATCAGCCACCAGTATTCCCAGTTCGATTTCAGGTCGATCGGTAACCAATCCATCGGCTTCACCAAGAATACCGGGGCGTTCTGCATATACGATGTGACTGCCATGAACCTGCTTAACCAGAGCCAGGTTTGCAGGATTCCGGCCAAGTTTGGTAAGCAAAAACGATCTGTTAAGGCTTGTGGCTTCCGCAGAACTTCGGGTATTTATGCCCATGTCGCCGGGAATTACAGCTTGCTCGCCCGCCGGCTCAATTCCAGGGGAAAGACTGAATGCGTTGAAAGCGCGGGCAATCCGGTTTTTGATAAATAAGGGTGGGGTTGTTTGCATGCTGATTGAACACCAGAAATACCCGTCAGGATTCCAACGAGGTGTACAAAGCCCGTGAGGCCACGGTCATGGGAAATTCCGTTTGAAAAAAAAGTTCGAACGCTTTAGATGCCTGACCCAGAAACATTTCAGTTCCGTATATGCATTGCGCGCCCGCCAGTTCTGCTTGCACCAAAAAACGGGTGCGTACGGGTCGGTAGACGATGTCATAGCAAATACTGCCGGACAACATGCTGATATACCTATCATCAACCGGGCTTTGTCCTGTATCGGGATACATTCCCAGCGGTGTTGTGTTGACAAAAAGTACTGTGGGGGTGCCCTCAATCATCCAGTCATCGTACCCAGCCAAACGAACCCCTTTTTCAAGTTTCCCTTGGGTTTCAGGAGACCGTGAGACAACAACGATATCTGTCATACCCAGCAGTTTCAAGCCATAAACTACCGCTGAGGAGGCCCCTCCACTTCCGAAAATCACCGCCCTTCGACCTTTCAGAAACTCCGTATATGCATTCAGGGGGGCTATAAAGCCGGCTATATCCGTGTTCTCGCCCCGAAGCTGCCCGTGTTGGTGTGGTATAATGGTATTACAGGCATTGGTGTGCAGCACTGTTTGAGAGTAATCATCCAGCAAGTTCAATACATCCTGCTTCCAGGGTATGGTTACATTTGCACCCCGAAAATTCGGATGGTGCAATAGCGCAGGCAGCTGCTCCCGGGCGTCCGGGCTGACCTCAACGGCATAATAGGTTACATCAATGCCCTGGTGTTTGAGCGCAGCATTGTGTATACAGGGTGAGAGCGAATGACCTATCGGGTACCCTATAACCACTGCAAAGGGTTGCTCGACGGAGGGCGATTTCAAGAATTTTGATAGCGACGGCGGTTTCATTTTTTGTATTGATTACGTGCAGTTTACTGGATGTCTACTGCGTAAACAAAAAAAAGGGGGCTTTCAGAGCCCCCTTTAAAGGAAAAATGAACTATCAGGCCGTAGCTTCCTGACTTACCTCAGTATCATCGTTGAGCGTTCCGGCTTCAGCAGCTTCCTTGAAAGCCTGAAGTTCTGCCTGAAGTGTAGTAGAAAGGTTGGCAATAAATGCAGCTACGTCTTCTGAAGGATCACCAAAGAAGGTGCGGTAATCCAGACTGAAATCAACACGGGTACGGGTTCCGTTGTCCAGCGGTGTGAAGCGAATGGTTCCGGTCTGATTCAGGTTACCGTTGATGGTAATCCATGCGAAGCGGGTATTACGCAGATCATCAATTATGTTGGTTGTCCAGCGAAATTCTTCGCCGCCAATTTCCGTTACATATTCGAACGTCTGGGAATTAATCTTGTTAACCTGGTTAATCGACTTCATGAATTTCGGGAAATCAACCGGTGAGCTCATTAATTCATAAACCTTGGCCAGAGGCAGATTAACTTCGATATTTTCGTGCGCCATAAGTAATGTTATGCTTCGTGGAGTTGTTAACTTTAACTTCGCGATGGCGATCACCGCTGAACGTACAGACACATGGTAATATGTATCCATAATTCACTAAAATTACGCAATTTTCCTTTCATCAACAATTTAATTTCAGTACCATTGTCAATTGTGCCCCATAAAAAGCTTTGCATGTGCCGAGCAGCAGCGGTTTTATCGCTAAGTTTTGTTTTTTTCTTTCTTGGTGCGTTCGGCTCCACCGGCAACGCCCAAACATCCTTTACCGGATTCCTGCGGCATGAAACCGGCGTGCAGCACACCCGCTCCCAGGACGTGCTATTCTCGCGAAATATCATCCAGGCTGTTTTTTCATCCGAAAACGAGGATTGGACCATTCAACTGACTCCGTGGCTGGCCCAGCGTAATCCGTCGGGTGAAGCCATCCCTGCTGCCGATCTGCGAATAAGGGAAGCCTACGTTGGATGGGAGTCTTTCACATGGCAGATTCGTGCCGGCCGTCAGTTCATACCCTCATTATCGTCTTTCGCAGACCCGGGAAGCGATTTTTTTGTCCCGTATGATTTCTCCGAATTCCTCAGTCGCGACCCCTCCGATATCGACCTGGGCGTCAATGCGCTGCGGGTGCAGCACTACAGACTCAACAACACCTTTGAACTCATCGCCATACCTGTTTTTCAACCGTCTACCCTTCCTGACATTGAATCACGGTGGAATATCATTCCGCTGGATGCCATCACCGGTGGTGTTGGTCAGCCAGTCATAGAAGAATCCAACCGTGACACAGACCGGCTGCAGTTCGGACTTCGCTGGTCTAACCGAACCTGGCTAAAATGGGATTTTAACGCCACTCTTTACAGCGGATATTACCCCCAACCAGCGTTTCGCAAGGAAGTTCTTTATGCTGATAATACCGGTTTACCAAGCGACATAGCGTTGAGCCAATCGTATGTGAACAGCACGGTCATCCTGCTTGAGACAGAATACCGAAGCAATCGTAACTGGGTTTCAGGAGCAGCATTGACCTATTGGTCAGACACGCCTACAGATACCTTCCCTGTTGCGCTCAGATCAGACACCACCCTTACATTGAATCAACTGCTGGAAACCATCGAATCTTACAACCAAACTGCTTTTACCCGAAGCTCCGGGTTGTTCCAGGCCGCTTTTTTTGTCCAAAAAACCCTGATGGGCACGCAGTTCCGGCTCGGATACACTGCGCAACTGCTTGAAAACCATCAAAAAGACACACTGCAAGATTTCCTGTTTCAAAGCATCTCACTAAACGCATCGCGTCAGGAGCTCAATGACTATCTGCAAATGCTGCTGCTCGGTCGTTTTAACATTAATGGCAGGGACGCCTGGGTAAGCCCGCAATTGACGTATACCGTTTTTGACGGAGTGGCCCTGAGCGCAGGATCCCAATTTTTTATAGGAACCGAACCTGATCCTTTCTACGCACATCTCAGTTTCGCACCGTTGCGGCAAAATTCTTTTTCGTACCTGAAACTAACCGCGTACTGGTAGATGTTTGAACCGTTAACCATCTACCTTCAAACCCATGAATTGTGCGCGTAATTGCCGATTTCATTCTGGCATACCCCAGATTTATCCTTTCTGTCATCATTATCATTGCTATTTCGTCGGTTTATCCGGCCACACAGGTACAGACAGATTTCAATCTGGAAGGCTTCTTCCCGGAAGACTCCCCAACCATTGTTGATTATCAGCGACTCGCAGAGGAGTTCGGCCGAGATGACAATGCCATTGGTATCGCCTTCAAAGCGCCCTCTGTCTTTTCTGACTCTACCCTGCGGCATATAAAAGAAATTTCCGACCGACTTGCATCGATTCCGAACATAGAGCGTGTCAACAGCCTGTCATCCCTCACACGGCTGGAAGACAAACGTGGCATGCTTCAGACCGTGCCCTATGTGCAGTACGGTCGGGAGCGTGCGTTGCTATCTGAGCAGGCCAGAAGCGCACTGCTTGACGACCCGTTTGCGTCCAATCTACTGGTCAGTTCTGATGGCGGTGTTACCGCTATTTATATGGAAGTTAACGAAAAGGTTAACCGCTTTGACATCCGGCGGCAGGTAATCAGTGACCTGAACCGTGTATTGGGTGAATACGCACACTTGTACGATTTCAACACGGCCGGCATCCCCTTCTTCCGTAACACGTATGTTGAATTGCTCAACGCCGAAATACTCGTATTCGTAAGTATATCATCGGTTTTAATCATTGGCGTACTTTGGTTGATATTTGGCAACATCCGTGGCGTACTTGTCCCTATTCTGATTGTCTGGCTTACCATTCTATTCACTGTTGCCTTTATCGTTCTGACGGGTGGATATTTTGAAATCATGAGTTCCACCATTGCCCCCATTTTATTGTGTGTGGGGGTCGCAGATTCTATTCATCTGCTGATAAAATATCAGGATGCCCGTCTTACCGGGATGGCTCCCGGACCGGCCATTCGTGAAACGCTCATGATACTGGGCAGCGCCACACTCCTTACCAGTATCACAACGGCCATTGGATTTGCTACTTTGGGAACTTCGTCGGTGGTTCCCATGCAACGATTTGGCTACTACACCGCTGCCGGCGTATTGCTCGCATTCGTTATCACTATTTTCTTCCTCCCTTCTATTCTGCCGTACTTTCGTGATCTGAATACAAAAAAACCAGAATCGACCCGTTTTCACCACCTCACCGGACTTCTTCTGGAAAAGGTATACTACTGGGTTGTCCGCAATCACAAACCCATCGTGATAACCACGCTGCTCATAACACTTGTGTTCAGCTGGGGGGCTACATCGCTTAAAGTAAACGGCAAGATTTTTGATGATGTGGACGATGAACATCCGGTTATGCAGCAGAGCCAGTTCTTTACGGATAACTTAAGCCCGCAATTCCCGCTTGAGTTTGTCATCGATACACAACGGGCAGACGGAGCTCTCAATCCCGATTTTCTGCAACGGGTAGCAGAACTCGAAAACCGACTTCATTCCATACCGGAAGTAGCCCGCACTACATCGATTACCACTATACTCACGCAGGTGAACAAAACCCTCACCGGAACTGCGGCGCTTCCGCTCAATCAGCAGACGGCGGCCCAATATATGCTGCTGCTGGAACTGGCAGATACCAGGGAATACGAACGACTCGTAAACTTTGACTACAGTACGGTTCGTGTGGCCGCCAATATAGAGGATGCAGGATCGTACCGGATCAACCAGATTCGGGATGAAATTGAACCATGGCTCCGGGAAAACTTCCCGGATGAACGTGTGTTGACAACCGGTACCTCCATACTGGTTGGCGACATCACCCAAAATATTGTCGGTTCACTCACATGGAGCATTGCCCTGGCCTTCCTGTTGATTGCAACCCTGATGGGCTGGCTGTTCAGAGACCTCAAACTCGTGCTCATCTCCATACTGCCCAATATTATCCCGCTGATGATTATGGCTGGAACCATGGGATTTCTTGGCATTGATCTGAAACCTTCATCGGCCGTAGTCTTTACTATTGCTTTTGGAATAGCCGTTGATGACAGTATTCATTTTTTGGCAAGATTGCGTATTGAACTCTCCCGCCATCAAAACATGAACAAGGCGCTGGCGATTACTACCAAACGAACGGGCAGAGCTATTGTACTAACCAGCATTATCTTATTGATAGGATTTGGCATACTGATTACAAGCGATTTCACCTCAACGCTTCTGATGGGGGCCCTGGTCAGTCAGGCCATTTTCACGGCTTTGCTGGCCGACATTTTTTTCCTGCCGGCTTTTTTATACTGGCTGAACCCGCGTCTTGGAACAAGATCAGGGTTTATCGACTCAGATATTCCCTTGCCTGAGCCCAGATTTGATCATGAATTAAAGCAACATCCAGTTCTGCATCCACCGTCCGAAAACGCTTAAGCTGGGCTGCCAAAACGTCAAAACCATTAATTACACGTTGGTAAAAGATATCGCCTGACTGCTCCATTCTGTCGGACACATCCAGTTGCATGCGTTTTTTAGAGGTATCTCGCGAAATTTTCAGATAGAACGTCAAATCAGGCTCAAGTCCGTGTGAAGCGATGGTGTTTATACGGTCCAGTGTTTCCAGGGCAACAGCACCACGACCATAACCCTGATAAGCAACGGTTGAATCATAAAATCGATCCAATATTACAACAGCACCCTGCTCCAGCAGTGGTTTGACCGTTGAAGCAATCAACTGCGATCGGGCCGCTGAAAACAAGAGCAGTTCACTCACCGGATTGATATCCATTTCCGGGTCCAGAAGCATCAGACGAATTTTTTCTGACACTGCAGTACCTCCAGGCTCCCTGAAAACACGCACAATCCTGCCAAAAGCTTCAATTTTTTCTCGAAGTAAAGAAATTTGCGTTGTCTTGCCGCTACCGTCAATTCCTTCAAAAGTTATAAGCATGACTATAATGCTGCAGGTTTAGTTTCTTTGGGTAAAATGACACCAAGCGCAAAATACAGCAACACCGGCGAACCGTAGGCAAAAAAGAGACTGGCGATAAACGCTATACGAACCAATGTTGAATCAAGTCCAAGGTACCTGGCAATCCCCCCGCAAACACCGAGTAACCGGGAATCAGTTGCTGAGCGGGTTAACCTTTTGCGTTGAAGCAAGGCAAACTCTTCAAGCTTTGATTCTTTCTCATTACTTTGCTGCTCAACATTGCGCGATGTATTATTTCTCGACTTTTTTTTACGGCTGGATTTACGATCGCCTGAAAAATATCCCATTCCGATGAGCAGCACCATCACACCACCTACCAGAGGCAGGTACGTCAACAGGGCATCCGTCTGCAACCCCAAAGGAATAATGGATTGCAATACCGCAACAAAACCGACAATCAAAAATGCCAGTCCAGAAATAGTGATCAGATTAAACAAACCCGGAGTTCCCCCTGACGGCTTTTCAGCCTCCAGGTAACGTTGCAGTGTAGATTCTAAGTCAGCCTCGTTGACATTAAAGATGTCATCGGATTGCAATCCTGATTTTGACTTGGTGTGATAGTCTGCCATAGTTCAACTTAGTTAATTCATGTATCTGCAACTATACGCAGGATACCAGACTCAGTTACCAGCACATCAAGCTGCTCATCATGAGGCTCAATGGGTATATCACTGACAAGACAACAGTCCGGACAAAGTCCCACACGTAGTCCGCTGGCCCCGGCTAAAAAGCGGTCATAGTAGCCTTTCCCATACCCGATCCGGTTACCATATCGGTCAGCTGCCAGCAGCGGCACAATAATAACATCGGGTTCGTTCATATAGTCAGGTGATACTACCACGGGTTCCGGAATACCCCAGTCGGTAAAGCTGAATACCGTGAACTGATCAACGACAACCGCCTGCATGAGGCCGCCCGGATAGGTAATCGGAACGGCCAGGGGATATCCGTTATCAAGACAGTGTTTAAAAATAGAATCCGTGTCAATTTCGCGTTGCTTCACAGACGATCTATACAAAAACACACCCGCGTTTTTATATTCTCCGAGCAGTTTTATACAATTCAGTGCGATTTGGCTACTCAGTTCACTCCACTGTTTTTCTGACAGGGAATTCCTCAGCTCACGACAGCGGCTTCGAACCTGAGTTTTTGAGCGCATTATACCTTAAATATTATATGCTTGTCTGTATCTATCTCCGTACAACTCTCAATGATACGGTCGATTATACCAAATCCGTATTTATTCAGCAGATATATAGATGCCAGTTCACGCTCCTGAAGATTCATCTGTGGAAATAGCGCATTTTGCACTTTCTGAATCCGCTTTAACTGAACTTCCAGTCGGTTTTTTTCTGACTTGACCATCTTCTTTGTCAAAGAGTGTACCGTGTTGATCTGCTCTTGTCGGACGCGGTCCAGCGATGCAGAAAGCGTAGAATCGAACTGAGCCACGGCCTCAACCCGTGCTGCTGCCAGGGATTCGATTTCAGAGATCCAACGATCGGAAAATTTTTGAATATCCAATGATTGGTTTTGCTTTACATACGCCTGTTGAAGATCCTCGACCCTGCCGAGGTAATCTTCCATAGTAAAAGGGAGCTCTTCCAGCAACCGGTCAATATTCTTTTCTACAACAACGGCACTTAAGCGTGGAACGATAACCGGCATAGCCATACCTAACGCCTGATACATGGCTTTCATCTGTGCGTAATAGGCAATTTCACCAGGTCCGGCTACATAGGCAATATTGGGGAGCATCAGGTCCTGCATGACTGGACGCATAAAAACATTCGGGGAAAAGCGCCACGGTTGTTCAGCAGCCAATGCTTCAAGCTCATCTCGGCTCATCGACAAATCGTTGAAGCTCCAATAATCATCATGACGCTGTAATTTGACCCTGAAACCATTTTCATCCAGCAGAAACCAATTAGACCGACCAACGTTGGCTTGTCTGTGGTATAGTTTTTCAAGTTTCTCAGACTGCAACTCCAGTGCCTCATACAATGCATCCGCGGAATGCAGGAGGTGTACAATGTTATCGGACAAAAACACTTTCGCTTCCCGCGTTGCCGAGCCGGCCAGCACCAGTCCATAGGCACTAAACAAGCGCTGAATCAACAACCCGAATGCCTGGGCATGGGTTTTCCCCGGCGCATAGGCCTCGGTTAGAAGCTCAGAAACCTGACCTGAAAAATCACTCTCAGGAAGTAGTTCAACGACATGCTGAATGAACTGCAACATCCGTTCGTCCACGGAAATATGACCGGCTGGTTTTCCTGTATCAGGACCTTCTTCGGTTACCAGTTTTTGCCATTGCCCCCGGGATGGAAAGCCAAGCGTTGCGATTTCCTGGAAATCGTGGTCCTCATCAGCCAGCCAGAACACCGGTATTACAGGTCTGTTCAGTTCATCTTGCAACTTCCGGGCCTGTATAATAGTGGTTGCAATTTTATAAAGTGTAAACAGCGGCCCTCCCCCCACCGTAAGCTGCTGACCGGTAACCACCGTCAATGAAGTATGGTTGGTCCGCAGTTGATTTAAATTTTCCGCCACAGCGGGGATGGAGGTGTCATTTAATAAGTCCAGCACCCGCACCAGCTCTGAGCGGTCTTTATTGAAGGCCATCTGTTCGGCCTGCAGGGCAAATGACGCCGGACTGAACGGATTATGGGAGAAAAAATTCCGAATTTCTGGTTGACCTTCCACATAATCACAAAATAACGTGCCGAACGGCAATCCACGAAATGTTCGTTGACTAATCTCCACGTTGACCCCTGAGTTTCTCAATCTCATCGCGCAGGCGGGCAGCCAGCTCATAATCTTCTGCTGAAACGGCCTCATTCAGATTCTTCTCGAGTAAATCAAGTCGCGTTTTGTCCGATTCAGTTTTTCGAACGGCCTTTTCAGCAGGGGTGGATTTGATGACGGTTCTTTTGGTCGGTGCGGCAGGAGCGGCAGATGGTTCAGCGTCTACTCCGGCTTCCCTGAGCACCTCGGCGGTTACAAAAATCGGTGCTTCGAAACGGATGGCCACCGCAATAGCATCACTGGGTCGGGAGTCAACTGAAATTATTTCACCATTTTTTTGAATCAGTATCCGTGCGAAAAACGTGCCGTCACGCAGGTCATTGATCTGCACTTCGTTCAGACTGCCGTCAAAAGACTGAATAATATGTTTTACCAAATCGTGCGTCATCGGTCTTGGCGGTTTGATATGCTCAAGCTCAAGTGCTATAGCCTGGGCTTCGTACGTTCCTATTATGATGGGCAGCCGCCGGGTACCGTTAATTTCATTGAGAATCAGTGCATAGGCTCCGCCGCTACTGGGGCTGGTGGATAACCCTAGAATTTCTACCTGGACCTTTTCCAATCGTAAAACTCCCGTTTTCAGTTCGTATTTGGAATGCATAACTAAACCGGCAAGCCAATCATTCACTGCCCGGTCTTGTACCACCCAATGTTACGCAATTTTGACCAATGAATCTGTCGCCCGTAATGCAAATACGATGAACTTTCCCCCTCCAGTCACCCGCATAAATTCAGCTAAGTGAATATCCAGTCTAAACAAATAAAGAATGGCCGCTTTAATTGACATTTCACGCAGATGACCCTAATTTTGCGCATCTTAAAACACACCCGACAAACATGTTCGAATTATACTTTCCCATTCTTCTTTTGCTGGGTCTCGCCGTTGTGCTGGCCCTGGCGCTCATGCTGCTGTCACGGTATCTGGGACCACACAGACCCAACAAACCAAAACTCATGCCTTATGAAAGCGGCATGGACCCCTACGGACAAGCCAAAGATCGCTATTCCGTGAGCTTCTTCCTTGTGGCAGTTGAGTTTATCGTATTCGATCTGGAAGTCGTATTCATCTACCCATGGGCTGTAACCTACCGTGATCTCGGGCCGGAATCATTTTGGTCGATGATGGTGTTTATAACCATATTGCTGCTGGGTCTGATTTATACCCTCAAAAAAGGCACATTGGACTGGGATTCAAAGCCACAAACAGCCTCTGCAGCTCAAAAATAATCAGTAATCAACCTCTCCACACACGATGAGTATGGATAATACCCTTGGCGGTGACGGATTTCTTACAACCAAACTGGACGCATTGGTAAACTGGGGCCGCTCCAACGCTCTGTGGCCAATGCCTATGGGACTTGCATGCTGCGCCATTGAAATGATGGCATTCGCCGGGCCTAAGTATGACGCCGCACGATTCGGCTCTGAAGTTATGCGTTTCTCACCACGTCAGAGCGATGTTATGATAGTGGCCGGCTGGTGTACCTACAAAATGTCGCATGCAATCAGGCGCGTCTGGGATCAGATGCCCGATCCCAAATGGTGTATAGCTATGGGTGCTTGTGCTTCCACCGGAGGTATGCACCGATGCTACGGTGTAGTTCAGGGAGTTGATAATTTCTTACCCGTTGATGTGTATATCTCGGGCTGTCCTCCCCGACCTGAGTCCTTACTCAACGCATTGATGCAGATTCAGGAAAAAATCCGCAATGAACACACCCTAAAACTGGACGCATAATGGCAAAAGAATCCGTATTAGCGGTCAGTAAGGACGTACAATCCAAATTCACAGACGCCGTACTCGGTACTGCTGAACATGCCGGCGACCATATTCTTATTGTACATCGTGACTACGTTCACGATGTACTGAAATTCCTGAAAGAAGAACATCATTTCATTTACCTGGCTGACATTGTTGCCGCTGACAGGTTTACCGAAGACGACCGCTTTGAAGTCATTTACAACCTGATGTCCCTCAGAGATCAGCACCGCATCTTTGTAAAAACACGCGTACCCGAGGATAATCCGGTTGTACCAACGGCCACAGATATCTGGAAAGGCGCCAATTGGAATGAACGAGAAGCTTATGATATGTTTGGAATAACATTCCAGGGCCATCCGGATCCACGGCGTATATTCATGCCCGAAGATTTCAAATACCACCCTTTGCGTAAAGAATTCCCTCTTATTGGCGTACCCGGTTCACTGGAATTGCCCAACACAAACCCTGATGCCGAATAATATGTCCAACGATTCCATTTCCGATAAACTACAGCCGAAATTCCAGAAAGAGCATCAGCTGGCTTATTACAAGGCGTTGGAAGACAAACATACCACCATCGACCTTGAGCATGACCCGCTGGGTACACGTATGATTTTGAATATGGGTCCACAGCACCCTGCAACGCATGGTGTTCTTCGCGTTCTGACGGAACTTAATGGTGAGAAAATTGTCAAAAATAAACTGGACATCGGCTATCTCCACCGTGGTGTGGAAAAAATTGCCGAGAACAAGACCTATCAGGAGTTTATGCCATACACAGACCGTATGGACTACCTCTCACCATATTCAAACAACGTAGCCCTGTGTACCGCAGTTGAAAAAATTGCAGGTATAGAAGTTCCAGAACGTGCGCAGTATATCCGCATGGTTGGAGCTGAACTGGCCCGGATTTCATCACACCTGCTGTGGTTGGGCACTATGGTTATGGATGCCGGAGCCATATCCTTTTTTATCTGGACTTTCCGCGAGCGTGAGCGCATCTACGATATTTTTGATGACTTTGCTGGTCACAGATTCACCGTATCCCATTCAAGGATTGGCGGAGTAGCCTCAGATCTTACTCCTGAAGCATTAGAAAAAATCCGGGTTTTTATTGCACAATTTCCAGATGAAATCAGAGACTGGAAAAAGCTGTTGAACAGAAATCGGATCTTCATCGACAGGAACAAAGATGTGGGTACTATTACGTACGAGGAGGCCATTGCACTGGGAATGAGCGGGGCGAATATCAGGGCTACTGGTATAGCCTATGACATCCGCAAGGTTGAGCCCTACCTCAAGTACGCTGAAATGGATTTTGAGGTACCTACTCGCCTGGAGGGTGATAACCTGGCCAGGTACTTTGTTCGGATGGAGGAAATGTCTGAGTCTGTAAAAATTATAGAGCAGTGTCTTGCCCGTATGCAAAAAGGTCCAATACGGGTTGACAATGCGAAGAAATCATACCCTTCCAAAGACGAGGTATATTATTCCATGGAAGGTCTCATACACGACTTTATGATGACCGATACGGGTGTATGCCCTCCTGCTGGCGTAGAATGCTACCATGCCGTCGAAGCTCCTAAAGGAGAATTGGGGTACTATATTCAGAGCGACGGAACCGGTCATCCATGGCGACTTAAAGTAAAATCACCATCATTCAGCAACCTTCAGGGTCTTGAGACCATCCTTGACGGGCAAATGCTGGCCGATACGGTTGTAGTTATCGGCGGAATTGATCCGGTTATGGGAGAAGCTGACAAATAATTATGCAAAACTTCGAATTCACCAAAGAAGAACTGGCGAAAATTGATGCTATCATCGCCAGATATCCGAATCCACAGCCTGCTGTTATGCCTGTTTTATGGATGGCACAGGAGAAGTATGGCCATGTTGAACCGGATGTTCAGAAACTTGTAGCACGCACACTCAACCTTCCCGAAGCCCATGTTCACGGAGTAGCCACCTTTTACACACAGTACTACAAAGAGCGCAAGGGCAAGTATGTTCTGGATGTGTGTACAAGTTTCAGCTGCCAGGCCTGCGGTGGCTACGAAACATTGCATTATCTGGAAGATAAACTCGGAATCAAGGCCGGAGAAACTACCCCGGACGGTATGTTTTCAATTCAAAGTGTGGAGTGTCTCGGGGCTTGCGGTTATGCGCCGATGATGCAGATTACCAACGATGTATACGTGAATCATCTCACACCTGAAAAGCTTGATAAGGTCATCGATGATCTGAAGAAAGACCAACTTCCGGAGTTTGAATCTATCCCACTGGTTCAAAACCGAACAACAGCCATGGAGAACGAATAATATGTCATTGACAGATTGGAAAGCCTACAAACCCGTTCTCATCCCCAACATCAAGGATTACCACAAAATCGATGTATATGAGAAGCACGGCGGATATGGCGCACTGAAAAAAATTCTGGCTGATCAAGATACGCTCACACCGCAGCATGTCACCGAAACGGTCAAAAATGCCGGGCTTCGTGGTCGTGGAGGGGCCGGCTTCAATACCGGTTTGAAATGGTCTTTTATGCCCAAACCTGATGGTGGTCCCCGTTACATCGCCGCCAATGGAGATGAATCCGAACCCGGCACGTTTAAAGACCGTGTCATTTTTGAATTCAATCCACATACCTTCATTGAAGGATCGATTATTGCTGCCTACGCCATGTCCATAACCACGGTATACGTTTATATTCGTGGGGAATACCGGTCGTGGATTCGAATGATGGAGAAAGCCGTTTCTGATGCCTATGAGCGAGGGTATCTGGGACAGAACATTCTGAAATCGGGATTCAGCGTTGACATGGTTCTTCACAGCGGTGCGGGTGCCTATATATGTGGCGAAGAATCGTCCCTGATGGAGTCTCTGGAAGGTAAACGCGGCTACCCTCGTGTAAAACCACCGTTTCCGGCACAAAAAGGCCTGTGGGGACGTCCCACCACCATCAACAATATTGAATCGCTGGCGAATGTTCCGCTGATATTCAACAACGGCGCCGACTGGTATAAAGGAACGGGCGCTGCAACCCACCCCGGACCACTGCTTTACGGTATCTCCGGTCATGTCAATCGACCGGGGGTTTATGAATACCCCACCGGCATGCTGGTGACTGATCTGATCAACGAGGTAGCCATGGGAGTCCGTGGCGGGAAACGTGTCAAAGCACTAATCCCGGGAGGATCATCTACCCCGCCCCTTCGGGGAGATGCCCTGGATGGAGTTCGAATGGATTCAGACTCACTCAGACAGGCCGGATCTATGCTGGGAACTGCCGGAATGTGTATCCTGGACGAAGATACGGACATGGTAGACTATCTATGGCGGGTTTCCCATTTTTACCACCATGAGAGCTGTGGTCAGTGCACCCCTTGTCGTGAAGGAACAGGCTGGCTGGAGAAAACCCTGCTGAAGATCAAAGCAGGTGATGGGACTATGCGTGACCTGGATTTACTGCTGGATTTATGCACCCAGATGGAAGGACGGACTATCTGTGCCCTTGCGGATGCTGCAGCATGGCCGGTGCGATACACCATAACACGATTCCGTGACGAATTTGAAGCACGTGTGAAAAACACCGTTTACGCCCTATCATAATTTTGTAATACCAAGAAACTCATGGCCGAAATTTTCATCGACAATAAACGATACGAATTTGAAGGACAAACCAAGGTTCTTCAGTTTATTCTGGACCAGGGACTCGAACTGCCTTTTTTTTGCTACCATCCATCACTTTCTATTCCGGCAAACTGCAGACAGTGTTACGTTGAGGCCGGTCAGCCCGTTTTAAATCGCGAAACCGGTGAATATGAGCTGGATGATAACGGCGAGCGTGTTATTCGATTTTTCCCAAAACTGATGACGGCCTGCAGTCTGGATGCCACAGATGGTATGGTTATCAAGACACATGTCACCTCAGAACTGGTTCGAAGGGGTCAGAAGGATATTCTGGAATTTATTCTTATTAACCACCCGCTGGATTGTCCCATTTGTGATCAGGCCGGGGAGTGTCCGCTTCAAATACAGACCTATAAGTATGGTCCGGAAGGCAGTCGGTTTGAGCATAAGAAAGTTCACAAACCCAAACGTATACAGCTTGGCCCTCGTGTTGTGCTTGATGCCGAACGCTGTATCAACTGTACCCGTTGTGTCCGCTTTACCGAGGAAATCAGCAAAAGTAATCAGCTGACCATTTCCCAGCGGGGAGATCATAACTACCCGATTACTGCTCCGGGTACTGAATTTGATGACCCCTACTCTATTAACACCGTTGACATCTGTCCGGTAGGTGCACTGACTTCCACTGATTTCAGATTCAAGGCCAGGGTATGGGAAATGAGCTCAACGCCTTCTATCGATATCACCAATGCGAAGGGATGTGCAGTGGATATATGGACGCGCGATAACCTTGTCATGCGCATTACGCCCCGGTATAACCCGCATGTGAATGACTACTGGATGCCGGATGCCGGACGAGAAGCCTACAAAATTTACAATGAAAACCGGATTTCCCGTCCTGAAATGGTGGTGAACAAGGATTCAATCAAGACATCCTGGAATAATGCGCTCTTAACCATATCTGAAAAACTGACAGGCGCTGAAACTGGCAAAACACTTGTATTTGCCAGTGCCTATGCATCTGTCGAAGATAATTATGCCATTCAGCAGTTCTTTGCCCGTTTCGCGAACACCACCGTGATTTACGTTCCGGATATTAAACCAGGTACCGGTGATGATTTTCTGATAACGGATGATCAGGCTCCCAACAGCAGCGGGTGTAAACTACTGGGCATCAATGAAGTCGATGCAGACCAGGCAAAGGGCATGATTGACAGTGGTACCTATGAAACCCTGGTGATTTTGCAGGAAGACCTGGTGGGCAGAGGCATCGCCAGTACAGAATCACTAACCCAGTATTTCAGCGTTTATCTGGGTACCAACAACAATTCTACCTCACGCAGCGCGTCTGTCACCATACCGATTACGACGGCAGCAGAACATTTCGGTAGCTATGTCAATGTTGATGGTCGGATTCAGCGCACCCTGCCTGCCAAGGAAACACTGTACACCGACCGACGCCTGGACCTGCAAATGTCTATGGGCAGGCTGGACCACTATGGAACACGCTTCGACAACTGGGTATCTGACAACAACAAAATTGACTGTATTCCAGCCTGGGAGTTTCTTGTGCGCCTCTCACACGAAATGAATCTGGAGTTCCGCTACAACGAAGCCCGGGAGATAATCGATGAGATTGCCCTGAAAAACAGTAGTTTTGCCGGTATCAGCTACGAGCGTATGGACCGTGAGCTGGGTATTGCCCTGCAAGATCAACCTTCGAAAGAACTTAATCCGGCCTGATAATCATGGAATTATTTACACCTGAACTTATAAAATCCATCCTGGTCATGCTTGGTGCCACGCTTGGCTTCCTGCTTCCATCAGCAGCAGTGGTTGTATATGCCGAGCGCCGTGTGGCGGCCTTCATTCAGAACAGGGTCGGTCCTAATCGTGTTGGTCCGTTCGGACTACTTCAGCCTTTTGCCGATGTGCTTAAACTGATCATGAAAGAGGACGTTACTCCTACCCAGGGTAACCGTATGCTTCACACCCTCGCCCCGCTTGTTCCGGTTGTTACGGCGCTTATGACCGTCGCGGTGATTCCCTTTGGTGACGGTCTTGTGGTTGCGAATCTGAATGTAGGCGTTCTTTACCTGCTGGCTGTTGCCTCATTGAGTGTTTATGGTGTTACCATGGCTGGGTGGGCATCCAACAGTAAGTATTCATTGCTCGGAGGCCTTCGTAGTGCTGCTCAGATGGTTAGTTATGAACTTCCGATGGGTATGGCAGTAGCCTCCGTCGCATTGCTTGCTTCCTCACTGAGTGTGGTGGATGTAGTGAATGCCCAGGCAATGTGGTGGTTTATTTTCCTGAATCCGATCGGAGCCGTCATTTTTATTGTTGCCTCATTTGCTGAAGCCAACCGTACGCCTTTTGACCTTGTTGAAGCCGAGCAGGAGCTTGTCGGAGGATTTCACACCGAATACAGCTCCATGAAGTTTGGTATGTTTTTCCTTGCTGAGTATATGCATGTGGTGATAGCCAGTATGCTTATCAGTACATTTTTCTTTGGAGGGTATCACCTGCCCTTCGCTCCGCTGTGGTTACCTGAACTCAGTCCGTTTCTGAAAGGCGTTCTGGATATTCATGTTTTTCTGGCCAAAACTGTATTCTGGATTTTCGTTTTCATATGGGTCAGATGGACCATTCCGCGATTTAAGTTTGATCAGCTGATGCGCCTTGGCTGGTCGCGGTTACTGCCTTTATCCATTGTAAATTTCATGGTTATCGCAATCGTTCTTTACCTCATCGGATAAAACAGAAACCTTCTGGTTCGATTCTCAAAAGCCGGTGTACAGCCGGCTTTTTTTGTTGGAAGAAAAATTCATCCAATTTTCAGGGTGTTAGTATATCCCCATTTCATTACCTTGGTGTTTGTCCAAATAATCCAACGACAAAACTGATTGCATATCACACCCATGAACAACCCTGTCGAAGACCTCGAAAATAGAATTTATGCTTACCTAAGGCAGCAAAGTGAATTATACGGGGCTGTAAATTTTGATATGGCACCTAAGTCAGATGAACGAATGAATAAAGCAGAATTGACGGATATCTCACGAATTATTCAGCAGCCCTACCAGGCCGATCCCAGATTAGGAAGCATAAACACGCTGGATGACCTGGAGGTGTATTGCAATACCCTTGATTTGCTGAAAACGGATTTACCCAACACCAGACTTGTTTTTGGTAAAGGTAATCCCGATGCCGATCTCATGATTATTGGAGAAGCACCCGGCGCGGATGAAGATCGACTCGGCGAGCCCTTTGTTGGCAGGTCGGGTCAGTTGCTTACCAAGATTCTGGAGGCCATACAATTCAACAGACAGGATGTATATATTGCCAACATTCTTAAACACAGGCCACCCGACAACCGCAACCCACTTCCGGAAGAGCGTCTGAGAAGTTTGCCGTACTTAATTCGACAGATTGAGCTGGTTCAACCCAAATTAATATTATGCCTTGGCAAGGTCCCGACGGAAACATTATTGCAGACAAAAGCTAGTTTGAAGGAGTTGAGAGGTAAATTTCATACGTTCATGGGCCGGTACCAGGTTCTGCTTACCTACCATCCGGCTTACCTGCTCCGAGATCCCCATAAAAAACGTGACACATGGCACGATGTTCAGTTGCTTCGAAGCAGATATGATGAACTTGGATGTAAACCCTGATACAGCACTTATCGAATCCTAATTTGTATGGCTAAGCGTTATAAAAAAGATTATCGGGAACATCAATCGACAGTACTGGAAACCGAGGGACGAATCCCACCACAGGCTGTTGAAATTGAAGAGGCTGTTCTGGGAGGTATGCTCATCGATCGGGATGCGGCACTGATGGGCATGGAGAGCCTGAAAATAACCGATTTCTATAAACCAGCGCACCAGCAGATTTTTGAAGCGATGGTTAATCTCATTCAGGGAAAGAATCAACTGGATTTATTAACCCTGGAAAATGAGCTTCGTGACAAGGGGCTGCTTGACAGTATTGGGGGTACCGGGTACCTGACACAGCTAACCCGTACAGTGAGTTCTTCGGCAAATATGGAATACCACATCCAAATTATTGCTGAAAAAGCACTCAAACGAAACCTCATTATCTCTTGCACTGAGGTAATAAAAGACAGCTATGACCCTGCAACAGACCCATACGATGTGCTCGAACTTGCTGAAAAACGTGTTTTTGAGTTGTCTAACAGCAACACTCGGGGAGCCGTTGAACCCATAACCGATACGATTAAAAGTACACTGGAGTATTTAGAGGAACTGAGGGGCAAAAAAAGTGCTATAACGGGAGTCCCAACCAATCTGGATATAGACAAAATGACGGCGGGGTGGCAGCGTGGAGATCTTGTCATTATTGCAGCCCGACCGTCTATGGGGAAAACGGCATTCGTGCTTACCATCGCCCGAAATGCAGCACTTCACCCCGACCCGGCCAAACGTGTTCCCATCGCTCTGTTCAGTCTGGAAATGTCAGATCAGTCGCTGGTACAACGATTGCTTACCATGGAGGCACGGGTTGACGCGCAAAAAGCACGAACCGGTCAGCTATCCGACGAGGAATTTCAGCACTTGATTGATGCTGCCGGAAGATTATATCCTGCTCCGGTTTATGTTGACGATACACCGGGTATCAGCCTTATGGAGCTTCGGTCAAAATGCCGGCGACTTAAAAATGAAAAAAACATCGGGCTGGTTATTATTGATTACCTGCAGCTGATGACCGCTTCCGTGAAAGACAGCGCAAACCGCGAACAGGAAATTGCTACCATATCGCGTGGCCTTAAAGGACTTGCCAAAGAGCTGGATGTTCCGGTAATCGCTCTGGCTCAGCTGAGCCGTGCCGTAGAACAACGAGGCCGGGATAAGCGACCTCAATTAAGTGATCTGAGGGAGTCCGGCTCTATTGAACAGGATGCGGATGTAGTTTGTTTTCTGTACAGACCCGAATACTACGGTATTACTACAACGGACGAAGGCGAGTCTACCCATGGAATTGCCGAGGTTATCGTCGGAAAGCAGCGTAATGGTCCTACCGGAACGGTTGCGTTACATTTTGTGAAAGAGTATGCACGATTTGAAAATCTGACATCAGCTTCCTATACGACAGACTACGTTCCAAAAGATTTTGGTTCCGATGTATACATGCCCGATGATGCTGAATCATACGGGGAATCAAAATCCGGTTCCAGAGGGGCGAATCCCGCCAAGGGACTGGGGCCTATCATCGATGACGAATCGCCTTTTTAGCGGCAGTTGAAGCTTATTTTTTCGATTCACTTACTACCCGATCAAAAAGCTCATCAAATTCCAGGATATGCTGCGACCAGTCAAGGTGGGCATTGATATTTCGTAACGAAGCCAACGGTAAAGGCCGGGATTCGCCGTTAAGCAACTTGCGCAGCTTTTTAAACAAATCGTCCTCATTATCATAAAATACCGGTGCATGCAGTAACGGCTCCCTGAGCGACTGTGGCACCAGTTCAGGGTAGGTAAGTCCACTGGGAAGCAATGGATGACAACCGCAGTAAACAGCTTCCATTACCGCAGAACAGAAGAATTCGTAGGAAGCTGTAGACACTACGATGTCAGCCTGGTGCAATAGGGTACTGTAGCGCTCAAAATCATCAACATAGCCATAATGCAGGATTCTGTTACCGTAGCGTTTCCATATCTTATCTACTTCCCGTGGTTGTTCCGTAGTTGCATCCCCGGCGAGTATCAGGTTGAAATCGCATCCGCTGTCGTCCAGCCGGTCCATCATTTTAAAAAAGAGAGATGGATTCCGGTCATACTCCCATCGCTGATTCCATAGTATTACCGGGGTGTGCAGATGTGTTCTGACTGCGTCAAAGCGTTTGTGTTCATTGAGATGGAGGCCAGGATGAAGGATTATGCTTTTGGCCGCTATACGTTCAACGCTGGGCAAGTTTTGATGATCAGGAAATGTACGCAGGAACCGGGGCAGCTCCACCATGAGTGAGTCATAGTGAAACTGGGAGCTGAATACGAGCTGATCGGCCGCCAGCATGCTCAGATAGTTGATATAGCAGAAGGTAGTGTCACGCTGCTTGCCTTCCGGCAGTGGCAGCGTCAGCTGATTTTCATGCATGTACATCAACGTTGGAACATGCGCAAAACGCGGATTGGTCAGGGCGATGAAAGCTGGTAAGTTGGTCATGGAGCTGACCAGTAATAAATCGATCTGATCGGTAACGTCAACAGAACGCTCAGCGAGGGTAACAGCACCACCATGCAGTCTCCATCGCATAAACTTATCACTCATGGTCAGCGGAATAATGCTGTGACTTGAGTAACGTTGAATTCCATCCAGAAATGATTTGTGTGAACCACCCAGGAATGGGTCTAAGGCCAGTATTTTCATGGGGTGTTACCTGAACCGTGAGCGGATTTCATCAAGAGGAAGGTAGGTGATGGTTGGTTTTTTCAAGGGATCTGCATAGGGTTGCTCACAGGCGAAAAGCTGGTCAAATAAGGTTTCCATTTCCAGTTGTGTGAGTTTTTTTCCACGTGGCATAGCTGTCTTGGATGCCAGACCAAGTGCCAGTTTCTCGCGCGAATCCAGCTGAACTGCACCAGAGTAACTTTGATATTGGTGCAATATGGACTCAATAAGGCTTCGTTCGTCCCCCAGTTGGATATCAGCGGGAACACCATTAATTACGGCCGTATTTCCGCTCATTAGTGATATATCAAAACCCATCCGAAGTAAATCGGGTAATACATTTCGTAAACCGGCAAAATCGGAGGCAGAGAGTTGCAGTGTCTGAGGGAAGAGTAATTGTTGCGTACTGGGCAGGCCTGAATCCATCGCATTCAGAGCACGCTCGTAAATGATGCGTTTATGGGCCAGAAACTGATCTACAATACACAACCCCGTAAGCGTCTGGGTTATGATATACGTATTATGAAGCTGCCAGAAACCTACAGACCGCTCGAGCTCAGGTCGCTGGTGGTCGGCATCTCTGCCCTGCCCTGCAGCAGGGGCATAAATGGAAGTTGAATCCGGAGAAAACGGTTTACCTCGCTGGCGGTCAGGATAATCAGAATTGTAGGAATTAAAATCAGAGGGTCTGGCATCGAAATTAATCCGGCTCGGAAAGCTTTGTACCGGGCGACCGCTTTGACCTACTTCCTGCCTGCCGGTAACAGGAAATGGTTCGTAGAAGTCTTCCTGATCAGGAAATTGCATATCAGGTACACTAAAGCGCTCGTGCAGAGCCCTTTTGATTACCGATTTTGTCAGCATTGATACGGTTCGTTCATCCTCAAACTTAATTTCCATCTTCGATGGGTGCACGTTCACATCAACCTGGGCAGGATCCACATCAAAGAAAATGGCAAAAAAGGGATACTCACTGTCGCTGATCCAATTTTTATACTGTTCCAGAATTACATGGGTTAGATGACGGTGCATCACTGGTCGACCATTAACAAAAAGGAACTGTTCGCCTCTGTTCTTTTTCGTTAGTTTGGGGTCGGCAAGATACCCATGAATACGAACAAAGCCTGCCGTCTCATCAATGGGAATAAGACTGGCTGCGTAGGACTTGCCAAAAATCTCGACAACACGGTCCAGAAGTGACTGGGCCGGCAGTTTGTAGACTACTTCACCATTTGCATACAAACTGAAACGTATTCCAGGATTAATGAGCGCCATCTGCTGAAACACAATGATGGTATGCCGAAACTCGGTGTTGTCTGTTTTAAGGAAGGCTCTGCGCGCAGGAACATTGTAAAAAAGATTTTTTATAGCGATGGACGTTCCGTTCACCACCGCTGCCGGCTCAAAGGAACGCTCCTTTCCACCCCAGATTTCATAGAGATAACCTGTCTCATCTTCAACCCGTTTGGTCTTCAGCGTAACCTGCGCAACCGATGCTATCGAAGCCATGGCTTCACCACGGAATCCCAGTGTTCTGATCTGGTATAAATCTTCAACACGTGTTATTTTGGATGTGGCATGACGCAGAAAACAATTCGGGATGTCTGATTTTGACATTCCACATCCATTGTCATCTACCTGAATCAGCGTACGACCAGCCTGTTGGAGATGAACATCAATTTGCGTTGCTCCCGCGTCTATGGCATTGTCAAGGAGTTCTTTTACAACTGAGGAGGGTCGCTGAACAACTTCCCCCGCCGCAATTTTATTGGCCAGGTCTGCTGGGAGTAATTTGATTATACCGGAGACCGAATCAGTTTGACTGTCGCTTTGCAATGATGGGTTATTTACAGGGTTACAAGAATCCACAGTATTCCACTCAACAGCAGAATATACATCAGCACGTTACCACCCCGACCCCTGCGCGTAGAACTGTTAACACGCATCCGCTCACGAATGCGTTCGTCTTTTGATGGGTCGTAATACCGTGGCTGATACGTGAAACGGCGGTAATGATGCCGCTTACCCAAAAAATTATTCAGCATCTTCAGACATGTTTAGCTGCGGTGTGTTTCCTAGGGGTAAAACGTAGTTGATATGAATATATTCGATTTATGTGCGATAAGAAACCGTACAGGGCCAATTTCTTATGTTAAAATCGTGTACGCAACTTGTGAGGCACCCCGCACACAATTTCAGCGGTTGACGGAGTCGGTACGGATTTCAGGCAGGGCTGCTTCAATTTCCTTACGTCTGCCCTCCAGCCATGGAGGGAGAATGAGTGTTTCACCCAGAGACTCCATATCCTCATCCCGGTCAAATCCCGGTCCGTCGGTCGCAAGTTCAAATACTACGCCATTCGGCTCCTGAAAGTATACTGATTCAAACCAAAAACGGTCAATTCTCTGGCTAGGGTATAAACCAGCAGCAGCAATCTTTTCCCGAAGTGCCATTTCCGTTTCAACATCTTTCATTCTCCAGGCTACATGATGCACACTACCAAGTCCCCATCGACCTTGAGGCTGATCGGGAAACTCGGCAAGTTCAACCAAAGTACCACTGCCCCCCTGTCCGGACTCATACCGCATCCACTGACTATCAGTACCAACAAACCGGAAACCCATAATCTCTGTGAGTAATTTCCGGGTGGGTTCAGCAGTGTGTAACTTAAGACGAACCGTATGAAATCCGCGGAGCTGGTGTTCGGCAGGAACGGTACTGTTTTTAAAAATTTCCACATCCCTGGGGGCTGGCGTCGCTGACAGTGATAGTTTCAGGCCATGTGGATCGCAGAACGTGATGACCTTTTCCCCAAAACGAACGGTCTCACTTAAATCAGTAACCTGATATTCTCTCAGCCGATGAAGCCAGAAGTTGTATGAATCTTCAGCTATGGCAAATCCAGTTTCACTCACAAGACCATACCCATCCCTCATTTTAGCGATATTTGGAAAAGGAAAGAAAGTCAGATCCGTTCCGGGATTTCCATGTGCATCAGCAAAAAACAAATGATAGACATCCGGAGCATCTTGATTGACCGATTTTTTTACCAGTCGAAGTCCCAATGTTTTAGTATAGAATGCAGCATTTTCATTCACATCACCGGAAAAAGCGGTTATATGATGAATACCATGTACAAACGACGTATTCATAAAAGTTGATTTAGATTGGCGTTATATTTATTTGTTTAAACAAGCATATAGCTGTCTAACGTTCCAAAACAGATTAAACGTAGCCCCGGCGGTCGTTTTATATATTCCTACAGCCTATACCGCCCTTTGAATCGTCAGTTTTCCAATCCATTCAGCAGTACGGTGTACGTTGTTGTAGTACCAGAACGCCATATTTCCAGGTTTACTTCCTCCCCCGGCCTCCTTAATGCCACGCGTTCCTGCAAGTGATTGGCTTCATTGACTTTAACACCATCAACACTCAAGATTACATCGTTATTGCGCAAACCAATTGATTCGGCTGCGCTATTTCTCAAAATGTTCACGATTTCAACGCCTTCGATGGCTGGAAGTCCGAGTTGTGCAGCGCGATCCTGACCAACTGATACGATATTAACCCCCAGATATCCCCTTTTGACAGATCCAAACTCAATAAGATCCTGACTTATCTTGAATGCCATGTTGCTGGGTATGGCGAACCCGTAGCCCTGATAGGCACCGTTCTCCGTTGCTATAGCAGTATTGATTCCGACAAGTTCACCGAACTGATTCACCAGCGCTCCGCCACTGTTACCGCGATTGATAGCGGCATCGGTCTGAATAAAGCTTTCAATACGCATTTGATCAGCAATTATATCAACATTCCTGCCAAGTGCACTAACAATACCCACAGTTACGGTGGACCGAAGACGAAAAGGATTACCAACAGCAACTACCCAGTCACCAACTTCTACCAGGTCGCTATCGCCGACGAGTACATGTGGCAGGCCATCGGATTCAATTTTCAAAACTGCCAGGTCAGTAGACGGATCCCTGCCAACAACGCGTGCAGTAAATATGCGTTTATCATTGAGGGTAACCCGAATAGTCGCATCATCAGTGCCGGCTATCACATGATTATTGGTGATTATATAGCCGTCTTCGCTTACTATTACCCCTGAACCGATTGTAGAAGCCCTTCTGCGTGGAAAAAACTGTTCCCAGTTTGGGTCGTCGAAATTGTGATTTTCATCATCGGGTAGTGCACGGGCAGAAGCAGCCACCTCGGTTTCAATATATACAACACTTTGGGTCACACTTGAAGCGACATCTCTTAGTTGCGGAAGGGAGGCGTTGGAAGCCGGAACATCCTTGCTGCCAGCCTCAAGTCCCAGACTCCTGTAAACTTCACTAACACGCACTTCGCTTCGCTGTGGATCCATGACCTGAGCGGCATAGATCATGACAAGCATCCCCATCATTACTCCGGACAGGAGTAACAGAAATCCGGTTAATAGCTTCTGATGAAATTTCATGGTGTTACAGAATCTGATCAAAAATAGAATCGGATTGCCTCTGTCTCAACCCATCTATATGATGGTTAAAGTAGACATCCAAATGATGTATTAATAATTTAAGTTCTGATTTATCAAAAGGGTTCCGTAATACGGTACTATTTCGGGCAATCAGCGCCTTTTTTACAAATTTATGCTGAAAGTCAGTTAGTTTGAAGCTAAGGCCGAGTCCGGGTTCACTGGCAACCACACCTTCTTCTATATTCAGGAAAAAAGGACCGGTATCATCACGTGCTTCATATTGAATTCCTATACCATTAATATCGGCCAGACGTATCAGTATATAAGGAAAAAGTGCGGTAACGTCATCCTCGGTATCATTCAGCCATAGCAGCATTCGTTCAGAAAAGCTAAAGAAGTCAGCAGAGGTTTCGTTGTCATGTACCAGTTGATCGAGCATCTCCATGGTTCCCATCGCAACAGCCATTTTGGCGAAGTCTTTGGGAATATTCCAGTTTTTTTGCCGATAACTGACTTCCGATATATTTTGAACACTACGGGATGGTTTCAAATAGAGTACCACATCCAATACAGCAGCTGTATCAAAAAAGCCTGCAAATTTACTTTTAGGTTTTCGGCAGCCTCGTACCATGACTGCAATTTTCCCGTGTTCAGGAGTCAGCAGGGTAACAATTTTACTGGATTCCTGAAAATCAATGGACTTGAGCACAATTGCGGCTGTGCTGATGATCATGGTAACTGTTGGATGTCATCGTGTCTGCGAAACTGGTCGTAAAAGGTAATCCAGTTCCGGTCTTCAAGAAATTGAATCAGGGCCGGTAAGAATGTAACTGCGGAGAGTAAGGTCATACCAATGCCGATTAAAGCAAGCAGCCCGATGGAGGACAAACCCGGGTGTTGGGTAAAAAGAAGTCCGGCGAAACCAAGCATGGTGGTAAATGACCCTATGGTAATATGCTGTCCTGTTGAGCGAAGGACTTGCCACATAGAGCTCTTTCCTTCTTCCAGGTAGCGGGAGGCAAGGTGAACACCATTGTCATTACCGATCCCTAAAATTGCCGGCAGTACCACTAAATTGTAAAAGTTCAGTTTGATATCAAAGAGTATCATGATACCGAAAGTCCATGCAAGACCTACCAGCAGCGGAATCATGGCGATAATCGACCAACGTAGCGATTTGAAAGTCACATTGACCAGAAAAAATATCATGATAAATGTGGCAGCAATCATGTATGGACTCTCATCCTGCATCAGTTCGAGCATTTCAGCTGCGGCAATGGACGTGCTGGCCGCGTAGTACGTCGCTCCATTGTTTGTGGTGACCCGGGCGATTTCGTTTTTGAAGGCTATCGAGTTACGACCATCTGACAAGCCAACTGCCGGGTAAATCATTACAAATCGGCCAACTTCACCCTGCCGGGTTATAAATCGTTCTTTCATAAAGGCAGGAAGGTCGTCAATAACCAGAGGTTGCGTTACAAGACTTGCCCTTCTAATTCTTTCGAGGTCCTCGCCTGTCTCATTACGTAAGAACTCGTCATCCAGAAGTGCTCTGATTTCGGCTATCCGACCCAGTTTATAGGCCTCCTCCTGAGCTGTAGACGGGAAACGCTCCTGCAGGGCCTCAACATCGAGTATTGTGGTGTTTTCGTCAGACTGCTGTCGTTTTCGTAGTTCCGAGAGGATTTCACGCACCTCCTGGTCGGTTTGAGCGAGAATATAGGCTGGATTTCTGCGTGATGATGAGGGCATATCTGCAAAATCCCTGAAGGCTTCAAATTCGGTGAATTCCGGTTCGAGTACCCCGAACTCATACTCGAAATCAAGATATCTGTAGTTCCACACAACGAGAACAACGAGAACCAGGCCGACCACAAAAAAGGATCGTGCATAGGGATAGCGGTCTGGTGCTGGTTTGTCAACCATGGCCGGATCATCAATATTCCGATTAACCAGAATTATATTAAAACGCTCAAATATGGTAATCACGGCGGGCATGATGTACATCATGGATAGAAAGGCAAACAGAATTCCTGTTCCTGATATGAATCCAAACTCCGAAAACCCACGGAAATCGGCAAATATTAACACAAATAGAGCGATGGCCGTAGTGAGTGCACTCGCGAGAATAGCAGAACCTGTTGAATCATAGGTATTCAGCAGTGAGCTGTACACATCCTGTCCGGCCGAGCGCTTCTCCAGGTATCGTGCATAAAAATGCAGCCCGTAATCAATTCCCATACCAAAGAGAATGACAAATAATACCGAGGTCATCGTATTTAGCGATCCAAGTATCAGGTAGGCTAATCCGAAGGTATAGGCCAGGCTCAGCAACAATGGCAAGCCGATGACCAGCACTGATACAGGCATTCGAATAAGGTGTTTTGCAAGTGCAAACACGGCTCTGTCAGAGCTCCCTTTTCGGTAATTGATGTATTTTTTTACAAAAAAGTAGAGCATGACCAACAGTAGAACACTTCCTATACCCGTGGAAAAGCTATTGGTAACATCACGGGTTATGGATTCAATTTCTGCCAGGTGACGTTGCAGCCGACCGCCGAATTTCACCTGCATTTCGGGATGAAAAGCCGTGAAATCGACTTGCCTAAGCATATCGTCATAGGAGGCGAACATACGTTTCAGGAAGCTCAGATCGCTTCGTGAGCCGGTCGGGTAAAATTTCAGCAGAAGCACAGTTGAATCGGCATTGACCGGATACTCAGGTGGTATGAGTTCATCGTATGCCTGTCGAAAGCGCTCCATATCAATGGGGTCTTCTTCAAGGTCGTCATCAAAGCCGAAATCAACAAAAAAGGGATTGGCATCAAGCCGTGACTGTTCTATCTGATCTTCCAGATAAAAAACAAGGTCATCAAGTTCCGATGGTGTAGCAAGGTATAAAGCATAGTCGCGAAGCAAACCCGTTTCTTTACGGTATTCAACCCTGGAAAAAAACGTATTGGCGGACTGTTCATCATACAGTTCAAGACTTTTTTCGATGAGATATGCTGCTGCCTGACGATTCGCTTCAAAATCAGGGCTTTTGATGGCAACTTCCATCTCCTGCTCACCTCCCACGGTCTGACGGAGCTCGTCGAGTGCAATAACGTGTGGGTTGTCTGAGGGGAGAAGATTTGCTATATCCGTATCAACGCGAAGCTGTACGGCAAAGAACGCACTCAAAACTGCAAACAGCAAGGCGACACTCAGAATTGTTACGGGATACCGAAAATTCAGCCTGACCAAAGGTCGTAATAAGTTTAATAATTTCAGCATCTAAGAATCGTCGTAACAGTCTGTGACGGGTAGGTAACAGTTAATCAGTTGATTAACTGTGGCTCAAATATACTAAAAGCCACAGAGTTAATATGGCTTTAGCAGGTATAACGTTAAAGTGTACAAATTGCGTTCAACCGGAGGCCCTGTTTCGAAGGTTTTGCAGCAGTGCATCGAAACCCCGGCGTCTAATCATATTTTGAAAAGACCTTCGGTAAGATTCCGCCGTAGAAACGTCATCAATAGCCATATCGGTTATAAACCAGAGGTCGTCCCGTTTTTCCACTTCATAACTGACCCTTGTGCGAACGTTACGCAGCACGGCTGTAGTTCTGACGCTGGCTTTGTTACTGTCAACGATAATATCATCGTAGATAACTTCCGCCCTGTAAATATCAAGGTTATTCAGCGACTGCTCACGGATAATTGATCCAAAAAGATCTACAAATTCCGTACGCTGCTCATCGGTGATCGTGTTGTAGGTTTCTTGAAGCGCAATGCGGGCCATTGCATCGTAGTCAATGATATCATTAATAATTGACCTGAGTTCGTCGCGCTGCTCCTGCGTGTAGTCCGAGCCTTCCGGACCCAGCAGCAACTTGATTTGCTCATCTCGTTCTTCCATCAGGTTACGCACCTGTTCAGATGTGATGGATTGAGCTTGTAATGGCAGGTAATATGCCATGATTAACAATGGGAAAAATAAACTAGCCAGAAATTTCATAGTGTCGTATAGATAGTCAGTTTACAACGGGCATAACAGGTAAGCCTGATGCTTTATTGAGCTTTCCTACAGTAACGTTGAAATCGTAGATTCGTTGCCTGAGTTCTACTTCAAGTTCCAACGTTGATTTAACGGCATCAATAAGTTTTTCCACATCACCGAACCCTAAATCGTAGTCTATTTGCTCCATGCGCAACCATTCATTACTTACATTAAGTGCTTCTTTGGTATTGGTAAGTCTGGAAAATGACATCATCATGCTACGATATTGTTCACGGATTTCCAGTCGAATGCCCTGTGATACGGCATCGAGGGCATAGTCAGCCTGGCGGAGCTGATAGGCAGACCGATTGATATTTTCTCTGTTTACCCGAAAGTTGAGATTTTGGCGAAGCCCGATCCCATACACAATGTTTTCGTAATTCGTACTGTTTCGGATAAATGGATTTGCCTGTCTGGGTCGGTTCGGTGTTCGTGCCAGTGCAGCGCTGAAAGCCATAATTACCGTAGGATAATTAGCTGCTCGGGCAATTTCCAGACCATACTGAGCGGCTAAACGTGTATTTTCAACCTGCCGTAACTCAGGTCGGTTTGCCAGAGCTGTTTGCTCATAATAGGAAAGGTCGCTGATACGATACTCCAGTGGATCAAGGAATTCCTCGGCGGGAAGATACATGGTAGAATCCTCGTTGTGTACGCCAAGTGCCAGATTCCATGCGCCAGTGAGAAAACGCTTGCTTTCTGCGACTTCGTCAACCTGCGTCTGAAATTCAAATTTAAATATTTGTAATTCAAACATATCGGATTCCTGGATATCGGTATTGCCCTCTTCAAGCATGTATTCCAGTTCACGCTCAGCGGTGGCAAGGTCCTCCCCGGCATTTTCAATCAGACGTTCCAGCTCAACGACCAGGAGCATGCTGTAGTAAAGCTCATATAACTGAAGGGTATATTCGGCTTTTTCTGCCTCGAAACCAGCCTGCGCTACCTGAACGCCCGCCTGAGCAGCCTGCAGTGCATTGCGGATGGCTCCCCAGGTATAAACAGGTTGAATGGCAGAGATTTCAGCACGGGTAAATATCCCCCAGTTTTCCCAGTCGTTATCCAGATTCGGATCAAGATATAACATCCGGTCTGAATAAAGTTCGGGATTACTGCTGACCACACCGGGTACCAGTCCATGGGCTGTGGTCAGCTCTATTCGTGGCAATATACGTTGGGCTCTGGCCTGATCAAGCCTGTTTTGCGCCAGATTTACATCCTGCTGGCGTACGTTCATCAGGGGTGCACGTTCCAATGCCAGGTTAATAAATTCATTTACCGATAAGCGGGTCGTATCTTGCTGCATAGACAGCCCAATATGAGTCATACCTAGCAGCAAAAAACACAGAATGACAACCCCTCTGTATATGATATTGGTTCGCATGGTCTCGGCAAGTCGGTTTGTGAGGTTGCTGGGTGAGTTCAACATGAAGTTATCATATATCGGTTAAACAAAAAAAGCCCCGTTCAGGGGCTTTTAGTGCGGAGAGAGAGGGATTCGAACCCCCGGAACCTTTCGGCTCAACGGTTTTCAAGACCGCCGCATTCGACCGCTCTGCCATCTCTCCGGCAGACTCTGAATATACGCAGTATTACTGATTATTCAATGCTTCGGCACCAGAGACAATTTCAGAAATCTCCGTTGTAATAGCCGCTTGACGGGCCTGGTTGTACTTAAGTTTGAGCTGTCGCATGATCTCCGAGGCGTTTTCTGTAGCGTTATCCATAGCTGCCATGCGAGCTCCCTGCTCAGAAGCATTAGATTCAAGTACAGCTTTCCACATCTGGGTGTTCAGATGAAGTGGAAGAATACGTTCCAGGATAGCCTTGTCTGATGGTTCATATAAATAATCCACCCCATAAGCACTATCATCTGTGCTTTGCTCTTCCAGCTGTACCGGCAAAACCTGTTCCATTACACGGTTCTGGGTAATCACGGATTTAAACTCATTAACGCCAATGTATACAGCATCATAGGTACCCTCAGTAAACGATTGGGTCGCCTGTCGCATAATAGCGGCTGTAGACTCAAAATTGAGCTTGTCGAAAAAACCGATATGGGATTCAACGACGTTATACCCTCGTTTTTTGAAATGATTGGCAGCCTTTCGACCTATACAAATCAAATCGAGCGTACCGTTCGTCATTTGTTCGGTAAACTCAGTTTTTATCCGGTCTTCAATGTAACGAAATAAGTTGGTGTTAAAACCACCGCATAGTCCACGATCTGAACCAACAACTACGAGCAGTATCTTATTTACTTTTTCAGGGGCCGTGAGCAACTTATTGCCCTGGTTATCTCCTGCTGCAAGCTTGGTTACCACAGAGCGTAGCGTATTTGCGTATGGCCGGGTTGCAATAACCCGTTCCTGTGCTTTGCGTAGCCTGGCAGCGGCAACCATCTTCATGGCCTTGGTAATCTGCTGCGTATTCTTAACCGATGAAATCCGGTCGCGTATTTCGCGTAGGTTAGCCATGCTTGTGAATTATTGGTTTACCAGGTTAGCAGCTACTTTTTCGGCTTCAGCAACAAATTTTTCAGAAAGCTCATCGCTGAGAACTCCAGACTTGGACAACGCATCCATTTCAGCAGCATACTTCAGCGATATGGCCTCGAGATACTCTTTCTCGAAAGTCAGAATCTGATTGATTTCCAGCTTGTCCATAATGCCTTTTGAGTTCGCAAGAAGCACGGCAATTTGTTTATCAACACGAAGCGGGGTATACAGGTTCTGTTTGAGGACCTCTACGGTACGCGCACCGCGTGCCAGCTGCCGCTGTGTTGAAGCGTCCAGATCACTGCCAAATTTGGCAAAAGCCTCGAGCTCACGGTATTGCGCAAGATCAAGTTTCATGCTGCCAGAAAGTTTTTTCATGGATTTAACCTGAGCAGCACCACCAACCCTTGAAACAGAGATACCCACGTCGATGGCAGGACGAACACCGGAGTTGAACAAATTAGACTGCAGGAAGATCTGGCCGTCTGTAATCGAGATTACGTTGGTTGGGATGTAGGCAGAAACATCACCCGCCTGTGTTTCAATAATTGGCAACGCAGTAAGTGATCCGCCACCTTTAACCAGCGGGCGGAGCTCATCGGGCACATCGTTCATATTTTGTGCTACCGAATCATTCTTATTGATTTTGGCCGAACGTTCCAGTAGTCGACTGTGCAGGTAGAATACATCACCTGGATAGGCTTCACGACCTGGAGGTCGTTTCAGCAACAAGGATACTTCGCGATAGGCAACGGCCTGCTTAGACAAATCATCATAAATGATGAGTGCATGTCGGCCGGTATCACGGAAATATTCTCCGATTGCGGCACCGGCATAGGCAGCAATGTAGCGCATTGGAGCAGGTGCGGAGGCCGGAGCAGATACAATAACGGTATATTCCTTGGCGCCGTATTTCTCCAGAGTTTGATTGACCTGAGCAATGGTA
Source organism: Bacteroidetes bacterium HLUCCA01 (assembly GCA_001314545.1). Lineage (GTDB taxonomy): Bacteria > Bacteroidota > Rhodothermia > Balneolales > HLUCCA01 > HLUCCA01. The sequence continues at coordinate 362,537 of LIHN01000001.1, forward strand.
GAGCCTTTCTGACCAATAGCCACGTAAATACAATAGACTCCATTTCCACCGTCGTGTGTGGATTTCTGATTGATGATGGTGTCTATGGCGATGGTGGTTTTACCGGTTTGACGGTCACCAATAATCAATTCGCGCTGACCTCGTCCAATAGGAATCAGGGAATCAATAGCTTTAATACCTGTCTGGAGGGGTTCTGCCACGGGTTCACGATAGATCACACCAGGGGCCTTACGTTCCATCGGAAGACGATAGGTCTTTCCAGCGATCGGTCCGTCACCATCCAGCGGGTTACCCAAAGGATCAATAACACGCCCGAGCACACCTTCACCAACCGGAATGGAAGCAATATCATTGGTTCTGCGCACACTGTGCCCTTCTTCAATCTGGCGTGAAGCGCCAAAAACAACGACTCCGACGTTATCCTCCTCAAGGTTCAGTACCATCCCTTTAAGGGTTTCGCCGGATGTGTCTTTGGCTTCTGGAAACTCAACAAGTTCTCCGGCCTGTACTTTTGACAATCCATATACGCGGGCAATACCATCTCCCACCTCCAGGACTGTTCCTACATCATATACTTCGGCTTCATTATCGAAACCAGAAAGCTGTTTGCGAAGAATTGCGGATACTTCGTCGGGTCTGACTTGACTCATTTTATTAATGCTTTAAGTACTAATGATTTAATTAAACTGCCGAAGCCTGCAGCACACCTGTGAGTTGCTCAAGCTTATTTTTAATGGATCCGTCAATAACGGTGTCGCGATAGGTAAGCGTAATTCCCCCAATAAGTGAGGAATCCACGATAATCGTTGGTTGAACCGTAAGACCAATAGATTTTGAAAAGGCGCTCACTACGCTGTCAATCTGCTTACTGTCCATCTGAAATGCTGTTCTGATGGTAACCTCCAGTATTCCGGCATGCTGGTTGTAGAGATCCTGAAATGCATGAGCGGTTCCGGAGAGCAGGCTCAATCTACCTTTTGCCGAAAGAATATCGATGAGTCGGTTGGTGGTTTCTGAAACTTTCTTTGCAAATATTTCGGAAACGATGGTCTTTTTTTTACTGTCTTTTATGACCGGAGAAACCAGCGCCAGCTGAAGTTCACGGCTTCCATTGAAAACAGACGTGATTAGCTGCATATCAGCCAACTGCTGCTTGAGCGTATCATTGTCTATAGCCAGTTGAAGCAGACCTTTGGCGTATCGTCGGGAAGCGATGCCTGAAATCATGGTCGGTGGTTAGTTTTTTGGAATATCGTTTATGAAATTATCGACAAGCTTCTTGTTTTTAGTCTCATCGATTTCTGCATCCAGTATGATTCGTGCTGATTTTATGGCTAGTTCGGCCACCTCATTGCGCAAATCATCCAACGCCTTTTTCTTCTCCGCTTCTATGGTAGCGCGCGCCTGTTCAAGCATCTTGGCGGTTTCTTCCTTGGTCTTCTCAACCCGGTCTGCACGAATAGCTTCAGCTTCTTCAGCTGCTTCTTTCCGGATTCGTTGAGCAGCAGCCTCCGCTTCTCTGAGTGCAGCCTCATTATCCTTCGTAATCTGTTCAGCTTTTTTAATGGCTACTTCAGCGGCTTCGATGGATTCCTTTATAGATTGCTCACGTTGGCTGAGCGCACCCAGGATAGGCTTCCAGGCGAACTTTGAAAAGGCGAGAATAAACAGAAGAAATGTAATCAGAATCCAGACAAAAAGACCGGGATCAACATCCAACAGGCCGGCAGCAATAACAAAGTTCATGTTTTGTTCAGATTAGAATGGAGAATAAAAGAAAGGAGCCGCTTGGTCTGCGGCTCCGGACGACATGAATTACTTGATGGCAAGCAGGAAACATACTACTACACCGAAAAGGGCAACACCCTCGATGAAAGCAGCAGAAATAAGCATTGAAGTACGGATGTCATTGGCAGCCTGTGGCTGACGTGCAGTACCTTCCATGGCACTTTTACCAATGATACCAATACCGAGTGCGGCACCGATAGCGATGATTCCTGATCCAAAACCAGCTGCTAAGTAAGCCATTTCCATAATAAAACTCCTAAATGTTGTTGTAATCGTTTGTTCGTTGGTTTATGAACGTGCGTGAACGGCCACTGCCTCTTGCACATGCTCATAGTCGGTATTTGCGTGGGCATGTTCATCGTGGTCATGGTCATGATCGTGGTCGTGCTCAGCAACTGCCATCCCGATGAAAAGTGCTGACAACATCGTGAAGATGTAGGCTTGCAGGATGGATACCACAATTTTAATCACGTAAATGAACAAGGCAAATAAAATCCAGATCCAGGATGTTCCCCAGGCAACGGCATCGCCGAATATGCCAGAGAAAACAAATATGAGACCAATGATGGAGTAGACCAGAACCTTGCCGGAGGCCATGTTGGCGAAGAGTCGTACCGTGAGGGCAAAGGGCTTGGTAAAAAGTCCGATGATTTCGACAGGTGTGAGGATAATGCGAATCCATGCGGGAACACCCGGAAACCAGAACACATGCTCCCAGTGGTCGCGTGTTCCGTTGAATTGCGTAATCAGAAAGGTGGTTAATGCCAGCGCAGCCGTTACAGTAATATTGGCGGTCGCGCTGTCTCCCCATGGCATCAGACCAAACAGATTCATGAACATGATCATGAAGAATGCCGTGAGCAGGTAGGGTGTGAACCGGAGGTATTTCTTTTCTCCGATGTTGGTCAGGGCTATCTCGTCACGTACAAACACGATGAATGTTTCCATCACGTTTTGGAAAGCGCCCCTCGGCTCGGTATCACGACCAATACCGCTTTTGTATTTTCCGGACAGGGGAATCAGCACAAAGGTCAGGAAAATACCCACAATCCAAAAATACACGAGCTTTGAAGTGATGGATAAGTCGATGCGGGTTGGCGTCCCATCTGTCCTGGCCAGCTTGTAAGAAACTGCTTTGGCCTGGGCTGGCTCATTGTTTTCCAGGTAATATTGATCGATATACTTTCCGCTGTTGATGGCGGCAGTTGTACTTGAGAAAAAGGAGATTCCATCTTCATCCCAGAAGATGCGGGGTAACTCAACCTTGCCAGCCGGCTTCAGATCCAGGTAATAATGGTCGGAGAGTTTGTCCAGAATAGGCACTTCCTTGGGATTCGACTGCTCGGGTGCTGCAGATGAAATTTGGGAAAATCCCAGGGTAAAAAGAGCGATAAAAGCAAGGAGCGTTTTTGGGTTCGTGTACATCAACCTTGGTTTATGTGTGTGCCGATTTCCTGTGAATAAATAAAATTTCCTGTATAGACTTGCCAATATACGAAATAAATATGCTAACAGTAAACGTAATTTCAGGCAGTGAGGTGTACTTTAATACTACAAAAATGGCGGCTGCCAGGGCCAGCAGGCGGGTTGCCACCGTGCCAAAAACATTGGACATAAACTCCTTGTGCCCGGCATGGAAATACCGGTTAGTAAGCATCGTGCCGACCAGCGTATAAGTACTCGTAAAAATCAGGGCAGCGAGGGCAGCAAGGGCGTGACTGGTTGATGCAACAAAATACAGTGGCAATACGCCTGCACCCAAGAGAATGAGATCGGTAAACAGGATATGTTTGACAAACCGGTTCATGGTTTTGAATTTCGTTTGCGGGCATCGCGTTCAGACTGCTTATTGGCCGTAACAGCGAGCTTAAAAATGGTTACAAAAACCGAAAGTATTCCAAGGAGGGCCCCGCCCAGTGTAAACCATGGGGTGGTATTAAGGTACCCGTCAAGCCAGATCCCGCCCAAAAGAGGGAGTACCATAGATGCCGCTATCTGTATTCCAAGCCCGATGTAGTCGCCATACCGGGCCACACTGGGCATCTTATTACCGTTCACTTATTCATTCACCGCTTTTTTCATTGCAAATGCGTGATCCTGCCCATGGGATCCTGATTTTTTTCTGACGGGACCGTCACCCATATGACAAGCTCCTTCAAAGCGGGCTCCTTCCTCAACAAGTAGCGTTTTGGTTTGAATATCGCCCAGAATCTGACTGGTTTTACGAAGAATCAGTTTTCCTGATACCGTTACCTCCCCTTCCACCTTACCGGCAATGTCTGCCTCTGTTGCCGTTATGTCGCCATTTATTACTGCTGCCGATGTAATCACACATTTACCGTCCACCTTGAGCGAGCCATTTAGCTCCCCGCTTATCCTGAAATCTTTTTTGGTTTCGAGGGAACCGGTAATTACGGTACCGTCGCTGATCATATTAATTGCGGGGGCAGCAGTGTTATCTTGCATAGCGGCGTTGCTTTTGGAGGAGAACATGAGGATTGCTAATTAATCAGAAAATTTTGGGGATTTAACAATAATCCATTGTGCCACAACTCAAAATGGAGATGCGGACCTGAACTCAGAATCCCTGAATAAGACACAGCACCTAAGATATCACCTTTGCTGATAAAATCCCCCACCTTTCTGGCAGGCAATCCGCTATGCTTGTACACAGACAGATAACCGTCTCCGTGCTGAACTTTTATTGTATATCCATAATTGACACTCCACCCAGCGTGTACAACTACGCCGGAAGCAATGCTACGAACCGGACTGCCCGTTGCGGCGGCTATGTCGATTCCGTAATGTTCACTATCGGCGTCAAAACCGGCCGTAATGGTACCTTCAACGGGCATGGCAACTGGAAATACAGGTCGGTCTCTGTTGACAGTCTCAGCCATGTAGCCGGATGCATCCAGACTCAGAAAGGATTGGTTTGCATTGCTGTTTGCGAAATTTACCGTTTGAAACCCAAAATTTGATGACTCAACATCACCGGAAAATGATCCGGCGGAGCTGACGGAAAAAAGTGTGTCTGGTGTAGTACGCAGTATTGATTTGAGATCATTTAACTGCTTTTCTCTGACGGCGAGAGAATCCTGAACAGCCAGCACCCTATTGCTGATCTCCAGCAATTCCATCCTGTAGGTTGTATCAAGTGTCTGAATCAAATAACCCCGAAGGGGGGTGAGAATAACCAGTGCTGCGAAAACAACGGCCGTAAGCAAGGCTACAAATCCTGTGAGTAAAAACAGATACACAGGCTTAAACCGGAACGATTCCATTTCACCCAGCTCATAGTCGTTCCAGATAACCAGTGTCAGGTCTTCCTTTTTACGCTGGTAGAACCGTTTGAGCAGTTTCCACATGGGGTTCGGATTATCGGTTGGAGTAATTCGGCGCTTCTTTGGTTATAGTAACGCTGTGAGGATGACTTTCTTTAACGCTGGCCGCAGATACCTGAACAAATTCAGCCTTTTGCAATTCAGCGATGGTGGTTGCCCCGCAGTATCCCATGGCGGCTCGGAGACCACCGACCATCTGATAGACAACCTCACCCAGATTTCCCTTGTAGGGAACCATACCTTCTATTCCCTCGGGAACCAGTTTTTTGATGTCATCCTCCACGTCCTGAAAATATCGGTCTTTGCTGCCCTTCGACATGGAGGCCAGACTTCCCATACCACGGTAGGTCTTAAATTTTCGGGCATCATAAATAACGGTTTCACCCGGGCTTTCATCTACACCGGCAAACATTCCGCCCAGCATCACGGCATCAGCTCCGGCAGCAATAGCTTTGGGAATTTCACCGGTTTGTTTGATGCCGCCATCGGCGATGAGACCAACTCCGGCATCGCGGGTGAATCCGGCGACCTCCATTACTGCTGAAAGCTGCGGGACGCCAACGCCTGTGACAATCCGTGTGGTACAAATTGATCCGGGGCCCACCCCGACTTTAACCACATCAGCGCCGGCCTCGTGCAGGGCTTTCGCGGCAGCTGCTGTAGCAATATTTCCGGCAATTACGGGTATCTGGGGGTATGACAGTTTCGCCTGGCGAACCATTGACAGAACCCCTTCCGAGTGACCGTGAGCCGTATCAATGGTGATACAGTCAACGCCGGCATCAACCAATGCTTCGATACGGTCTGTTGTATCCGGAGAAATTCCAACAGCGGCTCCTACCCGTAATCTGCCTAATTCATCTTTACAGGCGAACGGATAGTTCTTTTTCTTTTCGATATCTTTGAAGGTAATCAGGCCTACCAGGGTCCCGTCTTTCTCTACAATCGGAAGCTTTTCAACCTTGTAGTTTTGAAGAAGTCGTTCTGCCTCTTTTAAATTGGTACCGATACCGGCAGTCAGCAGGTTTTCCGAAGTCATAATCTGGCTGAGCAGCTTGTCATTATCCGACTCAAAACGAAGGTCGCGGTTCGTAACTATACCCATGAGTTTGCCGGATGTATCCACTACCGGTATGCCACCGATTTTATGTTTACTCATGAGTGCCCGCGCGTCACGCACCGTAGCCTGAGGGGGAAGTGTCACCGGGTCTACAATCATCCCGCTCTCGCTTCGCTTGACCAGACGTACCTGTTCGGCCTGCTGTTCAGCTGTCATATTCTTGTGCAGAATAGCCATTCCTCCCTCCCGGGCCAGTGCAATAGCCATCCGGTATTCGGATACGGTATCCATTGCAGCACTCAGAATTGGCACGTTCAACGAGAGCTTCGAGGTAAGTTTTGAGGAAACGTCTACGTCTCTGGGCAGAACCGACGAATAAGCCGGAACCAGTAGTACGTCATCATAGGTAAGGCCTTTGCGTGTGATCCTGGAGGTATCTGATGGTTGACTCATAGGTAAAGGAAAAGCTTTTAAGTAACGTTTTTAGAATTTAAAGAAAATGCATCAGAGCTGCGCTGACTAATTTTGTGAGTATGCAGGCAATTGAGGTCGTATTCCTGTAATTTGAGGGTTGATAAAAACCAAAAAACTGCAATCAAACTAGTTTTTGTAACTTTTGAGTACCGTAATACCTTTTCACAAACCGTTTACCGACTCACAGGAGTACCAGGCAATACAACAGGTACTTTCCGGGGGAATACTTCGGGGCGATGGTCCGGTGAGCAAGCGTGTACAGCTGCTTATGCGAACCATTACGGGTGCTCACCATGCCTTTTTTACTACTTCGTGTACACACGCGCTTGAAATCGCCGTTCAGACTTTGGGGATTGGTCCGGGTGATGAGGTAATCATGCCCAGTTACACCTTCGTATCAACGGCCAATGCCGTACTGATGCATGGTGCACGTCCTGTCTTTTGCGATGTGGTCACCGATACCCTTAATATGGATTTCAGCCACGCAGCCCGGCTTGTGACCAATCGTACCAAGGCCATTATTCCGGTTCATTACGCAGGAATGGCTGTGGACATCCCAGCCATGATGAAGTTCAAAAACACGTACGGTGTGCATATTATTGAAGATGCCGCTCAGGGAGCTGATGCCTATTTCAAGGGCAGGCATCTCGGAACATTCGGCGACTTTGGCTGTCTTAGTTTTCACGACACGAAGAACATTACCTGTGGTGAAGGCGGTGCTTTACTCACCGACGATCCGGAACTGGCCCGCAGGGCAGAGATTATCCGCGAAAAAGGAACGAACCGATCAGCTTTTCTTCGCGGAGAGGTTGATAAATACACCTGGATCGACCGTGGAAGCAGCTATATTCAGTCGGATTTACTGGCGGCGGTTCTTGAAGTTCAGTGGGAGAAAAGAACAACAATAAAAGAACTTCGCGCCGGAGCCTGGAACCAGTACCACCACATTTTTGAACCCTTCGAGCGGAGCGGAAAGCTGAAAAGGCCCGTTGTTCCTGAGGGTGCGGAAACCAACTACCATACGTATTTCATTACCGTAGGCACTGCGGAAGAACGTGATATGCTGCTTGAAGCCTACAAACAAGCCGGTATACAAGCCTCTTTCCACTACATCCCCCTGCATAACAGTCCGTTTGGAAGCAAACTGCACTCCGGAATCCCGCCGTATTTGCCTGTTACCGAGCAAATGAGCGATCGCATCATTCGGCTTCCTCTATACCCGTCCATCGCCTCTGAACATCCCGACTTCTGTGACCGGGTGTATGCCATTACTGCAAGCGTTCTGCATTGACCATGAAGCTAACCATTACCGAACTCACGCAGACTACCACCGAAACGTGGCTGGATTTCTGGCAGCATTGTCCCTGGGCGACCGTGCCGGAATCGCCCGACTGGTTCAACTTGTGGGTTTCCTGCTTAGATACGAATGCCAGAACCTATCCTCTACTGGTTACCTTCAGTGATGGGGTGCAATGTGTTATACCAGCCTTGCGGGTGGGTCGGGTCCGAAACCTGGTAGAGGTACTGCAGGCCGGGCCTTCTGGTGGTTACGGTGGACCGCTGAGCAGGGATGTACTCACCGGCAGTCACCTGACCCTCATCCTGGATCGAATCCGACGTGAGCACGCGGATTTTCATCTGAGGATTAATCCTTTCCTCCTTCACCGCATACAGCCCGTTCTGAACTCAATAACATGCACGATCTTGCCCACCCCTGTGCGAGCGGATTTCACGCAACCGGTTCCCCTGGACAACCATATCGAGGACCTGCTCTCACGTAAAAGGGTCAGGCGTTATGCAAGGTCCGCATCGGCAAACGGCTTTCAGGTCAAGGTAATGCCAGCCGAAGAAATTGATGAATACATCCAAACCTACACCGAGGCCAAAGTACGTTGGAAGGAGGCAACCGTAGATTACCCCGACCGCTTCTTCAAAGCTATGGCTAACCTGACGGATTGCACCTTCTTTGGTGTATACGATGATGAAGGAAACTACTGTGGAGGCGGCCCGATACTGACCGGTGGTACTATTGTTACTACATGGCTATCTGTCATGCGCAACAACAGGTTAAAAAGCCACATCTACGAACTATTCTATTATGAACTTGTGCATCGGTTCCGTTCAGAAGGGTATGCCTGGTTCGATTTCAACCCGAGCAGCGGCAAAGCAGGAGTAATTCGGTTCAAACGTAATTTTACGCCCTATACCCTCCCCGCACCAGAATACGAAGGGTACAGCTGGAAAAGGCTGGCACTCATTGCACTTGGGAGACCCTAGATGCAATCGTTAAAAGAAAAAGCTTTTGACAACATGCAATGGACAGGAATTTCCAGTATCTATGTCTCTGCTGTTCAATTTATTCAGCTTTTTATCTTAGCATTTTTTCTAAGTCCGTCGGAAATTGGAACCATGACCATACTCCTGCTGCTGGTCTGGTTTTCACAGGCCCTTGCTGACGGCGGAATGAGTCCGGCACTCATCCATAAACAGCAGGCATCCCCCGGGGTTCTCAATACCCTTTTTGTATTGAATATCGTTTATGCTTTGATACTCTTCGTGCTGCTGTGGCTGTTTCGGGGGATTATAGCCGTTGTTTTTGACCAGCCTGATCTCACTGCTTACATCCCCTATGCGGCCTCGGTAGTTGTAATTGCTGCCATTGGTACCCAGTTTCGGGTGATTCTAAACAAAGAACTACGATTCGACCTGGTAGCCCGGCACGAGATGGCCTCCATCACGGTGAATTTTGTGGTGGCCGTTTTGCTTGCCTGGTACGGTTACGGGGTCTGGTCTATGGTAATTGGCTATGTATCTGGTTCGGTCGTATCGGCTGCCGTTCTGGTCTGGTATGGTTCAGCATACTGGAAACCCGGCCTGGTCCTGCATTGGAGTCAGGAACTCGGTGAATATATCCGATTCGGGATATATCAGATGGGAGAACGGGTGCTTATCTTCCTGAACTCACGGGTAGATCAACTCCTGATCGGATCGCTGCTGGGCACTCAGGCACTCGGTATTTACACTCTGGCCCACAATTTCGTGGTAGGTCCGACCATTCGGGTGAATCAAATCATCAGCACCGTGATGTTTCCGGTATTCGCACGGGTGCAGGACGATGAAAGCCTGCTCAGAAAAGGATACCTGAAACTGGTAAAAGTAGTCACCGTTATCAACACTCCTATCCTGCTGGGTATTGCCGTAACCGCACCGGTTCTCATACCCTTCCTGTACGATGATGTCTGGTTTGAGGCTATCTACATACTTCAGATACTCAGTGTCTACGCACTCATCCGGTCTACCGGAAGTCCGGCAGGAAGTCTTCAGTTAGCCAAAGGCAGAGCCGACCTCGGCTTCAAATGGAATTTTGCATTGCTGCTGGTCACCGGTCCTGCTATCTACACCGGTTACATTTTTCATGGGCTCACCGGAATCGCCTATGCTCAGATCATACTACACGCCAGTCTTTTTGTACCCTACTGGATATTCATGATCCGTCCGCTGATCGGACCTCCGGCCAAATCCTACTTCTTTGCAATTTTCGACGCGTTTGTACCCGGAATCTTCATGGGAGCCACCGTATGGCTCATCGGTTGGATTACCCATGATTTTCACGATATCTTTCGGCTTGTGCTGATGACCGGCTCCGGCGTCCTCCTTTTCATACTGTTTGTAAAAAAAACGGAGGAGGATCTGTTTGACGAAATCTCGACTTTGATCAGAAACAAGTACGCTCCGAAATTATGAATGCACCCGCTCCCATTGTTGCGCACTATCATGCCGAGTGGCTGCCACTGACCATGACCTGGCTTTATGAGCAGGTGTACCGGCTCAATGCGCATTGCAGTAATCACGTACTGTGCGAGCGGAGGTCCACCGACACTGCGTTTCATGTCCCAAATATGCACGTCCTGGGCGACCAGCCGTACTTCCTGCAGTGGGCACATCGATTTAAAAAAAAAGCAGGGATTACCTCCTACCTACCCTTCTATGAACATACCGTTTCAGCGGTACATGCAAACCTGATCCACGGACACTTCGGTCATATGGGGGCAGCGATGTATCCCCTGGCCAAAAAACGTGGTCTTCCTTTGCTTGTCACCTTTTATGGGATGGACATCCATCAGTTACCTCGGCGCTACCCCCGGCTCCGCGATCAGTATCTATCGATGTTTTCTTATGCAAGTGCGATTCTTTGCGAGGGCGATTTTATGGCCCGTGAAATTATACAGCTGGGTTGCCAGCCTGAAAAAGTACGGGTTCATCCCCTGGGAGTTGACCTTCAAAAAATCCCGTTTACTCCGGCAACCCCTGCCGATGGCAAGCAACCCGTCAGAATACTCATCGCGGCATCTTTCCGTCAAAAAAAGGGCATTCCTGATGCGCTTCAGGCAATCGCCAACATATCCGGAATGTACCGTTTCGAGGTGACCGTTATTGGAGATGCCGGGAAAGACGAAGCCTCACGGATGGAGAAAAACCGGATTCTGGAGGTAATAAGCCGGAATAATATGACTGACTATGTTCGGTTAATGGGGTTTGCATCCCATCAGATGCTGCTGGCTCAGGCAACCCGTACCGATATATTCTTGTCCCCCAGCCGGCATGCTGATGACGGCGATAGTGAGGGTGGCGCTCCGGTTACGCTTATTGAAATGGCCGCAGCAGGTAAAATCATAGTAAGTACCACGCATTGTGACATTCCGGGGGTCGTAGAGCACGAAAAAACAGGCTGGCTGGCTACGGAAGCCTCCATAGACGACCTTACTGCCAAACTGCACACCGCCTTGCAGGAACGAGAGCGCTGGCCCGATATGAGCCGTAATGCTCGAATTAAAACTGAAGAACAGTTTAATGCAACCACACAGGCCAGCAGACTTGCCGGACTTTACAAGGAGATCCTCAGTCATGGGTAGCGCCTTGTTCATCTGTCCGCATTGGCACCAGTTCGGCAATGTTGGTGTATTGCGGGCTCGCCGTATGGTTCGCTGGATGCATGAAGCGGGGTGGACAGTAACTGTTGTCTGTGCGGGAAGCCGGTCCAGATTGGAGCGTGCAGATTTTGGCAGCGTAATTACAAGGAAAGATCCCCTGGGTATTTTTACCGAAAACGATGGGCCACACGGATCTGCTGCTTTACGTCGTCCGAACCGGTTTCGTCGGCTACTGGCCTACGCCCTGCTCACACCCGACCTTCAGCTACCCTGGGCGCTGGCGTGCCGCTGGTCGACCGACGTGCAAAAGGCAGCGGCAAATTCGCAGGTTATTCTTTCTTCATCGCCACCGGAATCGGCACATGTTCTGGCCGGGTGGCTTCATCAGCAACACGATGTGCCCCATATTATCGATCTTCGCGACGGCTGGCTCGATGAACCCATGAAACCACTGCTAAAAAGCAGCTCTTTGCAGCAAATACGCGAAAAAAGGCTGGAAAAACGGCTGCTTACTGCTGCATCAGCCATTTTAGTCACAAGCCATGAATGGAAAAGCCTGCTTAGAAAGCGGTATCCACAGCTCAGCCATCGGATTCAGGTTTTAACCAACGCCTATCCTGACCATCCGCCGGTTATCCGTACCAGACAACCGGTGCCAGATGCCCCCCTTCGTGTGCTGCATGCCGGACGAATCAGCAGCTCCCGACCTGAACGAAATCCTCAGGAATTACTAAGTCTGCTCTTTCAGGCATTCACATCCGTCCATGAATCCTCCGGCTCATTGATATTTTTAGGTAGTATGGAGCATGAGGAGGTAGATTTCATCAGGAGTCGGGAGGCTGATTTTTCTGCCCGGGGCTGGACCATAACTCGGGAGTCTCAAGTCTCGCATGCCCGTGCTCTGGAACGAATGGCTGCCACCGATCTACTTATTCTCTATTCGGCATCACAGGCTTCCATACCAGCCAAGTTTTTCGATTATCTGCACGCCGGCAAACCGATTTTGTGTATCTGTCCCCCCGGCAGTGCCGTGTGGCATGCCAGCGAAGATTTGGCCCAGGTTTACCGATTAAATCCAGAGCAACCTGACTTTACCCAACTCAAGGATTTCATAGTATCTTCGAAAAAGAGCCCGCTGCCCGGCACAGCATTACCTGTCCATTTTTCTGACAGACACCTTGGTCGCCGGTTTATTGACCTGCTGAATCAGACACGTAACCCTGAAATAATCACCCGTGGAAAAGCATACTAAAACGCCGCATATCGTAGTGTTGATGTCGGCCTATAACGGCGCCCGGTTCATCAGGGAGCAGATTGAAAGTATCCTTCGCCAGGAAGGCGTATCGGTTAGGCTTCTGGTCCGCGACGATGGATCGAGCGATGCTACCCGGCAAATTCTGGGTAATCTCCAGAAAGTATACCCTGAAATAGAGCTTGTCTTTGATACAAATGTTGGTGTTTCTGCGAGTTTTTTCCGCCTGCTGGAAAAGTCGGGTACCGGGTATGACTTCTACGCCTTTGCCGATCAGGACGATGTCTGGAAGCCGGACAAACTGATCAGAGCCTGTAAAATGCTCGGCTCGGTCGATTCTACAGCTCCGAAAATGTACTACAGCAGGCTGGAATTTGTGGATGAAAATTTACGCCGCCTGGGCTACAGTGCCATACCGTCCACACGGGGTTTTCATAATGCGTTAGTCCAAAATCAGGCCACAGGCTGTACTATCGTGATGAACCGGTCTGCCCGAAACCTGGTTTGCCAGCATCTGCCTGAATGGACCCTGATGCACGACTGGTGGTGTTATTTGGTGATATCGGCTTTTGGCGAGGTAGTTTATGATGAATATCCGGGCATTCTCTACCGAAAACATGGCAACAATGTTACCCCTGCTACCCCAAATTTTGCGATGGAACTATACGCAAGAACCCGGCGCTTTCTGGGAAAAGGCGATATTCCCGAAAAAGTAACAGATCAGGCAAGACAATTTTTTTCCTTGTACGGAGATAAGCTAAGCGCGGAAAACAGGCGTTTGACGCAAGGTTTTCTGAAAGTCAGAGAGAAGGGACCCATTGCACGACTGGTTTACGCGTTGAACATGCCCGTTCAACGCAACACGCCACTGGACAATCTGATCATGCGGATACTGATTATCGCGGGTCGCTTTTAACGTCCTGCCACGAGTTTTACTCAGCACTTTGCACACGGACTTCCGTGATTCAATACGCACTATGTTGTTCATGACCGTAAATCCATCAGACAATCACGCCAGATAACTTACTTTGAGTGCATCCATAGCGGTCTGCAGATCGCAGGTACCATCCAGGTAGGCATTAACCCAGTAGTAAATACTTTTACGGCGATTGAGCACATTCACGTCACGCGTTGCATATAACCCCATAATTTCATCACGAAAACCAATGAGGTCTATGGCAATGGTGAGTTTGAACGGATCCGGCAGATCCGACCAGCCCATCAGAGAAAAGATTTCATCGGTTTCTGCAAGCAGCGGATTCCGGCGGCCGGAGCGCTTGACCAGATGGGATTCAACCGGTCTGAGAACCGGGTATGCAGGATCGAGTTTTGTAGCAGTTGTCATGGTTTTGTCCTTGTTTTGTTCAGGTTTATCTAAAGTTACCTGTCACGAGTGACAACATTATGTCACCCCTATCAAAACTTTTTTCCATTCCACGAAAAAAGACTGCTGATATAGTTATTTTATCGGCCATAGCAGCAAGCAACTCAAATCAGAGACGCTTTTCAGCGTAATTACATCAAATTCTATGCCATTTATCAGTTCTGATTCTTTTCCAATCCAGAATCCGGTACTCATCGTAGCGATAGTTATGTTGATTATTCTGATCTCACCGCTGGTATTCAGGAATCTGAAAATACCCGGGCTGGTGGGCATCATTCTGTCGGGCACCATTGTTGGTCCGAGCGTTACCGGCTGGCTTGAGCGTGACGCTACCATTGTTTTACTAGGTACAGTAGGGTTGCTCTACCTGATGTTTATGGCCGGATTGTCCATCGACCTGAATCAGTTTAACAAGCTCAAAAACCGAAGCATTACTTTTGGGATAATCTCATTCGGTTTACCCATGCTGCTAAGCTATCTGGTCGCCCCCCCACTACTGGGCTACAGTACCGCAACCTCATTACTGTTGGGTGCCATTGTGGGTTCTCATACGCTGCTTGCATATCCTATTGTCAGCCGGCTGGGAATCACCAAGAACAACGCCGTAACGATGACGATGGGGGGCACGATGGTCACCGATTTGCTTTCCCTTTTCGTACTGGCCATCGTTATCGGTGCCGTAGATGAAGGATTAAGCGGCCGCTTTCTGCTTCAGTTTGGTGGAAGCGTCGGAATTTTTCTGGCTGTCAGCCTGCTGGTCATACCCCGGCTTGGCCGATGGTTTTTCAGAACGTTTCCGAAAGAAAATGACGCCGAGTACACCTTCCTGTTAGCAATCCTGTTCGTTACGGCCTGGTTTGCGGAACTTTCGGGCCTTGCCGCCATTATAGGCGCTTTCCTTGCCGGACTACTGCTTAATCGGATGGTCCCTGACAGCAGTCCGCTAATGAACCGCGTGCAATTTGTCGGCAACGCGCTGTTCATACCGTTTTTCCTGATTTCCGTGGGTATGCTGGTGGATGTAAGCGTGCTGAGTCAGGCGGATGTATGGATAAAGGCCGGAATCTTTGCTGCGCTGGTCTATGTGGGTAAATATTTAGCTTCATTCGTAGCGCAATCACTATATTCACATTCCAGCGCTGAGGGATGGACCATTTTCGGGCTTTCTACGCCACAGGCTGCAGCAACACTTGCGGTTACACTGATTGGTTTTGAGAGTGGCCTCTTCGATGAAGTAGCAGTCAATGCGGTAGTGATTCTTATTTTGCTCACCTGCCTAACCGGACCCTGGCTGGTGGAAAAATATGGCAGAATCGTAGCTGTTGAGGAGTCTACCAAAGCCTACTTCGCCGGCGACGCACCCCAGCGTATCCTGGTCCCTCTGGCAAACCCGCAAACTGCGGAGGCTTTGATGGATATTGCCTTTGCCATGCGTGATCCGGGTTCAACGGAACAGGTATATCCCCTTAGCGTAGTGAGGGACGGAACGGACGTGGCCTCGCAGGTGGCCGACTCCGAGAAAATGCTGAGCCACGCTGTGATCTACGCCGCGGGTGCTGACATCCCGGTCAGCCCTCTTACCCGTATTGATATGAATATCGCCAATGGAATATACCGGGCTGTAAAAGAACGACGTATCACCAACGTCGTGATTGGCTGGAACGGTCAGAGCTCGGCACGTCAACAGGTTTTTGGTGGAGTTCTTGATCAGCTGCTCAGACAATCCCGTGAAATGGTCATGGTGTGCAAAATTGAAAACAAACTCAGTACACATGAGAAAATCATTCTGGCAGTTCCACCGTTTGCAGGACTTGAGAGTGGTTTTTCCGAAAGTCTTCGTTACATAAAAATTCTGGCCTCGCAGCTGGGTGCCAGCCTGACTGTGGTAACTAACAACGATCAGCTGGATTCACTCACGTCCATGGACAAAAAAACGGAGCCTCAGGTACCGGTGAACTATACCGGCTTAGAAGTTTGGGGAGATTTGATTATGACCCTTGATGACTTTATGCAGAAGGAGGATTTGTTCATTCTGCAAAGTTCACGTGAAGGAACGTTATCATGGCGTCCCGGGCTCGACCGGCTTCCGGGTATCTTTGTAAACCGATATCCACAGAGTAATTTTATTGCTGTTTATCCTTCCGAGGGTGATTATTTCACCAAGAATCCCTCCGATACCGGCAACGAGGCGGTGAGTACAGAATATGTGTTTGGATTATTGAGTCCGGATGCTGTGAGTATGTCAAATGAGAATCAAGATATTCTTACTCTGATCCGCCAGCTGATTGGATCCAGGTTGCGTATTGACGGTAATAAACTTGAATCGATTTGCGCAGCCGTCATGGATAATTCACTGGAATACATCCCGGAAATTGTTCCGGGCATTGCGATTCTGGATGCGCACATTCCCGATATAAGTGAAACGGTGGTCATAATTCATATCAGTAACGACGGCATCCATATACCGAAGACCTCCGGACCCACCCGGATAACTGTACTAGTTTTGAACCCAGATCACATCGGTATTGATCTGCACTACCGCAGACTGAATGCTGTAGCTCGGATATTCCGGGGTGAAGGTATCGTCGAACGTCTCACATCCGCACGGAATGAACAAGAGGTTCTGGCCGTACTGCAAGACACTGGCGCAAACAGCTGAATGTGGCAATCTAAAGATCGTAACGCCGTTTTTAGTGTCCCTCGGAAAATCCTACCCGGAATTATTCAAGACACAGGGAATCATCGATAGATTGATTTTCAGCTACATACTGGCCCTTATTGTCTGACTACCTGCGGGTTCAGGGATAGACCGCTTTTTTAGCGGCCAGGAGGGTATTTTTCATGAGCATAGCTACCGTCATAGGTCCTACTCCACCGGGAACCGGGGTAATCCAGCTGGCTTTTTCTGCAACCGAATCATAGTCGCAGTCACCAACCAGACGGTAACCGCGATCAACAGAGGGATCGGCAACACGATTCATGCCTACATCAATAACAACCGCCCCTTCTTTAACCATCTGACCAGTAATTAATCCCGGCACCCCTGCCGCCACAATCAGAATATCAGCACCGATGGTGTGACGGGTCAAATCCCTGGTGTATTTATGGCATAATGTAGTAGTTGCCTTCCCTTCGTCATTTTCACGGGAAAGCATAATCGCCGCAGGAGAACCTACTATATTACTGGCTCCAACCACCACCACGTCTTTTGACTTGGCGGAAAGTGAATAGTATTTGAGCAGTTCCATGATGCCTGCCGGTGTGCAGGAGCGGTAGCAGGGCTGGCCGATGGTAAGCCGTCCTACATTCATCGGGTGAAAACCATCTACATCTTTACGATGGTCGATACTCTCAATAACAGCCAGTGGGGTCATGTGCGCAGGCAAAGGCAGCTGTACGAGTATCCCGTCAATAGTCGGGTCGTCATTATATTTGGCGATGTGTTCCTTGAGAATTTTCTCCGAGGTGGTGTCTGGCAGCATCAAGGTTTCCGACAGAATACCTACTTCTTCACAGGCCCTGGTCTTGGCACCCACATATACTTTAGAAGCTTGATTACCTCCCACCAATACTACCTGCAGTTTGGGTGCACGGTTCCCGGAGTTTACCCAGTCATGAACGTCCTGGCGAACTTCCTCCCGTATGAGTGCGGCTACGTGGCGACCATCAATAATATTGGGTACAGGTTTATTCATCGGTGTATGTGATATTTTTTCATTTTGTTGTACATATGGCTGCGTTGCATTCCAATTTTGTCGGCCGTCACAGAGATGTTCCAGTCGTTGGCTTCCAGCATCCGCAGCAAGTAAACCCTCTCAGCAGACTCTTTGAACTCCTGAAATCCTGAAGCGGATTCAATCAGGCCGGATAGCGGGTCCTCATCGGGTTCATCCTTCCCGGGAACATTACGCGATACGAGCCGGTCAACGGTATCCGCGTCAATTACAGGGTTCAACGCGAGAATACCTAGTCGCTCTACCACATTATGCAGTTCACGGATATTACCCGTCCAGGGAAGGGTTTCCAGACGATGCATGGCCTGCGGACTGAATGACTTACTGGCGAAAATTATATCACGGCCGGCCAGCTGATCCAAAAAGGCCTCGGCCAGAACAGGAATATCCTCTTTCCTTTCCCGTAGTGGAGGTACATGAACGGGAATGACATTTAGCCGGTGATACAAATCTTCACGGAATTTCCCGCCTTCAATGGCTTCCTGTAAATTTTTATTGGTAGCCGATACAATACGTACATCCACTGCGACCGGGGTCGTGCCTCCGACGCGCACCAGTGTTTGTTCCTGCAGAACCCTGAGTACCTTAGCCTGGGATTCCGGGGGCATGTCACCGATTTCGTCCAGAAACAGGGTGCCGCCATGGGCCTGTTCAAATTTACCGATTCGTTGTCGGACTGCCCCGGTGAAAGCACCCTTTTCATGTCCGAAAAGTTCGCTTTCAAGCAGTTCAGCCGGTATTGCTGCACAATTTACTTCTATAAAAGGCCTGTCAGCACGTTTACTGAGTTCATGCATCCATCGGGCTACCAGCTCTTTACCGGTTCCGTTCTCACCGGTAATAAGCACGCGTGCATCGGTAGGTGCTACCCGTTTGATTGTCTGTCTGATGGTATCAATTGCCTTGCTGTTCCCCAGAATTTCAGACACATTGCTGATTTTTCGGCGCATCGTACGGTTTTGATCGTACAGTGATTTGCGCTCAAGGGCGTTGCGTGTGGCTATCAGGAGACGATTCAGGTCCGGTGGTTTCTGGAGAAAATCAAAGGCACCGAGACGGGTCGATTTAACCGCCGTATCAATGTTACCATGACCTGTCAGCATAATTACCGGAAACGTATAGCCGGATCCGGATACTTTTTCAAGTACTTCAAGTCCGTCCATACCCTGCATCTTGACATCCAGAAACATCAGATCTACCGGTCCCTTCTCCACGAGCAGGTTCAGGGCTTCTTCACCCGAGGACGTCTCCAGCACTTCGTAGCCTTCAAATTCCAGAATTTCGCGTAACGCCCTGCGGATACCCGGCTCATCGTCTGTGAGTAAAATCCTGGCGTTGGCTTTCATGAAAGTTGGATTCGGGGTAAAAGAACGTCCGGCCCGATCAGGCCGGCAGAAAAATCAAAGCTCTTCTTCGGTAAAAAAAGCGATAATCTCAGCAGAGCTGGTACAGGAAGCTATCCTGTCACGGAAAGCGTCGTTGTTCATCAGTTTTGAAATACGGCTAAGCAATTTTATATGCTGGCTGCTCTGCGATTCCGGACCGATGAGCAGGAATATCATGGAAACCGGTTTTTGGTCGATGGAGCCATAATCAATAGGGGTTCTCAACTTGCCAAAAGCAACGAAATTATCCTGAATGCCTTTAACCCGCCCGTGGGGGATTGCCAAACCCTTTCCAACCCCGGTACTCATTACGGCTTCACGCTCCAGCACGGCAGTTAACGCCGTTTGCGTGAGCTCTTCTCCTACGGATTCCCGAATGGTGTGTACCAGCGTGGTAATCGCTTCCTGTTTGGTGGTCACATCCAGATCAGCAATAACGTTCCCATCATGAAGCAGTTCAGAAATTTTCATCTATACTTGTATTTGTGAATATGTGCCCGAAATATACCAATCTTCGTTTCCATCTGACAAACTGAAAGATACCCACAGAATATTGCGTCACCGTTAAATTCCGTACCTTCTACTCATGCAATTTTTCCGGACCAGCTATCAGATATTCCTGAAAGACCTTCGCATAGAAGTGCGATCGCGCTATGGCATCAATACCATCCTGGCCTTTGTACTGGCGGCCCTCATGGTAGTCCTGTTTGCCCTTAAGGCCGAGAATCTGCAGATGGAGGCGCGAAGTGGCCTGATCTGGATTATCATTTTATTTGCATCGATGGCGGCACTCCCACGCTCGTTTGTCTCCGAAACAGACCAGGGCACCTTCGACTTACTCCGATTAACACTTGCCGCTCCACCCGTTTTTACCGGAAAGCTTCTGTACAATTTTTTGTTTACACTGGCGGTTTCGGTGTTTACACTGGTTCTGTATCTGTTTATGCTGGGCATCAGTGTAGTACAGCCGCTCACGCTGATGCTATCCCTGCTGTTCGGTTCCCTGGGCCTGGCTTCGGTTTCAACACTGCTGGCTTCTCTGGTTGCCCAAAGCTCACAGCGAGGCGCAATTTTCTCGGTAATGAGCATTCCGCTGTTGATTCCGTTAATTCTGATATTATCAAATACCACCTATGCCGGATTTTTCGGCGACCAGGATGCCGGTGCTATCAATGATATGATGGCATTGATCGGCTATGCCGGAGCAACCGTTACAGCCGGAAGCCTGCTGTTCGATTTTGTCTGGGAGGAGTAAATTTAATTCGGCTTTTTTATGGTACACATCGGATCAAAATGCATCGTCGGACAAGAAAAAGTTCGTGCTGAAATTGCCCGCATCGTGAGTTCCGGCAGAATAGGCCACGCCTATTTGCTGACCGGACCACCTGGAGTTGGGAAAAAAGCCCTGGCGCTGGCCTTTGCCGAGGCCGTCAACGGCGTGGAAAATCTCAGTGAGCTGGGTGATCGTAAATCTTCAGCTAAAAGCAGCTGGTTCGTCCATCCCGACATTCATCTGTTCATTCCGGTACCAAAATCGGCCTCCTCCACAGAGCTCACCGGCCGATTGCAGCTCCTGGCCGATGACCCCTACGCTATTGTGGATTTTGCCAGCAGACCGTCACTGGACGGTTCATTTGACGGAAAAAACCGCAAGGCATTTTATCACAAAGATTATTTCAAGGATGACATCCGTCCGGCTATGTTTCTCAAGCCCAATGAAGGTCGCAGAACGGTGGTTGTTTTATCCAACATCGAAACCATGCATCCCAATGTGGCCAACGCGTTTCTGAAAACACTGGAGGAACCTACCGAAAACCTCATGTTTATTCTGACTACCGATAATTTCAACAGTCTGCTTCCCACTATCGTATCACGTTGCCAGCTATTGCGGTGTACCAGCATCCGGACCGAGGAGATCCAGGCCAGTCTGATTGAAAAAGATGGAATGGCAGAAGCTGATGCTGAATACCTGGCACGAATTTCCGGGGGTAATTATGCTTCTACCCGTTTTTACGATGCAAAGACGCTGCGGGAGAATCGCAGGCAGATCATCCAGTTCCTGCGAATGGCCTACACCCAGGATGCCGGTGAGATCGTGTCGCTGGCAAGCAGCTGGTCGGCCGCGTTTTCAACCGAGCAGCATATTGCGATGTTTAACATGATCGAAGTCTTTCTGCGCGATCTTGCCGTCTATCTGGATACCGAAGACGTTCGACTGCTGACCAATGCGGATCAGATCGATACAATCAAAAAGTTTACAGCATCACTGAAAAACGCCCGGCTGGAAGCCATGATTGCCACCGTAAACAGTTTCCGGGCGTTGGTATATCAAAACATTCAGCCTAAGCTTATCTATACGGTGATGGCGCTGCGATTCGGGTTTCTGTTACGTGGCGGTGATACCCCCATCCCCGAAGACGAAGCGTGGAAGCATTTTCCGGCACTAACCAATCTGTAACATGGAATTTTTCAAACTCCAGGGCGCAGGCAATGATTTTGTGGTCTTCGACAATCGTGACGGGGCCATGTCTTTGGATGACCTCATTGCAATTACTCCACGACTCTCCCATCGACGTACCGGAGTTGGAGCTGATGGTGTTATGGCACTTTTTCCCGCGTCTGACAACCAGACGGCCTATTCGATGATCTACCGTAACGCCGACGGGTCAGATGCCGGTATGTGTGGTAATGGTGGACGGTGTATTGCACGCCTGGCTGCTGAACTTGGTGTTTCCAATTCTCATCGTTTCAGGGTACACAATAACGTGTATGAGGTACAGGTTCTGCCTGATAGGGTACGCCTTCATTTTCCTTCAAAACCCACAATTAAATCTGTGGAAGATCCACAATTCGGAATACTGTATCAGGTCTGCACCGGTACGGAACATGTAGTTGTCAATGTTTCTGAACATCAGCTGAAAGACCGTCAATGGCTGCGTGAAACGGGGAAAACGCTGCGGTACGACCCGCGTTTCAGTCCGCGCGGAACCAATGTTAACTTCATGCTGTCAAGGGCTGATCATACCGTTGACCTGGTGACCTACGAACGCGGTGTGGAAAACCTTACCTTATCGTGCGGAACAGGTTCTCTGGCTGCCGGACTTGTTTCTGCCCACCAGCATGACCATCCACCGGGTGTCCATCGAATTTCTGTAGTTAATTCCGGCGGTATTCTTCAGGCAGAGTTCCGGAAAATGGATGCCGGTTATTCCTCATTGGTACTTGAGGGACCGGCTGAAATTGTTTTTAAGGGAAAAATTAATGTCTAAAAAGGCCTTAATAGTTCTTTGTCTACTGCTGATGGGAGCATGCTCAAGCCCCGAAATTACCTCTCCCCTGCAAACGCCTTCCCAACCAGCACTGATTAATGCCTATACCCTGCCCGGACAGAAACTGCCACCGGCAACGGTCCGCAGTATCGAATTATTCAGACTTCATCCGGGAACCGAGCCGGTGCTCAGACTTGGCTCACAGGAGCAACTCACGATTCAGTTTGACGAACTGGCCCGTTCATCAAATCAATTTCGGGTTGAATTTACCCACCACAATTATGACTGGTCGCAGAGTAATCTGATACCAAACCAGTACATACGCGGTTTCATGAATGATTTTATTCAAGGTGGTAGTCCGGGCAGGTTTCAAAACCCACAGTGGTTTGCCTATGAATACACTTTTCCCAACGAGCAGCTTAGGTTGCTTCTTCCCGGGAACTATATGATTCATGTCTACCGCCAGGAGAACAGTGAAAAGCTGTTTTCCATGCCGTTTCTGGTAGCTCAGGAAGACGATGACCGCCTTGATGTACAGGCAGAGACCCTTTATAATACGGGGTCAGGTGCCGCCCGATCCCACCAATTGTTTGCAACGTACCGTTATGAAGATCCGTCCGTGCTACCCCGGAACGATCTGAGCATTGTTTTTGTGCAAAATCAGTTTTGGTCGAGGTTCAAGGTGGCCGATCAAGCCGACTTTTCCCGTGATGGTGTGGGCAGGCTCTACCTTTCCAGAGCGGAGTCCTTCCATGCGGATGAAAGCTTTCTGCAGCTGGACCTTGGCAGTATCGAAAACTACAGCATGCAGGTGGTTGATTTCGATCAGGATCAGCGCATACCTCGCATTACCCTGTTGCCTGATGTGCTGGCATTCCTGAACTTCGGCACGGGGGGAGCGGTCGGGGAACCTGCCAGCGGTCCGAACGCACGGTATGCTCTGGTTCGGTTTCAGCTTGATCCGCCATCTGGCATCAATGCACAGACTCCCCTGTACCTGGTTGGATCATTTAATAACTGGGGTATATCGCCTCAATATAGGCTGCGGGAAGATTCCGTTAACGGGCTACTGAGCACCACAGCCGTTTTGAAAGAAGGAAGGTATGCCTATCAGTATGTCACCCTGCAAGACCGTACCGTGAGCAGTACTCCGCTGATGGAATCACAGGGGGCAACTGTGCAGGAATACATCGCACTTGTTTACCGCAGGGATCAGAACCTGCAGGCAGATGTTCTTGCAGGCTGGAAAAAGATTCGCGTAAGCAACTGAGGAGCTGTAGTCCTGGCTTAAAAATCGATTCCCAGACTGAAATAGTGAACACGTCTGCCCCATCCCTCTGCGCCATAGGGCCAGCCCACATCCCAGCGGAATGGCAGTCCCAGCAGGATGGTCCGCAAACCGAACCCTGATCCTACAAGGATGTCTTGCGGCGTCGCTCCCTGCCAGGCAGTTCCTACGTCTACAAACGCATTTCCGGTGAGGTTATACAGCGGGATAATAGGGATAGGTCCCGGCAGCAGTGCCGCTACCAGTGGAAAACGAAACTCTGCATTAAAAAGTGCGAACTTGTCGCCTACCACGGTGTTAAAGAGGTGGCCACGCAGCGGGGTAGCCGGAATGGTGAAGAAAATGTCTTCTAACCGGTCAAGCGGCAGATTGCCGTCAGCCCAGGCATAATTGATCCAGTTATCCATACCACCCAGGTAGTAGTTCTGGGCATCCCTGCCTACAGAAGCTGCCCCGGATGCACGGAAGGCCAGACTATACCATCCCCCGCCAAAGCCCACGTATTGACGTACATCACCACTCAGGGATACAAACTGTAGAACATCATTACCAATTGGCGGACTTCCGGAGATATTCACAGCCATACGTTGTCCGCCGGACGGAGTAAGAAATCCGGGTCGGGTTACATCCCGGGTATAGGTGACCTCAGGCAGCAGGAAGTAACCCTTTTCATTGGTTCGCTCTGAATTCAGAATGTTACTGAAATCACGTGATATGGTTATGAAACTGGCACCGTAATCAACACGCTCAAACTTGTTGAATGGTCGCTGAAAGGCAATTCCACCGCCATAATACCGGAAACGTACAATTTCACCGGAAAACGACTGAAAATTCCGGCTGGTATGGAAATAGTTCAGCAGCAGATTGGTCCGGTTTTTGAAATACCCGTACGAAATCACGTAATCACTATTTCTCAGGTCAAAGACCAGGTTGGATGCAAAAGAGATCTGATGGTCACCCAGAAGATCACTGAAAGCAATCTGGGTGAGTGCAAACACCCCATACCCGGTAGCCAGGTTTCCGCTGGCGTAGGTAAAGTCCGGGGAGAAGGTAAGCCGGTATTTGTTGGGTATAAACCGGCCATCGTCCGTGCGGGTGTCACGCAGTGCGAAAATATCCCTTGCCAGAGGCTCTCCGCTGTCGGGATCACGCACGTCGGCAAAGACATAATTCCTGAAATCAATCCGGCTTTCCTCAGTAAGCGGTTCCGGTTCGGGCTCGGGCTCGGGTTCTCTGTTGCGATTCACGAGCGCAGCAACGGATTGTTCGGAAACGTTGTCTTCCTCGGCTCTGCCAAATTCAGCAAGATCTTCGGCTACCAGGCTGCGACCAAAACCAAGAGCCGGCACCATCTGCTCCGATGGGGTAAACTCACGCATAGCAGCCCACCAGTTAGGTTCAAGCGGTTCATCCTTAAGCATGTTTTCCGGATTCTGAATCAGATAGATATCCAGAAAGCCGCTGTTTATGCTATTTATAGCGATGCGGCTTCCGTCTGAACTGATCGACATCTGCATAACGCCGGCCAACAGGTTGGTTACCGGCCGGCTTTCACGCGTATTCAGATCCATCCTGTAGATATTCTGGATACCGTTCTGGTCGGAGATATAGAAAAGCCGGTCATCATTGGTGAGCTGTGGCCTCATTTCAGACCAGCCGTCGGTACGGGTAATCCGTTCTGCCCTGCTGTCGCCTACGCGAATACGGTACAGGTCGGTCTGTTTGAGCGATGGGTTCAGCAGCATATTGAACTCAGTGGAAAACCGGTTTACCTGCGTTTGTGCTCCCCGGTCTGACACGAAATACACAAATTCCGAATCAGCTCCCCAGGCAGGCTCGCGGTCGCTGAAGACATCCGAGGTTACATTGTGGAGTTCTTCGGTTTCAAGGTTATACACAAAAATATCCGGTAGCGGTCCGGCATTGCCATCAAATGCAATTTTTTTACCATCAGGCGACCATGCTACCGAACCCAATCCGTTCAGGCCCGGAAACTGAATCTTGCGGACGTCCCCTGTTTCGTAGTTCACAATAGTTACGTCATTTTGACCCGCTGAACGTGTTGACAACACCACGTTCCGGCCGTCTGGCGACCAGCTCAGGTTGGGCCGGAGTATGTTAAGCTCCTCGAAATTAACGTTGTCTTCACCCTTGATCAGGGTTTTGAGAATCTCCCCGTTGATGGCGTTGATTACCACTACATCAAAAAAACGGCGCTTGTTGGTAATAAGTGCAATACGGTCACCCTGCGGGGAAATAGCCGGAGCTGTATTGTACGACCCGCCCATGTCCCGGTCCGTAATCGGTGTGGTAACATCACGCAAGGATTCTCTGATCGTTATCTCGGGCCAATACTTTTTCTTCAACCACTCATGCCAGCGTTCCGACAACTCTTCGATATCTACCCCGAGAGACTGTCGCATCCCTGCTTCAACCGAACGGGTTGTTTTGATGCGTTGCATAATCTCGCCTACTTTTTCCCGACCGTATTCCTCGGCAATGTAGTGCCACATGGCCTGTCCGCCGCGATAGGCAAAATATCCGCTTAGCTGTGGGATGGGCGGCAAATAATTATTCATGACCGCATCACGAATAAACATATCGGTGTTGGTATCCCACCCCAGCGCCATGTATTCTGCCAGACCTTCCTCAAACCAGAGAGGGAACACCAGCTGAATATTGTTCTGCATAATCGACTGAATGGTACCTCCGTAATACATATCATTCACGATGGCGTGAATTAACTCGTGGTGAAGCACCCTTCGAAATTCAGCATAATCCCCCTGAAAAGGCATGGTAATCCGGTTTTTGAACTTGTCGGTTACTCCACCAATGCCCTGCGCATCCAAAGGTAACGGAACGGTATTTGTTTCGGAGAATTCACTGTGCGAGGCGTACAGAATTACTTCAATGCGATCAGCTATTTCGTGGCGAAAGTCCCTTTTGAGCTGCTCATAGGCCGCTTCCAGGCTGAATGCTGCAAACTCAGCCAGGTAGTAATGTTCCGGTCCGGAGTAGTACACGTCGAAGTGGTCCGACTGAATATAGCGCCAGTCGAATTCGGTGTATTGAACCCGGTTTTTGCCAAAGGCAAAGTATTGTGCGTCAGCTGTTTCTACCACAAACGCGACACTCAGCAGCACACTCAGCAGTACTGTTTTTAGCTTCAAAGAATTCATAGGCTCTGTTTACTTTTGCAATGCATACACACAATAACGCACGATATGACTATTTAGCATTCTTTTTTACTCCTTGAGAGAGCACAAAATCAATAGTTCGCTGCTCAATATTGGTAGAGAACACCTTTACGGTAATTTCATCCCCCAAACGGTACGATTTCTTGTTTGATCGGCCATACAAAATATGACGATTGGGATCATACACATAGTAGTCATCGTTCAGATCGGAGATATGTACCAGCCCTTCACAGAAAACTTCTTTAAGTGAAACAAACAAACCTTTCTCGGTCACACCGCTGATGAAACCGTCATATACGTTGCCGATACGCGATGACATATATTCAACCTGCTTGAGCTTGATGGAGTCCCGCTCAGCATTGACGGCCATTTTCTCACGGTTACTGCAGTGAGTTCCCAGCGATTCCAGCTCAGAAAATGTGTATCCCGGCACACCGGCAGCATAATTTTTCAGCAGACGATGAACGATGACATCCGGATAACGTCGGATTGGACTGGTGAAATGAGCGTAGTGTTCAAACGACAAACCGAAATGTCCGATATTCTGCGGGCTGTAAACCGCCTTGGCCATGGAACGGAGTACCAGTTCATTGATGGTATTTTGTAAAATGTGTCCTTGTACCTCCTTCAATAAATCATTGATGGCCCTTGAACTAAGTTTTTTGGCATCCGGCTTGAATTTAATTCCAATTGGACCCACGTTCTCCGCCACATTGGCCAGCTTCTGCGGATCGGGTTTATCGTGTATCCGGTAAAAGAAGGGATACAGATCTTTGGTTTTCTTTTTCCGGCCGGAGGCAGCCTGAGACCGTAGATTTTCGATGTGTATGGCAACGGTTTTATTGGCCATAAGCATACATTCCTCCACCAGGCGGTGTGCATCCAATCGTTTTTTTACCACGATGTCAACAGGTTTGCCATGTTCATCCAGAACAAAGCGGGGCTCAGGGGTGTCAAAATCCATGGCACCATGTTCAAATCGAAGTTGGGTCAGCCTCGAGGCCAGCTTTTGCAGCAGAAGCATCTGCTCTGAAAAAGGATGTTTTTTCCCGTCAATCACTTCCTGGGCGGCTTCATAAGTGAACCGATGCCTGGAGTTAATTACCGTCTCACGAATCTCATAATCATGAACCTTTCCGTTGTGATCTATCTCCATAAAACAGCTGTAACACAACTTATCTTCATTTGGACGCAGGCTGCAAACCCCATTACTCAGTGACTCAGGCAGCATGGGTATCACACGGTCAACCAGATAGACCGATGTACCCCGCTCCAGCGCTTCTTTGTCGAGCAGGGTATCCGGTTGCATATAATGGGTTACGTCGGCAATGTGTACCCCAAGCTGATAGTTTCCATTTTCCAGAAGCCTGATACTGAGGGCATCGTCAAAGTCCTTGGCGTCTACCGGATCAATGGTAAAAATCACTTCATCGCGCAGGTCCAGCCTGCGTTTATACTCCGCCGCAGGGATGGTGGTAGCAATTTTACGGGCAAATTCGTCCACGGCATCCGGGAAGGTGCTGACAATCTGATTTTCAGCTAGAATAGACAAGATGGAGGCATCGTTGGTATTTTTCTGCCCCAGCCGGTCAACCACCCGTGCTTCCGGAAGGGTCCGCGGATTAATCCAGTCAATGAGCCGGAAGATTACTTTTTCATTATGCTTCGCATCCATCGTGTTTTCAGGAAGCACAAAAAAGGATGTACTGGCCGACTTTTCATCCGGTTCGATGTAGCAGGCACCTGATTTTTCACGGATCAGTGTTCCCACAAACAGCCGGTTTCCGCGTTTGCGTATTTCCAGCACCCGACCTTCCACACGGTTATTAGGACCTGTTTTGCCGGTAATTTTTATACGGACGATATCGCCGGGAAGAGCAACGCCCATTTTTTTGCGCGGTATACGGATGTCATCGTCAAAGCCATCCAGTCTGACAAATCCGATACCATGTCGGTTGACGGCAATCTCCCCTTCCTGAATGCCTGCATTGGACTCATTGATTGCCGGTTTCACATGGCCGGAACTGTTTTGCTTGAGCATCTGGCGGGTTGTCATCTTCCCAACCACTTTGGTAAGTTTCTTGTAGTCCCGTGCGTTGTCCATTTTCAAGGCTGAAGCCATGAGTTCAACCGGTACGTACGTATCAGGGTAATGCTCAAGGAATTCAATAATAATTTTTTCCAGACTGCTTTTCTTTTGCGTCATAACTGTTCGTGTACTTGAAAATTAAATTTTTGTCCGTCGTGCGGGCATCTCAGGCACCATGTCAAAAGACCGCTGTTTGTATCTCTGCGGATTCCCCTTGCTGCGCTAATCCGAAAAAGCGACGAATCTGGCCCCACCACCGTTGCCGGAGCTCTTTCCATGTATTGAATTGTACCTGGGCTTCAAGGCCGACACCGTTGATGCTTTCGGCCTGTGTTTGATTACCGACAATAGAACGTAAGGTAGGGTCTCTGCGGTGAAAAACCTCGACCGATAAATTCCGGCTTATTCTGTACGTAACACCTAAATCGCCCAAAGTCGTTTCCGCACCGGTTTCAGCAGCCGTGTAAAACTGACTTTCCCCGCGAAGTATGAGCCGGTCGTCAAACAATCGCAGTGCAATTCCAAGATCGGCCTGATCAAAACCAGTCAGATTCAGGTCGACATCCAGGTTGCTCAGATTGGAATTTAGCAGGGTGTTAATCTGATTGGAGAGCAGCTGAGAGAGCCCTACTTGCCCGGCCCTGGACTGAAGACTGGTTCCAAGCTCGGCAAACTGTTCATCGCCTCCCGTTCCTATGGGGATAAAACCACCGGTAAACAGCAAACTGGTTGCCTGAAGCAGCTTCTGATCTTCACTGTTAAGCAGGGCTAGCTCTGTCGCATTTTGGGTCAGATCAACTGCGTTGGGAAATTCAAAGAAATAGTTGTTCTCAATGCTCTGAATGGTACCGGTAATCTCCAGAATCAAGTCTATGGGAATACGCGACTGCTGATCGATGATTCCACCGGTGAGTACACCGATGTCTGGACGGGCCCGGTAGGCGGCCGTCATATTTAATTGTGCGTTGGCCGGGTCGCCCTCCCATCGGATGATTCCACCATCGCGTAGTTGAAATCTTCTCAGAAATATATCCCCTGCAACGAAGGTATAATCTCCACTGGTCACGTTGAAATTCCCGAACATCTGAAACTCTTCGTCTTCCAGGGTGATGCGGATGCGACCGCTGCCCCGGGCATTGAGAATTTCACCGGTCAGAGGATCAAATAGAAGCTGCACCGTTGTTTGCGGCGGGGCAATAAACTGAAGATCCAGACGGGCAATCTCTACAAAGGTCATTTGACGGAGCAATTCCCGCGTCAGGTCAGTTTGTTCGTCGGTTACAGGCATGTACAGCTCTTCAAAACTCTGGACAAACTCAATAAACCGGGCCTGCTCCTCAACTGTAGTTTCTTCAAGTAACGGAATGGTGAGCCGGGAATCTGCGGTGGTAGTTACCGGCACTACAGTTCGCAGAAAGGGCGCCATATTACTGCCCGAAAGAGCTACAATACCGGTTCCGGCTACCGATCCGTAGAACGCTGTTTCCTCGTCAAAGGTATTATTCAGAAATTGAAGTCGATCCAGTTCCAACGTCAAATCAAATGGGCGTTCCTCCTGAAAGTCATTAAATCCGATGGTACCTGCCAGAACTCCGGTACCGTTGTTACGATCGCGCACCTGTACGTTATTGATGCGGACCCCATCATACCGGTCCATGACAACATTGCCCGATAACCAGTACGGTACAAACGTAAATTGGGGGATCCCGAAAAGTTCTTCAATGTCAAAATCGGCATGAAAGTAAAAGTCTTCACCCGTGCCGGTGATGTATCCGGCACCCCGCGCAAGCCCTTCGGATTCGGTGAAAATGAACGGGAGGATGGGTTGAAGTATCCAGCCGTCGATTTCCCGCAAGTCAGCATCAAAATAGTACAGCGTATCGGCCGGCGTCGTGTCCTGGTCCGGAGCCCTGACCCAGCCCTTAATGAGCACATCGGTTCCCCGATTTTCGTTGTCTTCCAGGTACGATGAATACTTGACAGAATCTGTGAGTACGCGGATCTGGGTGTTGAATCGATCGTCCTCCGAATCAAAGCGGCTATCGAAAGACACGTCCCCTACAAGCCGGTTATCGACCCGAAGTCTGTCAATAAACAGATTGCCGGCAATGGCTGGCTCCCGAAGCAACGATTGAGAAGTGAATTCACCGTCCAGAATTCCATCGAAACCGACCCGCCCGTCAATCAGAGTGGAAACATCAGCCAGATTTACATTAACAAACCGATAGCGCATCGCGTCGTCAAGGCTCGCACTGTACGTGCCTTCGACTTCAATACGCTGCTCAGCACTGATCAATGTGAAATCATCGATTCGGAGTCTGCGATCATCCGTGAAACGAACCTGTGCCGCATTCTGCAAAGTCCAGGCATAGTTCTGAAGCCCAAGCTCAAAGTTTTGCATTTGTACCTGGATTGCACCCTCATCCAATAAAGCACCCAACTCCATTTCGACAGTAAAGCCCTCCGTGCCAATCTGACCTGTAGAAAGGCTTACTTGCCCGGTCTCATTAAGCAACGACAGACTCATATCAAGGTCGCTGGCATTAAGTCGTCCCTTACTGAGATCCTGAGCACGGACTACCAGATTGAGTGTTGAAAAGTCCTGAAGCCGTCTGCCGTACTGCAAACTGGTTGAAAATAATGCCGATGCATTGCGGACGGACCAATCATTGAATCCAATCTGGGTTATATCACTGCCTGCGTTAATCAGAAGCCTTGAAGGACCGGCTGAAACTTGTGCCTGAAAATCTGCTTCAGCATTGCTGAACGGTGAAGAAGGCCAGTATTGTTTGAGTAAATCGGTGTTTTTAAAGGTACCTTGCAGTTGAATATCCAATGATTCCAATGACAAATCAGCCTCATCATCCCATTCTTCTTCCTGTGTAAACACCAGTTCATTTTCTACACGCCCGACAAGATACTCACCCCAGTAGCTGGCCAATTGCGTAATTTGCTTCGGATAAAGGTCGCCGGATAATTCAGCATCTGCCAGGGTACTGGTTAACCGCAGTGTCCGGTCACCGGCAGGATTTTCAACCAGATCCGCATAGAGCTGATGTGACTGAACCGGGTTTCCATCAATGGTACCAGTGTTGATATCCACCGTAAGAATGCCCAGCATATCTTCGATATTTGTTCCGTTCAGCTGAACCTCATAGGTGGCCTGAAGGTTAGTAGGCGCAAGCCCGTCAATGGGCAGGATATCAGTCAAATTAAGGTTATCCGCGCTACCCTGAATCTGGATTTCAGATTGTTCAGCCTGCTGATACAGCATAGTTGCATTGACTAAAGAGCGATCCTGCAACCACGAGAGTGTCACCTCGGCCCTCTTGTTGGCAAACGCACCCTCAGCTGAAACCTCATCAATTTCGTAAGAACCAACCCGCGAATCTACCAAAGCCAGCGTCGTCCTTATGGAGGCTTCCGATCCGCCAAGACCGATGCCCTTGAGTGTCACGGTAGCATTCAGGTTGCTTTCGGGTAGATTCAATGATACAAACTGACCCGTATTCAGCGACTCCGTTTCGATCTGGAATTGATAATCAGGGCCGCGTTCCCACTGGATATCACCGCTGATTGCGGCCCTCCCATCATTGGTTGAAACCTGTAACATAGCATCTGTACGACGCAAATTCCCAAAAAGCCGACCGCTCAGAGTGATTGTATTCCAGTCAGTAAAGGGCATATCATTTATGGCAGGGTGAACCCAGCCCCAGTCTTCATGGTCTAGATTTACCCCGCGCAGATTCCCGTCGTAACTGAACAGCTCCTCACTTCCAATACCCATCAATTCTCCTGAAAACCCGACCCGGCTGCGACCGAAGCTGGCTTCACTGTTAATGATATTCAGTGTATCGAGTGAACCCTGCGCATAGAAACGTGCCGCCAATGCCTTTTGGGTGTCAAATAACGGGATGTCATAGACCCGCAGGTCTTCAGGACTCACGTACAGGGTATCAACACTCAGCTGAAAATTTGCGCTGCGGAACTGCCCGGACAGATCCGGTTCAAACAAGTCTACATTTTCGGCCTCACCGGTAATACTCAGCAGGTTTTCCGCGTGTTCAATGCGAAATCCGTTCAGTTCCAGAAACCGGTTATCATTGAAAAGCTGACCACGGATCCGGAACGATTGGCTACTCCATTGCGGCACCCGTGCATACAGGAATTCAAGGCTGGCGTAACGCTGTAATTCACTGATTTCTGCAAATGCTGATAACTGAATGTCTGTTATAAACAGCGGCGGCTCACGCAGCGATGCCTGAATTCCGGGTTGACGTTGCTCAATAGTAAGTTCACCGTCAGAAACCGCCAGAAGCGGGGCAAACAGCTCGAGATTTTCCAGATTCGGCGGCCGCCCCCCGTTACTGGCTTCAATGCGCTGAAATGCCCGCTCAATATGATAATGCGAGCCGTCCTCCTCCAGGGTCAGCCTCACACGCGGCCGGGCGATAATCATAGACTGAACGCTCAGACTGTTGCGCAGTAGATCGACAGGCTTAAGCCGGATATCAACTCTGTCAACGGTTACCAGCGTATCTTCAGTGAGCTCATTATGGGAGGATGTCAACACGACGTCCTGCAGCTGCATATTAAAAGGAATCAAGCCCCTGACACTACCAACCTGTAAGGTTCCGTTGTAGGTATCATTGAAATACTGCGCCATATAATCAGCCATCCTGTGCTGAACCACCGGCAACTGGAGCGTACCAAACAACCCCAGCAACACGATAGTTATTCCCAATAACGCAATGCCAAGGATGCGAAGCAGGTAAGTCCAGGTTATATACAGATATTTTAAAAACAACGAAGTAGCTTAACTATGTACATTTTCCAGTGCAAAGTTCCAGGCTTGTTCAACCATTCGGGTATCTTCCACATCCTGAACCACCGGTTCGCCCCAGTCGTTAAGCAGTACCAGTCTCAGATTACCGGTCCGGATTTTCTTGTCGCTGTACATGGCTGCAACAAGCGACGGGATGGCAGGTATCAAGTCACGGGTCTGCAGGTTAAACGCAGCACGGAAGCCCAATATTCTGTCCGGATCAACAGGAGCCCCAAGTCTGGATGCAAACCACAGCGCGGCTGCAAGTCCAACGTAAACAGCCTCTCCGTGCGCAAACCTCCGGTACCGCGTGTGAGCCTCCAGGGCATGGGCAAAGGTATGACCGAAATTCAGGTAAGCACGTACGCCGTTTTCGAGCTCGTCCTGCATGACCATATCCGCCTTTATCTTCATACATCGTTCAACCAGATAGACCATATCTTGGTGATTTTCTCTCAATGTGGTGTTTTCCAGGAGTGCGAAGACAGACGGATCCTGAATACATGCATATTTGAGTACTTCGCCCAGACCACAGTTCCATTCTTTGCGGGGAAGTGTATCCAGAAACCGGGTGTCTGCATAAACCAGAGCCGGCTGATAGAACGCACCAATCAGGTTTTTACCCGTCGCGTGGTTGATTCCGGTCTTGCCTCCGATGGAGCTGTCAACCATGGCCAGCAGCGTGGTGGGAATATGAATCAAGGGTAGTCCACGAAGAACGCTGGATGCCACAAATCCGGCAAGGTCACCGGTTACCCCCCCTCCTGCAGCAATGACCGGCGTTCCCCGGCGCAAGGTATTGGTAAGGGCAATATCCACCAGTCGGGTCCATTCCTGCACGGTCTTGCTGGTTTCACCACTGGGCACAACAGCATACACTACATCGCTGAAAACAGCTTGCAGCAGCTCAGACAACCATGGGTGCAGCGCGGCAACCTGCTCGTCCACAATGAACATACAGCGCTTACTGTTGAACCCGGTCAGCAGCTGCCTGAGTAACTGCGTATTGTCATGGGTTACGTAAATGGGACTGTTCGTTGAACGAACTACGGATAAATCATAGGGTGTTGACATGGGAATCGATTAAGGCGTTCAGTTCCGTGGCACTTCGCAGTGGACTCCAATCCGGATCTGGTTGAAATTGTATGTGAGCCTGGGCATAGTAGGGTCGCCTGACTTTGAGCATATCGTTGAGGGTGGCCTGTAGTTGCGCTTCTGTTTTTGGCGTGCCGTCCGGATTTAGAAGTAACGGTCTACGATGGTTTTTCTGAACCCTGCGTATGATTTCATGAAGCGGGGGATCAAGAAACACCAGAAGGTTGGACGATTTAAGCCGGTCAACCATATCTTGGCTTTGTAAGGCTCCGCCTCCCAGAGAAAGAACGCGGTTCTGATCAGCTGCTTTGGCGCACAAATAGGTACGTTCAGCCTGCCGGAAATAAGCCTCGCCCTTTTGAGCGAAAATCTCAGGAATTCCGAGACCTTCATATTTTTGAATCTCCTCGTCCAGATCTTCAAACCGAAGCGAACGCAAACCGGCCAGCAGCTGTCCGAGCTTGCTTTTACCCGAGCCCATAAATCCGCATAAAACAATGGATGCGTGCATAAACTTCATTCTTCAGAAACTCCGGGGTCGCCGGGCGCTACCAGCACAACCTGCTCCTTGTCAACGTTAACTGCGCCGGGTGCCCCACCCTTTGGTTTCCGCACATATTTGCGTTTAGTAAAGATAACAGGATG
Organism: Bacteroidetes bacterium HLUCCA01; assembly: GCA_001314545.1. Classification (GTDB taxonomy): domain Bacteria; phylum Bacteroidota; class Rhodothermia; order Balneolales; family HLUCCA01; genus HLUCCA01. The sequence goes on from LIHN01000001.1 coordinate 398,297, forward strand.
CAGGGAGGAACCCTTACCTTTGGAAAAAAAAGCAGCATACGATGCAGCCTGTTCAACAACCGGCTTGGGTGGCATACCTGTTTTTTTGTCCATAACAATAATCACATGCGAGCCGGAAACACCACGAGCGTGAAGCCATATATCTTCTTTGTGCGAAATACGAAGTAATTCGTCATTGGACGATGCATTCTTTCCAATCCGGATTTCGTACCCGGATAGGTATGCTTTTTTGTACGGAAGGCTGCTTTGCGGACCCATATCTCGGTTCAGCCCGAAATGCCGGAGGTCTTCTTCGCGACGTTTAATCCATTTATCAAGTTCGGCCGGATAGTGTATCTGCCTGAGTTCATCATTAAGCGCCTCTATTTTGGATATCTTTTGTTCAAGTCGCCCGATGCGCTGGGTCGATGCGCCATGGCGCTGACGTGCTGCCCGTGCCTTATCGTAATATTCCTGCGCATTCTTTACCATGCTCAGGGTTCGATCAACCGGCACAGTTCGCCTGGATCCGGGATTGTAGAAATCATCGAGCTCAACCGTATCACCATCAGGCAGCACCTGCGGGTTGGCCATGAGCAAATGGCCGACCTCCTCCCAATACGCAGCCTTTTCCAGCGTCTTATCTAAACCTTGCAACTCGCTTAGAGAACGGTTAATTTTATCAAGAGTTTTGGTAAAACGCGTTTCAAGATTGCTTTTCCGGACACTAAAGTCCTGCTGCCTCACCTGCGTGTAGAATGCTTTGGCTACGGACTGATTCACAGATTCCAAAACTGGTACTTCCGGGTTGCCCAGCTCAAGCGGACTTAGCGTGGAAAACCCATACGCCGGACTCACGTGCGGATTCGCACCGGAACGAAGTATCTTATCCAGCTTGTCGGCTTCACCTCTGAGCTGCTCGGCGGTCAGCTGTTCCTTTTCATGGATTTTCATCCAATGACGCACCACGGTACGTGGAAGCAGAGGTTGTCTTGCAAACATGATTCGGTCAGGTTTACCCTCCGATACATCCTTTGACTGTGCGGGTGATGGCGGTGGTACAGGCAAACCGGCCAGCTCCTGCTCACGTTTAAAAGCTTCCCGTACCGTACCCGTATCTGAAAAAATCACATTGGCCTTGCTGGAGTACAGCATAAGAATCAACTCGCTGTCTCCCTCAAAAACAAATCGGATATACCGGTCTGCTTCTGCCAGCTTAACGTCGATAAGTTTTGCACCGGACAATGCACTGAAAAAAACGGCGGTATTGGCCCGTCTTGGCTCACGATAGCGGTCGATGAACGCCGCAGTACGCCTGGGATCAACACTGACCATCAGCGGTACAGGTTCATTCCCGGGGTCGGTGGCAGACTGGAAGTACAAGACAAGGGTGTTTTTCCGTGAAGACAATGCTTCCACAAAATATGTCCCCTGTAAACTTCGTTTCCATTCCTGAATTAAATATATTAGTGTGTAAAAGGTATTCATTGCGAGTAAAATCCGCTTGTAAGCGCTTCGAAGCCTAAAATTCTAAAGTACAATGCAATATCCGATTTTCAATTCCTTTATAAATCGCATCAAGGCCGACCTGAACAAAAAGAATATCAAATCTGAGGAATTTGTAGTCTGGACAGAGGAAACTATTAATGCCATTGGTCTGGAACTGCGCATTCAACTCGATGATATTTCACCATACCTGCAAAGTGTAACGATTAATTTTGACTGGGATAAATTTCGCGAAGTTTCCCTCGCACGGCAGCTTCCCGGTATGGAAAAACATCCTCTGCTGAATATAAAAAACGACATCACCAATACGCATCTTAAACCCAATATGGATGTAGAGGTTAGCTGGAAGTTCAATCAGGACTATATCTTGGAGGGACGGCAAATTAAAGATACCAACTGGCGCCTGGACCTGGCCAGTTCCTGGATGGATTCCATGAACCGGCGCATCGGGGAGGTTCTGCCTGCAGATTACATTATCTCGCGCTGGCATATTGAAATTGATGGTGACACACACGGCAGGTTTTTATCCGATATGAGCCTGATTTCCTACTTTCAGTTTACCCTGGACCGCCAGGATAACCTCAACCAGATTCTGGACTTTATCTCCAAACGGTTTCAATTGATACTGGTTCGTTCCAACCGCATCGTGCATATCGCATCAACCACGGCTGATCAGCTGGCCGCCTGAGACCGAATCAGCTGCAAATCATACAATTGGTGTACCAGCGCGTAATCATCATATCTATACTTGCCACCGAATAAGCCAGGGCAACCCGTCAGGACTTTTGTTACAGGAATGCGTTGATTTGGTGTTAAAAACTACCCTTAGCGGTGTAATTCGCGTTAAAACAAAAAAGTCCGGATGCAAAGCATACCGGACTTTTGAAACAGGTGCACCGCTGAAACAGCGACGCGCGAATACACCGATGGCAAACCAAACGGTTACTTCTTCTTATGTCTGTTCTTGCGCAGACGCTTCTTTCGCTTATGCTTGGCAATCTTTGCGCGCTTTCTTTTCTTGCCACTTGGCATACTAGTCACCTTTCAGTTAAATGGTTGTGCATCTATTCAAATGCTGTTTCGCTTCAAAGACTGCTAATATAGCAATACTTTAGAAAAAGTATGACAAAAATTGCCTTCGCTATCAAGAAGTCAGGGATTGCTGAACGGCAGCCTTGAACTCCCTGGATACTTTCAGTACAGGCACAAATTGCTCGGGAACCAGCACTTCCTGATTGGTTTTCGGATTCCGTGCTACACGTTTGGCACGTTTAACCACCTTAAAGCTGCCAAATCCTCTGAGTTCGATTGTATCCCCTTTTTTCATGGCATCAATCACAGTTTCCATAAATCCTTTAACTACGGCTTCAGTTTCTACCTTGGATATGCCGGTAGACGATGATATTACATCAACAATATCTGCTTTTGTCATGGTTGACTCGTTTTTGTGGTTGGGTGAAGGTGTAAAAATAACACCAGACAGGTCGCTAATGACTAGCCCGGACGCAGTAAAAACTCTGTAAACTTATGTCTTTACCTAACTTGCAACAAGAACGTACAAAGATTAATTCCCATTGTCTGTACCGATTCTTTTTTGCGGGTATTATTAAGATTTTGCCAAAACTTTTATACCTTGCCCAAGTCGTTTTCACCCTTTACAACCGGTATGTCAATGGAATTATTCGAGAACATCGTCAACACACTCAATGAATTAATCTGGGCAACACCAAGCTTTTTCCCGTTTATAATCGTCTTGTTGCTGGGTTACGGTATCTTCATCACCATCAAATTGGGGTTTGTACAGGTACGCCGATTTACTCATGGACTGCGCGTTGTTACCGGTTATTATGACGACCCGAACGATGACGGCGATGTCAACCATTTCCAGGCGCTCAGTACCGCACTTTCCGCAACCGTTGGTATAGGCAATATCGCCGGCGTAGCCCTGGCGATTCATTACGGTGGTCCGGGCGCCCTTTTCTGGATGTGGGTTACGGCTATTCTCGGGATGGCTGTCAAGTACACTGAATGCACCCTGGCCGTACATTTCAGAACAAAAAACAACGATGGTACCGTTTCAGGCGGACCCATGTATTACATCGAACGCGGCCTTGGTGCCCGTTGGAAATGGCTGGCCGTCACCTTTGCTGTCGCTGCTGTAATTTGCTCTTTCCTCACGGGCAATGCCGTTCAGGCCAACTCGGTTGCAGATACCGTAAATACCATATTTAACGTCCCATATGCTATCACCGGATTAATTACAGCATCAATTGTAGCAGTGGTTATCATTGGTGGTATCAAGCGTATTGGCGCTGTGACAGCCCGGCTTACCCCCCTGATGGCTATCCTTTACGTTTTTGGCGCCCTGGTGATTCTGCTCATGAATTACGACCAGATACTTCCAAGCCTTGGATTCATCGTAAGTTCCGCATTCAGTCCGGAAGCAGGCGCCTATGGGATTGGATCCGGTGCCATCATGACCACCCTGGTCTGGGGAATCAGACGCGGTCTGTTCTCCAACGAGGCCGGTCAGGGCTCAGCTCCTATAGCACATGCTGCTGCCAAAACAGACGAACCGGTACGGGAAGGTGTGGTTGCCCTGCTCGAACCCTTTATTGACACACTTGTAATCTGTACCATGACCGGTCTGGTTATCATTATTACCGGTGTGTGGGACGTCAAACATCCCTCCGCTATCGCTCTGAATTCTGCAGATACTGTTGTCGTAGTAGACGAACCCTTCGGTGTCAATGGTGACGACACCTCGCTGTATGTCGAAAACGGAATCGCAATCAACGGTCAGTTAACCCGTTTCGGTGTAAGTGTAGACACCATCTATGTCAACACGGATCAAACAGAGCTCTTCACAGGCCGGATTTCAGCACCTAATATCGGTGATGGTCAGATAGCCTATTTGGCGACCGGACCTGAATCAAGACAGGTATTCGGAAATGTGATTGAAAATGGTGCAAGTCTGACCAGTTATGCCTTTGACCAGGGACTTGCTCCGCTTATACCAGGAGGACGATACCTGGTAACTATATGTGTTATTCTTTTTGGGATATCAACCAGTATAAGCTGGAGCTACTACGGTGAACGATCCATCCACTATCTGTTTGGCGACGGTTCCGTACTGTATTACAGAGTCGTCTACGTAATCATGCACTTCATCGGTGCAATTCTGTCGCTGACGATGGTGTGGGCTATAGGAGATATAGCGCTGGGAGCTATGACTATTCCAAACATCATTGGCTTATTCTTCCTATCGGGTGTCGTATCGAAACTCAGTGTCGATTACTTTAAGCGCATGAAACTCTGATCTCCATGACCCCTAAGGCCCCATTACTCATTGTAGAGCATCCGGTTGTTGCACGTGACCTGACGATACTGCGCAATAAGGAGACCCCATCGGCCGTATTCCGGCCGGTATTAAACCGACTGGCAACGATTCTTGCATACCATGCCCTGGATAAACTGCCCCTGCGGGAGGTTACGGTGCAGACACCCATTCAGGCAACCAAAGGTTTCGAAATCGATACCCAGGTCATTGTTGTGCCTATTCTCAGAGCCGGACTCGGCCTGGTACATGCCATCACACAGTTCATACCCGAGGCCAAAATCGGCCATCTGGGTATTTATCGCGATGAAACCACGCATAAACCCGTTGAGTACTACGTTAACCTGCCAAAAACGGGACTTTCTGACGGTACCGTACTTTTGGTTGACCCTATGCTGGCAACCGGTGGCTCTGCCTGTGATGCCATCGGATATCTGAAAACAAAAGGCGTTCAGAAAATTCGCTTTATGTGCCTCATAGCTGCTCCTGAAGGCGTAGAGGCGGTGCAGCAGCAGCATCCCGATGTACCCATAATCACGGCTTCTGTAGATGAAAAACTCAACGAAAACGCCTACATCGTTCCGGGGCTCGGTGATGCGGGCGATCGCATTTTTGGCACCGATTAATACGCTGTCCGGTCTTCTTATTGTACTTTTTGTAACCAACGGTTGCAATAAACTCAGCGATTATGATCGGGAATCGATTCAGCAGGCACTCAATGATTCAACGTTTCATGCAACACAAACATGGAATGTAACCATGGATATTCTCCAGGATGGCCAACGCTTTATCCGTATCAACAGTCCCTACGCTACTACCGCAGAAACACCGGAGGGCGGAGAAACTACCCTTGACGGACCACTTCGCATTGAAGTCCGCGACAGCCTAGGCGCAACACAAACTCTGGTTACAGCCGATAAAGCCATCTATCAGAACCGTAAGGGATCATTCTTCCTGAAAGGTAATGTTGAAGTCACCACAGACAATAATCAGGTGCTCCGCAGCGAGGAACTTACCTGGTTTCAGCAGGAACGCACGATCTACACCGAAGCCCCGGTAACCCTTATTACTGCCCGTGACAGCCTCACCGGCAGCGGTCTGAGCGGCGATGATCAATTGCTGGAGTACACCATCCACCAGGTAACCGGCAGGTTTACCCTTGATTAAACGCGGCAACACACTATGAAAGACATCGCACTGAAAACAGCTGGCGCGATCTTCCTGGTACTTGCCTTCGTATGCACGACCAACGCACAGACCCTCGTTGATATCATCCGGGCAGACCAGCAGCAACGGGTACAGAGTCCGGAAGGTCCTATTCTTAAATTGACCGGAAATGTGTTGCTGCAAACCGCCGATCTCACCATCAGAGCCGACAGCGCCTGGCACCTTACCGATCTTGGTGAGGTCCGGGGTTTCGGAAACTTACGCATCGAAACCAATCGGGAGATTATTCTGGCTGATTTCATCCGCTACAACGTGAACACCGAAATCAGCACGCTCACAGGAAATGTTATCATCCAGACAGAAACCACTGAAATCTACAGTGCTGAAGCCGTTTACAGCTTTATTTCTGAAATTGCCCTGTTCAACAAACCCGTTTGGCTGCGCGACAGCTCCGGTGTGATGCAATCAGACGAGGGGGTGTATTTCAGCCAGCGTGACAGTGCCGTTTTCAGGGGCAATGTACAGCTGGCCGATTCCGCGCAATATATAGAAGCAGATTCGATGTTTACCAATCGAAAATCCGGCGACTACAGATTATATGGCAACGTTTACCTTCAGGACGATGAAAACCAGTCGCGCCTGCGGGGCGACTACATCGAGGCGGACTCCACCGGACGAAGGCTGATTGAGGGGAATGCTGTTCTGCGAAGCATAGAAGATAAGGGCGATGAATCTTCCTCTCAGGATACCACCTGGCTGCAGGCACGGAAAATACGAATTGACAGCGATGAAAACGGTAACAATACCATCCTGGCCGAGGAAAATGTCACTCTTTGGGAAATTGATTTCGCATCGTTCAGCCAGCTATCCCGCTACAGTGACGTGGACGAGCGCATCGAGCTTCGTGGTAATCCAATGGTTTGGTATCAGAATATAGAGCTCAGCGGAGAAGAAATTGACCTTCAACTGCGCAATGATACCCTACAGTATCTCACAGCCGTCGGTCAACCCTTTGTAGCCCAGGACGACTCCCTCACTGAAAGAATCCACCAGATGAAATCGGATTCGTTGTATGTCGGGTTCAGGGATGACCAGATTCAAGAAATCATCCTGAGTGAAAATGCCGAGCTGCTCATGCATGCAACCGACAGCAACGACCAGCCGGATGGCGCCGTGAGCGTGCGGGGTACATTGATCCATATCCTTTTTGAGGACGGTCAGGCCGACCGCATGGTGGTTACTGAAAACATTGATGGAGAGGCTTTGGAGGAAAGTACAGCGCTCAAGGAGCGGTTGCTGCCGGGATTCACATGGAACCCGGACCTGCGTCCACAAAGACCCGATACAAACCTTGCACCCCGTTTGCAGCCTGTATCGCTCACCCCTCCGTTTTCCCGACCTGCTTCTGTACACATGAGTGAACCCTGAGCCCCGGATTTGCACCTTATCAGCCTATCCCCCTATCAACAGACCGGCAGAATAACAGCTCCTGTAAGGGCAGCCTGCACCGCCGTCAAATATACACCAGGGTAACGCCCTGATGGTCCAGACACAAAAAAGGGTACCGCATTCGGGAATACAGTACCCTTTGTTTTAATGGAGATACGATGTGAATTATGCTTCTTCCATCTCCATCGTTTCACGCATAACCCGTTCCTGTATATCACGAGGAACCGGCGCATATTCACTAAACTCCATATGGTATGTTGCTCTGCCCTGTGTAATGGATTTGAGATGGGTATAGTATCGATTCATCTCACTGAGCGGAACACGTGCACGGATAGTTTGCAAGGATCCTTCAGAATCCATACCAAGAATCTGTCCCCGCCGTGTTGAAAGATCGCCCATTACATCACCCATGAACTCGGACGGCACCAGAACTTCCACATTATAAACGGGTTCCAGTAGTTGTGGTGATGCATCCATAAAAGCCTGCTTAAAGGCCATAAGACCGGCCGTCTTAAACGCAGCCTCGTTGGAATCGACCGAGTGCATGGATCCGTCGAACACAGAAACACGGATATCACGGGCACGACAACCCGACAGCGGACCGCTTTCAAGTTTTTCCATTACACCTTTAACAATGGCCGGCATGAAGCGGTTATCAATCACCCCTCCTACAATACAATTCTGGAACACAAATTTTCCGCCCCAGGGCAGCTCATGCGTCTGAACGTCCCGTACCTGTATTTCGGCAGGTGGAGGCATATCTTCATACCAGGGCTCTACCAGCATGTACACTTCGCCGTATTGCCCGGCACCACCAGATTGTTTTTTGTGCTTGTAGTGCGATTTAACCCCTTTTGTAATGGTTTCACGATAGGGAATTCGAGGTTCAATAAATTCGGTATCCAATTTGAAACGGTTTGCCAGACTATGCTTGATGGCTGCCAGATGTTCCTCACCCTGTCCGCCGACAATCATTTGTTTCAATTCCTGGGAATGTTCCACATACAGTGAAGGATCTTCACGATGCAGCTGGTTGAGTGCCATGCCAATTTTATCTTCATCGCCCGTTTTCAGCGATTTTATAGCCATGCGTACGGTTGGGGCGGGATATTCAATTGATTTAAGAATGAAATCGAATCCTTTTTCATGCAATGTATCACCGAAACCCGAATCCTTGAGCTTGACAACGGCGCCAATGTCGCCGGTATTCAATACGGAAACTTCCTCGCGTTTACTTCCCTGCGAGACGAAGAGTGTAGACAATCGGGATGAATTGCCATTGGATGCGTTCACAAGGTCCATACCTGATTTCACACTTCCGTTGTACACCCGGAAGTACATCAGGTCACCAACGTGCTCTTCGCTGTAGGTTTTAAAGATGAAGATTCCGGCTTTACCCTCAGGATCCGCAGTATGCTCCCCACCGTCAACAAGTTCCGGACCTGCAACTTCGTTAGGATTCGGCGCAACGGCATCAATAAAGCCCATGAGCCTGCCTGATCCCATATTTCGCTCAGCCGACATACAAAAAACCGGGAATATCTGACGGTTCAGCATACAGGTGCGAAGTCCGTCGATGAGTTCATCCTCGTCTAAGGTACCCTTGTCAAAGTATACATCCATCAAGGATTCATCATTTTCAGCGATAATCTCAATCAATTCATTGTGAAGTAACTGCGCGCGGTCTTTGTGGGAGTCAGGTATGGGAAGTTTGGCCGGTTTGCCCCCGTCTTCGGGAAATTCATACATGGTCATTTTCAGCACGTCAATGATAGCGTGAAAACCATCTCCCTGCTCATAGGGGTACTGCAACGCTACCACTTCCCTGCCGAAACGTTCTTTAGCCATTTCAAGGGCCTGATCAAAATCGGCTTTAGGATGGTCAACTTTATTGATGACAAAAATGGGAATACTTTGGTAATTGGCGGCCTGCTTCCAAAACATCTCGGTACCTACTTCCACACCGCGTTCCGCGTCAAGCACAAAAATGGAGGTATCAGATACCTTGAGTGATCCGAAGGTTTCTCCTGAAAAATCGAGCGTACCCGGTGTGTCGATGAGATTTATCTTGTGTCCTCGCCAGTCCAGCGTCATCAGACTTGAAAAGACGGACTTTTGCTTTTCTTTCTCGATCGGATGAAAATCCGATACGGTGGTTCCGGCAGTAATTGTTCCGCGTCGTGCAATGGTTCCGGACTCGAAAAGCATGGTTTCAGCGAGGGTTGTTTTTCCGGAGCCGGCATGTCCCAGCAGAACAATATTACGGACCCTTTCGGAGGTATACGTATTCATAATAATAACCTTTCTGACGGAGGTACCGCCACATGTTGGGTTTCAATGGTTAACGGGCAATGCAGATACGGATTTCACCTTCAATAATAATGTTCATAACCAAATCAATTATCCATCATCCATTCCGCTTTGCTTTTAAACATTGTAACTAAATTTTGGTAATATGTGAAGCAAAATCTGCACACAAACAAAATCTATGAAACGGGTTCTCATCATCCAGACCGGCGGAACTATCCTGATGCAAACAGACCAGCGTATGCCCGGCGAAGTTTCCATGGACCCGGGTTTGTCTAAGGGATTTCTGCTGCAGGAAGTACCCGAACTCAGTCGGATCGCCGACCTGCAGATTGAAGGCCCTTTTTACGAAGACAGCTCCAATATCAACCCGGCTCATTGGAAAACACTGGCCTCCTGCATTGCCACCAACTACAATGAGTTTGACGGGTTTGTCATCCTGCATGGAACAGACACCATGGCTTTCACAGCCTCGGCACTTTCATTTGCGCTCCGTCCGTTGACTAAACCTGTTATTTTTACCGGTTCTCAGGTACCACTGACAACGCTGCGCAGTGACGCCCACCGGAATCTGATCAACGCCGTTGAAATTGCAACCATGGACGTTCCGGAAGTCGGTATCGTTTTTGATGACAAGCTCTACCGGGGAAACCGGGCATCCAAGATGAGCATTGGCGACTTCGACGCATTTGCATCGCCAAACCTTCCCGCACTGGCGGAAATTGGACTAAATATTCGGTTTTCCTCGCACATACGCCCGGCAGGTCCCACCTTTCACAATACGGCGTCCTTCAGCGATGAAGTCTACATCCTTAAAGTATGGCCCGGCATCAATCCGGACTACCTGCAACCCTTGCCCCAATCCGGTATACGAGGCATCCTGATTGAAGGATTTGGCAGCGGAAACTTCCCGGTCAAAGGGACCGGAAGCCTCGTTCCATTTTTAGAATCGTGCCGGGACAAGGCTATAGTGCTCGCCATGTGCTCACAGGCCCCGTATGACGCCATCGATCTTAGTAAATATGAAAGCGGAAGGATTGCCCGTGAAATCGGTATTTTAAGCGCAGGGTCGATGACCCTGGAAGCCTCTGTTACCAAATTAATGTACCTGCTGGCTCACCATCGGGACAACGGCATGGTAGCCTCCCAGTTTGTCACTGATCTGGCCGGCGAACTCTCCTGAAATTAATCAACTACGTTTATGTATTTCGTTTTCGACCTTGAAACTGTACCTGACATCAATTTACTGCGCCAGGCAGTGGACGGGCCGTCGGATGATGACACCGTTTTGCTGGAACAGGCTACCGAACAGATTTCACGAAACAAAAGCGGTTTTATGCCGCCGATGTTTCACCGTATCGTATCCTGGGTAGGTTTGTGGATTGAAAACAACGGGGAGCCTCGGAATAAAGTATCCTGGAGTGGAACCGACGAAAAAGAAGGCATCGTCAAACTCATGGAAACCTTATCGGTTTACAAAGACTTTGGGTTGATTCACCACAATGGCAAAGGATTCGACCTGCCGGTACTGACCTATCGTACCATGAAATATGGCTTGCAACTGGTGAGCAGACTGAATACTTATGACATTAAGTATCGCTTCAGCAAGGTTAACATCGACCTGATGGACGAGTTCAGTAATTTCGGGGCCAGTCAGGGTCCCAAACTGAAACATCTGGGACTCCTGATCGGTCTTTCCTTCAAGCAAACCGCTGAAGGAAACGAAGTGTATGCGATGTACCAGCAACAACAGTTTTCAAAAATCGAGCACTACTGCTACGAAGATGTCATGGCAACATACCTGGTCTGGCTGCACCTGAAATTCACAACCGGTGAGCTGCAGTCGGAGTTTTTCCATAATCTGCGCGACCGGGCCACCAGTAAACTCCTGGAAATCCAACAAACGGTTCCGGCTTAAAAAAATTAACTGGCTCCACCTCCGGCCCCGCCACCGGCAGCTCCGGCTGCAGCCCCGCCACCTGAAAACGAACCAGCAGCACTCGCCGTAATATTGGATACAGCTCCTGCAACTGCGCCGGCATTGAAGACCCCGGGATTAAGGAAGATAATCCAGCTGAAATCGTCACCCTGACCAGTAAATCGCTCGACCGAAGCGGTAAATTTCTTACCCGTTATGTACAGAGCAACAGCATAAATCAGATGTAAATCGGATATACCTTTGTCCAGATCCTGCCTGCGACCCTTAATCAATCCCTCGCGATACGCTTTCCATTGTAAATAATTCCATCTAACCTCCGGTTTCAAACGGCGGATCCCGATGGAAGCCAGTAACAATACAAATGAAGTGCCCATTAAAAATGCCACTATTGGAATCTGAACCTGGAAAAACAAAAAGATACCCAGAGCGAATAGAATAAACTGAAACGCCATGCTATACCCCATCCAGCTTGTACTATCAGATTCGTACCAATGCAAGGTTTTAATGTATTTGTTTAACTCAGTTGTCCAGGATGTATACCATTTAGTAACATCTGATGATTTAACTCGACTTTCAAAAAGACCCGGATTGGCTTGCTTCACTTTTTTCGAAGTTGTATCTATTTCAAATAGTGCAGCCATGCTTACTCTGTCATCGGACATAGAGCTGGTGAAAAAATCGTATAAATGGCGTTCATAGCCCAGGAGTTCATCAATTGAAGGAGGATTATCAGCCATTGCAACGACAAGCGTTTGCTTGGGTTTAGCTTTTGATCCAGCCCCCTTGATCTCTGTTTCATAAAGCGTATAATACCCCCTGCGAGCCAGGTCAAATAGCGTAGCTGTCAGCAGATAAGATTCCGTACCTCCATATCGGTAGAGCAATTTCCCCGCTACCGCAGGTGCGAGTTGACCAGGTGGGGCGTAAAGTTGTTCTGGAACTACCTGAGCAAATGCATGATTTCTGCCATATTTGAGGTAAACTCCTACGAATACGCTTATTCCCAGTAAAATCAGTATCGGAGCAATAACCTGCGCCCTTGCAGTCCATCGCTGTTCTCTCAGTAGCCGTTCCTCCCGTTCAATGGCCCGTTCCTCTTCCTGAGCCATTGCGAGACTACGGGTAAAGGATGGATCTGTAACCCTGGCTGCTGGAACAAGCTCCGACGGGAAAACGGACCTGACAATGACCCGATCATGGCGTGAAACCGGACGCTCGGAAATTATCGTGAATCCATTTGAGGATTCTGTCATTGTAACGAGGTCAGCTCCATCACGAACCCAATGCAAAAAAGACCCCGAATAGTCGCTGGAAAAGGTTAGTTCTACTGATAACTCCCGGGTACTGCGATCCCATCTGTCGGAAAGATAAATCCAGGTGAATTCAGCATAGTCAGGTCCCACAACCAGCGCCCCATCCAGCTCATAGGTAAGGGTGAAGGTGCGTACTTCATTGGAGGCCCGGTAATTCCAGTTAATTTCAAGCTGACTTCGACTCTCTCCAATCCAGAAAGTTCCTTCTTCATCACCTCCTTCGACACGCCGGTAATCAACCCCGTTTTCACTCACCGATATATTGCGGATTTGTGCAAAACCGCGAAGGGGAAGATTGTAGTCGGCTTTGGAAAAATCTCCGTCAAAACGGTACGTTCTCGATTCACTATACCGTACGGTACCGTCGGCAAGTATATGTGCCTTAATAGCAACCCGGTCAATGGTAAAGTCCTTACCATCGGCTATTCCCGCTAAAATGAGTAAGCTTAGTGCGAACAGAAAGACTGATTTCGTATTCATGACCTGGATTTGGGTTATGATTGTCAGACAGGTTGTCTTGCAGTACTCGATAACCGCACCAAAGTTACGAAAACCGGCAAAGTATCATTTTTTGTAACGGGCCACATACCATGCTACGGTAGCCTTCAGATCATTTTCAAAGGATTGGGTGTTATGCCAGCCTAACTCCTCCTCCAGTTTGGTCGCATCAATCGCATAGCGTAAATCATGACCCGGACGATCAGTGACAAAAGAAATCAACCGTGCATAACCTCCATCCGGACCACCATCTACGGTTACATCTAGAATACTGCAGATTTTTCGAACGAGGTCGATGTTGGTCCACTCATTTCGACCACCGACATTATAGGTTTCCCCCGCGCGACCATGATGAAACACCATATCCAGAGCCCTGCAATGATCGGCTACATACAACCAGTCGCGAACGTTCTCACCCTTCCCATAAATCGGAATGGGGTTGTGCTGAAGCGCAGTTCGGATAACGGTAGGAATAAGTTTCTCATCATGCTGATGCGGACCATAATTATTAGAGCAGTTTGTAGTGACCACATTCATGCCATAGGTATGATGGTAAGCACGTACCAACATATCACTGCTGGCCTTGCTGGCCGAATAGGGTGAGTTGGGCGCGTAGGGAGTTTCTTCTGTGAAAAGGCCGTCCGATCCGAGTGTGCCATAAACCTCATCGGTTGAGACATGGAGTAAACGGGCTGTTTCAAGCATGCCCTCCTCCGACCAGTACAACCGTAGTTCCTCAAGCAGATTAAACGTTCCTACCACATTGGAAAAGATAAATGGCTCTGGTCCGCGGATTGAATTGTCAACGTGCGACTCAGCGGCCAGGTGAAATACACTGTCGGGTCTGAATGCGCGTATCAACTTTGCCAGTGACGCCCTATCTGTGATATCCGTTTTGGAAAACGTGTACCCAGATGATGATGAAACCTTGCTTAGATACCGTAGATCGGATGCGTAGGTTAATTTGTCTACATTCAGAATCTCGTACTCCGGGTAGTTTTCAACCAGGTGCAATATCAGGTTTGAACCAATGAATCCGGCACCTCCGGTCACCATGACGCGTTTTTTATCCATGATATACGGGTAAATCCTCGCTATTTACGTTTGATAGTTCGGGTAGTATTTGATCCTTTGGTGATAGTATGGGTTCGGTAGTACCCCAATCTATTTCAAGCTGTTTATCGGCCCAGGATATCCCTCGTTCACCGGAAGGATCATAGTAACGACTACATTTATACAGGAAATCGGCCGAGGGTGAAATAACATGAAATCCATGTGCAAATCCCTCCGGAATATACATAACCCTGCGGTTTTCTGAACTGAGCAGCATGGTAACATGCCGGCCGAACGTAGGAGAGCCTCTTCGGATGTCCACGGCAACATCCAGCACTGAACCCTGCGTAACCATCACAAGTTTTGCCTGCGCATTCTGAATCTGATAGTGCAGACCTCGCAAAACCCCTTGAACCGACCTGGATAAATTATCCTGAACAAAGTCGTGGTTAATACCTACTTCACTCAGCCATTCATGACGGTAGGTCTCTAAAAAATAGCCCCGGTCATCGGTATAAATCCGGGGTTCTACTACCAGGATCTCCGGTATATCTGTCTTAATTATTTGCATGTTCCAGTTCAGTTAGTAACTCCCGGAGGTTGTCTTTCCAATTACCCATTTCACGTTTAGTGACGGCAACCGTGCTGCGGCAGTCCAGCAGAGAAAAAGCCGGACGTCGGACTTTGGATGGAAATTGACTGGACGGTATGGGATTAACCCGGCAATCCACACCAGCCTGCAGGAACGTTTCCACGGCAAGGTCGTACCAGCTGATTATTCCGGCTGAAGCCACATGGAAAATGCCCTGCTGCTCAGCCCGAATGAGTGCCAGCGTCTGCTGAACTACCTGCCTGGTAAACGATGGTGAACCGATTTGATCATTGACAACGGAAAGCTCATCCCGCTCACGACCCAGTCTCAGCATGGTTTTCACAAAGTTGTTCCCAAACCGTCCACAAAGCCACGATACCCGGATAATCATGTGCCGACAACCGGATTCCTGCAGGGCTGCTTCGCCCTCCCACTTCGTCTGACCGTAAACACCCGCAGGAGATCCCGGATGCCCCGTAGGATAGCCCATGGGGAACGTATCTGCGTCTTCCTGGAGTCCCGGAAAAACGTAATCTGTGGAAAAATGTACCAGAAGAATGTTTTTCTCTTTGCATATAGCCGACATGTGAGCAACAGCCGCGGCGTTAATCAACCTGCTGCGTTCAGGTTCATCCTCAGCCTGATCTACTTTCGTGTAGGCAGCACAGTTAATTATGACATCCGGTAACACTTCCTCAATGACTCTCCGTAATAACGCTGAGTCCGTGATATCCAGCTCTTTACTGCTGAAAGCATGAACTGCAGCACCGTTATTACCTAAAGTAAGGGCAAACTCCTGCCCCAGCTGTCCGCCGGCGCCTGTTATAAGGTATCTGTGAGACATAGTATAGCAACGTAGGACCGATAGCACACTACCGGCGTTAGCAGGTTCAAAAGTGGCTTCATAATATCAACTTAATCCCCCAATTGAAACATATTTTCGATGGTCGGATGACACTTCTATTATATATTCGGTAGTTTAGCCACCATACCACGCCATCGCCTGCAATCGACTCGCTAACCGTTCTGTTTCATGCCTGAAGTTCAACATCAAATCAGTCTCCGTTCGTATCACACCTTCCACACACAGGTAGTCGCACAGACTTTTTGCGAGGTATACACCATTCAAGATATTCTTGAGCTGGCTGATTATCCCGGGTACGGCGGTCAACCCTGGCATATACTTGGTGGTGGAAGCAATGTCTTGTTTACCCAAAATCCGCCCAGACCCGTCGTGAAAGTATCCCTGCCGGGCATTCAGATTGTACGCAGGCAGGGCAACATCAGCTGGGTTCGCGCCGGGGCGGGCGTTGGCTGGCACGAGCTGGTAGCATGGAGTCTGGAAAACAATCTGGCAGGACTGGAGAACCTGAGTCTGATTCCCGGTCTATGCGGAGCTGCTCCCATGCAGAATATCGGCGCCTACGGCGTTGAGCTGGAACAAGTTTTTGACGAGCTTGAAGCGATAGAACTTGCCACCGGCACAATTCGGATTTTTCGGCATGATGAATGCGATTTCGGATATCGAAAAAGTATTTTCAAAAATGAACTTCGCGACCGTTACCTGATTACCTCCATAACCCTGAAACTCCACGATGCTGCAAGCGCACCGCTGAACCTGGGATATGGTGATATCCGCACCGTCCTGGCCGACCGAAACATACAAACCCCCACCCCACGCGATGTGTCGGAGGCTGTAATATTCATCCGAAAAAGCAAACTGCCGGACCCGGCCCTGCTTGGTAACGCAGGGAGCTTCTTTAAAAATCCGGAAGTACCAGTACCGGGCTTCGATAAACTGAAAGCTTCCTATCCGGCTATTCCCGGGTATCCGTTGGATAACGGCATGGTTAAAGTTCCTGCCGGCTGGCTGATTGACAACCTCGGACTCAAAGGTTTTCGGGCAGGCGATGCCGGCATTCACGACCGACAGGCCCTGGTTCTGGTGAATTACGGTAGTGCCTCCGGAACCGATATTCTGGATGTTGCCCGAATGGTTCAAAGGCGCGTAGAGCAGACCTACGGCATTGAACTCGAAGCCGAGGTGAATATCATCTGATAACAGGCCCGTGCCTCATATACTGCGTAAATAAAAAGGCCCGCAAAACAGGCCTTTTTTTACAGGTACTATAAAACGATTTACCGTCAGTAAACCAGCATGGTTGTCGGGTTTTCCAGAAACTTACGAACCGTATTCAGGAATTCGGCGCAGGTAGCTCCGTCAACGACGCGGTGATCGCTGGATAAGGTTACCTTCATACGCTTGCCGGGAACCACCTGGCCGTTTACTACAACAGGTACGTCACGGATGGCGCCAACCGCCATAATGGCTGCATTAGGCGGATTAATAATGGCGGTAAACTCCTCAATACCGTACATGCCGAGATTGGAGATGGTAAACGTACTGCCTTCCCAGTCCTCAGGCTGTAGTTTTTTATCGCGGGCTTTGCCTGCAAGTTCCTTCGTTTCAGCGGAAATCTGGGCTAAACCCTTCACATCGGCGTTGCGGATTACCGGTGTCACCAGTCCGTCATCAATGGCTACGGCAACTGCAACATGTACCCCGCCGTGCTGACGAATCACATCCCCCAGCCATGAACTATTCATTTTGGGGTGCAAACGCAACGCTTTGGCACAAGCCTTCACCACCAGGTCGTTAAACGAAATTTTAACGTCACCACCGGCATTCATCGCCGTTCGGGCTTCTATGGCCCGTTTCATATCGATGTCGATGGTTTCATAAAAGTGTGGATTGGTGAATTTACTTTCTGCCAGACGCTTGGCAATGGTTTTGCGCATCTGAGAAATCTTAAATTCCTGATCCTCGGCAGTAATTTCGTAAACCGGAGCTGAGGGCGCAGACTTGGATGCAGGTGCGGCGGAAGCAGCTTCAGGCTCAAAATGCTCGACATCCTTTTTGACAATGCGTCCGTTCGGACCGCTACCTTTGACCTGGCTGAGTTGAATACCCTGCTCTTCGGCCATTTTACGGGCCAAAGGAGAGGCTTTCAGCCTGCCGTCTTCTTCTGATGGAGCGGCTTCATCTTTAGATTCTTTTTTGGACTCAATTTCGCCGAACAGCGGGTCAAAGTCTGCTTCATTTTCTTTTGATTCGGATTTCTCCGCAGATTCAGCGGCAGGTTTCTCTTTAGAATCCTTGGGAGCGGAACCGCCTTCTTCGCCATCAAGCAAACCGCTGATGTCTTCACCCTTCTCACCGAGGATGACCATTTTACCTCCTAAAGGCACAGCCTCACCCTCTTTGGCCAGAATTTTGAGTACCACACCATCATCGAACGCCTCTACGTCCATGGTGGCCTTATCGGTTTCAACTTCAGCAATGATGTCGCCGGACTTAACCGCGTCACCCTCTTTGATATTCCATTTGGAGATAACGCCCTCCTCCATGGTGTCACTGAGCTTGGGCATGTCAATAATAATAGCCATAGCGAATCGGATTGAATTAGAAAATATGATTAATGGGTGTAGGTAACTGCCTTCACTGCAGCAATAACCTGTTTGGCATCCGGGAACCAGATATCATACAGGTTCCGGGCAAAAGGAGCAGGTACATCCGGTAACGTAACACGTTGAACGGGAGCATCCAAATAATCAAAGGCCTCCCGTTGAATAAGGAAGCCAACCTCTGCAGCAACGCCTCCGAAAGGATGTGATTCATCGAGAAGAACAACACGGTTGGTTTTCTTGACCGACTCAACCACCAGATTGATATCAAATGGTTTGATGGTGCGGGGATCGATTATTTCACATTCGATGCCATCCTTGGCAAGCTGATCGGCCGCCTGACGGGCCACATGCAGCATTTTGCCATGCGCAACCAGGGTAACATCACTGCCTTCCCGCTTAATTTTGCCCTCTCCGATGGGGATCAGATATTCCTCTTCGGGAACCTCACCTTTCAGGCCGTACATCTGCTCAGACTCCAGAAAAATGATGGGATTTCCATCACGAATGGCGCTTTTCAGCAGGCC
Source organism: Bacteroidetes bacterium HLUCCA01 (assembly GCA_001314545.1). Classification (GTDB taxonomy): domain Bacteria; phylum Bacteroidota; class Rhodothermia; order Balneolales; family HLUCCA01; genus HLUCCA01. The sequence goes on from LIHN01000001.1 coordinate 417,429, forward strand.
TTTGGCGTCATAGGGCTCCGATGCGTAGATGACCTTCAGGCCCGGGAAATACGAAAAGAAGCTCTCAAAGGCAACCGAGTGCGTTGCCCCCAGCTGTCCGGCCGCCGCGTTCGGTCCACGAAAGATAACCGGCATTTGTACTTGTCCGCCGCTCATGTAACGAATCTTTGCAGCGTTATTCAAAATCTGGTCTACGCCTACCATCGAAAAGTTGAAAGTCATGAATTCAACGATGGGAATCAGACCGTTCATGGCTGCACCAACACCGATTCCGGCAAAACCAAGCTCTGAAATGGGAGTGTCAATAATACGCTTTGGACCAAACTCGGCGAGCATACCCTGACTGACCTTGTACGCGCCGTCATATTCAGCCACTTCTTCACCCATCAGAAATACGCGGTCATTGCGGCGCATCTCCTCCTGCATGGCTTCACGAATGGCTTCACGAAATTGTAACTGAGGCATTTCGAAATCTCCTGCTTAATCTAAAAATGTAGTTTTCTTGTGATCATGGATAAGCTGTTCACCCGTAAAAATATGGTCGTACAGGCTGTCTGGATCCGGGAAGTCGCTGTTTTCCGCAAACTCAATGGCTTCCAGCACTTCTTCGTTGACTTCATCCATGATGGATTCGATTTCATCCTCTTTGAGAATTTTTTTGTCAACCATGTAGGTTTTTAACCGCTCGATAGGATCAATCTGTTTGAACTCGTCGAGTTCTTCTTTGGTGCGATAATTACCCGGATCACTCATGGAGTGCCCCTTGTACCGATAGGTTCTGATTTCAAGGAAGTACGGAATAGAATTTTCGCGCACATCCCTGGACACTTCCTGCAGCTTGTCAATCATACTGAGCAGATCCATGCCGTTGACCACATCGTATTTCATGTCGTAGGCCAGTGCCCGTTTGTAGATTTCAGTAGCCGTATGCCGCTGCACGGCGGTCCCCATAGAGTATCCGTTGTTCTCTACCACAAAAATGGCGGGAAGCTTCCAGAGCTGAGCCAGGTTGAATGCCTCATGGAGTGCTCCCTGGTCGACCGCACCGTCACCGAAAAAGCTGATGGAAATGCGGTCATTTTTAAGGTACTTATTGGCGAAAGCCAGTCCGGCTCCTACCGGGATGTGAGCTCCAACAATGCCATGACCACCCCAGAAATGCTGCTCAGCATTGAAAAAGTGCATGGATCCGCCTTTGCCTTTACTGCATCCGGTTCCTTTTCCGAAGAGTTCGGCCATCCCGGCCCTGGCGCTGATTCCCCGAACCAGACCAAATCCATGGTCGCGATAAGCCGTAATAATATCATCCTCGGGCTTCAGTACAAAGTTGGTAGCGCTGGAGATAGCTTCCTGGCCAATGTACAGGTGAAGAAATCCACCGAACTTTCCTTTCTGATACATCTGAGCGGCGCGTTCTTCAAAACGGCGCTGCAAATACATTTCCCTGAACAAAGCAATAATATCGTCGTTGCTCAAACCGAGCTTTTTGTGATCTTTCTTGGTAGCCGGTGGCAAGGTGGTACTTTTGTACACAAATCCGGTCGGCGTGAAAGACGTTTCAGCAGTTTTTGTCATAATAACGTTATGGTAAATCGTGTGGCACGCAATGGCAAACGTGCATGATTGGATATAGCAAAACGGGTAATTCCCGGGGAACGTTCTAAGCTTGATAATATACCGTTTTTTTAGGTACCTATCAGTCGACAAGACAGGGTTTTACAACAGTCCTGCCACGGCATCGAGGGCTTCCGGAAGTTTTTCAGGGTAACGTCCGCCGGCCGTAGCCAGCCCCGGCTGCCCTCCACCTCCTCCGCCTACCAGCCTGGCTACGTTGCCCACCAGTTGGCCGGCTTTGAGTTTTCCCGAAGCAATCAGGTCGTCTGTAACGGTAGCCGCCAGGTAGACTTTGCCCGCCTCATCATCGCGTGAACCAAGTACTGCTACCGTTTTCTCAGGACGTCTTCGCAGCAGTTCATACCCCATCTGCTTTAGCAGGTCGGCACCGGCACCCTGAACCTCTCCGGTTATCAGTATTACACCGTCTTCCAGAGTCTTTCCGCCCCGAATCAGCTCGTCAATGACGCCCATAGCCTGCCGGGTGCGGAGTTTTTCGAGCTCTTTTTCCAGGTGTTTCTTATCGGCAATAAGCTGCTCTACAGCGGTTACGTGATCTTTGCCGGATCCCAGCAAACCAGTAAGCATTTGCGCGGTTTGCTTCTGCTCACGAAGCAGACGGTCTGCCTGCAGGCCAACTACCGCTTCCACCCTTCTCACCCCCGATGCCGCCGAGGACTCACTGAGAAAACGGAAATACCCGATTTCACCAGTTGAGGCAACATGTGTACCCCCGCAGAGCTCAATGGAATAGGACGGATCGATGGTGACAACACGCACAAGCTCACCATATTTTTCACCGAACAGCATCATCGCACCCATTTCACGGGCCTGATCAATGGGTACCTCGTTTTGAATCTGAACCGGAATATTCTGTTGAATCCGCTCATTAATTTCGGCTTCCACGGCTTCCAGAACTTCAGCAGATACCGCTTCATAGTGCGAAAAGTCAAACCGAAGTCGATCCGGCTCCACGAGGGAGCCTTTCTGGGCTACATGATTGCCCAGATGTTTGCGCAAAGCGGCATGCATAAGGTGCGTGGCTGAATGATGCTTCTGCGTTTCCGTGCGATGCAGGCGGTCTACCCGGGCTACCCACACGCCCGTGAGGTCTTCAGGAAGCTGGTCGGTCACGTGATAAAAACGACCCTGATTTTTCTTCACGTCCAGAATTGAAATCAGGGTATCGCCTCGCTGTAATACCCCCTTATCGCCTACCTGGCCGCCGCTCTCAGCATAAAACGGGGTTACATCCAGCAGCAGATAATACCACTCGCCCTCTTTGCGAACCGATCTGATGACCGACTCGGTTTCCATCGAGGTGTAACCCACAAAATGAGAGTCTTCCCCCTCATTGATAACCGTCCACGCTTCACGTGTACCCATGTCTACCGTAAATTTACCGGCAGCACGAGCGCGGTCCTTCTGCTCTTTCATGCGCCCGTCGAATCCGGATAAATCCACGCTGACACCTTTTTCTCTGGCCATAAGTGCAGTCAGGTCGATGGGAAATCCATAGGTATCATGCAGCTTGAAGGCGTCCTCGCCAGACAATACATTTCCGCCGCCAATCATAGACTCAAAAAGCTGGATTCCCTGTCCAAGGGTGCGCAGAAACGCTTCTTCCTCGGCGCGTATGATATTGATTACGAATTCCTGCTGCTGACTAAGTTCCGGGAACACCAAATGAAAGCGTTGAGCAAGTCCATCAACCAGTTTGTACATGAACGGCTGCTTGAGATCGAGTTTATCCCAGCCATAACGTACCGCACGACGCAGAATACGCCGGATCACGTAGCCTCGACCGTCATTGGAGGGGGATGCCCCGTCAGCAATGGAGAAGCTCACTGCACGGATATGATCGGCAATTACCCGCATGGCAATGTCGCTGTTGACATTGCTGCCATAGGGTATACCGGCAAGTGCGCTGATCTGTGCAATGATGGGCGTAAAAACATCGGAGTCGTAATTGGAAGTCTTGCCCTGGATGACCGCACAGATGCGTTCGAAGCCCATTCCGGTATCTACATGTTTTGCAGGCAGACTGACCAGTTTGCCGGAAGACTCACGGTTGAACTGGATGAAAACCAGATTCCAGATCTCCATTACCCTTGGATCGTCGGCGTTAACCAGCTCGGCTCCGTTGACAGCCGCGCGTTCTTCATCGCTGCGCAGGTCAATATGAATTTCCGAACACGGTCCGCACGGGCCGGTTTCTCCCATCTCCCAGAAGTTATCCTTTTTACCGAATTTCAGAATATTTGATGGGTTTATGCTGGTTTTGGATTTCCATAAAGCAACGGCTTCTTCATCGGGTGGCAGACCGTCTTCTTGATCACCACCAAATACAGTTGCGTACAATCGGTCCGGGTCCAGTCCCCATCGGTCAACCAGAAGTTCCCAGGCCCACTCAATGGCTTCTTCCTTGAAATAATCACCGAACGACCAGTTACCCAGCATTTCAAAGAGCGTGTGATGGTAGGTGTCATGCCCGACTTCCTCTAAATCATTGTGCTTACCGCTGACACGGATACACTTCTGGGTATTGGCGGCGCGCTGCCAGATACTGCCCTCACTGGCATAACCGGGCTCTTCTCCCAAAAAAATGGGTTTGAACTGGTTCATACCTGCATTGGTAAACAGTAAGGTTGGGTCTTCTGCAGGAACCACAGGGGCACTGGGGGTGATGGCATGCTTCTTCTCACGGAAAAAATCCAGAAATTCCTGACGTATCTGGTCGGAAGTTTTAGTAGACATGATTATTATAAACTGTTGTTATTGCTGTTTTTAATTACCCTTATTCTGAAAGCACACCCCGGAATACCGGTATATTTCACAGAGCCTGCAAAGATACGAATTCTCTATGATTCACACAGGGAAACCTAACCGTGCTTGCTGTTGTGCAGGAGTATCTGCGTATATTGTAGTAACCTCACAAAAATGACATGCAGTTACCTCCTGTTCTTATTGGTCGGCGTGAATATGTTGGATTACCCGGGTTACATATTGATGAAATCGAGGCTAAAATTGATACCGGCGCATACACCAGCGCACTACACTGCAGTCACATTGAAGTGCATGAGCTTGAGGGAGGGCAGCCTGTGATTTGCTTCCGGGTTCTTGATCAACGTCATCCGGATTACAGCGACACCCTGCACCAGACCACGGACTTCAAACAGAAACGAATACGTAGCTCCAACGGTCAGATTCAGTACCGGTACATCATCTGTACACAAGTCAAGCTGGGAAACCTGATCTTTGATACGGAATTCTCACTGACTAACCGCGCTGCAATGCGCTATCCCCTGTTGATCGGTCGAAAAGCCTTGTCGGGCCGGTTTGCCGTTGACGTAACCAAACTCCACACCGGAGGACTATAAATCCATAGCCATTGTATGAAAATTGTTGTCTTATCCCGAAATCCAAATCTGTATTCCACTCGCCGATTGGTTGAAGCCGGTCATCAGCGAGGCCACGCTGTTCACGTACTGGATCATCTCAAATGCTATGTTGCCATCGAGCAGGGAAATCCAACTATTCACTACGAGGGTGAGGCCATTACCGATGTGGATGGAATCATACCAAGGATTGGTGCCTCGGTCACCTTTTATGGCTCGGCTATTGTTCGCCAGTTCGAAATGATGCACGTTTTCAGTGCCAATGAGTCACAGGCTATTGCCCGATCGCGCGACAAGCTCCGCAGTATGCAGATTATGGCCCGTGAAGGTATTGGCATGCCGATTACCGGATTTGCCCGCAGTGCACGCGACATCGACGACCTGGTACGCATGGTTGGGGGCGTGCCGGTGGTTATCAAGCTGCTGGAAGGCACGCAGGGTGTGGGTGTGGTTCTGGCGGAAACCAAGAAGGCGGCACAGTCGGTTCTGGAGGCTTTTTACGGTCTTAAAACCAACATCCTCATACAGGAATTTATCCGGGAATCAAACGGAACCGACGTCCGGGCTTTTGTGGTAAACGGCAAAGTGGTGGGCGCCATGCAGCGGAAGGGTGCCGAAGGAGACTTTCGATCCAACCTGCACCGTGGCGGCACAGCCAGCGTGGTGAAGCTATCGCCAAAAGAACGCTCAACGGCTCTGAAGGCAGCACGGGCACTGGGATTAAATATTGCCGGAGTAGATATGGTACGCAGCAAACGCGGACCCCTGGTACTGGAGGTCAATTCCTCGCCCGGTCTGGAAGGCATTGAAAAGGCGACCGGGGTAGATATTGCCGGAAGTATCATTGATTTTGTTGTGCAAAATGGTGGTCACCGCAAAAAGCAGAAAGACAAGGTGGGGGTTTAAATGGATTCCATCACCTTTAACGGCAAGGTAATCGCTCCGGGCGAACAACGCTACGTTGACCTCCGCATCGCAAAACTCCCTACTCACACCCCCATCGACCTGCCCATCTACATTTCCAGAGCCCGTCAGGAGGGTCCCACCCTCTTGCTTACCGCCGGGCTTCATGGCAATGAAATAAACGGCATTGAAATCGTTCGCCGGCTTATTGCATCGAAGGTTCTGCATCCGGAACGCGGTACCGTTGTAGCGGTGCCTGTTGTCAATATTTATGGATTTTTGCAGCAGGAGCGCTATCTGCCGGACGGGAAGGATTTAAACCGTTCTTTCCCGGGAAACAAAAACGGATCTCTTGCCGGTCGGGTGGCCTTTGCTATAGTCAATCAGATTCTTCCCATAATTGACGTGGGCGTTGACTTTCACACCGGGGGTGCGAGCAAGGATAATTACCCTCAGACGCGTTGTGTGCTGGCCCATGAGGATAATCGCGAATTGGCTGCAGCATTTAGCGCACCGTTTACACTGAATTCGCCACTTATTGACCGCTCTTTCCGAAAAGCTGCCCACAGAAGGGGTAAATCCATCATAGTTTACGAGGGCGGCGAGTCTTTGCGGCTGGATGAACAAGCTATTCAGCATGGCATCGATGGTACCCTGCGGCTTATGAAATGGCTGAGTATGAAATCCACTGCACCACAAGCCATTCTGGCCAACCGGGTACTGGAAAAAAGTGTGTGGGTTCGGGCCAGGGTGTCCGGCCTGTTCCGCACGGAGCTCCAACCCGGAGACAAAATTAGTCGTAATCAGCCGCTGGGAAGTATCAGCGATCCGTTCGGAGAGACAGAAATTGAGGTAAAGTCCCCATCGAACGGGTATATTGTGGGATTGAACCGACTACCTGTGGTCAGTGCCGGCGATGCATTAATTCATCTGGGGCACTAATTTGAACGTTTATGAAACCCAAACTTCTGCCTCATTCCCTGCTTGAATCCTACCGCAGAGAATTTCCTCACCTGAGTCAGCCGCATTACTACCTGAATCATGCTGCTTTTGGCGTGCTTTCGAATCAGGTAAACCGACATATTAATCGTCATCTGGACGAGCGGAACCATGGAGTGATTGAATCCTTCATGAAGGACCAGGAAATTATCGAGGAAACCCGCACGAAGATTGCACAGCTGATTAATGCCCCGTCATCCGATCATATTGCCTTTGTAACGAACACGTCGGAAGGACTTAACCTGATTGCCGGCGGACTACCCTGGAAGACCGGAGACTCCGTTGTATTAAACGATATCGAGTTTCCTTCCAATGTTTATCCCTACACCAATCTTCGTAATAAAGGTGCCGATGTACGTTTCCTGAAATCCGAAAACGGGATGATAACTGCCGATAGTATCATTGAGCAGCTCACCGACACCGACAAACTGGTTTCGGTTTCAGCGGTACAGTTTCTCAGCGGGTATCGCATTGATTTAAAAGCACTGGGCGAGGCGTGCAAAAGGCAGGGTAAATGGCTTATTGTTGATGGTATTCAGGCAGCAGGTAACAGTCCTGTTGATGTGCAGGAAATGCAAATTGACGGCTTTGTGGCCGGAGGACTGAAATGGCTGATGGCCCCGATGGGAATTGGATTTGTCTATCTGAGCCGGGCGCTGCTGGATGCTATCAGACCGGCTTACGTTGGCTGGCTGTCCGTTGAAACCCCGTGGAACTTGTTTGATTACGAGCAACGACTTAATCCTACAGCACGCCGCTTCGAACTCGGGGGGCTGAATGTACCGGGCATCTATGCCCTTCACCATTCTCTGGACCCGTTTCTGGAGATTGGGACTGACCGTATTCACTCGCATCTGCTGGCACTGACAAACCAGATTATGGATACCATTGACATCCCTGATGCAACATGTTTCACCCAGGGCAGCTATGCGGAGCGAACAGGTATTGTATCGTTTACCTTGCCGGAATCGGTGAACGGAGACGCGTTGGTGGAAAACCTCCGCAAACAAGGCGTTACCGTTTCACACCGTACGGGTAAACTGCGTATATCGCCGCATTTTTACAATAATTCGGACGACATCAAAGCAGCCGTTTCTGTAATCAACCAGACGGTGCGCAAGAACATCTGAGCATACCCATGCCCAATTTAATCCAGCGATTTATCGGTCGGTTTATTGACTGGCTCATGGCCCGTTACGGTGAGTTCAAAGCTCTGCGTATCATTCGTATCATCGATAGAGCCATCGACGTGGTGGTTAACACTTTCAAAAATTGGGTCAACGATGAAATCCCCCTGCATGGTGCTGCACTGGCATTCTATACTATTTTTTCCCTGGCACCACTGCTTTTGATCATCATCGCACTATCGGCCGTTTTTTTCGGCGAGGCTGCAGCGGCAGGTCAGTTATCATCGTTTTTGGATGAACTTATCGGTCCGGAAGCGGCCAGCGTGATTGAAAGTATCATATCCAATGCAAATCAACCTTTCAGCGGACTCTTGGCTACGGCAGTGGGAATCGGGACCATATTGTTTACCTCCACAACGGTTATCGCACAGCTAAAAAGCTCCCTGAATACCATCTGGAATGTTGAAACCCGCGAGGGTCAAACGATACGTCAGTTCCTGATTTCACGACTCTACGCCCTGCTGATAGTACTTATCCTTGCGTCTATGCTGATTGCAACCATGACACTGGATGCCGTTATTGCAGTTGTGAGTATTAATCTGGAGAACTTGCTGCCCGTGCGCATCAGCCTGATCAGCTGGATCAACTACCTGGTTTTCGTAACTACTACAATTTTTCTGTTTGCCGTTATTTTCAAGATGCTGCCTGACATAAAAATTGCCTGGTCTGACGCATTGGTTGGTGCCACCGTGACGGCTTTTCTGTTTCTGATCGGTCGATTTCTGATAACCAAATATCTGGGGACAGCCAATTTTACCAGTACGTATGGCGCTGCGGGAACCTTCGTACTATTTCTGATCTGGATTTATTACAACTCAATGACCGTTTTTCTGGGTGCGGAGTTCACGCACCAATACACGATCACTTTTGGCAAGGGAATAGAGCTGCCCAGACACGCCAGAATGCGCAAAAACCGGCTTCATAAAATTCCCGGCACTGATAATGAACGCGTACGTGTACGAAGAATCGGCAAAGAGGCAAAAAAGGGCAAAACACCTGGTGAAGACAACTCCACCCTTTTCTGAAGCCTACGTCTAAAACACGCTTCGCAGTATTGAACGCTTGATACAGCCTGCTCCGTCAAAGTGTTTTAATACACTTCAACGTGCATACGGTCAGACGGCTTGATGGACTTAATTTCTTCCCAGGACCAGCTGGCCGGATCTTTATCCTGGAGTTCTTCGGGAATTTTCAGGTAATCCAGATAGCCTTGCTGCGCTAAAATCTGGTAAATACCCGTTTCCATGCCCTTCAGGCCGCACACATATATCAGGGTATTGTCCTTACGCAGCATAGGTTCCAGCAATTCCCGGTTGTCAATAAGCTGATACTGAACATAGTGCTTGGAACCATCGCCGCGTGGCGCTTCACGCGAAATGGATTTCAGGTAATGAAAATGGGTCGACTGCTGGTTCAGGGTTTCAAAATAATCACGGTATAACAGATCTGTTCTGAAAGGACATCCGAAAATCATGGCAATTTCGTTGTGAACTCCCTGTTCCATGAGGTCCATAGTCATCCCTCTGAATGGCGCAATACCGGTCCCTGTAGCAAAAAACAGATAATTGAAATCGTTCGCGGCTTCCGGAAGGATAAAGCGCTTGCCGCTAGGTCCGGTCATTTTGACTTTCGAACCGACAGGTAAACTGCAAAGGTAGTTCGAGCATACTCCGGTGTAGATGTCTTTGGTGTCCCAATGCTCATCAATAACCCGTTTAACGGTGGTTGATACCAGAGTTGATTGCCCGTCTTCTCCTCTGCTAGGTGACGATACGGAGTACAATCTAACCTTGTGGGGTTTGCCGTTTTCATCCGTCCCTTCGGGTATTATACCGATGGACTGTCCGGCCGTGATGTTTCCCTCCAGCGGAGTACCAGAGACATCAAAGGTAATATGGCGTATAAAGCTGGGTGATCCGGCTTCGGTGGCAATTCGGTTTTCAACGATGGTTACTTCGACGGGGTCTTTAGCCCGGACCAGATTGATGGCAACATCCGGGTATGTAATTTCAATGGACATACGGTTTTTGTAATTGGATCCCTAAACATTGTATTGTTGCTCTGAAACCGGTTTTAACGCTTAGACACGTTGGTTTGCAGGCCTTCTGCCAAATTTGCAGGCTGAGATAAACGTGAGTGAATTTACAATAAAATTTCGATTTAGGATAACCCGTATAGCAGTTTTTGCGTTCCGGATGCGGCCGGTGTCTGGTTGCGACTCAATCACTATGCCGAGGCATGTTTGACCATAACCCTATTATGAGCAAAACAGGCATATGCCCCCCACTTAAATGAGCTGAATCGCTTCCGTGAAAGAATACCCGAATCACAGGGGGCAGGTTACCGAGCCGCAGAATACGACTTCCTTTGTGGCCCGTAACAAAAAAAGGCACCGCAGACCAAAGCTGCGATGCCTTTTTGTATTGTGGAGGTGGCGGGAGTCGAACCCGCGTCCGAACAGGAGAACCAACAAGTATCTACACGTTTAGCCTGACTATAAATTTAACGATACGGTTGGCGGTCAGGCCCGCGTCGTATCGCTGGATTGTAAGGATTCATGTTGCAGGTACAATCATTGTACAACACTAGCCTGCTAAGTATAACGCCCTGAAACACACCAGCAGGCAGGTATGAGACAGAACGGCACGGGCTGTTAGGCGGCCATGCGGTATTCGTAATTGTTTGCATTTACGATTAACCCCGGTTGTTTTTACAAGATACATCCGAGAAAAACTTGACGTGCAACCTGCGACCCAACACTATCCGTCGAAACCAGGTACACCCCCAATACGTCAAAGAACATGCCGTAATATACGCATTAATTACACCCTATACGTTTGAAGGCGTCCATTTATTTTCCAACCAAACCGCATCTATGTTGATTTCTTTGTATTTTTACAGTGATTGTTCAGGAGTAGTTTATTAGTAAAAAAATGCACACAGGGATGAAAATTGCAGTTATAGGTGCCGGTGCCGCCGGTACCGCCATCGCCAATGTACTTATAAAGGAGCAAGCCGTGAAATCCGTATCGGTGATAGACCGGAACGGAAATTTACTGGATGAACTCGAAGATCGCGCTGAAAGTCCGAAACTCCGCGTTCACCGTGTCGGGCTGGAAAAAGAGCTGTCCATCCTCAGTCTGATCAAAGGATATAACTGCGTTATTTCTGCACTTCCGTACTATCAGAATTACAAAATGGCGCAGCTGGCCCTGAAAGCGGGTATACATTACATTGATCTGGGTGGTGATGATAAAACCCTCAAAGAACAGTACCAACTGGATGAAAAAGCCCGGGAACGGAACATTTTCATTGTTCCGGGTGCAGGATTTGCCCCCGGAATGGTCAACATCCTCGGTCTGCACGCATTTGAGTCTATGGATAGCGTTGACTCCCTTCATCTACAGGCTGCTGCACTCCCCAAAAACCCGGTACCACCACTGAATTTTCATCTCAGTTTCTCTCCAATGGGTCTGGTGAATGAGTATCTGAATGAGGTAACCATCATAGAAAATGGCTCACTACTGCGTCGTAATGCCCTGGATGGCTATACAACCCTTTCGATGACTTCCAGACCTGAACTTGGGGAGCTGGAAGCATTCTATACCAGTGGTGCAGCCCTGGTGTTAGCAGAACACCTTAATGGAAAAGTCCATGACTTTAGCTTCAAGTCATTACGGTACTCGGGCCATCGAAATATCATGAAAGCTATGTTCGACTTAGGATTTGATTCTGAGCAGATTATTGACATTCAGGCATCAGTAACGTACAAAGACCTACTGGTGCGTCAGCTCAGGAAGAATCTGCCACAGAGTATTGAAGATCTGGTCATTGCCAATGTTGAGGCCACGGGTACCCGAAAAGGAAAAAAAATTAAATTAACCTATGAGCTGAATCTTGACTACAACGAAGATATGGGTATTTCAGCGATGATGACCTGTACAGCGCTTTCTGCCGTTCAAATTGCTATGGCCATTGGCAGCAGGATTCCTGATGTACCCGGTGGAGTTTATGTACCGGAGTTGATTGTCAATAAAGACGAGTACATTGAATTCCTGCAACGAAATGGAATATCCTTGAATATTACTGAGACGGAAGTATCCTGAGCGATATTTTCGTCGCTTAGAGTCTTAATTAAACAAAAAAGGCCTTCAACATCGATTTGCTGAAGGCCTTTTTTTGTATGACAGGTTTACTTCTTCTTACGCGTATCTGTTTCAGCATCGGCATCGCTCTTTGACCTGGCATCGCTGCCTGAGGATGCAATCGACTCACGCATATCCGTGTCAGCTATTACATTTTTCATGTTGTAATAGTCCAGTACACCAAGTTTACCAGTACGGAACGCCTCAGCAATAGCCTTGGGTACCTCAGCTTCTGCCTCAGTAACCAAAGCACGCATTTGCTGCGTCTTGGCTTTGTTTTCCTGCTCTTCAGCAACAGCCATAGCCCGGCGTTCTTCCGCTTTGGCACGGGCAACTTTAAGGTCGGCTTCAGCCTGATCCGTCTGAAGTTTAGCACCGATGTTGTCACCTACATCTACATCGGCAATATCTATGGAGAGAATCTCGAAAGCCGTACCACTGTCAAGGCCTTTGCTCAGTACCACTTTTGAAATATTATCCGGATTTTCAAGCACAGCCTTGTGGTCTGTAGAAGAACCCACTGTAGTAACAATGCCTTCACCTACCCTGGCCAAAATGGTTTCTTCGGTTGCACCACCAACAAGCCGTTCGAGATTGGCCCTAACCGTTACGCGCGCCACAGCCCGCACCTGAATTCCGTCTTTTGCCAGGGCCGTAATCGGCGGAGTCTCAATAACTTTTGGGTTAACGGAGATCTGAACTGCCTCGAATACGTCACGACCTGCCAGGTCAATGGCAGCGGCACGTTCAAAGGTAAGTCCGAGATTTGCCTTGTCAGCGGAAATGAGTGCCATCACTACCTTGTGAACATTACCCCCCGCAAGATAGTGGGCTTCAAGTTTGCCGATGTCAATGTCTAAACCGGCTTTGCTGGCCGTGATAGCAGCCTTGACTATAGGTCCCGGAGCGACCTTCCGAAGGCGCATACCGACCAGATCCCGGAGAATCGATATTTTGACTCCCGAGAAGTAGGCCGTTATCCATAACCCGATCGGAACAAAGTAAAAGAAAATAAAAATGGCAAGGATAATCGCTACGATAATCCCTACACCAAAGTATGCTTCCATAGTGGTTTGTGATGATTTACGTTAATTGTTTGCATGCCGTACATCGTACCGCATTGTTTCTGGATAGAATGAAGTGGAACGGAAAAGCGTATACCTTAACCAACGCGTGATACCATAACGCGGGACCCTGACGTATCGACAACTTTAACCTGGGCACCCTTTTCAATAAATTCGCCCACAGAAACTACGTCAACACGACGTTCCTGTATAAGAACTGTTCCTGCAGGACGGAGCGAAGTAAGTGCAACACCTTCCAGGCCCATGAGATCATCTTTTGAATCAGAGGATGTGTACCCATGATTTCGGTCAGTCTGATCAGCTAAAACTAATTTGTTAAACATCCTGTTCTCCGGTAAATACCTAATCATTGATGCAATCATGCCCACACCCAGTATGAGTGTGATGGCCATAGTCCATATCGCTTGTGTAATCTGATGCATTTCGGGGAACCTCAGACCCACATTGCCAATTATGGATGCGCCCATACTAAAAATTACCAGCGTTATGCCGGCTATGCCGGGAACCCCGAACCCGGGAATTACAAATACCTCGACCAAAAGGAGCCCGACCCCCAGCAGGAACAATAAGATTTCCCAACTTTCTGCCAGACCCATGATATACATAGGTGCAAAAAATAACAATGCACCAACACCTGAGATAGCGCCCGGAAAACCAACACCTGGTGACTGCAATTCAAAATACAGTCCTCCCAGCATCATAAGCATCAAAAGACTTGTAATCACCGGGTTTGCGAGGAAGCGCAGCACCGATTCTGCCCAGAATTCCTGAAAATCAACAAGTTCTTTGTCCTGCCACTCCATGTATTCCAGCAATTCATCAACATCACGAAATGAACCATCAGCCAGACCGATTCCAAGAGCCTCGGTAGTACTGAGAGTCAACAATTGCCCGTCTTCAACCAGACCTTCAATTACAACACGTTCATCAACCATCGCCTCAGCGACTTCCGGATCACGACCTGTAGCTTCGGCAGTCGCCCGCATAATTCCGCGCATGTAACTTTGCATCTTCTCTGAGGCATAGGTGCCGGAACCATCCACAACGGTAGCGGCACCGATAGATGACCCCGGAGCCATATAGATGGAGTCTGTAGCCAATGCTATCAGGGCACCCGCGGAGGCAGCATTTTTATCAATGAAGGAAATAATTAGCTGATCGTTATCAAGAAGATCTTTGCGGATATTATCAGCAGCGTCTACCAATCCACCAAAGGTGTCGATATATAGGATGATACCTGAGGCCTGATTGGACTCAGCCTGGGACAATCCGCGCTGTATATACTTGTGAAGACCGTTATCGATCAGACCTTCAACATGAATCAGATAGATAGCCCCTGGCTCCGGTATATACTCATCAACATCATCTGCGTTCATCCCCATGGCAAATGAAAGCATTAGCATGATTCCAGCCATGGAGAAAAAGCGGGCTTTTGTAGGTTTGAATGTTTTCATAATCGGCACTTGTAAATTCAGTCAGGTTCACATCTACGGTATACAGGAAACTACCACCGGCATGTCGGCTCTACGATGTCCTGAGAATAAAGTTAATCTATCGATTTTTCTCGGATATTCGGCAACATGCTCAAACATGAAACGTAAGGTTGACAACAATGGTTCTGCTTTATGGCGTTACTTTTACAAATTATCATCTACCCCGCGCCTCCAATGAAACTAGCAGTTGCGCTAATCCTCGTTCTCTTCAGCCTCATTAATGAAACAATCGCTTCCGATCAGCCTGTGAGAGCTTCGGTCAGCGGTATTATCACAGACAGTCGGACCGGTGAGACTCTAATAAATGCCTCGGTAGTCATTAAGGGAACCACTACAGGTACTGTAACAAACGCCTCGGGATTCTACACCTTCAGTGATTTAAGAGCCGGGAATTATACATTTCAGTTCACCTATGTTGGTTACCAGCCCATTGAACGTGATATTACGTTAGTTGAGGGCGAACGTCTGCGGCTGGATGTGAGTTTGACTCCGGCAGATTTTATGCTTGAAGAGGTTGTAGTTCAAGCAGACCAGGAACGTGAGGAGGCCCGAAACATAGGTACGGCACGTATTTCGACCCAGCTGATAAAAGACATACCTGCGGTTCTGCAGGCTGATGTATTTCGCTCCGTCCAGTTGTTGCCGGGGGTGAAAGCTGCCTCGGACTTTTCCTCGGGTCTGTACATACGAGGTGGTGGTCCGGACCAGACACTCATTCTGCTGGACAGAACCACGGTGTATAACCCCTCCCACTTCTTCGGCTTTTTCTCAACATTCAACCCTGACGCCATCAAGGATGTGCAACTGTTCAAGGGCGGCTATCCGGCTGAGTTCGGAGGCAGGCTGGGATCGGTATTGAATATTTACAATAAGGATGGTAACCGCAATGAAATCAACGGGGTGGTCAGTCTGGGCATGTTGTCTTCGAGGGCCATGATAGGAGGACCCTATCAGCGGGGCTCGTACATGCTGGCAATCAGAAGGTCAACCATTGAGCCGCTGCTGGCCGCACTTCGCGGTCGCGTAGATACCGTACCGGATGGGTTTTACTTTTATGATATCAACGGTAAAATTAATGCAGACCTCAACGCAGATAATAAAATCAGCCTGGCCTTCTACGGCGGGCAGGATAACGTAGACTTCCCATTCGGCGATGATCTTGAATTCAACCTGGTGTACGGCAACAGAACCCTTAGCTCAACGTGGACCAGTATACGAAGTGATCGTCTTTTTACTTCCCTGACTGCCACCGCCTCGCAGTATTTCAATACGCCTCGCTTCAGTTTTGGCGGAACAGAATTTACACGGGATAACTACATCTGGGACTACAGCCTGAAATCGGATGCCGAATGGATACTAAACAGTACACACGCTGTGAAAGCCGGCTTCTGGTTGGGAAATATGCGTCTTGAACTGAACGACACCTTTGACGGTCGGCCTTCGTTGCAATCGTTACTTGAAACACGCTACATCACCACGTTTATTCAGCACACGTATAAGCCGGCACGCACTATTTCTGCAACCTACGGTCTGCGTACGAACTACTTTTCGAAGGGGGACTTCCTCAGGGCCGAACCTCGTTTTCAACTCGAATATACTCCCGATCCTTCACTACGACTCCAACTGGCGTACGGCCGCTATTACCAGTTTCTTACGCTGATTACCAATGAAGCATTCTCCGGGTTTGATGTATGGCTGACCACTGACCGGGATGTTCCACCAGCTTGGGGAGACCAGTTCGTTGCCGGTGCCAAGGTGTATCCTGCCCAGGGCTATAATATTGAAGCCGAGGTTTATTACAGAACCATGCAGGATTTGTTTGAACTCGACCCGCGTGCAGCAGATGCAACCGGCACCGAATATGCTGCCTTATTTCGTTTTGGTCGTGGTTACGCCTATGGATTTGAGCTGCTATTGGAAAAAACTACAGGTCGGCTTAATGGTTTTATTGGATATAACTGGAGTCTCACAAGGAGACAATTTGACGGATTTAATGCCAACCGATTCTACCCACCCAAGTATGACCGAACGCATGATGTAAACCTTGTTGTAAATTATCGACTGAGCCCACGATGGAAGTCAACGCTGGTTTTCAGCTATGCTACCGGGCAGGCCTATACCCGCGTACTGGGCAGAGCAGAGGTAGAAAATCCATTTTCAACCACACCCGAGCAACCTGTATTGGTAGGAAAGGTGAATGCATCCAGACTGCCTGCCTACCACAGAGCGGACATCAGTTTCACCAGAGAGGGTACATTCTTTGGTTTGGGTAAATCAGCGTTGCAACTACAAATCATCAATATCTACTCTCGTCGCAATATCTGGTTTTATCAATTTGATCTGGAAGAAAATCCGGCTGTACAGTCTGAAGTACCGCTACTGCCAATTCTTCCCACCGTTTCTTATACCCTATATTTATGAAAAAAACACTATTGCTACTGATTGGAGTAGCTTTCATAGCTGGTTGCGATTTATATCCGCAGGATGACTATACGGAACAGTATGTGGTAGACGGATGGTTAACCGCCATGGAACCTCTTCCTGAGATCCGACTGACGCGCACTGGCGAAATAAGCACCGTATTTGATATTAATGAACGCGGTGTGGCTGATGCTATGATTTCAGTCAGTGAAGTTGACCCGGTTACCGGTGACACTGTATGGTCGCAGTTGTATCGACATAAAGATTCGGGCTTTTACGAACCGGTAAACACTATTCGGATTGTTCAACCCAACACCCGATACGATCTTGATATCAGTACGGCCCGGGGTGACCGCATTACGGCAAAGACAGTAGTTCCGGACACCTTCAGCGTTATATCCCTGAACGCCGACCGGCTTCCCTATCAGGGGCCGGAACAGTTTGAGCTGAACCTAACCCGTTCGGTGAATCCATCCAGGCAGTCTTACTATGTTTTTTCCGCACAGATATTGGATACGCTCAACGCAGAACTCACCCCGTTTTACGCCAATTTTGACGATGTGGATCGCAGCGAACTTTTTATCGTTTCGTCGGGTATTATCAATGAAAGCAATTCCAGGCAGCCGGGAAGTGATGTGGTTGATTTGGTTTATCCCTGGATAGGAATTGCATTTTACGGTTCTACACGTATCACTGCAGCGGCCATTGACGATAATGTGTACGATTTTATTCGTTCTGCGGGAACCCAGCTAGGTGGCGGCACCCAGTCTCCCGGTGAAATTGAGAACATTATCAGCAATGTAGAAGGAGGAATTGGTTTGTTTGGAAGTTACAGCAAGGTCTCCGTTACTGTCGACATAGAAAAGCCCGTTCTGCAGTGAAGCAAAACGGGCTTGTTGTATTCAAGAAATCAGTTTAAATGATCGTCATCGTATCAGTTCAAAAATCATGGCTTTTCTGCCCGGTACGGTAATTTGATCAATCCGGGGGAAGTCGCGTTCACTGGTGATTTCGCGGGCACTGGTAAATCCGTGCAATTGCTCTTCAAATCGGGTCATATCCAGGGTCTGTGCTTCACGGTTTGCGTTTATCATTACCATGACTGTATTTTCCTCGTCATGCCTGAAATACACATATACATTATTTTCCGGAACAAAGTGAGTGAGCTCACCGTGGTGAATCACCGGGGTTTCATTCCTCCATCGTACCAGGCGCCTCAGATACTCAAAATTCTGCTGAACCGGTAAATCCAACGCGGTACCGAGTTCTACGCGACCTTCCCGGGTAAACGCATTAATTGGGTCTTCCTGCCAACCGCCCGGAAAATCACGCCGTTTATCCGGGTCGTTGGAACCACCGGCCATCAAAATTTCAGTGCCATAATAAATTTGAGGAATACCCCTGGTTGTAAGCAAAAATGCCAGGCCCATCTGGAATTTTGATACATCCTCTCCCACCGATGTGAAGTATCGGGTGAGGTCGTGGTTGTCAAAGAAAATCACATTTAACATAGGGTCCGTGTAAAGGAAATCCTGTGAAAGGATGTAATACAACCGCATAATTCCGGTATCCCAGCCAAAATCTTCATTGAAAGCCTGTGTCATTGCATAAAAAAGCGGGAAATCGGTAACAGAGGGAAGGAACGAGTTATATCCCTGGCCGCCTATAAAGTCATATTGCCAGTAGGCTGTAGTTGCGACATTCGGCATCCAGGCCTCGCCAACAATATTAAAATCGGGAAACTCTTCCAGCACACGGCGAGTCCACTCAGCCATATATTCTTTGTAGGGGTATGGATGCGTATCCATACGAATTCCGTCTATACCGGAATATTCTATCCACCACAGTGTATTTTGAATAAGATAGGTAGCCAAAAACTCATTTCGCTGATCGAGATCAGGCATCTCATCTACAAACCATCCTTTCACCATGGAATTTAAATCCCTGTCACTTGCATAGGGGTCCATAATGGCACTGGTTCGGTAGTTGGTATTTCCATATTCGGATTGATCGTGTACCCAGTCAGAAAACGGCATATCCTTGATAAACCAATGCTCCGTGCCTACATGATTATGAATCATATCCATAATCACTTTCATCCCCATGCGCTGGGCTTCGCTGACCAGATCAACGAACTCCTGGTTAGACCCAAACCGCCGGTCGACGCGGTACATGTCTGTAGCGGCGTAACCGTGATAAAATCCAGCACCTATGGCGTAGTTAGGCGCCATATCATTTTCAAATATAGGATTGAGCCATACTGCCGTCATACCCAGATCCTGCATATAGGCAAGGTTATCACGAACACCCTTAAGGTCCCCACCATGGCGACCAAATTCTTCATTACGGTCGGTCTGTTCCAGCATTCCGGGTATGTTATCATTGGATGGATCCCCGTTGGCAAAGCGATCGGGCATAAGCAGATAAATCACATCGCTGGCATCAAATCCCTGTGCACGATTCGGGATAGCTGATCGCGCGTAGAGAGGATAGCTGTGGGTGAGCTCCTCATCGCCCTTACGGAATACAATGGGCACATTTCCTGGTTCAACATCTTCTGAAAGCACCAGATTCAAGAACAGATAATTCGGATTTTCAGCAACAACGGAATTAAGTAGGCGAACACCCGGGTAATCAATTGTTACACGGGCATCGGAAATATCCGGACCGTACACAAGTAGCTGGAGATTGGGATTTTCAAACCCGGCCCACCAGTTTTCAGGCTCTAATCGGTCGATTTGTATTGACTGAGCAAACAGAATGGGTATAAAGATGACCTGCAGGATACCAAGTAGTATGAAGCGTTTTGTCATTGTTTTCATTTATTTGTGATGTACATAGAAACTATGCGTTTTCAGTAGCGATTGGCTTATTTTATGGAGGCACGAATCGCAGTGAATATTCGTTTATCAGGGTATCAGATTTTGAACCACTACAGGCAAATTAATGAATTCAGTCAAATTTCAAGCTATCATTTCGTTGATCCTTTTATGGTTTTCAGGCAGCATCGCCATCGCTCAAACTTCAGCTGATGACGCCGTGCGTATAGCACGCGCAGAGTACCGCGGCGGCGGTGACTGGTATAATGATGCCTCTTCCCTGACCAATCTGATACGCTATGTGAATGCCAATCTTCCGGCCGGAATTTCCCAAACCTACGACGATGTGGCTCTGGGGAGTCGTGATATTTTCAATTATCCCTTTTTGTTTTTAACCGGGCATGGAAATATAACCCTCAACCGGGCAGAGCAGTCCAATTTGCGAAAGTATCTTGACAGCGGTGGGTTCCTTTACATTGATGATGACTACGGACTCGACCCTTTCATTCGACCACTACTACAGGATCTTTTCCCGGACGCAGAACTGGTAAACCTGCCGTTCACACATCCGATTTACCATCAGGCCTATAAATTTGATCAGGGACTACCCAAGGTACATGAACACGATGGCAAGCCGCCGCAAGGCCTGGGTCTCTTCAGAAATGGTCGGCTCGTAGTGTTTTACACCTATGAAAGCAATCTGGCCGATGGATGGGCAGACCAGGACGTACACAACCTGCCCCAGTCGGTTCGCGAGCAGGCACTTCGAATGGGGGCAAATATTCTGATGTATACCTTGACATCCGCACCGTTAATCAACTGACGCAAATGCGCTATTAAAGTTTATTTTAAACCGAATAATCAGGATATTTAACACTTACATCCAATTCAGCAATCAGTATTTATGATTATTCCCATTGCCAGTGATCATGCCGGTTTTCAGGCTAAAGAAAAAGCCATACGTGTACTCAAAAAACTCGGGTATGAGGTCAAAGACCTGGGTGTTCATAGTGAAGACTCCGTAGATTATCCGGATTATGCTGTTCTGGTGACTACCTCTGTAGCCGACGGTACTTTCGAGAAAGGTATACTTATTTGCGGAAGTGGTCAGGGAATGTGTATTACGGCCAATAAAGTCCCCCAGGTGCGTGCTGCTCTGGCCTGGGATCCTGAAATTGCGGCATTGGCCGCTCAGCATAACAATGCCAATATCCTTTGCCTTCCTGGTCGGTTCCTGAACGATAAACAGATTGATGAGATTATTCAGGCATGGCTGTCAACCCCCTTTGAGGGTGGGAGGCATGAACGAAGAGTCCAGAAAATACACAGCAATACTGCTACCCAATAAGCTTGTCATTTAACTTCACCAAATGAAATCACTTCAAACGCAAGACCCCTCAATTTTTTCACTCATTGAGCAGGAAACCGAACGTCAAAATCTGGGTCTGGAGCTTATAGCTTCAGAAAATTTCACTTCACGTGCGGTGATGGAGGCCTGTGGGTCTACTCTGACCAACAAATATGCAGAGGGACTTCCGGGCAAGCGGTATTACGGGGGTTGTGAATTTGTGGATCAGATTGAAGACCTTGCGCGGGAACGCGCCAAAAAGCTGTACAATGCCGATTGGGTCAATGTGCAACCCCACTCGGGTGCCAGTGCCAATGCAGCCGTATACCTTGCTTTGTTAAAGCCCGGCGATACCATCCTGGGGCTGGACTTGAGCCATGGTGGACACCTGACCCATGGCTCACCGGTTAACTTTTCCGGAATACACTATAATGCCGTGTTTTACGGAGTCGACAAGCAGACAGGCCGCATTGACATGGATGCCATTCGGGATGCTGCACGCAAGCACCAGCCGAAATTGATTTCGATCGGTGCTTCTGCCTACACACGGGATTTCGACTACAAAACCTTCCGCGAGATTGCCGATGAAGTCGGAGCTCTTCTGTGGATGGATATGGCCCATACGGCTGGCATCATTGCAGCAGGTCTGCTGAACGATCCGCTTCCACACTGCCATGTAGTAACCACGACTACGCACAAAACACTACGGGGTCCGCGAGGCGGGATGATTTTGGTTGGAAACGACCATGAAAATACGCTGGGAATAACAGCAGCCAAGTCCGGTCGTGTGAAGAAATGGTCGGAACTCTTTGACTCCGCCGTCTTCCCCGGAACGCAAGGTGGTCCGCTTATGCATATCATTGCGGGTAAAGCCGTAGCCTATCAGGAAGCCCTGAAACCCGAATTTAAATCGTATCAGCAGCAAGTGCTGAACAATGCCAGGGCAATGGGCGAACAATTCACGGAACTTGGGTATAACCTTATAAGCGGCGGAACCGACAACCACCTGATTCTGATAGACTTGCGAAGCAAGGGCGTAACCGGAAAACAAGCCGAAGAAGCGTTGGGCAGAGCAGAAATCACCGTCAATAAAAACATGGTTCCCTTTGATACGGAATCGCCCTTTGTGACCTCCGGTATCCGTATTGGCGCCCCCGCCATGACAACCCGTGGTTTAAATGAAATCGATTTCACCCGGATTGCACGACTCATCGACCGGATTATCTGCAATCCTGAAAACAATGAGGTTATTTCCGGTGTGAAGCAGGAAGTACACGACATTTGCAGGCAGTACCCCCTGTATGATTTTGTCACCACGGCCTAGTACAGGCACCATATGAGCGAAACCGCCTCCAAACGAAACGTCATTGACGGAACGCCTCCCAGGGCCATCCCTCCCAAAATTGTGGTAGAAATGTCGTTTCTTGACCACCTGGAAGAACTCCGGTGGCGCATTCTGAAAGGAATGGCCGGTGTTATGGCCGGTATTGTTGTTGCATTTGCATTTTCAGAGTTCTTTATTGACACTGTACTTTTGGGTCCATCCAAGGCCGATTTTTTCATTTATGATCTGCTCGGACTCAATGCAGTTGACCTCGTACTGCAAAACCGGACCCTTCCGGGGCAGTTTTTCAGCTACTGGGGTACTCTTTTTGTTGTGGGGCTTATCGTAGGATCACCCGTATTCTTCTACCAATTGTGGGCTTTTATTGAACCGGCGTTGGAACGCAAGGAAAAACGGGGAAGTACGATGGTGGTCGTGTCTATAACCTTCATGTTCACAGTGGGTCTGCTGTTCGGCTACATGATTCTCACGCCATTTGCACTTCAGTTTTTTGCGACCTTCCAGCTGTCAGAAGCCGTCAGAAATGACTTTGATATAAGCGCATACTTCTCATCGTTAACGATGTGGACCATGGCATCCGGTCTGATTTTTCAACTTCCCGTTGTCAGTTACGGGTTATCACGAATCGGTTTGCTCACGCCCGATTTCTTGCGCCGTAACCGGAAAGTTGCCCTTGTTATCTGCCTTGTGCTGGCTGCATTTTTAACCCCGCCTGATCCGGTTTCTCAGATTCTGATGGCAGTTCCTTTGGTTATTCTATACGAATTCGGTATCTGGATCAGTCATATAACCAACAAGCGGCGCGACAAGAAAATTTGGGGCGACGCCGGTAAACCTGATAACATTGCCTGATTTCATGCGTTCAGCAATCACATTCTTCATTACAAAAACACAGACCAATTCATGAGAAAGCAACCATCTACGCTCAACTTTTTGTTATTCGCCATTCCTCTGCTCCTCATAGCAGGTCTAACTACCGCATGTGATGAAACCGACCCGTTTTCTTTTGAGGATGACTTTTCAATGGTACCTGAGCCCTATGACACGCTGACCGCCGATCTGGAGGTTCGCACAAATGGTCTGAGAATTTTCACGCATGATGAAGGCGATGGTCTCTTCGGCATCACCGAACGCGACAGAGTGGATTTGTTTTACACCTTCCGGCTAAGCGACGGTAATATTGTTGAGAGCACTTATGCAAACGGGAACACCTTCCCAAACTCAATGAATCTGCCAACCACAATCAGGGGCTTCCGTGAGGGTTTGATTGGCAAAAAGGAAGGTGGCACGATAACCCTGGTCATTCCACCCGCCCTGGGTTATGGTTCAGACCCTAACAGTCCTTTTCAGAATGATACACTCTACTATGATATTCTCATCGACAGAATAATCGAGTAGGTACAAGCAGGCTCAGGTATAGATGCGCCGGACCCGGTTCCCGATCATACATGTTATCTCATAGGTAATGGTTCCCAGCAAGTCTGCAAGCACATAGGCGCTGGTTTTGTCGGTACCTCCAAGCAAGATGACATCACTGCCGGACTCAACTTCATCATTACCCAGGTAAACCATAATCTGATCCATGGTGATATTACCAACCTGAGGGTAATATTTATCACCGATGCGAACCATCATTTTGTTACTCAAATTGCGATTCAGCCCGTCTGCATACCCCACAGGGATGACGGCAAGATTTCCATCATCCGGCATATGCCACGTATGGGAATAACTGACTCCGCTGCCTTTGGGTAAACGCCGGATTTGTGAAACTTTTGAATGCCAGGTCAATGCCGGCTTTAACAACGGATTCACTTTCCCGTTGGGATCAAAACCATACAAGGCCGTACCGTTTCGGATCATGTCGAAGTGAACTCCGGCCTGGTGAATCGTTGCACCTGAATTGGCTGCATGTACTGTAACGTGTTCACCCAACTTTTCAGCAACATCCGCAAACGCCTCTTGCTGAGCTGCGAATATCGCCGAGCCAACCACTTCTGAGTCGGCAAAATGCGTCATCAAACCGGTGTATCGGAGGTGTGGTTGTGCATGGATTTCCTTTTCCACACGATCTACCATATGCGGGAGAAAACCTACCCGACCCATTCCGGTATCAAATTTAATATGGTAGGATGTTCCAGGATATAGGATATCAAAATGCTCCAGGCAGCTCACCGTTGCGGTAAGCTGGTACTCCAGATAAAACCTTGCCGTTTCAGGGGTCGGTGTTCCAAAAACCAGAATAGGTGTATCGATGCCGGATTCACGAAGTTCAGCGCCCTCACGCACCTGGTATACGCCAATCCAGTCCACAGCTTTGGCAATCACCCGGGCTGTAGCAACGGCTCCGTGACCGTATGCATCGGCCTTGATGACCGCCATCTGTAAAATTCCCGGTTCAACACAACGCCTCAGATAGCTGAGGTTATCAAGCAGGTGTTGGGTATGGATTTCGGCCACGGAGTACCAGCCTTCGTCATAGCTGGTTGAAATCGTATCGTTCATGAGTTAATCACAATAAGCGTCAGGTATAACGTCAGCAGGGTCATAGGGTTTTGCAGGATCGTAAAGTTCGTTCTGGTTGAGCCAAAAGCGCAACTCGTAGGCATCGCACAATCCAAGAAAATAGCCATTCTGAACTACAGGTACATAATCACTGTGGAAGACAACATCATTGCTGTAGCTTTCACGCTTGCTAAGATCAATGTAGGTACCTCGACTAACCTCCTTTTGCAGACTTTCGAAGCTCCTGTCGATGTCTGCTGCCGTGAATTTTTGGTGCAGGTTTTGAACATGTTGCCCATGAACAACTCCCTGTAAATAGTTGTCTGTAAGTACGGGAAGCACAGTACGGGGTAAATATCTGGAATCCGATTCCTGAATTTGTCGTACCGTCTCCTGCAGACTGTACGGTGAGTCCAGGCGATACAACAAATCTACAAACTCAGGCTTGTGTGTCAGCTCTTTTTTCCCCCCTGAAACGGTGTAAAACAAATAAGCAGCCAGCAGGAGAATCAGCAACCCGTATGGCGTAGAATACAGGGTCAGATCGGCGATGCCAGCCAGCATTATCAACACAATAAGGGTGTAACTCAGATACAGGGTTACCACCGAAGCAGTGTGAAATTTACCCAGGAGCAACCACACAAAAGCGCGTGCAGCCCGCCCTCCGTCCAGCGGAAAGATGGGGATCAGATTAAAACCCGCCAGCAGTACATTAATATGAACCACAAACTGAAAAAGGATAATCAGTAAGGTATTTTCCGGGTCTATCCAACTTTTTGCGGACCATACCAGCCCGGCCAGAAGAAAAGACGCCAGGGGTCCGCTTACCGCAATGCTCAATTCCTGGTAGGCCGTTACAGGACGATGTTTTAGTTCTGCCATACCACCAAAAAGCAGTAAATGAATGCGGTCAATGCCCAGTTTGGAAATACGGGCAGCTGTTGCATGACCAAGCTCATGAAACAGGATGGAAAATGTCAGCAGTACTGAAGCTGCTCCGCCCAGGAAATAATTCACTTCCGGCAGATAACCAATGGTATATGGGGGGAAATACCGTTCACTAAGTAACCATCCGATAAGTATGATTACAACCGGAAGCAGCGGGTCTATTGTTAAGCGAAGCCCCCCTATTTGTAAGCCACGGACGCCAGAAGTTGTCATTCTACGGTTACGGTTATCAGGCTACAGCACCCTCTGTTGTTCGTAGTAAACCACGATGCGCATCGATTTCAACGTTGACTCCCAGCGGAAGGGTGAGAATATTCGGAACATGACCTGTTGGTACGCCCATGTAACAAGGCTTGCCTAACGGTTCAAACCGGTCACGGATAACCGAAGCCAGGTCCAGATCATCGTTTCGGTCGCGCCGAACGGTAATATGCCCTATGGCAAATCCTGCTGCTACCTGAAGCTTTCTTGCCAACCAAAGGTGGGTAAGCATGCGGTCTATGCGGTAAGGCGACTCGTTTACATCCTCAAAGAACAGGATTTTACCACGGGTATCAATCTCCCAGGGGGTACCCAGGGTCTGAACAATGAGTGACAGGTTACCACCAATCAGCGGTCCGGCTGCTCTTCCCGGCACTATGGTGGTATGGGCAAGCAGTGGTCGGCCGTTACCGGATACCGGGTTTTCCATCAGACCAACCGGCTGTTGGTTCATAATCACCCTCGTCAGATTCTGACGGGTGTAATTGGTCCAGTCGAAATGTGCATTCGGACCATAAAACGTCACCAGACCTGCATAGGCATTCAGGCTGAGAACCAGTGATGTATTATCTGAAAAGCCGACAAAAGCCTTGGGATTACGGGTAATCAGCTCAAAATCCAGCATCGGAAGCAACCGACTGGTACCGTAACCGCCGCGAAGAGGAAATATCACTTTAACTTCGGGATCAGCAAACGCGTCGTGCAGATCATTGACACGCTCGGTATCCCTTCCCCCAAGATATCCCCACCTGCTGCCTACATTGGCTCCCAGACGTGGTTGCAGCCCCAGTGCCCGAACTGCATTCACGGCATTCTCTACTTCCCCATTCGTGCTCAGATTGCCCGCTGGAGACACAATGGCCGCCACATCGCCCTGTCGTACGCGGGGCGGACGAAGCAAGGCAGGTGTTGTTCTGGTCTTTGATTCGGTCTTTACAAAAGGAGCGAAAATCAGACCAGATCCCAGCGTAATTCGTTTTAAAAAACTTTTTCTGTTCATTCAGAAAATAAAGCGTTCAAATTTGATTAAATACCATCGGAAAATAGCGTATTACCGGCTTCAGAACCATTGTTTCTTGGAATGTTCCTTCAATATCACACCGGCGGCATTATAACCGGCAGCAGCAAAGACACCACCACCAGGATGACAGGATGCACTGGAGAGATATAGATTCGCAATCGGGGTTTTGTACTGGCTGAGTTCAGGCGTTGGGCGGAACATGAACATCTGATCGAAGGTCATTTCAACATGCATCACATTGCCATTAATCAACCCATGCTTACGCTCAATATCCAGGGGCGACTGAATGTACCAATCTATGAGTTTACCTTTCATATTGGGTGCATAGCGCTCCATGACGTTATATATTTTCATGGCTTCCTGTTCGCGAATGTCATCCCATTGCAGACCGTTGGCAAGGTTATATGGATGCCATTGTGCCCATAGAAAAAGGGTATTACCGCCATCCGGCGCCAGTGTCGGATCAATTTTCGAGAAGGTCATTGCAACAACGGCAGGCTCTTTGGGTGGCATACCTTGCTGGTAATCGCCAATAGCGCGGTTCATGTAGTCCCTGGACGGGCACAGCAACTGTAACCCACGGTGAATATCATCATCTTCGGGACAAGCAGTATACTCGGGCAGTTCCCGAACCGCGCAGCGGATAACCATGCCAAAACCGTTACCAACGTTAATATTTTTGACTCTGTGCAACAATGAGGCGTCCAGATGTTCCGGACCGACCATCTTCAGCATGGTAGTTTGAACGTGAGCATTAGACACAACGATGTCGGCCAGTATCTCCTCACCTGCCACAGTACGAACCCCATAGGCCTTCCCATTTTTTATCAGAATGGAAGCAACCGGACTGTCAGCTCTAACCTCCCCGCCATGTGCTATAATCATTTTGATCATAGCCTGCGTGAGCATTCCACTGCCTCCCCGAGGTCGCTTGGCGCCACTTTCATGGAGCATCGCCTGCCAGCCAACAAAATCACCGCTGGCCGACTGATCGGGTGTTGGCCCGGACTGAGCTGCAAACCACAACAATGCTGTTTTCAGATAGGGATGTTCGAAGGCTTCATCAACAACCTGTCCGTAACTGCTAAGAATACGCCGAAGACCATCCATCTGCTCACCCTTGGCAAACATAGACCCGTCGCGAATCTGCCCACGAATCATTTCAGACATGATATGCTTACCGGTTGGGGGCACCATGAACGTCTTCAATACTCCTTTGTTAATACGACCCCAGAAGGTGATGAAATCCTTGTAGTTCTGAACATCGGGGGGAGAAAGTTGTGCGATGGAGTCCAGTGTACGGTTGATATCCTTATAGAAGTGCAATACGCCTTTGCCATCCGGATAAGGAAACGACATCATCGGATCCATTTCAATATACTCCAGCCCGTAATCGGCCAGCTTGAGTTCATCCAGCACGGGGGTCTGATGTATCATAATGTGTGCGGAGGAACCCACATCGATTCGGAAACCCGACGGGAACGCATCACTCTGAAACATGGTCTCCGTACAAACTGCCCCACCCAGGGTATCACGACGCTCCAGAACCAGCACTTTTTTTCCGGCTTTGGCAAGATACCCGGCCGTTGTCAGCCCGTTATGACCTGATCCGATGATTATTGCATCATAATTTGTATTCATTCGTACTGCAGAAGTTGGTTCGTGGAATGTTGGCCAATTTTATAAAAATCAATCGGGCCTTCGGTTAAAATAGCTATAATTGATGTAGAAACTATTTTTCTGCAATCAGCATTCATCCTTACAACTTATAATTATACAGGATAAACGGTATGTCTTTTTTTAAAACTTTTTTGGCAGTAATACTGGGTCTGTTCACAACAGCCTTTTTGTTAACAATGATATTAATCGGCATTGTTGCATCAAGCAGTACAGAGACTGAGCCCTACATTCGCACCGGTACCGTTCTGAATATTCCCGTGTTTGGTGTGGTTTCAGAACGCGCTGCTGCAGATCCTTTCGCAGAAATCTTTGACAGCGGAGCCTCAGACCGGGTCACCATGGATCGTTTCAGAAGCGTAATGCGCAAGGCAAAAGCCGATGAGCGCGTTGCGGGAATACGCCTTGACTTATCGTATGCCGGAGGATCTTTTACCCATCTTACCGAAATGCGCGACTTACTGATTGACTTTAAAAGTACCGGTAAATTCATCTATGCCTACATTGATGATCGTGGCGCAAATGAAGCCGGTTATTTCATTGCAACAGCGGCAGACTCCATCTTTGCCCAGCCTGAAACCTACCTTGAACTGGACGGATTCTACATTCAGTCGCCTTTTTTCAGCAATACCTTAGAGCGTTATGGACTGGAAATGGAGGTAATCAATACCGGCTCGTATAAAACCGCGGCCGCAACCTTTATTGAGGATGAGTTTTCAGCATCAGACCGGGAACAGCTTCAGGCCATCATGCAAGGGTATACCGACGTTTTCGTACAAGCGGCCTCGGAATTTACCGGCCACGAGACCAGCCGTATCAACGAAATCCTCAACGGTCAGCCTAACATACTTATTCAACATGCACTCGATAATGGCTTTGTTCACGGACTGATGTTTGAGTCTGAATTTGAAGACTTTCTGAGTGAGCGCACGGATAACAGTTCACTGAGAGATGTAGATTTCGGCAGATACAACCGGGTCAGTAATGCCAAGGCCGGTGTCGAAACCCCGGGCAGAAACGCGAAAGAAATCGCCGTTGTATTTGCTGAAGGCCCTATTATGCCGGACGTGGGTGGCAGTATATTTGACGAGGGTGGCACTATTCACTTCAATAAAATGCGCGAAACTATTGACGACCTGGTTGAAGATGATAATGTTGCAGCCATCGTGGTGCGGGTAAACAGTCCGGGCGGAGCGGTCACCACCTCTGAGGCTATTAAAAACCTGTTCGAACAAGCCTCGCAGGTCAAACCCCTTGTGGTGTCCATGGGGCCGGTTGCCGCGTCCGGTGGATATTACATAGCTATGGGCGCAGACAGCGTGTTTGCGGAAGCCAATACCATCACTGGTTCCATTGGTGTTATACTCACCAAACTCTCCTACGGTAAAGCTCTTGAAGAAAATTTTGGGGTTACACACGACGAAATTCGCTCACATACTAATGCAGACTGGTTTTCACCTGTAAATACGCTTACAGCTGAACAGCGCAACGGTCTTCAGAATATTGCTGATATAACCTATCAGAATTTCCTTGAACTGGTAGCTGAAGCACGGGGCACCACAGCCGATGCGATACATCCCATTGCACAGGGACGGGTTTGGACGGGTCAGACAGCTTTGGAACTCGGTCTTGTTGATGGTATCGGAGCTTTACCTGATGTAATTGTCGTTGCAGCCGAGCGCGCCGGTCTTGAAGAATTCACCGTGGGACACTATCCTGCACCGGAAAACTTTCTTGAGAGTCTTATGGCTTCCGGTAATGCACAGATACACGCTGTTACACGTCATATTTTCGGGGTACAGCCTGCCATGAATACCCTGCTTCGGGACATACATCGCATGAACAGACCTCAGGTATTCAGCATTTTAGATACCGATTTTTCCGTAAATTAAGACATGATTTCAGGAACATATCGCTTTGAACACCTTAGTGAAGGGCTTTTTGATTTGTATACCGATGGCAGCCTGTCGAAGAATGAACAGGCCGCCACGGTACGCAAATCGTGGGCTTCTGAAGATATGTACGCCGATTTAAGTCAGCAGGTTGGTATAGATCCAATACTGGTAACACTGGACCAAACCAATATTCTATTGGATGCCGGTATGGGCTTCGGATTGAATCATAAGAATTTTAATCCGGCGGTATCCAACCTTCGAACCAACCTGGATATTTTCGGACTATCGCCGGAAGACATTGATCATGTGGTACTCACCCACTTACACTACGATCACATTGCAGGACTGACCTACACCGACATCAGTTCAAAAGTCCGGGCAACCCTTCCCAATGCAAGCATTTGGGTACAGCGAGCTGAATGGGAATATGCCCTGGCCAACCTTGATAACCGGGATGCTGCGGGCGATTTACCCTATCAGTTGGACGACTTTTACAGACTTGTTGCAGACGGGCAGGTACACTTTCTGGACACCCCCGCTACTGAAATCATCCCGGGACTTGAAGCAATCCGTACAGGTGGCCATACTCCGGGCCATCAGATGGTCAGGATTTCGCACAACGACCAGAAAGCATACTATTTCGGAGATTTGATACCAAACGAGCATTTTTTAGGCTTCCGCATGGTACCCGATGCAGATTATGATGTCACAGCATCCAGGCAACTGAAAATGCTGCTCCTCAAACAGGCACACCTGGAAGATGCCCAGGTACTGTTCTATCACTCTGTTCACCTCAAGCACGGCAAACTCAGCAAAGACCAGAGCCGGCAGTTCGTTGTAGATACCGGTAGTAGTTCTAACTGACTACGGCCATTATCCTTGCCTGAGTGAAATTACTGATTCATGGAAATCAGAAATTCCCGGTTATTCCGTGTTCCCTTCATTTTATCCAGAACAAATTCAATAGCTTCATTAGGACTCATTGAGGTCAGATAACGACGAAGCAGAACCACCTTCTCACGCTCCTCCTCTACTACAAACAGCTCTTCTTTACGGGTACCGCTCTTGTAAACATCAATAGCCGGGAAAATTCGGCGTTCTGCCACACGTCGATCCAGAACTACCTCCATGTTTCCAGTCCCTTTGAACTCTTCAAATATCACATCATCCATACGACTTCCGGTATCTACCAGTGCTGTGGCAATAATAGACAGGGAACCACCATTTTCGATGTTTCGGGCTGAACTGAACAGTTGCCGGGGAATTTTCAACGCTTCCGAGTCGATACCCCCCGTCATGGTCCTGCCATTATTGGATGCCGTAATATTGTAGGCACGTGCAAGGCGCGTAATGGAATCCAGCAGAAGCAGCACATCATGACCGCTCTCAACTAGTCGTTTGGCTTTTTCAAAAACGATTTCCGCCAATCCCTTATGATTTTCCGGTTTTTGATCAAATGTAGAAGCCACAACCTCCGCATTCACCACCGTACGTTCCATTTCAGTGACTTCTTCCGGCCGTTCATCGATAAGCAGAATGATGATTTTAGTATCCGGATTGTTCATGGATACTGCATTGGCTATCTGACGCAGGATGGTAGTCTTGCCGGTTTTAGGCTGGGCAACAATCAGCCCGCGCTGCCCCTTGCCCAGAGGCGCAAAAAGGTCAATGATTCGGGTGGTGTAGTTATCAGGAGCGTCTTCAAGCCGGTAGCGTTGATCCGGATAAACAGGCAGTAGTTCGTCAAAATCACGCCGGTCATCCACATCCTGAGGAATCTTTCCGTTTACTCCTTCCACACGCAGCAGAGCGAAGTAACGCTCACCAACCTTGGGAGGCCGGATGATGCCAACTACCGTATCACCCTGCTTAAGGCAAAAACGCTTGATCTGGGATGGAGAGACGTAGATATCGTCCGGGCTGGCTGCGTAATTATAATTAACCGACCGTAGAAAACCGTATCCATCCGGCAGGATTTCCAGAGTACCTTCATTCACCAGATAACCGCCCAGCTGAGGTTCAATCTCTTTTATCCGTTCCAGCAGAGTGGGTGCATCAGACTCGGGCAAGGCATCGTGAACGAGTTGTTTCTTGGCTTTCTGGTCGCGCCGTCCACCATTGGACGTGGCATCCCGAAAATCCGCGTGAGGCTTATTATCCGATGCAGCCTTGTCCTGATGTCTATTATTCGGGGAAGGCCTGGACTGTGGTTTCGGTTCGTTGGCGTTCACGGATTTGGAAGCGGGCTTTGCTTCTGTGCGGGGATTAGCACGATCAGCAGGCTGCTTATCCACAACCGGTTGCTTGGATGCGGGCCTGTTGGGTTTTCGGTTGTTTCTCCCGGCTGGTGTAGCCGTGGTAGTTTCTTCTGTTTGAGAACGTCTGTTATCAGCGCGATGGTCCGGCGCTGGTGACGACTGTTTTTCCGGTGGATCCGGTAGCGGTGAAGGGGGCTCCATCGATACAGCATCTTCAGGTTTCGGTTCATCAAAAATCGATGTTTTAACCTTTGCAACCTTGCGTTTTCGTCTCTTTCTTGACGTTGAGCCTGGTTTGATGGCCTCCTGAAATTCCGGAAAAATATCGTCCGGATTAACTTCTGCGTCACGTAAGGACGAATCATCCGGAAAGGGCGATTCCGGCAATACCTGGTCCGAAGTTGCGGGTTTTACCTTTCGCGACCGGCCTCCGGGAGAACCGGGAAGCAACAATGCGTCCGAATCTTTGGAAACAGAGGGCTCATCGCCTCTTTCCTGCTGAAAATCAATCAGGGTTTGAGCATGTGAAGCAATTACTTTTCTCAGACGGGCGACCAGCTCCATCTTTTTGACACCGGTGACGGGGGTAAGACCATACTTTCGGGCGAGTGTCTGAAGTTCTTTGAGGGTCTTGTCTTCGAGAAACATTAAATCTCGGGATTGAAATCCAACAGGTTGGATATCGGACATAGGGTATCCTGCACTATACGTTGAAAAAAATTGAGTGGAAGCATTTCGTTTCAGGGCCTTCGGGAACCGGGTGCGGAGGATTTGTGTCTGCCCGGGAGGCGTATTTCATTTATCGGGAGCATTCGTTTTGTAGTGCTCCAACCATTCAGAAACGACACTATAAAAGTAAAAACTTCCTGTAAATAAAACCAATTCTGTTTTAGCTGTTTCTAAAAGCTCTGCAAGTGCTTCCCGGGACACGTCCATACTCCGGGCGCGTGGCAAAAATTTGCGGAAATCCCGGAAGGTTGCAGCTCTGGTCTGCTTAAGCTGCAGGTAGTAAATGTTGGAAAAAACATCAAAACTGGCCAGGGTTTCAGCATTCAGCTTGTCTTGCATCATGGCAACAACCACTGTTGCCCTGCTCAGATCGAACCTGCCGGCAAGGTAGTTACAGACCGATTCGATTGCATCCCGGTTATGCGATCCGTCAAAAAAAAGGTTTAACCCGGGATGCAGCTGTTCCAGTCTGCCCTGCAGACCGCTTAAGGCGCGAACGTTTTTCAGCGCCGAATGCATGTCCTGGGTAATTACCGGAAACTCTTCCTGCAGCGTGGTTACAACCGTGCGGACAATCCCGATGTTGGTACTTTGGTGCAGTGATCCGACATCGGTTGGCAGCGATTCTTGCAGAACGAGCCGGTTTACAGCCACTGCGCCGCAACGTTCACCTGCTTTGCGGATGACAGCTGCAGCTTCTTCGGGCACATCACCCGTCACATAGGGAATTCCGGGTTTCAGAATCCCTGCTTTTTCTGCGGCTATGGCCGAAAGGGTATAACCAAGCTGCTCCATGTGATCAAACCCGATACTGGTAATTACACTCATGCGGGGCGTCACAATATTGGTAGCATCCAGCCTTCCTCCCAAACCCGTTTCAATGATCGCAAGGTCTACCCCCTTGCGATTAAAATACCAGAACGCAATAATGGTTGTTAACTCAAAGAACGTGAGGGAATGTCGATCAAGCACAGAATCCATTTCGTCAAAGAACAAGACCAGGTCTTCCGGCTGCATCATTTCGCCGTTTATGCGAAATCGTTCACGTACATCGGTCAGGTGTGGCGACGTATACAATCCGGTAGAATAGCCGGCCTGGGTGTAAACCGCTGCCAGCATACTGCAGACCGTCCCCTTCCCGTTGGTTCCTGCCACATGGATTACCGGAATGTTGCGATAAAATGTTCCTGTATCCCTGAAAAAATCCTGAATCTGCTCCAGGGCAAAGTTGGCTCCCCTGGCTCCTACCGTTGAAAAACGAGGCATAGCCTCCAGTCGGGCACAAACCTGCCGGTAGCGCTCCTTAAATCCTGAATCTGGCATTCTGTTGAGTTACTTGTTCTACAAAATGGTAATTTACCACAATGTGGTACGAAAAGACACTAAAACCCCTGCTGTTTAAACTGGATCCGGAAACGGCGCACGATATGGCCTATATGCTGGGTAAACTGGCGTCATCCAGTCCGGCTGCGTGTCACTTTATCGGTAAATTTGCCCACACCCTCGTACCGGACGACCCGTTTACGTGCTGGGGTCTGAGCTTTCCCAACCGCCTGGGACTGGCCGCCGGATTCGACAAACACGGCTACCTGCCCGCCGTATTACAGGCATTGGGCTTCGGTTTTGTGGAGGTAGGCAGTGTAACCGCACTTCCCTCACAGGGAAACCCCAGACCCAGAATGTTCCGACTGCCTGCCGACCGCGCCCTGATTAATCGAATGGGGCTGAATAACGAGGGCGCCCGACGCATTGTTGACAGGCTCATCCAAGCTCCGGCAGTACAGATTCCCGTAGGCATCAACATCGCAAAAACCCACAACCCACAAATTCTGGGGGCTGCAGCCATTGAAGATTATCGGGTATCATTCAGTCAGGCTGTACGGTTCGCTGATTATATCACCGTGAACATATCCTGCCCGAATACCGAAGAGGGGAAAACGTTTGAAGATCCGGAGGCCCTGTCAAGGCTGCTTACCGTGCTGATGGCGCAGCCAAGACGCAGAAATAACCGGACGATACCCGTTCTGGTTAAATTATCAGCCGATCTGGATGCACCACAGCGACGGGAACTGGTTTCGCTGTGCGAGGAGGCTGGAATTGACGGGTATGTTGCCGTGAATACCTCCGGACTTCGAAAAAGTCTGGTACACAGCAGCGATGCAGAGATTGCCCGGGCAGGTCGGGGGGGGCTCAGTGGTGCTCCCCTGCTGCAGCGATCGCTAGATACCATCAGCGACCTCCACAGCCTGACCGGGGGCCGCAAACCGATTATCGGTGTAGGTGGGATTGTTGAACCGTCCAGCGCCGTTGAAATGCGGCAGGCTGGTGCGTCTTTAGTTCAAGTATACAGCGGACTTGTTTATAAGGGTCCGGGACTGGTAAAACAGCTGCGGGAAAGCCTGGGCACTATCAGGGCTGAAAGTCTACCGATACACTGAAATAACATGTAGTCTGGGCTGGTTCATCACCGCTTCTGGGCTGAGAAAAGCGACCCTCACGTATCAGCAGCTCACTGAGGGCATTGGCCAGCCCGGTAGGATCGTCAACAAGTGAGGTTGCGTTGGTGATGGTTCCGGTGTGATCAACGCTCACATCGAACTCAAAATCAGCGGACAGTACGCCTTCTGACCGCATCATTTCCTCAAAACCGGTACGCGTCAGAAAAGAATCGATTTCTTCGAGAAATTGAATCGGTTCATCCAATGCGTCACAGGGATGAAATTCGGCCAGAAAATCATCCGGAAACTCGGTGATTGCAGCAGCAGCGGCATCTGTTGAGGATTCTTCCTGCAAGGAATCTGGTATGCGAAGGGTCTCCAGCATTATACGAGCCCGTTCGGTAAGGCGGTCGCCCTGAAATTGTTCAACCAGTGTTGACAAGGTTGAACGGGTGCTGTCCCATGCTGGACTGTCATACGGGAAATAGGCGTCAAGATCAGGTTGAGACAAGGTGGAATCCTGAATAGCCGTGTATCCAGCGATCTGCTCTGATGTAAGTGTGGTATCTTGAAGAATCACACCGATACTATCCTGAAGCTGGGAAAATTCACGTTGTTGCTGCTGCCAGGAGGCTCTGGCCTGTTCCAGCTGGAAAAACTTATCCGAGAATGCATCCTGTGATCTTCCTATTTCGGCAAATGCCAGGGCCTTGGTAAAAAGGGCTTCAGCCAGGCGATCGGAAGAAGGATGACGTTGAACAAAGGATGTGAGGTTTTCAATCTGCAGTTCGGGCGTCATTTCACCGAGCACCTCCAGAAGGCGGTTATATTCCTGTGAAGCTACTTCGGTGTCACTAACGGAAGCACCGGTCAGATCGACATCGATATTCAGACGGGTAGCAATGCGCTGGGCGACCGAATTGGACGGATATTCTTCAAGTATAACTTCAGCCCATCGAAGTGCTGTAGCCTGATCACCGGCCGACCAGTAAATATCCGCTATGCTGTAGAGTGCCTGCGGCCTGACTTCGCTTTCTGTGAGCTCCTCAGCAACTCTGAGGTAGCTGACCAGCGCTGAATCGGGCATGTCTAAATTCAGATAAAATACATTACCGAGCTCGAATTCAAGCCCTGCTAATTCCGCTTTCATGGTGTGTTGCGCGGCGGCAGTTCGGGGAATATCTGCCAGGTTTATTTGTAACTCGGGGGGAATTTCAACATCCAGGACTTCAGCCAGACCGCTTGTATCCGGTTCGATGACCTCTTCCTGGAGTTCTCCGGCTTCTATGGCGATGACAGCTTGTCTGACAGCCTCTCTTCTGCGCCAGTTATCTACCAATGGCCTGGACTCCCATACTGCGGCGAAAGACGCTGCGGCCTGGGCTACGAGGGTCGGATTCAAGTGGTTGAGGAATCCATTCTGACCGGTATCCTGCGTGGTGTCCTGGTCGTTGTCGGTAACCGTGACCACGGTAGTACCACGCAACTGATCCTGGCGTTGTTGTCGTTCGAACTCCCGAAGGCGCTGGTCTCTGATCTGAACAATGCGTTCTTCAAATTCACTCACAGGGAGCTGCCCGAGAAACAGGAGGCTGTCACGCGCAGAAATTTCATTACGAAGTCGTGCATATTCACCGAAGGATGCGGCCAGCTCAGCGGCGTCAAATGCTTCCGGCAGTCGGGTCAGATCGGTAGCACTACGGCTGGAAGAATCGTAATACAGGGCCGCCGTACTGAAATCGCCATAAGCGAAACGGTAGAGTTCTGCCACTGCATAATGGGTTTTGGCGATAGTCTCACGTGTGGGGTTCTGAATGCTTCGGTAAAGAACCTCGTCAAACACCTGAAAAGCTTCATCGTGCTGCTGCATGGCCTGCAATGTTCTGCCGATCTCGTACTCAAGCAAGGACAACTGATCGAAGTTTTTATCATCGCGGGACATAGCCGTGAGATTGCGCAGGGCGAGCCGGGTTTCACCTTGTTGGCGAAGTAATTGATTTTCCCGGAGCTGAGCCAGGAAAATGAGTTGATACTCCGGATATCTGCGACTGATCTGTCGGTAGGCGTCTATGGCAGCCTGCGGTTGATCGAGTCGTTCATGGAGCTGTCCGTTCAAAAAAGCGGCGCGGGAACGCAATAATTCGTCCCGAAATCCCGGAAGGGCCCGATCCAGATAGTCAGTAGCCTCTTCCCACTGTTGTAGCTGAACGTGCAACTGTGCCAATACCATGTAAATTTCCTGCTGAATCTGCTGATTCCAATTGTGTTCATCGGAATTCAGCGTTCCAACCAGATACTGCATTCCTTCGTTATAGCGATTGGTTTCCAGAAACACCCGGCCTCGCCAGTAGATGGCCCGTTGCAGCAGTTCCGGGTTAACCGATGTCTGCAGGATTTCATTGAATTTTTGTTCGGCAGAGAAATATTGACCGAGATGAAAATAGGATTTCCCGATCAGTTCCAGGGCATCATCTACCCATTTGGATTCACGGTGATTGCGCAGTACATCGGCCGACTTTTCAATAGCGCGTTCGAAGTCGGCCTGGCCGGCCCGTACCGGAGTTCGGTGAATACGCACCGGGCGTTCGGCATTGATATCTACATTCTGGCTTTCCAGGGAGCGAATTCCGGCCTCATAACTTTGTCTGGCGTTGTAAAAGGTATTGTAGTAGGCGTTGAAATCACTCCACCGTTGCTGTAGTCCTACCGAACACCCGGATAACAGCAATGCCAGCACCAGTAAAGCCAATAGGCGGAAATGCATGATTATTCAATGACCGATATCTTGATCATATTGGTTCTGCCGCGTTGCGTGATGGGAATACCGGTGGCAATTACGACTCGGTCGCCTTTTTGAACAAGCCCCTGCTGGAGCAGGTATTCTTCCATAAGCTGTACACTGCGGTCTGTTTCGAAAAGTTCTTTGAGTTTTACGGACTGCACACCCCATACCAGATTCAACTGACGGCGTACGTCCAGACTCTCTGTGAATGCAATAACGGGTACTTTGGGCCGATATTTTGCAATTCGTCGTGCTGTAGTTCCGGAATGTGTTATGGTTGCGATAACTTTGGCATCCACCTCCTCCGCCATTCGAACACAGCTATAGCTCAAGGACTCAATAACCTGCTTTTCTTTCCATTCAGGCTTCATGAAATCAAGACTGTAGTAAATTGAAGAGCTTTGTCGTTCGATTGATCTGCAAATTTTATCCATCACATGTACCGCCTCGATAGGATACTTACCGGCGGCCGTTTCACCGGAAAGCATGATCGCATCGGTACCGTCGAGTACGGCATTGGCAACATCGGAGCTTTCAGCACGTGTTGCCCTTGGATTATTGATCATCGATTCGAGCATCTGTGTGGCGGTAATTACGGGCTTTCCGGCCGCACGACAAGCCCGGATCATACGCTTCTGGTACAGCGGCACCGTTTCGCTGGGAATTTCAATACCGAGATCACCACGGGCAACCATAATACCGTCGGTCTCTTCAAGAATTTCCTCGAAATTGGTGATGGCTTCCGGCTTTTCAATTTTAGCAATAATACCCGCGTTGGATCCGCCGGAACGAATTCGCGATATCAGGTTCTGCACATCTTCCGCATTGCGGACAAAAGAAAGTGCTACCAGGTCGACCCCCATTTTCAAACCGAATTCAAGGTCTTCGATATCTTTTTCAGAGGTAGCGGGAATGGATAATTTGACTCCGGGCAGGTTCACCCCTTTGCGGGATTTAAGCTGACCACCGTTGATAACCTGAGCCGTGATAGATTCTCCGTCTTTCTTAACCACCCGAAACTCGAACAGGCCGTCATCGAGCAAAATGGTATCACCCGGC
This sequence comes from Bacteroidetes bacterium HLUCCA01, assembly GCA_001314545.1. Taxonomy (GTDB): domain Bacteria; phylum Bacteroidota; class Rhodothermia; order Balneolales; family HLUCCA01; genus HLUCCA01. The sequence continues at coordinate 457,756 of LIHN01000001.1, forward strand.
ACGGCATCTTTGGCAAGTGTAGGGTAGTCGATGGGAATTACAGAGCTGGTCCCGATGACATCAAGGTCGGGTGTAAGGGTGACATAATCACCGGCAGTCACGGTTTGCACCCCATCTTTCATATGTCCAACTCTGATTTTCGGACCCTGAAGGTCCATCAGGATAGGTATACTGTATCCAAGTTCCTGGGCAACCGAACGGATGTGCTCTATCACTTTTTTGTGATCGTCATGTGTGCCATGGGAGAAATTTAACCTGACCACATTCATGCCGGCCCTGGCCAGCTCCATAATGCGTTCCCGGGAATTGGTGGCAGGACCGATGGTACATACAATTTTGGTGCGACGATCAGAATGGTGCATACGTGACAAATTGGTTGTTCTATATTACTTACCTAACACAACAAGATAAAGAATGTACAGGAACATTGTCTTGTCTGAGCACACTTTTTGCGGACCGGACCGGTATAACGGGCCGGGTTCCATGGCGTTACACAGGTTACGATACGTTTAAATGATTATGTTAAAGCGTTGATTTAGGTGAACGATACAGGTATTCCTATGTTTTAATGTGTAGATTATATGCGCGCTGCCTCAAATTCCATCGTTAACGACATTATGAGCCGTTTACTTCTTCTTATTACACTTTTCAGCATAGTATGGGTAGGTTGCACTTCAGAACGTTTTGCGAACATTGAACGCGGCTCCGACGTTAGTTTCCGGCAGGGTTATCCGGAGGTAAGGATGATGGCGGTCGGGCTGTTTGATCAGGACGACATGCCGGGTGTCTCACTTCATGTTGATGTGGTCAAGGGAAGTCTGATTTATAAGAGTACTGACGATGTTTTCACAGCTACGTTCGATTTGCAGGTACAGGTTATCCAAAATCTGGACAACGATGAGGTGCTTTTGCAAAATCGTGTGGCTACCATAGAAGTGACCGACCGTGATCCGCTGGTGGTAGACAGTTCAGAACTTGCTACCTATACCGAGCGGATCAACCTGCTTCCCGGTTCTTACGAGGTCGTTATCGCCGTTACCGACAAAGCCTCTTCACGAAGGACCGTCCGGCGCTCTACGGTTGATATTCCGGATCCGGAGGGTGCCTATACCGGCATAACCAGCGTGATGCTGCTCGGGAAAAGTAACGAGGACACGCTGGGTTACCAGCCTGTTACTACGTATTTCGTGCCGGCAATGTATGATTCCCTGAAGTTTCAATTTCAGGTGACCCGACCCGCAACCGATGTTGAATCAAGTGTAAACATGCAGTTGGAACGGTTTACAGCTGACTCTACTTTCGCGCGCGAAGTAGCCGGAATACAGCACTCACCGGGGTCGGTAGCATATCGGGGAATTGATTACGCCCGACCTGAAATCATTGAAAGTACGCAGCGGACGCTGGTCAGTGAAACCGGAAATATTCTGATTGATTATGTCACACCGGTATTGCCTAGTGCCAATTATCGCTTTGCCGTTACCATTACAGAAACAAGGGATGAAGAACAACCCACGGAAATCTTCAAAGCCCGTGAGTTTTTCATATCGGAAAGTCCGAACTTTCCGAACATCCAGGGTGTACGTGAATTTGCGGAACCGCTTATTTATTTAATGGATCGGAGGCAATACGCCAGGCTCATGCAAATTGAAGATGCAGACAGCCTCAAACAGACCATCGACCGATTCTGGCTGTCTAATATTCCTAATGTAAACAAGGCAAGGCAGGTTATTGAATTATACTATACCCGGGTTGAACAGGCCAACAAACAGTTTTCAAACTTCAAAGAAGGCTGGAAAACGGATATGGGGATGGTTTTTATACTGTTTGGACCTCCCCTGCAGGTTGAAAATACCCTGGATTTATCAATCTGGTTTTACTCGTACAACCGCAACGATCCCCGAACTATATTCCAGTTCAGAAGGCCCCGGGTATCCGATCGGTTTTTCCCATTCAATCACTACATCGTGGAACGTGACCGGTTTTATCACAACGTTGAGTATGAACAACGCCGGGAATGGCTGACGGGTACCATTTTAAACCAAAACTGATACTATGACAAAACTATTTGGATGGAACATCTCTGTAACATCATTACCTGGCGGGAGTGCGGGCAGACTGCTTTTTTTTACCCTCATTGTCCTGGTGGCTTTAACCGGTTGCAGGTCGGTACCCTCTGCCGTTGTTGAACGCGGTAACGATGCACCTTTTCGTCCCGGACATCCTGAAGTGTACACTGAAGCTATTGCCCTCATTGATGCCGAAGATAAACCTTACCTGAATTTATCACTGAACGTCAAGAACCGATCTCTTGTGAGGCGGTCAACAGAAGCCGGAACGAACCTGAATTTTTCAGTTATTGTGGAAATTTACAAAGTTGAAGGTACCACTACCAGTCTGATACAGCGCGTCGGATATGATGAAATAATACCGGTAAATCCGGACGATTTTTTTGATTTCGGCGAGGATTACTTTGATAACAGACAGCTTCCGCTGCCGGAGGAAAATATGCTGCTTGAAGTCTGGTTTCAGGTTACCGATAACAATAGCGGGTTGGAAACGGTGCAGCGAAACTACACCTCGGTTACACTCCCAGACGGGGCTACACCGGGTGTCAGCAGTATCAGTCTGTTCGTGATGGATACAGCTGATTCCTTAGAATTCAGAAACCACACATCGCATATCATCACCTCTGAAATCGATTCTATACAGTTTCAGTATCAGCTTGTACAGCCCGAGCAGCAATCCAATGCCATGCTGGTCATGAATTTGTACAAATTCCCGGCCGATCGTGATCCGGCACGTCACCTTTCAGACACCTTCGTTGGACTGGGTACCCTGTGGTATCGGGGAATTGAATATCAACGACCGGAACGTATAGCCAGTATAGAACGAGAGCTGATTACCGAATTTGGTCCAATCACATTCGACTATAAATCTGAACTACCTGAACCTGGCAACTACCGCTTTGAAGTGATTTACTACCCGGATGGAGCCGATGGTGAACGTGTTTCGAAGCTTCGCGAATTTCGCGTCACAGCGGCCCGGAAATTTCCCCAAATTGAAACCGTACAGGAGTTACGCGATCCATTGGTCTACCTGATGACCACCAGAGAGTACGAAGCGTTGAAGGAAATTGATGATGCCGAAGAGCTGAAAGAGGCCATCGACGCTTTTTGGCTGCGAAATATGGATAATGCGCAACAGGCACAACAGGTTATTGAATTATATTATTCACGCGTTGAACAGGCCAATCTTCAGTTTTCAAACTTTAAAGACGGCTGGAAAACAGATATGGGATTTGTGTACATCATGTTTGGCCCTCCCATGTACGTCGACCGGGCGTTGGACCGGATGGTTTGGCGCTACTCATACAGCGATGTAGAACGGGTTTCAACTTTTACCTTCGTACGACCCAAGCTTAACGACGAGTTCTTTCCGTTTCATCATTACGTTTTGGAGCGTAGAAGGGACTATCATAGTGTTGAATACAACCGCATCCAATCATGGCTCAGCGGGCATATTCTATCATTGCAGTACTGATACAATTTTTTTATGACAACAAAAAAAAGGCCGTTGCACAGTGTGCAACGGCCTTTTTTGTAAGAATGACGCAGAATTTAGTTCAAATAACCTTCATTCTGAACCATGTTCGGATTTGCGTTCATTTCTGCGTTAGGAATAGGCAGAGCAAAACGATAATCTCCGAACTCAAGAGCACCATTATTGTCATTGAATCGGAGTCCTGCACCAACGCCAGCACGAATTGGCGGATTAGGTATATCGAGACCATGACGGGCCAGATCAAAGAAACGATGTCCTTCGAAAGCCAGTTCAAGGCGTCGTTCCGCGAGAACGGTAAGCGGTTCACCATCAGCGTAAACACGGCTTGAGCCACGTGCAGCTGAAAGTGTGTTGATCATGCTTTGAGCTTCAGCACGATCGCCCCCTTGATTACGACGGGCCAGTGCTTCAGCTTTGTTCAGCCATACTTCAGCATAACGAATAACACGGATGTTGTCTGTACCAACGAGGTCGTCAACATATTTGCCGGTCATTCGGATTTCCTGATTACCATCGGTATGCACTGTCAGCAGATCACGACGAACATCATCGGCATCATAAGCGTCGTAGAGATCTTGTGTAGCTTCTACGTCACCGTAGTTACTACGTCGGATAATACGTGCCATGTTGTCGAACCCGGGGTTGTCGGTGTCAATGAAGACCAGTTCAAACAATGAATTCGGTCCTGTACCTGACGCCCAGGTTGACAACAGGTTAGCAGCTGGTACAAGCGTGTAGTTACCAGAATTGATTACTACATCTGCAGCAGCAATGGCAGCATCGAAGTCACCGGTATACAGATAGTATCGCGACTGCAAACCTTTCACAGCGTAGTAGCCAATTGCTCCGACGTTCGTGTCAAACTGCGGATCCATGAGATCGGCAGCCATCTGGAAGTCGTTACCAATGTTGGTCCAAACGGTAGCAATCGGGTCACGAGCCGGATAGTTGTTTCCTTCAGCATAGGTAGTAACATATGGAACACCCAGGTTAGGGTCGCCACCAGTTACCCATTGCTGACCAAAAAACTTAATCAGGTTCATGTGCGCCAGAGCGCGAAGTGCATACGCCTGACCAACGATGTTGTCATACTCATCGCCGCTTAATCCGCTTTGATTGTTAATGACAATGTTGGCAACAGCAATAACACGGTAGAAGTTATTCCAGGTGTTTGCAGAGTAAGCATTCTGGGTGGTGAAATCAAACTGCGACTGAATCACAAACCGGTTGGAAGAACCGGTTGAGAACGCGTTGTCTGACATAACATCAGGACCAACATGAATATCCCGGCCGTAGAGTACAGCGCTGTTTAGGAGATCATGCGCACCCAGTATCAGACCCTGAAGGTCTCCGATCGTTGAAACTGCAACTTCGGTGGGAACAGCCTGGTCCACAGAGGGCTCCAGGATGTCGTCACACCCGCTGAACATCACAGCAACAAGTAATAACGGAAGTGTGAATTTAAAAATGTTCTTCATAGTTAATTACTTTTTAGAAATTTAAGGATACGCCGAAGGTATAGCTTTTCAGTGGCGGCGTGAGCAGCGCGGTGAAACCATCAGCCGGTACGGCTGGATCATGGTTCAGGCTCTCATCGAAGGCGTAAGTCCACAGGTTGGTTCCCAGGAAGTACACATTAAGTCCACTCAAACCGGTTCCCTGAAGCAGGTTGGCTGGCACGTTGTATCCGATACGCAGATCCTGGAGTCTCAGGTGGTCTCCGTCATACAGGAATCGGGAAGAACCTAAGCTGGAGTTTTTGTTTCCACCCCACACAGGTAGTGGGTTCTCTGCTATATCACCGGGTTGCTGCCAGCGGTCGGCCTGACGGGCGTATTGTCCCCAGATGAAGTTACGACCATCACCACGCTGGAAGCCTGCCCAGTCGTCGTAGACTTTGTAACCAAATGCATAGTACATGGTAGCACTGGCATAGAAACCCCGGAAATCCAACCGGGTGTTGAAACTACCAAAAACACGTGGCAGTGCTGCGGCACCCTGATCATACAGAGAAGCCTCATTGTAGTTGTTGGTGGTTTCCTGACCGGTCACATTGCCATCGGCATCTACGATGTCTTTGAGCCAGAGCGGGTCTCCGTTATCCGGATCTACGCCAGCCCATGAACGCATATACCAGGTATTTACGGCATAACCCTCAACTGCTATGTATCGCGTACCGGTGGTAATGGTAATGGGGTTGCCATCACCGTCTACCGGCAACTTGGTAACTTCGTTGTCAACAAAGGTATAATTACCGCCGACATTCCAGCTGAAGTCACGTGAACGAACCAGATTCAGGTTCAGCTCAAGCTCCAGTCCCTGGTTGAAAAGTTCACCAACGTTCTGGGTTTGTGCGGTATGACCTGTTGTACGTGAAAGCGGTACACTGAAGAGCAGGTTTTCACTGTCTTTACGGAATACGGTTGCACTACCGGTGAGACGCTCAAACATTTCAAACTCAAGCGCAATATCCAGCGAATTGGCGGTTTCCCACGTGAGCGCCTGATTACCCAGGTTTGAGTTCAGAATGGAAGGCTGACCGGCATACGCGCCGAATCCAACCGTAGCCTGATACAGGTTCAGACCGATGGAGGCGTTACCCGTTTTACCGTAGGATGTACGCACACGGGCATAATCCAGAAAGCCAAGATTACGGAAGAAGTCTTCTTCGGTCAATACATAGGCAAGACCTACAGACCAGAAGCTACCCCAGCGCTCGTCCGAAGCGAAACGGGAATTACCTTCGTAACGGAAGCTGACATCACTGTAAAGTTTCTCACGGAAACCGTAGTTAACCAAACCGGTGAAGGACTGAATGCCCCAATCCGTTGTTTCACCACCTACAGCAAACGGAGTCGCAGTGGTGTTCAGGTTGAACAGCCCGTCAGCGGCAATACCACGACCGGTAGCTGAGAAACCTTCATAGGTATTCTTCTGGGTTTCAGAGATTAGGCGGAAGGTAAATGCATTATTGGCATCCAGATTCCACAGATACTGAGCAATGTTTTGCCATACCCAGTTGATGTTTCGGTTGTTGATATCGTTAACCGATCCGTTGAAGTTAACTGCATCACCGTAAGCACGGTTTCTGTAGTATTTCTCTACGGTCTCAACAAAGTCAACGGAGAACCGGGAGGTAACCAGCAGGTTATCAGCCAAATTCAGTTCCAGACGGGTGTTGTTCAGGAACCGGTAGGTTCGCTTGCGGTTAAGATCGTTTTCCTGGATGTACAATGGGTTAAAGATAGGTACTCCCAAAGTTCCGATGTTGGGTGTTCCGTCTTCGTTACGAGGATTGATGTTCGCAGGGAAGAAGTAGCCAGCCAGGTTCGGGTTTCCAAAGAAACCACCGCCCTCAAGGTAACCATCCTGCTCGGTGAACGATCCCTGCATGCTGTTGGAGATACGAACGACATCGTCGAAACGGTGCGTTACATCAACCTTACCGGACATACGCTCCAGGCTGGAACCGATTGTATGTCCTTCCTGAGTGAAGGCACCACCGGAAATGTAGAAGTTGGTGGTCTGCGTACCGCCACGGGCTGAAAGCGAGAAGTCTTGCTGAACCGCACCGTCATTGGTTGTTTCTTCTACCCAGTTGTAGTCTCCACCATCCCAAGGCTGACTAATAGCCGCAAAATTGGTGTATCCGTTGTTCGGGAACATCTGCTGGAAGATTTCCAGTCGGGTGTTCACATCCATAGGTTGCTCGCCATCTACGGCACGGCTGTTGACACCACGCTGGTAGGACGCGTTGTATTCCGTGCGGCCCTGACGACCTTGTTTGGTTGTAATTACAATTACACCATTGGATCCGCGTGCACCATAAGGAGCTGTAGCAGCGGCATCTTTCAATACCGTGATGGATTCAATGTCGTTGGGGTTCAAGCTCGACATGATACCGAACGATGAGGTAGCTGTAGAAGAAGCGTTTGAGCCGCTGACTACAGGAACACCGTCGATAACGAAAAGCGGGGCAACACCGGCGTTAACCGAGCTGATTCCACGAATTCGAATCTGTTGTACAGCACCCGGAGTTCCGGTAGCAGCATTCACGGTAAGACCGGGAGCAGCGCCGCGAAGGGCCTGATCAACCGATGATACAGGAACGTTGGCAAAGCGGTCACCGCGAACTGTAGAAGCAGCACCGGTAAACGCCTGACGCTCAATGTTACCGACACCGGTAACAACTACTTCGTCCAGACCCGTAGCATCCAGACGCATCTGCACATCATAGGTATTCTCACCGGCAGCAATATTGACCGTACTGGATTCAGTCCGGTAGCCAACATAGCTTACGCGAACGGTATACGATCCCACCGGGATGTTAGTAACTCGATAAACGCCGTCAATACCAACAAATCCACCTGTCTGTAATTCCACGATCTGAACCGAAGCGCCGGTGAGTAATTCTCCGGTGCTTTGATCAGTCACGGTACCGGTGAGAACACCGGTCTGAGCCATCACAGATAAGGGAGCTAGCATGACAATGAATGCCACTGACAGTAGCTTTTTAAACATAAATGACCTCATGTTTGGTTGTTTTTTTTACAGTGTCGACACACACATTAACAAACGAAGACAGCCGGTCAGCTGCCTTTGATTCATTCACTAACGACTCGACACTTTGGTTTACTATTCGTCGATAACCCTAACTGAGCACAGGACGGGCAACGAGATTAGAGTAAATTAACCTAAACAGAGCATTTTTAAAAAAAAAACCATCACATTTATCGCACTAAAGGTGATTATTTGCCTTATTGTATTAACAATTAACGAGTTGCACCTGCCGGACAGGTGTCATATCCGGGTACGTGGTGGTTTTTCGGGGCTTAAAAAACCATAGCCAAGGCAAAACCCGGGCGTTTTAGTCGTACCGGAAAAGCACCAAACACCACTTCCTGTGTTAAATACTGCTACGCAATAGCACGTACCGCAGCGTGCGAACTCACAAAAAATCCCGTTATCAGCCCTGGTGTGTTTCGGTTTCCGGCTGAGCTGACCGGGTGGTAACGGAGACGGGATCAATTCCGGCTGCTTCCAGGTTACTTACACTGGCCGATTTACTGGAAAAGAATGTATACACCGCAGGTATCACATACAGCGTCAGCAGTGATGCATAAACGAGCCCGCCTATGACCGCTATTCCCATTGATACCCTGCTCTCTGCACCGGCCCCGATAGCAAGGGCAATAGGTGCAACACCCAATATGGTGGACAGACTGGTCATAAGGATGGGTCGGAAGCGTACCGCAGATGCGTCTACTATCGCCTCCATAACCGATAAACCGGCAGCTTTACGCTGATTGGCAAATTCCACAATCAGAATACCGTTCTTGGTGACCAGACCTACCAGCATGATAATCCCGATCTGGCTGAACACATTCAGGGTCTGTCCATAGAGGTATAAGGAGATAACGGCCCCGGCGACGGCAAGCGGCACGGTAAACAAAATGATGAACGGATCGCGAAAGCTTTCAAACTGTGCGGATAGCACGAGGTAAATCAATACGATAGCCAGCAAAAAAGCAAAGACCAGACTTGAACTGCTGTCGGCAAAATCGCGGGAGGTACCTGCAAGCGTGGTAGTGAAGGAATCATCCAGCACACGATCTGCAATTCGGTCCATAGCTTCGATACCATCCCCGAGGGCGGTCCCGCCGGATAATCCCGCCGAAACCGTGGCGCTCACGTACCTGTTGAACCTGAACAAAGCCGGCGGACTGCTTTGCTCTTCCAGGGTTACCAGGTTATCTAATTGTATGAGCTCTCCGCGATTATTCTTCACATACAGTGACTGCAATTCCAGTGGTTTGTCGCGGTATTCACGATTCAGCTGGCCGATGACCTGGTATTGCTTGCCATTCATGATAAAAAAGCTGAATCGCTGCCCGCTCAGGGCCAGTTGCAGCGTTTGAGCGATATCCAGGGCAGAAACCCCCAAAGCCCGGGCCCGGTCGCGGTTAATAGAAATCCTGAGTTCGGGTCGATTAAATTTCAGGTCCACATCAATGACAGAGAAAGCCGGATCGTTACCGGCTTCCTGTAGAAATTCCGGCAGTTTTTCAGTCAGACGTTCAAAATTGGGCGCCTGAATGACGTACTGAACCGGAAGACCTCCCCTCCTGCCACCAATAGTCTGATCCTGAGAAACAAAGGTCCGGGCTCCGGTGTACCCTGCAAGAACCGAAGACAATTCATCGGCAACTTCCTGCTGTGAGCGGGTTCTGTCGGCCGGATCGTCCAGTACAAGGGTGATAAATCCTGTATTCACCGAACTTGCGGCACCAAATCCGGGCGATGTGACTGAAATTATGGCATTGTATTCGGGTATGGTATCCTTGATGACCGACACCACTTCATCAATGTAATCATCCATATACTCAAAGGTAGCCCCCTCCTGCGCCGTTACAAACACACGAGCCCGGCTTCGGTCTTCGAGGGGTGCCAGCTCCGACTGTAACCCGCTGCCAAACCAAACTATCGCTCCGACGGAGGCACCGATGATGACAAAAGCCAGCCATCGAACCCGCATAAAGGCCCTGAGGGAGTTTCGATAACCCGAATTAAGGCCCTGAAAAAATGGCTCCGTAGCCCGATAGATAACATTGTGGCGTTCCCGTTTTTTCAGAATCTTGCTGGAGAGCATCGGAGAAAGGGTAAGCGCAACAAAAGAGGAAATAATTACCGACCCGGCCAGAACGATACCAAATTCCCGGAACAGCCGACCGGTAAGTCCTTCCAGGAATATTACCGGCAGGAATACCGCAACCAGCGCCGTTGTTGTTGAAATCACCGCAAAGAAGATCTCGGCAGCACCCCGAACGGCCGCTTCAACCGGCTCCATGCCCTGCTCTATCTTGGCATAGATGTTCTCCATTACCACAATGGCATCATCCACCACCAGTCCGATGGCCAGTACGATGCCCAGCATGGTGAGCACATTGATGGAAAATCCGGCGATGAACATCACAAAGAACGCACCTATAAGTGCGATGGGAATTACCAGTGTGGGAATGATGGTGGTCCGCCAGTCGCGCAGGAACAGGAAAATGATCAGTACAACCAGAATAAATGCAATAACCACGGTTTGCTGCACCTCGCTGATCGACTCCCTGATGTACTCCGTAACATCAAACCCAATGGCCAGCTGAATATCTTCAGGCAAATCCTGCTGAATGGATTCCAGCCGGTTATAGAACTCATCGGCAATAGCCACATTATTGGCACCGGGCTGGGGTATGAGCACAACACCCACCATCTGCACCCCATCGCGTTTGAGTACCGTGCGCTGATTCTCGGCTCCTAGCATCGCCACGCCGACGTCGCTGAAACGAACTACGTTGATTCCGTCGTCTTTGAGGATGAGATCGTTAAACTGGGTCGGAGTTTCCAGCCTCGACATCGTTCGAACTGACAGCTCGGTATTAAATCCTTCGATCCGGCCGCTGGGCAGCTCGATGTTTTCACGATCGATGGCCTGCCTGACATCCAGAGGGGTGAGTCCGTACGCAGACAGCTTCCCTGGATCCATCCACAGGCGCATAGAATACCGCTTCTCTCCCCAGATCCGCACTTCCGAGACACCGGGAATGGTCTGAACCCGCTCACGAATCATGGTATTGGCAATGTCTGAGACCTCCAGCTCGTTGCGGATATTGCTGCTCACATTCAGGAAAACGATGGGATTGGAGTCGGCATCAGCCTTCGTAATGGTTGGATTGTCGACATCGGGCGGAAGCAGCTGGGAGGCGCGCGAAACACGGTCCCGTACATCATTGGCAGCGGCTTCAAGGTCTACATCCAGGTCAAATTCAACGGTGATGGTAGAACGTCCTTCACGACTGACCGATGTCAGGGTCCGGATGCCCGCAATACCATTGACCGATTCTTCCAGCGGCTCGGTTATCTGTGATTCTATAACATCGGCATTGGCGCCCACATAGTTGGTGGTTACCGTGATGAACGGCGGATCCACGGCCGGGTATTCGCGCACGCCCAGGTAGTTGTATCCGATAATTCCAAAAAGCACAATGATTATGGACATTACCGTTGCGAGAACGGGTCTTCGGATGCTCAGGGAAGACAGTGACATACGATGGATACCTTATTAATCGAGTTGAGTAACCCGGACCGGCAGGTCCTGGCGCATTTGAAGAATACCGGTGGTTATCACGGTATCACCAGGAACCAGTCCGTCGGTTATCTGAACGCGGGTTTCACTGCGGATACCTGTTTCAACGCGTACCTGACTCGCCTGACCGTTGCGTACTACGTAAACGGTTGCTCCGCCCAGGTCCGGAATGAGCGCCTGCGACGGGATAAAGCTGGCGGCAGGTATTTCCCTGAGCTGCAGCTGGATTTCAACGAAGGCACCGGGTATGATTTCCAACGAGGGGTTCTCAGCCACGGCGCGGAGCTGCAGGGTTCGTGTTGTGGGATCAATCCGCGGTTCTATAGCAATGATTTCACCCGTGTAGGTTGACTGCGACCCCAATCCTGTAAAACGAATACGATCGCCGGGGGCAACCCTGCCGGCATGTCGTTCAGGAATGGAAAAGTCGATACGAATCCGATAGTAATCCTGCAGCGATGCGATCACATTGGAGGGCGTGATGTAACTGCCCTCGCTGACATTTCTCAATCCGATGATACCGTTAAAAGGAGCCCGGATTTCGGTCAGGTCGATCCGGGCCTGAATCAGGTCGATTTCAGCCTTGAGGGTATTGACTTCGTTCAGGGCAACATCGTAGTCTTCCTCGGAGATGGCACGATTTTCAAGCAGTGATTTTTGTCGGCCTTCACGAAGTTCTGCCAGTTCAAGTCGAAGTCGGGCGCGGAGCAGTTCGGCACGAAGCGTGGCGTCATTGACTTTAACCAGCAAATCACCCGCCCTGACCGGCCGGCCTTCCTGAATTGCGAGCTCGGTAATTCTGCCGGATACCTCGGGGCGGAGCATAACTTCTTCGCTGGCCACTATGTTCCCGGTGATATTGATCTGCTCGCTGAAGGGTTCGGTGCGAACCAGAACCCCGTTCACGCGCAGCGGACCGCCTGCGCCGGGACCGCCCCGTTGTGCGGTGATTGTCGGTTCGGGTTGCGAATCATCGGTAAACAGAGCCGACCGAAAAATATAGGATGCGCCTAGCAGCAGAGGTATCAGCGCGTAGAGGATAAGTTTTGTACTTTTGCTCATGAAGATAAACGGAGATGATGTAAAACAAAGACAACGCAAGATTTACCAATAATTGTTTCAACACGTGTGTAAAATGTTGGCAAATATATACGCCGGGCAAAAGAACTCAGTCCACCACCACCCTCGGGATACCCGCCGGAAGCCTGACCAGGGTTTCATAATTCAGATTCTGAGAGAGTTCACTGAACGATGAAACTGAAATTTCCTGGTCCTGCTGCAATCCCACAATCACAACTTCATCGCCGCGCTTGACCGAAGGAACCTCCGTAATATCAATCATCATCATATTCATATTGATCAGCCCGACTACCGCGGTGCGATGTCCGCCTACGATGACTCTGCCCAGATTGCTGAGCGACCGGGCGAAACCATGGGTATACCCCACCGGAACCGTGGCTATACGTGTGGGTATACTGGCCAGATAACTGGTTCCATACCCGATAAAATCTCCGGCCGGCACGTCTTTTACACTCATGACGGTACTTTTCCAGCTCATTACACGCTGCAGGGGGTCCGGCTCACCGGGTTTCTTCAGATAATGGTGCATCCAGGTTTCTCTGCTGGGCCAGAATCCGTACTGAGCTATGCCAATGCGCACCATATCCATGGTTGTCTCCGGATAGGTAAGCGCGGCCGCCGAGCAAGCGGTGTGGAGTCGCCCGGCCCGGACACCGCGCTCGCTGAGCTCCTCAACGGCATTCCGGAACCGTTTGATTTGTCGGCGGACACGCAGGTAATTCCCCGTACTTTCCGCCCCGGCATAATGCGTACATATTCCTTTGAGTTCCCAGCGCCCCGCGTTCGAGCGAAGCAGACCGGAGAGCTTGTCAAAGGCAGCCGGCTCAAAGCCCGTACGGTTCAGCCCTGTCTCTACTTCCAGATGAATCCGTGCTTTTTTGCCAACCTTGCCTGCCGCCGCAAGTAACCGCTCCAGTCGATCGGCTTCGAAAACCACAACCTCAATTTCCTGTTCAACCGACCACTCCAGAGCCTCATCGGGAATACTGCCCATAATCATAACATCGGTTCCGGCACTGGCCACCTGTTTGACCTGCCAGGCCTCATCGGCACTAAAAACCGAGAAGTGCTGCACCCCGCACGACTCCGCCAGGGGCACAAATACCTCAATGGTGTGCCCGTAGGCATTGCCTTTCACTACGGATGACAGCAACGTATCCCGACCTATCTTCCGCCTCAGAAAGGCATAGTTCTGCTCCAGGGCCGACCTGGATATTTCAATGACGCTGCCCGCAAGTTCTGATCGGTTCATCCTGTGTGATAGTTTTGTACGATGGTTTCAAGAACGTCAATTCCCATTGCCAGCAGCTCATCAGGGAAGTCAAAGTCGGAGGCATGCAGAGCAGGCTGCTGCTCACCAGACCCGATGCCCATAAAGAGTGTGGGGGCAATCCGGCCAAACCGACCAAAATCTTCCGAGTAGCTCCAGGGCCTGTCCGGTTCAACCCAGCTGAAGCCGGCAGCTTTCGCAAGGTCGCGGATTTCGCGGAAAAGACTGCCCTGGTTGACCGTTGCTTCAAACTCCTCGGTGAAGTTCACCTCATACCGAAGCTCCTGCCCGGCAGCAAGCTGACCGGCCAACATCGCCACCTGATTCTTTAGCATATTCAGGGTCTCGGTCTGATACGCCCTCAACGTCAGCCATACCGTCCCGGCTGCAGGCGAAGTTCCGTAATGCGGGCCACCCATATTTATTCCAGCGAGGGTAACTTTGGCCGAATTCCCAAGTGGAACCAACGTGGAAGGCCACTGCAGGGCCTGATCAGCCAGCGTCTGCAGGGCCCGCCAGGGACTCTTCCCCAACTCCGGATGCGCAGCATGGGCGGAGGTGCCCTGAAAGCTGACTGAAACACCTGTTGAGGCCACCAACATGACGCCTTCCCGGCAGATAAGTTGTCCCAGAGGATGTCCCGGAGTGTTGTGAAGGGCGATAATACGCGATGGGTGCCAGTCTTTCATGGCCTCATCGCGCAGCATAGCGGCGGCACCCTGACCGGTTTCCTCAGCCGGCTGAAATAACAATGAAATACAGCCGTGCAATCCGCCGATGGCAGGCGTACGCGCTGCGAGTCCACAGAGCATGGCCATGTGTCCGTCATGACCACAATGATGCCCCACCCCCGGGTTGACCGATGCATATTCCAGCCCCGTAGTTTCCTGAATGGGCAGAGCATCCAGTTCGGCTCGAAATACCGTATGATCGCCGGGTTTGCCACTTCGCCAGGTTGCAAGCACACCGTACCCGCCAATACCGGTCTGCACCTCCCAGCCGGGGCATTTGCTCAGGTAGTCTGTAATGATGCGCGCCGTTCCTGTCTCCTCGCCGGAGCGTTCCGGATGCCGATGGATGTTGCGGCGCAGCTCTGTGAACACATCGTTCATAATCAGTACAGCGGTCCCAGCAGCAGGCGGGGATCTGGATAGGTTAACCGTGCTTTATCTACATCATCGGGTGCGCAGACACCCGGCATATCGATGTCGGAGGGCTTTTCGAGGCTCACCTGAAAATGTAAGTGTGGAAGCCAC
This sequence comes from Bacteroidetes bacterium HLUCCA01, assembly GCA_001314545.1. Classification (GTDB taxonomy): domain Bacteria; phylum Bacteroidota; class Rhodothermia; order Balneolales; family HLUCCA01; genus HLUCCA01. The sequence goes on from LIHN01000001.1 coordinate 473,057, forward strand.
CCCCCGTTTTCAGCGGTTGAGCCCAGCAAAGCGAGCCGATCATCACGGCTGATGGTATCCCCGGCCGACCATTCCTTCACGGAACCCCGGCTCAGGTGACCATACAGGCACCATAACTTCACACCACTAACCTCGTGCTGCGTAATCAGTGTAGGACCGTAATCCAGCTCGTTGGCATTATCTTTAACTCCAAAAACAATACCATCACGGATAGCATACACCGGCGTGCCGGCCGCAGCCCAGATATCAATACCCAGATGAATAAACCGCTGTCCGGAGAAGATTTCAGAGGAATACATCCCCTGCCGGTTTTCAAGATAGCCGCCAACCAGCCATTGCTGATTAATCACGTTGGATGGGTACCCGCCTCCGCTCAAAGATACCGCCTTGAGCGGCTGGGATGGTTTCATGACCGGCCCGAAAGCCCGGGAATCAAAAAGGGCCATGGTTACTCCACAATTTTATCGATGTATCGGGAATTCATAATGCTCAGGGCTCCCATGTATTTGAGATTGAAGGTAATTTTGTCGCCAACTTTAAGATTTCGCTTATTGTCGGCCACATCCAGCACCAGCATATCGCTGCTGGCATCCACAATAGTCACATCCGGGTCCACCGGCAGCAGGAAATCCGGATTGATATCCAGTTGACCTATATCAATGATGGCGCGGGTGGAGGTTTGTCCGATGAGAGACTCATCAATTTCGGTGGTCTGTCCCATGGGATTGGCACCCATATCACCGCTCGGTACAACCGGTTTCTCATAAATTTCAATGATTTCTGTGTACAGGCGCAGAATATCATCGCGCATTCCCTCGATGGTGCTGCCGGAGAACAGATCAGCGCCGAAATACAGCGCCTCGCCCACCCTGAAATGATTGACCCCGGCGGGAAGGTCGCCGCGGATCAGCAGGGGAAGGGTAACGGTGGTCCCACCGGAAACCCACGGAATTTTGATATTCAGTTTCAGCTCGATAATCTGCTTGTACAATGACAGCTGGATGAGCTTGTCGCTGCTGGGCATGACACCGTGCAGGCAATTCAGATTGGTACCAATACCCACAATCTGAATATTGGGCAAATTGTACACGCTGGCATAAAACGCCACCAGCTCCTCACGCATAACCCCTTCGCGCAGGTCACCCATTTCAATCATGATGATGATTTTGTGCTGTTTATCCTGGCGGACAGCCTCATCAGACAGCAGTCTGATGGTTTCAAATTCGGTATTGAAACTTACATCGGCATAGCGGATGATACTCTTGATGCTATGTCGTGGCGGGGGTTTGATGTACACCGTTTGCACATCAGGACTCACACGTTTGATCATTTTCAGGTTGCTGATGCGTGAGTCGTGCATTTCGGTCACGCCCAGATCGGCAATTTCACGCAGGAACTGCTCATGGCCGCAAAACAACTTGGTAACAACACCCCAGGAAACGTCTTTGTCGGCAAAGAGTTTTTTCAGGTGGTTGTAGTTATACTGAAGCCTGTCCCGGTACAGTTTCAAATAGGCCATAATGTTATTTATGCAATCGCATTTCCAAATATTTATTGGTAAAACCAAGCCTTTCGTACAATCGTTTAGCCGGATTATCGGGCTCCACGTGCAGGGCAATGTCGCCGGAAGTACCTTCGATGACCGCCTGCATGAGATGCCTGCCAACGCCCTTACCACGCTGAGAAGGATCTACAGCAATATAGACAAGAATATTTTCCGGTATGTACCCGCCCATACCGGTATGGTTGATGACAACGGCACCGGTGATCTGGTCAGCGTCCTGGCTGACGGCAATCAGGCCGCCCTTGCCCGGTTCGGCAGATAAGGCATAGCCCAGGCATTTCATAATATCTTCTTTTTTGTCGCCGTATTGTTCGAGGGCGGTAAAAAGGAAGGACGCTATAGCATCCGGAGTTAGTTGACTTTCTTCGATGGTTTCGTGGGTCAGTATCGTAATGTTCATAGGTTCTGTAGTTGATTTTGGGACCGGATTGACGGAACCGGTTCCTGTTCATTTCGGTGTGACTCCGTGCAGATGCGCTCAGAAATCAGATTTTTTGTCCGGATGATTTCTGCAATGTTTTTTCAGGTTTGGATGCTGTAGAATGCCTGTCGCCGCCCGTCAGTGATATAAGGATAAACAGCAGCGCAGACGTGAGGATTCCATACAGATTGGGATCCAGCCGTGTATCCAGCAATTCGGGCGGACTCAAACTGAGCCATACGGTTACCAGTCCGCCTCCAATCATAGCCGCAACGGCACCGGCCGGTGTTCCCCTTCCCCAATACAGGGCACCAAGCACCGGGACCAGCAGCCCGGATACCATGAAAGCGTACGACCATAACATGATATCCAGTACGTTCTCAAACATGGCGGCAATGCCCAGGGCCAGGGCGCCCAGTGCCAGCGTTACAAGCTGGGAAAGCCGGATATCTGCAACAGCCCGGTTTCGAAATCCAAGTCCCTTGCGCAGGATGTCGGTCACTACGTTGCCGGAAGCAGCTACCAGACAGCTGTCTGCAGTCGACATGACAGCCGAGAAATAGGCCGACATCATAAGTCCCATGAATCCGATAGGCAGAACCGTGCTCAGAAGCAATGGTAATCCCATTTCTGCATCCATCCCTTCGGCAGAGGCAAAGCCAAGTGAGGCAAACATCCCCTGCTCGGCAGCCACGCGGGCCAGCAGTCCGAGCAAGACTCCCATAAAGGCCATAATCGGCCACTCAAACAAACCGGCCAGGTACCACGCTTTTTGGGCTTCTTTCTCACTGCGCGATGCATAAATACGTTGATACAGTGTCATCCCCACAAACCATATGGGCATGATGGTGATACACCAGTTAAAGAAATCATACCAGGAGATGGAGTCCAGTCGCAGAAAGGATGCGGGCAGGGTTGCGGCTATGACTTCGTAACCGCCCACAGCATGCCAGGCAATGGGAATGCCGATAAAGATGAGTCCGAACATGAGCAGGGCCCACTGGAATGTGTCGGTGTAAATGACCGCCTTGATACCACCCATGACGGTGTATACTACGATGATGAACCCCATGATGTACAATGCGTGGATCAGGCTGAGTTCCGGAAACGATGCGGAGGCCAGTTTGGCTCCGGCCAGCATCTGGGAACTGGTGAAACCGATGTACCCGACTGCAGAAATTACCCCGGCTACCAGAGCCGCGGCAGGACTGTAAAAATAGCCGAAGAGCTGTGGCATGGTGAAAAAGCGTTGCTCTGTGGAGAGGTTTTTAACCTTAGGGATTAAAAATACAGCACTCAGCCAGGCACCCAGCAGTCCGGTAAACAACATCCACGAACCGGACATGCCCAACAGAAAGCCCAGGCCTCCCAATCCGATAGAAAACCCACCGCCTACATCGGTTGCAACTACAGACAGTCCGATGTGCGGATAGGACATGGATCTGCCGGCCAGAAAATAGTCCTCATCACCCTTGTTGCGCCGCATGAAGTATAGTCCCACACCCAGAATTACAATCATATAAATAAGAAAAACGAGTAGATCTATCCAGTGCATAATTCCCCCGTGATTTCAGTCAAATTCCAACGGTATGCAGCTTGATGGGGCGGGTGGTGGCTGTAGAAAAGTGCGATAACAATACTGTTTATGAATAACTTAGCTTGACAGACGGTTGGTAAACTAACAAATCTGGAAGTAAAATACCGTAATGATTTGGCCCATAATGCTCTTCTGAGACGGAATGTTGGGTTTTTAATCAGCAAATTCCCGTTATTTTGAAGATATTTGGATATGAAACAACCTCCACACGCATACAATCAGGCCATGCACGAACTGGACTCCACCACACAAAAAAATATCAGCACCTGGCTGAACGGGAATTACGATCAGCAAACCAAAGACGAGATTCAAGCTCTCCTCAACCAGAATGCGCTCACTGAGCTGACCGATGCATTTTACCGTGATCTGGAGTTTGGAACCGGCGGTCTGCGCGGCATTATGGGGGTTGGATCGAACCGGATCAACCGCTACACCATTGGTATGGCAACGCAGGGATTGTCCAACTACCTGAAAAAGGTTTATGGCGACAAAGAAATACGCGTGGTGATAGCCCACGACTGTCGTAACAATGCCACTACCTTCGCGCAAATTACAGCCGATGTATTCTCGGCCAATGGCATCAAAGTGTTCATGTTTGAGCACCTGCGTCCTACCCCGCAGCTATCCTACGCTATACGGGAGCTGGGCTGCCACAGTGGTGTCATGCTCACCGCCTCGCACAATCCCAAGGAATACAGCGGATATAAAGCCTACTGGAATGATGGCGGCCAGCTTATTGCCCCGCACGATAAAAACGTTGTACAGGAGGTGCTGGCTATAAAATCGGTGGACGAGGTACGGTTTCAGGGGAATCCTGTGCTTATAGAGAAACTCGGTCATGATATGGATGAGCGATATATCAATCGACTTACCAGGGAGTCTATCTCTCCGGGGGCTATATCCAGACAGTCTGATATGAAAATTGTGTTTTCCCCCATACATGGAACCGGTTACCCGCTGGTCCCCAAAGTGTTGCGAAGGTTTGGATTTCAAAACGTAATGCTGGTCGATGAACAAATCAAATTTGACGGCAACTTCCCAACGGTACTGTATCCGAATCCGGAGGAGCAGGAAGCCCTGACCCTGGCGCTTGAAAAGGCCCGGGAAACGGGGGCCGATCTGGTTATGGCCACCGATCCCGATGCCGACCGGGTAGGCATCGCCATCCGTGATAACCTGGGCGAACTGATACTGCTGAACGGGAACCAGACCGGGTCCCTGCTGTTTAACTATGTACTCACCGCCAGGGAATCGGCCGGTACCCTGACCGAAAAGCATTACGTGGTCAAGACCATCGTGACTTCGCAGCTCATGGATGCTATAGCCGCCGCCAAAGGTGTGCCCTGCTACAATGTTCTCACCGGGTTTAAATTCATTGGCGACCTGATGACCCGTCTGGAAAGGGAAAAAACATTTCTGGTGGGCGGCGAGGAGAGTTACGGCTATCTGGTGGGTGATCATGCACGCGACAAAGACGCCATCGTAGCGGCCGCCATGATTGCTGAAATGGCGGCTTATTACAAAGACCAGGGGCAATCACTCTTTGAAGCGCTGATTACCTTGTATCTGGAGCATGGGTACTATAAAGAACGCCTTATTTCACTGACTAAGAAAGGAAAATCAGGGGCTGAAGAAATCAGGGCTATGATGCAATCGTACCGCGAGAATACCCCTACAGAGTTGGGCGGAGCGGCCGTGACCACCCTGAAAGACTATGCCGGGCAGGTTTCCACGGATATGCAGTCGGGCAGTAAAACCCCCATCGACCTGCCAAAATCGGATGTACTGCAGTTTGTGACTGCCGATGGAAGCGTCATATCAGCCCGGCCTTCGGGAACGGAGCCGAAAATCAAATTCTACTGCAGCGTCCGCGGTGATTTGTCTGATGCGAGCCAATTCGAGCAGGTTTCTGCCGAGCTGGATGCAAAAATTGATCGCATAATGCATGATCTGGGTGTTGGCTGATGCCGGTAAGCGTGTGGATTAAACAGCACATTAAAGACCCCGTCAGTTCACTCACGCACGCTTTCGGTGCGGTCCTGGCGTTGGCCGGACTCATTGTCCTTGTACAGCAATCCATCTACCTGAAAGACGATATCCGGTTTTTCGGGACCGCGGTCTTTGGTGTCTCCATGGTACTGCTGTATACCGCCAGCTCGGTCTATCATTGGCTGCTGCTGGATGAACGCGGCACCTTGCTGCTGCGAAAACTTGACCACGCCATGATTTATATTCTCATTGCAGGCACCTATACCCCCTACTGTCTGCTGGCCATGGATGGAACCACGAAGTGGGCTTACTTGATCAGCATTTGGGTACTTGCCAAGGCAGGCATACTGGTAAAGCTGGTATGGTTTCATGCTCCGAGGTGGTTATCTACCGGATTTTACATATTTATGGGATGGCTGGCCGTCTGGAGCCTGCCCAATATGGCCGGGAACATCCCCCAGGCTGCGTTAAACTGGACCATCGCCGGCGGCCTATTCTATACCCTGGGGGCTATAATCTACATCTTCCGCAGGCCTGATCCCTGGCCACGGGTTTTCGGCTTTCATGAAATTTGGCATATCTTTGTGCTGGCAGGAACAGCCAGCCACTTCTGGGCCGTTTACCGGTACATGTAATACATGAACACCCCGTCTACACACATACCCGATATTGACGCCGTGATTACCTGGGTTGATGGCAACGACCCCGGCCACCAGCAAAAAAGACTGCTGCGTGAAGGTCGGGAAGTTAAAATCAGTACAACCCTGCTGGCCACCGCCAACGACCAGACCCGCTTTGTTGACAACGGTGAAATTCGTTACACCATCGCGTCCATCAGGAAATTTGCTCCGTGGATCCGCCGTATTTTTGTGGTGACAGACAACCAGCGTCCATCATTCTTTACCGATGACTACATGGCTGAAAATGGTATTGAAATGGTGGATCACGAGACCATATTCCGTGGCTATGAATGGGCTTTACCAACCTTCAACTCGCGCTCAATTGAAACCGTTTTATGGCGCATTCCCGCTCTGGCCGACCGTTTCATCTTCTTCAACGACGATTTCCTGCTGATTGACCATTTCAAACCGGAAGACTTCTTCCAGGGCGATAAACCTGTACTCAGAGGAGTTTGGAACCGGCTTCCCGGGTATGGAAGCTGGTATGTACGCATTAACAAGCACATCAGTAAGGCTGCCCTATCGGTTTTCGGTATTACACGATCGCTGCACCTGCTCTACCAGATGCGATCCGCTCAGGCAGCGGGTTTTAAGCGCAATTACTTTCGCATCCCCCATGTGCCCCATCCGGTGTTCAAACCAACGCTGGTGAATTTTTTTAATAAAAACGAAGCCGTTTTGACCGGAAATCTGAAGTACCCTTTTCGTGATGCCCGGCAGTTTTCAAGCATTTTTCTGGCCAACCATCTTCATATTGCAGACCATAAAGCCATTTTAAAAGACACCGGCGAAGTAGTGATGCTCAATGGCGAGACCGATTACGGACCGTTTTTTACCTTCAAATTCAATAAGATGACCGGACCGGGCAAGCGCTTTGTATGCCTTCAGGCCATGGACAAGTTCAGCACTGCAAAAAAGCAGCAAATTTACACCTGGCTGGACCGGCTTCTGGGCTTTCGTTAAGCTGTTGCATCGCCTGCAGTACAGCAGGCTTATTTCAGGTACATCATACTGCGAACTTCCGTAACGGCTTCACCACGGTTACCTGATGGTGTGAATTGAAGACGATAATAATATACTCCGCTGGCCAGTCGGGTTGCGTCAAACGGGAACTGATATAGTCCAGGCTGAAACGCCGATGACTGAGCCAGGGTTGCAACCCTCCTGCCAAGCACATCAAACACCTCCAGATCAACAAATCCGGGATCTGAGATACTAAATTGAAGCGTTGTTGTAGGGTTGAACGGATTGGGATAGTTGTCGGCCAGAACCACGCCTACAGGAATAGCAACTACATCAAATTGCTGAAATTCCGTGAAACCGGCAAAATTGGATGCGCGAACTTCGTAGGTTCCTATGTCACTCTGTGTGAGTCTGTCGATGCGGAGTGTAGCGGAATTCTCACCGGGGATGACTACACCATCGCGCTTCCAGATAAACACCGGCTCCGGAGTTCCCGTAGCTGCAACCCCTATTTCAAGAGCACTGCCCAGCGCACCGACATACTGCTGATCCGGTGTTGTCGTGAATAACGGGGCTACCAGCTCTCCGGCATAGAAACCGGCCACGGTTGCCGATACTACGTAGTTATTGCTGTTGCTCCATCGTTGCCAGGCATTTGTAGCACCGCCTACAAAAATCCGGCTTCGAACCGGGTAGTAATTCGGGTTGTTAACTGTGATTTCAGAGCCTTCATCAATGAGAAATTCGATGCGGGCATCGGCCGAGTTATCCACAACTTCAAATACGATATGGTAATCCTCAAAGGCCTCCACTTCCCAGTTTTTTCCATCCAGAATCAGGGTATTCTGTCCACGATTCAGATTTTCAAAAGGGATGGAGTCGCTGTAGAGAAGGGCATCAGGTAGGTACCGGACGGTATTGGAACTGGCTTCAATGCCGTCTTCACGCGAGGTATACAGTTCAACATTGAGTCTGCCCGTGCCTTGCAGGGCTTGCTGGCGATTGTTAACGGCAAACGAAATCTGTGTGAGGTTACCGTTGGTCTGCGGTGAAATACGCACCGCAATTTTTTGGATATCACGACGATTTTCCTGGGTTGGGTCACCTGGCAATTCGGCAAAAAACGCTGACGTCTGATTGTAGGAAAGGGTGTTGATTTCGTAAGGAATCGGGTCCCAGTTGGCGGTTGCCGTATAGGATGCCGGTGGCGTAGTAGAGGCATTGGAACCGCTGGATACTGCATTCACACTCAGCAGGGTTACCGTTTCAAATTCGCCATCCAGACTTATGGCACCTTCCGATGCGTCCAGTATCTGCGGCGTGGGATTACCGATAGATTTGGTAATTACACGGTGACGAAGGCTTGCAGCCGTGCTGAGATCCAGGGTCATATCCTTGACTCCCGTCCATTGCAGTAATTCTGCACCTCCGTAACGAACCGACCCTTCGTGGTCGGAATCAATGAGAATGGGGGCATAACGGGCGGTTATCCCGGTAGCACGAAGTCCGTTACGTTCGGGGTTTAGGTAGGAAAACTGGCCGGAATCCAGGGTTGCATCGTTAACAAAATTTGCTGTATGGAAGTCCACCAGCACATCCGTAAGCGAACTGCCGCCGGCCAGAAGTGCTCCCTCGTAGGCAGGATTAAGTCCTTGCGGGGATCGGGTTATTGCCCCGACACGCTGATAACCAATCCTGGTATACAGATAATCATGAAACAGCGATGCTCTGCTGTAATCGTACAGGGTTTCCACCGAACTGGAACGCCATTGATACAGAGGCGCATTAATTTCTTCCGGAACTGCAAGATGGGATGCAAATCGTCCACCAAATCCGTTGACAATTTCGGCAAATTCGGACTGTCCCTCGTTCTGAAAGGTGGGCAGTGACCCGTAGTTGGCGTGTATAAGATGCTGGTCTTCATGAGCCAGTGTTGACAATGCATTGGAAACACCGCGGGTTTGAGCGTTATAGAACAGGAGCGAATTGATATAAATGATATCCATTTTATTACTGTTGCTATTGGTCATACTCAGGTTAATCGGAGCAAAATATCCGTTGACAACGAACCCTTCCTCCGGTTCAATTCGCACGAGCATCACATTAACCCTTCCACTGCCGTCTACATCCGGACGGTCTCCAAAAACCTGATTGTTGTTAACCAGAATACCCTCCTGCGGGTTAACCGATGCGCTGCCGGTACGCTGTTCCAGCTGTACCAGGACTTCGCCCATGTAATCGCGTGATACAGCCGATTCGCTGAGCTCAGCAAATTCAACCCAGATGTTGGTCACCTCTCCCTGGGCAACGAGCTCAAAATTGACTTCACGGTAGGTTTCGGTGGTAAAATCGTAGGTGGTAAAATTCCGACGCTGACCTATGGAAAACTCATTGGCCACTTGCATAAGCTCCTCCTGGCCCGGTCGTCCTTTGGCTTTCCAGCTTCGGAACTCGCGCATGGCATCAACGGATTCGGGGCGTTCAAGCAGACTGAGTGTGGCACATTGTGCTGCGGGCTGACCGGCGTCCCTGTTAAGTATCTGATGCAGCGGCCGGGGCTGGGCGTTGATGATATCCTGAGCGACAGCTACAGTGCCTGCAGACAAAAAACTCAGGACCAGAAAAGTCAGGATTACAATATATCGGAACATAACGATGAATATGAGAGGGGTTAAAAATACTGAACGGGTTGTCTGATGGCACGTTGCACTCGGGAAATGACCATAACGCAGACAAACCAATACCTATGATAACACTGCTGTAATTCGTGTGTAATTAAGTAAGATAAAAAAAAACAGGATGCAGGGTGCACGGAAGGCATGGAAAAGCGTAAATGTTTGTACCTGCAGGTAAACCCAATAAAAAAAGCCTTGCAAGTCAATAACTTACAAGGCTTTTAGTGGCGGGGACAGGATTCGAACCTGCGACCTTCGGGTTATGAGCCCGACGAGCTACCAGCTGCTCCACCCCGCGGTGTAGACAGGTAATATAGGCACAATATGCCGTCATGTCAAGCTTTAAAAATGCCACTTTTGAGTTTAAACACTATAGCGGGGGTTGTCGCTCAGGGGCTTTATAGGTAAGTTTATTCAACAAACACCGGTCGGTGAACTCACACCGAAAGCAGCTAAAACCAACGAACCTTTTTTAACCGCGAACCTATGCGTACAACACACACTATTGCACCTGATCAGGTGCATGATGTGCTGAAAAAGCACATTCTGGCCGATGGATACGATGTAGTGCTCGACCTTGACAAAAGTCAGGGAGCCTATCTGTACGACTCAAAACACAACAAGAAATACCTGGATTTCTTCACGTTTTTTGCTTCCAATCCGGTAGGCATGAACCATCCCAGACTGGTTGGAGACGAAGCCTACATGAAAAAACTCGCCCATGTGGCCGCGCACAACCCATCCAACTCCGATGTGTATACTACCTACATGGCTGAGTTTGTTGATACCTTTGACCGCGTTGGTATCCCCTCCTACATGCCGTACACCTTTTTTGTAGCCGGCGGCGCGCTCGCCGTAGAGAACGCACTCAAAACGGCCTTCGACTGGAAAGTTCAGAAGAATTTCCGCAAGGGCTACCGTCATGAAAAGGGCCACATGGTGCTTCACTTTGAGCAGGCATTTCATGGTCGCAGCGGTTATACCATGTCGCTGACGAATACCGAGCCCAATAAAGTAGCCTACTTCCCTAAATTCCCGTGGCCGCGAATTCTCAATCCCAAACAACATTTCCCGCTTACACAGCAAAACATAGCCACTACCGAAGCCAACGAAAAAATGGCTATAGCCCAGGCTGAAATGTTCTTCCAGACCCATAAGGATGATATTGCCGCCATTATTATTGAGCCAATACAGGGCGAGGGTGGCGACAATCATTTTTCATTGAATTTCCACAAGGAGCTGCGCAGGCTGGCCGACGAAAACGATGCCCTGCTCATCCATGACGAAGTTCAGACCGGTGTAGGACTGACCGGTAAATTCTGGGCCCACCAGCACTACGTACAACCGGATATTCTGGCATTCGGGAAAAAAGCCCAGGTCTGCGGGATTCTGGCAACTACCCGTATTGATGACATTGAAACCAACGTATTTCACAAGTCATCGCGGATCAACTCCACCTGGGGCGGCAACCTGGTAGACATGGTTCGCTTCCAGCGGTATCTTGAAATCATCGAGGAAGACAACCTGGTGGATAATGCCGCTACTACGGGATCGTATCTGCTCGGCAAACTCGAAGACATGGAACAAAACATCCCCTTCGTTAAGGGTGCCCGCGGCAAAGGCCTGATGTGCGCATTCGATCTGCCTAACCCCCATGCCCGAAATGAAGTGGTCAATGCCTGCTATGATAACGGTTTGATGATTCTGCCTTGCGGAACCAATACCATCCGTTTCCGTCCGCCATTGAACATCACCCCGGAACAGATTGACGAGGGACTCTCGATTGTAGAGAAGTCCCTGCACCAGGCTGCTGCAAAGTGTCCGGCCCTGGTCGACAAGCCGCTGACCAGCAGGCCTGAACCCAAGTCGGACTGATCCCTCCGGAAATCAACAAAAAAGGCAGGCTGCTGAAGCAACCTGCCTTTTTTTATGGACATACGTTTGCTATCTGGCTCAGACCATCTGATGGGAATCGGGTTGTATCACAATTTCGTTCAGAACGGAGCTGCCCGGCTGCGTACAGGCGTAGTAAATGGCTTTGGCAACCTCCTGTGCAGATAACATCTTCTCTTTCTGCACGCGCATATCAATTTCAGGATTCTCCCAGAAGTCGGTAGCCACGCCACCCAGATACAGCAGACTGAATTTGATATTGGCCCGGCGGGTTTCGTCAACCAATGCCTTGGTAAATCCGGTTACAGCATACTTGCTGGCCGAATAAATGGATGAGTTCTTCATCACGGATTTACCCAGAATGCCCGGGATCATCACAACGGTACCTTCTTTACGCGTAATCATGTATCGTAACACGGTCTGCGTGACCAGGTAGGTACCGAACACATTTACATCGAACACATTCCGGGCCGACTTCGGATTCACATCCATCAATGGCTGAATCAGTCCTACCCCGAAGGCGTTGACCAGAATATCAATATGTCCCAGTTCCCTGACCACCGTGTCAACCATTTCAAAAACAGACGACAAGTCGGTCACATCTACCTGGATAACAAAGGCTTCGCCTCCGTCGTTGTTGATTTTCTTTGCCGTTTCTTCAGCTTTTTCCTTGTTACGTGCAGCCAGCACAATGCGGGCACCCGCCTTGGCAAACAGCAATGCCGTTTCACTGCCTATTCCTCCGGAGCCGCCTACAATTAATACTACTTTGTCTTTCATAGCGATGATATCTGGTATGGTGATGGGTTTTGCAGGGGCTAACGAAGCGGCCCGCTTACGCGTTCCAAGGCCTTGCGATTCCCGTTGCCATTGTTGTTGCTTTTCCTTGCCGCAATCCATACCAACGCGGCTGTACGTGACCGGAACCTGACCGCCTGCAGGCAAGCACCCACCGTCAGACCAGACAATTAACGCGGACTGCGATGGTACAGCCAAACTGCACCCGAAATCAGCCTCCTGCTACCAGTCGCATCAGAAATGCGGTAAGCAATCCGGCATAGGTGCCGATCACATATCCGGCTACTCCGAGCAGCACTCCCACCGTAGCCAGGGCCGGGTGGAAGGCAGAAGCTACAATGGGCGCCGAGGCCACACCACCCACATTGGCCTGGGAACCAACCGCCATGAAGAATAAAGGAGCCCGGGTAAAGCGCATGATCAGATAAATGATAATCACATGAATGAGCATCCAGGTAGCTCCCGCAGCAATCAACATCGGGTACTCCGCTATGAGGGTGAAGTCGGCCTTCACCCCGATAACCCCGATCAGCATATAAAGCATCAGTGTTCCCAGTTTGGATGCTCCTGCGCCTTCGTACTTCCGAAATGGGGTAAACGACAGAATAACCCCAAAAGCGGTAACGACAACAATCATCCAGGCAAAGGAATCAAAAATCCCACCAATGGGAGGAAGCCAGTTACCGATTTGTCTAGCAAGCCAGGCCGCACCGAAGGCAACACCGATGAGCACCATGAAATCTGAGGTTGTTGACACCCTCGCCGTTTCTTTCTGAAAAGTTTCGACCTTCTCACGCAGTCGTTCAACCATGGAGTTGTCGGCCTGATTACCTGCATCAATGCGTTTGTATCGGGATGCGAAGAACATCAGCAAGCCGGTCCATGTGTAGGCCACAACCACATCCACAATGACCATCATGCCCAGCATGCTTTCACTGGCTCCAACGGCCACCCCAACAGCCACGAAATTCACCCCGCCGCCGGTCCATGAACCGGCCAGAGCCGCAAAACCCTTCCAGATATCTTCAGGCAGGTAGCTTTGAAACAGGAACAGTGCTATCGGTCCGCCAATCACAATGCCGGCCGTGGCCGAAAAGAACAGCAACAGAGCTTTGGGACCTAAGTTGTAGATACCCTTCAAATCGATAGACAGCGTGAGCAGCAGCAAACTCGCGGGAAGCACAAACCGCATAATATCACTGTAAATGGGCGCTTCCGAGGGAATAATATTTGCAGCTACAAACAGCGAAGGTACCACATAAGCAAATACCAGTACCGGGACCTTCTGAAAAAAGGCTTTGAGCGGGGTATTCTCGGCCAGATAAAATAATGTTGCAGGTATAAGAACGAGTACGGCCAACAGGCCATAGGAGTCTGTAATCAGTGCTGTAGATTCTTGCATAGGTGGTTAAATTGATGATTAGTCCAGCGGGAATCGTCGTGTTAGCCAGTGTAACAGGTCATGTATAACGACCTCCCGCTCGGGTTCATTAAGCAGTTCGTGGAAGAGTCCGTGATACATTTTCAGGGTTTTGTCTTGTGAAGCTGCCCGGGCATGCAGCCACTTGGAGCCTTGCGGATCGGTGACACGGTCCAGGCTTCCATGCCCTACCCAGAACGGCAGCTTTATTTCTGAAAGCCTGGGCTGTATATAGAAGGTGAAGCTATCCAGGGCGCGGGCTGTGCCGGCACGCACGCTGCCGGAATATACCAGGGGATCTTCCCGGTAGCGGGTTACCACTCCGGGATCACGCGAGAGTGCCTGCAGATCGATGGGGACAAGCGGCAGTCCCGGAAACAGACGCCCTACGGCCCGGCCTATCGGTTTGAGGAATTCCGGCACATGTGAGGGCAGCGCGATTAGCGGCCCGCTCAGCATAAAACCTTTGAGCTTCTGCTGCTGTCTGAGTACGAAATCAACGGCAACTCCACCGCCCATGCTGTGCCCGAAGACCATCCATTGCAAATCGGGATGTTGGTCGACCAACATGCTGAATACCCGGCAGGCGTCATCGGTAAGCTGCTGAACAGACGTAACCAGAGCCCGGGTACCAGCGGACTTTCCGTGTCCGCGGTGATCGTATGCAAATACATGATACCCCTCGTTAGACAGTTTTGTGATAAAACTGCGATACCGGCCCGTGTGCTCACCATAGCCATGAAACACCAGAATGGCCTTATTATGTTCGCGCGAGGGTGGTTTATGATAGGTAGCCAGCGTACACCCATCGGTCATTGTAACAGAAGATTCGTACAGAGTCATGGAGCGTTTCGTGTAGGATTGCAGTGAATATATGAAAACTATTCCCGGTTTTCCGATTCACACTGCTTTGCCGGTCATATGCACGTTGTACCTTACAATAACCGATGGGTAGTGTCTGCCCGCATAGTTATCAATCGGGCCGTTTGGTGCCGATTTCATCCAATGAACTGAGCAAAACTGCGTATCTTTGATGGCTCAGGATAATATTTGTTCGAAAAAAAGAGCTGGCATCCCCTTCTTAAACGTATTCCCCATGCGCATCGCTAAATTTCTGGCCGTATTCGTGCTGGTAACCGGATTGGTTTACCTGGTGGTCTTCGGTCTGAATTTCAATGTATTTAAAACCGTATTTACCAATCAGGAAGCCCTGGCAGAAGGCAGTGAATGGATTGAAAAGACGTATTCTCTGGCTGGAATGACGGAATTTGTAGCAGCCCATCCCGACCTGGTTTCTGTCGTTTTGCTCTCCATGGATACCACTTCAACCCGGCAGCTCAGCTTTCAGCCCTTAACCCCGCGGGCAATGGGCGCAACCACCCACTTTCTGCTGCTGCTTGCCTACGCCGAAGCCGTTGAACTGGGCGAGGTAGCCCCCTCTCAGGAGGTTGAACTACAGCGTCTGGAGCGTTTTGTTGTTCCGGGGCACGAACCCAACCGCCATCGCGAATCCTTACTCCTGCTCAGCCAGTTGGGTCTTGCTGACGAGGGGCTGACCACACTTGACGCCATTGTACGACTCATGGTAACGCGCAATCATCAACCCTCCGCCGATTACGTATACCACCTGCTGGGGTCAGATCGCGTTACGGCAACAGTGAGAAAATGGTTGGGCGATCAGGCCGAGCTGCCGCTGACATGGTCGGCCTTTTATACGGCCGCCACACTGGACATGCTTCCCTACGATGCACAAACCAACCGTGCCCGTCGTGACCGGCTGGCTGAGCAGGCACGCATTGTATTCGAACAGCTTGATTCGGAGTCGATGAGCGTGACTGGTTTGCTGCCGGAGGATCGCAAAAATGATGTGGCCTATACTTTTTTTGAGGAAAAAGCACTGTACAGACTGCATCCGCATGTTATTCCGGACCACCTCGCGCGAACCATGCTTCACGTGCTTACCGATCCGGAGTTCCCGGGTCGCAATATGGTCATGGAGCATATGCGCTGGCCTATGGAAAATCCCGAGATTATGCGTGATTTCAGTGATGTAGGCGCCGTGTTTGACAGCAGAATAGCGGTGTCTAACGGGGTGAGTTTTGGTACATCGGCCTACACGGGAGAAACGTTTGCAAGCGTAACGTTTTTCGACCAGCTCCCGGTTGGCTTCTGGATGCATATGTCCAGCAATCTGATCAATCAGGACTTCCAGTTGCGTATGAAATTTGATCCTGCTATGTTCGAGCGTACGGCAGCTTCACTCAATACAAACTAACTGAATGTTACCATGAGAACCCGTGTTGTTTACACCAATACCGGTATAGGAATCGGAACCATTCTGGCCATGATTTTTTCGTGGACGGCCAATCAGTCGTTGTTCTGGCTTCTTATTCACGGACTGCTCGGCTGGATTTACGTAATTTACTACCTCATCGTCTATCATTTTTAGCATGTATCGCATACTTCGCGTTGCCATCTGGTTACTCCCGCTTTACCTGGGCTATCAGCTTACGTATCAGATCGGCGTATTCACCGGTCTGCAAGACACCTACAATACCGGTGAAATAGTCACGGCCACTGTCGAAGATTTCCGAATCAAGCAGATTGCAGCACAAACCAACGGATACATCGTTCTGGACTTTACTACCGCTGACGGAACGCACGTAAACCAGCTGCTATCGCTGCCTGTTCAGATGGCTGCGCCACTGATGGATTCCGGGACCTTGATTGTGCGTTACAAGCCGGAAAACAAACACGATATTGTCATCACAGCCACCTACGCTATTCACCGGAACATGGTTGTAGTCAATATGGCTGTACTCACCCTTTCCCTATTCATGGTAGTGCTTATAGCTGTGTGGGCAACCCGACTGGCGAACCGAAAAATTGCCCGACCGGAAACTCCCGTTTTTGTGCGGGTCGATCAACCGGACGCAGCAGCCGGATGATTGCAGCGGCATCATTTCTATTCTTTAATCAATTTTTTTATGGCCAATGGCACCCTGGTACTCATACCCACTCCGCTATCCGGACAGCCACTGGCTTTTTCTCATCCCCCGGAGGTGCTCAGCAGGATCCATAAAATAACTGATTTTGCTGTGGAGAAACTTCAGCAGGCCGTTCATTTTCTGGTCAAAACCGGTCATCCTGTTCCGGAGTATAAGATGGGATTTCATCCTCTTGACAAGCACGTTACGGGTGAACAACTGCAGGATATTCTGGCTGTTTTGCAACAAGGACGGGATGTAGGCGTTCTTTCCGAGGCGGGTTGTCCCGGCATAGCGGATCCCGGTGCCCGGCTGGTCTGGCTGTGTCATAGCCGGAATATTCCTGTAGAGGCGCTGGTAGGTCCGTCGGCTATCACCCTGTCGGTGATGTACTCGGGTCTGAACGGACAGCAGTTTGCCTTCAACGGCTACCTGCCCGTAGACAGCCATCGACGCGAACAGACCCTGAAAACGTTCGAGGGTCGCAGCGCCAATGATGAGCAGACCCAGATTTTCATTGAGGCACCTTTTCGAAACCGGGAACTGCTTGGAGCCATGCTTGAGCTGTTGCAACCTGAAACCCGGTTGTGTGTTTGCTGGAATCTCATGGCCGATGACCAGTGGGTCGTAACCCGGGAGGTTCAGGATTGGGCTTCAGCATCGCTGCCGGAAAACTTTGAAAACAAACCAGCCATGTTTCTTTTTCTGGCAACGCCCCGGCAAAAGGCTGTGTCAGGCAAGAAATCCGCCCGCAGCAAAAGCACCGGCAGGGGTTCCAGGACTACAGGCACAAAAAAAGGGTTGCACCGCAAGCGATACAACCCCGACTGATTGTGAAATAATATAGATTGGTCAGACCGCAGCAGCCTGTTCTTCCAGAAAACGAGCCACGTCCAGATGATGATTTGACTTGGCATGATCTATGGCCGTCCAGCCACGATCGTCATGTACAGTAATATCAGCGCCTTTTTCCAATAATAGCTTCGTAATTTCAAGATTCCCACGGGATGCAGCCCAATAAACGGCATTGGTTCCGCGATTGTCCCGTGCATTGATATCAGCGCCGTTTTCCAACAGAAATAATACGATATCGGCTTGGTTGTACTTTGCAGCTTTCATCAGAGCGGTTCGCTCGTGTTCGTCATGTGTATCAACAGCTATTCCGTCTTCAATAAGGGCCTTAACGGTGTTGATATCTCCAGTCTCTGCGGCGGAAAGAAATGTTTCTTCCTTCATAGTCCCACCTCTCATTTTGGAGTTAGAATTGCATTTAGTTTACGTTGCCGCAGCACGATTGGCCATCCCTATTTCTGTTTGAATTTTGGCCGGATGCCAAAGCAACTAATAGCATTGTACTATTTTTAGCACACGGAGTCAACCCCAATTCCGCACATCAACTTATTTCTGGAAACTTCCGTACCTTTGTGGCACAAAACCGCAGTCTGCAACCAAATTTTTAGCATTTTGAGCGATCAGAAAATTATCTTCTCGATGGTGGGCGTCAGTAAAATTTACAAGCCCAACAAGCAGGTACTCAAGAATATCTACCTGTCTTTTTTTTACGGAGCCAAGATTGGCGTTCTGGGCCTGAACGGCGCCGGTAAATCTACACTCTTGCGGATTATAGCCGGTCTTGACACCGACTACCTCGGCCAGATCAGCGCGCAAAAAGGCGTCACATTCGGGTATTTGTCGCAGGAACCTGAACTGGATCCCGCCAAAACGGTCCGCGAAATCGTGGAGGAAGGTGTTCAGGAAACCGCCGATCTGCTCAAGGCTTTCGAGGCAATCAACGCCCAGTTCGCCGAACCCGATGCCGACTTCGATGCGCTCATCGAAAAGCAGGGTAAACTTCAGGAAAAAATTGATGCACTGGACGCCTGGGACCTGGACAGCAAACTGGAAATGGCTATGAATGCGCTTCGTTGTCCGGAAGGCGACACCCCGGTGAACGTGCTTTCAGGCGGTGAACGACGCCGGGTGGCCCTTTGCCGTTTGCTGCTGCAAAAGCCGGATGTTCTCCTGCTGGACGAGCCCACCAACCACCTTGACGCTGAGTCGGTTGACTGGCTTGAACAACACCTTGCCCGCTACGAAGGAACCGTGATTGCGGTCACGCACGACCGTTACTTCCTGGATAATGTGGCGGGATGGATACTTGAGCTGGATCGCGGTGAGGGTATTCCCTTTGAAGGCAACTATACCAGCTGGCTGGAGCAGAAACAGGCCCGACTGGCCGTAGAAGAAAAACAGGAGTCTAAAAGACAGCGGACCCTTGCACGCGAGCTGGAATGGGTTCGGCAGAACCCGAAAGGTCGGCAGAGTAAAAGCAAGGCCAGGGTTTCGGCCTACGAAGAGCTGTTATCCGAACAGCATGAAAAACGTCGGGAAGACCTTGAAATATACATTCCGCCGGGACCACGACTGGGGGGCAAGGTCATTCTTGCCGAAAACGTGGCCAAGGGCTATGGCGACCGCCTGCTGTATGAAAACCTGAATTTCGCACTCCCGCCGGGTGGAATTGTAGGCATCATCGGTCCGAACGGTGCCGGAAAAACAACGCTGTTCCGCATGATTACCGGCAAAGAAGAGCCGGATAACGGCACCTTTACCGTTGGACCTACGGTAAAACTGGGCTACATCGACCAAAACCGTCCGCTGGATCCCTCCAAAACCATATGGGAAGAAATTTCAGAAGGCCAGGAGCTCATTCAGCTCGGACAGCGCGAGGTTAACTCGCGTGCGTACGTTGCCCGATTCAATTTCAGTGGCAGTGATCAGCAGAAGAAAGTAACCGAGTTGTCCGGTGGCGAGCGCAACCGCGTACACCTTGCCAAAATGCTCAAGGAACAGGCCAATGTACTGCTGCTGGATGAGCCAACCAACGACCTTGACGTAAACACCCTGCGCGCCCTTGAGGATGCGCTGTTGGAGTTTGCCGGTTGTGCGGTGGTTATATCGCACGACCGTTGGTTTCTGGACCGTATTGCTACCCACATTCTGGCCTTTGAAGGCAACTCCGAGGTTATCTGGTACGAGGGTAACTACCAGGAGTACATGGAGTACCGCAAAAAGAAACTGGGTATAACCGACGATCAGCCCAAGCGGATTCAATACAAGCCCATGACCCGGTAAACATCCCGCTTGAGCAACGCCCGGAAGTCAGCCCGGGTCACCTTCACGGGTGAGACTGGGACCAGGTTGCATCCGATTCTGCAGCTGTCTGACTCCGGATGTTGCCTGAAGGCTGGCCGGTGCTGTCCGCATGGCAACTTCTGGCCGGGGGCATACCGGACAACAAACCTGGCATGCCGGACAACAAACCGGGCATACCGGACAACAAACCGGGCATGCCGGACAGCAAACCGGGCATACCGGTCAACAAACCTGAGGCATACCGGTCAACAAACCGGGCATACCGGACAGCAAACCGGGCATACCGGACAACAAACCTGAGGCATGCCGGACAAGAAAATTCGTTTCCGGAAAAGCGCGATTGTACGGCAAAAAAAAGGCCCCTGTCTTATCGACAGCGGCCTTTTTAGTAGGTGAAGGATCGACAGAACGTTATTCGGCTTTATCAGTTGTCACGGGTTGCTCCGTGTTTTGCTTGCCGGTAAACCGGGCAAACAGATCGGGCAACAGGGTTACGCCGAAAAGCGTACCGAATCCTGATGACAACCATGGGTTTGTCTGAATCGGACACGTTCCGGTCACGCATCCAATGTAGTAGTAGTAGGCAAACCCGGCCGCAGCACCAATAGCAGCGCTGAGAACATACCATTTAATCATGTCGTTTCCTTTTTTGGTCGATGTAGTTATTCTACTTCAATGAGTTCAACTTCAAAAATCAGGGTAGCGTTCGGACCGATGAGTCCGGCTGTTCCCTGACTTCCATATCCCAGCTCGGAGGGGATAAAGAACTCGTATTTACCGCCTTCGCGCATCAGCTGCACACCTTCGGTCCATCCCGGAATAACGCGGTTGAGCTGAAAGGTTGCAGGTTCACCCCTGCTGTAGGAGCTGTCGAACTCGGTGCCGTCAATAAGTGTACCCCGATAGTGTACGGTAACGGTACTGGTTTCAGAAGGTCGGGGCCCGCTTCCGGCTTCAATCACACGGTACTGCAGTCCGCTTTCGGTGACCATGACGTCGTCTCGCTGAGCGTTCTCCTCAAGGAATGCCTGACCCTCCTGAAGATTGGTGGCCCCGGCTGCATCGGCTTCAGCCTGCTGCCGCTCCATCATTTCCTGCTGGAATTGCATAAGTGCTTCCATCATTTCATCATCGGTGAGTATCCCTTCTCCGCTTGCAGCATCTTTCATGCCCCTGAACAGGACGTCCAGATCAAGGCCATCAATGGATTCGGCCTGAATACTGCGACCAATATCGTAGCCGATGGAGTAACTCACACTATCCATATCGGTTTCAACGGCCGGTACATTCCCCAGGCCCGGCATGCTGTCCTGACAACCGTACGTGAGAGCAGCTGCAAGCAGGGGCAGCGCTAGTATTTTTTTGCTAAACATGTATTTCCTTTTAATTCATCGATGAGACCGGCTTTCGATTTCATCGGTTTCTGTGACTGGCTAAAAATAACAAAGCCTTCGATCAAATGAACGTACAGTTTTCAACCGAATTGCCTGTTTCATGAAATTGACTGGTCCGTACGCCAGCCAAATGGTTCTTGCGGTTGTACACCGCGCTTTCGCATCCATCCTTGATGCCAGCAGGGGTACGCAATACGCCGACTCTTCAACAAAGAATGCCGGCACGCACTGAATGACCCTCGCAAAAAAGGGAAGCCGGGACAAGCCCGGCTTCCTTGGTTTCTATTCCTCGAGGGTGGACAGGTCACCCACTTCGGTGCCCATTGCCTTCGCCTTGAGCACCCGGCGCATGATTTTGCCCGAACGTGTTTTAGGCAACGACTCCACGAACGTGACTTTGTCAGGTCGTGCAATCGGACCAATTTCGGAGCCTACATGTTCCCGAAGCTCCTCTTCCAGCTCTTTGGAACCGGTAACGTTGGCTTTCAGAATCACAAAGACCTGAATGCTGTTACCCTTGACCTCATGCGGAATGGCAATGGCGGCGGCTTCGGCAACCTTCGGATGGCTGACCAGCGCACTTTCCACCTCGGCCGTACCCAAGCGGTATCCGCTCACCTTGATCACATCGTCAATCCGGCCTATAACCCAGATATACCCGTCTTCATCGATGCGGGCGGAGTCGCCGGCCTTATACCAGCCCTTGTCTTTGTAATCTTCCCAGTACGTTGATACATAGCGGTCCGGGTCTCCATAGATACTGCGTGCCATTCCCGGCCACGGACCTTTAATAACCAACTTACCCTCTTCCCCCGGCTTAACCTCTTCGGCATTTTCGTTGACTACAATAGCTTCAATGCCAAAGAAGGGCTTCGTGGCCGAACCCGGTTTAAGGGCGGTAACCGGTAAAGGTGTAATCATATGTCCGCCGGTCTCGGTCTGCCACCAGGTATCCATAATCGGACATTTACCCCCTCCGATCACCTCGTAATACCAGCGCCAGGCCTCCGGATTGATGGGCTCCCCTACGGATCCCAGGAGTCGGAGGGTCGACAAATCATGTCGTTTAGGCCACTGATCGCCGAAGCGCATCAATCCCCGTATGGCTGTAGGCGAGGTGTACATGATGGTAATTCCATATTTTTCAACCATCTGCCACCATCGGTTAGGATAGGGATGATTTGGAGCACCCTCGTACATGACCATCGTAGATCCGTTGATCAGCGGACCGTACACCAGGTAACTGTGACCGGTAATCCAGCCCGGGTCTGCCGCGCACCACCAACGGTCTTCGTCTTTGATATCAAAGACATATTTATGCGTTGCCGAGGTGTACAGGGTATAGCCCCCGTGGGTATGCATAAGACCTTTCGGCTTTCCGGTAGTTCCGGAGGTGTACAAAATGAACAGAAGGTCTTCCGAGTCCATAACTTCCGTCTCGCAATTCGGGGAGGCAATGGGAAGGTTCATCAGGTCATGATACCAGAAGTCGCGGTCGTTTTCCATGTGGACCTCGTGCCCGGTGCGTTTCACCGTAATACACACCTCGATGGTTGGCGAGCGGTTGATGGCCTCATTGGCGATGCTCTTCAAATCGGTAATTTTGCCCCGGCGATACCCTCCGTCGGCCGTAACCAGAACCCGGCTCTGGGCGTCTTCAATGCGGGTGGCAAGGGCTTCATGGCTGAATCCACCGTACACCACACTGTGTGCTGCACCAATTTTTGCACAAGCCAGCATGGCGATAACCAGCTCGGGAATCTGCGGCATGTAAATGGTAACAATCTCCCCTTTTTTAACACCCATGCTTTTCAGTACACTGGCAAATTTGGAGACTTCCCGGTTCAATGCATGGTAGGACATCGTACGGACATCGCCGGGTTCGCCCTCCCAGATAATAGCCAGTTTATTGCGTCGCCATGTGAGCAGGTGTCGATCGATGGCGTTGTGAATAATGTTGATTTTCCCGCCCACGAACCATTTATAGAACGGTTCTTCGGAATCATCCAGGACCTTGGACCATTTTTTATACCATTTCAACTGCTTGGCCTCTTTGGCCCAGAAAGCTTCCGGATCGGCTATGGACTCGGCATAGACCTTCTCATAATCTTTGATATTAGCCTGTTTAACGACTTCTTTGGAGGGATGATAAAGTGTTTTTATTCCCGTTTCCTCGATATTGGATTGCGCCATCGATAATACTCCTGTTTGATTAACGTGTCGTGGTAAATCTGTAGACGGTTGATGTTAATGAAAGAAGCGCTTTCAGGCAAATCTGTGTCGGGATATTTTTCCGGATTCCCTTTTTAATCACACGGTTTCTGCAGGGTCTGTACATCCTGCCGGCAAACCGTGCAGCGAACAGGTCTTCTACCTGAGTACTACGCTTCAAGCAGGCCGCCTGCTGGCCGATGAGGCCGGAAGCGGACCGTCCGGGAAATGTATGATACCGGATTGCTGCCGCGTTGCGGGCATCACTCAGCCTGGTTTTTCGATTCTATGAAGTCCGAATATTCCTGCATGTTATCCGGTGAGCCCATGTAGACGGGCGACTGATGGTGTACTTTAACCGGTTTTATATCCAGCAGGCGTTGCCTGCCATCGGTAGCCAGTCCACCGGCCTGTTCCATGATGAAAGCCAGGGGGTTGCATTTGTACATCAGGTGCAGCTTGCCGCGGGGATGCAGGCTGTTGGCCGGGTAGGTAAACAATCCTCCTTCCATCAGAATACGGTGAACATCCGACACGATGGATCCCCCGTAGCGAAGTGAGTATGCTTTACCTGCCATATTTTTGTCGCTGACAAGATAGTCCAGAAAAGCCTGCTCGGCTGCGGGCCATAACTCATAAAATGAGGTATTGATGCTGAACATCGGCTTGAACCGGGGCACTTTAACATTCGGTACAGACAGACAAAACTCCCCGATGGCCGGATCCATTGTAAAGAAGGTAACGCCCAGTCCGGCCGCGGTAAATACCAGCATGATACTCGACCCGTACAGTACATAGCCGCCCACAATCTGGTCGGATCCGGCGCGGAGCGCTTCAGCAGGATCAATCGGCTCTGACGGATCGCTGCGTCGTTGATAGATGGAAAAGGTTGTTGCTACCGCCCCGTTGAACGCAATATTGGGTGTTCCGTCAAGCGGATCAAGCACCACGAAATACTTGCCTGTACCGCCATTGAGTCGTTCCGGTTCAGCCAGGTCATCGGTAACCATCATGCACACCTCATTGGAACGGTTCAACGCATAAAACATCTGCTCCTTGGCAAACTGCTCCAGCCGGGCCATTTTAAAGCTATGGGGCTCGGTTATGGTTTCGGCACTGTTGATATCTTTGAGTACGCTGCGATTGATTTCGCGGGCAATAATCTTGGCCCCCAGCGTGATGTCCATGAGCAACTGGGTCATTTCTCCGGTTGCATGAGGGAAACGGGACTGCGCTTCAATTACAAACTCTTCCAGGGTTACCAGTTTTGCAGATTGGTCAGTGGTGGATGAAGTCATGGTGTTGCATTTCAATGGTTTTGGTTCTACTAGCGCAATATGCCGAATCCCCGAGGTAAATGGAAGCACAAATCAGCCTGGTTCGCTTAGTCCCAGTCTGCGAAGCTCCCGCATGCTGATTACCGTCATATCACTTCGGAATTCCTGCTCATAACGGATATCCAGCACGTAGGCCTTGACCCGTACTTTCAGATAATCACGCGGACCAACGGTTGTATGGGTAATATGCACAAAGACCGGCTTATTCAGGTACACATAGCGGGAAGTCTGGGCGGCGCGCCTGCAGACTGCGGTTATCACATCGCTGTCAGTGTTTCGTGGCAGGAACAACTCAGCAACCACCTGACAATCCAGTGCACTGGAATTGGCATTGGAAACCGCTTTGTTCATTATTTCGGCGTTGGGAACGGTCACAACCGAGTCATCTTCGGTCACAATACGAACCGAACGCAGTCCAATCTGCAGAACCTCGCCATATTGTCCATCGATGTCGATTTTGTCGCCCACCTGAAACGGACGGTCAAGAATGATCATAATTCCGCCGAATATATTCCGCAGAATATCCTGGGAAGCAAATCCAATAGCTATACCCACCGAAGCAGAAACCGTAATGATGGTCTCTACCGGTGGCTGAATAATACCGGCTATCACAAAATACAAAGCTGCGGCCCACAAGACTACCTTACTGACGGGTATGATCCGCTTGATTAAAAGTCGCTGACCAGAAAAACGCTCGCTGAGGTTGGTTAGTGCGGCCGACAAGAACCGAATGAATCCCCAGATCAGCAACAAAACCAGCATGCTGCTGAATATTTTGGTGAAGGAGATGATTTCAGTGACGGCAGGAAGCACATTGCGGTCCCGGTCGGCCTGAGTTTGTGTATCCCCCTGATCGTCTTCCGTTGTCATGGAGGTATCTGCAGACGACTGCCCGTCTTCAGCCTGCAGCGCTGTTGAATCGGGTACCGTAAGCGCCGTTCCTGTGACCGTTAGCGTGTCACCTGGGGCAGGCGACAGGGTATCGGCCGGTAGCGGATCTGCAAAAACCTGCGGCATTCCGATCGCGTGCCGGGCAGGCGAAAGCACGATGGAGGTCGCCAGCACCAGGAAAAAAACGATATAGTGTTTCGTTGCCATAATCAGTGCAGGATATTTTTGGTTTTTAAAAGATCTACAACCGGTCGGTACAGCAACTTATTCAGATAATACCGCTCATTTTCAAATCTGAGCACCGACCTTGCATACAGTTTTGACAAAATCATCGTGCATGTCTTGACGTCCAGATTTAAAACAAGCGCCATTTGCTCCACGGTCAGGTCATCATGCAGAACAATAGCGCCCAGCGCGAAAAGATCATCGGTGGAATATCCCTGGCCCAGCCGGATTACCCGATTGTCCAGCGAGCGGATAACAATGGCATCGGAATCATCCTGTTTCACCGACAACTGCCAGTACACCAGTGCGATGGCAATATTGCCCTTACTGCGCTCATGGAGTTCCTCGAAATAGCGGTTCTGCAACAATACCTGCTGCTCTGTCTGACGGCCGGCAAGCCGGCGATATGAGCGTGAGGTAAGCATAGCCGCGGAAGGTTCGAATCGCAGCTCGTACCCCGAGGCACGATGGCGTGAAAGAATGATATCCGTCAGTGAATCTACTCCCACCTGATCAGAAAAACGTCGGTGCGTGAAATATCCGTTCAGATCATAAATTTTATCCAGATACTGCCATGCATACCGTGAACATGAAACCACCCAAAAGATTGATTTCCCCGTCCGGGTTACAATCAAAAGCATGGCTTCAAGCGCCTCAAATCCGTTCATATTCCGCAGGTATAGATTCTGAAATCCCTCCAGGAACACAACGGTTTTGTTTTTCGATGCATTGACCTGCTCGATGAAGGCCTCCGCTGAGTCCACCTTCTGCATTCCAAGTACATCACACAGCTGTCTGAGCATATCAGCTGCTTCGTAGGTTGTGTAAAAAAATTCACCACGCAGGTAGCGTGCCTTCGCAGGCAGGTGCTGCTCGAGTTGATTTACGATACTGGTTTTACCGCTACCTTTCTCCCCGACCAGAGCGAAGTTGGCAAATCCGCCGTTCTGCCAGGTTTGCAGTGCCTGATCGAAGTCCAGATGCACGGCCTGCCGGCCGCGGTAGAATCGGCTTTCCTGAAGAGGATCTGCTGTAAAGAGCCGACGATAGATAAGCGGCAGCTGCTTTAGGGTATTGTCTGTAGACGAAAGAAATTCACTGACTTCATTCTGAATGATGGTGCCGGAGCTTTGCTCTAGCCGGAAACCAAGCAACCCGCTCAGGGTCCGGTACCACAGTCCACCCTTACGGGCAGATAGCCTTCCGGCCGCTTCAATAGTGTAATTGAGGTTTTCCCACCGCCGTTGAAGTCGCTGCTTCCAATCCATGGCGGTTGATTTCATGCGGACTTCCCTGTTTCGCTTACGGATGTACAGGTAATCATCTTCGCGCATGATACGCTCACACAAAGCCTTGAAATCCTTCACAGGTGCCACACCGTCGGTACCGGCCGTATCCAGCAGCACCTCGATCCTGCCGATTAAATCCAGGGTACGCTGGGATGCCCGGTCGAGTCCGTCATGGATAAGCTCATGAAGTTCAGCGGCATCGGTCTGTGCATTTTTTTCAGCAGCAACATCGTCGGCTATTTCAAGATTGACATCCACAATCTGCTTGATTTCACCGCTGAGCACCTCCACCGCACCTATCATTGGCTGCAGGGCTGCGGGCAGGGTACGCAGTACCCGGAACAACTCATGGTTCATGTAGACGGTCATTTCCTGACGAAAATCGATTTTCTCCGTATCGGTGCGCGGTCGGGTGCGCTCCGGGGTATCGGGTTCAGAAAACACCGTTGTTTCGGCTGAAAGCAGATGATTATTGAGAATAATCTCCGCAATGGCTACTTCCAGGTAATCCGCCACCCTGCCCTCACCGGCAAGTGAGGCAACACGGTTCAGCAACGTGCTTTGAAGCAGCTCACTAAGTTCCCGGTTTTTTTGGGTCAACCTGGAAATGAGCGTCTTCCGGGTCGATTTATTGCTGCGGGCAAGCTCCTGAAATTCATCGGCCGTATGCTCCAGTTTTCCGGCAATAGCCCGGGCTGCCGGTATTAGTTCCTGGCTGAAGGGTCGGGTAATCTGGTCAACGGCGCCGCTGGATTCCAGTTCAACCGATGACAGAAAACGACGGAAACCCAGATCGATTTTGACCTGTGACAATCGTGTGCGCAGATCGGTATCCCAGCTGCGTACGTGAGCTGCAGCAGCCACACGCAGCTTTTCAGTGTCCAGTTCGTGGCGGGACATATCCCGATATTCGCGCGACTCCAGGGCTGTTCCCGCATAAATCAGTTGATTGTAGAGGTCGTCCAGGCGATGGATAACCTGATTTTCGAGGGTATCCTCAAGATCATCGGCCAGGCGGGCTATCTGCTGTTCAAGTTCGTCCAGCCGGGCGATAACCAACCGACCGCCATCGGTGTCCTCCGGACTGATTTCGGTGACGCGCACCAGTACGGTAACGATTTCAGCACGTAATTTCAGATATTCATCAAGACCATCCAGAACCAGTTTGAGCAGTTCTTTGACGGCCAGGGTTGCCGGTATCCGCCAATCTACAACGTGCACATCTTCGGTGAAATCCACTTGCTGATACCCGCTCAAAGACCGGATGCGTTGCACTGCAGTGTGTGTGGTTTTTCTGACCGTCCTGGCGGAGCGCTTGACGGTTTTGATGAATTGCCATCGGAGCGAGTCGCCCGGGGTTGCACTGAAACACCGCTGCTGCTGCGTATACAGGCCCTGCTTCTGCATGCCCTTTCGGAAATCCAGTCCGCGATCCCGTATTTCCGTGAAATAACCGGCCAGTGGCTCATTACCCGCCATGTCCAGCAAACGCATCCGCAATTGCTCCATCCACTGCAGCTGTTCTTCAGGACCGCTTTGAATAAAACGCCCCCTGAAACTCTTGCGGAAATCCCGGACGGTTCTCAACAGAAATGAAAGACTGGCTGCGCGGCGCCTGAGGACCTCAGCGGTAACCAACCGATTGAATTCGGCTGAAAATTCCAGAAAATCAGGTCGTAATCGTTGTTGACTCATAGCTTGTCGTGTCGGGGGGTTGCAATCAAGCTAATATAGGAATTCCGTGCACGCTTGCTTAAAACTAATCAAACAGTTATCCCGGTAATTTTTTAACTTCCACAGCGTTGAAAACAATGTATCAGCGCAACGGCCCTTTAATCCATTCTACTACGTGAATCAGCGGTATACCTCTCCTGCCTGTCCGCCTTCCGGTCTTCCGAACCGCCTGAAATCACTGTCTTTGCTTCTGCTCATATTGCTCACAGCCCTGCCTGCGCTGGCTCAACAGGTGCTGCCACGAATTTCAGTGGCCACACGAAGCGACGGACTGGGTTATGTGCTGCGATTCCATTTTACATCGGCACCGGATTCCTTCAAGGTATTTCAACCCACCGCCGATCTGATTCAACTTGCGGTGTATGCCGATGACGTTGTCACCGATGACACCCAGCTTCCCCCACCCGGAGAAACTATTCAGGCCGTGGTAGCCAATACTATTCCGGATGGTGCCGGGTTCAACATTCAGCTGGCCGCAGGCTCCTATTACCTGGCCAGAGCCTATCCGGACGCCAATCAACGTCACCTGCTGGTGGCGCTCACACGTGCCTCCCAGCGGGACCTTGCCATCCTCACAGAGGGCATGCAGCCTATCAACTGGAATCCGCCGGACGCCGATTCCCTGGCTGCAGCAGATGAGACCGGAACCCTGCCAGACGCCGCCACCCTGGATTCCCTGGCGGCCGTCCTCCCTGAAACCGAGACCCCCTCACGGGATTTTAACGGCAGACGACTTCGAACCGTCATCATTGACGCCGGTCATGGCGGGCACGACCCCGGCGCTATTGGTGCATCGGGTACCCGCGAAAAAGACATCGTTCTCACCGTTGCGAAAAAATTGGGCGACTATATCAACGAGTACCTCCCTGACGTCAATGTGGTCTATACCCGAACCGATGATACTTTCATCGACCTGCACGAACGCGGTCGTATTGCAAATCGCGCCCAGGGCGACCTTTTCATCTCCCTGCATACCAATGCGGTTACCCAGCGAGGTGCCTACGGCGCTGAATTCTTTTTCCTTGGGGTTGCCCGTACCGAATCGGCTCTGGAAGTCATGAAACGCGAAAACAGCGTCATCGCGCTGGAAGACCCGGCCACCCGTACACGTGAACTCACCGAGGAAGAACTGATTCTTTACGAACTTACCAATGTAGGGTACATGACGACCAGTCAGCGACTCGCCGAAAAAATGGACCATCAGTTCACACAGCGCGCCGGCAGACGCTCGCGTGGGGTGAAACAGGCAGGTTTTATTGTGCTGTTTCAGGCATCCATGCCCGCTGTACTGGTCGAGCTCGGCTTTATATCAAATCCTTCAGAAGAGCGGTATATGCGTACCGAACGGGGCCAGGCCATCCTCGCCTCAGCAATGTTCCGGGCCATACGCGACTACAAAGTGGCCCTTGAGGAAAACGGCAATTATTAAGTAAATACACGCACAGTGAATCCATTTATCATCGGTGTAGCCGGGGGAAGCGGCTCGGGAAAAACAACGGTTGTCAAGCATATCATCGATCGGGTCGGCATAGAAAATCTGGTGCTTATCCAGCATGATTCCTACTACCGTGACCTCAAACACCTGGAATTCGAGCACCGCGCGAAACAGAATTTCGACCATCCCTCCGCACTGGAAACCGAACTGCTGATTCGCCATGTGCAGGCTTTACGCCAGGGCTACAGCGTTGAAATGCCCATTTATGATTTCACCGAGCACATCCGCCTGGAGGAAACCGAGACCCTGGAGCCCCGACCGGTAATCCTGGTTGACGGCATCCTGATTTTTTTCGAAAAAGAACTGCGTGACCTCATGCATCTGAAATTGTTTGTTGACACGGATTCGGATGTGCGGCTGCTCCGAAGACTACGCCGTGACATCCTCGAGCGGAAACGCACTGTGGAAAGTGTGCTCGACCAGTATGAGCGGCACGTGCGCATGATGCATCTGGAATTCGTGGAGCCGACCAAACGCTACGCCGATATCATCATCCCTCACGGCGGGGAAAACAGAGCTGCGCTGGATATGCTCAATGCCCTAATCAGCGGTAAGGTGCTGGACGAGACCCGTTAAGTACGGGCATCGATGTAAGTTTGCTTCCAGGCCCTGAGCCCTTCAAACACCAGGTTGGGATGATAGTGCATGGATAGTCCGCGCATCTGCGTTAGAATCTGAGCATCGCCACCGGTTATCCACAGTTTCAGCTTCGGGTATTCGTGCTGGTAGTGCGTCAGATGAGCGCGTATGAGTCCCAGATAACTGCCGGTTATCCCCCACTTCAGGGCCTGCGTCGTACTTTTCGGGGGCCAGTGTGAAGGAATGGTGCGCGGCACCTCAGGCAAGGCCGGAGCCAGCCGGGCAAAACCATACTCCATAACCTGCAGTCCCGGAGCGATGACCCCGCCGCGGAATACGCCGTCGGCGCTCATAAGGTCGAGCGTGGTTGCTGTTCCCGCATCCACCACCACAACGTCCGTATTCCGACCAGACCGGTCCCAGGCCCCGTAACAGGCTATAAAACGGTCCATACCCAATGTATCCGGAGTCTCATAATCGAGCAATGCGGCCGGAATCATACTGCGGTCTATAAAATAGATTCTGTCCGGAAGGGCCTGTTCCAGTCGGGTTCGAACCGAAGGAACCACACTGCATGCCAGTACGGGCATGGCCGCAAGAACCTCGCTGTTCAGAATCGTGATGATATCATCCAGCTTCCCGTGACGGGCTCTCAAATGCACATACCATTCATCCATGTCGGCAGACTGCCCCGAGTCCAGAACATTGCCTGTCATATCGCCTGTATGCGAGGCAATTTTTACGAAGGTGTTACCGATGTCAATGTATACCACAGGGAACCGTTATCTTGGATTGAATTGTTGTCTAAGTATTACGCACCAGTTCCGGACGGTGTATCGTCCGGGAAACTGCGCTGCCATTTTTGTACATTGGGCATACCGTCAGGGAAAACCAGCGCATGCCTGATTAACCACTAAAATACCATATTAGCATGAATTTAAACGGAAAAGTAGCCATTGTAACCGGAGCCAGCAGCGGCCTGGGAGCCGATTTCTCACGAAGACTGACCCAAAAAGGAGCTGTGGTGTACGGCATAGCCCGTCGGGGTGACCGGCTCGCGGAGCTGCAAAAGGAGCTGGGGGCAGGATTTCATCCTGTTGAAATGGATATCACCGATGAGCATGCCGTCAGAGGCTGGGTTAGTGCAACCTTTACCGGTACCCTGCCCGATATTCTGGTGAACAACGCCGGCATCGGTAAATTTGGTCCGGTAGATCAGCTCGCATCCGACGACTGGCATACCATGATTAATCTGAACCTGAACGCCGTTTTTTACCTGACCAGTGCGGTAACACCGCTGTTGAAAAAAAATGCGGAAGTATGCCACATCGTGAATATTGCGTCGATTGCAGGAAAGATGGGAAACGCAAATATTTCGGGCTACAACGCCACGAAATTCGCCCTCGGCGGCATGAGTGACTCCCTGATGAAGGAGCTCCGCCACGATGGTATCAAGGTCACCTGCCTGTACCCGGGCTCTATCGCAACGGAGTTCTTTACCCACAGCGGCGGCACCCTGCACGATCGTATGATGCAGTCTGACGACGTAGCCACCGTGCTGATCAATGTTCTTGAAATGCCGGATAACTTCCTCATCGATGAGGTCGTTATGCGACCTTTATTCCCGAAATCAGCCAAATGATTCGATTTGTTGCACTGATTTTTTTGGTCTTCCTCATCGGGTGCCGGCCATACCGGCCTCCGCTCGATGAGCAGACCTATATTCAGGTTCGCGCTGAACTGGAAATGATTTATCAGATCCATTCCTATACCGCAGAGACGGAAAAGACAGCCGAAATGCTGTACGAACTGCAGCAACGTCATGAATTTACCGTGGACGAGTTCCTGGAAAGTCAGCGGTATTACGAACGGGATCTGGACGGGGAAATCGCGCGACTTGAACATAGCATCATGCAGTTTAACCAGGAAAGACAGCGGCTGGAGGCCATCCCGGGACAAGACGCGGCGATGCAGTCCGGGGTTGGTGAACAGAGCGATGAATAGCGGCAATAAGTACCGTTTTTCATACCGATTCCCCTGAAATCACCAACAGTCGTGTATGCAGGTTTTTGATATCGTGCCAGATTGCAGCCCGTGTCGACATTTCAGTGCACTCACTTCCAGTAGAACAGTCCACTCTTTTTCTCGAAGCGAATCTTGCGCTGCGATGAGAGCCATTTCAGGATTGCTTCGAGGGTTTTTCGGGGTATGCCTGCCTCGCTTTCCAACCTCGTCAAATCAGAAGGACCGCTTTTCAATAGGCTGGCTACCTGCTGAATCAGCACATCGGTCATTTCCGGCTCCCCTTCACCGGCCAGACAACGATCGCAGAAACCACAATAATCCGGCACTTCGGTTTCGCCGAAATAACGGCGTATATACGCACTACGGCACCCTTGTGTAAGGGCGTAGCCAATCATATGCTCAAGTTTATCCTGCTGGATGGTGCGGTAGGCGTCAACCTGCTTGCGCTGTACCGGTACACGCTCAGCCCTGCCCTCCTTGACTCGTATTACCGGGTCATCCCTGCGGGTTTCCCAGCGCAGCACGCCTTCACTGCTCAGCACGTTCAAGCCCTTCAGCACGGCGTTGTGTGAGAGTTCCAGTCGGGAGGTGACCCAGCCCGCTTCCAGAAAGTTCATTTTATGCTGTCCCTCCGGCAGGAACAGACGCAGGAGCCGGTCGACAAACTGGATTTTGGCTTCATTCCCGCCGCTTCCCACCTGTTCCACGATGAGGTCTTTGTCGAGATTGAACTGGACGCCAAGCATGGGTTCGTTGGGTTGAACCATTTCAATGACATCGAGTCGCTCCAAGGTGCGAAGTGCGTTTACCAGAACATTTTTCCGCAGCCCGGAGCGTTTCCCCAGCTTATCCAGACCTACCGATGCAGGTTCTTCCTGTACCGATCCGGAAGCCAGGCCGAGCGAGTCGCACAGCATGGTATACACCCGTGCCACAACATCATAGTCCGGATACGACTCCTCCAGGCGTTTTTGGGATGTTTTTACGTCGGACGATGTTACCAGCATGGTAGGAAAGCTCTGCGCGCCGTCTCTGCCGGCCCGACCGGCTTCCTGGTAGTAGGCCTCCAGTGAGCCCGGCATGTTGTAATGAAGGACGTACCGGCAGTCAGGTTTGTCGATTCCCATACCGAATGCGTTGGTGGCAACAACCAGCTCCAGCGTATTGTCGATCCAGTCCTGCTGGATGCGTTTTCTTTCATCGGAGGTCAGTCCGGCATGGTATGCTTCGCATCGCACGCCGTGAGACCGCATGAGTGCTGCAATTTCATTGCACTGGCGCCGGGTACCGGCATAAATCAGTCCGGCCCCGCTCGACCTCTTCACCATTTTCAGCAAGAGGGTATTTTTTTGCGGGGTGTCAATAACCCACCATTTCAGGTTTTTGCGTTCAAATCCCTTGGTGATTACCGTGGGGTTGTCAAACCCCATTACCCGGATGATGTCATCTTTAACCCGGGGGGTGGCTGTGGCTGTAAGCGCCATCCAGCGGGTTTCTCCGATAACGGATGTAATATTCTCGCGGATCCTGCGGTAGGGCGGACGAAAATCATGGCCCCATTCACTGATACAGTGTGCTTCGTCAACGGCGACGAGCTGAATATTCAGATTGGGCGCTTCCTGCTGAAACAGCGGTGTTTCAAGTCGTTCAGGGGCACAATAAAGCAAGGTATACATGCCGTTCCGGGCGTTGATCAGGCGCTGTTCCACCTCATGACGCGGCAAGGTGCTGTTGATAAAAGCAGATCGGATACCCCGGGCATTGAGCTGGTCGACCTGGTCTTGCATCAAGGCTACCAGTGGCGAAATCACCAGGGTCAGACCGGGAAGCACGGTAGCCGGAACCTGATAGCACAAGGATTTGCCGCCGCCGGTGGGAAACAGGACCAGGGTTTCATCGCCTTTCAGCACAGATTTCACCACGGCATCCTGGCCCGGCCGGAAATCGGGATATCCCCAGTACCTGCTGAGGTTGGCCTTCGCTGTTTCAAACCATGTATCTGTATTCATAGAGGAGGGTAATTTACCTCTTTTTCCCAACAGGAATGTCCTGAGTTCGGTTCAAATCCCATATCACAAAAAAAAGCCCCTGTCGTTACCGGCAGGGGCTTGTAAACGATACGATGAACGCATCATGTAATTGCTTTCATGTATTCACGACGCATTTCAGCGATGGCCTGGATAGAGATTTCCTTCGGACATACGGCTTCGCACTCACCGAAGTTGGAGCAGTCGCCAAATCCTTCCTTCTCCATCTGTTCAACCATGCGCACTACCCTGCGCTCACGCTCAACCTGCCCCTGGGGCAAGCGGGCGAACTGAGAAATTTTAGCGCCGGTAAACAGCGAGGCAGATGCATTCGGGCAAGCTGCCACGCAGGCGCCGCAGCCGATACAGGCCGCATAGTCAAAGGCAACATCCGCATCTTCTTTTTCTACGGGTACCGCATGCGCATCCGGAGCAGCGCCGGTATTCACCGAGATGTATCCGCCGGCAGCCTGAATCCGGTCAAAGGCCGAGCGGTCTACCACCAGATCACGGATCAGCGGGAACGCCGCAGCGCGCCAGGGTTCAACCACAATGGTATCTCCATCGTTGTAGTGACGCATGTGCAGCTGACAGGCGGCCGTGCCCTTCTGCGGACCGTGGGCCTGACCGTCAATTACCATGTTACATGATCCGCAGATACCCTCGCGGCAGTCATGGTCAAACTCAACAGGCTCATCGCCTTTTTTCATGAGTTGTTCGTTGAGATGGTCAAACATCTCCAGAAAAGACATGTGCTCACTAACGCCTTCGACTTTATAGTCGACGAGCTTACCGGGCGTTGAAGCATTTTTTTGTCTCCAGACTCGCAGGTTGATTGTCATTGTACTCATAATACTGTTTCGTCGTTTTTAAAGTCCTTATTTATAGCTGCGCTGCGTGAGCTTGACGTATTCAAACTCCAGGGCTTCCTTATGAAGTACCGGATCGGAATCAGGATCACCGGGATACTCCCACACGGAAACATGGCAGTAATTTTCATCGTCACGCTGTGCTTCACCCTCGGGAGTCTGGTATTCTTCGCGGAAGTGGCCGCCGCAGGACTCGTTTCGATCGAGGGCGTCACGGGCCATCAGCTCACCGAGTTCCAGAAAATCTGACACACGGTTGGCATATTCCAGATACTTGTTACAGGTGGACTTTTCTCCGGGCACGTAGACGTTGTTCCAGAATTCTTCACGCATGGCGCGGATTTTTGCAATAGCGTCTTTGAGCCCCTGCTCCGTGCGGGACATACCGACTTCATCCCACATGATTTTACCCAATGCGCGATGGTAATCCAGTACGGTTTTGGTCCCCTTGGATTTCAGGAGTTTGTCGATACGCTCAACGGCTTCCTGTTCAGCCTGGGCAAAAGCCTCATGGTTGGTATCCACCTCGCCGGATTTTTCGCCGGACAGATAATCGCCAACGGTGTAGGGAATCACGAAGTAACCATCGGCCAGTCCCTGCATCAACGCGCTGGCTCCCAGCCGGTTGGCACCGTGATCGGAGAAATTGGCCTCGCCCAGTGCATACAGGCCGGGAATGGTAGTCTGCAGATTATAATCTACCCACAGTCCGCCCATGGTATAGTGTACCGCCGGGAAAATCCGCATGGGTTCTTCGTAGGGGTTGTCACCGGTAATTTTCTGGTACATGTCAAACAGGTTGCCATAACGCTCACTGATCTTGTCTCGACCATAGCGTTTAATGCTGTCACGGAAGTCAAGGTAAACAGCCAGTCCGGACGGACCAACACCGTGCCCTTTATCGCAAACATCCTTGGCATTTCGGGAGGCTACATCACGGGGAACCAGGTTGCCGAAACTCGGATAGCGTTCCTCCAGGAAGTAGTAGCGCTCCTCATCGGGAATCTGATTGGCATGGCGCTTATCGCCGGGTTTACGGGGGACCCATACACGACCATCGTTTCGAAGACTCTCACTCATGAGTGTGAGCTTGGACTGATAATCGCCGGAAACCGGGATACAGGTCGGGTGAATCTGGGTGAAGCTCGGATTTCCGAACATAGCGCCTTTTTTATAGCATCGCCAGGCTGCTGTAACGTTACAGTTCTTGGCGTTGGTCGACAAATAAAACACGTTGCCGTATCCGCCGGTACACAGCAGAACTGCATCCGCGGCATGACGCTCAATGGCTCCGGTTACCAGGTCGCGGGTAATAATTCCGCGCGCCTTTCCGTCAACCACCACCAGCTCAAGCATCTCATGGCGGTTGTGCATTTTAATGGCACCTGAATCCACGGATTTCATCATGGCCGAGTAGGCACCGAGCAGCAGCTGCTGGCCTGTTTGTCCACGGGCGTAGAAGGTACGCGACAGCTGGGCGCCACCGAAGGATCGGTTATCCAGCAGCCCGCCGTATTCACGGGCAAAAGGA
Source organism: Bacteroidetes bacterium HLUCCA01 (assembly GCA_001314545.1). Classification (GTDB taxonomy): domain Bacteria; phylum Bacteroidota; class Rhodothermia; order Balneolales; family HLUCCA01; genus HLUCCA01. Next base: position 510,807 of record LIHN01000001.1, read on the forward strand.
ACGCCCTGAGCCACACACTGGTCAATGATGGCGTTACTTACCTCGGCAAGCCGGTACACATTGGCTTCGCGCGAACGGTAATCGCCACCCTTTACGGTATCGTAAAACAGACGGTAGACGCTGTCGCCGTCATTCTTGTAGTTTTTGGCGGCATTGATTCCACCCTGGGCAGCAATACTATGCGCCCGTCTGGGGGAATCCAGAATGGTGAAGGTCTCCACATTGTAACCCAGCTCAGCCAGCGACGCTGCGGCTGAGGCTCCGGCAAGACCGGTACCAACCACAATGATTTTGTATTTACGCTTGTTGTTGGGATTAACCAGCTTGATGTTGTTCTTGTGGGTACTCCATTTCTTGTCGATGGGCCCTTCAGGAACCTTGGATTGCAGCTTAGGAGAAGTTTGGTTGGCTTTGGTTGTTTGCGTACTCATAATACTTCTGGATTAAGCGGATTATAAAAAATAGATGTAGATGGGCAATACCAGAAAGCCCAGAGCAATCAGGATGCCGATGGTACCGGCAACGGCGTAAATCACCGGCACAAGTTTCTTGTTCATCGCTCCGAGCGACTGCAATGCGCTCCAGATGCCGTGACGCAGGTGGAACCCGAGAAGTATCATAATGCCTACATACCCGATAACGTAGAAGATGGCTCCTTCGTACTGTTGATTAAACGTTTCAAAAACCAGTTTCGACAAATCCCGTACTTCGGTGGTTTCCCCGCCCACATTCATCTGCTGGGTGTACTCCGGCTCACCCGACCATCCCGGACCAAACTTGAAATGATTGACATGGGAGACGGTAAAAATCAGCAGCAATGAGCCTGAAATCAACATGGTACGTGAGCTGAAACCGACCTTGCTGGCTCCGCCACGACTTTTAACCACCTCGTAGTTCGTGCCACGCGTTTTTTTCTTGCGCAGATAAATAGCAACTCCAAGATAGGCGTGAATCAGAAATATAGTCAGCAGTCCTGCCTCGGCTACATAGAGTAACCAGCCCAGGTCATGCAGAAAATGCGCATACCGGTTAAATGCATTGTCGGCATCGGCATAATCGATGGTGAATAATGTCAGGTTTCCCAGCAGGTGAATAATCAAAAATCCTGTCAGAGCTATACCAGTGACTCCGGTCAGGATTTTCCGTCCTACGGAATTCTGAAACGCGGTGAGCAACGAATACATAGTTAACGTGCGTTTAGTAGTGAATAATAGTTGCGAAATAACGGTTTGAATACGCTTGTTCAGCGATGCAATATAATGCAAATAACTCTCAGAAACCCGAAAACCGTGCCCACAGAGGGCTTATTTTGACTGACTCTACATTGCACTTTACCAACACCGCCCCGCCCGATTCCGCATCGTTATTCAGGCAATGCAACACGATACATGGTAGCTGCATCCGCTACAATAAGATACCCGTTTTGCCAGGTCAGGGCCTGCAGTCGGCCGGGAACATCCAGCTGCAAAACGTGTTCAACAGCGCCCGAAGTCGACAGACGAAGCACCTTTCCGTCGTTGCGGAGTAAGAACAGGTTGTCCCCACCGGCAGCGGCATCCATGACAGGACCATAGCCTGCCAGAAATCCCAGGTAACCTCCGCCCGGGGCATAACGGTGCAATACACCCCGCTCCTCGGCAACCCACATAGTGCGACCCAGATGCTGCAGGGCAACAACGGTACCCGTTATGGCCGAAACATCCGGCCTGAAAAGAGGATCCGCACTGAAATCGGCGCGCGTTTTCATCAGCCCGGAGCTGCGCTCGTCCCAGAACACCAGCTCTGCGAGCATGGTTTGGGTCAGTGCACCCGGCGTGTACGAAACCGATGGAATATCCAGGTACCCCAGATGCTGCCAATGCCGGTCGAATTGCACGATGCGGCGGTTGCCGCTGTCCGATACAAAAATCTGCAGATCGTTGCTGGCATACACATGGGTAGGCCGATCAAACTGATTGGGCCGCGTACCCCGGCCGCCGGTTGAGTCAATCCGGACTCCGTTCTCACCCAGACGAATAACATGATGCCGACCGGCATCCACCACGTACACCTGCCCGGAGGCCGTGGCATGCAGATCAGTGATACGGTTAAATCCATGAGCCCACGCCAGTGCTTCCAGCTGCACCGCATCCTGCGGCAAGGGATTCGCTGCATCATCCGCCGCAGGGACCGATCGCGGTCCGCTGCAGGCGCCAAATACCAGCAGCAGGCCCGCACTGCACAGCAGCAGAAACCGGTGGAGGTGGACATGCAATCCGGTATGGCTGCTAAACATCATGGGCTACCGGCCTTGTTCAGGAGTTGAAATACCGCAGCCCTTTGGCTCCGATATCCTTTCGGTAATAAGCCCCTTCGAATTCGATGCGCTCAACCCCCTCATACGCAGCGTCGATAGCCTGTTGCAGCGTGCTTCCCCGACCCACCACGCTGAGCACCCGTCCGCCTCTGGTGAGCAGTTCGCCTTCCTTATTTCGTTGCGTTCCACTATGAAATACCTGAACCCCTTCCGGCACATGTTCAAGTCCGCGGACAGGCAGTCCGCTGGTGTAGGTACCCGGATAACCGGCCGATGCCATTACCACCGTGCAAAAATAGTCCGGCGCCAGGTCGAGTGACTGGTACTCCAGCTTACCATTAACGGTTGTAATCATTAATTCGAGGAGATCGGAATTCAGAGCCGGCAGAATAACCTGTGCTTCGGGGTCGCCAAAACGACAATTGTATTCAACCACCTTCGGACCCTCACCGGTAATCATCAGCCCGGCATACAGAATACCGGTATACGGGGTGCCTTCAGCCGCCATAGCGTCTATGGTTGGCTGAATGATGCGTTCCATGACATCCTGCTTCATGGCATCGGTGAGAACCGGGGCCGGGGCGTAGGCCCCCATCCCACCCGTATTAAGGCCGGTGTCGCCATCGCCGATTCGCTTGTGGTCCTGCGCGTGCATCAGGTACCGGGCCGTGGTACCGTCACTGATTGCAAATACAGAGACCTCTTCTCCCTGCATAAACTCTTCTACCACAATGGTAGGTGCAGCCGCGCTGAGGTTCACATCGTTCATGATAAGGTCGATGTATTCACGGGCGCGGGCAATATTTTCGCAGATGAAAACCCCCTTGCCGGCGGCCAGACCGTCAACCTTGATGACGATGGGGAACTGTCCCTGCTCCTGCAGGTAGGTTTCAAGTTTGGAGATCTCATGCCGGTCGAATACCTCGCTGCCAGCCGTTGGTATTGCGTACTTGTGCATGATCGACTTCGCATACGACTTACTGCCCTCCAGCATGGCCGCACCCTTGGACGGACCGAATACGTTGATTCCGTAATCGTGCAGATAATCGGTTATACCTTCCACGAGCGGCTGCTCAGGGCCGACAACCACCAGATCGATGTGGTGGGTTTCACAAAAATCCACCACATCGTCAAACTCGTCGGTGTCCAGGTCGGAGTTCTCGCCCAGATCGGCTGTTCCCGGGTTGCCCGGGGTGATAAACAGCTTTCCGAGCAAGGGCGACCGCGACAGGGACCGGGCTATCGCATGCTCACGACCGCCTCCGCCGATGAGCAGCACATTACGCTTCTCCATAGGTCAGGATAGTTTATTGGCGATTTCGACAATCTTGAACAGACTGCCCGCTTTCATGCTGGCACCACCGATCAGGCCCCCGTCAACATCGGGCTGACCGAGCAGTTCTTCGGCGTTATCGGGTTTCATACTGCCTCCGTAGAGTACCCGTACGCTGTCGGCAACGTCCTTGCCCGCCAGTTCCGTCAGAACGGAACGGATAAACTGATGCATATCCTGGGCCTGTTGCGGACTGGCAACCTCGCCGGTTCCGATAGCCCACACGGGTTCATAGGCTATAACCGTGCGACCAATCTGGTCCGGGGTCAACCCGCTGAGCGCGCCTTTCAACTGAGTGGCAACCACATCATTCTGCTCGTTGGCCTTGCGCTGGGCAAGAACCTCACCCACACAAAGCACCGGTGTCAGATCTGCGCCCAGGGCCCTGACAACCTTTTTACCGACAATGGCATCGGTCTCGCCGAAATACTCACGGCGCTCAGAATGCCCTAAAATCACATAACTGCAACCCAGTTCATTGAGCATGGCGGCACTGGTTTCACCGGTATAGGCACCGTTATCCTCAAAATGCATATTCTGCGCGCCGACCTTAAATCCAGCTATGGCAGCGGCCGCATCCACGGCTGCAGGCAGACTCACGAAAGGAGTACAAACCAGTACTTCTGCGCCGTCACTGACATCGGCAGTAAGGGTTTTCATCTCTTCAAAGAAAGTCGTGGTTTCGGCCGGACCCAGGTTCATTTTCCAGTTACCGGCAATTAAAAATCGTCTCATAATTGTGTTCAGTTTGTGTTTTCAATAATAGTGTTAAGCTCGTCCCGCAGGGCAGCAATATCATGCCCAACCAAACGTGCGTGAATCGTCCCATCCCTGCCCATCACAATGCGTGTGGGTACCTCTTCAATTCGCAGAAGAGTCAGTACATCACCGGCCTCGTAGGCACCGGCCCCGGAAACCGGCCAGCGCCGGCTTCGTTCTTCAAAAAATGCATCCACTGTGACCTGTCGCTGATCCAGCGGTACGGTAAAAACTCCAAGCTGATCATCGCCAAAATCACGCAAAACCTCCTGCAGAGCGGGATAGGTTTGCTGGTACGACTGATCGGCCAGCAGAACCACCTCCAGAACGAGAACTGCCGGACCTTCCGGATCCGGGAACATCCGCTCAGCGCCATCAAATGGCATTACAAAACCAGGTATTTTCCGACCCGGAACCAGATTCTCCAGCTTGTATACGGCATCTTCCGCCCAGGCGGTCAGCTGCTCGTCATCACCGGCCGCATCCATCAGGCCGCGCGCTTCAGCCAGTGCATCGTCATAATCCTCGTAATCCAGCATCAGCTCAACACGACGCATGTCAATTGCCTGTCGTAGTTGCGGGTCGCGTACCGAACGGCGCAGTGAGGACAGGTAGTCCAGTCCGGCGTCCAGCCCCAGCCTGCGGGCCGTCACATGGCCGCCATAGGTCAGCTTCACATTGAAAAAGGTATCCGAGTCATCCAGCTCGTCAAGACGCGCAAGCACCTTTTCATCATTCCATCCCTGCAGTACGTCAATGGCATCTACGGCGGCCAGACCGGCAGCGTAGCTTCCCGGATGTTCATCGCGCATCGACCAGAACAAATCGCTCCACTGCTCCATCAATATGGGTATGCTGTCATTTTCAACGGATCCTCCGTAGGCGAAGGTAGCAACCCGGCCATAGAGTCGCTGCAGGCGCTCATAGGTTGCCATTGCCCGGTTTTCCGGGGAATTGACGCGCAGGTTCTGATCCAGTCCGGGAAGTTCACCGGTGATGGAAACCGTATCATCCGGGGCCAGAATCAGACTACCGATGTGGACCGTGCGGTCGTTTCGTGACACGATCAGCGGGTACAGGCCACGCTCAGGAACGGGTACTACCGATGAAAAAAATCCGTCCGTATTGGTAACGGCATTCAGCAGTGTATCCCGGCCGGATTCCGGACTGCCGGACAGAATCACAAAGCGGACACCGCTATAGTCGGGTTGATCCTCCCCGACCTGTGATGAAATACTGACTATACCGGATATCAGTGTCTGACCTGTTCGGGTCGTTTCCGCAGAGCAGGCCCCCATGGTCAGCAGTACCAGCGGAATTACAGCCAGCATTCTGGCATAAAAACCGACCTTTACAAACGAATTAACCTTGTTCATTTATTTTTTTAGTTATCAATTCACTCACCAACTTTGGATTGGCCTTTCCTTTTGATTGTTGCATAATTTGTCCTACGAAGAAGCCCATCAACCCCGTTTTCCCGTTACGATACGCATTGACTTTATCGGGATTGGAAGCCAGGATCTGATCCACCAGAGGCTCCAAAAACGACGTGTCGGATACCTGAACCAGATTCAGGCTTCGTGCGATGGATGCTGCGTCACCGGCATCCTCCAGCATCCGGTTAAATATGGTCTGCATGGCCGATGAACTAATGGTATCGGCCTGTCGGAGCGACAAAAGTCCGGCTAGTCGGGCCGGGTCAACCGGAAACCGGCCGATGCTCACCCCTTCCTCATTGAGCACCCTTCGCACTTCGGTGATAATCAGATTGGCGGCCAGTTTGGCATTGGCACCGGCCTGGCAAACGGCCTCGAAATAATCGGCCATTTCACGGGTATCAGTGAGCATTTCAGCGTCAGACAAGGGCAATTCCATCGCGACAACAAACCGTTTTTTGCGGTCTTCCGGCAATTCCGGCAAGGAGGCCTGCAATTCCTGGAGCATTTCGGGCGTCACAATCACCGGCGGAATGTCCGGCTCGGGGAAATAGCGGTAATCATGGGCTTCCTCCTTGCTGCGCATCTGACGGGTTTCCATTTTGTTGGCATCCCAGAGCAGGGTCTGCTGGATGACAGCACCACCGGCACGTACCAGATTGCGCTGACGTTCGATCTCGTATATCAGTGCCCGCTCCACATTGCGGAATGAATTCATGTTCTTGAGCTCTGTACGCGTTCCCAATCGGGTTTCACCCACCGGACGTATGGAAATATTGGCATCGCATCGCAGGCTTCCCTCCTCCATATTTCCATCGCAGATGCCCAGGTACTGCACAATCTGCTTGATCCGTACCAGGTAGGCGTAGGCCTCGGCGGGACTGGAAATATCCGGTTCGGTAACAATTTCGATCAGGGGCGTGCCGGAGCGGTTCAGGTCGATGAGGGTGTTTTGCGGGTCCTGATCGTGGATCGACTTGCCGGCGTCTTCTTCCATGTGAATCCGTTTTATGCGGATCCGTTTGGTACTGCCGTCTTCCAGCTCAATATCAATATGGCCGTCGTGGCAGATGGGCTTGTCGAACTGGGAAATCTGGTAGCCTTTGGGCATGTCCGGATAGAAATAGTTTTTCCGGGCAAAAATGGACCGCGGTGCTATCTGACAGTGGGTGGCCAGCCCCATTTTAACGATGTAATTGACCAGATTTTCATTCAGCAGCGGCAAGGTACCGGGATGCCCCAGGCACAACGGGGTTACCTGAGTGTTCGGCTGGTTACCGAACCGGTTGGAGACCGGTGCAAAGGCTTTGCTTGCCGTGAGCAGCTGGGCATGGACTTCCAGCCCTATGACGGTTTCAAATTCAGCGGCAGGCACATCTGCAGGGGAAGGAGCTTCCAACATGATGGATTTTGTTCAGGTTTGTTTGCCTGAAAATAACAAAGATTGCCCGATTTATCATGGCGATTAAATCAACCGGTCAGTTGAATTCGATGGTACCGCGGATAAATGGAAAAGCCAGGAAATCTCCGCCGGCCCCGCTGGGTCGCATGGCGCCGAAATCAATGTTGCCATTTTCAAAATGAAACCGGGCACCCACGCTGAACAGACCGGAGGCGTCATCAATAAAACTGGACGCCAGCGAGGAAAACTCGCTCATCAGGCTTACGCGGTCCGAAAGATTGTGATCCACTCCGAGTATGGCAATCAGCGGGGCTGCATCGGCAGGGTCTTCTACAATAAATCCGGTACCGAATCCGGCATGCAGCCGGGTTTTATTCACCGAGTAGCTCCCCGAGGCCACGGCCAGGGTAACACCGTTGGCCGGGAAAATAACGCCCATTCCCGACAGGCTCAGCCGATCGGTCCGATAAAAGTTGTATTTCGCTGAAACAGAGAAGGATTCACGGAATACGCTGGCATTGAAGGGGAAGAACGCAAAAGCACCGACCTGCAGGCGATTGCTCAGCCCATAGTTGTAGCCCACAAAAAACAGCTGAAAACTGTTGAGCTGATGGGTACCCTTGGGTACCACATCGCCGGTAGGCAGGATAAACAGGGTGTTGTCGGAAGCGCGATACGAGGTGTCCTGGGCCGAAACAGCGGAGATGGCAAGGATGAGGGCGAGGGCGGTGAGAACGACGGATTTCATGCTGGGCTTGTTTGGTTGGGATGGATAACACACGGATATAGTCGTGACGAATATTATCGACTTATTTCATACCGTACAACTGAAACGGCATCCTTAATGCGCCGGGCCAGGTACATTATTTCATCTCATGCGCCCATTGCCACGGGCGCAATCGACCTTATCTGATGGTATGCCCCCCCCCTTGCCCGTGGTAACGGGCGCAGGCGACCTTATTCCATGCCGTACAACTGCTGGGTAATACAATGGATAGACCCCTGCCCCCATACCAGATCGCGGCAATCAATACCGGTAACGGTGCGATCCGGAAAATACGTGCTGAACAAATCCAGCGCCTGCTGATCATAGCGCGGATCATACAGCGGGACAAGAACCAGTCCGTTGGCGATGTAGAAATTGGCGTAGCTGGCCGGCACAAATTCACTGCCGTCTACGGTAGTTCCCTCAATCCGGGTGGTCGGCATGGGAAGGGTCACGATGTCGAAGGGTCGACCCTGCGCATCGGTTGCCTGCCGGAGACGCTGCAGATTGGCCTGGAGTGCGGCATGGTTTACATCGTCCGGATCCTCAGCCACCATCGTCATAATGGTCCTTTCATTCAGGAAGCGACTCAAATCGTCTATGTGGCCGTCGGTATCATCGCCGGCCAGTCCCTCTCCCAGCCAGATAATTTTCTCCTGCCCAAGATATTCGCACAGAAACTGCTCAATCTGCGTCTGTGTGAGATGCGGGTTCCGGTTTTCGTTCAGCAGTACCGACTCCGTGACCAGCATGACCCCGTTGCCGTTGGTTTCGATGGAGCCCCCCTCCAGAATCATGTCCGGATCGAAGCGCTGTAACCCGCTGTACCCGCTCAGGTAGGCCGGCACGGCGTTGTCACTGTGATAGGGCGGATACTTCCCGCCCCAGGCGTTGAACCCCCAGTTGGTGATGGCGAACTCCTGTGGGCTGCCCGCCAGTGCGGCATTGCGCACCAGAATGGGTCCGAAGTCCCGCGCCCACACATCATTGCACGGAACCACATGAAATCGAACGGCATCGGCGGGAATATGGTGCTCGGCAAAAATTTGCAGTACCCGCCGCCTTCGCTGCGGCGAATCAACGAGCAGATGCACCGTTTCGTGGGGGTAGAGCGAGCGGATGAGCTGCGCATACACCCGTTCTACCCGACCAAGGCGCTCCCCGGGCCAGGTCTGCGGATTCTGAGGCCAGCTCAGCAAGGTTCCGGAGTGCGGATGCCATTCGGCCGGCATCCTGTAGCCTGCTTGGGCTGGAGTCATGACAGGTCAGTCGAGGTAACGTTTGGTGAGATCGGTGTAGGTATCGATGCGGCGGTCGCGCAGGTAGGGCCAGGTCCGTCGCTGCTGGTCAATGGCGCTGAGGTCCAGGCTGGCGTGCAGAACGGTTTCCTGCTCTTCGGCCTGCGCCAGCATCTGTCCGAACGGACCGCAGACAAAGGATTCGCCCCAGAACGTGAGTTCGCCTTCGGTGCCCACGCGGTTTACGCTGGCCACGTAGCAGCCATTGGCAATAGCGTGCGAGCGTTGTATGGTTTGCCAGGCCTGAGAGAATTCAACCCGCTCCTGGGTGGTTTCACTTGACAGCATGCCGATGGCCGTGGGATAAAACAGTATCTGGGCACCTTTGAGCGCGGTGAGACGGGCCGCCTCCGGATACCATTGGTCCCAGCAGATCAGCACCCCGATGCGGGCGAAGCGGGTATTGAACACCTTGTAGCCGGTATCACCGGGCGTGAAATAATACTTCTCGTAGAACAGGGGGTCGTCCGGAATGTGCGCCTTGCGGTAGATACCCAGCCCGGTCCCGTCTGCATCGAAGACCGCGGCGGTATTGTGATAGAGGCCGTCGGCGCGTTTTTCAAACAGGGAAGCGATGATGACCACACCCAATTGCCCTGCCAGACTGCTGAGTGCGGTTGTGGCGGGACCGGGAATCGGTTCCGCCAGGTCGAAAAACTCCTGCCGATAGTATTGACAGAAGTAGGTCGACTGATACAATTCCTGCAGACACACAATCTGCGCCCCGTCGGCTGCCGCCTGACGAATGTGGGCTTCTGCCTTGCGCTGGTTGGCAACGGGGTCTTCGGTGCAGGCCATCTGGACCAGGGCCACGCGGACGTCATGCTTCATGAAAATTGCCTGCCTGTGATGTACATAAATTGGTTCGGAAAAAACATAAAACAAACTCTTAAATTACGGCTTTTTAAAATGGCATGAAAACCAAAAAATCACCCTCTGCGGCGCTGCAGAGCCTGTTTTTCCAAGGCGAGGTTCCGGGTTCGGGCGGTTCGTGCCGCTGTTCGGGTCCACACGTTTTGCCCTATGGTACACATATTTTGCCAACCGGCAATAGCGGTCAAGAAAAGCGCTTACAATTGGTCTTGTTTATACAAGATTAGTTGACGATTTTGGTGCATCCGTGCCGTTGCGCACCTATATTATTCACAGCTTCACATGACAGTAACACTATGCCGAAGCAAAAAAGAACTTGAAAAGGAGAATCTATTATGACAACAGCAGCCCCAACCAAAAATAAACGGTTGATTGAATGGGTGAACCAGACGGCCGAACTCACCAAACCTGATCAGGTTGTATGGTGCAATGGCTCACAGGAGGAGTATGATCAGTTGTGTCAGGAAATGGTAGATGCCGGAACGTTTATCCGATTAAACCCAGAAAAACGTCCCAACAGTTACCTCACCTTCTCAGACCCTTCCGACGTAGCCCGGGTAGAAGACAAAACCTTTATCAACAGTCTGCGCAAAAGCGATGCCGGTCCTACCAACAACTGGGAAGATCCCCGGGAGATGAAAAAGACCCTGAACAAACTCTTTGACGGGTGTATGACCGGTCGGACGATGTACATCATCCCCTTCAGTATGGGTCCGCTGGGCTCGCCCATCTCCCAGATTGGCATTGAAATCACCGATTCCCCCTACGTGGTGGTCAACATGCGCATCATGACCCGCATGGGACAGTCGGTACTGGATGTGCTGGGCAATGGCGACTTCGTAAAAGCCCTGCACTCGGTGGGTGCCCCGCTCAAACCCGGCGACCAGGACGTTACCTGGCCCTGCAATCCGACCACCAAGTACATCTGCCACTTCCCCGAAGAGCGCTCCATCATCTCCTACGGCTCGGGTTATGGCGGCAATGCCTTGCTCGGCAAAAAATGCTTCGCACTGCGAATTGCATCCACCATGGCCCGCGATGAAGGCTGGCTGGCCGAGCACATGCTTATTCTGGGTGTGGAAAATCCCAGAAAAGAGAAAACCTACGTTGCGGCGGCCTTCCCGAGCGCCTGTGGCAAGACCAATTTTGCGATGATGCTGCCACCCAAGGGTATTGATGGCTGGAAGGTCACAACCGTTGGCGATGACATTGCCTGGATTAAAAAAGACGAAAAAGGCCAGTTACGGGCCATTAATCCGGAAGCCGGTTATTTCGGTGTGGCACCGGGCACCAACCGCAAAACCAATCCCATTGCCATGGATACCATCCGGGCAGACACCATCTTTACCAATGTGGGACTGACGCCCGACAAAGACGTTTGGTGGGAAGACATCGGGTACGAGTGTCCGGAAGGGACCATCAACTGGCAGGGTGAAGTTCATGATCCCTCCTCCGGCAAACCGGTGGCCCACCCCAACGCCCGGTTCACGGCTCCCGCGGCCAACTGTCCTTCCATTGATGAAAAATGGGAAGATCCGGCCGGGGTGCCCATCAGCGCCTTCATTGTAGGCGGTCGGCGTGCCACAACCGTACCGCTGGTCTATCAGACCTTCAACTGGAACTTCGGTGTTTACGCTGCCGCAACCATGGGCTCGGAGATGACCGCTGCGGCCTTCGGCAACATCGGGGCAGTTCGTCGCGATCCGTTTGCCATGCTGCCGTTTGCCGGCTATCACATGGGCGATTATTTCAACCACTGGCTGCAGATGGGTCGGGTGTTGCCCAACGCCCCGCGGATATTCTCAGTCAACTGGTTCCGCAAAGATCAGAACGGCAAATTCATGTGGCCGGGTTTTGGTCAGAACATGCGTGTGCTCAAGTGGATTGTTGGTCGGGTTCATGGCGAGTCATTTGCCGTGGAAAGCCCCCTGGGCTGGATGCCGCGCTATGAAGACATGGACTGGACCGGTCTGGAGGATTTCAAACGCGAGGACTTCCTGCACCTGATGTCTATTGACCGTGAAGCCTGGAAGCAGGAGCTGCTCTCGCACGAGGAACTCTTCAGCAAGCTGTATGACAAGCTGCCCAAAGAGTTTCATTACATGCGCGAACTGCTGCTCAGCGGCCTGTGGCGGTCGCCCGAACACTGGGAACTGGCCCCCGAACGCATTGTATGATTCCTGAACAGGCTGCCCCGAAGCAGCCCGTCACAGCTACTGTGACCTTGCAAAGCCCCGCAGCCGGAAGGTTGCGGGGCTTTATTTTTATTGGGGTTAGAGCTGTTTATTGGCCCTTTGTCTGTACTTATTTTTTTAACTACCTATTTACCTAATTGCATTTAAGCATTCAAATCAGTGCCTGCACTCAATAGGATTATCCTCAATAGTATAATCCTCACCTTACCACCACCCTGAGCCGGATTTCCTCGCCCTGCTGACCCAGCACGTCCAGCTCAAGGTCGGGCACGGAGGGATTGGTTTCCGGGCCGAGGCGGGGCCTGTCTATGGTGTAGGCCGCATACAGCCCGGTGCCGCGGAAGTCGTGGCGAAGCTCCTGCCCGTCCACAACCATGGCCGATATCCAGTGATGATTGCCTCCGGTGGAGGGTTGCTTCCGGGTAAAACCGCTGCCATCAACCGAGTTGGCCCCGCCCCGATTGAAAATGGCCCGCCAGCCGGATAACCACCTTCCGCTGAACTCCCAATCGTAAAAGCCGTCGGAGACCAGGGGTATGATGTTGGCATTGGTATTGTCATAACTCAGGGTGACGGGGCGCTCGGAGCGGTATTGATACACAAACAGGCCCTTATCGTCCGCGTTCACACTGGCATCGTCATAAACACTGGTTTTCTGCCGGTTTTCGATGAGATACCGATGCCCGGAGGTCTCCACCCACACACTTTTGCCGGTCCGGTAGAAGTCGCCCAGGGTGATGACCGTGTCACGACGAACCTCCATTACCTCGCCCCAGCCCAGCAGCCCGGCTTCCCGACCGCTATGGGTGTGGATCTGCTGCTCGGCGTAGGTGAGCATGGAGGGAAAACGCTGCTGCCCGTCAGAGCCGGCCTGGGGATGCCAGTAGGTAATCTGCTGATGGGCGATTTCATGGACGGTCGACTTAAACACGGCGTCCGGGGTGAGCAGCCCGTCGCGTACGGCCCGCTCCCGCAGGGCGACGGTCACACCGGAGCTGAAATTGCTGTTGAAGGCCGGTCGCTTGACGTTTTTGCCGAGGAAGGTGTAGGCCGGCGTACGTGAGCCGCCGATGTGGGCGATGCCGCTCCAGGCCAGAGAGCTGTTGCTGAACCGATTGCTCCGCCAGATCATGATTACCAGGTCGATGTCGCCGTCGGCGCCAGGGGAATGACAGTTTTCCGCGCGCGACCACCGGTCGAGTGTGCGACCCAGGGCCGCATCGTACCGGTTTTCTACCTGCTGGAGCACCGTGCGGTTGGAGTTGCCATAATCCAGCTCGTTTTGGATGGATAAGTCGGCAGTAACCGTGTCAACCCGACCTACCAGCACGAAGGGAGTTTCGGCGTTTCGGGAGGCTTCCCGGTAGAAATGGGTGAGGTTGTAGAAGTTGGTGCGCTGCTGATCCGGCCGGGCATCGATGAATTCCTGCCACCCGTCCGGAAAGCCGTCGGCCGGCCACCAGGCGTTGTCAAGGTCTTCATCGCGGTAGCGGATGAACAGCACGAGGGTGTTGAGCTGTCCGGCGGCGGGCAGGAACATGCCGTGGGTGTGCTCACACGACGGGGCGTCAGGGGCGGGGTCCGGCTGACGGGGAACCAGCGCCGTATTGGAGTCTGTTTCGCCGGTTTCGGTCGATGTTCCCGATGCGGAGGTGTCACTGCTGCTGCCCGCGTCGGTGCCGGAGGCGGAACCGCTGCCCTCCGACCCGGTTGCCGTTCCCGTTGGAGCATCGTCGCCGGAGCTGTCGGGCGAAGGCCGGGGTGTTCGACCGCCGCGGGGCGGACCGGCAACGGGGAAGTCGTCAATGACGGGGGTATCGGGCGTTGGGGTCAGGGAGGTATCGGAGTCCGGCTGAACGGCCGCCAGGGTTTCATCGGGGGCGGAAACGGTATCACCGGATGAACCACCATCGGTCGAACCACGATCGGATGACCTACCGTCAGACGCCCCCGCACCGGATGAACCGTCCGCGCCGCTGCTGTCGGCCCCGGCATCGCCGGACGACGAATCCATGCCGCCGTCTGTAGCTGACTGTGCGGGCTGCTGCGACGCAGCGTCATCGGCAGCTTCCTGCCGGTCCGGCCCGCCACAGCCTAAAAAAACCACCATCGCGGCGGCAAACAAAAGATTTCGCATAAAAGTAATGATTACGATTCGGCCAGAGCGCTGAGTCGCTCCAGGTTATCGGCCAGTTTCAGGGCATCCACCACCTCGGCAAGATTGCCTTTCATGATATCATCCAGGTTGTACAGGGTCAGTCCGATGCGGTGATCGGTGATGCGACCCTGCGGGTAGTTATAGGTCCGGATTTTCGCACTGCGGTCGCCTGTTGAGACCTGCGACTTCCGGGCCTCGGCGCGCTCACGGGCTTTTTTTTCGTACTCCATATCGAACAGCCGGGTGCGGAGCATAGTCAGGGCTTTGGCCCGGTTCTTGATTTGGGAGCGCTCTTCCTGGCACTCTACCACTACTCCGGTGGGAACATGACGGATACGGATGGCCGAGTCGGTTTTGTTCACGTGCTGTCCCCCCGCCCCGGAAGCCCGGAAGGTGTCTACTTCCAGGTCGGCCGTATTGATCTGCACATCCACTTCCTCAGCTTCGGGCAGCACCGCCACGGTAGCCGCCGAGGTATGCACCCGACCCTGCGATTCTGTTTCGGGCACGCGCTGCACGCGATGAACCCCGCTTTCGTATTTCATCTTGCCGAAAATCTCCGCACCCTGCAGGGAAAACACGATTTCCTTAAAGCCGCCCTTGGCCGCCTCGTTCAGACTCAGAATTTCCAGCTGCCAGCCCTGCGTATCGGCAAAGCGGCGGTACATCGTGAACAGGTCGCCGGCGAAAATCCCGGCCTCATCGCCCCCCGTACCGGCGCGGATCTCCACAATGGCATTGCGTTTGTCTTCCGGATCGGTTGGAACCAGTTTCAGTTTCAGGGTTTCCTCCAGTCTGACGGCCTCATCGCGCAGCCCTCCCAGCTCTTCACGGGCCATTTCAACCAAATCCGGGTCCGACTCCGAGGCGATAAGCTCGTTATTCCCGTCGATGTCGCCCCGCACCCGCACCAGCCGGTTGTACAGGTCGACCACTTCCCTGAGGTCACTGTGCTCTTTACTGTATTCGGCAAATTTCTTCTGATTGGCGTATAAATCGGGGTCGCCCAGGGCAACGGTGAGTTCTTCGTAACGGGATTTTAGCTGACGCAGTTTATGGTCAATATTCATGAAACACGTGTTGATATAGTGAAAACAGCACCCCGCATGCAGGCAAGATAATGGGGCGGATCGCAATGAAAATGCTGAAATCCTCTCAGCTATTCTGTAATTTGCCAAAATAAGAAAATTTAGCTTCACGAATCAGCCCATTCCTTCCCATGAAACGCTCTCCCCTGCAGGCCGGATTTACCCTCGGATTCATTGGCGGCGGACAACTGGCACGTATGTCAGCGCTGCAAGCCTTCCGTTTTGGCATGAACATCGCCGTATATGCCACCTCGCACGGTACCGAGCCTGTTGAAATGATGACCCCCCGGGTTTTTCGCGGTGGACTCAACGATGCCAGCCGGCTGCGGGACTTTGCTGCCGCCTGCGATGTGGTCACTCTGGAGAATGAATTTGTGGATTCGGCCGTCCTGCGATCGGTACAGGAGCAAACCGGCACGCCGATTTACCCCTCACCGGAGAGTTTCCGCCTGATTGAAAACAAGCTCATTGAGAAGCAGACCTTCGAGGCGGCCGGCATTCCGGTTGCTGCGTACCGGCAGATCACAACACCCTCCGATCTGGATGCTTTCGGTTCCGAGCATGGCTGGCCTTATGTGCTGAAATCCGCCAAGGGCGGCTACGATGGGTATGGCAATGCGACGGTCCGGGACAGCGAATCGGCCGTGCAGGCCTGGTCGAAGCTGGGGGGCAGCGATGGTCGGGCGGTGCTGGCCGAAGCTTTCGTGCCTTTTACTATGGAGCTGGCCGTTATGGTGGCGCGGAACGCGACCGGTACGGTGGTGTATCCCTGCGTTGAATCCATCCAGCAGGGCCATATCTGCAAGGAGATTATTGCCCCGGCCCGGGTGCCGGAGTCGCTTCGGGTGCAGGTTCAGGAACTGGCGGTAGCCGCTGTGGAGGCCATTGACGGGGTGGGACTGTTTGGTTTTGAGTTTTTCCTCACCCACGACAACCGGATACTGCTGAACGAGTCGGCCCCGCGACCACACAACTCCGGGCATTATACCATCGAAGCCTGTGTGACCAGCCAGTTTGAAAATCACATCCGGGCCGTAACGGGGCTGCCGCTGGGCTCTGCAGCGATGCGGGTACCTGCTGCGGTGATGGTTAACGTGCTGGGCTCGGTAAACGGACCGGCGCAGGCGGTGGGCGCTGCGGACATTCTGGCAACCCGTGACGCACACCTGCATATTTACGGCAAATCGGGAAGTCGAACGGGCCGGAAGATGGCCCACCTGACCGTGTTGGGTGCTGATGCCGGGGAAACCCTGGAGCAGGCCCGGAAACTTGAACAAACTATCCAAATCTGATTATGGCCTCAAACACCCCGAAAATCGGCATCATCATGGGCAGCGACTCCGACTGGCCGGTTATGCAGCGTGCCGCTGAAATCTGTGACACCTTCGGCGTACCGTATGAAACACGGGTTGTATCGGCCCATCGAACCCCGGACGATATGGCGGAGTACGCCAAGTCTGCCGCTGGTCGCGGTCTCCGGGTGATCATTGCCGGGGCGGGGGGAGCGGCTCACCTGCCGGGTATGGTAGCCTCGTACACCACCCTGCCGGTAATCGGTGTTCCGGTTGAGACCCGGCATCTTAAAGGCATGGACAGTCTGCTGTCTATTGTGCAGATGCCCAGGGGGATTCCGGTAGCTACTGTGGCCATCAGCAACGCAACCAATGCCGGACTGCTGGCCGTGCGCATTTTGGGTGCTTTTGAGCCCTCTCTGCGGGACAAGCTGGCCGGGTACCATCGCGCCATGGCCGAAGAGTCGCGCGAGAAAACACAGAATCTGAAGTAAGGCCCGATCGACCGACCGCGCCGTACATCCCCGGAAAAACCGGACCGCATCTCACCGACCGACCGTAGATCGGCCGCAACAGCCCGGCCCGGTTGCATCACCAACCGAATTCCCGGTCAACAGCCCGGCCCGCTCCCCTACGAGAAGGCTTCCTTGATCCGGGTGAAGAACCCTTTATTTTGCTCATGCTTCTGCGTGGGGTCAAAGTTGCGGGCTGCTTTCAGCTTCTCCAGCAGCTTCTTCTCCTCATCGTTGACCGATTCCGGCATGTACACGTTGACACGCACGTACTGGTCGCCGAAACGCTGATTATTCAGGCCCTTGATGCCCTTCTCCCGCATACGCAGCAATTTACCCGGCTGGGTTCCGGCATCCACCCGCAATTTGGCCTTGCCTTTGAGCGTAGGCACTTCAATTTCAGTACCCAGAATGGCCTCCGGAACGGAGATATTGGTGTCGTAGTAAATATCATCGCCCTTCCGCTCGAAAAACTCGTGCTCGGTTTCATCGATGATGACGATGAGATCGCCGGCTTCACCGCCCCGGATCCCTGCATTACCCTGTCCGCGCAGGGTCAGGTAATTACCGCGCGCTACGCCGGAGGGGATTTTCACTTTCACGGTTTCCTCGCCTTTCACACGACCTTCACCGCCGCATTTCTTGCATTTGTTCTTGATGGTACGGCCTTCTCCCCCGCAGGTAGGGCACGGCTGTACATTCACGAATTGCCCGAACATGGTTCGGCTGACCTGCCGCACTTCACCCATGCCGTTACACGTTCCGCAGGTCATGAAATCAGAGGTCGACTCCGCTCCGGTGCCTTTACAGCTGTCGCATTTCAGGTATTTTTTCACCTTCAGTTTCTTTTCAACACCAAAGGCGATGTCTTCCAGGGTGAGCTTGAGGTTGATTTTCATATCGTCTCCGGGCCGGCCGGCGCTGCGCTGGGCGCGCGACTGTCCCCCGCGGCGACCGCCGCCGCCGAACATATCCTGACCGAAAATATCCCCGAATTGCGAGAAAATGTCTTCCATGGAGAAGCCCTGGAAGTCCGGCTCACGGAATCCGCCGGAGTGCATACCCTGATGGCCGAACTGATCGTATCGGGCTTTTTTATTCGGGTCCTTGAGTACATCGAAGGCTTCAGCGGCTTCTTTGAAGAGGCGTTCCGCATCCGGATTGTCTTTGTTTCGGTCCGGATGGTATTCCATGGCCTTTTTGCGGTAGGCCTTTTTGATTTCTTCGGGCGAGGCCGTCTTGGACACGCCAAGTACCTCGTAATAATCGCGTTTACTCATGATTATTCGCTAACTATG
This sequence comes from Bacteroidetes bacterium HLUCCA01, assembly GCA_001314545.1. Classification (GTDB taxonomy): domain Bacteria; phylum Bacteroidota; class Rhodothermia; order Balneolales; family HLUCCA01; genus HLUCCA01. The sequence continues at coordinate 529,513 of LIHN01000001.1, forward strand.
ACTTTGGCGTGACGGATTACCTTGTCACCGGCTTTGTAACCCGGTTCAAGAATTTGCAGCACGGTATCGGAGGGGGTACCCGCGTCCGGGGCCGACTGACGCATCAGCGCGTCGTGAATGTTCACATCGAAGGGAACTCCGGTTTCCAGAATCGGAACCACCCCGGCCTCCGCGAGAATACCGCTGAATTTATCGGCTACCATGGAAACCCCCTCCAGAAACGAAGCAGGGATGTCCTGGTCCGCAGCGGCCTGCAGGGTACGCTGGAGGTCGTCATTGACGGGCAGGAACTTGCGGAGGGCTTCTACTTTGGCTCCTTCCAGAAGCTCCATGCGCTCACGAAGCATGCGCTTTTTGATGTTCTCGAACTCGGCTGTTTTCCGCAGCAGGGTGTCTTTGAGGTGGTCAACTTCCTGCTGGAGTACGGCCAGCGGGTCGGCCGGTTCAGCCGGCGGATTCTGCTCGTGCAAGCCGGCCGCATCCTGCGGGTCTTCCTCACCCGGCACCGGTGTCTGCTGCACCGGATCAGCGGAGACCTCCTCCGGATTCAGGGTGTCTGCCGTGGTATCACGGTGCTGTTCTTCGTTTGGGATCGATTCGTTTTTGTTCATAATAGTTTAGTAATCGAATTTTGCTTTGTTAAATCGGTTGGCCAGCTGTTCAACGAGTGCAATCATACGCGGATAATTCATCCGTTTGGGTCCTACCAGTCCGATGGTTCCGGTAACGGAGCCCAGGGTATAGCTGGCAGATACCACACTGCACTGTTCAATCTGCTGGATATTATGCTCTGAACCGATACGCACGCGTACCTCCGAATCGGATACGCCGCGTTCCTGGTTTTCGAGCAGGTGAATAATCATGTCTTCATCCTCAATCAGCTCTACGATACTGCGGTACTGACTCAGGTCGCTGAATTCGGGCTGCATGGCGATGTACTCGGCGCCGCCGAAGTGAAACTTGCGTACATGCTGGTCTTCAAAGATGGTGTCGGCACTGTCGATGAAAACCCGGACCAGTCCGCTGCGGTCTTCATATTCGTAATCCCGGAGCATGTCTGCGATGTGGCGGGCGATATCCGAGAGCTTCTGCCCCTGCAGGCGGTCGTTCAGGAAGGCCGAAGCCCGGTCCAGATCGCCCCGGCTGATCTCCGATTCCACTTCAATGTTCACGGTTTTGGCCAGGCCGCTCTGAATGGTCAGCACGATGAGCAGCCGGGTTGAACTCAGGGAGATAATCTCCAGCTTGTTAAAAATTCCGTTGGCCAGTTTGGGGGCAACTACAACGGCCAGCAGATTCGACAGGCGGGCCAGCAGGCGGGCTGCGGTAATGACACCATCGTCAATATCGTTGCTGAAACGCGCGGTAATACGGTCGAGCTGCTGCTGCTCCTGGCGGGTCAGCCGGTCGTAGTGCATCAGGGAGTGCACGTAGAAGCGGTATCCCATATCGGTGGGCACACGACCTGCCGAGGTGTGCGGGTGGTCCAGGAAGCCTTTGGTTTCCAGGCTGTTCATGGCGTTGCGTACCGTAGCCGAGCTCACATTGAGCTGGTGGTGCGAGACCAGGGAGCGGGACGCTACCGGACTGGCGGTTTTGATAAAATCCTGAATGATGAACTGCAGCACTTCCTTCTCTCGCTGCGACAGTTCCGGGTATTCCATAAAACTCATGAACGTATCCTGATTACAAGCCTTGTAAAATAACGAATAAATGCGTGAGTTTCATGTGTGCAGGTCAAAGCACCACTACAGCTTTTCGTGGAATATTTCGATGAGGTTGCCGTCCGGATCGGTGATGAACAGAAACCGGCCATTTTTGCGGTTGGCCGGACCTGTTACAATGGAAACATCATTTTCGCGCATGTAGGCGGCAATTTCGTCGATTTGCTCGGGTTTGGACACCGTAAAACCGAAGTGATCTACCCGATAGTCTTTGGAGGTGTTGTCATAGGCTGTTTCGGCCTCCACAATTACCAGGGAGTCGGTTCCGATTCGGTATACTGCCATGCTCTGCCCCATCTTTTTTTCCAGGGTAAAACCCAGAATATCAGAGTAAAAGGCCTCAGCGCGCCTGATATCATTGACGCGGAGGGTGATGTGATTGAGCCCGGTGGCAATAAATGGTTTCATAAATGGGTTTACCCTTAGTTGATAAGCACAACGGTGCTTAAATTGCTATTTTGATGCGCAGCAGCCTCCGGCCGGTACCCCGTCAGGTTGCAGCGCAAAATCCCTTAAAAATACTACATTTTGGCAACTCTGTACATTATTGCTACACCCATCGGAAATCTGGGTGACCTGAGTCCCCGGGCACAGGACGTGCTCCGGCAGGTTGACACGATTGCCTGCGAGGATACCCGGACGTCCGGCTTCCTGCTCCATCACTTTGAAATCAAAAAACCGCTGCTCTCGTTCCATGCCCATAACGAGCACAAACGCCTGCAGGCCCTCACCGATCTGCTGGAGAATCAGCAGGATGTGGCCCTGATTTCCGATGCCGGCATGCCGGCCATTTCCGATCCGGGCTTTCTGGCTGTACGACAGGCGCACCGTCTGGGGCACACGGTAACCGTTGTTCCGGGTCCCAGTGCCGCTATAAGTGCACTGGCCGCCAGCGGCCTGCCCTCCGACCGCTTCTGTTTTGAGGGATTTCTGCCGCAGAAGAAAGGTCGGCAGACACGCTTGATTCAGCTTCAGGAAGAGAGCCGGACGATGATTTTTTTCGAGAGCCCGTTTCGCATTGTCCGTCTGCTGGATGAACTCATCCGGGTAATGGGCACCGACCGGATGGCCTGCTTCGGCCGGGAGCTGACTAAAAAATTCGAGGAAAATCGGCGCGGAACGCTGCAGGAGCTGAAAACCGCACTGGAAACCCGTTCCTCGGTGAAGGGCGAGTTCGTGCTCATTGTTGCCGGAAAGGATTATACCGAATGAAAGCAGAAACCCAGGCATTCGTTAACCGCGTGTACGCCTCCAGCTGGTCGTCCGGCATCATGGGCGGACTGCTGATGGCATTGAGTTTCTCCCCTACCGACCTGGCCGTGCTGACCATTCCCGGTTTTATGCTGTTTATGCGGGCTGCAGACCGCTGCATGACCATGCCTCAGGTCATGTACCTGACCTTCCCCGGATTTTTAATCTGGAATGCCATTACAACCTACTGGCTGGTTTTCGCCACGGTGCCCGGGGGCATTGCGGCCATTACGGCCAATGCGATTCTCATGACCATTCCCATGGCGTTCATCCACAAGGTCAGGCGGGCCGGATTCACTCCGGTGAGTATGGCCCTGATTGTTGCCTCGGTGTGGGTTACCTATGAATTTGCCCACCTGCAGTGGGACCTGGCGTGGCCCTGGCTCGTAGTGGGCAATGCCTATGCCAACTGGCCGCTGGTCATACAGTATGCCGAAGTAACCGGTTCGCTGGGAATCAGTTTCTGGGTTGTTTTTTCCGCGGCCTTGCTGCTGCATCCGCGCTACCTTACCACCGAACCCACCCCCGAACAGCTGGTGGCGCGTGCTTTGGGCAAGATTCAGTTCAAAGACAGTGAATTTGTAACCCTTTCCCGGCATATTCCTTTTTTTCAGCGGTTCAAATGGTCGCACATGCTGGTGATCCTTGCATTGCCTGCCGGATCGCTGGTGTTTTACCTGGCTTACAATCCCGAACCGGTTTCCACCACGGAGATTGTGGTGGTGCAGCCCAATTATAACAGCTATCTGGATGCCGGCGGCTACCCGGATGCGACCATGGCACTGGAATCAATCATCGCGCTTACCGACCAGACCATAACCGACCAGACGGAGGCCGTTTACTGGCCCGAAAATGCCTTGCGGTCGCCGGTTTTCGGCACCCGTGTGCAGTTCCCGGCCAACCGGCTGCTGCAGCAGACCCGTCAGTGGAATGTACCGGTGATCACCGGCACGAGCTGGTACCACTACTACGAGGATGAAACGTTGCCCCGGGTATATCGCACCAGCGCCGACGGACGGCATTTCAATGTGTATAACGCCGCCATCGGTTTTTATCCGGACGGCAGGATGTACCAGTACCGCAAAGCCAAGCTGGTTCCCATCGTAGAGCGCTTCCCGTTTATCAACACCCTGTCTTACTGGAAAAACCCCTGGTTCGACTGGCCGAATTTGTCTGGTTACGGCAGGGGCTATGAAACCGTGAACTTCCTGGCCGGCTCACAGACCAGCCCGGCCCTGGTCTGTTACGATTCCGTGTTCCCCGACTGGGTACGCCGGCATGTGCAGGAAGGTGCCGGGTATGTAACCATCATCACCAACGATGGCTGGTGGGGCGATACCAGCGGTCATGTGCAGCATTTCGATTTTGCCCGCATTCGTGCCATAGAAACCCGCCGTGCCGTGGTGCGAAGCGCCAACAACGGAATCAGCGGCATGATTGGCCCCAAAGGTGAGGTGCTGGCCCGAACCGATTACTGGGTACGCACGGCCCTGGTACTGGATGTGCCGGTCTACGAGCGGGAAACCATGTATACCCGGTATGGCGACTGGATCGGGTGGTTTTCCCTTGGGTTGTGTGTGCTGGGCATCATATGGATGCCCGTTTACCGGAAGTCATCCAATTTCATTGTGGATTAGTACCCGCCGGCGTCAGTTCGAGCGGATGGATACAATGACGCTCACCCGTATATCCTGCGTGGTTCGGGGAAATACGCCGGTCGACTTCGGGATCAGCTGGGAGTAGCGGTACTCCAGATTGGCCTTGACCGATTGGGAAAACTGGTAGCCGATCAACGGGGTCACATCGATGCGAATATCACCACGCTCATTCGGGTCCTGCGGGGTGTACAGTACCGGATCCCGCAACGATGGATCAAGTTGCTGACTGAGCACTTCGTTGATGTCCTGATTGAGGCGGTAGGTGAGCTGCAGGTTCTCGATGTAGGCTACCGTCAGGCTCATATCAAGGGTATTCTGCAGTCGTGGGAAGAACGGAAGAGTGAATCCGCGCTTGGAGAATCGGGCCGTGAAGCGCAGACTGCGGGAGTTGTTTTCAATAACGTTGGTGTTGGCCAGTGAGAAGGACGTAATGCGGGAACTGCTGTACTGCAGGTCGGTACCCAGACCCGATTTCCAGGTCAGCTGCATACCCAGCAGCGGATTGAATTGCTGTTCTACGTTGATGGTACTGGGCTGATATTCCGGCCGCTGATCCAGCGCACGGTAGGCTCCGATACTGCGCGATTGTTCGGTTCCGAAATCGGGATTGAACTGCCAGCCCAGACGGTATCGGCCGGTATACACATGGCTGAGCGTAGCCCGGTTCAGATAGCGTTCCAGAAACGGTATGCGTTTCTCCCATCCGGTCCAGGTTACGCGCCAGTTCGGCAACGGGAATGCACTGAAACCCAGCGAACCTCGCCCTTGCTGCGACATACTCACGTAGGAACGGCGGAAGTCTTCCTGCATGGCTGTTGTACCGAGCACAACCCGCCGGTCTTCGTTACGGTCTGTGATTTCCGAGGTGCCATCCATGTCATCAAAGGCGGTCTGCAGGTGGCGGCGGAAAAAATCGGTGTAACCGCCTCCAAAAGCCCAGACCGAAGAGGCTACATTACCGTTCTGATTTTCCTGGGCTGTGATGTTGTCGATGCCGGCTGTGAGGGTATTCTGGGTTGTATTGTCCCAGGAGTTGGACCAGTCCAGGGCAACCGTGATTTCGCGGACGGGCTGCAGGGTACCGCGCAGGTTGATGGCATCGGACGTGCGTATCGACTGGTTCAGCGGCAGGGTCACATCCTGGGAAGGACTGCGGATGAGCTGGGATTCATCGATTCGACTGGAAAGTCCGATCCGGTAGCCGAAGTCCGGCGAATAGCGCTCTTCATCAAAGGCCGACCAAAGGGATGAACCCCCGACGTACCCCTGCTGGGCTGCCTGAACCGAATGGGAATAGGTCATGTCCAGGCTCTGCAGACTCAATACAGACAGGAGCATGCGCCGGCCGTAAAATTCGGCCTGGTCGGCCAGGGACCGGGTTTCGGGTTCTACTGCAGGCTGGGCTTGCTGCTGGCGCTGCCGACCACGCCGGGCGCCGATGGCAACGGGTTCTTCCTCCTGCTCTGGCTGGTCGGCGGCAGCTCGCTGTTCACGTTCCTGCTGACGGCGTTGTCGCTCCCGGTTACGCTGTTGCTCGCGCGAACGTCGTTCGGCTTCATCGGCACGGAATGCCTTGTCGTAGATCGGTATTTTTCGCAACAGATCCTGAAATCGTATCGACGGATTCTGATCCAGGGAGAACTGGTTGGTCAGATTGGCTCCGAGTCCGGACCCCAGCGCGCTGTTGGTCCACCGGAACCCGCCCCGGTAGGATGCCGAATAGTTCAACCATCGCAGCGACTCAAACTTATTCAGGCGGGGTCGCCAGGTGGCCGTAAAATTCTCGTTATAATCACTGCGACGAGGCCGTACTTCGGAGTCGCTGAGGACGTCGCCCAGCACGTCAAACGAATCACGGATGGTGAAGTTATTGGAGTCAGGGATGGTGTCCTGGGCGATGAGGGCCAGATCCTGATTGGTGGTATTGGAGTAGGTCAGACTCACCACGGACAGCACGTTGTAATTGATGCTGAAATTGTTGGAGAAGGTAAAGTTGTGCTGCTGACGGAACTGGGATGGATTATTGTCGAACTCCCGGGTAGCACTCTCACCGTAGGTACGATTCAGGGTAGCACTGGACGTGATGGAGCTGGGCAGATAGGCAAACTGCAGTTCATCCAAATAGCGTAACACCGGTGTATCCGACAAAAACCCAAAGGGCCGTACTGTTCGCACGTTACGCACATTTAAGTTGTAATTCACCCCGGTGGTGTAGTTCCAGTTATCGTTGAACTCGGTGCGGAAGTCGCGCTCATTTCGGGTGTTGTAGACGTAACTCAGCCGGATATTATCCAGGGTGTACTGAGCCAGGGGTGTTCGGGAGAACCGTTTGGAAATATTGGACAGATTGATGGAGTAACTTTCACTGAAGGTCTGGATTTCACGGAGCTTGGCTGCTATCTGGGCATCTTTTTCCGCGTCGGAGAGCAACTCATTGGCACGTACCGCGCGCTGGAAGTCTTCAAAGCGGATATCCCCCTCTCTGGGCAGGAAACGCGGCGTCTGGGTGTTGCGGCGGGCCGACAGCGTCACGGGAATGTTCCAGCCGAACCGCTCGGGAATAAACCGGTGCATGTTGACCGTTCCGGTCAGGTCGTAGCTGGTGCGGTCGAAGTTCTGGCGGTTACCCAGCTGGGAATCAATGCTGCCGAAACCATCCGTGCTCCGATTCAGTGTGGCACTGACGTTGGCAAAATCAGCCAGAACAACCTGAGAGCGCACGTTGGCGGCCCAGCCCGACTGATCTTCAAAGCCGGAAACACGGAGTTCATTGACCCACACTTCCGCATCCAGGGAGGGCACCCCGGCATACTGCAGCCCTGCCCTGTTCTGGGCTTCCGGTGCATAGGGATTCCGGATTCCTATTCCGATTTCGGTGATTCGGTTCAATGACGGTTCCCCCACCACCGCCAGGATGGTACCGGCAGGTGCATTACGCACAATATCAGAGCGTTCAAACGGCTTTGAGGGATCGGCCTGAAGGTCGTTGCGCAGCTGCTTTAACTCATTGAGGGCGCCCAGAATGAGGTTCATGCTGTTTTCACCGGGTAACCAGATAGCGTCCAGATCTTCCTGAACGCCGCCCACTCCGGGCGAGAAATTGTGCAGGGTATCGGTGGGAGTGATGGGCTGACGGTACTCGTAATAGTTGTTCTCCACGTCACTACCCAGCCGGACCACCAGTTCGATGTCGTCCCGGTTGGAGTACCCCTCCCCGTGCACAAACATCCGCATATTTGAGTAGTTGGTCAGGTTCAGGCCGGTCGGGTACACCCGTTTCATCAGGCGAACATCGCCGGCACGCAAATCCTCAACCCGCATGAGCAGGGACTGCTCATTGGCCAGGACTTCCTGCTGCTGCCCGCGGTTGACCGAGCGGATAGCACCTTCCGGAACCCGGTACGGGACCGGTCTTCGGTTCGAGTTCTCTTCAATATTGATGGTGGCGACCTCGAAAATGGTATTGGTATTCCCCTGATTGCCCACTTCCTCCGCCTTGCGCCACTGATTCCCGACCAGTTCCAGGGTGGCAAACCGCATGGTGAAGGGCTGTCGATATCCGGTCATCCACATACGGATGTGGGTGACACGCTCCAGGTTTTCAATATTGCCAACCCGCTCAATGAAATCGCGCAGGGGTATCTGCACCTGATACCACCGGTTCCACTGCTCCTCTCCGTCAACTTTGTCGATGATGTAGTTATCGCCGATCTGAAGCGCTGTAGTATCCGCCGGATTGAAGGAAACCCGATACTGAAAAAAGGCATTTTCGGTGTTCACGAAGGCCGGATTGATGAGTCCCTCCGAATCAGGGCGGTTGGTCACGGCCCGCTGCCCTTCACCGGACTGCGCGTTGCCCTCGTGAAAGCCGAACATGCGATGGAAGCGCTGATGCAGGGGCAGATCGCGAACCTCCGGACTGTCAAAATACACGAAATCGTCTCCGGACGGATCGGCTTCAATGCGCGCCAGCATTTCGGGCTCGTCGATGTAAAGGGCCCGCATCTGCTGTAGAAAATCAGCAAAGAGCACCGTCTCGTTCAGCCCGTCAATGCCGCCGGTGTTCGGCGCACCGTCCAGTCCCACATCTTCCAGGGCGATGGTTTCCTGGGAAAACTGGCCGTCCAGATCGGGAATATTGCGGTAAATATAGGATCGGCCCGCCTGGTCAGGCCGCAGATTACCGCTTCGCTCGGCAAGACCATCTTCGGTGTTGTTCTCGTTGTTGGGAATCACATCTTCGGTAATCACCCCGATGTCAAAGTATATAACCCCGTCGTAATCGGCGAAGTCCTGACCGGTGGGCTGGCGACCATCCGGCAGAATGGGCTGCACCCAGAATTCAAGGAACTCAATGTTATTTTGCGTCAGGTCATCCAGTCCGCTTGGCAGGGTAGCCGTGAAACCACCCCACATTTCCTCCGGACGGTCCTCCAGGAAGTCTTTGAGTGCCGGATTGTAGTTGTAGGGTCCTCGCTTGGTCGGATCGTAATGAATGTCGAGCGTTTGCAGGATGTTGTCCTGGGTGAGTACGTCCCGGTCAGGGAATACATCGGTGACCTGAACCGGCAGCGACTCGACGGTACGGGCAGCATCGGTGATACGCCCCAGACTGACCGGTATGGTGTACCAGGAGAACTTGGCTCTGAGGTCACTGCGCTGGCTGCGCGAGGGAATGGATTGGTCGGCGTTGACCATATCGGCATCCAGTGCGGGCAGGGCAAACGGAGCGGCCGCGAGGTTCCACCGGCCCGGACTTAAAAACGATACCGAATTCTTCGAGCCTTCGAAATCGTCAATGAACGAGACACCAAGCTCCTCGTCCGGGTAGAGAATACCGCGATCGATGGCGCGCTGAACGGCGTTGGTCTGGGCTACACCCGGACGAATCTGAGCGAACTCTCCGGTAAAGGAGATACTGGACTCGGCCCGGGTCTGTAGCAGGGGTATGCGGTCGATGGCGCGGGTGAGCCAGGGAGCATCAAACTCAGCCCGGGCATCAAAGCCCAGTACCGCGTTGTTGATGGGCTCCTCTCCCACCGGAATTTTATCCTGCAGGGGACGGTCGCGCTGGCGGAAGTACGTACTGCCCAGTTGAATATCCGGGCTGAGGGTGTATTCAGCTCGAAGACCGGTAAACGTAGTTTGCTGAATCTGCAGGAACTGGTTGCTTTCGTAATCAATGCGGATGTCCTGCCCGGGTGCCAGGTAGGTGCGGTTGGTAATCAGGATATTACCCAGGGAATAGTCAACCTCGTAATCTAGCCCCTCGGTGAGCTCCCTTCCGTTGGCAGTAACCCTGACGGAGCCTTCAACCAGCTGAAATCCCAGAAAATAACTGTCAGACACCCCGCCTTTTGACGTACCCCGGATCCGGTAGATGTTATTTTTTGAACTGTTGGCTGCATTGTTGCGCGTGGTGGTGTACAGCTCGGTAAAGGCCAGCCGTTCAATAGCCTCTTCACGCTCCGATGCCGGCAGCTGCGATGCATTCAGAATGTCAATAATGCGCTGGCCGAATGGCTCCAGATACGGGAATACAATACGACCGTCGCGCGAATTCAGGGTTCCGGTTCCGAAGTCAATTTGATTGTCGGCCCCCACCTGCCCCTGTGAACCAACCCGGTCAAGCCCCAGATCCTGCAGCAAAATGTTGGCAAGGCCCGGCAGACTGAACTGCTCCTGGGTTCCCTGGGTGTAGAAAATATTCAGATCCAGCCCGTCACTGGTCAGGTTGGTGGTGTTCAGCGAGTACACGTTCCGCATCGTCAGCGGCCAGGCTCTGGAACTGGGCGTCAGGCCGATGGGTCGCAGCAGTTTGAGAAACAACCGCTGCGTATCACCCTGGTTTACATCGCCCACATAAATAATCTGGTTGGTTTGCGGATCACGGTAGGAAAAGCTCACCGCCAGGGCTTGTCTGGAATTCAGCGGAGATGACAGGGATATATAACCCAGGGCCTCGTCCAGCGTGTAGTCAACGCCTTCGCGCAGAGGCACGAAGATACCGGAGGCAAACTCATCGGCCGATACGCCTAAATCATCGGCTGAAATACTTGCCGATTCAGGCCGGAACTGATCGATGGTGGCGTCATCGAAGGGGTCATCGGATTCGTCGGGCGGCAGAAATTGTCCGCCGAATTGCCGGGTTCCGTAGTCGAGCAGGGCAACGGCCGTACGCTGACCTTCCTGCGGGGAGAGGGTTTCATTGAGTACCCAGACTTCAATGTTGGTAATATTGAACAGGCGACGGGTGAGGGTCGGGTCGGAAAGATTGTTTTCAAACTCCTGGCGGGCAAAGAAATCCAGAAAGAAGTGGCGGTTGTCTTCATAGGCGTTGGGACGGATGTCAATCTGCTGATCGGTGGAGCCGCCGGAGACGGTCTGCGATTCAGAATTACCTTCCTGCTGGGATACAATACCCGTCAGCTCCAGGGGACCCATCTGAAACCGGGATTTAATGCCGAAAAGGGCGCCACCCCCTCTGACCAGAGAGTTTCCGGTATCCATGGATACGTTTCCGAGTTCTACGGATTGCAGAATTTCATCTTCGTAGCCGGTGTAGACGATGCTCACTCGGTTTTCAAAGTCGAAGGTACGCTCGGTGTCCCAGTCGGTGCGGATGTTCAGCTTGTCGCCGATGGTACCCTGTATGTTGAGCCGCAGGTTCTGGTTGAAGGTAGGATCAATGCGCCGCTGCTGATCGGGCGGCACGGCGGGATCTTCGGTTTCCTGGATAGATACGCCCAGGTTCATGTTGGCATTGCCTGTTACGCGCAGGTTGACTTCGGGTCGACCAAAAATGGTGGTAAATGCCGAACGCTGGCCTCCGGGGATGTTGATTCTGAAATCCAGCAACCCTCGCTGCAGGTCTTGTCGTCGTTGGGATTCCTGCACGATGCGCGCCCAGTTATCCTGCTTGCCGCGCTGCCGCTCCCGGATCAGATACTCCTGCAGGCTGAGCTCGACCGGGTAGCCGAGGGTTATCCCCCCCAGTTCACGTCGCAGGGTGTAATTGCCCAGGCTGTCGCGCTCGGTGACAACCTGCATATCCCGCAACGGGATTTCAGCAAGCCGCGAGCGCGTGCGGGTGATGCGAAGCGGAGAGTAGGTGTGCTTCGGACCCGGAATAAACCGGGCAGACGTACTATCTGCCGTCGTTGCGGTTGTATCGGACGGGGTTGACGTAGTGTCTGAAACTGCCTGAGCTGGTTGAGGCAGGGCCAGGGTGTCTGCGTGCAGGGACTCCGTGCGGGGCTGTTGCAGGGCTATCAACGCCCCTGCCGGACCAGTTTGTGTGCCCGGATCAACGGCGAGGCTGACTGTATCATGCTCCCGGGCAACGTCCGACAGACCGCCGGAGGGGTCCGTCAATAGCGCTGCAGGGACATAAAGACTGCCTGAAGCCTGTACATGGGTCGGCAACACAACACATCCTGCCACAATTACCACACACAGGGCAGTAAACGTACGTACGAGCTGCAAAGAGAGCAAAAACGTGATATTTCAGGTTATCGGATTGAAAAATATGCTGTTCAGCAACATCGTAACGTTATGCAATAGGCAATATATTTGGTGATTATGCCGGGAAAACCCGAAATTCGTGCATATCATGCTAAACTAAAGAAATTCTGCGAAAACAAGGTAAAATTTTACACGACTTGTTTGTTACCCGGTCTGCATTGTACCAGGACGGTAAAGCGGCATTTCCCGCCCATTTTGCAAAATCCCCGAATACAACCAACCCGTTCAGATTCTGGTAATCCATCCATTTCCGGCCAACCATGCTCAACACGCTGCAACGCGATATCCTTAAAAAACACATCGGACCGTTCCTGTTCTCGCTGATCACGATATTGTTTTTACTGTTGCTGCAGTTTTTGATGCTGCATATTGACAAACTGGTGGGCAAGGGTCTGGATCCGCTGATAATTCTGGAACTGATTGCCTATCAGCTGGCCTATATGCTGGTGCTGGCGGCGCCCATGTCTGTGCTGGTTGCTACCCTTATGGCCTACGGTCGTTTTGCCGAACTCAGTGAACTCACGGCAATAAAAGCTGCTGGCGTCACGCCCCTGCAGCTCATGAAACCCGTGCTGTTCAGCGCTGCCCTGCTTGGGGTTTTTCTGGGCTGGTTCTCCAACAGTGTATTGCCGGAGGCGAATTTCAAGGCCCGTTCCCTTTTTCTGGATATACGCATGAAAAAACCCGGGTTCGACCTGGAGTCGAATATCTTCTACGATGGCATCGAGGGGTATACGTTTCTGGCGCGTGACTTATCCGAACAATCCGACTCCATGCTCAGTGTGACCATCTACCAGGAAGCAACAGCCACGCGCGACCAGGCGGTAATTACGGCCGAGCTGGGTATCCTCAGCAGTGATGAACGGTCGTATTCGCTGGTACTCGACCTGTACAACGGCTCGGTACATCGTGTGCTACCTGACTCCCGCAACGTAACCCGCCGGTTCGAAGAAAGCCAGTTTGAACGACAGCAAATCCGGTTTGACCTCAGCGACATGGCGTTCTCACGTACCAATCCGGATGTCAGACGCAGAGACGACCGCACCATGACGGCGCAGGCAATGCGCGTGGTTGCCGACAGCCTTAAGGGTGAAATTCAGGCCGAATTCGACCGGCTCATTGATTACAGTCCGGCAGTAAAACTTCTTACCGAAGGTCCGGCCCACCTGCCGGCCAGAACATCACGATCCATCCGGACCGTGTATGACACTACCGACTATGCCGCCGACATGGTGGTTCACCCTCCCGTTGAGGATGCCCCCTGGCAAACCCTGCATTACCTGAGCGACAACGAGTCGCAGCAGCGTATCCTGCAGGAAGCCGCCAATGCATACCGTGCATTGCAGTCGAACCTGACCGGAGCCCGTACCAACCACGAGTGGCGCAGTGAACGGGTAGCTCAGTTCGAGGTCGAAATCATAAAAAAAATAGCTATTCCCTTCGGTTGCATCGTCTTTGTACTTATCGGAGCTCCCCTCGGCATGCTCACCCGAAAGGGTAATCTGGGTGTGAATGTCGTAATCAGTGCCATACTGTTCACCTACTACTGGATCAGCATCATTCAGGGTGAGAAACTGGCCGACCGGCTGATTGTCACGCCGTTTGCGGGGATGTGGTTCGGCAATATCACCCTGGGAGTGCTGGGTATGATCTTGCTCATAAGGGTTACCAGCGAAAAACGGTTACGGGATTTGTGGAGCAGGTTATGATTGGCAACAGAACAGACCGCTTTATCCTGCTACGACTGCTTCTGATTACCACACTGGTACTGGTAATGCTGATTTTTATCTATGTGATCGTCGATTTTTCTGAGAACAGCGACGATTTCACCGACCGGGGAGCTGCGATGGCGGAAATTTGGGGCAACTACTACCTGCAGTACATCCCCGAAATCATCCGGCTGGTAACTCCCGCAGCCGTTTTCACGGCAACCCTGCTGGTGTTGGGTAAAATGGCGCAACAGCTGGAGGTGACGGCCCTGAAAGCTGCCGGCGTGAGCCTGTACCGCCTGAGTGTCCCCTTCCTGCTTTTCGCCCTGGCCGCTGCGTCAACACTTGCCTGGATGGATGCGAAGGTCGTTCCGGACGCGAACAAGGTCCGCATCGAATTTGAACGAACCTACCTCATGTCACGGTCGGACCGGATTGACCGGAGCCGAATTTTCAGGCAGGAATCGGAAAATACCATTCTGGCGGTGAATTATTACCTTCCCAGCGACTCCATCGCCTATCGTACACAATTGATTTCATTTGAGCACGGTCGGGTAAAACAGGTGATTGAATCCGGCAGAATGGAATGGCGCGAGGATATCCCTGGCTGGGCTATGTTTTCTTCGGTTGTCCGAACCTTCGATGAATATGGTTACACCGAAGAAAGTATTGCACGCAAGGACACGGTGCTGAATATCAGACCGCGCGACCTGTCCAGAACCACATCGGATGTATACCTGATGCGCTATGCGGAAGTGCTTGATTATCTTGAATCCCTGGAACGCATCGGCGCGGGCGACCTTGAATTGCCCCGGGTACAGTTCTACGGCAAGCTGGCCTACCCCCTGTCTGTCATCGTCATAACCATACTGGGTGTGGCTATTGCCTCGGTGCGCCGGCAGGGAGGGACCGGACTCATCCTGGGTACCGGACTGGGGATTATGTTTGCGTATCTGGCCCTGATGAAGCTGGCTGAACCCTTCGGTGTAGCCGGCACGATTGATCCGCTGACCGCTGTAATGCTGCCGCACGCAATTTTTGCCGTCATTGCCGTCGGAGCCCTGGTTGCTGCCAAAAAATAGCGGTTTTCACTTTTTCAATGTGCAGGTCGCGGCCTGTCCGGGCAACTCAGTGCGCAGACACCGGGTGAATCGGATGGTAAGCCGCCTCCATTAACGGTGAAAGCCCCAACCCAACGCCATCAGCCCGGTAACCATCCGCGAATTGCCAACCCGTATAAACTCAGGCTTCCGGAATGGGTCCCCGGTAATTGAATGACAAGTCGGGTTTGTCTTTGGTATCAATAACACCGTTCTGCTCCTCGTAGCGATTCAGGTTATCGGCCAGGGCACCGGAAAGTCGCTTGGCATGGTCGGGTGTCAGAATAATGCGTTTGACCACTTTAGACTTGGGCAGACCCGGCATCACAGTGATGAAATCCAGCACAAATTCGGAGGCTGAATGCGTGATCATGACCAGATTGGCGTACGTACCGGTAGCCTCCTCGGATGGAAGCTCGATTTCAAGCTGTTTCTTCTTTTGTTGTTCCATGCTGCTTTTCCTTGTTATGCTTCCTGTTTTACGGTTGATAAGACCTGTATCAGATCACTTTTTGTGATGATGGCATCGCCGCCGGCAAGGCCCTGAACAACCACGGCTCCGGTACTCCGGTCAAATAGCTTGCTGATTTCATGAACCCGGGTATCAGCGTTAACCATGGGGAACGGTTTTTCCATAACCTCACCTATCAGCGCATCCCCGCCCGAGGGCTGGGTCAGCATCAGATTCAGGATACGGTTTTCAGAAAGACTTCCCACGTAGGTTTTTCCATCCGTAACCACCAGCTGGGATACATTCTCGTTCTGCATGATTTCAATGGCCTTATGCAGAAGATCACCGGTGTTCACGCAGAGCAAACCAGACGACTTCCCGTCGGTTTTCCGACCAACTACATCGGCTGCGCACAGCGAGGTGCCCTCCCCGAGGAAACCGTTGGCATGCATCCACTCATCATTATAGATTTTGGAAACGTACCGGGTACCACTGTCGGGCAGCAGGACCACCACCACATCATCAGGGCCCAGTTTGTTGGTTCGCACATACTCCAGGGCTCCCCAGACAGCAGCGCCGCATGATCCCCCCACAAATAAAGCTTCCCGGCGGGCCAGTGCCCGTGTGGTCAGCAAAGCATCCCGGTCAGATACCTGCACTACCGCATCAACATAGCTGAAATCGATGTTGGCAGGGATAATATCCTCACCAATCCCCTCGGTCAGATACGGGGCAATTTTCGATTTGTCGAACTCGCCGGTTTCAAAGTAGGATTTATATACCGACCCGACCGAGTCAACACCCACAATTTTCACATCCGGGTTCTTTTCCTTAAGATATTTTGCTGTCCCTGTGATGGTTCCGCCGGTCCCCATGCCCGCCACAAAATGTGTTATCCTGCCTTCAGTCTGCTCCCAGATTTCAGGGCCGGTCGACTCATAATGTGCCTGATAATTGCTCAGATTATCGTACTGATTGGGATACCAGGAATTTGGGATTTCCTCACTGAGCCTGCGGGCAACCGAATAATAGCTGCGCGGATCGTCCGGCTCTACGTTGGTCGGACAGATACGAACCTCGGCGCCCAGCGCCCGCAAAAGGTTGACCTTTTCCATGCTCTGCTTGTCGGTGGTGGTAAAAACACATTGATACCCCTTCACCACGGCCGCCAGGGCAAGTCCCATACCCGTATTACCCGAGGTTCCTTCAATGATGGTCCCTCCCGGCTTGATGAGTCCCTTTTGTTCTGCATCTTCCAGCATTTTTACGGCAATACGATCTTTCACACTCTGCCCCGGGTTGAAATATTCTACCTTGGCCAGCACCGTGGCGTCGATACCCTCCGTAAGGACATTAAGCTTTATCAGCGGCGTATTTCCGATAGTTTCAAGGATGGATGAATACCACATGTAATCTTGTTAGTTAAATTGAAATCCAGTTCAATGACTCACCGGACGTTATTTCCGGTCAATCGCTTATTTTGGTCGAAAAATAGGCATTTCAGCGCACTATTCCGGTCACTTTTACTGTGAGTTTTGTTTATTTTCCTGCCGTTCACACACCTTCGATTCAAAAACAGTATCTTTACCGTATCAACATCCAACTCTGAAAACGGCTTATGTTCCTGCCCCATCGCAAACCCAAAGACTATGACTGCGGCTATAACCTGGACCTGATGGTCGAGGCACTGCCCCGTATTCAAGACCTTGAAGAACGCATAGCCTATGCCAATCGCATCGTAGGGCTCATCAAACAAAGCCATATAAACTGGGTCGATCCGCAGGGAAACAGCCGGCAGGCCTGGGACCATTTCTTCGAAATGGCCACCTACCACCCCGAAGACTACGGCATCCACAACCCTTATGTAACCGGTGCTCCCGACGAAGCACGGTAAGGCTGAAAAAGAATAATTGAGTAGCTTTTAATGAACTTTCAATTTATATTGAAAGTTATAGTAGCATGACTCAATTACATAAAATGCCTCAACAAATACAAAAGAAGGGTGGTGAGAACGCACCGTCCGGCGATCTGATTGATCTGTTGTTTGAAGATGGTGAACTGGAAGCAACGTTCAATGCCGCCTGCCAGCAGGCCGCACTGGAGGAAGAGTCCCGGCTGGTCACTATTACGATACCCTTCGAACAGATTGATCCGCTTGCCGCACTGGAGCTCCTCGGCCGAAAACAGGATTTTCAATATTTCTGGGAACATCCTGATGAAAAGCTCTCCATAGCCGCCGGTCACCAGATAGCACGGATACGATCGAATCACCGCGACCGCTTCAATCTTGTCAAGAAACAGATTCAGGACTGGAAGTCGCGCACATTCTCGTTTTCCACACTTACCCACAGCCTGGCCGGACTTCATTTTCTGGGCGGATTTTCCTTTCAGGACCAACCCCAGGAGCACCATTGGAAAGCCTTCGGTACCGCTTTGTTTGTTATTCCGGAGTGGCTGGTAATACGCGATGGTGAGCTTTCGCTGTTCACCCTGACTGTTGAGGTGACGCCGGGCAATGTAGCTGCGCGCTACCTCGACCCCGTACGGGATCGCCTGAAAACTATCATGGAACAGGTGCGTGGCTTTTCGCGCAATGAATGTCCTCAGTCAGGCCGGTCTAACACCGATCATGGTTTTTACACTGTACGCTCTTCTGACTACGCTGAAAAAGCCTGGAAACAAGCCATAACGCAGGCAAAACAGCGAATTCATCGGGATGAATTCAAGAAAATTGTACTGGCGCGCGAAGTCCAGCTCACTTTTACCCGAACACCGGAAGCCACGCAGATGCTCAACTATCTGCGCAACGAGTATCCTACCTGCTACACGTTTATGATCCGGGTGAACGATGAGCTCATTTTCCTGGGATCTACACCGGAAAAACTTGTTGCGCTCAGAGCCTCGTTCATTCTTACCGACGGACTTGCCGGAACCATTTCCCGCGGCAAGACGGCCTCCGAAGACACCATTCTTGAGCGTCAGCTGCTGGCCAGCGACAAAGACCGCAGCGAGCATGGTTTTGTGGTTGAAGCGATAGAGAAGCGCCTTCGAACGCTCACACACAATCTGTATCACCCCCCGAAACCGGGAATTCGCAAATATCCGAATGTCCAGCATTTGTACACCCCCATCACGGCAAGTCTGAACGATGACGTCTCACCGCTAGACATTGTGGAAAAACTGCATCCTACACCGGCTGTCGGTGGATTTCCGCGGGAGCTTACCGTGCAGCACATCCAGTCACTGGAACAATTCGACCGCGGCTGGTACGCCGGACCGGTAGGATGGATTAACACCAGCGGCCGGGGCGAATTCTGCGTAGCAATCCGCAGCGGAATTCTGTTGAATAACCAGGCCCGGTTTTTCGCGGGATGCGGCATCGTGGCCGACTCCGATCCCCAAAGTGAATGGGAAGAAACCAACCTGAAACTCATCCCTATGATGTCGGCTCTGAAACATGCCTGACTCCCTGAACCATATTTTCAGCGAACCGGCCAACCTGGCCACAGCCTGGAGTGCCTTTTTTACAAATGAGCTGTATCGGTGCGGACTGCGCCATGCGGTAATATCTCCCGGTTCCCGCTCCACCCCCCTGACGCTGGCAATGGCTGCACATCCGCACATACAAACGCATGTAGTGCTGGATGAACGCTCAGCCGGTTTCATGGCCCTGGGGATCGGAAAAGCAAGCGGCCGGCCGGCCGCACTCATCTGCACATCGGGTACCGCCGTTGCCAACTACTACCCCGCCGTTGTTGAAGCACGCATGTCGGGTGTACCGCTGCTGGTTCTGAGTGCAGACCGACCGCCGGCGTTGCGTCAGGTTGGAGCCAATCAGGCGATCCGACAGCAAGGAATCTTCGGCAGCTATACTGTATTTGAGCACGACGCAGGCGAACCGGTTGCCCGGACGGAAGACTTCAGAAGGCTTGAAATTCTGGCCGGACAGGCCTGGAACAGCAGCATTCATCACGGCGGACCGGCTCAGGTGAATTTCCCGTTCCGAAAACCGCTGGAGCCCACCGCGGCATTTCGTGATTACCTGCCCGGACATTACACCGAATCGCTGGAGGCACGCACAGAACCGCTGACCCGGTCGGCCCCGGTTCAGTGGCGACCGCCCGCCGCAGTTTTTCAGACCATCGCACGGTCGCGTCGACCTGTAATTATTGCCGGAACACTGCCTGCTCACTGCCTCCTCCCTGAAATTCTGGACATGCTGTCCGACGAGGGAATCCCCCTGTTGTGCGAAGCCGGTGCTTCATCAGGTCGACAGACCGGCGAAGCGTACATTACCGGATTCAATGCCTTTTTACGGAGTGCCTCGGTTCGCGACCGGCTTCAGCCCGACCTGATCATTCAGATCGGCCCGGGGCCCTCAGGCAAAGGACTTGAACACTACCTTCGGGAGTACCGCGATATCCCCCGGCTGCATTTTCAAAGCAATGTCCTATGGGCAGAACCATCCCTGGGCAGCTCGATTACGGTACAGGTACCGGCAAACGCTGAGCTGGTCAGGGTCCCGCTGACCAAATACATTCCGGAAGGCTGGCTGCGTGATTGGCAAGAAACCAGTCGGGAATACCTCGCACAGCGGGATACGGGCCTTCAGGCGGCATCGGTACTCCGTGACGGGGACGTACACGCCGTTGTTGCGGCATCATTGACTGCACCGGAAACGGTGATGATATCCAATTCCTTCCCCGCCCGCGATGCCGATTTGTTCGCCATGCCGGCCTTTGGCAGGCATACCGTTTTTATGAATCGCGGCGCCAGCGGAATCGACGGGATTACCAGCACGGCTGCAGGACTTTCACTGGCCGGAAGCCAACCTGTTACACTGCTTACAGGAGACCTGGCCTTCCTGCACGACCTGACCGCCCTGCTGGCCGCACCGGCGTTGCAGCAGGTTTCATTGCGTATACTGGTCATCAACAACCAGGGAGGACAAATTTTCAGGATGCTGCCCGTATATGAGCCATCAGACTGGTACACCCGGCTGTTCGAGACCCCGCAGCATGTTGACTTCGCGGCGCTTGGGAAGGGATTCGGCGTTCAGACCTCGGAAGTTACAACGGCATCCCAGCTGCAGGTCGCCCTGGAACAACCCAGAAAAAACGGCATCGAAATCATCATCTGCCATACCCATCCGGATGAATCCATGCATCAACGCAGGGACCTGTGGAATGCCTGGAACTGACACCCACCCCACCGATTTGATGTACCTGCACGGTTTATGAACTGCGTTGAGCTTACATACGAGCTGCCCGATGGTGTACACTACCGCGTTTGTACCTATCAGCCGGAATCGGGTCCCGGCGACAAGCTCCCTGTGGTAATGCTGCACGGCTTTGCGGGATCATCGGATTCGTTCAGCCACATTGCACCGGGTTTAAACAGAACGGTGGTGGCCGTTGACCTGCTTGGTCACGGTGGATCTACCCCTGCTGCCGATCCCGCCCGTTACCACGTTGAACGTCAGCTTGATGACCTGACACACCTGCTGAACGGTATCCATCAGGCTGGGCAGGGATATCATCTGATGGGCTATAGTATGGGCGGAAGACTGGCCATGCGACTGGCTTTGCGGAAGCCGGCCGGCCTGAAATCACTGGCTATCGAGAGCAGCAGTCCGGGTATCACGCTGAAAAGCGAGCGTGAACAGCGCCGGAAACGCGACCATCAGCTGGCAGCACGGATTCGTTCAAATATGCACACATTTTTTGCAGGCTGGAACCGACTGCCCCTGTTTCAGTCGCCGGATGATGCCCCTGCAGAAGTACGTAAGCATTTTGAAGAACTGCAGCTTAAGAACACTCCCGCCGCCCTGGCTGCCAACCTGGAGGGCTTCGGTGCCGGAAACCTGAATCCCGTACACCAGGAACTTACTGCATTATCCATCCCGTTTACCGCCATAACCGGTTCGCTGGACGCTGCATACACCGATCTGTGGGCGGCGCTTCGACCAGCCATTTCCGCCATGCAGCACATCGTAATAGCCGGGGCCGGTCATCGGGTGCATTTAGACAAACCCGATGCGTATATTCAACAACTTAATCAATTTCTAACCAACGCAGAACCTTCGCTATGAACTGGAAAACCGTAAAAGAGTACGAAGACATTACCTACAAAAAAGCCGACGGTATCGCCCGTATCGCATTTAACCGACCTGAAATCCGCAACGCCTTCCGGCCAAAAACCATTTTCGAGATGTTTGAGGCCTTCCTGGATGCACGCGAAGACACCTCCATCGGTTGTGTGCTGCTGACCGGAGAAGGACCGGCAAAGGACGGCAAATATGCATTCTGTTCCGGCGGCGACCAGAAAATTCGCGGTGACGCCGGATACATAGCCGATGATGGCATTCCCAGGCTGAACGTGCTGGAGCTCCAGCGGTTAATCCGAAGCATGCCCAAACCGGTGATTGCCCTGGTTGCCGGGTATGCCATAGGCGGCGGACATGTACTGCATGTTATCTGCGATCTGACCATTGCGGCCGATAATGCGATTTTCGGCCAGACCGGTCCGAAGGTCGGCAGTTTTGACGGTGGTTTCGGGTCCAGCTACCTGGCATCCATCGTGGGTCAGAAAAAAGCCCGTGAAATCTGGTATCTGTGCCGGCAGTACAACGCTACGGAAGCCCTGGAAATGGGCCTGGTGAATACCGTAGTTCCGGTCGACCAGCTTGAGGAGGAAGGCATAAAATGGGCGCAGGAAATCCTGGAAAAAAGCCCCATCGCCATCCGGTGCCTGAAATCGGCCTTCAATGCCGATACCGACGGACAGGCTGGTATACAGGAGCTCGCCGGAAATGCCACCATGCTCTATTATATGAGCGAGGAAGGCCAGGAAGGGAAAAAAGCATATCTGGAAAAGCGGAAGCCTGATTTCAGGAAGTATCCATGGCTGCCCTGACCGGGTTCAGGCTGTGCCGGATGTCTAAAGCAAACCTGCGCTGCCCGTCGGGCTGACGGGCAGATGCCTCCCTGTTGCCCTTGCTTCCATGAAATCCATACAGAAGCTGCCGGACTTCCCGGTTAGTACGTACCGGTCAACCTTTCCGTTACGGCCCTGTCACCCGGGCATTTGAAGAAAAAATACATTCGAGCGGTTATGCAGGGAGGAATCGGGTTCCGGATTTACCGTTCCCGCCATATACAGCGCAATCCGGTAGGGAGCATCCAGATCAAAACCTCTAGGAACATCGAAGTTCAGCGGCAGCTCAAGTTCTGAAGCACTCCGGGGACCAATCTCCACGCGTATCTGATTGAAAGAGCGACAAATATCACGCACTACCGTAGATTCCGTGCCATCTTCATCGACCTGCAGCAGTGCAAAACGGTATGATCGCGGTCCGCATCGACGTACATAAACCGCCTCGCCTCCCGGATTCGTCACCGTAATCCGGGCCGTGTCGCCAAGTGCATAGCTTTCACGGTCGGTCTGAATACGCAAGGTCTCATCCTCATGGAAAACCGTTTCGCAGGCAACCAACAGGGCCAGCACACCCGCAACAAAGACCATTCGGGTTAATTGAGCCACCAGACCGCTCCGTTAAGCATGGTTGCGAAGGTTACCCAAAGCAGATAGGGTATCTGCAGAAGCCCGGCCACCGGTCGGACCCGGTAAAATTGAATGATCATGCCCAGGATAAAAAACCAGAGGATGACAATATCAACGAGAGCGATGCCCGGACTCCTGAAATAGAAAAACAGAAAACTCCAGGCGAAATTCAGAACCAGGGTAACGCCATACACATCCAGTCCAATCTTTCGTTCGGCCGAGGCCGGCCTGATGAAAACCAGGTAGGATGAAACCCCCATCAGGACGTACAGCAACGTCCACACCGGCCCGAAAAGCCAGTTCGGCGGACTAAAAAACGGCTTCTCCAGTCCGGCATACCAGGTCGTCACACTGGTGGCTGTAGCCATGCTCGCTGTTACGCCTACCAGCACCGGCAGCAGCAGGAAAGCGACAAAAATGCCGGTTGATTTCAGTTTATCCATTTGTTTTCAGATTTATACACGGGTACACGACCCAAAGCAGTTTCCGATTATTGATTCGCGTTCAGCCGATGGCTGAAACCGTACTCCAAAGTAAGAAAAGTTTTCAGGAAAACAGGGATTCAAATACGGATTTGACCCGTGCAAGATCGTCATCGCTTACCTGAAAATGAAATACTGCACGGATGGTATCCGGTCCGAAAGGCACCATTCCGACCCCGTTTTCACTGAGTCTATGCAGCACATCCTGAACCGTTCCCTGCTTCACATCGAACAGCACAATGTTGGTATGAACCCGGGCCGGATCCACCGAAAATGCCTCGAAACCATTCAAAAACGCGGCCAGTTCACGTGCCCTGCGATGATCTTCGCTGAGAAGGGGCAGGTGGTGTTTGAGCGCATAGGCCGCAGCTGAGGCAAGAACGCCAACCTGGCGCATCCCTCCTCCCCACATCTTTCGTTTGCGCAGGATGTCGCCCCGCAGGGACCGGCTGCTCAGCACCATGGATCCAACCGGGGCGCCCAGCGCCTTGCTGAAACAAACCGATATGGTATCGGCAACCTCGCCAAATACCTTGTAATCAATGCCTGAGGCGGTGGATGCATTCCAGATCCGGGCACCATCAATATGCAGCGCTACACCCTTTTGTCGGGCGAGGGCCGCGATACTGCGCAGGGCCGGCTCGCTGTAAAACGCCCCTCCGCCCTTGTTGGTGGTGTTCTCCAGAGCGACAATGCTGGTGCGGGGGTCCCAGTCGTTATGGCCCCGGAACCCGGTTTCAATCTGATCGGCACGCAGGATACCCTGCTCGCCCTGCAACAGGGCAAATTGTATCCCCGAAAGGAAGGGTCCGGCAGCCGATTCATAGTTGTAGATGTGCGCGGTGCGGTCGCAGATGACTTCATCGCCGGGTCTGGACTGCACATTCAGGGCCAGCTGGTTGCCCATAGTACCGCTTGGAACAAATACACCCGACTCCATGCCGAACATGGCGGCAACTTCTTCCTGAAACGCATTGACGGTGGGATCCTCCCGGAAGACATCGTCACCCACTTCGGCCTCATACATGGCCTTGCGCATCCCCTCGGTTGGACGGGTAACGGTATCGCTGCGTAAATCGATAAAGTTTTTCATTTGGAATAGGTGTAGAAGCCCTGACCGGTTTTATCGCCCAGCTTGCCGGCGTCAACCATTTTGACCAGCAACGGACAAGGACGATATTTCGGGTCTTTAAAACCGTCATACAGTACATTCATGATGGCAAGGCACACATCCAGACCGATAAAGTCGGCCAGTCGGAGCGGTCCCATCGGGTGCGCCATACCCAGCTTCATAACCTCATCCACGGCCTGGGGAGTTGCTACACCTTCGTAGACGCAGTAAATCGCCTCATTGATCATGGGCATGAGCACACGGTTTGACACAAATCCGGGATAATCCTGAACTTCAACCGGTGTTTTACCCATCTGTTCGGCAAGATTGCGGACAGCCTGGTAAACCTGCTGGTCAGTTTCGTACCCGCGGACAATCTCAACGAGTTTCATGACAGGTACGGGATTGAAAAAATGCATACCGATTACCTGCCGGGGACGGCTGGTCACCGCAGCCAGCCTGGTGATGGATATGGAGGAGGTATTGGAAGCCAGAATGGCGTGATCCGGAGCGTGCTGGTCGGCCCGGGTGAAAATGGACTGTTTCAGCTCGAAATTCTCGGTAATGGCTTCTATAATCAGATCGGAAGCGGCGGCGGCGGCAGGCAAGTCGGTGGTCAGATTGATGCGTTCAAGGGTCTTTGCCTGATCATCGACCGTAATTTTCTGCTTAGCCACCATCCGGGTCAGGTTTTTTTCGATGGTTGCCCTCGCCCGGTCCAGGTACGATTGCTGGATGTCGACCAGGTTCACGGTAAATCCGCTCATCGCGGCTACATGGGCAATTCCGTTACCCATAGTTCCGCCCCCAACGACGGTAATGGTTTGTATGTGCATAATCAACTCAGCGTTTAAAATTTAAGATTGCTCTTGCCCGGTTGCCGGACGCGTTCCAGGTCAGGGAGTAAAAAACGATTCGCGCAGGAACCGGTCTACGATTTCATCGGCCTGCTCACGTTTGCGGATCAACCGGTCATTGCCCTGATCATCGATCAGTATTTCTGTGGGAAGTGAACGGCGGTTGTAGTTGGAGGCCATGGTCATTCCATAGGCTCCGGCATCACAGAGAGCGAGCAGGTCGCCGGAGTGGGTCTGCGGCAGCATCCGGTCTTCGGCCAGAATGTCACCGGTTTCACAGATGTTACCGGCGATGGTATACTCTTCGGCTGACGGTTCTGCGGCACGGGTTACGTTTACCACGGCATGGTACGACTCATACATCGCGGGCCGAAGCAGGTGGTTGAACCCGGTATCGGTTCCCAGAAAGGTGATCCGGCCCTGATCCTTCACCGTATTTACACGCGTTAGCAGCAATCCGGCCGGAGCTACAACCCATCGACCCGGTTCAAAATGAAAAACCAACGCTCCATTCCGCCGGTCCAGCTCCTCAGCCAACAGCGGATGGGCTGCCTGTGCAAATTCCTGTATGGAAAAGGGATGCTCATTTTCACGATATGGGATAGGGAAGCCTCCGCCAAAGTTAATCCGCTGCAGATCGGGCAGGGCCCGGCCAATATCCAGCAGTACTTTCATGGCCTGGGTCAGATTCTGCGGTCTTTGTATACCGCTGCCGATGTGAATATGAAGACCGGTAATTTTTACCCCATGCGAGGCGGCCATGGCCACGGCCTCGGGAATCAGGTCCAGACGAATTCCGAATTTGCTGTCGCGGTTTCCGGTATCCACCTTGGCATGATGTCCATCACCAATTTGCGGATTAACCCGGATGGAGCACTCCGAAGTATGTGGTAAGCGGGCGAACTGTTCAAGCCTGGAAAACGAGCCGATATTCAGAATCACACCGGCATCAACGGCGGCCAGCATCTCCTGGTCGGTCATGTTATTTTCAGTATAGAATATGCGGTCGGGCCGCTGGCCTGTTTTTACGGACAGCAGCACCTCCTCATAGCTTACCGTGTCGAAGCCGAATCCCTCTTCCCGGATCAGGTTGAGAATATGCGGATTATCGTTGGCTTTGATGGCATACAGCCACGAGACCGGCAGGTCCGGGAAGGCCGCAGCAAGGGTCTGGCACCGCTGGCGGATGATGGAACTGCTGTAGACATACAAGGGCGTACCGTAGGTTTCGGCCAGCGCTTCAAGCTTTTCAGCAGGGGCAATAAGTTTGGGAGAAATCAAGGGAATGATGTGTGTTAGAGATGGTTCGTTGGTCAGATTGTCATTACCTTTACCGTTTGGCTTACCGGACAAACCCGGCGTTTGCAGCACCCGGAAGCCAGATTCGATACGGCAGGTTTTCAAACGTGGAATTTGTCTGAGAAAATACCAAAATAGAACCTAAAACGAAGGGGCATTTCGCAATGATCAAGTCCTTGCTCAGAGGAGCGCTGTTACTGGTACTGGTAGTCATCGGAATAGTGTCTGTGGCCGTTTACTGGACCCTGTACCGGCCCGTACTTCCTTATGATACCACGGTGAACCTGCAGGGTCTGGAAAGCGAGGTTGCCATCTACTGGGATGAGTATGGTGTTCCCTCCCTGCATACCGACTCCATGAGCGATATGTACCGGGCTCTGGGATGGCTGCATGCCCGCGACCGCCTGTGGCAAATGACCGTAGCTCAGCTTTTTACCGAAGGTCGCTTTGCCGAATTTCTGGGCGAGGATGCCCTCGAACTGGATCGATTCAGCCGAACCGTCGGATTCTGGCGCATAGCCGGTGAGCTGGAAGCCCGGCAGAGTCCGCAAACCATGGCCTACCTGCAGGCCTATAGTGACGGTGTCAACCAGTTTGTCCGCGACCATGAAAAATCGCTGCCCGTAGAATTCAGCCTTGTGGGTATTCATCCGCCCGAGTGGACACCGCGTCACAGCCTGGCCCTCTCCCGTTTATTGGGATGGGAACTGAATGTCTCCTGGTGGACCAAGGTCATGCTGGGTTACCTGCAGAACTACATCGATGAAGCCACCCTTCGCGAGCTCTTCCCCACCTGGGAGCCCGGAGCTCCCCGAAATCTGGATCCGGCAGCAACCCGGCAGCTGCTGACATCTGCGATGGTACCACTGCTGCAAACCGACATGGACGCTCGGTCACGGATCGGCAACCAGGGAAGCCACATCGGCTCGAACGCCTGGGTATCTGCCGGCAGCAAAACCTCAACCGGATACCCCCTGCTCGCCGGCGATCCGCACCTGGGACTGGATATGCCCGGAAAATGGTACGAGGTCCATCTGCATGTCAACGGAAAACACCTCTCGGGAGCCACCATCGCCGGAATTCCCGCTGTAATTATGGGACAGAACGAAGAGCTGGCCTGGACGTTCACCGCGCTGATGGGCGATGATACCGACTTCTACCGCGAGCTGGTACATCCCGGGGATTCTTCGCGCTACGCCCTTGAAATCAACCAATCCGACACAACCTGGGCCCGGTTTCAAACCATTCGTGAGGTCATTAGCCTTCAAGACGGCCCGGAAGTACTGCACACTGTGCGACAAACCCAAAACGGTCCGGTTATCAATGATATCTACCCCAATCAGGAACTGGTATCCGGTGAGCTGATCAGCATGCGCTGGGCAGGCTTTGAGGCCACCGGTGAACTGGAAGCCCTCATGCGTCTGGGCTGGTCGACCGACATGGCCGGTTTTCAGCAGACACTTGAAGACTTCGGGGTTCCGGCACTCAACATCATGTATGCCGACCGCACCGGGAATATCGCGATGTTCACGGCAGCCCACCTGCCCGTTCGCCGTCAACCAACCCTGCTGCTTCGCGAAGGCTGGAATCCCGCACACCGGTGGACATCCTTCATTCCCCGTTCACATCTGCCCCGGGTAATCAATCCCCCGTCCGGGTTCATCGCCAATGCCAACAATCCGGTCGTCAGCGACAACTACCCCTACTACCTAACCGCTTTCTGGGAGCCGGATTCGCGGATACGCCGCATCACCGATGTCCTTAGCAGCAGCGAGCTGCATACCCCGGATCTATTTATGGAGCTGCAGAACGATGTCTATTCGAACCAGGCTGCCGACCTGCTGCCCGTTATACTGCCGGTACTGGAGACTGGTAATGACGGACGGTTTGACACCATTCTGCCCTACCTGAAAAACTGGGACTACCGGTACACTACCACCGCAACAGCCGCCTCCCTGTACGAACTCTTTTTCCTGAATTTTGTGGAACTGGCCTTCAAACCCTACCTGGGTGAAGCCGCTTACCAAAATTTCATACGCCTTGAAAACTTTCCCGTACGGGTTACCACGCGCATGCTGCGCAATGGTTCGGTTTGGCTGCGCGATCAGAACGGCGATACCGCCTACCGGGACTCCCTGATAGTTCAGGCCATGGACATAACCCGTCAGCGACTGACAAGAGAGTTCGGAGCTGATCCGGCCGGCTGGCAATGGGGCAACCTGCACACCGTTACCTTCTCTCCCATCATTTTCCGCGAGGCAGCGGCTGATTCAACAGCACCCCTTGTGCTGAAATCCATCGTCCAGACCCTTCTGAGTAAAGGTCCCTACCCGGTTGGCGGTCATGCGATGAGCGTAAATAATACGCAATACAGCTGGGAACAACCTTTTGCTCAAATACTGGGCGCCTCCATACGCCGGATTGTGGACCTGGGTGAACCCGGACGGTCGCTGTCGGTACTGCCTACCGGTCAGTCGGGGCACGCACTTTCACCGCACTTCGGCGACCAAACAGATTTGTGGATATCCGGCAAATACCGCATCTTACAACATTACGATTTCACTACAGACGCCGTTCAGCGAAGAACGACAATACTCAAACCATAACACTAATGGAAGTTTGGCTCGGCATTGACGCGAGTGGATCCCGTTCGGTTTTACTCGCTGTAGACAGCGCAATGAATATCATTCACAAAGAGCAGGGCGGCGCACTCCACGCACGCATGATGAAACTGGACGACCAGGTTTCGGGAACGCTGTTGCTGATTGAAAACTTTGCCAGCCGGCACAAAAACGCTGAAATTAAAGGTCTGTGTATCGGGATTGCCGGTGGTGGCCGGGAAGTGGAGCAGAATCTGCTTCGCACTGAGCTGGAAAAATTCTATCCCGATTTCCCCATTTTAGTCACCTCGGATGCCCATGTTGCCCACGCAGAAGCGTTCAAAAACGGCGATGGAATCCTGATTATCACCGGTACGGGCAGTATTGTGCTCGGTCGCAAAAACAAACGATGGGACCGGGCCGGGGGATACGGTTTTCTGATTGGCGATCCGGCCGGGGGATACCGCATGGGCCAGGAATCTTTGTATGCTATTTGTACTGCCATGGACGGGGGACGGTCAACGGCCATGGAGGATATCATCCGTGAGCGCTTCTCCATCGGGTCGCGCGAAGACCTCATCCTGAAAATCTATGACAATACCATTGCCCCGGCGGAGGTAGCTCCGCTCCTGCTGGAAGCGGCTGAACAGGGTGACGACATTGCCCGCCATATCATTACCGATAATTGTACCAAGCTCGCCTCGCAGGTAGCACTCGCCTCGGAAACACTGCAATACACCGTCACGCCCGTGTGTGTAATCGGTTCCTTATTTGAAAATACCTACTTCCGTGATATACTCACATCCTGCCTGGTTGACGCTCTGGGCGATATTAAATGGATTCACAATATCAACGAACCGGCGATGGGGGCCTGCCGGCTGATTATCAGCAACGCGAAATCCGTAGCGGTACAATAATTGGTTTGCGGGAGGCGTGATCCCTGACGATACGCTTTTTTCTGCGTTCATGTGTGTCTGAACGATGAAACTACACTTCTGAACTTATCCTTTATATGCAACATCCACACAGACCTTTCCGGAGAAAGGTATTGCTGTCTGCTATCTTACTGGTTCTGGCCAGTGTAACCATCGCTGCCATTGCACGCTTTCAGTATGAAACACCTTTGCCGCTGAGATCGGCAAATACGATGCAGGTTGTGCCGGAAACCAGTGAGCGAACCTATGTAAACGAACAGGTGCCGGCGGAGCGTGTGGTCTCCGCTGTGGATCTCGATTCGTTGATAGCCGGCCTGTCCCCCCGTGAGAAACTGGCACAGCTGGTAGTAGTCTGGGCCCATGGGCGGTACCACAGCAATGACTCCGGGTATCTGGATGAATTAAACCATCTGGTAGCCGTTGAAGGTATAGGCGGACTTATGTTTTCCCGTGGTAATATCTATGATCAGGCTCTGCTGACCAATAAACTGCAGTCCGTTGCACCAATTCCCCTGTGGATCACACAAGACATGGAGTTCGGAGCGGCAATGCGTGTTAATGCAGCTACCCGTATCACCCCGGCTATGGGCGTAGCCGCCACGGGAAATGAAATGCACGCATGGCAGAAAGGTCGCATTACCGCCCTGGAGGCCAAAGCGCTTGGTGTGCATCAGATTTTTGCTCCTGTAGCCGATATCAATAACAATCCGGATAACCCGGTAATTAATACCCGTTCCTTTTCCGAAGATCCCCATAAGGTTGCGCAATACGCAACTGCGTTTATCCATGGGGTACAGTCAACCGGTCTCATGGCCACGGTCAAGCATTTTCCGGGTCATGGCGATACCAACGTCGACTCACACTACGCACTCCCCGTCCTTTCGCTCAGCTGGGAACGCCTGAATGAGTTTGAGCTCAGCCCGTTCAGAGCAGCCATACAGGCCGGTGTAGGGAGCGTAATGAGCGCACATATTGCTTTCCCGGAGCTTGCCGAAGAGCCGCGAAGGCCCGGCACACTCAGCCCGGCTATGCTGAACGGTGTACTGCGGGACTCCCTTGGGTTTGAGGGCCTCATCGTCACAGATGCCCTGGAAATGCGGGGTATATCGGCCAATTATCGTCCCGGTGAAGCGCTGATTATGGCAATACAGGCCGGTGCTGACATCTTACTGGCGCCGCGCAATGTACTGCACGCACTGGATGAGGCCGAAAAAGCCCTGCGAAACGGCGATTTGTCTATGGAGCAGGTCGACCGTGCCCTGAACCGGTTTCTGTCGGTCAAGCGCCAGTATGGTCTGTTTGAAGCAGCTCCTGTGGATCTCAACGCTATTGACGCCCACATCGCGACACGACCGAATCTGGCTGCAGCCGCAGCCATCGCCCGTGAATCGCTGACCTTGCTTAAGAATGAGCGTTCGGTCCTGCCTCTGCAATCCGACGCTCAGCGCATCCATATCATCAGTGTAACCAATGCCACGCAGGACCGGGCCGGAGGTGAGCTGGAACGGTTTATGCGCAGATACTCCAGGCAGGTCGGCAGTGACGGGCTGGATATGCGAAGTACCCGTGAGGATGTTGTACGGGCAGTGCGCAACGCCCGACGGGCTGATGTGGTTATCCTGGCCCTTCCTACTTCGGTTGGAGGACACCTGCGCAGTAACCATCCAGCCCTTGAAAACGGTCTTTTCCGCCAGCTTCAGCAGCTCCCACGGCCGGTCGTAGCCGCTGTTTTCGGAAACCCGTATATCCTGGAAGAAGTGGCTTTCGCACGTGCCCACGTGCTGGGCTGGGCCGCCACGGAGGGCCAGTATGAAGCTTTTGCACATGCCGCTTTTGGTGCGTCGGCTTTTACCGGCACGCTGCCGGTATCCATTGGTTCTATGTACGAGCGCGGCAGAGGGTACTATCTGCCGAAAATCAAACTCCGGGCTGACCTGCCTGAAAGTGCCGGATTACACAGCGATAGTTTACGTCAGATCGACCAGATTGTCCGTCAGGCCATTGAACGTGAGGTATTCCCGGGGGCCAGCGTTGCCGTTGTCAGCGATGGCGTGCTGGTTTACAACAAAAGTTACGGTTACCATACCTATGACAAATTAGTACCTGTTGAAAATGATCATGTGTTCGACCTTGCTTCCATCACCAAGGTTATGGCCACAACGCTGGCTTCCATGAAACTTGTAGATGAAGGACGACTGCAACTGGATCAGCCGGTCGCCAATTTTTTTCCGGAATTCGCCGTTGACGACAAAGCCGGAATTACAATCCGACATCTGTTGCTGCATACCTCCGGGCTGCCCGCCTTCCGGGTTTATGTTGATTCCATACAATCGCGTGAACCACTCATACAGGCCATACTCAACGAACCGCTGATTAACACCCCCGGGGAGGTCTATGTGTACAGCGATCTCGGCATGATTACGCTGGCCCTGATTATCGAGCAGATAACCGGCACCGACCTGAACTCCTATCTGCAGGAAACAATATATGGCCCCCTCGGGCTGTCGCGAACTACCTTCAATGCACACCAGCTCGGAGAACAGGTATTGCAGGAGGTCCTCCCTACGGAAATCGATACCGTTTTCCGTAATGCTGAAATCCGCGGCTATGTACATGATGAACGGGCTTACTACCTGGACGGTGTTGCAGGCCACGCCGGCTTGTTTTCAACGTCTGAGGAGCTCGCTGTACTGGTTCAGCTGCTCATCGATAAAGGCACATACGGCGGCGTTCGGATGTTCAGTGAGGCCGTTGCAGACACCTTCACCGCACGCCAACCACCACTGGACCGCCGGGGACTCGGGTTTGACGCTAAATCACTGACCGGGTTTACAAGCGCCGGCCAACGCTCCGGTTCACAGACATACGGGCATCTCGGTTTTACCGGAACCAGTTTCTGGATTGATCCGGAAACGAAAACCGGTGTAATTTTGCTTACCAACAGAACCTATCCTTACCGGGGTGAAACCTCGGGAATTGCCCGCGTCAGGGCAGCCGTTGCGGATGCAGTATTTGGAAGTTATATACAATGACAAGCTGGAAAACCTTACTGAACCGATCCTATGTACCCTACAGCAGGTCGCCACGGGCCTGCGCCGTCGTAGGACAATCCGGCAGCATCTATTACGGAGTCCGCATCGAAAGCGCCTCCTTCCCGCTGACCATTACCGAGTATCAGTGTAGTATTTTTTCGTGCTTGTCGACCGGAGACAAACCGGTGCGCCTGCTGCTTCCGGCAGATTCGCCAGCGGTGCCTGCCTTGTGGACCGATACCTACAAGCTGGATGTCCGGTTTGCCGGGGAACTGCCCGACCTGCCCGCAGGTGTTGTCCAGCTTGAGGGAGAATTGGATATCGCGTCAAAGCTGAAATCCTTGCAGGAATACTGCGTTGTGGGTGAAAGTAAATTCCCGGTTGCCTGCGTAATCAAAACCGGGCAGGGCCGATTTATTTCCGGGGTGAACGTTGAACTCAATGATTGGCAGGCTGGCCTGTGTGCGGAACGTATTGCCCTGGCGAAGGCTCTGGCTTCAGGAGTGAGTACGTTTCACGAAATCCATATTACGGCAGCCAAAGGCGATTTCATAAGTCCCTGCGGGGCATGTCGGCAGGTACTCGTTGAGCATATGCCCTATCAAAAGGTAGTACTCTACCACCCCGACGGAACGATGTCGGAGCACACGCCAGCCGGCTTGTTGCCTAATTTCTTCAATGGAAAATCCATCATAAGTTAATTCTTCCATGCTTACCTATCTGGCGGCTATCGATTATCAGAACCTTGATAATCCACTGTTTCTCAAGTCTTTTGCCGAAGCAGCCAAACAAGTGAAAATTAAAAGGGCGGTCATCGTGCATGCAGACAGCGATTACACCGAGCGACTCATTCAAACCGGAATGATGCGCGAGGATGCCGTTAAGCGCAGTATGCAGGATTTAAATCACCGTTTGGTGAGTTTTTTCGCCGACTTCGGACTGGCCTGTATCGGTATTAACGGATTTCAGCGGGGCACAGTGCGTCTGTCGTCTGAGGGCGAACTTGCCGTTGACAAGGCGTTCATGCAGCGACTGCCCGAGGGTACGGTTACCGTGCTTTCTGCCCTGGTAAAGGGGCCAGACGGAGAACCTGTTGCCGTCAGACTCAGTGAGCTGCTCCACGCCGTCCGCCAGCAGTTGAATGCGGAGCAAACCTGCATATTTACCCTGGATGCCGCTGACCAAATCATCACAAAAAGCCACAATAACCCCGAAATTGAGCTCACATTCTCACAAATAATGGGTTCTTCTTTGTCAGATAAGATTCCCTCCGAATTCATTGATCATCCAGTGGAATCAACTCTGTGCAAACCATTAATTAACAACAGCTTAAATAAATTCTCCAGCCTCGCCAAAATCATAAACAATGCTTGACATCAGGGGTATCTGAGAGGTAAAACCGGCGTTAAAACCCAAAAAAATCGGTTTTTTTCATTAAATTTTGACTCAGACGCTTGACTGAGGCGAACTCTTTAGGTAGTTTCTTGCTGGTGCGCAACCTATTGCGTTCTCTCTTGTACCTTAACAATCAAATAACGGAGTTTAATATGAGTCGATTTGCAGAAGTTAAAAGTCTTGTTGATTCACTGGAAGGTGATATGGACAAATTCTACAACAAAGGCAACAAAACTGCTGGTACCCGCGCCCGCAAGACCCTGCAGGATCTGAAAAAAATTGCACAAGAAATCCGCGTTGAAATTCAGGAAAAGAAAAACGACTGATACGCCTTTCGTCTTGTCGTAGCAACTATAAAAAAAGCCACCATGAAGTGGCTTTTTTTATGCCGGTCAGTTCAGCAAATTAAACTGCTGGTCGGAGTTGAGTGACAGCACGAAGGCTACCATGAAGTGGCTTTTTTTTTTTTATGCCGGTCAGTTCAGCAAATTAAACCGCTGGTCGGAGTTGAGTGACAGCACGAAGGCCACCATCAGGTGAGAAAGTCTGAATATGTCACTCAGTGAGGCGGTTTCTACCGGAGAATGCATATATCGCAAGGGCAGGCTGGTCAGTGCACTGGGTATCCCCTGACGGGTAAAAAAGATACTGTCTGTGTCGGTACCGGTGCGTACACTGCTGGCCTCATGCTGGATCGTAATGTCGTTTTTATGGGCCACATCCACCAGCTGTCGTACCACCAGCGGATGAGAAGACGAGCCGTGTGTTACCGCCGGTCCACCTCCCAGCAGAACCCGGCCATGTTCCTTTTGATTTATTCCCGGGGTATCTGTGGCATGGGTTACATCGGTCACCAGCGCCACATCCGGCATAAGCCTGTAGCTCATCATGCGTGCTCCAAACCCTCCGATTTCCTCCTGGACCGCATTCAATGCCAGAACATTCACCTTCAGTTCCTGCCTGCGGGCTGCAAGCTGCGCAAACGCCCGGGCAATGATAAATCCACCGATACGGTTGTCCAGCGCCCTGCCGGCAATCAGATCGTCTGACAGGTACTCAAAATCATCACAGTAGGTAATGGGATCCCCCACGGTCACCATCGCCCCGGCCTCTTCCCGGTCGGATGCACCGATATCTACAAATAAGTCCTTCCAGCCGGCCGCTTTCGTATTTTCCCGATCCTGCAGGTGGATGGCAGTATGTCCGATGATTCCGGTAACCAGACCGTTTGCGGTATGGATGAACACTTTACGGGCACGGGCTATGGTGGGATCACTGCCGCCGATACGTTGGATCCACAGGAACCCCTGCTCATCAATATGCTGTACCACCATACCGATTTCGTCACAATGCGCCTCCAGCATCACGGTAATGGCCTCCTCGCTGACCTGCAGTCCCGCGGCGGCAGACCCATAGGCATCGGTCACGGTGTGATCGGCCAGTTCCTTCATGTATTGAAGCCAGACGTGCTGTCCTGCCTGCTCATATCCTGTAGGACTGGGTGTGATGAGTAATTTTTCCAGAAATTGATGCTCGTCAGGGGTAAGTTTATCCATGAATCGCGGGTATTAAATGCGGGGTTGTTTGCAGGTTAAATAGTACTAAGCTTACCTCATAATAGCCAAAGAAAACTGTATATTGGCTGTTCAGCGAGGAAAACATGGATAAACGCACCCACTATAAAATATTTACGGATCCCATACACGGTTTTATCACCGTACCCAAGGGCCTGGTTCTCAAGCTGGTGGACCACGCCTATGTACAAAGACTTCGCCGGATCCGGCAGCTCGGTCTGGGCTATCTGGTTTTCCCCGGGTCCGAGCATTCCCGCTTTTCCCATGCTATCGGGGCGCTGGGCCTTATGCAACGGGCCGTCAACAGCCTTCGCGAGAAAGACACTACCATCACCCGCGCTGAGCACGAAGCCGTACTGATTGGCATACTGCTGCACGATATTGGACACGGCCCGTTCTCACACACCCTTGAACGGACCATTATCCGTGATTTCCACCATGAAATGATGACCCTGGCACTGATGCGCAGGCTTAATGAGGAGTTTGACGGCGCCCTGAGCATGGCGATTGATATTTTTACGGGCCAGTACCCCAAATCCTTTCTGCATCAGCTCATCTCCTCTCAGCTGGACATGGACCGGCTGGACTACCTCAAACGAGACAGCATCTACACCGGGGTAAATGAGGGCACCGTCGGCACCGACCGAATCATTAAAACCATGCGTGTTTTTCAGGGGAATGTGGTTATTGAAAGCAAAGGTATCTACGCAGTTGAAAATTACATAACCGCCCGACGACTCATGTACATGCAGGTGTATCAGCATAAAACTGTTCTGAGCGCCGACAAACTGCTGGAAGCCATTTTCAAAAGGGTCAGGGACCTGCTGGGCGAGGGTATGAACCTCTTTACAGCATCACCCGCGCTGGAATTTTTCCTGAAAAAACAACCTACCGCAAAAAAAGGACTTACCGCAAGTGTCATCGCTTCCTACCTGGAAATTGATGATAACGACGTACTGCTTTCCATTAAATACTGGCAGAAATCCCGCGACAAAATTCTGGCTGATCTGTGTCACAGGTTTCTTAACCGCCGTTTTTTCCGCACTACCTTCTCCAAAAAACCAGCAACACCGGCTGCCCGCGATGAACTCACGGAAAAAACCCGGGAAGTCCTGAAAAAAAACGGGTTACCGCATAGCGAACGCGATGCAGGCTACTATCTGTTCTTCGACGAACTCATCAACGAGGCCTACCGCTATAAAAGCGAGGGAATATGGATCCTGCAAGACCCATCCACCGCTGTTGAGTTTTCCCGCGCCAGCGAGACCGGCAATATCAGTGCACTCACAAAAGCCGTTGTCAAACCCTACAGCGTTCATCTGAAAGAGCTGGACATGGGATGAAACAGGTTGAATACCCCATAGTTCAGATCCTCACAGTCCTCTCTGTGGTGCTGATTGGGTGGATCATCTACTCCCCCAATCGTTTCTTTACCGAACTACAGGCCGATACCGTTACCGTGCACGCAGTTACCGGCGAAATTGTCCGTGAAAACGGTCAGCCCGTGCTGCCGGGTCAACCCGTTGAAATCGGTCAGGTACTTACCTCCACGGGAAGTAGTCACGAACTTATACTACAGCTGTCAGAGCGCTCCTTCATGCACCTGTACGGCGAATTTCAGCTGGGGTATACCCGGTTGGAGGGATATCGTCTTCCCGTATTCAGTCTGAGTTATGGATGGATCAATGTGAAACGCCATCTCAACGATTTGCGCGTTGCTGCCGTTCTGCAAACGCCACAGGGTACCGCAGACCTCACGTCAAACCAGTCAGCCCGATTCAGACACCCCTACATTGAACTCTTCGGGCTGGTAACGCGTGAATCCGTTTCAATGGCCGTTCCCAACGGTCCCGTTACCTGGGAAGAAGAAGCAGGGGCTATCCAAATCCTGTCCGGACAGGTCTTCCGCAAAGACCACGCACGAAGCACAGTGCAACTGCTGGACACCCCACCTGCCCCGGCCATTGGAAGTCCGGAAGTTGAAGATTTTAATTTTTTACCCGGCGAGCTGGTCCGTGGTTTTACCATGACCTGGCGTGCCGACTCCCTCACACAGAGCTACCTGGTTCGCATTGAGGAACAATCAACAGCCATACCCGTGCTGCAACAGAGCGTGGAGAATACCGCATTCAGTGTAAGCGGTCTGGGCGAGGGTGAATTCATGCTGCGCGTTGGCAGCGTTACACAAAATTTCGGCGTAAGCCGCTGGTCAGACGCCCTGCCTTTCACCGTCAGCGGCCGAAGCGATGAGGATATCCGCTGTACCGACGCTGCTTTTCAGGCCGGATTGGTTACCTCAGGAAGTCACCGCTTTATGCGGGGTTGTATTCCCCCGGGTGATGCCGTCCATGCTGGCGTCTATGCCAAAGCCGATGTCTGGTACCTCCAGTCTGCGCCGAGCGGAATAGGCGCTGTTCCCGAACAGGACGGTTACTGGGAGGTAGTGGTGAGTGAAGCCTCAGAATACTATGTTATCGTGATGCCAGACACCTTGCTCTTTGAGCCGGTTATCCGGGAACTTCAAACCACCGGGGCAGTTTATCATACCCCTGTAACCCAAAGCAACCCAACGCCATGAGAATTGCTGTGTGCCTGTGCGTACTTATCCTGTTTTCAGCTCCGGCGATGTTGCAATCACAACATACCGGCATCCCTTCACCTGAATACGCAGACTCCCTGTTCGAAGCCGGCCAGCACGATCAGGCCCTCATCGCCTATAATCGTCTGCTTGAAATTGAATCGGATAACTACCTTTATCTATTCCGTGCCGGACTGCTCCATGCATGGACCGGCAGGTACGTCCGCGCAGAGGAACTCCTGAGCGAACTCTTCGCTCAAAACCCCGCGGACCTGGATGTCGGAACAACACTGATTCGGGTTATCAGTTGGCAAAACCGGTTTGAAGAGGCCCTCAACATGACGGAAACCCTCCTGTCACAGTCGCCCTTTAATGAAAATCTCCGGGCTCTTCAGGTACAGCTTACCTTCTGGAACGGGCAGCCCGGCAAAGCAAACCGCATGGCCGATGCCCTGCTTCAGGATTTCCCAAACAACACCACCGCCACACAGGTCAAAGCATCCATTCGACAGTCGATGCAGCCGCTTTCCATAACTTCGTACGCCCGACCCTGGGATGTTGACAATACCCGGATTCACAGCCTTACGCAGTTTGTACAGTCCGGCATTAGGCCCGGGACCTTTTTGCACGTTCGTGCCGCGTATTCACTGGCTGAAAACACCTTTACTACACAGGATGCGCGGGTTTGGCAAACCAGTCTGGGTGTACGACAACAGCTGCAGGCCCACTGGTGGCTGCGCGCAGAGCTGGGCGTATCCGGCAACGATGAACAAACGCTTGGTTTCGCACCTGCAACCTCCGTACAGTTCATACGGGGTGAGGTGGCCGCAACCCTGGCGCTGGCACGCTACCCGATTACCGACACCCCCCTGCTGATCAGCCAGGCCCTGTATCTGACCGAATCCACATTGGTCGGGAACTATGCAACGGGTCCTCATGAAATAAACGGACGGATTATCACAGGATGGCTTTCTGATTCAAATCGCCGATTCCTGCTTTCCGGATCCTATGCCTGGCAAACCAGATTGGGCAATATGACCTACACGCCGGGATTTGTGGGTGAGTACCGTTCGTTCAGCGCAGCGGGAGCCGGCTACTTTGCACCGGAATGGCAGTACTGGACGTCTGTCCGGCAGCAGGTTCGCTACGATGAAAATGCACCCTTTTTCGGTGAGCTTACCCTGGATACGGGTCTTCAGCAATTCAAACCCGTTCATCCCCGGCATCATTACGTCCAGAATCATCATATCCGGATGCAGAGAACATGCCGCCTCAAACCCGTCAATGCCGTTATTCCTGGTAGTAACATCATATCCCTCCTTGATGAGCTTATACTCAACCAGCTTTGATATACTTGGATTGTCCTCTACCAGTAAAATCTTCTGTTTTTCCAATTTGATAGAACCTTATTTTACAAAAAATACACGCGCAGGCAATAATACAAAAAATTAGCGACTTACGTGTCTAACGGCAGCAAGATCATGAACGTACTGCCTTCCCCTTCACGGGAATTAACATCAATAACGCCGCTGTGAACTTCAACATAACGTTTGACTATAGGCATACCCAGTCCGGTACCCACCTCCCCGTCCGTTCCGGGTCGCTGATGGTCTCCCATTTTGTCAAAGAGCCGAGGCAGCATGGTTTCAGGAATACCAATTCCGGTATCCTGGACCTGAATGAATGCAAAACCCGGGAAGTCGTCATTGAGCTCCGTTGAAATTGTAATGGCTCCCTGTGAGGGAGTGAATTTTATAGCATTCGAAATCAAATTGCCAAATACCTGCGAAATCTTGGATTTATCCAGCATGAGCGGGGGTACATCCGGACTGTGATGCAGTTCAAAAGTCACATTTTTATTCTTGGCTGCCGGCGCATGAATGGTCATAACCTCGTTAATCAACGCTCCCAGATCTGTGTGAACCCGGTTTAGTTTGATTGAGTTAGACTCGATGATGGCAATATCCAGCATATCATTGACCATGTGGAGCAGCCGTTTTGCAGAAACATCAACAAGTTCCAGCATGGTTTCCAGCTCTTCGGGAGAATCAACCGGCTCACTGCGAAGCAGGTCTACAATCCCAATGATTCCACCGAGAGGATTGCGCATGTCATGGCTTAACACACTGAGCACTTCATCCTTTTCGTTATTCAGTTTTTGCAGATGTTCCTGCTTTTCCTGAAGCTGGTGAATGTAGGCTTCTTTCTCATGCTGAAGCTCACGCAGCGACAGATGCAGCTCCATGCGGGCCAATACCTCCTGCTGCTGAAACGGTTTGGTTATGTAGTCTACCCCGCCAGACTCAAACGCCCTTAACTTAGATTCAGTATCACTCAGAGCCGACAGAAAAATGACCGGGATTTCATTCCATCGTGGTACCGACTTAAGCTGCCGTGTGGTCTCGAAACCATCCATTTCGGGCATCATGACATCCATGAGAATCAGGTCGGGTTCACGGCGCTCCAGCATTTTTAAGGCATCTTTACCATTAAATGCGGCCATAACCGAGTACCCTGCATCCCGCAGCATCTGCGACAAAACCTGCACATTCTGCTGCGTATCATCGACCACAAGAATAGACTTCTTTTCGGAACTTCCCATCCATCATATAGTTAAAATTGATAACCTGTCATGCGTTCAATAGCCGCTTTGCTACATTGGACATTAAAAACAAATCGAAATCACGAACTACTTTGTCGATGAGTACTTTAAGCGCCTCGTACTGACCTTCCCCAAGGTGATTATCGGCAAAATCGCTCAAACCATCAACATCCTGTATTACCAGTAGGTCGGTGATTATCTGACGGAGTTCTTCAGGCAGAGCCTCTACATGACGCACCAGCGCAGTGGTATCATCTTCCGGCACGCTGATATCGCCACCATCAGAAAGTACCTCTTTATATTCAAAAGTTACACCGGCATTTACATGAAGTGACCGGAGTAAATCGGGTTCCTTGAAGGGTTTCAGGATATAATCCGTAAAACCGGCTTTAATAAGTGCATCACGTTTGTCGTCAAATCCACTGGCGGTGAGCGCAATGACCGCTACCGTTTTGCCCCGGGGCATTTTCCGGATTAACGACATAGCCTTCACACCGTCCATGACAGGCATGATAATATCCATTATGACAACATCAAATTCTTGCCGGGAGAACAAATCAACAGCCTGCTGCCCGTCAGCCGCCTCGGATATGCTGGCACCAACACGCTCCAGCAGCAGACGAACTACCGTCCGGTTCAGGTCTACATCGTCAACCACAAGCACACGAAACGGCCTGGGAGAGGCAATCGTTTTTACGCGTGTGAACTTGTCGGCTTTTTTACCGGTAGGATGTTCTACAATTTGCATTGGCACCGCAAAACCGAATAAAGCGCCCTGACCGAGTACACTTCGGACGGTGACATCCCCGCCCATGAGATTAACTATCCGTTTCGTTATAGCCAGCCCCAGACCGGTTCCCTTGATATCCGAGTTCTTAGCCTGCTGAAACGGTTCAAATACCAGATGGAGGTCGTCTTCGGGTATGCCCCTTCCCGTATCTTCCACCTCCACGCTTATAAGTTGATCACGGGTACCGGTTGATGTGTTGTCAGTGAGTGAAAAACGAACCGAGACATGACCCTGATCGGTAAATTTCACGGCATTACCAATCAAGTTTATAAGAACTTGTGAAAATTTGGACTGATCGATCTGTACAGCAGGATTAATTTCAGGATCCACGGACACCCGCAGGTCGACCCCTTTTGATGCTGCTTTCAGCCGAAACATTTCCACCACATCCCGGATGATTTCGTGGAGATCTGCCGGTTCGTTTTGAAGTTCCATTCTGGAGGCTTCAATCTTGGAAATATCCAGAATGTCGTTGATCATCGTGAGCAGGTGGTTACCACTTCGGTACATATTGTCTACATATCCGCGGTGAACCTCGCTGACGGTCGGGTCGTTGGTCATAATCTGCGCATAGCCCAGTATGGCATTGAGCGGCGTGCGCAGTTCATGGGTAATCCGGGCCAGAAAAGCCGACTTAGCCTGATTGGCGTCTTCGGCCGCTTTTCGGGCACTGACCAGCTCATCAATTCGCTCAGCTACCAAAATAACACCGTTGCGGGAACCATCTTCATTTCCCCAGGGATGAATGGCCAGACGCAGGTAGATCACATTATGTTCGTCCAGACGAAGCTCTTCCTCAGCGATATGCAGAACCTCTCCCTGAAGGCCCCGATAGCATAAGTCCTGCCAGTGCGAGGGGAGCTTCTGGTAGATTTCAAAGAGCTTTTTACCGGTAAGTTTGATCCGGCCCGGTCCGTACGACTGCACCCAGGTTTTGCTGTAAACCACGAATCGCAGGTCGTGATCAAGGATTGCCATAGGCACCGGAGCGTTGTTAACCACTTCCCCCAGCAGCTCCCGTTCACTGTCGAGCTGTTTTTTGATCTCCATCTGTGTGGTCACATCCCTGGCAACAACAAAAATAATTTCCTGATCGCGCTGAACAATTCTGTTGGCTGTAATTTCAACGGTTAATCGCATCCCGTCTTTACACCTCCAGGTGCGCCGGTCAAGAACACTCTCACCGTCTTCGATGACACGATCGATGTAGGCCGTAATATCCTGCATGGAGTGATCCACAAAATCGGCCATTTTCAGATTAAGTGCCTCATCGCGTGTGTAGCCCAGCAGCCTGCAGAACGCTTCATTTACGTCTGTGATAGCATACGTAGCCGGATTCATCATGTAAATGGCTTCAACAGAACTTTGGATGGCGGTGCGATAGCGTTCTTCGGAGTCGCGGTAGGCCTGTTCGGCGAGTTTACGCTCGGTAACATCGGTTATAATACCATCTATGCGAGGATTCTGTGGATCGGATACTACCCAGGCACGATCGCGCAGCCATTTGATATCACCTTTGGGGGTAATGAGCCGAT
This sequence comes from Bacteroidetes bacterium HLUCCA01, assembly GCA_001314545.1. Lineage (GTDB taxonomy): Bacteria > Bacteroidota > Rhodothermia > Balneolales > HLUCCA01 > HLUCCA01. The sequence continues at coordinate 573,283 of LIHN01000001.1, forward strand.
ATTCGGCCTCAGCATACCCCTTTTTACGAAGCTCATGGGTAGCCATCTCCAGTTTATGCAAATCACCACCATGAACCATTTTCTTCCAGGAGACCGTTTTATTGCGGAAATCCTCCTCATTCATGTCAAATACCAGGCGCGTTGCCTTGTTGACATACAGAATATCACGGGTTCTGGAGTCCATGGAATACACCACATCATCAATGCTGGATAATACCGCATCCAGTCTGACTTCTGCGGCAGCAAGGGTATTCTCAATGACGATGCGCTCGGAAATGTCCCGGAGTTGTACCAGTTTCACCTGTCCGCCGGAAGCGGCGTCTGGCATCAGAGAAATATGCTCGGAAATATAGATGCCCGATCCATCCTCGCAGATATGCTCGGCATCTGTGCCGGAAGTCAGTTGCCAGTTACCCGATTTCCCACGGTCTTTAGGTGCCAGCAGTATATCGGCATGCTGACCCAGAACCGAATCCGGCTTATACCCATACAGTTTGGTGAAGGAAGGGTTTGCAAATAACACACGATTTTCATCATCCAGCAAAAGAACCGCATCTTGCAGATGTGCAACAATGCCCGATAGAAGATGTGTATGATTTTTACTCAGAGCCACGAATTCGGATTTCAGAAGAGTTAAGCTACTGTGCCTGCCAGCAATCAGGCGCACAGCAAATTAACTATAAAAAGCTTAATCTTTCGTGTTAATACCCCCGGACAGACCGATTGAACAACAATTTAACTGCGTTTATATTCCAAAAAGGTGTACCCCTCGTGAATCTCCCGTGCCTGCTCAACCCACACTGAACCAAGTTGATGACGATATTCCGGAAAAAAAACATCTCCATCGTGCATGCCCTCAACCAGGGTGACGTACATATAGGTGCAGTTCTCCAGTAATTGCCTGTAAATTTCGCCTCCGCCTATTACAAAGACCTTATCCTCTTCCTTCAATGCCTGAAGGGCTTTGTCAATGGCATCATAGCACTCAATACCGGGATAATGGCCTGACGTAAGGACAACGTTTCGCCGATTGGGAAGCGGTTTACGACCAATTTCTTCAAAAACTTTCCGTCCCATGAGAATTGGATATCCTGTGGTCACCCGCTTGAAATGACGCAGGTCTTCAGGAATGTGCCAGGGCAGACCGCCATCCCGGCCTATGAGCAGATTTTCGTCATGTGCTACGATGGCAATAAGCTGCATTACACGGCAACCTCAAATCGAATGGGTGGATGCGGATTGTACCCCTCGAGGGTAAAATCATCCAGGGTGAGGTCATCAACAGGCTTCGGATTTATTTTGAGAACCGGTAATGGTCGGGGCTCACGGGTCAGCTGCTCTTTGAGTCCATCCACATGGTTAACATAGATGTGGGCGTCTACAATGGTATGGGCGAAAGTGCCCGGCTGCAGGCCAACTTCCTGGGCAATGGCCATGGTCAACGCTGAATAACATGCCAGATTGAATGGAATTCCCAGTGCAATATCGCCCGAACGCTGGGTAAGATGGCAGTTTAGTTTTCCGTTAGCAACATTGAAAATGAACATCACATGACACGGTGGCAACGCCATACGCGAGAGCAGCCCCGGATGCCAGGCGCTGATAACAATACGCCTGCTTTCCGGATTGTTTTTCAGCATATCAATTGCCTGCTGAATCTGATCCACTTCCCGTACGACCATAGCCTGACTGGTGATATTTCCGGCATCCCCTTCCATAGAAACTTCCTCGGTATCTGCGTACGGAAAACGCCGCCACATAACCGGATAAATAGGACCGACGTGACCGTCATCGCGTGCCCAGGCATCCCAGATATGGCAGTTATTTTCATCCCGCAGCCACCGGATATGATCCTCCCCCCTCAGATACCAGAGCAGTTCCAGAATCACGGACCGGAAAAACACTTTTTTCGTGGTCAGTAATGGAAAGCCCTCCGATAAATCTACCTTGTAGGATTCCGCAAAACTGGATAGGGTATCTGTACCTGTACGATTCGTTTTGTGAACGCCGTTTTCAAGAACGCGTTTTACCAGATCGTGATACTGTTTCATCGTTTTACAAGGATGGGTTCAGAGTTAAATTAACGTGCACCAGTCGGCCGGATCTTCCACACTACCGTGATGAATGCCTGTGAGTGTATCGTACAGACGCTGTGCCAGTTCACCCATTTGTTCCTGCTTCATGTCAATACTTCTGCCCTGATGATGAATGAAACCTACAGGGGAGACTACTGCAGCCGTTCCCGTGGCAAATATCTCCTGCAGTACGCCACGGTCCCTGGCTTCAAAAACTTCATCGATGCTGATCTTTCGCTGTTCTACCGGTATACCCCAGCTGCCAGCCAGATACATGGTTGAATCGCGGGTAATACCCGGCAAGATCGTCCCCTCAAGAGGTGGCGTTATCAGGGTACCGTCAATCAGGAAGAAAATATTGGAGGTGCCAACTTCTTCCACGTATTTCTGCTCAAAAGCATCCAACCAGAGCACCTGAGCATATCCTTCCTGGGCGGCCAGGGCATTGGGCTGCATGGTAGCGGCATAGTTGCCGGGCACCTTGGCCTCACCGGTTCCGCCCTTCACGGCCCTGACGTACTGCGGATAGGTTGTCAGCCGGATGGGTTTGATTCCCTCGGCGTAGTAGTTGCCAACAGGACTCGTAATCACCATGTACCGATAGTTACGGGCCACGCGAACACCCAGAAATTCATCGGAAGCAAAAATAAATGGTCGCAGGTACAAGGACTTGTAGGTATCCTGAGGTACCCAGTTACGGTCAATATCAACCAGCTGTTTGATCGACTCTTCAAAGACCTCACGGGATACATGAGCAATGTTCATACGGTCACACGACCGGATAAAACGCTGATAGTGGGCATCCAGCCTGAAAATATTAATCTTACCTCCCGCATACCGAAATGCTTTCATCCCCTCAAAGACCGCCTGACCGTAATGCAGCACACTGAACGAGGGATCTAATGAGATAGCACCGTATGGAAGGATGCGACCCGCATCCCACCCGCCGTCCCGGTAACGACTTTCAAACATGTGGTCGGCGAAGGTGTCTCCAAATCGAAGGTTAGAAAAGTCAGTTGCCTCAAGTTTTGAGGATGTTGTTCTCTCAACAGAAAATTTTACAGCCATTGGAATTCCGGATTATCCTGCAGTTACGTTTATATCGCGAAAAGTACTGAGATTTTTGCGATGAACCCAACTTATTGTGGCTGTGAGTCTGTCTTTTCCGTAGCACGCTGCAGCATTTTCAAGGTCTGGTCGGCGGCCAGTTGCTCTGCTTTTTTCTTGTTTTTCCCGGTTCCTCTTCCATATCGCTCTTCCCCGAGTATGACCACAATGTCAAAAGTGCGGTCGTGATCGGGACCTGTCAGTGACTCAACATGATAAACAGGAGCCGGCAGTTTTTTAGACTGGGCGTACTCCAGTAATATACTCTTGTAGTTATCTCTTTTTTGCTCAAGCAGCTCCAGATCTACGTTATCCAAAATAAGATCACGCACAAAATCTGTGGCTGCCTTATACCCGCTATCTTTATACAAAGCACCCACCATAGCCTCGAAAATATCGGCCAGAACACTGGTACTGTACTGAATTCCCTGATCTTTTACCCGATCACCGACCTCTATAATATCAGCCAGATGCAGCCTTTGTGAAAACTTGGCGAGGGTTTCACCTTTGACGATGCGCGAACGCATCTGGGTCATGAATCCTTCATTGCGTGTAGCAAATCGTTCGAAAATAATTTCGGTTACGATTAAATCCAGAACCGCATCGCCCAGAAACTCCAGCTGTTCGTACGATTCGTTATGCCTCATATTGGACTCAACCAGCTTGGAGCGGTGCCTTAATGCACGCAGGAAAAGCTGAGGCTGACTGACCGGATGTCCGGTCAGTTCCTCTATATAGCTGATTTTTTTTCTGGAAACTTCATCCAGTTGACGTTTTTTCAACCAGGACTGAAGACTCCTGATCATACTTAACCCACGTACTTTTTAAATACAATGGAAGTATTATGTCCGCCAAAACCAAAGGCATTGTTTATGGCGAAGTCTACTTTCCTTTCCACAGCAGTATTAAACGTATAATTCAAATCACACTGCGGATCAGGCGTAGTAAAGTTGATTGTAGGCGGTACTTTATCGTGCTTCACAGCCATTATGGTTGCCAGCGATTCAGCGGCACCGGCGGCTCCGAGCATATGACCGGTCATTGACTTGGTGGAGTTCAGGTTGATATTGTATGCGTGGTCACCAAATACTTTCTTAATCGAATTGGTCTCTGCAACGTCTCCAAGTGGTGTTGCCGTACCGTGCATATTAATATGATCAATCTGTTCGGGTTGAAGCCCGGCCGCTTCCAGAGCGGAATGCATGGCCAGGATTACTCCATTGCCATTTGGATCGGGTGCTGTAATATGGTAGGCATCTGCAGAGAAACCATACCCGCCGATTTCAGCATATATCGTAGCTCCCCTCGCAAGGGCAGATTCCAGAGATTCGAGTACGAGGATACCCGCACCCTCACCCAGGACAAAACCATCGCGTGTGGCATCAAACGGTCGTGACGCCGTCTCGGGTTCGTCATTTCGGGTCGACATAGCTTTCAGTGCGTTGAAACCCGCTACCCCCATTTCAAACACAGGCGCTTCCGTACCACCACATACCGCGTAATCAGCTGTACCGTACTTCACGGCATCATAAGCCAACCCAATGTTGTGAGATCCGGTAGCGCAGGCAGAAACAGCGCAGAAATTCGGCCCCCTGAAACCATACTTAATAGACACATGCCCGGCGGCAATATCAGGAATCAGCATGGGGATGAAGAAAGGGGAAACCCCTCTGGGTCCCCTTTCCGCAAACTCCAGGCATTGTCTGTAAAATACTTCAAATCCCCCAATACCCGTACCAACAAGTACCGCAACACGGTTCTTGTCGATCTGGTCAAGTTCCAGTTTTGAATCATTGATGGCTTCTTCAGCTGCAATGAGCGCGTACTGAGTAAACTTGTCAAGTCGGCGGGCTTCCTTCGCCGGAAAATAATCGGTCGGATTATAGTTATCTATCTGACCGGCAAATTTTGTCGGGAAGTCAGTTACATCGAAATGTGTAATCGGTCGTGCTCCGCTGGTACCTTTGATGAGATTATCCCAGAATTCTGAGACCGTCTTTCCTAAAGGTGTTATGGAGCCTAATCCGGTTACAACAACTCTTCTTGGGGTCATTTTAGGTAAGTTAGAGCGTAAATTAAGCGATTTTTTCAGTGAGATACTGAACGGCAGAACCTACCGTAGAGATGTTTTCGGCATCTTCATCAGGAATACTGATTTCAAATTCTTTCTCAAATTCCATAATCAGCTCTACAGTGTCGAGCGAATCAGCTCCAAGATCATTGGTGAAATTAGCTTCCATCGTAACGTCAGCTTCATCTACACCAAGTTTGTCAACGATAATCGCTTTTACTTTAGCTTCGATATCTTTTGCCATGGTTTGTTTATTTAGTTGTTTGGTTGAGTGAATGAATTTCGCATGTCAGACATGCTATAATAACAAGTATGTTAGCCTTACGCAAAAAAAGCAATTTACATCGCCATGCCACCGTCAACATGCAGTACCGCGCCGGTAACGTAGGCAGATGCATCACTGGCCAGGTATTGAACGGCCATGGCGATATCTTCAGGATTTCCGGGCTTACCCATTGGTATTGCACTATTTATGGCCTGAAGTGTTGCCTCATTGAGTTTATCGGTCATGTCCGTTGTGATGTATCCGGGTGCAACCAGGTTGACCCGTACATTCCGGGTGGCAAGTTCTTTGGCCAGCGACTTGGTGAAGCCGATCATGCCCGCCTTGGAAGCCGAGTAATTGGTCTGTCCGGCGTTACCGGAAACACCTACAACGGAACCAATGTTGATGACAGAACCGGCACGTTGTTTCATCATCGGACGAACAACTGCTTTTGAGTAATTGAATACGCTTTTAAGGTTGGTTTCAATGACATCGTCCCATTGTTCTTCGCTCATGCGCATGATCAGGGTGTCTTTGGTAATACCGGCATTGTTCACCAGAATGTCCAGCCTGCCCCAGGCCTTAACAAGTTCATTGACCACTTCTTCAGCACGCGTCCCGCTCACTGCATCAGCTTGAAAAATCATTGCTTTTCTGCCCATCGCAACCAGTTGTGCCTGAACATCTTTGGCTGCATCTTCCGAGCGTGCGTAGGTAAGGGCTACATCCGCTCCGGCAGCACCCAGGGCAAGCGCGATGGCTTTACCAATTCCTCTGCTGGCTCCGGTGACCAGACAGGTTTTACCTTCGAGGGAAAAAGACATGGTGTTCTCCTTATTGATAACCGTTTAATTCAACATCTTTGAGTGTCCGCTTCACCAGGCCCTGCAGCACATTACCCGGTCCGATTTCGGTAAAGTTGCGCAATCCATCTTCAAACATATTCTGAAGGGTGTGTGTCCAGCGAACCGGATTAAGAAGCTGATCGAGCATATTGCTTCGGATAATCTCCGGGTCTGTGGTCGGGCGGGCCGTGAAATTGGCATATACCGGGCAAAAAGGCGTGCTTATCCGAAGGGTTTCCAGACTATTTTTTAGTCCGTCATAGGCTGGTTGCATCAGTGGAGAGTGAAACGCTCCGCTGACCGGCAGCTTTCGGGCCAGTTTACAGCCCCGGGCTTTAAGTTGATCAATGGCCCTGTCAATGGCTGCTTCGCTTCCGGAAATAACCAACTGACCCGGGCAGTTATAATTTGCAGGTACAACCTGCTCGTCGGGGGTTGATACAGTGGCACAGATTTCCTCAACCTGCTCATCAGCAAGCCCAATAACGGCAGCCATAGAACCGGGATTATCCATTCCGGCCTGCTGCATCAGCTGACCTCGTTTGCGCACAATCAGGAGTGCATCCTCAAAACGAAGTGCTCCACATGCTGTCAGAGCGGAAAACTCGCCCAGGCTGTGTCCAGCTACGGCATCAGGACGGATGTCAAGATTGCTATATAGCGCCACGGAGTGCAGGAAAATAGCCGGTTGTGTGTATTCGGTCTGCCGAAGCATTTCGTCAGGACCGTCAAACATAATTTCTGACAGCGAAAACCCTAGCACCTCATCGGCCGCAGTAAACATATCCTTTACTTTCTGCGACGACGCTACGGCCTCTTTACCCATCCCTACAAATTGTGATCCCTGACCCGGGAAAATACAGGCTAAGTTACCCATAGGTATCAAATTACCATTTCAGATACAGCGACCCGGCCGTGAACCCGCCACCGAATGCCGACAGTATCAGATTATCACCACGTTGCAATTTGTCTTTCCAGTCATACAGACACAGCGGAATGGTAGCCGCGGTGGTGTTGCCATAAAACTGGATATTAGACATCACTTTATCATTACCAACCCCCATACGCCGGGCAGTAGCATCAATAATGCGCTGATTAGCCTGATGCGGTACCAACCAGGCTACATCCCCGGGTGCGAGCTGATTACGCTCCATAATTTCAAGGGAGATGTCGGCCATTGCTTCGGTAGCTTTTTTAAAAACGGTCTTACCGTCCTGTGTGATATAATGCATGCGGGCTTCAACAGTTGCATGACTGGATGGATAACGACTGCCTCCCCCTTTCATGCAAAGCAGCTCATCTTCGTCACCATCGCAGCGCTGAATGAAGTCCATCACACCGGTACCATCGGTCGTTCCCTCGAGAAGTACCGCGCCGGCTCCGTCACCAAAAATTATGCAGGTCGCGCGGTCGGTATAGTCAATGATGGAGCTCATTTTATCCGCACCTATGACCAGCACACGCTTATACCGGCCACTCTCAATCATCATCGCACCGGTCGACAGGGCATAAACAAAACCGGAACATGCTGCGAGGATATCATAGCCAAACGCATTCACAGCGCCGAGTCGTTTTTGAACGAGGCAGGCTGTTGCCGGGAACATATAGTCCGGAGTAACGGTGGCAACAATTACGGCATTTACGCTTTCGGGGTCGACATTTGCAGCCTGAAGGGCCTCTTTTGCCGCTTCAACTGCCATATACGAGGTAGCTTTTTCCGGATCCTTGAGAATGCGGCGTTCGGATATGCCCGTTCGGGTTCGGATCCACTCGTCGTTAGTTTCAACAAGTTTTTCAAGATCAGCGTTGGTCAGTTTGTCATCGGGCAGATAATGCCCGACGGAAACGATTCGCGCTTTGAGAGCAGAAGACATAGGTGTTATTTTCAGTTCAGATAAGATACAATCTTATCGTTTACCTGATGTTCAACCATTTTGACTGCGTTGAAAATCATATTCTTTATGGCCAGTGGTGTACTGCCACCATGGCCAACAAGGCTCACTCCATTTACACCCAGGAAGGGTACACCACCCACGGCCTGGTAGTCGAAGGGAGCAAGCGCCTGCTTAAGTACACCCAATGCGGGTTTGATAGAGTCAGCCGAAAGGCTGCTGCTCTGTGCGGCCTGCTGAATGAGCAGCTGCAGCGCAGCGGGAATAGATTCCCCGAATTTCAGCAGCATGTTGCCGGTAAATCCGTCACAAACATAAACATCGGCCTTGCCGAACAAAATATCCCGGCCTTCGATGTTACCGACAAATCTCGGGTGATTCTTGAGAAGCTCGTGGGCTTTTCGGATGATTTCAGTACCCTTTTCTTCCTCTTCTCCCACGTTAAGAAGACCGATTCGCGGCTCTTCGACACCCATAACCTCACGTGCATATACCTCGCCCATTTTGGCGAACTGAACCAGAAATTCAGGTTTGACTTCCAGATTGGCTCCCACATCAACCATCAGACGGAACCCTTTTGTAGTCGGATAAACGGTAGAAATGGTGGGTCGGAGTACTCCCTGGAGGCGACCCAAAATAAAGGCCGATGCAGCAAGCAGTGCTCCGGTATTGCCGGCACTGACAAAAGCATCACATTGCTTTCTGGCATGCAGGGTCAGCCCTACCGGTATGGATGCCTGGGGCTTGTTTTTAACGGCTTGTGCCGGGGCATCATCCATGGTAATAATGTCAGGTGCATTAAATACCTGTACACGATCGCCCGTGTACCCTTGCTTGCTGAGCTCCTCGCGGCATACCTGTTCGGGACCTATTAACAGAATTGTAATGTCCGGATTTTCCTGTACAGCCTGGATAGCTCCGGCTACAGGGTTTTGAGGGTAATGGTCACCGCCAACGGCATCAACAGCAATAGTAATCATTGTATTAAATGATAATACCTGAGTTATGATTTAACTTCGAGAACCTGCCGGCCGCGGTAGTATCCGCAGGCACCGCAAGCTGTATGCATTTTGTGCACCGCGCCGCAGTTTGAACAGGTAGCCAGCGTAACCGCATCAATTTTATGATGGGTTCTGCGTTTGTCACGGCGTGACTTGGATGTCTTACGTTTAGGATGTGCCATTGCTAAAAATTAGTTTTTGCTGGAATTGTCTTTGAGTGCCCGAAGTGCCTCCCAACGTGGGTCTATGGCATTGCGTTCACCCTCAACATGGTTAAAGTCTTGTAAATTACCGTATTCATCGTAATAATCCGGATGAATTCTGCGTACCGGCACAGACAACAACACCGTGTCTCTTACCTCGGCTGCTATATCCAGTATATTGGCCGAAAACTCAAGGCGACGTACCGCTGTCTGTTCGTCTTCTGATTCAAAATCAGCCGACTCTTTGAACAATACACTATAATCACCACGAAGCGGCGACCAAAAATCCCTCAGGGAGCGGTCACAGCGAAGCTGAACCTCCCCTTCTACAGAAAAATCAACTTCAATCATTGCCTCCCTGCGAATAAACTGAATTTCAACTACCAGATCGCGCAAGGCAAATTCGGCAATGTCCAGTTCATCTGCTGTTAGAAACACCCTGGATTGCGATGAACCTTTGGGTAATTCGTTGATTCTGAATTGAAGCTTATTCATAGTGTATAGCCTACAAAAATACTATAAATTCCACCTAAACTCAAGAATTAGAAAAAAGACCGAACATTCGTTGCTCAATGAGTGAAATTACGGCACCCAGGTCTTCCTTATCATTGACGAAATCCAGCTTATCGGTTTCAATAACCAGCTTTTCGTACGGATAGCGGTCAATCCAATCTTCATAGAGTACGTTAAGCCGCTCCAGGTAATCGATCCGGATGGAACTTTCATAATCGCGGCCCCGCTGCTGTATCTGACGTACGAGGGTGGGCACATTGGCTTTCAGGTAAATCAGCAAATCGGGCGGACGCAGATAGTCACTCATTTCAGTGAACAAAGCACGGTAATTCTGAAAATCGCGCTCGCTCATCAGGTTCATTTCATACAGGTTCCGGGCAAATATTTCAACGTCTTCGTAGATAGTCCGATCCTGAATGAAACTTTGGCGGTCACCAAACATCTCCTTCTGGTTGCGGAACCGTGCGGAGAGGAAATAAATCTGCAGATTAAAACTCCATCGCCTCATATCTTCATAGAAATCAGGCAGGTAGGGATTGTCATCTACCGACTCATAATAAGCCCTCCACTTGAAATGACGCGAGAGAAGCCCCGTCAATGAAGATTTTCCGGCGCCGATATTTCCGGCAAGGGCGATGTAACGGAAGGTATCTGTATGCGCATTTACATTGGTCGCATCCATCAGGCATTTTCCTTTCCGAGAAGCTTGAACATGGCTTTTTTGTAGTCCTCAACTCCGGGCTGATCAAATGGATTCTCACCCAGATTGTACACATAGACGGCTGTTGCCAGTTCGAAGAAGAAGATGAGTGCTCCCAGCGATGACTCCGAAACTTCCGGTATATGCAGACTTATGACCGGAACGCCCCCCTCATGGTGTGCCTGTCGGGTACCCTGATAGGCTTTTGTATTAATATCATGAACAGAACGACCCGCAAGGTAGTTCAATCCGTCATAGTTATCATCATCGTAAGGCAATATCGCATCTGAATGTGTTTTATCAACAACCAGGAACGTTTCCAGCATATTCCGTTCACCATCCTGTACCATCTGGCCGAGACTGTGAAGATCGGTTGAGTACGCATGCACCGCAGGGTACAATCCTTTATGGTTTTTACCTTCACTTTCTCCGGTTAGCTGCTGCATCCAGCCCCCGAACGACTTCAGCGCAGGTTCGAAGCTGGCATTGATATCAATCCGATACCCCGCCGTATACAATGCGTGGCGTATAGCCGTGTACTTCAGCAGGGTTTCAGGGTCGCTGCTCACACGTTCATATTCAGATACAGCGCCGTAAAACAATTCACGGACGTCCAGACCGGCAACGGCGATGGGAAGCAACCCGACGGGAGTCAGTACGGAGAACCTTCCTCCGATGTCATCGGGGAGTACAAATTTACGATAGCCTTCAGCCTGGATGATTTTATTGAGCGCTCCCCCACCGGCGCTGGTAGTAGCCGTTATGCGCCTGGCAGCCTCCGGTCCATAGGTCTGTTTCATCCAGTCACGCAGTATACGGAAGGCCAGTGCGGTCTCGGTTGTGGTTCCCGATTTTGAAATCACATTCAGGTACACACTTTTGGGTTTGCCTTCCCGGTTTGGCTGTGACAAATAGGCTGCCAGTTCATTCAGATACCGGGCGCTCATGTGATGGCCGGCGTACACGATTTCAGGACCCTTACCCGGAAAAAAAGGACCCAGTGCATCAATGACGGCCCGGGCGCCCAGATACGAGCCGCCGATACCACACACGATGAACACATCGGCATCCTCCCTGATCGTTCGTGCCAGTTGCTCAATTTCTCCCAAAAGTGCGTCATTGGGAGATTTGACGATATCCACCCATCCGGTCCACTCCGGACCCTTACCCGTTTTATTGAAGACATCCTGCAATGAGGCCTTGCTCGTATGCAGTGCGTGCTCCAGACTTTCTGCCTGAACAAAAGTTTCAGCAGAAGTTGTATTCAGTTTAATCATATCAGCTCAGGGTTTTTGCCAGTTCAAGCAGTTCATAATTGATACTTTTCTTCTTCGACCAGGTATTCTTGATCGGGGTAATTTTCACCTCGCTGTTTATAACACCGACCATGGCATTAGTATGGCCGTCTACAAGTGCGTTAACAGCGGCATACCCCAGTCGGCTGGCTAATACTCTGTCACGGGCTGTAGGCGTACCGCCACGTTGAATATGACCCAGAATACAAACCCGCATTTCGTATTTGGAGTAATCTTCCTTGAGATCCTCACCAAGCTTGAAAGCTCCGCCGGTCTCGCCGCCTTCGGCTACAATAACCAGGCTGCTTCTGCGCTGGGCTCGAAATACTTCGTTGAGATTGGATTTAATATCATCCAGATCGTTGAGGGTCTCCGGCAGAATGATCAGTTCAGCGCCACTGGCAATACCGGTTTCAAGAGCGATAAACCCGGCTTCCCGGCCCATTACTTCCACCAGAAACAATCGTTCGTGTGCATCTGCAGTATCACGTATTTTGTCGATGGCTTCCATTGCCGTATTCAGGGCTGTATCGTAGCCAATAGTTTCATCGGTTCCGGAAAGGTCGTTATCAATAGTACCCGGAATTCCTACAATCTGAATGCCGTGTTCCTCGTTGAGTTTGGTTGCACCCTGGAAGGTACCGTCGCCACCAATAGCCACAAGTGCATCTATACCGGCTTTCCTGATGTTTTCAGCCGCTTTGACACGACCTTCAGGCGACCTGAACTCCTCGGAGCGGGCAGATTTAAGGATGGTACCTCCCTGCTGGATGATATTGGAGACGGATGAGCTGTCCATATCCACAAAATCCCCTTTTATCATACCCTGATATCCGTAGCGAATACCAACTACAGCCAGATCGTTGGCCCGGGCCGTGCGAACAACGGCCCTGACAGCCGCATTCATTCCTGGTGAGTCCCCTCCACTTGTAAAAACTCCGATTCTTTTGATCGTTTTCAATGGTATAAATGTTATGTTTACAGTTTTGTATTTTAAGCCGTTGTTTCAGGCAGGCTACAGGTCAGATAACAGCACAATCGTTGAAATAAGCCTTAAAAATGCAGAAAAAACCGTTCACCTGTAAATTTTTTATCACAAAAACTCAGCATGTCGGCAAACGCCACCCAAAATACTACTAAATCCGACCAAAATCGAACTGAACCGGTAAAACTGAAAGACATACAGGCCCCCATTGCCGACAGCTTGCTTGAATTCAGAACCTATTTCCGTAAAGCGGTCAAATCTGACGTTTTTCTGCTCGACCAGCTGGTAGGTTACCTGCTTAAAACCAAAGGTAAGGAGCTTCGTCCTGCCCTGGTGTTTCACACAGCCCGTATTTGCGGGGGGATTAATGAACGAACCTACATTGCAGCAACCATGATTGAATTGCTGCACACAGCCACCCTGATTCACGATGATGTTGTAGATGAAGCCGATGAACGCCGTGGTTTGTTGTCTATTAATTACATATGGAAAAACAAGGCCAGTGTTCTGCTGGGAGACTTTTTGCTGGCCAAAGGACTGCTGGTAGCCCTGAACCGCAACGAATTCGGGTTGCTGAAGGTAGTCTCAGAGGCCGTCCGGAAAATGAGTGAGGGCGAGCTCAGGCAGCTGAAAGCCTCAAAACTGCAGAACATGACCGAGGAGCGCTATTTCAAAGTCATCTCAGAAAAAACAGCGAGCCTTATATCGGCCTGCTGTGAGTGCGGTGCCGTAAGTGCAACGGACGATGAAGCGCAACACGTGGCCTTGCGAAATTTCGGGGAAAATCTGGGCATTGCGTTTCAGGTACGCGATGATCTTTTCGACTACGGTACCGATGATGCCGGCAAACCGGCTGCCAACGACATTAAAGAGCGGAAGATGACGCTGCCGTTTATCTATGCCCTCTCGCGTGTTCCCTTCTTTAAACGCAGAAGCATGCGCCAGCTCTACAAGAAAAAGAACAAGTCCGAGGCTGAAATCAACGCTATCATTGCCTTTGTTCAGGAAAACGACGGCATACGCTATGCCCATGCAAAAATGCAGGAGTATACCCGGAAAGCTCGTGAAAACCTGCAGGTGTTCCCGGTCAGTGCAGAACGCAGTACACTGGAAAGTTTTCTGGATTTCGTAGTAACACGAAAAAAATAGCCCATGACGGGATGCTCCACCAGCGGAAAAATGCAGCTGCTACATGCGCCGACGGTGTTTGTAAGCGATGTGCATCTGGGTTGCAGCGATGTTCATACCAACGGCCTGCTGGAACGTGATTTTCTGGAATTATTGCGCTGGTGTGAGCGGGAAAACACCCAAATCGTGTTGCTGGGAGACATATTTGACTATTTTATGGCATATCCCGGCTACATCCCTGTAATTTCCCGTGCTGTACTGACCTGGTTCGAGGGGTATCACCAAAGAACCGGCGTGAAAACATTGTATGTGACCGGAAATCACGACAACTGGGACTTCGGGTACTTTGATTCTGTTGGCTTTGATACCGAACATGAATACAGGATACTGCAAACACAGGACGGCCTGCGTGTCATGACCTTTCATGGTGATGGTCTGAGTGATCCCGCATTCCGATATCCGCGTCCGATTGTACACCGCCTGCTTCGAAATCGTATGTTTACCACAGGGTTCCAACTTTTCACCTCAGGCCGGACCGGTAACGGGGCCATGGAGTGGTTCTCTGCGAGAAGCCGACGTAACGACAACGGCGGGGAGCTGGAAGCAAAAGCACTGGACGCAGCAGCCGCTCGATTTCTGAGTGAAAAACGGGCAGAAGTTGTACTTTGCGGCCACCATCATCGGGTACGAAAGCAAAATTTCTCCGGCTTGCAGTACATGAATACCGGCGCCTTTTTTGTTGACCGCTCGGCATGCCTGTACACTAAGGGCGACTTCCGACTCGTTAGATGGGATGGTGCCGTGAAAACGCTGTTGACCTTAACATGATTGAACACGCTGAAGGATGAGTGATAAAAATCCATACAACGACGAATATGAACGGTATCTGAACGATCCGGAATACCGCAAGCAAAAAAAAGCAGAGCGGGAAGCGAAAAATGCGAATATAAATCGTTCTTCCGGTGCAATCCGAAAACCAAAACCGAATCGCAAACCAGGTAATAGTGAATCGGTTTACCGGTTTATGTTTCGCTGGACCGGTATTCTGTTGCTGCTCAGCCTGATTGGCGGTGTTGGTTTTGTCTGGTACCTGCTCCAGGGTCTGCCCTCCATCGAAGAGCTTGAAAATCCACAAACGGATATAGCATCATTTGTTTTGAGTCGTGATGGTGAAGTACTCGATAAATACTTCACAGAGAACCGGACCTACGTACCCTACAACCAGATTTCTCATCACGTCATCGATGCACTCATTGCAGTTGAAGACCACCGTTTTTACGATCACTGGGGCATTGATATGTACCGTACCGCCGCAGTACCCATACACCTGCTGCGGGGGAACCTTCAGGGCGGATCCACCATTACACAGCAGCTCGCCCGCAATCTGTACCGGAAGATTGGTCGCCGTGTAACCGTAGTGCGTAAGCTGCGGGAGATGTTGACCGCCGTACAGATTGAACGGAATTATACCAAGCGTGAAATCCTGGAGATGTATCTGAACACGGTGGAATTCAGCAACAGCTCTCACGGGATTGAAGCTGCAGCATTCACACACTATGGAAAATCAGCAGCCGATCTGAATGTAACAGAAGCTGCCACATTGATAGGAAGCCTTAACAATCCTACCCTGTTCAATCCCCGAACCCGCAATGAATCTTCAACGCGCAGACGAAATGTGGTTCTCAGTCAGATGGCCCGGCGTGGATTTATCAGTGAAAATGATTATCTGACTTCCCGGGAAGAACCCATCCTGCTGAACTATAATCCCCCTTTCCGGGCCCGCAGGGAGAGCCGGTATTTCGGGGAGTACATCCGGCTTCAGATTCAGGACTGGGCCGATGAAAACGGCTACGACTTATTCACAGACGGACTGGTTATTTATACTACCGTAGAATCCAATATGCAACGTATTGCGGAACGAGTAGTACGTGACCGCCTGGCCGAACATCAGATTGCTTTTGAGCGGGAGTGGACCTCACCGGGTGGCGATTACATGGATCGGTACTGGGAGCGATTTCCAACGCACCTTGATCAGTTCCTGGCCGAAACAACGGAATATCAGGCAGCTCTGGCCGAAGGCCGGAATCGTGAAGAAGCCCTGGAGTACCTGAAACAGGACGAGGCTTTTGTTGACGAGGTCAAACGCTCGCGTACCCAATTGGAATCCAGCTTTGTTGCGCTGGACCCACGAAATGGTCAGGTTCTGGCCTGGGTTGGCGGTACCGATTACGGTCGGCGACAGTTCGACCAGGTGTTTATGGCCCGTAAGCAGGTTGGGTCAACATTTAAACCCTTCGTTTATGCTCTGGCCATTGATAACGGGTACAAGCCCTACCACCGGTTTTCACGCTACCCCATAAGTTTTATTGACAACCGGAATCAGGTCTGGGACCCGAAAGACGCGACTGTGTCACCCGGTCCGGAAATGGTATCACTGAGCGAAGGTCTGGCACGGTCTCTGAACAATGTAACGGTACGCTTGCTGCCGGAACTGGCTGGTACGCCGGGAACCAACCGTCTGGAGGATCTGATGCCGGCCGGTCGGCGAATAGCTGAAATGGCCTATAACCTGGGCGTGCGGACATCGCCCATTCTGACCTACCCGTCTATTGCACTGGGTACTGCAGAGCTCACACTGCTGGAAATGACCAGCGCCTACAGTACGTTCGCCAATCAGGGTGTTTACATTGAACCCACAGCTGTAACCCGCATCGAAGATAAAGCCGGGAATGTGTTGGTAGATTTCTTCCCTCAACAACGCGAAGAGGTAATCAGTCCTGAAACAGCCTATATCATGATCGACATGATGCGCGGTGTTATCCGCGGTGGCGACTGGGGTGCCGGTACCGGAGTTCGAATGCGGATTATGGGAGTAACTCAGGATGTGGCCGGGAAAACGGGTACTACCCAGAACAGTGCGGACAACTGGTTCATTGCGGTTATGCCACATATTGCCATCGGATCATGGGTGGGTGGTGACGACCGCAGGATACGGTTTCCCAGCAGTACAGGTATTGGCCAGGGTGCACGAACCGCGCTGCCCATTGTAGCGGATTTCATCATTGAAAACAGACAAAACAATCCAGATAACTGGTCGCTGGAAGGTTTTGAACAACCGGCTGGTTACGTAGAAGATATTCCGGGGGAGGCCCGGCAGGAGCAAAATCAGCGAAACACGCGCAGAACGGGATGGTAAAAAAACAGCCTTCCCATTCCCGGTACAGAACAGCGCGGAGAAACGATTACCCGTGGTACCGGCATGCGTGAGGCTCATCATTTCAAACTTCGATAAACAAAAAAGGCTGAATGCTAAGCATCCAGCCTTTTTTTGTCGATAGCATAGTTATTTAATTGCTTCTGCGGGCAAGTTGAATCCGGTTTTGGGCACGCTGCAAAGCAGCTTCAGCACGCAGCACATCAATTTCTGAATTGTTGACTGCAGCCTGAATACGCTCTTTAGCACGATCAAGAGCCTTCTGGGCTCTTTCCACATCGATGTTTTCAACACGTTCAGCAGCCTCGGCCAAAATAGTCACGTTATTGTCGTTGACCTCAACAAAACCCACGGATACCGAGAAGCGTACTTCGCCGGTCCCTTCAGTCTGGTTTACCCGTATTTCACCGGGTTCCAGTGCCGACATCAGGCTGGCATGGTCACTGAGAATCTGAAAGTTTCCTTCAGTGCCCGGCACATTCACCGATGCGGCAAGCCCATTGAATACCGGTCCGTCCGGCGTAAGTATTTTGGTTTCGAAGTTTTTCATGCATACTCCGGATTAGGCTTCCTGAAGGAGTTTCTCGCCTTTTTCAATGGCTTCCTCAATGGTCCCTACCATGTAAAATGCACTCTCAGGAAGATGATCGAGTTCACCGGACACAATCTTATTGAATCCTTTGATGGTATCCTCAATCTTGACGTACTTACCGGGAGCTCCGGTGAATTGTTCAGCTACGTGGAATGGCTGCGAGAGGAAGCGTTGCACACGACGAGCGCGCGATACCGTGAGCTTATCTTCGTCAGACAGTTCGTCCATACCCAGAATTGCAATGATATCCTGCAGGTCCTTATACCGCTGCAAAAGCTCCTTGACGGCCTGAGCCGTACCGTAGTGATCATCACCAAGAACCATGGGATCCAGAATTCGTGAAGTCGAATCGAGCGGATCCACGGCAGGATAAATACCCAGCGAGGCAATTTGTCGGGAGAGTACCGTGGTTGCATCCAGGTGAGAGAATGTTGTAGCAGGCGCCGGATCGGTAAGGTCATCGGCGGGAACATAGATGGCCTGAACGGAGGTAATAGAACCATTCTTGGTTGAGGTGATACGCTCCTGCAGATCACCCATTTCGGAAGCCAGAGTTGGCTGATACCCCACAGCCGAAGGCATCCGGCCCAGCAGAGCCGATACTTCTGAACCAGCCTGAGTAAAGCGGAAGATGTTGTCAACGAAGAAAAGGATGTCGCGGGATACCTCATCGCGGAAGTACTCAGCCATGGTGAGACCGGAAAGTGCAACACGGGCACGGGCTCCGGGAGGCTCGTTCATCTGACCGAATACGAGGGTGGCCTGTGATTTCTTAAGGGCTTCCTCATCAACAAGACTCAGGTCCCAGTCGCCGGTAGTTTCGAGGTGCTCTTTGAATTTATCGCCATAGTCGATAACACCGGACTCGATAAATTCACGAAGAAGATCGTTTCCTTCGCGGGTGCGCTCACCTACCCCGGCAAACACGGACAAACCACCGTGCTCCTTGGCAATGTTATTGATCAGCTCCTGAATAAGTACGGTTTTACCTACACCGGCACCGCCGAACAGCCCGATTTTACCGCCTTTGGCATACGGACAAAGCAGGTCAACGACTTTGATTCCGGTCTCCAGCATTTCGGTGGCTGATGACAGGTCTTTAAAATCCGGAGCCGGACGGTGAATGGGATACTGACGATCACCTTTGGGTGGGGTGATGCCATCAATAGCCTCGCCCACAATATTGAACAGCCTGCCGCGCACATCTTCGCCGATGGGCATGGAGATTGTAGTACCGGTATCAACAACCTCCATCTGTCGGACCAGTCCGTCCGTGGAATCCATTGCGATGGTTCTCACACGGTTTTCGCCGAGGTGTTGTGCTACCTCAAGTACAAGTTTACGCCCGTCCTGAAACGGAACATACAATGAGTTCAGAATGGCCGGGAGTTCACCCTCCAGAAAGTCAACGTCAACCACCGGACCAATTACTTGAGCTACGGTACCTTTATTCATTAGGCTGTGTATTTAATGATTTGGGTTGTCTGCGATGCCTGGTTGCACGCCTGGCAACACTCGATTTATAATAAAATATAGCTTACAAATTTAGCTATAAACTTTAGGAAACGCAAAGAAGAAGCACCCACAATGTTTACGCAGATTGCACAATTCTGCTGTAATGAGTCCGTACATTTGCGTATTATTCATGATTAAATCAGTTGCCAGGCTGCTCTCAACGGATCAGCCCGAACGTTTTTTGAAATTATTCATATCTAAACAGCGAAATTACTTTGGAAACCATACTCACCGCCAGGCTAGCAAGTATCACCGTTCTTACAGAGTTTGACAAGGAAAACCGGTTGGAAAACCGCATTCTGGACGAGCTTGATACCCGGGAACGCGCGCAGGCCAACGAATATATTCAGGGCATACTGCGGCGCCGGTCTTTCCTCGATTTTCTGATTGCTGAGTACAGTTCGGTTCCCATAGCTGAAATGGAAGCCACGTTCCGCAATATTCTGCGTCTGGGTCTGTATGGCCTGCTATTTATGGATGGCACCCCTGATCACGCGGCAATCAACGAGCCGGTTGAAATCGCAAAACGAAAAATCAGTTCCCGCTCCGGCGACATGGCCAACGCCATTCTGCGTCGGGCTCAGCGTGAACGTGAAGCCAACCAGCTTCCCAAGCCCGCCATGCCGGACCGGATCAAACTCATTGCCACAACCTTCTCCCATCCCGAATGGCTGGTGGAGCGGTATGTAAAGCGTTTTGGCGAACGCGAAGCCTTTCAGCTGTTTCAGGCCAATAACAAACGCCCGGATTTCTACCTGCGTGTGAACAACCTGCGTACAAAGACTGAAAACTTTACCCTTCGTCTTGAGAAAAGCGGAATTCCCTTTGAGGAGAGCGAGTGGTTGCCGGGTTACTATAAAGTTACCAGCGTCGCTGAAGTCCGTGCGAAAGGCTGGTTCGACAAAGGCCTGTGCCAGGTTCAGGATATCGCTGCAGGCTTTGCTCCCACTGTGCTGGACCCGCAGCCCGGGGAAACCGTCTATGATCTGTGTGCCGCACCCGGTACCAAAACCATTGTACTGGCCGATCTGATGCAGAACCAGGGAACCATTCACTCCGTTGACATCGCACAGAATCGCATCGGAAAAATCGCTGAAAATGCGGAAAATTACGGAGCGGAAATCGTCAAAATTCAGCGTGCCGACATCATCGAAGAGCGATTCAAGCTGGCCGATGCTGTACTGCTTGATGCCCCCTGTTCCGGAACCGGGGTGCTGAGTAAGCGCGCCGACCTGCGCTGGAGGCGAACCCCCGAAGAACTCACAGCCATCATTGAAAAACAAGCTGAACTCCTGGATGCTGCGGCCAATATGGTCGCCAAAGGTGGTCGACTGGTGTATACTACCTGTTCTATTGAGCCCGAGGAAAACATGAAACAGGTAGAGAAATTCCTGGAAGAGTATGACAACTTCGAGCTGCAGCCCCTCGATGACTTTCTTCCCGAGGAGGTTCTGGCCGAAGACTTCCTTTCCTACCAGACGCTGCCGCATGTTCACGGCTGCGATGGACACTTTGGTGTACTGCTGAAACGGATCAAATAATCCGCCGCGCACCACGACCCTCACAAAAGCCTTCCCCTGAAGGCTTTTGTGTTTTCACGAATAAAAAACAACCCCTTTCTCCGGCACTTTGCTAAAAATGGATAAACTCAACGAACTGCCCAAGCAATTTGATCCCTCCTCGGTCGAATCACGATGGTACGCCTACTGGACTGAGAACCGGTATTTCCACTCCGAACCCGATGAACGGGAGCCCTATGCGGTTGTCATCCCTCCTCCCAACGTCACCGGTGTGCTTCACATGGGCCACATGCTCAACAACACCATCCAGGATGTGCTGGTGCGCAGGGCCCGCATGCTGGGTAAAAATGCATGCTGGGTACCGGGAACCGACCATGCCTCCATTGCAACCGAGGCCAAAGTAGTTCAGCGCCTGCGCAAAAAAGGGATTAAGAAATCGGACCTGTCCCGCGAGGATTTTCTGAAGCATGCCTGGGAATGGACTGAAGAGCATGGTGGTATTATCCTGGAGCAGCTCAAGAAGCTCGGAGCATCCTGCGATTGGGACCGAACCCGTTTTACCCTGGAAGATACACTGTACGAGGCTGTCATTGACTGCTTCATAGACTTGCACCAACGCGGATTGATCTACCGCGGGCTCCGCATGATCAACTGGGATCCGGAGGCAAAAACCGCCTTGTCTGACGAAGAAGTTATTTTCAAGGAGCAAAACTCCCGGTTTTACTACGTCCGGTACCAGTTTACAGACTCCGAAGACTATCTCACCATTGCCACAACCCGTCCTGAAACCATTCTGGCTGACACCGCGGTATGTGTGAATCCCGATGATGAACGCTATAAAGCATACATCGGCAGGACGGTGAGAGTGCCCATCGCCAATCGTGAGATTCCGGTAATTGCCGATGAATACGTTGACATTGAATTCGGAACAGGTTGCCTGAAAATTACCCCCGCGCACGACCGTAATGACTACGAACTGGGCCAGAAGCATGGTTTGCCGGTCATTGATATGCTGGAAGCTGACGGCACCGTAAGCGCGGCTGCCGGGCACTATGTTGGATTGGACCGCTTTGATGCGCGTAAACAGATTGCCCGCGACCTGGAAGAGGCCGGTCTGCTCGTTAAGGTTGAAGACATGCAAAACAAGGTGGGGTACAGCGAACGCACCGATGTAGTCATTGAACCCCGCCTGTCGCTGCAGTGGTTTTTGAACATGAAAGAGCTGGCCGTACCTGCGCTGGAAAACGTAGAAAACGATACCATTCAGTTTCATCCCCCCAAGTTCAAAAATGCCTACCGGAACTGGATGGAAAATATTCAGGATTGGTGCATATCCCGTCAGCTTTGGTGGGGGCACCGCATACCAGCCTGGTACTTCGGCGAGGGTGAACACGACTACGTAATAGCCAGGTCGCACGGTGAAGCCCTGGAAAAGGCCCGGGCAAAAACCGGAAACGCTGCCCTCGCTGCAGATCAGCTCCGTCAGGACGAAGACGTACTGGATACCTGGTTTTCATCGTGGCTGTGGCCCATCACGGTGTTTGACGGGATGAAAGACCCGGACAATAAAGACATACGGTACTATTATCCCACGCAGGACCTGGTGACCGCCCCTGAAATCATGTTCTTCTGGGTCGCCCGGATGATTATGGCCGGATATGCCTTCACAGGCCAGAAACCTTTTTCCAATGTGTACTACCACGGCATCGTTCGTGACAAACAACGCCGTAAGATGTCCAAATCGCTGGGCAACTCTCCGGATCCTCTCGACCTGATATCCACTTTTGGTGCCGACGGAACCCGGGTTGGTATGCTGTTTTCCTCCCCTGCGGGAAATGATTTATTGTTCGATGAGGCCCTATGCGAACAAGGCCGCAACTTCGCCAACAAGATCTGGAATGCCTTCCGCTTTCTGACGATGAATATGGAAGAAGGCAGGACCTACATCCCCCGGATGCCGGTTGACAGCGACTCCCTGGCTGACCGCTGGATGCTCAGCCGGCTGAATACGGTGACCCGATCTATGGATGAAGACTTTGAACGTTTCCGACTGAACGAAGCCCTGCAAAAAGTTTATGCACTGGTTTGGGACGATTTCTGCGACTGGTACATCGAGTTATGCAAAAGTGACGTACCCGGTCAGCCCGTGCCCGCTGACCGGCTGGAGGCGGCTCTGGGTATCTTCGAGGAACTCATGAAACTGCTGCATCCGTTCATGCCTTTCATTTCCGAGGAAATATGGCACCACATCCGTGAACGGAAGGTTGAGCAGGCTCTGCTTGTAACTCCGTGGCCCAAACCCGACACCGGATTCATCGATGCGGAGGCCGAGCAATCGTTTGCCCTGATCCAGCAGGTTGTCTCTGCGCTGCGGAATATCCGGGCTGAAGCCGGCATCGCACCGGGCAAACCCATCGAAGCACGCATCGCAACCCATAGTCCGCAACTGAGCGAGCTTGTGGAGAAGGAACAATGGATCCTGTCCAAACTTCAGAAACTCAGCTCCCTGACAATAGCCCCCGATGTTGAAAAACCCGGATTATCGGCCAGTGCTGTTGTAGGCGGGATGGAACTGTTTGTTCCCATGGAAGGGCTGATTGACCTTGACAAAGAGCGGCAACGAATCCTCAGGGAGATTGAGCGTTTCGAGGGTTTCAGGAAAGGCGTTGAAGCCAAGCTGAATAACCAGAATTTTGTGGCAAGGGCACCCGGGGATGTGGTGCAGAACGAGAAAAATAAACTTCGGGATGCGACTGCCAACCTGGATAAACTCCGCGAACAACTCGCAGCACTCGGCTGATACTCCAACCCGGCAGTGTTGCTGCTGTGCCCCATCCGATGCGCACTTGAACATGCACCGGATTAACGGTTAACCGGTACCGGGGCAGTCCCCCGAGTGACCAAATACGATTTTTTTTTAATGAACGCATCCAATCCCAACGTACCCGACCTATTCGGCGGAAAGGATATGAACGACTACCTGGCTGAGCTGAACGAGCGCCAGGCGGAAGCCGTGCTCCACGCTGACGGACCCCTGCTGATTATTGCCGGAGCCGGCAGTGGCAAGACCCGGGTACTGACCTACCGAATTGCGCAGCTGCTGGCGACTCAAAAAGCCTGGGCATCCCAGATACTCGCCCTGACGTTTACCAACAAGGCTGCCCGTGAAATGCGTGAGCGAATTGAAAAAATCATCGGCCATGAAGCCAATCGGCTCTGGATGGGTACCTTCCACTCACTCTTCACACGCATTCTGCGTATGGAAGCTGAACACATCGGTTTTCAGCCCGATTTCAGCATCTACGACAGTGATGACAGTGACCGTGTGGTGAAGGGTATTTTGCAGGAACTGGGGATGGATCCGCGCGAGATTAAACCCAAGCAGATACGTTTCCGCATAAGCGGGGCAAAAAACCAGATGATCAGTGCTGAAGAGTATGCCGCCAAGTGGGTCCAAAGCAGTATCGATGACATAACGGCCCAGGTCTTTAAAATCTACAACCAGCGGCTGCGGCAGAGCAATGCCATGGACTTTGACGACCTGCTGATTAAGCCCATCGAATTATTCGAAATTCATCCGGAAATCCTGGAAAAATACCAGGATCGGTTCCGGTACATCCTCATCGATGAATACCAGGACACCAACCGTGCGCAGTACATTGTCACCAAAATGCTGGCCGCCAGACATGAGAATATTTGTGTAGTAGGCGATGATGCCCAAAGCATCTATTCGTTCCGGGGTGCCGACATCTCCAATATTCTGAGTTTCAAAGACGATTACGAAAAAGCTACACAAATATCCCTGGAACAGAATTACCGCTCTACCCAGGCCATCCTCAAATGCGCCGATGCCGTAATCAAGCAGAACAAAAAACAGCTCGACAAAACCCTTTGGACTCAGAATCCAAAAGGCAATCCGATTACCTTGCTCGATAATTTCACCGAGCGGGAAGAAGCGCAGCGTGTTGCTGACTACATTCGTAAGCTGAACATAACAGAAGGTTTCCGGTTCAACGAAATCGCCATTTTATATCGTACCAATTATCAGAGCAGGGTTTTTGAAGAGGCACTTCGCCGCAAAGATCTGCCGTATCAGCTGGTAGGCGGCGTCTCCTTTTATCAGCGTAAAGAAGTCAAGGATGTGATTGCCTACCTTCGGCTTTTGGTTAACCCTACCGATGAAGAAGCTCTGTTGCGTGTCATCAACGAGCCCGCACGCGGCATCGGACTAAAATCCTTGCAAACCCTGGTATCCCAGGCAAGATTACGGGAAATTCCGCTTTGGGAAGTCCTTCAGGATCCGGCAAACCTTTCAGGAGTCTATAAGCCGGCTCAGGCAAAAATCCGCGAATTCCTTGAAATTATTCTGGAAATTCGCGAACAGATGTCGCACAAGGCGCTGACCGATACTACGCGTGACCTGCTTGATAAAACCGGATACGTCAAACAGTTTATCGAGGAAAACACCGCAGAGTCGCTTGGTCGCAGAGAGAATGTCATGGAGCTGCTCAACGCTATTTCCTACTTTGAACGCTCTCGCGAAAATGCCTCCCTCAGTGCTTTCCTGCAGGAAGTAAGCCTGGTATCGGATGTTGACAATATGGAAGAAAACGTGCCCGCAGTGACGCTGATGACCGTACATGCATCCAAAGGGCTGGAGTTTCCGGTGGTGTTTGTTGTGGGTCTGGAAGAGGAGCTCTTCCCGATGGGGGGCCGTAACGGCGAGGAAGCTGACATCGAGGAAGAGCGACGACTTTTCTATGTGGCAATTACCCGGGCGCAAAAAGAGCTTTATTTCAGCTTCGCCCGCAGCCGGTATCGTTTTGGGGAGGAAAAACCCGGAATCAGAAGCCGTTTTCTGGACGATGTTGATCCGGCGGTTGTCCGCAATGAAAACGGTTCTACTATCAAACAAAAAGGCGATTCAGAAAGCCCTCGCCCTTCGGGTACGTTCATTGAGTACGACTACAGTAAGCCGCTGAATACCGGTTACCCGGGTGCTGTAGCCGGTGAGAGGGGCAACACTGAAGGCAAGACCCAGCGCAGAACCGTGTACACCCGCAACGGCCAGGGTGCCACCAGCGCCCCGGCTGCCAATACAGGAATAACGTATGAGTCGGCCGAAACCGAGCACTTAAAGCCCGGGGTGTTCGTTATGCATGAAAAGTTTGGAGCCGGAAAAATATTACAGCGTGAAGGTCAGGGTTCTGATATCAAGCTGGTGGTTTTTTTCCAGAATCATGGTCAAAAAAAGCTGGCCTTGAAGTTTGCCAAACTGCGTATTTTAAGCTGATTGGTTTGTGTCTGACGTTGGCTGCCCCGTTTGCAGCCCCCGATTTATCCCATTAACGTGACTGCGTACCGACTTTTATTCCTTTGCTGGACGGTTGTTTTGCTATTTCCGCAGCAGACAAGTGCCCAGTTTCACTATGATGCCCGTACTATCGGGATGGGTGGCACAGGTGTAGCCTCTGCCGTCGGGGTAGCCGCCGTCAGACACAATCCCGCAAATATCATGATTTATGAGCGGCCGCAGCGTTGGAATCTGACATTCGGGCAGGTAGGTTATTTGTACAGCGGCGGTATACGCAGTGACGACCTGGCCGACGTCCATCGCTATCTGTATGCTTTTGACAGCTCCATGCCACTGCAGGAATTCAACTATGCAACGTCACGCAGCACCCTGCTGCAGGATCGTTACAGCGATGGTAATCGCGATTACAGTTCACTGCATACCCTGGACGCCCTGGTTTTTGCCCTGTCTTTCACCGGGAAAAACAGCAGTTTTGCTTTGTCGCACTTCATCCGGGGTGAGAACCAGTATACGGTTGGTCGTGGTTGGTACAATCCTGAAGGGCTTTCCATCGACAATCTTCTCATCACAGACCGCCGTTTTTCGCAGCAGTATAACCTTCGTCACGAAATAGGCTTCACTATGGCCAGTGAAAACCAACTGATTAGCGGCTGGTTGAGTGATCTTAGCAAAATATATGTTGGTTTTTCGGCACGGCTCATCCTGCCCCTGTCCTATGCTGATCTGGAACTCCGCTCGGTCTACGCCACCGGCGAATCAAGCCAGACGCTCACCCATCAGGGTCAGTTCACCAGCGTATCTGCCGGAGCCGTCACAGACATTCTGGAGGGCAAATCAGGTCTTAATCCAGCTGATCTGAGCAATATATCGGGAATTGGTGGCGGATTTGACCTGGGGGTTACCTATATAATCGGTTTCGGGGGCGATGTATCCCTGACCGGAGGCAAACCAATTCCAACACGAAACTCCATCCGCATATCAGCATCACTCACCGACATCGGTTTTATCAGCTACAACAAAAATTTAGGTGCGCAGAACACCGATGAACAAACCCGTGTATTGGCACGGAGTGCACTGCCCGGGGAAGCCAAATCGTTTGAATACAGTGGTAATCCGGTTGATTTCCGTAGGTTTACTGACGGTATACTTGAAAACGGTATCATTGAGCAGGCCACATCCACCCCAACCGATGTGTACCGCGTACTGATGCCGGCACGAGCCAATGCCGGAATTGCTTTTCAGGTAAGCCGGCTTACGGTAGGTGCAGAAGTACAGCGCCCCCTGAAGTCGCTGACCGACCATCCCGCACAAACCACGGCCCATGTCGGCGGGGAGCTCCGATTACTCAAAACCATACCGCTGCGTGCGGGAATGTCATTTGAACGGGATACCCCGGTGCGCTATCATGCCGGTGCCGGACTGGACTTCCGGGTGTTCACACTCAGCGCCGCTGTGGTGGTCCGTTCACCTGAACTTACCGGTCAGCTCCGTGCTGAAATGGTCGCGGTAACGGGTCTTCAGGTCCGCTTTTGACAGAATGTCATAGATTGGCTGAATACCTGCTATTATGCCATATAGTTCTGCCGATTTCTGACGATATGTTAGCACATCGTTTTGTGGCAACATCTTTGCATCTGTAAGACTATCCTTATTTTAAATAACTGCGCGGTATTTGCTACGTTTTCTCACTTTCACGCCACGCGCCGTACTCACTACCAATTTTTTTTACATGAACTTTTTCGATTCGAAAAAAAACGAACTCATTTTGTCAGAAGAGGATTTCCAGGATTTTGAGCAAGCCATAC
This sequence comes from Bacteroidetes bacterium HLUCCA01, assembly GCA_001314545.1. GTDB lineage: Bacteria > Bacteroidota > Rhodothermia > Balneolales > HLUCCA01 > HLUCCA01. The sequence continues at coordinate 601,323 of LIHN01000001.1, forward strand.
CCCTGCTCTCTGAAGAAGAAGAACGACGAATGAGTGAGTCGGAGATACCGGAACACTTGCCCATACTCCCGCTAAAAAATACGGTGCTGTTCCCGGGGGTTGTCATCCCCATCACCGTAGGTCGCGACCGTTCACTGGCTCTGGTAAAACAAGCCTATGAAACGCACCGAACCATCGGCATCATTACCCAACGGAAAAAAGATCAGGAAGATCCGGAGCCCGAAGACCTCTACGAGATTGGTACCGTGGCTCAGATTATCAAGCTCATTAAAATGCCCGATGGCAGCAAGAGTATTGTCATTCAGGGTAAAAGCATATTCAAGGTCAAAAACTATGTACAAACCGATCCTTACTTCCTGGCTGAGGTAGATTCCCATCGCAATATTCAGGATAAAACCGGTGTGGAGCTGGATGCCGCAATGCGATCTCTGCGCGAAACAGCCACACAGATTATCAACCTCTCCCCTCAGCTCCCCTCTGAGGCTGCCATAGCCCTGAACAATATAAATTCTCCGACATTCCTGCTGAATTTCATCTCCTCCAATCTGAATATCAGCATTGAGGAAAAACAGGGTCTGCTGGAAACACAGGTTTTTTCAGAACGACTTGAAAAAGTAATTGCACATCTGAACAAAGAGCTGCAGGTTCTCAATCTGAGTCAGGAGATCCGCTCAAAAGTAAAAACTGACATCGATCAGCAGCAACGCGATTATTATCTGCGTCACCAGCTCAAAGCCATTCAGGAGGCTCTTGGTGAAGACAGTGAGCAGGAGGAAGTTCAAAAACTGCGCGAACGCGCTCGCGGGAAAGACTTCCCGGAAGCGGTAAGCAAGGTACTGGAAAAGGAGTTTCACAGGCTTGAACGTACCCCCTCCACCGCACCGAACTACGGGGTTATCTACAATTATGTGGAGTGGATACTGGATCTGCCCTGGAATACCTTTTCAACGGATAAAATTGACCTGAAACGAGCGCGTAAAGTGCTGGATGAAGACCACTATGGCCTGGAGAAAGTCAAGAAACGCATCGTCGAATACCTTTCAGTTCTCAAGCTGAAAAACGATATGAAAGCGCCCATCCTCTGTTTTTACGGACCTCCGGGGGTCGGAAAGACATCATTGGGTAAATCCATTGCACGCTCCCTAGGTCGGGAATTCGCCCGGCTGAGCCTGGGCGGACTGCAGGATGAGGCTGAAATCCGCGGTCACCGTCGTACCTACATCGGAGCGCTGCCGGGCCGCATTATGCAAAATCTGAAAAAAGCCGGTACCAGTAATCCGGTTATGATGCTCGATGAAATCGATAAAGTTGGTCTGAGCTACCGTGGAGATCCGACTTCAGCGTTGCTTGAAGTCCTGGATCCTGAGCAGAATAATTCCTTTTATGACAATTACCTGGAGCTGGAATACGACCTTTCCAAGGTCCTTTTCATTGCAACGGCCAATAGCCTGGAGACGATTCCCGCCCCGTTACGCGATCGCATGGAGATTATCCATATCAGCGGATATACCCAGGAAGAAAAACTTCAGATAGCCCGCAAGTATCTTGTTCCGGAACAGATTCAGGAGAATGGACTTACCAGGAAGCAGTTCCGCATTACAGACCCTGCCATTGAAAAGGTAATTGATGAGTATACCAGAGAGTCGGGTGTACGTAACCTGAACAGGGAGTTGGGCTCGGTTGTGCGTGGAGTGGCCAGTCAGATTGCGGCAGAAGAAATCACTACGGCTTCCGTAGGAGTGAAGGATATAACACGCTATCTGGGTCAGCAGAAATTTTTCTCCGATATCGCCGAGCGTACGACGGTTCCGGGTGTGGCTACCGGTCTGGCATGGACTCCCTACGGAGGTGATATTCTCTTTATTGAGGCCAGTGTTTCGCCTGGCAACGGGAAAATGACCATTACGGGCCAGCTTGGAGATGTGATGAAAGAGTCGGCCGTATTGGCCTTATCGTATCTGCGCACCCAGGCTGAACGACTTGGTATTCCGGAGTCGGCTTTTACCGAATGGGATTTACACCTGCATGTTCCGGCCGGATCCGTACCCAAGGATGGTCCTTCCGCGGGAGTTTCCATTCTTTCGGCCATGACCTCCATATTCACCCAGCGCAATGTTAAAAGCTCCATCGCCCTGACCGGTGAAATAACCCTCAGAGGACTGGTACTTCCGGTGGGCGGCATTAAGGAAAAAGTACTGGCGGCCAAACGGGCCGGAATAAAACATGTGTTATTGCCGGGCAAGAATAAAAAAGATGTAACTGAAATTGAGCAGGAAGTCATTGACGGAATCGAGGTGAGTTATCTGGAACGCATGGATGAAGTCTTTGATCTGATGCTGGAACGCAGGGCAAACGAGGACCCGGTCGTTAAATTCAAATCCAGGAAAACGACCGGAGAACGTATTGATAATGATACAATAGCTGTACATTAGGTCTTTGCCCCCGGACAGCTACCCTGCCGGGTTACAAACCATAAAGTGCAGTTTGGCCATCAGATGTTCACTGGACGTATAGTTAAATCTACCGGAAGCTGGTACCTCGTGGAGAAATCCGACGGCAGCGGGATTATTTCAGCCAGGCTTCCGGGTAAAATGCGCCTGGAAGGGTTACAGCAGACCAATCCGGTTGCTGTTGGCGACCTGGTTGACCTGCAGAGCGTTGATGATGGTACGGCCCTTGTGCGCAACATACATCCCCGGTCGAATTACATTACCCGGCAGGCAACCCACGGTAAGCGCGGTGAGCAGATTCTGGCGGCCAACATTGACGTGGGCATTGTGGTGCAGTCGGTCCGACAACCTCAGTTCAAAACCGGTTTTATTGACCGGTTTCTGGTAACCTGCGAAGCCAATCATGTGACCCCGTTAATCGTTATCAACAAGCTGGATCTGGCCCGTGGAAAGGATATGGAGCGACTTGATGAGATACGTAACCTGTACACCAGCCTTGGCTATGATATTCTGTTAATGTCGGTTGAACGGCAAGACAGTGTGAAGCAGCTTAAAGAACGCATCCAAGGCTCCATCGTAACCATGACCGGTCCGTCGGGTGTGGGAAAAACCAGTATACTGAATGCGTTACATCCTGAACTGAACCGAACCACTGCAGCGGTCAGCGGTTTTTCCAATAAAGGCAAGCATACCACTACGTTTGCTGAAATGCTTCCCATTGGCAATAACACCTATGTTGTAGATACACCCGGAATCCGCGAATTCGGATTGGTAGACATCGACGCCCCCGGTTTGTCCAATTTTTATCCGGAAATGAAAGATTTACGTACAGCCTGCCGATTTTATAATTGCACCCATGTGCATGAACCGGGCTGTGCGGTCATGCAGGCCTATGACGAGGGAACCATCCACCCCGACCGCTACATGTCATATCTGCAGATAATTGAAAGTCTCTCCTAGACGAAGTTTTGGGAACACTGTTGTACCTTCGGCGTTAACAGCGTAGATTGTTCCCAATGAATCACCACTCACTGACTTAACTTATTAATTATGATACGCAGTACCCGTATTCTGTTTGCCTTGTCTGTTTTGGCACTGGCTTTATGCTTCAAACCTGCACACGCCCAGTTCGGGGATGCCGGTGAAATCCTCCGGTCCGGAGTCAATGATGCCGAGCTTTTGCTGGGTGAATACATGCGTCCTGCTGCGGAGGGATTTTCAACCGGTCTGAACACCGGATGGTTCACTACGGCAGGCACACACAGTCTGCTGGGTTTTTCCCTGACCTTCCGCGCTAACGTATCGGCCATGCCATCCAATCTGAAAACATTTCAGTTTGCTGATCTGGCCCTGGAAAATACCCGACCGGTTGATGGTTCAACTTCAGCGTCAACTATTATCGGCCCCAAAAACGGAACCACCATGGGCATCTTTGGCACCAATCCGATTACCAATGCCGAGCAGGAACTGGCCCGTTTTGACATCCCGGAAGGCATAAACTTTTCGTACATACCCACAGCCATGGCACAGTTGAATGTCGGGATTATCAAGAACACCGATATTTCCTTCCGCTATATGCCTCCTGTAAGTTACTCCCAAATCGGTCTGGAAGCCGGAATGTACGGGGTTGGATTCAAGCACGATATCAAGCAATGGATTCCGGTTATCAAATACGTACCCATCGATGTTTCCCTTGCAGCGGGTTTCACCTCGTTTACAGCTACCTCAGAAGCCAATGTACAACCCGGAAGTGGCGCGATTAACACCTACCCGCAGAATCACTGGGACGATCAGGAAATCTCGCTGAATGCAACCGGAACCAACGTCAACCTGCTGGTCGGTAAATCAATACCCCTCGTAAGCGCCTATGTTGGAGTAGGTTACGAGACCTCCAGCACAACCCTGAAAGCAGAGGGAAATTACCCCGTTGAAGGAATCAATGCCATGGGAATGCGCGAAATCGAATCCTTTACCGACCCGATCAACCTTTCCTTTGACGGTTCCAACAGCGTGCGTGGCCTTGCCGGCGTACGACTAAAATTCTTCCTGCTGACCGTAAGTGCCGATGTGGTTGTGGCGGACGTCACCGTTGGCAGTCTGGGTCTGGGAATCAGCTTCCGCTAGAATCAGGTTTGTCTTTATCAGAAAGGCGTAACGGGGTATACCGGTTACGCCTTTTTTTATGACCTGACATAGCATGTACATTTCCGTGCATCCGCACTAGCCTGCAATGACAATCTGAGCAGGCACCCGGTCTAGTGCGCATCAAGCCAGTTCGAGGCAACCCCTGCTTCTACCTTAACCGGGACATCCAGCACCATCGCTTTTTCCATGGTTTTAACAATCTCGGGTACAAGCTGATCTACCTCCTGCTCGGGAACTTCAAATACAAGCTCATCGTGCACCTGTAAGAGCATGCGGGTCTTGTACCCGCCGTCTTTGAGCAAACGGTCCATGTGAATCATGGCCAGTTTGATCATATCGGCAGCCGTGCCCTGAATGGGCATATTGATGGCTGTCCGCTCCGCGAACCCGCGCACATTGAAATTAGCGGCATTGATATCGGGTATGTAACGTCGCCGGCCCAGCAGGGTTTTTACATACCCATGCTGCCTGGCATACTCTTTGGTATCATCAATGTAGCGAAGTATACCCGGGAAACGATCGAAATAGGCTTCAATAATTGCTTTACCTTCGTTGTTACCTATTCCGAGTCGTTGAGCCAGACCAAAGGCACTGACCCCGTAAGGAATACCGAAATTTACTTCCTTGGCTTTGCGACGTTGATCACGGTCTACCTCCTCCAAACTGGAAAGGCCGAAAATTTCCTTCGCAGTACGCGCATGAATATCCTCATCATTGCGGAAGGCCTGCATCATGGCCTCATCGGCGGCCATGGAGGCGATAACCCGAAGCTCAATCTGTGAGTAATCCGCTGCCACCAGCCTGCAGCCATCGGCAGGAATGAACGCCCGGCGAATCTCTCTGCCCCGCTCGGTGCGGATGGGAATATTCTGCAGATTCGGATTGGAAGACGACAACCTTCCTGTAGCCGCTACATTCTGATTATAACTGGTGTGGATTCGACCGGTTTGTGGGTGCACCATAGGCGGGAGGGCCTCAACATAGGTAGACCTCAGCTTGGCAAGCGCCCGGTACTCCAGAATTTTAGCCGGCAGCGGATAGGTTACCGCCAGATCGGACAGTACCGCTTCGGATGTGGAGTATTTGCCTGTTGCAGTTTTTTTGCCGGACGGAAGCTTGAGTCGGTTAAAAAGTATATCGCCGAGCTGGGCCGGTGAATTTATATTGAACTCGACGCCCGCCTGTTCATAAATATGCTGCTCAACATCCCGCATCTCCTGAGCAAGGACATCGGAGAACGTGGCCAGCATAGCCTGGTCTATCCGGATTCCTGCAAGCTCCATCCGGGCAAGCACGGTTACCAGCGGAAATTCAACGTCACGGGCAATTTGCTCCAGTTCGTCAGTGCGAAGTTGTTCTGTGAGTATTTCATAGAGGCGGAAGGTTATATCGGCATCCTCGCAGGCATAGGTGAACACGTCCTGAACAGGTAAATCGGCAATAGACCGTTGTTTCCGACCGCTTCCAATCAGCGATTCTATCGGAATAGGCCGGTAATTCAGGTATTTAAGTGCGATGGTATCCATTTTCAGGGGTTGGGAAGGATCCAGCAGGTACGCGGCAATCATGGTATCAAAAAGAGTGTCGCCGGGCGTGATTCCTGCCCGGTGAAGCACGATGTAATCGTATTTGAGATTATGACCTACGTAGGTAACATCGGTACGGGTCAGCAAGGGTCGAAGCAACGCTTTGGCTGCCTCAGCGTCCATCGTTTCAGCATTCAGCGCCACATAGACAGCTTTCCCGGGCTCCCCGCTCAATGCAATTCCCAGTAGCTCAGCGTGCATGGGATCGGTTCCCGTGGTTTCAGTATCATAACACAGCACGTTGTATGCCTCGTAGACCGGCAGCAGCTCGCGGAGTCGGGCAACCGTGGTCACCAGTGTGTATTCAACACGCTCCTGTACATAGGAATCGACGGATGTATCCGGGAGGTTGCCGGGTTGTACATCAATGCTGCTGAACAGGTCCGTTTGCCCCTCATTGCTGGTTTTTACCTCATCGGGTAAGGCGGCAAATTTCCGGGCCAGGGTGCGAAACTGCATGCGCTGAAAAAAAACACCCAACTTTTGATCGTCTGCCCCATCCCATTTCAGTTTGGTCCAATCCCGAAAATCGGGGATGTCGGTTTTAATCACAATCATCTCGCGGGAAAGCCGGATTCGGTCTTCATTTCCTGCAATACCCTCCCGCACCCGCTTGGATTTATGGGCCGGAGCCGCCTTTATCAAACCCTCCAGTGAACCAAACTCCTGGATCAACAGAGGCGCGTTTTTTTTCCCGATACCGGTGATCCCGGGGATGTTATCCGAACTATCACCGATTACCGCCAGTACATCGATGACTTTTTCAGGAGGTACACCAAAAAAAAGTTCTACTCCCCGTCGGTCGATGATTTCAAAACCATCTCCCTTACTCAGCGGCTTCATCATACAGATGTTATCATGAACCAGCTGCATGAAATCTTTATCGGGTGTCACCATAAAGACCTGCACATCCTGTCCGCGGGCCGATTCGGCCAGTGATCCAACCAGATCATCGGCTTCGTAACCATCCAGTTCAAGACTCGGGATGTTGAAATAACCAAGCATTTCCTTGATTATGGGTATAGACGCACGGATTTCATCCGGTTGTGGAGGACGGTTCGCTTTATACTCGGGATCCATTTCATGGCGAAATGTAGGTGCATGTGTATCCCACGCCACAGCAATATGGGTGGGGATGCGTGCTTCAATCAGGCGTACCAGCGCGTTGGCAAAGCCGAAAACCGTACCGGTTGGGAGTCCCTCCGAATTGCGTAAATTGCTGTTCAACATTGCGAAATACGATCGGTACGCCAGAGCCGTACCATCTAAAAGAATCAGTGTATTGGAATGCATCGGTATTGTTTGTTGTAACTTCAGTTTACAGGTTATACGCTGCTGAAAAGCATTTCAAAACCTGACAACTTTTGTGTGAATATACTCGAATAAGCAGAGTATTACCTTTAAAGAATGCAACTATGAGCTTGAATAATGAAGCGCGGCAGGCCTATAACCAGACCCGCTCACTGTATCGCGATTACACACACGACATGAACCGCGAAACGCTGGGACGTGATTTTCATGCCGACTCAAACCGTCTCAAAGAGCTTTACCGGGAAGCCATAGGCGTATCCGGAACGAATCAGAGCAGTCAGCAACTCAGTGCACTTTCTAAGCTGGAACGACTCACACGCGCACTGGCTATGCGTCTGAGTCCGGTACGCCGCCTGGTTTTCGGTGGATCTATGATCGTCTTTTTGTCGCACTACGTTCTTGGCTTTCTTGGATTCTCGGTGAATATACTCTTCCCCCTTACCGCCTACGCCGGGATGGTGATGCTCCTGCTGGTTGAGTTACTGGAAAAACTGGACGCCAAAAAAGAAATTGATCTGGCCCGTGACATTCAGCTCAGCCTGCTGCCACCTGCCGGCATTACCCATGGCAATCTGGAAATCGTCTCCTTCGCGAACACGGCACAGGAAGTGGGGGGCGACTACGTTGATGCGGTCAAGACCCCCGGGGGAATCTACTACATCATTGCCGATGTTTCCGGAAAAGGCTTGTCGGCCGCTTTGTACATGGTCCGTATGCAGGCGCTGGTACATTTACTGATCAACAAGTTCCAGCCAACACCCAAGGACCTGTGTCTTGAACTCAATGAATACATAAAAAACGACCGTCGTGACAAGACCTTCGTGACAGCCAGTGTGGCCTTTTTCCCTGATAAAGCAGATTATTTTGATATGGTTCGGGCAGGTCACAACGCGCCGGTGCTCTATGCTGCAGATAAGGACGCCGTGCTGGACCTGAAAACTACCGGTTTTGCCCTGGGTATGACCAGTACAAAACGCCTGAATGCATTCATGAAAGAAACCCGCGTCAGCTTCAAAGCCGGCGACTCCCTGCTAATGTACACAGACGGTCTGAATGAGGCGCGTAATCCTTCAGGGGAAGAGTTCGGAGACACCAAAATCCGAAGTCTGGTTGAACTGTACGGCGCCCTGGAAGCCAAAACTATGGTCCGGAAAATTCAAAATAGCCTTGAACTGCATTTAGGCTCGGGCAAGCCGGGGGATGATGTCACCTTCAGCTGTATCAAGAAGCACGTAGGTTAGAAGTTTAAACCCTGACGATCTTTATGTACGCAGCACGTCCCTGACTCCAAATACGGAGTGATTGGCCCTAAATGCTGTATGATCTGTTCCAGTAAACATCACGTCAGTGGCTTAAAAAGGCTGGTAAGACTTGGGCGCAACGGATACACCATCAATTGCGCTTGCGTCCCACTGAAAAATACCGCGACTGCAGCGTTGCCATATCGTCGGTTCAGTACCCCAGTGCCCGGATTATCGCCTCGGGGGTAAATCCAAACTCTGCATACAGTCTTTGATACGGAGCCGACTCTCCAAAACGGTCTAGTCCCAAAGTAACACCGTTATCACCTGTATAGCGATGCCAACCCATCGTGGATCCCGCTTCAACGGAAACCCTTTTAGTAATTGTCGGTGGCAGCACTGAATCCTGATATGCTTTATCTTGCATGGCAAACAGTTCCCAGCTGGGCATACTGACCAGACGTACCGCTTTACCCCGGGCATTCAGTTCCTCCCAGGCTTTTAGCGCAATGTGAAACTCAGAGCCGGTAGAAATAATAATAGACTCCGGTCTACCCTGTTTCGGTTCTGCAAAAACATAGGCGCCTTTTGAAAGCATAGATGCCTTATTCTCAGCATTTCTACGCGGTTCCGGCAAATTCTGCCGGGTCAGAACAAGGACAGTAGGTCCATCGGTTCGTTTGAAGGCCTCTGCCCACGCTGCGGCTGTTTCACTGGCATCCGCCGGCCGGATTACCAGGACATTCGGTATAGACCGCAGCGAGGCGATATGTTCTACCGGCTGGTGAGTAGGACCGTCCTCGCCGAGGCCGATACTGTCATGCGTAAAGACATAGACCACGGGTTGTTTCATCAGTGCCGCCAATCGCAGTGCAGGCTTGCAATAGTCTAAAAATACCAGAAAGGTGCCGCCATACGGGCGAATACTACCGTGCAGCGCCATGCCATTCATCAGTGCACCCATCGCGTGCTCTCTGATTCCGTAATTCAGATAATTGCCGGTCCGATTTTGCGCCGAAAACACTTCGTGACCGCTGAAATCCGTCAGATTGGAAGCACTCAAATCCGCGGAGCCACCCATGACTCCGGGAATATGCGGTGCGATGGCATCCAGAACCAGGCGTGAAGCTTTTCGTGTTGCCATGCCTTTCTCGTCGGGCTCAAATACCGGTAGATATGACGTTACGTCGATGGTCTGACCGGCATTGGTAAGCTGGCTGAGGAATTCTTTTTTATTGGCCGGCAATGCTGCCAGGCTGGCATTCCAGGACTCCTCCAGATGACGGCCCGCTTCCACGGCCTTGCGAAAGTAGGCCAGTACGTCTTCATCGATATAAAATGGTTGATCAGGTAATCCGTAAACCGCCTTGGTTCGTGATACTTCATCTGTTCCGAGGGGTGCTCCATGCACTCCCGAGGTGCCTTCCTTGGCCGGACTTCCGTAGCCTATCCGGGTTTTACAGGAAATCAGAACCGGTTTGTCTGTCACGGTGTGAGCCACGGAGAGCGCAGAGCGGATTTCCTCGCGGTTATGTCCGTCAACGGTGATGGTATGCCATCCATAGGCTTTAAAGCGGGCGGGAACGTCTTCGGTGAACGAGAGCTCCGTAGATCCATCAATGGTGATTTGGTTGTCATCGTAGAGGAAAACAAGATTCCCGAGCCTGAGATGGCCGGCCAGTGAAGCTGCCTCATGGGAGACGCCCTCCATCAGATCCCCGTCGCTGCAAATACCATAAATGGTATGGTCGATGAGCTTGTTATCGTCCGTATTGATATGGCCGCTGAGTTTGGTTGCTGCAATAGCCATCCCAACGGCTGTTGCAAAACCCTGGCCGAGCGGACCGGTGGTCGTTTCAACGCCCGGAGTAAGACCAAACTCGGGGTGTCCCGGTGTTTTGCTGCCCCATTGCCGGAAATCTCTGAGCTCATCAAGGGGGAGGTCGTATCCGGTGAGATGCAGCAGGCTGTACAGGAGCATGGAACCGTGGCCGGCAGATAGTACGAAACGATCCCGGTTTATCCAGTTCGGATTTGAAGGATTATGCCGAAGGAATTCGGTCCAAAGCACAAATGCAGCGTCGGCCATACCCATAGGCATGCCGGGGTGGCCGGAATTGGCTTGTTGTACACCGTCAATGGAGAGCGTCCGGATGGTATTGACGCAACGTTGTTCGAAAGAGCTCATTGAGAATCAACTGATTAGTAGGATGTATCGATACCCGGCAAAGATACAATTGAACCGAGTGAAATTAAATAAAAAAGGCCCGGCAGTTTTACTACTGTCGGGCCTGTAAAAACGAGTTTCCCGGTGAATTTAGCGGCGGTTGTAGCCGGGACATCGCAGTTCATGCTCCATTTCATGCTCAGCGGCGTTTCGGAAACTGCCAAAGGCTGCATTGGAGAAAGCATCACAGGCAGCTGAGTCATTACCCTGATTTTTGAGGGCATAACCAAGTTCAAAATAAATTTTTGCACGGTCGGTACGACCACCCTGCTCAAGTTCCAGAGAACGGTTGGCATGACGAACGGCATTGGTCCATTGTGCCTGTTTGTTATAGACTTCAGAGAGTCGGTAGTGTACCTCAGCGTTGCTATCATCGTAAGCAAGCGCGCGCTGCAATAATTCGGTGGCCTGACGATTACGGCTGTTTTCCATCTGGTTCACTCCGGTAAGCAGCAGAAAGTTTCTGGCAGCCTGCGTAGCACGTGCGGCAATATCGCTATCACGATTTTGGTTGGCAACCTCAATAGCCTGATCGAAATAGGTCAGGGCATTGTCAAGGTCTTCCTGTTGACGGTAAACCAGACCTTTCTGATAAATGGCGGCGGCATAGGCAGGCTGATAGCTGAGTGCCTGATCGTACATCGACAGCGCCTGATCGAATTCTTCGTTACGCATATGTACGTTACCCTGACGCAGGTAAATCTGAGGAATAGCCTGCAGCGATCGCTGGGCTATTTGCTGATTTCCGTATTGCTGGGCAACTTCAGCCGCCGACTTAAATGCGTCAGCCGCTTCAAGCAGTTGCTGCGATGAGAACAAATCGCGGGCTATCAGAAAATGCAGGGTCGGCAGCTGATTTTGAGCGCGTGTTTTTATTTCGTCGGCCTCGGTACCAACCTGATCGCTTATAGTAATCACTCGTTCAAAAGCAGCTATGGCCTCGGTGTGGCTGCCTTGCTGTGCAAGTTCTGTTGCTTCGTTGAATGCGATGATGACATCTTCGTAGGACTGTGCCTGAGCACTGCTGAAGGCCAGAAGTGTCAAAGTCAAGCCAGCTAAAATTGTAAATCGCTTCATAATGGATGTATTGGGATTCTGATTTGAATGTACAGTATGAACGGACTGATTTTGTGTCTTAGTATTACCCCTCAAATGGCATATCCATGCTATCTGACACGAAAACACATAACCTATACCTGAGAATTAAAGCAGCATAAAGATAAGAGGAATTCACCCGCAAACAAGTTAAAAATTAGGCTGTATGTCTTTATTCGCGTAGAACTGCTCAATAATTTCAATGACTTGATCAACACTGTCTGTGACTGTGAATAAATCCAGATCTTTTTCACTGATGGTGGAATGCTCAACAAGCTCCGATTTCAACCAGTCAACCAGTCCGCCCCAGAACGCTGTACCCACAAGGATAACCGGAAATCGGGTAATCTTACCGGTCTGTATGAGCGTGAGCGACTCAAAAAGTTCATCCATCGTACCAAAACCGCCGGGAAATGCAACAAAACACTGGGCATACTTGATAAACATCACTTTCCGGGCGAAAAAGTAGTTGAAACTAATTAAATACCGCGGATCAACATAGGGATTGGCTTTTTCTTCAAAAGGTAAATCGATGGTGAGTCCAACCGATTTTCCATTGGCCTGTCTGGCCCCTTTATTACCTGCTTCCATGATGCCCGGACCTCCGCCTGTTATCACACCAAACCCCAGCTCCGTTATTTTCCCGGCCAGGTCAACGGCCATTTCGTAATATTTACTGCCGGGTTTCAGTCGCGCCGAACCAAACAGGGATACGCACGGGCCGATTTTCATCATTTTGTCGTACCCCTCAACAAATTCGCCCATAATGCGGAAGACACTCCACAAGTCCTGGTTGGAATCGGAGGTAAAATGGTCAGGTGCTATACGTTCAGGTGTCATGAATCGGAAGTCTTAAAAGTGGATGGTAACCCTGAGCATTGCCCGGGGTTCATTGGTGAAGGGATCAGGAGTCGTATCAATTTTCGCTGTCAGATCGTCGCTCACGTCAAAATCGCGTAAGTGAGCAAAAATATAAGCATCCGCAACATTCAGGCCGTAGACCAATAGTACACCAACCAGGGTGAGATCGCGCCGGTTGCGGAACTGGTTTCTGTTAAATCGATACACCTCGGCCGGTTGTCCTTCCGGAATAAATGAAGGAGTCTGGCCGAAACGCAAATCGGTATTATCAGGAAAACTGTTGTAGTAGGCTGCACGATAGCCGGAGTACATGGTATGTGTGTAGACACCGTATGCCACGACGCCGGCAAAAAGACTGTAGATTACCGGTACCTTCCAGGTCTGCTGATTGATTACCTGGCCACGACCCGGGAGCCTGACGGACTGCATCATAACCCAGCGGGGCTCCGGTACGGTGTCTGACGGTGCGATGTTGAAGGCATTATCTTCGGTGCGGTTATCAACAGCCTGCGCCAAACCGGCAGTGGTGATCCCCAGCAGCAGTATAACTGCAAGCAAACCCTCAGGAAACGCCCTCAAAAAGCGAGAGCAGACGTTCGAGTTCTTCATCAGAGTAGTACTCAATTTTTATCTCCCCGCCCTGGGATTTGCGTTTGATATGTACCCGTGTACTGAATTTATTCTGGAGGGTTGATGCGAGCTGCAGCAACTCAAGGTCTTTCTGGTCTTTCTTCGAGTTCTTTTTCTGTCCGCCTTTTTTGCGGTCTGCCAGGTGTTTAACCGCATCTTCAACCTGCCGTACAGACAGATCCTGATCGATGATACGATCCAGCAGCTGTTGCTGGACTCGTTCATTTTCTACCGTAATCAGTGCGCGTGCATGGCCTATCGTAATACGATTCTGTTTGAGTGCGGCCTGAATAAAAGCGGGAAGATTCAACAAGCGAAGCATGTTGGTAACTGTAGTTCTGTTTTTCCCGACTCGTCCGGCTACTTCTTCCTGGGTAAGGCTGCATTCATCCAGAAGTCTTTTATATCCCAACGCTGTTTCAATCGGATTGAGTTGCTCCCGCTGGATATTTTCAACCAGCGCCATGGCAATGATTTCGTCATCATTTACGTCCCGGATGTAGGCAGGTATATACTCCAGACCTGTCATCCTGCAGGCACGCAACCGGCGCTCACCGGAAATCAACTCATAGCGCTCCTCACCGATGTGCCGGACTGTTACCGGTTGAATCAACCCCAGTTCGCGGATAGAATCAGCCAGTTCCTGGAGTTTAATTTCATCAAAATCCTGTCTTGGCTGAAAGGGGTTAGCCCGTATACTGGCCACCGGAACGCTGAGGATGACATTCACTTTTTCACGTGAATCCATTTTTTCCAGCACATCTTTGGTAGCCAGAGTGGGTTCCGGTGACTTGGTCCCTTCCACATCCTGAAAGTAGGCTCCCAGGCCTCTTCCTAAAACTTTTTTTGCCATGAAGCAGCGATCAGATTATTGATTGGGCTTTCCCGCAAATACAGCGGAATTTTTGTACTGTTCGTGATTTCGCATAATCAGCTCCCGGGCCAGTGCCATGTAGTTTTTAGAACCCATACTGATGGAGTCGTATAGAATTACGGGCTTACCGAAGCTGGGCGCCTCAGCCAGACGGACATTGCGGGTAATGACGGCCTGGAAAACCTTATCGCCGAAATAGCGCTGAACCTCTTCGGCTACCTGGCTTGACAGCCGGGTGCGTGTATCGTACATGGTAAGGGCAACCCCCTCGATTTCGAGCTCGGTATTCAGGTGTTGCCGAACGATTTTTATGGTGTTCAGGAGCTGTCCGAGCCCTTCAAGGGCGAAATATTCACACTGAACAGGGATCATCACAGAATCGGAAGCGGTCAGTGCGTTGATGGTGAGCAGCCCCAGTGAAGGGGGACAATCAATTATGACGAAATCATATTTTTCCCGGATGTCACGTATCGCTTTTTTCAGAATCTGCTCGCGCTGTTCCCTTTCTATCATTTCAATCTCAGCACCCACAAGATTAATGTGAGATGGAACCACATCCAGGTAGGTGAGTTCGGTTTTCAGTATCGACTCTTCGAGCGGTACTTCATCCACCAGAACTTCATAAACCGATTTGGCAACGGACTGACTCTCAATTCCGAAACCGGATGTTGAGTTACTCTGAGGGTCTATATCAATCAGCAACGTCGGGTGTTCCAATGCTGCCAGCGATGCGGCAAGATTGATTGATGTTGTGGTTTTGCCTACCCCACCCTTCTGATTTGCAATAGAAATAACTTTACCCATTAAAACTCGGTTGAAGGGTTATCAATAGTTTATAAAACATTCCTGAATCGGGCTTTTCCGACCGCCCGGCATTCGACAAAATATAACGGGAAAGACCCTGCAAACAAAAATATAAAAGGCCTGCACCCGTGGGGATGCAGACCTGATAACCTGTCATAAGCGTTGTCTCAGCTTATTGGGTAGAACCGGTTAGCTGCAGCTGCCGTGCTGGTCGTGAAGCCGGCGTCATATCGTCAACAGGACGAAGCCGACCCGTCACAGAATCGAGTTCTGTAGCCAGATTACCTGCCCCTGCGGTGTTGATATGCAAAATATCCCTGTTATCTATCCACGGGGTATTCATTACAGGTTCGATGTCAGCAGGAATTGCCGTTTGCACGCTTCCGTCGGCCGGTATAGTGGCTGAATCATTGTTTATGTAATTCCATCCCAGTCCGGCACTCAGTACCACGGTAGCGGCGGCGGCGTAACTGAGCCGGCGGAAAGTCAGATAGCGAACCGGTGCTTTTTGTGCAGCTTTTTCTGCCTGCACCGCAACTTTTTCAAGTATGGCCTGCTGTACTTCAGCCGGAGGATTCATATCCGGTAATTTCCGTGTACACCGCGCATAGGTCTGCCTGAGTGCTTCTACTTCAATAAGCAGGTTTTCATCCTCGGTCAGAGCTTTTTGCATCAAGACCTGTTCGGATGGATCGATTTCACCCATCACGAAACGGATAGTCAGTTCGTCTTTATTCGGTAGCGTTGATTTCATTGGCATTTTCCTGTTCAAACATTTTCCTGAGATTGATCAATGCGTAGCGCATTCTGCCGAGTGCCGTATTGATGGAAACACCGGTTAAATCGGCAATTTCCTTGAATGACATTTCGTAGTAATGACGCAACATGACCACTTCCCGTTGCTCCGGCGGCAGTGCTGCCACATGTTTCATGAGACTTTTGTGCGATTCGCCCTGCTCCATACCCTCCTGCGCGGAGAGTTCGGTATCGGGAATTCGCTCATAGAAGTCGTAATCCGGATCGTCTTTAGCATTAACGTCCACAAAACGCTTTTGTTTTCTCAGATAATCAATGGTGGCATTGTGGGCAATCCGCATAACCCAGGCAATCCATTTACCCTGCTCATTGTAGGTATCATCCATTTTGGTGATGACCTTGGTAAAGGTATCCTGAAATATGTCATTGGCCACATCGCCGCTGCCTACCATACTGTATATATAGGAGTATATCTTGGACTGATGCCGCTCAAGCAGCGTTTTGAACGCAAGCTGGTCGTTGTTCTTGCGAAACATTCGGACCAATTGGTCATCATCAGTTTGTGTATATCCGGCAGCTGACATCATGTTGGTATTCATAGCGTTTTTGCATAAACGTGAAAGGAATTGCCTTATTGCTTGTACAGTGTACTACTTGTTGGCTCACATCTCAATAACATCTTAATGTTAGCAGCTTTATCATGCTGTAAAATAAAGGTTTCAGCATGTTAAATTGGTGTGACCTACGGCAATTATACACCTGAAATTACTGCTGCAACCAGTCAATGTAGCATCTTACCCGTGCACAACACTGTTGTTCCCGCGGATATTTTCGGCCCGGTTCAATCGTCATCGTATTCAATATGTAGCGGGTCTTCATCGCGGTGAAAGTAATTGTAAATCCGGTTTCCGGTTTGTTTGCCGGTAAATGCAGTGAGTTCTTCGAGGCTGGCCTCGCTCACACGTTTAACCGAACCGAACTCACGAAGCAGTTTTTGAGCGCTTTTTTTCCCGATTCCCGGGATATCGGTGAGTGTTGAAGAAAATGTGCGTTTGCTGCGTAAGTCGCGGTGAAAAGTTATGGCGAAACGATGCGCCTCGTCGCGAACACGCTGCAGCAGTTTGAGTCCGCTTGAGGTCTTGGGAAGCATGTACGCATCTGAACGGTAAGGTACAAACACTTCTTCCAGGCGCTTGGCTAATCCAATGATGGGAACATCGCCAAAAATTCCGGCGTCTTTCAATGCTTCAACCCCGCTGGAAAGCTGTCCTTTGCCACCGTCTACTACAATGAGATCCGGCAAATGCCCGCCTTCGCGTTTAAGTCGGGCGTACCGACGGGTGAGCACCTCACGCATTGAGGCAAAATCGTCCGGACCAACAACCGTTTTAATTTTAAATCGCTTGTAATCATTTTTGCGCGGAGCTCCATCCACAAAAACCACCATGGATGCTACCGGATCGGTGCCCTGAAGGTTGCTGTTGTCAAAGCACTCTATCCGACGGGGCGGGGCATCCAGTCGCAGTTCCTGCTGCAGATTTTTCACACTGTGCGGGATGCGGTCCTGCTCGGCTTTTTTGCGCTGAAGGGCCAGTTCGCCGATGAGCAGGCGGGCATTGGATTGTGCCATGCGAATCATCTGGGCTTTTTCACCAATCCGCGGAGTGATTAACGGCACTTTACGGCCATGTTCCTGCCACAGATACGCAGCCAGAGGTTCGTCGTCAACCAGATCATGACTCAGGTGGACCTCATCGGGAATAATTGCCCCCAGTTCACCGGTGTAGTAATCCTCCACAAATGCCTGCAGCATTTCCGAGGGTTCACGGGCGTCAATATCATACAGAAACTTGTGGAGTCGACCTAAGAGGCGTCCATCCCGGATCCGGAACATGACGCCGCAGGCAACCCCCTCGTCCGGATCTACTTCCAGAGCAAAAATGTCTCTGTCTACAATTTCGGCGGTCACTACTTTCATCTTCTCGCTGTACTTCTCCAGCGCTGCGATACCGTCGCGAAGCCGGGCGGCGTGTTCAAACTGAAGGTCTGCAGATGCCAGATTCATAGCTTCACGCAGTTCACGGATCAACGCATCCGACTTCCCGTTAAGCAGGCGGACTACATTGTGCATCACATCGGTGTACTGATCTTGCGGAAGTTCGGCCGAGCAGGTACTTACATATTCCTCAAAACAGGAATGCCATTTGGGAAGGCCCCGGGATCGGTCTATGGTTCGGATGGAAACGGCACAGGTGCAGAGTCCGAAGGTTTTGCGGATGACCTCCAGCATGTTGCGCATTTTTCCGACGTGATCATACGGTCCAAAATAACGGCTTCCATCTTTGATTACAGTTCGGGTAGGAAAAACACGCGGACGCTCCCCGGATGTGACACAGATATAGGGCAGCGACTTATCATCACGGTAGGAAATATTGTAGCGGGGCCTGAATTTTTTAATCAGGTTGTTTTCAAGAATCAGGGCTTCAGCCTCGGTATCTGTCACGTAAAGCTCGAGATCATGGATTTTCCGAACCAGTGCAAGTGTTTTGCCGGAATGGTTGCGGGTATCCTGAAAATATGACTTGACCCTGTTGCGAAGTCGTTTGGCCTTACCTACGTAAATTACCTGTCCCCTGGCGTCTTTATACAGATAGACACCGGGATTTACCGGTAGATTCGAAAGTTTTTCGGCCAAAACATAGTTCATTCCCCTAAAATACTATCTTTACGCAATTTTTGACGTTGAAGAACTTTTTGTTTTCGAAAATGAGCTGATTCAGGGACATAGCGCCAGATGATGAGTCCGGTGACCAGGATAGTGATACCGGATAAAATGGTATTGCTGGCATAGCCCTGGATGGTGTAAAGCACGCCGGCCACGGCCCCGCCCAGCCCCAGACCTGCCTGTCCCAGCGCTGCGTTCAGGCTCAGCAGGGATCCGCGCTTCTCATCGGTAACCAGCTCGGTAAGCAGCGCCTGAAACGGGCTAACGCGCATGGCAACCAGACTCATTACAATAAAAATGAAGGGATAGCCAATCCAGGGGGCCACGATAGCGAAGGTAGTTGCGGCAAAAACCAGGGAGGTAATCAGGCAGGAAATCATGACCAGAGCTTTTCGACCTATCTTGTCTGAGAGGGCTCCGGCCCGTGGACCTAAAATTACATTGGCGACTCCTCCAACCAGAAACAGGGATGCAATATAGGTACCGTTAACGTCAAATGAATGCTGCAGCCAGGTCGGGAAATACACGATAAACAGTCCCACACTGATGAACATGAGAAAAAACGAACCGGTTGCAGCCAGGATTTTAGGGCGTTTAAGGAGCTGCACATAGGCGCGGATACTGCCAGAGACGGTAATCGGCATGCGGTTGAGTCGAACAGGCGGTTGCGGAACGTAACGTGCTACCAAAAACCAGGTGGCAAACATAGTAAGTCCGAACATGAGAAAGGGTATTCTGAATCCGAAAAACTCGGCCATTACGGTTCCCAGCGGGATCCCCACGATCTGGCCGGTAGCCGCGCCGCTCATAATCCATCCGGTTGCCCACCCCCTGCGCTCAACCGGGAAATAGTCGCCAACGTAGGAAACGGCCGATCCGCTGAGCAGTCCTCCCGCTACACCGGCAAGTGCACGCATAAAAAGCAACTGTTGCCAGGTTTGTGCAAGCCCGTGCAGGCTGAGCGCAATGGCCATGGACAGTGTCCCGATTAAAAGTACCCTTCTGCGACCAATTTTATCGGATATCGGACCTATTATCAGCGCGAAAATACCCACCATTACTGCGTAGGATGTCACCAAAACACCCTGCAGTGCCTCCGGCATGTTCAACTGGATGCCGATTACCGGCAGGATGGGTGCAATGATGATAATCTGGCTGCTTGCCGAGAAAATCAGCAGCCAGAGCGCGAATAGGATGAGTCCGGGTCGCTCAACGGGCTGGCCCTGCGGGGGATTAAATAATTTCATAAATGTTTAAACAACTAAAATACACATAATGGTTTCCAAATGTGTCGGATATTTCAAGTAGAGACGATATTCCTGAGCGAAACCCGTACCTTTCAGCGTATCTGAAAACCTGAAAAAGCAGCATCTATGAGTACTCCAAACCCTTACGCCGATATCAAACCCAGTGAAAACTTCGAGGATCTGGTCCGGATCATGGAAATCCTGCGGAAAGAGTGTCCGTGGGACCGCAGGCAGACCCACGAAAGCATCAAGGATCTGATGGTTGAAGAAGTGTACGAGGCTATAGATGCCATCGACAAGCAAGACTATCAGGATTTATGCAAAGAATTGGGAGATATGCTGCTGCATGTAGTTTTCCACGCTGAGATGGGGCGGGAGGCAGGTCGATTCACCATCAGTGAAGTAATTCACGGCATTCAGGCCAAGCTCATCCGCAGACATCCACATGTTTTCGGCGAAACGAAGGTGGATGGCGAGGATACGGTTCTGAAGAATTGGGAAACCATAAAACTGGGTGAGCAGCAGGGCCGTAAATCCGTTCTGAACGGTGTTCCTGCAACATTGCCCGCCCTGCTTCGGGCCCAGCGAATGCAGGAAAAAGCCGGCGGAGTTGGATTCGACTGGAAATCCTGGCAGCCGGCATGGGAAAAATTGCAGGAGGAGCTGGCTGAATTCCAGGAGCACCTCGACAGCGGTATACCCGAAAAAATGGCCGATGAATACGGGGATGTACTTTTTTCCATGGTCAATGTAGGCAGACTGCTCAAGCTCAACGCTGAAGACAGCCTCCGGTTGACCAACCAAAAGTTTCACAGAAGATTTGCCTACATCGAAGAGGTTCTGGCCCGGCAGGGAAAAACACCGGATCAGGTTTCGCTGGAAGAAATGGATCATCTTTGGGATGAGGCGAAAAAGCTGGAGGGTACCTAAGCCCGCAGACGCGCGGTTTCATTATCTGCTCTGTCCGTCTTTCCCCTGACCCGGTTTCAGTCCCGCCCGCCGCTGGACCGAGACCACAGGCTTGCGGACCGGCGAGTGCCGAAAGGTTACTTCACACAGCTGGCATTACCGAGACTACAGGCTTGCGGACCGGCGGGAACGCTTCCCATGGAAAATCGCTTTTCCGTGCCGGAATGTAACCTAAGTCACCGAAGACAATCGTAATCTTGTGTAATTTCAGCTGGGGCAATTCGGTAGAGACTTACATTTTTGGTAACTTTCCGCCGATAACTACAGACTATTATTTATTACGGGGTTAGCCTGAAGAGCAAGCCCTTTTAACCTTTTACGAACAGAAATCATTACAACCATGGAGCCAACAATGACCAATCAGACAACCGGGCAGGAAGCCAATCAGTACCCTTTTCTTGACAAGGGACTGGAGGGCATTGTGGCGTTCTCTTCCCGAAAAAGTTTTATTGACGGAGCAAAAGGGGAATTGATTTATGCCGGCTACAATATTGAAGCGCTGGCAGAGAATGCTACATTCGAAGAAGTGTGCTTTTTACTCTGGCATGAGCGCTTACCCAACACGGAAGAGCTGGATACCTTGCACAAGCAATTGGTTGAGGAGCGCGATCTCCCCAAGACCGTTTATGCATACATTGAAAGTACGGATAAATCGGCTGAACCTATGTCTGTACTCAGAACGGCGGTTTCCATGCTGGCTGATTCTGATCCGGACGCCATGGAGAACAACCCGGAAGCCAATATGCGCAAGGCTATACGCCTGACTGCCAAGATGCCTACCATCATTGCCGCTTTTGACCGGTCGCGTAACGGAAAAGAAATAGTTAAGCCCGGCACCAAAGGCAGCACGGCATTCAATTTTCTGTACATGATTAACGGAGAAGAACCCGGCCCTAAAGCCGAGCGTGTTATGGATCTGTTGCTGGTCACTCATGCCGAGCATGGGATGAATGCCTCCACATTCGCCACTCGAGCTATTGCTTCGACCCTTGCTGACATGCATTCTGCGGTTACCGGTGCAATCGGGTCGCTCAAGGGTCCGCTTCACGGCGGTGCCAACACGGCCGTTATGAATATGCTCCGTGGTCTCGACAAAGACACTGACATCCGTGCCTTCGTCAAGGGCAAACTTGAGCGTAAAGAAAAAATCATGGGATTCGGACACCGGGTCTATAAGACATTTGACCCACGGGCTAAGCTACTGCGTGTTATGGCCAAAGATCTGGCTAAGGAAGTGGATATGGAATACCTGTATGAATGGTCTGAAACCATTCTTACCGTGATGAAAGAAGAAAAGAATATTGATCCTAATGTGGATTTCTTCTCGGCCACGGTGTATTACTCCATGGGAATCCTGCCCGATCTGTACACCACGATTTTTGCAATGGCCCGTATCTCAGGTTGGACTGCACATTACATTGAGCAAATGCAGACCAACCGCCTTGTACGGCCCCGTCAGTTATATCTGGGTGAGAAGAACCTGCCCTGGATTCCTGTTCAGCAACGGTAGTAAAACGCCCCCCGAAAACTAAGAAAAGCCCGGCGGTTAACCCGTCCGGGCTTTTCTTTTTTAATTACATCATTTTTCACAGACATCGTTTTATATGTGTGAATAATTACCTAATTTATTAAGGTATTTTTCAATAAATCTTAAGGTTTTAAATTTTTAGTTATGCAGTACCACCTGGACGAAACCGATATCTTGATTTTAAATCATCTGCAGGAAAACGGCAGAGCCCAGCGTAACAAGCTCGCGGAGATTGTCGGTCTTTCAGTTCCCTCGGTATCCGAACGCATGCGTAAACTGGAAGAGAAAAATCTGATTGAGGGGTACCATGCTGTACTTAACGCCAAGAAATTCAACCTCGATATAACGGGCTTTATCTTCGTTGAAGTAGACGGCTCCGCAAATTACCCAGCTTTCGTTGAACGGGTAGTACTGGAACCGGAAGTGCTTGAATGCCATTCCATTACCGGGGATGGATCCCATGTGCTGAAAATCCGCACACAAAATACCGTCACCCTGGAAAAACTGCTCTCCCGCCTGCAGTCCTGGGACGGGGTTAAAAAAACACGATCAAATATCGTGCTGACAACCTATAAGGAAACACGGCAAATAGACGTCAGAACGTCAGCCTGAACCGGTTCTACCGCATGATGCTCTTAGCCCGGCTGCTTTTATTCTTTGTGCTTGTACCCGGTGTTCTTCAGGCCCAGGCATTGCGCATCGGCATCTACCTCGACCAGCAAACCGCCGTTGAATCATTACCTGCATCGTTTTTTCTGATTGATGGTATTCAGAACCCGCAGATGATATCCAGTTTGTTGATGAGCAAAAAACCCGTATGGGTAGTATCAGGTTTAACTTTTACCCGCTCCTATGACCTGAGACATCATCCAGATTCGCTCAGCAATGCCCTGCTGGATCCAATTTTTTATTACCGCCGTACCGAATTATCGGTTGAAAGCTACATACTTGGTTCACATCCACAAACAACCTCGGATTTAATTGCCTTTTTTGATGAGTCCCTGCCAGAGCTCCGAAATCTAACTGAAGCTGACGCAGCAATTTTAACTACGCTTGAGGGTGCAGCAGCATTTGAGGGTTTGAGTATGACAAAAATAGTCAGCCTGGCTGACTATCATGACCTGCAGCGTAGTTCCGGTTACAAGCATGTGTTCCTGCTTCCGGAGTTTGTACAATCGGATCCGGCTTACAAGCTGCGTTATGTACTCGATCAGGCCATAGCCAACAACCAGAATATAATTATTCCTTTGAGTCTGCTGGAACAACTATCAGAACACGATCCTCAGATTTGGCCAATATTACAGGAATACACCACATCAGATACGCCCGTTTTTGCCCTTGGTACCAGCCCTTCAACGTATTCAGCATCCAATGAGCTGACGGGCATTCTTCTTCTTGGAAGCTGGCTTGTTCTGGGACTCTTCTTCTTTGCTAACGGAGCCTACAACAGGTCGGTCACCCGCTACTTCTTTACGCATAACTTCTACGTTAACGACGTCATGAACCGTCGTTTAAAGCCTGAAAGCGAAGTATTGGCAGGGTTTCTGGTAACCGGTCTTTTTGGCGGACTTTTTGCCGTTACGCTACATGAGCAGTTGGACATCTGGCTGGTCGGTAAACTCATGGACGTTCATGGTCCGGCGTTTTTCGGTTATTTGCAGAGTACTGCGGCAACTTTTATCGTGGGAGCGCTTGCCACACTAACTGTGATAACCGCAACGATATTGTGGCTGACTGCCGCTGGCGCCCGAAATGTATCGATGAGCCAGGCTACCCAGATTGTACTGTACCCTATGCATATCATTGTACCTTTTGCAACCGCGCTGGCAATTTTTCAACTAAACGAAGTCTCCGGTGTACTTTCACTTTTAGTTGGGATGGCAGGATTGTTCAGCGTTTTCCTGCGTATGCCATTGTGCAGCCTTGACATCAGAGGATTTCTGACCCAGCATCAGGCACGCTTTACACTGGCCGGACCTGTTCTTTATATGGTGGTACTGACCAGTGTTCTGCTATGGATTTTATTTTTCACTCCGTCTGCAGATATGCTCTTACTTTTGTTAGATCTGCTGAAATAGACACAATCCGTAGCCGCCGGCTACAGTCACTAAATTAGAGGGTCTTTCTCAACCGGGCGACCGGCATGCCTAGTTGCTCTCTGTATTTGGAGACGGTTCTGCGGGCCACTTTATAACCCATTTTATTCAGCATCGCCGCAATTGCATCATCACTGAGAGGCTTGTTTTTATCTTCATCGCCTATAAGGCGGGCAATATGGTTTTTCACATCGCGATTTGATGCCGTTTCACCGTCATCCGTTTCAATACCTTCATTGAAAAAGTATTTCAGTTCGTAAACTCCGAACTCCGTTTGCACATATTTCCCGTTTACGACCCGTGAAACCGTAGAAATATCCATACCTATGCGATCGGCTATGTCTTTGAGTATCATTGGCCTGAGGGTAGTGCCAAATCGGAAGAACTTTTCCTGCAGAGATACAATGGTTTTCATCACATTCATCAGGGTATGGGAGCGCTGATGAATGGCTTCCATAAACGCGCGCGCAGCTTCCATCTTTGTTTTAATAAAAGCCTTGGTTTCCCGATCACCGGGACTGCCGGCCGATTTCTGCTGGAGCTCATCCCACATGGCCTTATACGCTTTTGAAATTCGCAGGGCAGGTCTGTTTTTTCGATGTAATTGTATCACAAAATCCCCGCCGTCTTCGCCCTTGCTGTCATCGGGTTGGTAGGTTACCGTAAAATCGGGAACAACGTAGCTTTGCACCTCCTCCGTGTCGGTACTGCCTCCGGGCTTAGGATCAAGTTTTTGAATGCATTCATAGGCCTCACGAAGCTGATCGTCACTAAGGTTCAGGCGTTTCTGAACACGGTCAAAGTGTTTTTTTTCGAATAATTCCCACTCTTCGCTGATGATTCGTAATGCATGATTGCGGCCGGGCTCAGATGCTGGCTGTTGTTCGAGCTGTATTTTCAGACATTCCTGTAAATTCCGGGCGGCAATTCCGGGGGGATCAAGTCGTTGAATTTTTTTCAGGACCTGTTCGGCTTCATACAGTTCAATAAAATCACCGGTATTGAAGATGATGCTGTCAACGATGGCGTTCAGGTCTCTTCGCAAGTAACCGTCTTCTTCAACAGAACCCAGAATTTGTTCCGCAATCAGGAGCTCTTTATCCGTCAGATCCAGCAGACCGACCTGCCGTTCGAGGTCTTCCAGCAAATTTTCATGGTAGGGTTTGGGGATTTCGACCCACTCTTCGGCATTCGCGGGGTTATACATCTTGCCTTCATAGTCGCTGTTGGCCATGAAGCTATCCCAGTCTATATCAGTGTGTTCATCGGTTGATTCGGTCACTTCAGATTGGTCGTCATCGCGATCACGTTCTTCCTGTATGGAGGCTATATCGTCGCTGAACTCTTCAAGTAATGGATTTTGCTCGAGCTCTTCTTTAACCCGCATTTCAATAGAAAGTGTGGGCAGCTGCAGCAGTTTTATGTACTGAATCTGCTGGGGAGAGAGCCGTTGCTGCAGTGACTGCCGCTGGCCCAGATATTGGCCTGTATTGATCATATACCGGGACTGGTTTCTAGGGTACGGATGTACTGGCAGGCTGCCAGAAACTCCTCATACCAGGCTGAACCGTATTTTCGTTTCAGGGGCACGTCCAGATACTCGGCGAGGTACTGATTGGCAGCCCGCCCGTGCGATACGGCCGGAGAGCAAAGCTCCGGTACAAATTCAAAATTCAGATAATCATACCCGCCGATGCTGACGATACGAATAGGGAAAAGGTGGCAGCTTAACGGTTTTTCCCAGTCGAAACGCCCTTCGTAGTACGCTTGCTGAATAGCACATTTGGCAATTCCTGCAGCATCGTAACGCACAAAAACACATTCTGCATCACCCACGCAGGCAAGTTCCATAGTGTTTTGTTTGGCGCGAATCAGTCCTTTGAGCGCCACGGTAGCACGTGCCTCTTCTCTGAGTTCGTCTTTGAGAAGCCGCCATGCCCTGTTCAAGACCGCAACTTCATCTCTTTCAACTGGTGCACCTGCCTCTCCTACCACACAGCACGCTCCTTTACATGCTGTAAGATGGCATGCAAATCGGGCGTGGGCGATGTCGTCCGAAATAAGTGTTTGCTGTACCTGAAACATAAGAACGAATATCTATTTAATGAATGATACACAATTTCAGGCAAAATTTTATATAGCCTGCCAGAATAGGAGTATTGTTGGCACAATTATTGATAAGCAAAAAAAAAGCCCGCAGGTTAGTCCCGGCGGGCTTTTTTTGAATGTTCGGAGACTCAGAGTTGAGCGTCAAGGTGTTTTTTCAGGTGTGTTTTGGGAACAGCACCGATTACCTGATCAACAACTTCACCATTTTTGAAAATCAGGAGGGTTGGGATGCTGCGGATTCCGAATTTCATGGAAATCTGCGGGTTGGAGTCTACATCCACTTTGGCAATTTTAGCTTTTCCGTCGTACTCACCGGCCATCTCTTCAACGATGGGGCCGATCATACGGCATGGACCACACCACTCAGCCCAGAAATCTACCAAAACAGGTTTATCTGATTTGAGTACTTCATCATCAAAAGTGGCGTCGGTTACAGCAACTGGTTTAGACATAATAGTATTGTTTAACGTAGAGGTTGTATTTACATGTTTCGACAACAAATATACAGTTTATTTTTTGAAAAATCAGCAAAAGCCTGCAAAATGGCTACCGGTTACCGTCCATTTTCTCAAATAGAACATTTTCGTTGCCCAGAATACTGCGAACCTGCTTCATCAGTGCGTCTGAAGGGTCCACCACGAACTTTCGAACGTTCATCCGAAGCGGCGCCGGAGCACTTGAATACACATCGATAGCAACGGGTGTGAGCCCTTTGTGGCTGCTGAACAGATTACCCAGTTCGCGCAGTTGATCGGTCTGCAGGCTGTCTGTAAACATACGGAGGCGTAAACGAATTCTGCCCTGGTTTTTTTCACGCAGATTTTCAAGCCGGTCCATATTCCGGACAATTATTTTAGGCTGACCACTGGCATTGTCGGCTGTCCCGTCAACCACTACCAGGTTATCAACCATAATGAGATTCATAAACTTGTCATAGGCTTCCGAGAACATCAGCAGTTCGGCAGTTCCAGCCTCATCTTCTATGGTGACGAAGGCAATTGGCCTGCCTTTCTTATCGCGTGTATGTCTGGCAACGGTAATGATACCCGCCACCGTCACGTTAGCCCGCTCGGGGGCAGCCGCCAGGCTGTCGCCGAGCTGATGGGTACAAAAAAGCCGGGTATCATCGTTAAACCGGTCCAGCGGGTGGCCACTCAGATAAAATCCGATGTACTCGCGCTCACGTTTCAGCCGCTCCATACTGGTCCACATCGGGGCTTCTCTGAGTCGTGGTTCAGCCAGATCGCTTCCACCGGAAGCCTCAGCAAACAGGGATATCTGGTTTTGAGCTTCCTCCTGCTGCTTTCGCTGACCGTATAACACAATATCATCCAGAGATTCCAGCAGCTGATTTCGATTGGCGTGCAGGGTGTCAAAAGCACCTGCCTGTATGAGACTTTCGATGGTTTTTTTATTGCAGTTTTTCAGATCAATCCTGGCAGCCATATCCATAATGGAAGAAAACTCTCCGTTGGCTGTACGTTCATCTACAATGGCTGCAATGGCGTTGCCGCCCACCCCCTTGATGGCTTCCATCCCGTATTGAATTCGGCCTTCAACCACCACAAACTGCCCCTTGCCGGTATTGATGTTGGGTGCATCAACAGGTATTCCGATGTGCTGACATTCTTCGATGAAGGACGATACTTTTTTGATATCTCCCATGTTGTGGGTAAGTACGGCAGCCATATACTCGGCCGGGTAGTTGGCCTTGAAATAGGCCGTATGATAGGCTACTACAGAGTAGGCGGCCGAGTGCGACTTATTGAACCCGTAACCGGCAAAAAATGCCATTTTTTCGAAGACATCCCCGGCAATTTTTTTATCGTATCCCTTCTCGTTGACCGCCCGATCCATGAAGATAGCTTTTTGCTTCTCCATTTCTTCCACTTTCTTTTTACCCATAGCCCGGCGAAGAATATCGGCTTCACCCAGACTGTATCCGCCCATAGCCCTGGCTACCTGCATAATCTGTTCCTGGTAAACCATGATACCGTAAGTCGGCTCCAGAATGACTCGCAGGTCTTCATGCGGGTATTCAACCTCGCGCCTGCCATGTTTACACTCAATGTATTGGGGTATAAACTGCATAGGACCTGGTCGATACAGCGCATTCATGGCTATAAGGTCGTCCATGACGGTTGGTTTGAGTTCTTTCAGGTACTTGCGCATGCCATCAGACTCAAACTGAAACGTGCCTACGGTATCGCCACGCTGGTACAAAGCGTACGTTTTGGTATCATCCAGGGGAATATCATCCAGGTTGTACTCCTTGTCATGATTTTCCCGGACATACTGGATGGCTGTTTTCAGAATGGAAAGTGTTTTTAACCCGAGGAAGTCCATTTTGAGCAAGCCGCAGTATTCTGCATTCGGGCCATCATACTGGGTGATTACGTCTTTTTCCTTTGAAAGAGCCACGGGAACATAATCATGTACATTACCGGGGGCAATAATGACCCCGGCAGCGTGAATACCGGTCTGCCGCGCGCATCCCTCCAGCGTACGCGCAAACTGCATCATTTTCCGTACCCCCTGATCCTCGGCATCAAATAATTTCGCGATGTCCTGGTAGGTTTCCGGATTTCTCTCCGGATTCAGCACATGTTTGAAGGTGTCAACACCCGGCTTCTCCGGGAATAATTTCGCGATGCGGTTCACCTCGGCCAGCGGTACACCCAAAACCCGTCCCACATCCCGGATTGCTGTTTTGGCTTTCATCGTACCGTAAGTAACAATCTGGGCCACGTTATCACGACCATATTTCTCTACGACATAATCGATCACAGCCTGTCTGCCTGCATCGTCAAAATCGATGTCGATATCCGGTGGGGAGATACGTTCCGGATTCAGAAAACGCTCAAACAGCAGCCCGTAACGAAGCGGATCAATGTTAATAATCCCGATGCAGTAAGCCACAACACTTCCGGCTGCCGACCCCCTGCCCGGACCAACAAAAACACCACGGTTCCGTGCTTCCGTGGTGAAACCCTGCACAATCAGAAAGTATCCGGCAAAGCCCATTTTCTTGATGATGGCCAGTTCCATTTCGATGCGCTCGGTCACTTCCGAGGTGAGTTCCTTGTATTTTTTCTGTGCACCCTGATAGGTGAGCTCTCTGAGGTAGTCGTCCATGGTGACAAACCCCTCGGGCACCTGATAATGCGGCAGGAGCAATTCCGATGATAGTTTAATATCCTCGGTCTTGTCGACAATCTCATTGGTGTTGTCCAGGGCTTCCGGGACATCCTGAAACAGGGCCGCCATTTCCTCCGGCGACTTCAAATAAAATTCACTGCTGAGCTGATTGTTGTCATCGGTAAACCGAAACCGCTTTGGGTCGTGGATATCCGCATTGGTTTGAAGGGCAAGCAGAATATCATGGGCTTCGGAATCTTGCCGGTCAACGTAGTGGGAATCGTTGGTAGCAATCATTTTGACGTTGTACTCACGCGACCAGCGGATGAGCACCTCGTTGCATATTTCCTGATCGCGCAGCCCGTGGCGCTGCAACTCGATATAGTAATCATCGCCAAAGACATCCAGATACCATTCAAATACTTTTTTTGCCTCTGCCTCGCCGTGACGCAAAATGGTCTGATTGACCTCACTGGCCAGACAGCAGGTAGTAGCAATGAGTCCTTCACTGTGCTCCTGAAGTACCGTTTTATCGATGCGGGGTTTATAATACAGTCCCTCGATATACCCCAACGAAGTGAGTTTGACCAGGTTCTTGTAGCCCGTGCTGTTTTTGGCCAGGAGTACCTGGTGGTAGCGTTCTTTATTTTCCCGATCGGCCATTCGGGTGGGTGTCACGTAAAACTCACAGCCGATTACGGGCTTGATGCCTTTTTTCCCGGCTTCGTTGACAAAAGACGGTACACCGAACATATTCCCGTGATCGGTGATGGATATAGCCGGCATATTGCAGCTGCAGGCTTTGTCGATGAGTTTATCAATAACTGCGGCGCCGTCAAGCAGACTGTATTGGGTGTGGCAATGTAGATGTGAAAACTGTGGCACGGTGGAAATGTATTCAATAGTGAGCAAGGAATTGCCTGGCATGCTGTCAATTCAGCAGAAATCACGGTAAAACCGGCAGGAAGCAGGCATTATGGGAGACTGGAATGCACCCGCCTCACACATATATCTAACATAATCAAAAAAAAATTGAAGCCCGCTATTGATTATTTCTGAAAGGGATTTCAAGCAAATATTGTGCAACGTAATCCGGCCTGCAGCGTACAATAAAGCGCTTTTCTTAACAGAACAGCGAATACAGCAAAAAATGTAAAAAGGCGGTCAAACCGTGTAAGGCAACTCGGCCAAAATGACCGCATCTTTATAACAGCCTGATGATGGCAGAACAGATATAAATCCAGGAGGAAAATATGAACCTCATTCGTTTAAAAAAGCCGCATGCCGATGTACACAGGTACCATCCATTGTACATTAAATTTGGAACAATAACTACCTTATTGATCTTCATAGCCATGTTTCGCATCAATTTTGATGTTCAACGTGAAGCCACTTTTACAGCCGCCGAACAGGACGTCGTGGAAATTGAGGAAATCATTCAAACCGAACAGGTTGAAACGCCTCCGCCCCCACCACGGCCACCCGTACCCGTAGAGGTACCCAATGACGCCATTGTGGAAGATGATATACTTGATTTAGGATTTGAGCTGGACCTGGACGGTCCGCTGGA
Organism: Bacteroidetes bacterium HLUCCA01; assembly: GCA_001314545.1. GTDB lineage: Bacteria > Bacteroidota > Rhodothermia > Balneolales > HLUCCA01 > HLUCCA01. The sequence goes on from LIHN01000001.1 coordinate 632,685, forward strand.
TTTACCGCCACCCCCTGCACCTATGGCTGACGGTGATGAAGAAGAAGAGCCGGAAATCTTTGTAGTGGTTGAAAGAATGCCCGAACTCATCGGCGGACTGGCCCAGCTCCAGAGCTCCATCGTCTATCCTGAAATTGCCAGGCTGGCCGGCATTGAAGGCCGCGTAATGGTCCAGTTTGTGATTGACGAAGAAGGCAGGGTGCATAACCCTACCGTAGTGCGCGGAATTGGCGGCGGATGCGATGAAGCTGCTATCGAGGCGGTCAAAGACGCCCGATTTACTCCGGGCATGCAGCGCGGGCAACCCGTCAAGGTACGGTACACGTTGCCCATCACATTCCGTCTGTCACAGGCAGACCGCGCAAACAGCAAATAAACTGATCTTTTACTTCGTGTTCCTGGATAAACGGCATAGCTATTCTTCTTGAGAGTATTAAACGGGAGGACTCAACGCCAAGTGAGTTCTCCTGTTTTTTTTTAAAATTTTGTGTAGCAGGAACGGATTTTTTGATTTTGTGTCGTGTTGTGTAACGTCGGGCAGCCCATAGCTGTCTGACGTTTTTTATTTCGGCTGGCGATAGTTGACCAGATACCGCCGGTCCGTTGCTGAGGTACCTGTCTGTGACATCCGGAGAAAGGCTGGAAAATATGGCTGCGCTTCCGGGCGGACAGTGACCTAATGAACACCGAGCTCGGCCAGTATCCTGTTGGATGTCAGCTCATAGCGGGGCAGGGTCACGGCAAATTCTGCGCCACCCAGGGTGCTCTCCCCCACTTCCAGGGTACCGCCGTGTTTCATTACCAACTCCCTCGAAATAGATAAGCCCAGACCCAGCCCGTAATTCCCGCTGCTATTGCGTGTGGTAAAGCTGGGTTTGAAGATTTTTTCGCGCAGATCCGGGGGAACCCCCGGCCCGTTATCGCCGATACGAATAGTTACATAGCGGGCGCTTATTTCGGATCGAATGTAGATTTTCCCGGTGTCGTTGAGAATATCACAGGCATTCACGATGATGTTGGTCCAGACTTGATTGAGTTCAGCCGGATCAGCTTTAACGGGTGGCAGCTCAGGGTCTACCTGCATATCCAGCTCCGTGCCTTTGAGACGGTTCCCGAGAACATGCAAGGAGTCGGACAGCCCTTCGAACATATTTATGCTTTCTACCTGGCTGGACCCCTGTCTGCTATAGCGTTTCAGGCTCTGAACAAGACCTGCTATTCTTCCGGAGGTAATTCGGATAAGCCTGAGCTGCATACCCGCTTCCATATAATTCAGACCGGTCCGTAATTCGGAAATCTTCCCCTTCCGATAGAGTTTCCGACATTGCGCAATTGCCTCATCGGACAAGAGTACCAGTTTGCGGATTTCGGAGGATTTCAAATCAGCAAACTCCGCCTTCAGCGAGCGTTCCAAATCACGATTTTTGGCAGTCTGAATTTTAGCGGAGTCCAGGCCCCATCCAAAAAACATCCTTCCGAGTTCTGTTTTTCCTTTCTGCTCCTCACTAAAAAGAGACGGGAGTAATTCGGTCATATAGGTGACCGCATTTTCCAGGGCTGCGGCGGGATTATTGATTTCGTGGGCAACGCCGGCAACAAGCTGGCCGAGTGTAGCCATTTTCTCCTGATGCACAAGGCGGTTGTGGGCACTTTTCAGCTCCTGCATAGCTTCCATAAGCCTGGTATGTTCCTGATCCAGCTCATGGTTAATCGTATTCATGCGTACGTTCAGATCTACTACCTGAGCGTAGCGATCCATCAGGTTGGCCGTGAGCATCTGCCTTCCCATTACGGAAAGGCTGGAGTCATCACTTAAGATTAATTCCACTTCGTGACGGTTCAGCCGGAATATCCTTGAGGGCTTCTCCACTACGGCCTGGGTAAGGGTGAGTCTGTTGGAAAAAAAGGACATTACCCCAAAAATTCCGCCGGGCTCAATATCCGTCACCTGCACCGGTACCCCGTCTTCGGTTTTATACAACTTAACGCAACCACGCAGCAAAATATAAAGATGGCGGGCACGCTGGCCTTCACTGAATAGTATTTCCCCTTCTACCGAATCAAATATATCCGGCTTAAACAGGTTTTTTCCCCGGATTTTATGGATGAACTCATCCAGAGCGGCAGTCGGATTCGACTGCCACTGGATAAAGAAACGGGCCTGACGGTACAGTGAAGTCATGATCTGGGATCAGGTGTCAGACAAACTCCGGTTGCGCATTGCATCGCTGATTTTCTCGCCATCCAGAATTGCCATGTAGGCCAGAAGATTCTCCTCATTATGGATTACAAACTCCGTCAGCAGGTTATTGACTACATCCTGCAGATCACCCGGCTTCCAGGGTTTCGCCAGATAGTAGTCCAACCCCGCCTGGTTAACGGCTTTGATGGTATCCTGATGACCGGCCTGACCGGTGAGCAGCATCCGCTTTGCTTTGGACATTTGCGGTGACGTACTAAGCTCTACCAGATAATCGACACCCGAGGTACCGGGCATTTTATGATCACATATAAAAAGCGCTGGTCGCAGACCATCTTTCAGCAGAACTTCTATCACCTGCCGGGCTTCATCGACCGACTGAGCGGCTTCAATCCGAAAGTGGTCCTCATACATTTGCAGATCCCTGAGTACCGTTTCAAGAACTTCACCTTCATCCTCGACGCACATTATAAAAAGATTGGTATTCATCATTATTTTCCTTGCTTAATTGAGTAAAAGCGGCCAATAAAGTATGGCGTAGGCCAGCATTAAGGTAATACCAACTACTCCGATAATTACACCTGTTTTGGCCATATCCGGGGTTTTTACCATACCCGTAGACATGGCTATGGCATTGGGCGGCGTAGAAATCGGCAGGGCCATGGCCATACTGGTACCCACACCTACTACGAGTGCCAGCTCCACGATATTCATCGATCCGCTGCCCTGCATAATACCAATAGTAATGGCAAGAGGCATCAATAATGTTGCAGTAACGGTGTTGGACAGAAAATTCGACATCAAAACTGCCACAGCTGCAAACATGGCTATCACTGCAAAACCGCCCAGGGAAGCCCAGTCAATCGTCGACACCAGGTAGGTTGCCAGTCCGGTGTGGTCCATATAAAGTCCCAGGGCAAGGCCACCTGCAACCAGCCACAGTACCTCCCAGGGTAGTTTACGAATATCTTTGACTTCAAGCACTTCGGTAAGTGCAAGTCCTGCAACGGGTAAAAGCGCCACGATATTGGAGCTGATTCCGTGCAGGCTTTCGGTGACCCACAGGAGTACGGTGGTCATAAAAATTGCATAAAACACTACCGCCTTGGATGAACGGTCAAACGTGACATCTGATCCGGTTTTGAAAGCGCTGATCTGGGCCGGGAAGAGTTTGATCAGCATAAACCAGGCTACGGCGAGTATAATTAAAACCAGAGGCAAGGTCAGCGCCATCCACTCGGTAAAGGAAACCATGATACCTTCTTTTTGCAACGCTGCAATTACAATGGCATTAGGCGGAGTTCCGATGGGAGTAGCAATTCCACCGATGTTGGCTGCGATGGGAATGCTCAGTGCAAGCGCGGTCTTAAAACGGTCGCCGGGACCCATTTGCGCCACGATGGGAATAATTACGGTCATCATCATGGCGGTGGTGGCGGTGTTACTCATAAATGCTGATAGTGCTGCTGTAACCAGCATAAGGCCGATGAGTATAGCCCCGGGTCTGGACCCGAAGGGTTTTAACAGGTACCGCGTCAGGTTTTTATCGAAACTGTACTTAACCGCTCCCTGAGCTAGCATAAATCCGCCCAAAAAGAGAATAATAATGGGGTTGGCCAGGGTACCCACATAATCCTGATACCTGCGTGGAGTATAGTTCACACTGCGATGGGTGGTTTCGCTGGCAATCTGCATGCCCTCGGAAAGTTCGGTACTCCGTATGATTACATTCGAATTGCCGGATGGTTGTATATCTACGTCAGCTGCCCTCCAGCTGCCATTATCCCGGATCCAGACCTGATTGGTGGCCGTGACTGCCGTTGACGGAACTTCAAACCCGTCCGACTGAGATGTCAGCTGTGTAAGCGGGGCCTGCGCATTCTTGTATAAAGGTCCCTGACCGCTGAGGAGCAGCACTCCCAGAAATATAACAAGCACAGAGGTACCGTGTATGGGTATGGGCTCGAGCATCCAGAAGAAGGCCGCCAGTAAAAAGATACTAAGGGCGATGTGTCCGGCATAGGAGAGACCGGGAAGTGACAGAAAGAAAGGAAGAATGAAACCAACCAGACCCAGAATAAGTCCGGCTGTTTTAGTGGTATTCATGATCGTAAAGATTAGTCAGTGCAATGGTATATGTATGTGAAATAGCCGGCTGTTTACGGTTTGTTTCAACTTAATGAATGCAGGATTCACATAAAATGACCTGCATCAATAAAAAGCGCTTCCATTTTTTTGAGGTCCGATAATTTGACAGTAATTATCCTGATTTTCAGCTGCACTGATGAATCGCTGCATGGTAATGGAAATAGACCTTCATGCGAAAAGACAGTATATTTGGCCTTCGTTTCTTGAAAGTGCCCTATTCCATCAAATTTTTACCTCGTACTCCCATGACCGAATTGACCGAACGTCTGCTGCCATCCCTCCTGCAAAATGCTGAACTTTCCAAAAAAGGCGTTGCACTATTACAGAAGGCCCACAAACAAATTTTGCGGCTGGATGAATCAAGCCGGTCAGCAGAGGACTGGTTTATACTGGGGTATTACGCCCAACAGGTTCAGCAGTACGATGACGCTCAGGCACATTACACACAGGCTGTGCTGAAGAACCCCGAATTTGAGGCGGCCTACAAGTTCAGGGCGATGGTCTGTATAGAAACCCGACAGTTTGAGGATGCGCAGTACGATCTGGACAAAGCGCTGGAGCTGGATCCCGATTTCAGTGATGCGCGCTATGAACGGGCCCGGCTGTTTCATGAAACCGATCAGGATGATAAAGCCGTTGCGGAGCTCCGGGCGCTGATTCAACAGGACAGCGAGTATGCAGATGCCTATGCCCTGATGGGTTCAACCTTCGAGAAAACGGGTAAGTATGAACAGGCCATCAAGGCATTTGAGCAAGCGCTGGAACTGGACCCTGAAAACGGTCACTATCTGACCCAGCGAGGTCTTGCTCATTATTTCGCCGGTGAGTATGAACTGGCCGAATCCGACCTTCTGGAAGCCCAGAAACGTACCGGCATCAACCATATCACCCAGTTCAATCTGGCTTTGGTTTTAAGTGAGAATCCGGCATCCGTAAAGGAAGCCTACCGCAATTTTGAAAAAGCTTTTAAACGTGCCCCGGATATGCTGAATCATTTCTATGAGCAAAGCGGTTCGGTGGAACGCAAACGACTTGACTTACGTTTGGATACTATTCTGAGTAAAAATCAGGATCTTGAAAAAGAAGAAAGTTCGCAATTTTATCGGAAAGAGCTCATTCTTCTGCTCGAACGTAAACTTAGAGAAGCCCGGACCCGAATAGCTGCAGAGTAGCCTGTACCGGCTGTTTTGCACTGTACTATTTGAACATCGCCCGGTTTTGAAAAATTGAATAAAAATTCGAATATTAACATTCGATTTATCCGTTTCATTTACTGATGAGGTAGCATTTTTCAGTAGATTTACCGTTTTATCTCCCACAATTGATGTCAACTCATCGCCTGTCTCCCCAAGATTTTGAATTACTCTCTGCTTACGCCGATGGCGAAACGCTGCAGGAAGAAAATCTAGCTGCCAAAGAACTGATCAGCAAGCACGCTGAGGCATCCGCATTTCTACGAAACCGCGAAGCGCTCAAACGTCGCTTACAGACGGCGTGCGGTCATGTAAAAGCTCCGGACCACCTCAGGCTTGCCTGCCTGCAGGCTATTGAATCAGCCAGTACAACCGTTCAGACACCCCGAACTGCAAGAACACCCTCGCTCTACATCACATTGGCCGCTGCAGCAGTGGCAATAGCGGTACTCCTGTTTATGATGCAGTACGCGCGGGTAACGCCGGATGAACCCATACTTGTTCAGGAGTCGGGTTACAGCATGGAAACGTACGTTCACGAGCACTACCAGCACGACCTTCCGGAATTGCGTACTGCTTCTGATGTGAGCGAAGCGCAGCAGCAGATAAAATTGCTTTGGGATATTGAAATGACCGTTCCTGAACTCAAGCAGGCATCCTTTACGGGATTCACCTATGCTGAGTTCGTAACCGGATACCATACCCCGTTACTCGCTTACACTACGCATGATACCGGTGAAGTGATTGTGATTTTTGCGTTCGACATGAATCATCTCGATGAATATGCAGCATTACATCGCGATGAGCAGGCAGTCAGGACCTGTACCGATCCCGACTCCGTTCACATCAAAGATGTTGCAGGTCAGCATGTAGTCTCCTGGAAGTGGGATGACACCTGGTATGCCGGAATTTCCCAAAATCACGGTGAGATGCTTGCTGCCCGGCTGCCAATCAGCAACTGACGTTGAATCCACAGCACATCGCCATAACAGGATCGGGGCCCGCAGCCTTGTCGCTGGCCCTCCGGCTGCCGCCGGACATTCCGCTGACACTCGTCAGCGACTCCCTCGAGCCGAAAGATGACAAAACATGGTGCCTGTGGGATAAGCGCGTAATACCGTCCCCTGATTTAATTCATCATACGTGGAACTGTCTGAAAGTAATTGGCCCCGACGGCGAAGCGATACGTTCCAGACTCAGCCAACATGCCTACTACTGCATACGAAGCGAGCGTTTTCAGCAGTACGGACTTGATAAACTCTCAAACCGTCCACAAACCCGGCTGATTGAAGCGCGGGTTAATGAGATTGAACCCGGCAAGAATACGGCCGTTTTGCATCACACCAGTGGCAGCACTCACGCAGATATGGTATTTCAAAGCCACCGGCCACCGCCAAACACTCACCTCTACAGTGAGCAACGCATTGCGCTTAAACAACACTTTCAGGGGTGGGATATCAAGACCGTGCAGCCTGTTTTTGATCCCGATGAAGCCATCTTAATGGACTTCCGGGTTGATCAGTCGCTTGGATTCGCCTTTGTTTATGTGCTGCCCTTCAGCACAACGGAAGCACTGGTTGAGCTCACCTTCTTTACCCCCGACCTACTGGACAACCGGGCCATGTACAGTAACCTGCTCACGGCATATCTCTCAACGCAGTTTCTGCTGGAACCGGACAGCTACTCCATAAAGCGAACCGAATTTGGTGTCATTCCGATGGTTGACGGCTTCGTTCCCTCTCCCTCCGAACACCCGATTTACAGTATAGGCCTGGCGGGCGGGCATGCTAAAGCATCCACAGGCTACGCCTTTTCACGTATCATGCGGGATAGCATGCGCATAGGGGCTGAGCTTAGCCGGGGAGTGATACCCGGCCGCGGATCGCTTTCTGAAATCCGCTATCAGTTTTATGATCTGCTCATTCTGCAGCTCATCAAAAATGAACCTGATCGCGCGGTGGACATTTTTACCACACTGTTTCGCAAAAACGGGTTCGATACCATGTTCCGTTTTCTGGATGAACAGACCTCCTTTTCAGAAGATCTTCAAATTATGGCCAGTGTACCCAGATACAGCGATTTTTTTCGATCGATGTGGCGAACCCGTCACCGACTTGCATCGCTTAGTGTACGTGGATAACCCTGGCCTGGCCCAGCTCGCTGTTCCTGCCCAGGGGTCGTACGGCATACAGCCAGGCTGAAGCTCCCGCCTGCTCGTCTGTAAACTCTTTTTCCCCGGTAATCCCGATGAGTGCATCCTGCCGGTACCCGTTGACAACGGATTCCATGTCCGTGTACTCGGGGTACCTGAAAATGGCAAAACGTGCGGTTTCATCATGGCCCGACCATAAGAGTCGAATACCTTCTTCATTACGGTACACATCGAGCTGCTCCACCGGTGCCATTTCTTTGACCGGAAGCCAGGGCATGGGTGGAACCAACACCGGCCTGCTGTGCCAGTTGGTAACCAGTGAATCACGAAGTCCCTGGTCGTTTGCAATGACATGCTGTGCCCTGAAATAGATGCTGCCGTGAACGGGTGACGGGGCTTTGCGATTGATTTGTAGCTGGGCCAGAAGCTCCTCAACAGACCAGTTGAAGGGTTCACCAAGACGGTAGGGCGCCAGCCCGATGTACACATGACGTTGGTGTTGTTCAGATACTTCGGCCCACCAGTTGAGCAGGGGCTCATAAGGAGCGGCCTCGTGATCGCGTTGCCAATATAACTGGGGAGCGATGTAGTCAATACTTTGGTCGGTGAGCCACTGGAGCGGATCTGCGTAGATGAGGTGATACCCTTCCCCTCCGGTTGTTCCTGCGTCGGAATTTTTCCGGATACCAAAGGGGCTCACACCAAATTTGACTTGTGGATCGATAGATTTTATTGCTTCATTTACGGCGACTATCATCCGGTTAATATTGTCGCGCCGCCAGTCTTCTATGGACTCTATCCCTCTGGGATCTGCCTGAAACTGCGGCAAATCTTCGTCGGTTATTTTGGGTGAATACGGATAGAAATAATCGTCGAAGTGAATTCCATCCAGATCATAACGACGTACCAGATCAGAGACAATATCCACAATAAACTGATTGACCTCATTTAAAGCAGGATTTAGCATGAGATAGGTGCCGGAGGCGCCGGTAAAGGAGAGGGTCCATTCAGGCCGGGTCCGGGCAATGTGCGACTCATGATGCGGATAGAGGTCGAGGTTGCGATGGGCACGATATGGATTCAGCCAGGCGTGCAGCTCCATGCCTCGTTTGTGGGCTTCTGTTATGGCAAAACGAAGCGGATCGTAAAACGGCTCAGGTGGGCGTCCCTGCTCGCCGGTAAGCCAGTACGACCACGGTTCGTAGGGCGATGGAAACATGGCATCGGCCTCACTTCGCACCTGAAAGAATACCGCATTTTTTCCGGCTGCCTTGAGCTGATCCAGGATATGAATCAGTTCTTCACGCTGTTCTTCCGGACTCAGATCAGGCGAGGATGGCCAGTCCAGGTTCACTACGGTTGTGATCCAGGCTCCGCGCATTTCGTAATCGGGATAATTTTGTGCGTGAATCTTACCACCCACCAGGATAAGAATGAAAAACAACACGAGATGTCGCATACCGGTTTTATTATTTTCTGCAGATGTAGTTAACCGGTGCAGATTACGGAATTAGCGGTTCTCCCGCAACGCGTCAAGGCGATCAGCTGATTTTGACGGGAGGTTGGCAAGCGGGGTTTGTCTGACTGAGGCAACCTGCTCATACAAGGTTATTGCCTGCGAGGTATTTCCCTGCATTTCCAGGATACGCGCCAGATTGTAGGTAAAGATGATATTGTCAGGATAGCGGTCGGCCAGGTTTTTCAGGTGCCGGTGTGCCTGTTCCAGTTGCCCCTGTTGTTCATAAAAATATGCCAGGAACATGGCTGCATCGTTGCGGATATACCCCGAACTGGCTGCCGCGCGTTCCAGAATGTCAAATCCTTCCTGCATACTGCCGGATATTCCTGCGATTCGGGTAATCCATCGTGCCTCGCGCGGCACCGAGCCCATCATGTACTCAAATACACCCTGGCCCATCAGGGTGTTGGGGTCGTCATCGTCCATTTTCAGCAGTACTTTGGTAAATGAATATCCCGTAATACCAGACGAGATAGCCGTGCGGTATTTACGCTCACTTGCCGCTACCAGGCTTCGGTAGCCGTGCAATCCGCCCATCAGCAGGATAACGGACGTATCCTGCGGGTTGGATGCCAGCATACGGTCTCCCATATCAATGGCGGTGGCACTCTGGCGGAGAAAACGGTCGGCGTCATCGGGATTGTTGCCCCCGAAAAAGTAGGACCAGAAGGGTATCATCGCTTCAAAAAAATGAAGCCGGAGGTCTGTGCCGTTGTTTCGCTGTAACTCTGAGAGCAGCAATCGGGTAGTATCCCAGTCTGCCTGATAAAATGAATCGATAGCATTTTCCAGCTTGTATTCGTAGCCGGTTGAGCCTGTTTCACTTACAGCAACGACTGTCTGCGCAGGGCCGTCTTTTGGTGCGCCGGCTGTCATTGACAGAAGCAACACACAAGCAAATAGTATAGTCGATGTTTTCATTCCGGCTATAACGCGCCGTTAGTCATCATAGTGTGCATCGCCCAGTTTTCCTTCCATATGGGCAACTGCCACCGAGACAGCCGCGTCACCGGCAATATTCACGGCGGTCCGGCACATATCCAGTATCCGGTCTACACCCAGAATCAGGGCAATTCCTTCAACGGGTACATCAATGGATTTCAGAACGATGACCAGCATTATAATGCCGGCACCGGGAACACCGGCTGCGCCAATGGATGCCAGCAAGGCTGTTAAAACGATAGTAATCTGCTGAAACACCGTCAGATCTATACCAACCGCCCCTGCAATAAATACGGCGGCAACTGCCTGATACAGGCTGGTTCCGTCCATGTTGATGGTGGCACCCACCGGAAGTACGAAACTGGCAACTTCTTCTTCAACGCCCAGATTCTGCTGTACCCTTTCCATAGTTACCGGTAGCGTGGCTGCACTGGAGCTGGTGGAAAACCCGAGAAGCAGCGCTGGTCGAATCCCTCGCAGGAAGCTTTTCAGGGGCATGCTGCTGAAAAATTTAAACAGGGTTGAATAGACTAAAAGTACGTGCAGCAGAAGTCCCAGAATAACTGCCAGCATGTACCAGCCCAGGGCTTTGAGCAGGTTGAGGGCCTGCATCAGGTCGTCTCCGGCGAGGTCTACAATGACCGAGGCCAGCAGGGCAAAAACGCCGTAGGGTGCCAGCAACATGATCACATCCACAATGCGGATAATAACATCATTCATGGCATCAAAAAAGTTTACCAGAACTGCGCTTTTCTCGTTTTTAATCTGAATAATTCCGATGCCGAAAATGATGGCCACAAACACAACCTGCAGCATAGCTCCGTTGTTGGAGGCCGCTTCAAACAGGTTTTCGGGTACAATATCTACCAGTGGCTGCAACGGACTACGGTCAGTTACGGCATCAGCTGATTCCGACCTTCCCTCAAGGTTGTCTTCATAGCTGAGCATCAGGGTTTGCTTGGTTTCATCCGGAAGTGCTGTCCAGGGTCTGACAACATTGACAACAACCAATCCTATGGTAATGGCAAATATCGTGGTCACCAGATAAATGCCGATGGTACGACCGCCCATTCTGGATAGTTTGGTGATATCATTGAGGTTTGCAACCCCAACTATGAGGGAGGCCAGTACCAACGGCACAGCAATGAGTTTGAGCAAATTGACAAAAATAGTGCCGAAGGGCCGCACGAAGTCGTTGGTGAATTCATTCAACCCGAATTGTGTACTGAGCAGACCCCATATAAGCCCGAAGATGAGACCAAGAATGATTTGCCAGTGAAGTTTTTTATACCAGGGCATAGATTAACAGATTATAGAGTATAAGACCATAAAGCATACCGAGGCCGGTAGCCACAAAATTGACAGTGTTGTTTTCCTTGTCTTTGCCGGTGCCGAAAAATAGCGGTAGGGTACGGTTTCCTGCCTGAAACCAGGCACCCAGTACCGAGTCGGTCAGACTTCCCAGAAATCCGGCAGCCGCAATACTAACCGCAGAAAGGAACATAAAGTTTTTGGGAAAATACAGGGTTATGGCCCCGATAAAAACTGCGCCGGCAACCGCTGCCAGCGTGCCCGGCACACTGACGCCGCCGTCCGTACCTCTGGGAACTGCCTTAAACCCCAATATAGATCGGGTTTTGCCGAAATTTATACGGGTTCCTGCCTCGGTGGCCCAGGTATCGGCATTGGCTGTTGCGAGTGCGGCGAAAGCAGCAATCAGAAACATATCGCCTTTGGTAACAAACCAGCTCAGAACGGCAATGATAAACCAGAAACCGTTGGCCCAGACCTGTGCTCCGGTTCTGCGTTCAGACATAAAGCGCTGGGTGAATTGACTTCGACCCAGAATGGGACCAATTACATTGCTGCTCAGAAAAAATGCTGCGAGCATCACAAAGGGTTCCGTTCCGCCAAAACCAAGCGTCACTGTACCAACCAGGATAGCTGCCCGGGTACCATCAATGGTAATCAGATTGGCGATGAAAACCGCATATGCTGCGACCATGCTGATCAGTATCGCAGCCAGTAGATTCAATCGTTCCGCTACATTAGCCTCCAGCACAAAAAGTGCAATGACTGCAAAAATGACGATATAATTGATTTTGCGATCAGACATACTCTTTCGAGTCAGCTCGCAGCATCAGTCTTGCTGCTTTCAGCCGGTTTTTTGACAATACCAAAGGCCACCATCGCAAATCCACCCACAATCATGAGAGGGGAAACATACAGGGAGAACCACCCCTCAAACTCGTTCTCTATGTACATCCCCAGAAATCCCCCCAAAATGAGGATAATAGCAACCAGAAAAATCACATAGTTGGTTGCATCAAATACCATGGTTTGCTGCTCTTGTATGCGGTTTATTTTCGCACGCTTTCCTGTTCGTTTTGCCATGTGTTGATTGATTGAACGTAGTGATTTTGAGTTTTCGGGAAAATACTTCGTTTTTTGGTAATAAATGAGGTTCAATCCAAAAAGCCTTACATTTGACATGAATTAACCACATACCCACGGCCCATGAATGTAATCCTGGCTTCAGGCAGTCCCAGAAGGCATCACCTTCTGAATATGATTAATCTGACCCATGAAATTATCCCGTCCGGAATTCAAGAGATTCTGGATCCGGGGATGAGTCCCGCGCAGGCTGCCGAAAGTCTGGCCGTACAGAAAGCGGTCGATGTGGCTGCCCGCCAGCCTGATGCCCTGATTATTGCGGCCGATACCATTGTGGTACTGGATGATCTGCTGCTAGGCAAACCGGCTTCCGCTGACCAGGCAGCCTCTATGCTTCGCCAGCTCAGCGGCAGGACCCATGAGGTGATTACCGCGGTAGCCTTAACCGACACCCGATACGGCAGACATCGCAACTGCGTATTTCATCAAGTCACCCGGGTTACCTTCGCGGTGCTGGATGACCGTGAAATTCAGGCCTATGTAAAAACCGGCTCGCCCATGGACAAAGCCGGTGCCTACGGAATTCAAGACGATTTGGGCAGTTTGTTCGTTAGCCATATCCAGGGCGACTACTACAATGTGGTCGGGTTTCCGGTGAGGGAATTCTACCACCAGCTGCGTACGTTCCTCCCGGAAGTTGCCGCTTCAATCCTAAAAATCTGAATCACCCTTTGATGGTCACAGCCCAATTACAAATCGGACGCGTGTTTTTGATCCTCCTGCTGTGTCTGCCCTTCGGCCTGCATGCTCAGCGCAGTGCCGAATATGCGGCAGCCAGTCAGCTCATGCAGCGCAGTGAGTACGAGCAAGCCTATGAAATCCTTCGTGAGCTTCTACGCAATGATCCTTCGAATTACATGATACTGGATCAGACCTTGACGGCTCTTACGGAGCTGAAACGCTATGATGAGGCCATCGATCTGGCCGGGGAACGCCTGGGCAACCGACTCCAGGACATCGTTCTGGCAGCCCGTCTGGGTGAACTCTACCATCTCAATGGTGAGCCTGAGAAGGCCCTGGAACTGTGGCAACGTACGGTCGAAATGAATGAAAATTCCCTTCAGGCGTACCGTTATGTGGGCGATTTTATGCGGAATCGCCGTGAGTTCGCAGCCGCCATCAATTTATACGAAACAGCCCGAACCCGTTTTGGCAACCCTACCCTGTTTTTTACAGAAATAACCTCCGGATATATGGATCTCGGACAACCCGACCGGGCCGTCACAACCCTGATTGATGTGCTGGAGGCCGCTCCGAACAATGCCACATTCATTCAGCGACAGCTTGTTGGTTTCGATGATGCCAGGGTCACGGAAATGGCCATTGTGGATCTGGATGAGCGCAGCAGAAGGATGCAGTCGGGTACGCCGGAATTTATTGCTTTCAGGGATGTATCCATCGCACTGCTTATGGAAGCCGGTTTCTTCCGACGCGCTCTTGCCTCCGCACGTTCCCTGGAAAGTGCAGTACCGGAAGGTTCATGGCCGGTTTACACCCTGGCCGGCAGGTTGCAGTCGCAGAAACAATACGAACTGGCTGAGCAGGCTTATCAATACTACGATGAGCGTCAGCGTCATCCGCTCCAGGCACGAAGTATGGAAGAGCGGGCTGTTATGTATCTCACCTGGAGCCGGGATCTGACCGCGACCAACCTGGATTACGACGGATTTGCATCGTCACTGTATGTCAGGGCCGACAGTCTACTCCAGCAGCTCATCGAACTGCATCCGAACTATACCCGGCGGGCGGAGGTCCTGGTCCTTAAATCTGAAATTGCCCTGGACCACCTTCACGATGCCGGCAGAGCCGAAAACTACCTCGATATGCTGCGGCGGTATGCATCAAACCCCCAGCACGAGATCCTGGCCGACTACGTTCAAGGTCGCGTACACATGTTCCGGGGCGAACACAGTCAGGCCCGCATCCATCTGACCCGATCCAACCGAAATGCACGCACCGGTGAGTGGGCAGAGCGTACCCGGTATTTTCTGGCCCTCAATGATTTCTACGCCGGTGATTTTGAGTTTGCCACGATTCAGATGCGTCCGCTGGAACGCGCGTTTACCAGCTACTACGCCAACGATGCGCTTCGGCTGCGACTGTGGATTCAGGAGGGTCGCGCCGAAGACGAACCCCTTCCCGAGCTTGAACAATATGCCCTGGCCCGGTTCCTTTTCGACACAGGCGATGCCAGCCGGGCCGTCGAAACGCTGCTGCCTCTGATAACGGATCCCGGTAACCCACCAATGCGGGGAGAAGCTTTAATCATGGCTGCCGATTTTATGCGAAGTCTGAATCCGCGGGCCACCTTCGCCATGCTGAATAAGTCGGTCAGGGAAAATTTTGAGGGTCCGCAACGGGAGCGCTTGCTCTGGGAGCGAGCGCGAATTGCCGACGGGATGTACCATCAACCCGAAGCAATAGATGCCACCGGCACCGATGAATTACCCGCACACGTTGCTTCGATCATTTCCTGGGCAACAGCAACAGACAATGCCGATTGCCTCTCACCCCTGTGGGATTGTGATGCGCACAATCAGCGTGAACCCAGATCAACTACCGAACAGCGTTCCATCGTCAAAGCCCTGTATGAAGACCTGCTTTTTGAATTTCCGCTGGGATTCTACGCAGACGCAGTACGGGAACGGCTTCGCGAACTCGAACAACAGCTTCCTGGCTGAAAATCCGAACCCCGCATGAACATCAACACCTACTGAACCCTATGTACAGACCCCTTCTGCTGCTCATCCTTACGCTCCTGTCGTTTACCGACGCCCGTGCCCGACAGATCCTCATCCCTATGGATGCCAGTCAAACCAATCACCTGAAAGCCTATGGAGTGATTTACAACTACATCACAACCGGAACGGAAGCCCAATGGCTGCTCAATTATCGTGGCGGCAGTTTCATGGCTCCCTACTCCGATGAACTGCTGCGAACCGCACGCATTCGGGGTGTCTATACCGAAGTCATCAGCACGGCACAGGCGCGTGAGATCATCAGCGAGATTGAACGCAATGATGTAAATATGGCGGCGGTTCCACTGGAAAAAGCGCCCTCTATCGCTGTTTATACACCGGATCATGCCCTTCCGTGGGACGATGCTGTCACACTGGCGCTGGAGTATGCTGAAATCCCCTACACCACCATCTACAACCGGGAAGTCCTTGCCGGTGAACTGGAGAATTATGACTGGCTCCACCTGCACCATGAAGATTTTACGGGGCAATACGGGAAATTCTGGGCGGCCTTCCGTCACACCCCCTGGTACCAGAGACAGGTCCGCGACCTGGAAGAAATGGCCCGCGAACTGGGTTTCAGCAAAGTATCCGACATGAAAGGGGCCGTTGCGAACACCATGCGTGACTACATCGGCGGAGGTGGATTTTTGTTTGCCATGTGTTCGGGTACCGACACCTTTGACATAGCCCTTGCAGCTACCGGCATTGACATTGTCCCGACCCCGTTGGACGGGGATCCGATGGATCCGGATGCGCAGGAAATGCTGGATTTTTCCAGAACACTGGCCTTCCGTGACTTTGAACTGGAGCGTAACGCTGCGGAATACCGTCATGCAAACATCGATGTACCGGTACGACTGGAGGAAGTAGACGAAAGTATGGACTTCTTCACTCTTTTCGACTTCTCCGCCAAATGGGATCCGGTTCCCACCATGCTGACACAAAACCACGTTAGCAGCGTCAAGGGTTTTTACGGTCAGACAACGGCCTTCCGCAAAGAAACCATCAAAAATGCTGCGGTCATACTGGCTGAAATTCCGGGTCGGAACGAGGCCAAATACCTACACGGAAACTTCGGAGAGGGCTTTTTCACCTTTTATGGCGGCCACGATCCTGAAGATTACACCCATCGGGTAGGCGATCCCCCCACCGATCTCAGTCTGCATCCTAATTCTCCGGGTTACAGGCTGATACTCAACAACGTACTCTTCCCGGCCGCCCAGAAAAAGAAGCAGCGGACCTGATGGTATTTGATCCGGCCGAGAATACTGATTTATGGATGCAGCGACTCAAAACCTATCAGTCCTGGGATCCCCAACGTTACCTGCTCAAATTTCCCGCAGACGTCTGCACCGCTGAGCAGCTGCGATGCTACCCCAAAGCCCGGCGCAAATTCCCGACCCTGCATACCGATGGTATGGCCTACACCCGGCTGGCCCTTGAACAGAGTTCCGGTGAAGCCGCAGCGTTGTTCAAGTCCAGCCTGATTACGGGAGCATCGCTCATTGATCTGACCGGCGGACTTGGCATGGACAGCCTGGCCTTTAGTCGGGTAGCCAACCATGTGTACTATGTTGAACCCGTACGGCAACCCTATCTGCTGGCGCGCCGTAATCACACCCTCTGGGGTGCAGCCAACATCAGCTGGCACGCATGCGATGCCCGGGAGGCACTGCACACCCTGCCCGGGTGCGACTGGGCGTACATCGATCCCTCCCGACGACATCAGGACCGGCGTTCATTTCTGTTGTCGGACTGTGAACCCGATGTCACCGCAATGTGGGATGAGCTCCGCTCACACAGCCGGAATATCATGGTCAAGCTCTCCCCTTTGTATGATCTGAAAGCGCTGGACAGGGAATTACCCGGCCTGACCAGGATTTTAGTAGTTTCCGTGCAGGGCGAGGTCAAGGAAATTCTGGCGCTTTCCGAATCTACACGTGCGGTAACAGAACCCGAGGTCCACGCCGTATGCCTTCCAGGTCCGGTACAATTTTCAGCGCAATCTGCAGTCCCCGAAGTTCAGGTTCCGCTGGCTGATGTGCGGGCCATGATACAAACCGCGGCGCCGGGGGGACCGGATACCGGAATAGGCAAGGATGTCTTCACCGATGGGAATCCTATCGGCGAAAATACCGCGCTTGTTGTACCGGATGCGGCGGTTATCAAAGCGGGTCTGACCGATCAACTGGCCATGCACTTTAACCTGAAGCGGTTGAATTACAGCACCGATTTTCTGGTTGGGCGTACCCGGTTTCATCCCGGGGCAACATCGTATCCCATTGAAAACATCCGGGAATACAAACCCAGGCAATTGAAGCAGGATCTGCGTGGATTGCGGGTACACATCCATCCGCGCAGCTTCCCCGAAGACACCCGGATGCTGTACCGAAGACTGGGTTTACAGATGGGTGAAGATGCCCACCTGTTCTTTACCCGGCTGGAGGGAGGCATAGAAAACGGATTGATTGTAATTAAAACCGGTCCCGCCATTGCCTCGTCATGAAAGAGCAGGATTGCTGACCCATCAGCGCGTAAACGGTATAGCATCGGGCATCACT
The DNA here is from genome assembly GCA_001314545.1 of Bacteroidetes bacterium HLUCCA01. Classification (GTDB taxonomy): domain Bacteria; phylum Bacteroidota; class Rhodothermia; order Balneolales; family HLUCCA01; genus HLUCCA01. Next base: position 650,595 of record LIHN01000001.1, read on the forward strand.
GCCCCAAAGCAAACCGAAGGGTTTCGCAACGGGTAGTGAGTTCCTGTCGGGTCATGCTTCGGTAGGGTTCCGGCAGCAATTCCCGCGAGGTGCACTCCATTACGGCAATCAGGGTCTGCAACTCTACCTCCTCGGGGTAGGATGGCGGTATGAAATCGGCGAAGGTTTCATCCAGTATTTCCGGGGTAACCTGCTCACTGCCTGCTGTAGCTGCACGAAATTTCGCCCGGGTGAGGGCGGCCTCCATATCAGCACCCGAAAATGTAACAGCGCCCCCGGTAAGCAATTCGGGCACATAGGGCTCACTCAGATTAATCCGCGTCTTGCGGAGCATCGCGTCGTAGAGCTCCTGCCGCTCTTCCGGGGTGGATGGATACAGCAGTGCGAGGTGTTCCTCGGCCCGACCCTGCCGTTTCAGATCGATGGGCATCAGGTCTGGTCGGGCGGTCATCAGAAACCAAACGATACGGCCACGATTCGCCGTGTTGCTCATGAACTGTGCAATCTGGGCGAAGACCCGGCTTGAAACCCCGCTGTCACCGGACGCACTGCGGTCGCCAAGGTAGGCGTCGGCCTCGTCGATCATGACAGCAACCGGTGCCATCGCGTCTAAAAGTGTGAGTATCTTTTCCAGATTCCCCTCGGTTACCCCCTGCCATTGCGACCTGAAATTCTTCAGTTTCACCATCGGAATTCCAACTTCTCCGGCAAAACAGGTAACCATCCAGGTTTTCCCAGTACCCACCGGACCGGCAACCAGGTAACCCATGGGCATGACGTCCCTCCTGCCTGCACGCAGGTTGGCGGCGGCGGCTCTGAGGTGGGTTTTCACCCGCGCGTGACCGGCTACATCGTCCAGTGTGTATCGGGTATCTACAAACTCCAGGAGTCCGTACGCTTCAGCCTCAATAAGTTCCTTCTTGCTTTGCACCAGCGAGGCATAACTTAACCGGGTCTGATTTTCCATCGCTCCCGATATAATACTGCGGAGATTGATGCAGGAAAGACCGGCGGTCTGTTGGGCTAGAACCGGAAGCGGAACTTCCGAGAGCGTGTCAAAATCGGCACTTAGCGACTGAATAAACGCCGTACGCTCCGCCTCGGCGGGAAGTTGTACCTTGATGGAGGATACAAAGGGGCTTTGGATGAGGCTTCGGTTCAGGTCGGTCACATTTTCGGCCAGCAGCAGTACGGTAAAATCGGCCGCAAGAAACAGAGGATCGTGCGACCATTTCTGCAGGGTTACCAGCACATTTCGGTCTTCAGAACCGGCTGCCCCCCCTTCACTGACCGGAACGATGGTTTCAGCATAGTCAATGATGCATGCAATACTTTTTCCCTCACCCAGACGGAGCCGAAAAAAGTTCTCCAGAAGTGTGAGCACCCTGACCGGATCTTTGGGCAACTTGCCGGCAAAGTTGGTACCGGCATAGGCGTCGTATCCGGCTACGGCCCGCTGGAAGTCCTGCAGGCTGCCGGCATCGCGGAAACGTATACCGGAAGCACGGTCGTAGTACAGCACGATATCGCGGGAGCCGAACAGCTCATCGGAAATAAACGATTCAAAACGCATGAACTCGTAGTCATCATCCCGCATAACCGGAACCATGTCACGGATGTTTCCATGAAGTACAAACTGATTCAGTGTTTTGCTGAAATATTTTTGGGCGAATTCCTGTGCCCATAACGGATAATGCCTGTACATACGATGTGAATTGAGTGAAGGGGTATTCAGGATGTCAAGATTTATTTCAGGGCTTGGGATAAAGCACCTGCAGCTTGACTACTTCAATACGCGTTTGCGTGGCTTTTGTAATAATAAACTTGAAATCCTCGATGACAAGCTCTTCATTAAGCTTGGGTATGCGTCCGCATTTGTGGATAATATAACCGGCGATGGTCTCGTAATCATCGTTTTCAGATTCAGCCAGATTCAATTGCGGCCAGGCTTCGGCCAGGTCTTCAATTTCAACACTACCGCTGATCAGCCAGGTAGTATCATTGAGTTTCTTAATGAATTCATCATCTTCATCGTATTCATCCTGGATATCACCCACAACTTCTTCGAGAAGATCTTCAATAGTGACCAATCCGGCCGTGCCGCCATACTCATCAATGACGATTGCCAGAGAGATATTTTGCTGGCGGAATTCAGCCAGCAGGGCTTTTGCACGCTGTGAACCGGGCACATGTTTGACAGGCCGGATAATATCAGAGAGTTTATCGGGCTCCCGAAACAGGTCATAGGCAAAAACCACGCCTATGATGTTGTCGATGCTGTCGTCGTAGACAGGAAGTTTCGAGAATCCGGTGGCGATAAATGCGTCGGTTGCCTCCCGCACGGTAGCTGATTTTTCCAATGCTGCAATTTCGGTGCGGGGAACCATCGATTCTTTCACACGGATATTTTGAAGTTCCAGCACGTTGGTCAGAATTTCGGAATCATCGGCATCCAGACCACTTTCACCGTTGGTATCACTGCCTATTTCACGGAAAAGGAGCTGGATATCAGATCGGCGAAAGTATTCCTCAACGCGGGCCGGTTCACGCTGCAGCAGATTGATAATAAATCGGGCGATCCCGTTGGTTATCGCCACAAATGGATAGAAAACCCAGCTCAGTATCCGAAGCGGAATGCTCAGGAAGGCCATGAACACATCCGGATAGGTGCGGAACATGGCCTTGGGGAGTACTTCCCCGAACACCATGATAATCAGGGAGGCAATGGTCGTCTGAATTACCAGCATGGCAGCCTCGCTGGGTTCGCCTCCTGTCCAGGTGAGATAGAATGACTGAATGGGGGTGGTCAGAAACAGAGTCATCAAGGTTGCATAGGCCACATTGACGATGTTGTTACCTATCAGCGTAGTAGACAGGAACGAATCCGGATTGCGAACGAAGTACGACAAAAACCGGGCACTCAGGGTGTTTTTTCGGGCACGAAGTTCCAATTTGAGTCGATTTGCGCTCACATAGGCGATTTCAGACCCTGAAAAGAATCCACTGAGTAGAATTACAGCTACGATGAGGAGCCACTCATTCATGGTGTGACTCCCGGTCTAGACGGAGGTTCCAAAATTTATGCGTTAGTTACCATTAAAAACCGGCGTACGCTTTTTCAGAAAAGCGTCTGTTCCCTCTTTAAAATCGCGGGTACCACACAGTGCTCCGAAAGCCTCGGCCTCTGCGATGTACCCCTTGCCAGGCTGGTCTGCAACGGCATTTACCGCTTCAATAGCTTTAGCTACGGCAACCGGACCTCGTTGCACTATCTGCCCCAGCACTTCACGCGTGGTGGCCATGCCCTCTGATGGATCGGTAACCCAGTTTACAAGACCCATTTCAAGGGCTTCCCGGGCTTTTACGGGTTTACCGGTCAGTATCAGCTGCAGCGCTCTGCCTTTCCCGACCAGCTGGGTCAGTCGTTGTGTACCCCCGTATCCGGGTATGAGTCCGAGTGTCACTTCCGGCAGACCGAATAGCGCGGTATCACTGGCAATCCGAAGATGACAAGCCATTGCCAGTTCACATCCACCTCCCAGCGCATATCCATTTACGTAGGCAACCATGGGCTTGGCCGAGTGCTCGATGAGCGAAAAAATTTGCTGGCCCCGCTCCGAAAGCGCCGTTCCGGTAAAGGTGTTGAGTCCGGCAAGCTCCTGAATATCGGCCCCGGCAACAAAAGCCCGGTTGCCAGCACCGGTAATGATGACCGCTTTGACCGCGGAATCATGACGCAATTTCATGATGGCTCCTTCCAGATCATTCATCACTTCTGCGTTAAGCGCGTTAAGCTTATCTGCACGATTGATGGTTAGAACTGCGATACCCTGCTCGTCGGTTTCCAGGGTGAGCGTCTGATAGGTCTGACTCATTCAGTTTTTATTGCGTTGCCGTTGGGCCCGCTGCTGGTCGGCATCGGGTTCATCGGTAAAATTATCCATCTTTTCTATGATATTAAAGCCCGGCAGGATATTGTCGTCCAGGTCTTCAACAATAGATACGGTTTCTTCCACATCGGTCAGTAAGTGATCCAGCTGAAAGCCGATTTGCTCAGGATTTGTCATGGTTATGGACTGCTCGTAAATGTAGCGCATGGCATCTTCCATGGTTTCAAGCTGTGAAATACAAACCTGCAGTCTTTCTCTGGCAGCGGCCAGTTTGGATTTTCGCTTTTGAAGTATTTGCAGTCGTCTGGTTTTAATTTCACGGAGCTTCTCACTCTGTATCTGATTCAATTCATCCTGTACCGACTGGATTTCAGCTGCAAGTTGCTCCTGACGGGTAGTGCTGATATAGCTGTCATACCGCTCCCTGGCATCCAGCATGTAGATATAGTGTGTAAGCAGGCCTTTGATTTTAGCGCCAACCGGCCCGATGAAACCCTGACTGCTTTGCGGAAATTTGCTGAAATTCTGCTCAATTTTATCGGCTACACTTTTGAGAACCAGAAATTTCTTCTGGGCGGCCGGAGACAGATTATAGAACACCTCCTTCTCCTGGGTATCCCGGGGCCGACCGCGAAGGATACGCGCCAGGGTCAGCCGTTTAAACCCTTCCGTACGCGGAACAACGCCCAGATAAACCAGCTCCGCCCCTATGGCCATGGTAAATATGATGTTGGCGAAGTTACCGATGTCATTTACAAAGAAGGCCGTCAGTGCCGACAAAAACAGAAAACCGAGATTTATCGGGTGTACAAATGCTTCTCGTGTGTAATTTACCGATAATTCCGATGCAGGGGACATAACAGTAGGGTGTTAAATTCGCGGACCAATTGTTTTGGTTGATGCAGATTGACCGGTTTTTTCCGAAGTTTCATCACGCTTTTCCCGGCCCACAGACTTGGTTACTTCCGGCAGGTCACTGAGTTTGTTTTCGATATCCTGATGAACCAATCCCATTTCGGCCCGGATCTGCTCAATGGTTTGCCGGGCCTGTTCTTTATCCATCCATGCCTGCGTTTCCTCCTGCTCAGCACGCTGTGTATGGGAGTCTATGAAATGCTCAAGTTTTGCTTCAGCTCTGGCTAAGTGCACCTGCACGGTTTCAACGGCCTGATCGAGCCGCTCCACTACCGAGCGGTCACCGATTTTCTGCAGCGCTTCTTTGACAGAGGCTACGCGTCTTGCATTGACCGCCTTCTCCTTTAGTTCCCTGAGGGCACGGTAGTGCTCCTTGTAGGCTTCCTTGAGTTTTTCACGTTCCTCTTGAGTGTTCATGGTTTCAGGATTTCGTCTTGGTACGACCCAACGTTTTGCCGGAGGAGGTCTCTTCCGGGGTATTGTCCATGGCAGAGGGAGCCTGCGTGGTATCCGTTTGCTGCATTTCCAGCTTGAACTGTTTAACCAGCTCTGATGCCCGCATTTTTTCAGCGTCAATTTCAATTTCCATCGTTTTGGTGTCGACGCTGTCGAGCGCGATTTCCATACGGGCCTCATTTTTCGCCGTCTCCTCGTTGAGACGGTTAATCATCTCGGTGTGGGTAGAATCCACCCCACCCACCTCAAACTGCTCCAGCGTATCAGCGACCTTGGCCTGCCATGCGGCACGCTCACTGGCTCTGAGGGCTTCGCGGGCTTCCTGAATCTTGCGGTCTTTCTCACGCAGGAACGATTTTTTTACCTGGAGGGCTTTTTCATAGGCCTGCTCGGCATACGCCAGCTGCGACTTGGCAGACTCTACATTTTCACGGGTTTTCTGCAGTTGCAACGCGTAATTCTCAGCTATATCATCACGCTGTGCGTTGATAGCAGCCTTGATTTTCGAGGTAATTTCGTCCAGGTTTTTCTCGTAACGGGCAACTTCCTTGCGCAGCAGCATTACGTTGGCCTTAACGGTAGCAATATTTTCGTTCATGCGCGGAACCTGATCGTTAAGTTCCCGAATGTTTTGCTCGAGTATAAGCTTTGGATCTTCCATCGAGCTTACGACTCCGCCGAAAAGGGATTTAATGGCGCGTACAAATCGTTTCCACATGGTTCTGTAATTTAGATGTAACGGGTAGTGTTGAGATAAAGGTAATTGGCCGGCGACAGGATTCAAAGTTTATGCACGCCTTGTGCATCAACCCTGTGGGTAATCATGGTCAGCGGACTTGGTTGGTTGTCCGTTATCTGTATGGCCGCCTGTAAACGCGAAACGGAAGCATCAATAATATCTTTGTTGTTCGTGTGAATGCGGGCAATTGTTTCACCACGCCTAAGGGGTTGTCCTGCCTTGCGTAGAAACTCGATGCCGGCCACAGGATCGATGGTATCTTCCTTGCGGATACGGCCTGCACCCAATTCAACGGCAGTCATGCCAATTTCATAGGAATCCATCGCGGCGATAAAGCCATCCTGTAATGCAGGAACATCCACGATGTGGGATGCAGCCGGATATCGCTGAGGATTCCGCAATAAGTCGGCATCCCCGCCCTGTTCTGTTACAATGTCGAGCAGCTTCTGAAATGCCGATCCATCCGCGATAGCCGCACGGCTCATGGCTACGCCCTCCTCAACACTCCCGGCCCGGCCGCCCAGATAAATCATGGTACCGGACAGCATCAGTGTGACCTCCATCATGGCCGCCTCACCGTGCCCCTGCAGGGCCAGGGCACTTTCGCGCACCTCCAGCCAGTTACCAACGGTTTCACCCAGCGGCTGATCCATATTGGTAATGTACCCTATGGTTTTCTTGCCGAATCGTTCGCCGATGGACACCAGTTTCTCAGCCAGTTCCAGGGCCTGTTCCGGGGTTTTCATAAACGCGCCGCTGCCGCATTTTACATCCAGAACCAGCGCGTCAATGCCCTCGGCGAGTTTCTTGCTCATGATACTGCCAGCAATCAGCGGGATGCACTCAACCGTAGCGGTTACATCACGCAGCGCGTACATGCGCTTGTCGGCCGGGGCAATATCTTCGGTTTGTCCGATGAGTACAAGGTTGTGTTTTCGCAGCACCTGTGCGTATTGTTCAAGATCCAGATGTACGTTGAAACCTGTTATGGATTCCAATTTATCAAGCGTTCCGCCGCTATGGCCAAGTCCGCGACCCGATATCATGGGTACCGGAACACCGCAGGCCGCCACGATGGGCGCCAGAATCAGCGAGAGTTTATCGCCCACGCCCCCTGTTGAATGCTTATCTACTTTGGTACCCGGAACATCTGACAAATCCACTACGATGCCGGAATGCAGCATCGCGGAGGTAAGGTCGGCCGATTCACGGTCATTCAGCCCGTTGAGAAAAATTGCCATGAGCAGGGAACTGACCTGATAATCGGGCAGTTCATCACGGGTGTATGCTTTGATGATATAGTCAATTTCTTCGGTAGTCAGGCTCTGCCTCTCGCGTTTTTTTCGGATCAGAGAAACCATATTAAAAGGTGTTGAACTCATTGCAATTCTTTTTCGTAAACGGTTGTCTGCATATTTAACGTTAGCGCTGGCTTGCCGGCTGCACTGGTAATGACCGTGAATACCATAGTGCAAAGGATGCCGGCTTTGTATATCTTAAACCGGAAGATAAAGTAAATCCAGCTGACATGAATATCCCACTTTTTGAAATCCTCGTACTGATTTTTGTGCTTTGGCCGCTTATCCAGCGATTTCTGGAAAAGAACAAACCCAAGCCGGGTGCCGGTACGGACCTTGAAGTACCGTACGGTGAAAGTGAGGAACCCTTCGCGGAGTCGCCCCGAAGGTCCGAACAAAAACCGGACTGGGAAGAGGCTATGCGTGAACTGGAAATGATATTTACCGGTGAACGGCCTTCTCAGCCAACCCCCCGTGAAATTGAGGAAAGTTCACAGCGCCGCGCCACCATGGATCAGCGACGGCAAGACGGTACAGACCGTAGTGCGGCCTTGCGTGCACAGGCTGAACTGGGGTCGTCACGCAGAGAAAGTATGCTTCGTCAGCAGGATGTCACGCAACAGTCGCGCAGACTTAACCCAGATCTAGGCAACACGCGCAGAACGGATCTGGAACAAATGACTTCACGCCGACTCATCAAGAAAACGGTCCGACCGGAGGAAATGGCCAGCGCCGAGGAGATGGTTGAGCAGCTCATGGAATCTGAAAATCCGATTTATACCAGCCTGAACGACGCCCCTGAAATTCAGACGGATGCCGCATCACGTTCATTTACTGTTTTTGACGATGTGCGTGATCCCCAGCGACTTCGGGAATTTTTTGTCATGAAGGAAATTCTGGACAAACCGGTATCACTTCGCCGCGTTCGCAACTTCGTCTGATATTCTGTTGTGATTACCCTTCTTGCGGACCGAAATATCCCGTATCTGAGCCATTTCATACACCCGGAGGTCAACCTGGTGTTATTTGATCCGGAGGAGCGGCTGCCCGGCCGGGTATCTGCCGATGCACTGATTGTGCGCACCGTCACTCGGATCAACAAAGAAACCCTGCCCAAACAACTTGAAAAAACACTGCGTTTTGTGGCCACCGCCTCAGCAGGTACAGATCATCTGGATCTGCCTTTTCTTGAAAAAAAGGGTATTCACGTGGCGAGTGCAGCCGGATGCAACGCACGGGCGGTAGCTGAATACGTAGCAACGGCATTGCTCCACTGGTGCTACTCCAACGATGAATCCATCAAACGCACACAGGTTGGCATCATCGGCCTTGGTCATACCGGATCGGCCGTAGACCAGCTCCTCCGCAAGATTGGCTACCGAACCCTTTTGCACGATCCACCCCGAAAGAAGCGGGAAAAATCGTTTGACAATTCCTATCCGAAAAGTCTGATTCAATGCGACGTCCTCACGTTTCATGTACCCCTGATTGACGTTACCTTAACCCCTCAGGGATACCGGCGAACCCGCAACTGGCTGAATGAAGAACGTATACGCAAAGGCGATTTCCGACTGGTTATCAATGCCTCGCGCGGCGGGGTGGTTGATGAGCGGGCCGTCAAAGACGCGTATATTACCGGCGATTTGAACGATTATATTTTTGATGTCTGGGAGCGTGAACCCTCACCTGCTCCTGCCGTGATTGAAGATGCCTGGCTGGCTACTCCTCACATCGCCGGTTACTCGATTCAGGCCAAAGTACGGGCCACTAGCATGGTCTGCGAAGCGCTGCACCATTTTTTCTCCATATCGTTTCAGCCTGAACCACTGAATCTGGACGATTTACCCTCGTTTGAGAAGGTCTTTGAGGTTGAACGGAAACTCGATGAAATCGCCAATATGCGTTCTGCATCGTTTCCTGAATCTCCCCTGCCAGTCCTGGAGACCATACACCCCATGTTTGGTTTATCGGCCCGCCTGAAGCAGTCGGCACATCATGATGAACAGGAGCTGCGTACGCTTTTTACCCGACTGCGAACCCGGGAACCCTTACGCAATGAATATCATACCTACCGGATTCCTGAAAGAATTCTGAGCAAATTTCCGGTACTGGAGGCGCTGACATCATTATGAAAGACACAGGGCACATCCTCACTACCCAGGGTCGGGCCGGATACGCACAGCTCGCTGCCCTAACGGCCACCGGGGCTCTGGCCGGTATCGGGGTGGCAACCGGCTACGAGGTTGACCAACTCATGGTAGTTTCGCGCTATCTGATGATTTTTTATGCCGGGATACTTGCCTTTTCTGTGCCATGGGCGCTGTTTCCTCAGATACCCTTGTATATCTACCAGAGCCTGAATCCATCGTCTGTGCGCCTGAGCAGGGTACTTCGCGGCCGACTCGGTATCATCTGCTTACCGGCCCTGGCACTGTTTTCGGCGCTGAGTCTAACCTTTCTGGCTGAATCGCCCCTGGATGTACGTATTTGGTTCATACTGATTGAGAACCTGGTTATGGTTACGGCGTTGACCTTGTATGCCTCCTACCGATACCTGCGGGTAGGTCAGATTTCTCAGGACTGGCAGGAAGGAAAAACCGGTGGAAATATTCTGAAATCACTGGAGCAGACCGGAAAAAGTACGGGAATTCCCGCCGGTTCAGTTCCAACACTGACCACCACGATTATTGTGGCAACGGTGGGGATGCTGGCCGTTGTGTTGGGTGCCTGGCTGCAGGGAGCCTCAGGACTGTGGCTTAACAGCGCAGGAGGTGTGCTCATTGGGATAACGGGACTTATAGGGTGGCTGAGCCGAAGGAATTCGGCCGATGTAATTTTTTATCAATCGCACAGCTTTTATCACGAGCTGTTTCGCAATCCCGGCGGGGTGGCCGACGGTGGGCGTGACCCCCTGCCCTATGCTGCATTATACTGGGTTCCGGCATCCATCCGCACCCAGGTATGGACCCTGCTCAGACAAATGGACCGAAAAGTACCCGTTGGTCGGCTGGTGATATCCGGTCTGGTACTCTACTGGGCCGTTCTGTACAGCGGGATGCAGGACGTGAGCCTGATAGCTGCCTTTCCGGCCGTGTTGATTACGGCCAAAAATGTCCTCCTGCTTCGCATTGGAGGACCGGCTTTCGCTCCTGCGGCATTTCAGCGACAGATGGGCAGTCCGGCCAGCTGGTGGGCAGCACGATTTTTTGCCGGCTTCCGGTGGAGCTTCCCCCTTCTGGGCGGACTGGCACTGGCCACCGTGTTTTCCCCGCTGCTGACTGCGGGTCACCTGTGGTTCTGGCTCAGCACCGACCTTGTGACGCTCATCGTGGCGGGGTCGTATCTGAGCTGGCAAACCGACGGAAAAATTCGTTACCAATATAGATGATATGCAAAGTACCGGAACACTCAATGTACAAGCACTGCAAAAGCGCTACGGGGCCAATTCGCTGATTATTTCAGGAATGTCACACCGATTTGAGCCCGGCACGGCAACCGGTCTGATCGGGGCAAACGGGGCGGGGAAGACCACTTTTCTCAGGCTGCTCTCGGCGGCGGCCTTCCCGACCTCCGGGGAGGTAACCTACAACGGGTTCAATATCCACAAGAACGTGCATCGTTACCTTGCCAACGTGGGCATCGTTAGTGATACGGGCGATCTGCCTCAATTTTTGACGGCTGAAGAGCTCGTTGAAGCCGTAATTCGAAGTCGTGGGCTCTGGAATGAACAGACTTCACCCGCGGAGAAACAACGGCTGTTCGACCAGGTGCAGCTGGATGAACGACGCAACGGTCTCATCGGCACCTATTCCAGCGGAATGATGCAAAAAACGATGATTGCGGCGGCCCTGGCCGGTAATCCGTCTGTTTTACTGCTGGATGAACCCTTCCGTGCATTGGATACCGACGCGGTAGACTCCGTAATGGACCTGTTGAAGGCATTTGTGCGGGACGGACGGATTCTGCTGATATCTTCGCATCAGAAAGCCTATCTGCAGGCGTTGTGCACCGACTACATCGAGTTTCCCTACGTCCGGTGAGGTTTGATTCGAGCGGGGCCGGTCGCAGCGGTGCGCCGGCAAACCGGTCACCGGGTTATTCTACGTGAAATCCGCATCAGGACACGTTGGTCATCTGGTCTGCATCGCACGGTAAGGCTTCAGACACCATACGCGCGACACAGACCCCGGTTCCGGGGGCTAGAACGGGATAACGGCCCGGATTCTGTAGTACACTTCCTCGTTGCGTGAGGATCCAAAATCAGGCACCGGTTGGGCATAGCCCAGACTCTGAATTATTGACAGTCCGCCGATGGTGAGTACATTTTTCAGCTCTGCTCCGGCACCGGCACGGGATACAGCGTTATCATCCGGTGAGAACCCGTCAGTCCAGACAACGCCCCCATCGACAAACGCGGCAAGGGTGGTGCGTCCCAGGCTCAGAATTCCGAGCAGGCTGGTATTCAGGTCATCGGCAAAGGGCATCCGGTATTCGAGCGTGCCGAAAAGCATTCGGTTACCAATTACGTAATCGTTGTACCCTCGAACCCGCTCGGCATCGGCATACAGGAAATCCAGACCCTCCAGCGCGCCCCCGATCTGGATATCGTCAAATCGGGAGAAACCGATGTAATCCTGCGGGAAGCTGTCGCCCCACTGGGCGATGGCCCGACCGTAGAGGTAGAAACGACTTTTGCCCAGACCCGGCAGGATGGTGTAGGCCATGACGTCCGGTCTGAGGTAGGAGGTCTCCCCTCCCAGGGCCTGGCTTGCCACGGTTACCCGTGCTTCAAGCCCTTTTCCGTCCAGGGGGTGAATCTGATTGTGCGCATAGGGTTTTGACTGCGTCATACGGAGGCCGACGCGAAGGTCGGTCTGCCATCCATCGGTCGGGGCGGGGAGCTGCGGATTATCAGGGACGGTAAAGAACCGACGGTCGTCGGTATACTCGGCACGCAGTCGGGTGTACAGACTGGTCCTGACAAATTGTGAATCAATCCAGTCGCGGGGCAGAACGCCAAGTACGTAGGCACCGGAATTGGTCGTAATCAAATAATCGCGCTCGTAGATGCGACCGGTAAAACTGTTCAGATAGGCGTTAAAACTAAGGCTCGTTTTGTAGTGGTTGTTGGTATAGCCGGCAAAAACGAGACTATTCTCGGCAAAATTGGCAAACGACAACGCTCCAACGGCAGTAATCATGTGTTTACCCAAAGGTTCGCTCCACACACTCAGGGCACCCAGTCCGTAATCATCGCTGCTGCTGAAATACGGAAATGGCACCGTTGACACATGGGTTATGTTGGACCATGAATTGTAGCGGTAGCGGTCCGTTATGAGGCCTGCATCGGGAGCGATGTGCACGGGCAGCGGATGGTCCGGTTTTTTTATGGTCCAGGCACCATACGAGGGGTTCACCTGCGGCAGATCGTACGCGGCGCGACGTGCCGCATCGATTCGGTACACCCCGAAGTCTGATTTGGTATCGGTTCCGGAGATGACCAGCGTTCCCCGGGCATGCACGGAGTCAGCCGGCAGCCACTGCCAGCCATCGGCTCCGGTAAACAGCATGGTCACCCGCTCTTCAACGGGTTCCTGCTGAAAGGGATTGATCACAAAGATATTGGGCACATCGTCGCGAAGGCTGGTGTACGCCAGCATCTGACCGTCCGGACTCCAGACCGGGGTACGGTCGTCAATCCGCGGATCAGTCAGCTCGCGGGTCGAACCATCCTGAAGATTGAGTACGGTAATCGTGCGATCACCATTGGCCGCAAATTTCGCATAGGCGAGGTGTGTGCCTTCGGGGTGAAGATCGAAATGCCCGATCTGGGTATCATCGGTGTAGGTCGTGAGCGGCTCATCGTGGCCGGAGCTGAGGTTTCTGCGAATCAGGTTCCCGGTTCCGTTCCTGTTTTGAACATACACGATATGGTCTCCTTCAGGGGTGTAGGCCGGTCGTGAGGCCCGGTAGTTGAACGTAAGACGTTCACGCTTACCCGACTCCGTGTCGATCCGGTACAAGTCATTGACAACAGCGCCATGCTCACCGCGGGCATAGGCAGCATAGACAATATGCCTGCCATCAGGACTCCAGCTGACCGGGGCGTTGATACTGCCTTCAAACAGCACCTTCGACTCCCCCGTTGAATCGTTGTTGACAATACGCAGCTGCGGTACCGGTCGTTCTGCCGATTCAGCTGCAATTACGGCGATGCGGGTAGTATCGGGACTGAAGCGGTACTCCTGAACCAGGAACCCGTCAATGGCAAGCGGGTCGGTTCCGAGGGAATCACTGCGTTCCATTTGGGAGGCGAGCGTGTGGTAATAAATATTCATGTGGCGTCGCCACTCATCTTCAAAATCATTGAACGATTGCCCGGTGACTTCCTCAAACCCCTCGCTGAAATTATGAACCGTAATGCGTCCGAAAAGCAGCGAATCACGATAAGCCAGAATCTTGGCTACGGTGGTATCGCCGTGAACCTGAGAGAAATACCGTAGCTGAGCGTTTCCGGATGCGTACATGAGCTGCCCGTTGAGAAACGACTCCCCATCGCGGAAAGAATACTTCCCGTCGTAGAAGGATGTGCGGAGGAGTTGGTCGCCCCGGTAGGCATGCCAGGGCTCGGTCAGGTACTGGGCAATACCCTCGGTCCAGGGTACCGGTATGACCGGAGCCGTGGTGAGGGTTCCCAGTAAAGGCAGGTTGGACTTGATGGCCTCGAAATGGAAAATATGGGCAAGTTCGTGGGCCAATACCGTGCGCAGCCATTTTTCCGGTCCCGACCAGGCAACGGCCACATCGTTGAGGTTTACCCAGATATTGGTGTAGGCGTTCCAGAACGGAACGGCGAATCCATTGATGATTTCATCCTCATCAGACAGATAAATCCGGATTTTGAAATCGAAGGTTACATCAAGACCGGCAGACAACGCGGTATAGGTTTCCTCGGCAATAGCCGCTGCCTGTGCCTCGATACCATCGAGGTAATCGGGATAGGTGATGATAAAATGCTCGGTTTCCGCTGAAACCCAGTTGATATGAGGCTTATTGCGTTCATTCGTCATATTGAATCCGAACGGGTGGTCCAACTGAGCAATAAGAGGTGAGGTTGCCAGCAGAAGAGCGGCCAGCGTGAAGATAAGTCTCATGATAGTATGGATGAAATTCGTGGAAAAATAAACAGGCCGTCTTGACGGTAGCATGGCAGCTAAGTTACAATCTTTTTCAAGAGAATCTCATTTCATTAGAATAGCTGAACAGGTCGGCACAACGTTACCATGTACCCCGCTGCAACCGCAATGCGCGCCTGGCCAACCCGGACAAGGTTGCGGTCGGTCTGTGCGGGATGCCGGTCGGCAAAACCCTGCTGCAACCGCGATACGCGCCTGGCCAACCCGGACAAGGTTGCGGTCGGTCTGTGCGGGATGCTGGTCGGCAAAACCCTGCTGCAACCGCGATGTGCGCCTGGCCACCCCGGACAAGGTAATGGTCGGTCTGTGCGGGATGCCGGTCGGCTGCGATGAGTGCATGCAGGGAAGGCAGCGCTTAACCTCCGGCTGAATTCCTGCCGTCATAGCCGTATCTTTGACCAAAACAACCTCGCCGTTATGATAGACACCCACTGCCATATTTACACCGATGCGTTTGATGAAGACCTCCCGGCCGTGCTCGACCGCGCTGCGGATGCCGGACTGACCGACATCATCATGCCTTCCATCGACCTGAATTCACGCGCCGCCATGCAGCGCATGTACCATGACAGGCTTCGGTTTCATCCGGTGGCTGGAATTCATCCGTGTGACGTCAAGGGACCGACAGACGAAATCGCCCTGTGGAAATGGGCAGGCGAAGATGACGTGGTAGCTGTAGGTGAATCCGGACTGGACTACTACTGGAGCAGCGAGCACATCAGCGAGCAGAAAGCCTCCTTCCGCTTTCACTGCCGGATGGCGCGGGAACTGGATAAACCCCTGATCATTCACAACCGCGAAAGCACCCATGACATGCTGCAGATACTCCGGGAAGAGCAGGATGGTCGGTTGCGGGGGGTGTGGCACTGTTTCAACGGCTCGGTAGAAGAAGGACTACAAGCTATCGATACCGGTTTTCATCTGGGAATCGGCGGGGTGGTGACCTTCAAAAATGCGGGTGTAGACAAGACTGTGTCGATGCTGCCGCCGGACTGGATGCTGCTGGAAACCGACGCTCCGTACCTGTCGCCGGTACCCCATCGTGGAAAACGCAACGAGCCTGCCTACACCGCGCTGGTTGCCGTCAAGCTGAGTGCCCTCTTTGGGAAAACCCTCGCTGAAATCGATGCACTGACCACCGAAACAGCCAAAAATCTTTTCCGGATTTAAACATGCAATACGGCTGGTTTCTGATCTACTATGCGGTGGTTGCGGTACTGGGTTTGTGGTATGGCAGCGGTTTCATCCGGCAACCCGAGGTATTCTCCCGCTACCTGGTTCGCTCAGCCGAGGGTCATCGTCCGCCCCGACTGCTGCTCAAGGTGCTTCGCTACACCCTGATTTTCAGTCTTATATCCGTGCTGCTCTCCTTCTATCCCTTTGCGGCCGCCGAGCTGGTCTTCTCAACCCTCATGCTGGGACTGGTCTTCGCCTCAGGCAGGGTACTTTTACTGTGGGACCAGCTGCGTGTCCGGCTGGTTGAGCGCCCGGAAAGCCTTCAGCGGTTATCGGTGAAGATGGGCTGGATTCTTGTCGGCGCGGCCGTTGCTGCCGCTGTGCTGTGGGTCCGGCTGCTGGCAAGGCAGGGAACATTACCCTAAGCATGGGGAGTTAACCAGCCATGATAACCATCCAAAAACAGGGCTACGGCGGCATCGTGCTGCCCGCGTATGGCATCGGCCTGGATACAGACCAGGCCATCGTTCCCCATGTGTTCATATCCCACGCCCATGCCGACCATGTGCCGCGCAACCGCCACATTCCGGTCTATGCAACCCCGGCTACGGCCGCGTTGATGAAAGCCCGTGGTTTTCAGGGGGAGGTCACTGAAACGCCCTTCTACTCCCCGGTTTCATTACCCGGCGATGTAACCGTGACGCTGTATCCGGCCGGTCACATTCTGGGTTCGGCCATGACCTATATTCAGACCCCGGAGGGATCGGTGCTGTACACCGGAGACTACCGAAATCCGGCATCCCCCTGCACCGAGGGGTTCGATTGTCCCGCGAAGGTCGACTATTTCATCACCGAAGCGACGTTCTCCCTGCCCATTTACCGATGGAAGTCGCACGAGAAGCTCTTCGACCGGCTGCGTACAACAGCTATTCAGGCCCGGGAGCGCGGCGAAGTTCCGGTTTTTCTGACGTACAATCTGGGTAAAGCCCAGGAAGTTATGATGGCCCTGGCCCCGACCGGTATTCCGGTGCAGATACACGGGGCCGGCTATCCGCTTTGCGAGATTTACACCCGGTTTGGCATGGATCTGGGCGCCTACACCCGGTACAATCGCAAGAGCGTTACCGAAGGCGCACTGATAACACCCATGAGTACCCTGGACACCTCCATGGTTACTTCCATCCGGAAGAAATACCTCACCTACTGCAGCGGCTGGGCCGCATTGGAGTCCAGACGGGCCCAGCTCAATGTAGACCAGCTCATACCGCTCTCAGACCACATCGATTTTTTTGAACTGCTCGCCTTGTGCCGTCGACTGGCACCCCGAAAGATTTACCTGACCCACACGCCCAATCCGGATGTACTGCTTCACTACCTCCGCAACGACGGACTGGATGCGGAAAGTCTGGATTTGCAGGGCAATGACGATGCCTGAGCGTTAAAACATCGCATTCCTGCCGTGTTTTTGCTATTTTGGCCGTTAATCGTGCTTTCCTTTTACCGACAGCCAGGCGATAATCTCAGACACTGCGTGCAATCCTGAATCGCCGCAGCGTGTTTCCGGGCCTGTACCGGCGGTCCTTAGCACAATAGCCGTTTTCAAATCCCCATCGTATGAGTTCTGCCTCCTGCGGCTGTTCCACCTGCGGGTGCGATGTCAGCCAACCCACAACGCCCGGTCCGGAACCGACCACATCCTGGTTCCGTCGCCATCTGGATGCTACTGCCAGCGCCGTACTGTTGGGGATTGGTCTGCTCACCGATTTTCTTGCCCCTGAAGGGATGTTTACCGGTTTGCCGAGACTTTCCTGGTACCTGGTTGCCTATCTTCCGGTAGCCCTGCCCGTGTTCCGGCAAGCCTGGGAGCAGCTGCGGGCCGGAAACGTATTCACCGAATTTTTCCTGATGGGCATCGCCACCATCGGAGCATTTTATATCGGTGAGTATCCCGAGGGGGTCACGGTCATGCTTTTCTATGCCATCGGGGAGGCGTTTCAGCACAGTGCCGTTCAAAAAGCCCGGGGACGGATCAAAGCCCTGCTGGATGTACGACCGGAAAGTGCCCGGCTGGTACAGACCGATCAGGTTGAAACCGTACACCCGGAAGCCATTGCTGTAGGTCAGACCATACAGGTCAGACCCGGCGAACGGGTACCCCTCGATGGTGTTCTTGTTGACGGGGAAACCTGGCTGGATACCGCCGCACTCACCGGTGAAAGTGTTCCCCGCAGAGCCGTTCCGGGCGATCTGGTCATGGCCGGAACCATCAATCAGGAAACGGTCATTCAGGTCCGCGTCAGCAAGCCCTACGACCAGAGTGCCATATCCAGAATCCTTCACCTCGTGCAGGAAGCCTCGGGTCGCAAAGCCAAAACCGAACAGTTTATCCGTTCCTTCGCCCGCGTCTATACCCCTGCCGTTGTGGCGCTGGCCACGCTGCTGATCGTCATCCCCTACTTTGTGGTCAGTTCCTACGATTTCAACGACTGGCTGTACCGCGGACTGGTTTTTCTGGTTATTTCCTGTCCCTGCGCCCTGGTTATCTCCATTCCGCTGGGGTATTTCGGTGGTATCGGGGCCGCATCGCACCACGGTATTCTGGTGAAAGGATCCAACTTTCTGGACGTGCTTCAACACACGGATACCGTGGTATTCGACAAAACCGGAACCCTGACCGAAGGCACCTTTACCGTAACCGATGTCCATTTACCGCCCGGATTTGAGCAGGACATCCTGCCCCGGGTGCTTGCCGCGGAGCAGCAGTCGACGCACCCTGTTGCCCGGGCGGTCGTCTCGTATGCCCGGAAACATGTTGACGCTTCCCTCCCCGCGGTACAGGTCCGTACGCAGCAGGAATTGGCTGGTCGGGGTGTTAAAGCAGTAGCCGACGGCAAAACCCTGCTCATCGGCAACCGGACACTCCTCCTGCAGGAAGGCATAACGGTCCCTGAATTTCCCCCGCAAAGCGGCACCGTTGTGCACCTGGCGCTGGATGGCACCTACACCGGATGGATGCGTGTGGCCGACACGGTCAAACCGGATGCGGCCGCGGCCATCTCACGACTCAGGAAGGCCGGCGTCCGGCACCTGGTCATGCTCAGCGGCGACACCCCGGATGAAGCGGATCGGATTGGCCGGCATCTGGGATTCGATCAGTCCATTGGCGGACTCCTGCCCGAAGACAAGGCCCGTGAATTTGAGCAGATTAAGTCGAAGGCGGCCGGCAAGGTTGCCTATGCAGGTGACGGAATCAACGACGCCCCCGTACTGGCACTGGCCGACGCGGGGATAGCCATGGGCGCATATGGCAGCGATGCAGCCATTGAAACCGCCGATGTCGTCATCCAGACCGACCAGCCCTCCCGCATTGCAACAGCCATCGATATTGCCCGGGCAACCCGAAGCATTGTCTGGCAGAACATCGCGCTGGCCATGGGAATCAAACTGTTGTTTTTATCGCTCGGCGCGTTGGGCGTTGCCACATTATGGGAGGCTGTATTTGCCGATGTGGGCGTTGCCCTGCTGGCCATATTGAACGCCGTGCGCATACAGTCGCGCAATTTCGACCACTGAGTCATGCCTGAAACAGCCCCCCTGTTCCTGGATTTTGCCGAACTGGCACAGCGTCTGGCCGAAACCCGCAGCACTCGCAGCAAAATTGCGTTGTGTGCCGGGTATCTTTCCGGTCTTCAAAGCGATGCCGACCTCGACCGGGCCGTTCGGTTTTTGGGGGAAGGTGCCTTCAGCCGGTTATCCGGTAAACGGGCGGCGGTGGGTCACCGGACCATTGCCGTGAGTGCAGCCCGACACCTTGACATTGATTATGAGCAGGTTTTCAGGCCCAGCAGAATAGCCACGGGCAGTGCTTCCGAGGCCATTGAAAAACTCCTGGAGAATCTGGAATCCGGCCGGCGCAAACGGCGGGAAGGAGCGCCGTTGTCGCTGGAATCGGTAGACCAGCGCTTCCGGTTGCTATCGGGTGCGCGCTCCCGGGAAGACAAGGAAGCCCTGCTGCAGGAAAATTTCTGTGAGCTCTCGCCCCTGGAAGTTAAATACTTCCTGCGGATTCTGGGGGGAGGGAGCCTGCGCATCGGTTTTGAGCTGCGCAGCATTCTGAACGCCATTGCCCGGGCCTTTGGCGCATCGCCCGAACAGGTTCGTTACACGCACATGATTACCGGAAGTCTGGGGAAAACGGCCGTGATGGCACGCAATGGATCGCTGGATGAGGCGAGCTTCACCTTGTTTCAGCCGGTGGATTTCATGCTGGCCACGGCCCTGACCGACCCTTTCGGCCAGGTGGAAGGAGGGACTGCTCCCGCTGCGCTTACCGACTTCACCGGTTTCGTGGCCGAAGAGAAGTTCGACGGTATGCGCTGTCAGGTTCATGTTCAGTGTGAGCAGGTGGCCCTGTTCTCACGCGACCTCAATGATGTCACCTCTTCCTTTCCGGAAGTTGTGCAGTTCATGTCGGGGCTGAATCTGCCAGCCACCGTGCTTGACGGGGAGCTGTGTGTATACCTGGACCAGACCATACAGCCTTTTCAGTCGCTGCAAAAGCGCATGGGCGTAAAAAAGCCCGGGAAGTCCCTGCTGCAGCAGCATCCGGTACTCTTCATTGCTTTCGACCTGCTGCACCATGATGGTCACTCCTTCTTTGGCCGGTCGCTTAATCAGCGCCGGGGACTTCTCGAAGCGCTGTGCAAAGAAAACGGTATAGCGCGGGTTGACCAGTTCACAATCCGTGATGTGTTTCACCTGAAGGACTCCTTCACCCAGGCACTGGCCAATGGTAATGAAGGCCTCATCCTCAAGCGAACCGACGGCTTGTATGAATTCGGTCAGCGCGGAAAATCCTGGCTTAAGGTCAAGCAGCCCGGCGGATCGCTGGACACCGTCATCCTGTATGCCACGGCCGGCAGCGGCAAACGGGGCGGAACCTACTCGGACTTCACCCTGGGCATCCGGGTCAGCGACGATCCGCGGTACGAGCAGGATTTCGTGCCCATCGGCAAGGCGTACGGGGGCTACACGGACGAGGAACTCAAACGCCTGAATACCGCCATCAAGCCGCTCATCCGCGAACGGTTTGGCCCTACCCTGTCTTTAGAGCCAGCTATAGTTGTGGAAATCGAGTTCGATGAAATCCAGCGCAACAAGCGCACCAAAGCCGGCTATACGCTTCGTCTGCCCCGCTTCAGGGCCATACGCTGGGACAAATTGCCCGGGCAGACCGACACCCTTGCCGAAGTGGAACGGCTTTACCGTGAAAAAATCGGTCGGAAGCGCCAGCCCGGCGCCGCTTTCTCCGCAAATTCCGATAACTGAGACGGAATTATCATCATTTGAGACAGAATCCAAGGTTAGCTGAGTTAATTTAGCATAATCTCACAGCTTAGATGCTTTTTAGTCCAAAAAGCTCAATTAAGCCTGCTCCATCCGCCTGGTTTAACAAAACACTAAAAAACGCCGGTTCATCTCAGGCGCAAACAAACAACCATGAACCATGGATGCATGCAACGGCTACAGGTACGTTGAATGTATGATAATCTAACCCACTTCTCATGCGGCAACAGGATAACACCCTAACGACTGATTCACTGATAGCATCCCTGACGCCAATTTTACTCAGTGAAGTCAGTGCAAGTCAGGCAATTCAGAAGTCTCTGGACATGATTCTTGCGGTGACCGGAGTATGCCGCGTATACATGTTCGATCTGCGCGAAGACCCCGTAAATGGCTACATCTCCTCCCAAAAGTTTGAGTCGTGCCGGGCTGATATTGAACCCCAGATTGACAACCCCAACCTGCAGGACATCCCCGTGTACCCGGACTACCGGCGTTGGGTAGAAACATTTTTGCGTAACGAACCGGTGGTGGGACTTATCCGGGATTTTCCGGCATCTGAAAGGGAATATCTTCAGGAGCAAGACATCCTTTCCCTGTTGATTCTGCCCATATTTTCAGCCGGAAAACCCATTGCATTTGTAGGTTTCGATGA
This sequence comes from Bacteroidetes bacterium HLUCCA01, assembly GCA_001314545.1. Classification (GTDB taxonomy): domain Bacteria; phylum Bacteroidota; class Rhodothermia; order Balneolales; family HLUCCA01; genus HLUCCA01. Next base: position 672,266 of record LIHN01000001.1, read on the forward strand.
TACACAAACGGAGCGTGACTGGGACAATTACAAGGTCAATATCCTCTCGGAGGCCGTTATTCTGCTAGGCAGTCTTCTCATTCGCAATGAGCAGGAAGAAAAGCTTCGCCTGGAGCAGGAACAACGTGAACACCTTTTTGAACAAGTCCAGACGCAGCGTAAACAGCTGGTAAGCCTGACTGAAAATATTACGGATGGAATCTGGATGCGGGATGCACAAGATTTCAGTCTTCTGTTCGCCAACAAGACCTTAACCGACATGTTCGGCATTCCGGGCGAGGTCCTGAAGATGGAAAATGGCGACCGATATCTGCAGTACGTGCATCCGGCTGATCGCGAACTGGTAGCCGAAAAGAATGAACTCCATCATCAAACCAGGAAAAACGTCGAAGTCGAATGGCGGCTGATTGGTGCCGACCAAAAAACACGCTGGGTCCGTGCCCGCCTGTTTACGGTATTCAACGAGGTAACCGGGGAGCCGCAGTACCATTGCGGAGTCTTAACGGATATTTCTGAACAGCGACGACAACTCACCATACTCAGAGAAGCTAAAAATCAGTCGGAAGAACTGAACCGAATCAAATCCAATATTCTGAGCAACATCCGTCATGAGTTCCGCACCCCGTTAACGGGAATTAAAGGTTTTGCGGACCTGATACAGATGGGAACCGATGACGACGAGCTCCATGAGTATTCAAAAAGTATTACCATCAGCGCCAACCGCTTACAAAACACTCTGGACTCCCTGCTGGACTTCTCCGTAGTGGATGCCGGTTTTGTAAAAGCCAATCCTTCCTGGATTTCGGTGGAAGAAACCATTTTAGACCTGATCAAAACGCTGGAGAACAAAGCCCACAAAAAAGGGCTGCGCTTCGTACTGAACTTTTCGGGCAAAGACCGCAGAGTCTATCTGGATGAACATATTTTGTACACGGTCACCCGGCAGCTGTTCGATAATGCAAGCAAATTTACCCGTCATGGTCAGATTGAAGTACGCATAGAGGTAGTCGCGGAGTACCTGAGCATGCAAATCGCTGATACCGGATGCGGAATTCCGGAGGATATACGCAACCGCTTATTCGAGCCGTTTCGTCAAGGCAGTGAAGGGGTACGACGAACTTTTGAAGGAACCGGACTGGGGCTTCCCATTGTACACCGGTATTTGCAGATGGTTAACGGCACGATTCATTTTGAACCCAATGAACCATCCGGAACCGTAGCGAAGGTATTGATACCGCTGTCCTATGTTCGGCAACAATCCATGCAACGTGTTGAAACATCGTATCAAGGCGGCCATACAGACACCGATGCAGCCAGAAAAGTATTATATGTTGAAGACAATGCTCTGATGCAAGGGCTCATGAAGCAGGCGCTGAAAAAGCACGCCCTCGACGTTGCGGGTACTGCGGAGGAAGCTATCGAACTCATTGGAAAAAACTGCTATGAAATCATGCTGGTGGATATCAACCTTGGTCCAGGAATGAGCGGTATTGAGTTCTGCAAGATTGCCCGAAAATCAAAAAACAACAGCAAGGCCTACATCGCAGCTGTGACGGCATCCAATCGTTCGGAGCTGGAAGGACATTTACATGCTAACGGTTTTGACCGCCTCATTTCAAAGCCATTCAATATCAGAGAGGTCATCAGTCTGGTAGACGAACACGTGAGTCTACGAATGACTTCCGGTTAACCATCGGGGAATGATATGGCATAATACATGGATGAAAATCCCCGAATTATGCAGAACTGAGACGAATATCATACATATTGAGATGATTTCAGCTCCATATCAGCTTAAGTTTTCAACGAAAGCTCCGTTATGCTTTCAAACTGCGTATCAACAAAAAACACTAAAGCACTTGGGCGTGAATAAGACACACTAAACGTTGAATATTGGTTAAGAGTGACCCATGCGAATCGGCACCTGATGGAATTGAAATTCAGGTGCCGATTTTTTTTAACTCCGATGGCGCTTGTTTGAATTCTTTACGGAATAAGCCGGCAAAATAGCCTGCATCACGAATTCCAACGGAAATTGCTGCCATTTTGACCGTGTAGCCTTCCTGCCCTATAAGTTTACGTGCTTCCTGGAGCCTGATTTTCAGGATAAACTTTTTCAAGGTTGCCGGCATCACCTTTTTCCAGTCACGGTATAAGGTAGCTCTGCTGGTGTGCAGCGCATCGGCCAGCATTTCGGGTGAGAGCTGCGTGTTGCCAATATGGCGATAAATGAGTTCCGTGACCTGCCGTACCAGCTCATGCTCTTTCTCTGCTTCATGTACCAGTACATCGGCGTTACGAAGGCGTTCTTCTCTTTGAAACAGCACCTGGATTTGCGTTCGTACTACCTCGGTGGATACCGGTTTGGTAAGGTATACATCGGCACCGCTTGATAAACCTTTCTGCACAAATGAATCGTGTGCATTTCCTGAGAGGAAAATAACCGGCAATGTTCTGAATTGGTCCATGCTCCGGATCGTTCTGACCAGCGTATGGCCATCCATTCCGTCCATATTGACATCGGATAGTATAAGGTCCGGCTTAAACTCGGTAACCATCTGCGTAGCAGCCATACTACTGCTGCAGCTCAGCAGCTGATAGTCGGTACGGAGCTGTTCAACCATATAAGCAGCGTATTCTTCATTGTCATCCACAATCATAACCTTCGGTCGATCCGCATGATTCATCAGCGTATTCAGGTTATGAGTTTCGGTTTCAGCTGGAAGATCAGGCTGAACAGCCACCGATACCGCTGCTTGTAACTGCGTATTCGCAGCACGTAAACGCACAACCAATACGGTACCTTCATGTCCGGTTGACTCCACCCTTATAGTCCCTTTCATGCGATGGACCAGCTCCCGTACCAGGTACAGGCCTATACCCGATCCCTGCGAGTCGGAACCCTTTGATTTGTAATCAAAAAGTCTTGGAATCAAATCCGGATTGATACCCTGACCGAAGTCCCGAAAGCGTACTTCCGCGTGGCCGGTATGTCTGCGAAAAGATATCTGAAAACCTTTTGTACTGTAAGCATGCTGCCATGCATTTTCAATAAGGTTAATGACCACCCGCTCCCAGGCGTCACGTTCGATAAGAGCGTACAGCGAATCCGCATTGATTTCGAGGTGAATGGGAAAATTAGTATAGCCGGGCTGATCCAGTATGTGACCGATGATCTGACGGGTGAATTCCTGAAGGTCAAACGGTTTGAGTCGGAACGGGGTCTCACTCCCTTCCAAATGGGTTACCTCTTCCATCTGATTGATCAGGTTTTCCATCCTTTGGGCATTTCGGTTAATCATAGTAAGGTAATGGCGTACCCACTCATCGGATTTTAACCGATTGGTTTTTAACAAGAGCTCGAGGGGACCCATAATCAAGGTCAGTGGTTGACGCAGATCGTGGGTTATACCTGCATAAAAACGATCCCGTTGCTCAGAATAACGTTGAAGCTGCAGGGTTTGACGGTCTACCAGTTCCTGAATATGACCAAACCGGAGTTGTTGTTCCTCCCGGTAACGTATGATGCCAAAGACTGCAACGGCTGCGAATATCATCATCAACCCCGAAAACCATCTGGTTTCATAGAAGAAGTGCGGTACGTCCAGAAACAGGTAGGAGGTACGCAGGTTTCCATCAGCTTGAACGGCTCTGAGCTGAAACCGGTACCGACCGGGACGTAAATCCGTATAACGGGCAATGAAATAATCCTCCACCTGCTGCCATCGGGTGTCAACGCCAGACATCATGTAGGCTATCTGTAGGGTATGCGAATTACGATGTTTGGGAACCGCAAACCGGATGTTGAACGTCCTTTCACCCAGAGGTAGTTTAAGCTGATTGTTTACAGGAAACACGTTGCGCTTATCCGGAAGCTCAAGTTTTTCAATTACCGGCACAGGTACTGTGAAATCCAGGGCTTCGTAAAACTGGTCCGGGTCAATACGGGTTATTCCTCGTTGATTTGGAATCAACAGGTCACCGCTGGAGGTAAAGGTACCCGCGTTTCCCACTCCCCCATTGGCTTCCCGGTTAATCATACCCGCACTTTCGTTGATTACAACCATCACGAGCGGGATGTCCGGGTGGTCTGCCGTACGGTTAAGGTGGTACAGATTTGTGAGCATGATGCCCATACTGGAACTAATCCAGATGCGTCCCTGACCATCAGCAATCATTCGATGGGTGCCATTATACAGGAGCCCTTGCTGAACCGTAACCTGCCGGATTTCTGCGGGTTTGTTCCCGCGAAGAACAATCCGGTTCAGTCCCATAGATTCTGTAACTACCCATAGTGTATCTGCTGACTGCGTAAAAATATCACGGATGTAATCACTTCCGAGTCCGTCTTGCTGGGTCAATTTCCAGGTCAGGTTCAGATCTTCGTCCAGAGCCAGCAATCCGCCTCCAGCTGTTCCGGCAAGCAGCTCACCGGATGGGAGTCTGGCAAAGGAACGGACCTGGGGTATTCCGGAATTGTCAATGGTATTGATGGTGTACCAGCCTGTTGAATCCTGCACTACCAAACCGACGTTGGTTCCGAAGATTAGCCGGTCTGTTTGCTGCCTGCCATCCGGTTTGATATCATGGTACAACGCATTGACGGTTACCTGGTCGTTCAGAATGCCATTTGACTGCTCAGACATCGGCACCCACTCTTCCTGCTCGTTCAGACGGTGCAAGCCCTGACCAAATTCGCTGGCGTAGATTCTGCCATAACCATCCTCTCCGACAAACCAGACAAATCCTGTTCTTAATTTATTGTTGGCCTGATTCCAGACCGTTACTTGACTGTCGTTCCAGCGGAAAACACCCCGGTTATAGCTGGCGGCCCAATATTCACCGGGACGAAAAGCAGACTCGAAAATCGAATAAACGTTACTGATGGGATGTCCGCCAAGGTCGGTGATATTTTCCAAATATACCTGTTCAATTTTATACAGGCCGTGCGACTGTGACATAACCCAGATAATACCTTCCTGGTCTTCAAAAATACCGGAAGGGTGCCGCAATCCAGAGATCTCCGTATCACCGATGTAAACGGCATCATTCCCAAGGTGAACGAAGGCATTATTTCTGGTAGTCAGGTGCCGGCGGGTCCATATCAGGTGATTAATCTGAACGGCAATGCGTTTTTGTTCCAGTGTAGCGGCATTTACAAAGTCATAGCCATCGTCTAGCATGAGCAGATACTCATTGGACTCCGCGAGGTAATCAACCACTTTACCCACACCATCCATATCCGGCAGGTTGATAACTTCCTGCATATCAGGCAGTTTAAACAAGAAGTAATTTCTGGATGTTGAAATCCACAGGTGTCCGTTTCGGGGGAAAGCCGTCATTTCAAAGAGTCGGAATGTCTGCAAATGATCCGGCAGATTTCCAAGAAAACGGTATGTTCCATCTTTTTTGTGCCAGAATCCGCTGGTTGCGGCCAGATAAATCTCACGTTGCGAAATCGGGGATATCCCTTGAATTCTGCCAACACCCTCTGGCAAATTGAGTTTATAGAACGTTTCCTCGCCATGATCATATCGATATACCCCCTGATCAGCCATAACCCACATCGATCCATCGCCACCAGACCGGACACGGGGTACATTCCCTAGCAGGTCGTGATAGGATATCAGACGTTCCGCAGACGGGTCGAACCGAGCAAGCAAACGGTTTTGAAATTGCAACCACAGATTTCCGTGTGCATCGTAATACAGGTACGAAATGCGGTTGTTGGGAAAGCTTGCGTTATTGGAGGTACTGAATACCGTCATGTTGAAACCATCATAGCGTACCAGACCTTCATTGGTAGCCAGGTACACATAGCCGCTGGTATCCTGTGCAATATCATTGACGGCATTGAGTGGCAGGCCGTCATCCAGGCCATAACGGGTGACTTTGAAGGAGGTATTTCCGGCGGTAAAAATACCCGGTACCGGCTCTCTGATTTCAGGATCTGTGGCCTGATTGGTTACGGACTGCGTGAATCCATCGATTGCAGTCGTTAACAGTACCAGTATTGTAGCGATGATGCAGCTGGATGTTGACATACTTAAAAATCAGCACGCAACCGGCTGCGCAGACATTAATTAAGCTTTTTTAATATTGCGTATATTGAGCCTCTTCGGTTCACTTTATCCATAAACTTGGCCACAGTCCAGCCGATATACCTCCATCCGTGAAACAAACCCTGAAATACCACATGCTCCGTCGACGGCAAAATGTACTCTACCTGGCGATTATTCTGACCGGGTTTTTCCTGCACCTGCTGCTGTGGGACCAGGATTTCCTGCAACGGTTGGGTCGCAGTCTGAGCAGCTGGTCGGCCTTTACCGCAATGACCGATGCCATCTTTGCCTGGGTCCGGTTTTATCTGATACGTGGTATCGGTGTCTGGATGGTCATGATGGCGGTATTTCTGCTGTTTGTGGTTCTGCCGATGCTCTCCCGCTGGAAGTATCTGCCCATCAAACCCAGTCCCCTGCTGGCGGTCACGGTCTCCGTGTACTTTTTCCTGGCGATGAAATTGTTGGGCGTGTATTGATGTTTTCGGAGTAAACCATCCTGTTAACCAGCCCTGACGGCGTGTCGGGGCCTCTTGCCCAAGCTTCTATGCAACACTGGACCATCGCCTCCATCGCCCCGCACGACTTCTTCCTGTGCCTGGACATTGACCCTTATTTCGATCATGAACATGATCCCATGCTGATTTTTGAGCAGGGATTCACCCGACCTATTCCCGTGGGTGACCGTGATGTGCTCATGACTATCCGGTTCAACGGCGATCCCGAGGCGCCGGAGTTTACCGTTTCGGCACACGATTTGATTAGCGCCGGAGAGCGGGAAACGGCCACCACGGCAATTCGCCGGATCCTCGGCTGCGATATCGACCTGAAACCATTGTATGAAGCCGCCGAATCCGACCCGGTACTGACCCCGAAAATCCGGGAGCTTTATGGATTCAAGCGTATGGCCCGGGCCAGTTTTTTTGAAGATGCCATGAACCGTGTGATTCAGACGCAGATTTCCCACAAGCCAACGGCCCGAAAAATGGTGTATGGGGTTCGTGAAGCCTACGGGCAGCGGCTGGATGGTCCGGGCGGACCTATTGCGAGCTGGCCGCGACCCGAGCAGCTGGTGGGTGCCGATCCGGAGGCCATGAAAAAACACGGACTTTCGCTGCGAAAAGGGGAGTATGTGGTGGGTTTGGCCCACGAAGTCTTATCCGGCAATCTGGATGTGCAGGCACTGGAGGAGGCAACCCCGCAGGAATTCTACGAGCGGGTTACGCAGATTCGGGGCTTTGGTCCTACCACGGCGCAGGATCTCATGCTCTACCGGAACCGACCGGACGCGTTTTTTCCCAGTCGCATCGATAAGGGTGAGGAGCGCGGATTACGCTACTGGATTATCCGCAGCTACGGCGGCGATCCGTCCGCCACATCGGAGGAGCAATTTCAGGGGATGATTGCAGCGTGGCAGGGGTACGAAGCCGCTGCGCTGGAATACCTGTTTGCCGACTGGCTGCTCAGCGAGAAACGCCGTCGACTGGCGGCCCGCAAAAAGGGCTGACCAATCAAGCAGCCCGCATCTATCGGCAGCAGTCTCTTTCTGGCTGAACAGCACAACCCCGGCCGGTTAACATGGCGGCCCGCAATAAAGGCTGATCGCCCATGCAGACCGCGTACACACGCATCGGATTCAGTCCGGCTCAGGCAACCCACTGCCGACCAGCCTGTACGGCGATGGTCAGCGCAGCAAATGGTTGATTTCAGCGGCCAGCGCAGTGTCTTTTTCAGTGACCGTATGACCGGCATCGTGGGTGGTAAGTTTCACACGAACATGCTTGTATCCGTAGATATCGATATCCGGATGGTGCTGCGCGCGTTCAGCCAGAGGCAGGATGTTGTTGACAAACTCCACTGCTTCAACAAAATTGGCAAAGGTAAACTCGCGTGTGAGCAGGTGGTCTGTTTCGGTCCAGTGTTCGGGAATAGTCATAATCAGGTTTATCAAGGTGAGTTTTGGTGAAAAAACGACGGTACTGCGACCTCGTTACCTGAAACAACAAGGCACGGCCTGCCAAAGATTCCATCGCAGCCGATTTTGCTTTGAATAGTCGTGGAAAACCCGCAAATTACGACAATTCGCACCATGTAAGCGCTATCATTTTACGCCGGGAAGTCGAACCCTGTGCGGGCCTCCGGCCTGATTTCATTCACAAGACCGTTAATTTTGCACCACCACCATGCTTGAAATTCAACGAAAGTTAACCAACAGTTTTTATGCGCTTCTGGCGCTGCCGGCAACGGCGATGGGATTTGCCTTGTCTGTACAGATTTCGGCGCTCAGCTGGATTCTGAGTACCCAATACGGTCTGGACATCAAAGACGTGGGCCTGGTCTGGGCCGCAGGACCTATTGCCGGAATTCTGGGTCAGGTGATTGTAGGTATCATCAGCGACAAGGTGTGGTTCTGGGACGGTCGGCGCCGACCCTTTATTCTCATCGGGGGTGTGCTCTCCGCCCTGATGCTGCTGGCCCTGCCCAATATCGGGGTCATCTCTGCGGCCCTGGGTATTGACGGGATTCTGGGTGTGGCCATCACCATTGCCCTGATCCTGGACCTGGCAATCAATGTGAGTTTTAATCCCACCCGGTCCATTATTGCCGACGTGACCCCGGAAGGCAGGCCCCGCACCCGCGGTTACACCTGGATGCAGACCATTTCAGGATCTTTCGGGGTGCTGGCTTACGCAATCGGTGCTGTTTTCGGAAATTTCGCCCTGATTTACTTCGGAGTCTTCCTCGTACTGGCATTCTCCCTGGTTCCGCCATTTTTCATCAAGGAACCCCGTACGTTATCCGATGACGATGCGGTCGACCTGACAGCCGATGCAGCGGGTGGTCCCAGTCAGCAGGCCGCTGATGTTCCCGCGAATGCCCAGGCAACCTCGCCGGAAGAAATCTTCCGCATCATCTATCCGCTCTGGGGCTTTCTGGGCTACTCCATTTATGCCCTGGCTACCCGACTGGGTGCTCCTGCTGTGCCCTTCTACATCATGGAAATCATTTTTGGCGTGGCAACAATCCTGCTCATAACCCGTGCCTTGATGACTTCGGAAGAGGGACATTCCCGTGAAGTGGGAGGACTCATTGGTTTTCAGAAGGTACTGGCTGCGCACTCGTTTACGTGGATCGGCGTTCAGACGATGTTTATCTACCTGTATGCCTATGTTGACTACAGCTTTACTGATATTACCGACGCCCAGCTGGGTCGCATCGTATCCATCAGCTTTTTGTCGCTCAACCTGGTTGGCGCCCTGCTTCCTGCATTTGTGCTGGAGCCCTATGCGGCCAAAAACGGTCGGGTACGGACGCATATGCTCTCCATTGCGGTAATGGCGGTCGGGTATCTGGGGGTATTGTTTCTGGGGGTCAACGCCCTCATGATTTACCTGATGATGGCCGTTGTTGGTGTAGGCTGGGCTGCCACCATCTCCCTGCCCTTTGCCATTATGTCGCAGAAAATCCCGAAATCGAAGATGGGGCTGTATATGGGACTTTTCAATCTGAGTGTGGTGCTGCCCCAGCTGGTTGCCAGTTTAGGGGTGGGTGAGGCAATCAACAATACGGCAAGCAAAAGTCTGACCCTGTGGATCTGCGCCATAACCGTCGGCATCTCGGCCCTGGCATGGTCTATGGTTAAAGAACCCATCGATCACGACTCCGAGTAGTATTTTTATTCATTTTATACTGCACTGACGAAGGCGACTATCGCAAAAGATGGTCGCCTTTTTTATGAGCAGCGGTTATATTGCATAACGATGTTACTCAAATACGGTTTCAATCTGCTGCCAGAAATATCGGGGAACCAGCAAGATTTCATCGTGCATATCGGTGCGGATATATTGGTTGAGTCCCTGAACGGTGCGTTCCCCAAATTGAATGGCAACAACCGATTCACGGCCCCCCTCCTCACGAATGCCTACCCGCATACACCCGGTTGGCTGATCCAGTCCATACGACTCGGCAACATACTGAGGCTCGATGTGCGCATCCGGGGTCATATTGGAAAAAAACGTCTGCCAGCGTGCAAAAACCGGCGGATTATCCACCACGGCAACCTGCCGCATCGCCGCGGCGTCACCCCCCGTTCCGGAGTCACACTGCACGGGACCTTCGTAAAAGCTGAGCCGGTCGGCGTCCAGTTGCAGCATACGCCCGGCCTGCGGCCAGAACACCTCGATAAATACAATCTGCTCCGGCTCAACCCCTAAGACAGGCTGATACTCGGTATGTGAATGGTCGTGGTGATGGTGGTGGTGTACCAGCTCACCGGATCCGCCATGTTCGTGACTGTGCAGGGCCATGTAGGTGTAAATGCCCAGAGCGACCAACGCCAGCACCGCTAAAATTCGGGTAGAAACGGGCATAATCAGGCCCTCCTGCGTACCCACCACACCCCAATTCCTGCCAGCAGAAACAGGCCGGGCATCAGTGCGGTCGTAATCAGAAAGGTGAAGCGCATCTGGGAATTGGTCAGATTTACCAGCGGCAGCTCGTAGGTGGCAGCGGGTAAGTCGAGCCGGTCATCGGCCCCCATGAGCCAGTTGATGGTATTGGACAACAGGCGTTGATTGCCCATCAGACTCAGGTATTCATTCGCGCCCACATCGCCGTCGCCGATGACGGCGATTTTCGTACGGTCGGAACCCGTGCCTGCCTCGCTGATCATCATCAGATCATACGACTGCACCGGAAGGTCGAGGGTGCGCAGTTGTTCAAGCTGTTCGGGTGAGGACACGGCCATACTGCGAGCGGTAGAGCTGAACAGGGTGGTTACGTTGATATGGTCGGGAAGGTTGTCGGCAACACGCAGCGACTGCGTGCCCGGATAAAAGGTCAACGGCAGGCGTTCGGTTACGGGGTGGCGGGTGTAGCGACCGGTAGCCGGAGCGGTCGCATCGTTCCAGAAGTGATTCCCGAAATCAACTACCAGATCGTTCTGGGGCACAATTCCGTAGTCGGAGAGCACCTGCCCTAGTCCGCCGTCACGGAAACCATCGAGCATGGCCAGCAGCTTGCCGCCCCCGGCCAGATAATTGCGAAGTGCATTCAGTGATTCGGGCGGGAACACCTCCGAGGGCGATACCACCACTACCAGGTCGGCATCATCGGGCACAGGCTGACCGGTCTGCAGGAAAAGCTCCTCCACCGAATGTCCCATGAGTTCCAGCTGTTCGCGCAGTTTGCCAAGGCCCCGGGCCTCATGGATGAAAATAGGCCGGTCATGTTCCCCCTCGCCCTCCAGATGGTCTTCGGAAACCGTACTGTACAGGTCGTACTCACCATGGCCTGCCGTGAAATAGATGGTTCTGCCACCGGTGTTCAGCATCCGGTACAAGCCGTTGGTGATGCTCACCTCATCACCGCCGCTCACCTCCTCCACACGATCGCCCATCTTGATGACGGTGGTTCCCTGGAAGGTGACCCCCATACTGCGGGCTACCGAGGGATGGGTATTGATGTCGTAGGCGCGGGTGGTGATCAGCGGCTGGCGGCGTTCATACTCGGCCAGCAGCTCCAATGCCGGTCGGAAACGGGGATCGGCAGCAATGTAGAAATGGGTGATTTCAACGGGCTCCGTGATGCGCGCCAGGATGTCGTCGGAGACACGCGAAAGCGAATAGAGCCCCTCGCGGGTGGTGTCCAGCCGTACGCCGGAGGCCTGCCCGATCAGGTTCACCAATACTACCACAGTCAGAGCCAGGGCTGCCGTCAGATAAATGTAACGTTGATTCATACGGGTCTTTTTTCCGGTTCAGGGTAAACGTTGGATTAACATGTTGGAACGTCGGTGGCGGGTTGCCTCAGGCAACGACCGATGCCGGCACCGCGCGAAAACGGGAGACTCACAGCCGGAATCCGGCCGGGGGAGCTGGAATCAGGCGATGTAGCGCCGGCGGTAGACCGTAAACCAGCTAAGCGTGTAAAACAGCCCGATCAGACTCAGCATGTACATGACCGAGGCCAGCGGCACGATGCCCCGCACAAACTCACCATGATGATGGGAAACCGAAAGCTGTCGAAACGAAATTCCCAGCTCGCCCAGCACATTGAAATTATCCAGGTAGGAGGCGAACCAGAGGATGATCAGGATACCGGTGGTGCCAACCGCGGCTACAATCTGGTTTTTGGAGGCCGATGAGACGAAAAGCCCGACAGCCAGGTACACACAACCGAGCAGGAAAATACCCAGATACCCCGCCAGAATCGGACCCGGATCCGGATCGCCGTAGGCGAACAGCGGAATCAGAAACACCAGCGATCCCGCCAGTCCGATCAGAAGTACGGTTACAGCGGCCAGGTACTTGCCCAGTATAATGGTGCTGTAGGAAACGGGAAGGGTGAACAGCAATTCCATCGAACCCGACTGATTTTCCTCAGCCAGCAGTCGCATGGTGATAGCCGGCGCCAGCAGGAGCAGCAGAATCGCCATATTATGAAACGCATTGGTCATGGCGGCAACCTGCAGATAGAACAGGCTGAAGGAGAAAAAGTACCCGCTGACCAGCAGGAAAATCGGCAGTACGATGTAGGCGATGGGGCTCCAGAAATAGTTGTAGAGCTCTTTTCGCCAGATAACGCCAAGGGTGCGGAAATACGAAGCCATAAATCAGTTTTTCATGTAGTGTAGAATGGTTTGTTCGAGTTCGCTTTCCCTGGGCATCACGCCAAGCACCGGTATTCCGGCGCCAAGGAGGCTGGAGAGTAACCGATTCTGCAAGCCATCATCGTCGGGCAGTTCGGCATAGATCCGTGCGATGTGCTCCCCGTTGCCGGCCCGGTTCTCGTCTGCCGAGCCGGTACCCTCCCGGGTGTCGACCGGGTTTGCCGATGCATTCCCGGAGCTGTCGGTGCTGCTGTGCGAGGGCACATCCATACCGACCGGTCCGGCGGAAGCGGTGTTTTCTGCTGCACCTTCGTGCATCGTCAGCCGCACGCCGTCCACCTCCTGCAGGGACGCGAGTGCCAGGGAAACGGCATCCATACCGGCAGCCGGAACCCGTACGCGGACCACCAGACTGCGACGGTCGTCACGGGCAACGGCGGTGCTTCGCAGCTGCTCGGCATAACGTACCCTGCCCTGGCGGATAACCACGATGCGGTTGCACAGGTGCTGGACTTCCTGCATGATGTGGGTGCTGAAAATAACGGCGGCATCGGTGGCACAATTCCGGATGATGGACCGGGTTTCATTGATCTGGCCGGGATCCAGGCTGGCGGTGGGTTCATCCAGCAGCAGAATTTTCGGGGAGGCGAGGAGGGCCTGGGCCAGCCCGACCCGCTGACGGTACCCCTTGGAGAGCTTGCCGATTTCACGACCGGTCATGGGCCCGAGTTTGCACTTATCGATGGCATCATCCATGGCCCTGCGCTGCTCGCCGGCGGGGATCTGTCGCATGGAAGCCATAAACCGGAGGTAATCACGCACTTTCATGAAGGGGTACAGCGGCGGGGTTTCCGGCTGGTAGCCCAAAATCCGGCGTATCTCCGCATCCTGCGTGCGCAGGTCGAGGCCGGCTATCCGGGCCGTTCCGCTGGTGGGAGCCGTGGCGCAGGCCAGCATACGCAGGGTAGTCGTTTTCCCGGCTCCGTTCGGACCGATAAAGCCCATAATTTCTCCGGGACCTACCTGAAAGGAAACATCCTGCACAATGACATTCCCGTCAATTTTTTTGGTCAGCGACTGTACGTCAATCATGAAACACGTTGATTACGATGGTGATAAATGCAACCGGCTACCGGCCCTCAGGGAGTCAGCACCGCCCGTCCGATGATTTTCCCGTCCCTGACCTGGTCGAGCAGTCGGGCGGCCTCATCCATAGGATACGTTTTTACCGGCACGGGACGAAGTTTTTTCTCCTTGATGATGGCAATGAGTTCGCGCAGTTCGGTCAGACTGCCTGTGTAGGAACCGCGGATGGTCAGGTTTTTCAGGGCCGGCACCGGTGTGGGGAAGCTGAGCTTACCGCCGAACAGGCCTACCATAACCATCTGCCCGTTTTTGGCCAGCATCCCGAAGGCCGAAGCAGCGGTATGCTGGTTATTAACGAAATCGATGACCGCGTTGGCTCCTTTCTGTCCCGTCATTTCCATGATGGACGCAACCACATCACCGCCCGATGTGTTCAGGGTTTCAACGTCCGGCGTGAGTTCACGCACGGTCTGCAGCCGGGCGTCATCCACATCCAGCATGATCACCCGTGCATTGGTCAGTTCCCGGACTACCTGCACGGCCATCATACCCAGTCCGCCGGCACCGATGAGCACCAGGGTCTCGTCCCACTCCAGCGGCATGGATTTTTTCAGGGCACTGTAGGCAGTGAGTCCGGCACAGGCGTACGAGCATGCCTGCTCATCGGGAAGGCCGTCGATGTTCAGCAGATACTGCGAATCGGGCACCAGCACATGGCTGGCGTAGCCGCCGTTGGTGTACACGCCGAGGCTTCGGGGTTTGGAACACATCTGGGGCCGGTCGGAGCGACAATATTTGCAGGTTCCGCAGCCTACCCACGGGTAGATCAGCCGCTTGTCGCCGGGTTTCACCCCGGTGGCATCGGGTCCTGCAGCTTCCACCTCGCCCACCACCTCATGGCCCAGGGTAAGCGGCAGATCCACGCCCCGCTCTTTGACATAAATGCGTTCATCCCCGCCCAGCTCGTAATATCCCTCCCAGATATGCAGGTCGGAGTGGCATACACCGCAGGCCGCTACCCGCAGCAGCACTTCGCGGCCCTGAGGTTGGGGGGTTTCATACTCTTTCCATTGCAGGGGTTTTCCGAATTCGGTGAGTTGTAAACTTTTCATGGGTACCTCCGCTTATCCGTGGTTGATGATGACCGTTTTGGTTGTGGTTACATGGTGCAGGGCTTCGAAGCCTTTTTCACGACCAAATCCGCTTTGTTTCATGCCTCCGAAGGGCAGTTCAACCCCACCGCCGGCGCCGTAGCCGTTGACGAAGACCTGTCCGGCCCGGATGCCTTTGACCATACGGTGAGCGCGACCGTTATCGCGGGTCCACACCGCGGCCACCAGTCCGTAGGGTACGTTGTTAGCCAGATGCAGCGCCTCGGCTTCATCGCTGAAGGGAATCACCACCAGCACCGGTCCGAACACTTCTTTCTGGGCTACATCGTGGTTGTTGTCGATCGCTCCCAGCAGCGTTGGCGGGTAGAAATACCCCTCGCCATCGGGTCTGGCGGCCTGTGCCAGGATTTCAGCGCCGTTTTTCACGGCCATATCTACCAGCGAGGTGACCCGCGAGAGCTGTTTTTTGCTGATGATCGGACCGATATCCGGATCGGTTTCGGCCGGTCCCACCTTGATGGCATTGAACCGTTCTACCAGTCCGGCCACCACGCGATCGTGCAGGGATTCATGCACCAGCAGCCGGGAGCCGGCCGAGCAGGTCTGACCGGCGTTCTGGATGATGGCCTTGACAATAACAGGCAGGGCCGCGTCCAGGTCGGCATCCTCAAAAACGATCTGGGGCGACTTCCCGCCCAGCTCCAGCACGACGGGCCGCAGGTTTTTGGCCATGGTTTCCATGACCAGCGTACCCACTTCAGGCGAACCGGTAAAGGCGAGGTGGTCGATGTCGCGGTTTTTGGACAGGGCTGCTCCCGCTTCATCGCCCCGACCGGTGACCAGATTGATGGAGCCGGCCGGGAACCCGACTTCATCGAGCAATTCAAACAGGCGTACGATGGCCAGGCAGGCGTCTTCGGCCGGCTTGAGCACCGTGGCATTGCCTGCGGCCAGGGCCGGAGCCAGGGTGCGACCGGTCATCTGCAGGGGGTAGTTCCAGGGGATGATGTGACCGGTGACGCCATAGGGCTCGCGGGTGGTGTACACGGTAAAGCCATTTTGATACGGGATGGTCTCCCCGTGGAGTTTATCGGCCGCGCCGGCGTAGAACTCGAAATACCGGGCCACCAGCTGGGCGTCAGCCCGGGCCTGGCTCAGGGGCTTGCCGGCATCGGCCGACTCAATCCGGGCCAGTTCTTCGGCATGTTCAAAGAGTTTCTGTGCCGCTTTCTGCAGGAGCCGACCCCGTTCAAAGGCCGGGGTTTGTCCCCACACTCCTTCAAAGGCGGCGCGGGCAGCGGCAACGGCCGCGTCCACATCCCGGTCGTCACTGCGGGCAATCTGCCCGATGACGGTATCGTGCGAGGGGTTGATCATGTCCATGGTTCCAAGCGAACCGTCTACCCATTTTCCGTTGATATAATTCTGTGCTTTGCTCATAGCTGTTCTCCTTCGTGTTGTTCCTGTTAAAAATTAGGGTGCACCGCGGCTGGCCCATTCCAATAAAACCCGGGGATGACTTCCGCCCCGGGCAGTGCTTCTATGGCGCTGATCTGTGCCCCGGCAGCGGTTTCATCGAGGCCGGCATAGGCAAACTCGCCGCGAATTTTCGCTTTCAGCTCGTCCCGGTCCAGCGGCTTTTCGGGGTCACCACTGGCGGCGAACGTTTCGCCGGTGAGCACCTCGCCGCTGCGCAGGGTAAGTTCCACAGCCGAGCCCCATGCCACCGGATAGCGCCCGGTAAAGGCCGCATCGCTGATCGCCTCCGCCCGCTGAACGCGCGGATCACGGGCCGTGGCAGCCAGGCGGTCGCCCTCAAAGTCGGGCAGGACCGGAAAACCGTGTCGAAGCGCGGTGACCACGCAGTACTGGATGCTGAACTTGGCGGCAAAGGTGGTATCCGGCGACGGGTTGTCGGTTACCCGTTGGGAGGTATCATAGGTCCGGATGCGAATGTGTTCCACCTCGTCGGTCGTGCGACCCTGCGCCAGGAGCTCCTCGCGCAGTTTCAGGGTCACGTCGATGGCCGGATGGGTGTGACGGCAGGATGGATACGGTTTAACGGAGGTTTCTCCGATACGCCAGCCGGTTGCATCGGCGGTAACTGCATCCGGACGGGCATCCGGACACAGTGCCTTGAAAAAGCCTTTCTCACCTTCCAGAATCTGTTCCGGACCGGTAAATCCGCGGATGGCCAGCAGGGCGGCACGTACCCCGGCCTGGGCCGCATGCCCGGCATGCAGGTGTTTGCTCATGGTGGCGTCCACATTGAACTGCCAGAGCCCGGCCGCCTGGGTACCGGCATTGCCCAGCGCCCAGACCCACTGATCTTCACTGAGTTCCAGCAGGTAGGCCGCCGCCGCGGCCGATCCGAAAACACCCGCTGTAGCGGTATTATGAAAAATGCGGTAGTGCGCATCCCCCAGGGCGTCGCCTACGCGAATCATGGCCTCGTAGCCCACCACGATGGCTTCCAGGGCCATTTTTCCGGTCAGCTCAAGATGTCGGGCCATTTCCAGGGCGGCCGGTATGACCACGCAGGCCGGATGGGTCACCGAGCTTCGGTGCAGGTCGTCGGTTTCGGTGATATGACTCAGGGCGGCGGCAAGAAACACCTCCGATTCCACCCCCTGCAGCCCGTTGATCCGGTGATAGTCGATGAGTTTACGGCCCTGGGGGGTAACCCCGCCGGCGATGTAGGAGCCCAGCACATCCAGGGTGTAGTAGGTCGCTGTATGCACATCATCAGCGGTTATCAGCCCGTTTCGAAGTCGACGGGCCAGCTGGCGGGTGAGCGATGGTGCCGGAGTTGTCATGGGGTTCCCTCCTCCCAGGTAAGTTCAGCCTGCATGGCGATGGCATTTTCCTGGCCGGAAACGACCATCGTTGTAACGCCTGCCCGGAACCCCTCCTTGTGTTCCTCCGGACCGTCGGTTCCGCCCACCTCCACCTGCTCGCCCAGGTAAACCGGTCCCATTGCGCGATAACGAATGGCGGTGATACATCGTGCGGGGTATTTTTCGGAGAAGTCGTGCAGAATCCTGTGCAGCAGAAGCGGACCGTGCACCACCACGTTCGGGTATCCCTCCACCTCTCTGCAGTAATCGGCATCGTAGTGGATGCGGTGGGCGTTGAAGGTGATCGCTGAAAACCGAAACAACTGGGTCGCGGTGGGTTCCCATCGTACCGACCAGTCGGGGCGCTGTTCAAGGGGCTGATTTCTTCGGGGGGCGATGCCGGCCGGGGCTGCCTCCCGGTACACAATATCCTGCTCCTCCTCCACGCAAAGCCGTCCTTCCTGCTCTACGCGATGTACCACGGTGATGAAACACAGCGCACCGGAGCGACCTTGTTTGGGTTCAATTTTGGTAATGGTGGAGGTTTTGGTGGCGGGGGTTCCGGTCCGCAGGGGTGCCAGAGGTCGTACACGACCACCGGCCCACATCCGCCGGGGCAGGTCAATGGGCGGCAAAAAGTCGCCCTTATGCGGATGCCCGTCCTGCGCCAGTTCACCGAGCCGCTCCATGGGTGTGAAATAAAACCAATGGGCACAGGGTGTCAGCGGATCGTCATCCATGATCCGGGCGGGATCACGGTCCATGGTGGCTGCAAACCGTTTCATGGTCTCGGCGGCCATGCTGTCATAATCCTGGCGGGTCCGGCCCGTCCAGTCTGTGTATTGCCGGGTTTTCATTATATACGGTTTCGGGTTGCCATTATAGTGGATGGTGGATGATTGCGGGTGCCGGGTTAATTTTCTGGTTGCGATGGATCGAACTCCCGGCGGATGGCATCGTTATGCTCGCCGAGGTCCGGAATACGACCGAATTCGCTGGTATAGCCCCCGAACCGGGCCGGCCGGTCGGCGATGTGGATGGTCCCTGCCCCGGATTCCACTTCCGTGAGGCGAAGCTGGGGATGGGCGGCAAAATCCTCCATGGTGTTCAGCCGGGCGTAGGCAATGGAGCCTTCCTGCAGCCGTTCCAGGACCTCGCTATGGGTGAGTTCGCCAAAAACCTGCTGAATGGTAGCGTTGAGGGCATCGCGATTAGCCACCCGCGCGGAGTTGCGGATGTAACGGGGATCATCGGCTTTGACCGCATCCTGCAGCACCACCCTGCAAAAACGCTCCCATTCCCGCTCATTCTGGATGGCGATGACCACCTGTTTGTTCTCCCGGGTAGCGAAGGGACCGTACGGCGAGATGGCCGCATGGTGTACCCCGGTGCGCGAGGGAGCCCTGCCGGCGTAGGCCTGATGCAGGTACGGAACCATCATCCAGTCGGCCATGCAGTCGAACATGGAGATTTTCACCGCTACGCCCCGACCGGTATGATTGCGTTCGTGCAGGGCTTCCAGCACGGCGGAGTACGCATGCACGCCGGCGGAGATATCGGCAATGGAAATCCCGACCTTCGAGCGCACCTCGCCCTCACCGGTGACGTCAACCAGGCCGCTTTCGCACTGCACCAGGTTGTCATAGGCCTTCATGGCCGCATAATCGCCCTCCTCGCCATAACCGGAGATGTCCACGGTGATCAGGCGCGGATTTCGGGCGCGCAGACTTTCGGAATCCAGCCCTATTTTTTCCAGGGCGCCGGGAGCCAGGTTCTGCACGAACACATCGGCCTGGTCTGTGATGCGCAGAAACAGGGCGCGGTCCGCCTCGTCTTTGATATTCAGCTGCACCGACTCCTTGCCGCGGTTGATCCACACAAAGTAGGTAGCCAGCCCTTTGACGGCCTCATCATACTGACGGGCGAAGTCGCCGGTATCGCGTTCCACTTTAATAACGCGGGCCCCGGCATCGGCCAGCCTGCAGGTTGCATACGGCGCGGAGACCGCCTGCTCGATGGAGACCACGGTGACGCCGCGCAGGGGTTTGAAGGGTTTACTCATGGTTAGTACGATCGTGGCAGCCCCAGGACGTGTTCGCCCAGATAGGCCAGTATCATGTTTTTGGAGATGGGTGCTACCTGATACAGGCGGGTTTCACGGAATTTACGCTCAATGTCGTAGTCGGCATCAAAACCGCGACCACCGTAGGTCTGGATGGCCGCATTTCCGGCTTCCCAGGAGGCTTCGGAAGCCAGCAGCAGGGCCATATTGGCTTCTTCGCCCACTTTCTTGCCGGCGTCAAAGAGGGTGGTACCCTTGCGCACCATCATTTCGGCGGCTTTCATACTGGCGTAGGCACGGGCGATGGGGAACTGAATACCCTGATTCTGCCCTATTTTCCGGCCGAACAGCTCCCGCTGGTTGGCCCAGCCGGTGGCACGTTCGATGAAAAAGCGGGCATCGCCCACACATTCACCGGCAATGAGCAGCCGTTCGGCGTTCATGCTGTCCAGGATGTAGCGGAAGCCCTTGCCCAGTTCCCCCACCAGGTTCTCCTCGGGAATGAACAGGTCGTTGATGTAAATTTCGGTCAGGGAATGGTTCATGGTGGTGCGGATCGGGCGGATGTCCAGCTCCTTGCCGCGCGATTCGCGCATGTCTACCAGGAAAATCGACAGCCCGTCGGTTTTCTTTTTGACCTGGTCGAGGGGGGTGGTGCGGGCCAGCAGCAGCATAAGATCGGAGTGCTGTCCCCGACCAATATAAAATTTGTGGCCGTTCACCCGAAATCCGCCATCGGTTTTTTCCGCGAAGGTTCGCAGTTTGGTGGTATCGGTGCCGGTGTGCTTCTCGGTAACACCGAAGACCTGCAGACGGAGCTCTCCGGAGGCAACGCGGGTCAGGTAGCGCTGTTTCTGATCTTCATTGCCATAGCGCAGCAGTGTACCCATGATGTACATCTGGGCGTGACAGGTGCCGCCGTTACAGCCGGCCGCCTGGATTTCCTCCATGATTACCGCCGCTTCGGTCAGGGTTCTGCCCTCACCGCCGTACTGCTCGGGAATCAACGCAGAAAGCAGTCCGCTTTTACTGCATTCATCCACAAATTCGGAGGGATAGTTACGTTCGGCATCCAGCTCACGCCAGTAGGCATCGCCGTATTTACCAGTTATGGTGCGCACCCGGGCGCGCAGTTCGTCGAAATTAGTACTCAGATCAATTTGCATAGTATCATGTACAGGTTCACGGGTTTCAGGAGTTTCGTGCTGCCCGCTCGAGCAGCTTATATGCGTGCATAAGCACAGGTTTTTCAAGTACTTTACCCCGGTACACGGCCACCCCGCTGCCGGCTTGCTCAAAAGCCTCAATCATGGCACGGGCCCCGGCAACAGCGGCCTCATCGGGCTGCAGACAGGCATGGATCACGGGGATTTGATTGGGATGAATCGCGGCCCGACCGTCAAAGCCCATGGCTTGCAGTCTGTGGGTTTCGCTGCGAAGACCCTCGCTGTCATCCAGGTGAAACCAGGGCATGTCCAGGCAGCCTTTATCCGACCGGCGGGCGGCGCGCAGCAGCAGACTTCGGTACAGGTGCAGCGCATCCCAGGACGTATCACTCCCCAGCTCCGCCGCCAGGTCGATACCTCCGAAGACCCCGCAGGGCACCAGGTCGTGGGCCATGATGGCATCGGCGTCATCCCAGACCGAAAGGGTTTCAAAAAGGGGGATGACCGGCATGACGCGGTCTACGTCTTCCATCCAGTCGGCCAGCAGATCCAGTTCCTCAACCGAACGGATTTTGGGCAGCATGAGTGCATCGGGCAGGGTTTCGGTCTGCAGGAAGGCCAGCATGTCTTCAAGCCCCCCCAGCGATCGGATGCTGTTGATGCGAACCCCCACCGGCGCAGGCAGGGTCGCCAGGTCTGTTTCATCAAAAAAACGGGCAACCGCATCCCGCATGTCGTCTTTCAGGTCCGGGGCGATGCTGTCTTCCAGATCGATGACGATTAAATCGGGTCGTGATGCAGCCACCTGGGAGAGTTTTTCCAGTTTGGTAGCCGGCACGAACAACAGGGATCGAAGCAGGGATAAATCTGTGGTCATAAGATGGTTGAAGCGGCAGCTTCGAGTACGGGTTTAAGTTCAGGTCGACGGGCAAGGCGATAGGCGTTGGCGAAAAAATCTTCGAGTACCAGCCATTCCGTTTCGGGGAGACCTTCAATCGGAACGATGAGCACCCTGACATACACCAGCTCCGGCTCCTCAATGGTAATATCGTGGGAAAGCAGGAGTTTATTGCGATTGATTACAATGGAGGTGAGCAAATCCCGGGCCTCCTGCCGGGCCTGTGGCGGACGCAACCGGAAGGGTATTACCTGGTGACCCGGAATGTCGAGGGTTTCCCGCTCCGGCACCGACTCCAGCCGGAGGCGCACCGGCCGAACCGCATCCACGGCAACCCGGTCGGCATGCACCTGCCCCCTTCGCAATGCGGTATCCATCCTTACCGTTGCCGCGCATACATACCACGGATACCACAATTCCATGGCAGACCGGAATGTCGGTCGCCGCAGCATAAACCGCAGCGGATGAAGCTGGCGGATGTGATGTCGGATTTCGGCGTCGGGCCAGTGCTGAGCCGGCGCGCAGGGTAACTGCATGAACAATGGGTTTCAGGTTGATGGGTGCCATCCGCACGACCCGCCGCACAGGCGGGCCGGCATCGGCTCACACGTCAGTAGGTCGGCGAACCCACGGCAACGCCCGGGGCCGTGGGTTCGGCCAGGTCAGGTAGTTCAGGAATCCAGGGGCTCACGCAAATCCAGGGGCTCACGCACCGGCGAGAAAATCTCATTGAGCTTGTCTTCGGGCATGGGCTTGGTAAACAGGCTGACCACCACCATAACCGCGCTGCCCAACAGCGTACAGACACCGGCTACCGCAAAGGGATTCTGCCAGCCAATGATTACGTAAATCACGCCATAGGCGATGACGCCGGTGAGAAACGAGGCAATGGCCGCAGCGGGTGTTGACCGACGCCAGACCGACCCGATGAGCAGCGGACCGGCCGCGCCGGACATGATGCCGCCCACACCAATCCATAGTAATACCGCCAGAAACTGCGGTGGATTCCAGGCAATGGCAATGGCCGCCAGCACCGTAAATATGGTAGCCACACGCGAGATATTCAGGGCAAACCGATCAATTTCCTGCTGCGATTTATGCGGGTGAATACGTCGTGCAAAGGTCTTCCGGTATAAATCGTTACTGAAAATCACCGCGATGGAGACAAACAACCCGTCGGCGGTGGATACAATAGCCGACAAAATGGCAATACCCAGAAATCCAGCCAGGGCCGGGGGAAACAGTTCTACAAACAAAGCGGGAATAGCCGCATCGGGTCGCAGGTCAGGTCCCAGCAGGGCCCGGGCGTGCAGCCCGCCCAAAACGGCAAAACCCAGAATGGAGCCGATGGGAATGGCCAGCAGCAGGAAGGTACGCAGCTGTTTGGAGTCTTTCAGGGCAAAGGCCTTGTTGCCGATATGCGGATTCATGGAAAACGGCAGGTGGGCAATGAACATGAGCATCACCAGCAGAAAACTGCCGAAAATCGGGTCACCGGGTGAGAAGTAGTTGTTCCACCCCAGGGTCGGGTCCTGCGCCTCCAGGGAGGCATTCATCGCGGTCAGTCCTCCTCCGTCGAAACCCACGCCAAAAATAAACAGGCCGGTGATGAGCAGGGCGATGAGCACCATCAGGAAGCCCTGAAAGGCATCGGTGAGGATGTCGGCATGCGACCCGCCGATGGTGATGTAAATTCCGATGACAATAACCGTCACGATGACGCCTAACCGGTAGTCAACGCCCAGCATTACCTCAAACGTAGTAGCCGCGGCAACCACCTGGGCAGCCACGTAGTAAATCAGCAGCAGGGAGAGCAGGGCGAACCCGATGCGCAGGAAATCGCTGTTGAAACGCTGGCCGAGGAATTCGGGCAGGGAGTTCGACCGGAACATATCGCCGGCTCGTTTGATCAGCTGAACCGACAAGATCAGGCCGATGTAGATGCCGATAGGATAAATGGCCGGGTACCACAGGGCCGGAAAGCCTTTGGAATAGGCCATACCGGGAATTCCCATGAAGGTGGATCCGCTGGCCACGGTTGACGCCAGGGCCAGCACCAGCAGCCAGGGACCGTACGACTTACGGGCAACGGCAAAATCCTCGTCGGTTTTTGTTTTGGTCATGGCAAACAGACCGAGTCCCATGGTACCGGTGACAAAGAACACCAGCCAGAACCACGCCCAGTTACCAATACTGAATTCTTCCACGTAGGGCTCCTGTTTTTAGGTCCAGTCTTCTTTTTTATACACGTAAATCATCATAACGACCCAGTACACCGCAATGATGAGGGTCAGCAGGGTGAGCAGATTCATAGACCGCCTCCGGTTTAAAAAAAATGTGCCGGCTGTTCAGAACAACCGGCACATGCGATTCAGTGAGCTGGATGATAATCAATCGTAGTACTCGGGCAGATGTTTGAGCGAACTGTACATCTCCATGGAGTGCGAGAGGATGATCTGTCCGCCTTCTACGTCGCGGATGAGTTTCATACGCTCGATGGCATCCATGGCGGCTTCCACATTCCAGACGATACCGGGCACGGTACCCTGCAGGTTTTCAGCCATGTAGGCCGCATCCGAAGCCAGGATCATGGTTCCGCTGTTCGGCAGACGCACGACCATAGACTGGTGTCCCTTGGTATGGCCTTTGGTGTCGATGAGTTCGATGCTGCCGTCGCCGAACAGGTCCAGATCACGGGTGAGTTCCAGGATATTCAGACTGCGGGTGCTTTCGAAGTCGCTCATCACGTAAGCGGCACGCTGAAAGCGCTCGGGCCACCAGGCGTTCTGGAGTTCGGCTTTCCGGATAACATGGGTGGCGTTCGGGAACATGCTGATGTTACCCACGTGGTCCAGGTGCAGGTGAGAATGCACCACGTACTTAACATCATCAACCGATTTGCCGATGCGCTGGAGCTGGCGGTCGATGGCCTGATCGCGCGACATGGTCGGGGTGAAGGCTCCGGCTACCGGTCCCCAGTACTCAGCACCGTTATCGGGTACTACGGCGATGTTCATACCGGTATCAAAAACCACCAGTCCTTCGGGGTGATCGATGATATACATCGGCACGGGGATGTCAATGCGGTTACCGTGATTATTCATGGCGGTCAGCCAGCCCTGATCGAGATTCAGTTCACCACTGCTGGTGATGTAGAGTTTCATGCCATCGGGCGACTGCGCCGCAGCCGGAGCTGCCACAGACATACCCATAGCGAGTAATGCCATGGCGGCAATACAGGATTTCATTTTCATAATTGACCTCGTCTTTGTGTTCGTGTTGTTTGCAATCCGTCTTTTTGTAGCTAAGAAGACCCTGGAAAAGCGCTTTCACGAAAGTAGCCAATGACGCGGGGCATCGCAAGAGGAAATTATGTTAAATTTTATCGGGGGTTTGACGGGTGCGCCGGACGGTATCGTTGTTGGGGCCTGCTGCCAGCGGGTTCGGGGGATGGATGTACAATAGCAAGCAGATGCCGGTGGGGTGTCACCGTGCCCGGGCCGGCGGATGTACCGCTGGGTGCAAGGTTGTGCAGTTAGTTTTCCCAGAGTTCTGCGCGGATGATTTCGGAGGTATTGGCTGAAATCTGGTACTCAATGAGCATCCGTTTGCGTTCGGGAAGTGCCCGCTCGACCAGCGTTGCGCAGTCCGGCGTATACAGCAGCAGGTCGACATCCTTAACAAACGGCGGCAGGAATCGCCCGTCGGTCACCCCGGCCATAATACTTCCCTGAAACTGCAGGGCGTGTTTGAGTTCGCTGGTCAGAACGGGCAACGAGTCCTGTTCGCGGGCCAGAAGACCGATATTCTGCACGGCCGAGCGGTCTGTGATGGCGATGAGCAAGGCGGCATCCAGGCTGTAAACCACCGGCAGGACCAGGCCGGAGTCTGCATCGCTGCGAAACTGCCGGACGTACTGTACCGGCACAAAAAGGGCGTCATAATTTACGGCTTTGGCCTGTTCGGTGATGGTCATCACCCGACTTTTCACGCCGACCTGGGTGCGGATAGCGCGGGCCAGCATATCACCGGTCTCCCGGGTAGCCCCCACCGTAGCGCTGGTATTCAACCGGTCCGGCCATTCCATGAACATGAGTTGTTCCTCGAAAAGCGTCTCCACCTCTTCTTCATCCAGACCGTATCCCAGCAGTTCTTCGAGAACCGTGCGCAGTTTTTCCGCTCCCATTTCAAGTCGGGCCGACTTATCCAGGAGGGTCGACTGGCGATGCACCACGTAGCCGCTTCCCGGTTCGCTGCGGATGAGTCCCTCGGCGGCCAGCATCTGGTAGGCCTTGCGCACGGTATGAAAGCTGGTGCTCAGCTGTTTACCCAGTTCCCGGGTAGATGGCAGGGTCTCCCCCACCTGAAACTGCTTGGTGGAGATCATCAGCCGGATGCGGTCGGCAATGTGCTTGGCGGTTTTCATGGGGTAGAAAGTAGGGAGAATTATGTAAATTTATCCGTTTTGAGCAATATAACCATCGAATTTATCCCTTCAGCCTGTGCGTATAGGTATTTGCTACGATCGAACGGAAGAGTACCCGCACATCGACGGTCCGGCCGACCGGTTCGCTGAGTTTGAACCGGAGTCGACGATTGCGGCGATGCAGGCGGCAGTGCGCCGATGCGGGCACGAGCCGGTGCTTCTGGGCGGACCCTACGCCCTGCTGGCGGCCCGGCCCGAGGTGGACCTGATCTGGAATATTGCCGAGGGGTACGGCACCCGCAATCGCGAGGGATGGGTCCCTACCCTGTGCGAACTCTACGCCATCCCCTTCCTGGGCAGCGATGCCCTCACGCTCTCCTGGAGTCTGGATAAGGCGCTGACCAAGCAGCTGGCACGCTCGCTGGATATACCCACCGCCGACTGGCAGGTGCTTGGCTTTGACGGGTCGGATTTGGCTGGCCTGACGCCCTCGCAGGAAGCTCCATTGTTCATCAAACCCCGCTATGAGGGCACGGCCAAGGGTATCACCGAGTCGAGTATCGTGCATACTAGCAGGCAACTGGCCGCCGAGGCGGGGCGACTGCACGCGCTGTACCGCCAGGATCTGCTTGTTGAGCGGTTTCTACCGGGCGCCGAGTACACGGTTGCGGTAACGGGGGCTCCCCTTCGCTGTCATCCCGTGCTGGAGCGGGGCGTTGATGCGGCCACCGGCATCGGATATCATGTGATGGACGGGTTGGGTCGGGCCGGGGCCTACCGGCTGGAGAATCGGCTGGACGGTGCGCTGGAAGCGGCGCTGCAGGGATGGTCGCTTCGGCTGTGTGCAGCCATGGGCGTGCGACACTTCGCCCGGCTTGATTTCAAATGCGACGCCGGGGGGAATCCCTGCTTCCTGGAGATCAACCCCCTGCCAACGTTCGCCATCGACAACACCTTTGCCATCCTGGCTGAGCTGGAAGGGGTGTCCTACGAGGAATTTCTGGCCGGTATGCTTTCCGGGGCCTTATCCGCTCTGTAGGTTTAAAGCCATCTGCTTTACTCATGCCCCCAGGGTGCCGGTGGTGGGTCAATGGGCTCGGTAAGGTCGAAATCGATTCGCCAGCTCCAGTCGTCCCCACGAACGGTGCCGTAGGTGTAACGGACTCCCGGGTCGACTTCAAGTCTCCATCCACGGAAAATACCAGTTTCCTCGGTTCGTGGTACGGATTGAAAAATCTGCACACCTGCCTCGTTAACCCCGTACTGAAACCCGCCGTACATGGTTACTTCGTCGTGGCTGCCATTCGGCTTGCGGTGATCATGGCGCAGTTCGAGTCCGTCATCATGCCTGGTGATTATCCAGGTGCGGGACCGGTCCCACTGACCGTCGGCAACGGTCTGAATATGAAACGGCACCTTGAGCACATCGTCACTGCACTCCCTGAAATGCACCACGAGGTGATCATCGAAGGTAATCATGTCGTCACCGGGAGGCATGGTGGTAAGACCGCCGGCATAGGCGTTGCCGCAATGAGAGGCCATAGCGGTGAACCACGCCTGGTAGGGCTCAGTGGGTGGAGGAGTGGTATGCTCCTCAGACTGACCGCAGGCAGAGAGTACGAGGACGATTAACAATACGGGCGAAAAAACGGCATTGGAGCGTTTTGAAAGTGACGACATATGATTAGACCAATTTTTAAAATCATTATTCAGCAACAGAGTGAATATAGCACATCCGAGTGTCGGGTGGTACTTACTCAGCTGGCTTAAATATTTCGTATTTTGGAAGCGAACTTGTCACTAAAAAAGCCCCGTATATCCCGTGAATATCGCTGACGTACCCACTATTGACATCGCTGAACTCCAAGCCCGACCGGAGTGGTCGGACTGGAAATGGCAGCTTCGCAACCGCATCCGCACCGCCGAAGCGCTTGCCCGCTGGATTAACCTGACGGAGAGCGAACTGCAGGCCATTGAAGCCACGAAAGCCTATTTCCGATGGCAGATTACCCCGTACTATGCATCGCTCATGGACCGTGACGATCCGAACTGCCCGGTCCGCCGGCAGGTAGTTCCGCAAATGGACGAAATGGACGACGACTTCGACATCCTCTCCCTGGATCCCCTCGAGGAACTGGCCCATAGTCCGGTCAAGAATCTGGTTCACAACTACCACGACCGCGTCGCGTTTTGTGTGGCCGCCGAGTGCGCGGTCTATTGCCGGTACTGCCTGCGCAAACGCATGGTGGGCGATGGCGAGTACGCCATGAACAAAACCGAGCTGCAGCAGGGCATCGACTACATCGCCGCCCACCCCGAAATCCGCGACGTGCTGCTCACCGGCGGCGACCCGATGATTTTAAACGATGCCAACCTCGAATGGATCCTCTCCCGCCTGCGGGCCATCCCCCATGTAGAGCTTATTCGCATCGGCACCCGCTTTCCGGTGCTGAATCCGTACCGGTTCACCCCTGAATTCTGCGAAATGATCGGCAAATACCATCCGGTCTGGATTAATACCCATTATAACCATCCCAAAGAGCTCACCGCAGATGCCGCCCTGGCCTGCGACCGCATAACCCGTGCCGGAGCGCCGCTGGGCAATCAGACGGTCCTGCTCAAAGGCATCAACAACGATGCGGAGGTTTTAAAAACCCTGTTCAAGAATCTGGTCAAAATGCGCGTCCGGCCGTACTACCTGTATCAGGCCCAGCTCATCGGCGGCACCCGGCACTTCCGCACCACCATCGAAGAAGGTATGGCCCTGATGGAGCAGTTGCGCGGTCGCATATCCGGTTTTGCCATTCCCACCTATGTGCTGGACACGCCCCACGGAAAGGTTCCACTCACCCCCAACGGGTTCAAAAAGCGTGATGGCGACTACATTGAAGTGCAGGCGTACGGCGGGCAGATCTGGCGGGAATACAATCCGGAAGAGGCGTAGCGACATCAAAAAACGCTTCTGACACGTTCAACAACGTTGTACAACGTCATTGCGGCCAAAGTGAAGCGAATGGGATAAGTGAGGTTGCAATACATACGACAGGATTTATGGTCGCATTTTCTGCACACGTAAACCGTATAAAACACTTCGAAAACAACCCCAGCCGATTTCGTACTGATCTGTCGTTTTAGTAATTTCAGTAGACGAATATTTCCAGTTATGCAATCGTTATCGTTTTGAGGTCGATAGATTATATTTTTAGAATCATGAAAGAGATCACATTAAAAATTCCCGACCAAAAGCTTGAGTTTGCTGTTGAGCTCTTCCATCAGTTGGGTCTTGAAATAGTAGCAGAGCCGTCCATAACGGAAGAGCACAAAGCCATTGTGAGAGAGCGCATCGCGTCATTGAGTGAAGAAGAATTAATTCCGTGGGTTGAAGCCCGCAAACAGCTATCGTTCAAGAAATCCCGTGGATGACCTACCAAGTTGTTCTTGATCATAGAGCATTGCAAGATATTCAGCAAGCAATCGATTATTATAACAAGCAAGAGCCTGGTCTGGGTGAGCGGTTTGAAAACACAATAAATGATGTGTTTCAAATTCTTGAAACGCATCCATTCTATCAGATTCGATATGATAATGTTCGCTGTTTACCGCTCAAGTATTTCCCATTCATGATTCACTATACCCTCAACGAAGAAAACCAATCCGTTCAAGTGGTAGCGGTCTTCAACACCAGAAAAAACACCACAGAATGGAATAAAAGAATCCGAACTGATAAATAACCGGGCATACATGTGCCACTCGTTGACTACAGTACCATCTGATAGTGAACGAACCCAAGGAGACCGTGGAGTATCGCAATAGTAAGTAACACTGTTTACTCAAGTCTACGGGGTCCGGTCTGGATCAATACCCATTATAACCATCCCAAAGAGCTCACCGCGGATGTCACCCTGGCCTGCGACCGCATAACCCGTGCCGGAGCGCCGCCGGGCAATCAGAAGGTCCTGCTCAAAGGCATCAACAACGATGCGGAGGCGTAAGCGTCATCAAAAAACGCTTCTGACACGTTCAACAACGTTGTACGATGATATCACCTTGCTTGTACGTATCCATTTTCTACGAAAAAAGTGTCCCAGCCTTCATTTTCTTCTGTATTCCAGACCTCATCCATAGCTTTGGTGGATAGTTCGGTTAAATCATTGTCAGCAAATGAGAGCTCACTCTCCAGAATAAGTTTTTTCACTTGACGCCGAGTTCTTCCAGGCATCGCTTTGTAAAGCTCAAACATGGCCTTAGCCTGCAAATCAACTGTTTTTTTAGTTAGCATAGTCAACATTTTACCGTTATGCATGCTTGAAATTGGATAATAATCAATATAACGATTTCATTGAGGTTTGCCGAATTTAACCAGACCGGAGCAACGTCATTGCGGCCAAAGTGAAGCAAAGGGATGAGCAGAACGCACATTATCGGTCTATGGACAGACCGATTTTTAGGTATATTCGGTCTGTGTACAGACCGATTTTTACGTATATTCGGTCTATATACAAACCGACTGACACTGGCATTGATTACCCATAACCATGAATGTACTTTACGAAATCTCCGAACAACTCATAGAGCGTGTTCCTGAAACGACTATCAGAAACGCAATGTCGTGGCTGCATGAGAGTGGTCGATTTGTAGGCATTAAGGGCGGTCGGGGAGTTGGCAAGACTACGTTACTGCTCCAATATGCGAAACGGTATCTTCATGACCGAAAAAAACTGTACGTCAGCCTTGACGATATTGAATTCTCGAACCGAAGCCTGGTCAGTCTGGCTGATGAATTTGTTAAACTTGGGGGCGAGTATCTGCTCCTCGATGAAGTGCATAGTTACGCAAACTGGGCGCAGGAAATTAAGAACCTACATGACCGATATCCGGATTTACAAGTACTGTTTACCGGTTCTTCGATGTTGCAACTTAACGAAGGCACGCACGATTTATCACGAAGGGCTGCATTTTATGAACTACAGGGTCTTTCATTGCGCGAATACATTCAGTTTTCAACCGGAATCGAATTCAGCACGGTTACGCTGACCGATATTTTCGAGCATCACGAAGCTCTCGCAAGGGGAATATGGAAAAAAATCAAACCCCTTCAGTATTTCAACGAATATTTACGGGGAGGGTATTATCCATTCTACTTTGAACACAAACCCACCTACGAAATCCGACTACGCGAGACGATAACCAAAGTAATAGAGTCGGACTTATTGATAGCGACCGGCATTAGCGCTGACAATATGAAAAAAGTTAAGCTGTTGCTTCACATTATCAGCCAGAGTGTCCCATTTCAGCCGAATATCGACAAGTTGGCTGAAAGGATGGGTATTGGAAAGAATACGTTAAAAGACTACTTCAGATACCTTGAAATAGCCGGTTTAACCCGGTCTCTTTTCACACAGAAAAAAGGGGTTACACGCCTCACAAAACCTGAGAAAGTGTATCTGCGTCACCCGAATTTAATGTATAGCTTGAATCCGGCTGATGTAAATATGGGTTCTGCCAGAGAATCTTTTTTACTGAGTCAGTTACCAGAAAAGCATGAGGTTCACTATCCGGAGAAGGGCGATTTTCTGATTGATCGTACTTTTTTGATTGAAGTTGGTGGAAAAAACAAGACCTCAGCGCAACTTGGGGATGTCCCGAATGGATGGATTGCAGCCGATGGAATTGAAGCGGGCGCCGGAAACCGTATACCGTTATGGCTGTTTGGCTTTCTGTATTAATAAAACCCGGTTTGAGCTTCGTTAGCACCTGCACAGGCAACCGTTCCACGTTAACCCGTTGGGCAACCCACCAACACCGCGACCTTGATCGCCCTTTTACCGCTCGGAGCGCAGGGTGAACTCCAGCGCGGCGGTTCCGCCGGCCGGTACGGGAACTTCAAACACCGCCTGCCCGGCAGTAGGCATGGTATGCGGCAACGAACTTTCGGTCACCCGCTGGGAGGTGTGAATGGGTCGTGATACCACCACGGTAAGGTCTTCATCGCCCTCATTGGTCAGCGTCAGTCGATTGGTCTGCTCACTGATGCGATCAGAGATCCGGTTCTGGCGCGTTACGTTTTCCTGCACCAGTACATTAAACGCAGCGCCTGTAGTGAGCCGGATGGTGCTTCCGGGCGCGGTATTGGCGAGCTGGTCCTGACCGATGACCTGCAGCTGCCCGTCCTGCCGGATGAACATACGCACCAGTCCGGCGGGCAGCACCCTACCCAGAGCCCCGTCGCGGGCATTGTCGATTTCAAACTGGACCTGAACCAGTCCGCCGGCGGGAAGTTCCATGCGGCGATCGCTGCTGGTGTAGTGATAGCGTTTGCTCACCGGTACCTCCTGTTGCGGAATCAGAGCCCGTTTGGCCGTTTCAGCCGGATTCAGGGTGTAGGTTCCCGGCAGGGTAAAGCGCTCGTATTCAAACAACCCCGTCGACTCCTGCCCCCCGTCGAAGGCAACCGATTCGGCCACGGCGCGCATCATCATATCCGGTCGGGGACCACCCCCGCCCATGTTCAGATCGCCGGCTACCAGATGCACCGTCACATCCCGGAATACCTCGTCCGAACGGTTCTGCAGGATATTCCATCCGTTGAGCACGGCCATGGTTTCATCTTCGGAGATCTCCAGCGTGTATTCGGTTTCCCATCGCAGGGCATTCATCAGGTAGTACAGGCTCACGGATTGTTCACCGCGCCGGTCGGCCTGCAAATCGATGTTCAGACGGGGGTACGGTCGACCCACTTCGGGCAAATCACGGGCTGAAACCCGGTAGCCATCCAGTCCGGGAAGCACCACGCTGCTGCCATCCGAGAGTTCGATGATGATCAGGTTGCTGCGGTAGTGTGTGAGTGTCCCGGAAATGGAGCTCCCGTCGGTATGGTCGAGGCGGACCTGCCGGCCGACCAGATGCTGCATGACCGACTGAAATCCGGGCTGGCGCATATCGAGGGTGACTTCGGAAACGCTTCCGTTTAGTACAGGGAGTACCGAGTTGAACTGCAGGGATGCGGGCAGACCGTACAGGGCAATCTGATTGCGACCCTCATCCAGGCTGAGCGATCGTGCGTCGTGCACCAGGGTTATCCCGTTCTGGTAGATGGTGAACGTCATTTCACCGTGGTGATCGTGCTGGGCGAGTACAGGCGTGGTCAGCCAGGTTGCAAGCAGTATCGTGAGCAGGGCTGCCATCCGGTGTCCGGCCGAACGGTGGGTCGTACGCGCGGGATGGGTCGTATGGCAGCTGGTTGTCCGGGATAGGGCGTCGGGCTGGCCGGATGTTGCCTGGACGGGACGATGGACGGCGTGCCGGGTGGTGCTGTTCATGGGAAAAAGGTTGGTTTTCAGGTTGACCTCCCAAGAACGCACGGTGCAGGGCTAAAAGTACATGCGGTAGAGTAATTTAATGTTCCGGCCGGGTTCGGGCATGATGGATTTCACGCGCGACAGGTGCATGCGGTAGGTGGCGTTGGTCAGGTTTTCCAGGGTCAGCGAGAAGGTGTGCATGTGGGTACCGTGGGTGATGTGCCCTTGTAAAAACGCATCGTAAACCCCGAAACCATCGGTTGCTTCCTCGAATTCACCCAACCGGTTTTGCTCAGCGGCGAACCGGAGTGTGCTTCCGGCTGTGAAAACGCGCCAGGTGTATTTGACATCGAGCTTGCCGGTGAGCGGCGGGATAAAAGGCAGGGCTTCATCGCGTTCCGTCAGGTCGCCCTGCACATAGCTGAGGGTCGTGTTTACCGACAAGCCACGCACCGGTTCGGATTCGATCAGGAGTTCGGCTCCGGCTAATCGGGCGGAATCGCCGGTAAACTGGTAGATCGGCAGGGGCCGGCGAATGCTCTCCTCGCCGGTAGCGCGCGGATACAGATAGTTGCTGAAATCGTAATAGAATACCGAGGTCTGCACGCCCAGATGCTCCGTGGCGTAGCGCAGGGACACCTCCAGACCGTGGCCGACTTCCTCATTGAGCTCCGGATTGCCCACTTCAAAGGAATAAGCGGGCAGGTGCGGGCCTTCCGAGTAGAGCTCTTCACTGCCGGGCATGCGTACGGTCCGCATGGCAAAAAACGAGGTCTGAAGTTGGTCGGTAAGCGGGTAGGTGGCTTTGATACCACCGGAGATATTGGCCAGGGTGCGCTGACGCCGCAGGCCGATGGCCGTTTCCACCTCACGGACCGGAATCAGGGTGAATATATCACCGCGAAATCCGGTCTCTACATTCCAGTCGGCCATTCGGTGAGTCTGATAGGTGAACAACGCTGCCTGGTATTCGTTGGTGACCGGTGTGAAGGTGAAGCCTCCGGAATTGCTGAAACGATGCTGCAGTAAAACTCCCATCGTCCCCTTGTCTGCCAGTCCCAGCTCGTCATGGAAGAGTCGTGCGGAAAAGGTGTTGGTGACCAGTTCAGCGCTATAGCCCAGAATGTCAAAGGCTTGCCGGGCGGGGGAAAACTCGATTTCTTCGTGGTAGTAGTAGGAAAGGGTGTAGTCCAGCCGGAGCATACGTGCCCAGGGAATGAACTGCGGGGTTGTTTCCAGGCGAAGATCGCCCTGGTAGCGTTGCAGGTCGATTTTGACTCCATTGGGGTGGGAGCCGGTGAAATTGCCGGGAATGCCGTAGGAGGAGATGAAGGCGTTGGCGGAGGCGCCGAGCAGGCCGTTGTCTGTGATTCGGGAAGCGCCGAGGCCTCCGTGCAGGGTCTGGATGGCGGTGTTATCCAGCTGCCCTTCCGGGGTGTGGATGTCGGCGGCGGTACGCATGCCGAAGTCGCCGCGCAGCGCGTAGCGTCCGACCGAGCTGTAGGTGGCTATTCCGGCGGTCATGCCCCGGTTGACGGTTTCCCCCTGAAAACTCGCCGCACCGTGGAAGTGGGCGGGGAGCTCGGTGGGAATTTGTCCGCGGACCACGTTAACCACCCCTCCCACCGCGTTGGAGGTGTAGACCAGGGCGGCCGGACCGCGCAGGATTTCGATGTATTGGGAGTTGAGCGGGTCGATGGTGACGGCGTGATCGGGGGCTGAAGTGGATACATCACCGGTGGTGCGACCGTCTTCGAGCAGTACGAGGCGGTCGCCGCTGAGCCCGCGCAGAACAGGTCGTGCCGGTGCCGGTCCCATGGTACTTTGCACCATGCCCGGCTCGTTTTGCAGGGTTTCAGCGAGGGTCCGGCCGAGCTGCTGGCGTAGTTCAGGTCCGCCGATGTGCATTTCAGCGGTGACTACGTCATCGCCGTTGTAGCGACGGCCCGTGACTTCGATTGCGCGCGACTGAAACGCGCTGCTGCGCATGGTTATTTCAACGTGGAGGGTGTCGGAGGCGGGTATTTCCACCGCACGACTCACCGCGGTGTATCCAACCCTGTGTACGCGCAGGGTGTAGGTACCGGGCACTACATTGGGCAGGATAAAACGCCCGTCTTCATGGCCCGTGCCTGAGCGGTTGGTTTCAACAAGTACGACGCTCACATAGGAAACCGGCTCACCGGTTTCGGCGTCGGTTACGCGGCCGGAAACTGCACCGCGGGTGTTCTGGCTGGATTCAATAACGTCCCGGGATGCCGCGTTTGCGGGTACGGTTTCATCGGGGTGCATTTGTGGCCCAACTGTGACCTGCATCGGTTGCGAAAGCGTTCCCGCTCCGGCATGTAAGGGAAGCAGCTGATCTTCTCCATCGGCCTGAACCGGAAGTGCGTGTACCCCCGCTCCGGCATGCAAGGGAAGCAGCTGATCTCCTCCATCGGCCTGAACCGGAAGTGCGTGTACCCCCGCTCCGGCATGCAAGGGAAGCCCCGAAAATGAAAGCAGAATAAAAAAAGTGACAGCAAGAATTCTCACTGCCACTTTGGGGGGATTTGTGAACACGTTCAAGAATCGCTTAGTTGGATAGCGACGCAACCCCGGCATCAAGGATGGTTACCGGTACTGGTCGTGATTCATAATCGTAATGGCCGGCGTGCATCAGACCGATGGTCAGGTTGACGGTTCCGGGTGTTTGACCCTGAACGGTGAAATCCATCCCTGTCACGGCAACGGAGGCTACGGTTTCATCGGAAGATACCACACCCAGGCTGTAATCGTCATCGTGAATATGGATTTCGCTGCCATCAGCGTCCACAAACTCAACGGTCATGGAAGGACTGGTTTCTCCGGCACGGATGCTCAGGGTTCCGGTTACGGTGGTGCCTCGCTGGGAGAGCACGACCTCATTGTTTAGCAAGACGTCAAAGCCTGCGGCGTCCATGTGGTCATGGTCATGATCGTCTTCGCAGGCGGTGAATAAAAAGAGCGCGGAAACGGCAAAAACAGAGAGTTTAAGCAAATTTTTCATCGTTGTAGATTAGACTGTGGTTTCAAGTGTGTGGGACAATAATACACAGCCTCCCAGCTAAATGCAATTTAGTTGCAAGTAAAACCGTGAAAAAAACGCGGTGGTGGATGGCAGGGCAATCCGGGATGGATGTGGTCCGGCATGAAGCGGTTTTACCCGGGCTGTTTATGGTCAGACGCCGGACCAGGCGGCCGGGTCGGCTGCGGCAGGTCATGCATCGAGGCGGCCCGGGGCCGGATTCAGGAGGCCGTCGGACCACCCGTCGGTCCGACACTCATTTCAGCGGGCTGCGAGGACCGGCTGCAGGTAGGTCCATACGGTTTCGGCCATAATCTGATGCCCCTCGGGAGTCGGATGGATGCCGTCAGGCAGGTTCAGCTCGGGTATACCGGCTACATCTTCCAGCAAAAACGGGATGAGCACCGCATCGTTCTGTTCGGCGAGCTGTGGAAACAGATTGCGAAATGCTTCGGTGTAGTCTTGTCCGAGGTTGGGCGGCACCTGCATGCCGGCCAGAATGATCTGAACATCGGGATTTTTCTCGCGCACCCGGTCAATGATGGCCTGGAGGTTCTGTCGGGTCAGGGTCAGATCAACGCCGCGAAGTCCGTCATTGGCACCGAGCGCCAATACGAGTACATCCACCGGCGAGCGAAGCAGCCAGTTGATGCGTCGAAGTCCTCCGCTGCTGGTTTCGCCCGATAATCCGGCGTTTACCACATTCCAGTCAAGGTTTTCCCCGGCAATCCGCTCCCTGATCAGTGATGGATAGGCCTGATTTTCATCGATCCCATAGCCGGCGGTCAGGCTGTCGCCCAGGAAAAGGATGGTTTTGGCTTCGCTTTGAGCCTGCACTACCAGAGATCCGGACAGCATGAAAATACCCAGCAACAAAACCGCCATTCGTGAGCGGTCGGCTTTCACGGGGATGGGGATGAGCACGGGTTTTTGTTCACTCAGCCAGTTTTTCAGCACATCCAGTAATTCTTTGAGCATTCGTCAGCAAGGGGTTGCACAGTCGGTCGCCTGAGCGGACAGACTGCAGGTGGTAGTTTCGTCGTTCTGCAAGCACATGCAATCTTCCGCCTGAACCTCCCTGATGCAATGAAACATCGGGTTTGACAGCGTTCTGCATGTGTGCACAATTATTACAACGCAAACGGAACCAATACAGATTCCGGTTTTGTTAGGATAAACGTAAAAAGTTACATCGCAAAGAGAAAGCCGGTTGTAAACAGACTTAAATCAGGCCCTCAGGCGTTGATCCGCTGTAAAATATTCATAGTAATTACTCTTTATGTTAAACGTAGAACAGATAACCAAAGTATATAAAAGCGGTGAACGCAGCCTGCAGGTGCTCCATGATATCAGTTTTGAGGTGCCGGACGGACAGATGTGCGCCATTGTGGGTCCGTCAGGAAGCGGAAAAACAACGCTGCTGGGGCTCTGCGCCGGACTCGACTCCCCTACTTCGGGTACCATATCCATCAACGGCAGACGCCTGAACGGTCTGAGCGAAGATCAGTTGTCTACGCTGCGCAATGAGCTGGTCGGGTTCGTATTTCAGAGTTTTCAGCTGATTCCAACCCTCACGGCCATCGAAAATGTGATGGTCCCCCTGGAGTTGCGGGGCGAAAAAAATGTGGACAAACGGGCGGGTGAACTGCTGGCGCGGGTGGGTCTTGGCGACCGCCTGCACCACTACCCCACCCAGCTGTCCGGCGGTGAACAGCAGCGGGTTGCCATTGCCCGGGCGTTTATCAACCGACCGGTGCTCATGTTTGCCGATGAACCCACCGGCAACCTGGATTCCGATACCTCGGAAAGCATTGTAGACCTGCTCTTTGAACTCAACCGTGATGCCGGTACTACGCTGGTTATGGTCACGCACGACCTTGAGCTGGCGGCGCGGACCCACCGGATTATCCGCCTGCGCAGCGGCCACATCCTGTCGGATGAGCCTACCGATAACGCACCGGCCGGCCACCCTGCATCAACCACTGAGGTCGTCAACGCATGAGTTTTATCTGGAAAATGGCCTGGCGGGAGACCCGCAACAGCCTGCGTAAGCTTTTGTTATTTATTGCCGCCATTGTCATGGGTGTAGCCGCACTGGTTTCCATCACCTCCTTCGGGGAGAATCTGGACCAGGCCATAGAAGATCAGGCCAAAACCCTGCTCGGGGCCGACCTCGTCATTGATGGCAGGATGGCATTCAGCCCTGAAACCATCGCCCTGTTCGACTCCCTCGGCGGGGAGCAGTCCTACGAGGTTCAGTTTACCTCCATGGTCCAGTTCCCGGCTACCGGAGCCACCCGGCTGGGCCAGATTCGCGCCCTGCGCGGCGGTTTTCCCTTCTATGGGGTTCTTGAAACCGATCCGGCCGATGCGGTCGAGGCTTTCCGCGCCGACACCACCCTCGCCCTGGTGGATGATACCATGATGCTGCAGTTTGGCATCGAAACCGGCGATTCCATCCGCGTGGGTAATGTGACCTACAAGATTGCGGGCAGACTGCTCTCCATTCCCGGAGAGAGCCTGGCGCAGGGACTGGCGGGTCCGAGAGTGTTCATCCCCGAGGCCACCCTGCCGGCAACCGGTCTGATACAGCGGGGCAGCCGGATTGAGTACAATATGTATTTTCGCTTCGATGACAACCGGGATGTGGAGGCACTGGTTGCCAGCATAGACACGCAGCTTAACGAATACC
Source organism: Bacteroidetes bacterium HLUCCA01 (assembly GCA_001314545.1). Lineage (GTDB taxonomy): Bacteria > Bacteroidota > Rhodothermia > Balneolales > HLUCCA01 > HLUCCA01. The sequence continues at coordinate 711,558 of LIHN01000001.1, forward strand.
GCATCGATGCCGACACGGTGGAAGACCGGAAAGCCTCGCTGGGTCGGGCGCTGACCAATTTAACCCGGTTTCTGAATCTGGTCGGTTTTATTGCCTTGCTGCTTGGCGGGGTGGGCATTGCCAGCGCCGTTCATGTGTACATCCAGCGCAAGGTCAATACCGTGGCCGTACTGCGGTGCATCGGGGTTACCACCCGGCAGGCCGTGAGTATCTACGTGATTCAATCGGTAGGTATGGGGCTGATCGGGGCGGGTTTCGGGGCGTTGATCGGGGTCGGGGTTCAGCGACTGGTCCCCATCGTTCTGGCAGATTTCCTGCCGGTCGACATCGAGTTTGGCATATCCTGGCTGGCCATCGCCACCGGATTTCTGATCGGGATGGTCGTCACGGCGCTCTTTGCCCTGCAGCCACTGCTGGAAGTGCGGCGTATCTCTCCCCTGCTGGCCATCCGCCGGCGATTTGAGTCGGCCGACGCATCCGGGCCGGCCGATCCCCTGCGGTGGGCGGTGTACGCCGTGGTGGCCGGCGGCATCCTGCTGACCTCCATCCTGCTCACAGACCGTCTGGATATCGGACTCGGGTTTTTTGGCGGGGTTATCGGCGCCTTTGCACTGCTCACCCTCATAGCCTTCGGACTCACCCGCGGATTACGACGCTGGTTTCCTGCCAACAGCCGCTATGTAGTCCGGCAGGGTGTGGCCAACCTGTACCGGCCCAACAACCAGACCCTGGCCATGGTGGTCACGCTGGGTTTCAGCACCTTTCTGATCGCCACGTTGTTCATGAGTCGCGATATGCTTCTGGGCCAGCTGGATACCGGGTTTACCCAAAACCAATCCAATTTTGTGGCCTTCGACATACAGACCGACCAGCGCGAAGGGCTTCGCAGCATCATGGAGGCTGACTACGGGCTGGAAATCCGCCAGGATGTCCCCATCGTCACCATGCGGATGACGCATATCAACGGGGAGCGCGTGGAGGCCATTCAGGACAGCAGCGAAACCATTCGCATCCCGAACTGGCTGTATCAGCGGGAGGTGCGGGCTACCTACCGCAATGAAATCACCGACGCCGAACGCATTACCCGGGGTGAATGGATCGGCTATTTTGATGACTTTGAAGGACTGGTTCCCATTTCCATCGAGGAGGGTGTTGCCGGTGAGATGGGCATTGAACTGGGCGATGAATTCACGTTCAACGTTCAGGGAATTCCCATGCAGACCTACGTGGCCAGTTTCCGGGAGGTCGACTGGCAGCAGGTACAGCCGAATTTCATCTTTACGTTTCCCTCCGGCGTGCTGGAGGAAGCTCCGCAGTTTCATGTATTCGTGACCCGGGTACCTGACCGGCAGACCGGCGCCCGGCTGCAGCGCGATATCATCACCAAATTTCCCAACTTGTCGCTGATCGACCTCGACCTGGTGCTCGGAACAGTGGATGCCATTTTGAGCCGGGTCAGTTTCGTTATTCAGTTCATGGCCCTGTTCAGTGTGATAACCGGATTGATTGTGCTGACCGGTGCCGTGGTTTCCAGCCGGTTTCAGCGCATCCAGGAAAGTGTGTTGCTGAAAACACTGGGTGCGCAGGGTGCGCAGATACTGGGCATCATGAGCGTGGAGTACCTGATTCTGGGACTTATTTCGGCACTCACCGGAGTTTTTCTGGCGTTTGCAGCCGCGTGGGGACTTTCTGTAGCTGTTTTTGAAACAGCTTTTGTTCCCGGCATGCTCACCATTTCCCTGCTGGTTGTGGCAGTCATGGGTATCACCCTGGTTATCGGTCTGGTAAGCAGCCGTGATATCTATCGAAGGAGTCCGCTGGAGGTCTTACGATCGGCATAAACGTTTTTGTATCCGTGCCCATCAGTCTAACCGAGGTGCAAGACGTGAAAAACACCGGATCACTGACCGTATTCAGGCCGCACACGCCCAAGGTATCGTATCAGGTTGTATAGACCGAATTGAACAGCACATAATCGGTTGTGAGGTCCGTGCCCCAGGCGCGGGCCTCCTCCTGCCCTTCGTTCAGGTTCAGTTTGACAAAAATGTGCGACTCCCGCAGGAGTTTCTTCATGTAGTTACGATCGTACTCCACCGGCTTACCCTGGTCCAGCACCAGCACCAGCTCCTGCTCAATACCCAGGTACAAGTCGCAACGGGTGTAATCAAACGGCACGCCCGCGTTGCCGGCAGCGCAGATAATCCGGCCCCAGTTCGGGTCGCGACCAAACATGGCGGTTTTCACCAGAGACGATTTCGAAATACCCCGGGCCATGACACGGGCGTGTTCTTCACCGGGAGCGCCGGTTACGGTATACTGTACAAATTTAGATGAGCCTTCCCCATCGCTGACAATGAGTCGGGCCAGGTGTTCCATCATCTCCAGAAGCCGTGCGTAGAACATCGCATACCCCTCGTCGGTCTCCTCACGCAGGGGCTCGTTTTCGGCAAGTCCGTTCGCCATCACCGCAACCATGTCGTTGGTGGACGTGTCGCCGTCAACGGTTATCATGTTGAACGTCCGGTCTACAGCGTTTTTAACCGATCGCCGGAGCAGATCCGGTTCAATAGCCACATCGGTCACGATAAACCCCAGCATGGTGGCCATATTGGGGTGTATCATTCCGGAGCCCTTGGCGATGCCGCCCATATTGATTTGACGGCCGTCCACTTCGAATTCGAGGAAGCCCTCTTTGGCGAAGGTATCGGTGGTCAAAATAGCATTGGCCGCGAAGGAGCCTGCGCTCGATTTATTCGTCAGTTTGGGGATAGACTTACGGATGCCGGCAACGATGTCATCGGTCGGGAACACCTCGCCGATTACCCCGGTACTGGCCACCAGCACATCTTCCGGCGGAATTTCCAGTCCTTCGGCCATCGCTTCAACCATGGCCCGGGCCCCGGCATACCCCTGCTCTCCGGTACACGCATTCGCATTGCCGGCATTGATCACCATAGCCTGTAATCGACCATTTTTTACATGTTCACGGGATATTTTGAGCGGTTCCGCAACCACTTCATTTTGTGTGAACACGGCAGCGGCCGCGGCCGGAACTTTGGAGTAGATGATGGCGAGATCGCGGCGCAGGGATTTGACACCGGAGTGCGCTCCCCAAACGCGGATACCCCGCACATTGGTGATATTCTTTACCATAGACATGATGTTCAGGGGTTTAGGGCGATGGTTTCCAGGGCGGTGGTTTCGGCAAGACCGAGCATGAGGTTCATGCACTGAACCGCTTGTCCGGAGGAGCCTTTGACGAGGTTGTCTATGACGCTGACCAGCAGCACCCGACCGGTACGCGCATCGTAATCGACATAAACGCGCGCACTGTTGGTGCCTCGTACGTCTTTGAGGGAGGGCGGCGATGCGGCCAGGTGTACGAACGGCTCGTCGGCGTACGCCTGCTGCAGGGTGTGCAGCAGCGCATCACGAAACGTGCTGCTTTTGGCCGGTGTTTCGTTTGGAAGGGCGTAGATGGTGCTGAGAATGCCCCGGTCAACGGGCAGCAGGTGCGGGGTAAACTGAACCGGTCCGCAGCCGGCAGCCTGGCGATTATGGTCGTGTATCGGTGCGGGTCGGGCCGCATCGGCGCGTGCGTTGGCTTGCGACCGACTGCCGTGTTCTTCCCGGGCAACCGCATCCAGCATTTCCTGAATTTCAACGGTGTGCCGGTGTTTTTTAAGTCCATACGCCCGGAAATTTTCGTTCACGCCCGGAAAATGCGTGACGGGTGAGGGTTTCACCCCGGCGCCGGTGGTTCCCGATTTCGCATCGATGATTATACTGCCGGGCTGCAGGAGTCCGGCCTTGAGCAACGGGGCCAGCGCCAGGATACTTCCGGTGGGATAGCAGCCCGGACACGCCACCAGCCGGGCCCGGGGTATTCGATTACGGTTCAGCTCCGGCATGCCGTAGACGGCCAGATCAAAGCCCTGCGGGTAGGTATGCTCCCTGTCGTACCACTGCCCATACACATCCGGACCGCTCAGCCTGAAATCGCCCGAAAGGTCGATGAACGGCACATTTTTTTCAACAAATGCACGGGCATACCGCATGGATACACCGTGTGGCAGGGCCAGAAAGACCACATCCAGGGGCATTTCAAGGGCCTGTGCTGCCGTTTTCAGGGTCATATCAACCGTGCCGGCAAAAAACGGATGTACCGCAGAGAAGGGCTCACCGGCACGCGACTCGCTGGTGATCACCTCGATGGATATGTCGGGATGGTGGTGCAATATGCGTACCAGTTCCGAACCGGTGTAGCCGGTTGCACCGATGATTCCTGCTTTGTAAGTCTTCATAACGATGGGGTTTTCCTGGACAGTAACACGTGTTCCATGGCATCAAAGGCTGTTTTCAGCTCACTCATGGTAATATTCAAGGGAGGCACCAGCCTGAGTACGTTCCCCGCCGTGGCGTTGGCCAGCACGCCATGTTGCAACAGCTCGCCGACCAGGGGTTTGGTATCGTAGTCAAATTCAATACCCAGCATGAGTCCCTCGCCTTTGATGCGGAGCATGCCCGGCGGATTCATGCGGGTTAGTCGCTGGCGGATCCACTGCCCCTTCTCCACAACCGCCTCCAGCAGTTTTTCCTCTTCGATGACGTCCAGAACGGTACAGGCCACCGCTGAAACCAGCGGATTCCCGCCAAATGTGGTACCATGATCGCCATAGTCCATGGCGTCACTGACCCGCTGCGTGGAAAGTATGGCACCGATGGGCACGCCGCCGCCCAGTCCCTTGGCCAGGGTCATAATATCAGGCTGCACGCCGTAGTGATCTTTGGCAAACCACTGTCCGGTTCTGCCCACTCCGCTCTGAATTTCGTCGAAAATCAGCACGATGTCGTTTTCATCGCACACCTTCCTGACGGCTTGCACAAAACCGGGTTCGGCCGGGTTGATGCCCCCCTCGCCCTGAATCAACTCCATGATGATAGCGGAAATCTGCTGCGGTCCGGCATCGTTGATAGCCTGGTGCAGCGCGTCGATATCATTGAAGGGTACCTGCACAAAGCCGCCCGGCCTCGGACCAAAGCCCGTCTGCATCGACTCCTTCCCTGTGGAGATCGTAGCCAGGGTACGGCCGTGAAAGCATCCTTCCATGGATAGGACCGTTCCGCCCCTGCCGTTTTTGTACGCGTACTTCCGGGCAATTTTGATGGCTCCCTCCACCGACTCCGCTCCGCTGTTGGTCAGAAATACCCGGTCTAATCCGCTTATTTCCGTCAGCCTCCGGGAGAGTTCGGCCTGGGGGCGACTCAGATAAAAGTTCGATATATGGGTGAGCTTGCCGGCTTGTTCGCGCAGGGTCTGCACAACCCGCGGATGGGCATGTCCTACATTGTTCACAGCAATACCGGCCAGAAGATCGATATAGCGTTTGCCGTCGATGTCCCAGACGGTGGCACCCTCGCCGCGGTCCAGCGTAACGGGAAACCGGCGGAATGTCTGCAGATAATGGGCTTTGTCGGAGGTGTGCAGCTGCTGATTGTCTTGCAGCGATGCGGTTTTAATCGGGGTATTCATGGTGTAATCGTAGTTCCGTGGTCGTGCGGCGCGTCGAGCTGCGCTGGCCGGGTACCGTTGAGTATCCGGGCTTTGGAGCAACCCTGCCCCAGCGCTACCATACAGCTTTCAATTTTCGGGATCATTCCACCGTCGATGGTGCCATCGTTGATCAACCCGGACACCTCCGACGCGGAAAGGTTTCGGATCAGACTGGCGGGATTGGTGCGATCGGCGAGCAGGCCGTCTACATCGGTGAGGATGATGTATTCGCGGGCCTGAAGCACTCCGGCCAGATGTCCGGCGAACATGTCTCCGTTGATGTTGAAACTGTTTCCGTTGACATCTGAGGCCAGGCAGGTGACCACGGGGATGTAATGGTGTTGGAGCAGGAGATGCAGCAGATGGGGGTCAACGTTGTCTACATCGCCCACGTGTCCCAGATCAACGCGTTCATCGCTTCCCTCCCGCTGGTGCCATCGTTTTCGGGCTGTAACCAGCTGCCCGTCTTTACCGGACAGCCCCACCGCGGCGTGACCCAGACTGTTGAGCAGGCCCACCAGGGCGCTGTTGACCTGCCCTTTGAGGGCCATTTCCACGTGGGTATAGGCTTCACGGGATGTGACCCTGTGGCCGTCAATAAATTCTGTTAAAATCCCGGCGGAGGTTAACTGACGTTGAATGAAGGGTCCGCCACCGTGTACGATGACGATGTCGTATCCCCGTGTTTTCAGGGAAGCAATACGGTTGAGTACATCGCGCTGCAGGGCGACATCGCTCATGGCGTTGCCGCCGTATTTAAACAACAATAAAGGTTTTGTGGGTGGTATGGCTTCTGTATCGGGATGAATCCCCAAACCGTCTCCTGTAAATTGGCATTTTAATTAAGCACTGTAAGAAAGGGATATTCAGTGCAAACAACCACTTGCATCTTTGCCTGAAATGACAGTACAACACGGTTTTACACCCTGAAACAGGGTTTAAGGATTTTCCAGAAGCCTGTTGAGCAGTCGACCCAGAAACTTGTCGTTGTAGACCCGGTTGATGTGGCGCATATCGGCAAAAATGATAAGCTGTTCCCGCGCACGGGAGAAGGCTACATTGAGCAGACGGGGAACACGCAGTCCGTTCTTGGTTTCATCGAAGGGTCGCACACTGAAATGCCGCAGCTGATTGCGTTCGGTCATACCGGACATGACCGTGTCGAAGAGGATGACCCGCTTTTCGCGGCCCTGAAAGGTGTGAATGGTGCCGGTTTCAATCTCGGTGAGTCCCCGTTTGTTGAGTGCACGACGCAGATCCCATACCGTTGAGCGAAACGGTACGATGACCCCGATTTGCTCCATGGGTACCAGATCGCGTGTTACCAGCTGGTAGGCCGTGTCAACCAGCACTTTCTGGTGCATTTCGTTGATGGGACTAAATCCGTAGTCGTTGTTTTTCCGGGTGAGTACCGGTTCAAAAAAACTGGTGTCTACCACACGGAAGGAACGGGCTGCAGCGGTCTGGTCCGACTTCGGTGCCTTTTTTCGGGATTTACGCGATGTTACCGGTTTGCCCCCGGATGCGGTACCCTCGACGGTTTCCGTCAGCTTTTTGCCCGGTGGGTGCATCGGGAGCCCGTCGGGTGCAGTCTCAGGGGAGTTTACGGAAGCAGACGCAGAGCCGTCAGACAGCTTTCCGGTACGGAGCCGGCCTTCGTAAAAAACCTCACTGATGATGTCGGCCAGGTCTTTTTGCAGCCGGTACTGGGTGTCAAAAAAGCTGGTCTGGAGCGGATTGAAATCGTGCCAGTCAAAAAGCTCACTGACCTGTTCGGCCCGGGAGGCGAAGGCGAAGATATCTTGTTCCAGCAGGGCGCCGGCTTTTTTATCGGTTGTTATGGCGATGGGGGGCAGCTGCATGGGATCACCGGCAATGACCAGGTGTCGGGCGCTTCTGCTGGCCATTACCGCCAGAAACGGCAGGGATGCCATAGACGACTCATCCACCACCACCGCGTCAAATTCCATATCGAAGAACAGGTCGGAGGTACAGACTTTGGCCAGGGTAGTACCCACCGCTTTTTTGGAAATCAGTTCGTAAAAATCGGCGTTCTGCAGCTGCTGCTGCAGGGTATCGGTCAGCTCTTCCATACGGCGGAGCCCTCCCTGCCGGCGAATTTCACTGATAGCGGTATCCAGTTGCACGGAGAGCTCCTCGTCGGGAACACCGCCATCCAGTTCAATGGCTTCCAGTTCGTCCTGCAGCTGTTTGTAGCGGGTGAGCTGCTGCTGGTAGCGCTGCGCCCGCTGGCGGAGCCGGGTGCGACGGGCATCGGCCTGTTTGGCGTGATGAATGCGGTCCAGGGCTTCGCTGCTCAGGGCAATATCCCCGAAACGGGTGATATTGGGAATCTCGGCGGAGGATTTCAGGGCATGGAGGGCCTCCATCACAGCCAGCATGCCCACATCCACGGCCCGGTTGGTGTTACTGACAAACAGCACCCGGTCGCCGCGGAGGATGTAGTTGGCCACGATGTAGCCCAGGGTGCTGGTTTTTCCGGTTCCGGGCGGACCCCAAACAAAGCTCACCGGGTTATACAGGGCCTTGCGGATGGCCTCCTGCTGGGAGACATTTCGCAGGCCGTCTTCATGGATTTCAAGGTCGCCCATTTCGTAGAGCTGACGGGCGTATTCGGTTTTTGCCGGCTCCACACGCGATGGCGGGGTGGGATAAAACAAATCCCGGATGCGCTGAAACTGCTCTTCACGCTCGGCCGACTGAATCAGGCGCAGCTGGTCCTGCATTTTGCGCAGTACGAAATCGTTTTCCCACTCCAGATCAATACGGGCGATTTTCGGTCCCAGGTGTTCCGGGAACCGCAGGGTGATTTCATCCTCTTTGGCATCTACGTAACTGACCGTAAAGGTCTGCTCGCCGGCCCGGGCCCGGATGACCTCGGCAAAACGCAGCCCGTTATTGGAGGAGGTGAATTTGTAGTCGTATTCGTCTTCGTCTTTTTGGGCGGTATAGTCTCCACCCTCGAGGGTATCCCGGGAGGGACGTTCCTTGACCGCCGCAATTTCTTCATCCAGGGCAAACTGAAAATCGCGCAGCAAGGCCGTAACCTTATCAAAGTCTTTGCCGCTCAGGGGAGCACGCAGTATGGTTTCGACCGGTTTACCGGGGGATGAATCCAGGGGCATAGGGTGCATCAGTTACGCTGAAATCCACGGATGAGCCGTCGGGCGGCATCCTCTACGGAGTCTACCCCCTGCTGGCGGAGATATTCCGCTGCAATACGCTGTACTTCGTCGCGATCGATGGTGAGCCGTGGATTTTCACTGCTGCCCACCAGGGCCAGCGGCAGCACCACAATCCCTTCCTCGGCTTTGAGCGCCTCCACAACCTGGGGCGTGAGCAGCCGACCCAGCTGCGCGTCGTAGCGTTCGGGCAAGCGCAGTCGCAGCGCATAATCAAGGCGGTCTTCCAGCAAGTTCTGGGTTCCGTTCATGACCATGCCAATATCCCGACTGGTAATATTCAGGTCGGTCAGGGTCATGATGCCGTCTTCAATCGCATACTGTGCATCGAAGGTGTCCAGCGACAAATCGCGCAGTTCATTATTTCCCAGCAGGTCGGCAGCGGCGTTCTGGATGGGATGATTGCGAAGCCTCCCGCGCGATACTCCGAAGGATCCGCCGGCCAGAATGGTGGGGGTATCCTGCTCCATCATGGCGTTCATCCCGGCCTTGTAGTCGGTGCTGGCTGAAAAGCCCCCGCTCAGGTATTCATGAAGCTTACCCGTTCCGGTCATCTGAAAATCGTTGAAAAAGGCTTCGGCCCTGAGATTGTCCACATCGCCGATGAACTGTATGTCGAAGTAATCGGGTCGGGTCACATCCCAGCGCAAATTGCCGCTCACCGAGCCGTCATATACCTGTGCGGAAGCTTCCGGCATGCGAATGGAGCGGGTGTCGGACTCCGCCCTGCCGCGGATTTGCGTGATTTCAATGCCCATCATGGTCAGGGTGTCGACCGAGGCGGTGAGGCGGGTTTCCAGGTTGGGCAGCTCTATGATCAGCGGCTCCGACTCGGTTTCTTCCTCCCAGTCGATCAGCTCATCCATATTCAGATTACGACTGCGGTAGGTGGCCGTGAGGAAGGCCGGTTCTACCGTCCCGGGCTCTTCCATGAGGTTTCGCCAGCGATTCAGGCTTCCATCCAGGCTGAAATTTGATGCCCCCATCATCATCCGGAAACCCTGCAGCCGCACGTCCTGGTCGCTGAAAGTCAGATTCCCGTTCATAGCCCGGATGGGTTCGGGCAGCAGGGAATCGGCCCGGACATGGGTATCGGTGAGTCGTACGCCCCCCTGAAAGCGGACGGCATCGAAATTATCGACCGGACCACGCAGGGCGAGGTCGGCTTCTGCCCGTCCGCCTAGCTCCATCATGAACGCTTCCAGACTGTAGTAATCGTCGATTTCATCCAGGTTGACACCGGCCCGGAAGCGCATGTTCAGCTGGGGGGTCCCCCGCATGTAATTGGTCACGGTACCGCTGCCCTCAAAGGTGTTGTCGCCCGAGGTAAGCCCGAGGTCGGCAAAACGAATTTCCGAGGCTGTGAGCGTGGAGCGGATGCGGATATTTTCGATGGGTCGGGCAATATCACGATGCCGGATGAATCCGTCGGTCAGGTTCAATGCCCCGCTGATCCGGGCGTCTTCAGGTCGCTCGAGGTTACCGCTGGCCGACCCGTCAAAGGTGAACATACCCCGGATCATCAGGGTGTCTTCATCGATGGGATAAAATTCACGGATGGTGGCCAGATCGAAGCGTGCATCGGCATCGAAATTGTACCGGGGATTGGCGGAAAGCGGCGCGTTGATCCAGCCTTGCATGTTCAGGGTATTCCCGGCCACCTGAAGGCGCAGATCCGATACATCAACACGTTCATTATTCGCCAACAGGTTGATGAACACCTCCTCAACCGGTTCTGCAGCGTCGGGGTGTTTGAGAAAACCGTCCTCTACCTGCAAATCCACGTTGAAATCCGGGATGACCTCCCCGCCAAGCCCGCCCTGCACAGTGGCGTTGAGGGTAAGGGCCCCGCGCGACTCAATGCCATCGGTGTACTGCGCAAATGCTTCGGGCACCAGGTCCAGCAGCGCCCCGAAATCATCGGAGCCGGAGGTGAAGGCCAGATCCAGCTGCATGACCTCCTGCGACCATCCGGCAAGTTCACCCTCCACATTCAGGCCCAGGCCGCGGATGCTGAAAACACCACGGGAAATCTGCAGGGTCTCCCCCTCCAGGTCCAGCGATGAGGTTTGCTGCAGGCTCAGGGCAAGGTCGTCCAGGTAGCGTACCCCATCCAGCTGCAGGGACAAACCGCCCAGCGTGGCATCCAGCTCGGTTTCAATACGGGCTGCCAGTTGTACGGCCATGGTCAGGTTCAAATCACGGAGTTCGGCCCGGGTCCGGGTCTGGCGATCAGTATATCGGATATGCGCACCGGAAACCAGAATTTCGTCGATGTTGAGCTGCATGGGCGCGGTGGTGTCGGCCGGAGCGGCGGTTGTCGTATCGGTTGCAGCCGTGAGAAAATCGATGGTGGTAGAACCGTCAGGCTGAATTTCGAAATCGACCTGCGCACCGGCAATTTCAAGGCGGTTGACCTGGACCTCCCCTGAGAGCAGCTGCACCAGGTTGGCCGAAACCATCAGCTCGTCAAAGCGCAGGAAAGGGTCGCCCCCGGGGGTGTCCAGCGTAAATTGCTCCAGAACCAGTCCGATATCCGGAAAGGTACGCACGAGGGAGAACCCGATGCGCTCAACGCTCACTTCCGTACCCAGCGACTCATTGACCCGGGGGAGGATGAGTTCTTTGAGGCGCTCATCGCTCAGATAAAAATACAGGGCGGTGACGGCAGCAAGAACCACCAGCAAAGCGACCGCCAGAATGCGTAAAAAGAGTTTCATGAAATTAACAGGCTGTAAATCAACGGTTGAATGAACAGAGGCTATTTATATAGAGCAGGAAAAGCCCGATTTATTACACAGCTTTTTAAAAAAAGTTCATTGTAAGGTAGTGAATCTGCCGGCCAATTGACATGATATCCTTTCCGGCAGACCGACCACGGTGTGCTGCCTGCAGAGCAGAACCGCCGGATGAAAACCCGATTTTAGCTTTGAGAATACGCGCTTTTTTCGGTAATCTGCATGCTTAGTCTTCGCATCCAACCGAACCGAACCAAGGTCTTCATCCACCGAATCGTCATGAGTCTAATTCCGATTATTGTTGTCGCCATTGTTGTGCTGAGTGCTGCCTATGTTCTGTACGGCGGCTTTATCAGCCGTAAGCTGGGTATCAACGATGAAAACATCACCCCGGCCCACAAGCTGCGGGATGACATCGATTATATGCCCACGAAAACCCCGGTCGTGCTGGGGCACCATTTTGCCTCCATAGCCGGGGCAGGACCCATCGTTGGACCCATTATTGCCGTGGCTTTTGGCTGGATTCCCGCCCTGATCTGGATCCTGGTGGGTGGCATTTTTTTCGGCGCCGTACACGACCTCACCTCCATGATGGCCTCCATCCGTCACCAGGGCAAGTCGATCGGCGAGGTGATTGAGCGCTACATCGGTATTTCCGGGAAAAACCTGTTCATGGTGTTCGGATTCGCCACACTGATCCTGATCATCGCCGTGTTTATGGACATCGTTGCCAAAACCTTTGTGAGCGTCCCCTCGGCCGCCAGTGCTTCGGTCATGTTCATGGCGCTGGCCGTGGTCTTCGGCGTGGTAATGAAAAAAACCCGCATCCCGTTTGTGGTGCTCACGATTCTGGGTGTGGCCATCATGTATGGCATGGTCTACCTCGGCACGATTTACCCCATTGAGCTCAGCTACTGGACGTGGATCATCATTCTGATGGCGTACTGCTTCCTGGCGGCCATCGCCCCGCTGTGGATTTTGCTGCAGCCGCGCGACTACCTGAACTCCTTCCTGCTGTATGGCATGATGCTGCTGGGACTGGTCGGTATTTTCTGGGCGAATCCTCAGATCGCGATGACCTCGGCGGTGGAGTTCGAGGTGGAAACCCTGGGCTATCTGTTTCCGGTGCTGTTTGTGACCATTGCCTGCGGCGCCATCTCCGGATTTCATTCGATGGTGGCCTCAGGAACCACCAGCAAACAGATTGATCGGGAGAGTGACGCCAAAAAAGTTGGTTTCGGCGGAATGTTGATTGAGTCGCTGCTGGCGGTGGTATCGGTGGGCACCGTGATCATCCTGACCCGCGAGGAATACATCAGCTCCCTGGCCGATTTGGGTCCGGTCACGTTGTACTCCCAGGGTCTCGGGGGCTTCATCGCCTCGCTGGGTATTGCCGCTCCCCTGGCTATTTCCTTTGTGGCTCTCACGGTTTCGGCTTTTGCCGTGACCACCCTGGATACCTGCACCCGGCTGGCCCGTTTTCTGGTTCAGGAACAGTTTCAGGGAAGTGATGCCATCAGCGCGCGGGTGCTGTCCGGCAACCGGTACATCGCTACGGGACTGGTGATTATGTTCAGCTGCGCATTGCTGTTCACCGGACAGTTTCAGGAGCTCTGGCCTATTTTCGGGTCGGCCAACCAGCTGCTTGCCGCCATCGCCCTGCTCACCGCCACCGTGTGGCTGTATAAAACCGGAGTTAATCCGATGTTTACGCTGATTCCGATGGTGTTCATGTTTGTGGTAACGCTGACCTCGCTGGCCATCTTCGCCTGGAAGAATTTCATGGCCAGCAGCTACGCCCTGGCGGTTATTGCCCTGCTGCTGTGTGCATTGTCGATTGCGTTGATTCTGTTTGCCCGGAAAAGTCTGCGTGCGGTGCTCAACGAGAATAGCTGATACGGCTGCAGGCAAGGGCCCGGCGACGCCCCTCAGGCCTTCCAGATCAGCTTTTTGCGCCGGAACAGCGCCACTATCCAGGCCAGCAGCAGCGTGTAGATAACCGCACGAACCACACCGGCCAGCGGTGAGGTCGTGAACCCGCCAATAAACTCAAGCAAACCGGTTAGTCCCAGCACCGGGTACAGCAAGTTCATCATACCGACGTACGCCAGCATGGGATTCTGCCCGTTTTCAACCAGCCAGCGGCACCCGATTTGCCGGCGATACACATCCAGAACAATCATAAAAGCAATGAGTATCATGCCCGAAAGCCCGGCCGTCACGAAATAGTAACTCCAGGTACTCCAGTCTTTTTTAATCCCGCCCTCAAAAGGCTCAAAAACCAGTCCCAAAACCAGCCAGAACACCGCCCATTGTACCATGAGCCGAAGCGTACGCTCGGCAGGGGTAACGGCCTTTCGAACCAGCGCCAGCATGCCCAGGCAGACCACTACACTGCTCAGAAACGTCATCCCGCTGAAACGTAGCTGAAGTCCGGCCAGGGCGATGAGCACCAAAGCCACTGCCGATCCGACCAAAAACGCATACTGCCAGGTGGACCAGGTCCGCAGGGGCTGCTCCCTGAGCGACTGCTGCCATTGAATCAGCTGCTCCCCGGCAATCATGCCCGGAATAATGATAAACAGGTATTTCAGGTAGTAGAAGCGGAAGACCCAGGGTGCAGGTGAAGCGTTCCACAGGGTGTGCACCCAGCCGTCTTCTACCGAGGCCGACAAAATGGCAGCCAGCAGCACCGCCATGACACCCAGTCGGAGCAGCAGGTTCTCGCGGGTCCACAGCCAGACAAGTCCCCCGAAAACAGCCATATTAGCCAGAACGATGATGATAATATCACTGCGTGTGAGTTTAAAACCGCTGCCATCGGGAAAAGAGACATAGAGCAGCAGTCCCAGCGCCGCCGCCAGTCCTGCCCCACGCAACAGGTATCTGCGAATGGTCGACCAGGCAGCGGGTACGGCGGTGTAGATCATGAACAACGCCGCGAATCCACCCAGAGCCGTCAGCCAGGTCGCGGCGCTGGGATCCGGGTTCAGGGTATACGGCCGGACGTGCTGCAGAAAGATGGCGAAGAAGGCCAGCATCGCGCCGCGACCCAGCAGCGACCCGATCAGGGAAAGCATCCCCTCACCTCGGGCAATCCGCCGACCCATCGCCAGCGGAATGGCAGCGCCCATGGCAAACAGAAACATGGGGAAAACAAGATCAACCCAGGTCAGGCCGGCCAGGGTGGAATCAAAAACGTGGGTTGGCGGAGGCAGCTGGGCGTGGTACATCCATGCAGGAAGTACCCGGAACGGAACAATGCCTGACAGAACCATGAGCAGAATGGCCAGGCCGCGCAGGGCGTCCAGACTTTGTGCCCGGTTGTCGCTGCTGCCAGCCATCCTTTTATTTAACCAGGGTTACCGCACGGGTGCGGACCTGGCTGCCCGCTTCCAGCCGGAGCAGGTACGTGCCGGAGCTGAGGGAGGAGGCATCAAAGCGCACTTCGTGTCGACCGGCAGGAAGTATGCCCTCTGAGAGTGTGCCGGCCGGTCGACCCAGCACGTCGTACGCGGTAAGGCGTATCTGCATGGTTTCAGGGAGTTCAAACGCCACGGTCGTTGCCGGATTAAACGGGTTCGGGAACCCCTCGTGCAGCACAATCTGTCCGGGCAGCTGTGCGTCAGAGGCAAGGCTGGTACCCTGCAGATAATCCACATTCAGCAACATATTCACGGCGCTGACGCCATCCAGCGAGTCCACAGGCATCCAGGTTTCATCTACGGTTACGTAGACCGAGGTGGTATGATCGGGATTGCTGTGGGCGCTGCCGTCATCGGTGCCCAGACTGAACGGATTGGCGGTAAACGTGCCGGTTACCCCGATGTGAAATACCTCGCGCAGTGAACCCCAGGCGCTCACGTCAATTCGGTTGAATTCGCCCTGCACTACACTTGTAAGGGGTAGCTCGACCAGATCCAGGAACGTTCCGGGCAGACCATCATCGTCATCGTAAAGCACCACAAAGAGGTTGTCGGTAATCTGGGTATTGTCTTCAACTACAAAGGTAGCCCGTTTGCGCAGGATGTATTCGTTGTTGAACTGCGAATTCTGCATAAACAGCCATCGCTCACCGCCCTGGCTGTCAGACACATACACCGCAGAACGCGAGCGGGGCGTGGGTTCGGCGCTGTCGGAGATCAGGCTCAGGGCGTCCGGTGAGCCCTCGGCGAGGAGTTCGGTGACCACCCAGACGTCCTGCCCTGCCCGCACGTCCAGTCCGCGGTCGGGCAGGGAGAGCGTGTTCCAGGCATTCAATTGCAGGTCGCTCAACACTACGGTTATGGGTTCGCCCAGTGGAGCGGAGGTATCCGGTGTGCCGGGCTCATCTACTATCTGAGCGGTGGGAACGTACTGGGCGCGAATCCACAGCTCCACATTGGCCGCCGCGCCGTCGCCGTAGGCATCTGAGGTCGCGATGGTGTTCCAGCTACCGTTTTCCCGCAGCAGCGACCGGCCGATGACCGGGGTGGTGGCGGCGCCGGTAGAGAAGGCCATGTGGTCCTGCAGGTCCACGGCAATCAGCTCAAAGGTGATGGCCAGATCCGTTTCGGTTTCCGTGATGATATTCAGCGACTGCAGAGAGACCGCATTCCACTCCTTGACCGTTATGTCGGTGAGGGCAACTTTCACCGACCCGATGTCGCCATCGGTGGTATCCGGGACTCCCTCGGTTATATTCCAGACCCGCACCCACAGGGTATCATTGGGAACCGGGTCGCCCTCGGGCAGGAAGGTGTTATGATTCATGTTCTGAACCCAGAACTCCGTGCCGCTCAGCAGCACACCGGCCGGAAGGGTGAATCGCGTTCCGTACGCATCCCGCGCCGTACCCACCGGAAAGTTGAACTCCCAGTTGGGATTGTTCTCCGGATTTTCATTGCCGTATTTCACGGTCTGACTTTCCGGCTGAAACGAACCGTAAAACGACACCCGCAGCGAATCGTTGAATCCATCGGAGGAGGTACTGCCGGATCCGGCGAAAATGGATATATCCCGGAGTCGGGCGTCTTCCGGAGCGGTAAAACGGGTGGCGTGTTTCAGAAAGGTTTGTGGTACATGGTTGAAGGGAAGCGGCCAGGCAAAACTGGCCTGCTCACCGGCGTAGCCGATCTCCTCTTCGCGGGTTCCGGCCGTGATGCCGTCGATGTAGAGGTTGACGGCTTCGAAGGTGCCTCCGGTGGATGTAAACCGGGCAGCCATCTGATTGATGAACGGCACGCCGCTGCCGGGATACCCCTCGATTCCGGTCGAGCCGTCTGGGGTCACGGGAAGCGACCATACCCGATCGAGGTCGCCGTGATGGCGCAGTTGCAGGGATTGAGCCACCAGACTGCCGGCAGCAGCCATCGTAACGGTCAGGAACAAAATCAGAGCTTTCATAGACAAGTCCACCATAGATTCAGGTTATTACTCCATCCCCTCTTTACTGAGGTGACGGTACCAGTTAAAGTATAAAAACACGCTCAGCACAACGAGCAGCGCCGAAGCATACCCGAAATACTCCCATTGCTTGGTGACAAACAACATGGGAGTAATTCCCATGAACAGCATCCAGGGCACGGCGATGACGGTCGACCATATATCCCGGCGATTTTCCCTGTGTACCGCTTCCATGTCGATGTCGGTGAGGTGGTCACGCACCCGGCCCCAGAACCCGAACGGCCGCGTCTTTTTGTAGAACTCGCGCAGGGTATCTTCGTCGGTCGGGGCGGTCATCAGGGCAATCACAATACTGCCGATGAAGGTGACCAGGGCCGTAACAAAAAACATCTGGATTTCGGTAAGGTGAACCAGCCCGGAAAAGCGCACAAAAATAGCGGTGATCATCCCCACGAAGGTGCCTCCGGCGTAGCCGTACCCGTTAAATCGCCACCAGTACCAGCGGATAAACTGCGGCACGATCAGCCCCACACCAAAGCCCATGGTCAGGAAGCCCCACACATCGTTCAGACTGGAGAACATGTAGGTAGACATCAGTCCGAACAGGACGATGGCAACCGAAGCGATACGACTCTGCAGGATGAGCGCCTTGCGGTCGGCGTCGGGACGAAGAAAACGCTGATACAGGTCGTTCACCCAGTACGCGGCGCCGGAGTTTACGATAGCAACATAGGTAGACATGGCCGCGGCCAGCAGTCCGGCCACGAGCAGACCCTTCACGCCGGCCGGAAACAGCTCCATAAGCACGGTGGGCAGTACCACCTCGGGATTTTCAATGACTTCTCCGGCCGCACTCAGCGATATGGCCAGAATGGCAATACTCATGATGAACGGCCATCGGAACGACAGCAGGAAAATCCAGAACACGCTGAGCAAACCTACTTCCCGCTCGTTTTTGGCGGCCATAAATCGCTGTATCATATACCCGCCGCTGCCACACATCCCATCGATGGTCGACCTAAGCAGGTAAAACATGGTAGCCATACCAATGAGGTTGTACTGGCTGTACTCGCCGGGCATATTCATCTCCCATTTCGGTACAAAACTGGCCCAGTCGGACAACTGGTGCGTAATCTGCCGGAAAGTACCATCGCCCATGGGCACCGAAACCACGAAGGTTTCGGGCAGGGTAATCGTGGCCATGACCGTGTAAACCACATACACGATGACCACCATAATCAGCGCTCCCTGAAACACCTCGGTGTATACAACGCCGTATAGTCCGCTCAGTGCGGCATAGAAGGCACACAGGGTAATCATCAGGATGGCGGCCGCATCCGGGGAGATGTCCAGCAGCTGACTCAGGAAGATTCCGGCGCCCTGTATAAAATAGGATATCGCCCAGATGGCGAAGATGAGCTGGGCAACGGCAGCCAGAATCCGCGCGGCCTCGCCCTGCCGGTTTTTGCCAAAACGAAACTCCATCCATTCGGCGATGGTCATCACCTCCGCCCGGCGATTCCATTTGCCCATGAAAATCATGAAGAAAGCCAGGATGAGTACTACGCCACCGCGGATTTCAATGAAAAATCCCTGTACCCCCATGGCGTAGACCAGTGCGGCGATAATCATGGTGCCGGACACGTCCAGATTGGACGCCATGCCCGAGGCTCCCAGCGCCCACCACGGCAGGCCGCGATCGCCCAGGAAGAAGCTGTCCGTACTGCGCGACGCCCGGTGCTGCAGGTAAATGCCAATCCCTATGAGAATCAGCAAATAGCCTATGATGATGATGTAATCAATTAAAATCACGTTTCGACCTCATGTACTTGTTTTCGGTACGGCACATCCCATCACCGGAGTGTACCTGAATCTATTCCCATCCGACCTGCACGGCCCGGTTCCGCCGGAATCCGTGACGGTCTACTTTATCAACATCATTTTCTGCGTGAATACCTGTCCGCCGGTCTGCATGCGGTACACATACATGCCGCTGGCCAGACCGGATCCGTCAAAAAGCACCTGGTGCATACCCGCACCTCGGACACCGTCAACCAGCGTAGCCACCTGCCGGCCCAGCATATCATAGACCGTCAGCTGCACCCGGGCCGACTCCTCCAGCTGAAACCGGATATGCGTAGTGGGGTTGAACGGGTTCGGAAAGGCCGGATGCAGGGCCACGGCACGCGGTCGCTCCAAGGCCAGCTCGTCCGGGGTGAGGCTGGTGGCCACCGGAATCTCCACATCGGGCGACTTACTGCGGTCCAGAATCAGCATGACGGCATCGGCAAAAACCGGTCGACTGTCGGTAATGTCATTGGTCTTGATCTGAACAACCTGCTGTGATCCGGCCGACAGATACACATTGGCGATGGATATCCACCCGCGGTTACGGAAGGCGGTCTGGTCGATGGTAGTCACCACCGAGTCTTGTCCTGCGTTATGGTACACCGTGTACGGCGCCACCCGTGTGGCGGTATTCGGATTGGTATTGGCATCCCAGGGGGTGTAGGCATAAACCCGGTACCAGGCGTCGTAGGGCACATCCATGGTGTAGGTGATGGTGGCACCGCTGCCGGCCTGTCCCCGCAGCGAGCGCCCTTCGTAGCCCGGCGGGGCGGGCGAGGGAATCACAGCCTGCCAGCTGCCCGTTCGCGAGACCCCCGCATCGGTTTCATTGACGATGGTTGCCGGCGGACGGCGAAGCTGGCCTTGCCGGAACGGCAAAATAGCGGGCTGGCTGTAGAACGTTGCACCGAGTGTATCGGCCAGGAAATCGTTGGCAGCACCCATCCCCTCGTAAAAGAAATACACCTCACCGTTGATGCCATAGTCCCGGTTAAAGGCCACCATCTGCCGGACCGTTGCCGGGGAAACCACCTCGTTACCGGCGCGAATCAGCATTCCGGGCGCCAGTTTATGACGATGTTCCGGTCGGATGTACCCGCCCGTTGATCCGGGCTCGGGACCTACCGTCTCCTTAAGCCGCTGCAGGTACTGCTCGGCCGTACGCTGGGCCGGATACAGCTGCGGATGCACCATATCCACATAGCTGGAATCCAGCCACCGGGGCGTATCCTGCAGGTACTCGCGCAGGGAGAAGTTGTAATGGCTGGGCGACATCGAGACAATGAGGTTCTCATCCTTTTCCTTGACGCTGCGGTACAACCGACCCAGGAAATTGGTGAGTTTATCCGCCCGCCACAGCAGCCAGTCGTTGTTCAGATAACCATCCGGCGGACTGGCACCATCGTGCTCACTTTTGTATAGCTCCACGGTAAAGGCATCGTACCCCGCCTCCGATGGCATGGCCGGCAGACGGTCGTCGCCCTGAATTCCATCGATGTCATAGTTGTCGATGACTTCGTGGATGAGGCTCATCAGCAGTTCCTGCACCTCCGGGTGCAATCCGTTCATCCAGTAAAAGCCGTTTTTGGAAAAGAACTGCCCGCTGGAATTACGGGCTGCCCATTGCGGATTGGCCTGGATGAGCCGACCGCCGGTCTGGTCGCCGAAGGTGGCGGCAAAACCATATTCAAACCAGGGGATGACCTCCATACCATTGCGGTGTGCCTCCACAATGAGCTCGGCGAGGGGATCCCGACCCTGACTGGCGAATACCCCCTCAATTTCAACGCCAAAGCGGTCCAGCATGAGCTCGCTGCGGTACTGTGTTTCGGCTTTGTTCCAGACTACCGGAAAGATCACATTGATCCCGTTGGCCGCCAGATAATCCATGGCATCGGCGATGGAGTCTTTGTTGTAGAGCATGGGCGATGCCACATTGGTTACCCACACGCCGCGGATTTCCTCGGCGTATTCGGTCTGCTGGGCGGTCAACGGGGCGACGTGCACGAGCAAGGAGACTATAAGCGCCATGCTTACCGCCATTGCCTGCAGGTTGCCATTTCGTAGTTTGTAGGTCAGTAAAGTCACGTAGATGATAGATGAAGGGTGATAAAAAAGCCGGGCTGCGATTAATTTCGTCGGATCAGCAGCATGATTTGATCGGCCGGCAAGCTGCCTGCATCGGCAAGGCCGACCCTCGAGCCGGCTGTAAAGTCGGATTCTCCGATTACCGTCCAGCCGGGTGTAGTGTGAAGGACCGTATGGCTGAGTATTTTCTCGGTACCATCAACCCGCAGACGAATCTGCACGTCGTTATAGCCATCCTCATTTTCAGGTAATTGCATGAAAACGCGGTATGTACCCGATTCCGGGATGGTGATACCCTCGCCGCCTGAGGTTGCGGACAATCCGGGAAATCGCCAGTCAGGATTTGCCCGGTACGGCTGAACCGCCGGTTCGCTGTAGAAATACTTGTGCAGGGAATCGGCCAGAAAGGCATTGGCATGGTGTAACCCCTCGTAAAAGAAGAAAATCTCCCCGTCAAGTCCCAGCTCGCGATGGTAAGCCATGGCCTCCATCACATATTCCGGTCCGTTATAGCGGGGACCCGATTTAATCAGCACACCGGGCGATACATACACGCCGGTGCGGTCTACATACATGCTTCCATCGTCCATGGCCATATAACCGGAGTAGCGCGCCACATCGTCTACCGTGGTCAGATATCGCTCGATTTCATAGCGATACGCCTGGGGGTGCAGGATGTCAACCTGTCCGCGACGAATCCATTCGGGCGAGTCCTGCAGGTATTCACGCTTCGACCAGTCGTACACACTCGGCGATAACGATACGATGAGATCCGGATTCACTGATTTAACCATTTCATACAGCCGGCCGCCAAAATCGCTGAGCTTGTCCGACTTCCACTGCAGAAAATGCGGTTCACGGGACGAATCCGGCACGGTTCTGCCCGTTTCCTGCTCGTACAGTGTACGGGTAAAATCGCTGTATCCGCCTTCGCTGGGCATGGCCGGCAGGCGGTCGTCGCCCTGAATACCATCCACATCGTAGTTCTCTGCCACTTCGCGGACCAGCGCCAGCATGAAATCCTGCACTTCCGGGTGGATGGCGTTCATCCATTCAAAGCCGTTCTTCTTCAGCAACGCTCCGGTGCTGTCGCGCGCGGCCCATTCGGGTCGCATGGCAATCAGATGTCCGCCGTCGGCTTCAAACGATGAGGCAAAACCGAACTCAAACCAGGGCATGACTTCCATACCACGGCGATGGGCGTGAATAATCAGTTCAGCCAGCGGATCTCGCTGCTGTTCGGCAAAAAGCGGATCGATACGGTACTCCTCGCCAAAATAATCGGCCATGACCTGGCTGGGGTACAGGGTGTAACCCTTGTTCCAGACCACCGGAAAGATCAGGTTGAATCCGCGATCGGCCAGATAATCCATGGCCTGTTCTATCCCACCCGGAGTGAACAAGACCTCACTGTCAACGTTGGTAATCCACACGCCACGCATTTCAGCGGGTCGCGGATCAACCTCAGGTTCCGGGTTGGCGGTACAGGCTGCCAGCAGCAGGAGCATCGGCAGCAGCAGATATCGATTCATAGATTAGTGACTCCGTGTTGCATCAGGCCGAGCTTCTGACAATAAGTTCCGGCTCCAGCAAGATGCGTTCTGGTTGGATTTTTACTTCTTTATTGATGATCTGAACCAGCTTTTTAAAAGCGGCCTGACCAATCTCCCGCCGGGGGACCGATATGGTTGTCAGGGGTACCCGGGCTTCGGAACACCGGTCGATGTTGTCGAACCCGATAACGGCAATATCATCCGGAATGGAGAATCCCCGCTCCAGCAGCGCCTTCTGAAAGCCCATGGCGATGAGGTCATTGAACAGAAAGATACCCTCGAAACCTATTCCTTTCAGGTCCAGGCTCATACCCAGCTTGTATCCTTCATCAAAGGCTGTTGCTTCTGAACCAAGCGAACAGCGCAGGACAAAACAATCCTCATCTACATTGACGCCCCCGTCACGCAAGCCGTCTGTAAACCCCTGCAACCGCATATCGTCCACGCGGAAGCCTATTTCACCGACTATAGCGGCAAATTTGGTGATCCCCCTGCTCAACAGACGTTCCGCTGCAAGCCGTCCGCCCTTGTAATTATCGGCGTCAAAACAAAACGTGGGGGTATCATATACATCCTGCAGAATGACGAAAGGCAGATGCTGTGCCAGCATTTTTTCAAAAACACTGACCCCGTGCAGCGACTTTCGCATGGTAGTGACCATCACCCCTTCTACCTGGTCCTGCAGCAGCTGATACATCATTTCTTCCTGGTGGTGGTCATCCACCGAGACCGTTACCATCAGCCGTTTTTGCAGGGTACGTGCAGTGTCACTCAGACCTTTGTGAATGCCCGAGAAGTACGGACCATCAATATCCCGCACCAGCAATCCGATGGTATCCTGGTCTACTTTACGGCGATTTTGCGAGGCTATACCGGCAGACCGGTCCGGGGTGTTGACGTAGGTACCCCTGCCGGCCCGGGCCACAATGAGATTCTGCTCGCTGAGAATCTGCATTGACTTCTTGATAGTAGACATGCTCACGTTATAGGCAACAGCGAGCTCCTTGAAATTCGGAAGCCGGCCTTCAGGACCAAACCCGCCGGACTGTATCCGGCTGCGAAGGTCGTCAGCTACCTGGTTGTAGAGTTTTTCAGATGTATCTTCTAAAATCATGGGTATGTACTAAAAAGCGACGGTTACCCCAACCATACTGGTGCTGCCGAGCAGTCCGCGGTCACTCCATGCGTAGTCGGCCCGGATACGGTTCATCACGTTCAGTCCAAACCCCAGTCGCAGCATCCCTTCTGCATCATCCAGAAAAAGCTGGGATACACCGCCCCGAAGGAAGAGCAGGTTGTTGAATCCGTACTCAGCCCCGGCATTTACATAGGGATCGTTACTGTTGGGATACAGCGCATCAGCAACCAGCAGCAAACGGTGCCACTCGTTATCAAAAACCGTGTAACCGGCTCCCAGTCGGAAGGTTAAGGGAATATCCCATGAACGTAAGGCTAAATTAGCTAAAAGACCATCGTTGTTACCGGAAGAATTCGGGTCGAGGTCGATGCGTTTGAGCGTATTATCACCATTGAGCATCATCTCCCCGCCGAAATTGGAAATATTGAATCCGATGCGCAGGTTTTCCAGGGGGGTGCTGTACTGCATCCCCAGATCCAGCCCTATGGTAGACGAAGACATCCGCCAGATGGTGGAATTGATGTACTTGACCGACCCGCCAATCGAGAAGTTGGCCGTGAGCTGCCGGGCCGCCGTCAGACCAATCATGATATCCTGCACCTTGAAATTCTCCCCGGTTCCGTCCGGGAAAATGATATCGGTAACCTCCATCTCACCGGAGTCAAAAATGTATATCTGGGCACCGATGTGGGCCACTTGCGGCACATTGAATGCGATGGCCGCATAATTCAGCCGCGTGCCGGCAATCCACTCCGTGTAGTTAAAGGAAGCCTGCCCGCTGCTGATTCCGGTGATACCGGCCGGATTCCAGTACAACGACATCACGTCATCGGTGGCCGCCACAATGGTCTCGCCCATGGCTACACCCCGGGCGCCCACGCCGATCTCCAGAAACGCCCCGGCCGTGGTACCCACCTTGCTCTGGGCCTGAAGGGCAGCAGGAGAACCGGTAACCAATGCCGCAACAGCAATCAATATCAGTTTTTTCATAGCCTTCATCAGTTTATTATCGCAAATTTGCCCACTTTCTCACCAATACCTTCTGCTTTCACATGGTAGAAATACAGTCCGAAAGCGGCTTCCAGATTGTCTTTGGTGCGTAAATCCCAGACCGCGTACCCCGAACTTTCCGGCAATTCCCTGACGAAATTACCATTGACCGTGTAGATGCGGATGGTGCTCTGTGAGGGCAGGTTCCGGAATTCAATGCGCCGCTCACCCCGGCCCTGCAGAAACGGTCGACCTTCCGTTATGGTGGCCGCAACGTAGGGGTTGGGCACAACGGTGATGCGGTCCAGAACCGATTCATCCGCGTTGGGATCGGCCACCCGGGCTGTGGAACGGAACCGGTAGGTGTCACGGGCTCCAAAGGGAATCTGCGAGCGCATCACAAACACATCGCCCGGCTGCGGCAATACAATCTGATCTTCCGGCAGGTCATCGCCGTCAGCATTACGCGGCCGGTCAAAACTGATCTGCCAGGATGGAATGTAGCGCGAATCAGCTGGATCATCCTTGAAGACAATCTGGATGTTTTCTTCCAGGTCGATGACGCCGTTGTTTCGGGTTGCCGTGGGCTCGTTCAATATGAAATCCAGCGGCCGACCGGTTTCGTACTCATAGACTTTGAAAAACACCGGTCTGGTAATCCGACCGGTAGTTGAGGTGAAATGCGAATCCACCGGCTCTCCTTCCGGATCAAAGAACTCAACGACCACGGAAAGCGGCCACTCGGGACCGTCCGGATAGGTAAAGGTGGGTACCCGTGCAATGGTCGTGCGCAGGTTCGACTGGCTGTCCTGACTCCAGGATGCATTCTGCTGGGTGTTGGCCAGCGAAGGCTCCTGATTTTCAAACTGCAGGATAAATCCACGGTCGAGCAGCTCATGGGTCCAGGTGCGCTGCGGATCTCCGTTGAGCCTGAGCGGTACCGGCTCGGCATCCACAATCCGGTTACCCAGATCATCGGTCACGGTAAAGGTGCTGGTGGTGACTTCAACAGCCGACTTGCCCGGCTTCCGGGCCTCTTCGAAGGTGACGGAAAAGGCCGCGTCTTCAAAAAGCTGCGGCGACACGGCAATAGCCCGGATGGTACCGGTTGCCACGCCGGCCGTTCGCTCAGTCCGGCTCTGACTGTCGGTGTCGAGGCTGCCCTCCACCAGGTCACTGGGCTGGGCGTTGGGCCGGGCCGCAACGGTGTTCGGACCGAAGGAGGTAATGACTCCATTGGTTACCGTAATGCTGGCCGGCGACTCCGACGGGGAAATCCGGAACAGGTTATCCAGCTCGGAAATACCGCGGTCAAAGAAGTCCAGATCGTACCCCTGATCGTAGGAGACCACCGCGTAGTAGTACGTCCGACCGTTGATCACATCCTCATCGATGAAATAATGGCGCAGCCCCGTGTCATCGCCCATGTAGTAGTGTACGCCGGTAGGCTGATCGACTTCCTCACCCAGCTGCAGCGGGTGCGGACCGGTGAGTCCGTTTACCAGATCGTACTGCGCGATACCCACTTTGTAACGGGGGGTACCCAGCGCGTCGGTAATATCTTCCGCATCCCGGAAACTGGGATCGGTTGATTTGATAATCCGGTAGCCCTCAAAATCAAATCCGTAGATGGGATCGAAGGAAAACTCAGCGGTTTCATCCCATTGCAGCACGACCCGCCCATCACCCGGAATGGCGGTGACTTTGGGGGGCAGCGGCGGACGGGCGAACCGATAATCGGCGTCATAAATACGCTGCGCCACCTGCGCGTTACGGAACATCTCGCGCTCGTTGGCGCCGAAAACGAAGGAGGTAGAAAACCGCTCGGTCTGGTCTGGTCGCAGCGTGAACGGACCGGAGGCGAAGATCCAATACTGGTTGACCGCCTGCTGCGGCACATCAAAGAAGCCGGGCTGCATGCGTGGCCACATTTGCTCTTCGTTGTTGATGTTTACCGTGCCGAAAAGGGGTGCAAAGAAGGAGGTCAGACCAATCTGATCGGATTCATCTTTATCGAGGCGACCGAAATTGGGTTCGCCCTGGTCGGGCCGGCCGTTGCCTTCGGTTCCGTCGCTGTCAGGACCCGGATAATTCGGATCCAGCGGACCGATGCCATCGGTGCCCACATCGTCGGTGAGCGGATTCCAGTTACAGTTTTCATCGCCTTCCCAGCGTTCCTTCGGCTCACTGTATACGCCGCAGGGACCGAAAACAAACTCCCCGGCGGGGTTGTTGCGCCGTTCATCCACCAGTCCGTCGCTGTCGTTGTCAATGCCATCATCGGCAATTCCCGGACTTTCCAGGAATTTCCAGCCGATATATCCCGGGGGAATTTCACGAAACTGACTCCAAAGCCCTACACCCGTAGCCGACCAGCCGTATACAATGTTCTGGCTGCGGTCGAAGGCGGCGGCATCATCCGAGGCCCCGGATCCGGATGGGTTCACATCGGTATACCCACCGAAAAAAATGGGGTTATCGTTCATATTGTAGGTGTAGCTGGTGGTACCCGTGTTGGTCACCTCGTACTGCATGAACAGGATGTCTTTGGCAAGGGCCTGACTCCACTGAAAGAGTCGAACATTAACCTGTACACCCAGTCCGCGCTCGGTAGAATCACGGCTGTCCGGATAAAACTGATACTCCCGGTTCCAGGCGTCATCCATCACGTAGAAGACCTCCTGATCGGCATTGAACTGGTTCAGTCCGAAAAACCCGTTCCAGGCGCCGTCCCAGCTGGCATCACGACCGGGCCAGCTATCCGGCCAGCTGTTCGGGTTGGCCGAGTTGGCAATCTCCACATCGGTTGCCTGCAGATTCAAATACCCGGGCAGCGGCTGAAATTTCCATTCAATACCCGTCTCCGGGTCAATGGTCTCCCCGCCGTCGCGGTATCCGTCGGATATGACAACCTGTTTCGGACCGGTAACCCCGCCACGGTTCAGGTTCACTTCCCCGCCCACAAATCCGGTCATTTCGTGCAGGTGGCCGTGGCCCGTGCCCCGGGGCCACACCCCGGCCTGATTAATACTTTCGTTACCCCGACCGATGGTTCCAAAGTTGGTGATAATCGATTCTACATCGTTACCGGCTACATTCAGGTTGGTCCGGAATTGCCGCTCACTGCGATTGGGGTCAACATAAACCCCGGAGTTATCCTGAGCATCAATCTCACCGGCAGCAGCCAGCAGGAAAACCGTGCCCGCTATACCGGTCAGCAGCCGTTTAATACCTGTGCGTTTCATAGTGCGATGGCTATTCATAATGGGCTAAATCCTTAAAAATCAAACTGTACACCGGCACGAATAATGCGCGGAGTGGGCTGAACCAGGGGATTTCTGACAAAATCTTCACGGGTATTGACCCGTTCAATCCCGCTGGCTCTGCTGGCCTCGATTTCATCCCGACGAAGGTTCGGGTAGCGGTCGGTGCGGTAGAAATCCAGCAGGTTTTCTCCGATGAGGAAGAACTGTCCGGTCACCCCGCCAATGCGGATCACGCGGGATGCGCGCAGGTCAAAGTAGACCTCGGGATTATACCGTGCTTCGTTGCGCTGCTCGGTGACCACCGAGCCTACAATGTCCCGCGGCGTGAAGGGATAGCCGGTACGGTACTCGCCGGTCACGCCCACATTCCAGTCCTGAAGCCGCATGGCGATGGTGCCGGCCAGGTTGTGCCGTAAATCCCACGCCAGGGGAATGAGCACCGCCGTGGCTTCGGTATTGTTCTGGGCATCAAAGAAGGCCTGCTGGGGATCGGAGCCGTTGCCCCGGACCGACTGATACGTGTAATTCAACGATGCCGACAGGCCGCTGGAGGGTTCAAACAGCGAGAAGGCCGCGGTCACACCGCGAACCGAACCGAAGTCGACGTTCTGGTACACGCCATAGGAGTCGCCGCCGGAGTAGGCCTCGAACAGCTGGGTGCCCAGAAGATTACGGATGTCGCGGTGGTAGACGGTCAGATCAAGGGCCAGAAACGGATTGAGCTGCTGCTGCAGACCGATTTCGTAGAGGACCGATCGCTGCGCTTCCAGGTCGGCATTGCCGAGTACGGTATTAAAGGTACCTCCACGAACGGCAAAACGAGGGTTTTCATACAGACGCTGAAATTCGGGAATCTGAAAAAACTGTCCGTAAGAGGCATAAATGACCCCGCTGGCCGTAATCGGAAAGGCAAAACCCAGGCGGGGACTAAACTGCCATTTTACATCGGCATCCCGGAAGGCTTCCTCCTCCGGACGGTTGGTCAGGGAATTGTCCGGATCGCGTAAATCAGTTGGAACCCGCGACTGCGGATCGAAGTAGTCGAAACGAAGTCCTACGTTGATGATAAGGTCTTCAATCTCAATCTTGTCCTGGATGTAGGCCGAAATTTCCAGCGGTGTACGCGAATACTGCCGGTACAGTCGCGCGTCATTGAACTGAATCCGTGGCGTAAAATCGCCAAACGTGAACGGATTGACCTGTATTCGGAAATCCTCGTAATTCAGCTCGTTATACCGGTATTCGAAGCCGGCCTTGATCAGGTGATGGCGACCGGTCTGCCGGGTAATGTCAAACCGCAGCGCGTAGGTGGCACTGTTCCGGTCCAGATAGTAGTTGTCAACGCCCCCGGTGCTGAACATGAAGGAAGGCTGATTACCCCGACCAAAGATGTACCGGTAGCGGGGGTCTGTCGAATCTTCGTACACATACTGGGTAAAGTTGGTCATGTTGGCTGTAACCCGCACGTTGTAGAACAGTCGGTTGGAAAGCACATGATTCCAGGTCACCAGATGATTGAAATTCTCACTGCGCTGGGTCGGCATGAAATCCGGATTCAGCCGGTACATGTGGTTGTAGAAACTGGCCCGCGTATACCCCCGCGTGAAGGAGTAGGATAGCTTGATATCCCGGGTCATATCCCAGGTGAGCTTTCCGAGGGTGGTAAGCCCTACGCGATCGTTCATAGATACAATCGATGAATCTCCGGTAGACACGATGTTCCAGGAATCGGCATTGGCACTGCTGAAGTTGGAGCTGTCGGCCGGAGAGAATATCCTTCGACCAAACAAGTGCCCTTCATCTTCCGAATATCGGGCGTTGATGAAAAATTTAATCGGTTTGAAAGGTGTCGGACCTGAAAAAGAACCCTCAAATGAGCGAATACCGACCGGATTGGCCTCATCAATTTCGAAATATATATCATCCCGGTTGGAAAAATACCCGCCGAGACTGCTGATAAACGTACCGCGGTACGCATCGCCTCCCTCCCGGGTAACGATATTGATAATGCCGGAGTTGGCCTGACCGAATTCGGCGTTGAAACTGCCGCTGATGACTTCAACTTCCTGCACAGCCGTATTCTCCACCGGTACGGAAAGCCCGAAGTTGAAGGGGTTGGATACGGCAATGCCATCCACATAGTATTTGACCTCGCTGGAACGACCGCCGCGGATGTGCAGCGTTCCGCCCTGTCCGCGGGTGACACCGGCCTGCAGACTGACAGCCTGCTGAAAATTATCGACCGGCAGGATGGTCAGATCGTCACCGCTGACCTTGGCCGAGGCCGAGGTACGGTCGCGGGTGATCATATTGGCCTGGGCAGAAACAACGACCTCGCCCAGCATGAGTCCCGACTCAAAAAGTTCAAAATTGATGGTGGTGGTGCGGTCGGTAGAAACCTCGACATCGGTGATGGTAACCGTGTCAAAACCCAGATAGGACGCGACCAGATTGTAGGTGCCGGGCCTGACATTCAGGATAAAGTAGTTACCGTCAAGGTCGGTCGATGCCCCGCGTGTGGTACCCTCAACAATGACATTGACCCCAATCAAGGGTTCACCCTCCTGGTCAACAACGCGCCCTTCAATTTTGCCGGACTGCGCCCATGCCGCACCCGCTGTTACCCATAGTGTTGCCATCAGCAACATCAATCGCTTAGTAGTCATAGTATCCGCAACTGTTATTCGTTGGTTGGATCAGAAAAAAATAGTCCGGCACGAGGCAGTCAGCCCCGTACCGGAATTTGGTTTGAGAGAGAATCGCTATGAAAATGATTACTTGATGAGAAGCATGGTTCGGCTGACCGATTCAGCGCCGGTTGTCAGTCGGTAGATATACACACCGCTGGACAGACCTGAAGCGTCAAAGGTAGCCGTTGAGATTCCTGCCGGCTGCATTCCGTTAACCAGCACCGCTACCTCCTGTCCCAGCATGTTGTACACACTCAGGCGAACCTGCTGCGACTCCGGCAGGGCAAAGCGGATGGAGGTGGTGGGGTTGAACGGATTCGGGAAGTTCTGCGCCAGTTCAATTCGCGTTGGCTGCTCACTGTCAATACCTTCGGCAAAATCAATGCTGACCGCGGAGGGCAGACCGGCCTCAATGACATGACCACGCATGCCAAAGTTGTGGGAATCACGCCACAGCGAGGGATACCGACCCAGGCGCAGGTAGCGGTTCACACCACGGTCGCCCTCGTCAAGATCGGTGACATCGGCGTCCATGACAATGATCTGACCCGGCTGCGGCGCAAACAGCGGCCAGGTGAAGTCCGAGAACGGTCCGCTGCCTTTGGCAATCTGACCTGCCAGGGTGGCAAACGGGATTTTCCACTCCAGGAAGTAGCCCTGCTCGTCTTCGAAGAAGTCGGTAGCGGCAACCGTGCCGATGAGAGTCGTGTCTACATAGGCGCCGGCATAGGTAAACTCCTCGCTGTCAAACGGTATGGCATTGAAATCCAGGGCGCGAAGCAGCAGCTGGTAGTCCGGACCGAGGGTGCTTTCGGTGTTGTCCGTGCCCGGAGCAATACGGTAGTGACGGTTGGCATCGAAGGTTTCTTCGGTTACCGGATTGATAAACTGGAAGTTGGTTGCATCCGGGCTGGTTCCCTCAATATGCGGACTCCCAGCTCGGTTACCGATATCGAACAGGCCCAGATACACGCTGAGGTGATCGTAGTTGAAGGCCAGATTCGGGGTAGCCGGGGTTTCAATCATGGGCGTACCGGCATCGCGCACCACCAGACCGAAGTAGATGTTGTCGTCATCCATTTTGGTGGCCATGTAAAAGCTGAAATCGTTCGGGTCGGTGGGCACACCCTGTACCGGACCGTCATTGGTTACCTGCAGGAAGTGCGGGTGGTCCTGGCTGTTGCCGTAGAACATGGCATCCGACCAGTCGTCCATGTTCCCGTCGATGGTTACATTCTGCTCGGCTTTGTAGTCGATGTAGATTTTATTGTCAGGACGATCCCAGGGATTGGCTTCCAGATCTACAATGCGACCACGCATGCCAAAGTTATGCGCATCTCGCCACAGCGCCGGATACTGTCCGGCCCGCAGGTAGGTGTTGAGTCCTTCAGCCTGGTCGCGGTCGGTAACATCCACATCAAAGGGGATAATCATACCATGCTCGGGCTGGAACAAGGGCCACTCGAAATTGGCGAAGGGTCCGCTGCCCTTGGCAATATTGCCGGCCAGGGAGGTGAAGGGGATTCGCCACTCCACATCGTAGCCGAGTTCGTCTTCCCAGAGTACAACGGAGGCAACGGTTCCGCCCAGTGTGGTATCTACGTAGGCACCGGCGTAGGTATGATCGCGCGATACGAAGCTGGCTGGATCATGCTCGACGGCGCGGAGCAGCAGCTGGTAGTCCGGTCCGAGGGTCGACTCGGTGTCATCGGTGCCGGGAGCGATGCGATAGTGCCGGTTGGCTTCGAAGGTTTCTTCGGTCACCGGATCAATAAAGTTGAAGGGGGTTGCGTCAGGACTGCTTCCTTCGATGTGCGGACTGGAGGGCAGCTCACCGATGTCAAACAGACCCAGATACAGACTGATATGGTCGAAGTCGAATGCCAGATTCGGAGTAGCGGGCTCACCATACAGCGGAACGCCTTCATCGCGCACCCGGGCTCCCAGATAGATGGCATCATCGGTCATTTTCAGGGCAACATAGGCACTGAAATCGGCCGGATTATCAGGCACACCCTGAACCGGGCCGTTGTTGGTGACCTGCAGGAAGAACGGACTGTCCTGACTCATGAAGATGAAATGCGCATCGTCCCAGTCGCTCAGGTCGCCATCAACGGTTACCTGCTGCCCATTGTAGGCAATGTCTACTAGATTGTGTGCCGAAGCACCATTCTGGGCCCATGCCGTGGCAGCGCTTCCAAAAAACAACACACCAAGCAGGGCTGATAGTACATATTGTTTCATATACACCTATTATTTTGGGTTGAAGAATTCTTGCCCATCAGCACCTTCCGATGCCAAAAATGGACATAATGTACATAATAGTTGTGATTATTATGACTTGACAGCTAAAGTATATCTCCGCAGCGACTAAGTCAAAAAAAAGTTTTCAAAAAATCAAAAAAGCGCTTTTAGTTTCTTCTTGCTTCTTAAGCGACATTTATTTAGAATTGAACTTCATGGTAAGCTGTACACCTCCTGACGAGCATAATATGCGTGCATTTATTTTATTTATGCCTATTATGCACATTGTAAATTTGCTTACCTTCCCATTTACCACATCGTAATCTGTCAGCATTCCGGGCATGTCTGAAACCAAACAGCAGAAAAAAGTCGCAATCGTCGTTTCCCACACCCACTGGGACAGGGCCTGGTATCTGACCTTCCAGCAATTCCGCCACCGCATGGTGCGCATGATCGACCGCCTGATCCCCCTGCTCCAGCAAAATCCAGACTATCACTCCTTCACGCTCGACGGACAGACCATTCTGCTGGATGATTACCTGGAAATCAAGCCCTACAACCAGAATATCCTCAAACAGCTGATTTCCTCCGGCAAAATGGTGGTCGGACCCTGGTACATTCTGCCCGACCTCTTCCTGGTCAGCGGCGAATCCGTCATCCGCAACCTGCAAATCGGCCTTCAAACCGCCCGAAACTACGGTGCCAGCATGCAGGAAGGCTACGTACCCGATCCCTTCGGGCACTTCGCACAGCTGCCTCAGGTGCTCCATAAATTCGGCATCGATTCCTTCATCTTTATGCGGGGACTGGATGCAGAAAGCAAACAAAAGGCAGGAAGCATCTTCAACTGGCGCAGTCCGGACGGAAGCCAGGTGCTCACCACCTACCTGGCAGACGGCTACTTTAACGGAGCGGCCCTGGGTTATCCCGACCAGTACGGACGGTTTGACGGACTCACACCGGATCGCGAGCTGGCCTCCAAACGACTTCATGAAGCCGTTGAAAAACTCAAAAACCTCCAGAAAGAATCCGTTTTTCTGATTAACAATGGCTTTGATCACATGCCCGAGCAGCCCGAGCTTCCCCGCCTGCTCGCTGAAATCAATCAGCATGCCAACGGAACCGGCTTCCGCCACGGCACCTTTCGTGATTTCTTCGAGGCTGTACGCAAAGAAAACCATCCCCATGAAATAGTAGAGGGCGATCTTCTCGGAAATGCCGACCACCCCATCCTGTCCAGCGTCTTCTCCACCCGAATCTACCTCAAACAGCAAAACCACCGGGCGCAGTCGCTGCTGGAACGCCACACCGAACCCCTCCTGCTGTGGGGCCGGTTCCACACCAATCGCCCCGACCCCTCCGATTTCCTCGGCTATGCATGGAAGCTGCTGTTGCAAAACCATCCCCATGACGACATCTGCGGGTGTTCCACCGATGGGGTACACGAAGACGATGAAGTCCGTTTCCGGCAGGTCAGCGAACTGGCCGAATCCCTCATTGTGGAACAGCTTGAGTCCATGCTGGAACAAGGATTGCAGCCACCCGGAGCCACCGGAGCGCAGTCTGCCGACCTCTTCGTCTATAATCCCAATCCGTGGCCGGTCACCCGTCGCATCCGCACCTGCATCCTCTTTGCCAATCCCGGGGCGGAAAAGGGTGAGCGCACACCCCTCCGCAAGCTGATGGCCTGCGGGGCAAACGCAGAACAGGTTCCGGTAACCATCATCAGCTCCGACCCGCACAGCATCCGCAACAATTTCCTGGAAACCAGCTGGGGCCGCCGCTACGAGGTCGCCCTGAGCGCAACCATTCCCGCAGGCGGATATCACATCCTTCATCTGTATGAAACCGATGAAATCCCCGCAGAACCGGCAAAAACAGACTACTTCCGATGCGAAACCGGCGGAAGTGTACTAACCGGCGATGCCGGCGGATACCGGCTCACCATCGGCGCAACCGGCACCGAACTGCGAAATTTCATCGATTTTGAGTTCGAGCACGACAATGGCGACACCTATACCTTCGGTCCGGTACCCGATCAGCAAACGGTAACAGCCAGACTTACGGCTGTTGAGCCAGACCCCCACGATCCCCACCTGCTGGTTCTCAGGCATGAACTGGACGTGCCGGTCGCGCTGAACAGCGCAGAACGGACAACACTCCGGCTGCAGACCGTGCTCCAGCTTCAGCACGACGGCTCCCTGGCCGTATCGGTTCAGTATACCAACACCTGCAGCGACAACCGGCTTCGCATTATCCTACCGGCCGCCCTGCATACCAACCAGGCGCTGGCCGACGGGCACTTCCGGCTGGCTGAGCGACAAACCATCGCCTTCCAAACACCCGAAACAGATCCCGATCGCTACCAGGCCTATCCGGGTGAACTGGAATACCGCACCCGGCACATGAATGACTTCCTGTTGCTGGATGACACCCGGCAACGAACCTGGATAGCTACCCGCGGACTGCATGAATTTGAACTGCTTCAAAATGACGAGGGTGCCCGTGTAGCTGTAACCATCAACCGCTCGGTAGGACTGCTGTCTACCGGCAACGGAAGAATTCGCCGCGTGCAGGCCGGTCCGGCCATCCGCGTACCCGGCGCGCAGTGCCACAGGACCATCACGGCCGACCTCGCCCTGGGCATGGTACCCGCATCGCAAAAAGAGCAGGCCGTTCAACAGGCCCGAAGCTTCGCACACCCGGTCTGGGTGCGTGAAATGCCGTACCTGCCGCATCTCAAGACCACCGGACGCGTTCCAAGAGCAGCCTCCATCGTCACCATAGACAATCCCATGGTTGCCCTTTCCTCGTTCAGATTGCATCCCGATGGCGAAACCGCGGTGCTGCGCGTATACAATCTCAACGGTAATGTCGAGAGTACCACCGTACGGTGCGACATCCCGGCACACAACTGGGCTGCCTCCGACCTGAATGAACGTTGGCCGGAAAGCGGAATACACACCTGCGACAAGCCCGGCCAGTTCGAACTAACCCTCAACCCGCACGAAATTCAGACCATACTGCTGCGCACACAGGATACCCGCTGATTCTTATGAAACACTCCCGCAGAAATGCTACGGGGTCACTACCGCAAGCCATCGTCAGTTCACATTTACCTGTGATACTGGCGGTGGCGTTTGTGGTTCTGGTGTCCTGCACCCCACGCCAGCCCGATGACATGCTGGCGCCTGTGGCCTCATGGAATGGCATCCAGGTAAGCGGTGAACATTTCGTACAGGAATACCAGCTTTTCGGAACCTACGCGCCCTTTACCGACCGTCCGGAGCTGCGCCAATACTATGCCGGGATCATGCTGGAACGCATGCTCATTGCCGAGGCCGGTCGCCGGGCCGGACTGGATACCACCCGTGCGGTTCGACACGCCGTTCAGCGCCGCAGCGATATGACCGCCCGCCGCCACCTGTTCAACACCGAGGTTCGTCCCACCGTACCGGAACCCACTGAGGATGAACTTCGAACCGCGTTCCGCCGAAGCAATACCCGCATCCGCGCCCAGCAGATTTTTGCCCCTACCCGTCAGGAAATCGACTCCCTGTACACCTTGTTGCAAAACGGGGCCGATTTCGACCGGCTGGCCGAGGAGAGCATGCAGCGGGCCGGTTCCGCGCAGGGAACCGCAGGCCACATGGGCTGGGTCACATTCAACCAGCTCGACGAAGCCCCTGAAAACGTGCTCTTTGCCACACAACGTCATCACATCGCCCCACCGGTTGCTTCCCTGCGGGGGTGGCATATTTTCCGCGTGTGGGACGTGGAAGAAACCGTGTTCATGGACGAATCCACCTTCAACAATCGTCGCGACCGACTCCGCTTTGAGGTGTTCCAGCGCAGGTTCGATGAGGCTTCTGCCAGGTTCATACAACAGGAGATTTTCAGTGCCGGACTGGTCGTTGATATGCAGGTCCTCGGCTCCCTGTACGATGCCATACGGCCCAGTATGCCCAACCGCTCGCATCCGGAGGAAGTGATCCGGTTCAACAACGAGCTGAGCCTTTTGCAACCGGAAATCGACGAAAATACCCCGGTAGCTGAAGTTGACGGGCAACCCTTCACCGTAGGTCAGTTTCTGTATCACATGCCCGATATTCCGGTCGACTGGATTGCAACCGACTTCCGCCATGCCCTCGAAATCGCCATCCGTGATTCCATCCTGGCCCATCGGGCGCAGCGCGTACGACCAGACACCACCGCAGCTATGCGACTCAACCGCAAGGTTGCCGAATATACCGCCCTGTATTACTCCACCCTGCAGCAGACCGTTGACACCCTGCAAACCGAACCCCTGGCTGAAAGGTATTACGAGGTGTGGAAAAACGAACAATTCGTTGATTATCAGACCACCAGCTATACCCTGTACACCTTTGCCGACAGCCTGACTGCGGTCCGGGCCCTTAGTGAATTTCAGCGCGGACAGGATTGGGAGCGTATGGTTGCTTCACTGCCGGATCAAAGCGTTTCCATCACCCAACACGAAGCCACGACCCTGGAAGAAACCGTGCTTCCGGTACATGCCCTGCCCGTAAGCCAGCCCGGCGAAGCCCCCCTGCTGAGTGGTCCCTACCAGCGGGCGAACTGGGCGGTTATACATGTGACCGACCGGCAAACGCACTGGATGCCCTTTGACCAGGTGCGCGATGACGTGCTGCATCTGCTTAGCGGCCGCAAAATACAGGTTGCCCACCGGGAACTGCTGCCCGGGGATTTCACCACAGACGAGATTCTGCTGGATACCCTGCTGCTCGACCGCCTGCTGCCGTATTATTGAATCCGTGCATAGGAACGTCCACCACCATCCCGTACCGTATCCCCATTCAAGAATCCACCACAATCCCGCGCCGTACCCCCATTCAAGAATCCACCACCGCCCCGTACCGTATCCCCATTCAAAAACCGTCCACCACCATCCGAAGCACCTCCCCATGATCACAGGAACCTTCCTCGACGAAATCACCCACGACATCCCCGCCCAGAACTGGTCGGCCAAAGACTGGAGTGCCGACTTCGACGCCATGAAAGCCATCGGCATCGACACGGTCATCCTCATCCGTGCCGGGTATCGCAAGCAGGCCACCTTCAACTCCACCGTGCTGCAGAAAGCCATGGGCATTTTCCCCGTGTACACCGATCTGGTAGACCTGTTCCTGACCGAAGCCGAGCGATGCGGGATGGACTTCTATTTCGGAACGTACGATTCGGGCAGGTACTGGGTCAACGGCCATTTTCAGCAGGAAAGCGATATCAACCGGGCCTTCTGCGATGAAGTCATTGAAAAATACGGTCATCGCAACGCCTTCAAAGGCTGGTACATCTCCCATGAAATCCACTCCTTCAACGATGGCATGATGCAGGTGTACGAGCAGCTCGCCTCCCACCTTCGCGGACTCAAGTCCGGTCCCATCCTCATCTCCCCGTACGTCAAAGGTTCCAAACAATTCGGCGACCAGGCCACCAGCCTGGAGCAGCATCGCCATGAGTGGGAGCAGGTCTTTGCCCGCATTCAGGGCCACGTTGACATCGTGGCGTTTCAGGATGGCCAGGTTGAATACGATGAACTCGAGGAATACCTGAATATCAACCAGGCGTTGGCGAAAAAATATGGACTGACCACCTGGAGCAATGTAGAGTCCTTCGACCGGGACATGCCCTGGAACTTCCCTCCGATTAAATTCAAAAATCTGCGTTTCAAAATGGAGGCGGCGCAGCGCTCCGGAGTCGATAAGCTTATCACCTTTGAGTTTTCCCATTTTATGAGTCCGCACTCCATGTACCCCTCCGCCCATGGACTCTACCGGCAGTACCAGGCGTGGTTGTCCGGGGAGGAATGAGGGTAAAGAAACAGCGCCTTCACATGGATACCCTGACAGGATTTACAGGTGTATTCATCGACAATCAGATTGCATAAATCATCCACGTGGAAGTAAAATACAGCGATTCTGAATCGAACTCCGGCGGTGAACTTTATTTCCTGTATATACGACGTGAGCCATCAGGGTTACATACTGTCCCACAGTAATTTATCGATAGCTTTTAGTCTGGATTTTTTGTACCTATCAGATACAGGAGGCGTGAAGCCGTTTCCTAAAAATCCGACTCCACTGCCCCGTGTGCATACGGGAGCAATCCGACCAGCCGGCCGAATATGCTCCTGCAAGGTGTGTGCTCCTTGCTTCACTATGTATTTCGAAAAAAGTGGTGGAAATTATGAAAAAAAGCTTATCTGTGCCCCTACAGGGCTTGCATCGTATCCTGATGCTGCTCATCCTGAGCCTTTTCCTGACCAGCTTCGCCCGCGGTCAACACGTAGCAAGTTTCGCCGCCAGTCCCCCGCAAATTACCGGTGATGTACCAAACATGGACGTTACAGATGCCCTGGCCCTGGCCGCGGTTATAGCCGCAGACAGTCTGCCGGGTTCCAGCCTGTTTCAGCTTTGGGGCGAAGAAGACTTCTACGCGGAAGACGGTCAGACTCCGCCTGCCCTTTGGCCGGCTCCCTCCGGCGAGGCCTCGTCATGGAGTTTTGTTTACATCGCCGAAAATCTCACTGATATCTTCATTGTGACCATTGTTTCCGGGGGAGACCCGCACCTGGAGCGATTTAGCATTGACGACATCCCCGAAGACGAGCGCCCGCCGGTGGACCTGAGTACGCTGGCCATGGTCCCGACCGAATTTGTGAATCCCACGCAGGCGCTTGCCACCTCCATTGACAACGGCCTGAGCCAGTACGTTGAACTGGCCCGACAGAACAGCGATTACTACGCGTCCTATACCCTGAGTTCGTTCTGGTTCTTATATCAGGATATCACCACCGCCGAGAGCAATCCTTTCTGGGAAATTCAGATTGACTACGGCAACTGGAATGAGCAGGAACGGCGATACGAGTACACTGAAGCCATAGGACTGGTTGACGCTGTGACCGGTACCTTCCTGGGGCTGTATGTGGAGGAAGGCTTTGACGAACCCGATCCATTCGAGCTGGTTTCACGTAGTCCTGCAGACGGAACGACAGGCTTAAATCCCGTAAGTACGATATCCTTCGGGTTCAACCAGTCGGTCTTCTTCCCAAGTTTCGATTACATGCAAGGCCAGCCAGGTCCGTTCTACAGCTTTTTCCCGAAAGACTCCATCGCCGTTGATGCCGTTACCTTAAGCGAAGACCAGCTCACGGTGAGTTATGAGGCCATACATACCCCGGACACTGATTTTCTGTGGATTCTGATTGCCCCGGGAAGCTCCTCTGGCAGTCTGCTCACCCAGCCCGAAGTGCTGCACTATTCCACGGCGCAAACCATGGCGTCAGCAACCGTATCGGGTACCCTTGACCTGCTGAATACCCCCGAGGGCTACTACAAAACACCCGGAGGTGGTACAGAAACCATCTTCGGCTTCAACAAAGCCACGCTGCCGGTAACCCAAAGCGATTTCGGAGCGGAACCCTACGCCCAGACCATCGTGGCGCTGATTGCGCCGCCGTATAATTTTGATGAATTCTACGGGTCCATCAACGAACTGAATCTGCGCTATGCAACCGTGGCCGACCCGGTAACCGGAGCCTACACCATACCCCACGCCGCTGACGGTGAATACTACGTTGGTGCGGTCAAATACAGCACAGAATTCGGTTTTCCCTACGTCAAGGCGGCAGGATTTCTGGAACGTGACGGGGAACCGGCTACGATATCCATCGAAGGAGGGAGTCTGTCTGACATAGACTTCACCGTACGCGGCTACTTCCCCGAACTGGTCTCCCGGGTAGACGCACAACACGCCGCCGGCGTAGCGCAGGTCTATCAGACTACTGAAATGCCCGATACGCGCCTGTTAGCCCTGGGCACCTTTGAATACAAGCCCTATGACCCCTATCTGAAATCGGGTACGGATTCGCCGGCAACCTCCGCCGAATTCCCGGCCGGAACCGCTGAAGACTGGTGGTTCGCCTACTTCGATGAGACAGCAGAGACTATGCACATGCTCACCGTTTTTGACGATCGTGTGACCGGTCATGATATCATGCCGGTAGCCGATATCCCTGCCGAAGACCTGCCGCCGGTGCCTGTGGGTGAACTTCGTACCATTCCCCAAACCTACATTAATTCAACCGATGCCATTCAGGCCATTCGCAATCACGGTCTGGATGACTTTCTGGCAACCCTGCCCGCTGACGCCAGTATGGAAGTTGAATATGAAATGGGCGACCTGTGGTCGGAGTATCCGGAGCATACCTCCGCTGAAACCGGTCACTTCTGGGTGATAGATATCTATGCATTCTGGTGGAAGGAATTCGGCGATGATATCGTCAACTACGATTATTACGGACAGTACCTGGTGCATGCGGAAACCGGCGAAGTAATCACCGAAATTGTGGAAACCAGTACCAACGAACTACAGGAACTGCCGCAGACCGCCTCCCTTGACCAGAACTATCCCAATCCCTTCAATCCGCACACCCAGATACGCTTCAACCTGCCCGCATCGGGCGAGGTGTCCCTGAACGTATTTGATGTCACCGGCCGACGGATTGCTACCCTGGTTGACGCACAGCTCCCCGCCGGTACCCATACCGTGCGCCTGGACGGAAACGGGCTTTCAAGCGGGGTGTATATTTATCAATTGGTAACGCAAGAACGCTCCCTGTCACGAAAAATGACCCTGATTAAATAATCCGGAACAAGCACAGGCCGTGATTTGATGAGGCGTCTACCCCCGGTCGCCATGCAACCCTCCCTAAGAATTGGTTGTGTGGCGACTTTCCGGGGCGTCTTAGATGCAAAAAGCAGCATCGAATCCATACCGTTTGAATGAAAATCAGCCGGGATTCCATAACTTTGCTGCATCATCCAACCGGAGCAGCTGCCTGAGGCGCACCTGCCCTTTTTAGTTTATCCCTGACCCTACCATGTCACTGCAACCCCTGATCCGCGTTTATCGCAACGAACTTCTCGAAAATGTCATCCCTTTCTGGGAAAAACACTCCGTTGACACCCGCAACGGCGGATTCTGGAACTGTCTGGACCGCGACGGCAGTCGGTATGACACCCGAAAATACATGTGGCTGAACGGTCGGCAGACCTGGATGTTCAGCAAACTCTACCGAACCGTGGAAGCCCGGCCGGCATGGCTGGATATTGCCCGGAACGGGGCGGATTTTCTGCTCGAAAAAGCCCGGAACGCAGACAATCGGGTGTATTTCAGCATGACCGAAGACGGAAAACCGGTGCAGTTACAGCGCAAAATTTTCTCCGAATGTTTCTGGATTATGGCCCTGGCCGAGTTCGCCCGTGCCAGCGGGGAAGAACGCTACCTGAAGGAGGCCAAAGCCATGCTGGAACGGGTGTGGGACTGGAGCAGCGATCTCACCAAGGTGGGCAGACCCTCTTACAGCGGGGAAACTCCGGCACAGTCGCTGGCCATCCCCATGATTCTGCTGAACCTCATCGAGGAAGTAGCCGGAGACGACCGGGATGCCTATCGCGTTGAAGTTGAGGAATGTATCCGGCGCATGCTCCTGCACGTGCATGAAGACACCCAAACCGTCTTTGAAATCGTCACCCCTGACGGACAGCCCATCCATTCGGCCGAAGGTCGGGTGCTGAATCCGGGTCATGCCATCGAGGCCGGCTGGTTTCTGCAGCACTGGGCAACCCATCTGAATCGTCCGGATCTCAGTCAAACCGCAGTGAATATGGTGCGATGGAGCTATCGTCGCGGATGGGACCCTGAATATGGGGGCATCTTCTACTTCCTGGACAGCGAAGGATACAGTCCGGTGCAGCTGGAATGGGATATGAAACTGTGGTGGCCGCACTGCGAAGCGCTCTACGCCCACCTGCTCAACT
Organism: Bacteroidetes bacterium HLUCCA01; assembly: GCA_001314545.1. Taxonomy (GTDB): domain Bacteria; phylum Bacteroidota; class Rhodothermia; order Balneolales; family HLUCCA01; genus HLUCCA01. The sequence continues at coordinate 754,115 of LIHN01000001.1, forward strand.
ACAGCATAACCGGTGACCAATCGGATCTGGACGATTTCATGCAGGTACATGAGTACAGTTTCCGGCATTTCAGCGACCCCGAATATGGCGAATGGTTCGGGTATCTGAACCGGCGCGGCGAGGTCACCCATCGCTTCAAGGGCGGACCGTACAAAGGCTGTTTCCACGTGCCCCGGGCGCTGCTGCTGGTATGGAAAAAACTGGAAACGATGCATACACCGACGTCGGTTTGACCAATCCGTCGCAGCGGATCCGACCCTGATCCAGTCCCGCGCGCAGTCATCCGCCCGCCTGCTGACTGACACCGGAGCATGGGCATCGGTAAGCAGCTTCCGCAGATCGGAAGAAAAAGGGAATAACGGGCCCGCAGCACCCGCAGCGCCAGAATTTACATTGCATCGCATTTGAAACGTCCGTAAGTTTATAGACAACCACTTGACTATACAATCGCATGAACATTCAAACGGCGCTAATTCCCAAATACTACCAGATTTACGAAGACCTGCTGGCCATGATCCGACAAGGCGAATTCAGCGAGGGCGACCGTTTTCCCAGTGACACCGAGCTTGTAGGAACGTTTAAGGTAAGCCGGGGGACGATCCGGGAGGCGGTCAAGTTACTCATTCAACAGGGCTTCCTGGTGCGGGAACAAGGAAAAGGCACCTTCGTCACCTATCAAAAGATTACGCAGGACTCCGACAAACTGGTCGGTTTCACGGAAGTCATGTCGCAACACGGGCTCAAGCCCTCTGCACGCATCATCGAGAAGAAAATCGTAGATCCGGCCCCCTATATCGCCAACATCATGAATCTTGGAAAAAGCGAGAAAGTGGTTCGTGTAATCCGGGTACGCTATGGCGACAAAGAACCGTTGATTATTGAGCGCTCGTTCTTCCGGTACAACCTGTTCCGGCCCATCATTGACATGGACCTGGAAACCAACTCTATCTTTGAACTGCTTTACCGTCACACTACCACCCGACTGGGGTACGCCATGCAACGCATCGAAGCCATCGCCGCCGGTCAGTCTGAACACAAGCTGCTGAATGTAGAACTGGGCACCCCGCTGCTGCTCATGAAACGTTTCATCCAGGCTAAAGACGGCAGTTATTTTCAGTATTCGGAGGATGTCTACCGCAGCGACCGCATTACCTTCACAACCAAAACCATGCCCTACGAAGATCACCACGACTCCCACGGGCTCCCTCTGGACCTGATGAAAAACGATCCCGCCTATAGCAGCTGAGCAGCGGCTCCGGGGGGAAGCACCCTCCGCTCACACTTGCCCCCCCTACCCCGAGGGAATCATGCAAGAAGCCCGGTCGTGGCAACAAGGTTGAACGCGCGCGCCTTGCCCTTGCGGGAACCGTCCAGAAATCATACGTGGCAACGAGGTTCAACACGCATACCTCACCCCGAGGGAATCATAATAGAAGCCCGGTCGTGGCAACCAGGTTGAACGCGCATACCCCCGTCCCCATAATTTTTTCAGATTTTAGTTGACTTATTGGAAGCGGTTTCACATATTGGTAATGAACTTGTATAGACAACCGAACAATCAAAGCTTACAGCCCGGCCCGTTTCGTCAAGGAAGAGCCCGAATTATCACCTCAAATACATGGTTATGAACAGACAGAAACTACTAAAACACCTGGATACCGCTGAATACTGGGACATCATCGTCATCGGTGGCGGTGCTACCGGACTTGGCGTTGCTGTGGATGCAGCATCCCGTGGGTACAAAACCCTCCTGCTTGAAATGCATGATTTCTCCAAAGCAACCTCAAGTCGGAGTACCAAACTGGTTCATGGAGGCGTGCGCTATCTTCAGCAGGGCGACGTTTCCCTGGTCATTGAGGCCCTTAAAGAACGCGGCCTGCTCATCCAGAATGCCCCGCACCTGGTTACCAACCAGGCGTTCATTGTACCCAGCTACGACTGGTGGAATGGTCCGTTCTACGGTGTGGGCATGAAAGTGTACGACCTGCTGGCCGGCAAGCTCGGCCTGGGTCCGTCCAAATTACTCTCGCTGGAAACAACGCTGGAACGCATCCCGACCATCGAAAAAGAAGGCCTTCGGGGCGGCGTGGTATACTATGACGGACAGTTCGATGACGCCCGTCTGGCGGTCAACCTCGCACAGACCGTGCACGACCATGGCGGAATACCGCTGAATTATATGAAAGTAACCGGACTGCTTAAATCGCCGAAGGGCTATGTAACCGGTGTGAAAGCCACCGATGGGGAATCCGGAAAAGAATATGAGCTCAGCGCGCATGTGGTGATTAACGCTACCGGTATCTTCACCGATGATATCGTAGCCATGGATGAAGACAATCCGAAACCGATGATTGCCTTCTCACAGGGTGTCCACCTTGTGCTCGATAAGGAATTTCTGCCCGGAGATACCGCCATCATGGTACCGCACACCGATGACGGTCGCGTCTTATTCGCCGTGCCCTGGCATGATAAGGTTATTGTGGGCACCACCGACACCCCCGTACCAAAAGCCGAACTCGAGCCCCGTCCGCTGGAGGAGGAAGTTGAATTCATTCTGCGGCACGCTGCCAAGTACATGAGCAAAGATCCCGAAAGAAAAGACGTTAAAAGTGCCTTTGCCGGGTTACGTCCTCTGGTGAAACCACCCGAAAACAAAAATACAGCGCAGATTTCGCGCAGTCATCACCTGCAGGTTTCCACCACGGGACTGGTCACCATAACCGGCGGAAAATGGACTACCTACCGCAAAATGGCTGAAGACACAGTAGACCAGGCCCTGGCTGTTGCCGGTCTTCAAGAGAAGAAATGCGTCACCGAGCATATGCGCATTCACGGGTGGCTTAAAAATGTTGACCGGGCCGACCACCTGCACGTGTACGGGTCCGACATCGTTGGTATTAAGAACATCATTGCCGGGGATGCCTCGATGGCGGAAAAACTGCACAAGGATCTGCCCTATATCAAGGCCGAAGTGGTCTGGTCAACCCGCAACGAAATGGCCCGCACCGTTGAGGATGTGCTTTCCCGCAGGATGCGCGCCCAGCTGCTGGACGCCAGAGCCAGTCTGGAAATGGCCGCCGAAGTGGCTCGAATCATGGCCGATGAACTCGGTAAGGATGAGCAGTGGCAAAAAGACCAGATCGCAGAGTACGCCGAGGTGACCAGGCATTACGTGCTGGACTAACACCCGTATACGCTGCGGGTTCGCATTGGGCTATGAAGTCCGGCTTTGTTTTCTGCACGATGGCCGGTCACATAGCGTTGAACGAAAGCAACATCGGCGGGCAATCATTCCGCCGGTTTGCTATAGTTCAGCACCTACATCCGGTTGATGCCGGTCGGTTGGTATTTTTGAGGTGACGGCGGGTTGACGGATTTTCATCTGCTTCCCGTCGTTATCGGTTCTTATGCATCCGATGCAGGGCGTCGAAATACGCTTTAAGCTCCTGAAGGGCCCGGCCTCTGTGGCTGATTTCGTTTTTCTGTGCTGCCGGCATCTCGGCAAAGGATTGCCGGTAACCCAGCGGCATAAATACCGGATCATATCCAAAGCCCCCCTCACCACGCTCTTCCCGCAGAATCTGCCCCTCGCAGATGCCCTCAAAGAGCTGTTCGCCCTGCGGACCAGCAAGAGCGATGACCGTGCGGAAGCGTGCACGTCTGGAAACTGTCTGAAACTGCCGCCGCTCATGGCGGTCGAGGTCATACAGGAGGCGTTCTACGTTTTGGACATACGTGGCATTTTCGCCGGCATACCGCGCGGAATACACCCCCGGCGCACCGCCCAGCGCTTCGACCTCCAGCCCGGTATCATCGGCCAGACTGGGCATGCCCGTTGCCTGAAATGTATACCGGGCTTTTTTCAAGGCATTGGCCTGCAGTGTATCGCCATCCTCCACCACGTCCTGCAGTTCAGCAAAATCCAGCGACGATTTCAACTGTATACCGGTATCCGCCAGAACATCCTGCATTTCCCGGATTTTGTGGGTGTTGCGGGTGGCCAGAACCATGACCTCGGGCTTTTGCATACCGTCTGTGTGTTAGTCGTGAGCAGGTATGGAACTAAGCTCTTTGAAAGCGTCATAGCGAATCCGCAGCGACTCCTGGTCAAGGTCGATCAGTCGCTCCGGACCGAAACGCTCAACGCAGTAGCTGGCCATGACCGAGCCGTAAATCACGGCGCGACGCATGTTTTCAGCGCTCAGGTCACCGCTGGCCGCCAGCCAGCCCACAAACCCGCCCATGAAGGTATCCCCGGCACCGGTAGGATCAAAAATGTCGAGAACCGGAAATGCGGGAGCTGAAAAAATTTCATTCTCCGTGAAGAGCAAGGCCCCGTGCTCACCTTTTTTGATGATCAGCGTCCTGGGTCCCATATCCTGAATGGCCACGGCTGCCTTGACCAGATTCGATTCATTGGAAAGCTCCCGGGCTTCCGAGTCGTTGATGATCAGCACGTCTACCCGCTTGAGTGTCTGCAGCAGGTCATCCTTGGCACCCTCGATCCAGAAATTCATGGTATCGCAGATTACCAGCTTCGGATTGTCAACCTGGTCGAGCACCATTGACTGCAGCGCCGGGGCGATGTTGCCCAGACATACAAAGTCGCACTTTCGCAGATTATCCGGAATAACCGGCTTGAAATGCTCGAAGACATTCAGCTGGGTATCCAGGGTGTCCCGGGAGTTCAGGTCAAAATGATAACGACCTGCCCAGAAAAACGTCTTTCCGGATGCATCGACCGTCAGTCCGTCCAGGTTGACGCCGCGATTACGGAGCGTCTGCAGGTCAGCTTCGGCAAAATCATTGCCGACAACGCCCACCAGATTAACCTCGGGCGTGAAGTACGATGCGGTCAGGGACAGGTAGGTAGCCGAGCCACCCAGGATACGGTCGCGTTTGCCGAACGGCGTTTCAATACCATCGTAGGCAACCGACCCAACTACAAGAATGCTCATGTGTATACGTGTTTTTAAAAATGGGTAATGCGATGCGGCAGAAACATCATTTTCATCGCGCGAAAAATTCATCGGAAAATACACAACCTTGCCGGGAATTGCTTGACAGCTTTTTAGTGGGGGCCGTCAGCCCGGACCAATGGGCCGGGTCGTTAGCGCGGCACTCAGGGTCAACTGGAGCCACTCACGCGAAGCTTAGGGTCAGCCCCGGCCGTTGGCGCGGACCAAAGGGCCTCACCCCGGGCAAGCCGTAAGGGCCGGACCGCAGCCATCCCTGCCGCGGCTCTACGCAAACCACCCGTTGACTACCCGTTTCCAGTTTAGAATAGCCATACGACCCTTATCAGACAGGGCCATATAGGTTTGTTCCCTTCCCCCGGATGGCGTTTTGTTCACCAGAATAAATCCTGCTTCGCGCAGTAATTTAAGTTGTACACTTAAATTACCGTCGGTAGCCCTGACGGCATTCTTCAGAGAAGCGAAATCGGTTTCATCGCTGTTGTGCAGGGCCGCAAGGATGGCCAGACGCAGTCGGTTAGCCATTAACTTGTCTATGTTTTTATGGTCAAGATCGAGGTAATCACCGGATAAACTCATACAAATCGGGGCAATGTGAAATTTTTTTTCAGGGGTTTACTGGCAGGCTGTCTTCCCAAAATACGGCGAATTCATTGAGCAGATGCTGTTTTTGTTCCGCATTGGACATCTTCTCTTAATGAACAAATTGTAAATTCGAAAAAAAACTTCTGAAAGCGCTTTTATTTTGGTTGTTAAATTGTTTAATTGTCTATACAACTGAAACCGCTTTTCCAAGGCGTCATCGTCAACAGGCCTTGTCGGTTTTGATCGGAAGTCAACCAATTGCAGCCAATTATGAAAAAAACCTATAACTGAAGGAAATCAACATGGAAAAATACATCCTAGCCCTTGATCAGGGTACCACAAGTTCACGCGCCATTTTGTTCAATAACAGTGGCGAGATTGTCTCGGTCGCTCAGAAAGAGTTTCGTCAGATTTATCCCAAGGCCGGATGGGTTGAGCACGACGCTCAGGAGATCTGGTCGAGCCAGGCCGGTGTTGCTGCCGAAGCCGTGGCTGCTATAGGGGCTAACGGGCTGAATCTGGCCGCCATCGGAATTACCAATCAGCGTGAGACTACCGTAATTTGGGAGCGGGAATCAGGCAAGCCGATACACAATGCCATTGTATGGCAGGATCGGCGTACGGCCGAGTACTGTGACGAGCTGAAAGCCAGGGGCCTGGCCGAAAAAATTCAGCAGAAAACCGGTCTGGTGGTGGATGCCTACTTCTCCGGAACCAAGGTCAAGTGGATCCTGGACAATGTAGAAGGTGCCCGTGAGCGCGCGAAAAAGGGCGAGCTGGCCTTCGGGACGATCGATTCCTGGCTGGTGTGGAACCTGACACGCGGCGATCTGCACATCACCGATGTTACCAATGCCTCCCGGACCATGTTGTTCAACATCAACACCATGGACTGGGACGATGAAATCCTCTCCATCATGGACATCCCCCGGGAACTCCTTCCCGAAGTCAAGCAAAGCAGCGAGGTGTACGGCAACACCAAAACCACCATCTTCGCCAGCAAAATCCCCATCGCGGGCATCGCGGGCGACCAGCAGGCAGCGCTTTTCGGACAGATGTGTACCAAACCCGGCATGGTTAAAAACACCTACGGTACGGGTTGCTTTATGCTCATGAACATCGGCGACAAGCCGGTTCCTTCCAAAAACAATCTGCTTACCACGGTAGCCTGGAAAATCAACGGGAAAACCGAGTATGCGCTGGAAGGATCCATTTTCATCGCCGGTGCCGTTGTGCAATGGCTGCGTGACGGACTGGGCGTAATCCGCGAGTCGCGCGATGTTGAGTATTTTGCCAACAAAGTTGACGACTCTGACGGCGTGTATCTGGTTCCGGCCTTTGCCGGTCTGGGCGCCCCCTACTGGAACCAGTATGCACGGGGCACCATGGTAGGCATTACCCGCGGAACGACGGCCGCTCACCTGGCGCGCGCAGCACAAGACTCCATCGCCTATCAGACCCTGGATGTCCTGGGTGCGATGCAGGCCGACTCCGGCATCGATATAGCCGAGCTGCGGGTTGACGGCGGTGCAACGGTCAACGACACCCTCATGCAATTTCAGAGCGACATCCTGCAGGTTCCGGTCTCCCGTCCGAAAGTGACCGAAACCACGGCATTGGGCGCCGCCTACCTGGCCGGACTGGCCGTCGGGTACTGGAAAGATGTGGATGAAATCCGCAAGCAATGGCAGGAAGACCGCAAGTTCAGCCCGGAAATGGAAGACGCCAAAGTTGCCGAACTGACCCGGGGCTGGAAGCGGGCCATCAAGGCCGCTCAGGTCTGGGCAGACGATAAATAAACGCCACAGATAATCCGGCAGCCGCGCACCTGCGGCCGCCGGGTTTATACGCAGCGCAGAACCCGGGTACCGATACACCCGATCCGCGCATACCATGTCTTAGTATCGTTTTAAAAACAAACACCGTAACAAAAATCAATATAGGAGATTCATACGATGAGTCCTTTCTTAGGTGAATTCATTGGTACCGCCATCCTGATTCTATTGGGTAACGGCGTGGTTGCCAACGTGGTTCTGAATCAGACCAAAGGCAACAACAGCGGCTGGATTGTCATTACCCTGGGTTGGGGTATGGCGGTATTTACCGCAGTTTATGTGACCGGCCAGTTCAGCGGGGCACATATCAATCCGGCTGTGACCGTGGGTCTTGCAACGGCCGGACTATTCGACTGGGCCATGGTTCCCATGTACATCGGCGCACAGATGCTCGGCGCAGCCTTCGGCGCCCTGCTGGTATGGCTGGCCTACAAAGACCACTTCGCCGCAACCGAAGATGGTGGCGCCAAGCTGGCCGTCCACTCCACCGGTCCCGCCATCCGCAACACCGGATCGAATCTGATCACCGAGATCATCGGTACCGTTATGCTGGTTTTCGGCGTGTTCTACCTGGCAAGCCCCGGCTTTACCTCCATTGACGGGGAGTTACTGCAGGCCATAACCATTGACGGACAGCAGGTCGGGTTCGGACTGGGATCACTCTCTGCCCTGCCTGTAGGTCTGCTGGTACTGGCCATCGGCCTGAGCCTTGGCGGTCCGACCGGATACGCCATCAACCCGGCACGCGACCTGGGTCCGCGTATTATGCATGCCATCCTGCCTATTCCCAACAAAGGAAGCAGCGACTGGGGCTACGCGTGGATTCCGGTGGTTGGTCCGATTCTCGGTGCCGTTATCGCCGCTTACATCTTTATGGCGTTTTAGACCACCCACATCGTTCTGCAGCCGGTAAACCCGTAGCGATGAGCCATCCACATCAGCTCCCGCTTACACCGCATGCCGGCTGCCAGCAACGATGCTCCTTTTCCCCAAACCCTCTCAATTATTATAGTCAGCCCGACTACGACCTTAACCCCTTAGATACTATTTCGGAGATTGTTATGAAAAAAAAACTGTTAACGGCCACATCGCTGCTCATGCTGGGCATGCTGGCCATCCCAACCCATACCGCAACCGCACAAGACCTGAGCGTTGATGCAGGCATGACCCTCACCAGCCGATTTATTTACCGTGGCGCTGAACTCGGAAACTCACCCAACGTTCAGGCCATGGTTGGCATCAACTCCGGGGGCTTCTCCCTGTACGGATGGGGATCGCACAGCCTCGGCCAGGACGACAACGCCTACAAAGAAGTGAAATTCTGGGCCAATTACACCCTGGATCTGGGTGAATTCAACCTGACGCCACAGATCGAAAATCATTTCAACGCATATACTGATTTGTTTGATTTCGATGAAAACACCACCACCCATGTCTTTCAGGCTTCGGCAAAGCTGGCCGGAAAGGGCGAGGCAGCCCCGGACCTGATGATCGGGTACGCATTCGGAAGCCCCGTTGAAGGCACCATCTACGCTGAAGCAGGCTACGCTTTCGCCTCCGGCGACTATGGGATGCGGGCATTCGTATCAACCCAGTATTCCGACGGACCCGGATTCGTTGATCTGGGATACAACAGCAAGTTTGTAGTTAACCAAATTGGCGTTTCCGCAAGCCGGACCCTGCAAATATCTGATTCCTTCAGCCTGCCTCTGGGCATCTCGCTGATTGTGAATCCGAAAACCGAGCGCATCTTCACCGCAGCAAGCTTCAGCTTCTGATTCGTCTGTCTGAGGGTGGCTTCGGCCCCGGCGGAAGTCGCCCTCCACGTTTTTACCCTCTACACCTCCCAACCATCTGAACCGCCATGAAAAAACTCATCAATAACCCCGACGACGTACTGCGCGAGCAGCTTGAAGGCATGCAACTGGCCCACCACGACCTGATACACATACATCTGGATCCGGCGTTCATCACCCGAAAAGAGGCCACCCCGAAAGGTAAGGTCGCCCTTATCTCCGGCGGCGGCAGCGGACATGAACCCATGCACGGCGGTTTTGTGGGATACGGCATGCTGGATGCGGCCTGCCCCGGTGAAATATTCACCTCCCCCACACCCGACCAGATGTACGAGGCAGGCAAAGCCGTTGAAGCCGGTGCAGGTATCCTCAACCTGGTCAAGAACTACACCGGCGATGTAATGAACTTTGAAATGGCGGCCGATATGCTCATGGCCGATGGCATCAAGGTACAGAATCTGATTATCGATGACGATGTAGCCGTTAAAGACAGCCTCTACACCGCCGGTCGACGCGGCGTCGGAACCACGGTCCTCATGGAAAAAATTGTAGGCGCCGCTGCCGAAGACGGTTATACCCTGGAGCAGCTCTCCACCCTGGCCCGGAAAGTAAACCGGTATGGCAGAAGCATGGGAATGGCACTGACCTCCTGCATCACACCGGCCAACGGCTCCCCCAGCTTTGAAATCGGCGATGACGAAATGGAAATCGGTATCGGCATTCACGGTGAGCCCGGCATTCAGCGTGAAAAAATGAAAACCGTGGATGAAATCACCGAAATGATGACCCTGGGCATACTCGAAGATCCGGCCTATCACCGCCAGCTGCGTGCGTGGAGCCCCGAAAAAGGAGAATGGATTGATGTGGCAGAAACCGATGAGCCCTTCGGCAGCGGCGACCAGGTGATCGCGTTTGTCAACAGCATGGGCGGTACTCCGGTGAGCGAACTGTATGGCGTGTATCGCAAGATGAACGAAATCATCGAAAAAAAGGGACTCACGGTGGTTCGCAATCTCATCGGCCCCTACATCACCTCCCTTGAAATGCAGGGCTGCTCGATAACCCTGCTGAAGGCAGACGAGGAAATCCTGAAATACTGGGACGCCCCGGCACACACTCCGGCCCTGCGTAAGGGCATGTAATAAGGGTGTTTCCAAACTGATTATGATCGCCAAACGATCAGACAGCCACCAATTCCCGTCGCATTTCGACGATACTAGGTAAATCTGCAGCGTTTTAGCTAACCATGCTGCAAAAAACCGGTCGAATGCAAGCGAATGGCAACACACATTCCCCCATCGAAACGGCCTGCATCACTCCACTGTTGAAATGGTGGTGGTGCAGGCTTTTTTTAATGGCATTAGTTTCGTATTTGTTACCAAACCGACTCAATTATTGCTCCTATGATTACCAAATCTCACCTTATTGAATGGCTGCGTGCATGCGATGCCATCTACACAGAAAACAAAACCTATCTGACCCAGCTGGATACGGCCATAGGCGATGCCGATCACGGAAACAATATGCATCGGGGGTTCAGAAAAGTGGGAGAACAGCTGGATTCATTGGCTGACAAAGACATCGGAGCTCTGCTCAAAGCCGTTGCCATGACCCTGATTTCAACTGTCGGAGGTGCATCCGGACCCCTGTACGGTACCTTCTTCCTGCAGGCCGCGGGCAAGGCATCCGGCCTGAATGAACTTAATGCCGCGCAAATGGCGGATGTACTGGAAGCTGGCATCGGGGGCATAAAAATGCGGGGCAAAGCCTCTGCGGGCGACAAAACCATGCTGGATGCCTTTATCCCCGCACTGGAAGCCTTCCGTACCACACCCGATGATCTCCAAACAGCTCTGAACAACGCTGCCGATGCCGCCGAAAAAGGCGCCGAAGACACCATCCCCCTGATTGCCCGGAAAGGCAGAGCCAGCTATCTGGGCGAACGTAGTCGGGGCCATAAAGATCCCGGTGCCACATCGGCCGCCATGATGTTGCGCGAACTGGCCAAAGCAGCTGAAGGAGACGCATAAATGACCGGTATCGTCATTGTATCACATAGTGCGGAGCTGGCTGAAGGACTCCGTAAACTGGCCGGACAAATGGGACAAGGAAAAGTCCCTCTGGCCGCGGCCGGAGGAATCGACGATCCGGACGAGCCCATCGGCACCGATGCGATGAAAATTCTGGAAGCCATTCAGCGGGTATATAGCGAAGATGGCGTGATTGTCTTCATGGACATGGGCAGCGCCATTCTGAGCACTGAAATGGCGCTGGACTTCCTGGATGAAGATCAACGCAGCAAGGTAGTGCTGTCCCCCGCCCCCCTGGCCGAGGGCGTGATCACGGCAGTGGTCACCGCGGCCACAGGAGCTTCCCGGCAGGAAATCCTCCGGGAACTCGACCATGCGCTGACCGGCAAGCAGTCCCAGCTGGGACATACCACCCGGACTGCTGCTGACACCCGCCAGTCTGTACCGGATGAGACCTCCGATTTCAGCCATTCCGGCACGTTTACCCTGGAAAACACCCTCGGACTTCACGCCCGGCCTGCAGCCCGGATGGCCACCATCGCCGGTAAATACGAGGCCGATATTCAGCTGCGTAACCTCACCCGGGAGACCGACTTCGTATCTGCACGCAGTATCAATGCGCTGATTGGTCTGCAGGCCGTAAGGCAGCATACCCTGGAACTGCGGGCAGCCGGCAATCAGGCTGCCGAAGCTTTTTCTGAACTCACCGGACTCCTGCAGCGACACTTCGATGAATCCACCGATCCGCCCGGTCGCACACCGGAAAATCCCAAAGAAACACCGAATCCACATCGTATCAATGGCATTTCCGTGGGTGCAGGTGTGGCTGTAGGACCGGTATTTCAGTTCACTGTCAGCCCATCTGATGTTAAACCGGAGCATAGCCAAAACCCTGCCGATGAAAAAGAACGGCTGCGCGCTGCTCTGGATAAGGCCGTGGGCGAACTTGATGAAATTGCCTCCCGTAATCTGTCGGCCGGCGATGCTGAAATCTTTCAGGCACACAAACTCATCGTCACAGACCCCGAGCTGCTCAGGGATGTACATCGCAGCATCGATAAGGACCATTTCACGGCCGATTACGCCTGGTGGAAAGCCATAGAACAGTACACGGCATTATACCGCGCTTCTTCCAGTCCTGTGCTGGCAGAACGGGCCGCAGACGTGCAAGACGTCGGCGGCCGGGTGCTCAGACACCTCTGCGGGGACCCAGACCACAGCCCGGTACCCGATGAACCATCCATTCTGGTTACCGATGAGCTCTCCCCTTCGGCGGCGGCCAGCCTGGACAGCAGGTTGATTATCGGAATTCTGACCGAACGCGGCAGCGCTACCTCCCACAGCGGTATTCTGGTCAGTTCTCTGGGAATTCCTGCCGTTTTCGGCGTCAGCAACGCCATCGAAAAATGCAGGACAGGCCAGCAAATCATCCTGGACGGTGATAATGCCCGGGTGTATATCAAGCCTACCGCCCACCAGCTGGAACAGATGAAACGGCGGAGGGATAACTGGCTGAAAACCCGGTCGATGGCCGATGGAATCAAACTGGAGCCGGTCTGCGCCCCGGATGGAGACCCACTGGAGGTTCTCAGCAATGTATCTTCTCCGGAACACGTGAAAACATCTGTTGAGAACGGAGCTGAGGGTATCGGGCTGTACCGCACCGAATTTCTGTTTATGGGCAGGTCGGAAGCGCCCGATGAAAACGAGCAGTACGAAACCTACCGGCAGGCGCTGCAGGCCATGGGTGGGAAACCGGTCACTTTCCGCACCATCGACATCGGCGGAGATAAACCGGTCGACTACCTGAGTATTGAAAAAGAAGCCAATCCCTTTCTCGGCTGGCGGGGTATCCGGTTTTCATTGGACCGCAGGGACGTATTCCGCACACAGATCCGGGCGCTGCTGCGGGCATCGGCTCACGGTCCGCTCAGGATTATGTTCCCCATGGTAGCCACGGTGGATGAGTGGCAGCAGGCCCGGAAACTGACGATGCAGGCCGGTGAACAGCTCCGCTCAGAGGGCATTGCCTACCAGGAGAGCACGCCTCTGGGTATCATGGTGGAGGTTCCTGCTGCAGCACTGTGCATAGAGGACTTTTTATCCGAGGTGGATTTTGTCAGTATTGGCACCAACGACCTCACGCAGTACGTCATGGCCGCCGATCGCATGAACGGTAAAGTAGCCGCCCTGGCATCCTATCACCAACCGGCCGTACGTAAACTCATTGAAACCACCATCCGCGCTGCACGCCGGCACAAGGTGCCGGTATCCATGTGCGGGGAAATGGCCCGGGATACCGGAGTCACCCGACTGCTGCTTGACTACGGGCTTCGTAGTTTCAGCATGAATGCCGGGGCAATTCCCGAGTTCAAGCTCTTTGTGCGCAACCTCAGTGCAGACGGACCATCCGGAGCATCTTCACATTAAGGATCAGAAACCGGATAAACTGCCAGATCAGGTTAATCCGCTTATGGCGGGTTATCCAGGTGGGTTTGGTGGCGAACTCATGCTGATGCAGACTGTCTTTTTGCTCTTTCATTGGGGTTACTCCGGTATAACGTACCACATGGGATTGGCTTTGGCCTTGTAAATAAACCCATGATGCAGTAAATGTTTAATCCAGTGTCCGGCCAATCCGATTTCGCCGGTGGTGTAGCGCAGGGAGCGACCCGTCTCCGGGAATAGCTCATAGTTGGGCACGATAGGATGTACCGTCATAGACACGGCGGACCCGTCGAAGAAGCCTTTGCCGACGGATGCAATGCAGGCTGCACCCATACGCGCCATAGACGACTTCCGCGTGGGTTCCTCTGCCCGTCCCAGCATCATATCAACGATATTCAGTGCGGTTTGTCGACCAATTACCCCGCTGGGCATGCCGGTTCGAGGCGGAGTCGGGAAAATGGGCGTTCCAGAAGGACTCTTCATCGGCTTGGAAATGGAATGGGGCGGGGCAAAGGCGATGCCCACCGCAAACAGATTGCTGTATTTCGGGTTCTGGTAGGTCTCCGGCCAGTCAGACGGACTCCACTGCTCATACGGCTTGCCGCTGTAATCGGCATCCACCTTCATAAATCCGTTCGGGGCAAAAACCTCGCCGGTTATATCGGTTCCGGCCTTGTCAAAAGCCTTCATCCCCACCCCGGAAAACGGAGGCAGCAACATCGCAAAATCGAACTCCATTTCACCCTCATCGCCTGAAATCGTTTCGTATTTGAGTTTTTTCTCCTGAATTTCGGTGACTCCCGCCTGGGTGGTCCACTCCACGCCCCGCTCGGCGAACAACGACTCAGCGAAGATGTTGCCCGGCGTCACGTATCCTCCCTGACGCATATGCACCCCGCCCATCCCGAAATCACCCAGGGCAAATTCGTTGGATATCCAGTGGATGTCGGCCTTGTGGCGGACGCCGGCCTTACGCAAGGCATGCTCCACATTGAAGGTATATTCGAAGGCGGCACCCTGGCAGGTACACATTCCATGGCCGGTACCGATCAGGATTTTCTGGCGTTCTCCGGCCTTCATCCTGCCGATGGATTCCTGCAGGTGCTCCCAGGCTTCGGCTGCGTGACCGTAGGTACACACCGAGGTAGTATGTCCGCCGTGGGGTCCAAGGCCCGGTGTCTTCGCGAATTCCAGTCGCGGACCGGTGGCGTTGATCAGGTAATCAAAGGTAACTCGGCCGGTCTGGCCGCTGCGGGCCTCATCGGTATACGCAATCTCAACAAAAGGTCGGGGTTCGTCGGTCTTCCCCTCCGGATAAATGGCCGTAGCTTTGGCCTGAATAAGCTCCATTCCCAGCTTCTTATACACATTGGGCAGCTGGAAGGTAACCTGTTCGGGTTTCATGGTACCCGCACCCACCCATATATTGGATGGAATCCAGTTGTAGTTTCGGTTGGGCGTAATAACTACAACCTCATGTTTACCTTTGAGTTTACGCCACGCATGCATAGCAGCGGTGTGCCCGGACACGCCGGCACCCAGTACGACCAGTTTTCCCATATTGCTCTCCACTATTGATAGATGGGGCGATGTGAACCGAATCACGGCGCAATCGCCTATCCTGCAATAAGCATATAAAAAAGCCGAATGTCAATTTAAACCGGCGAAAAACACACGCTGACAGCAGGGAAAATAGCACAGGCACACGCACGCACCAGCAAACGCACCGGTACAGGCATCAGGTATTGACCATCTTCGGACCCCGGACTTAGAGCCCTGCCCATCTTGCCGGGCGACCGGCACTATGCAGCAATTGCCAGCCCCGGTTGCCATCGGTCAGAGCAGCCGTCTGTCAGGAAACCGTATGATTGGCGGCCGTTGCCCGCACCACTTCACGCCGACGGTTAAACTCGAAGTCGATCCGGCCCAGTACGATGCCGGCAAACCCGACCTGAGAGATAATGGTCACACTGCCGTCATCCTTGCGGATACGTTCCGGAGCATCCATGAAGGTATGGGTGTGCCCGCCGATGATCAGGTCAATGCCACGGGTCTGGGTGGCTACCGTTACGTCATCTACCCGGGCAGGATTTTCGTAGTTGTAACCCAGATGACTCAGACAAACCACCAGGTCACATTTGTAGTCGTAACGAAGCCGGTTGGCCTGATACTGCGCCAGTCGGACCGGGTGCCGGTAGGCAACCCCCTCGTGCAAAGCCGGGAGCACCAGTCCGTCAAAATTGATCCCCAGCCCGAAAATCCCAACCTTGATCCCGTCAACATCGCGCACGATATTTTCTTTGACGTAATCGGCCATGGGCGAGGTCCCGAAATCATAGTTGGCATTCACGAAAGGGAACTCTGCCTCGCCGGCAACCTCCACAAAGCCGTCAATTCCGTTGTCAAATTCGTGATTTCCCGGGGTGGATGCATCGTAGCCCATCTGCGACATCACCTTGAAGTCCAGTGCACCCTTGTAGTAGTTGAAGTAGGGGGTCCCCTGAAACACATCACCGGCGTCCAGCAGCAAAACATTCGGATTCTCCGCACGGATACGTCCTACCAGGCTGGCACGTCGTGCCACACCGCCCAAACCGGCATAGCGTGAAGCGTTTTCAGGAAACGGATCGATGCGGGCGTGGGTGTCATTGGTGTGCAGGATGGTCAGCTGACGGGTACCGTTACCGGCATAGCTGAGCAGCGGCGTCACGGAGGTGAGTCCCAGGCCCAGTCCGGCGGCCGACATACGTCTGAGGAATGTTTTTCTATCCATTTCGATGGGGTTCTTGCGTTAACAAAGGTCGGGACTGAAATCCCGCTGCAGGGCGAAGTTGTGTGCTTGCGTTATAGTCGGAACGCCGCCGTTTTGCATGATGATGCGCTCCGCTCATTCATCAGTCAGGCGGATGCGGCCTTCCAGCTGGTAGTCCAGCACCCTTCGGTGACGGATATACTCAATCATGGCATCGCGGATCAGCACGGGCAGGTCGATGCGTTCACGGGCCTGCATAAATACATCCATCCCATCGCCTCCGTCAGCCACATAACTGTTGGTTGCAACCCAGTACTCCTGGTTCCTGCGAAGCGGCTCTGCGCCCACGAGGATGTCCACGGCCCGGCCGTCTTCAATGCGAAACCGGATACCGCTGACGGGCTCCCCCCGCCGGGCGGCAATCTGGTCGGCCAGCATACGGACCTGCTCGCCACTGAGCAGCAGCACACTGATGGTGTTTTCAAAAGGCATCAGCTCGTAAATATTGCCGATGGTGATTTCACCCCCGGGCAACGGGGCCCGGAGACCGCCAAAGTTGGCAATACCGATGTGTACGGGTTGACCGAGTTCACGAACGGCTGCCGAGCGGAGGATATCGGCAGAGAGATTGTTGAGGGTGCCTTCGGGCCGGCCCCGGGTGATGGGGGTCTCGGAGCGGGCGATGACCGTATTCATGCGCGACTGCAGGTCTGCGGCATACACAGCAACCAGGGCAACCATCGCCGAATCTTCCGGAATCTGATCGTCCAGCTGGTAGAAGGTATCTGAGCTGGATTCCAGTTCCAGTACGTACGAGGGCGAGGTACATGCCAGACTTCCGGTTACCAGCAGCAGCACGAGCAGGTTACGGGTCCACGACGGTCCGGTGAATTTCATGAGGGCGACCAGTTAAGACTATTGTTGACGCATCTGCTCCAGGACCATATCCTGAAGACTGACCAGACGGGTGCCGGCAGGGATATCCATCACTCCATCGGGCAGACCGGCGGTGATGTTACTGAGCTCGGCTTTCATCACCAGCTTACCATCGGGAGAGAAGGCTTCGGCCATCAATGGTGTCTGTCCGTCGCGGAGGATATCGGCCAGCGGGGAGAGTCCGGACGTGGCTGTCATCCCGCGCCAGGCTTCGCTGATCATTGCCGTGTTAACCTTAAAATCTTCGCTGACCCAGATATGAAAATAACTGTCGTCATCCTGATTGAGGACGACCCATTTAACGGCTTCATAACCGTCGAAAGGCCTGGTTTCTTCCGTTTCCGTCACGGATATATTGGCCTGCGGTGGTGCGGGTTCCCGACCCTGCATGCCGGCCATCAGGTTCATGGCCGCATTGAGTTCCTGCATCTGCATGCGCAGCGCCGTGGGCTCATCTGACAGGAAAATCATATCCTGCTGGTCCATCCGAAGCAGAATCTTCCCGGAGTCCATGCCCGGCATGCTTCGGTGCCGGGAGGAGGCCACCTCGCCCAGTCCGGTCAGCAGCATGCGCCGGGGTGAGGTATAAATCTGGACCACGGTTTCTTCGCCGTCTTCCGGCTGGGTAAATACCGCCTGAAACGAGCCGGTGAAGTACGACTGCGCCCGGGTGTTTGCAACGCCCGCTACGCAGAGGAGTATAGCCGCAAAGGCTGCTTTTTTGAGTATAGCGAGCATCGTGTGCCGGATACGGTCGGCCGATGGTTGAGTTTTTGGGGTCATGCTGCCGTGGTTAATGGTATTTTCTGTGTGTGTAACAGGCTAATGGAGGGCTTTCGGCCCGACATGCTACTCTGCAGGAACCTGCTCCGTTATTTTTTTAATCCAGCCACCTAGCAGTACATCCTCGCCCTCGTAACAGACCAGAGCCTGTCCGGGCGTGATGGCTGCGCGACCTTGGGGGAAGCGCATTCTGACTTCGGTGTCGCCGGTTTGGGTGAGGAATCCTTCCTCGCCGTCGTCATTATAACGGATGGCACCGATACATCGCATATCTTCTTCGGGTACCGACGCATATTTTCCGAAATTCACATCTTTGGCGATGCAGGTGGTGTTCACCAGGTCTTCCTCGCCGCCGATGGTAATGGTATTGGTTTCCGGATCGATGTGGGTAACATAAACGGGTTTGCCCATGGGCAGGTGCAGTCCGCGGCGCTGACCGATGGTGTAGAAGGGGTAACCTTTGTGCTTGCCCACGATGTTGCCTTCCTTGTCTACAAACAGGCCGCCGTCTACTTTTTCCTGCAGCCCCGGTACACGATCGCGCAGAAAGCGGCGATAATCGTTGTCGGGCACGAAACAGATCTCGTAGGAATCCTTTTTGTTGGCCACATTCAGCAGGTTGTAATCGGCCGCAAACTGACGGATTTCGGACTTGTGGTATTGTCCGAGGGGGAATTTGGTGCGGGCCAGATGCTTTTGTTCCACTCCCCACAGGGCGTACGACTGATCCTTGTTGTGGTCTTTACCGCGGGAGATTACAAAACGGCCGTTTTCCTCGCGCAGATTGGCGTAATGCCCGGTGGCGATGAAATCACAGCCGAGGTCGTCGGCCCGCCGCATAAGGGCAGCCCATTTGATGTGGGTATTGCAAAGTACGCATGGATTCGGGGTACGACCGGCCATGTACTCGTCTACAAAACGCTCGATGACCCAGTCGCCGAATTCTTCGCGGATATCCACGATGAAATGGGTAAACCCGAATTTAAGGGCAATCTGACGTGCGTCGTTCATGGACTCCAGCGTACAACAGCCGGTTTCTTTGTTAGACTTGCCCCCGCTGGAGCTATAGTCCCAGGTTTTCATCGTTATTCCGATGACTTCGTAACCTTGTTCGCGCAACATGACAGCAGCAACGGAAGAATCGACTCCCCCGCTCATTGCCACCAGAACGCGGCCCTTCGTGCTCATAATAGTAACTGGATTGTGTTGGTTGTAGCCTTGAAAAATACGCATTTTCGGCCAATAGTTCCCTACCCTGCCCTGAGGCGATGGTGCAGGTTGCCAGAGCCGGCTTAATGCACGGTATTTTTTCCTGGTCAGCTGCCCTGAGGCGATGGTGCAGGTTGCCAGAGCCGGCTTAATGCACGGTTTTTCCTGGTCAGCCAACCTGAGACGATTCAGCGGCGGCGGTTTTCACCGGAAGGCAGATCGGGAAAGAGCGATGAGGAGCAGATAGGCTCCCGGATGGCGGATTTGGTCACAGACCGATACGGTACGTATGGCTCAAATATGTCCGGAGCAACCGTTACAGCAGGTCCACGAGCGCCTTCGACACTGCCGCTATGGGCACCGAAAGGACATCCCTGTCGCGCAATTCTGCCAGTCGGTCGGGCATGATGGTCTGGCCCGGGAGCTCCTGCTCCATGACTTCGATAAACTTGGCGGGATGCGCCGTGGCCAGCACAACGCCGTAGTCGTTGGCGTAGCGCGACTGCCCGCACATACGGTTCCAGACCTCAATACCCGTAGCCGTGTGGGGATCGCTCAGGTAGCCTTGCTCATGGAAGACCCGGGCAATGACCTCCCGTGTACGGGCGTCACTGACCCGGTCGCCTTTCAGAAAGCTGCGCAGCGCCGCATGATTGCCCCCGTACAGATGCTCAAGTCGCTCGAAGTTACTCGGACTGCCCACATCCATGGCGTTGGAAATGGTGGCAACAGAGGGCCGGGGCTGATAGACACCGCGCTCCAGGAATTCCGGCACCACATCATTGGCGTTGGTAGCGGCGATAAACTGTACATTGGGCATGCCCAGATGGGCGGCCAGCACCCCGGCTGTGATATTCCCGAAATTCCCGCTGGGTACCACAAAGGTAATCTTACGGTGGGGCTGCTCCCGGGTCAGCGAGGCCCAGGTATTCACATAATACACCATCTGAGGAATCAGCCGCGCGATGTTGATGGAGTTGGCGGAAGTCAGATTGTAGGACTCGGAAAGCTCGGCACTGGCAAAGACTTCCTTGACCATCCGCTGGCAGTCGTCGAAGGTGCCGTCAACCTGAATGGCCGTGATATTGTCACCCAGAGTAGCAAACTGCCGTTCCTGCAGGGGACTGACTTTGTCTTTGGGGTAGAGAATAAAGGCCCTGACGCCCTCCACCCCATGAAATCCTTTCGCAACGGCGGCGCCGGTATCACCGGAGGTGGCGGTAAGTACCGTGAGAGGGCGACCATTGGCCGAGACTTTGCACTCCGGCATAATACGGGCCATGAACCGGGCCCCGAAATCCTTGAACGCCAGGGTCGGACCATGAAAAAGTTCCAGAACGCCGGTGCGGTCGTCAAGCGGTACCACCGGTGCGGGAAAATCGAAGGCTTCGGCGGCCAGCTGCTCCAGAAATCCCGCCTCGAATTCATCGCCGATGAGCTCGTTAAATAAAACCGCGGCGATTTCAGGAAGGCTCTTACCGCGAAGGCCGGTCCAGAAGGAACCGGGCAGCTCAGCGATACGGGTGGGCATGTACAGCCCGCCATCGGGCGCAAGTCCGCGCGAGACGGCCTGTTTAAAACTGGCTAGCGGCACCTGGCCGCGGGTACTGATGAATTTCATGGATAGGTTTAACGCAGGGTAGGCCCTTGATGATTTACTTGTGACACATAGAGATCGGTATCGAGCTGATACGGTACAAACGCTTGCTGCATGGCCTGCCCGACGATGCGTGCGCTTGCTTCACCCCGGCACAGGGCAAAAATGGACGGACCGGAACCGGAGATACTACACCCGAGGGCACCGTTGGCCAGGGCCTCACCCTTCACGGCATCAAAGCCGGGGATCAGCAGGGAGCGGACCGGCTCAAAAATGATATCATCCAGCGAGCGACCAATAAGCTCATAGTCTTCCTTCATCAGTCCGGTGATCAGTCCGGCCAGGTTGCTCCACTGCACCACGGCGTCGTCCAGCCGGATATTCTTTTTGAGCACTTTACGGGCATCTTCGGTAAGCAGCTCAATATGCGGATGCACCACAGCGCACCACAGGTCGGCAGGCACGTGCAGCTGCACCACATCCAGCGGCTTGTAGGAGCGCACCAGCACAAAGCCACCCAGCAGCGCCGGGGCTACGTTATCGGCATGGGCCGCGCCGCAGGCAATCTTCTCCGACTGCATGACGAAGGGCAGGAGTTCTTCGCGGGTGAAGGGCTCGCCCAGCAGGGCATTGGCGCCAACAACGGCCGCAACCGAACTGGCCGCCGAGGACCCGAGTCCGCTGCCCAGCGGCATCATTTTCTTAATCCGAATATCAAAACCTGCATCCGCACGGGCATCCCCTTTGGCACGCAGTGCATCCAGCAGGGTCAGAATCGCCACGCTGGCGGTATTTTTATGGGCTTCCAGCGGGAGACGACCCTCATCGCCGGTAATTTCCGTTACACGCACCCCGGTACCGACCGTGGAAACGAGGGTGACCTCATCGCCGGGTTCATGGATGGCAAAGCCGAGGGAATCGAATCCGCAGGCCACATTGGCCACCGTAGCAGATGCGAAAACAGTGATTTCGGATGGGTTCATAAACGTTGGTGTAAGCTGCTGCGTACATCCTGCCGGATGCAGACAGGGTAAAGTACAAGGGACTGCGTCAAATCTGGATTACGATACTTTAATAATGTCGGCCAGCACGCCGCTTGCCGTTACCTCGGGTCCGGCGCCCGGACCCATAATAACCAGGGGGCGATTGTCGTAACATGCCGAATTCACCATGACCAGGTTGTCACTGGCGCTCAGGGCATAGGCCGGATGTTCCGGACCAACCTGCGTGAGTCGCACCTCTGCCCTGCCTTCATGCACCCGCGCGATGTACCGCAGCTTTTTGCCCCCGGCTTCAGCCTGACTGCGCATCGACTCCATGTGCTCGTCTACCTGCGGGAGCATATTCATGAAGTCATCCACCGATTCGGGTTCAAAGTATTCCTCCGGCAGCAGCTTGTCTACGTGTACATCGCTGAGCTCCAGCTCGTGGCCGGCCTCCCGGGCCAGAATCAGAATCTTCCGGGCCACATCCATCCCGTTCAGATCGTCACGGGGATCCGGCTCGGTATAGCCCATTTCACGGGCTTTGATTACGATATCGCTGAATTTCATGCCGGCCTGATAGGTGTTCAGCAGGTAGCTGATGGTACCGGATAGGACCCCTTCAATGCGGCTGACCGGGTCGCCGGCCCCCACAAAATCGCGTACCGTACGGATGACCGGCAGACCGGCCCCTACGTTGGTTTCGTACAGATACCGGGCGTTGTTTGCACCGGCCGCCTGATGCAGGGCCCGGTAGTACCCGTAGGCTCCGGAGGCCGCCTTCTTGTTGGCCGTCACCACCGAAATACTGCTCTCCAGCACATCCAGATAGGCGTTGCTTACATCCTGATTGCTGGTACAGTCTACCAGCACGCTGTTGGGCAGGTTCAGCGAGCGCATGTGGTCCAGAAACGTCTGCAGATCCATGGCTCCGCCGCTGGTATTGAGCTTGTCTTTCCAGCCGTTATGGGCCATTCCGCCCAGATCGAAATACATTTTACGGGAATTGGCCACCCCGATGACACGCACATCCAGCTGCCGGTCCGAGCCCAGTTGCTGGCGCTGCCGTCCGATCATGTCGATGAGGGTGGTACCGATAAGACCGGCACCGATGACAAATACATTCAGGGTTTTCAGTCCGGCCAGGAAGAAGGCATCGTGGATGGCACTCAGGGCCTTTTTCTCGTCATCCTGATGAATGACCATGGAAATATTCAGCTCCGAGGAGCCCTGGGCAATGGCCGCGATGTTCACGCCGTTCTGTCCCAGCGCCTGAAACACCTTCCCGGCAATACCCGGGGTGGCACGCATGTTCTCGCCCACCACGGCAATGACACATAGTCCCGACTCAATGCTGATTTCACTGATGCGGCGCTGGTCCATCTCCCGGGCAAATTCCTCGGCAAGCAGGGTCTGCGCACGGGGCGCATCCTCCGGTCGGACCGCAAAACAAACCGAATACTCCGATGAAGCCTGGGAAATCAGAATCACATTGATCTGATTACGGGCCATGGTGCCGAAAATTCGCTGGGCTACCCCGGCAACGCCCACCATGCCTGTGCCCTGCAGACGGATGAGCGAGACATCATCGATGGAGGAAATGCCGCGGATGGCATACCGGCCCGGATCGGCATCGGCCGAGATGAGCGTTCCGTTGCCGGAGGGGTTAAAGGTATTTTTGATGCGGATGGGGATGCGGCGCGACATCAGAGGCTGGATGGTCGGCGGATAGATGACTTTGGCCCCGAAATGCGACATCTCCATGGCTTCTTCGTAGGTAATGGCCTCCACCGGAAAAGCGCGGGTGACCTTGCGCGGATCCGCCGTGAGCACCCCGTCTACATCGGTCCATATCTGTACTTCATCGGCCTGCAGGGCCGCCCCGAGCAGCGAAGCCGTGTAGTCCGAGCCGCCCCGACCCAGGGTAGTGGTTTCATCGTTCATGGTAGCGGCGATGAAACCGGTGACCACCTGCAGCAGGGGATGATCCCTGAAATAATCCTGAACGGCGGTGTTGGTTTCCTCCTGAAGTACGGTTGCATTGCCAAATCCGGCGTCGGTGCGGATCACCTTACGGGCATCCAGAAATTCACAGTCGAACCCGGCGCTGACCAGGGCCCGGGAAATAATCAGGCCGGACAGGCGCTCGCCGAAACTCAGGATGAAATCCCGGGAGCGCGGTGAAAGCTCTTTAATCAGGAATACCCCCTGGAGGATGTCGTCAAGGTCGTTGAGCAGCATCTTGATCACCGCCATGGTGTTGCTCTGATGGTGAATGTCGATGAGGGCACGGACCGCGTCAAGATGCCGGTTTTCGATGGTCTTGAGATAGTCGGTGTAGTCCGACTTACCGGCGGCGGCCAGGTTGGCGGTTTCGATGAGCTGGTCTGTGACACCCTGGAAGGCTGAAAATACCACAGCCCGCACCTGGTCCTGTACAGCGCGTTCCGAAACGAGGTTGATAATGGATTTGATGCGATCGGGCGTACCGACCGATGATCCGCCGAATTTGTATACCTTCATACTGTCTGTTTTCCCTAACCGGTTATCCGGGTGCGTTGACCCGGGGTTCGTGATCGTGTGCTGAAACCCGGCTGCCGTGGCCGGCCTGCTGTACTGCAGCAGCCGGGGCGCAGACGGCCGTCAGCATGCTCAGTCCGGCAAGATAACGAAACTGTCAGAAAGGTACAGCGGGAATCCGTCGCTTTGATGCGGGGTACGAGGCAGAAAATACGTCCGACCTGCTGCGCGACCAGCCATCAGAGGGGTTGCGCACTGCTCTCCCACAAAAGCCGCCCGGCGTGCGAAGCCGAATCAGAATCGATACCGCAGTCCGGTGGTGTAGCTCAGGTCAAACCGCCCGACACCCGCCGGAGGCTCGTTATCCAGACGGTAGCTCAATGAAAACAGCATGGAGATGCTGCCATACAGGCGCGTTTCC
Organism: Bacteroidetes bacterium HLUCCA01; assembly: GCA_001314545.1. GTDB lineage: Bacteria > Bacteroidota > Rhodothermia > Balneolales > HLUCCA01 > HLUCCA01. Next base: position 778,986 of record LIHN01000001.1, read on the forward strand.
AGGTTTACGTCGGCCAGATAGCGGTAGTCTGAGGTGGCGTCGGGCACGAATTGCAGATACTGAACGGCCGACAGGTAAAAGGCCTCCCCTTTCCCCAGGGTCACACTCAGGTAGTTGGTACTGCGGGTCAGGTTGGTCACAAAACGGTCAAGTCGCGTAGTTGCATCGATGACCTCCCGTTCGGCCATGGCCGCAACGCCCAGAAACGTACGGAATCGCCAGTCGGACTGCGCATTTTCCACATCCACCGCGGTTATTCGCACCCCGCCGCCGATGAGCTTGCGATCTTTGAGTCGGATAAATTCATTTTGTTGCTGCTGCACGAAGGCTTCTACGGCCAGCCGGGGTTTCCACTGCCAGGTATTCCGTAAGGCGATGAAGGCTTCGTTTTTTATAGCTTCAGCATCCTCGTAACCGTATTCATAGTTATAGACAATGAACATTCGGTTAGTGGGTCGGAGGTAGTCCAGCCGACCCTCCATTGCAATTTCATAGACCGAGGTATTCCCGGCATCAACATTGCCTGTGAGACTGAAAGCCCCCTGAAATCCGGTACGGTCGCCCGCCACGCGCATGGCCTCGGTGTTGACCTGGGCAACGCCGGGTACCGGAGTCAGGACTAAAAGCAGCAGGAGATAGACAAATCGAAGCAGCACGGCAGTATGCAGAAGGTTACAGTTTATAATCAGGACATCGGTTCTCGGCAGCGTACCAGTTTCCAGCAGGGCATCGGTTCTTAACCAAGATACCAGTTTCCGTCAGGATATCGGTTCTCGGCCAGAGTATCGGTACTAGGCCATGCACCCGTTCTCGGCCAGGCATTCATTTCCAGCCAAGTACCGGTACTCAGTCAGGCGTCGGCGCAAAAAAAAGGCGGCCCTGAATATTCAGAGCCGCCAACGCAAATGGAGGTACTTGGAGCGAGAAACGGGACTCGAACCCGCGACCCCGACCTTGGCAAGGTCGTGCTCTACCAGCTGAGCTATTCTCGCATGAGAGCATCAAATATACGCAGGCAGGTGTTCACATGTCAAGTCCTTTTCAGATTAACTGTGGAAATGGCCCAGCCTGCAAACCATCGGCCAACCGGCGCCGGTCTCGCACTTCCACGAAAACCTGGCAGCCGGCACGTTACCCGGGACAACACGCACGAGCTGTAACCGGGCCCGAAGCAGCAGCATCCTGCACATCATTACGGACGCCGACAGTCGAGTCCTCAGCGCGTACGGTATTTGGTCACCCGACCGCCGCGGAAGGCATACACCGCCGTTCCGTCGGCCGCAATCAGCAGTCCGCTGCGTCGTGATGCCCCCCGAACTGACGACAACAACGTTCCGTTTCGGTCAAAGGTGTGCACCGGCGAATCTTTGATTTCCGGGAAGTTGAATGCCATCACCACCGACCCGAAATCATACACCCGGTTGGCACCCGGCGCGATGCTCTCGGCCAGCAAGGCCCCGTCGCGCATGCTCATCACGGCCAGGCCGCGATTGCCCAGTAAAAACACCTTATCATCAATCTGACGAACGTCTTCCAGCCTTCCAATCGACTCCGGCGCGGCGTACTCGTTCCAAACCTCGCCGTCGAAGGGATTCAACACCAGCAACCGCCGGCCGGATACCACCCAGACGGCCTCCTCGTGCCACATGAACGGAACCGTAACCCCGCCCCGACCCAGGTCTATCTTCCAGAGCTGCTCTCCGGTATCGCGGTGCAGTCCCGCAACCCCCTCACGCGAGCCGTTTTCATCGAAGCCGGCAATCAGCCGGTCGCCAATCAACAGCATATCCACCACGCGGTTATTGTTGCTGAGTTTACCGGTCTCCCAGAGTCGCTCTCCCGTACTCAGGTCAAAGGCTTCCATCTCCACATCAATGCCGCTGAGGCGCACATTTCCGTGTTTCACCCGATAAACCACCTCTCCGTCGGTTACCGGAAAGGCAAAAAAGTTCATTATCTGCGCTTCCGGCGCAATCAGATCCAGGGCGCGGTCGGCGCCGGTGGTGGTACGGATGACTTCCTCGCCGGTGTTCACATCGTACACTTCGAGATTCAGAAAATTCAGCACGATGAAATCATCCATCAGCCGGATGTCAATTTCCCGGTCTTCCCACTGACCGAAACCGTTGACTTTGTGGCGGATGTCGCCGTTGTACCGACGTTTCCAGACCACATCGCCGGTATCGGCGGAGAGTCGGGCGAGCTCCTTGACAAACTGAAATCCTTCGACCTGCAGGGCGCCGGTGTCGCTGTTGACAAAAATAACGCTGTGTGTAGGCTCGTGGTACAGCAGCGCCGCCACACCGCCCTTGAGCTCATCGTTGGTCCACAGGGTTTCTCCGGTCTCCAGACTGACCATGGCCAGCCCGTCGGTTGACTGAATCAGCAACGCATTAAGCTCCGGCACCAGGGTGGTTACCTCCTCCAGGTACACCTCGGGAAAGGCGATCTGCGAGGCTACATCCGAAGCAGCGGCTCCTTCCGCCGTGGACGAAACTCCGAGTCCGAAGGCCAGGGCCCGGGCGGTGAGCTGATAGCGTTCGTGGCTCCATCGGATGGATTCATTTACCCAGAGCGTCTCCCCGGTTGCCAGGTCGATCAGCGAAATGGACTCATCGCGCCGACCATAATTGAACTCGAGTACGGCATGCAGGTAGGGTACATAGATGAAATTCACTTTCTCCTGATTGATCCGCTCCTCACCGCGGGAGGTCTCGGTGTAGGTGGCCCAGAACGACTCCCGGTCTGAGGAGATGCGGGCAACGCCGCCGGCGGCATCTACGGCCTCGAAACCGCGGGGTGATATCAGGGCGATGGACTGTCCGTCATCGGAAAGGTAGGCCTGGTTGAAAAAGTCGTCATCGGCCGCATAGCGGAACACGTGGGTCCATTCTTCAGCAGCCGTGGTTTCGACGGCGGGCAGGGATGAACCGCAGGCGGCAAGCACGGCCAGGGGCAGCAGGGCGAGCAGCAGGGACGTGAACGGGGTACAGGTGCGTGGTGCACGAGGTGAGGCAGTACGTACGTGAAGCATGGCAGGTGAATTAGTGGTTACGATGAGCTACGTTGAAAAGACAATGGTTCCGGTGAGGACAACCTACACAATTTTAAGCGCAAATCATGCGCTTCGTACGACACCTTTTTTAAAAAAGCGGCTTTTCCGAAAGTTTTTTTTCAAAAAAAACACATCGCCTAATCTATTGTTTTTACTGACTATGAGGGTTGTCTGAAAAAACAATTTAATTTTTTTTGTCACAAATGCCCCCTGAAACACTCTATTAGGTAAATACCCCCAAAAAAGGCATGGGTGCTTATCTCCCCTCTCATCCGTCCCCCAAACAGGATGCCATGCCTTTCTATTGTGACGAAAGCGCCGGTACCAGTACCCCCAAGCTGGTGCCGGTTGCTGTCACAGTGTTTGTGGAACAGGCACGCCATTACGATGGTGTTCCGATGCTCCCACCGAAGCATACAAGTCGGGCATGCAGACGGCGGCAGGGAAACAATTACCCCGGTTTTTTTTGAGCCTGGCGACGGACGGACACGGGTGACTTGACTTGACCCGAAGTTCGTTGGCCCGTATCGACCTGGCGCCGGACGGCCACGGGTGAACCCGACTTGACCCGAAGTTCGTTGGCCCGTATCCACCTGGCGCCGGACGGCCACGGGTGACCTGACATAAAAAAAGGCGGTCGACCAAAGCCGACCACCTTTTCATTGGCAATGTTTCCGGGATGTAGGTTACCCGCGGTTTCGCAATTTTTTCCAGGCGTAGGCACCACCGGCTGCGGCCAGGAGACCAAGTCCGCCAAGCGGAGCCTGGTCCGGGGCAACGGGAAGCGCCGGCGGTGGCGGTGTGGTCAGGGCCATGGCGTCAGCCGCGAACACCAGCAGCACAGCAAGTACAAGTACTGCAGTCAGAAATTTGTGCATAAAAATATTATTAAGCCGGCAGGATGTTGCTTTGCGCAAGCATCCCACCCGGGGGTTTAGTTTCTTACTTGATGAGGGTCATGCTGCGGGTGATCACCTGCGCGCCGGCCTGCAGGCGATACAGGTAGATTCCGCTGCTCAGCGCCGACCCGTCGAAGTTCACAGAATGTGAACCCGCGCGCATCGCCCCGTCGACCAGTACCGCCACTTCCCGACCCAGCATATCTACCACGGTGAGACGCACCTGCATATCAGCCGGCAGCTGGTAATTAATGCGCGAGGTGGGATTGAACGGATTGGGGTAGTTTTGGTCGAGGGTGACCTCGGCAGGGAGCTGAGCGGCGATTTCCGAATCGGTAGTCGTGCCGCCTTTCAGTACCAGTTTATAGGGCGATGCCTGTACATCCGACATTACCTGCGGTCCGACCGGGCCCGGGGTTGACGCCGATTTCTGCATGCGACTGGCTTCAAGCTCAAGATTGACGACCGTTGATGCAGTCAGTTCGGTCTGCACGCCGGAACGGGTGTCTTCCAGATAAGCGGTGTAGCCATCGGGAAGATTCCATTTGCCGGCTGCCAGCTCATACGATCCGCTCGTAGTTACGTGCATGGCCAGGGGCAGCTCGAGTTCACCCTCAAAGAAGGGGATGTTGTTGATGTCGGCGAGGGAGCCTTCGGCGGTAAACGATCCGAGTACGGCATACTCGCTCGACAGCGGCACGAGCTGTGCAGCGTCGGCATCGTCATCGCCTGTTCGTGCCTGCTCGCTGAAGGTAACCCAGGTGCTGTTGGCCAACCCTTCACCGCGCAGCAGCAGCTCGGCCGAGAAGGACTCGGTTTGTTTGCCATAGAATTGTCCGCCGGTGGTAGTCGTGGTAATATTCAGGGCTGGATTACCGGTCGATCCGCTGCTATTCTGGATGAAAAAGCCCTGAAACGCTCCGATGATTCCATCGGTGAGACTTCCGTCGCTGCCGTTGTAGCTGCGCCATGAGCCGCTTCCCACATTACTGCCACCGGAGGTGCCATCGTTATAGTTCGGGTCCCACACGTAGACTACCGAAGCCAGCTCAGTTGCACCCTGCTGGTCGAACCGGATTGATCGCGGTGTTGGGTTCCCGACCAGAGTGAAGTTATTCGCGCCATTTCGGGCCTGCTTCTGAAACGGAATGGTGTGAGCGGTACCGGACACATTGATGGTTTTCGGCCAGGGGTTGTCGCCTGCCGGGGTGGCCGGGTCGTCGTTGGTGTAGACGTAGACCAGGATGGCTTCGCCGGCGTCCACCTCGTTAGTGATATTCGTTGCGGCCGCCCAGCTGCCGTTATTTTCGAAAGTAAACACATTCGGTCCTACATCGCCGGTACAGGCATCGCCGGTGTAGTCGGCCCCGGTAAAGCACTGGGTATAGATGTTGTTATCCTTGAGCAGTGCCTGCAGGGTGGTAGGCACAGGCGCCGAAATAATGCGGTAACCCTCAGCGCCGGTGAGTTGGGTGGAGAAAGCTTTGGTAATATTAACGTTGGTAATACCGAATTCGTCCCTGGATCCACCTCCTGAAACATCATCACTATTCCATCGGAAGTACATGAAGTCGCCGTCAGCGATATTCAGTCCTTCAATAACGGCTGTTCGCTCAACCTTAACCCATGCCGGACTTCCATCCGCGGCTTCGGGGGTGCTGTAGTTCAGAGCAGTTAAATCCGTGTAGGTATCATCATCCGTGGAATAGGCGAAGTTGAATGAATTGGATCTATCAGCATTGTTGTAAACATAAATGTCGTAGGCAATCCGAACGTTTTCTACAGTTGCACCGGAACTGTTCTCTAGCCTGAGTGTGATGGTTCCGGGTTCAAAGTCAGAACCGGTTGGTTGAAATCCGAGAATATTGGTGCTGTTACCCACATCGAAATGATAAACGCCTCCTGTACCTACTCCACCAGTAAAACTTCCTCTGGCAAAGTCGCCACTAGTATGCTCGCCCCCGAAAGTACCGGCTCCATCAGACATTCCGGTAACACGCCAGTTACCGGAGTGAAGTTGACCCGTTGCCGGAGCTGCGCTGAACCCACCTCCATCAAAATCGCTGAAATCCGCTGAAAAGCCGGAAGCTGTAAAAGTGGCGGCCGGGTCTGGTGCGGCGGTAACTTCTCCAAAAACCGTTACCGTTGCATCGCTGGCACCACCACCGGAAATCGTGATGGTTTCATCGGCATAGGTTGCCTCGCTAAGACCTGCCTTGAGTCGAACGTAAATCGTTTGGGAAGAACCATCGTACGCTGCGAGGGTGACACTGGCACCATACCCTGAACCTTCTGTAGTGGACACCTCAAAATTGGTGGGAGCCGTTACGGTTACATCAGAGTCATCGAGATTCATACCTGTTAACGTAAAATTCTGCGCAGTAGATGGGCCATCGCCTTCAGCGTAAGTAAAATCAGTTATTTCAGTGAGGCTAGGACTCAAATTTGCAACACCAGGAACATAGTCGGTAAGTGTAATATCGTCGATATTTAGGCGATTGTCAGATGTACCTGATTCGGTTGCTCGTTTAATTCGGATTCTCACATTGCCAGCAACATTAACAGTTTCAGAAAAAGATTGCACGTCATTTGATGCAGGAGCAGTGAAGTCTGATCCTATCTGGGTCCAATCAACGCCATCGTTAGTACTATATTCGACGCGCCAATCAACTTGTGCGTCCGTCCCAAATCTTCTGTACTGGATAGAAATAGTGCCTAGTCCATTCGACTTGTTTCCAAGCATGCTCATACTTGAAGTACCATATCCTCTCATACGAGCAGATTTAGCACCATTTTTCCAATCATTAGGTAAGCTACCAATTAACGCTTCCGTCATATCCCAGTCAATCCCATTGAGGGTTACTGTACCCGAAGCATAACTACCCTTTGTTTCCGACTCAAAATCGACAACGTACTGCGCATCAGCAATTTCTAATCCAACCCCCATAACCAAAAACATGGCAAATATTGCTGTTAGCAGGGGTTTTATTGTAGTTATTTGTTTCATAATCTCTATAGTTATTTGCAGTCTTTAAATATTCTTGTGTGTTTTCATGATTCTATCCATTCAAGCAATGGATTTGTATACACGCTTATGTTGATAGTGCTATATTAAGCGAGTACGGTTTTTGTGAGTGAGCACTCCATCGGTTGGTATATCGTTTCATGGTGAGCCAACGCACTTACTGAAATTCACCACTTATCCGGGGAGCACAAAAAATCGACCTATCAACTCACTTCTTCCGAAGCTTTTTCCAGGCATACGCACCGCCGGCGGCGGCGAGGAGTCCGAGGCCGCCGAGGGGCGCCTGATCAGGGGCGGAGGGCAGTCCGGGCGGCTGGGCCCAGAGTTCAGGTACAATAGCCAGCAAGGCCAGCGTGAACACACTTGCAGTCAGTATTTTTTTCATAACAAAGACGATTTAAACCAGTAGGCGCTTACCAGCAGCAGGCATGGTTACTGTACAAAACACCTCCCTGCACATTGTGCGAAAGGTAAGTCGGTTCATTACACAGTAGAAAATGCCGGAATCGCTGAAATAACACCTGTTTTTATTTGATGACAACAGAACTGAGATGACACGAAAAGAGCCGATGAACACGCCCTGTAATGACACAATTCAGATTGCTATGTTTGTCGTAGCTAAATTAGAGCCGTAGTATCAGTGCGACGGTAAGACATTAAAAAATATTAACATCACGGGTGACCCCACGCCCGCCGGGACAGCGTACTTCTTGCCGGGCTTTATTTATGCCTTAACAAACATCCCTAAAATACAAAACTCAATCCTGCAGGCATATTAACTCTGTGTAACCATTGTCCAGGTAAAACGGCCGGGGGCCACACCGCTGCAACTCCGGCACACGCCGCGATTGATACCATATCCGTACCCTGCCGCCAGGCTTCAGGCTGCCGGACCGGCACCGGTTCCAGCCTGAAGCTGCTGCGTTCGCCACCACATCGAATTCTGCCTGCAACGTAGCAGATTCGGGCCAAAATGGGTATCATTAGCGGGCAATAATACCAACAAAGAAACGAATCTACGTGCCAATCCGGTTCTGATTACCATGCTCTACCACCGCACTATAGAACTGTCGAAGGAGGCCGACTGGGTTGTGTTTATCCACGGCGCCGGCGGGAGTTCCGCGGTATGGTTCAAACAGATCAAAGACTACCGACAGCATTTCAACCTGCTGCTCATCGACCTGCGCGGGCACGGTCGCTCCGCCGACGGACCGGCCTTCGGCAAACATGATTACTCATTCGAGTCCATCGCCGCCGATGTGACCGATGTCCTGAACCATCTCGGCATCAAACAGGCCCATTTCGTGGGGGTATCGCTGGGCACCATCATCATCCGCCAGCTGGTCGACATCGCCCCGCAATATGTCAAATCCATCGTGTTTGTGGGCGCCATCACCCGACTCTCCCTGAAAAGCCGCTTCCTGGTGCGCATGGGTCGCATGTTTAAGTCGTTCATCCCCTATATGTGGCTCTACCGGCTGTTCGCCTTCATCATTATGCCGCTGGACGGCCACGAGGAATCGCGCAGTGTGTTTGTGCGGGAGGCCCGGAAACTGGCCCAGAAAGAGTTTATCCGCTGGTTCAACCTGACCCGGCATGTGGGTGGAAAACTCCGACTGTTCGAGGAGGTGGACCCCGGCATCCCCACCCTCTATGTTATGGGCGAGCAGGACCACATGTTCCTGCAGCCCATTCTGAACATGATCAAGCGGTTTAAAAACCAGCAGCTGCACATCGTGCCGGACTGCGGCCATGTGGTGAACATCGAAAAACCCGAGGAGTTCAACCAGCACTCCATCGCCTTCCTTAAATCACAGGCTGTACCGTTGCAGGCCGCAGCGGATACCGGAACGTAGCGGTAATACGTTACCGCCGAAGGCCGGGCACCCCCACAAGAGCGCGGAGGCCGGAGCTCGGTAATGTGTTCCTGCCGGACGCGGCTGCCGGCGCCAGAGCACGGCGCGGCGTTGCTTTACCGCCGGGTGAGGTTGCCGGCGAGCCGGCGCACGCTACGATGTTACCGGTTTGTCAGCCTACGTAACGTTTCAGTATAGCCTGCAAGGCCGCACGCTCCAGAGGCTTGGGCAAAAAGTCGTCCATGCCGGCATGGATACAACGGTCTCTTTCGTCGGCCATGGCGCCGGCCGATAAGGCCACAATGGGGGTGCGCCTGCCCGTACCCTGCTCCATTTCACGTATACCACGGGTGGCCAGTAAACCATCCAGTTGCGGCATCTGTACGTCCATTAGCACCAGATCTGGCCGGTGCCGACGCAGCAACTCCAGTACCTGCATGCCGTTTTCAGCCTGCAGAATTTCAACGCCCTCAACCGACTGTTCCACCAGCGTTCGGACCAGCACCATGTTCACGGCCATATCCTCAGCAATCAGAATCACCGGATTATCGGAGGGACTACGATGCGGGGGGAGTACCTCATCAGCATTGGATTCACTTTCCGTATCCGATTCAGACCAGGGAGGCAGCTGCAGGTCAAAACGAAACGTTGTTCCCTGCCCGGGTACGCTCTCCAGCGCTATGTTACCTCCCATCGCCGTGACAATGGAAGATGAAATCAGCAGTCCCAGTCCCGTTCCGCCGTATTTGCGCGAAATAGAGGTATCGGCCTGAGAAAACGCCCGGAAGAGTCGCTCACGCTGATCGGCGAAGATCCCGATTCCGGTGTCGCGTACCGAGAAATGGTAGGTACCCATCGGCCGATGGTCCCCTGAAACTGCATCAGTATCTTTTTCGGTGACCGCGGCAAGATCACCGGCTGCGCCCGACCGGGTGCCACTGGCCGGCGGCGGGGTGTATCCTGCGGCAAGATCACCGGCTGCGCCTGAACTGGTGCCACTGGCCGGCGTCGGAGTGTATCCTGCGCCAAGCTCACCGGCTGCGACCGACCGGGTGCCGCTAGCCTGCGGCGGAGTGTACCCTGCGGCAAGCTCACCGGCTGCGACCGACCGGGTACCGCTGGCCGGCGGCGGGGTGTATCCTACGGCAAGCTCAACCTCGCCGCAATCGGTGAATTTTACGGCGTTGCCTGCCAGGTTCAGCAGGACCTGCCGGAGGCGGGTTTCATCCACCATCACCCGTACCGGCACCTCATCCGGCAGGTGTAATTTGAGCGTAATGCCTTTATGATCGGCCTCATGCTGCACTATACGCAACACCTGCCCGGCCACGGCCGCAAGGTCGGTACGAACCGGTTCCAATTCCAGTCGCCCGGCCTCAATCTTGGAAACATCCAGCACATTGCTGATCAGTTCGAGCAGCGCTTTGCCGGCGGTGTTGGCATACTCCACATACTGCTGCTGCTCCGCATTCAGCCGGGTGCGCGACAACAGATCGGTGAAGCCAATCACACTGTTGAGCGGCGTGCGGATTTCATGACTCATATTGGCCAGAAAACGGGATTTGGCCACGTTCGCCTGTTCAGCCTCGGTACGCGCCTCCTCAAGCTGCTGCTCGGTTCGTTTCAGGGCCGTGATATCCCGTACAAAGTGAAGCACCTTATCCTGCCCGTACGGCGCTATACGGGTCTGAAAAAACCGGCGCTCTCCGTTGATCACCAGATCGTAAATAAGCTCGTGAACCTGGTTGCTTCGTCTGGCTGCAGCAATGCCGGACATAAATGCCTCCCCCACTTCACCGGGAATGACCTCAGGAATGGTTTTACCCAGAAACGCGTCAGCCTGGACATTCAGGTCGGTTACATCGGCCTTAAAATCCAGATACGTGCCGTCTGAGTCGGTGACAAAAAACATATCGGGGATGCTGTTGATCAGGGTCCGGTGATAGACCTCGCTGTCTTCCAGCCGTCGCATCATCTCCTTTTCCCCGGTTACCTCGCGCTGCACCCCGAAATGACCGGTGATCCTGCCCGCATCGTCATATAGGCAGATGTAATCCCCCTCGATAATCATGGGAGTACCGTCCAGCTTCCGCTCATCAGTTTCGATATGGAGCTTGCCACGGTCGAACAGCTCGCGCCAGGCTTGTTTACCCTCGGCAATATTGTGCCCGAAAAGATCCCGCACACTGGCCCCCAGCAACTGCTCTTCCCCGGCGGCGTACTGGTCGAGCATGGCCTGATTGATTTTGGTCATACGCTGATGGTCCAGCACGTAGTCGAGCAGGGCTTCTTTGTCGGCACCGGGAGCATTCCAGTCAATGGGCTGGTCAATCATCATGAAAAAGAAACCGGTCAGCGACTGCGAGAAGAACATATCGAGCCGCTGCTGGCTTTCACGCAACTCTTTCTCGGCCCTGAGTCGTTCGGATTTAAGCTGTTTATCCAGCTTGACGATGTGGGTAATATCGTTGATGTAGCCATGCCACAGGATACTGCCGTCGGCACATTTTTCAGGCCGCGACTCCCCGCGAAGCCATCGCAGTCCCTTGGAAGGCAGCACTACACGGTATTCGCACGACCAGATCGTGCCCTTTACGGCAGACTCCTTAATGCTGTAGATTACCCTGCGACGGTCATCCGGATGGAGGCGGTCTGTAATCGGACTGGCATCGTGCACAACGGCCTCGGGATCAACCTCGTAGATATCACGGATTCCGGCCGAGGCATAGGGAAAGCACATCCGGCCGTCAGGAAACAGCTGAAACTGAAATATGAGCCCGGGAATACTCGCCGCGATTTTGTCAAGCTGGGCCGGGGGGTTCATTTTCCCGGACGGATTCTCCGTTTCCTGCATAATGTGCACACCTGTTCCGATTCAATATCGATATCCTGCTTTCTAACTTACATTGCCGGTGAAAGTATACTTATTTATCGACAAACTAACCGGATTTATTAAGCTAAGCTGAATGAAAGCACCACCTTGCGACCTCCGTTTTCGAAACGGACTGCATCACAGTAGGTTTTCATCAAAAAAACACCCCTTCCGCTGTCTTTGAGCAGATTTTCCGGGTTCAGCGGATCGGGCAGCGCCCCGGGATCAAATCCGCGGCCCTCATCCTCCACAAAGACGGTCAGGTCATCCCCGGATGTATTCCACCCCAGGGTGACCTTCCTGGTTTCATCCTGCCGGTTTCCATGCTTGATGGCGTTGGTTACCGCCTCAGACAGGGCCAGCATGAGCGCTTCACGGCGATCCACGTCGAGGCCGGCGCCGGCAGCTATTTCCTCAACAATCCCATCGAGCTTGTCCAGCTCACTGAAATCACTGCGAAGAACCCATGTTTTCTTTTCCGGCATGTACTAATTTTTACACCTTAGCCGTAGATACCGCGCAATCGCAGTACTTTGGCAACTTTATCAATGGCGTACACATAAGCGGCCTGCCGGAGGGTGATGTTATACTGCTCCTTGACCCCGAAAATCAGGTTGAAAGCCTCCCGCATCATGCGGTTCAGACGACGGTTAACCCGTTCTTCGGTCCAGAAATACCCCTGCCGGTCCTGCACCCATTCGAAATACGAAACGGTTACCCCTCCGGCGTTGGCCAGAATATCGGGGATAACCAGAATTCCTTTTTCATCCAGGATGGAGTCGGCGGAGGCCGTTATGGGTCCGTTGGCACCCTCTGCAATGATCCGGGCTTTGATGTCGGCGGCATTATAGCGGTTAATCTGGTCTTCCTTGGCGGCTGGAATCAACACGTCAACGTCCAGTTCCAGCAGCTCCGCATTGCTGATCGACTCACACCCCTCAAACCCCTCGAGTGTACCGTTCCTGGCGGCAGTATACGCCATGGCCTGAGGAATATCAATACCATTTTCATTGTAGTACGCACCGCTCACATCGCTGATGGCCACAATTCGCGCCCCCTGCTCATACATCAGCAAGGCTGAAATACTGCCCACATTGCCGAAACCCTGCACGGCAACGGTGCTTCTGCTGGGATTCAATCCGAGTTTGTTCATGGCGGCGAGGGTCACCGTGACCACGCCCCGTCCGGTAGCTTCCTTCCGTCCGCGGGAGCCGCCAAGCAGGATGGGCTTGCCTGTTACTACCGCGTTTTCCGTGCGTCGGGAATGCATGCTGTAGGTGTCCATGATCCAGGCCATGGTCTGTTCGTTGGTGTTCATGTCGGGCGCGGGGATGTCCTGATCCGGACCAAACACATCGTACATGGCCGAGGTGTACCGGCGGGTAATATGTTCCAGCTCACGCTTGCTCAGCTTGCGGGGATCGCATTTGACGGCCCCCTTCGCACCACCGAACGGCACGTTGACTACCGCACATTTCCAGGTCATCCAGGCGGCCAGGGCCTTCACCTCGTCAATATCTACATCCGGCGAGTAGCGGATTCCGCCCTTTGACGGACCCAGTACGTTATCGTGTATGACGCGATAGCCCTCGAAAACCTCGATTTCTCCGTTGTCCATGATAACCGGTATGGAAACAGTAACCGTCTGTACCGGCGAGGCCAGATACTTGAACATTCCCTCCTCAATTCCCAGCAGGTCGGTGGCGAAGCGAAAACGCTCCATCATACTTTCGAAAGGCGATTCTTTATCCAGTTTAGGTCCGGGTTCCTTGTAATACGGTGAGCTGAGCAGGTCCTTGTGATTTGACATGATATAAGTGCGTATAAGTTGGATTACAGGTTCGTTGGGGAAAATCGATGTCAAAGTTATGGAGATTTCCAACAAGAAATGCATCCGATTCTCACACTATTTTGGCTAAAAAAGCGCTTTTTTTGTGGTATATTTGAGGCGGAAAAACTACGTGGCATACCGCGCTGCACCCTTCCTGCAAAAACAAGCCTCCGGGGTGGCAACCATATTATAAAACCGTTACCAAAAGGGCTTTAAAGGCAGGTATTCTATGAAAAGCACCGACAATAATCGTATATTTGGGCATGATTACCAACCCATCAACAACCAATAAAGTCTATGTCCTTTCCGGCATAGCCCCCATCCGCAAGGATGCCTCCGATACCGCTGAAATGGTCACCCAGGCCCTGCTGGGCGAAACCCTGAGCGTGCATGAATCCGTTGAACGATGGCACCGCGTAACCTGTGATTTCGACGGCTACGAAGGATGGATTAGTGTTGCCCAGGTTGTTTTTTTCGACACCGAAGCCGATTATCAGGCCTGGACATCCCATCCGGAGCGACACCGCTCACCGTTTTTCACCTACCGGATTACCCGTGGGAAAAGCAAGCAGATTGTACCGGTGGGCGCACCCATTGTGTTCAACGGCTTTGACGTGGAGCTGCCCGACGGTCGCTGGGATGTTGAAATCACCCCGCTGCGGCTCAAAGAGCACGCTATCATAGATACGGCCATGCAGTTTCTGGGAGTCCCCTACCTGTGGGGTGGTCGCACCGATTCGGGCATCGACTGCTCAGGCTACATTCAGATGGTCTACAGTCTGCATCACTACGATCTGCCCCGCGATGCATCCCAGCAGTTCAAATTCGCCCCGCTCAAGGAGAGTATGGCCATTGAAGACATGGAATACGGCGATGTGGTCTACTTCCACGGCAAGCAGTCCAAAAATATCACGCACGTGGGTTTCTATCTGGGCGACGGAAAGATTCTGCATGCCTCCGGCAATGTGCAGATTCAACTGATTGATCCCAAAAGAAAAGCAACCAGCCGGTACGAATTCAACGAAGCTCTGTCAAAACGCATAGCCGGGGTTCAGTCGAACCGCGATATCAAAGCCGCGGCCATTCAGCTTCTGCAGGAATCGTGAAGCGATGCCGGAATCCCCGGCCTACACGCGGCTTTCATAGGGCAAGACACACAGCCTGACGGAGGAATACGTCGATGCAGACGGCCTCTGAGCCTGACCGGTGTTCGGTTAAAAATGGCCGCCTGACGGGTTATCCGGCCAACCTATTATTTAACAATACCTTTTTTGTAATCCTTCTCAATTTACATTATTGTAGGTAGCATCGTGATTATCGGTAACCTAATTGGTAGAACGTATCATGGACATGCTCAACAGTACTGTGTTGATTTTAAATCAGGATTATCAGCCCCTCAGCGTATGTGACGTACGCAAATCACTGCTGCTCATATTCTTGGAGAAAGCCGAACTGCTCCATGACGACCCCGGACGAAAAGTCCGCACGGTTCGCACCGAGTTCAGCTTCCCCTCGGTAATCCGGCTGCGCCGTTACGCCCGTATTCCCTACAAACACATCGTGCTCACGCGCAAAAATATCATGAAGCGCGATGGGAACAAGTGCCAGTACTGCGGCAAAACTTCCGATCTGACCATTGACCACGTGCTGCCCCGCAGCCGGGGCGGACAAGACACCTGGGAAAACCTGGTCACAGCCTGCGGTAAATGCAATCATAAAAAAGGCAACCGCACCCCGCGCGAAGCCGGCATGCCCCTGTTCCGTGAGCCCTACCGTCCGAACCATATCATGTTTCTGCGGGAATACCTCGGACAGGTACAGGAGCCCTGGAAACCGTATCTCTACATGATGTAACCGGCAGGTCCGAAGCGTGTAGCAATTGCCCCGGGATACTGCCTATTGGCCCGGGATACTGCCTGCTGCCCCGGGATTCTGCCTGCTGCCCCGGGATTCTGCCCGCTGCCCCGGGATCCTGCCTGCTGCCCCGGGATCCTGCCTGCTACCAAGAGATACTGCCTATTGCCCCGGGCATGCCGCCCGCCCGCCGGACCCTTCCCTGCCCGGATTCCCCTGCTTCGCCAAACTGCCGTCCGGATCGCCTGCACCTCTGCCGATCCGGCAGCCGGAAAGAGCGCTGCCATACCCCTAAAGCCGCTGAATTATCAGTTCATTATGAGCGGGTAAAACCGTAATTTGTGACTTCACTGAAAAATCATCTCCATTTACCCGTTTCATGCCAGACAAGCCACACGACTACTGTGGGATTTTCGGTGCCTTTAACCACCCGGATGCAGCGGTCCTGACCTACTACGGCCTCCACGCACTGCAACACCGCGGACAGGAATCTGCGGGAATCGTCACCGCTACCTACGACGAACACCACCGCCGGCCGGTCATGCCCCTGCACAAGGATTTCGGACTGGTGCTCAATGTCTTTGACAACAAAAAAATCTTTACCGAGAAACTCCTCGGCTCCACAGCCATCGGCCACAACCGTTACTCCACCTCCGGCTCCTCCCGGAATCCGGCCAATATCCAGCCCTTCCGCGTACACTACCGCGACGGCAACCTGGCCCTGGCACACAACGGCAACCTGACCAACGCCCGGCAGCTGCGCGACCGCTTCCGCGAGGAAGGCGTGCTGTTTCAGTCCACCTCCGACACCGAGCTCATCCTCCATCTGATTTCGCACAGCAAGAAATCCGGTCAGATCGAGCAGATTGTAGACGCTGTCTCCCAGGTCACCGGAGCCTACTGCCTGGTCATCCTCACCGACGACAAGCTCATCGCCGTGCGCGACCCCAACGGCTTCCGGCCACTGGCGCTGGGCAAGAAGGCTGACGGCTGGTTTGTGGCCAGTGAAACCTGTGCCTTCGACATTAATGACATCACGTATGTGCGCGATGTGAAACCCGGCGAAATCCTGGTCATCGACCGGAATGCAGCCAGCGAACAGGACATGCAGTCGATTTTCATCCCCCGGCAGGAAAACACCCCTACCAGCGGCTGCATTTTTGAATTTGTGTACTTCTCCCGACCTGACAGCCGAATTTTCGGGGAGAATGTGGATAAGGTGAGACGGCGAATTGGTCGGCAGCTGGCCGTAGAGCATCCCCTGAGCAGTTTCCTGCTGAACAAATATCCTGATAAACAGCCGGTAGTTATTTCCGTGCCGGACTCCTCCAACACTGCGGCCCTGGGTTATGCCAACGAAAGCAACAAGCTCGGCGAGGACTGCCGTTTTGAAATCGGCCTGATCCGCAACCATTATGTGGGTCGCACGTTCATCTCCCCGGGACAGGAATCGAGGGAACTCAAGGTCCGGACCAAATTCAACACGGTCCGCGGCGTACTCGAAGGCCGACCCGTAATCATCGTTGACGACTCCATCGTGCGGGGAACCACCTCACGCCACCTGGTTGACATGATCCGGAAGGCCAATCCGGCCGAGGTTCACTTTCTGGCAAGCTCCCCTCCCATTATTGAGCCCTGTTACTACGGCATGGACTTCCCCTCGCCCAAAGAGCTCATCGCCAATGTGTACGACCGGGACGTGAGCCGCATCGCCGAAAGCCTGGGCGTTGACACCCTGCATTATTTATCGCCGCAGGGCCTGGTAGAAGCCGTGAAATTCGCCAATCAGTCGGACATGGATTATTGCACGGCCTGCTTCACAGGGAACTACCCCGTACCGGTGACGTCCGGCATCGATAAAGACGAAAACGACCTGAACGGATGAGTGCAACAACCGCCGAATTTGTACTCAGCGCCCCGGCCTACCGCGACTGTCCGGCCGTAACCCTGCCCGAAATCTGTTTCGCCGGCCGCTCCAACGTGGGCAAATCTTCGCTGATCAATGCCGTTGTAGGTCGCAAAAAACTGGTCAAAACCTCCAACGTGCCTGGTAAAACCCGGGCCATGAACTATTTTCGTATTGATGAGCGATGGTTTCTGGTTGACCTTCCCGGGTACGGCTATGCCAAAGTCTCCAAAAGCGAGCGCGACCGCTGGGATACCGAAACCCGGACCTATTTCCGGAACCGTCCTTCCCTGCGGCTGGTTATATCCTGCGTAGATGCGCGGCACGAGCCGCAGAAACTCGATCTCGATTTCATCTTCTGGCTGGGGAGTAACGCCATTCCGTTTGCGGTGGTGCTGACCAAAGCCGATAAAATCTCAGCGAATCAGCGGCAAAAGGCCCTTGCCGGGGCCCGGCGCATGCTCAAAAACATGAATATCGAAGTCCCGGTGCTGCTCACCTCCTCCGAGAGCAAAGACGGCATTGACGATGTTAGGGAACTCATAGCGGACTTCGTTGAACACAACAACGACACAGAATAAACTGGAACAGAAACACAATGGCACATAAAGTATTACTATTAGACGGCATCGATGCGAGCTGCAAGGACATTCTGGAAGCACGCGGGGTTCAGGCCGACCTGGAGCCCAAGCTGGCCGGTGACGCCCTGCTGGAACGCATCAAAGACTATGACGGTATTGTGGTGCGCAGCGCCACGAAAGTGCAGGAAGAACTGCTCAAAGCGGCCCCCAACCTGAAAGTGGTAGGTCGCGCCGGAGTTGGAGTTGACAATATTGACATCCCCATGGCCACCAAAATGGGGGTTCTGGTCATGAACACCCCGGATGGTAACACCATCTCCACGGCCGAGCACACCTGCGGATTGATCATGTCGTTGGCCAGGAACATCCCCAACGCGGTCAGCTCGCTGAAAAACGGCGCCTGGGACCGTAAAAAGTACACCGGATCCGAGCTTTCGGGCAAGGTACTGGGCATCGTTGGCCTGGGTAAAATCGGCTCGGGTGTTGCGGAACGGATGAATGCCTTCGGCATGGACATCATCGCCTATGACCCCTTCACCACCCACGAAAAAGCCCAGGAAATGGGCGTGCGGCTGGTTGACATTGATGAGCTGCTCGCCTCCAGCGATTTCATTACGGTGCACACCCCGCTGACCGATAAAACCCGCGGACTGGTCTCCAAAGCCAACGCCGGCAAGCTGAAAAAGGGTGTCCGGCTGGTCAACTGCGCCCGGGGCGGCATTTTCGACGAGAACGATCTGGTTGAACTGCTCGATGACGGCACCGTTGGCGGCGTAGCCCTGGACGTGTACAGCACCGAGCCCCCCGATGCCGGTTTCGATGCCCTGCTCAAGCACCCCAATGTGGTGTGTACCCCGCACCTGGGCGCCAGCACCGAGGAAGCGCAGGAGAAAGTGGCGGTGCAGATTGCCCAGCAGATTGCCGATACCCTCGAGCTGAAAAGCTTCAAGGGCACGCTCAACGGCAAGGCCATTGCGCTGAGCACCAACAAGGAAGTGCAGCCCTTCCTGAAACTGGCCGAAAAACTGGGTGATTTTGTGGCCCAGGTGGTTCCGGACAACACCGACTTTTTGGAAATCGAGTACTACGGCAAGTGTGCCCAGCACGGTGAGGTACTCACCGACTCCCTGCTCAAGGGGTATCTGACCAACTACTCCGATGAGGCCGTGAATTTGATCAACGCCCGGTATCTGGCCGAATTCCGCGGACTTCGGTTCAAGGAAACCACCAGCAGCGCGTCGAAAACCTTTTCCGACCTGATCCGGGTCAAAATTCAGGGTAAGTCGCGCTTCAAGGATTTTGCAGCCACCCAGTTCGGTGAAAACGACTACCGTATTGTGGAAATGGACGGTTTCGGTATTGAACTGGCCCTGAAAGGTATAATTGTTTTGTACAAGAACATAGATAAGCCGGGTATGCTGGCTGCGGTCAGCGCCGAGATGTCCAAACGCGAGGTGAACATCGCCGCGCTGAGTCTGGGTCGGTCGGCCAAGGGGCACGAGGCCATCACCGCCTTCCGTGTGGACCGCAAGCTCAATAAGGAAGAGCTCAAAGCCATTGACGATGTTGACGGCGTTGACTTTGCCCATTACGTTGAAATGGCCCAGTAAGCTGTACTTGTCCGATGCCGGAAGCCTCCCCCGGGCCTCCGGCATCCGATTTATCGGTCGGTGCAGGATTTCCCGTTTGCCCCGGGGCAGCGGATCCGTTTAAGCCACCCGACCAATCCCGGGGAATTGACCTGGCCGTAGTCACCATCGCCTGTTTACTCCCGTATTCATCCAACAAGTTTTCGCTGTTTTTAGTATCATACCGGAGTGCACCTCCGAATTATCATCTACATCTAACCTACACGTATTATGGCACTTAAAGCGACACAGTCGGAAAAAACCATGTACGAACGCATCCCATCAGTCATTGTGGGAAGTCCCTCCGAAGGGGCTATTGCCGTTGCACATGAAATTGCCGATCTCATCAAACAACGCCAGAGCGAAGGCCGCAACGCGGTCCTGGGACTGGCAACCGGATCCTCTCCCGTACGCGTTTATGACGAGTTGATCCGCATGCATCGTCAGGAAGGACTCAGTTTCAAAAACGTAGTGACTTTCAACCTGGACGAGTACTACCCCATGCCGCCGGACTCGGTTCACAGCTATGTGAATTTCATGCACGAACAACTCTTCCGGCATGTTGACATCCCCGCCGAAAACATCCACATTCCGGACGGCACCCTGGATCAGAGCGATGTGTTTGAGTTCTGCGCCAATTATGAGCGCAAAATTGAAGAAGCCGGCGGACTGGACATCCAGATTCTGGGAATTGGCCGGACCGGTCATATCGGATTCAACGAACCCGGTTCCATTCGTGACTCCATCACCCGGATGGTTACCCTGGACATCATCACGCGAAGGGATGCCTCGGCTACCTTTTTCGGGTTGAACAACGTTCCACGTCGGGCCATCACCATGGGGGTCAGCACCATTCTGCGAGCCCGCCGTATCCTGCTCATGGCCTGGGGCGACAGCAAAGCACCCATCATCCAGAAAACCATTGAAGGTCCGGTCAACGATCAGATTCCTGCTACCTTCCTGCAGGAGCACAAAAACACCCTGTTCATTCTGGACGACGGGGCCGCATCCCACCTGACCCGCAACCGGCTTCCCTGGCTGGTAGGATCGCACGAGTGGGACGATTTCAACACCCGTAAGGCGGTGGTCTGGCTGTGTCAGAAAACCGGCAAGGCCGTGCTAAAACTCACCGATGAAGACTACAATGAAAACGGACTCGGTGAACTGGTAACCGAACACGGTCCGGCCTACAATATCAATATCAAGATTTTCAATCAGCTCCAGCACACCATCACCGGCTGGCCCGGCGGAAAGCCCAACGCGGACGACAGCAACCGCCCTGAGCGGCAGTCGCCCTTCCCCAAGCGGGTCATCATTTTCTCCCCCCACCCCGATGACGATGTGATTTCCATGGGGGGAACGTTCATCCGTCTGGTCGACCAGAGCCACGAGGTTCATGTAGCCTATCAGACCTCCGGAAATATTGCTGTGTTTGACGAGGATGCGTTGCGATTTGCGGATTTCATCAGCGACTATGCTGAAATTTTCGATGTCAGCGATGAGTCCCTGCTCAACCTCTATAACACCTTCAAGAAGGCTGCGGAAGCCAAGGCGGAAGCCGGAGTGGACGCACCGGAAATCCGGGCTATGAAAGGGCTGATTCGTCGGGGCGAAGCCAAGGCGGGCTGCCGCAGTGTGGGCATACCCGATGAGCAGATTCACTTCCTGAACATGCCCTTCTATGAAACCGGCAAGGTCAAGAAAGACCCGGTAGGTCCGGCCGATATCAAGATTGTAGAAGACATCATCCGCCAGATTAAACCCCATCAGATTTACGCTGCCGGCGACCTCGCCGATCCGCACGGTACCCACAAGGTGTGTCTGGAGGCTATCTTTGCTGCGGTGCAGAACCTCAAAAACGAGGATTTCATGAAAGACTGCTGGGTTTGGCTATATCGCGGAGCCTGGCATGAGTGGGACATCGAGGAAATCGAGATGGCCGTGCCCATCAGTCCGGAAGAGCTTATCCGCAAACGTACTGCCATCTTCAAGCATCAGTCGCAGAAGGATAATGTCATGTTCCAGGGCACCGACAAGCGCGAGTTCTGGGAACGTGCGGAAGACCGGAACCGCAATACGGCCCGCCTGTATGACGAGCTTGGACTGGCCGAGTATGAGGCGATGGAAGCCTTCGTACGCTGGCATTTTTAGTCGAGCTGAGCGAAATACAGCCGAGCCCTGATTTTCAGGAGCGTTAGGTCAGGTATTCGGCGCGAAAGAGTTACACATTGTCTGCGTGTGATTATGAAATCCCTGCGGTCCTTCCGGGCCCGGGGATTTTTTCTTTTTGCCACTATCATTTCGTTTAGTATATTTTTCTCATTCCTGAAGAGGTGCAAACGCCAGGTAAGTTGTACGAGGTACCGAAACCGTTAATGACAACTGATGGGGCGATTTGCCGAAATCATAACCGTGTCGGAAGCAGTTATGGTTGGTAGTCCGGGCTGAATCCCGTCTACTGTCACATAATCCATGGGAATGGGCTATGTGGAGCGCTCCAGGTGATGCTGCTTGTGTAGTTTCACTTACCGCAATCGTCTCTGAAGGTGCTTTCCCGACATCAACCGGCTTGTTTCAGAGACAGCTTCCACGGCGGTAAACGCCACAACGCTTTTCTCAGCAGCATCCGGAAACCGTCCGGAAATCACATTCAGCTACGATTTTTGTCCGTATGGATACGGATGATGCGGTATGCATGGCTATCCGGGCAACCCTCCCGTTTTGACATACTGCCATAGTCCCCATGATTTTTTGTGATACAGCTTCGGCCTTGTGTGAAAAGCAGGCCGTTGCAGTGATGTGTTAACTATTCTGTTCATAGGTTCGTGGTTTGAGAGGGATGTTTCTTGAGTGACTCCACAGACACCACCCGGAAGCCGGTGCGCGTTATGACGCGCGCGCCGGCTGGTGTCACGAAATTGCCCCCGTTTTTGTATTTTACCGGCTCATCCAACCCCAAACCACGTTTATCCTTACTACTATGTTGCGACTCCTCCTCTCCGCGTTCGTGATTGCGGCGCTCACGGCCTGCTCCCCGCCCGGCCACCAGCAAATTGAAACCGATGTGCTGATCATCGGCGCCGGCGCCAGTGGTACCATGGCCTCCATTCAGGCGGCCCGACTCGGCGCCGATGTTGTTGTTGTGGAAGAAACTCCCTGGGTCGGCGGTATGCTGACCTCCGCCGGTGTAGCCGCCATTGACGGCAACCACAGGATGCCATCCGGACTCTGGGGCGAGTTCCGCTCCCATCTGTATGCCCATTACGGCGGACCCGATTCCGTGGAAACCGGCTGGGTGAGCAATACCCTGTTTGAACCCCATGTCGGTCAACGCATCCTGGCTGATATGATGGAGGAAGAAAACCAGATTGTGCGCCTGCACGGCTACCGACTGACGGAAATCATCAAAGACAGCAACCGCGTAACCGGGGCTATTTTTACCGGCGATGAGGGCAAGAAACTGCAGGTTAACGCCACGATAACCATCGCCGCCGACGAATACGGCGACGCCCTGGCGATGTCGGGTGCCAATTACCGATTCGGATGGGAACCGCGCGCTGACTACGGCGATACCTTCGCCCCGGAAGTGGGCAATGCCCTGATTCAGGACCTGACCTATGTGGCCATCCTGCGTGATTTCGGTCCGGATGCCGACATGACCATCCCGGAACCGGAAGGATACGATCCGGCCGCCTTCGACTGTACGTGCAAGGAGTTGTGCAGTGATCCCGACCGTGACGTGGTACCCTGCGGGCCCGAGAGCGGTGCCGACCTGTACATGTTCAATTACGGGGAACTGCCCAACAACTATTTCATGATCAACTGGCCTATCCACGGCAACGATTATTTTGTCGACCTGCTGGAAATGTCGGCCGAGGAGCGTGAAATCGCGCTGGAAGAAGCCAAGAACTTCACCCTTCAATGGATTTACCACCTGCAGACCGTGGGTGGCTACAAAAATATGGGTATCGCGGAGGATGTGTTCCCCACCGAAGATCACTTCCCGCTGATTCCCTACATCCGCGAAAGCCGGCGCGTGGTGGGCGTGCAGACGCTTCGCACCCAGGATCTCATTGATCCCTACAGCGAGGATGCCGCCGGACGGTTCATGGCGGGAATTGCCGTGGGCGACTATCCGCTCGACCTGCACCATGAGCGTAAGCCGGAGGGGCTTCGCGTAGATGCCCGTACCGAGGACAAACCCCGGATTCCATCCTATAACGTACCTTACTACACCATGATACCGGAATCGGTAAACGGGCTTATTGTGGCCGAGAAAAGTATTTCCGTTACCCATGTAGTCAATGGGGCTACGCGCCTTCAGCCGGTGGTCATGCTGCTGGGACAGGCGGCCGGAGCGGCGGCGGCGATGAGTGCGGCGCAGGGCGTTGAGCCCCGGGATCTTGACCTTCGGGCCTTGCAGCAAACCCTGCTGGATGCCGGTACCTGGCTGATGCCCTTCGCCGATACAACCCCGGATGAGCCCGATTTTCAGTCGATCCAGCGCGTTGGTCTTTCCGGAGTTATGCAGGGAACCGGTGAACCGGTGGCCTGGGCCAATCGAACCTGGTTCTATCCGGATGACCCCGTTGATCGTGTTGAGCTGGCCGCTATTGATGCCCGACTGGCCGCCATGGGCCATCCCCATCGCCTGGGCATGCTGGATCGCTCGAACCGTCCCGTTGACCAGTCGCTGGCGCAGCGGGCAGTATGGGAGTGGGCTGGTCGGCCCGGGGCTCCCGAGGGCAACCTGAGCGTCGAACAGGTAGCGGACCTGGCCACGGCCTGGATTCTGTCGCAGAAACTGGCAGAGGATTGGACGCCGGCTACAGTCTCACAGACCGTAACCCGACGGGAAATGGCTGTATTGCTGGACCGCGCGTTGAATCCGTTCTCCCTGTACACCAACTGATGCTGCTAACGGTCCTTCCCTACCTGCTGTATGCCTTTATCTTCTGGGGTGGGTATCGCCTCCTCCGGCGTCAGGTCTACGCCCGGGGGGGCGAGCTGCCTCATATGCATCCCGCTGCATTTCGGGAGCGGTATTATGAGCCGGTGAACAAGCCGGAACCAACCACTCCCCTGCAGCGACTGCAAAACTGGATCAGCGAGAGTGAGGCCGCTGAATTTACCAATGACCGGGACGAAACGCCCGCAGCAACGCTAACAGATTCCTCCTGCCGGTCGACGCCGCAAGCGGGCGCGGATATGGACCATACCGCACCACCCGGCATACAGCACGCCCCTGGCGGAGACCGGAACCCTTCACTGAGCGCCGGCACCACACCACCGGGTTCGGTTTTGCCGGACAACAAGCTGAAAAAAACCGCCGACTACCCCGATAAGGTGCTCGTCTGTCTGGGCGACTCCATCACGCACGGCCGATGCAGCGATGACTACGTGCACCGGGTTCGTCAGGACATCCCCTCCGGCTGGGAAGTGGTCAACGCGGGTATCAACGGAGACACCGCCTGGAACATGCTCCGGCGCCTGGACGATGTCATTGCCTGCCAGCCTGATACCGTGACCATCCTGGCCGGGACCAACGATGTCAATGCCGCTCAGTCGGCCTCGATGGAAGCCTCCTACCGCCGGTCGAAAGCCATTCCCGCCGATGTCGCCCTCGACCGACAAGGTTACCTCAACGCCATGCAGGCTATGCTGCACCGGCTTCGGCAGGAAACCCGGGCCCGCATCGCCGTCTATACCATTCCCATGATCGGGGAGGTCAGCTCAGACCCCATCAATCAAACGGTACGGCACTACAATGCAGGGCTGATGCAGCTGTGTTCGGATTTCGGGATAACGGTGCTGGAGCTGCACGAGGCGCAGCAACGGATTATTCAGACCATGCATGCGGTCGATTCCGAAGATGGTAATCCGGCGGATAAAAGCACGGGTGCCTCATCCGCTGCCGGCGAGGGAAGGCTCGTGAGCAACAACCCTGCTGATGCTAAACGCCCGAACTTAACCGACACCGTTGAAAGGGATGACCCGGCGCAGCGAAACAGCATTGTTCATACGCGTACCAGCCGGTTCCCACAGCGGAAAGGCTACACATCCAGGCGAGTGGAACGGGAAATCAAGATTGCTCCTTACCGCCGGTTTGTGCTCATGCAGTCATGGAATCAGATCTCGGACCACTATGGGTACTACACCCTCATCGATGGGATGCACCTGAACGATCGGGGCGGGATGGCAGCGGCCGCGCTCCTGCTGAAATGGATGAAACGAAACAGGGAATAACCATCGCTTAGCGGGCAATCGGTTGTCGCATTTTGAAAGTATAGGGCGCTTATGGGTATAAACCCATGTCTTATTCCTTCAAAATCAGCTTTATGAAACGTATTCTGTTGCTTGGCGTGCTGTATTTTTGCGCACTGCCTGTCTTTTCTCAATCCCCGGGTTCCATCCTTGAAGAGAATTTTTTCGGGGCCAATTTCCTGCTGAATGGTGATGCCGAACTGGGACCGGTTGACGTACCTGCGTTCGGATATCGTCCGCCGTATGAAGGAGGACTGCCCCAAACTCAGAGCCTGCGAGGTGAAATCAGGATATCGCCCTGGGGCAGTACGGTGAATGGATATCAGGTTGTGGAACCCGTGGCCGATGGAACCGATTTTGGAAATCAGTTCCTCTGGGGTGCCCCTGCTATGCACAGTCAGCTGAATAAAAATATCATCGTACGCGATTTTGCCGATGCCTTCGCGGATGGCTCCATCACCCTGTATGCGGCAGGGTGGTTTGGAGGCATTGCAGGCCAGCAGGACAGCGTTCGTCTGGAAATCGACATCCTGGACAGCGGCCGAAGACTGTTATCGCGCAGTGTAATCGGCAATGTTACCCCGGAAGACCGGAATGGACAGACCGGGATGCTGTTCGATGAAATAAGTATCGTTATTCCGGAAGGCGCATCCGGTATTGAAACCCGATTCATTATGGCCGATGGGGGGCTTGCCGACAATCTGCAATTGGTTTTCCTCTCCGATAATCATCCAAACACATATACGCTGCCCGCTGATTTGCATGTCCCCCGGGCTGAAGCGCCTGCCGGCGGATTTTCCGGGGCTACTGTTGATTTGGAGTGGACGGTTGAAAATCGGGGTGAAACCGCAACCTCCGCACAATGGGTAGACCGGGTCATCCTGTCCACGGAACCCTCCGCAACCCGGGGTACCCAATACAACCTGGGGGAGTTCAGTAATGTACAGTCGCTTGAACCCGACGAGGTGTATACCGTCAGCCAGACCGTAACCCTGCCGGAGCTCCTGCAGGGGCCGTACTACCTGTTGGTTCAAACCGATGCCCGCCAGCGGATACCGGAATACACAACAGCAAATAATACATCCGAACCCATCCCGATTACCCTGACAACAAGTCCTTACCCGGACCTTCAGGTGTCGTCCGTCCTCGTCACACCCACAGCATTCTCCGGCGACAGCATTGACGTGAGCTGGACGGTGACCAACCAGGGAACAGGTCCCACCTCGCCTTCCCGCTGGACTGACGCGGTCTACCTCGGCACAGGTGAAGCGCTGGATTTCAACTTCTTCGGACTAACCGGTAATTTCCTGCAGGTTAACGATCATTTCGTAACCTCCTTCGAGCATGTTGGCGCGCTTCGGCCCGGGGAATCGTACACCGTAACACGACGTATACGTCTTCCTGATCACCTAACGGGTTCGCAGCGGCTGTTTGTCTTCACCGATAAACCGGACGGTCGCCGGACACCACGCAATGGGGATGTTTTTGAGTTTTTATTCCCCCTGAACAACTGGAGCTCAGCACCCATCGATATCATCCTGACGCCACCACCCGACCTCACCCTATCCGAAGCAAGTCTGAGCGATTTCCCGGCCGATGACGCCAACCCCGATGCACCGCTGCAGCCCGGTACCCAACAGCCCGCGCAGTTAACCTCCGGACAGGAATATGCAGTTCGCTGGACAACCGCCAACGAAGGCCCGGGCGCCACGCGCGCTCCTGTATGGCAGGATGCCGTTTTTCTATCGACGGAGGCCGACTTTGACACCACCACGGCCAACCTGCTCCGTACGGCGACCATTGAACAGGCCGACGGGCTGCTATCCGACACTTCCGTTGACACGGAAACCATAATACGAATCCCTGACGGAGTGGAGGGCACCTATTATCTGCACCTCTTCACGAATTACACCCGCCAGGTCTTTGAACATACTTTTACCGATAATAACGTCAGAACCCTGGGTCCGGTTGACGTGGAACTAAACGCCTATCCCGATCTGGCTGCAACGCAGGTTAACGTTGCCGGGGAAGCTGCCGCCGGCGAGCTGCTTCGGGTTGACTGGGAGGTTACCAACACGGGTGAGGCCACGGCCACGGGACTTCGCACCGATCGTTTTTATCTGTCGGAAACGGCCGATTTTGATGCTGACAATGCTATACAGGTCGGCTCTCATAACGATGCAGCTGATCTGGAAGTCGGGTCCGCCCGACAGCTGACCCATCGTTTGCGTATTCCACCATCTGTTTCTGAAGGAAACTACTACCTGTTTGTTCAGGCAAACGCCGACTCGACCATTTTTGAATGGCCGGCATCCGGCAATAATGTATCGGGAACAGCATCCTTTCAGGTAGCACCGTATGCCGGCGCAACACTGGCGGTCAGCGCAATAGAGACACCGGAACAGGGAATATCCGGCGAACCGATTGACCTGCGCTGGACGGTTGAAAATACCGGGGCAGGCAGTATGTTAAATCAGCCCTGGACCGAGCAGGTCATGCTGATTCCGGAAGACAGTACAGCTGAGTCAGCCATTATACTCAGTGAAGTAGTACATGCTTCTGGATTGCAGTCGGGCGAGCAGCGGCAACGAAACCGGAGTTTCAGAGTACCCGATGGACTGGATCAGCCCCATTACGCTGCCATATCGCTGACCTACCCGGTGGTTGGAACCAACCTTTCCGAGACCGTCACGGCCTGGTCAGACACCCCGATTGCCATGGATCCAGGTCCGCGCAGGGATCTGGTAATTATCAACTCCGATGTACCCGATTCGGTTGCTCCCGGTGAAATACGAACGGTCAGCTGGACCGTCCGCAATCAGGGAGAGCACGAAACCGGCGACATCGATTGGTTCGACACCATCTATCTGGTGGAAAATCCTGATGATGCCTTATTGCAACGGCCCCTGGCGCGATGGAGCCACACGGGTGGCTTGCAGTCCGACAGTTCCTACACCGCCACCGTTGAAATCGAGGTGCCGGTACAACTTGACGGTGACCATTTCTGGGTCATTAAAACCGATACCCGAAACCGGGTCTACGAATATCAGGCTGCAGAAAATAATACCCTGATTGTTCCGGTAACGCCCGGACTGACGCCCACTACGGATTTGGTGGTCTCTGACATCCTGATTCCTGAAAATACCGTTGCCGGAGAGCCCTTTACCGTGCAGTGGGAAATCCAAAACACCGGTGCCAACACCGCCCGGGGCCGAATTCGTGATGGGGTATATCTGGTTGACAGCCGTGATGATGACCGGACACTGGGAAATGCCATTCTTCTGGGTGTAGCTGAGCGCGACATTGACCTGGCACCGGGTGAGCGCATGCGTATGCAACAGCGAGTAGATGCCTCGCAGACTGCAGCAAGCCATTTCGATGGAACCCTCACCAGCCCGATGCCCGGTGTAGATCCGGGTTTTTATCAGGTTGGCATCCGCACAAACATCCGAACCACGATTCCCGAAACCGACCTGTCGAACAACACCTTATTCAGCACGGATAGCCTGGAAGTCCGTCTGCCTGCATTAACCGCTGATACGCAGGTTCAAACCCTTTTTCAGCCGGGTGATGCCCGATATTTCACTTTTGAGGCCCCTGCCGGACAAGACCTCCTGTTCACGGCGCGCACTGAAGACGGTTCTGTGGCTACCTTAAACCTGTTTGTCAGCTATGGTGAAACGCCCACACGCGTGCGGCACGACCGATCGGCTACACAACCCTTCACCTCGCCGCAATCGCTGGCAATTTCCGACTCCAGAGAAGGAACGTACTACGCTATGGTTCAAATGGAGAACAGCAACACAGATACGACCGCGGTAACCCTGGATGTGCAGGTCCGCGGGTTTGAAATCCGGGAAGTACTGCCCGCCCTTGGCGGAAATGTAGGTCCGGTCACGGTACGTATTCATGGTTCACGCTTTACCGACAGTACGATGGTGTACATGCAGGACCCCTCGGGCACGCGCATCGAGGCATTTGAAACGGTACTCAGAAGTCGCAATGAAATTCTGGCCAGGTTTCAGCTCGATGGCGCTGATATCGGGATGTACGACATGGTAGCTGTAACACCGGATGGACTCGAAACCCGGCTCACCGATGGCTTTGAAATCATCACCGGTTCGGGTCCTGACGTGCAGACCCTGGTTCAGTCACCGAATTTCATACGAAGTCAGGAAGAATATGAGTTTACCGTTACTATCATCAATAACGGAGATACCAATGCACTGGATCACTTCGTGATGGTAGAGCTTTTCGGCATTAATGCTGTAGGTTTCGAGGGCAACTATGACCCGGTGCAGTTCGTCCGGATTGATGAGCAGTTTCCCGAATTGGTGCACGATATGCCCAGAGGGTATCAGAACTATGGGCATACGATGCAGATCGGCGATGCCCACGTCATCCCCTACTGGTTTTATGAAATCCCCCCCGGAGCCCGTGTCCGTTTTCGCGTACGCGTTATGCATGATGCCATTGCACCACCACCGGAGACGGGAGGCATGGGGGGCACCATCACTCATTCCACCAAAGTCATTCCCATGCCCGAAAGTGATTTCACGCGGAGTGGCGCCCGGGCAGATATTGAATCGGCCGTGGGATTCCGGATACTCAACGACATGTACGAACGTCTTGTTGACGACCTTTTTGAAGCGGCTGCTGAACGGGCCATGATGAAAGATGCCGGTTACCAGGGACTGGTAGATTTGGTAACCATTTTTGCCGATGGGGGTAAGCCCACCTTTACCGGGGTGTTGGGAACTGCCGCAGGAGGTGCGGCCGGGTATCTGCTGGTTGCAGCGTTATACACCAATCCCGCTACAGGACTGCTTGCCACCGGGTTTGCACTGGGTACCATGGTCAGTGGCACCCTGTTGACCATGCAAGGTACAATCAACACCAGGGATGCCGCCATAGAACAGGGAACATCACTCATACAGTCCCAGCTGGATCCGCTCACTTCGGATAGAAACCGCTATGTCAACAGTTTCAGCACCACTCAGGCGGTAGAATCCAAAGACCCGAATGACATAATCGGTCCCGAGGGATTTGGCGAGGAGCGCTGGATTGGAATAACCCAGCCGCTGGAGTATAAAATCCGTTACGAAAACGATCCCGAACTGGCCAGCGCACCGGCGCAGATTGTACGCATCGTACACCCGCTCGATGAAACTGCTGATATCCGCGCATTTCGG
Source organism: Bacteroidetes bacterium HLUCCA01 (assembly GCA_001314545.1). Taxonomy (GTDB): domain Bacteria; phylum Bacteroidota; class Rhodothermia; order Balneolales; family HLUCCA01; genus HLUCCA01. Next base: position 809,949 of record LIHN01000001.1, read on the forward strand.
CTGGGTACCTTTGGTTTTGCGGATACCACGTTCTCCGTACCCGACAATGTGTCGACCTACAGCGCACGGCTCGACCTTCGCGCGTCCATGGGATTGTTTGTCGACGTGGTGGCGGGAATCGACGTGCAGAGCCGGGAGGCCATCTGGCTGTTTCGCTCCATTGATCCGGCCACGGGCGACATCCCTGTTAATCCGCTGGTCGGGTACCTGGCCGTCAACGACAGCACCGGGGTCGGGGAGGGATTTGTGAACTACAGCATCCGTGCCAACCCGCAGGCTGTTACCGGCGATGAAATTCATGCCGAAGCGTCGATTTTCTTCGACAGTAACCCTCCTATTGATACGCCCCCGATTTTCAACACCGTTGACGCAGATCTGCCTGAAAGCGATGTCCTGGTATCGGTTGAGGATGGTGTATTTGAAATAAACTGGAGCGGAAGTGATCAGGGCGCCGGTTTCAGCCGTGCCGATTTATATGTATCGGTCGATGACGGCCCCTTTGAGCGTGTAATCGACGTAGATAACGATGGACCTCATTACCTGAGCCAGAGCACTACCGCATCTGCCTACCGATTCTTTACCCTGGCTTTTGACCACGCTGGAAACCGTGAACCCATGAAAACCGGTGCCGATGCGCTCACCGTTACGTCAGCGGAGCCGGGCGGATCGGATTTACCGCGGGAATTTGCTGTAAAACCGGTGTACCCGAACCCATTCAATCCAACTACCTCCCTGCCCTTTGACATGCCATCGGCCGGGGATGTGAGCATAACCGTGTACGATATTCTGGGGAGAAGCATGCTCTCCGTACAGCTGAATGCCCTGCCGGCAGGTCGACATCAACAAATGCTGAATATGCAGCGATTTGCATCGGGAGTCTACTTTGCGGAAATCAGCGTTCTGGCTGAAGACGGGCAGCGCTGGCAGGCGGTACAACCCATGACACTCATTAAATAATTTTCAACACGCCGCATTTGGGCGAAAATACATACCTCAGATTTATCGGTTGAATCCAAACACTGCGGTCATGTTGATGGGCGGAAGCAACGCTGAAATGAACCACTGGCTGCATGGTACCCGGGCTTTTGTTCACACCTGGTATTGAAACGGGGTTCCAATTAGTGCGGTGCTTTATAGAATTCTGCTTTACCTCACCCATCTTTTTACAGACGGGCAGAGGTTGAGGAGGTTGTTCTGTGTCGGTGCCGCTATTTAACCAACGTGAGTTTGCGCGTGATCACGGTGTTTCCGGTTTGGAGGCGGTACACATATACGCCCGAGGCGAGTCTGCTGCCATCGAAACTCACGGTATGATAACCCGCGGCGTGCTGGTCGTTGTTAACCAGGGCAGCCACACGTCGGCCCATCACATCAAACACATCCAGTCGTACACTGGATACCTCCGGCAGCGCATAGTTGATGGTGGTACTGGGATTAAACGGATTCGGATAGTTCTGATCAAGGGCTACGTGTGCGGGCAGGTCCGGGATGCCATCGATACTCACGGTTTGTGATGACGCAACAATCAAGGTAAAGCGAACATCCTGCGTGCTGGCCTGCATCGGTGTAGCCAGCTTGCCCGGAGCTATGAGCTCGTCAGGCGCAGGACCTCCTACAGCCGTTTTCGCAAGCGGCCCATCCAGCACAAAGTGGTAGGACTCGTCAAGTACCGTGGTAACGTCCGTTTCGCTGTCGTGCACGCTCACCACCCAGCCTTCTGGCAATTGACCGGCATCTCCCAGCGAGAACGTGAAGGATCCACCCACACTGGCATCCAGCTGCAGGGGAATGTTGTAAAGCGCTGCACCCAGTGACAGGTGATTAATATCAAGCACCCTGCCGTCCTCCAGCAGACTACCCAGCGATACAAACGATGGACTCAGTGGAACGAGCTTATACGCGTCAGCTGTATCGATGCCAAAATCACCCTGTTCGGAGAAGTGAACCCATGCCGTGCTGCTTAGACCGTCTTCGTGGCGCACCTGCACCGAGAAGGCAACGGGCTCTTCGCCGATGCGCTTGCCCAGAAACGATCCGGTTTCGTAGGTTCGTGCCCCATCGGGAATCGACAGCGCCGGATCAGCGGCCATTGTTTCCACAAAAAAGGCATTAAATGCGCCGATGCGACCGTCGCTGAGCTCACCCGTACTTCCGTTCCAGGTTTTCCATTGGGTTGCGTTATGATCCCACACATACACCGCGTCGGACAGGTTATCGCGGGTGAAGGAGTCCCAGTTGATGTCGTAGCGGAAGGGATTGCCCAGCAGCGTCCATCCCGAAACGTTGGGATTCAGTCTGTCGTTGAGCGTTTGGGTACCCAAGGGTTCAATGCCCGATATCGACAACGTTTTAGGGAAGCCGGCATCGCCTTCTTCGTTAAAGTCATCGTCGCTGAATACGTAGACCAGCGCGCCGGTGCCGGGTTGATGCACGGCGGCCAGGTCGGCAAGGGGCGACCAGTTGGAGGGATCGTTATCTGCGGTACCCGTATCCCACAAATACACATTGGGTGTGCCGAAATCCGGGGAATTCGCGCCGGGGAATCCCTGCGTCCAGATACCTGAGAGCAGTGGACCAAAGCCCGCATCAACCACCGGGGAAGCCAGTAGTCGCCAGCCTTCGGTACCGGTGAGGATAACCGACTCGTTCACCTGATTCACGATACCGTACTTGGCGAACAGGTAATCCTCAACACGGCCGCGGTCGGAATCGGAGAGTATGCCCCGGTAGATAATCACCTCGGCAATGTCGCCGTCAAGGGGAAAGGAACCACCAGTACGTCTGCCGAGATATAGTTCCCCGCCATTTGGACTGTGAGAGTTGGTACCTTGGAGGGTAGCTAGCATCCGGTTTACGCTGAGCCTGCCGGAAGCATCTGTGGCCTGCACGTGAAAGAGCCGCGCGCTTCCGTCGGTAAAATCTCCCGCCGCGCCAACATCCACAAAATTACCAGACTCCGATACGGGAATAAACCGAGCACCAGCATCTCCATTGAGATGCAGTTCATGTTGGCCGAAAGTTTCACCGCTCATTAAAAACTGGATATCCGGATTGCTGGATTGTGCCACCACAAACAGCTCATAGTCCGCATTTTGAATGCCTAAATCTGAGGCATCAGGAAGGGTAAGAAATGAGTTGTTTCCGTTAAAACGAATGGCCGGAAGGTTATTAATGGCTGAATCCGCCACGACAGGGCGCAGGGCCAGGCTCGACTGCGTGCCGTCGCCTGCCCCTGGGTTTAAGTTGCTCCAGGTGTTCAGAGAATCTCCAAAGGTGGTGAGCCCGCGCCCGGCGTCTAAGTGCAGAGCGAGGTTAGCGGAAGGAATGGGCGAAGTGAGCCAGTTGAAGTTTTCGATGGGCGTGGGCTGGCGTTGATCAGAGCCCGGGAAACCATTGCCGTAGGCGTTCGTCAAAAAGTTCGTAGAAGAGGGAGAATACTCACCAAAACTCAAAATGGTCCCCTCATCCACCACGGCTAAGGTGTGTCTGTAATTGGTCGCAATGTCCGTAACCCGCCGCCCGGCAATATGCTCCCCAATAACCTGGGTGGGTTCGGGGTATCCGATAAAACTTGGCACAACGAACCCGACTCGAGATGCAATACCAAAACTAAATACCGTCCCATCATCCATAAGCAGCATGCTTGTTTGAAAGCCGGCTTGTACTCCTATAGGTTTCTTTCCGGCAATATTGGCGCTGCTAATGAGTGTAGGGGTATAGGTGTCAGTTTGGCTTCCAATTCCTAACTGACCTCTGCCATTTTCCCCGAAGCTCACCACGGTCGAATCGCTGGCAAGCAGGATAAAGTGAGGAAAACGATTATTCGAGCTCTGATAGCCAATAGCCCCACCGGCATAGGTTTTACCAAGTGAGGTCACGTGGGTGGCCAACGTAGGCACGTTCAGATCGTCGGTATTTCCGTAGCCCATCTCGCCCGCGCCGCCCTCGCCCCAGAGAAAGACGCTGCCATCGGAGGCCAGCAGCATACTATGCAACGCGCCCGCTGCAATATGGGTGATGGTTTTACCGGAAAGGTTGGAATGCGTAAGCTCGGTAGGCACATTGCGGTCTTCAAAATCTCCCAACCCCAGCTGCCCGTAGTCGTTTGCCCCAAAAGCAAATACCGAGCCCTCATCGGTTAGCAGCAGCGTATGACCACGATTGGAATTGCCTGTTCCGCTATAGGTCGTGGCTACATCCACCACTTTTTTTCCAGCAAGATTGGGGTGGTCAAGCATCACCGGCACGTACACGTTAAGACTGTCTCCGTTACCCAGTCCTCCGTACGAATTAAGTCCAAAGGCAAACACCTTGCCTGCTTCGGTGCGCAAAAAGGAGCGGTACCCGCCCGCCACCACATCTACCACGCGGTGCCCGTTCAGGTTGGGATGATCTATGGCCTTTGGCCTTGGTACGTTCTGAAAACCCTCCCTGCCTAATTGAAGTTCACTGAAAAGAGGTCCAGGTGAATAATAACCAAAACTATAGACGGTGCCGTCGTCGCCCAGTAAAAAACTGTTTTCATTCCCTGCTGCTATGCCTGTGATGGTATTTCCTGCGTAGTGGGTGGAATCTACGGGCATGGGAACGGTGGTTGTTTGTGCATAGCCCGAACCCAGCTGGCCCGAACGTCCGTAGCCAGAGGCAAAGACGGAGCCATCCGAGGCTAAAAATAGGCTGTGGTCTACTCCCGCCACGGCCTGTACAATGTGTTTGGAAGCCAGACTGCTGTGGGTGATTGGGGTGGGAACATCGATCTGTCCCGAATTTATACCCAAACCCAAAGATCCCGTTTCCCCTTCCCCAAAGGCAAACACCGTCCCGTCAGAGGCCACCAAAAAAGCTCGGTCTTCTACGTTAGAAACGATAACGTCCAAATCTACGATTTTTTTACCCATTAAATTGGAGTGAGAAAGGAGGGTAGGGTTGGGCACATTGGAAGACGGGTTTTCCTGCCCCAAAAGCCCACCAGCAAAGGAGCCCCAGCTAAAAACGGTGCTGTCGCTCGCGAGGGCTAAGGTATTTAGTCCGCTTGCAACAATCTTTGTAATGGTTTTCCCGCCAAACTGAGAAGAAGGGATGAGCGTGGGTTCATCTTTGAAGTCAAAATTCCCCAATCCCAGCTGCCCTTGGCCATTAACGCCCATAGCAAAAACGGAGTCATTATCCGCGATAAAAAAACTGGTTGAACTATCTCCTTCTCCCCCAAGAGCAATTGCTTTGAACGTATAGCCTTCAATATTGGCATGCGCCAACGGTGCAGGGCTTAAAATAGGACTTGGCAAGTTTCTGGTTCCCAATGCTCCAATATTATTTGTACCAAACACATAGACGATGCCTTCTTCGCTCAAGAGCATGCTGGTCTCAGAACCGGCGGCTATGGCGGTAATGGTAAGGGTATCGATACCCCCGGCGGTAATCTGTGTGGGAAAGCGGCGAGATTGTGTATCGCCCTGCCCCAGTTGTCCATATCCATTATCTCCAAAACTGTACACGCTACCGTCGGAGGCGAGCAGCAGTGTGTGGCTGGCAGAGGTCGCCACATCTATAATGGTTTTTCCCGCCAGCGAGGAGCTGGTAATGGGATTGGCGATGTCGTTGAGGCTGTCTTTGCCTTGCCCCAGCGCGCCATATTCACCGGTTCCAAAGCTATAGACCGTGCCATCGTCGGTAAGCACAAGGCTGTGCCTTTCGCCCACCGCAACTTTAGGTGAGGAGGTTTGGGCATTTAACACTATCGAAGTACTACAGATTAGTAATACTGCAATACAATTACGAAACTTGAAAAAATGCGAGAGCATGATGATCTGAATCTAAGTGTTTCCGATTGATAAACTATGATAATCACATTTACCTGCGCAGGCTTGCCAATCATCTACGCAAACGTGCCAAATGGACGAATTTCACCCCAAAGGATGCTCCCCGAAGCGCTCTTCATGGACTTTCCGAAAACTGGTAGCGCTCTTGTACCCGACCGCATCCAGGATTCCATATAACTAGGTGCCAGAACCTCAAGATTTCCATTCGTCACTTCTTCTGTGTGAACTTGCCTGGCTTGGGCAATTTCGCTCTGACAAGAGTATGATACATGCTTTTGTTGTGGAGTATTCGATTCAGCCATGTCATCTGAATTCAATACCGACATACCAAACAATGTGAATAACGATAAAATAAACGGCATTAAAGACGTATTTCAATACGTAAGAGTTAAGCTACTTGTCTGTATGATAAGTAAATAAAATCAATTGTTTGGTGTGTAATTAAAATCGAATGGATAGGTATATCACACAAAAAAGGCCGGAACCCCTTGCGGAGTCCGGCCTTATATTTTTCACCCGTGGGCGAAAGGAACAAACGGTGGATTTCTTAGAAGTCCATGCCGCCCATGCCGCCCATACCCGGATTTGGCATAGCCGGAGCGTCATTTTTTTCGCTTGGCTTCTCGGAAACCACAGCCTCGGTCGTAAGCAGAAGTCCTGCCACAGAAGCTGCGTTCTCAAGGGCCGTGCGGGTAACCTTGGTAGGATCAATGACACCGGCTTTGATCAGGTCTTCGTACACTTCGGTACGTGCATTGTAACCGAAAGCATCTTTGCCTTCTTTTACTTTCTGCACCACGATAGAACCTTCAACACCGGCGTTGGCTGAAATCGTACGCAGCGGCGACTCAATCGCGCGTCGGACAATATCAAATCCAACTTTCTCATCAGCGGTATCCGCTTTCAGCTCGTCAATAACGTGAGCGGTACGCAGCAGCGCCACACCACCACCAGGAACAATACCTTCCTCAACAGCAGCGCGGGTAGCATGCAGCGCATCTTCCACACGGGCTTTCTTCTCTTTCATTTCAACTTCAGAAGAAGCACCAATGTAGAGAACCGCAACGCCACCGGCCAGCTTGGCCAGGCGCTCCTGGAGTTTTTCTTTGTCGTAGTCGCTGGTTGTAGTTTCAATCTGCGCCTTGATCTGGTTCACACGAGCCTGAATGTCATCGGCAGAACCTTTACCGTCAACAATAACAGTATTGTCTTTGTCGATGGTTACGCTGGCAGCCTGACCGAGGTAGTCGAGGGTAGCATTTTCCAGCTTGTATCCACGCTCTTCGGAAACCACGGTACCACCGGTAAGGATGGCGATGTCTTCGAGCATAGCCTTACGACGATCACCAAAGCCGGGAGCTTTAACCGCAGCAATCTTCAGCGAGCCACGCAGTTTGTTCACTACGAGGGTAGCAAGGGCTTCGCCCTCAACATCTTCGGCAATGATGAGCAACGGCCGACCCGACTGAACGACTTTCTCCAATACAGGAAGCAGGTCTTTCATGCTGCTGACTTTCTTGTCGTAAATCAGGATGTACGGGTTTTCCAGCTCGGTGGTCATGTTTTCGCTGTTGGTCACGAAGTATGGAGACAGATACCCGCGATCAAACTGCATACCTTCAACGGTATCCAGGTAGGTTTCGGTACCTTTGGCTTCTTCAACAGTGATTACACCGTCTTTGCCAACTTTTTCCATAGCGTCAGCAATCAGGTTACCGATCGCTTCATCGTTGTTGGCAGAAATGGTACCAACCTGAGCGATTTCGTTACGGTCGCTGATATCACGACTCACGTTTTTCAGCTCAGCGATGATGGCGGTAACCGCTTTGTCGATTCCGCGCTTGAGTTCCATCGGATTGGCACCCGCTGTCACGTTTTTCAGACCGGTAGTTACGATAGACTGGGCCAGAACCGTAGCGGTGGTTGTACCGTCGCCGGCATTGTCGCTGGTTCGGGAAGCCACTTCGCGCACCATCTGTGCACCCATGTTCTCAACTTTGTCTTCCAGCTCAATCTCCTTGGCAACGGTTACACCGTCTTTGGTTACCAGGGGAGCACCGAAAGATTTCTCGATTACTACGTTACGTCCGCGAGGACCGAGCGTTACTTTTACAGCATTCGCCAGTTTGTCTACACCGCGTTTGAGTGCATCACGTGCCTCAACGTTGTAGTGAATATTCTTAGCCATAGTTATTTCTGTGGTTTAGAGGTTGTTTTTATTGAAATTCGTTGGTCCCGGTCGCACGATTTTATTGTACCCGTGTGATCCGGGAGCGGTATCGCTGTAGTCCGTGGACTACAGCAGGAGTTCTACCCTACAATACCGAGGATGTCGTTTTCACGCATGATCAGGTAGTCTTCCCCGTCCAGGCTGAGCTCCGTACCGGAATATTTACCGTAGAGAACTTTGTCGCCTTCTTTGACAATCATGTCGATTTTGGTTCCGTTCTCGTACTTGCCGCCGCCAACAGCGACAACCGTTCCACGCTGGGGCTTTTCTTTGGCCGTATCGGGAATAATGATTCCGGATGCGGTTTTTTCTTCGGCTACGTCAGGTTTTACCAGAACGCGGTCACCAAGAGGCTTGATGGATGCCATAGTGTTTACTCCTATTTGTTTTTTGTTTTGTCTTGTTTATGAGAATCTGTGCCGGCTGCGGTTCACGTTGTTCCCGTGGCTGATCCGCCCGGCTTTTGGCACTCCAATGAGGAGAGTGCTAAAAAATTTTGTGTAGCAAATTTAAAAAATGAGAGGCACGCCTGTCAAGTACTGAGATTTACAATTTAGCAAAAAAACGCGAGGAGTGCTAAAATTAAAACTATGGTAACACACCCTCCCCTCCTTATATTTCGGTGTGGTGATGGTTGCTTCGTTGATGCCGGTGATTCAGATTTCCCGAAATTACCGGACCAAAAAAACGAATCACCGGATAACCCCGGCTCTGCATAATCTAGTATGCTACCGACACAAAGATTGTCCCGGCCTTGCATGACCTCGGTACCTGCTTTCGACACAAACAATGTTTCGGGATCAATCCGGCCTTGCATGACCTCGGTACCTGCTTTCGAAACAAAGATCATCCCAGCCCTTCGTGGCCGACCTTACATACCCAACTCCGCATCCCATGCCCCTCATTGAAATCAAATACGGCGCACTCTTTGCCGCTGTCTCCCTGCTCTGGATAACCATTGAGTACCTGCTCGGCTTGCACTCCACCTACATTGAAATGCATCCCTACGTATCGTTTCTGTTTGTTTTTGTAGCTATAGCCGTGATTTACCAGGGAGTCAAGGCCCGTCGCACTCAGCAGGATGGAAAAATTACCTTTGGGCACGCTTTCGTGAGCGGTTTTTATATCAGCATAATTGCCGTACTGCTCAGTCCGCTGGTGAACTACATCTTTCACAATTTCATCAATCCCGACTTCTTCGCTTCCATGATCGAGGTTTCCGTGGAGCAGATGAAACTGACTGAAGATATGGCCCGTGAACAGTTTAACCTGCGCAGCTACATTCAGCTTAATATTGTCTATGGACTCATTTCCGGGGCGCTGACTTCCCTGGGCGTGGCGGCAGTGCTTCGCAAGTCCTGATACAGCCGGGTTGTTCCGCAACACTGCCGGGGCGGGTCAACTGCCTTCTGCCTGTGAGGTGAATGAGGCAGTCTGACTCGGATTGGTCGGACTCATTGTCAACCCGCGTAGTTTAACTGCACCCACTAACGGCGGCTTATTTCATCGGGCAGGATAGGCCGGATGCCGGCTTCAGGAGTGTTTTACTACATTCGGCTGGCCATGATCATGTCGATTTCCCGGTAGGGAATGTCGAACTGGCCCGACAGCGATTTTTTGGTGAGCATATTGCGATAAATGTAGGTTCCGTTGCGCAAGTCCGGACTCGACCATAACACCGCATCAAATCCGCCGGCATCACCGATATCAATGAGATAGGGAACCAGCACATTATTGAGTGCATAGGTAGCGGTCCGGGCCACATTCGATGGCATATTCGGCACGCAGTAATGGATAACCTCGTGCTCGGTGTACACGGGATCGGAGTGGGTGGTTGGCCGACTGGTACTCACGCAGCCCCCCTGGTCGATGACCGTGTCAACAATGACCGAACCGGCTCGCATGGAAGCCACCATCGGATCGGTGACCCAGCAGGGAGCCTTATGACCTTCCGTCAGCGCCGCACCGATGACCACATCGGCCGACTTAATAGCGGCACCCAGGTACTGCTGATTGGCTACCGCCGTGATAATACGCCGGTCCAGGGCATTTTCCAGCCGGCGAAGCGCCCCAAGATCGGTATCCAGCACAAAGACCTGCGCTCCGTACCCCATCGCTGTCCTGGCCGCATACTCGGCAATGATTCCGGCACCCAGAATTGTAACCGTGGCCGGCGGAACCCCGGAGATGCCCCCCAGAATCAGTCCCGGACCGTTCTGGTTGGTTTCCAGATAGCGGGCTGCGATCTGCACCGCCATAGAGCCGGTGATTTCGTGCATCATGCGGACAATAGGGTACCCTCCGTCGGTACTCTGGATAAATTCGAAACCGATTCCGGTAGCATTTTTTGCGATGAAATCAGCGAAAAAGTCGGGTTTGACGTGCCCCAGGTGCAATGCAGAAATGACAATCTGCCCTTTTTGCATGAGTTTGCGTTCAGCCGGGGAGGGAGGCGCAACTTTGGTGATGATTTCAGCCTGGCGGTAGAGCTGATCGGGCGAGTCGCAAAGGGTGGCGCCGGCATCGGCATATTCCTGATCCGGAAAATGTGCCTGGGAACCGGCCCCGCGCTCTACGAGCACTTCGTGGCCGTTGGCCACCAGCACCGACGCGCCGCCCGGCGTTACACAGATGCGTTTTTCATCAGGATTGCACTCTTTCGGGAAACCGAGTTTCAGGGAGGTCCCCTTCGACCCCGCCTGCTGAAGTTTCTCCAGGGTCTTTAGCCCGTATTGCGATTGTATGTCGGATGGATTCAAAATCTCCACAGGTGCTGCCTCGTAGGTTGATGTACGCCAATAGTACCGCAATATAGTATAATTACAGCGCAAGTTCAGAATCTCACAGCCGAAAGCGTATATTTCGCCATGCAGATTACCCCTAAAAAAAGTCTGGGTCAGCATTTTCTGACCGATTCCAACATTATCCGCAAGATTGCTGATGCCGTGATTGCCCCGGAAAACGGCAAAGTGGTGGAAATCGGTCCGGGTACCGGGGCGGTGACCGGCGTGCTGCTGCAGCGATTCCCGGGCCTTGAAGTTGTTGAAATCGACCCGCGGGCGGCCGATTTTCTTCAGCAAACCTACCCCGGATTGACCATTCATCGCCAGGACATACTCAAAACCGACTGGAACAGCTTCGAAGGAGGACCGATCTCCGTGGTGGGCAACCTCCCCTACTACATCACCTCGCCCATTTTGTTCTCGGTGCTGGACCGAAGGGAGCTCTTTACCCAGGCCGTTTTTATGATGCAGCGCGAGGTTGCTCTGAGGCTGACCGCACAGCCCCGCACGAAAGACTACGGCATTTTAAGCGTTCAGACGCAGCTATGGTCGAGGCCGGAGTATCTGTTCACCGTATCCCGCAATGTGTTTCATCCCCGGCCCAATGTGGAAAGTGCCGTTGTACGACTCACCTTTGACACGCCCGATCCCGGCGTTGACCGCTCCCGACTCAAACTGGTAGTGCGGACGGCCTTCAGTCAGCGGCGGAAAACCCTGAACAATGCCCTGAAACCCATTCTTAAAGAACACATTCCGGACGATGCAGCCCGCGAGGCTTTCGCTGCCGAACACCAGCTGGGAAGGCGGGCAGAGGAGCTTCAACCCAACGAGTTCATTGATCTGACCCGGGCCATCTACGGGGAGCCATGATACTGGTTTGAAGCAGCGGACTGAACCGCATCCTTTCAGCACACGGCTGGACTAGCGAACCTGCTCTTTCACCGTTGCGGCTTCATCGCGCTCTGACAGGCCTAATCCCTACCTGGCAATTCGGATAATCTTCACCGGACATACCGATGCGGCCCGCTCCACAGACTCCCGCTCTTCCTCGCCTACATCGGCCTGATGCATCGTTCCCTTCAACCGACCTCCAACCAGAACGCATTTGCCATCGCGGCGCGACATCTGCCAGCGTTGCGGAGCCTGCTCTACACAGTAATTGCAGCCAATACACTTGCTTCGGTGAAAGAGAATTTTCATGCGGATGCCACCGGGACTTCGCGCGATTCCCACAGGTAGACCTTGTCGCCGGCCCGCACCTTGCCCGACACCGTGATGGTACATTCCTGTCCCTGAACTGCTTTTTCCGCGGGGACCTCATCCACATACAACGATGCTACGGTCAGTTCTACCACGCCGGTAGTATCGCCGATTATCAGGACCGGGTCGCCGGGTTTAAGCTCACGGGCCTTCACCCGCAGATGAGCAACCCCCGCCTTCGGATAGTAGTGTAACACGTTGCCGAGGAATATTTTCTGGCGGGTGGCAGCCGAACCGTACACCGTACTCCACTCCCCGAGGCGCCGACCCAGATAGTAGCCATCCCAAAATCCGCGGTTATACACCGATTCGAGTCGTTCCATCCAGGCCGCTACCTTCTCCGGCGTGAAGGTACCCTCCTGTACAGCCGTGGCAGCCTCGCGGTAGCATCGGGTGACAGTCTGCACATACTCCGGCGAGCGACCCCGGCCCTCGATTTTCAGCACAGTAACGCCGGTATCCAGCAGTTCATCCAAAAAATTAAGGGTACATAAGTCTTTGGGCGACATGATATACTCGTTGTCGACCTCCAGGGTGGTTCCGTCTTCGGTGCTTTCCACCGTGTAACTGTGCCGGCAGTTTTGTCGGCAGGCGCCCCGGTTTGCCGAGGAGTTATAGGCATGCAGACTCAGATAACACTTGCCCGATACGGCCATACACAACGCCCCGTGGGCAAATACCTCCACACGAACCAGCTCGCCGGAGGGACCGGTAATTTGTTCTTTGCGGATCTGCTCCACAATATACTTCATCTGTCGCAGGCTCAATTCCCTTGCCAGCACCACCACATCGGCGAAGTGCGCATAAAAGCGGACCATCTCAATGTTGGAGATATTCACCTGGGTTGACATATGCACCTCCACACCACGGGAGAAGGCGTAGGAAACCGCAGCCTGGTCGGCCGCAATAATGGCGGTAATACCACTGGTTTTCACGGTATCAATCACCTTGCGCATGAGCGGAAGGTCATGGTCGTACAGGATGGTATTCAGCGTAAGATAGGTCTTCACCCCGTGTGTACCGGCTAGTGCTGCCAGTTCCGGCAGGTCATCGAGGGTGAAATTATTGGTGGCGCGGGCGCGCATGTTCAGTTGTTCAACGCCAAAATATATGGCATCGGCCCCGCCCTGAATGGCGGCACGAAACGATGCGTGGTCGCCGGCAGGGGCCATGATTTCAATTGTTCCCATCAATTCGATTATCCAGGTGTTTGCTGCAGGTTGTGCGGTAGGGTTCATCGTGCGGAATGAACCCGATCTCCGGGGCTTCGGGCCGTAAATTTCAGGCAGTCTTTCAAAAACATATCCATCGCACTGGTATAACGTTGTCCGATGCAGGTATGACGCGATTCGAAAGGTCGCCCGGTTCAGCGTGAACCCCGATTTTCGGCCCGCTATAGGCCGCAATATTCAGGAAAAGATACGAAGATACTCGTTCTGATGCGCTCAGGTGTCGAGTTCGCGTTTGAGTTCGGTCAGCAGCAGCAGGGCTTCGATGGGAGTCAGCCGGTTGGGATCGGTGCCTTCCAGGCGGTTACGGATGGTTTCCCACCGGGGGTCGGTCATACCAGCGAACAGACTGAGCTGGGGCTGGGGTTCCTGCCGGTCGATTTGCTGCAGGGCCTGTCGGGCTGCGGTACGCGCGCCGCCAGCCGCATTTTTGTTGGTGATGTCCAGACTGTGCCGTTCCAGATTGGTCAGGATTTCCCGGGCGCGACGAATTACGGTTTCGGGGAGTCCGGCCATGGAAGCTACCTGGATGCCATAGCTGTGATCGGAACCTCCGCGCACCAGCTTGCGCAGGAAGATGACCTTTCCGTTATGCTCACGAACCTGCACGTTGAAATTCACGATACGGGGGTAGAGGCTTTCCAGCTCATTGAGCTCGTGGTAGTGGGTTGCAAAGAGGGTTTTGGCCGCAACATCGGGCTGATTGTGCAGGTACTCGGCCAGCGACCAGGCGATGGACAACCCGTCGAAGGTGGACGTACCCCGACCCACCTCGTCCAGTAAAATGAGGGATTTCGGTGTGGCATTGTTCAGAATATTGGCCGCCTCGTTCATTTCAACCAAAAAAGTACTTTCACCGGCGGCCAGATTGTCCGAAGCCCCCACGCGGGTAAAAATCTTGTCTACAATACCGATGCGTGCAGTCGCGGCCGGAACGAAACTGCCGATCTGAGCCAGCAGCACGATGAGTCCGGTCTGCCTGAGGATGATACTTTTACCCGCCATGTTCGGACCGGTGATGATCATGATCTGCTCTTCCTGGTTGTCCAGGCGCACATCGTTTGGAATAAATGTCTCCCCAACCGGCATGAATCGTTCAACTACCGGGTGCCGGCCGCCACGGATATCCAGCAAATCGCTCTGATCCACCTCCGGCTTGCAGTAGGCATGCCGCACAGCAATTTCCGCCAGTCCCTGCAGCACATCCAGCGCCGCAATGGCCTGGGCAATATCGTAAATCTGATCTGCATATTCGGTTATGCGGTTACACAGTTGTTCAAACAGGCGGGCTTCCAGCGCTACGATGCGTTCTTCCGCACTCAGAATCTTTTCTTCTACTTCTTTGAGCTCCGGAGTGATATAGCGCTCGGCGTTGACCAGGGTCTGTTTGCGGATAAAGTACTCCGGAATTTTCTCCTTATGGACGTTCGTCACCTCGATGTAATACCCGAAAACCTTGTTATAGCCGAGTTTCAGGGAGTTGATACCGGTTTTTTCTGCCAGACCTTTCTGGATCCGCGCGATGTATTCCTTGGCATTCCGGGTGATATCGCGAAGCTCATCGAGTCCGGGGTCAACACCATCGCGGATGAGTCCGCCGTCGCGCAGTGTGGCTGCAGGCTCATCCAGCAGTGTGGCTGCGATGTCATCGGAAGCACGATGCATGTCGGGCAGCCGGGCGTTGATCAGGTCCAGCATATGGTCTTCGGTGCCTTCGATGGGTGCTTTGATCCGGGGAAGCTGCTCAAGCGAACGACGCAGCTGGACCAGGTCGCGGGCGTTGGCCCGACCCACCATCACGCGCGACATCAGCCGTTCCAGATCCCCTACATGCTCCAGGTGCGACCGCAACAGCGAGCGTAGTTCATGGTCGGCGTGAAGCAGGTCAACGGCATTAAGCCGCCGGACGATTTCATCGTGGTTTTTAAGCGGACGCATAATCCACCGGCGGAGCAGTCGGGCTCCCATCGCTGTCTGAGTCTGGTCCATGATGGAAACCAGCGTCCCCTCGGTACCCCCCTCCTGCAGCGTAGCCGTCAGTTCCAGATTTCGTTTGGTGGATGCATCCAGCATCATGTAATCGGTGTTCTCGAAGGCATAAATACGCCGGATCTGCGCCATAGACGCACGCTGGTTTTCAAGCACATAGTGCAGAATCACACCAGCCGCAACCCGGGCTGCCTGCAGGTCTTCAACCCCGAAACCCTTCAGCGAATGGGTTTTGAAATGGTCGGTAAGCAGTCCGTATCCGTAGTCCCCCTCAAAGACCCAATCGTCAACAAAGGTGATGATGTAGCCTTTGAACTGCTCTGCAGCCATGGATTTATTTCGCCTTGACAGCAGCAGCTCCGAAGGGAGGATGGAGTTCAGAAAGGCTCCGAGTGCGGTACGGGGAACCTGGGTGAGGGCCAGTTCACCGGTTGAGACATCGGTAAAGGCAATGCCGGCCGTCTGCCCCTCCAGGTGTACCGCCGCCAGAAAGTTATTGCGTTTATGGTCGAGCAGCTTGTCTGACAAGGTCACCCCGGGCGTCATGATCTCGGTAACCTCCCGCTCCACAATTTTCTGCTTGCGAGCCCGGGCGGCGGCAGGATCCTCGGTTTGTTCACATACCGCAACGCGATGTCCCCGACGGATAAGCCGGGGCATGTACGTCTCCAGGGCATGGTAGGGAAATCCCGCCAGCGGCGTCATATCCCCTCCGTTGTTCCGTCGGGTGAGCGTTATGCCCAGTTCCTTGCTGACCAGCACGGCATCATCCCCGAATGTTTCGTAGAAATCGCCCACCCGAAACAACAGAATGGTTCCGGGATGCTTTTCCTTGATTTCAAAATACTGCCGCATCAGCGGCGTTGTTGCCTTCGGGTTAGCCATGAGCTGCGCGGGCGATTATTGGGCCTGGAGTTTTACGTTCAGCTGAATTTATAAAAAAATACCGAACGGGAACGAAGACAGCCCGACAAAGGTTTAATGTTTAAACAATTAATCTGATGGCCTCTTTTGATTGTTTTGCAGTAACCGGCAGTTATCGGAAATTGCAGTAATTCGTAATCAGCATCGCCGGGTGATAAACACCCGGTCACATGCCGCCTTTGAGGTCACCATTGCAATCGCACACAAAAAACAGCCCCTATGAAAACCCTTCTCACACTTGCATTAACCCTTACCCTGGGCTTCTCAGCTCTGGCCGGTACCAACGACCATCACAGCGGCGACGCTGCACCCACATGGACTGTTGACTCGGCTCACAGCTCGGTGAAGTTCAATATCCGCCACTTCTTCACCCCCGTACCCGGCACTTTTGACAGCTGGACCGGTACCATTCACTTCGACCCGGAAAATCTGGAAGGTTCAAAAATCGATGTTTCCATCGATGTTGCCAGTGTCAACACCCAAAACGAGCGTCGCGATGAGCACCTTCGTGATCCCGATTTCTTCGAAGTGGCTACCTGGCCGAGCATGACCTTCACCAGCTCCGAAATTCGTGCCGTTGGTGAAAATCAGTATGTTGCCGTTGGTGAACTGACCATCCGCGACGTAACCAAAGAGATTGAACTGCCCTTTACCCTCCTTGGCGTAATGGATCACCCCATGCGTGAGAACACTGTTGTTGCCGGTTTTGAAGCCAACACAACCGTGTCCCGACTCGAATACGGCGTAGGCAGCGGTAATTTCGTTCAAACCACCGTTGTAGGCGATGAAGTCAACATCGACATCTTCCTGGAAGTAACCCGCACGATGTAAATCTGCCGGTAGACGGGAGTGTACCACCCTGGTCAGACAGCAGGTTGCTGCTTAGCAAAACACCCTCTCTGATCGGACAGCATGTTGCCATGACGCAGGTCAAGTCGGCAGCACGGCAGTCAGGGTACGCACAGATTCTCTTTTCATAGATTCATTTCCTGAATCATACCTCTGAAGAGGCACCCGGATTCTATCCGGGTGCCTCTTTTATTTTATATATTCTTGAGATTGCGGTATTTTCTGAGTTTTGGGTCACTTAAGACCAGTTACACTGGCTGACAAGTCAAGACAATTCAGAACAACGCATGGCTGAGGTACAACGCAGGAAAAAACGTGTAGGTAAAGCGAAACGCAAACGTCGACCGAGCAGCAGCAGACGAGCCGCTCAGCGACGTACAATGTCGGTAATTACCACCGGTGTTATTATAGTCGTTCTCATAGCCGGTTACATGATGAACCGGGTACTGAACTTATCGCCCGATCCGACCCGCACATCAGACACCCCTGCAGAACAACGGGCCGACCAGCCCCTTCATGACCGGCTGCAAGACCTGCTGCTGATGGCCCAGACCTACGGTCCGGAAGCCGATCCGGCCACCGTGCCTGCCCGACCCATGCCCGATGATATCATCCTGGTTCCCGGCATTGACATGAACGGCGATGGGCAGCCGGAAACCCTTTCCGCACAGCGGTTTGAAAGCGAATTCAGTCTGAGTCCACAGCTTATTGAAGCCGGTTTTACCGATATTATCAGCCGGCTCGTCGTCATCAAAGACAACATCGCATTTGTCCGGATCGATGAATATGCAATCCGGAATCAGCTCAATCAGGCTGTATTGCAACAGGTTCCGGCCACCTACGGCTACGCCATGCGCATTGACACCTTCGAAGACGAATTCGACGAAACCCCCTTCGATCGGCCCGTCAACACCATCACCCTGGTCATCATCGATGAGTTCGGCAGGGGAGTCAGCGATGAAATCACGGTTTACTGGAAACCCTCCGAATCCGGTGTAGCCGCCACCAACACGTTTGGTGCACCCGAATCATTTTAGCATGTTAATCCCCCCATCACCGGTGCGATTAACCGTCATATCCGCTATATTACCGCGATACGTATTCAGGCTGCACCCCGGGTGTCAGCCACGCGATTTAACCCAGTTACGTCAACCATCTGCCTGCAAGGCAACCTGACCGAAAATTAGTCAACAGGAACACCATGCTTCGTCCACGTTTACTTACCATTGCCGGCATCATTGTTCTGGCTGCCATTTTCCGTTTTCTGCCCACTCCTCCAAACTTTGCACCGGTAGCCGCCATGGCCATGTTCGGTGGTGCCTACTTCGCAGACCGGCGGATGGCGTTTCTCGTACCCCTTGCAGCCATGCTCCTCTCAGATCTGTTTCTGGGCTTTCACGGGCTGATGTGGGCCGTGTACCTGAGTTTCATAGCCATGGTGGGTATCGGTATTCTGGTTGCCCGTAAAAAGAACTTCTTCACGATTACGGCCGGGGCCATCAGCGGATCCATCCTGTTCTTCCTGGTAACCAACTTTGCAGTCTGGGCTGCCGGTGGCGGTATGTTCTACCCCCTGACCCTGGAAGGACTGATGATGAGCTACACCGCTGCCCTTCCGTTTTTTCATAATACCCTGGCCGGCGACCTGCTGTTCACCGGCGTATTCTTCGGTGGATTCGAGCTGGCTCAGCGTTACGTTCCCGCCCTGCAGCTCACCCGAAGCTGATCAACGCCTCACGGGTGACACCGGTCTCCCTGTTCAAACACGTACCGGCTCGCTCGTATCAGGTCTCCGGACTCAGAGCAGCGGTCGGCCGGTCTGTCCGCCGCACGCGCCACACCCGCTCATCCGCCGCACGAACCACACCTGCTCATCCGCCGCAAGCACCTCATCCGCCACACCCGCTCGGCCGGGCTGTTGCCTCATGAACGGCACGGTTACTGCTCAAAAGCCTCCCACAGCAGTCGCGTCACATCGCGAATCAGCTCAAAACCTTCGTTATCGTCGTCCCAGGAGCGGTCCTGCTGATTTTTGGTGATTACGGTAAACACGAAATCGCCGGAAGGTGCATTCACCACGGCTGTCTCTGATCGTGAGGCACTTACGGCACCCTGCTTGGAAGCAACATTAACCGTAACGGGAATCACCGCAAGCGCGGTCCCATCCCACAGGGTTTTGGAAAGCAGGCGATACAGCTCTTCACTGCGCTCCGGATTAATCACCTCGCCCCGGTAAATCATCTCCATGAGCCGGGTCATCTCCCGCGGGGTAGTCTGCCCCCAGCCGTACCGACGGAAATCCTCCTGCCGGCCCTCCGTTCTGGAATTCACACGGGTGTGTTCCAATCCCAGCCGGGCCATAGCCTCATTCACCATCGTACCGGTTCCACCCAGCTCCTGCATCCACAAACTGGCCGTATTATCGCTGAACGACAGGCTCAGAAACACCATTTTCCGCAAGTCGATGGTTTCGCCGGCTTTCATGGACGCAACCAGATCCGATCCCGGATAATAAAGACGGTCTTCATAGGTATGCAGGCTGTCGTAATGCAGCGACCCGTCTTCCACCAGCTCGGCTATGCGTACGGCGAGGGGAACCTTGATCATGCTGGCGGTAGGAAACAGCGTATCCCCCTGAATGGAAATTTCCCGTCCGGTAGGCAGGTGGTGTACAAAGACCCCTGCGTCTCCGTTGAAATCGGCAATCCGTTGCTGCAGATTCTCTTCAAGGGTTTCAAAGTCAATGGCAGAACGGGGCTCAGCAGTGCAGGACATGAGCAGGACCGCCAGCGGCAGGAAAAGTAACAATCGGTTCATGGTTGTAAATCCGGGTTCGTTGGTTAGATGAAAATATAGCGCATGCGTGGAAGCATGCACAGTTTAAAGTTCGCTGAAAATACCCTATTTTGACAACTGTCAGACGCGGGCATATTGCTCACGGTGCCGGATACAGGCAGACGAAGCATTTCAGGGATGTACTTCTGCAGACGGTTCTGCCGGCGGCTGACACAGGCAGCAATATGAATCCCCCCGGACGGCACGCGTATGATCAAAGAACTCCTCCAGCCTGAAATTATTGAATTGATTAAAGCCCAGCAATGGGAAGACCTGCGCGAGATTCTGGAGGAGTGGCCCGTCGCCGAAATCGCCGATATTCTGGTTGACCTCTCCCCGTCTGACCGGGTGATTTTCTTCCGGATTCTGCCCCGGCATATTTCATCGGATGTATTTTCGTATCTGGAAACTGAATTTCAGAATGCCCTGCTGGATGAACTGACGGCCGAGGAAACCCGTCACCTGCTGGCCAACCTCCGTCCTGATGACCGGACCAATCTGCTGGGCGAGTTACCCGGGCAGGTCACGCAGCGCCTGCTGAACTTTCTGAACCCTCAGGATCTCAAAGAGGCCCGACAGCTTCTGGGCTATCCGGAAGAATCCGTAGGCCGGCTGATGACCCCGGATTATGTAGCGGTACGTCCCGGGTGGACCGTCGAGGAGGCCCTGCAGCACATCCGCAAGATGGGCAAGAGCTCGGAAACCATCAACATGATCTATGTGACGGACACCTCCTGGAAGCTCATGGACGCCCTGGAATTGCAGCATTTTATTCTGGCACGCCCTGATGCCACCGTAGAAG
The DNA here is from genome assembly GCA_001314545.1 of Bacteroidetes bacterium HLUCCA01. GTDB lineage: Bacteria > Bacteroidota > Rhodothermia > Balneolales > HLUCCA01 > HLUCCA01. The sequence continues at coordinate 830,669 of LIHN01000001.1, forward strand.
ACCTCATGGACAGCACTTTTGTGTCTATCGAGGCCGCCGAAGACCGGGAAGAAGCCGTACAGATGATGCAGAAATACGATAAAGTAGTTCTTCCTGTAGTCGATTCTGAAGGCGTTCTGCTGGGTATTGTTACGGTAGATGACGTGCTGGATGTAGCAGAAGAGGAAGCCACGGAGGATTTCCAGAAAATGGGGGGTGTATCGGCACTGGATACCCCGTATCTGTCGGCTTCGGTATGGACCATGTTCAAGAAGCGGGGCGGATGGCTGGCCGTGCTCTTTTTTGGTCAGATGCTCACCGCCTCGGCCATGGAAAACTTCGAGGGTCAGCTGGAAGCCGTCATAGCCCTGGCCATTTTCATTCCACTGATTATCTCCAGCGGAGGCAATAGCGGTTCACAGGCCACCTCCCTGATTATCCGGGCCATGGCCGTTGGTGAAGTAACCCTGCGCGACTGGGCGACCGTAATGCGTCGGGAGCTGATTACCGGAGTCATTCTGGGGTTGTTTCTGGCTGTTGTCGGGCTGCTTCGTGTGGTCGCATTCCAGCATTTCGGGTGGAGCGATTACGGCAGTGAATCCACGCTGATTGCCCTGACGGTTGCCATTGCGCTGGTTGGGGTGGTGTCATGGGGATCGCTGGCCGGCAGCATGCTTCCGTTCATCCTGCGCCGGTTCGGACTGGATCCGGCAACCAGCTCAGCGCCCTTTGTAGCCACATTGGTGGATGTCACCGGACTGCTGATTTACTTCGGGGCGGCGACCTGGATTCTCAGCGGTGCCTTTGGCTGAGGCCTGCGGGTAGCCGTGTGAGGAAGCAGCCCAACCCACAAGCTACAGACGTTGCCCTTCTCCCTGCGGGTAGCCGTGTGGGGAAGCAGCCCCGAAATCAACCGCTAGCCGGCCGAGGGTGAATCCCCCGAAAGGACACCTGCCGGATGCATCCGTTACACTCCGTGGATACTTCGTCAGACAGCATCTACCGGCGGCAGCCTCAGGCGCTTTCGTGCCGAATCGGCAGACGGAAACTCACCGTGGTGCCATAGTTGGGTTTGCTTTCAACCTTCACCGAGCCGCCCATGAGTTCCACCAGCTGTCGGGCAATGGTAAAGCCCAGACCACTGCCCTGCTGCTCGTTGCGGTCACGGTCGAGCTGCATAAATCCACCCAGGCTGCGCACTTTACCCGGCTCCATTCCAATGCCATGGTCGCGGATGGTGATTTCAACGACCTCTCCGATGGCCTTGCTGCTCATGTGTACTTTCTGCCCTTTCTTGGAAAAACGGAAGGCGTTACCCAACAGCTCTTCACACACCTTTTGCAGGTCTTTTTCAGAGACGGCAATATCGACATCCTGGATATCCAGATCCAGGTCCTCATCGCGCTCGTACTCGTACGCTACGGTCTTGGCAATCTGAATGAGGTACTCCACCAGCGATAAGCTGGGTCGCACAATGCGTTTGGCCCGTTCTTCATCGTACTGTTTAATCTGCAGCTCACTGTACGTGATGTAGTTTTCAATCAGGCGATTCAGTCTGCGGGCGGAATTATGGATGTGCGTGAGAAATTCAGCGATTTCCTCACGCGAGGTGGTCTCAATATTCTCCAGGAGGTACTCGGAAAAACCCATGATTCCCGTCAGCGGCGTACGCAGTTCATGGGGCAGGGAGACGGCAATGGTGGTGCGGAGTTCATCGAACTGCTCGGTATAGGCCTTATCGATTTTGCGGCTTTTTTGCAGGCGCGTATCCAGGGCGTGGAGCAGCTCGTCGCGGGTAAAGGGCTTGGTCAGGTAGTCGTCTGCACCCATATCCATGGCTTCACGCAGATCGGCGGGATCGGCTTTTGCGGTCAGAAACACAAACGGGATGTGCGACATCCGTTCGTCTTTGGACAGCTCCCGGTAAAACTCGTGGCCGTCCATTTCAGGCATCATTACATCACACAAAATGAGATCGGGGACCACCTCGTAGGCTACCTCCAGCCCTTCGCGACCGTTTTTTGCAATGCGGACATCGTAGTTTTCAGCTTCCAGCAGATCCTGGATGTTCTGGCGTACGTTGGCATCGTCTTCTACCAATAGAATTTTCATCATGATGCGGGGGTCTGTGGGGTTTGTGAGTGATTTCGGGTCAGATCCAGGATAATGTGTACCCGTGTACCCTGACCTTCGGAGCTGCTGACGTGGATGGTTCCTCCGTGGGCCTCAACCGATCGTTTCACGATTGACATCCCCAGTCCGGTCCCCGGGACGTCTCCGGCGTTTCGGGCCCGGTAAAAGGGTTCATATAGCTGGGCGAGGTCGGCGGGCGGAATTCCGATGCCTTCGTCGTTTACCGAGAGCCGTAACAACGCACAGTCGCCGGCCAGAGATACGGTTATAGTACTGTCGGGCGGGGAATATTTCAAGGCATTGGAAAAAATATTGCCGAAAATCTGACGAAATAACTTAGGGTCGAGCAGGGCCGAGTCGCACTCCATGTCATTGGTGAAGGCGATGTGCTGGGTAGCCTTGTGCCCCATGGTGTGCTCATCGATAAGACTGGCAACCAGTTGGTTTACATTCACGGGAACAGGTTCGGGTACCAGGCGGTCGGCGTCAGACTTACCCAGAATGAGTACATCGTCCATCAGCCTTACGATATGCTGCACACTGGACTGTATCCGTTTGAGGTGCATCATGTTTTTTTCGCGGGGCCAGCGTTCGCTGTAATGCTCCAGCAGCTCTGAAGAGGTCAGGATGCTGGCCAGCGGGGTACGGAATTCGTGGGAGGTCATGGAAATAAACTGTGAGCGGAGCCTGTTGAGCTCTTTTTCTTTGACCAGGGCGCGTTTCATGTCATCCTCGGCCAGTTTCCGCCGTGTAATATTGTAGGCCATTCCAAACACCCCGTTGATGGAGCCGTCTGTATCACGCTCGGAGTCTGCGTAAATATCCAGCCAGATTTCCGTGCCGTCCGGGCGCAGGTAGCGGCCTTCCAGGGAGACCGACTCGGTGTTGCCGTTGACCAGATCGACAAGTTTTCGCTGTAATTCTGTGGCCGTCTGTTCAATAAAGAGTCCTGCGAAGGGTTCTGAGAGCACCTCGGAGGACTGCACTCCGGTGATTACGCTCCAGGCTCCGTTGAGATAGCGTACGCGCAGATCGATATCCAGCTGAAATATCACTTCCGGAATTTTCTCCACAAGTGTCTGAAACCGGCGTTGGCTTTCCCTGAGAGCCTGCTCGGATCGCTTACGGATAAGTACCTCTTCACGCAACTCTTCCACATGTTCCTGGATGCGCTGCTCCAGCTGGGAGTTGTACTCTTGAATTTTGCGAAGCAGCTCTTCGCTGTGGTCGGTCGGGGGTGTGGTTTCGCTCATACCTAAAAGGATGACAGATAATGGGTACACCGGCAATATATTCAATATCTGCGGAAACGATGCGAACGGAATCACTTGTTTGAGAATTCTATGCAAACCCAGAATGCGGATTACCTGCCCGACTTTGAAACCCCGGTTACCGACTGGCTGGCCCGGGCTCTTCGCAAATCTTGAAGGCGTGGTCGTAGACGAATGGCACGAGCTTATGGGTACCAAACGAGGTGTTCAGACAGAACTGGCCGTCAACTGGCTGAAAACCTACCGTCCGCAAGTGCAGCTCTGGGGCATTTCTGCCACCCTGGGTAACATGGATGAAGCCAAACGCGCCCTGGGACTGCCATCCGGGGCGATTACCATCAAAGCCGACCTCCGCAAAGACGTTCGTGTGCACACCCTGCTGCCCGATCACATCGACCAGTTCCCCTGGGCCGGACATATCGGACTGAAACTGCGCGACCGGGTGGCCGACATCGTACGGTCGTCTACATCCACCCTGCTGTTCACCAACACCCGCAGCATGACAGAAATCCTGGACTCGGCGGCCCTGCAGCAGGCGCTTCGGCAGGAACATCTGGAAAGCAGGGAGGCGCTGAACAAGCCCCTGGACGTGCTCGTGCAATTCATCACCACCCTGGCCACGGGCGTCGGGTGCAGCCCGGAGCAGACGTTTGATGCCGTACGCTCAACCCACACCTACCGGTCGCTCACGCGGGATGAATGGGACTGGGCCGTGTGGTTTCTGACCACCGGCGGACAGGTACTACAGCACTATGACGAGTATGCCCGGGTGCAGCGCGCCGATGACGGAACCCTGCACGTGGTGGACCGCAGGACCGCCATGCGCCACCGTTTGTCGATCGGCACCATCACCTCCGACACCAGCCTGAGCGTCAAATTTTTGAAGGGTGGTCGCATCGGCAGTGTTGAAGAGTCCTTCATTGCCCGGCTGCGACCCGGCGATGTGTTTCTGTTTGCCGGCCGGTATCTGGAATTTGTGCGATTGAAAGACCTGACCGTGCTGGTCCGCAAATCGGGTGCCACCACCGGAGCCGTCAGCCGGTGGATGGGTGGCAGGATGCAGCTCTCCTCCAGGCTGGCCGGCCACATCCGCGCTGTACTAGAACGACTGGCCCTGGGCAACCACACCGGAGCCAGCCCGGAAGAGGCCGCCCTGATGCCCCTGCTGCACAAACAGGCGGAGCGGTCGCACCTGCCCGCTGCCCATGAACTGCTGATTGAACAGATCCGAACCCGGGAAGGCTGGCACCATTTCTTCTACCCCATTGATGGTCGCGCCGTGCACGAAGGGCTGGCATCGCTCATCGCCTGGCGCATCAGCCAGCGCATGCCCATTAGCTTCTCTATCGCCATGAACGACTACGGCTTTGAACTGCTCTCCGACCAGCCGGTACCACAGGAAGTACTCTGCGACACCGCATTGTTCACCGAAGAAAATCTGGATGAGGACATCCGCAAGGGGATTAACGCCTCGGAAATGGCCAAACGGCAATTTCGGGAGATTGCCCGTGTGGCAGGGCTGGTGTTTCAGGGGTTTCCCGGCCGACAGCTCCAAAACCGTCACCTCCAGGCCAATTCCGGCAACCACGACATCCTGCAGTACCGGGATTACGATGAGGCCGGCATCCGCCTGCTGGATCCGGTGACGGTACTCGGTCCGCTCCGGCTGGTTCATGAACCTCCCAACGGGGAAACGGCGGCAGACGGGGTATACACCCTGTGCGGACACCTGCACCCCGGTATCCGGCTGGAGGGTAAAGGCAGGCAGCGCATGACCGTACCCTGTTTCCTGTTTGGTGAGCATACCGGGGTGCTGCCCGCCTTCGGTGGTTTTACCGGCTTGCATGTGATCCGCCCCTGCAGCACCGACCGCATCTATGTTCCGGTAGCTGAATCGGCCGAATCAGGCGGAAAAGGCAGCGTACTTGCAATAAATCAGTCAAGGAAACCGTAATCAGGACGATAACCGTCATACGTAAAAATCGGATGGTCTTGCTGATATAATTGGTAACTTGTCGGAACAGCCTGGGGCGTGTTTTGAACATTATATCGGCTGCGTAGTTTACGGGTATGCAGGCCCGGGGGGCAACTGTAATCGGAGCGGGTATAACCCTCGGGATATCCCTGCTTTTGGCCTATGTGCTGACCCGAATTTTACTGTCCTACAAGTATACTTTACTGATATTATTGCACATACAGAACCTATGAGTGTTTCGCATAATCCCACTGAGCAACTGTTCAAAGCCGTAGTACGGCATTTCAGGGATGCCATTTTAATTATCAAGACTCCGGACAAACACGAGGAAGACCCGGAGATTGTCTTTGCCAATGAGCAGATTACCGCGCTGACAGGGTTTACACCGGCTGAACTCGTAGGTCAGTCGCCGCGGCTGCTGAACGGACCGGACACGGATCCGGTCAAACTGGAGCAGATTCACAAGGCCATCGTCAACCGCGAAACCTACAGCACCGAACTCAAAAACTACCACCGGAACGGGAAGTCATACTGGGCAGAAATCACGTTGACCCCTATCTGCACGGATGACGGTATCTGTACCCACTACTTGTCTGTAAACCGGGACATCACCGAGGAACGGCGCGTCCGCAACACCCTGCTCATGCAGTCCTCCGTACTCGATCAGGTTGAAAATGCCATTGTTGTACTTGACAAAGACCGTAAGGTCATCTATTGGAATGCGTCTGCCGAGCAGTTGTATCAATACAATGCCGAGGAAATGATGGGCACCCGAAGCATCGGCAAGCTCACCTGGCCGGCCGACCGTCACATTACACAGAAAGCCATCCGTCAAATCCTCGCCAAAGGTCAGTGGCAGGGCGAAATCCGGCTTCGCCGCAAAGACGGTTCGCACTTTCCGGCCCTGGTCAGCAACCGCATCCTGCTCAACGAAGACAAGGAAATCATCGGTTATATAGGCGTGAGCACGGATATTACCTACCAGAAGCAGATTCAGTCCGAGCTGGAAGACTCCCTGCATGAAAAAGAGGTACTCCTTAAAGAAATTCACCATCGGGTAAAAAACAACATGCAGGTGATCTCCAGCCTGCTTTTCCTGCAGTCGATGCAGTCTGACGATCCCCTCGTACAGGAAATACTGGTTGAAAGTCAGAACCGGGTGCGGTCGATGTCGATGGTACACGAAAAGCTGTACCGGTCCACGAATTTATCGCGTATTGCCTTTGACGACTACATCCTGGAGCTGACCAGCGACCAGATGAATACCTGGGTTGGGAAAAACTCCGTCATTGAAAAGCACTTCGACCTGGACTACGTCGAAATTGACATCGACAAAGCCATTCCCTGTGGTCTGCTGATCAATGAACTCATCAGTAACGCATTGAAACACGGTCTGAAAAACCACACCACCGGCAATATCTGGCTGTCTTTGAAAAAACAGGACGATGTAGTGCGCATCACCGTGGCCAACGACGGGAATCCGCTGCCCGATGGATTTACCCTGGAACACACCGAGACCCTGGGTATGCAGCTGATCGATTCGCTTACGCGGCAGCTGGATGGTTCACTCACCTTCCGGCAGCGACCGCACACCATTTTTGAGCTGGAATTCAGCCAGTAAGCTGCCCGGCGGGTATTCCGGTGGCCGGTGACATGGCTTGTGTGGCTATAACAGGCTTTCGCAACTACAGCAGGCTTGTGTGGCTTTAGCAGACTTGCGTGGCGGGGCTGAAAACCAACGGCTACGCTTTTCCCGGTCCCGGGCACATAATTCTCCTGCCGAGTCCGTACTTTGTGCTTATAACCATCGCACAAATTCATACCTCATGGCAAAGAAAATAGGACTAGCACTCGGCGCCGGATCGGCACGGGGGCTTTCGCTCATCGGCGTACTCAAAGCCTTCCGTGAATCGGGGATCCGGCCGGAATTTGTAGCCGGAACCAGTATAGGCTCCATGATGGGGGCGGTGTATGCGGCCGGAAACCTGGATGCCGTTGAGGAGCTCATGCGTCACATCACCCTGGGCAAAATGGCCAACTACCTGGACTTCACCATTCCCCGGCAAGCGCTCATGGAAGGTGACAAGATCATGGGCCTCCTGCATGAAATCATCCCGGTGAGTGATTTCAGTGAGCTGGACATCCCCTTCAGTGCCGTAGCCTGCGACATTCACACCGGGCAGCAAGTCGTCCTCAGCTCCGGCGATGTACATACCGCGGTGCGAGCCAGCATCTCCCTGCCCGGAATTTTCATGCCGGTACGGCACAATGATATGTGGCTGGTTGACGGCGGACTGGTCAATCCGGTTCCGGTAAGTGTGGTTCGGGAGCAGGATGTAGATCTGGTTATTGCCGTCGACCTGAACAATGATGTGCTGGATGCAAACGGTCGCAAAAAACTGAAGGCATCCGAAAAACAGGGTAAAGGAACCAAAAAAATTAAGGCCGAGTCCTCGCCGCAAGAAGCCTCGGACGTGCAGGCTCTTGTGGGTAAACACACACCCAACTGGATTATGGGCGCACTGGGCAGCCGGTTTAAGTCGATGGAGCGCTCGGTCAAAGACACCTTCGGCCGATGGATTGACGATGAAGACAAGGCGGAAAAAGCGGCCGGAAAAGGTCCCTCCATCTTTGATGCCCTCGCCTTCTCCATTGATATCATGACTGTACAGATAACCCGTCGCAATTTCGAAACCCATCCGGCCGACCTGTACATCAATCCCGCAGTCGGGCACCTGGGTCTGTTCGCCTATGACGAGGGCGGTCCCACCATCGATGATGGCTATGAACGGGCGATGCGGCTGATTGAGCAGGAAAAGCTGGCGGACTAAACTAGCAGCCAGGCCAGATACCCCACATACGTGGCCAGCAGCAGCCCCCCCTCCAGTCGATTGATTTGATAGCCGAGGCGCATCATAGGCCAGATCAGCAGGGTCAGACCGAGCATCATCCCCAGGTCCACCAGCCCGAATCCGCTGCTGTCGAGCGGATGAATCAGGGCCGTAATCCCGAGAATACTCAGCAGGTTAAACACATTGGAGCCGATGATATTCCCCACGGCGATATCGGCTTCTTTCCTGATAGCCGCCACGGCCGAGGTGGCCAGTTCCGGCAGGCTGGTACCCACCGCCACGATGGTGATTCCTATCACCGCCTCGCTGATGCCCAGCAGCCGGGCAATCTGCACCGCGCCGGTAACCAGCATCTCTCCCCCCGCCACCAGCAATGCAAGTCCCAGGACGATGAGTCCCCAGATTTTAGCCGTACTCATTTCGGCGACGGTGGCATCCGGCTCCTCCACCAACTGATGAACCAGTTCTTCGGGCAGGGTGCGGGTGCGACGAATATTGTACACGATGTAGGCAATGAGTCCCGAAAAAAGTATCGCTCCTTCAATCCGGCCGATGCTGTCGTTGATGATGAACATGGAGGCGGCCAGGGTGATGCCAATCATCAGGGGCACATCCATCCGAAGCAGTGATTTATGAATGAGCAGGGGACGAATGATGGCAGCCAGTCCCAGAATCAGGGCAATGTTGGCGATATTGGAACCGATGACGTTCCCGATGGCGATGGCGCTGTTTCCGGCAATGGTAGCACGAACGCTGACCACCAGCTCGGGCGCGCTGGTTCCGAATGCAACCACGGTAATACCGACTATCAGGGGTGTGAGTCCCAGTTTCAGGGCCAGCGCACTGCTGCCGTCAACAAGTTTGGCGGCCCCGAAGGTAAGCAGGACAAAACCGGCAATGAGCAACAGAACAGGAATGAGCATGGCGTTGGGTAGAGGGTTCGGATCGATCGGGTTGTAACGGTAGAAAAACGGCAGAAAACGAGCACAAAGTTACCGTTATTCCGCATCCTTTAAAAAGCTCATCATCACTTGATCAGCGTTATTTGCTGGTGAATCCGTTCAGAGGGCGTTGTGAGCTGAACCAGGTACACCCCGCTGGGAAGATGGGCTGCATCCAGCCGGAAAGTGTGTTCGCCGGCGGGAAAGTCGCCGCTGGCCAGGATGCTCACCGGCCTGCCCAGTACATCGATGACCTGAAGCTGAAGGGTGGTGGGCTGGTCCAGCCCGACGCGGATGCGGGTGGTGGCGTTGAAGGGATTGGGGTACGCCGATAACAACCGGGTTTGGTTGGGCATAGCGCTATCCTGCGTGGTTGCGGTCGATGTCAACGTTGTCCGTGTTTTCAGCCGGACATCTATCACAGCGCACCCGTCTGTGTCGGGACGAAGCAGGGCGGAATCCAGCACCAGCGCGGCGTCTGGTGCAAGCTGGTGCTCGTTGTTACCGGCATCCCACAAGGTGAGCGTAACCGGCATGCTGCCACCCAGGCTGATTTCAGCGGGCGCATCGCCCGATATGCCGCAAAGCTTCAGCTGTGCCAGGGTGCCCTGCTCGAAATCAGCGGGCGGACGGACATCCCAGGCCAGATGGCGCTCGTCTGCAGTTGTGCGAGGCGATTCGTTGTGGATGGTCACCCGTGAGCTCAACTCCGGAGCGTTGACGGCCAGGGTTGCGGCGCGGTCGATATCCAGCAGGTCGTAGCCGGTGTGGGCACGGTCATCGGCAATGAATTTCAGGGTGGTGGACGGCGGTGGAGCTTCGCCCGGAGCGGTTGAGGGTTGGCGCACGGTTATGGTCGCGAAGGGAGCCGGTTCGCGATGTTTGCCGAATAAGGGCGGGGTTGCACCCTGCAAGAGCTGGTCGCGACGAAAACGGAGGGTGGCCGGATCAGCGCCTGCCTCGCGCTGCATGAAAAAGCCGGAGAACGGTGCAATATGGGCCGGACCATCACCCAAATCCAGTTCCGCGCTGAAATACACGAACCCGGAGGTGTCGCCGGCGGTGCCGGAAGCCGTGGAGGCATCCGGATTCCACAGGGCGATGCCCGGGCGAACCCCGGCGCTGGCGGTGTAGGTCTGCGCCCAGTCGAGCGTGGCTTCGTAGGGGTTACCCGCCAGGTACCAGTCACTCACGCCGGACAGGTCGATGTCGGTATTGCCGGTCGGGGCGCCGTGGGTAAACCAGGTACCCGGAAGCCAGGTCCGTTCGGGCAGTCCGGACGGGTTGTCGGGGTAGATGTAGAAGAGGTAGCCGCGACCGGCCTGGAAGGTGCCGCCGGAGGCCGGAACAGGTTCGTAGGTGGCCTTGGCGGCATCGAACTGCCACAGATTGGAGGTAGTTCCGGTGTAGGTGGACCAGGTTGCATCGGGGCCGCCCTGGGTGAAGAAGTAGGGGTTCAGCGATGCGTAGGGCAGGTCCGTGTACGGAGCGCTGATCACCCGCCACCCTGCCTCCGCCAGCGTAAACCTTCGCAGGTGCAGTTCGGCCGGCCCGGCAAACAGGCTAAACGACTGTCCTTCAGCCGGGAGGGTACCCTTATGCTGCACGGTCACCGTATACGTGCCGGCCGGGGGAGCATCCACTACCACCATCTCCACCGGATCAACCACATTATCCCCGCGCGACGCCCCCGCCGAAGGCGCGTCCGGATCCAGCACCCAGGGCAGCCGCGTCACCCCATCCGGACCCGTAACCCGCACATCCAGATCGTGCTCCAGCACCGGGGTGCGATTATTCAGCACCGAAGGCGAGTCCGAAGTCAGGGGCGTGCCCGGCGGATCCGTCCAGGCCAGGGTCACGTGCAGAGGCGACCTCCCGTCGGAATGCAGGGTGTAGCTGCGGGTGCCACCGTTCGGCACCGTGCCCTCCACATGCAACACCTGCCCCGCACCCCGCCCCGCCGCCTCCAGGTAGCGCAAGGCTCCGCCCCCGTCCAGCAGTCCGAAGCCATAGTCATAGTCCGGACCGTCCGTGTCCCCCGCCGGTCGGGCGGTATGGATAAACAAGGCCTTATACGTTGACGCCAGCGGCGCGCGCGACCAGTGGCGCTGATAGAGCTCCTGCACCAGCGCGGCGGTTCCGGCCGCCACGGCCGCCGCCGAAGAGGTTCCCCCGGCCGTGGTATAATCGGTGTCGGCGGCGGCCCCGGGCGTCACCTCCACACCGGACAGTGCCACCAATTCCGGCTTGACCCGCCCGTCATCGGCCGGTCCCCGACCACTGGTCGGGCTCAGGGTTACCGATCCCGGACCTTCATACCCGGTGCCCGTGAGCCCGGCGCTGCCCACGGTCAGTACGTTCTTCGCCAGTGAAGCATAGCTCAGACTGCCGCCGCTATCCCCATCCAGATTACGGACCGCATCGCTCACCTCCCACGAATCCGTGCCGTAGTTGTACACCCAATGGTCGACCGGCTGGGTGGCCGGACCAAAACCGTGCTGATTGCCGGCCGCTTTCACCAGCAGCAAGGCGGGATGGGCGTACGCCAGACTGTCCCACCGGGCCGAGCGCGGGGCATAGTACCCGAAAACATAATCCTCGGTGGCGGAGTAATCGGTGGTACCGGCCCAGGTCCAGGTCACATCGGGTCGCGCATCCGCATCGATGGCCACCTCCAGCCATCCGGCCGAATAGGTGTAGGGATGAAATCCGATGCGCAGTCCCTCCCCCGCCGCGGTTGCCATGGATGCCACTTCACGATCGCTTCCGGCGAGCCAGGCCTTCAGGCTTGCCGAGGGCGCCATGCCCCGGGCTTCGGCATCGACCCCGGCTGCCATCACCGTTCCGGCCATGTTGGTAGCGTGTTTGTTCGGCGAAAGGACGTCGGTCTCCTCGTAGGTAACCCGGGTGCCGAATTCCACGTGGGTAGTCCGGGGCGGACCCACATCCCACAAGCCAACTGTAACGCCGCTTCCGCTGAGTCCCAGCTGCAGGAAGCCGCCGGTACGCGCCTCCGCAAGGCCCGATTGTCGGGCGAGGGATTCGTTGGCCGGCACGAGGTGATTGGTTAGCAGGGTCGGGGGCACCCGGTCGCAGCAGGGGTCATACCTCCCGGGTTCCGGGCGACCCGATTCCGGCAATAGCTGTGAAGACTGACCCGATTCCGGCAACAGCTGCGAAGACCGACCCGATTCCGGCAGCGCCACCATCGCCACTCCCGCCGGGTCCTCCAGGTGCCACCCCGCCCGGGGCGTGTCCATCGCAGACCGGGGCTCACCGGGACCCTCCGGCCACAGCCATACCCCTGCCAGCGCAAGCAGCAACGCTGCGATGGTGAGGCTGTACGCCGTTGTAAACCAGTGGTATTTGCCGGACATTCGGGTTAAAAACTTTTTACCGCCGCAGGTAGTTGCCGGTTTGGATTCAAGGGAAAATAACTGTTAGTTAGCAAAATTGTCTGCGTAACCTTAACACAACCGGGTCATTTATGTTTGAACAGATTAGTCTGTCCGGCCGGCGATATGCCGGCGCGGTCGCCTTGCTTGTTTTTTTGTGGCTGCAACCCGTTGCACACACCACAGCATCCGCAGCTGCAATCCCGAACGGAACCCATGAAATAGCGGCCACAGCTCCGGCGCATTCCTTCGAGGCTCAACCTGCCCAAACCCGGGCCCAGTCCGACCCGGCCTTAGCACCCGCCACCGACACCACCCTCATCCAGCTGACCGACCTGCTCCAACTCTATCAGCTCGGCAGCGTCACCTACGCCCCGGACGGCCGTCACATCGCCTTCAGCACAACCTCGGTCGTGGAACAAGACGACCCCCTCCGACCCTACACGTATCGCACACGCATCTGGCTGGTACCCGCCGATGGTAGTGCTCCGGCCCGGGCGCTCACCGGCGATCGCCAAAATGCCTCACAGCCCGCCTGGCACCCATCCGGCGAGCACCTGGCCTTCGTGCGTTCCGTTGACGGTCAGTCGCAGATCATGCTGCTATCGCTCAACGGCGGGGAACCCCGCGCCCTGACCAACGCCGAAAACGGAGCCTCCTCCCCGGTCTGGAGTCCGGACGGAACCCGGCTGCTGTTCTCCTCATCCGTTTCCATGGCCTCGCTGTTGTCGAGCACCGACTTCGCCGGCGGTCCGGGCTGGAGTATCGAGCGGGGCGGACTGGATCAGGCCTCATCAACAACCGCATCTGGCGCCCGGGGCACCAACCACACAACCGGACAGGGCGGAAATAACGCATCCGGCGCTGCCGGAACGGGCTCAAACGGCGCGGCAGACAACAACGCCGCCGCTGAGCCCCAGCCCAATCCCGACGGCACCCTCGCTGAAATCCGTGCCTGGCTCCACCAAAATGCCGCACAAGACAATCCACGCGTGCTGACCCGGCTGAATTTTCAGGGCGAAACCGACCTCGAGCCGGAAATGCGTTTTTCTCATCGCTATATCATCGATGTCGATGTGGATGATCACAATGCCGCAGCGCAGTCGGGCACCGCTATCACAGCCGGCTATACGAGCTGGGGTGGCGGGAGCTGGAGCGCGGATGGTGCCCACGTCTACCTGCACACCTCCGCCGATATCCCCGTCGATGAGGAAGGTCGGGCCGCGATGGGGGCCGATGGACAGACCCACCCCGACCGACTCAACCGAAACCGGATCTTCCGCGTGGCGACCGATGGAAGCGGGGAGATTACCCTCGTTGCAGACATGCAGGATTTCAGCGTGGCCAACCCGCAGGTATCTCCCGATGGAACCCACATCGCGTTCACATCCTCCGACCAGCGCGACCTGGGCTACGCCCAGACGGAAATCCACGTCATGCGCATCGATGGAAGCAATGCCCGGGCGCTTTCCGCCAGCATCGACCGCTCGGCGGGCAACCTGCAGTGGTCGGACGACAGCCGGCAGGTCTATTTCACGGCCAACAGTGACGGAGGCACCCTGTTGTATCGGTCGGGGATAATCCCGGGTCGCGGACAGTCCACACCCACGGTGCAGTCGCTCAGCGTTGTAACGGAAGGCATCCGCAGCTTCGATATACGTGGCAATCAGGTCGCTTTTGTGCGCACCGCCATCGAAAACCCCTTCGAGCTGTACAGCGCCCGACTGGCAACGGGCCGGAACGTCCCGGCTGACCGACTCTTGGGTGACCGCACCGTGCTGACCGATTTCAATTACCGCTGGCTGGAAGGCAAGCAGCTGAGTCGGCCCGTGCGCGGGGTGACCGACTCGGACGGCTTTCCCGTGGAGTACTGGATTATGGAGCCCACAGCGCTCGAGGCGGGGAAAACCTATCCCCTCATGCTCCAGATTCACGGCGGGCCGTCGGCAATGTGGGGACCGGGCGAGGCCTCGATGTGGTTCGAATTTCAGTACCTCGCCGCGCGCGGATATGGCATTGTCTACAGCAATCCGAGGGGTTCGGGCGGGTACGGCCGCGATTTTCAGTATGGCAACTACCAGGACTGGGGGTTCGGTCCGATGCGCGATGTGCTGGCCGCCACCGACCGGGCCATGGAGCTGGACTGGGTTGACACCGACCGGATGGTCGTTACCGGAGGTTCCTACGCCGGCTATCTGACCGCCTTTATCATCGGCCACGACCACCGGTTCAAAGCTGCCTTCGCCCAGCGCGGCGTATACGATCTGCATACGTTTTTAGGCGAGGGAAATGCCTGGCGACTGGTTCCGAATCATTTCGGTGGGTATCCGTGGGAGTCGGCCGAGGTGGACTCTGTACTGCGTGCCAATTCGCCCATGACCTATGTCGGGCAGATTCGCACGCCCCTGCTCATCAAGCATGGCGATGTGGACCTCCGCACGGGCGTCATCCAGAGCGAGATGATTTACAAGGCCCTGAAAATCCGCGGACAGGATGTGGAATACGTGCGGTATCCGCGCGCCAGCCACGAGATGTCGCGCAGCGGGGAGCCCCTGCACCGGCTGGACCGGATTTTGCGAATTTATGAGTACTTTGAGCGCTATGTCGGCGAGTAGCCCCGATTTTATCCAAACCTAACACGAACACCAATACCGAAACCATGATACAAAAACTTAGTCTGCTGCTGCTGACCGTGCTGATGGGCACTGGTCTGGCCACGGCGCAGGAACGTCCCGTGGCCTTCACCGGGGCCACGGTCTACCCCATCAGCTCCCCTCCCATTGAAAACGGCGTGGTGGTAGTGCACAACGGTGTCATCACGGCCGTAGGCGACGCCGGCACCCGCATCCCGTCCGATGCCGAGCGTGTAGATGCCACCGGCAAAATCATCATGCCCGGACTGGTTGATACCCACTCGCACATCGGGGGCGGCGACGGTGGTGACGGCACTTCGGCCATCCACCCGGATGTGCGCATTGTGGATGCCATCGATGTCTACAGCGATACCTTCCGCAAGGCCCGCACCGGCGGTGTAACCACCGTCAACGTCATGCCCGGCAGCGGCCACCTGCTCAGCGGTCAGACCGTGTACCTCAAGCTGCGCGAGGCCAGCACCATCTATGACATGCTCTTCGACACCGATATCACCAACGGGATGACCGGCGGCATCAAGATGGCCAACGGAACCAACTCCCTGCGCAGCGCTCCCTTCCCGGGAACCCGCTCGCGCAGTGCGGCCATGATGCGCGACCTGTTCGTGCGGGCCCAGCATTACCAGCAGCAGGTAGCCCGTGCCGGGGGTGATCCGGACAAAATGCCCACGCGCGACTTGCAGATGGAAGCCATGGTGGAAGTCCTGGAAGGTCGACGCATGGTCCATTACCACACCCATCGCCATGACGACATCCTCACCATCCTCCGGCTCAAAGAAGAATTCGGTTTTCGCGTGGTGCTCCATCACGTAAGTGAAGCCTGGCGGGTGGCCGATGAGATCGCCGAGGCCGGCGTGGGCAGCTCCATTATTCTGCTCGATTCCCCCGGCGGGAAGCTGGAAGCCATGAATATTCGCATGGAAAACGGCAAAGCCCTGGAAGATGTCGGCGCCGATGTAGCCTTCCACACCGATGATAGTATTACCGATTCCCGCCTGTTCCTGCGCATGGCGGCCTTTGGCGTACGCGCAGGGATGTCGCGCGAGAAGGCGCTGGAAGCCCTCACCATTGCCGGGGCGCGCATGCTGGACATGGAAGACCGGGTGGGTTCGCTGGATCGGGGCAAAGATGCCGACCTGATCATCCTCAGCGGCGATCCCTTCAGTGTGTACACCTTCGTGGAGCAGACCTGGATTGAAGGCATCAAGGTGTACGACCGCGCCGAGCCCGACCAGCGGGTGTTCAACACCGGCGGATGGGAAGTCTTCCGCGGCGAGTTTTTTGATCACTACAGCACCGATGCCAACTAAAGGAGTATGTTCATGAATACATCGAAATCATTTTCTTCAAACCGCGGCGGTGCAAACAGTGACGCGCGGTCCGGGGCTGGTTCAGCCCAAAGCACATGTTCACATTTTGTGATGTTCGGTTCACCTGTAACCGGAACGAAGTCCCGTTTTTCACAGCGCAGCTTCCGGGCTGCCGGGGTGCCTGCGGGTCTGCTCAGCACCCTGATGCTGGTCGCGATGCTGCTGTTTTCGGGGGTCGATGACGTCCGTGCCCAGACCTATGCCATACAGGGCGACATCGTCTACACCATGGCCGGCGACCCCATCACCAACGGCGTCGTGCTGGTAAGCGACGGGAAAATCGACCGGGTGGGTCCGGCCAACGCGGTGCGTATCCCTTCCGGCGTAGACATAGTACAGGCTCGGATCGTCACCCCGGGGTTCATCGATGCGCACTCGGTAGTGGGACTGGCCGGCGCGCTGAATTCCCCGCACGATCAGGATCAGCTCGAGCGGTCGAATCCGTTTCAGCCGGAGCTGCGGGCCATTGATGCCTACAACGCCCGGGAGCATCTGGTGGTGTATGTGAGCGATCAGGGCATTACCACCCTGCACACGGGTCACGGTCCGGGTGCCATTGCCAGCGGACAGACCATGATTGTCAAGACCAGCGGCGAAACCGTAAACGAAGCGCTGGTCGACTCCGTGACCATGGTGGCGTTCACCCTCGGTCCGTCGGTGAGCCGGAATTACAGTCAGGTAGGCTCGCGTTCGCGCACCATCGCCATGCTTCGGGCGGAATTTATCAAAGCCCAGGAGTACAAGAGCAAGGTCGACCAGGCCGGGGGGGATCCGGCGAAGATGCCGGCCCGGAACCTGAAAATGGAGACCATGATGGCCGTGCTGAACGGGGAGATCCGCGCTATGATCACCGCCCAGCAGGTCACTGAAATCCTGGCCGCGCTGCGACTTCAGGAAGAATTCGGGTTCGACCTCGTGCTGGATGGGGCGGCCGAAGCCTACCTGGTGCTCGACCAGATCAAAGCCGCCGGCGTTCCGGTGCTGCTGCATCCTCCGATGGTCCGCACTACCGGTGAGACGGTGAATGCCAGCTGGGAGACCGCTGCCGAATTGCACGAAGCCGGGATTCCCTTCGCGTTTCAGGCGGGTTTCGAAGGCTATGTGCCCAAGACGCGCATTGTGCATTACGAAGCCGCCATCGCCATAGCCAATGGTCTGCCCTACCTGGCCGGACTGGAAGCCATCACCATCGGCTCGGCCCGAATTCTGGGCATTGACGATCGCGTGGGCTCGCTGGAGCGGGGCAAGGATGCGGATATTGCCCTGTTCAACGGCGACCCGTTCGAGTTTCTGACCAGCACCACCGGGGTGATGATCAACGGACAGTGGGTGGTAGAGCCGGAGTAAGCGGTTCAAATCGACCGCGCTTCTGCAGATTTTCGTGGGTAGCCTGTCGCTCCAATGCTTTGGTAATGCGTAGCGACAGGCTTTTTTTATGGCTGGTATTGATCAGTGATGAGTCCGCGGGGCAATCGGGTTGGGATGGGCATAAAACCCCGGATTGAGCCAACCATATAACACGGATTGAGCCAGCCATAAAAAAACCACCCTGCTTTGGCAAGCCGCGGCAGGGTGGCACTTCTCAGGTAGCATTGACAGTTGCAACTAAGCAACTGCACTTTCAATAACTAGTGAAAGTTGTGAATCGTTCACATTGAGCGCGATTTTCTTTTCTTCCTTAGGCGATTGCAGGGCATGAAGTTATCGTCGGGCCGGCGATTTGGGCTCCTTTTTTTCTGAAAAAAGAGGGGTTACAGGAGATGTAAAGCAACAAACTCCCCACCGTCTTTTGCGCATCAACCGGAGGTTTTCAAGACAGTTACCCATATTTTATGACATAAAAATCATAAATTTGCCTATATTTTATGACAAAAATGCGCTTTTTTTGCCTATTTTTTATAACATAAAATAAAACAACATATTTATAACGCATTGTAATTCAACAAATTAAGTAATAATAAAACACACCGACCCGACCCACCGATTTCATGGAAATCCAACGCCACCTTTTACGCTTTCTTACTACATGGAGAACGTCAGCAGAACGCAAACCGCTCATTCTGCGCGGAGCCCGGCAGGTTGGAAAAACAACGCTGGTGAACACCTTCGCCCAACAGTATCCCCGCAGCATAACACTCAACCTCGAACGTACGCAAGACCGTGCATTATTTGCGGCTACCGACGATGTTCGCCTCATCCGCGACAAGCTGTTTCTGGAGCATCAAATACAGCCCGATGAGCAGGTACTGCTATTCATCGATGAAATCCAGGAGTCGACCGAGGCAATCAAACTGCTCAGGTACTTCTACGAAGACCTTCCGGAGCTCCATGTCATCGCGGCCGGATCCCTGCTGGAATTCGCCCTGGGAGCGGTGGCCAATTTCCCGGTCGGAAGAGTTCAGTTCCTGTGGATGCATCCGGTGAATTTCAGTGAATACCTGCTAACCAAAAATCCATCCCTGCACAAAGAACTTCAACAAATTCCCGTGCGGGATGCGGCTCATTCCCTGCTTCTGCGTGAATTTCATGCGTACGCTATTGTCGGGGGGATGCCCGAGGCCGTGAAAAAAATCCTGGTTGACCAGAACATGGCCGGCATCGCATCCGTGTACTACAGTATATGGGAAACCTACAAGGCCGACATCCCAAAATACGCCTCCGGCAAAACCGAACGGGAGAACATCGCCCTGATTTTGGATCATGCAGCCGGCTACATCGACCAGCGGGTCCGTTTTGAAAACTTTGCCAACAGCGGACGAAAATCCCGGGAAATTTCTCAAGCATTTCAGGCGCTGGACCGCGCTAAGGCGATTCAACTCCTGTATCCGGCTACACAAACGGAGCCTCCCCTCACACCCAACCTGCGCAGATCTCCCCGCCTGCAGTTTCTGGATACCGGTCTGGTTAATCATATCCTGAATATTCAGGGTAACATGCTGATCATGGACGACCTCAACGCAGCCTACAAGGGTGCTATTATTCCGCATCTGGTAACCCAGGAACTGCTTTCTACACAAACCATGAGCATCAATAAACCCATGTTTTGGGTTCGGGAAAAAATCAGCGCATCCGCCGAGGTAGACCTGGTTGTAGTTAGGGGTGGTCTGGCCATACCCGTTGAAATCAAATCCGGTAAAAAAGGGACATTACGTTCGCTGCATACCTACATTGAGATGACCCCACATAACCTCGCCATTCGCATGTACGCCGGACCGGTGCGTGTGGAACATCACACGACCAACCTGAACAGGAAACCATTTATTCTTCTGAATTTACCCTATTATTTAGGCACACAGCTTGAACAATGGGCCGACTGGTTCATCGAATCCTATGCACGTTAAACTCAGTTCCTGAATCAAAAAAGATGAAATTACTGGATGCATACGTTACTACCTCGTTCCTGAATCAACAAACGATGTGGTACTGGATGCAAACAATAATCCCTACCAATCCAATCGGTTAAATTCAAATCCTTCCTCCCCCATGAAACAATATACTCCCCTGGTACTGGCCGCCGTACTCCTGTTTGCGATCGGCGGATGTTCCCTGCTGCAGCAAGCCGCCGGAACCGTGCAAATGCCGGAAGTCCGGTACGACTCGATGCAATTCTCCTCGGTGAACTTCGACGGACTGTCGATGAATTTCGGTTTCGAGGTGGATAATCCGAATCGACTCGCCCTGCGCGCAACGGGGTATGAGTATGCGTTTTCGGTGGAAGGAAGCGAGTTTCTGCAAGGCCGCAGCGATGCGGGACTGGAGCTGGCGGCCGGGTCGGCCCGGACGGTGCAGATTCCGGTGACAGTGGGATTTCAGGAGCTGTACAACACCGCCGGAGCGCTGGTCCGACAGGATAGCATCGCCTATGAGGTACGTACGGAATTTGTGTTCGACCTGCCCGTGCTGGGTCGGCGTTCGGTGCCGGCTTCGGCCAGCGGCTACCTGCCCGTTCCGCGTATGCCCCGCCTCGCCCTGGAAGACATCGCCGTGCGATCCGTCTCCTTTTCCGGCGCCGAAGTGGTGCTGCAGCTGCGCCTGGACAATCCCAACGCCTTCGGGATGTCGCTTTCAGGACTGGCCTACAACCTGAGTGTGGACGGTAATCAATGGGTCAGCTCGACCCTGCGCGAAACCATTTCCGTGCCGGCCAAAAGTTCACAAAACGTGAATATTCCGGTCCGACTGGACCTGACCCAACTGGGGCTCTCGGTGTACCGCATGCTCACCGGATCGCAGTCGTTCACCTACGAGGTAGACGGCAACGGAATGGTCGACCTCGACCTGCCCTTCTTCCCCTCCACCGAGCTTCCGTTCAACCTCAGCGGCGATTACCGGTTCTGAGGCAAGGGTAAAGCCGGTGCTACAGACCTCTTGACATTACTATGATATGTAATTACTTTGTATGCACATTAATATCCCGTCATGAACACCAAACTCATATCCATCGGCAATTCCAAGGGCATCCGCATACCCAAAGCCATCCTCGAGCAGGCTGGACTGGAGGACGATATTGTCATGACAGTTGAAGACGGAGGGGTCGTCATTCGCCCGGCTGCGAATTCCAGGGCAAGCTGGGGTAAGGCCTTTAAAGAAATGGCTGAACATGAGCACGACATCCTCCTGGATGAGGACACAACCCCGTGGCGTGTAGACGGAGACGATGAGGAATGGCAGTGGTAGACCGGAAAAAGGCGGTACATCGTTACGAGGTCTGGCTGATAGCGCTGGACCCGACTGTGGGCTCCGAAATGCAGAAAACACGGCCCTGTGTGGTCATTTCACCCGATGAAATGAACGAACACATCCGCACAGTGCTGATTGCTCCGTTAACTTCTTCCGGTAAACGATACCCTACCCGCATACCGTTGACGTTTCAGGGCAGGAACGGCGAGATAGCTGTTGACCAGATCCGGACCGTTGACAAGTCGCGGCTCCTCAAACAGGTCGGGGATATCGACGCCCCGGTCCGGCAACAGCTCCATCGGGTATTGAATGCTATGTTCAGCCCTTGAGCCCGTAAATCCGCGTGGTGTGCAGCACGACCAGTCCCGCGGCGATGGTGCTGCCGACCGCCAGCTGGGCGAAACTCACCCCGCCATCCAGCAGGAGTCCGAACAGCAGCGGCGCCAGGGCTGTGCTCAGCACCATGAACATCGTGAACAGGCTCCGGACCTGCCCGATCCGACCCACCCCGTACATTTCGGCGAGGATGGCATTTTTGAACACCATCCCGCTGCCTGTACTCATCCCCGTACCGAACAGAAACACCGCCGCAGCGGGTAATCCGGGCACCAGCGCCAGTCCGAGGATGCCCAGGGCCATGGGAATCAGATGCACCACGAACAGCGTAGCCGTGTTGTATTTATCAGTCAGCACGCCGCCATACAGTCCGGCAAGGAGTCGGATAAAGCCATAGCCGGCAAACAGATAGGTATACGTGGCAATCGGCCAGCCGCGCGACTCCGCCATCAGATACTGGTAGAAAAAGAATCCGGTGACGGTAAAACTCAGGTAGAACGAGGGGAGCAGGAGCACATAAAAACGCGATTCCTTGAGCATCTGCCAGTAGAAGGCCCGCTTGCCCATGGGGGCTTCGGCCGGTTTTGACGGGGACTGGCCGGTCGGGGCGGAGGCATGATCTGCATTGTGGGTGACCCCGGCAGCCAGACCGGAAGTTGTACCCGAAACGGGCTTACCGGCCCGGGAGGCGACTTCAGTTAGCCCGGGGGCGATGGGTTTCGTTGTTGTATCCATGCTGTCCGCCGTGCCTGCATCGCGCTGGTCGTGCTCATCCGACCGGTCCAGCACCGAGGCAATACCCGAGCGCAGCGCGTCCCACCAGGTCCGGCCCGGCTTCACGGCATCATCCGTGCCCGGCAGCGGCTTGCCGATGCGACCTTTCCCCGGCACATAGTCGAGTCGCTCGACCACAAACAAGGGCATCACCGCCAGCAGCACCAGGGTGAGTCCGGCGGTGGTCATCGCCCCCACCCGCCAGCCGAACGCGGCAATCACCGCCCCCACCAGAATCGGGAAAATCATCTCGCCCACCGAGTAGCCGAGGCTGGAAAAGCTCAGGGCTTTGCCGCGATCCCTGCTGAAATACCGCGACATCGTGCTCAGGGAGATGTGGCTGAGCAGGCCTTGTCCGGCCAGGCGGAGTCCGACCAGCGCCACGAACAGCACGGCCGGGTGCCAGGCCAGGGCCAGGACGACACAGGCCACCGCCAGCAGCAGCGTAGTCTGGATGGTAAATGGTCGGATAGGTCGGTCGTCAATCACGTGGCCTACGCGCAGCATGATCACCGAGGAAATGACCGTTGCCAGGGCGTAGTACCCGCCGAAAACCGAGTTCGAGAACGCCAGGTCGGCCAGGATGAACGGCACGAACAGGGAGATCATGAAAGTCTGGCCGAAGCTGGAGAAGAAGGTGAGCAGGAAACCGAAGAAAAACCGGTTCGAAATTTCGTTGGAGGAAGTGGAAGTAGGAGCGCAAAGCGGGGGTTGGGTTGGGGGTGATCGGCGCGGGCGTTACGGGAATTGCAGACCGTACCGGCAACCTCAAATATACGCATTTTCGAAGGGGGGAATGTAGGGTGGAGTTATTCCGGGTTCTGCATCCCGCGGGTTATGTGCGGTTGGGGCGCTTCCAATCCCGGACAAAAAAAAGGCTGCAGGATGGAAATCCTGCAGCCCCCTGGTATCCGTGGCAATGGTATACCGGTTATTTGACGAGCGTCATCCGTTTGGAGAGTACTTGTCCGGCCGCTTCGATGCGGTAGACGTACACTCCGCTCGACAGAGACGAGGCGTCAAAATTCGTAGTGTGGGTTCCGGCGCTCATCTCGCCGTTCACCAGCTCAGCAATTTGCTGTCCTAAAGTATTGTAAACCGCCAATCGGACCTGACCGTTCACCGGCAACGAAAAACTTATGGTCGTGGTGGGATTGAACGGATTCGGAAAGTTCTGGGAGAGGCTCAGCTCCGCAGGAAGCTCCGAGGCGATTTCGGAGGAGGTGGAGGTAGGTGGAGCGAATCTCAGTTTAAACTCGGAAGATTGTGCGCTGGCAACGAGGCTATTCTCGTCGGCAGGATTTCGTTTTGACATGGGGGCATCAAACGAAATTACAGTATCATCATTCAGCTCAATTACTTCTCCGGTAACCGTGTTGACAATACTCGCGGTGACATTACCGGGTAACTGCAATTCTCGCACGCTGATGTTAACACTGCCGCCAAGGGAGGTGTAATACCCGAGGGGATACTCAATAACCTCATCGAATTCAGCAGGCATAAAATTGATGTCGACTGACTTATCATCCACGATAGTGTATAACTGTGCTCCAATCCCGCTCATTCCAGCAAACTGAACGGCATCCATCTGATCATACCCCTGACTTGCATTATGATCAAAGGTAATCCAGGCACTGTTAGAGAAAGTACCATCGTTGAAATCTAGGACCAGTCGAGGACGCTGCACTTCTTTGGCGTAGAATGTTCCGCCGGATGATTTTGCAGCAGCAGGGAAAGTGAGGGTTGAACCTGGACCATCATACTCTATCCAGAAACCTTGAAATGGGGTGATGAGACCATTGAAATCACCAGAACCATCTGTGCGAGCAATGACATTATCTGTTGCAGGATCATAAACCCACACTTTATCTGCTAAATCGGCACCCCTTGTCAAGTTATCAAATTGAATGGTCGCTGAAAAAGGGTTACCTGCTATAGCATATTGAGTCCCGCTAGTATGGGTTGGAGTGAAGGCAGTGCCTTCAGCGTTTTCAGCACCTTTGAAAGATAAGGTTTTTGGCCAGCCACTATTCGCTCCGCCAAAATCCGATTCATAAACATAAACGGCATAACCTTGACCAGCTGTTACATTGGTATTAAATTCTGTTATGTTAGTTCTAACTAACGTACCACTGGTTGAACCGACGGATGCAAAAACATTGGGCGTTCCACCATCGTAATCCGCGCCAGTCCCACCCTGCGTCCAGATACCGCTAAGCCAGGAACTAAACGGAACGGTAGCAGGCGACGATAGAAGCCTCCAACCACGATACTGTTCAACCTCTTCAACCGTCTGGGTAGCTCTTGTTAGACTACGATTGAACTGAATACTACCAGTGCTATTGTACTCAATTGTAGAAGCATTAAGACCACTGCCACTTGGAACAACAAGGGTATTCCCTGCTGCAATATCCAACGTTCCAGTCACAGTAAGATTACCGTCAATGGTAACCGTGCCGCCGTCTTGAATTACCAAACCTTGAACCGTTCTGTCACCAGTTATTTCAAGTGTTGCACCATCCTGGACTTTAATAACAGAGTTAATTAGATCGGACTGCAACTCTAAAGTTGCATTAGTATTGATTGTAGTTGAACCCGTGTAACTGTTGTTTTGATTAAAAATGACTTTGGTACCTGATTCACCACCCACAAGCACCGAGTTCGAAGAAACAGTGCTCGTGCTATTAGCAGCTAAACCATCTGTTATTAGCCCAGGAGTAAAAGTATTTGTTCCAGTTAACCCATATCCTACCTGTATTGAACCACTATTTGTGATTGCCATATCCTTTGCAAATACGTCTTGTCTTGAGGTTCCATTCCAATCATCTTTGAGCCAAATTGCAATATGACTGAGATTTAAGCCTGCATCCCCACCTAGCACAATGTCGAAGTTGTTATAATCAACAGAATTGGCGTTCATTCTAACATTAACAGTACTCTGGGAAGTTTTTGTAATTTCAAAAGTGTAGTCAAATCTTGTGGTAGAGGAATTAAAATCAAAATTAGCAGGACCACTAGTAAAATCGGAGAGGAAATATTGATTATTAAGGCCAGTTTGTTGGACTGAAAGTCTTGAATTAGCTCTGCGATTATCGAAATTAATTGTACTTGGAACTCCAGTCACTAAAGCAAAACCTGTTTCACCTCTGACTGTAGTTGCATCAATTACAATAGTTAACTTGTCGCCTACCTGTAGGTTTCTAACTGCACCGGTATTGTCCCCGTTAACTTTTAATTCCCTATAGTTTACCGTAAACCCTGATTCCCAAGATGCGAACATTCCTAAGCCAGTACCACTAAGTGCATCAAAGATTCCAGCAGAACCATCTTCTCCTCCTACACTCGAAGTCTCGTAGTACGAGGTGTTAACAGTAAAATCAACAGTTGTTTGCCCTGTAACCTCACCCGTCCATGCACCAAATAGGAATACGGTAAGGAACATTACCACCCCTTTATACAAAAATTGCTTAGTCTTTTTCATAGCTTCCCCCTCACTCCTGGCTTCGGTTGCGTAACTTTTTCCAGGCGTAGGCGCCGCCGGCGGCGGCGAGGATGCCGAGGCCTCCGAGGGGAGCCTGATCGGGCGCATCGGGAAGTCCGGGCGGCTGGGCCTGAACGAGTTCGGGCACCATGAAGAGCAGCGTGAAGACAACGACTGCAGCGAAGAAGACGATGAGATTTTTCATGACTGTATCTGTTCGTTTTTGGTTGTTTAGTTGTAAATTGGTTTTCGCAGACACCCCGGCGACACACTAAGACCGGAGTAGTCATCGATTCGTATTTTCTTTATTCACCGCATCCGAAGGGTAACCCGTCCGGAGCATCGTACCCCGGGGCAAGCAGCATCGACCGCCGCACCGGCTCATTACGTTCTATTTAATCAAGGTCATCCTGCGGGTGATGGTCTCGGCGCCGGCCGTGAGCCGGTACAGATACACGCCCGATCCCAGCGCAGAGGCATCAAACGATACCTGGTGCGACCCGGCCGCGCGAACCTCGTCTACCAGCACCGCCACCTCGCGACCCAGCAGGTCGTACACACTCAGTCGCACATCGGCCCCCGCCCCAACCGAAGCCGGAACCGAATACCGGATGGTCGTGACCGGATTGAACGGGTTCGGATAGTTCTGCTCCAGCGCAAACGCCTGCGGGAGCGACGGATCGGCGTCGATACTGGTAGTCTGACCAGGCTCGACCTTCAATCGAAACCGACTGCTTCCGTCGAGGGTGACCACCTCCGGAGTAAGCCCGTCGGCAGCGCGCTTGGCCATGGCACCGGACGCCTCCAGCTCCAGCGCGATTTCCTGCCCGCCGTTCAGCGCCCACGACGCACCGGTCTGGTCGTCCACCAAGGTGACGGTCCACCCCTCCGGCAGCGACCAGTCGGCCGTTCGCAACACGAAACTGCCCGACCGGGTAACCTGCATATCCATCGGCAGGGTCACAGCCTCGCCGGTGATCGGCAGGTGGTTGATTTCAAGCCCGCTTCCATCGCGCGCATAGGTCTGCATGAGGGCGTAATCGGCCGAAAACGGATACAATTTGAAGGCATCACGCGGGTCGAGGCCGTCGGAAGCCCGTGCATCATCGGAGAAATGCACCCAGGCCGTGGAATACAGCCCCTCGCCGACCAGCTCCAGGGAAAGCACATGCTCCTGTGCGGGGACCTCCTTGCCGCGGAAGATCGGGTTGCCCCCAACCAGGTCGGCCTCCTTCATAGTCAGGCTCGCATCGGCAGCATTGGTATGAACCAGAAACCCCTGAAACGGCGCGATCCGGTAACTGCCGAGGCTCCCCGCCGTTCCGTTCCAGACGCGGAACACCCCGACGGTCGACTCCCCGACCTCGTTATCCACATCCTCCGCTGCCTCGCCGGCAGGCTCATAATCGTACACATAAACCACCTCCGTGAGCCCGGACCGCGTGGTGGCGTTAAAGTCGAGCGTGCCCAGGTAGGGGTTGCCCAGCAGGGCGAATTGACCGGACGTTGATGGCAACGCAGGACTCACATTCCCGGTTCGTGCCGCGCCCTGCAGGGTCACGAATTTCGGGAAGCTGCCTTCCGTGCCGGGGGTGTCATCGCGATACACACCCACCGCAAAACCCGTCCCTGCCGCCGGCGCATCCGAGGCGTTGGCGATGCTCACATAATCGCTGCCGCTGAGCACGCGCACATTGGAATTCGCCGTGCCTACGTCCGGGTAGTTCGATCCGCTGAATCCCTGGGTATGGAGTCCGCCGAGCAGCTGGGTGTAGGTCGCCCCGGTAACGGGACTGCTGAGCAGTCGCCATCCCTGGCTGCCCGAGAGGGTGTACATGGCGTAGACCTCGCCGCTGGGGTATTTCAGGGCGGAACCGAAGGTCACATCGCCCGCACCCGGACTATCCGTTCCGAAACCGATGTTCACGCTTTCGTTCGATAAAAATCCATTGGTTGCATTCATGTAGGTCGTCACAAAAGCGAACTCCACGGCATCTTCGGCGCCGAGTCCGAGGTTGGTTTTAGAGAACGACAACGAAATGGTGGCGTCGGTATTGGCTTCCAGGGTTCGATTCACCGGCGTAACGTAGGTGAGTCCGTTATCGCCGATGGCGCCTGTAGCCGGTATGGACCAGAGCCCGCCAAAGGTGAGGTCGACCGCCAGGGCATGGCTTGCCTGAAATCCGCCCGGGAAGCGAAGCGTCGAAGCATTATCGCCCGCGGAGGAAATGGCCCGTCGGAGCCCATCCGCCTGATCGTTCACCTCGCCATCGATGATATTTCGTCCGGCAGCGCCCGTTGCGATGTACATGACGAAGGCATCGTTAAAGTTTCCATCGCCCTTGACGATGCGAACCTGGATATCGGTTCCGTTATCGCCAATCTGGATCGATCCGGTGCCGATGACCCCGCCGAAACTGCTGAGTTTGTTGCCGGCGTAGGTTCGGGTGAGGCTGAGGGTAGTGAAAGAGACGGTATCCGACCACTCGCCCGTTTCATCATCCGCGTTCTTGCCCCGCACGCGTACGTAGTAGGTAGTTCCGAAATCCAGCTCGGTTTTGAAAGCATACTGGTCGTCGGAGGAGGTGACGGTGGTGGACGAGTCGAACGCGTCATCGGTACTAATCTCCACCTCATAGCTGGAGGCATTGTCGGTATCGTTCCAGTCGAGCGTGCTGTTGAGCAGTACCCCGGTAGCGGCGGCCGTGGGAGCGCTGATCACCGGCTTGGCCGGAAGGGCGAGCTTCACGTTGAAGCTGTAGCTGGATCCGGAGTCGTTGTTGACCCGGATCGAGCGCATGTCGTAGAACTCGGCCGTTTGTTCTGCTATGATGGCGGTATTGTCCAGGCTGGACGACATCACATAGTAGCTGTAGGTCTTGTTCGCCTCAACGTTGGAGAAGGTATGCGTTGCGGTGGTTCCGGTAAAGGACAGCTGGGCTACCTGGCGGTCGTCAGATCCGGTCACAGTGTAAATCAGGTAGACAAACTCATCGGCGGCGGGCGCTGCCGAAGTTGTGACGGTCACCGTTACATCATCACCGGCGCGGACGGTCGAGGCCGCGTCATTCGTGACGCTGGCGATGGTTACCGGCATGGCCGAAGTTTCCATGAAAATGGCGTCGGTAGCGGCGTAGCCATTGTCCTTGAAGTTGACCG
The DNA here is from genome assembly GCA_001314545.1 of Bacteroidetes bacterium HLUCCA01. Classification (GTDB taxonomy): domain Bacteria; phylum Bacteroidota; class Rhodothermia; order Balneolales; family HLUCCA01; genus HLUCCA01. Next base: position 859,666 of record LIHN01000001.1, read on the forward strand.
TGTAGAACTTGCCGTTGGTTAAGGTGATGGTGTTGTTGTCAGGATTACAAGAACCACAGTAGCTAATACCCGTTACTAGAGAATTTGTGGTAAATCCTGAACCTGCCCATTGATTTCGCCATGGATCTTCGAAATCAGTGCCCGTAAACGTACTGGCAAACTTAAAATTTTGTGAACCCGTAGTTCCTGTAAATTCAAAACTGGTGGACCAAACTAACGTGCTTCCTTTGGTAGAGCGCTGCAAATCAAAATCACCACCCATGCCGGTTGTGTTGGTGAAGCCATTCCAGTCGCCTGGCATACGAAGCCCATCGTCCGCGTTAATCTGCCCCATCGCCATAGCGGGAGCTGCCAGCAGGAATAGCGTCAGTAAATAACGATTCAAGTTCATGTGCCTGGCCCTCCTCAATTCTGGTTTCGTTGACGGAGCTTGTTCCAGGCGTAGGCACCACCGGCTGCGGCAAGCAGACTGAGCCCTCCCAGGGGCGCCTGGTCGGGCATACCGGGTAACATGGGCGGCGGCGGCGAACTCTGCGCATAGGCAACCAGTCCGGTTGCGCACAGGATGACGAGCAGCATAGCAATACTACGGAGTACAGAACGGATTCGCATGACCTGATTTTTTGGGGTGTGACTATTCGACAATCCACTGAAACCCGTCATCATTATGCAGACCAATCCCACCCCCAAGGCGACGATCCTGCTGCATTGAGACTATTTCAGCAAAAGAAGACAATATTGACCGGGCTTTAAGACCCTGTGAACACGAGGCGCTTCAAACAACCTGGCCAGAAGAATAAGCAGAATGAAAGCGCTTACATTTTCGGAAGATACTACTTTTTTTTATTACCTGCAAAACACTCAGAAAAGCGGTTACAGCATTCTAATATTGTTAAAAACCGCGGAGCAAGGAACAATCCCAGCACGAGCCACCCCAGACATCGTACAGTTTTCATAGTGCGTTGGTTTTTGCGACCGGGGGGCACTCCCCCGGCCCGTCCTTATTTCACGAGGGTCATTTTCCGGGTGATAACCTGTCCTCCGGCCTGCAATCGGTAGACATACATGCCGGTCGACAACGCCGTGGCGTCAAAATTGACAGTGTACCGCCCCGGGGGAACATCGCCGCTGACCAGCACGGCTACCTGTCGGCCGAGCATATCGTACACGGCGAGGCGTACCATCCCGGCCGACTCCCCGGCGGGAATATCGTACCGGATGGTGGTGGTGGGATTGAAGGGATTGGGATGATTCTGGTGCAGAGCCAGCTCCACGGGCAGTCCGGTTCCCTCTTCATCGATGGAAACTACGGTGCGGGTGGTAAACTCGCGTACCTCGCTCCACGGACCGGTTCCGCTTTCGTTGCGGGCACGAACCCGCCAGAAATACCGCCGGTCGCCGCTGAGCTCCAGTTCCGCGGTGGTTTCTTCGGTGAAGACCACCCCGGCAAAGGCGAAGAAGAACTGGGTGGTCGACACCTGCAGGTGGTAGTCGGCCGCTCCATCCACCTCCGACCAGGTAAAGATGGTGGGCACCCCGACATCCAGCTGTCCGTCAGCCGGACCCAGCAGCACCGGGGCTTCGGTCGGGACCGGAACCGCCAGACCGGTGGTGAAACTTCGGGTAGCACTCCACGGTCCTTCGCCGGAGCTGTTGACCGCGCGAACCCGCCAGATGTAGGTGGTCTCGGGATCAAGGGCGCCCGCGGGCACATACAAGGTGTCGTTGATGACCTCGATGAGGATGGGATCTGTACCAAAATCATCGGTGGCCGCCTGGTGGTCGGGTCGCCAGCGGTCCGGGACCGGATCAACGGTCGTCATCCGCGCCGCCTTGGCCGGCTCGGTGGACGGACGGGCCAGCTGCAGGCTGTACCACGAGGCCCCGGCCGTGGCATTCCAGCTCAGCTGCGGTCGCAGCGCCTGATCGGTGGTCCCATCCTCCGGCGCCGCCAGCTCGGTGATGCCGGGCACGGGCTGGGCTTCGCTGCTGTTGACCGGCAGCCAGGCGCTGTGAAACGGTCCGCCCTCAGTCAGCGACGTGAAGTCGATATTGAACCCGAAATTCTCGAAATCGTCGGCATCGCCCACGGCGTCACCGGGTACCAGCACGTTGGAGAAGTAGGCGGTATTGGAGGCGATGAAGCCAAAGCCCCGTACCTCGCCGGCCTGCACATCGCCCAGGGCCGACCGCGCGATGGCGATTTCCAGTCCGTGGCGCGACAACTCCTCGGTGCTCATGGCATAGCGGATACTTCCGGCGGGGAAGACCTCATCGGTGGCAGGTCCGGCAGCAGCGCTCCCATCGCCCTCGGGCGAATCGCCCGGAGCCGCGACCAGCATGCCGGCCGGGGTGGCAGCGGTGTAATCGGCCACACTCAGCACGGCGCGACCACCCTGGGCGCCGAAGAGGGCAAATCCATAATCGACCTCAAAATCCATCGCAAACGCGTCCTGAGTCGGATCACCGGTGTTCAAAAGGAACTGGGCCCCGGCCACGCTACCCAGGGGCTGACCGGCTGCAACACCCGTTCGCTCGCTGAAATCCAGAAACAGCCCGATGCCATCGCCATCGGTGAGCGGCACCCGACCTTCCACAAAGATATACAGGGTGTCAGCGGTGTCGGCGAAGCGCAGGGCCCGCACGTCTTTGCCCAGTCCGAACCCGCTGTTGGCGTTTTGCTTGACGGCCATGGTGCGCCAGGCCGACTCCCCGGCTACCCCGTCGAGGCGATAGGGCCAGGCGCCGAGGGTATCGGCTACCTCAATCTGAAAGCTGATCCGGTTGTCGGTGGAGTCCTGATCCAGCCCGTAATCGATGCGGGCCGTGGCCTGGTAGGTGCCGATGGAGTCCAGGGTGAAGGCGGGGAAACGCAGGGTCAGCGCGTCACCGGCTTCGATGCGGTCCACGGTGAGGGTGTCCTGCCGGACGGTGTCGCCGCTGAAGCTAAGCTCCCACAGCACGGGCACGTTGGTCTGGGAGAAATCCGAGCGATTGGCGATGCGCACCCGGGGCTGCACCTCGTCGCCGACCAGGTAATCGGTGCCGGGCGACTCCACGGCCGACATCTCCAGGTTGATGGTTTCATCGAGGGTGTATTCGATGGGCACCAGCACGGCGTAGGAGGAGGCTTGCGTGGGGATGAGCACCCGACCGTCATCAAAGACCTCGAATTCGCCGGGGATGGTACCGCTGAGGTCGTACAGTGTGCGACCCGCCCAGGGTTTGACCGTCACCCAGACGTCGATGTCGCGCTGGCTGTGTTTGTTGATGGCCACGATGAGGCCGGTGTCCCCGCCGGTGCCGGTGCGCTCGGCAACATAGACGTGACGCGGATCATCGCTGGCATCGCCCGGCCAGAAGGGTTGCTGAAAATCGCCGCTGGCGTCCACATAGGCGGTGAGAATGCGCAGGTCGCCGCCGGAGAACTGGCTGCGGATCTGTACGAGGCGGTTGATCTGATCGCGCATGCCGTAGTGGAAGTAATCGCGCCAGAAGACCTGGGCGTAGCCGGGATGGGTGAGCATGTGGGCGTAGGCCAGCATTTTGTTGTTGATGACGGGTTCGTGTCCGTACTGGGTGACCTCGCCCTGGTAGTTGGTACGGTCGAAGTCGTGGTTGTCTACGAAGGTGACGATGCGGTTATAGTCCACCCCGTTGTGCATGAGTCCGCGACTGTGCAGGGTGCGGATGTCAAAATTATCGCCCGCATCGGACATCTCCTTGTAGGTGAAGCGCAGGTTGAAATCGAAGATTGCTCCCTGGGTGGAGGTGCCGCCGATCTGGTTGAGGTAGGTCTGCAGCCGGCCGATGTCGCCATCGTAGAGTTCGTGTACGTGGAAGGCGTTTTGGGTGCCCGGCTGCGACATGAACCGTTTGAGGTATTCGGGATGGATGCCTTTGACGAAATCGAAGCGGAAGCCGTCGAACCCGATTTCGTTGATGAGCCAGTCGCCCCAGACCATCAGGGAGTCGCCCATGGGCAGGTTGCTGCCGTCGCCGTCATGCAGGGCTACATCGTACCCGAAGTTGTTGATGTAGAGCTGGTGGAAGCCGCCGAGCTGGTTGGTGGCGAAGAAATCGCCGGTGTTGCCGGGGTTGCGCACGGCGTTGGGGAAGAAGTAGGTGCCGCCCTGCCCTTCCGGCCAGGCGATGCGACCCGATCCGTGGGTGAGGGGGAAGGCGGTGAAGGTGGAGTCGCCCCCGGGGGAGTACAGGGAGCCACCGGAGCGGTCGGTGTACCATTCTCCGTAGGGGTTGGCTTCCAGGCTGCCGCCGGAGCGGTGGTTGAGGACTACATCGGCGTAGACCTTCATGCCGTTGGCGTGGTAGCGCTGGATGGCGGCCTGCAGTCCGGCGCGGGTGCCGTAGCGGGTGGCGATGAAATTCCCCAACCCGGAGGTGCGGTCGCCCGGGGCGCTGTCGAACTCACCGAGGTCGTAGTAGTCGTACGGGGTGTAGCCTACGTCAAAGGCACCGGCTGCGCCTTTGGAGGGGGGCGGGAACCAGATGCTGGAGAAGCCGGCGCGGGCCAGGGCATCGGAGTAGTGCGCCAGGGAGTCGTACCAGACGGCGCCGGGAGTGGCATCCCAGTAGAAGCCCTGCATCATGGTGCGTTCCTGGGCCTGCACCGGGGCAGGATGCAGGGTGAGCTGGACGAGGGCGAGCAGTGCCAGTGCGATGGCGGCGGCGGTTTTGGAGGTTGAGTCAGGGTGGGCTACGGTCATGACGAAGAATTTGGTCCCGTGGAGGGAGGTAGGTTGAAATTGATATCGCTGCGAAAATCGGGTCGCATCCGCTGTGCAGTTACCTTGTGATGTAAGCGCTTACATAATATCTCTGTTAAATTTGAAAAGTCCAAACCCTGGCGTTCGATATTACGTGGTGGCGCGCGCGGCGGCGGCAGTCCGGCAGGAAATGGCGTTGGAGCCTGCTCGGTCCGGGAGCGTACACGGCCAGAAACGGGAGCGCGCGCGGTGGCGGGCAGTCCGGCAGGAAATGGCGCCGGAGCCCGCGCGGTCCGGGAGCGTACACGGCCGTAAACGGCAGCAAACCGGACTGCCCGGCTTTAACCCTGGCATACGTCAAATTAGCCGGTATGCGTCTTTACCGATGTCGACGAAACTGCTATATTGCCACCCATGAAAGCACCCGACCGAAATCCCCGATGCGAAAACTGCCGTTGTCGCATGGATAACCTGTTCAAAAGCCTCAACGATGAGCAGGTACGGGCTATGAGCGCGAACAAACGCAGCAAAATATACCGTAAGGGCGAGCTGATTTTCCGCGAGGGCGACCATGCCGCGGGACTCTTCTGCATCAGCAGGGGCAATATCAAGGTCTTTAAAACCGGCAGTGAGGGCCGCGATCTCATCGTCCGGCTGGCCCGCAGCGGCGATGCCATCGGCTACCGGGCGCTGATCAGCCGCGAGCCCTACTACGCCTCGGCGGTGGCCCTGGAAGACGCCCAGATCTGTTTCGTGCCGGCCGAGGAGTTCTTTCGCTACATCGGCGATAATCCATCCTTTACCATGGAGCTGATCCAGACCCTTAGTCGCGACCTGCGACTGGCCGAGGAGCGCATTCTCCGGCTGGCTCAGAAAACGGTGCGGGAACGCCTTGCCGACGCGCTGACCCTGCTGCTGGATACTTTCGGCGCCGACCCGGCCGATCCGCACATGGTCAATGTACACTTGTCGCGCGAAGACTTCGCCTCCCTGGTGGGCACCGCAACGGAAACCGTAATCCGGCTCATCTCCGACTTCCGGACCGAAGGTCTCATCGAAACCCCGGGCAAACGTATTCGCATCCTGGATGAAAAAACACTGCGGCAGATAGCCGGTCACACAACCTGAACCCCTGCACTTCGCCGGTCGGCAACCCGCACAATCGCGGTCACCCAAACAGTGCACAGCACCAGAACAGCCCGCAGCCCGCACAATCGCGGTCACCCAAACAGTGCACAGCACCAGAACGGCCCGCACAATCGCGGTCACCCAAACAGTGTACAGCACCAGAACGGCCTGCAGCCGCGAAAATCCTCCCCCGGCAGACCCGCGACTCAGACCCGCGCCTAAGCTCATAAATAGTCTTCGCCAATCTGCGCGAAAACCGTTATATTATTCAGTGCAGCCTAGTTTTCGACAGGTCATTTATAGCGTAGCCATGACCGTCGATAATGCATTAATCCAGCGGGTTTGGGACCCGGTTCCTTGCAAAGCACCGGTTAACCCGCACTAATTGTCCGCTATTGGGAAGGCAAGAAAGCATGTCGGGAAAAAACGGGGAAAGCAGCAACTCAGGGGATAAACCAGAAGAGCAGCAACAACAAACTACGATCAGGAAATCAGCCGGAACCGGTGCAGCTCGCACGCAGTCCGAGATGGCAGAAGCAGATTCAGCCGGTTCAGGGGCTCCCCACAAGGAACCCTACCCCGCTGCCGATCAGCAGCCCGAACCCAAGCAAACGGTCATTGCCGTTGGCGCATCCGCGGGCGGACTGGAAGCACTCAAGGAGTTTCTGGCCTCCCTGCCTTCCGACATCGGCAATGCATCGGTGATCATTGCCCAGCATCTGAGTCCTACCCACAAAAGTATGATGGTACAGCTGCTGAGCAAAGACGCCCGTTTGTCGGTGGCCGAGGCCATCCACGAGCAGCCGGTTGAGCCCAATACCGTGTACATCACCCCGCCCGATAAGCAGATTATCATCGCCGGCGGGCGAATCCGACTGCGCAAACCCGACGCGGGTGTGGGCCCCAAACCCAGTGTGGATACCCTCTTCTACAGCCTGTGCGACCAGCAGCTGTACAACGCCATCGGGGTAATTTTATCGGGCACCGGTACCGATGGCGCCGCCGGGAGCAGGGCTATCAAGGAGTGCGGCGGTTACGTGCTGGTGCAGGATCCGGCCACGGCCAAGTATGACGGTATGCCTCAGGCAACCATTCAGACCGGGATGTATGACGCCGTACTGGCCCCCGAACAGATGGGAGCCTACATCCTTCGACACCTGCATGACGGTCCCGAGCCCCTCGCCCAGGACACCGAGTCGATCAAGACCGATGAGCACCTGGAACGCATTTTCGAAATGCTCAGCGACCGTACCGGGACCAATTTCATGCACTACAAGCGGGCAACCATCGCCCGAAGGCTGAAAAAACGCCTGGAAGCGCTCAAAATACGCGATATCCCCTCCTATCTGGCCTACCTGGAAGCCAATCCGCCGGAACTGGATGTGATGTTTCAGTCGATCCTCATCGGCGTAACCGAATTTTTCCGTGACAACGAGGCCTTCGAGGTCCTAACCCGACACCTCCACCAGCTGCTCAGCGAGAAGTCCCTGCAGGATCCGGTCCGGGTCTGGGTTCCGGGCTGCTCCACCGGTGAGGAAGCCTACAGCATAGCCATCATCATCCACGAATACTACGGCCGCTCCGGTGACGACCAGCGCATCCAGATCTTCGCCACCGACATTGATGAAGACGCCGTGCGTAAGGGTCGAACCGGAATCTACTCCAGGGAAGCCCTGAAAAATATGCCGGAGGCGTACGTAACCAAGTACTTCCGCAAACGCAGCGACGGCACCTACGAACTGGATAAATACATACGGTCGATGGTGTTGTTTTCCAAGCATGATATCACCCGAAATCCACCCTTCCTCAAGCTGGACCTGATTTCCTGCCGGAATCTGCTCATTTATTTCGGGGATGTGCTGCAGAAGCAGGTCATGCCGATATTTCATTATGCCCTGAACAGCGAGGGGCTGCTGTTTCTGGGTAAATCGGAGACCGTGGGGCAGTTCAGCGACCTGTTCGGCACCCTGGATGCCAAGTCGAAGCTGTTTGCCCGGCGCGTTGGCCGCAACCAGAATCCCATCAAATTTGCCACCTTCCAGCATTTCCGCAAACCCCTGGCATCGCGCGATCATGTGCAGCCCCAGCGGGTCCGGGAGATGACCGTGGACGAGATGGTCCGCGAGACCCTGTTCAACACCTATGAGCACCCCTATGTGGTCATCGACAGTGAATACAATATTGTGGAGAGCAACGGGGATGTGCGCCTGTACCTGAGCCTGCCCTCCGGCAGCATGCAGTCCAACCTGCTGCGCATGATGAACCACGAACTTCAGATTGAGGGTCGGTCGGTGATCAGCAAGGCCATCACCACGATGGAGACCGTTCGCAGCAGTATCCGCAAGTTTCTGCTCTACGAGAAGGTGTACTACGTGCGGATTACCTGCAAACCGATGCTGTTCAAACGCCACGCTGAAAATCTGTTCATCGTCATTTTTGAACGACTGGACATTGAGGCGTTCCTGGAGAAGGGCGCCGTGGCCAGCGAGGGCGATCTGGTAGATAACCGCGTGCAGGAGCTGGAGCACGAACTGGCCATTACCAAGGAACACCTGCAGACCTACATCGAAGAAATTGAAACCAGCAACGAGGAGCTGCAGTCGCTCAATGAGGAGCTTCAGAGCAGTAACGAGGAACTGCAGAGCAGCAATGAGGAGCTGGAAACCACCAACGAAGAGCTGCAGAGCACCAACGAGGAAATTCAGATTGCCTACAGCGAGCTGGATGCCTCCAAGAAAGAGGTTGACAGCCAGGAGCAGCAGCTTCGTCGTATAGAAAAAAACCAGCGGGCCCTGCTCAACAACACCCTGCAGGGTTTTTTGCTCATCGATAAAGACTATCGCCTGATTGAGTTCAACAAGACAGCCGAGAAGCTGGCGGTCCGCCTTTCAGGAAAGGCCCTGACCCCGGGCACCAATATTATGATGTTCGGCTCGTCTGAGAAGACCGCCTTCTGGCTGAATCTGATTAAAAAGGCATTCATGGGCGATGTGCTCAGCGGCGAGGTCAAGGAGACCGGCACGGATGGGGAAACCCTGTGGCTCAGTTATAATTTTACGCCTATTTACGGGGAAGAGAACACCACCGATGTGGTCTCGCTGGGGCTCATCGACATTACCGACAAGAAAACCTTCTCTCAGCGTCTGAGTTACACCGAACGACTCCTGCACTCCATCTTTGACACCACCAGTGCGGGTATCTGCATCACCGATGAGATGGGTCGCTATGTGGATGTGAATGCCAAATACTGCGATATCTACGGTTATTCGCGCGATGAACTCATCGGTCAGTCGTTCACAACGGTGGTCCCGCCCGAGTATCATGATACCCTGCAGGAGCTGCACGACCGGTTTATTGCCGGTGAGAAGGAGCTGGATGCCGAGTGGGTGGTAGAGCGTAAAGGCGGTCGGCGTATTGATGTATTTGCCACGGCCCGGCTGCTGGAGTACGAAGATGGCAGCCGATTCAAGATTACCTCGGTGCATGATATTACCGAAAGCAAAAAGTATGAGCATATTGCCAATGTCACCCAGGAGAAAGGCCACATCGGTGGCTGGGAGCTGGACCCGCTTACGCAATCGCTGATCTACACGGTGGAAACGGCCGCGATATTTCAGGTGAATCCGGACGAAGAGCCCTCTCTGCAGGAAATGTACGAGGTCTTCAACGATGAAGGGGCGCTGGCGCTTGAACGTGCCGTGGAAAACGCGTTGGAAAAGGGCAAGCCTTTTGATGTTGAAATTCAGGCCGGTATTGATGTGGAACGCTGGATCCGCATCACGTGCAAGCCTATTGTGGTGCATAAACGGACCATCAAACTTTTCGGAACGGTGCAGGATGTGACGGCGCGGCGGAATTACGAGGCGGCCCTGATCAAGAACAACGCCGATCTGAGCAAAGCGGAGGCTATGCTGCGTACTTCGCTGAAAGAGAAGGAAGTCCTCCTCGCTGAAATCCATCACCGGGTGAAGAACAACCTGGCCGTTGTGTCATCGATGATGCAGCTGCAGCTCATGGAGGAATCCGACGAGGTGGTCACCGCCAAACTGCTGGACAGTATCTCGCGGATCGGCACCATGGCGGCCATCCATGAAGACCTGTATTCTACTACCGATTTCTCGGCGGTAACCTTCACGAATATTGTAGGTAAGCTCACCGATAGCGTGAGCAGTCTGCTTCAGGGCGACCGCAATATATCGGTGCAAACCGAGCTGGAGGATCTCCGCATGGATATGAATCATGCCATTCCGGCGGCGCTGATTCTCAACGAGGCGATTACCAATGTGTATAAACATGCCTTTGGCGGTCGCGACGGCAAGCTGCTGGTGCGGGTCAAACTCATGCGCGATCGGGTGCTGGTGCAGGTGGAAGATGATGGCAGGGGACTGCCTGACAACGTTTCGCTGGATGCTACCGAGTCGTTGGGTATGCAGCTGATTCGCACACTGACCGAGCAGCTGGAGGGCACAAGCCGGTATGAGCGGCTGGATAAGGGCACCCGGTTTACCCTGGACTTCCCGGTGGGCACGCCGGCCGAGTAGTTTCACCCAGCGCCGCTCCGGCCCGGCCAGCGGCGGACTCCGGCGGCCTCATCACTATTGACCGCCGTATCGTGGCTCTGCAAAGGCTGTATCGCCCGGCAGCGAGGTTAGTCATCATTGTTGACCTCCGCATCGCGGCTCTGCAAAGGCTGCAACGCCCGGCAGCGAGGTCCGGCGACGTTGCCTGGTACGCCGCCCGGCCCTGCCTCACCCGAACAGCCCGTCGATGGCACCTCCATCGTGGCTGATGGTTTGTCCCGTTACAAAAGCCGCATGCGGCGAAAACAGCCAGGCCGCCAGGGTGGCCAGTTCCTCGGCCTTGCCCATGCGTCCGACCGGAATACCGGCTTCCATCGCTGCGCGGGTTTCATCGTACGACTTCCCGGAATGCCCCCGATTCTTTTCGATGAGGCGTTCAATGGCGGGCGTGTCGTGGGAGCCGGGAGCAATGACGTTGACCGTAACCCCCTTCGGGGCGATTTCCGTGGCCAGGGACTTGGCAAAGCCCACCACACCGGCGCGCATGGCGTTGCTCAATGACAAGACCGGGATGGGCTGCTTAACCGTGCGCGACTCCAGGTACAAAATCCGGCCATAGCCTTTTTCCACCAGCATGGGGGCCAGCCGGAGCGTGAGATCGATTTTCCAGCGCATGACCAGCTGCCAGGCCACATCCCAGTCGTCCATGGTAGTTTCCAGCGGGGTTCCGGTTGGCGGTCCCCCGGCGTTGATCAGCGCTCCGTGCAGTCCGTTCCGTCGGGCGTCTTTTTCAATAGCGTCCAGGGTCTCGGTGTGCAGCACGCTGCCCTCAATAAGGGTAGTCTGGTCCGACCAGGCGCTGAAGGCGTCGCGCATCAGTTCACCGCGGCGGGCAACCACCACGATGCGGGCACCCTCGCGCAGGAGTTGTCGGGCAATGGCGCGGCCGAGTCCGCTGCTCGCGCCGGTTATCAGAAATCGCTGTTGATCAAGTTCGAGGTTCATAGAAAACGGGGTTTATGCGTTAAGGTACAGCAACAGGCTCGCTCCGGCAGCCAGGGCGGCCAGCACTACAAATCCGATGGCAACTACAACATTGTTCCGGATAATGGCGGGCAGTCCTTCCTGCATGTTGACCACGGCCAGGACCGCTACAATATTATGGATGGCAATCATATTCCCGGCTGCTGCGCCGGTAGCCTGCAAGGCCACGACCAGAACCACGGGCAGATCGTTGTACATCGCCGCTGACGACTGCACCGCGCCCAACATGAGATTCGAGACGGTGGCGCTGCCGGCTATGAAGGATCCGAAGGCACCAATCAGCGGGGCGAAGAGCAAATATACGTAACTGGTACCGGAAAACAGGGAGGCCACATACTCCGGAATCCCTCCCCTGCCGGTCAGCTCGCTGGTAATGATGAGCTGGGCGAAGGCCAGGGTGGGCAGGAGCACGAGCAGCGCCGGAATCGCCTTGCCGAAGGCCTCGAACGCTTTCCGGTTGGGTGTTACCGTGTAGGCGATGAAGAATGCCACCAGAATGAGCACGCCGGGGGTGTAGGCGCTGAGACCGTGCGCCACATCGGTTGTGAAAGACAGGGTAGCGCCCAGGGAGCGCAGCAGGTCGCCAAACCCCAGCATATTCGACCTCGAGGCAAAGAGCAGGGTCACCACCAGCGCGTAGGGAAACAGGGCGCCGAGGGCGGGCTTTACCGGGGGCAGCTGCTTCTTTTCTCCGAAGAAATAGCCGCCCCGGAGCAGGAGCATCATGGTAAGCAGTCCGACCGCGGAACCGATGACCGAGGGGAGCTCGGGACCGCTGTACAGGGCGGTGAGCAAAAATGGCAGGCTGAATGCAGCGCCGGATGCCAGGGCAAAGCGTACGTAGTTTGCCGTGAGTCGCTGTCCGGTGAAATGGCCGTGGACGAAGAGCATAGCCAGGGGAATAAACAGGGCGACAAAGGCGGTGATGATACCGGTGGTGGCCGTAACTGCCGCCAGATCGATTCCGGGCACGGCGCTGGCCACGCCCACCACAATGGTGGTTCCGAAGGCGCCGAAAGCCACCGCGGCGCTGTCGGCCATGAGGGTGAGTATCACGGCCAGCAGGGGTTTGACGCCCAGCACCACCAGCAGGGGCGCGGCGATGGCGGCCGGGGTGCCGAATCCGGCCACACCTTCCAGAAAGGAGACAAAGAACCAGCCGATGATGATGACATGAATGCGTTCATCGGTGGAATAGGCTTTGAAAAACCGCTCGAGGTCGTCCAGTTTTCCGGTGTGCTTGAGCAGGAAAAACAGCAGCATCACGCCGATGATGATCAGGAAGAGCTCCAGCCCGATGACCAGTCCTTTCAGGGAGGCCCCGAGGAGCAGGTGGAGGTCGGCCTGCCAGAAGAAATACAGCAGGCCTGCGGTGAGCACGTATACGGCGAGCATGGTTTTTGCGGCGCTTACTTTTTGGATGAGGAGCAGGTAGGTGAGTACCAGAAACGGAAGTAACGATACCAGGGTCAGATTCATGGGTGTAGATGATTAAAACCGGCATACGGTGCAGGTATGCCTGCGTACGATGATTGGTGCTAACGGGGTAATCGGGGTAATCGAAGCTACGGGTTATCGGGGCGACATGATAAACTCCAGCGGAATATGCACCCGCTCGGCCCAGGAGGGTTCACTGTGCGCCGCCCCCTCGAACTTATACGAAACGAAATCGGCACCCTCCCGGAAGCCCGCCTCCCGCATGAGCGCGTCCATCTCCAGCTGAAACGGTTCATAAATAGCGTCCAGCGTTTCGGTTCCGTAGTCGAAGTAGAACCGATGGTTCCCGTCGGGCGCCGGAAGGTTGGCCCGGAGCCAGTCGAAAAACGGTCCGGCGAAGCGATTATCCGGATTTTCCATCATGATCGGCCAGTGTGTACTCACATTGCCTGCGGCTCCGAATACCTCTGGATAGCGGGTCAGGGCGTAGAGCGAGATGAGTCCGCCCATACTGGATCCCATCACGGCCGTGTGATCCGGACCGCTGTTTACCGGATAGGAATCACGGATAAACGGCAGGAGTTCTTCAACCAGAAAGCGGAGGTAGGCGTCGCTGTGTATGCCCCCGGCGCCGCGACCTTCATCCAGCTGTGCCTTAACCGAATCGGGCAGGGCATTGTAGGCGGCCTGTGGATAATACTCCCGGAATCGGCGGTCGGTATTCCAGACGCCCACCACGATAAACGGCCCGGTAAATCCATTGTCGATGAGTCCCTGCGCGGCCACATCCACATGCCAGACGTGCCCTCCATACCCCAGAGCGGGGTCGAACAGGTTCTGCCCGTCGTGCATGACCAGAACATTGTAGCGCAAATCGGCCCGGGGATCGAATCCCTCGGGCACCCATACATCGACATGCCGGGACGGAACAAATTCCGAGGTAAATTCGGCATGCCGGATGACCCGACCGGTGGTAGGTGTCGGTGTTTTGGTCGCGCCACTGAGCTGTGGGTTTGCCTGTGAACGATGTTGCTGGCTGTCTGGCCCACAGGCCGTTATGAGCAGGAGTACCAGGATACTCAGGGGATATTTTAACAATCCGTGGCCGATGTTTAATCTATATTCAACCATAGTAAAAATCTTAGACGTTGAGCCCCGGAACAGGTGTCAGGTACCTGCCCGGGACTCCCGCAAGGTACATAAACTCAAACCAAAGAAACCATGCAAAAAAGCAATTCCATCTCCTTTTTGATTCCGATATTGGTCTTCACGTTGTGGCTGCTGCCCGGCGTAGTATCAGCCCAGGACACCTACATGATGCCGCCGGCCGAAGTGGCCGCCCTGGTTGACGCCCCGTCGGCGCCGTCGCTGCGCATCGCTCCGGACAACAGCTACATGCTCCTGCTCCACTCGCCCGGGGTGGCCTCCATCGAAGACCTCGCCCAGCCCGAGCTCCGACTGGCAGGCTATCGGATCAATCCCCGCACCAACGGTCCCAGCCGATCCGGCTACAGCACCCGCATCACCATCAAAGATCCGTCCAACCTGCGGGAGCGGGATATTGCCGGTCTGCCGGAAAACGCCGTCATTCAGAACGTAAGCATTGCCCCTGACAGCCGGCACATCGCCTTCACTCTGACCCGCACCAACCATATCGAGCTGTGGGTTGCCGATGCCGCCTCGGCGCGTGCACGCCGATTGGGCGAGGTCCACATCAACAATACCTGGCCCGGCACCCCGTTTGAATGGTCGCCGGACAGCCGGTTTATCCTCGCCCGGACCATCCCCGCTGACCGCGGTCCGGCCCCGCAACCCCCGCTGGCTCCGGCCGGACCGGTCGTTCAGGAAGCCACCGGAGCTCCGGCACCGGCCCGTACCTTCCAGGATCTGCTGTCCAGTCCCCACGATGAAACCCTGTTCGACTACTACTTCACCAGCGAACTGACCCGCGTGAACCTGAACGGCAGAACGCAGTCGTACGCGGACGCGGCCATCTACACCCGGACCAGTTTCTCTCCGGACGGCCAGTACCTGCTGCTCACCCATCTGCAGCGACCCTACTCCTACACCGTACCCGGCAGCCGGTTCCCCAGCATCACCGAGGTACGTGACCTTCGCGGCAATCCGGTCGCAGTAATCACCGAGCAACCCCTGCTGGACAACATCCCCATCGCACCGAACTCCACCTTTGAAGGTCGACGCAGCATTACCTGGCGGAACGACGCCCCCTCCACCCTCTTCTTCGTAGAAGCGCAGGACGGCGGCGATGCCCGAACTGAAGCCCCCATCCGCGACATCGCCTACCTGCTGGAGGCGCCCTTCACCGGACAGCCTACCGAACTGGTGAGGCTGGAAACCCGTTATGCCGGCGTAGCCTGGGGCCGGGACGACCTCGCGCTCATCAGCGAGACCTGGCGTGCTACCCGCAGCACCAAAACCTGGCACGTACAACCGGGCAATCCCGGTGCGCAGGCCCGCATGGTCTTCGATCTTAACTACGAAGACCGCTATGGTAATCCCGGATCGCCGGAGTTCGTGCTCAACGATTTCGGGCAGCCGGTTCTGCACATCTCCCCGGATGGCACTGAAGTATTCATGACCGGCATCGGTGCCTCGCCGGAAGGGAATCGGCCGTTTCTGCGCGCCATGCATGTCGAGACCCTGGAAATGCGGGAGCTGTGGCGATCGGAGGCCCCCTACTTTGAGCGGGTTGCCGCCATTGCCGATCGCGGCGCCACCCGGATTTTCACCCTGCGGGAGTCGGTCAACGAGCCACCCAACTATTTCGAGCGGAACCTGGCCGACGGAAGCATCCGTACCCTGACCGAATTCCCCCATCCAACCCCGGATCTCATCGATGTTCCCAGCGAATTCGTGCAATTTGAGCGGGCCGACGGACTGCCCCTGAGCGGACAACTGCTGCTGCCCGTAGGCTACGATGCCGAACGTGATGGTCGCCTCCCGCTGGTCATCTGGGCGTATCCGCGTGAATTTGCCAGCGCCGCCGCGGCCGGACAGATCACCGACTCGCCCTACCGGTTCAACAGCATCAGTTATTGGGGTCCGCACTTCCTGGTCACCCAGGGCTACGCCGTACTGGCCAATGCCGCCATGCCCATCGTGCCCCCCTCGCCCGATGTGGAGCCCAACGATTCCTTCATTGAGCAGCTCACGCTCAACGCCGAGGCCGCCATCGATTTCGTGGTGGATCGCGGTATTGCCGACCGGAACCGGGTTGCCGTGGGCGGACACTCCTACGGCGCTTTTATGACCGCCAACCTGCTGGCCCACACCGACCTGTTCAAAGCCGGCATCGCCCGCAGCGGCGCGTACAACCGGAGCCTGACGCCCTTCGGATTTCAGGCGGAGCCCCGGAACATTTGGGAAGCACAGGATATTTACATCACGATGTCGCCTTTCTTCCATGCCCATCAGCTGAAAACACCCATTCTGTTCATTCATGGCGAGGCGGACAACAACTCCGGTACCTTCCCGATTCAGAGCGAGCGGATGTTTGCTGCAGTACGGGGAACCGGCGGCACAGCCCGGCTGGTCATGCTTCCACACGAAAGTCACGGCTACCGCGCCAGGGAGTCGCTCATGCACATGCTCTGGGAGACCATCACCTGGCTGGACACCTACGTGAAGAACGCGGAGTAACCTCGCGTTATGTGCCGGCGATAGCCGGTTCATGCAATTAAACCCCGCCTGTTGACCGCCTGCCTAAACCGGATGCTGTCGGCGACGGGGACTCAACCGGGCGCCTCATGTCCCGGGGCCGCTGCCGGTAATAACGCCAGCACCCCGATTAGGGCCCGCTCCCCATGCTGACGGGGGATTCGCACACGCGAATCCCCTTTTTTTTGTTTGAGGGCCAAGGTGCGTAACTTACAGCACTGCACACACTCACCAGCTCCGATCCTATGAAAAAATGGCTTCCGGCGGTAATCAGCCTCACCCTTACCGTCGCCCTCATCCTCACCCTGAATACCCGCATCGGGATGATTCCCCCGGCAGCGGCTTTCCTGAATCCCTTGCAGGGCGTGTGGCAAAATGCCCTGATCAGCGACATCCCCGCCGAGGCGGAGTTGCCCCTGGACGGCGTCAGCGCACCGGTCCGCGTCATCTACAACGAGCGCGCCGTACCCCATATCTTCGCCGAAAACGACCGCGACCTCTACTTCGCCATGGGCTTCACCATGGCCCGGCATCGCCTGTGGCAAATGGAGTTTTCTACCATGGCCGCCGCCGGTCGCATATCCGAAATTGTTGGTCCCGCCGCACAAGACTACGACAGCCATCAGCGGCGTATCGGTATGCTCTGGGGGGCTGAGCGCATCAACAGCTACATGATGCAGGACCCCAAAGCCGCCGAAATTCTGCAGGCCTACAGCGAGGGCGTCAACGCCTGGATCGACCAGCTCACGCCGGCCACGCTGCCCCTGGAATACAAGCTGCTGGACTACACCCCCTCGGCATGGTCGCCCGAGATGACCGCCATCTTCTACATGAACATGAACCAGACCCTCACCAGCGGCACCAGCTCCTATCAGCTCAGTACCATGATGTCCCTGCTGGGTCGTGACGTGACCGAAATCCTGTTCCCGGACCTCCCGCCCCTGCTGGAACCCATCATCACCCCCGGCACCGAGTGGCCGTTTGAAGGAAGCGGTCGGGAGCCCGGCGATGTGAACTTCCTGCCGGAGTTTCTCAGCGCTGCCACGGCAACGGCCATCGGCGAGCGTGATCCGTCTATTGGCAGCAATAACTGGGTGGTTGACGGCAGCAAATCCGCCTCCGGCGCCCCCATCCTGGCCACCGACCCTCACCTGACCCTTAGCCTGCCCGCCATCTGGTACGAAATCCAGCTCACCGCCCCCGGCATCAGCTCCTACGGCGTCACCCTGCCCGGCGTGCCCGGCGTCATCATGGGATTCAACGACCACATCGCATGGGGCAATACCAACACCGGATGGAAGGGATTCGATATTTTCGAGGTGGAATTGAATCCTGAGCGCACCCACTACTACCACGACGGACAGTGGAAACCGCTGACCTACCGGCTGGAAGAAATTCACATTCGCGGCGCCAACACCCGCACCGATACCGTCTACTACACCCATCACGGTCCGGTAGCCTATCAGAACCACGAAACGGGCTACGATGAGGATGTTCCCCTGGGCCATGCCATCTCCTGGATTGCCCACCAGCCCACCAATCCGGTCGAGGCCTTCTACATTATCAATCGGGCCGAAAACCTGGACACCTTCCGTGACGGACTCAGCCTGCTGGGCGGTCCCACCCAGAACTACGCCGCGGCCAGCGTGGAAGGCAACATCCTTATGCAGACCAACGGGTTTCATCCGCTGCGCTACCCCGGACAGGGCAAGTATCTGCTGAACGGACGGAATCCGTACAACGACTGGAACGGATTCATTCCCTTCGAGGAGCTCCCCTATGAGATGAACCCAGCCCGGGGGTTTGTCAGCTCCGCCAACCAGCACACCACCGATGCCGCCTACCCCCACTGGCTGGGCTGGCGATTCGCCACGGAGGCCCGCGGCACCATCATCAACCGCACCCTGGAGCGACTCACCGGCATCACGCATCAGGATATGATCGACCTGCAGCTCAACAGCGACAACTACCGGGCGCAGCGCTGGCTGGATGAAATGCTGGCCGCCACACGAACCTACCTGCGCGAGCAGCAGCCTGAAATGCCCGAAGCCGCCAGCTACCTGCTCAACCGGCTGGACGGGTGGAATCGCATCAACGAGGCGGGCAGCATGGAAGCCCTGGTATTCAACACCTGGACCCGGGAGGTCCGCCATGCCCTGTGGAAACCCCTTACCGATGGGTACCAGGGTGATGCCCCTACCCGCGAGCCCGACCTTACCATAACCCTGGAAACCCTGTTCGGCCGGTGGCATCCCGAGGTGTACATCGAACTGACGGGGGAACGTCCGAACGCGCCGCAGCTGCTGGCCCGCAGCTACCTGGCCGCCATCGACACCCTGCTGATCCGCTACGGCGAACCCGGGGAAAACTGGGCCTGGTGGCAGGAAAACGGGTCGACCATCGACCACCTGCTCGGCATTGAAGCCCTCAGCATGCCCCGGCTGCAGAACGATGGCAGCTCGGAGTCGCCCAATGCCATCCGCGAAGAACATGGTCCCTCCTGGCGGATGGTGGCCGAGATGACCCGCCCGGTCCGGGCCTGGGGCGTGTACCCCGGCGGACAAACCGGTAATCCCGCCAGCGCCGGGTATACCGCCTTCATAGACGACTGGCAGCACGGTCGGCACTATGAACTGCGAAAATTCGATTTCTGGGAGCAGGCCGTTGTTCATGGTCAGTCGGCCCTCACCCTTCAACCCAACCGGTAATCTTATGTTGATCCTCATCATTACAGCCGTACTGGCGGTCCTCCTTCAACTCATTCTCCCCTGGTGGAGTGCCCCGCTGGCCGCCTTCATGGTAGCCGTTTCCTTTCAGCAGGGGGCCTTCCGTGCTTTTCTGAACGGATTTCTGGCCATTTTCCTGGTCTGGAGCCTGACAGCAGCCGGCATCAGCATTTATAACGACGGGGTATTGGCCGAACGGTTGGCTGGCCTGTTTTCGCTCCCCTCCGGCTGGATGGTCGTTCCCCTCACCGGTCTCATCGGCGGACTTCCGGCAGGTATGGCGGCTCTGACCGGAAACCTGATTCGCAAAGCCTGGAAACAACCCACGGATGCGGTGGATAACACAACCGGGGCGTCGTTGGCAGCGCAGCCAACCGGCCCTGCCGTGTTAAACCCGGAGGCAGCAGAAGCAATATCCGGGCTGAACCCTCCTTCGCAGACCGCGGATTCCCGGACAGGCGGTCAACCCTCTTCACGTGGGACAGGCTCCCCGGCGAGCGCCGACCATCACAAGGAAACCGGTCGTGAGACCGACCCCGCCAATCCCGCTGAATCCGATTCAACCCACGACGAATCCTCATCCAAAAAATAACCAGCATGCATAACGTAGTACTCATCTCCGGCGACGGCATCGGCCCTGAAATCACCTCCGCAGTACAGCAGATTCTCACCGCTGCCGGAGCTCCCGTCAACTGGATACCGGCCCGGGCCGGCATGGGTGCGTATAAAGAGCTCGGCAACCCCCTGCCCGAAGAAACCGTCAGGTTGATTGATGAACATAAAGTAGCGCTGAAAGGCCCGCTGGAAACGCCGGTCGGGGGCGGATTCCGCTCGATCAATGTAACCCTGCGTCAGCAGTTTAACCTGTTCAGCAACATCCGACCGGCCAAGAGCCTGCCCGGCATTCACTCCCCGTTCACCCACGTAGACATGGTTATCTTCCGGGAAAATACCCAGGGATTGTACATCGGTCAGGAGCGCTGGGTGGGGTCCGGCGAAACGCATGCGGAATCCATCGCTGTGGTAACGCGCAAGGCCAGCGAAAACATCCTGCATGCCGCATTTCAGTATGCGCAGAAGCACGGATTCAAGAAAGTGGCCGCCGTTCACAAGGCCAACATCCTGAAACTCTCCACCGGACTTTTCCTGAAAATTGCCCGGGAAATTGCCCCACAGTACCCGGATATCCAGTTCCGCGACGTGATTGTTGACAATATGGCGATGCAGATGGTGATGCGGCCCGAGCAGTTTGACGTGGTGGTAACCACCAATCTGTTCGGCGATATCCTCAGCGATCTGGCCTCCGGTCTGGTGGGCGGACTGGGGCTGACGGGTTCGGCCAATATTGGTCCGGAACATGCGATGTTCGAGGCGGTTCACGGCTCGGCGCCGGATATTGCCGGACAGCGGAAAGCCAACCCTACCGCTATGCTGTTTTCGGCGCTCATGATGCTGGAACACCTTGGAGAAAAGGAAACAGCCGACCGTATTCGTCGGGCGGTGATGGAGGTGCTCAAGGATCTGCCGGAGGCCTGCACACCGGATATCGGCGGGAAGGGCGATACGTTTACCTATGCCGATGCCATCTGCCTGAAACTCTGAGGCGGCGGAGGGGCCCATCCGACTCCGGGTGGGCGGATTCGGTCTATGGCGACATTAGACGGCGGCGGGAGGCATCCGGCCCGTGGGCCCATCGCCCCCCCTGGAGGCAGTGCATCCTATGGCGGCGACAGGCAACTGCGTGAGGCGGCAGCTTGCGGGCTTGCATCGTGTACCGTTGGTGAGTTACAAACCCACGATTTCCGCGTAGCCGGTGTCGGTATCGTAGAATGCGAAGGTGGCCGGTCCGCCCAGGCCATTGACCGTACCCGGATTGATATGCAGGGTCTGAGGTCGCAGAAACTCAATGGAAGACGGACGATCCTCCGGGTCTTCCTCGCGTTCCACGTGGCGGTGCAGGGCTTTCCCGTATTCAAAAACGGGATGGTGCCAGACCTTATTCACCGACTGATGGGTATGACCGGTGACCACCACATCGTACAGTCCGCCGCGCAGCAGCGATTCGGTAATTTCGGGCTGGGTGCCATGATACATTGCGATGCGTTTACCATCAAATTCATGGCTCATGAACTCGCCGTGCAGATGGGCTCCGATTGAATGAAACTTCTGCTGGATACGATAATGGTCGCCGTCGTTATTGCCGAAAATCCCGTGCAGCTCCCAGTTTTCAAACATGGGAATCATAAACGGAGCGCAGTAATCTCCGGCGTGCAGCACCACACAAGCCTTCAGATTGCGCAGCATCGACAAGGCGATGCGGGTGTTCACCTGATGATCGTGGGTATCTGATAGTATTCCGATTCGCATGATGGCAGGATTTGGGATTAATACTCATGATTTTGGGCGGGTCCGAGGCGCCGGCCGGCCTATCGTGTAACGCGTGAGTGTAAAAACAACTCCGGCTGTGACACCGGCCGGCTAACTGAATGAGCCTGAGAACAACTCCGGGCCCTTGCGCCGTACCCTGCAGACGGGTGCAGCCATCGGGGAAACGCTTATGCAAGGTCCGCCGCTGCGGAATCACATATCAAGTCCCCGGTACAGCGCATCGAGGGTTTCATAAACCGGCGTGGGCACCCCGTTTCGCCGACCGGCACGCACAACCGCACCGGTAAAGGCATCCCATTCCAGACGTCGGCCACGCTCACGGTCCTGATACGTCGACGTGCGAAAGGCGCCGAGTTTGCGCCCCTCCGCGATGACATCCTCCACATCGGATTTCTTCAGATCGATGCCCTCGGCGTGGGCCACCGTCAGCAGTTCCTCTCCCATACGATGCATGAGCGCAACCAGCTGCTCATCCCGGTACAGATCGATGACCGTTTTGTGCAGCAACCCCGTAAGCACGTTATGCACCGCGTTCCAGGTAAATTTCACCCAAACCGCGCGACGAATATCAGGGGGAACGAGGTAGTCGATGCCGGCTTTGTCAAGCAGGGTTTTCAGCGCCTCTACCCGGGATGTCGACCGACCGTCATCCTCCCCGAAAACCAGCTCAGCGAAGCGGGTTTGTCGGATGCTGCCGGGTTCCACCACCTCGGCATTCATCCTGCAGTAGCCCCGCAGCACACGTTTCGCACCGAATGCCTCCACGAGTTTATCGTGATTCTCAATTCCGTTCTGAATGCCCAGTATCAACGTTTCCGGTCCGATGATGCCACGTAGTTGCTCAATGCCGCCATCGGTGTCAAAGGATTTCACGGCGAAGAAAATATAGTCCGGGTGCGAGGTAAGATCGCCAACAGCGTCGCTGGCTGTCAGCGTATGGGTACGGGTTCCCTGCACCGACTCCAGGGTGAGTCCGCGGGTACGGATAGCATCCAGGTGCGGGCCACGGGCCACCAGTTCAACCTGGTGACCTGCCTCAGTC
The DNA here is from genome assembly GCA_001314545.1 of Bacteroidetes bacterium HLUCCA01. GTDB lineage: Bacteria > Bacteroidota > Rhodothermia > Balneolales > HLUCCA01 > HLUCCA01. The sequence goes on from LIHN01000001.1 coordinate 882,356, forward strand.
AACCTCGCTCCGTAGTAACCACCGACTGCGCCGGCGCCCATGATCAGAAACCGTGCCATATCAGATACGCTCTACAACCGATCCGCAGTTCAGCATGCGGTCGCCATGGTAGGGATTCATCACCCGCTCCTCTTTGCTGAGCCAGTCGGCCGATCCGCCGCGAACCATAGGACAGGTTTGCCGGTAGATGACGTTTTCGAACGGACCGTAAGCCTTGACCATTTCGATGTAGGCGTTGGATACGGTCTCAAAGTGGAGCCGCTGGGTTTCCACATCGGCTTCATCCACAATCAGTGCCGCTGCTTGTCCGGCCTGAACACCCTGACCGTTCCACAAGGCAGCCGCATCGGCATTCAGGTCCCCGGTGCTGACCGACTCAATCCGGGATGCCAGCTCGGCAGCCAGTTCCCCGGCCGTGGCGGCATCGGTTTCAACCAGGGCATCTTTGAGCTGGAAATACGCATCCAGGGTTGCATCAAAGGACGATTTGAAGGCATCGCTGGTCTCCACCCGGGCGGTCGTCGGCTCGCTCGCGGTTTCAGCGGAGGGCTGCTGCTGGGTTGTGTTGCCGCAGGCCGTAAATAAAACGACGGTTAACAGAGCAGGAATAAGGTTTTTCATAGGTTGGTAAGGTATTGTGAGTTATGCAGTTAATGTAGGAAAATTGAGGGTGAAATGTGCAGAAAGCGTGGGTGGAAGCGTGTCCAAAATAACCGGTGTGGCCAGTGACCCGGGCGAATTTCGGCCGGATTGAGTTACAACGGCGTGGACCACGTTTGTCAACCCGATATTACACGAAAACCACACTGTCTGATACGGCCCGCCACCGTTGATCCGATACGGCGCGCGATGGTCAACCCGGCGTGGCGCGAAAACCACACCGCCGGTTCAACCCGGTGTGGCACGCAGTCCGCCGCCCCGCACGGTAGCGCCGATAACCAGCGCCGCAGTAATCACAATGAAATTCTTCAGGATGTACTGGCCCTCAATGGTCAGCACCAGCGGAAACTGGGCAAAAACGACATCCGGCATGATCACAATGGGTGAAAACGTGCCGGCCATCTGCACATACAGCAGCAGAATGGTAAAGCGCATGTATTTTGGCAGGAGCATGCCCACACCGATGAGCACCTCCCAGGCCGCCAGCACAGGCAACCCCATGGAGGCGGGAACCAGTCCGAAGGTGAGGATTTCAATGGACGATCCGGCCAGCTGCTCGGCCGGACTCGCACCGGGAAAGAATTTGAGTCCGCCGAACCAGATAAATATCAAGGCGATACTCCATCGCAGCAGCTTGATTCCGTTATCAGCCATCCAGTTGGTCAGGGGAATGTCGATGCGCTCATAAATACTTTTGAATACGTTCATTTTATTTTGTTTTAATACTTTTTGGGAATACAGTGTACCCCGAAAAACATCGTCTGTCGGGCAGGCGTTCACCTCCCGACCACATCCAGGACCTCCCCGCAACCCAGCATGGTCTCGGGCAGATACGGGTTGCGGATTTGCTGCCCGGCCGACAACCACGTGGCGCCGGTGTCATTGAAGGCCATGGGACAATACTGCTGATAGATGACGCCATCAACGCCCAGGGCCAGGGCGGCCTGATAGAGCACCTCGCTGATTTCGAAGAGCCGGGTACGCTGCTGTTCGATGTCGGCGCTGGCCAGCCAGTTGAGCATCCCTCTGCGCAACGACTCCCGGTAGGTCAGCCAGGCCGTGGCGGCATCACCCGACAGGTCACCCTCCTCGAGTGCCCGGATGCCCTCGGCAAGCGCTGTAGCCGCCTCATAGGCCGCATCGGCATCGGAGGCAACCAAAGCATCCTTGGCCTGCAGATAGGTGGTCAAAAGCGCGGTGAAGTCGCGCCGGAAGGCGGGCGTTCCCGCAGCGTGATTGGGGGGCTGGTCTGCGGCCTGGGCGGCAGCACCGGCACCCCCGACGGACTGCCCTGCGGAGGTGATGGCGCCGGAGCCTGACATCACCGTGGAAACCATCCCTACAGACGATGCAGCGGTGGTTGCGCGGGCCGATGTGGTGCGCCGGTTCATCATCGATACCTTGTCACGAAGCTGAAACTCCGCATCGACCGTGAACACGCCGTTGCTGACTACCCTTTCGTCCTGACCGAGTCCATCCAGCACCACAAAACGGTCGCCGAATCGCGGACCCAGTTCCACTTCGCGACTTTCAAAAGCAGGGGCTTCGGCCTCCGCCACGTCCACATACACCAGGGAGCGGGTACCGGTCCATAACACTGCCGATGCAGGCACAGTCATGACCGGCTGCCTGTCCGGTGATTCCGCCAGGACCACGCCGCTCACCAGCATATCCGGCTTCCAGATGGCATCGGCATTGTCCGTTTCAAGGCGGATCCGCACGGTCCGGCTGTCGGGCTGCACTACCGGGTCGACCCACTGCACCCGGCCGGCAAAAGACCGGCCCGGATGCGCCGGACTGCGATACGCTACCACATCGCCTGCCTTTAGCCAGGACAGGTCCTGCTCCCGGGCCTCGAAATCCATCCAGACACGCGACAACGATGCGATTTCGTACAGCACGGCACCCCGATCTACAAAGTCATTTTCAGCCACCCCACGGACTGTGAGTATCCCGGAGGAAGGAGCCAGGATGGCGATTTCACGCTGGACCGCACCGCTGGCTTCCAGCTCCGCGATTTGCCCGGGCGTGAGTCCGAAATAGCGAAGTCGCGAACGGGCTGCTTCCAGCATGCGCTGCGAACCTAATTCAGGCTGCGCCAGCACATCGAGCAGCTCCTGTTGTGCCGTAACAATTTCGGGCGACCATACCTGAAGCAAGGGCTCCCCCCTGCGCACAGATTGCCCTACGGCAGCCACATACTGGCGGGTAATCCGTCCCGGGGTGGCGGCCGTAACCACCGAACGTTGTTCCTCCGGAATCACTACGCGACCCGGCAGCCGGATTTCCCGCACCGGTACCTGCATGGTCACCGGGGCCGTAATGATTTGGGCCAGTGCCACCGCCTCCGCCGTCATCGACAAGGTAAATGCATCTTCCGCCCCCCCTGCCGCAGCCGGGGTCAGATCCATGCCGCAGAGCGGACAGCTGCCGGGTTCATCCGAGCGGATCTGCGGGTGCATAGAACAGGTCCATACGGTTTGCTCATCGGCAGGACCGTGGTTGTGACCGGCGTGGGGGTCGGCCGGGGCGCTTGCTCCGGCACCGGCAGACGGGTCATCGTGATCATGCCCCCTGCCCCCGAATAGCAGGGCGCCGAGCACCAGGCCCGTGAGCAGGAGTGCTGTGTAACGAACTATCGGTTTATTCAGGTAGGTTTTCATAGGTCGATGAGGTTTCAAAAAGCGAGTTTAACCGGGTTGCCGCGATATTTCGGTCGCGCAGGGCCGTTTCCAGGGCAATGACATAGGTAACCGAGCGCCGACGGGAAGCAATGACCTGGTCCAGGTCGGTTCTGCCGCCGCTGTAATCCAGCAGCACCAGGTCGGTCAGTTCCCTGCTGCGGGGGACCAGCTCGGTGCGGTATAATTCCACCCGGGCATGGGCTTCCCCGTAGGCGGACAGGGCAGCTGCGTGGTCGCTCCGGAGGCGTTGTTGTACGGCGTCCCGACGATGGGCCGTTGAGCGGGTCTCCGCACGGGCCTGTTCGATGCGGGCTCGTACAGGTTTGCGCCAGACCGGCAACTGCAGCCGCACGCTGGCAACCACCGGGACCCGACCGGTCATGCCCATCAGGTAGTTCGACCCCATGATCTCAGCGCCAACACCCAGCATCGGTCGACCCGCCAGACGGGCGCGTTCAACGGCCAGTTCACCGGCTTCACCCAGCAGCGTTTGGCGAAGCACCTCGGGGTGACCGGTCCAATCGGTTTCCTCAGCCTGCATGAGCCCGGTGTCCGGCTGCAGATCGGTGCGACCTTCCGGCAGCTGCACTTCAAGGTCCGAAGGCCGGCCAAGCAAGGCATTGAAATCCGATTGTGCCCCCTGAAAACGGGCCCGGGCAGCCTGGATTTCAGCAGTGATTTCGAGACGTTCCATTTCCAGCAGCAGCAGATCGGAACGGGAGGCATATCCGTTTTCAAAACGCGAGGCGGTCACATCTTCCAGTCGCTCCACCCACTGCAGGTGTTCCGCGAGGTAGCCTTCCTGCCGGGAGGCCTGCAGCAAGGTAAACCAGGATCGTTTTACCTGCTCCTGCAAGGCAATGCGCGTACCTTCCAGGGCTTCCCAGCGGGCCCGGGCCAACACATCGGCATATTGCCGGTCTGCTGCGCGGGTTCCGGGCCAGGGAAACAGCTGCATCACCCCCAGCGCGGCCTGGGCTATCACCCCATCGTAGGCTGCCGGATTCAGGTAGTAGGAAAACATGATTTCAGGGTCGGGCAGCCGGTCCAGCTGGTCGCCCAGGGTTCCCGCGGCCAGCCAGTCTTCAAAGGCTGCCTTCAGCGCAGGACTTTCCTGCAGGGCCTCATCCATGTACCCCTCCAGCAGGGAGTCGCCGGAGGCGGAGATGTATTCGGGCATGGCGTAGGAGGACGTGATGACCACAGGGTCCTGCACGATGGCCCGGGAGCCCTGTGACCAGGCTGTTGCGACCGGTGCCAGGGCGATCAGCGTAACCATCGTGATGGGTTTATACAGACTATGCATGTTCACTTACCGTTGCGTTAAGGGTTCGCTTGTGCTGCCATTCTTCGCGCAGGGCGTACAGAACAGGGACAACAAACAGGGTTATCAGCTGAAATACCATACCACCGAAGGCGGGTATAGCCATGGGAATCATAATATCGGCGCCCCGACCGGTGGAGGTCAGGATGGGCAGCAGGGCCAGCAGGGTGGTGGCCGTGGTCATCAGGCAGGGTCGGATACGGCGACTGCCGGCCAGAATGACGGCCTGATGAATGCGGCTGACCGCTCCATCGCCGGTATCCTTACGCTGCTCAGCCGTCTGGTCGAGGTAGGTGGCCATAACCACCCCATCGTCAACGGCAATACCGAACAGGGCGATGAATCCTACCCATACGGCTATGCTCAGGTTAACCGGGGCAATTTGAAAAAGTTCACGCATGGAGGTGCCGAACAGGCTGAAGTCCAGAAACCAGGGCTGACCGTAGAGCCACAGCATCAGAAATCCGCCCGACCAGGCCACGGCGATGCCGGTGAAAATCATGAAGGTGGTGGCCGTAGAGCGGAACTGCAGGTAGAGCATCAAGAAAATGGAGATGAGTACCAGGGGGATCAGAATCATGAGTCGCTCTTCGGCGCGGACCTGGTTTTCGAAGGTGCCTGCAAAGCTGTAACTGACCCCATCGGGCACGGGTAACTGCCCCCGTTGAATGGCTGTGTTCAGGGCATCGCGGGCGTTGTTTACCGCGGTGAGTTCAGCAACATCATCCTGGCGGTCGAACAGCACGTAACTCACCAGGAAGGTATCTTCACTGCGAATTTCCATAGGTCCCTGCACGTAGTGGATTTCAGCGAGTTGTCCGAGGGGGATCTGCGCTCCGCCGGATGCACGGACCAGCACAGCCTGCAGCGCTTCCGGATTGTCGCGTAGCTCCCGGGCGTAGCGGACCCGCACCGGATACCGCTCGCGACCTTCAACGGTGGTGGTTACCGTTTCTCCGCCAACGGCGGCCTGCAGGGTCTGCTGTGCACGGGTGATGGAAATGCCGTACCGGGCCAGCTCCGAACGGTTCCATCGGACTTCCAGATAGGGTTTACCCACGGTTCGATCGGCAAAAACGGCCTGGGATTTCACCCCGGGTACGGTTTTCAGCACCTCTTCCACCTGCAGGGCAAACGATTGTATGGTCTGCAGATCGGGTCCGCTGACTTTTACGCCCATGGGCGCGCGCATGCCGGTCTGCAGCATAACCAGTCGCGTCTCGATGGGCTGGAGTTTGGGCGCTGAGGTAACGCCGGGTATGAGGGCTGCCTCGGCAATCTCCTGCCAGATATCATCAGGCGTGCGGATTTCATCGCGCCACTGCCGGAAATAGCGACCACGCGGGTCGGGAATCAGCTCCCCGTTTTCGTCCCGCCGGAAGGTGCCGTCGCGACTTACACGGAAACGAAGCCGGTTCCCGTCGGCATCGGTGATGTATTCCGGCTTGTACAGGATTACATTTTCGAACATGCTCAGCGGCGCGGGATCCAGGGCGCTTTCAACCCGCCCGATTTTACCGACCACTGTTTCTACCTCCGGGATGGATGCAACGCGCATATCCATCGTGCGCAGCTGATCGATGATTTCTTCGGTGCCGGCATGGGGCATGGTGGTGGGCATGAGCAAAAACGATCCCTCATCGAGCGCCGGCATGAATTCCTTGCCCAGACCGGGAAAGGTGTGATACAGGGTGCTGAATACGGATGTTGTGCGGATGTTCACCCCAAGCTGGTCGAAACCTCGGGCCAGGAGTCCGCCCCCGGACCGCTCAAAGCCCTGCCAGGACAAGGCACCGAACAGGAGGAGGAGTGCCGGTATCGACAAAAAAGCCGCCTTGTGGCGCAGACACCAGCCCAGCATGCGGGGGTACAGATAGATGAAAACACGAAACAGTCCCAATACCGCGCCCAACAGCAGCAGCACGAATAAAAAGTTCACAAATTGTGAACTTCCGGGCCCTAAGGGCAGCCAGTAGCTTCCCAGCAGCCAGGCCACGGCCAGCACCACAGCCAGATTCTGAAATCGCACGAGCCGGACTTCGGTAAACCAGGGCATTGCCGATTTCAACCCGGGCAGGGACCGGTACAGTCCCGTAAGGCCGATGATGGCCAGGACCACTGCAGCCACACCACTGACGTAACTTCCTGCAAGAACGGCCGCTACCAGCAGAAACCCGTTCCAGACCCGCCTCGCCCAGTCCATCGAGAGCTTTCGTGTAAACAGCCAGTGAGCCAGCGGGGGCAGCAGCAGCAGGGTTACCAGGATAGCCGCAACCAGCGCAAAGGTTTTGGTAAAGGCCAGAGGTCGGAAGAGTTTCCCCTCAGCCGCCTCCATGAAAAAGACGGGCAGAAAGCTGATGATGGTGGTGCTGCCGGCGGTGAGGATGGCGCCACTGACCTCCCGGGTTGCCCGGAAGACCACCTCACGGGCCGACTCGCCGGACCCGGATTCCCGGAAGTGCCGCAGGATGTTTTCCGTGAGGATGATACCCATGTCCACCATCGTCCCGATGGCAATGGCAATGCCGGAGAGCGCCACAATATTGGCGTCCACGCCGGCATACCGCATCGCGATGAACACCATGAGCACCGCCGCGGGCAGCATGGCCGAGATGAGCATGGATGCGCGCAGGTGCATGACCATGGCAATGATCACAATGATGGTGATGAGGATCTGCAGGGTGAGCGCTTCCTGCAAGGTACCCAGGGTCTCGCGGATGAGGGTGGAGCGATCATAAAACGGGACGATGGTCACACGCGACTCCGTTCCGTCGGCCAGGGTTTTGACCGGCAGCCCCGGGGCGATTTCATCAATTTTGGCCTTCAGATTTTCGATGACCTGCATGGGATTGGATCCGTACCGGGCTACCACCACTCCGCCCACGGCTTCGGCCCCGGTCTTGTCAAGCATACCGCGCCGCTGCGCCGGTCCCAGCTGAACCATGGCCACATCGCCTACCCGCACCGGGGTATTCCGTCGCACATCGATGACGGCCTCCTGCAGATCTTCAATCGATTCCACCAGTCCCAGTCCGCGGACAATGTACTCTACCCGGTTCATCTCGATGGTTCGGGCGCCTACATCCAGATTGCTTTCGCGCACGGCCCGCACCACGTCCTCCAGTCCGATACCATAGCGCTGCAGGGCGTCAGGGTCAACGTCAATCTGATATTCCTGAACATACCCCCCGATGCTGGCAACCTCGGCTACCCCCCCGGCGGCTGAGAGGGCATACTTAACCAGGAAATCCTGAATCGAGCGCAGTTCATGGGGATCCCATCCGCCGACAGGGTTTCCCTGCGGATCGCGACCTTCCAGGGTGTACCAGTAGATTTGTCCCAAAGCCGTGGCATCCGGACCCAGGGCGGGTTGCACCCCTTCCGGCAGGAGTCCGGCAGGCAGGGAATTCAGCTTTTCAAGAATACGCGAGCGACTCCAGTAAAACTCGACATCCTCCTCGAAAATGACATAGATACTGGAGAACCCGAACATGGAGGTACTGCGGATGGTGCGTACACCGGGTATGCCCATGAGGGCCGTCGACAAGGGATAGGTTATCTGGTCGTCAATGTCCTGCGGGGAGCGGCCGGCCCAGGGGGTGAACACGATTTGCTGATTTTCTCCGATATCCGGAATGGCATCCACCGCCACCGGACTGGAGGGTAAAGGCAGGTTCCAGTTAAACGGCACGGTGACCAGTCCCCAGACGGTGAGCACAACCAGCAGGAGCACGGCGATGAGTTTATTGTCGAGGAAGAATCGAATCAGGGATAGTAACACGATGTATTCGGGATGGATTTCCTTGCGGAAATAGTGGAACGGTTATCAGGGGGGCACCCCGGGCCACCGGTTTCGGGCATCGGGCCTCGAGCGCAGGGCCGGGCCGGAGGCAAGCCGGAAAACGGGTATACAGGGCTCTGGTCAGCCTCGCACTGCAAGGCCGGAGATTATTGCGGAACCGGTCGACTGATAGGGAAGCACAGCAGGTAGCGGCGCTTTGTGTATTCGGGTCCGGTGGGTTCCTGGGGAGGTGGGCTTAATTCAGGAACGATTGATGCAGCACGAATAACGTTTGCGGGGGCTGCTGCAGGGCTTGATGATGCAGAATGCGGGTTACAGGCGTGGTGGCCGGGTGCGACTCTTCCAGGATTTCCGTCAGATGGACAAAAAGCGTTTCCGGTGTCGGGGCCGGTACAACCATACCTTGCGTTGCGAGGGCTTCCGGGGCAGATTGAACCTGACATCCGTCACAGGAATCGCATCCGGCAGCTTGCGGATCGGAGGCAGGCAGCTGGTGACCGGAGCAGGTATGCGCAGCTGCGGAAGCTGCTGGAAGGAGGCTATGCTGTGCGTTATCACGGGAATCTGTGCCGTCGTGGCAACCGGAACAGTGGCTTTGCTTGTCCGCATCGGCATCCGTCGGGACCGGCAGGTCGCTGGTACCGGAGCTGCAGCAGCTTTGCCCGGAACCGGCCGACATCGGACAGAACCAACCGGCACCTCCGCAGGAGGCAAAGGCTGACACGGAAGGCAGCAACAACAGCAGTACTGCCGCAAGTCGTGTGATATTATGTAGCCGGTTTGGAATCATAGCAGCTAAGATAATCAAAATCCGGTAACTGCCCGTTCCGTTGTTGCCGGAATTATGCGGTCATCATCACAATGATAACCGCAAGGAGCAGTGCGAATTTCAGAACCGTCGTTTTCGATGTTTGCATGACAGAGACCTACAGGGTTGGAAGACAACATATCGGGGAAAACAGGACTGTACACATGTCATCATTCGTAACCGTCTGCCGGTTTGTTTTACCGGTCGCAGCGGGGCTTCATACTCAAACCTACATACATACGCTGGCGTACATTTGCCTGAGCAAGATGGCCGCCTTTCCCTACAGACATGTGGACAAGTTGTGGGAAACTAAGTATTTAACGCCGCTGTGTCAAGAGGTCTCGTCAGAATTTATTAACTATTTTTAATTTTACTTCTTTGAGGTATCGCTTTTCAGAATCGTTTGATGCGTAAACTGTTGGTGACCACACTAACTGAGCTGAGTGCCATGGCTGCACCGGCCACCATAGGATTAAGAAATCCCAATGCAGCGAGGGGAATACCCAGGGTGTTGTACAGGAACGCCCAGAACAGATTCTGCCGGATTACACGAAGTACGTTTTTACTCAGCCGGATGCTTTCGGCCACGTTGTGCAGGTCGTCGCCCACGATGGTAATGTCAGAGGAGGAAACGGCCAGATCAGAGCCTCCGGACATGGCAATACCCAGGTCGGCACGGGTGAGTGCGGCAGCGTCGTTGATTCCGTCTCCAACCATGGCCACATCGCCATACTGCTGATATTTCGCCACAATATCCGATTTTCCGGTCGGGCTTACGCCGGCTTCCACATCGGTTATGCCCAATTTACGGGCTACGGCCAGGGCGGTTCGCTGCTGGTCGCCGGTGAGCATGACCACCCGGATTCCCTCCTGCTGCAAGGCCTTCACCACCGCGGCCGACTCCTCGCGGAGTTCATCTTCCAGTGCCAGCAGGGCGGTGAGTTTCCGGTCGCATAGCATAACCAATACGGTACGACCCTCCTGCTGCTGGGCGGCAATCTGCTCAGACCAGGTTTCGGTCTGCTCTTCGGAAAGTAAACGGACCGAACCGATTTCCACCGTCTGGCTTCCTACCAGTCCGCTGATGCCCACCCCGGCCCGGGTGCCGATAGACATGCCGTACTCGGGAGTTACGCCCTCGTCGCGGGCGGCCTTGAGGATACTTTTGGCGATGGGGTGGTCGGACCCCTGCTCTACGGATGCAGCCAGGCGCAGGACGTCCTCGCGGGTAACCGCTTTCGGGGGAGCCTGATTGGCCTTCTCCCCGTCGCCAGCTGCAGGCGATGGTCCTGAAACACCGTCACCGGCAAGAATCACTTCTGCCAAACGCATGGCTCCGGTAGTCAGCGTACCCGTTTTATCGAAGAGGATGGTTTTGACCGACCGGGCCTGCTCCAGGGTCACCGCGTCTTTGATCAGGATCCCCTTTTCCGCTGCACGACCGCTCCCGACCATGATACCGGTGGGTGTGGCCAGTCCCAGCGCACAAGGGCAGGCAATGACCAGCACGGCAACCATGTTCACCAGGGCCTGTTCCGGGGTTCCGTACACAAACCATAAACCGGCGGTAATCAGGGCAACCAAAATAACGACCGGAACAAACACCCCCGCCACACGGTCGACCAGCCGCTGGATGGGCGCTTTGGAGCCCTGCGCTTTTTTCACCGCTTCAATAATAGCAGCCAGGGCCGTTTCCTTGCCTACTTTGGTCGCTTTCATGGTGAACGTCTGCGAGGTATTTCGGGTACCGCCGGTCACCGCATCGCCGGCCGACTTATCCACCGGTACGGGCTCACCGGTCATCATGGCCTCATCGACGGAGGTCGTACCCTCGGTGATCACGCCGTCAACCGGAACCGACTCATAGGCTTTGACTACCAGCAAATCCCCTTTCTTTACCTCTTTAAGCGGAATCGTGCGCACGTCATCTCCGTCACGAAGGTGGGCCGTTTTGGGTGCCAGTTCCAGCAGTCCGCGCAGGGTGTCGCGGGTCTGGTCTTTGGCGCGCTCCTCCATCCAGCGCCCCAGTAAAATCAGGGCTACAATGACAGCGGCCGTATCGAAGTACACATCCGCCGGGGAAACCAGGCCCTCATCGGATCCAAAAAGTGCCGCCCAGGTGCTGAACAGAAAGGCCGACCCGGTACCTACGGCTACCAGGGTATTCATATCGGCCCGGCCGTGGCGGGCTGCGCCCAGCGCGCGGGTAAAGAAGGATGATCCGGCGTAGAACAAAACCACGGCGGTAAGCCCGAGCTTGACCATGTTGACGGTAAACAGGTTTTGCTGTGTCCACTCCATCCAGGCGCCCCCGGTGATCATCGGTCCCATCTCCAGCACCATGACCAGCGCAGCCAGAGGCAGCGCCACCAGAAACTTGGTACGGAAGGAGGCGTTGGAAAGCGCATCGCCCCAGCCGAGTTTCTGCATGGTATCGGCATGGGCTTTCATGGGATCGGCCCCGGTATCGGATAACGCAGCCGGATCTTCACCGTCTGTTTCGTCCTCATCGCCCGCCAGTTCAGTCGCCTCGTAGCCGGCTTTTTCAATGGCACGGATCAGGGCTGCCGCCGATGCTCCTTCCACCTGAACACGGGCTTCTTCTGTGGCGAGGTTGACTTCGGCCTGTCGCACGCCGTCCACGCCCTGCATGGCCTTTTCAACGTGGGCAACACAGGAGGCACAGGTCATACCCCGGACGGATAACTGAATTTCGTTGGATTGGGTCGTTGGATTGCTCATGGATGGTATCGTTATGAATATTTTCTTGTTTAATATGCCAAATACGGAACCGAAATGCGTTATAGCCTGACTTCAAACTTGTACAGAATTTCGTTAATTACGCCGCGGGTGGCCGGCGACTCCCCATCGTATGCGCGATTTTCCCGCACAAACCCTATATTGCAAGCATGAGCCCTTCTTCAGAAACAGCAAATGCCGGAACACACGCATGACAACCCTCCACATCAAAAATATGGTATGCGACCGGTGCATTGCCACCGCGCGTCGACTCCTGCTCGAGGAGGGCTATACCGTCTCGGAGGTTAGTCTGGGCAAGGCCGTAGTGCAGCAGGAGGCTCATGAAATCAATATGCCCCGCATTCAATGGCAGCTGCGCGACTTGGGTTTCGACCTCATCTACAGTCGGGAGGAGCAGCTGGTAGCGCAGATCAAAGCCGCTGTGCTGGCATATATCGACACCCTGGACGGTGGCAAGCAGCCACACAAGCTATCGGTGTTCTTGTCGGACGCCCTTGAAACCGGGTATCAGACCCTGAGTCGTACTTTTTCGGAGGTAACCGACGACACCATCGAGCAGTATTACATCCGCCTGAAAATTGAAAAGGTTAAGGAATGGCTGACCTACGAGGAGCTCACCCTCAGCGAAATTGCCTGGAAATTGGGGTATTCCAGTGTGCAGCATCTGTCTAACCAGTTCAAAAAAACGACCGGCATGACCGTTCGGAAGTGGAAATCGCAGCAGGACCCCGACCGCCAGTCGCTCGACGAGGTCTGAGTTACGGTTTTCCCCGCCGGCTGCCTTGAGCGGGCCGGGACCGGTTCTGCGTCATGCTCGTGCGCACCGGTCGTGCAGCCCTGCCAGGCCATACCTTGCAGCCCTACCCTGCCCCGAAATGCCTTACCCTGGTCGGCCCCCTGCCATGCCATACCTTTCAGCGCTGACCTGCCCCGAAATACCTTGCCCTGGTCAGCCCTGCCAGGCCATACCTTGCAGCCCTACCCTGCCCCGAAATGCCTTGCCCTGGTCGGCCCTGCCAGGCCCTTCCACCTTACAAAAAAAGCCCCGACAGCGTAACCATCGGGGCTTTTATATGACACTTTCAGGCGTGAAACCCGCCTGACTACGGTACTGGCAACGACTATTTCAGATGGGTATTGAACCAGTTGATCATGCGCAGGGTGTAGTCATAACGAGCCGTGGAATTGGCATTTCCATGACCCTCACCCGGATACAGCACCAGCTGCAGCGGCACTTCCGGCTTGCGGACTTTAATATGACGGAAAAGCTCCAGCGACTGCGCAGGGTGCACGCGGGTATCTTCGGCACCGTGCATAATCAGCAGCGGAGTCTGAGCGCGGTCAACATAGTAAATCGGCGATCGCTCCAGTTTGTCCATCCAGTCGTCCCACAGGCGTTTGCGCGAGTGAACCAGATACAGCTCTTCGGGGATGTCGGAAGTACCCCACTTGGAGATGTTGTTACTGATCCCTACAAACATGACACCGGCAGCAAAACGCTCCGAATAATAGGTACTCATCCAGGCGGTAGCATAACCTCCGTACGAGCCCCCGGTGACCCCAACACGGTCGGCATCCACCAGTCCGCGCTCAATGAGGTAATCAACCCCGTCAACCACATCGTCAAACTCCTTACCGGAAAGATCAGCCTGGCTGGAATAAATGAATTCTATACCCCGACCGGTACTGCCACGGTAGTTCGGATAAAAGACGAAGTAGCCCTCAGCCGAACCGAAATGACCCGGTGTGGAGTAGCCGGTCAGCCAGCCGTCGCTGTAGTGCGCTTCCGGACCGCCATGAACTACCGTAATCAGCGGATAGGTTTGCCCTTCCTGATAATCCTGCGGATAATACAGCATCCCTTCGATATCAAATTCACCGTCGCGGGCGGTGTAGGTTACCACCTCAACCCGACCCAGATCTTTTTCTTCCAGCCAGGGATTGGAATTGGTGCCGCGCGTGAGGAACCCGTCACTGTACACAAACACCTCAGCCGGATGCTGATTGGTACTGCCGGTAAAGGCAATGGTACCGTTGTCGGCCACGGTGAATCGGGTCAGGTGCGCATTCGGCCGGTCGATGATACGGTTGAAATTCGCACCGTTGGGCGCTACCGAACCGAATATGGTTTTCACACCCTGTGAGGCCAGGAAGTGAATGGTGTTTTCGTCACTCCAGCGCAGCTGCTCGAATTTGCCGAGGAATTCAGGCAGGATGTTCACGGGTGTTCCGCCTTCGGCACTGACCACCATAATACGACCGTCGATGGGGTCGTGGATGTCATGTCCGCCACGGTAGGCAATCTGCGTTCCATCGGGCGACCAGTGGATCTCGGAGATTTTGCCCTCGTTGTCGATGGTGTTGAGTAACGCACGCGTGCGATAATCCACAATATGAAGCTGCTTGAACATGATTTCATCGTCAACATTGGGGGTCGGTGCGATGGCCAGGGCAATTTTACTGCGATCCGGACTGAATTGCGCAATATACACGCTGCCGGGCAGGTCGATCATGTGGGGCTCATGCCCTTCACGGGCTACATTCTGGATGAAGGCTTTCGCATTGGGAATATTCTCTTCAAACAGAATGGGCTGATAGGGCAGCTCCGATTCGGGCAGATCCAGCACTTCATTGGCCATGTACAGGATGTGGTTTCCATCGGCCGCCCAGCTGTATCCACGCATGGATGTTTCGTGGCTGTGCAGGCGCACCGGATCGCCTCCGGTTACAGGGACTTCATACAGAGCGGTGGCATTGTCGCCATCACGGCGGGCTGTGAAACTGATGGTTGCATGGCCCGGGCGGAACTGCACTCCGCCCACGTTACCGTCGGTAACCAGGGGGGTGGACTGCCCTGTGGCTACATCGTAGGCATACAGGTGTACGGACGAACGGCGGTTTTCCACGAGGGGATCTGCCGGTACCACCAGGGTGTAGGCGATGGTTTGTCCGTCTGGTGAGATGGCGGTCACACTTACATT
The DNA here is from genome assembly GCA_001314545.1 of Bacteroidetes bacterium HLUCCA01. Taxonomy (GTDB): domain Bacteria; phylum Bacteroidota; class Rhodothermia; order Balneolales; family HLUCCA01; genus HLUCCA01. The sequence continues at coordinate 897,375 of LIHN01000001.1, forward strand.
CTGAATTTTGGCGATGTCCAGCGGCGTGAGCCCGTTCTGGGCGCTCAGCGAGGATGCCAGCATAAAGACAAAGACCACCGTCAGTGCCAGTGCGGCACGGTATAATCGGTCAAATAGCATGGATCTGGGATTGGGTTAATGGTTTTTCCGAAAAACGTCAGTCTGGCATCTCTGACCCTAAGCCGGTTGCGAGACTACCTGTGGAATATAGGAAATCCGAGGGATACTGCCGCGAATAAGCGACCAGCAGCCGGTAAAATTATGCCCTGCCGGGCCTGCACGCTGTGCTTAAAAAAAACGGATTTTGAGATGGGCCGGTGGCTCTGTAAGCGGTGCTTCAGGTGCCGGGATTTCATCGGAAGGAATAAAGGCAGGACGATTTACGCACAGAATGGTTCGTTCCGTGTCGGTAGGATTATCGTAGCGGTGCACAAAGCTGTGCGGCCAGAAATGCGCAAGTCCAGCAGCAAGCGGCTTTCCCTGCAGCAGCAGTCCGTCGCTCAGCGCCATCTCGGCCTCAGCCATCTGCTCATGGTAGTGAGCCGGAATATGCCCCCCGGCGGGAATACGCAGTCGGTACACGCCGCAGTCGGTGCTTTCATGCACGAGGTCGACCTTGCCGAAGCCATTGACCTCCAGACCGATACGGATATCATCGCGCGTTCGCAGCACAGTCAGCCCGGGAATGGCTTCACTTTTGAGCGCCGAGGGTTTACGCAGCTGCAGACGGACCGCTTCAACCCGTGCCTGCTCCCGGTCGGCCGGCGGGTCTGCCAGTAAATAGGCACACAGCGCCTGCGCCGCGGTTTCAAGCAGGCGAAAATGGCAGGCTTCCAGCAGAAACCGGATTTCCCCATACACCCGTGAGTAATCTACACTCCGAACCAGACTCGCATCATCGCCGGCCTGCGCTGTTTTCAGATACAAATCCACATCCACCAGCAAGGTTTGTCGCTCGTGGCGTTCGTGGCGATGGATACCGATGAAGCATGGAACCGACATGCCATGGATGGAGATGATATCAAATTTTTCGGCGGAAAAGTTCATGACAGAGGATGGATATGTAACGAGGAGCTACGTTTTCAGGAAGTGTAAACCGGGTTAGGTGAGGACCAGAACCACCGGAAAGGCCCGGGTTAACTGAACAGCATCGTGGCCTGTTGCGCAGGACTCAACCAGGCGCATTTACCCATGCAGCAGATCAAACAGGGCGATTTCACAGCGTGCTTTCCGGTCGAATCCGGTAGCCCGGGCGTAGCATTCAATCACAGCTTGTGCCTGCTCCCAGGTATCCACGCCTACCGCTTCAAACTCAACACAACGTGCTGTTCTGGAGCCGGACCTGGCCAGATAATGAACAATTTCGCAGTCGGGAAAGTCGAAAATATCTACCCGTTTGTGTATGCCGAATTCCCCGGGCTCACCAAAACTGCGCAAAAACGTGCGGATCGCTTCCTTTTGGGAGGCCGGATTTTCAAGGGCGAGGTTGACTTCAACGCGGTTACGGGTATCGCCGCCGTACGACTTCACGGTGAGTTGCTGAATTTCAGCATCGTGTCGGTGGCGATAAATAAAGTCGGGACGTTCAGCGAAGGTGAAGTAGGTATCGGTAACGTCCAGATGTTTTTCTACCGGCGAGCCCAGGGCCCGGAGGGTTGTGAAAAAATGTTCGGCATCAAAGTGGTCATCCAGCAAATACTTGACTTCAAATTCCTTGAATTCGGCTTTGACGTTCTGAAGGGTGGGTTGCATGAGGCAGGTTGGTTGATTTTTATTGAATCCTAAGCTACGAAACCCCGATGAGGCCCGCCGGGTTCACGACCGGTTAAAATACCCGCTGCCCGGGTCAGACAATCCGGGACAGGTGTACCGGGGCAGCGAGGTTACCCCGAAGCCGGTATCCGGGGGCGATGTTTCCTGATTTGGGCCTGCCGGCGCCGTGGAGAACCGGTGCGCCCATCAAATCACTTTGTAGTGAATAAAGACCAGGTCTTTGTCTGAGCATACGTGGTGCAGTCGAAAATGAACCAGGTCGGTCAGTCCGGTCTGTACGAGGGGAACCGCGTCGGGTCGGGCCACCAGCACCGGGCACACAGTAAGAATGAGCTCATCAACCACCCCGGCATCATAAAACATGCGATTGATTCCGCCCCCGCCCAGCAGCAGCACCCGTCTGCATCCTGCATCGCGCAGCGCGTTAACCGTGGCCAGTACCGGAGCGTGTACATTGGCCTGCTCGTTATAAACAATATTCCGAACCCGTTCGGCGCGGGAGTCGTCAGGAAACTCAAGCTCACCGGATGAAACCAGCCAACGCTCGGCGTACGACTGCTTCCAGAATATATGGTCGGGCGGTATACCCTTATTGGTCAAAGCTACCCAAATCGGGTACGTACCGTCTTCCCGGGCCTGTTCAATCACACCTCCGCCGGCTTTCAGGGTACTGGCCCCCAGAATGACCGCATCGGCGCTGCGGATGTGACGAAGCAAATTCTGCCAGTCGGTTTCGTTGGAAAAACCCTGCATGTGGCGTTCGGCATCGGTCTGATCCGGATGCACGGCCACATATCCGTCAACCGACGCGGCCATAATGTTGATAATGCGCATGCTAAATAAAAATCACAATCGTTCGAATTTCAGGCGGGTCAACTGCATAAAAGTCCGCCGTCAACCGGCAGCACCACCCCGGTTATCCATGACGCAGCCGGACTGGCCAGAAACCATACCGCCTCGGCGATGTCTTCGGGCTTGCCGACCCGGCCCAGCGGATGCCAGCCGGAAGCCTCCCGGATGGCCTCGTGATATTCCGCATCGCTTTTATACCTTCCGCGATACATATCGGTCTCGGTGATGCCCGGCGACACGCAGTTAACCCGGATTCCACGCGGACCCAGCTCCAGGGCCAGGGAACGCGTGAGATGGTCGATGGCGGCCTTGGCTATATTGTAGGTCGATCCCTGCGGAATAGGTCGTAAACTCAAGGTACTGCCGATGTTGATAATGACCGGAGCAGCGCTGTTTTCCAGGACATCCAGCAGGGAGCGCGTCAGAAAGAACACCGCCTCTACATTCGTCTGCATCACCTCACGGTAGGAGGACCCGGTGACCTGCTCAAAGGTTTCGGTGGTGTACACCCCGGCGTTGTTCACCAGCACATCCAGCGCTCCGAGCGAGCGTACCCGGGAGGCCAGCGTCTCACGAAATGCCGCGTCGGTAAGATCGCCGGGAATGGATTCAACCCGGCAATCCGGGTAGGTGGCGGCAATCAGTCCGGCGGTTTCCTCAAGCATAGACTCCCTCCTGCCCGTGATAACAATGCGCACCGCGCCGGCAGCGGCAAATCGCAGCGCCGAAGCCCGACCAATACCCGATCCGCCGCCCGTGATGAGTACGGTCATGGTCTTATTCTTCTTTTTGTCTGATTCAGCGTTCATTTAAATGCCTTCCTGCAAGATAATTCGGAGTACTTCGTCCGGTTGCTCTATATGCGGAGAATGCCCGACATCCTCCATACAATGTTCACTGAAACAACCCCCGGCGGTTTTATATCGTTGCAGGTAAGCCCGGATTTGTCCGATCATGGGTTGCAGGGGGAACACCTCCTCACCCGGCCATCCGGGTACCTGTCCGGCCCGACCATAAAAGGCGATGTCGGCCCGCGAGGAATCCGATACCAGCACATCGTCTGATCCGTAAATCCAGCTGACTTTGGGTTTGTTCATCGGGTGCCCGGGTTCTGCCGGGTTCAGATGGCGCAGTGAGACTGGCGACAAAGCATTCAGCACGCCGGTCGTTCCGGGGGCAAATCCCGGCCAGTTGGCCGAAGGGGCCGCATCACCGGGCCAGTAGTCGCGCCCCAGACGGGTCTGCAACATGCCTTCAACCAGCAAATCTTCCCAGGGCGTCCGGGTTCCGGATTTCAGAATAACCTCCCTGAGCAGATGCCGGGGCGAGGCAGGCCCGAAACGCAAATCACGACAGCCGGCCTGCAAGGCTTTCATCAGCTCACGATTGGCCAGCCCGGCGCCGGAACCGGCAAAATCGGGAAAACATGGGGTTCCGGCATCATCGCGGGTACCCCCAAAGCCAAAGGGCGAGCCCGGTGCAATCTGAATGAGCCAGTCCAGCCGGTCGGCATAGCGGGTGAGCAGGTCCCAGCCGATAATTCCGCCCATAGAATGGGTTATTACCGTGACATTGCTCAGCATGAGATGGTCGGCCAGGCTCATAAGATCATCGGCCCATTGCTGTACGGCCGCAGATGCATTCAACGGGCGGGCATCGCTCATGCCGAAGCCACTCAAATCCGGCGCAATTACGCGAAAGTGACGGGCGAGGCGCGTCATCAACGGCGCCCAGAAAACCGAACTGCTTGTGTTGCCGTGGACCAGCAGCATGGGTATGCCATCAGCAGGACCTGCAGACAAAAAGTGCGTTTTCAGTCGGCGCGTTTGTACGATTTCAGAGGAAATCCCTGCTTGTTCCAGGGTAACTGACATGATGACCGGACAGATTTCGTGGGGTTAAAATTACACTATCGAATGTACGATGTTTCCAGGCAAAATAAGTCGATGTATTTAACACTCAATCACGTTCACAGGAATAACCGCAAGACCTCCTTCGGAGGTTTCCTTGTACTTGGTATTCATGTCCCGCGCCGTTTCCCACATGGTTCGGATCACATCGTCCAGGGAAACCCGCGCTCCGGAGGGGTCCTCGTCCAGGGCGATATTGCACGCGGTAATGGCTTTCATCGCCCCCATCGAATTACGTTCGATACAGGGTATCTGCACCAGTCCGCCGATGGGATCGCAGGTCATGCCCAGATGGTGCTCCATGGCAATTTCCGCCGCCTGCATCACCTGTTCTTTGGTCCCGCCCAGGATTTCAGTAAGCGCCGCGGCAGCCATAGATGAACTCACGCCAATTTCTGCCTGGCAACCGCCCATGGCGGCCGATATGGTGGCGCCTTTTTTGTACAGCGTACCTATTTCCCCGGCGGTGAGCAGGAAGTCGACCACGGAATCCTCATCGGTATGCGGAATGAAACACCAGGCGTACATGAGCACGGCCGGTATCACACCAGAGGCACCGTTCGTCGGAGCAGTTACGATTCGTCCGAAGGAGGCATTCTCTTCGTTGACGGCCAGGGCGAAGATACTCACCCACTTGTTGACGGTACGGAAGTCCTGCGGACCCTGACGGATGGCTTCAATCCAGGCATCAACATCCTCAAACTTTCGACCACCCAGCTGTTTTTTGCTCAGCTCGTAGGCACGTCGGCGCACATTCAGGCTTCCGGGAAGAATCCCCTTGCGACGCACTCCCCGGAAAATACACTGCTTGATTTCCTGCCAGATATGCAGGGCGTGGGAACGGATTTCAGCGGGACTGCGCCAGGTCTGTTCGTTAAGAAAAACCAGCTCTGAAACCCGCAAATTGAGCTTTTTACAGTTGGCGATGATATCCCTGGCGGAATGACAGGGGTAGGGTGTAATTTTGGAATCGTTGCGGATTTCATCGGCGCTCTGTCCTTCCTTGACAACAAATCCGCCCCCGATGGAAAAGTAGGTTTCCTCCACCAGCTCGCCATCGTCCAGCCTCGCCTGAAACCGCATGCCGTTGGGATGGAAATCCAGCGTCATCCCAAACTCGAATACCAGCTGCGTGTGGTAGTCGAAGGCGATGGTGTGTTCACCCCCCAGTAAGAGCAATCCTTCGTTTTTAACGGCTTCCACCCGTTCCGGTATGGTTTCGGTATCGATGCGGGTGAAGTCCAGTCCGGAAAGCCCCATCAGCACCGCCACATCGGTCCCGTGGCCGTGGCCGGTCTTGGCCAGTGAACCGTAAAGCCATACCTGCATGGCCTGAACGCGCGGCAGCTGCTCATCCCGACGCAGCCGTTCGGTGAACCGACCTGCCGCACTCCAGGGTCCCATCGTATGCGAACTGGACGGGCCTACACCAACCTTGATAATTTCAAAAGCACTGATCGATTCCATAGGAAGTTCCGGCGAGGGTAACTGGATGTGTATTCAGAAAATAGCAAGATTCGGGATAGTTTCTCACCGGGAATCAGCGGTGCCTGAACCGCCCGTACCAGGGTTCCAAACCGGAGTATCATAATGAGCGGAACATACCCAAAGCCGGTTACTTCCCGGGTTGTACGACAGCCTGGCCCAACCGGCAGCCGCGCTGCACTGCAGATTGCATCAGCGCAGGTTCAGTCCCTGCAGATACCGCAGCACCGCGCCGGTAAAATCATCGGGTTGCTCGATGTGGAGCATGTGCCCGGCCTGGTCAATCTCAACCAGCGTACTGCCGCGGATAGCCTGATGCCCCGACTGAAACACCTCCGCCGGTCGACCCGGATTCAGGTACGGATTGGGAATGAGTCCGTCGTATTTACCATACACGATGAGGGCGGGAACGCGGATTTCGCCCAGCAGCGGGGTAGTGGGCTCATCCAGCATGGCGTCCACACTGCGGTCCACGGCATAGGCAAACTCATGCATATCCCGGGCTTTGGCCATACGGGTCCGCTCCTCGACCATCCACTCCCAGGTATCGTTAAAGCGATAAAAATTGCCGGACAAATTCCGTCGGATCGCATCTTCGGGGGTATTCATCACCCCCTGCATGGTAATTACACTGCGCAGCCAGTCGCCCGCACCGCGGTCAAAAGGCTCAATACCGGCAGGCGCAGCCAGCACGAGGGCTTCCACCCGGTCAGGGTGCCTGAGCGCGGCGTGCATGGCAATTTGTCCACCCATGGAATGACCGGCAAGCACGGCGTCTTGCAGGTCCAGTTCATCCATCAGCGTGATGAGCTGGTCGGCATACCAGCGCATGCCATAGGGGTAATCGCCCTTGGCCGACTTCCCGTAACCGGGCAGATCTACGGCAATAACACGGTATTCACGGGCCAGATCGTCAATTACATAGCGCCAGAATCCGGCGTTGGACGCCAGACCATGCACCAGAATGAGGGTTTGTTCGCCGGTACCTTCATCGATGTAGGCGATGCCCGGATCGCCGGCAGACATGCGGGTTTCAAAGCCGTAATCAATATCCTGAAACTCCAGAACGGGAGCATCCAGATAGCGGAATCCACCCGAACAACCTGTGATAATCATCGCCAGCAGGAGGAATCCCAAGATGTTCACATTTCGTGAAGTACCGTTGAGCGCCGACGGGATGTGTGGCATTTGGTGTTGAGAAAAATTCATACAATGACCTCCGGATTAGAACATCAGCCAGCTGAGGCTGACAAAGACGGTCCATGGGTTAATGGGATTGATGGTTTCCGCCACGGGCGAGGTGGCCCTGGGCGCATCGTAGAAGTCGCCGGTGAAGGCATAGCCTCCGCTCAGACCGAGGGTCAGGAAAACTTTCAGATTGTATTTGACCTCGGCATTGACTTCACCGCCTATGACATTGCCGCCTCCGGGAAGCGAAAAGGTACTCAGAGCCGCCGCGGTTCCGATGCGGGCGCTGAACCGGTTGGGAATGATATCCCGCTGGGCATTCAAAAACAGCCCGGTCACACCCAGTCCCATGTTGGAGATATCGTGTACGGCCGAGTAATACCGACTGACCACCTGGGGATCCGGAAACAGCAGAAAGGCTTTATGGGCGCTGTAAATCCCGACGGGCGAGCCCCACACATTTCCGGTTATTACGGAGTTCAGGTTGCCGTCATCTACCCCGTCGCCATCCCCGGTGGTATGCAGCACTTCCATCCAGATGCGGTCGCGCGCGGTCATGCCGTACTTGTACTGCACCGAGGCGTTGACCGCAACCCCGGCCACATCCGCTACCCGACCGGTCAGATCACCGCCGTTGTGGGCGATGGTGCCCAGGTTGGCCATCACATACCCGTCGGCCATCCATGGTCCCTCCACAAAGTCCCGGTTCCAGCTGGCGTGACTGCCCAGCCAGAACATGTCGGCCTTGTATTCCTGCGAATTGCCCGGTATGCGGATGCGGACCGCACCGTTGTATTCCGACAGGGCACTGGTCAGCCCCTGTCCCAGCACCGAAACCCCTCCCCGGTTGGAGGCTGTATCGCGCAGATACCACAGATTGACGCCCCATTCCAGTTTCGGGACCGGACGGGTGAGCAGGTCGGCCATGAACAGGGATACATCATCGTCACGGGCGATGATATTTTCCCACAACTGATAGGCCCCGAAGCGCACATGCGTGGTGGCAATGGGTCGCCAGAATACCGTGGCCCCTACCCCTTGCGTGCCCCAGTAGGAGAGTTTGTACCCGGTGGTCTGCGCCAGATCCAGGGTGTTTACATTCGGGTCGCGGGCATTGTCGAAAATGCGCTGCAAGCCCAGCACTACGTTGTAATTTCGACCGGGCGGACGTAAATCCACGTTGGCCATGAGGGTCTGCAGGTTGACCTGTCCCCCGCTGAGTCCGCCTCCGCGGTTATTGCCCACCCCGTAGGCCTGGTCGCCGTAGGTGTAATCGATTTTAAACAGGCCCCGGAACGTGGCATACCCGTCCAGGATGTCCGGGGTGTAGATGAACATGGGCACAAAACGCTGCTCGGTGTACAGCGCCGCACGGTCGACCGTCTGAGTGGAGTTGGTTCCAAATAACCGACCGATGACCTGGCCCTGGATCACATCGTTCAGCGGCATAATATTGGTCAGCGTGGTTCGGGTAAACGAGTACCCGATAAACTGAAGTTCTGGCGGCTTGGGATCGTTGAGCCGGGGCTCATAGGGGTTGTGCACATATTGTGCCGGTGCCAGCGATGCGGTGAGTAGGAGCAGCGCGAGGGTAAGTAGCAGTGGTCTCATAGGGACAGCCGTAACGGATGAATGGATATGCAGAGCAGGCGGGCGATGCGGCCTCCGCTCAGACCGGGTGGTCTGCCGGAGGCGTTCTCGCTGTAAATCAGTTATTTCGGTTGAAATACTGTGTCCATGTCGGGCCCAGTGGAGTGGTTCCGAAGGTGGTACTTCCAAAACCGCCTTCAACGGTGGGCGGATTGAAATTCTCAATTGCCGGGGTGGTCTGGATGACTTCGTAGGTCATGCGGTTTCCTTCAACCTGGAAAATACCGGTGGAAGTAACGGCAACGGGCTCGCTCTGCGATAAAACGATACTTCGGATACCGCTGGCGGTTTCAGCGCCGAGTTCATAGGTTCCGCGGAAGGTCACCTGAGCGTCATTCTCATCGATGGAGATCACCTCGTAGGTTCCGTTTTCGTTGAATTCGGCGTCAATACGGGCGGTGTTGAAGGGCGCACCGGCCAGACCGGGAGCTACATCGTCACCCTGGGAAATCCAGGAGCCTACAATGGCTTCTACCTGATTGTCGTCATCGTTGTCGCTGGAGGAGCATCCGAAACCGATCAGCATCAAAGCTAATGCGGCGAGGGTTATCATGTTTTTTTTCATGGCTGTGTTGGTTTGGTTTGGGTTGAGTGTCAGTTGTTGTGAATTTCAGGGGTCCGGGAATCCGGTCCGGCTGCAATCGGGGTCACGTTGCCTGAGCGACCCGCGCAGACGTGTCAGAGTCCCTCGCGCAGTTGTCGTTTGAGAATTTTGCCGCTGTCCGACTTGGGCAGCTGGTCGAGAAAGCGGATGTGTTTGGGAATTTTATAGTTGGCGAGCTTGCCCGAGCAGTAGGCCAGCAGGTCTTCGGCCGGGAGGGTCTCTCCCTGACGAAGCACTACAAAAGCCATGCCCGACTCCCCCCACTTTTCGTCGGGAACGCCAATCACGGCGACCTCCTGAACGGCTTCATGGGTTCGGAGAAAATGCTCGATTTCGGCAGGATACACATTTTCGGCCCCGCTGATGTACATGTCTTTCTTGCGGTCAACCACGTAGAAGTAGCCCTCCCCGTCACGCATGACGATGTCGCCGGTGTACAACCAGCCGTCTTTGATGGCCGCCGCCGTGGCTTCAGGATTATTCCAGTAGCCCTTCATGCAGACCGGACCGCGCAGAATCAGCTCACCGCGCGCGCCGGTGGGTACATCGCGACCTTCATCGTCTACCACACGGGCATCAATGTAGAAGTTGGGGAATCCGATGGAGCCGATTTTTCGCACCGCATCTTCCTCGTTCAGGGAGAACACATTCGGACCGAACTCGGTCAGGCCGTACCCTTGCCTCACCGGTACGCCCTTTTCATGCCAGGCTTTGATCAGGGGCAGGGGCATGGGTTCGCCCCCCACCACGGCATAGCGCAGTTCGTTGAGGCGGGCATCGGCAAAGGCCGGACTCCGGTACATCATGTCCATCATGGTTGGAACGCCGAACAGGATGCTCACCCCGTGTTCATCGCAAAGCTGCAGCACCCGATCGGGATCGAATTTCGGAATCATGACCAGCCGCGCTCCCCGATGGATGAAGGGCGTGGTGAGCACATTCCAGCCACCGGTGTGGAAAAACGGGGCAAATACCAGGGTGACATCCTGCTGGGTGAGGTTAAGGCGGAGGCCGGTGTTAATGGAATTCCAGAACAGCATGGTTCGGGTGATCATCGCGCCTTTGGGTCGACCGGTGGTACCCGAGGTGTATAGAATCATGCATACATCGCGGGTATCGGCGGGTGCCGCTGCTCCGGTTTGGTCTTCTGAAGGTCGGTCTGCGTAGGGATCGGTTGATGACAGACCCGCTGATTCCGGAACGGCGTGCGCTGTTGTCTTCGCGGCTGCTCCCTGGAGGACCGTTTCCCTGGTGCGACCACCACCCGCCTGCGCTGCGGCCTCGGCTTCGGCTGCTTCACTGCACTGCTCCCCGTCCAGCGGATACTCCGTTTCCCAGCGGTACCAGCGCGATTTCATCTCCTCGAAGATGGCTGTTTCTGGTCCCGATGAGGTATCCAACGCTGCTACCGTCTGTTCGTATTGCTGCTGGTGGATGAGCAGCTTCGCACCGGCGTCTTCAAGTACATAGGCCAGTTCAGGGGCGGCGAGGCGGAAGTTGAGGGGCACCATGATGGCGCCCAGCTCCTGCAGGGCGTAGAACAGAAAAATGTATTCGGGTACGTTCTGGGAAAGCACGGCCACCCGGTCGCCCCGGCCGATGTGGTGGCGCTGCTGCAGGCAGTCGGCTATAATGTGTACGAGGCGGGAAGCCCTTGCGTACGACCATCGGTCGCCCCCGTCTACCTCGAGCATAATACTGTCCGGCGCGTAGTGCGACCATTTCTGAATCCAGTTAGCGTGTTCCATCATGCCTCCTTGGTCCTTGATTCGGGGTTGCATTACCGCGGGTTCCGTCCGCATCCGGGGTAGCCTCAGTGGAAAGTCCGGTGGCCTTTGGGGTTTTGAAAGCGGAAGTACCGGCGACATCCGGGGCCGCATCAGCGGAAAGTCCGGTTGCCTTCATGGCGGCGTCTGCGGAAGTACCGTCCGCATCCGGGGCGAAATCCGCATCGTCTGCCGGAACAGCCCGCGGAGCAATCGCATAAACCGCCAGTCCGACCAAAACGGAGGCCACAATGGCCGTTGCCGCCGCCACTCCCGGGTTCTCACCGGTTGCGAGGGTGCCCGGAAGCGCCAGTTGCCCGTAATACATGCTGAAATGCACCACCACCGCGGTAACCGACGCCGCAATAGCAGCCTGCTTGGGAGCATTTTTGAGAAACATCCCCATCAAAATGGGCATAAATGCCGCCGAAAAATAGGCATACACCCCGTTCTGGGCGAAAATGCCCACACTGAGCTTCGGATTCACCAGTTGATCCCAACTCACAACAATCGTCACAACCGCCATAACCACGATGACCAGGCGGTTAATGACAAATCGGTTTTGATCGGTCAGGTGGATGAATCCGGCGCTCAGCGGACGAATCAAATCGTTGGTAATGGAAGTAGAGAGCGACTGTATCAGGCCTTCCAGGGTGGAAAGTCCGGCCGATATCAGGCCCATGACCACCAGCAAGGCCACAAAGACGGGGAACTCGTTGACCACATAGGCCGACACAATCCCGTCCATGGGAATTGGTTGTCCGGCCAGGGTCAGATCGGGAAAGCGCAGTCGGGCGTACAAACCTACAAAAACAACCAGGAAGAAGATCAGCTGCACCGTAATACCGGTGATCAGGTATCGGTTCACATCCTTGTCACTTTTCAGCAGCAGGCTCTTGGTGAGAATGTGCGGCTGACAGACGATGGCTACCCCCACGATGAACTGCGCCACAAAAATCTCGATGTAGTCGCGGAACAGGAAACTGTCGGTATTGGTGGACTGGATGAGCTTCGGATCAATCGCGGCGAGTTTGTCCAGAAATCCGTGCACCCCCTCGCTGAAATGCTCATAACCCGATCCCAGCAAAATGAAGGCCACGATGAGCATGAGCAGGGCCTGGATGGTGTTGGTGTACACCATGGAATTGGCCCCGCCGAACATCATATAGCCGAAAATGAACACCACGACGCCGATGAGGGCCCAGAATTCGGGCAAGTCCAGGGTACTGGATAGCACCTTGGTAAGCCCGACGGCGATGAGGACCACGAAGGTGAGCAGCAGCAGCGACAGTACCGCGAAAAAGATGCTGTAGCCACGACTCTGATACCGGGTGCCCATCCACTGGGCCATGCTGAGGGCTTTGACCCGGGTTCCGTGCCGGCGAAAGCCTTTGGTGAGGACAACCAGCGATAGCAACGCCGCCAGCGGGAGCGCCAGGGCCATCGATAATACCCCGCTGATACCGAACAACGCAACGAATCCGGGATTGATAATGAAGGTCGCCGCACTGGTGATGGATGCAGCCAGCGACAGTCCCACGGCATAGGGCGAAAACAGGATGCTGCCCAGGGCATAATCATCGATGTTTCGGGTCTGCCGCGCACCCCGAATCACAAAAAAGAGGATGCCGGCCGCATAGAGCGTGACCAGCATCCAACCAAACATCACAATATGTGAACTTTCCTGTTCCATAGTTACCAGCGAAATGCGTTACAGGCGAAGGTCAGACCGCCACCGGAACCCATGAAGACCAGCACATCGCCGGATTTCAGGTCGCCGCTGCGGTGGGCTATGTCCAGGGCCATCCCAATGGCCGCAGAACCGGTATATCCGTAGGTCGACATAATCGCGGGTGCCGTCTGCCGGGGCAGGTTCAGATTATCCATAGTCTCCCAAATCTGGTTGATGTTGATCTGGGTCATGAAGGCCCGATGGATAGCGTCCACGGGGAAATCGCCCTTCCGGGCTACCTCGGTGATCATTTCGGTCCACATGAGCGGATTGAGCTCCTTGGGGAATTTCTTGACAAACTGCAGCTGGTGCCCGTGCTCAGCCACCAGTTCGCAGCTGGCGGGATGGGCTGTTGCCCCGCCGTAAATCCCCATATAGTCGTAGTACTCCCCGCGGGTTTTTATGCTGGAGGCGATGTGGCCTTGTCCCGGCTCCGTGGTTGCTTCCAGCACAGCCGCCGCGGCCCCGTCGGCAAAGAGGGTCACCGTTTTTTTATCGTGCAGATCCAGAAAACGACTCATTCCGTACGCGCCGATGACCAGTACACGGTTGTAGTCGGGATTGGCCTTGATGTAATTGGTCCCCGTCTCCAGCGCGGTCACAAACCCGGCGCAGGCGGTGTTCAGGTCGAAGGATGCCGCATTGACCAGGCCGGCCTTATGACATACCACGGAAGCCGTGGAGGGCGAGATATAATCCGGGGTATCGGTGCTGATGATGACCAGGTCGATGTCTTCCGGGGCAAAATCGCCTTGAGAAAGCGCTTCCCGAAGCGCGTAAACGCAAAGATCGCTGGTGGTTTGCCCCTCCGTCATCCATCGTCGTTCACGGATGGTGAGGTTTTCCTGCAGCCAGGTGTCTACATCTTCACCCAGAATTTCGTTGAAATACCGGTTCGGCACTACCCGTTCGGGTACATAGTGACCGGTGGCAGCGATGCGGGCATTGCGGGGTGTGGATGCATGCGTACTCAAATTGTGATTCCTCCATCCACGCTGATGACGGTTCCGGTGATGAACGAGGCCTGATCAGAGGCCAGGAAGACGTAGGCGTTGGCGATGTCTTCAGGGGTCCCCATCCTGCCGACCGGGGTTTTGCTGACCATGCCATCGATGACTTCCTGTGGCATTTTCTGCACCATTTCCGTGGCGATGAATCCGGGGGCTACTGCGTTGACCCGGATGCCTTTGCGACCCAGCTCCCGGGCCATGGTTTTGGTCATGCCGATGACCCCGGCTTTGGTGGCAGCGTAGTTGGTCTGCCCGAAATTCCCGTAGAGTCCTACCACGGAGCTGGCGTTTAAAATAACGCCGCTGCCTTGTCTGGCCATGATGTCGGCGGCAACCCGCGAGCAGTTGAAGACCCCGGTCAGGTTCACGTCGATGACCTTCTGCCAGGTGGATGGATCCATCTTGAGCAGGGAGCGGTCTATGGTGATGCCGGCGTTGTTTACCAGCACATCCAGCCGGTCCCCGGCGCTCAGAATACGCTGCATGGCCGACTCCACAGCATTGTAATCGCTCACATCGACCTGGGCAGACTGCACGGTGTGACCCGCTGCAGCCCATGCGGCGGTGGCATCCTGTATCGCCTCGGAATTCACATCCCAGATCCACACCCGCGCACCGGCGGCCAGAAACGCATCGGCGGTGGCCTTGCCTATGCCGGCAGCTCCGCCGGTTATGAGTACAACCTTATCTTTCATCACTGCTCCGCTGTTTATTTTTTGAACGTTTGAAATATTTCAAACAATTAAATCAAAAAAGGGGACTTATTCAACAGGCTCCTTCTCCTGCAAGCGCTTTTCCCGCCATTGTGCGATGAAATCATGATTAAACGTGCCCATCATCGTGTAAAACCGCTGCATTTCGAGCATACGTTCATGCAGGTAGTCCATGGCCGGGTCACCAGACGACCGGGTGGCGTCCAGGTATTTCTCGGCAATCTGCCGGTTTTGCATCATCGAGCGGGAGTAATTCAGGAAGGCCTGCCCGAAAATATCATCAACGGCCCGGTAGTAATCTTTACGGTCGCCCGGAATCCAGACCTTTTCAATGAGCTTGTGTTCTTTGAGCCGGCGGGCAATCTGGGAGACCGGACCCTTGCTCATTTCGAGCCGCTCGGAAATCTGGTCCAGGGAGAGCGGATCTTTCGAAATGATGAGCAGGGCCACGATTTTCCCCATCAGCGAGCTGTGACCCAATGCCGCATAGGCCTGGGCGAAGTCGTTGATGATTTCGTTTTCAATCTGTGGATTATCGGTCATGCACCTGGGTGTTTCGTGTGCGTTCATCGCCTGAGTTTCGTTACCCGGGCGTTGAGTCTTTCTGACAGTATAACTTAAATCACAGAGTATTCCACGAACTACTATGCGTTAAATATCACCACCGGGCACCGGGCATGCTGTATGATATTTTCCACCCTCGGACCCATATACAACCGACTGGAGGCCGGTCGCACACTGGTACCCACCATAATCAGGTCAATGTTATTCTCTTCGGCTACCAGCGTAATGGCCTGCTCCGGACTTTCGCCATGAACCACCAGGGCCTCAGTTGAAACACCAAACGCTTCTCCGCTTTTCTTGAGCTCAGCTACAATTTCGTGGGCAATTTTCTTGCGGTCGAAATCACGGTTGTCCTGCAGTTCAATGCCGAGACGAGCCCGTTCATTGGAACTTACATTCATGGCGATGACCTCGCAATTTTCCAGGGCGCGACCTACCATGAAGGCCATTTCAGCGGCATTGCGCGCGGCCTTCGACCCGTTCGTCGGCACCAGTACCCTCTTGGGCTGCCAGTCTTTGTCAACCGGAGCCGATTTCACAATCATAGACGGGCAGGGCGACATCCGCACGAGGTAGTCAATAATCGGATTGAACATCACCCGGGAGTCGGTAACCTGCTCGGTAGCACCCAGCACCAGCAAGTCGTAGTTTTTGCGGGCCTCATCCAGAATGGCATCCGCCGGGTTATCCGAAACGACCACCTTGGTGACCACCTCCTCAATATGAAAATATTCCTTGAGCTGGCTCAGATAATCGGCGCAATTGTTCCGTCGCTCTTTGTCCGTGACGGTAAGCAGGGTAACGGAAAGGCTTCGGTCTTTACCGAGCAGATCCAGCAGTTGTCCCTCGATGGACTGCGTGAAGGCCCCCTCGGGCATATGTTCCCGACTCCGTACCGGCAGCAACACCCGATGGATGTCGGCTACCATGCTCTTGGACTCGAGCTCTTCTTTGGCCAGTCGCGCCTGCTCCTCCGGACTCAGCTGCACTCTGCGAAGCACCCATCGCAGGGCGAACGGTGCCATGATGGAGGTGGTGATGGCCATGACTACAATGATGGAGAACATATCCTGCGACAGGATTCCCAGTCGCAGACCGATGGTGGCAATGATGATTTCCATGGCCCCCCTCGCGTTCAGACCCGCCCCGAAACTCAGGGCCGTCCAGTGGTCGCGACCCCCGATGGTCCGTGCGCCGATGTAGGTACCCACTACTTTACCCAGAGTGGCGATGGCAATTACAATCAGCGTAATCAGCAGCAGGGTGGGGTCGGCCAGATTCAGGATGTTGACCTTGAGTCCGGCTACGGCAAAAAAGATGGGGGCAAAGATGCCCAGGGCCATGCTCTCCAGCTTCTGGTGTACAATATTGGGCAGACGGGGCGCGGTACCGAACAGAATACCCATGACAAAGGCGCCCAGGATGGCTTCCAGATTCAGTGCCTGGGTGATGGCGCCCCATAAAAAGGTCATGACAATCACCAGGGTCAGCAGACGGTCGTGCTGCACCATTTCATCCTGCACAAAGTTGATGGCTTTGAGCACAAACCATCGACCTGCGGTAAAGCTGATGACCAGGAAGGCCAGTACACTGCCCACAGTCTGCAGCACACTACCCACACTGACCGCATCTCCGGCGGCAATACCGGCAACAATCGACAGTAAAATCCACCCGATGGTATCATCGCTCATCCCTGCCGCCAGAATGGTCTGCCCGATGTCCCGCCGCATCAGGTTCAGGTCCATGAGTACCTTGGCAATGACCGGAATAGCCGATATAGCCAGCGCGGTGGCTACAAACAAGGAAAAAATCAGACGGGAGCTATCCTCGGCCAGCAGAAAATCCGGCAGGTATTGTCCCAGCAGAAAACCGCTCAGAAACGTGATGGAAATCCCGCCGAAGGATACACCGATCGCCGTACGCGCGTGTCGTTTGATAAGCTTGATATCGGTTTCCAGTCCGGTAATGAGCAGCAGGAACATCGCCCCCAGCAGACTGATCACCTCCAGAAGGTAGCCCTGAACCTCGGTTTGGGGAACGATGAATTCGCCCAGGAAAGGTACGGCTCCGCTCAGAATGGATGGACCCAGCACAATACCGGCCAGGATTTCACCAATGACCGAAGGCTGGCCCATTCGCACGAAGAGCTCACCCAGAAGCCGGGCTACCAATAACAGAACGGCAATCTGAATGACCAGTATCAGCACATCGTGGTGCGAGGCCGATGAGAAAACATCCACAAGTAATTCCCTTTGATTTTAGGGGTCGGACTGCAGCTCAGGAGCAATTGTCAGCTAAAAATCGACCCTGCATCTGTTGACAGCGTTTCGGCAAAATAGGCATAATGAACCGAAGTTTGTACTGCGGAATGGCGATGACTATATTCTTCGGACCTCATTCCGCAATTTTCATCGCCACCCGCAGGCAGAACCGTGCGTTCCGGGAAATTTCAGCCAGCGGAACGGCAACGCCAAAACACCCTTACTTCATGAAATACCACGTTCTTTTGGCCGGAATCCTCCTCGCCATTGCATCCTGCACATCTGTGACACCACAACCCGTTCCAACCGATACCAGGCTCACGGCGGTCTTCATGGAAAACTATCAACCCTACTGCGGACAAACCTTCGCGGGATACAGCTCTTACACCGATCTGGGGGAGGATTCCCCCCTGCAGGACGCCCGGTTGACCATGCGGATAACCGACTGCTCGAGCGATGAAGTCCGTATTCATTTTATGGTTGAACAGGACAGCTCCCGAACCTGGATTCTGAGTTTTCAGGACGATGCACTCCGACTGGCGCACGACCATCGGTACCCGGACGGAAGGGAGTACGAGGCGAATTTTTACGGCGGTATTGCGATGGATAATACCAATCAAGCCTTCGCACACTACCCCGAAGGCAAGCGCGCATCGACCAGCCAACTGTTCTTTCCAGCCGATCCACAAACCCTTTCCGACCGCCCCACCCGCGAAATCAATGTATGGTCCAAGGCATTTGATCACGAGGCTCAAACATACTACTACCGCCTCTACCTTCGCGGTGAACTCCGGTACGAAGCCGTCTTCGACCTGTCGACTCCCCGTTCATAGTGAGGCGGCCGGATATGGAGATTGCAAAAACTATTCGTACTATGGCCGTTGAGTCTTAGATGTCTGTTATGTGAACATAGTCTTCAATTCCTATGCAACCCAGCACCGCTACCTACACCTACAATTTCGACATTGAATCAGGGAAACAGGTCACGTTCCTGATCCGGCTGAACGATGAAACTCTGGAGTGCCTCAACGAACCGGCGTCTTCCCTGCCCGACTGGACCCGCCTTGCGTACAACCAATGTCAATCATGTCCGCTGCGCACCGATGACCATGACTATTGTCCGGTAGCCGTGAATTTATATGAAGTTTTCGAGCAATTTCGTGAGGTTAAGTCCTTTGAGCGCGCGGAAATCACCATCACTTCACCCGATCGGACCTATTTTAAAAAATCGGATGTACAGCAGGGACTGAGCTCGCTGCTGGGAATTTTGATGGCCACCAGCGGATGTCCTGTTATGGACAAACTACGACCCATGGTTCGCACACACCTGCCCTTTGCCTCCACCAGGGAGACCTTATTTCGGGTGGTTTCGATGTATATCATGTCGCAATACTTCCGCAAACGCCGTGGGTTGCCAACGCAAGACGATCTGAACGGACTGCTTTCGATTTACCAGGAGGTGGAAAAAGTGAATACCGGGATGAGCGCACGGATGCGTGAGTTTTATAAAACCGATGCGAATATTAACGCGCTGGTTATTCTGACCTGCCTGGGTCAGCATGCCCAGCTCACCCTTGAAGACGAGATGTATGAGGAGCTGGAGACCTTGTTTTCAGCGTATTTTGAGTAGTAAATGCGGTCTTTTCAAATATATTACCTATACCTTCAGCGGTGTTTCTACCGGTCCGAATAGGGTTTACTTCACAGAAGACGACGCGACGCTCATCGAAGAGGATATCACTGCTCAGTCCGTATTTAATCCAGGCCTGAATCTGCTCAAGGATTTACCCGGCTTTGGGCTGGTATGCACTTGGACGGTAATGGCCGAAATCGGAGACATCACCCGGTTTCCCAGTGCTCGTGAGTTTACAAGCTATTGCAGGTTCGTTCCCGGCAGCCGCGACAGTGGCGGCAAACAGCGCCATCGCAGTGGCAACAAGGATGGAAACCGCTACCTGCGCACGGTCTATAATCAGGCTGCTGTCATTGCCTTCACGCGTTACGGTCCGGTGCGCGAATTCTACAAGAAGATCAAACGACGCAGCGGAAAGGTGTAGCCCGAACGGTTGTTGCTAAGGAATTGTCGAAAACCACGTGGCATGTACTGAGCAAAAATGAACCCTACAAAGGATTTAAGGGGGTAATGACCCCAATTCGTCATCAACACTACTGGCCCCAATCCATAAGCCCGCGTACATAAGAGGACCGATGAGTCCGAACCGGCTTGATTGATACATGGATTGTTGGTCTGATACAAGATCTGGGATCGTACGGGAGTACAACGGCTCCCGTCAGTGGTAGGCATGGTATACCGCCAAGCCCGCAAAGATGTTTAGACGCCAGTAGCGTTACATGAGGATCAGAAACAGACCGCCGGAAGTTCGTTGACGATACTACTAACAACCTTGAATACATCCGTTACAATCTACGGACAGGCATTCGTTTGTCCTGTTGACTTTATCCTATTAATAAAGATGTTATGTAACAGCCAGACAGAGGTGCCAATGTAATAACCTTTTTGAGCATTTCGTTTATTTCGTTTATATTTGATGTACACCCTAAACCTGTTTCGATTATGGCAATATTTGCAAAACCTAAGAGGCTTCCGGCTCTACGACGCCAAGCCGAACAAACGCTCAAATCGTTGAAAAGATCACGTTCTTCTAAAGGCTCTGTGTACCTCACGGTATCCAGTGATAGTTCGCCCATTTCTATTCCTTCTGACGCGGTTTTTTACCTCGAGCAGATTCTGGAGCATATGGCCAAAGGCCAACAAGTCGAAATTGTTTCCGGTTCTCAAATGATGACTACCCAGCAAGCGGCCGATTTTATGAATGTTTCACGTCCCTACGTTGTAAAGCTGATGGAAACGGGTGAACTTCCTTTCACCAAAGTAGGAACACACAGGCGTATTGCTTTTAAAGACTTGGATACCTACCAAACTGCCCAAAAAAAGAGAGCTCGAAAAGCGCTCCAAAAACTAGCCGATCAAGCACAAGAACTAGATATGGGTTATTAATATGGCAGATGTTGCCGTACTCGATGCCAATGTGCTGTATCCGGCGCCCGTGAGAGATCTATTGTTACACCTGGCCTCAGAAGAGTTGTACCATCCAAAGTGGTCCGATACGATACAGCAGGAGTGGATACGAAGTTTGCTGGCAAAGCGACCCGATATAAAGAAGTCAAGCTTGACAAATACTCGTGAATGGATGGAAATGGTTTATCCTAAAGCTCAAGATCGACGATACGGATTGCCAAAAACACCCATTAGCTTGCCCGATAAGGATGATATTCACGTCGTTGAGACGGCAATAAGTTCCGGCGCAAACTACATCATCACCTTTAATCTCAAAGATTATCCTACCAAGGAACTCGCAAAGTATGGAATTCAGGCGATTCACCCCGATGATTTTATCTGTTATCTGATAGACTTAGTGCCTGATGAAGTTCTCAATGCATTTAATGCGCAAGTAACAAGTTTGAGAAAACCACCAAAAACGGCTGATGAAGTTTTGTCTGCACTCAAAAAGTGCGACTTGCCCAAGACGGTGTTAGAGTTGAGACGCCTCAGTCGTAGTAATTATGATGTTAGCTATTAAGCAAACGCTCAGACTTAGGCTTGAATAGTTGAAGTGGAGAGGTTGCATACGAAAAACAGGTGCATTGACTAAACATTTAACACCATATTACTTTATTTATCTAATAATAACAAAATAAATATATGCTACTGTTGAATTTTTTATTAAAACAGTGTCAGAAAACGGTTATTCTGTCGTTTAGCTATCAATAAACCGCGTTTTTAGGGGTTGCTCCGTTGGCCTGGCATACTATTTGAAATACTCACCCTGAATTGGGAATTAGCTGAAAATTCAATACGCAACCTGTCTTGCATTTCGCTTCAGAATGTGCGTATATTTGACTCTTGCTGAAAACAGCAACTTTGACCTATTGCCGAAGTGGTGGAATTGGTAGACGCGCACGTTTCAGGGGCGTGTGAGGGCAACCTCGTGTGGGTTCGAGTCCCACCTTCGGCACATTTGTGGGTAAAAAGGCTTTGTAACACAACAAGTTACAGAGCCTTTTTTGTTTGGGTACAAATAAAGGTACCCGTAAACGGATGCAAACGCTGCTTCCCCCTGCGTCATATCCGGAAACCACATTCTCTTGAGGGTTTTCGGTACCGATACCCCCCTAAAGGTCGACCACCCGCGCCGGTCGACCGCTTTTACGGGTGATATACCCTGCCAGCAGTCCGGCCTCGTCTTCATCGTTGTACCGTCCGGTGCGAAGCACATACCCTCCGTCAACCGCCTCAAGACGCACCTGGTCCAGCCCGGCACGCATCCAGCCCATACCCGCACGCCTCGCCGCTTCAAGCTGATCAAAACGACCCAGTTCCAGCGTGTAGGCAGGTTCGTCCGCATTGAAATCCGGCGCGTTGCCAAATACGCGGAAGTCGGTGAGGTGGTGCAGGGTCACAAAGATATTCTGCGCGCTGCCACGCTCCTGTTCAATCTGATTCACGCCATCACGAAATGTGCTGTACCTACCGGTACCCACCAGCCAGCGGATTCGCAACCCCTCCCTGTACTGGGGCATGAGCGTGACCGAATCCTCTCCTTCGCGCTCAACCCAAATCCGATAGTTGCGTCCGGCTGCTGCACCGGTGTTGGTGGTGATGCGCACCTCGAAGTAATAGCGGTCGGTGTCATCCCAGGGGATGGTCTCTGCCGACCGGCCATCGTCTATAAGCTGTATGGACGTCCCGGCGCTCCCTGCGGTCCCGGCGTCCTGCGGCAATGAAGTGCCCTCTTCCTGAAGAGTGGGCGCACTATTACCCGTGGATAACGAGTTGGCAGTACGGGCCGTTTCGGTGGTGGCGTCTGTGGTTGCACCTACTTGATCTGCTTCTGAGGTATCGGTCGCACCCATGGTTTCGGTGGGGTTGTCTGTGGCTTCTTCCCTGCTTTCTGATAGATTCTCTTCATCAGGTTCGCGAACAGAGGCACCACCTGGCGGCGAGGAATTTTCAGCGGCGACAGTGGCTGTGTCAGAAGGGTTGGGCGATAAGGCAGCCAGGCCGGTTGTGTCAGGCGGGACCGTTACAAAAAGGGAGTCGGCTGTGCGGGCGGGTGCGGGCACGGCCCCGTCGGGTCGATTGAACATGAACGCTGCATAGGCACGGTTCAGATCGGTTCCGGTACTGTGTTTCATCTGATTGAAACCGGCGGCGGATGATAACAGGGTTGCCACGATCAACGCCACGATCGCCATTCCCGCACGGTTCTTTGGATGATCAACCGGCGCCGAAGACCGTTCGGATGCGCCACCCTTCCCGTCATATGGTCGGTCGGAACCCGGTCCGGTGGCCATGGCGGCAGTGCGAGGAGAGGACGAAGTCCCGGGACCCTGCCGGGCGACTGATTTTGATGCATCGCTTTTTGATGCACTGGCGGTTGCCGGCCCATCGACCGGGTCGGGAAGGCAAAGCAAGGCGATGCCCATGACCATCAACGGTATGTTCAGCAGGGCAAGGCTCCGATCGGGCGATTGGGCCCCGAGATACAGGGCTACAAACGGCAGAGCGGCGGCAATCAGTAACGCGGGACGCCGATAGGTCAGCAGTACGAGGGCAATGGCGAACGGAAGCACCGTGAGGAATTGTCGTCCTGCCATATCCTGCATTACACCCGCCTCGGGTGGGGGCAACAGCAGCGCCTGGATTTCGGCACCGGTCAGGGCGCCGGTGAGTGCACTCAGGCCGATATAGACGGCACCCAGTCCCAAAGGCAGCCCCGGAACCAGCAGGGTTTCCCACACGGCCTTGCGGATTTCCTCACGGCGGACCTCCGGGTCCGGAGCAGCATCTTTCAGTCGGGCATACAAGACCACCGGCCAGGTAAGCAGAATGAGCGGCAAAAAGGCCAGATCGGTGAACACGAGACCGGTTACGGCCACGGCAATCAGCGCCATCAGGGAATCGGAACGCCGGTACATATACCCTCGCATCGACCATACATAGACCAGCACGCCCAAAGCCGAAAGGTACCAGGAGGCCCCGGATGCAGCGCTCATGACCACCAGAGGATGCAGCAGAAAAGCACCCATCGCCAGCATGGTATAGCTCTTAGCCACCCTGCTTCGCTCCAGCAACAAATACAGGGCTGCGGCCAGGGTCAGGGTTCCCATCACGGAAGCCAGCACCGGGGCAAAACTACCGGCAAACGGATAGAGCAGCAGGATCATCTGATACGGTGTCACCGGCCAGGTGAGCAGCCATCCGGCCAGCATCCCGCCGCCATCGAAGGCGTAAACGGCCCGTTCCAGGAAAAAAGCCGCATCCACCGAACTGAAACCACGTTCCTGCAGCATGGACCCGATGAACAGGTAGATTACCGCCGCGGTCAGTCCAAGGACTCCCACGCCGGTGTGCCAGTAAAAGGAAGCCGATTTTTCGGAATAACGGGACATAGTCAGGCGTCTGTTTCCTTGTTGAACCGGAGTCGGACCCGGGCGTATTCAACCTCCGTACCGGTTCGGGTGTGCAGCAGGGAACCATCCATCCGACTCAGCAACGTGGCCGCGGTGAACATCGCCGTTGAAATACTGGCCGTATAGGGTTCGAGTTTGCGCGAAAGTACGTCCAGGATGGCAAAGATACTCTCCGGGTCGCCGGAGCTCAGACCGGTTCGGGACAGGGCAAAATGCACATCCACATACGGGTTCCCCACCTCCAGCACCACCTGAAACCGGGTTTCCCGGGTGGAGCGCAGCAGGGTTTCCACGATGCCGGTGAGCGCCCGGTGGAGTCCCTGAAGGTTGGCTGCGACCCAGATATTGGTTTCGGGCTGAATCAGTTCGAGGGTGACCTCGCGCGAGGCCGCCAGGTCCTGCATGGAACCCAGCACGCTGTGCAGGGTATCGCTGAGGCTCAGCGGACTGGTAGTCAGCGGCTCGGCGCCGCCGCCCTGGTTGAACAAGTCGGCAAAGGCGGTATGACGGAATTTCCGCGGTTTGGATGGGGTAGCTGCTGCATCTCCATCAGCTGATCCGAAGGATTCACCCGAATCGTCGGCGGATTGCGGCGGTTCCGCATCCGCAGCGCTGTCCGGGAATAAGGCCGGTCTGCTGGCCGGTACCCGTCGGGGTTTCGTTTCCCGGGGATCGGATGTACCGGCGTTGGAAGAACCTGGGTCAGGAATTGAAACAGAGGATCCGGGGGGGACTGCCCCCGGGGAGGCGACCACTCCGGGGGATCTGTCACGGACCGCGCCCGGGGTTTCATCGTCCGAAGTGCGTTGCAGATAGGCCTCGGCAGTTACTTCAGGGGCGCCGGCGTCCCGGGATGATTGCACAGCCGGCTGAGCCACTTCGGGTTCATCGGGTTGCTCCACGCGGATGACCGGGGTGCTGCGCTGTCGGGCGAGTCGCTTTTGCAGGGGCACCCAGCCCGCAGGCAGGAGCACCGCTGCCGTGAGGGAAGCCAGGTAGAATCCGCCTCCCTGCATTAAAAAGGTACCCAATTCCAGGGTCGGGACGGCGTAGATGGTAATCAGGGTCACCATCAGACCGGCCACCCATTGCCATAGCGACTGCTGCTGGGCCCAGTTCACGGCCAGCGGAGCTGCCAGGGTCGCAAAAGCGGCCATCGACCAGTACAGGTTCACGGGGAGTTCGGGGACCAGGATCCATGCCGTACATGCGTGCATGAGCGTTACCAGCAGCGCAGCGTGAACCGGCAGGTAACGAAGCGGTCCTTTCTCATCTACCGTGTACAGTACCAGCCATACCAGTCCGACGAAAACCACCCGCGATCCGGCCAGCATCAGCATTTTTTCGCCCGCATAGAGCACGTCAAACAAGGAAGCCAGCAGAAAGAGCGCGGTAAATCCATTCACGAATAGCTGAATGGCCATTCCGGCATATTTTTCCGAGTCCGGAATCAGGTGTCGGGGTTCCGCCAGGGGAACCTCGGGGATGGGATCTTGTTTTCCGCCGGGTGAAGCGCTGCTCCGCCCCGGTTTGCGGCTTGCAGTTCCTTCCCGGCTGCCTGCAGCGGCGGCGGATGCGGAGGTACCCTGAGGCGTTGCTTTACCTGCGGAAACATCGTCCGGTGACGGTTTTCGGGCAGATACGGCCTTATCCGGCGTGCCTGGTCCGGTGCCACGGGGCACAGACCGACCCGACGTTCCGGCAGACGGTGTTCCGAATCGGGAAGGCTGGTCTGGCTGATGACGTTCAGAATCTGGTTTCACGTGAGATGCTGATAAATGGATCGACTTTATTCTGTACCGGTATCGCGCAAATACCATACCACAAGATAGGGTTTCCGCGATGAATCCTATGCTTTTTTCCGGTCTATTTACCCGGACAGCAGATCATCTTCAATCTCCAGCACCATATACCAGGCCATCTCCTTACTGTCATAAACGATATCAAAAAAACGCCCCTCCCGGGTCTGCACCACAAAATGAACATGGCGGGTGTCCCCCACCCGTTCGGTATAGGTACGCCGTATCTGTGCGACAACATGGGTGTGGCCCTGCCGGGTCAGGAAGCGGTGGGGTGTGATACGCCGTTTTTGCCGGGTGGTGGTAAACGAGGCAAAGGAAGCGATAACATTGATTTTATCAGGCTCTGATTTCTGCATAAAGTTGGTAGAACCGGCTCAGGAGTTTCGGTCGAAAAAGTGGGTATGCCCTTTGACATCGTGCTGTTTGGCCGCCGGCAGGATGGTGTCAAGGCCGAACCGGTTGTTGATATGGTCGATGGCCTGATAAAGCCCGGCAATTTTTTCATCTTCCCGGAAGAACAGGTCGGTCTGGTTGCCTTCGGTCAGCTCAATCGTGTGCAGGCCGATGCCCCGGATTTTGTGTCCTTCCCGCAGAAATTTGTGCAACAGGGGCATGGCCGTGTGAAGACAGGCCTGCTGCACATAATCATCCAGGTTGGTATAGCCCGGGGTGTTGAACACGAAGGATATCCCCTTCCAGTCCACATCCTGAAACCGGATATATCCGGCAAACTTGACCGCTTTACGACGATACCCGCGCATGCGGTAACACAGCTGGCTCACGGCCTTGGTAATCTCCCCCTCCACGGCCACCGGATCGTCGGTCCAGTCGGAGAAGGTGTGCATGTAACTAACTTCCTTAGGCGTATGCAGCGTGGTGTCCATAACCCGGGCGCGGTCCTGCCCGGCTACCGTCTCGTAGAGCATCTTCCCGAAATACGCCCCGAACAGATCCGCAAACACCCCCTTCCCCCGGTCGATGGCATCGCCGATGGTCTGCAGCCCGCGCGACTGCAACTTGGCATACCTCCTGCTGCCTATACCCCAAACCTCTTTCAGCGGCAGCCCATACAGCCGCTCCCGGGCCTGTTCTTCATCGAAAATACAGGTAAGTCCGTTGGGTTTGTGCAAATCGGAGGCCAGCTTGGCATAGGTCTTCGAGTACGATACCCCCACCGAGCACAACAGTCCGGTACTGCCATAGACCTCGTTTTTCAGGCGCATCGCCATGGCTTCGGTCTCCCCGCGCGGACGTTTGAGCATGAAGGTAATGTCCAGAAAGAACTCATCCATGGAATACCCCTCCACATCCGGGGCGTAGCGCTCCAGAATGGCGCGGATGTCCCGGGATATGGCCTGGTACTTCTCGTAGTGCACCTGCATGAACAGGATGTACGGACAAATCTGCGTGGCTTCGAAGGCGCTCATCGCGGTTTTGATGCCCAGCTTGCGGGCTTCGTAGCTGGAGGTGGCCACAATCCCCCGCGGCGTACCATCCTCCTTACGCCACCCTCCCACAATCACGGGCATGCCGAACAATCCGTAGGAGACCTGCTCTACCTGGGCATAGAAACAGTTCATATCCAGATGCAGGTACAGGCGCGGACGCATACTCCGGTGCTGCTGGTCGGCAGCGATGGTGTTGTACAGCGTAATGCGATGTACGTTTCGGTTAAGATCGTAGGCGGTGTTCATTTTGCACATATTTTATACATATACAAATGTGCAAAATTTTCCGGCCATGAGCAATGCCGAACTTGTCTGAATTGCAAAAAAAATGGGACCGGTTGCCGGGCGCTCAATCCCGCTTCCGGGCAGTATATGCGCTGTCATGAACCCGGAAAAAACCCGCCACGGTCACGGATACACACCCCCCCAGGCACAGGCACAAAAAAAATGGGACCGGTTACCGGACCGCATCAGCCACGGTCACGGATACACAACCCGCCCCAGGCACGGGCACAAAAAAAAAGTCCCGCCCCGGCACAGGGCCGAAGCGGGACTTTTACGGAGTCAGCAAAAGGTCTTACTTGATCAGCATCATCTTGGAGGTCTCCACGAAATTGCCGGCCTGCAGGCGGTACATATACGTTCCGCTCGACAGGTTCGAGGCATCAAAGGTGGCGGTATGGGTTCCGGCACTCAGGGTTCCGTTCACCAGCACCGCTACCTGTCGACCCAGCATATCATAGACCGTCAGGGTCACATCCGAGGCCGCCGGAATGGCAAACTGGATGTTGGTAGTCGGGTTGAATGGATTCGGGAAGTTGCCTTTCAACTCAAATGTACCCGGCAACGCAGCCAAATCCGAGTCGATGCTGGTACCTACAGGCAGGGTCAGCGTAGTACCGTCAGCAAGCACCACCAGGATTTCGAAGGCTTCACCGTCGTTGTTCCCGGCCGGAGACAGAAAACCTGACGCCAGAGCCAGCACCGCCTGATCGGCCAGGCTGGATACATCCAGAGTGTAGGTACCCACTACCGCATTACCATCGCCCGCAGCCGTCACGTCAACCACGTACTCATCGGCAGCAACGCTCAGGTAGTCCGACACCTCGCCATACCCTAGGTTACCGGCCAGCACAGCTCCGCCTGCGGTCAGACGCAGATCTACGGAAGGCGCATCGGTGGCACCATGCCATACGCGAAATTCTACATTGCCGGCTGTTTCGGCCTGGTCACGGGCCTCAATCAGCGCAAAGACGTTAAAATCGGTTTCTGCACCATCAGGGTTGGCGGCAAAGTCGCCGGGAGTCAGCACCCCATTGGCAACCAGGTGCCAGAGTTCACCTTCGCCAAGCGCTACCTCGAAAGTGGCGATGGCATCATCGATGCTCTCACTGCCGGGAGCGGCGAAGGAAATGTAATGGGAGAGTCCGGCGGGCAGTTCCAGAAACGGCGTTGCAGCACGGAAAGGGAAATCGGTGGCGAAGAGCGCTCCGTTCAGGTATACATCTACCTCTGCCACGCCCGGATCAGCAGCGTTGTGAATGACCTGAGCCGATGCGGTCAGGGCCGGAAGCAGGGCCGTGGTACCGTCGGAGAATACAGCCAGGAGTCCGAACTGCTCACCCCACTGATTGGCTTCAACATCCAGGAATCCGGAGGCCAGAACCGTTACAGCAGCACCGCCGGCAGCGCTCAGGTCGGCATCAAATGCCGCAGCGGTAAGGTCGGTACCGGCTACATTGACATCCAGAATATAGGCCGCCGGACCAACCGTGATGGTAGCTGCATCGGCATAGGAAGCATTGGGAACCAGGGTAACCGGAGCCGCAGCACGGGCATTGATGTCAACGGCGGGAGCATCGGTAGCACCATGGAACACATTGATGATAACATCGTCAGCACTGGCGGCTTCCTGGTCGACATCGGCAATGATTTCGAGGTTGAACGCGATGGAAAGCTCGTCAGGATTGGCGGAAAAGTCGTCCGGACTCAGCACGCCATTGGCTACAGCGATGTAGCTGGTATTGGCCGAAAGGGTAACCTGAAAATCGGCAATGATGTCGCCGGCACCGGTGCTGTTACCGGGTGCCACACCAATGGTGTACTCCACACCCGACTCCAGCTCGGTGAAGCCGGTGGCCTCACGAAACGCGAAATCGTCGAGCAGCAGGGTACCGTTCAGATAAATATCAACCTCCGCAGCGCCGGGATCAGCGGCGTTGTGGATAACCTGCAGGAATGCAGGACCGTCTCCTTCTACATCAGTAACACTTTGGGCTGTGGCCGCCAATGGCAGGGCCAGCACAGCCAGCACCGTTGCCAGGCCACGCATCTTCTCTGTAATAAACTTCATACAATCTCCTGAATAAAAATTTTGGATTGGTTAAGACAACGCCAGTTTGTTTTTGCGTTGATTGCCTTCTTAACACATCCAAAACCATCCCTGACTACACCGTTTACAACTGTTTACACAGTATTTGTTGAAACAGGTATTCGGGCTGCGTTCCGGCACGCCCCGTCCGTGGCGACAACCAGGCCGGCTCAAATCCATACAGGGTCTGCGGCTCCGGGTCATAAAAACAGAACCCAGCCGTTTGCGCGGAAGAAATCAGACCATTTTCAGGCGGCTAGTCGTCTTCGATGGGGAAGAACATGGTAAAGGTAGTGCCCGCGCCCAGTTTACTTTGTACCTCCACCCGGGCGCCCATCATGTCCAGGAAGCGTTTGGCGATGTGGAGCCCGATGCCGGCACCCTCGTACTTGCGGGTACTGCCGGTACTCTCCTGCTTGAACTCATCAAATATGCGGGGAAGGAAATCTTCACTGATACCAATACCGGTGTCTTTAACTTCCACCACAGCCCAGCGCATGCGATGCCCCTTCTCGGTTTCCGTGACCGTGTCTATCGTGATGGTCACCGAGCCTTTTTCGGTGAACTTAATCGCGTTTCCGATCACATTATTGAGCACCTGTCCGAGCAGACGCTGATCGAGCCGCAGCTGCTGGGGTTCGTTTTTGGCCAGGACCTTGATACGCAGACTTTTCTCCACGGCCAGGGTTGCCACCAGTCGGACCGCCTGCTGCACCTCGGTAGACAACTGCACGGTGTCTTCCACCATTTCAATACGGGTTGCCTCAATAAGGGCCAGATCCAGCACGGCATCCATGGTCTCCAGCAGGCGCAGTCCGCTGCGGGTAATATTGCGGATCATATGCAGATGCTGCTCGTCTTCCAGCTCCGACTCCAGGATAGAGGCAAATCCCAGGATACCGGTAAGCGGTGTGCGGATTTCATGGGAAATATTCGACAGAAATGTAGATTTCAGCCGGTTCATTTCCTCGGCCTTGTTCTTGGCCTGAACCAGCTCCATCTGATCGCGTTTGCGGTCGGTAATATCGCGGGCATTGAGCACCACACCGGAATCCATCCCTTCCACACGGAACAGGGAACCCACTACATCCAGAAATACATAGCCCTTCTGCTTGTGCAGAAACCGCAATTCCATGCTCAGGGCATGTGGCTCGGCAGCCTGCTGCAGCGACTCCAGAAATTCATCCAGCTTCTGCCGGCTGGGCTCGTCGAGGTGGCGGGCGATGTCGGTGCCGATCAGCTCCTCATCGGTGTAGCCAAGTACCCGGAAAGACGACGGACTCACGAAGTTAATCTCACCGTTTTCGCCCAGCAACGCGATAATATCATTGCTGTTTTGAATCAGCGAACGGAATTTGAGCTCACTCTGCTTGAGTTTCAGGCTCATCTCGTGCTTATAGACCGCCATTTCAATGGTGGTCTGAATTTCACGGTCGTTGAAGGGCTTGAGCAGGTATCCGAAAGGCTCGGTATGCTTGGCACGGTTGATGGTTTCACCATCACGATGAGCCGTGAGGTAAATATGCGGGATGTCGAACCGGCGATGCAGCTCCCCGGCGGTCTCAATACCGTCCATTTCTCCCTGGATGCGGATATCCATGAGAACCATATCCGGATGGTGCTGCTCCACAGCCTGCATCGCAGCAGTTCCGGAAGCCACCATATCCACAACTTCGTAACCGAACCGCTCCAGACGGTGGCGAAGATCCATAGCGACAATCCGCTCGTCTTCAACAATTAACAGACGTGTTTTTTTATCCATGCTTTTTATAACTCAAAATCACCGCCCCTATGATATATCAGGGACAGGTGCACACAAAAAACGGCTTTAAGCCTGTTGCCGCGCCTCCCCCGAAGCGTTGTCAGCAGCTAAACTCCACGTTGACCAAGTTCGTTTACAGCTCGGTTTAGTTAGTTTGCTATATTACTACAAATCTTCAGAAGTTACCGTTTTTCTTTCAATTTCTTAACCAAGGCAATCCATATGAAACCCGGACTACACAGAATCCTATTGGTTATCGGCAGTTTTGTATTAATATTTACTAATATTTCCGTATCGCAGTCTACAGCACCCCACAGCTACGATTCCCTGGAAGAAGCCCTGCAATCGGCCTCTATGTGGCGGGGAGAACCCGGCCCCCGGAATCTGATATGGATCGACGGCGGACAACGATACTCCTATTCCAGCAGAAATCCCGAAACCAGCCGCACGGAAATCCGCGCGTACACCCCGGAAACCGGCCGGGATGAACTCCTGCTGGACACGCAGTCCCTCACCTTCCCCGGCACCGACACCCCCTTCACCTACCGGAGCTTCCAATGGGCGGGCGACAGCGACCACATCCTGTTTGAAACCAACTTCCGCCCGGTCTACCGCCACAGCGGCATCAGCGATTTCTACTTCTATTCACGCAGTACCGGCACCCTGCAGCTGGTTGCCCGGGACGCGGGTACCGCCGAACTTTCCCCGGACGGCGGACGGGTCGGATTTGAACGCGAGGGCGACCTTTATATATACGAATTCGCCACCGACCAGACCATCCGCCTCACCCACGATGCTACCGAACACGTATTCAACGGCAGAACGGGCTGGGTCTACGAAGAAGAATTCATGATCACCCAGGCCTGGAAATGGTCGCCCGACGGACGCTACATCGCCTTCTGGCAGGAAGACGAGTCGCAGGTTCCCGTCTTTCAGATGACCAATTATGAAGGTCAGCACAGCGAATACGTACAAATCCGTTATCCCAAGGTGGGCGACACCAATCCTACGGTTCGCATTGGCGTAGTGGATGTGGTCACCGGCGAACGTACCTGGCTTGACACCGGCATGCCGGCCGACAGCTACATCCCCCGAATTTATTGGACCGCCGATGAGGGCACCCTCGCCGTAGTCCACCTCACCCGCAACCAGCGCGAGCTTCGCCTGTTTTTCTTCGATGCCGACAGCGGTGAGCGCCGGCTGGTCATGCAGGAAACCTCCGAGTACTGGATAGACATATTCAACTTTTTCGAGGGCATCCAGGAATTTTTCTTCTTCCCCGAGCAGAGTCGCGAGTTCTTCTGGCTGTCTGACCGCGACGGATACCGCCATCTGTACCGGTACAATTATGACGGGGAGCTGGTCAACCAGGTGACCCGGGGCGAGTGGGAAGTGACCTATATCCATGCCCTGGACGCCTCCGCCGGACACCTGTATTATTCCTCTACCCAGGCATCACCGCTGGAGCGGCATCTGTACCGGGTGAATCTGGATGGCAGCGAACCCCGGCAAATAACCCGGGATGCAGGTCGGCATAGTGCGGATGTATCCCCGGACGGGCGCTACTTCCTGCACAGCTGGTCGGCAGTGGATCAGCCGCGCCAGGTACACCTGCGCCGGACCGACGGAGAAATCCTGAAAACCTACGTGGATGGCAGCACCGTTCAGACCAACCTGGAGCAGCGTGCTTATTACCCGGCCACCCTGCACCGCTTCGAGACCAGTGATAGCATAAGCCTGGACATGATGATCATCCTGCCGGAGGGATTCGATGAAAACCAAACCTATCCGGTTGTCCTGGATATTTACGGCGGACCCGGCGCGCAGTCGGTCTACAATCAGTTCGAAACCAACATGTGGCGACAGTACCTGGCCAGTCAGGGGTTCATCGTAGCCAGTGTGAACAATCGTGGCAGCGGTGGCAGGGGACGCGATTTCGAGAAAGTGGTCTACCGGAATCTGGGCTGGTGGGAAGCCTTTGATTTCAACGAAACCGCCGCCTACCTGGCCTCCAAACCCTGGGTTGATGCCGACAATATGGCCATACGCGGTCACAGCTACGGCGGGTATATGGTGCTGTATACCCTCACCGCCTGGCCCGACCGTTTTCAAAAAGGCATCAGTGGTGCGCCGGTGAGCGACTGGAAACTGTACGACACCATCTACTCCGAGCGGTATATGGACGAGCTGGAGGCCAATCGCGACGGGTACCGGCAAAGTTCACCGACTACACGGGCCGACCAGCTGCAGGCCGAGTTGCTGCTGGTCCATTCCTCCATGGATGAAAACGTGCACGTACAACACACGTTCCAGTTCGCACGGGCGCTGATAGACAACCGTATTGACGCGCAGCTGCGCATTTTCCCGCCCGGCGCCCATGGGGTATCCTACAGCTGGGATTCCTACCTCTACCTCATGCAGCTCTACACCGATTTTCTGATGGAGTAACCGTCGGTCCATTTTTTCCGGCCGGGATTACAGCTTACGCTATCATCCGTAAAGCCTGACTTCAACCCCACCGCCAGTTTAAACATGGCCGATGGGGGAAGCAGGCCGGCCATCGGCGGCAACAAGGGCAGCTGTACGGCCTTGCACTCCGTGTAGATGCAACAAACTGGCATTAATCGGCAACTAACGCAGATTCTAACGTCATTTATAGTCTTTTTACACCGCTTCCGAAACCTTTTAGCTCGCGCGATGCTTACTTTTGTTGTAACAACAATTTCTACAAAAAGTACATTTTGCGCACATCACCTACACTCACACTACTTGCAGCCGGCTTGTCGGCTCTGATGGCCTGTTCCGGAGAAGAAGCATCCGACAACCGCGAACGCACCCGACCGGTGCCCTCCGTTGAAACCGTTGTAGCTCAATTTGGCAGCCTCCCGCTGGAAGAACGCATGAACGGCTCAGTGCGGGCGTTTAACCAGACCGATATCTACGCAGAAATAACCGCTCCGGTAATGGAAGTACTGGTCAGCAACGGCGATGCGGTGCAGGCTGGCCAGCCCCTGGTCCGGCTGCGGGACCTGGAAGCCCGCGAGCAGCTCAGTCAGGCGCGCTCCAGTCTGGAAATTGCCCGGGCTCAGCTGCAACAGACTCTGGCCCGGCTGGAAGCCCAGCGCAACCAGCTCAACCGACTGCAGCAACTCACCTCGCGCGACTTCCAGAGTCAGTCGGAACTGGAACAACTGCAGTCTGAAGTCAATGCCCTGGAAGCTACCCGCCAGCTGAACGAAGCTCAGGTACGTCAGGCCGAATCGGTAGTCAATGAACGGGAGAATCGCCTGGAAGTTACCACGGTCAAAGCCCCCATCAGCGGTATCGTAGGGCAACGTAATGCCGAGGTGGGCCAGCAGGTCAACTCCGGCACCATGCTCTTTCAGATCGGCGATCTGGACCGTATCCGCGTGCAGGTCACCCTCACCGAGGGCATGCTTTCACGCATCCGTACCGGCATGCGCACCCAGATTTCATCGCCGGCATTCGGAGACAGTGTCATCACGGCCCGTGTGAGCCGGATCAACCCGTTCCTGAATCCAGTCACCCACACCGCCGAAGCTGAAATCGAAATTGAAAATCCCGGCAGGTTGCTGCGTCCCGGCATGTTCGTGAATGTTGACATTTTCTACGGCGACAGCGAGCAAGCTACGCTGGTTCCCAACAATGCCATTTACCGACACCCCAGGGAGGGTTTCGAAGGCGTCTATGTAGCCCCTTCGCTGCGTGATGAGCTAAACTTCATGAACGAAGACGGTCAGGAAATTCCCCAGATGGTGGGACCTACCGGCGTTGAATTCCGTCGCATCGAAATCGTGGCCAGGGGCCGGATGGTCACCGCCGTGCGGGGTATTGACCCCAACACCCATGTAGTCACCCTCGGGCAGAACCTGCTGGCCGACGGAACCGAACAGGCCCGGATCCGCCAGGTCGACTGGGAGCATATCCTTGACCTGCAGCAGATGCAGGCTCGTGATCTGATCCGCATCATTCAGCAGCGTAGCATAACCCGCCAGAACGGCGATACACCCAGCAGCAGTTTACTTCTGACGCAGCCTGCCCGGCTCTGAGCGGCATCCGGGAAACCGGTGCCCGCACCGGACAAGCGTGCAACATACCCGCACCGTTCATGCAGCGGTGCCGACTCATCCGGCGGATTCGCCGACATATTATATTCACTTAAACTCAAGGTACCGTGTCGTTAACCGGAACATCCATCAAACGTCCCATCGCCACGGCGATGGTCTTCCTCATTGTGATTACCCTGGGTACCATCGGCTTCCGCTACCTGCCGGTTGACCTGTTGCCACCCATTGAATTCCCGCAACTTACCATTGCCGTAAACTACGATAATGTAGGTCCGGAGGAGATGGAACTAATCATCACCGACCAGGTTGAAAATGCCATTGCGGGCGTCCCCAACGTAGAACGCGTGACCTCCAGCTCCAGCGAGGGCAACTCCCGGGTGACCCTGAATTTTGCCCAGGGTGTGAACCTGGATGAAGCCACCAATGATGTTCGTGCTGCCCTCGACCGGGTCCGCCGTTCGCTGCCGGCTGAAGTTGACGCACCCCGCATCTGGAAATTTGACCCCAACGACTCACCCATCGTCGTTCTGGGGGCACGCTCTGAGCGGGATCTGGCCGAGGTAACCCGCATCATTGAGCGGGAAATCGGCAAAATGTTTGAGCAGATTCCCGGTGTTGGTGCCATCGATGTTTGGGGCGGAGTCAACCAGGAAATCCGTGTCGATCTCATCCGTGACCGCCTTGCATCCTCCCAACTTACCGCCGCTGATGTAAGCCAGGCTATCAGTCGTGAGAACAGCAATGTTCCGGGAGGTAACGTCAAAGACGGACTCAGCGACCTGTACATCCGTTCGGTGGGTGAATTTACCGACATCGACCAGATTGCGAATACCGTGATACGCACCGTTGACGGGGCGCCCATACGGGTGCGTGACGTAGCGGAAATCACCCTTGATTACCAGGATCTGGGCCGGTACATCGAGGTCAACGACCTTCCCATGATCCGTTTCGGCATCCGTAAGCAGTCCGGCGCCAATACGGTAGCTGTAGCTGAAGCCATCCGCAACGAAACCGAACGGATTAATTCTCTGCGGGACGACATCGACCTGGTGGTCATCCGTGATCAGAGTCAATTCATCCAAAGTTCGATAGATAACGTACGGAATTCCGCGGTCTGGGGCGGAATACTGGCTATAGTGGTGCTGCTGGCATTCCTTCGCAACGGGTCCACTACCCTGATCATCGCCGTATCCATACCCATCTCCATCATTGCTACGTTTGCTCTGCTGTACTTCAACGGGCTCACGCTGAATCAGATGAGTTTTGGCGGACTCGCCCTGGGGGTCGGCCTTATTGTTGACAATGCCATTGTGGTACTGGAGAATATCGTTCGAAAACGGCAAAACGGAGCCAAAAAGAAAGAAGCGGCCCGTAAAGGCACCCGGGAAGTTACCGGAGCGATCATCGCTTCCACCCTGACGACGTCGGTAATTTTTCTGCCCGTGGTGTTCATGAATACCACAACCGGGGTCATGTTTCAACAAATGGCGCTGGTCGTGGTCTTTGCCCTGATCTGCTCCCTTTTTGTTGCCCTGACGCTGGTTCCCATGCTCTCCAGCCAGTTCCTGACGATTAAAAAGCTGGAAAAAGACACCACCAGCAGATCGGGTATACAACGCTTTTTCGACCGGCTGGACAGCGGCTATGGCAACATTGTAGCCTATGTACTGCACCGGAAAACCTGGGTTTTCGCCGTTACCGGTGTCTTGCTGATTGTATCCTACATGGGCGTTGAACAAATTCCGGTAGAGCTGACTCCGCAAACCGAGTCCGATGAAATCAGCGTTAACCTGCGTATGGATTCCGGTACCAACATCGCCATTGTAAATCAATACATGGAAGAGCTGGATGCTGTGGTGCGGCAGGTCATTCCACAGGAAGAAATCCTTTTTTATACCCGCGATGTACGCAATGGCAATGGTGAAATTGAACTGGC
The DNA here is from genome assembly GCA_001314545.1 of Bacteroidetes bacterium HLUCCA01. Taxonomy (GTDB): domain Bacteria; phylum Bacteroidota; class Rhodothermia; order Balneolales; family HLUCCA01; genus HLUCCA01. Next base: position 934,785 of record LIHN01000001.1, read on the forward strand.
ACTCACCCCTCCTGACCAACGAACCATACCCAGTGCAGAACTGGCGGACCAGCTGCGCGAGCAGGTGCAGGGACTGGTGCCCGGCGCCCGTATTGACGTGCGTGCCCAATCGGGACTATGGATCCTCCGGCGGATTTTCGGTGGTGGTGGTGGTGGCAATGAAGCCATTAACATTCAGCTGCGCGGGTACAATCTGGAGCTGGCCGCCGATATGGCTCAGGATATGGCCAACCGCATTGAGGTATTGCCCGGAATTGTAGATGTACGCGTGGGCGAGCGTGACGGTCGACCCGAACAGCGCATCAATCTGGACCGGGAACGGATTGCCCAGCTGGGCATCGGTTCACGCGAAGTCTCAGCAGCTATACAAGCCAACATCAGCGGAAGCCGCGCCGGGTATTTCCGTAGTGACGGCGATGAAATCCCCATTACGGTCCGCCTCCGACCGGAAGACCGGCTCAGTTCCCTTGACATCAACAATATTTCCGTACGCGCCGCTGACGGTTCAATTATACCGGTATCCGCACTGGTAACCACCGAGGGCGGTCGGGGTCCGGAAGGCATCCGCCGGGAAAACGGGCAGCGAATCACCAATATTACCGCCAATCTTGAACGCGGTGTTCCGCTGGGAGATGCCGTTGAAGCGATACAAAACGAGCTGGCAGGTTATCCCCTGCCTGAGGGCTATTCCATTTATTTCGGCGGCGAATACGAGGAGCAGCAGAAAGCCCAGCGCGATTTCAACATGGCCATTCTGATGGCGCTGATTCTGATTTACATGGTAATGGCCGCTCAGTTTGAACGGTTTCTGGACCCGCTTATCGTGATGTTTTCCGTACCACTGGCCATAATCGGTATTGTACCCGCCCTGCTGCTGACCGGTACCACGCTGAACCTGCAAAGTCTCATGGGTGTGGTCATGCTCATCGGAATTGTGGTGAATAACGCCATCCTGCTGGTCGACTACATCAACCTGATGCGCCGTGAACAGAATATGGAATTGTACCAGGCTGTGATTGAAGCCGGAAAGCTGCGCCTGCGACCTATCCTGATGACCACCGCTACAACGGTGCTCGGACTGCTGCCACTGAGTTTCGGCACCGGTACCGGCGGGGAAATACAGGCGTCCCTGGCCCGTGTGGTCATCGGCGGACTCACCGCCTCCACCATTATCACCCTGGTATTCATCCCGGTTGTGTACGTTGCTGCCAACCTCGGTATGCAGCGTGTGAAGGTATGGATTGCATCGCTTCGCAGTCAACCATCGGCTGAATCGGCTATCGCAACCGACTCGGGCGGAGGAAACGGATAGATAAACGGACTGACCCCGTACGCATCCCGTCAAAAACTGTTATCTTGGCGGGATGCGGTTTCTTTCTACCCTAAACACCTGGATTAAAGAATTCCGGTTATACACCAACCGGACCGATAAACTGTTTATTGTATCGGCTATTGCCGCGGTACTGCTGGCGGCCCTGGTCCTGCCGGGTCTGCAGGAAGAAGTCTACGGACCTGCACATGCACGTGCCACGCAAGAGGAAACCCTCCGGCAAACCGTGGAGTTTCTGGAATTGCTGGGACATCACACTGAGACAGGGGTAACCGCCTTCAACTACCACACCCGCAGCGAAGAAGGCAATGTGCTGCGCTACCACTTCGGAGTCGACGAAACCGATCGCGTTCTTCGTGAACATCCCGCTGAAACCCTGCCCCTGCACTACAGCAGCGCCATCATCCACTCGGGAACCGATCGGGATAATTACATCCGTATGGCTATCTTCGACCGGGAGCCCCTGCAGAACGAAGCGCATTTCGGGAACCCCGCACTGAGTGTGTACCAACGCCGGTTTCAGGTAGACATCGACGTAAATCGCCTTCCGGTAAGTATGGAACTGTCCGGACAGGACCGTTTTCACGAGGGCGGACTGAATGCCGGACTGCTCCGGCAGGCCCTTCCGGGCACCCCGCTGCTTCCCGAGATGCAGCGACTGAGCGTCATCGGCGTGCGTGGCGATGCAGACGATGACGACGACAATGGCGATACGGGCGTTGATCCGGTCCTGCCCCCCGATTCACTGCAAACCCTTCAGCTGCGTCGCACCGAAGCCGAACAGCTGGTCCGACACGTGCTCAGTCACACCCGCTGGGCTGAAACGCCCCTGCGTGTTACGGATATCACCATCAGCTCCCAAACCAGCGAATACACCATGTACCGGGTGGTCATGCAGACCGACAGCGTTCGTCTGGGCAGACAGCTGCGCATCGAGACCGACGTTGACCACCTCGGCTACATTCACAGAATCAATCCCACCCGGGAAGTACTCGATGCGCAGACAAGCGCTCTGCCCGCATCCATCCACGGCGAAAGCAGGATGGTGATACTGATAATGGGCGGCATTCTGGCCTTTGTACTTTTCGTCATCCGGTTTTTGCGCCAGCAGGTCGATCTTAAAGCCGGTCGGTCTGAAGCTGCAGCAGCCTTTGCAGCCGTCCTGATCGTCAATCTGAACCGACATTTCGCCCAGGCCGTGCAGGACGGCTACATGACCCCCGGAATCTGGGACATGCTGGGAACCATCCTGGGCAGTGTCATGATAGCGGCAGGCCTGGCCCTGCTCATGTACGTTTTCGCATCGGTGGGCAGTTCACTCTCGCACGAGGTATGGTCGGAACGGATGCATACCCTGACCCTGCTGCGGCGCGGGTACCTGATCAACCAGCCGGTTGGAGCAACCCTCCTGCGTTCCCTCTCCCTTGGTGCACTGATTACGGGCGTATCCGTGACCCTGACGGCGTTGATTCCCGGCACGTCGCTGCTGGTTGAATACGATATCCCGTCCCTGAGCCAGCAGTTTCTGTCCGGGGCCGCCCTGGAAACTGCCGATGCGGTGTACGGAGCCCAGCTGGTTACCAACCTGGTGCTGCTGATTTTCATGGCGCTGCTGTATCGAAAAACCCGGAACAAACCCGTTTTTTACTTGGTGGGGGGCTTGCTGTTGCTCTGGACGCGGACGAATCCGGTGGATGCAAGCGGATACATAACCATCGTGCTGCACGGCGGCTCCGGACTGGTTCTGCTGTGGGCTTTGCATAAATACGGCGCGTTGACCGCACTGCTTACCATGGCCTCGGCATGGATCTGGTGGTCGTGGCTGGGACTGCTCAGCTATTATCCGTTCACGGACCTGGTGAATTTGCTCTCCCAGAGCGGGGTGCTGCTGGGGTTGGTGCTTACCGGACTTGCCGGCATCGGCAGCGGGATTTCCCTGACGCGGCTGCCCGACTACATTCCCAATTACATTCTTGAACTGGCTAACCGGGAGCGCATGGCACGCGAGCTGGAAATTGCCCGTCAGGTGCAGCAAAATTTCCTGCCCGGTGAGAATCCCACGGTGCCGGGATTTGAACTCATTGCCGCCTGCCATCCGGCCTCGGAGGTCGGGGGCGACTACTACGAATTTCTGAGCGTATCTGACAACCGGCTGGCCCTGGCTATCGGCGATGTGAGCGGGAAAGGTATTCAGGCTGCCTTTTTCATGACCCTCATCAAAGGCTTCACGCAATCGATTACCGAAAGCGGTGAGCAGCCCGTCGCTTTTTTATCGCGCGTAAACCGTCTGTTTCACCGCAATGCTCCCCGGGGCACCTTCGTATCCATGATTTACGGTCACCTCGACCTGTCCGGGAAGTCGCTCACCCTGGCCCGCGCCGGCCACAACCCCGCCGTATGGTATCAGGCATCCACCGCAGAAGCGCAGCTGGTCACCAGCACCGGCATGGCGCTTGGACTGATAACCGACGCGCGCTTTGAAGACACCCTGGAGGCGGTCACCCTGCAACTGGCCCCCGGCGACCTGGTCTTTCTGTATACCGACGGCTACACCGAAGCCATGAACCGCGCCGGCGAATTGTATGGCGAGGAACGCCTGCTGCAGATTATCGCAGCTTCCAGCGCAAAAACCCTGACCGAAATTGTGGACGCGATTGACGCCGATGTGCGGGCCTTCGCCGGCGGCGTCACCCAGCATGACGACATGACCATTATGGGCGTACGGGTGCTGTAACCCCCCTGCTTTCCTTGTGATCTGTAACCCTGCCGGGTAATGGTGTTCATCCCGGGCGCGCTTCAACCAGGATGAACGTTTCCCGGTACATGTCCCTGAATTATACAGGATGCGCCGACTTCAGCCATCCCCAAGCTCGCCGCGATATCACAACTTACCCGCATCGCACTGTTTTTTAATGGCTTGCATTTTACGTCTATTGCATTTGACAAAATACATGAGTAGATTGCTGGTTGGAATGTTGTATTGTGCGGAACTATATCCGTGCGTTACAGTTAACCGGTACAAACCATTTTCATGCTCCAATCCAGCGGGAACATACTACTCATACACGACGATGAAATCCGTCTGGCCGACCTGAGGTCGCAGCTGGTGGGGCATTTCAACGTGTTTGTGGCGGGTGATGTGCGCAGTGCGTACCGCATCCTCCGTGAGTTTGATATGCACGTGGTACTGGCGCCCGAGCACACCGCAAGGATGACCGGATTGCAGCTTGCTGAAAGTATCAAAGGCTCGTTTCCGGATATTGTCACCATAGTTCAGGCCGGCAGCAGCGACTATTCTGCCCTTAAAACCGCCGTCCGCCATGGTCGCATTTCCCATTATCTGCGCAGCGATGCCGACGTTGACGATATTATTCAGCAGGTTGGCAATGCCATGCAGCTGGTCCAGCTCCGTGAAGACAACCGTACCCTGGGCATCGAGCTGAAAAAACGCACCGATGAGCAGCAGCGTATACTGGAGCTCTTCAAACGCTACGTGCCCGAGCAGGTGGTTGCCCAGACCCTGAGCAACGGCAACGAGGCCATGATGGTAGGAGAAAATCGCATCGTTTCGGTACTCTTTGCCGATATTCGTGGATTTACCCGGCTCTCCGGTCAGCTGCGACCTGCCGAAGTGGTTGAGTTTCTGAACGATTTCTGGTCGGTCATGTCCGGACAGGTCCGACTCCACCGGGGTTCGGTAAACAAATTATTGGGCGATGGAATGCTGGCCGTCTTCGGAGCGCCCGTCTCGTACATGGACAATCAGGAAAATGCCGTTATCTGTGCCCTGGAGATGGTCAAAGCCCTGGATGAAGTCAACCAAAAATACAGTCAGCGCCTCGGGCAGGATATCCAGATCGGCGTGGGCATCAACACCGGTGAAGTGGTAGTGGGTAACGTGGGATCCAGCGATTATATGGAATATACCGTCATCGGCGATACGGTCAACATTGCCCACCGACTGGAGCAGATGACCAAGAAACGTCCGAACAGCATCCTGATCAGTCAGGAGACCTGGGAGCAGGTCAACTACCTGGTAGCGGCCGAGCCTGTTGATCATCTGCAGATGGCCGGCAAAGATAAAACGATTACCGTGTATGAAGTCACCAACCGGCTTGACGCCAACATCAAGCCGATGCGTCGGGGCGGATTAGGGTATTGATCCCTCGTGCTTGCCACCTACAACCCCGGCGGGTCCATAGGTCCATCCGCCTGAAATAACACATCCGTATCCCGCGATTTCGATGATGACGTGGTGCCGCTTACAATCCCGGCGGCAGCGTACCCCGTCTGGCCGACACAGCAGCTCCGGAACGGTCGCTGATTGCCTGATGCCCGACCTACAACCCCAGCGGTATTATTCCCCCCACCGGCGGTTCATCGTCCTGCTCCTCGAGGAGTCCGGCATGGTTATTGGCCGGTTTGTTAACCGCATCACTCACCCGGCGGACCCGGGTCTGTGCAACGGGCAAAGGTTGCATCAGCTCCTGCAAATCGTGTCGTGGTGTCTGGGGATGCAGCCAGCGACGCACATCCTGCCGGTTCAGCACCACCGGCATACGTTCGTGAATAGGACGGATTCGCTCATTCGCGGTGGTGGTAATGATGCTGTAGCTGAACACATCGCCCCCCCCGGGCGACCTCCATCGGTCGTAGATTCCGGCGTAAGCCATAATCACATCGTCTTCTCTGCGCACAAAATGCGGAATGCGGTTCTTCCCCTCCCGCTGCCATTCGTAGAACCCGTTGGATGGAATCACACAACGTCGACGTTCAAACGCCATGGCAAAGGAGGGTTTTTCGGCGATGGTTTCGCTGCGGGCGTTCATCATCTTGTACCCGATTGAGGGGTCTTTAGCCCAGTTCGGGATGAGTCCCCAGCGGAAGGTGGTAATCACCGGTATCCCTTCCCGACCCACCGCCACCACCGGCATCATCATCCCCGGGGTCACATTGTAGTTCGGTTCGATGGTCCCCGCATTGCTTATGATGGCCTCGAAATACTTTTCGAGCTCATCCGGGGCAGTAAATAGAGCGTAACGACCGCACATGGTTTTGATGGATGGTTAACACAGGGCAGGGCCCGGGGCTACCGGGCATGGCGTTGAGTCAAGAGGCTGGCGGTGGGGGTGATTTTTATTGTTACGGACAGCCTGTGTCCGAGCCTGCATGTTACCGGAATATTACCAAACAGGAATATACACCCCTTGCCGGCCTTTGCTTTAAAATATAGTAACATCAGAACCTTTGCGAACTTACTATCATGGTATTTTAATCAGATTATCCCATGGATCAGCACTACAAGTTACTTACCCCCGGCCCGCTAACCACCAGCTTGTCCGTCAAACAAACCATGCTTAAAGACTGGTGCACCTGGGATGCCGACTACAATGACATTGTGCAGGAAATACGCCGTGAATTACTGCAGCTGGCCGGTACAACGGATGAAGAATATACAACAGTGCTGATGCAGGGAAGCGGGACCTTCTCGGTTGAAGCTGCCATCGGCTCGCTGCTTGGTCCGGACGACAAGCTTCTTGTGCTGGCCAACGGCGCATACGGTCAGCGCATAGCCACCATCGCCCGCTACGCAAAGATTGCCGTTCACGTACACGATTTCGGTGAAACAAAACCGGTTGATCCGCAGACCACCGGGCAACTGCTTCAGGCAGACCCGGATATTACCCACGTTGCATTGGTGCACTGCGAGACCACTACCGGCATGCTCAATCCGATTGAGTCAATCATACCGGTCATTAAAGCACATGGTAAACTATGCATTCTGGATGCGATGAGCAGTTTCGGGGGCATACCCATAGCTGTAGGCGAACTCGGAATTGACGCCCTGGTGAGCAGTGCCAATAAGTGCATCCAGGGGGTGCCCGGATTTGGATTTGTCATCGTTAAACGATCCGTAATTGCCGGGTGTAAAGGATATGCCCGCTCATTGTCGCTCGACCTGTACGATCAGTGGGTTACCATGGAGGAGAATCATGGTAAATGGCGTTTTACCTCGGCCACACACACGGTGCGGGCATTCCGGCAGGCCCTTACCGAATTGCACGATGAAGGTGGAATCCGTGCAAGAAATGCGCGTTACGCTCAAAACCAGCGCATGTTGGTAGACGGGATGCGGGAACTGGGCTATGTTACCCTGCTGGATGATACCCAGCATTCGCCTATCATTACCACCTTCCTTTCACCTGATACACCCGGCTTTTCATTTCGGGCATTTTATGATGCCCTCAAGGTGCACGGTTTTGTGATTTACCCCGGCAAAGTGACCGACTATAACTGCTTTCGGATAGGTACTATCGGTGAGGTTTATCCGGATGATATCCAACGCCTGCTTCAGGCCATGCTCATGGTCAGCTATACCGATGAGTAGCCTTGTAATCTTTTAAGTGAACCTGCTATATTATCCGGGTTCATCATTCAGCCAGCCATTGACGGATTCACGGGAAGCGTCATGTCAGCGATGGCACAGCCGAACCCCGCAGGCTTGTTCGTGTAATCCGTATCCGTAACAACATACAGCAATGGACTCTTATATAACTGGTATTGGCAGGAAAATCAGAACTATCCGAAAAGAAAAGCAACTTTTTGCCAGTGACATCGCCAAGAAGGCCAACGTGAGCAACGGGCTGATATCCCGGATTGAAAATGGTCGAACCGTACCTTCATTACCGGTGTTATTTGCCATCATCCAGGCGCTGGATGTTCAGCCCGGGGATTTTTTTTCCGATGTTTCTGAAGAAACCGAGGGCAATTATGTTGTGATTCGTTCAGACGACTATACCGTAATTGAAAAAGAGATTGAAGCAGAAGGCTTCGGATACCTGAATATATTTGGCCGACAATTTACCAGTACTGGTTGTGAATTTGTGCTGTTAACCCTGCGGGATGGTTGTCAGCGGGATGTTGTGGAGACCGATGCTTTTGAATTCAAGTATATTGTCCATGGTTCATGCACCTATCAGATCGGCGAAGACCTGGTTGATTTAGGTCCGGGCGACTCGCTTTTTTTTGACGGGCGCATTCCACATGTTCCCTTCAATACCTCAGGGGCCGACTGCGTCATGCTGGTGGTGTATTTTTTCACGGAATAAGATTGCTGCCGGTTCCTACCGGGTCCGGGAAAATCATGGGAGGGTCAGCTGAAATTCCGGTGCCGGCAGTCCGGCTGCAGAACGGAGGCTTAATCAGGCATTATCACCGGTACACCTGCAGAAAATCCCGGGCAAAACCAAAACAGGTAGTCAGCGCATCTCTGCCGAATCCGTTAACAAGGGTTACCCCTTTACAAGGTGACACCACCAGTTCACTGCGGTCCGCCGTTTCGGTAAACATCCCGTTCCAGACATACTTAACCGGACCGGTGGCAGGCTTAAGGACCCGACGGGCAGCACCAACGATGAGTTGATTGATGTCCTGCCGGTTGAACGGATCCAGTCCGGGCCCCGTTTCCATCGAGCCCCCCAGCGTGAGTTCGCCCTCACGATTTTGCGTCAGGATAAGATGAATACCATGCTTTTCACGTTCCGGGTAGACTGTAGCATGATATTCGGCCATTTCCCGGTAAGCAGCATACATGGGAAACGGTTCATAGTGGGATAGGGCCAGGGTGTTGAGCCATGCCGGTCCCAGGCTGAACGCAGCAGCGGGTTGCGTACGTATCATTTGCATCTTAACGGTTCGGAGCGCCAGTTGACTGAACACCTCAGGAAACAAGGTACAAGCATCATTGCCGTTGCAAATCAAGACTTCTTCGGCCTCGTACACCCCATCAAGGGTATGCACTTTGCCAGTCTCGGCATGCACCACCAGCTCATTACAATGCAGATCGCACCCCTCCTGCGTACGCAGCCAATTGGCTATGGCGTACACAGCTTTTCCTGAATCAAGGGTGATTTCAGCATCGCTCACCATTCCGCCCACCAAGCCGTTGCTGTTGAGTTGCGGATACTTTTCTGCCATTTTTTTTGCTGTAAGCAAGGTGGTCTGGTACAATCCGGTTGCATGGTGGGCTTCAAGTACAGCCATTTCTGAGCGATGGTAAGCCGGAATTGCAACACCGGTTCCGCTGGTCCAATACCCGGCCGGATCGGCAAGTTCCAGCCATTTATCGCGGGTGTACATAGCGCGTCTGAGCCGGGGGCCAGACGGCTCAAGCACGGGGGCAACCAGTCCTGTATGTTGCGTAGACGCTCCAAAAGCCCGGGAATCTTTTTCAAGCAAGAGTACCGAGCAACCGTGTTCGAGCGCTGCAACAGCCAGGGCTAGTCCCGTAATGCCACTGCCAACAATAATATAGTCATATTTAATCCTGGTGATTTTCATGGTATGCAGCTGCAGCTTTGTCCGTTATTTCCAGGGCCTCATCGAATGCCTCCAGGAGGGTATCAATTTCGGATTTAGTCACGATAAGCGGAGGGGTTATCCATAGCCCGAATTTGTCTGATGGTATATAAATGTTTTTTTTCTCTAACAGGAAAGAGGCCACTTCTCTGACCGGACTGTGGGCGTATTTTTGATTAAATTTTCGAACCGGTTGTTTGGTCTGGCGATCCAGTACGAGCTCCATGGTATACATCAGTCCGATGCCGCGCACCTCCCCCACGCTGCGATGTTTATCACGAAGCTTGAGCAGTCCGGCTTCAAGATACTGCCCGGTCTTCCGGGTATGTTCCAGCAATTGCTCCTGTTCCAGAACCTGAATGGCAGCAAGTGCTGCAGCACAACCCAGGGCGTGACCCGAATAGCTTTGTCCGTGTCCGAAGGGCGTATGCCGGAAGGTATTCCAGATTTTTTGGGTCATTATGGTGGCAGCCAGCGGACAATACATCCCTAATGCCTTACCCATAATGATGATATCCGGGATGACATCATAGTACTCAATTGCCAGAAAAGTACCGGTGCGACCCATACCTGTCATGGTTTCATCCACTATCATGACCAGATCGAACTCATCACATAAATCGCGTATGGCATGCATGTAGGGTTTCGGAGCCGGGATGATGCCATTAGACCCCACAACCGGTTCAACCAAAATGGCTGCCACATACTCCTTCCCTCCTTCCATTTCAATCATATGACGCATGTAGGCTGCAGCCTTGAGTCCATCCGGGTCGTCACCAAAAGGTGAGCGATAGGGGTATACATCCGGTCCAAACAGAACGCCGGGCTGTAGAAGAGGTTCGGCAAACCATCGACGCGGATCGCCGCTTGCTGAAAGTGCACCCGTGGTGGCACCATGCCAGGAACGGTAGCGGGACAAAATTTTATAGGGGTAGGGGTACGAAACCGGGTCGTAGGCGTCCCGGTTTTCATGAAACACTTGCCGGTATTTATAGAAACGGGCTGCTTTGATGGCTGCTTCCACACAGGCAGCGCCACTTTGCCCATACCACACTCGCTTATCCGGGCTGCCCGGGGATAAGGCACAAAGCTTTTGGGTCAGCTCTGCCGTGGCGTCAGTAGCAAAATCATCGGTTACATAGCTGCACTGCTGCATCTGACGATGCATAGCCTGTAATACATGGGGATGGTTAAATCCGATGTTGGCACATTCATGGGCACTGCGCAAATCAAATATACGTCGACCGTCCCTGGTGTAGATGTAGCAACCCCGGGTGCGTTCAACCTCAACCGGATTCATGCCGGACAGCGTGGACCAACTGGGTATCAGATGGTTGCGGTAGACTTCGGATGCTGATTCAGACATATAACCGGGGGCTCAGAGATTGATAACAAAGTAAAAACAACTACATCATATTCAGGTAACAACCCGCGCTTAGTTTGTTGGCCTGTGGATGGATGGGCTTGTGAATGCGCATCCGGACGAAATACCAATGTTTTACTATATGTAAATAATACAAAAATCGCCAGGGCTCCAGTCCCTACGTACCTTCACCTTACTTATACGTAATATACTCATGCAAAAACAAGGCTTTATTACCATATTGTTAAGAGTTGCCCCATAGTGCCCGGCACGTTGCTTATACATTCTAAAGCACCTATTATTTACAAATATTCAATTACCTAACTCTTTAGACTCACTGTGCATGAAGCCAAAACTAGTTGTATTTGACATCGCGGGCACGACATTGAACGACCGTGAAGACACCGTGTCGTCCGCATTTTTACAAGCCATTCAGGAACAGGAACTAACTATAGGCGACAATGATATCCGCTGGGTGATGGGGTACCGGAAAATCGAGGCCATTGAAATGTTGCTGGAAGCTGCCGGCATCGCCGTATCAAAAGAAAAAATTGAACAGATTCACAATCGATTTATTGAAATCCTGAATCAGCATTACCGGCAGGCCACCATCCGCGAATACGACGGGATTTCCGCACTTTTTTCCGAACTCAGGCAGGAAGGTATCCGTGTTGCGCTGGATACCGGCTTCAGTGCAGCAACCACGTCGGTCATCACGGACCGGCTTGGCTGGCTCAGGGACGGACTGGTAGACGCGATTATCTCCAGTGACCAGGTTGGCCAGGGACGGCCTCATCCGGATATGATTCAGGCGCTCATGCAGCAGTTTCATATCCAAAACCCCATCGATGTGGCCAAAGTGGGTGATACCCCATCGGATTTGCTTGAAGGCAAGAATTCCGGATGCGGGATGACTATTGGGGTTACCTACGGCACCCACACACGTGAGGAACTGGAACAGCATCCTCATGATCACATTGTTTCCAGTGTAGATGAACTCAAATCCCTGCTGCTCAGATAATGAAAGACGATAACAGGGTCAGCGAAGGGGACATCAACGACACCGATGCACGCAAAGCATGGTATCAGCAACTGTCGCAGCAAACGCGGATGGTACTTCAGCGAGACGCGGATGTATTTCTGAATCAGACCCTGTCTTCACCTTGTCTGCAGGTACTCAAGGAAAGCAAAGGCACTACATTCACAGACATTGAGAATCGCGTCTGTCTGGATTTCCACGGCAACTATGTACACAACGTCGGGTTTGGTCACCCCGAAGTCATTCAGGCCGTTACTGATCAAATGCAGTCGCTGAGTTTTTCAACACGGCGGTATACCAACCTGCCTGCCATCGAGCTCGCCGAGCGTCTGACCGGATACACCCACTCCCTGAAAAGAATTCTGTTTGCCCCCGGAGGCGCGGAAGCAGTCGGCATAGCCCTAAAAGCCGCCCGTTTACATACCGGAAGGCATAAAACCGTGTCGATGTGGGACTCCTTTCATGGAGCTACACTGGAAGCGGCTTCGGTTGGAGGAGAGGCTGTTTTCAGGCAGCATATCGGCCCCTTACTTCCGGGCACGGAGCACGTTCCGCCTCCAAATCCATCAGAGTGCCCGTTTAAATGTGGTACACATTGCTCACTGCAGTGTGCCGGCTATCTGGAATATGTACTGGAGAAAGAGGGCGACGTTGCCGCTGTTGTTGCCGAGACCGTGAGGAGCTCACCTTTTATCCCGCCACCGGAATATTGGAAACGGGTACGGGAAGCCTGCGACCGGAATGGCACCCTGCTCATTCTGGATGAAATTCCCCACGCTTTGGGTCGGACCGGCAGGATGTTCACGTTTCAGAACTATGGTATTGAACCGGATATGGTGGTCATTGGAAAGGGTCTGGGTGGCGGTATTTTCCCGCTGGCTGCGGTACTGACCCGTGAAGAAATCAATGCATCGGTAAAGGGGAAGTCGATAGGCCATTACACCCATGAAAAAAATCCGGTAGCGGCAGCAGCAGCGCTGGCCATGCTCAACATCGTAGAAAAAGAAAACCTGTTGGAGCGGGTTGAGTACCTGCACCGCTATGCCATGACCCGAATGCGGAAAATGCAGCAGCGGCACCCCATCATTCACGACGTCCGGGGTTTGGGGCTGCTACTTGGCATTGAACTACGCGACCCGCAGACCGGTCAAAAATTACTCCGGGAAGCTGAAAAGGTTATGTATTACTGCCTTGCCAACGGTCTGAACTTTAAATTATCCATGGGCTGTATCCTGAATTTAATCCCGCCGCTGACGGTCAGCGAACAGGAGCTGGACACCGCATTTACCATCATTGAAGATGGTCTGGAGGCACTACCATGACCCCGGTACAGCAATGGCTATCCAGGCAATCGGGCTGGGTTTTTTCACTATACGCCATAACCGCAGCCTTCAGCACCTACGCCTGTATGTATGCCTATCGACGTGCCTTCACGGCCGCGGGATTCGAGGGGTATGATATTTGGGGAATAGAACTGAAGACAGCTCTGATTGTCTCACAGGTTCTCGGCTACACCCTTTCAAAATTTCTCGGAATCAAAATTATCTCCGAAATGACGCCAAACCGTCGGGCGTGGAGTATTATCGGTTTCATACTATTCGCCCATCTTGCTTTACTTCTTTTTTGGCTGGTACCTCAACCCTGGAATATCCCCTTTCTGTTTTTGAACGGGCTTCCCCTGGGCATGGTCTGGGGATTGGTATTCAGTTTTCTGGAGGGCCGTAAAACCACGGAGCTGCTCGGGGCCGGACTCAGCGTCAGCTTCATCGTATCATCAGGCTTTGTCAAATCGGTGGGGTCATGGATCATGAATACCTGGCAGGTATCCGAATTTGCGATGCCATTTATAACCGGGATGGTATTTTTGCTGCCGCTCTTCTTTTTTGTGTGGATGCTCAATCAGATTCCCCCTCCAACGCCGGAAGACGAGTTTATGCGCGTCAAACGCGTACCGATGTCGCGCACCGAGCGATGGCACTTTTTCCGGCAGTTTGCTCTGGGCATTACCCTGATGACCCTGTGCTACATGTGTCTGACAGCGTACCGCGACCTGCGCGATAACTACGCGCTGGAGATCTTCGCGGCGATAGGGTTCGAGGGCGATTCAGCCATATTCACCCAGACCGAAGCCCCCATCGCGCTGGTTGTACTGATGGTTATGGCCTCACTCATGCTCATTAAAGGCAACCGGACGGCACTGGTGGTCAACCACTACATTATTGCCTTCGGGCTGGCCCTCATAGGCCTGGCCACACTGGGATTTCAGAGTGGTTTCATTACTCCCTACTGGTGGATGGTGCTCGTAGGGCTGGGTTCCTATCTGGGCTATGTACCCTTCAACTGCATCTTGTTCGACCGCTTCATTGCGACCTACCGGACCATGGCCAACGCCGGTTTTCTTATTTATATAGCCGATTCCTTCGGATACCTGAGCAGTGTCGGGGTTTTGTTGTTCAAAAATTTCGGCAGGGCTGAAATCAGCTGGTTCGATTTTTTCACGAGTTTTTCCTACGTGACCTCCATACTCGGTCTTGTACTGACCTTCCTTTCCCTGCTGTACTTCATGAATAAACGGGACGTGGTTGTTATCAACCCGGAACGCCAGCCCGTCCCCTGACAACGCACTACCTTCAATGTAACCTCCTATGAAAAAGCTTCTCCTCCCTGTATTCATCCTGATGGGTCTGGTTGGTTGCCAGCAGACCCGGCCACCAGCCGATCACGTTGTGATTATCGGCGTCGACGGCCTGAGTCCGGACGGTATTCGCATGGCCAATACACCAGCCATGGATGGTCTGATGCAGCGCGGAGCGTTTACCCTGCACGCCCGGGCTGTGATGCCCAGCAGCAGCGGGGCCAACTGGGGATCCATGATCATGGGTACCGGTCCGGAGCAGCATGGCGTAATATCCAATGACTGGCGGACCGACAACCTGGTACTGCCGCCAACCGTTGTGGGCGATGACAACCACTTTCCAACCATTTTTTCCGTACTGCGCGATCAACGTCCAGACTGGCATCTGGCCGCTTTTCTGCACTGGAACCCCATTCAAAACTTCATCGAGGAGGGTGTAACCGATTACATGGCGCTGCCCCGCAGCGAAGAGGAGACCACCGATGAAGTACTCAGCTACTTTCAGGAGCACCAGCCTGAGTTTACCTTCATCCACCTGGATCATGTTGACGGAGCCGGCCACCGATACGGTCACGGAACTGCGCCCTACTACCGGTCTGTGGAAAAAGCAGACAGCCTTATCGGTGAGATCATTGAGGCTACGCGTCGGAACGGCATGTTCGAGCGAACCGTGTTCATACTTTCATCCGACCATGGCGGAATCGGCTACGGTCACGGCGGAAACAGCCTTGCCGAAATGGAGATCCCATTCCTGGTTTCCGGCAGCGGTACCAAACCAGGACACGAGCTGCTGATGCCCGTAAATGTATACGACGTCCCCGCAACAGCACTGTTTGCCCTGGGTGTGGATCAGCCCTACGAATGGACCGCCCGACCAGCGAAAAATGCGTTCCAGGGTAATCCCGATCCGCAGCTTCGTTACCATTTTAACCGGTTTCAGCCAGCACCGGCAATTACCCCGGCAGGCGAGGGTGGTTTCAATCCGCCCGGCGGACTATTTATTGGGGAATCACCAACGGTTAGTATTCAAAACCCATCCGAATCAGGCATCATACGCTACACAACAGACGGTAGCCAACCTGTAAACACCTCAGACACCTACGCGGGACCGTTCAGCCTCAACGAAACCACTGTTGTAAAAGCCCGACTTTTTGAAAACGAAAGGCCGGTTTCTGACGAGATTACAGCCTATTTCAGAATTCCCGCTGACACAACCGGCAGGGGTCTCTACTACCATATTTTTGAGGCCGAGGGAATATCGCGATTACCTGATTTCAACCGGCTGCGTCCGGTAGCACAAGGGGTCACCATGGAAATCAGTTCGAATAACCTGATGCTCACCAGGCCCGACTATGTAGCCGCTGTTCTTGAAGGCTACATTGAGATTCCACAGGATGGGCGGTACACGTTTTCCCTGGCTTCCGATGATGGCAGCAAGCTATACATCAACCGCAGACTGGTCATAGACAACGATGGCGACCATGGTGTCATAACGGTATCCAACAGTCTTTTACTGGGAGCGGGAAGGCACCCCATCCGGGTTGAGTGGTTCAACGGAGGCGGCGGGTACTGGCTTGCTGCGTACATTGAAGGCAGCACCCTTCCCCGACAAATCATCTCACCTGAAATGCTGTACCGTCGGGCCAATTGAATAAAAGTATATTCATTCTGCCGGCAGCACTCATCGCAATAATCCTGCTGGTAAGGCTGACAGACCTGATTCCCTCCCGGACAGAGGCACCGGTTGGAACGGCCGTTGCTTTTCTACCCGATGTACACTTTCATGATATATTCGCGGGTAACATGACCGGTAACCAACCCATGGTACCCGGGTTATTTCAGGATGACAACCTTACAACGCCCGTCTTCCTGCGGTCGATGCGTGCTCAAATCGGCTCTACCCGCCTGTTCAACGAAAATTACTTCGCATTTCGGGCTGCATTGGATGACATCGCCTCCCGGGGAATACCCTATGTAGTGCTGAATGGCGATTTCAGCGATGACGGTCAGCCGATTCACCTGGACGGACTGCAGCGTATTCTGGAAAGCTACGAACAACGGTATAGCATGCGGTTTTTCATGAGCTTCGGTAATCATGATCCCTATATGCCCTACACACAACCAGCTGGTAAGCGGGATTTCCTAATGGCCGATGGTCAGATTCAGGGGCTCTACAGTCCGGGGCATCCCATGTGCCCGGAGGATGCTGTACGTTGCACGGAAGGACTTCAGGAATTGGGTTACGAAGCGTTGTTTAATCGCCTATCAGACTATGGCTTTGTACCTCGCGAAGGTGATATCCTCTTTGAAACGCCCTTTTCTGCACCCGAAAACCCTGACCCGAGTGATATCCATAATCGCAGCTATCCGATCTGTACGGAAAACGGTTCGTGGTGTGGCACCTCCTTTGACACCAGTTATCTGATTGAACCCGAACCCGGTATCTGGCTGCTCTCACTGGATCTGAACATTCATATTCCACGGGATAACCGCACCGACAACGACCCTGCCAATCCGGCAAACTACCTAAGCTCCGGCAATGCCGGTTTCAGTGCCCTGATTCAGTATAAACCCTTTTTGCTGGACTGGTTAGGCCAGGTCAGCGAACGCGCAAAACGCGGGAAAAAGCAACTTTTTGTATTCAGCCATTACCCTGCCGGCGACTTTTATCATAACAGCCGCGATGCCTTGGCCGGATTATTTGGTGAAAACGGCGCACAGCTGCGGCGCCTACCCTCAAGGGAGTCGCAACAGGCATTGGCAGAAACCGGCATTCCCTTTCATGTCGGGGGACATATGCACCTGAACAATACCCACATCATTGGCGATCGCGAGGGTGAACATAGTATCGGAATACAATCGCCCACGCTGGCAGCCTATGTTCCGGGTTATACCATAGTACGATATACCGATGAACAAACCATTACCGTAGAAACCATCGTTATTGAACAGGTTCCTCATTTTGACCATCTATTCGATGTGTACCGGTCAGAATGGGCGGCACAGGACGAACCTGGCTGGGATCTCACCATCTTATCATCTCAAACCTACCGCGATTTTGCACGGCACCATCTCGACCAGCTGGTTCGCCACCGGTTTATACCCAACGAGTGGCCGATGCCTTTGCAGACGCACTTACGCGAATCGAGCGTGCAACAGACCGCTGAGGCTGGCTCATTTTCACTTCCATTGAGCTGTGACCCAGCCCTTCCAATTGCCACGTTGCCCATCTACTTTTACCGTTACCGCAGCGCAGGGTCGCTGGCACACCCCGATATTGACCCGGACGTCATGCAATGCCTGATGGACATACGGGCAACATTGACGGTAAGCCCTCTGCCTGGTTCCGATGACGAATTACTAAATAACCGGGCGGTACTTCAACGTCAGCTCCTGACAGGTCTGAATCTTCTGGAACGTTTTTCAAGGCCACTCCCCGATCAAAATTTCACAATAGACCTGAAAACCGGCAGCATCCGCGATTAAATCGGATGGCTGCCGGGCCCGGACAAAAATCATCGCTGCGTCCATCCATAAGCAACGTAGTCGCGATCAAAGCTGCCATCTTCATAAAGATTAATGATGGCATAACCCGGAGAAGTCTGATGGTAATCGCCTCCCCACCATCGACCCGAAACGGCTCCGTTGCAATAGTAGGTCACCTCGTTATACAGAACCGCATCAGCCAGGTGAATATGTCCGCTGACTGCCACCCTGACATTTTGGTGTTGATGAAACAGTTCTACAATCCGGCGGGCGTCAATATGCACCCAGGCACCCGGTATCGTCCAGTTACCGGTTGTTTCATTGTCTCCATCAAAAAACGCAGCAGCACATACAATCGGAATGTGCGAGAAAACAAAAACCGGACGTTCTGAGGGGATTTCCCGAAGGCGCTGCTGTAACCAGGAGAACTGTTCCTCATCCAGACGGGCGGTATACCAGGTTCCGTCTTCTTTCAGATGGGTACTGTCAAGCACGATGAAATGCCATCCGTTTTGTTCATAATCGTAATACCGTGCGGGTATGCCAAGCTTTTCAACGGCCCACTGTTTGGCATAGCGCGGATCGTCCTTGGCTTCAGGGATGCCCCAGACGTCGTGGTTTCCAATGCAGTGGGTCACCGGAAGGGTGTAGGCTGCGGCCACCTCATCCCAAAGGTCCCACTGAGCCTGTACTTCCTGTTCATTTTTGCGAAGGGCGTCACTGATGGTGTCACCGCCGTTGAAAATAACATCCGGTTTGTCATCCAACGATTGCATGTGCTCGATGCACGTGCGCGTCCAGTACGCAGAGTCATTGGAGGGATGTACGTGGGGGTCGGTCATATGCGCAATACGAAGTACTCTGCGCGATTGGGTCACCGGGTTGGCAGATCGGAACATGGTAAAGCTGCCGGCCGGGATTCCAACGGTTGCAAGGCCCATGGCTTTAAGCCACTCTTTTCGGTTCATCATATTGATACGGTGTGAGGTTGCGGTTTCCGGATTAGTGTAATCATCTGAAATAAATCGGATTTGATATCAGTATAAGGCGGTCATCGTGGCGTACATTCGCGCGGATCCAGCCACCATCTTCGGGCAAAACTATGGGAATACTTACCGGCGCATCGCTGCCGGCCGGAACGATGTTGGTATGGACGACCTCGCCGTTAACAATAATCTCCAGCGTCGTTTCATGGTCGGCAGCGATGTGTGTGGCCCATGAAAAAGGGACAAGAGCGGAGGCGGTTTCGCCCATTTCCACCCGCTGTTCATTTTGTACACCGAAAAAATCTGCGTCCGGCAGTTCGGGTCCGGTTGTCTTCACATACACGCTGCCGGAGCGTACACCTTCCAGCAGGGAAAATTCACTAAGATTACGGGCATAAACCACTGTTGTGGGGGTTCCGGGCTGATCACTACCCTGTCCGGCTCCATGATCGTCGCTCCCGCCAATTGCCGTAATCCGATGCCCTTCGTTGAGTTGTTTGTGCCAAAATGGGATACCACTGATATCGGTTTCCACCTGCGTGCCGTTAACAATTTCAATCGCTTCAACCCTGCTGAAATCCGTTGCTTCGGCCGACCATCCGCAACCTGTGCAGGAATCGCCGGTGGGTCTGCCGGGATGCACAATCGACAGTAACGCTCCGGCACGTGCCACACTATCCTGTAATGCCGGCATCCCATAGCCCTCATAACCAAACCGGAAATCCATCGGAAGCCGGGTTCCGTGAACGGTTGCGTGACCGTAAAATGTGGTCACTTCCTGACTGGGCAGCAGCAACATGTCCGGGTATTGTGGCTGCAGAACCCACATCTCGTGCTGGTGGCTGATGGTATTGTGATCGGCTATGGCTACAAAATCAAGTCCTCGCCGGTGGGCTGCCTGCGCAACCTGATACACCTGGCAGGGCGTACGTTGATTGAGGGTATTGCGGCACCCGAATCCATCGCTGTGTCCGGTATGCGTGTGAAAGTCGCCCTGATACCAGCCTGCCTCGTCCGTCAATATCAGGGTGTCAGGACCGGTAAACAGTGGATGGGTCCGTGGTATGAGTTCAATAGTAATTTTATAGTTGACCGGCAGATTAATGACCGGGAAACCCAGAGAAACCTGCCAGGTTCCGGCCGGGAGCGGACCGGGGAGATACGAGGCAGTAGCCCGCGTTTCAGCAACCATGAACGATGATTTGGAAAAACGGCTGGTTCCACGGAAACGGTGCGGATCGAACAGGCCGATTTCCACTTCGTTGCGATAACTGTTGTACTCAAATGCAATATTGAGTTGCCCAATCCCTTCAGGTACCTGAAACGATTCCAGTCGATAGGTATATCGGTCTGAAGGTTCGGCCTGGCCCTCAATGACCATGCGGGTGAGGGTATCGGATTCAACCGGGCCATCGGAACCATAACCTGAGACAGGATACGGCACGTGGCCAAAGACCAAAACAGGCAGCAGGTTTACCAGGAGTAAAACAAAAATATATTTCATGGTAGCCATAATACGCTTTTCAGCAGCTCTCCGAGGTTATCAAACTGTAACGAACAGGCCGATACTACACACACAAGGACATTTGCTAACAATAGGATAACCGCGCCTGGCACAACAGAATGGTACCTTGGGCGAACCACCTTTTACAAATAGTAAATTATTTCTGCTATGATACGTTATCTGCTTTGTATCCTGACCTTGTTGCCATTCAGCGCCGAACTCAATGCACAGTCGCACTGGCACTGGGACTTTCATCCGGACCTGGTACGGGAGGAGTACTTATTGCCGGTGGCCGGCCATCCCGCTGCCGCAGCGCACATGCCTGAGTTTTCATTGGTTGCCGATTATTCGGTGGCCTTGTTTGACGGCAGAAATCATGCCCTGCTGATTTCCGACCGAATTGACACACTGCAACTTCCTGCCCGCGACATGACTGTTGCCGGATGGGTTATGGTAGATTATCCGCAGTCGTGGGGAGGCTTTCTGTCGGTTATGCAGGATAACGGCGACTACGAAAAGGGATGGGTTTTCGGCTATATGAATGACCGTTTCAGTTTCGGTCTGTCTACGGAGGGCGCCAATCAGGACGAAACCGGAACCATGACCTATCTGGAAAGTGCAACCCCCTTTGAATTTGGTCGATGGTACCATGTAGCCGCTACCTACAACGGGGAGGTGATGCGACTTTACGTAAATGGGAACCGCTCCGCGGAAAGCCGGGCACAGACGGGTGCCATTTACTACCCGCAATCGACCTGGTTTGCACTCGGCGCCTATCGTGATGATGATGAAAACAATCGCTTGTCGGGCGGAATGCATCGCATGCAACTCTGGGATCGGGAGCTGACCCCGGAAGAAATCATGGCAGATTATCGGTCGGGCCGTGATCTCAGCCTGGCCGAACCCACTCCGCGTATTGCCATGGATGAGCTGCTGATTTATCCGTATCTGAAAAATGTAACCGGCAGCCACGCCCAGGTCCGCTGGATGTCGCACCGGCCATCATCCGGCATGGTTGAATATGGTGTTCATGGAGATTCACTGCACCACCGGGCAGTGAGCGAGGAGGAAGCCGACTTCCAGTTTGTGACCCTCCCGGAGCTGGAAGCCGGACAAACCTATTTTTACCGGGTTCACATCGACCTTAACGACGGTAGCCGGTGGTCCAGCGACCTGTTGACCTTTCAAACCATGGTTCCCGCCCGGCATGCTGTGAGTTTCAGTATTATTGGCGATACCCAGAACAACCCGGCCGTCTGGGGGACCATTTCCGAACATTTATGGGCAGAACGTCCCCAGTTTATAGTCCATGCCGGTGATATAGTCTCGCCCGGGAATGACATTTTTAAATGGATTTTCGAGTTTTTTGCGCCTGCCCGCAGTCTTCTGGAACGGGTGCCTGTATTTGGTGTGCTGGGCAACCATGAACGGAATGCCGGGGAGTATTACAAACTGACCGGGTATCCGGATCCGGGGTACTATTATGCATTTGATGCCGGAGACATCCGTTTTTTTATGATAGATACCAATAAAGATGTAACTGCCGGCACGGAGCAGTACCTGTGGCTGGATGAGCAACTTGCTGCATCACCGGCCCGGTGGAATATCGTTGTACATCACCATCCCCCGTATTCCTCTGACGAGAATGACTACGGTGATACCTGGACGGGAACCTCAACGCGCGGTCATCTGCGATTGCGCGACCTTGCCGGCCTGTATGAGCGTCATGGTGTTCCATTGGTAATCAGCGGACATATTCACACCTACGAACGAACCTGGCCTATCTACGAGGGTCGGGTTGATACCGACGGCGGGGTGACCTATGTCATTACCGGGGGCGCCGGTGGTCCGTTGGAGAACCCTTCCCCCACGCGCAGCTGGTTTTCCCGAAAAGTTTACCGTGGTCATCACTACAATATGGCTCACGTATTCGGAAATTCGCTGGAATGGATCACGTATGATATCAACGGCAACATCCTCGACCAATTCGAACTCCATCTGCCAGATTAAACCGAACTTCTCAGAAAGTCGGTTTCAGGTTGTCCCTCCTAGCGGATCAGCAGCATGGAGCGCGAAACCATTCCCTGATCGCTAAGCAATCGATACACATAAAGACCGGAAGCCAGGCCATTTGCGTCAAAATTCACGGTGTGTACGCCGGCGGGTTTTTCACCGGACCAGAGTGTACCTACCTGTCTGCCGGCG
Source organism: Bacteroidetes bacterium HLUCCA01 (assembly GCA_001314545.1). GTDB lineage: Bacteria > Bacteroidota > Rhodothermia > Balneolales > HLUCCA01 > HLUCCA01. The sequence goes on from LIHN01000001.1 coordinate 957,691, forward strand.
GCGTTGAATACCTGTACGGTTACATGGCTGCGTTGGGGCAGCGCATACGTTATGGATGTAGAAGGGTTAAACGGGTTGGGCGTATTCTGGTAGAGTTGCAGTCCACGGGGCAGATCGGCATCACCACGGGGCAGGCTAGTGGTATTCTTCTCGATTGAAAACGAGTGCACCACATCCCCCTGTGGGTTGACAGCCTCAAATCCCAGTCGGTTACCGCGTATCTGTACGACGCCAAAATGAAATACCGCATCAGAAAACGAGACATGGGCAAAATCGCGGCCGTAGGGGTCCAGATTTCCACCGCCACCCCCGGTGACCACATAACGTACGCCGTTAATTTCGCCATACTCATACGAATGGGTATGGCCGTTAAAGACCACATCCACCGCGTATTGCTCAAAAAGAGGCATCAGATCACGGCGGACGGTCATACTGCCTTCCCAGGCCGGCCAATACTCCGAGTACGGAGGGTGGTGAAAATACAGAACCGTCCAGCGCGACTGCTCCCTTTGTGGTGAACGCAGCGACTCAACCAGAAAGTTGTACTGATCACTGCCACGGTCGAAGGGAATATTGGTATCCAGATTGATCAGGTACACATCGCCCCATTGATGCGCATAATACCTTCCGTCAGGATGATAGGTGCGGGGGGTAACGAAGTCGTTCAGAAAGGGCGCTGCATTATCGGTGTAGGTATCGTGGTTGCCGATGGCCAGAAAAAACGGCATTTGCTGGAGCAGCTCCTCGTAAATCTGGAAGTACACTTCATCGTAGGCGGCACCGTTGCCCTGGTGAACATCTCCCACATGGATGAGAAATTCGGGATGGTATGTGCCTGAGGCGCGCACCATCTGATCGCGCACCGCCCGCTGATTGTCGTTGCCGGTACCGCTGTCGCCCAGCACAAAAAAGCTGTATTCGTTGCGCTGACCCGGTTCGGGAGCGGTTTTGAATGAGTACCCATCCGAGACCGGGATGTCTCCGGAGTATACCCGGTAGTAATAGCGGGTATCGGGCTGCAAGCCGTCAACATGGATACGATGGAACTGACCGGACCCCTGCGTTGACAGCACCCGGCTGTAGCTATCTTTCTCCACTCCTATTTCAATGCGACCAACCACGGCATCCAGACTTTGCCAGGAAATCCAGGCATCTTCGGTACCGACCTGCTGCACGTACGGTTTTCGGTTATGTGTTACAGGGTACACGACACGACGGTCGGGTTCGCCATACAGGTAAATATTCCGTGTAACCAGCACATCGTCAAAGGATGCACCGGAATTGGCATAGGAAAGCAGTCCGATGCGACCGGCAGGGTACGTATCATCAATGGCCTGACCGATGAGTTCCCCGTTCATGTATGCTCGTATTGTATCCCCGCGCACATCCACGCTCACACTGAAATATCCGGCCGGGTACGCTGCATCCACAATATTTTGATGTAGTGTCACGGGTTCACCATCAACAAAGCGTTGAATCCGTTGAATAGGGGAACGCGCCGAGGCCGAATTACCGGCATCGTTCATGAGCAGCACCCGGTAATAATTCCCGGGACTTTGGTACCGGACTATCAGCCCTATACCGTCATTGTCGGTGGAGCGAAGCACCGCATTGAGGGTGTAATCAGACCAGGTATCTTCGCCGGCGGTTATGTGTGTTCCGAGATGGTATATGAACTCCGCCGGTGGATCGTACGACCAGATATTGGACAGCTGCCAGAGCTCCCCGTTACGCACTCGCCAGTCAGAGGGACCGGAACGAGGCTGGGGATCATCGGTAATCGTCCACCCGTTCAGATCCGATACGGAAAAGGTTTCCAGAAACAGGGTATCTGCCGATTGTGAGGGACTTAAACTGGCTTCCGGCCGGTCGTGCTGTGATTGTTCCGTTACTAAAGTACCGTCGTTACCCGGGGTACCGGACACAGGCGAGACAGAATGGGCGGCCGGCAGGACTGAGACGGCTGTAAGGAACCAACTCCCCGAAAACAGCAGCACCCGAAGAAGAGGCGTACATCGATTCATAAAAAATAACTGTTTGAATGCAGTGAAAATTACAGACGCACCGGCTGTCACCAGATCGGATCCAAAACCGGCCAGGCCATACGATTGGAGTTTTGTTTGAAGACCTGCAGGGTCATGTTGGGATTGGCCCGGCTCTCACTCAAAGTCAGGGTATCCAGCATGGTTTCGTTGATATAGACCGGATAGCGGTCTTTGAGCGACGCAGCGGCATCGGTCAACGACCGGGCGAGGTAATCCCGGCGAAAACGACGGAGGCTTTCCTCCGACCAGGTCTCGGGTGAGCCAGCTCTGATGCGGTCGGAATAGGGGCTTTGGATGCCGGTTACAAACTCTGTAACTACCTCCTGGTCAAATCGGAGGGTATCCAGCATACGGTCGCGTGTTTGATGATATACCCATTTATCCTGCCAACGCCGGATATCCCGTTGTACTTCCGCTCGTTCATGCAAATTTTCCCGGGCAGCCAGGTCGAGGAACACGTCATCGCGGACCACCAGGGCAACGATGTCAGAAAAACGCAAAGAAAAGTCCTGCATTGAACCGTCAGCCCGTAACGGATATCGGCCGGTATTGAAGGTCGAAAAGAACCGCTGCACACTCCAGTTTCCGCTTTCGGTGTAGATCAGCGTCTGGTCGGCAAGGGTACGGATGGCTTCAAGTTCGGGCTGGGATGCATCGGCCTGACGGATACGCTCCCACAAGGTACCTGAGGGCGTATCCTGTTTGTACAAATCGAAGAGGTGCGGTACGATGGCATTGAATACCTCCCGACTGGTCTCCACCTGCAGCGGCGACATACGGTCGTTCACAAACACCGCAGCCTGCTGCATCGCTTTGGTATTGTAGAGTACTTTTCGGGCAGAGACCGACCGGTTGGCCCGGTCCAGCGGGGTTAATCGGGCTTGCACTATGTTGCTCACCATAAATACGAACCACTGATTGTTGTAAAAAACAGGATCGGATGGCGTGTTGATTTCGAGGTCTTGCAGATGTCCGAGTAATTCAGGATCCAGCTCAACGGCCGGCGTGCGGTCGTGAGTAAAAAACTCATCTACCTGATCTGGTGAAAGGTTGAAAACGTCACTGGCATATCGGGCAGCAACGGTTTCGAAGGGTTCATCCCGCAGTTCATCGCGTAACTGCAGCGCCTGCAGCCGACCCGGAGCCGGTAAAAACTTAAACTCGACCGAAACGGCCGACTTATTGACCTCGTGTTCAATTTCTTCGGGGGTGATTTCAATCTGGCTGAGAACAAAATGATTGAATACTTCCTCAATAATGCGCTCTTCCCGCAGGGTCTGTACGGCTCGTTGTACCGCGGCCACGGTATCCAGCTGCAGCTCATACCCACGCCGGGCCAACAGCACTTCGGTAATCATGTGGTTCAGGTAGGCTTCTCTGCGATGTTCGGCAGGCAAGAGATGAGGGTAGCCGAACTCGTAATTCAGCTGAAATTCCCGGGCAGTGATTACCTGATCGCCCACGCGGGCGAGTACCGGTTCATCCACGGGCTGCGGACCTGCCGGCGTACAGGACGTCAGCAGCCATCCGGCAGTCAGGAGTACCACGTATCTCAAAATGACCCCTACAAAAGGCGCGTCATGCAGATTGTTTTTTGCAGTCATACGGTGTTCGAACGTTGGAGGGACTACCACAACGATGCAGCCATCCCGGGCACTGCGCCCATCGGTGGATATACCCTGAATTATGAAACAGATACAGCCGGACCGCTTTCACACGGTCCGGCTGTTAGTGTATTTAAGCTATACCTTTATTTAATCAGCAGCATTTTGCGTGTGATTACAGTACTGCCAGCCTGCAGTCGGTACACATAAACGCCCGATGCCAGCGATGAGGCATCAAAATTGACGGTATACTGTCCTGCTGTCTGCTGCCCCTGTACCAGCGTAGCTACCCGCTGACCCAGCACATTGTACACCTGCAGGGTGACTTCCGCATGCTCGCCGATGCTGTAGCGGATGTTCGTAGTCGGGTTAAACGGATTTGGATAGTTCTGATCCAGGCTGAATGAATACACCTGACCGGCTTCCTCATCAATGGAAACCTCGGACGGACCAAGTCGGGTGATTGCAAATTTGTACTCACCACGCGCCGGGTCAACGATACGGTTTGATGAATCGTTTCTGGGCGGAACGTGGGCATCCTGACCAATTACCAGGAAGTAATAAGTACCACTCTCCGGAACGACGTAGGTGATTTTCGAGTGCCAGTCAAAACCGCCGTCATCGTTGGTGGCCAGCTGGTTGCCCTCAGCATCGTACAGATACATAAAGGCGTCAAAGTCTCTCGGCCACAGTGCCCCGTCAAACGGCGCCGTCTCTGCTATGAGGGTATCCCCGGCATTGGCCGTAACCTGATAGTAGTCCAGATCATCATGGAAACCTTCTACATCTTCGTCGTAGAGCATATAGGAGTAGAAAACACCATCGGTAGAGTGGTCACCCAATGCAGCGGCCTGCTCAATGGTGTTATTGGGCTCCATGGTGTCTTTCAATGCCGTGATGTCGTTGCTCTTCATGTATACCCGATAGACGGCACCGGACAGTGCTGCATTCGGTGTGAGCTGCAGGTAATAGTCCGCCGTTTCTTCAGGAATGAAGTTAATCTTGAAGTTATTACCGCCATAACGTGTGATGAAAGAACCGCCATCGGCCAGCAGATTGGTTGATGTGTCATCTACCCGGTATAATGCCACATTCATTCCGGCCTGTGCATCGTCAATCACGGAGCGCAGGTGATAGATACGACCTTCCTGCATGGTTAAGCGGAGGATATCAACATCGTCCTCATCAGCGAACGTGGCGTTAACGAAGGACCGGTCGGCCAACGGATTGCTGTCCGCTCCGGCGAAGGTATTATTCGGCTCGTTCTCGTCGTAGGATGCAGCTACATTCAGGATGTAGTCACCACGACGCGGGGAACGGTCATCTCCACCGCCCGGACCACGACTATTGGCCACCTGCAGGAAAAATTCCCCATCAGCTTCTGGAGTATAGCTCAGACGCGAATACCAGCCCATACCACCATCGTCATCGCCCAGGATTTCATTGCCTTCAGCGTCAAATAGTCGCAGACGGGTATCATTGTCGCGATCCCAAAGCTCCGGATTGGCACTGGACTGCGTATTTCCAGGTACCGGCTTGGTTTCGGCAACCATACGGATACCCGCTTTCAGATCCAGCATGAAATAATCCAGATCCCCATAAAACCGCAGGCTGTCTGCATTGAACTGCGCAAACATCTGATCGGTACCGTCCATGAGATAAGCTCCCAAAGCACGGGCTTCTTCAATGGTGTTATCCGGTTCCCGTTTTTCGGCCAGTGCGGCAAAATCAGGCGTTTCACGCGAAAGGATTTTATACGCACCAACACCGCCGCTTATGCGCAAATAGTAGGTTTTATCTTCGGTGGGGATGATACTGGCAATCTTGAAATTGTCGCCGGGATAGTTATTCGCCCAGCCACTTTCGTCCATGATGGTTTCCCCGTCGACTTCATCGAAGAAAGCAACACTCAGTGGCCCGCCGGTTTCATTGTCGACACTGCGGAAGGAGTACAGGCTGCCGGCTTTCAGGTCGAAGCGGAAATAATCCACATCGTCTGCAGTGAGGGAAGCCTCGTAGAGCTGACCAATAGCTGTACGTGTCGCGTTGGCGAAGGTATTGTTGGGCTCACGCTCTTCAAATGGCTCACCACCGGAGATAACGTAGAAACCTGCACCACCGGCATTGGCAGCTTCAACACGCACCACGAAGGTACCCTGACCGGATGGGGTATGACTCAGGCTTCCGTTGTCCGAAGTTGCAATTTCCACCAATCCGTCCGTAAGCAGGGTGATGCGCGGAGCAAAATCTTCAACAAAGTCTTCCGACGTACCGCGAACCGTGATGGTGAATTCGTCGGACGTGGTGAAATGGTAATGATCAACATCACCCGCCGGGAAAATCATGGCTCGTTGCGACGCTGCTCCGGGACCTACCGGAAGAACCGTCTGCGTAAGGGCATCGGCCAGGGTGTTGTCCGGCTCATTGGCAATGCGACCCTGAAAGATCTGCCCTTTGTCGATGGCGCCCATCTGGTAGTCGCCGGCTGAAGCGGAGGTCAGCTCAACGATATAGGCACCGGTTTTCTCCGGAACAAAGCCTTCAATGACAAAGTCATTGCCTTGTCGGCGAACCTGGATGTTATTGGCTGCTACCAAATCGTCGGAACGCGTTACCGTATTGTTCGGTCCATCGGCCGATTCATGGAAAATTCGCACGTTAATATCGCTGCTTACCGTTGAGTTGGTTGTAAACAGGGTGTACATGCGCAGTTCATGCAGGAAAAACCGGTAATGATCAACGTCGGAAGCACCGGAGAAGGAAGCGGTTTCCAGTGACAGTTGATTGGTCTCTGCATTCAGTACCGTTGCTGTTTCCGGTGTGTTGTTGGGCTCGAACTCAGCCCGGGTATTGGAATATTGGTAGGCATAAATTTTGTACATGCCCCGACCCGGATCACTGTTATCTACATTGCGGGTCTCCGGGTTGGCCTGTGTGAGCGTTCGGGTATTGGAAGCCCACATACCAGCCCAGACTACCAGGGGGCCGTCCACGTTGAGGTTGAACTCCGCCAGACGCTCCGGAGTGAGCACCAGTCTTGCATGGATATTATTGGGACCATCATGTGTCTCACGGGCACCGTCATCATCTTCAACCAGTATCTGGGAGAAATCACCGTTATAGATACGGTTACGCGTGTCCGTCATCCGACCGCTTCCCGGACCGATATCGCCACTATTGGTTCGGTACCAGCCAAAAAACGGAACAGTTTCCACAACCAGGGTGTGATCCTGCTTATAGTTCACAAAGAACAGATCTACATCTTCATCCCCTTCGTTGAGCAGCTGGGGGTATACCGCATTCGACTGCGAGGGCAATGCTGGGGTGGCTACCTTTACGGTATCCGGATTGTAAAGCATATAGGAACGCGGAACCCCGTCTGTTGCCAGTGTTGCCTGCGGATCTGCAATATTACCAATCAGACTTGAAAACGGGTAATCGGGCTCTTTAACGTCTACCCACGGCTCAAGGGGTACGGCATATGCGGTAATGTTGTACTGGCCCACCGCCTCGTCTTCATTGAACACCCACAGGTAGTAGGTACCGGTAATTTTCTCATTGGTAGCCGGATCAATAGGAGCTGTCCAGCCGGAGAGCCGGAACAGTCCCGCTCCGCCACGACCATCGGTATCCCGGCCCAGAATATCGCCGGACATCTGATCGTTACCGGTAATACCGTTGAAATCTTCTACCAGGGTTGTATCCAGATCGGATTCGTGAAACAGGCGCATACCCACCCCAATAGCACTGCCATCAGGTGCGGTACCGTGCAGGCCGTTGAAGTAGTACATCATGGTGGTGTCTACCGTAAATGCGTAGACATCAATATCGCCGGGGGTGTTGAACTCAGCGGTCACCAGCCTGCCGAAGTAGTCGGACTGCAGCAATCCGGGCTGCACAAGCACATCGTCCAGGTTGTCGGCCGTATTGAAAAAATCATTGGGCTCACGCTCGGCACGGGCCACAAACGGCGAATCGATCCAGTTGTCCATATTGTTGATCAACGGACTTAACTGAATATATTTTGATAACGACGATGATTTCTGGTGTTCGATGCGTGCCTGTTCCAGGGCTGCGGCGTCACCGCCGGTTTTATCCAGAATTTCGGCATAGTGTTCGCCGTAGATTTGCTGCAAATGGGCATCGGGGGCCGGAACTCGTTGGGCTAACGAGCTCTGGACACCGAACCCAAGGGTCAGCAGACCTGCAAGTGCGTAACGGTAGAGGGTTTTCATAGTAAGTGTGTGTGGTTATGGTGTTGCTGAAAGACGCGTTGTTCTATAATTGAATGCTCATGGATATGCGATGAGCACTTCCCAACATTCCCCACTCAGAGAAGGCATAGTCGAAGGCAAACCGTTGCCGGCTGTCCAGCATGTACTGTATGCCTAATCCCAGTGTGAGGCCGTTGATCTGATCTTTTTCAAAGAGGTTCTGATACCCAGAACGGATGAAAAAGAAGTCTTTGAACCCGAGTTCGAGTCCAAGATTCATACTTTCGGTCGACCCGGTTGGGTGCATGAGATCTACGGCAGATACACTGCTGAAATCCCCGAAGGTGCGTTCATACGCCAGTCCGAACCGAAAAATTTGTGGGAGCGGATAACTGTTGGTTATATAGCGTACCGGGATATCCGTAACGCCCTGGTTGTTCGGATCCGGATCAATGATATCAACCAGATTCTTGCCATCCATCTGCAGGTCGCCCCCGAAATTGGAGATACTGGACCCCATCGTAAGACCGTTCAACGGGGTTTGGTAGGTAACCCCGAAATCGAAGCCCAGACCGGTGGCGCGTTCACTCCAGATGCGCTGGTTGATGTATTTTACTGTGGCTCCGAAGGCAAATTCAGGAATGATCAGCAGTCCCACGGAAAGACCGGCTGCGTAATCACGGGCGTCATACATTTCCCCGGTCAGACTTCCGTCGTAAGATCGTACCGGTTGCTCAGGAATCCCCAGGGTGGTAAAACTGCCTCCCAATACAAAACGGGTACCGGCCAGTGGCACGGCTACACTGGCATAGTTGAATTCCGTTTCAGCCAGCCATTGGGTATGGCTGACCGATACCGCAGTTGTGCGCAGAAAAGCTAATCCGGAGGGGTTCCAGTACATCATGTCCGGATTGCCCCGCATGGCGGTATAAGCTCCCCCCATGGCTTCAGCACGGGCATTCACGCCAACTTCCAGAAAAGCCGCCGCTACGGTGCCTTTGTTGCTGACATTGCTCACCAGGTCGGACTGCGCTGACGCAGCAGTTGCAAAACTGAACAATCCGGTTGCAAGCAGTATGATTCTTTGAAAACGTTTCATGATTGGGTTATTTAATAAGTGCAAAACGACCCACCTTCTCGCCGATACCGGGGGCATCAATGTGATAGATGTACACTCCAAAAGCTACATTCAGACCATCATCGCTTTTCAGGTCCCAGCTGGCCATGCTGTTCACTCCATCGCCGCTGTGATGAATGGTTTTAACCAACCTTCCGCTGGTTGTGAAGATGCGGATGGTGCACACGGAAGGCAGTTTGCGGAAATCAATGCGTTGTTCTCCCCGACCCGGTAAGGCTGTAGCCCGTGATTCCAGAGGATTCACGGCGATGTAGGGGTCAGGAGCAACATAAATCTCGTCCAGAACCCCGGGCTCCATACTTTCCTGCAGGCGGTTACCCGATACGGTAAACCGTATAATGTCCGAGCTGTTAAAGGGCTTGTCTGTGGTCATCAGGAAGCGGTCACCGGTTACGGGCATGACCTGCTCATAGAGCGTATTGAGCTCGTCACGGTAGGCCAGCGGACTCTGAAACCCGGCCAGGGCAATATTCAGCCCGGGCACATTGTTCAACGAGTCCTGTACAGACGGATACCAGTCGGCAATTCCGTTGAGGAAATCGCCTAGTCGCCTGCCGGTGAGGTTGTTCCCATAAGGACGATTTTGCAACCCTCTTACCTGGTACACGGCCAGGGTATCATACAGCTCGCCGGCCTCCCTTCGGATGTCGGACACCCTGCTCAGCATGGCTTCCGGAGCATTGAACCGAAACCGCCAGGACGATCCGGTATATACCGTGCCAAATGGCGTATTTACCGAACTGATCCGCAGATCAAAGACGTCGCCGGGACTCAATACACCGGGTATCGTATCCTGCGGGAAGAGTACCGGACTCGATTCACTCACGGTCAGGGGTACCTTAAAGGCATTGTTGGGATTGGTCACATCCCAGACTTCATAGTTGACCGGAATACGGGTTGCAGCCGAAATCGACCGTGAGGTATCCGCGCCCAGCTCACCAACCCGCAGCTCATAATCACGCGGCACACGGGTATTACCGGATCCATCAACCCCAACCTGTACCTCCATAGACGGCCTGCGGGCACGGTCGACATTGCGTAACCACCCGGTTGTGGCCACTTCGGGCCTGGGCGGATTGGTTACCTTGATTTTCATACCGTCATATACCTCCACATTCAGCGCGGGAATATTGAATATATCCGCATCCGTGTGGGCCGGATCATGGGTTGCCAGCACTTCATTCGTGGTCACATTCCGGAAGGTGAACCCGTTGGTCAGTCCGTGATCGAGCAGCAGCGAATCCAGATTACGGTATCGGTTATCATCGGTGAAGGTAAACTCGTAGGTGTGACCATCGGGGTTCACAAATTCAGGAAGCACAAAAGTGACATCCACCCTGCCGGTTCCGGTACCATCCACCCGTTCCACGCCCGGTCCGTCCAGTTCCGGCTCCACATACTGCACCGATGCAGGCTGAGGCGTTACAACTGCGGTATTTTTACCTTGTGTAATGACCCGTTCAAAAATATCTACTTCAATGACCTTGCCCGACTCCGTGGGCGAAATCGGGGTCAGATTGGGCAGCTGCGATATACCGTCGTCAAAGAAATTATCAGCATATCCATGGTCAACGGAAGCCACCGCATAGTAATACGTCCTGCCATTTTGCACATCCCGGTCAATAAAGGAATACTCCAGTCCGGAATCCGAGCCCATGTCATAACTGACACCGAACTCACCGATGGGTACAGGATGGGCACCGGTCAACCCATTTTCAATGTCAAACTGTGCGATGGGCTCCCAAAGCAGCGGATTGCCAAAGGCATCACTTATCGTCTTGATGTCGTTAAATTCTGGATCCGTACTGCGATAGACCTTGTACATTTCAAAATCGAAGCCGTAAATCGGATCACGTGAACGCTCGGCAGCATCATCCCACACCAGCCTTACCTCACCATCGCCGGCTGAAGCCCTGAGAAACGGCTCGTTCGGGGGCTGGGCAAAATTGAAATCGGCATCATAGATATTCTGCATGGTATTTTTGCTGCGCAGGATATCATTGAAATCGTTACCGGCCAGGTAGGCAATGGCAAAGCGCTCGGTTTGCTCGCGGGGCAATTTGATTTTGCCGGAGCTGTATACATAGATGATATCCGCTGTTTCGGAGGGAATGATGAACTGGGAGGGCGGTACGGGCTGGATGTAGTCATTCCAAAACACCTCGTCATCCTGGATGTCCCGGGTAAAATCACCCGGCGTGCGGATCACCATATTCGTCAGGCCAATCTGGTCGATCTCATCATTGTCTGTGATTTCGAAATTGGGCTCGCCGAGATCAGGCCTGCCGTTGGCTTCAGTGCCGTCCGGATCCGGACCGGGCCAGCCTTCGTCCTCCGGACCCAGGCCGTCCGAGCCTACATCGTCCCAGATAATGTCAATCCCGATATCAAATACGCCGTTGCCGTTCACATCCTCCCAGGCTCGCCAGTCACCATCGTTGTCAATACCGTCAAACTGGGATTCGTCTACCAGTCCGTTGCGGTCATTATCGATGCCGTCTTCGGCATTTCCCGGACTCAGCAAAAAGCCGACAGCCCCGTAGCCAACCCGAAATCCATTGCGTACCAGCGGGGTCTTAAGCCATTGATAGGTAATGTTTTCATTGGTATCAAAAAAAGCTTCGTTATTTCCGGTCTGCCCGGCAATGTCATAATCCACAATCTGAAACATGATGAGTTCATCAATGTCATTGCGGGATATGTTGGTTATGTCATAGGTAGCTATAAAAATATCTTCTGCCAGAATACTGGCCCACTGATACTGACGGGTTGACACTTCAAGCCCGATTCCACGACGGCCGCCCTGTGCCCAGCTTCGGGTATCCGGTTCTGTTGTTCCAGGCAAATAAAAGGGATAGTAGGGGTAATTGTCATTGTCGCGATCGTCGGTGACATAGTAGGATTCCTGATCGGCGCGCACGAAAGCACCGTAAAATCCATTCCACCTGCCGGCACGTAATCCGGGACGTACCTCCCCGGGCATACGGTCATCCCCGGGATAGGAGCCCACCGGCCAGAAGGCAGGCCATGTTTCCGGCAGGTGCGACATGGCCGTGTACTCGATGCGGTTTTCGATGGGGAAGGTGAACCCATCGGCTCCTGCCGACTGTACTGCAAAAGCGTCTTCGGTGAGCCCGCCTACAAAATAATACCCCGCAGCTTCCAGTCGGGCACGGTCGTCCGCGTTGTCGTTGAGCCGGTTAGCCGAATTTCGGCTCCCGTACATATTGTAGTAACCGGGCATGGGCGTAAAGAAATACTGGTGCGAACCCGACGGATCACGGTCGCCGCCGCCACGATTATAGCTCTCTGACAAGATGACAAACGTATCCCCGTTGTCATCGGTAACCCTGGCACCGATACCAAAGGTCATGGTATGACCATACCGAACCCCGGAACCCCTCGGCCAGATGATATTATTCGGGGTTACAAAGCTGCCCCAATATCCGGCGCTCACGTTCAGGTTGGTTACAAAGGGTACCTGCAGCAGGTTCCCGGTATGCAGACCCCCACGCAAAAAATTCCGGAACGAGAGGTTTCCCGTATTCTGAACACTGCCTGAGGAGGTTCCTGCCCTGCGCTCAAAACGCTGCATATCGCGCTGTAAATCGTCCAGATCCCGATTCAGCCGGCGCTCTTCAGGCAGGTCATTTTTGATTTGTGCCAACGCTGCTGCCGGTTGATATGCGTGTGCAGATAGCATGAGCATCAGCATGCCGGAAAACAGACCTATGACGTGAAACGTACGAAACATGGGTTGGATATGCATTAGATGGATAACTGGATTGAAAAAAGTATTTGTCGGGGCGCTGAATACCAGGTGGGCCGAAGATCGGCATCCCGATCGGTGAACAATCCCACATACTCATTGACCGCATTGCGTTCGGCCTGGTCAAAAGGAAGGCGTATTTGCTGACCGGCCCTTCCCGAGGTACTGTACACAGTTCGCTCATTGAGCCGGTTGAGCAGGTTGTTAATCTGAACCCGGAAATTTATGTCGGTTCCGGCCATGGTAACCCGCTTGTCAAAGGTTGCATCGAGCGTCAGAATAAGCGGCTTGTTCTCGGTGTTGTCGAATATGTTGGCCGGGAATACCTTGTCTGTACTCACAAATGATGGCGTGTAGGGCTGCCCGGTAGCCAGCTGCCCTACCAGACCAATATTCCAGTTATTGCGAACCCCAACCGTCAGGTAGGTATTGGCCGTGAGCGTCTGGTCCCAGTTCAGGGGAATAATCTGCCGGTCAACGACAACATCCCCTACTTCCCCGGCCCTGCCCGCTACAATGACATCGGCGATGAACGCGGGATTGGAGGAACTGCCCCGGGCATCCTCGTACGTGACATCAAAACCCAGGCTCTGGAGCATGCCGGAAGGTCGGGTCACCAGCGCTATGGTTCCTCCTTTAATCAGGCCGTAATCGCGGTTGACGGTTCTGAAATAGTCCGTTCCATCGGAGGTAGCCAGAATTTCAAGTCCCAGCAGATTGCGCACATTTTTGTAGTAGAGGTTGATATCGATTCCAATAAAGTCGGATAGTTGTTGCTGCAGCCCCATTTCATAGTTGACGGTTCGTTCGGGAAGCAGATTGGGATTGCCCACGGTGGTCCCCAGCAACCTGCCCTGATTGGTGTTTTCATCCACCGGGTTCTGAAAGAGTCTGCTGTAGGCCGGCATCTGGGTAAAGTGCCCGTAGGCTACACGGAAAGCGCCGGATTCGGATATGGGGAAGGATATCCCGATACGCGGACTCACATACATTTTTGGCGACGACATGGCCAGGTTGTCGTCCCGGCCGATAAACTCTGATTGTTGACGGGTGTTGACGATGTAGGGCTGCCTGGTGTCGAAATACTCGAAACGCAGCCCGATTTTGGTGATGATATTGGAGCCAAGTTCCAGCTTATTCTGTACAAACCAGGCAAACTCCACCGGGTCCTGGGTAAATTCACGGGAGGTGCCGTTGATGTCCTGGGCTACCACACGCTGCAGCGGAATATCACGCAGGGCCTGCAGATAGGCATCGAAAAAGTCGTACCCTGCAGCGTTCGGGGGGCGCACGGCAACGGCCAGCTGATCCGGATTTTCCGGACGGACCCAGCCGATGGTAGTCAGCTTGTTGTAGAACTCATTCCAGCGGAACTGCATTCCTGTTTTCAGCTCTGATACGGTGTTCATCTGCCAGGTAAAATCGCCGGATACAATAAGCTGCTGCTCTTCAAATCGGTTTCGCGAATTCTCCGTACCACCGAAATACAATCCCGTAACCGCATCCGAAGCACTGAAATACTGGTAGCGGGGGTCATCGAAATCATCATAGGCTGCGGAGCCGGAACTGCTGAACTTGTAGGAAGCACGCACATTCAGAAACATATTACGTTCAAACGTACGGTGGTACGACACGATTTGCGTAATGCTTTGCGAGGTGTTCTGAAGCCGGCCGTCAGGCGAAAACCGCTTTGCCGTGTTGAAACCCTGTCCTTCCGACTGATTCAGCAGAGCACTGTAGACGAAGCGCGACGTGCTGGTAGGACGATACACCAATTTCGGATTGAGAAAGGCTGTGCGCGACCAGCTCATGGGTACAATGGCGTTATCACCACTTCCGAAGGTAATGGGATTACCGTTGCTGTCCAGAATAAGCTCACCCGTCGGCGTTCGCGCCGTATCCAGGGCTATGAGGCGGGCATCATCCGGACTAAACTGCTCGCGATACCAGAATCGATAGGCATCAATCACAAGTCCGTCATCAGCAATAAAACGACGCTGCCCTTTCAGGTACCCCGTTTCATCATTATATCTGCCCGTAAAAAAGAAGCCCAGCTTATCGTCACGACGAATAATCGGTCCGCTTGCGGTAAACGTTATTTCGTTGGATTCAAACGGGCTGTAGCCGGAACCGCCTGTAAAAACGCGGTCGGTACCGGCATGGTAGCCACTGGCCCGATACTGCAGCGTTGTTTCCAGCGATGAAGAAGGGTTACGGGTACTGATACTGACCACACCGGATTGAGCACCGCCATGCTCCGCATCAAAAGTGCCGGTGAGAACCTGCAGCTCCTGAACGGATGTGAGTTCCACGTTCACCGTGTTTCCACCGGCCTGTGAATAGATATCCTGCACGGGGATACCGTCAATCACGTAGGCAACCTCCCGGGTCCGTCCGCCTCGAAAGCTAAAGCCGTCATCGGTAGCCACAACCCCCGGCTGAAATCGAACCAGATCATTGAGTCGTTGAACAGGAAGCTCTTCAATAGTTTCGCGCTGCAGATAGGTAGCCGTAGAGGTACGGTCGCGCTGCACGATGGGTCGCTCTGCCGTGAGTACAATTTCTTCGGCCTGAAAGGCCTCGGCCCGCATTTCTGAATTCAGGAAGGTAGTACGATTGGAAAACACCTCGACCTGTTCAATCACCAGGGTTCCGTAACCAACGTAGCTTTTACGAACGGTATAGATTCCCGGAGGAATATTCAGTAATGCAAATTCACCGTCCAGATTTGCCACGGCACCACGCTCGAGTTCAACGATAAATACGGTGGCCCCGGTGAGCGGTTCATTCCGGTTGTCTGTGATAGTTCCGCTGATCCGGCCGGATTGCGCAAATGAACTGTGATACCCCAGTAAGGTCAGGAAAAGAACGAGGAAAATTTTCATCGGGTTGGGTTTTCAGAGCAGGTGATAGATTACGTGCTCAAGCTACCCTTCCTGTGTTACCCGAGTATTATATCGCTGGTTTGTACCCCTTGCGGCCAAAAGTTTACAAATCAGTTGATTATTTGTAAAAAACGGCTCCAGTTTAGCATATATGCCAGAAAAGCGGGGTCGAAACGGGTATTCTCCGATGTTAAATTATCATTACAATAGAAAGATCACCGTACTTTGAGGATGTCAAGACTGTGCTGCCATGGTGCGTTCCCATTTAACTACAGCCCCCGGAACCGACCTTCGATTGCTATTTTCATTCCAGTCCCCCGGGTAGTTTTTTTGACCCCCGATTTCATTGCGGTATTCCGGCTCCCCGATTCTGTCCGGTACACCCAGCAACGTGTTTTGACTGCCGATTTCATTGCGGTATTCCGGCTCCCCGATTCTGTCCGGTACACCCAGCAACGTGTTTTGACTGCCGATTTCATTGCGGCACTCCGGCTCCCCCGTTTTACTCCAGTTCGCGCAGCAGAGCACGGATTTCCTCCTTTTCTTCCGGAGTGTACATTTCGGAAACCGGCAGGGCTTGCAGCAGGCGTTGCAGTACATCGTCATATTCACGCTGGGTTTCGTAGCGGGCCTGCATGGTTGACGTAATACCAACCAGTATCGCGGCCGGCATTTGTTCTGTACTGGTCAGATAATCGATAGAACGCAGGATGTATCCGAAACTGCGTTCATTTTGTCGATCGAATAGCAGAATCACCGGAAAGCGGGTTTGTGAATGGGCAGACTCATAGGCCGCGGGCACCCAGATATCAAGCGATTTTGCGTATCCCAGCGAGGCGGATACCATAGTAGTATCGGTCATATAACGATAGCTTTCCAGGGATTGCGACCATGCGTATGGGAGACTGCAGCATAATACAATCCATGCGAATACGAAATATTTCATGGAGGGATGGTGTTCCGGTTTCGTAACGGTTTTGTCATAGTTTAGCATAAAAAACACCATAGTGAAAATGTTCATTCAATTGGTTGTCTGTGGGTGCAGAACCTCGTATTTTTGGTGTCTGTATTGAATAGCTGAGTAGCAGCGAGGATGTTCCTTAGCGCGAGTGGGACTTGTGTGGGACCAAAACACCTGGTTGAAGCTCAAAAATACATTCAGGGCCCATAGCTCAGTGGTTAGAGCAGTCGACTCATAATCGATTGGTCGGGGGTTCAAGTCCCTCTGGGCCCACCAATGAAAACCCGCTTATTTAGCATAATAAGCGGGTTTTTTATGTTTTGTAAGTAGAACGTCGTTTTTGTTACAGAAATGGCTTTTTTAATTTTCGATTGCCCCACCTTCCGTAAGCTCCCAAAAACCCTAAAAAGCTTGATTTACAAATTCTGATTTCACTTTGATTTCACTTTTTTCTAATCAGCGTTCAGCAACCGCATATTAACAACCCGGCTTATGTCGATTCAGGCTTCTTCGCAGTAATATCCCCATTAGGAAGCTGATAGTAAATTTTCCCATCTTTTGAAAACACATTGGCTATCCCCAACCTGCGATTCTCATCGAGTGCTTTACGCACACCTTTATTACCCAGTCTAGTGAGTAGAGCCGATGTCTCTGCGCTATTGATTTGTGATTTACTCATTGGATTCAACCATTTCTTTAAAAGTACCAAATAATTCGTCATTTAGCACGATATCCTGTACATCCCCTTGAAAGCTTTCATTATTAAGTTGTCTCTCAATCCTCCATTTACAACTGCTTGTTTTTCAGGGAAGCTTACAATTGCACGTTTGCCGGTGTTAACGCCCACAGCATTCATCGAAACGAGATGAGATAACCATCGGCATTCCTTACATGTCCATCCCGTTCCAAATTTCAATCGCCTCGCTCGTAAAACACGCTGCCAACCCGTTCAATGTGTTCGAGTAGGTCCTGATTTTCGATTTTGTGATAAATAGACACATCCGTTTTATAGGGAAGAAGCAGGTCGTCGAGGTCGTTATCAATTTTATTGAGCACGGTGAGGGTAAGTTCAGCGCCTTTTAGTGTCAGGTCTATATCGGAGCCGTAACGGTAGGTTCCTTTGGCTCGGGAACCGTATAAAATGGCCTGCTCAACCTGTGGATATGCGGCAAACACACCCTTGATTGCGATGATGGTCCCCGCTTTAAGGCCAGTATCCAGATTGGTTATCGCATTCATTGCTGATTTGCTTCAATAGTTTTCATCGTTGTGCTGAACATGTTAAATACATGTATATAGTCATCAACTATTTTTTGTGCGATATCCGAGGCAATTTCCTCATTGTAGGTATGACTGGTTAAGTTCCGACTTTTAATCATGTCCATCCAGATTTCACCCGCTTCAATCAATCCATTTGCAAACGCTTCTCTGGTCGCATCTCTGGAACCCATTATATCAGGATTGCCCTGATAGATAAAGAAATCCTTCATGACCTGCCATGCCAGTTCATGCGTGTACTCAAATGATTGAATTAGGCCTTGCTGTTCCAATTTGCTTAAGTTACGCTCATTGGCAAGTTTAACAGCATCATTGAGCTGTTCAAGTGCTTTTACGTAATTCGATAATCGCTGAATCCAGCGTATGTCTTTACCTGTCATCGATTAGTACTTTTGGAACGTTTTAGCACGTACTGATATTTGGTTCTGATTCGTATTCAAGCCGAGTTTTGGAAAATAATGCTAAAGTCAAGCTATCAAAACACGCTTCGAAATCAAAATTACACGTTCTCTCCACCATCCAGCAATGCAGCCAGAAATACTGATTTTTTTTCCTGCCAGTTGTATTGCGTCTTGAGCCTTTTTCGGCTCGCTTATTGGCAATTTATGAGCCGATTAGCGTCATTAATCGGCTCATAACTATGTTCCCTTAAGCCAGCATGGAACTACAGCGTCCCGGCACCCCGAACTATCGGGGTTACTCAGCACGCACAAAAGGAATTCGGGTATAGATTGCCCGCAAGGGGCGATTGAGCATTTCCATCCCGGTGGAATCCTCCTCAATCCAACCGGGCAAATAGACCTCAATATTGTACTCATCCCCATCAAACGTTTCAATTTCGCTTGATACTCCCCCAAAACCCAGCCACATGATAACGGTTCCGTCCTCGTGCCTGATATCAGGAATACGTAGTGAATCAAACGGTGGGATGTTGAATATACCGGCCTCCGTGGCTGCCTGGAGGATTTCGCCCCAGTCAGGTTCATATTCGAGCGGTTTACGGCAGGTTATGATGGTGGGCGCCATTTTAAACTCGACGCAGCTCTGCCCCATGATTTCCTCTAGCCTCGTACGTTCAAGGGCTACTTCATCCATATCAAAACTTAGATACGCCCAATAAAAATAGCTCCCTCCAATATAGGACGAGTCAATCTTCTGGATGAAGGTCAATTCATAGAAATTCGTGCTGCCGAACTCTCCCCAGATTCGAATATGCCTGTCGCCGGGTTTCATGGTCGACTCGTTTATTGGCTCAAGCCCTATCAATTCCCGTGCAAGGGACTTATCATTGTAATTCCGATACTGCTCTGAAACTGAACCTTGCTGCGCAATACCGGGAGGAACAAGCATAACGAGAAGTATTCCCGTCAGCACTGAAATCTTAGGAAGCAATCGTCGCATATCGAGAATAATCCGTTAGCATAATAGCTGACTTCATTTATATAGTGAACAAATCGACGAAATCAAAGCTTTCATCTACATTACACTTTTACCCTACATAGAATTCCCGGCATATTTTCTACATTGACTCCTGACACTTTGCCATTGTGTTTCCCATTCCGGCGAGCCTTGGAGAAACAGCATTTTGCGCACCGATCCGGCTATAGAGAATGGGTTACTTGATTACGAGATCTTCAGCTGGTACGGATCGGCCGCACTGCCGATGTACCTGCCCTATTCCGATCAAATCTGGGTAAAAAAACCGTAAATACTACACTCCAATAGCAATTTATTACAGCATTATGGATTTCGACACGCTACGCGCTTTCTGCCTTTCTTTACCAAATACAGAGGAGAAAACACCGTTTGATGAAGATACGCTGGTGTTTTATGTTTCGGGAAAGATGTTTTGTCTCACGAGTATCAGCCGGTTTGAGAGCATCAATCTGAAGTGTGACCCGCTGCGGGCTATTGAGCTTCGCGAGGAGTATCCGGATGCTGTACTGCCCGGATATCATATGAGTAAGAAGCATTGGAACACGGTTCGCATGGACGCGGGTATCCGGCGCGAGATGTTGTTGCAGTGGGTGCGTGATTCGTACGACCTCGTCGTGGCAGGGCTGCCGAAATCTAAGCGGAAATAAATTCGGTGACTTGCTCCATCCCGATCACACCGAACGCTCAGGGGAGTGACGCGGTTCGGGAAGAAACCTATTGACCAATCCAACGTTCATGCTCTACATCCTCCTGATTTTCCTGGCCGTTGCCGGCGTGTTCTACTACTTCCGGATGTCGGTTCCCAAACAAACATACACCGACCTGCTCGATGCGGAAATGGAGGGGTACCCAACGGGTACGTCCGAGGCAATCAGTCACGTCACAACGATGCTGCGCAATCAGATCATTGCAACGTGCAACGATGCTCCGTTGCCCGAACGGGCCTATTCAAACTACTCGCTGGGCTATATGAACGGTCTGCTCACCGGTGCGCTGGACCAGGCAGATATCGATGACGCTGAGACTGCTATTTTTGCCATGAAATACTGTTACCAGGCCATTTTTGGCGGGGAACACACCTACGATCTGGTTAAACACACCTCGGCCCTGCTCAAGCATGCCGACGATGAATTCACCGATGGGGTCAATGATGGCATAACGGAATACGTGCAGTACACCAACGGAGACATCAAGGCCCCGCTTGGTTGGATACACTACGTGTTCGACCGCTGAAACTTCGCGACCGACTCCGAAGTTTAGGTGCTTGTAATACAATACAGTCCCACAGCATTGCACGTGCAACAATTTAATGTGGATAGCTTGACGTCGTGTTGCTTCAGACCAGGTTCCTGCCACCGGACAGCCTGATCGAAGTAATAGGTGAAGTAGTTCGGTGTGTTTCGGTTTTCAGCAGGCAGGGGTTAAGCAACATCCTCCCAAACCAACGTTGGTTCGACGGCTTTTCGATGTTAAACGGATTGAAGTTCGTTCTTTCACCGTCAGCAGACTGTGATATAGTAAAGCACAACATTGGATCTGCACCACATATTTGTGATTATATATTGAAAATCTAATATTAATCTTTAGTATTTCATTAATTCTATTATATTAACCTCATATACTTCGAAGAAACAATGATGTCACATTTCAAACCAGATGCTTATAAACAGACCTTCATTCATCGATGAAATCAGAAAATCCATCAGGAATAATCCGGTAACGGCCATTATGGGGCCGCGTCAGTGCGGCAAAACCACCTTGGCCCGTTCAATAGCCAAAACAACGGATAGCATCATATTTGATCTTGAGGATCCCACCGATTTCGAATTGCTGTTGCAGAACCCCAAAATGATCCTTCAACAGCAAAAAGGGCTCGTTGTTATTGATGAAGTCCAGCGAAATCCGGATATGTTCCGGTTGTTGCGGGTATTGGCTGATGAAGCGGATGCTCCAAGAAAGTTTCTGATACTTGGAAGTGCCTCACCCGATTTAATTCAAAAGTCGTCGGAAAGTCTGGCCGGCCGGATCGGTTTCGTAAATCTGACTGGATTTAATCTCATGGAAACAGGGATCAAAAGCCTGGATAAGCTCTGGAAGCGAGGTGGGTTTCCAAAATCGTTTCTTGGAACCGATGAAGAGCAAAGTTTTTCCTGGAGGGAAAATTTCATCCAGACATTTTTGGAAAGGGATATCTCAAATTTTGGGTTCAATATACCTGCGGTAACCCTCAGACGATTCTGGCTGATGCTGGCACATTACCACGGCCAGATTTGGAATGGGGCCGAATTTGCACGTTCACTTGGGGTGTCGGAGCCGACCGTAAAAAGGTACCTCGATATTCTTACGGGCACATATATGATCAGGCAACTTCAACCATGGCACGAGAACCTGAAAAAAAGGCAGGTAAAGGCGCCCAAAGTCTACATTCGGGACAGTGGTATAGTACACGCACTCCTGGGCATGGAGGCAGATGCCATTCTAACTAACGTGAAATCGGGTGCCTCCTGGGAAGGGTTCATTATTGAACAGCTGCTTTCCAGACTTTCGACGCGCGACTTTTATTATTGGAGGACGCATACCGGTATCGAGCTTGACCTTATGGTTCTGAAAAGCGGTAAAAGACTGGGGTTTGAGGTTACGTTTTCTGAAACACCAAAAATTACCCGGTCGATGCTTTCTGCCCGTGAAGATTTAAAACTGGATCAGTTATTCATCATTTATAACGGGCACAGGCTGGTTGCGCTGGAGCATTCTATCATTGCCGTTCCGGCGTCGAATATCGTTGATTTCGATTTCTTGAGTTCAGGTTGCAAAGGGTCATGATGCAAGGACGCCAGCAGTTCAGTTCAGCGATTTGTGTTCTGACAGGCTTAGACGGCTAAGTTATATGCCTAAATACCAATATAATGACGGTTTCTTTTGTGCGTCGGTCTGCGTATTATTTGGTTTTAGTCTAAATTAGCACAAGATGATTTGTGCAGTTCTATCCCCCATCGAATAAACCCCATATTTGCCATGAAATTTACCCGACTCTTACTGTTTGTTTTCACCATCGCCTTCGTGGCCGGAGCCTGCTCCGATGCGAAAGAAGTCAACATCTACTCGGCCCGGCACTATGATACCGATCTGGAACTCTACGAGAAGTTCACCGAACAAACCGGCATCAAGGTCAACCTGCTGGAAGGTCGCAGCGATGAACTCATCGAACGCATTTCCAGCGAAGGTACCAACTCCCCGGCCGATATTCTGATTACCGTGGATGCAGGTCGACTGTGGCGGGCCAAGGAAGCCGGTATTTTCCAGCCGCTCGACTCGGAAATGCTGACCTCGCTGATTCCCGCTGAACTGCGCGACCGTGACGATATGTGGGTTGGATTCTCGAAACGAACCCGGGGCATAGTCTACCACAAAGACCGCGTTGATCCGGCCAATTTCCGCGGATACCGCGAGCTGACCGACGAGCAGTGGCGAGGCCGGCTGTGCATCCGCTCGTCCAACAACATCTACAATCAGTCGCTGGTGGCATCGGCCATCGAAACCTACGGCGTGGAAGCAACCGAAGCGTGGGCCGCGGGCATGGTGGCTAACTTTGCACGAAGTCCGCAGGGCGGCGATACCGACCAGATCCGCGCTGTGGCGGCGGGCGAATGCGATATTGCCGTGGTCAATCACTACTACCTGGCCCGACTCATGGCCTCTGAGCGCGAGGAAGATCAGCAGGTTGCTGCGGCTGTGGATATGTATTTCCCTTCGGCTGCGTTCGGCGGCACCCACGTGAACATCAGTGGTGCAGGGATTACAGCCAATGCCCCGAACCGCGACCATGCCATTGCGTTTCTGGAATTTCTGGCTACCGAAGAAGCCCAGGCCATTTATGCCATTGCCAATAACGAATTCCCCATCCTGACCGATATGGAAGTATCCGGTGTTCTGGGCGATTTCACCGATTTTGATACCGACGCAGTGAACGTGACTTCGTACGGTGAAAACAATCCGGAGGCCATACGTCTGATGGACCGTGTAAACTGGCCGTAAAGAGACCGTCGTTTGCCGTACAGACGATCCTGAAGGCATTACACCCTGTCCAGCCCTGTCGGTTTACTGCCGGCAGGGCTTTTTTTGTACTTCGTTGGTTGCCCTACTCCGCCTTAACGGGATCCTGAGTCGAAACCCGGCACGATGCCGGTCGGCCGTTCGCTGCGCTGCCCCGGACACCCGGTACGATGCCGCTTCTGCATCCACCCGCCCGCAGTGAACCTTAATGTTGCTGCCCTACTCCTCGTCGGTCTGCCTCGACCGGGCGATGGATCGGCTGAGTATAATCACCGGAATGAGTCCGACCAGCACAATGGCCAGGGCTGCACCGGACGACTCGGCAAGCCGTTCATCAGACGCCAGCCGGTACACCTGAATAGCCAGGGTATCAAAGTTGAACGGCCGTATGATCAGCGTAGCCGGCAATTCCTTGATGATATCCACCACCACCAGCATGATGGCGGCAAACAGGCTGCCTGAAAGCATGGGAATGTGGACCTTACGCAGCACCTTGGTAAAACTATAGCCCATCCCCCAGGCCGCCTCGTCCATATTCGGAGTAATCTTATTCAGGCTGGACTCCACCGTATTGAACGCCACGGCCAGAAATCGTACGAGGTAGGCAAAAACCAGGGCAAAGACGGTTCCGCTGAACAGCAGTCCGGTAGAGAAACCGAACAGCTCGCGCGACTTCCCGTCGATGAAATTATCCAGCCACCCGAACGGGATCAGGATACCTACTGCGATGACGGTACCCGGAATGGCGTACCCCATCGTACCGATTTTCGTGGCAGACTGAATCAATCTGCCCGACCTTCGGCGATTTCCATAGGCCAGGACCATGGCCACCAGAACCGTAACAACGCCACCGATGGTGGCCAGAATGAAGGTGTTACCCATGAGTCCCAGTATCCGGGTATTGACGGCGGACCCGAAATTGGCCACCAGCATATTTACCAGAATAACTACCGGTACCAGGAACCCGAACACCACCGGAACCGAGCAGAATGCGGTGCTGGCCCAGGCTTTCCAGCCGGTCAGTTTGAACAGTTTTATGCGTTTGTACCGGCCGGCCGTGGACTGGCGGGTGTACATGTTCTTGCGCGACCATTGTTCCAGCAGGATCAGCACAAGAATAAAAAGCATAAGAAAGGCCGACAACTGGGCGGCGGCCACGCGCTCACCGAGTCCGAACCAGGTTCGGTAGATCCCCGTGGTGAAGGTCTGCACCCCGAAATAGTCCACCGTCCCGAAGTCGTTCAGGGTTTCCATGAGGGCCAGGGCCATCCCCGCGGCAATGGAGGGTCGGGCCAGGGGCAGGGCGATGCGGTAGAAACAGGCGGTGGGTGAGCTGCCCAGACTCCGGCCGGCCTCCAGCAGGGAAATCGATTGCTCCAGAAAGGCGGTGCGTGTGAGCAGGTACACGTAGGGGAAGAACACCAGCGACATCAGTACGATGGCGCCTTCGATGGAGCGAATTTCCGGGAACCAGTAGTCGACCGCTTCCCATCCGGTTACCGCGCGGAGGTAGCCCTGCACCGGTCCTTCAAAGGCCAGCAGGTCGGTGTAGGTATAAGCCAGCAGATAGGCCGGCATCGCCATGGGCAAAATCAGCAGCCACTGAAAATGCCGGCTGCCCGGGAAGGAACACATCGTAACCAGCCAGGCCGTTCCCACCCCGATGACCAGTACACCGGTACCCACGCCCACCATCAGCAGCAGGGAGTTGCGAACATACCCGGGAAGAACCGTGGCCGCCAGATGCCCCCAGATATCGCCGCTGGAGGCAAAGAACACGTTGGATATCACCGAAAGTATAGGAATGGAGACCAGCAGGGCGATGGTGACCGTGACCCAGCTCCATGCGCGTGAACCCGATCGGGCGGGCCGTCGCGTGAGCCGGGTGCGGGTGATTTCGAGGAGGTTTTTGAGCATGCTGGGGTTCCGTCGGGGGTGATTGAGGCCTCCGGGCGGTAAGCGTATTTGAAATATGGGGTTCGAATGCGGTATGGGTCAGGCGGAAGGCAGGTACGGTGACATCTGCGGGGCCGCCTATCCAACAGACTTGCAAAAATACCAATAATGCCGCAGGGATTAAACGATTCTGCGCAGCGAGATGGATAAATATTGGGGTATGGTCTGTCCGGGTATTCGCAGAACATCCGGCATTCCCGGCACGTGCGTCACCGGCACGTGCGAGTCACCGGCAGCGGATCCGACACGTGCGTCACCGGCAGCGAATCCGGCACGTGCGTCACCGGCAGCGTCACCGGCACGTAGGGCAACCCCGGATTATCCGGCGTATGCGGCATGCATTGCAGCCTGGCGGCACGTGCAGGTCACAGTCCCAGGATGTGCTTGTTTTCCAGTACGAAACGGGTGAGTGCGTTTACACCGTTGAGTCCCAGTTTGCTGCAGATGTTGTTACGGTGATTTTCAACCGTGCGATAGCTTACCCCCAGTTTTTCGGCGATTTCCTTGCTGGACAGCGATTGGCTGACCCCTTGCAGAACAGCCTTTTCCATTCGGGTGAGATTGTCCAGATTGGAACGCAGTTGCCGTTTATCCGGAGCTGCCTCTGTGAGGCTTTCGGTGGCCTGGGCGTTGAAATATTTCTTCCCGCTGAGAATGGTTTTCAGGCAGCGTTCAATTTCCTCCGGAGCCGACTCCTTCGGCAGATAGGCGCTTACACCCAGCAGAATAGATTCCCTGACCAATAAACGGTCGTTGTACATGGTCATCAGCACAATCCGGTTGTTTTGCACGATGTCCGGATGATCGCGCAGAAACTGAATCCCGTTGCCGTCGGGCAGGTTCACATCCAGAATCACCACATCCGGCGTACGTTCAGCCAGGATGTCCAGCGTTTCCCTGATATTACTTGCCTGAAGGACGGTTGAGTCAGGATACAGCAGGGTTATAATCTGCTGCAGTCCTTTCCGAAACATCGGATGATCGTCCACTAAAACGAATACATTACTCAAAATTACGTCCCTGTTGCGGTTTTCATAAGCACGAATCCACGATGATTGGCCGGTGCATTGCCATAGTCGTATAATAAAAGAATTTACGAGGGATAAAACTTGAGTAGAAACGCACGGTTACAAAGTATTGTGTAAGCACCGCAGTTTGCTGGGGGTACCGGCAACCGGCCGCGGCCGGACCCACATTGACCTGCTGTGTAAGCAACATAGTTTGCTGGGGTACCGGCAACCAATTCCCGCAAAGATACTTAGTGCAGGGTATGTCAGCAACACCCGGGTTACCCGGTCACACCGTGGACGACAAGGGCTTCCGCAATCGGATTATCGTTCCGCCCTCCGCCGGACTATCCACAGAAAACACCGCCTGAAGATGGGCGGCCCGCTCTTCGAAAGACCGAAACCCCATGGTTTCAGCCGGTTCGTTCCGGTTCACATGGCCAATTCCGATCCCGTCGTCACGGATTTCCGTGAGCAGATAGCCCTCCACACGATCTGCCTGAATCAGCACATGGCAGTTACGGGCCTGAGCGTGTTTGATAACATTGGTGATACTTTCCTGCACAAAACGGTAGAACAGCAAGGCTTCATCGGGTGTGATTACATCGTCAATGGGATCGATAGACCATGTAAAGCGCACCTGTGCCATGGGCTGCAGCGATTCCAGCAGGGCTTGAATCGACTTGGAGACGCCTATTTTTTCGAGCAGATGCGGGTGAATATTTTGGGAGATTTCACGGATTTCGGCAACCGTATCGGTGATAAGGTCGTTAATTTCCTGGTATTTCTCCTCGGCGAAATCGTCCTTTACGGTCATGAGCACCTGCCGGAACGAGAGTTTGACGAGCATGAGCTTGCTGCCGATACTATCATGCAGCGCTTCGGCAACCCTGCGACGCTCCTCGTCCTGAAAGAGCATGAGCTGACGGGAGTACTTCCGTGACATGGCTATGGTATGACGCAGTTTCTGCAGGTAGCTGTTCACACTGAAGGCAACCATTCCGGCAATCAGCAGGATGGCACCCAGCTGAACATACCATAGCTGGTAGAATGGACTTTGAATGCGGAACCACACCTCCGACACCGGGGCCTGATGCAGGCTTGCTTCGGTCGATCGGACCAGCTGCAGCTGGTAGGTACCGGGCTGCAGTCCGGCCAGGATCAGTTCATTCTGGATGGGATTTCGCCGCCAGGTGGTGTCAATGTTGGCAAACCGGTACCAGTACGATGACGCCCTGGGATTGTAGAAAACGGGCGAGGCAAACTGGATGTTAACCTGGTTGTCTGTATAAGGCAGCCGCAGCATATCGGTTGCATTCAGCCGATAGGTTCCGGAGGAGGCAGACAAGGTTTCGATGTACACGGTATGAGAGCGGTTTTCGGAGGTGATCTGCTCCGGACGGAAGAAGTTCACGCCTTGAATTCCACCCAGAAACAGGATTTCACCACGGTAACTGGCATAGGACTTCCGGTTGAACTCGTTAGACTGCAACCCGTCGACGTTTCGAAAATTGGTGAAGGATTCATTTCGGACATCCATCCAGCTGATACCCAGGTTGGTGCTCATCCACAGGTTCCCCAACCGATCGAACTGTACGGAGTAGATGGTGTTATTGGGCAGTCCCGACTCCGTGGTATAATTTTTCAGCAGGCGAAAGTCCGGATCCAGGTGCAGCAGTCCGTTATCGGTACCCATCCAGAAATCCCCGTTGGTGTCCTTTGTCATGCTCAGAAACCGAACAGCGCCGTAATCGCGGTTTAGCAGGTACGCTGCCTGAACAGCCTCGCCGGAAAAACGCAGGTGTACCAGCCGTCCGTCAAAGGTTCCTGCATAGAAGTCGCCATCCCCGAATTCCCTGACAAAACTGAATTGGATTCCGGACCATGGTGTCAGTGCAGGATGTATGACCTCGCGCAGGGCGGATGTATCAAAAATACGCAGGCCGTTCGAGGTGGACAGCAGCAAGCGCACCGGGTCAATCCAGGTAAGATCCTGAACCAGATTACTCAGGTAATCGCCGTTATTGAACGAAAACAACTGGTACGCATTGGTGGTCAGGTCCAGCGTGATCAGTCCGTTTCCTTCAGTACCTATCCATAGCTGCGTTTCATCTGCGGGATCGGCTGTTATAGAAAAAGGTATGTAGGCGTTGTTACCGGAATTACCGCCCAGCAACGCTTCCGACTGCATGGTCCCGAAATTATAGCGTTCCAGTCCGCTGTACCCGCCGATGAGTACTTCGTGGGGGCTGAGCGGGTAGATAGCGCGGATACTACTGCTCTGCAGGGCATCCGGGGCGTTTTCGCGATGCGAAAGCAGCCCGAACCAGGTGCTTGTGTTGTAGATCCGGCTCAGGCCGAACCCGATGGTACCCAGCCAGAGTATGCCATCCTGACTCATGGTGATACTCCGGGCCATGACTACATTATCACCCATATTGGACACTGAAGCTGCTAACTCGGGTTGGGATCCGGTGCCGTCAGGCGACCAGACGTACACGCGGTTACCTTCTCCTGAGGCCCAGAGCCTGCCGTCCTGGTAGGTAATAGCCGCAATCGGCTCGGGGTAGCGGGCCATGTAGCAGACCTGCTGCAGGGCGGCATCGTACACATAAACCCGTTCCTGCAGGGCCAGGGCGTAGCGATTGTTGCCCAGCGATGTGTAGTCCAGTACTGCGCCCTGGTTCACGTTGCTGTAATCGGCCAATTTTTGGAGCTGTCCTGAGGCGAGGTGATATCGGTGAACGGTACGCTCGAAGGAGAATAAAACCAGGGTTGAATCGGCTTCCGGGAATACGGCCCTCAGACCGGGAATCTCGCGCGGAAGGGGCAGCTGATCGAAGCGGTCGAGGCTGGCATTGTAGGCGAGCAGGTCTTTGCCCGCCACGGCGTAGATCCGGCCATCATCGGTGGCAGCAATATGGTAAACACCCTCACTGTTTCCGTTGGGGTTAAGCATGCTATGGTTGGTGTACCGTTGAAACCGGCCTTCATTCGGATCATAGATACTGATCATGGATGCATTATGACCGACTATGATGCGATGGTCATGCGTTTCGGCCAGCGCATAGATATCGCTGGATGCAATGGTGGTTGAATCGGTGATACTTCGACGGAAAATTCGGTTTTCGTGGCCGTCATAGCGGTTAAGTCCGTCGTTGGTACCAATCCACAGAAATCCGTGTGAGTCGGTCATCAGGGTCGTGACCACGTTTTGCGACAGGCCTTCATCAACAGTCAGGGCGTTCAGGTCGACCTGGTACTGGGCTGCCAGCGGGCTCCATGAGGCGCCAAGCCATAGTACTATGATGAATATGTTGCGGATCATGCTGCACGGGTGATGAGTACATTTAGTGCGGCAATCTAAACAATTAGTTGTAATTATCTGAATTTGGGTGGGGATAATTTGAAATACCGGATGTAACCGGGTTGTTTCGGCCAGGGAAACCGTCAAGGCACAATTCGGAGTAAGCGGCCTTAGCGCACTGCGGCCGCGACCCTATTCCCTGTCGAAGGCATGGTCTTCCCGTGCAATGCAGTGGATATAACCAAAGGGCAGTCAAATTCGGGGTGACGAAGGATGTGAACCGGGCAGTCAAAGGCATCACCGATAAGTTCGGGTCTGAAGACCTCATCCGGTGTTCCCAGCGCATAGAGTCGTCCGTCTTTGAGTATGGTGACTTCATCGGCATACTGGGCAGCCAGATTCAAGTCATGGAGTATCATCAGGACCGCTACATTGCGTTGCGTCAGTCTTCGGATGTGATGCATAAGGGTGTGCTGGTGCGACATATCCAGACTTGACAAGGGCTCGTCCAGCAACAGGTAACACGGATCGGCATTTTCAATGGCATCATGCAGCTGAGCCAGTATGCGGGCGAGTTGAACCCGTTGTTTTTCGCCACCCGACAAGGTCGGATACGAACGGGAAGCCAGGTGATCTACGCCGGTTTCAGCCATACACGACATCGCGATACGCCGGTCATCGTGCGTTTCAAACCCTCTGGTATGGGGTGTTCTGCCCATCAATACTACTTCAAAGGCCGTAAATGCGAAGGGTAGCTGCGTATTTTGCATCATAACGGCCCGTTTACGAGCCAGTGTAAGCGGTTTAATATGGCTCAGGAGGGTACCCTCCATGCAGACCTGCCCGCTGATTGGATGAATATCACCGGTAAGTGTTTTCAGCAAGGTAGATTTGCCTGCTCCGTTTTTGCCCAGAACCGCGCAGAAACTCCCGGGCTCCAGTTTCAGGTTCACCCTGTCTACCAGTGTTTTGTCTCCAATCTGAACGGTAATATCCCGGGCTTCAAGCATAATTGTGGGTTTAGTGTTAAAGATAACCTTCCTGATCCCGGTTTCTGAGCAGTAACCAAAGGAAAAACGGCGCTCCGGCAGCCGCAGTAATGACCCCGATGGGTAATTCCGCCGGTGCAGCAAGTGTGCGGGCAAGAAGGTCTGAAACCAGCAGCAGCAGTCCGCCGAGCACGGCTGATCCCGGCATCAGGAAGCGGTGATCCGGACCAATCCACAGCCGGAGAATATGAGGAACGACCAGGCCCACGAATCCGATCATTCCACTGACCGAAACCGCCGCGCCGACAGCCAATCCTACAAATACGATGATGGTTTTTTTCAGCAGTTCTACGCGTACGCCAAGATGACGTGCTTCCGCCTCTCCCAGAAGTATGGTATTCAATCCCCGTGACAAGGCCGGCAGAATCAGGATTGCAGCCAGTAAGAAGGGCAAGACAATCCATATGGAGGACCACATAGCCCCTCCCAGACTCCCAAGCGTCCAGAAGGTCAGATCCCGTAATTGATCATCATCGGCCAGGAAAATCATAAAGCCGATAATGGCGCCGGCCAACGCATTAACGGCAATACCGGCCAGGAGCATGGTTGTGACCTGCGTCTGTCCGTTTCGGGTAGCCAGGGTATAGACCAGTACGGTTGCCATCGTTCCTCCGGCAAAGGCGGCCATGGGAACCAGAGCCGGACCGAGGTACGTGATGACCGGCAAGGTTATTTGTGAGAGTACAACCATAGCGATGGCGGTTGCCAGTGCGGCTCCGCTGGAGACACCGATAAGACCCGGATCGGCCAGCGGATTGCGGAAAAGTCCCTGCATGGCGGCTCCTGAAACAGCCAGTGCTGCGCCAACCAGAACCGCCAGAACAACCCGGGGAAGCCGGATGGTTAGCAGGATAGCTTCCTGAACCGGCTGATGCCCGGTTTCCGTACTGAATCCCAGCAGATGGGCGAAGATTGCCAGTACAGCAGACGGCGGAATGTTTACCGCACCGATTCCAACGGACAGCACCATCACCCACCCAAGGACGAGGGTCAAGATCAGCAGTACCCAGATCGACGACATGAACCGGGGGACGGTTCGCCACACGTAAAACCACTGGACCAGGGTGCTCATGCTATTTTAGTTGGATGCTTTTTCGTGTGATAGTTCGGCATCGGGGTGCAGCAGTTCGATGAGATCCAGAACAGCCCGGCCCAGTCGCGGACCGAAACCAAGCAGGTAAGCACCGTCCATGCTGTGAATACGTCCGTTTGATGCCGCATTGGTCAGGGCAATTCCCGGCGTTTGCAGAATGGCCGACCTCCCCCCTGCGCTGCGGAGTCCGGAGTCCATCATCAGAATAATATCCGGATTGGCTGCGACTACCGCTTCCGGGGTCAATGGTTTATACCCGCTGAAATCGCTGAAGGCATTTATTCCGCCGGCCAGTGCGATCATCGTACTGGCAGAAGTCTGATCTCCGGCAACCATGAGGGTGTTGGGTCCGCGGGCATAAATGAACAATACAACAGGTCTGTTGCTGATCTGTTCACGAAGCATAGCTGCCGTATCCAGTTCCGCGCGTATAGCCTCACTGAGGGCGCGGGCCTGCTCTTCCCTGCCAAGAACCTGACCCAGTACGGAAATACGTTCCAGGGCCGCATCCACGCTCTCACCGGCCGGCAGCATCAGCAAGGGTGTTCCCGTATTTCGGATCTGCTGTATCGCGGTTTCAGGACCGGCAGCACCACTGGCCAGCACCAGTCCCGGAGAAAATGAAAGGATGCCTTCTGCATTCAGATTTCGGGTGAACGACACCTTGGGCAGACCGGCGGCAGCGCCTGGATACATGCTGGATTCGTCAACCGCTATCAGATTGTCACCCGCATCCAGAGCAAAAATGGTCTCAGTAACCGCGCTGCCAACCGATACAATGCGGGATGTATCCGCAACAGAAACCCGGACCCCGTCGGTGCCCGTGATTTCTGTCTGAGCAGCGGTGAACTGCGTTACGGTGAACAATAGCAAGGCCAAAACCATAGAAAATAGTATTGCCGGGTTCGCTTGATATACGCTACGCTGGTTCATGCTGTCATTTGTTTTTTTAGTTCGGATGTCAGGTCGGTCCAGGATGCAAGTTCTGGTTTACCCGGTTTACGGGCTCCAAAGAAGGTTACAATCTGTGCTCCCTCCGCATCGAAAAGCTCCAGGGAGGTGACCGGTCCATCATCGGTGGGTTTTTCAACAATCCAGGTCTCTGCTATCAGGTCTTCGCGAAGATGCAGATTAAAACGAGGGTCCATGATATTGACCCAGTTTTCCATGACCTTAATTTTTTGTACCGGACCGGAGTGTATCTGAATCATTCCGCTGTTGCCCACAAAAACCATGATGGGTATCTGCCGACCGGAGGCAAGGAGGAGCATTTCCTGTGTAGTTTCACGCTTTACCTTCCAGCTGAAGCTGCCTTCGGCCAGTTTGAGCGCATCGGTTCGACCGATTTCAAAGTCGCGGAGCATGGGAAAGAAGTCGTGCGTATCCCGTAAAGCAGACCAGGTACGAAGCAGGGCATCTTTATCAATATGCTCTGCCGGCCGTGTGGTATCCTTTTCCAGATGCCTGGTAATTTCGATAAAGGGCGATTGATCAGGATGCCGGAATTCCTCCACCAGGTCATTGAACTGCCTGGCACGGTCAGCATCTTTCAGATAAATTTTATGAACCGCATGACCTTCTTTGTCGAAGAATTGCAAGCTCAGCAATGTTCCGCGAGCGTTTTCGACGGGAAGGGCGAACGCGAAGCCCCATCGTTGGTGGAATACCCGCAGGTCAATTTCTTCATCGAGCACCAGTCCGGCGAATCCCTTGAAGGATACGTTTCTGTAAACGCCCGTTTTTTCGTGTACAGCAGCCTCATTGCGGGTTAGTGCCATTACTTCGCCCAGCCGCTCAAGCTTGCTGAACAGTACGCTCCAGTCGGTGTTCAGCCGGACCGTCTGCTTTCCGTCGCAGGCTGAGGCAACCAGTTCTGCTTCGCTGACTCCCAGCGTGCGGGCTATCTGCAGGGCGCGCATGCGGGGATTAGCCTGTTTGGTCTGTTCCCATCGTTGCCGTAGGCTTTCAGCTGCCGACATCGGTTGAATGGTAGTTTCCATAGGGTAGAGTTCAGGTGTTGATATTGAGCGGGTGCTGTCCGAGCGTCTGGACTTAGGACAGCACCCGCGTTGGTTGATGAGGTCAGTTCAGATCGCGCAGGCCTTCCGTGCGCTGTAAGGCGTAGCGAAAGGTGTAGTAACGACTTTCAGGCCGAGTCTGCAGATTGGCGAACGCTTCACTGGACGTATCCGGATTGTCGTAGTAGTAACTGATGATTTCAACTTTTGCAAAGTGATTGGCATCGGCGGTTTGTAATACGATGGTGACGTTTTCACGGGGCAGGACGGCGAAAGGCGGCATGGCCTGCGCCGGATTGTAGGTATACCACCCGTTGCCGCTGCCGTCTGGAATGGCCAGCACCTCTGCTGAATCGGTATTATATCCTGCAGACGGAGCGATGGTCACCTGCTGAAACGGAACATCCAGCACTACTGCTCCAGCGCTTCCGGGTCCGCTCACTCCGCTGTTCACCAGAATAGTGGTACCCCGGAAGGCCAGGTCCCAGTTTGCGGATGCCGAATCGCTGCGCGGAACAACGAGTCCGCTGCGGAGACTGAAAAAAGTAAACTCGCCGTTATCACCCACGGCGGAAAGGTTCTCGATGGTTTTAACATCAATCTCAGATTCCGGTACGTCTGCGCCGGTGGAGCTATCGCTGCATGCAGTGATAACGATGGTGGTGGCTGCAAGCAGCATCGGAAGGATAAATCGATAGTTCATAATGGGTATTATTGTTGCGTGTTGTTGGATTTGTTTAAAGGTTAAGTTCCGCCTGGATATACCACAGTCGACCAGGTAGATGCGGTTGAAAAACATGGGTGTAGTCCAGGGCGTTGTCCAGGCCCAGCTGCACATTCAGACTGGATCCAAGTTTTCGGGAGACCGCCAGATTCCATACCGTAAAGCCGGATTCAAACTCGTTGTCGTCGGCATAACCGTTTCCATTGCGGTCAATCATGGCGTAAGGGCCCCGATAAATCCCTCTGAGGCTTCCTCCCCAATTTCGATGGTTGGCAAATACACGCAGACTCAGGGCGTGACGGGAACGGTTAAACAGGGGTTCATAGCGGACACTGCTGCGTTGCACCAGTTCGCCCTGTGCATCCTGCAGCGTTTGGGTCTCACTGATCCTGGAGCGGGCGTCCAGAAGCTGGTAACCCAGAGAGCCCCCCAGGGATTCACGATAGGTGAACTGGATGGCCGACTCCAGGCCCTGTATACGGACCTGATCAACATTGAAATAGGTAAATACAGACTGGCCATTGGTCCGCCGTGCAACAGGTGCCACCTCGATGAGGTCTTGCACAGCATTATGAAACATATTTACGCGCAGACGAACCGAGGGGGTCATATCCACATCAAAGCCCGAATTTACGGCCCAGGACGACTCGGCTCTGATGTTATCCAGGTTGTCTGCTGGGATGAGAATTTCTGCTAACGTTCCCTCGGCAGCGAGTCGCCGGATACCATCGGCAACGGTAGCCGATCCGAAAACGCTGTATCCGGACGTGGAATTCGTGAAATCCAGGAATAGCTGTCGGAATTCCGGGGCTTTGAATCCCCGGCCCAATGAAGAACGAATCTGAATCCATGATGCCGGACGGTACCGAAATGATACCTTGGGACTTACCTGATTACGGTATTCACTGTGGCTATCATAGCGTAGTCCGCTGGTCAGGTTGAGGTCGCCTGACGGGGACCAGGTATGCTGAAAAAAAGCAAATTGCGTCTGAAAATCAGGCTGCGACGGATAACGCTGTGCGTTGAGACGTTCATCGATCAACCCGAAGCCGCCCAGGAATTGATGGGCTGTACCGGAGTTATAGGCAGCACGAATCTCACCGCGCTGATGAAATTGTCTGAAGCGATCGGTCGAAAACAGGGTGCCCGTTTCTTCGGCTCTGGACGTTGTCTCCATAACAAAATAGGCATACATCCAATCGGCCATGAGCTCCAGTCCTGCTGCGGTGCGATAGACGATTTCAGTGCCCAGGGTCAGATCTTGCTGTTGGTCTCGGGTGACAAGCAGTACGGAACGGTTTTCAGGCTGTTGAATCAGGGTGTTATTGGAGAGCTGCTCGTCAAACCAGCGTGCACGAGCTGAGACCGTCAGGTTATCGGAAAC
This sequence comes from Bacteroidetes bacterium HLUCCA01, assembly GCA_001314545.1. GTDB lineage: Bacteria > Bacteroidota > Rhodothermia > Balneolales > HLUCCA01 > HLUCCA01. The sequence goes on from LIHN01000001.1 coordinate 993,613, forward strand.
GTCCAACGATCCGCGGTAATTAAGTGTATAGTTGGCAAAATCAGGAATGGTTTTAGAGACTGCCCCGGAGTTGCGACGATAACCGTCTGAGCGATGGTGGTTTACTGAAATTTTATTGCCAATCTGGCGGGTATTGTACGTGATATCGCCACTGAGGTCCGAGGTATTATGAGTTCCGTAGCGGGTGGTTAGACCGGCACTCAGGGTTTCATCACCTGCGGTATCCGTAATTATGTTGATGACACCGGCCAGTGCGTCACTGCCCCACAGCGCTGACGAAGGGCCTTTGACAATTTCGATTTGCCGGACGTTGCGTACGCTTATTCGCGTAAGGTCCAGGGTACCTGCTGTTCGACCGATTACCGGGTTGCCATCGATGAGAATCAGGGTGTATTCCGGATCAAAACCCTGCATTTGTACGCCGGTACCATGATTATTGACAAGCTGAAGTCCTGCCTGTTCACCCAGAACATCACTAAGCCGCATGTTGCCGGATTGCCGTATTTCAGCCTGTTCAATAACCTGAACCGGTATGGAAACATCTTCAAGGTCGCTGCGGGTACGGGTTGCGGTGACTACAAGGGTCTCACTTCGATGTCGGACAGGCTGCAGTGTGACATTCAACGTATCAGCGGACGACCACGGCTCAGGTATCGTTGCTGTGTGTTCCTGGTAACCGTGCCGGGTAAATGTGAGCTGAATGGGTGAACGGGGATGACCGGAGGTGTCAACGCGAAATTGACCGTTTCGATCCGTGTACTGCATAAACTCCGTTTCCACCAGGTTAACCTGCACGTTCCGGAGTGGCTGATCATCGGTGTCGCGTACATACCCTGTAATATGTTGTGCTGCCGCAGGCATCGCAAGGACGCCACACAGCAGCACCTGTAAAATAATCCTGAACATTAACGGCAATTGTGCTTTGGAGATATTTTGTTAACTTGGTGCTGAATTTATTTAGACTAAGTATAAACAAAAAGAAAATATGCCGTTTCTTGCCTAGAACAGCCGTTTTTCAAGCGAGCTGTTTAGGACAAGACTATATAAGCCCATCGATACGCTCACTAAACAACTGCCGGACAATGAAAAACAAGTATGTCAAACGTTCACGAATTAGCGAGGCCAAATTCAGGGAATTGCTTCGCTTCTTTTCCCTGGATCTGACTTCAACGCAAATTGCCAAAATCACCGGTCTGAACAGAAACACTGTGAACCGGTACCTTCATGAAATCCGTTGCCGAATCGAGCATACCAATCACGTAAAATCAAGCAGTATAATTTCCCCGGAACCTGATACTGCGGATGACCCGATCTGTATGCTGATCAGGGAAGAGCGTGGTGTTATCTTTACCGCAGTTATCGGTTCAAATACCCTGTTTTCGTTGGATTTACAGGACATAGGATTTGATTTGGTAATCAATACAGCAGACGAGTCGCACCGCTTTATCGGTTTTAGAAACCCGGATCCGGAAATGCATCGCAAGAAAATAAACCGGATCGAAAACTTCTGGGGTTTTGCCTGTTTACGCCTGAGTAAATTCAAGGGGCTGCACCCTGCAACGGTACGTTTACATGTTGCTGAGTGTGCTTTCCGTTACAATCATCGAAAAGATGATTTATATCCGATTTTGCTGCAGATTATCCGTAATAATCCGCTGTTTTAGTCATGTACCAGTAACAGTCACGAAAAATAATGTGTGGTTCTTGACTACTTTTCTTCTCAGAGGGGACGTTCGAGTCCGCAGTAACCGGCCGCTGTTTTTTACGACGCCGGCACAATTCGAAGTAAGCGGCCGCTGGTTTTTACGGGGCCGGTACAATCCGAAGCAACCGACCGTTGGTTTTTACGACGCCGGCACAATTCGCAGCAGCCGGCCGTTGGCCTCGTCTGTGAGTACATACAGGTGACCGTCAGGACCCTGGCGCACATCGCGCACCCGCGCACCTATGGTCAGCTTTTCCTCACCGGAAATGCTCGTCTCGTTGAGTATAATCCGGCGGATCTCGCCACTGACCAGCCCACCGCTGAACAGATTCCCCTGCCAATTCGGAAAATCATCGCCGTAATAGAAGGTTAGTCCGCTGGGCGCCTGGGCGGGCGTCCACACGATGAGGGGGTCTTCCATACCGGTTTGGGTAGTGGTGCGGGTGATGCGGGGGTAGTGATATTCCCGGCTATACGTAGCTTCCGGCCATCCGTAATTACCCCCGGCTACCAGCAGATTCAGCTCGTCTCCGCCCCGGGCGCCGTGTTCACTGGCCCAGACCGTGCCGGTAACCGGGTCAACGGCAAGTCCCTGGATGTTCCGGTGTCCGTACGTCCAGATTTCGGGCAGGGCGTCGGCGGGTAGGGCATCGGTGCGGGGTGCCGGTGAGGACGATGCATCACCGGTGGACGCTGAAACCGGCGCGGGTGATACACCGTTTGTATGTTCGGAGGTTGAACCGTAGGACACATCCCCGGAGTGTTCTGTGCCGGTTGCGGTCGATGCCGTTGCCGGCGGCACGGGTTGCCCCCTATCGGTCAGATGCACCACCGTACCCAGGTGATTGGTCGTATTCTGGGCCTGCTCTCGGATCCATTCCCCGTCGAAACGCAGGTAGTTTCCGCCATCGGCCACACTCATAAGCAGGGTGCCGTCCGGCAGCCAGGCCAGTCGGGAGCCGAAGTGCTGGTTTCCGGTCTTGGCTACGTTGGTTTCGAAGAGTACCTGTACATCGGTTAGCTCCCCCTGGCGGAATTGCCCGCGGGCCAGGGTGGTGCGGTTGGCATCGTCATTGCCGGCGGCATAGGTCAGGTAAACCAGGTTGTTTTCCGGGAAGTCCGGATGCAGGGACACGTCCAGCAGTCCGCCTTGTCCGCTGGCGAAGACCTCGGGCACATCGGATACCGGTTCGGGCTGCACGACGCCATTGCGCACCCATCGCAGCCGACCCGGTCGTTCCGTGATGAGCATATCGGCATCGTTCAACCAGACCATAGCCCAGGGGTGTTCCAGACCATCGAGGACAGGCTGCAATTGCCATCCTGCGGCTTCCGGTACATCGACTGACAGTCGTACCGGTCCTTCCGGAGCTTTGCAGGCAACTAAAAGCAGAAGCACTCCGGCGAGGGTGAGGGTTAATTTAGCGGGCATCATTGGTTTTCAGATTAGTTCACAATTGACTGTTAGTCTGGCGCATAGCCCTGCATCGTTACGGGTGGCAGCACAGGAACATAACACCGAAGCCACGCTTTGGGTTTCCACAATCCACCCGTTCAGCGGCATGGTCCTCTTTACTTCAGAAAGGTACACTCAACTGAGTTTATCAGTTTTGTTAGCATGACTTAATATTAAAGTGGCAAAAAGTCAGTGAACGACACTACTTCGACTCTGAAGTTAATCTATTCTAACTCTTTTCAGAAACGGGGTTTCGTAGCTTATTTTGACAAGTAAAAGTAGAAATTCGGTTTGTTACGTTCCAATAACGACCCCGACAAATCATCTATCATACCGGCAGAAAAAATACTGTCACTTTGCTGATTTACAGCCGCTTTTGAAGTTTCCTATCCATGTTCAGAGTTTTCTTTTTATTACTGATTACCACAACATTGCGTGCGGAATCGCATTCGGTGAGTTTTACGGCAGCCCTGGCTGACTCTCAAGCAACAGCCATGGTTACGGTATCAGGAAATGAGCGCATTCACGTTGCACCTCCCGCCTTCCTTACTTCGCATACCCGGGTCAAAAAAAACGATCTGATGCCCGGACTACCAGAAACCACCATGGCGTTCAATACAATTGGCTTTCAGGGCTCATTTACGCCATCTGCATGGACTTTCAGCAACAATGGCGGCGATGGTACGGTTGATTCCGGTTCAGCGCCAACCTCAATTAGTCTGACCAATTCCAATGTGGGATCAGGAGGTAACAATACAACGACCTATTGTATAGCAATACCTGGAAGTAATGCTGTAACGCTTTCATTTGACTGGAATTACTCGACGAGTGATCAGGACGGACCACAATGGGATCCGTTTTTATATGCAATTAACAGTACCACAACCCAACTCACTGACGACGGTGGTCCCAATACGCAATCCGGCTCGGTTGCTTTATCGCTTCAGGCGGGTGATGAGTTCTGCTTTGGTGCAAACTCCATTGACCAGCAGTTTGGAGCCGCAACTACAACCATTACCGAGTTCACCGTAATTCCCGTGGTCATTGTAAGCGCTTCAAGTTCCGGCAGCTGGTCGGCCCCTGCCAGTGTGACCGAAATAACAGTTGAAGTCTGGGGCGGCGGTGGTGGCGGCGGAACAGGCGCCACCGGTAAAGGCGGTGGAGGTGGGGGTGCTTACGCCAGGACAGTAATCCCCGTTACGCCACTAACCACGTATAACTATACCGTCGGTTCAGGCGGAACACCCGGCAACGATGGTGGCGACTCCTTTTTCGACACTGGAACGCAGGTACTGGCACGGGGTGGTGGCGCTGGCTCATCGAACTCTGGTGGGGGGGGCGGCAACGCAGCAACGAGTACCGGAACAGTGGTTTTTGGCGGAGGAAATGGCGGTAACGGAACCAATTCAGGATTCAGCAGAGCAGGCGGGGGCGGTGGAGGATCAGCATTTTCAATCAGTGTTGGCAGCAACGGTACGAATGCATCTGGAAACACACCGGGTTCGGGCGGAACTGGAAGCGGTGATGGCGGCGATGGTGCTACAAGTGCCAATACTGGCAGCAACGGACTGGTACCTGGTGGTGGTGGAGGTGGCGGAGGCCGAACCGGAACCAGCGGTAATGGTGCCGACGGTCGAATAATCATATCCTATGAGCTGAACAGCCCAACTGATCCGGACCTGCAAAACAGCACAATTGCTGTTCAGGATGGTGTTTTGCCGGCAGACGGTGTTTCCACAACCGTTATCACAGTTACACTTCGGAATATAAACGGCGATATACTCATATTCGGTGGAGAAACTGTCACATTGACCACAACCCAGGGAAGTATAGGTTCTGTAACAGACAATAGTGACGGAACCTATACAGCGGTATTTACCACAACATCAACACCCGCAACAGCCGTCATCAACGCTGAAGTAAATGGTGACCCGTTGAATGCACAAAGTTTCATTCTGATAACCAATGATCCCATTGTGCAACGTTACTATCCCGGTGGTCTGGACCAAACGTCACTTGTTATGTGGCTGGATGCAGCAGATCAATCAACCGTCCAGTTGAACTCGGGAAATGTATCACAATGGACTGACTTATCATCGCAGCAAAATTCAGCTATTCAAGTTAATGCTTCCATTCAGCCCGAATTTGTGCTCAATGCACAAAATGGCCGACCTGTATTGCGATACAGTTCGGGAGATCGTCTGACTACTACCTTTACACCCACTGCAGCTGACTTGGGCTCCGGTGCCAGTGTTAGCATCGCCGTTCGAACTACGGACTCAGATGTCCGGTCATACTTCGGTTCCTGGGGTGCTCCACGCTTATACTTGCAAAATCGCAGCGGCGTACTCCAAACCGGGTTCGGCAGCGGATGGGTTAACAGCGGCACATTCCCGGAAGATCAGTTTATCATTTCCGGTTTATACGCAACCTCCTCCGAAGGAACGGGTCGGATAGACGGAGAGCAGGTACACAACTACGCTGCCACGTTTACCGGTACAAATAGCAATCCCATTGGAATAGGATTTACCAGTGGATTAAGTCCTGACCGACCGTTCATCGGCGACATCGGTGAAATCGTATTCTATCAGAGTGCGCTATCCCTTACAGCCCGACTCATACTAGAAAATTATCTGTCAACGAAATGGGATACCCCGCTCGACAATACCATAGACCGATTTAGCAGCAGCTCCGGATTTGATCATCAACTTGCCGGTATAGGCAGATTGACCGGTTCAGACTTCGTTTCAGAAACTGTATACTCCTCCGGCGGTCTGGGCCTGAACAGTACCTCTGCAGCCGGAAATTATCTCGCGTCTGACAACCATTTTCTGCTTGCAGCGCACAATAACCTGAATGGTATCAATCAAAACTTCATTGTAGATCCAACAGAGGGACTAATTGACCGATGGTCCCGGGTCTGGTACCTTGACAAAACCAATCCGAGTGGCGATGGTACGGTAACGGTGTATTTTGATTGGCAGGACTATGCTGTACCTGCACCCGACCCGGAATACACCTTCATCCTGTTGTATCACCCAAGTGACCCCAGCATGCCAACCGGATCAACCGTTTTTGTAGATGAATCCTCCATAATATCAGGGAACAGGATTCTGTTTACCCTGAACAGCAGCGACTTGGCAGACGGATTTTACACACTGGGTATACGTACGGGTCCGCCCATATTTTACAGCCGGTCTGACGGTAACTGGAACGATGGGAATACATGGTCACTGTTAGGCCACAGCGGTGCAGCCATTGGAAGTACGCCGGGTACAACGGCAACCGTTTTTATAGGATCTTCGCACCAGGTTACACTTACGGCCAATGAAACTGTGAACGGTACACTGGAGGTAAATACCGATGGAATCCTGGCAACAGGAGCGTTCAATCTTTCCGGAACAGGGTCGGTCACAATTGCATCCGATGGAGGACTGCACATAGGTTCCGCGTCCGGTATTACCTTAAGTGCAAGCACGGGAGCGATTCAAACTTCAACCAGAAACTACCATCCCGATGCAACATACCGATATACCAGTGTTGTTGCTCAACAGACCGGCGATGGATTACCGTCAGAACCCTTTAATGTACAGGTTGCTGTTGGTGAGACGCTCACAGCGTCGGCTTCATACCGTGTACGGGGTACACTCAGCCTGATCAGCGGACAATTCCTCATATCCAATGGATTATCACTGATTGCCGATACTCAGAGCATTAGTGGTGGCGAGCTTCGCTATCAGTTGATAATGGACGGTCAGCGAGGCTACCGGCAATTGGCGTCACCGTTACTGGTGTCCTACGATAATTTTCTCAGTGGAATTTTAACACAAGGCTTTCCCGGGGCTTCCCTCGCAGGCTCTCAGCAACCCAATGTTTTATGGTACGATGAAACCTTTGAAGGGACTGTAACCCAGCGCTGGCGTGCGCCGGCTGCTGCAAGTGATCTGATTACTCCCGGTCGTGGATACATGGTCTATCTGTTTGGTGATGCACCCGATGACAGCAGGTACAACGACCCTCTTCCTTATACACTTGATGTGAATGGACAGGAAAACACCGCAGCGATGTCTGGGTTCGATTTTGACATCACCTATACCAGTACCGGTGACCAGGGCTGGAATTTAATCGGGAACCCTTTTGGTGCAGCACTTGATTGGGAACATCCATCATGGTCAAAAACCAATGTAAGTCCCAATATTTATGTTTGGAATCCAAATACCAATCAGTATGATGCCTGGAATGGTACAACAGGCGATATTACGGATGGCATTTTGGCTCCATTTCAAGCCTTTTGGATTGAAGCTACCGATAACTCCCCGGAACTCATCGCGCAGCGATCGGCCCTGACTATGGGTGGAAGTTTCATAGGTAAACAGCAAAGGCAACCCCCGCCTGTTTTTGCGCTTAAAGCCATTTTCAGTGATAGCCTGTACTCAACAGCCTACCTGTCCTTTAATCAGGATGGCTCTGCTGATACCGATGCATATGATGCAGAACGACTGATAACTACCTCCGATATTGGTTCTTTTCTGGAGTTATACTCGAGAAACCCAAGCGGTAAGCGACTGGCTATAAACAATGTGCCTGCTTACTTTGACACATCGCTGCGAATACCCTTTGAAATTAACGCTTATCAAGATTTCAGACCGTTAACAGGTAGCGTCACCCTCGTTGCAGATAATCTATCTGCTATACCATCTGACTGGCAAATCCGAATCATCGATGCAACAGGAAAGGAATATCCAATCGAACAATCGGGCGATTCTTTACGAATTGAACTGCCACTCAGAAGTAGTGACAACCGCAGATTCTTCACCACGGCACATGTTGGGAAAACAACGCGATTACCGGCTCACCATTACCGGTTTTACCTGGATATTTACTCGGAAAACAGTCTTTCCAGCTTACCTACAGAAATAAGTCTGAGTCGCGCATACCCGAATCCATTCAATCCAAGCACAACAATAACAGTAAACCTCCCCTCACAGCAACCTATACAGCTTGAAATCTTCGATATAATGGGGCGTCTCGTTGAGGTTCTTGCAACCGGAGAACGGCCGGGGGGTGCGCACGAATTTACCTGGAATGCACGCGCACATGCATCCGGTGTTTATGTTTTTCGATTGATTACAAATTCAGGTGTTCATACCCGCAAAGTTACCCTTGTGAAATAGGGAGCAGGATTTACTAAATGAACCGTTAACTCAATGAAGTATACCGTTCAATAGCCATTCCAGTCTTAGAAATAAACCCGAGGGTGTATTTACAGTTTCTTTGGGCGTCTGCACAGACATCAGGTGCAGCTATGTAACACGCATAACCCCAAAAAACGAAGAAAACTCATGCTTAGCGTTCGATTCCGTCTCATGTTGCTAGTGCTTGCCACTCCGTTCATTGCTTTAGCACAGTCGTTTGGCGGTGGTGCCGGATCCGATACCAATCCCTGACTGGTAGCGACGGCCGCCCAGCTCGAGAATGTGGTGATCGAAGAAGCCTTTGTTTCAGGCCGGTTCGACACGGGCGGGCTGGTGGGTTTTGTGACCAACAATGGGCAGTCAACCGGAGCGCAGCCCGTGATTAACTACAGTTCCTTCAAAGGTCACGTGAGAGGTCACGGTAATCAAACCGGCGGACTTGCAGGCCGCGTCTGGGGTGGAAGCATTAACTATAGTAGAGCCTTAGCCATTGTTGTCTCCACGGCGTACGTGCCGGCGGATTGGTTGGTATGAATGGCGACATTTCCAATAACTTTGCGCCCGGCTTTATCTGGAACAGCTATGCCAAAGGATATACCGAAGGGCGATCAGCACGATAACGGCACTCCGGGCGCGCATGGTGTCGGACTCATGGGTAACGCGGCATTTCAGCAATCCTCCTACTTGATATAATTGCCACTTTCTCCAGATACAATCACTTTAATAGCACACATTATTGAGCTTAATCAAATTACTTCTTGCAAAAATGAACAGCGTTCACTAAATTTTCATCGTACTCAAATAAATACCATGACCATAGAAGACCGAAGAGAACGAGAAAAGCGGGAGCTTCATGAGCTCATATTAAAAACAGCTGCTGAAATGTTTCGCAAGCACGGATACGAAAAGACCAGCATGCGTGCAATCGCTCAGGCTATTGACTATAGTCCCGGTACGATATATCGGTATTTTAAGGACAAAGACGAACTGATGTTCGCCATCAGTGTGAATGGGTTTCGGATATTTTATCAGTATCTGAGCGTTGTAAGGCATATTGACAATCCGATGGAGCGCCTGCAAGTACTTGGAAGACAATACATACGATTCGCCATCGACCATCCGGCTTACTACGACTTAATGTTCATTATGCCCGATCCGATTAAAGGTATTGGTGAGGGCGAACACTGGGAAGATGGGCATCGAAGCCATACTGTTCTTGTTGACGTAATCAAAGAATGTATGCAGGAAGGACATTTCAAAGGACATGATCCCATTGACTTGTCGCTCATGATCTGGGGACAAGTTCACGGAATTCTGGCCCTTTACCTCAGACACAGAATGGAAATGTACACTGATAAGAAACACGAAGTTCTGCTTAATGATGCCCTGGAGGCATTTAATTCAATCATCCGAAACAGCTAAAAAAATTTGCTTAAAAATGAACATCGTTCAGATTATATATTGCGTTCAGCGTAAAGCCCGATACCTGTTGATTATGTTGAGCTTGACGGTCTTTAGCGAGGCATTGGCTCAAAATGGGGATTCCTCCACAAATACCTCACATAGCGGGATGCAGATACAACCAGCCAGCGATACAGATTACACCGTACACGACTATGTACGCATAGGAGTTGAGCATAACCGTGGATTACTCTCTGCCAAACTCAATCGCGAAACGGCCGCATCAGAGCTTCGATCCTCACGCGGACGGTTTCTTCCGGAAGTCACCTTTGATGCGACCTACACATTCGCCAATGGAGGCAGAACAATCGAATTTCCCATTGGCGACCTCCTGAATCCTGTCTACGGTTCGCTGAACAGCCTTACCGGGTCCCAGCAATTCCCTACTGATTTACAGAATGTGAGTCAGCAATTGCTTCCCGATAACTACCACGAAACACGGGTTCGCGTGATTCAGCCCCTGTTTAACTCCGATCTGTACTTCAGCTACAGAGCACGCAGGGATCTGGTAACAGCTGAAGATGCCCGGATTCAGGCTGTTACCGATGAGCTCACAAAAGACATCAAGCTCAGCTACATCGCCTACTTCGCGGCTAAGGACCAGATCACCATCTGGGAATCAAACAAAGTCCTGATTCTTGAGCTGATTCGAACGACCGAATCGCTGGTAAACAACGGCGCCTCCACCATCGACCAGCTCTATGCAGCACGTTTCGAACTCACCGAGGTTGAAAGCAGATTAGCCGATGCCCGCAGGCAAGCCCAGACCGCCCGTGCCTATTTCAACCTGCTTCTCAACCGAGAGCTGAACACCCCCATCCAAAGAGACCAACTCTTTTTAGAATCCCGATCAGATTATTGGTCCACAGAGGAATTACAACGCAATTCCACGCTGAACCGAGCCGAATTCGGACAACTTTCGGCAAGCTCCGCAGCCGCCCGCAACAATCTGGCATTGAGTCGGGCAAGAGCAATGCCGGATGTATTCGTTGTTGGCGACCTGGGTTTTCAGGGGACCAATTACACCTTCAACTCTGAACAGGAATACTGGCTGGTACAGTTTGGTCTACGTTGGAGCCTGTTTAGAGGATTTCAGAATCGGGAAAAAATTGAACGCGCACAGATTCAACTTCGTCAGCTGGATAACCAGTACGCCGATTTGCAGCAGAACATCCAATTGCTGGTCGATGACGCCTGGCAAGGATGGATGGCGGCCAAAGTGAAAGAACAAGCCGCCCTTGACGGACTACAATCTGCCGAATCGGCCTTTCGAATCGTCAAACGACGCTACGAGGAAGGCAATGCACTGATGGTTGAATACCTTCGCGCTCAAGACAATTACATCCGTGCTCAACTCAATACCAGTCTGGCCGCCTACCAGTTGAAATCGGCTGAGGTCGTCGTCGAACGGGAAGCAGGGTTGTGATAAACCCGCTAGGAAACCTTTATCTGAAGCATCAACTTCGCGCCGATTCTACATCCATAGCAGCAAACCTGCCCGTCAGGTATTCATCTGGATGTACAAACTAAAACCAACTGTACCAGATCCACATCTTTAGCAACACTTCAGATACGGATTACCACTTTGAATTTCCAATAAATCAACAAATATCAATCACTATGCTCTCCCCCTACAACATCTTTTACAGCTTTAAGAAATTCACCGGATTCTATCTGGTCACCTTTGCACTCGCCGCCTGCGGATCACCGGAACCCAGCAACACCACAACTCCTCCGCCAACACATACATCCCCACAGGAAACAATATTCGTACAGACACAACCGGTTTCCATACAGGATACGAGTATTCCCGTTCAGGTTATAGGACAGGTCAGCTCGGCAACCTCCTTCAACTTATCGTTCAGAACGGGGGGATTCATCGATGAAATTCTGGTAGACGAAGGCGACCGGGTCAGCGAAGGTCAGCGCCTGGCCAAATTAAACCAACGCGAGACCGAAGCCCTCCTGCTTCGTGCGGAGGCCATGTTTGCACAAAGTATGCGTGAAATGAATCGCATTCAGAACCTGTATAACGATAGCGCCGCCACGCAACAGCAGCTCGACAACCAGCAAACCGTGGTGGATGTGTCCAGGGCTGAGCTCGAACTGGCACGTTTCAATGCCGAAAAGTCGGAAATCATCGCCCCGCAGGACGGAATCATACTTCGAAAAATGACCGAAATAAATGAACAGGTTCGACAAGGCGATGCGGTCTTCACCATGGGAACACGTGGAAATGAGGCTACAGTGGTACTGGCAGGAGTAAGCGATCGCCACATATACAGGCTAAAAACGGGCGATACAGCATTATTTAGTTCATCCGCATATCCGAATAAACAATTTGAAGGAAAAGTTACACGCATCCCGTCCCAGGCTAATAACAGAACCGGAGTTTTCGACATTGAAATCACCCTGAACGGATCAGCGCATGAGCTCAAAAACGGTTTCATCCTTCGCGGCAGCATTCTACCTCAAACCACCGAACCCCTGATTGCCATACCCATTGCAGCGCTGGTTGAAGCCGATGGAAATGCGGTTTGGATGTATACCCCGGATGCATCCGGTCAATCCGCCAATCGGATCAGGGTTCAACCCGTTCACATCGCCAATGAACACTTCTATGTCCGCAGCGAAGACCTGAACGGCATCACCCGCATCATTACCAGAGGATCAGCCTACGTGCGACCTGGCTCCGCTATCAACATATCAGAAGAGACAGTCCGATGAAACTCCCTGAAATCGCCATCCGAAACTATCAGTTTATACTGGTTATCGTATTTATCGCGTGTATTGTGGGCATTTATGCCATACAGGTTATGCCACGTACCGAAGATCCCGACCTCTCACTGCCCAGCTTTAACATAACGGCAGTGTTACCGGGCACCAGTCCGCAGGACATGGAAGAACTTATCGTAAAACCCATCGAAGATGCCCTCGAAGATCTGGATGATGTAGTGGATGTGATCACGGTGATCGACGAGGGCATCGCCATTTTCGAAATCGAAGCCCGATTTGGCATCGACTATGAGCGGAAACTCGATGAAATCAGTCGGGAGGTTAATGCTATTCGCGGGGACCTTCCCGACAACCTCCTCGAATTGAACATTTCCCAGTTCAAACCCGAGGATGTTACCAGCATCATGCTCATTACGCTGGTTTCCCCAACCGCCTCCTATCGCGAACTGAACATCATTGCCGAAGACCTCGAGCGTCGCCTCAGTCGCATCGATGGCGTGAAAAAGACCACCAACGAAGCCGTACCGGAAGAGGAAATCCGCATTGCCGCCGATTTCGAGCGTATGGCAATGCTCGGAATCTCGATTGATATGCTGCTGGGCGCCTTGTCCGACAACAACGCCAACATTCCGGGCGGAAGCATGAAAGCCGGAACCCGCACCTTTACAGTGCAAAGCAGCGGCAGCCTGAACTCCCTCGAAGCCATTCGCCAGATTCCCGTCGCAGCCGGCGCCGGTCATACCGTGACCATCAACGACATAGCACAGGTGTACTACGCTCATGAAGACATCCGCTGGATGGCCCGGCACAACGGCGAACGGGCAGTTTACGTCACAGTGAAGCGCGAGGCCAGCAAGAATATGGTACAGGTAACCGACAATGTGATGCACTTATTGGATGCATACCGCAGTCAGCTGCCGACCGACATCACCCTCGAAGTTGCCTTCGAACAGGCTTCCGCGGTGCAGGAACGCATCAGCGATTTCTTCTGGAACCTGGTACAGGGAATGCTGCTGGTTTCGCTGGTTATACTGGTCTTTCTGGGATTTAGGTCTTCCCTGATTACCGTAACCGTAATCCCGATTGCCATGATTATCGGAATCGGTTTGCTCTACTTTGCCGGATACGGACTCCAGCAGATCTCCATCGCAGCACTGGTCATAGCCCTGGGACTCCTCGTTGATAACGGTATTGTAGTCGTTGAAAACATCGTCCGTTATCAGAAAAAAGGTCTTCGATTAGCTGAGGCTGCCGTTAAGGGGACATCTGAGGTAGGCTACGCCATCATCAGCTCGACCATAACCACCCTCCTGGCTTTTGCTCCCCTGGCCATGATTCAAAGCGGTCCCGGTGAATTCCTGCGCACCCTGCCGTTAACTGTGATTTTCGTACTCTTCGTATCACTGATTCTGGCCCTTGTACTCATCCCCATCCTGGCCACGCGTATTCTCAAAGAGTCGGCTGATGCCGGGCGAAACGATTCCGCGCAAGAAGCATCATCGGCAGGAAACATCCAAAATGTAATTCCGATTGCTTCAGCACCTGCCGAGGTCTCTGTAAGCACCTCAGTGTTGACCCAGAATCCCGCCCAAAACGAATCGGCCGGACTCGTTGACCGCCTCATCCAGCGTTTCATCCGTCGGATTTATCGTCCATCACTGGATACGGCCCTACGCTTCAAAGGACTCGTTTTCGCAGCGGCCATCGCATTGTTTATCGGAAGCCTGGCTTTGTTCCCGTTCATCGGCGTGAGCTTCTTCCCTACCGCCGACAAGCCGCTGTTATTGATCGAGGTCGACCTCCCGGCCGGATCCAACATCGATGAAACCGATCGAGCTGTTCGCTTCGTAGAGAGCGTGCTGGACACCACATCCTACGTTCGGTCGTACACCTCAAACGCCGGACATGGAAACCCTCAGGTGTATTACAACCGCATTCCAGAGGCCTACAAAACGCACCACGGTCAGCTGATGGTGAACTTTCACGATTGGGATGCGCCTACGTTTTACCGGACACTGACCGCATTACGCCATGCCTTCGGTTCATACCCCGGAGCCAAAATCACCTTCCGGGAGCTGGTAAACGGCGCCCCATTCAACGCCCCCATCGAAATCCGGGTCATTGGCGAGCAAATTGAAACCATCGCGGCGCTTGCAGCAGAAGTCGAACAAATCATACGCTCGGCAGACGGCACCATCGATGTTGAAAATCCACTTGCACGAAACCGAACCGAACTGGTGGTCAGTCTGGATCTGGACAAAGCCGCAATGGCCGGAATTTCCACATCCTCCTTCGACCGCGCCGTACGAGCGGCAACCGCTGGGATCAGCACCGAAAGCGCCGTAATGCAAGACGGGAAGGAGTATCCGCTGGTGGTACGACTCAGCGCCGACGGCGAAACCCGTATCCGTGATCTTGAACGCATCTATTTATCCGGTTCTTTTGGTGATTTCATACCGATGCAACAGGTAGCCGCGTATCGATTTGCACCCTCGGTTAACGGATTTCAGCACTACAACTTCGAACGAAGCAGTTCGGTTACAGCCAACGTCATCGATGCCGATGCCACCACACGCATCACCGAAGAAATCATCCGTGGACTGGAAAGCATGAGCTGGCCGGAGGGATATCGGTTTTATGTGGCCGGTGAGTACGAAACTCAGCAGGAAGCCTTTGGCGACCTGCGAAACCTGCTTATTCTGGCCATGATTGGTGTTTTTGCGGTGTTGGTCTTGCAGTTCAGGTCGTTCCTGCAACCGGCCATCATCTTCTCAGCCATTCCCATGGCCATAACCGGATCGTTTGTGGCCCTGTTCATCACCGGCTGGTCCTTCTCGTTCTTCGCCTTCGTCGGATTCATAAGCCTAATTGGAATCGTGGTTAATAACTCCATCATTCTAATCGATTACGCCAATCAGTTGCGCAATGAAGGTCGCTCCGTGGTAGAATCCATCACCGAGTCGGCCGAAACACGCTTTACCCCCATCATCCTGACAACCATCACAACGGTGGGAGGACTGCTTCCGCTCACTCTGTCGAACTCCGGACTTTGGTCGCCCCTGGGCTGGACCATCATCGGAGGGATGATTACCTCAACAGCCCTCACGCTACTCATTGTCCCCATCCTGTACATCTGGTTCACACGTGAATCGGACCTCGTAACGAAAACCAGATAATCCAACAGAGTTATGAAAAATGCACTCGTTCTCTTTGTTTTTGTGTTGGTAAACATGTTTATGTATAACTCGACACATAATCCCGCAGTAGCCTCTGAAAAGATAGCTATGTACACATCGGGCGGCACTTCCTCTTCGGAAACAGAATCAGAAGAAGGCTACGGAACCATCATGCTCCAGGTAGAAGGGCTGCGTCAGGACCTCGGCGGAGCCATTTCGGCCGGAATCTTTACCCGTGATTTTTTCCCACAGGTCGGGAAAGCCTCCTATGAACAATATGTCACCTTTGACGGGACTACCAGAACCATCGTTTTCGATTTCGTTCCGTCTGGTGTTTATGCTGCAGCCGTATTTCAGGACGTTGACATGGACGGCGACCTCCGCACCAATTTTGTCGGATTACCGCGAGAACCCATCGGTTTCTCGAATGATGTGCGTATTCGGTTTGGTCCGCCCGCCTTTTCCGACGCGGCATTCAATGTAGTTAACGGAGACACCGTTAGAATGAGGATTATTCTGCGATGAGTTTCGTGCGTGACTTCATATCAGAAGTTCATCATCGAAACGAGCTGCTGTTTTGGTTTGGACTGGCATGCCTTGGGTTTGCGGTTTGCCTTGCCATCGTGAGTACGGTGAGTAATACGCAAGTCCTTGGTGTGAATGCCTGGTTCAAGCCCATCAAGTTCTCGCTTTCTACAACACTGCTGGTTTGGGCAATGGCCTGGTACATGTTCTATTTGGATAAGCCTGGCCTCACCTCGTGGTATAGCTGGTCGGTCACGCTGCTGCTGGGATTCGAAATTCTGTACATAGCCTGGCAGGCCGGTCGCGGAGAATTGTCCCACTTCAACGATTCGACCGCCTTCACATCAGGGATGTTCTCGCTGATGGCCATTGCAGCAACCGTTGTGAGCCTGCTAACTGCCTACATCGGACTGGAATTCTTCTGGGGGCGTTTTGAGGAGCTGCCTCGACATTATCTGTGGGGAATCCGAACCGGGATCATGCTCTTTGTGGTCTTTTCCTTGCAAGGATTTCTGATGGGATCGTCCAACGCTCATACCCTGGGCGGAGAAATGGGCGGTCCCGGACTACCCTTCCTGAACTGGAGTACCGTGGTCGGCGATGGAAGAGTGGCACATTTCATAGGGATGCACGCCTTGCAGGTTCTTCCCATCCTCTCCTTTAATGTGCTTAAAACCACCCGATTGACGTTGCTGGCGGCAATATTTTATGGAATTCTTGCCTTTTTCACCCTAATGCAAGCCATTCAGGGCAAACCATTTATAAAAATGTAACCCTTCTGCATTACTAGTGTCTCGAAACATGGCCCTTGGTCGCGAATACCGTCCAATGCACCACGACACTAAATCAGATTTTCAGCTACAAATTAACATCCATCGCCTCAACAAAAAACAAACAAGTAGATCTACTTCAACCGCTTAAAAGCAACCAACATGATAAAATCAATCATACAAACGATGCTGACCCTGGTCCAGATGGGCGAAAGTACGGATAATGGCTCAGATTATGGGCGAAATGAGCGGATCTCAAAAACACCACATACATACTTAGCAGGGGCAAACGTGACAGATTTCCGGGAAAATAAACCCGCCGGGGAACCCTTCGACAGCAAAAGAGGCTTATATTTGAAATACCTGCTTTGAATATCATCAAGGCGTGCAAGTACCTACCCGTTACCAGCACGAAACAGAACAGATAGGTAAACGGTCATCAACAAACATTCGAAAACGAATCACACCTATGCAAACACCCGAAATCGGCGGAAGAAAGTCCATCAAAATTGAAGAAGAAACCGGAAAGGAGTACTACTGGTGCGCCTGCGGGAAGAGCAGCAATCAGCCCTTCTGCGACGGCTCGCACGCCGGTACCGCTTTTGAACCGATGTGCATCGTACCGGAGAAGACCGGTCGTGCTTTCCTGTGTACCTGCAAGCAGACAGCCAACCCGCCCTACTGCGACGGAGCCCACCGGAATCTGCCGACGGAATAACAAGGTAAACTGAGACCCTGACGTGGATTGACCGGTATGAAACAAGCATAGACATACCGCAATCAAGGATTACATAAAATGCGCGAAATTTCCGATTTCATTTGGGATTCCGGATAGGAGTCCGCATTTTAGCCCATCCTAAATAATCATCATCTGAGAGTGGATCAGTGTAAAATGTGCTTCCATCTCACCTCTAACCAAACGTTATGCCTAGACTACAATTCCTGAGAACAGCTTTTGTACTGTTCTTTGTTATGACAATTGGCAGCCCTGCATTCAGCCAGGACCAGCCAGCCACTTCCGTATTAGATGCCCGTGTCGAAATGTTCATGCAGCAATCCCTGCAGAAACGTGCGGCCGGACAAGAACAGACACCCCGCATGCTCGATGCCCTGATACACAGCCGCGATCAGCAAAATCGACTGCTGCTCCATCTGTTTATCCGCACTACCGACCAGGGAGCAAGCCTGTCGGCTCTTGAGGGTGTGCAGATTACCGGTACCTAC
The DNA here is from genome assembly GCA_001314545.1 of Bacteroidetes bacterium HLUCCA01. Taxonomy (GTDB): domain Bacteria; phylum Bacteroidota; class Rhodothermia; order Balneolales; family HLUCCA01; genus HLUCCA01. The sequence goes on from LIHN01000001.1 coordinate 1,011,861, forward strand.
GGCGATATTATCGCTGCCCGGGTTCCTGCAGACCACCTTTCACAACTGGCCACCATGCCTGCGGTACAGCGGGTGGAGGCTATGAACCGGCTGCGTCCCGGCAATAATGAGGCCAACGAAGATACCGGTGTCAACCAGCTTCATGCCGTTGAATCGGCCGAATTTCCAAACGGATACAAGGGCGAGGGGGTCATCATCGGGGTCATTGATACCGGTATTGACATCCGTCACAACGACTTCCGCGATGAAAACGGTACCCGAATCATCTACCTCCGTGAAACCAATGATGAAGGCACCACGGTATGGTCGGCCGACGATATTGACAACAACCCGGAATCGGTCACCCAGGTGGATACTGACGGCCACGGCACCCACGTAACAGGTACCGCTGCCAGCAGCAACCCCGAGTTTCTGGGTGTGGCTCCCATGGCTGAAATCATCGCCGTTAAAACCGACTTTTCCGATGGCGATATTGTAGCCGGTGTGGAATTTGTGTTCAACAAGGCCGACAGCCTGGGTATGCCGGCCGTAGCCAACCTGAGTCTGGGCGGTCATTATGGTCCGCATGACGGCACCTCGCTGTCTGACCTCGCCCTCTCCTCTCTTACCGGTCCGGGCAAGGTGATTGTAGCCGCTGCCGGCAACGAGGGCAGTGACATGCTGCACACCACCCATGACGCACAGGGTAACGCTCCGGACTCCGGCAGCTATACCCTGCTGGATTACTGGGAAGGCTACTCGGTTATTGCCGCCTACTTTGACGATCCCGCAGACGTTAACCTCGGTATTCATGTATATTACAACGGACAGGATTTCTACTCAGAATCCTGGGGCGCCGGTGACGGATTTAACTCCGAGGATATTGCCATAACCGACGATTTCAGCGTCGCGGTAAGCGGTGAGACCGCTACCACGGAGGGAATTCACGAAATTCTGATCCAGGCTGAGTACGAGGTGACTGAGGAATCCGGTATCGATCAGGACAGCCTGGAAGTCTACCTGTATGCCTACGGCAGCGGACGATTCAACGCATGGGTTTTACAGGGCGACTGGTTCAGTGAGTACGAAGATGCCAATCTCAATATCATTGGCGGCAATACCGACCTCACCGTTGGCCAGCCGGCCACTTCACGCAGTGTGATTGCCGTAGGTTCCCACGTCACCCGGGCATCCTGGACCAGCGCGTCCGGTGACAACTGGGGGGGCGACGCTTCCGTTGGTGATATTTCCGGATTCAGCAGTATCGGTCCGTCACGGGATGGCCGGATTTTGCCCCACATTACCGCTCCGGGTCAGTTCATCGGCTCAGCTATGTCGCAAGACATCCCTGCGGAAGACATCGATGACCGCTTCACCCTGGATGGCGGCCTGCACATGATTCAGCAGGGAACCAGTATGGCTACCCCGCATGTGGCAGGAATTGTTGCGCTGATGCTGCAGGCCAATCCGCTGCTCAGCTCCCTGGAAGCCCGGGATATCCTGCAGACCACCGCCCGAAATGACGAGTTTACCGGTGCGGTACTCCCCAATAACATCTGGGGAGCCGGCAAGGTTGACGCCTTCACGGCCGTTACTCAGACGGCGACCTCCATTGACGAGGGATACCTGGAGACCTCGCCGGTTGTGGCTCAGCTCTATCCGAACTACCCCAATCCGTTCAACCCGGCCACCGTCATTCGTTACGACATTGATGCTCCCGGCGAAGTTACCTTGTCTGTGTATAACAGCATCGGACAACAAGTGGCTACCCTGGTGCAGAACTCCCTGCAGTCGGCCGGCTCTTACCGCGTCAGCTTCGATGGTTCGGCGCTGAGCAGCGGTGTGTACATGGTGAAACTCCAGACCTCCGGCGGCATTCAGACACGGATGATGACCCTCCTGAAATAAGATTTCATTATATCCTCTGATTCGGCCGTATGCGCCGGATCAGAGGAAAAATTTTTGACAATATGCAATCCAGAACAACAAAACGGTCGCCATCGGCAACCCTACCGACCGTTCGCAGGGGTATCTTCGTGGCATTGGCGGCCATGATGCTGCTGTCCTGCGCCCAAAAACAAGATCCTGCCATGTCGCAGCCTGACGATAATGAATCGCACACCAACCACGTCCAGCGGGATGCACATACTGGTGCGGGGGACCCGGCCGAAGCTCCTGCCAACCATACGTCCACATCGGCCGGCGATACGGATAGCGCATCGGCGGGTACAACGCCATCGGATAGCCCGTATACGGCTGAGGAAGGCTCCGTCAACTGGGATAAGATGGACGTAGCCTTGCGGGGTGAGCTTCGCACCCTGCTTCCCGACAGCAGTACTGCCGTTCGGGTGGTATTTGCACAAGTGCGGGAGAACAGTGATCCACTGGCTGCAGCGCTGGATGCACAGGGTATTCAGATTCAGACCCGGGCGGGGACGGTATGGACGCTTCGCGGACAGGCCGGGGCACTGGCTCAGGCTTCATCCCATCCGGGCATCCTGCGTATGGAACTCAGTCAGCAGCGACGCATTCCCTGAGTAGCAGTACATTACCTGGCAACCGGGATTCGCAGAGACCTACCGGATCCCGATTTTCTGCACGTTTTTGGTGATTTCAATACGGCGGCTGAAGGAGTCGATGATCTGGTCATAGAGACGGTCGCCCAGCACCAGGTCTTCAATGCCGGCATCGATATTCGGATTATCATTGACCTCCACCACATAGACTTTGCCGTTAACCAGTTTCAGATCTACACCATAGAGCCCATCGCCCATGAGCGAGGCTGCCTTTATGGCCGTTTTCAGCACATTTTGGGGCACGGCATCAATGCTGAACGTCTCGGTGTCACCCACATGCTCTTCCTCCTCGCCCTTCCAGTTATAAATCTGCCAGTGATTTTTCGACATGTAGTACTTGCAGGCAAAAATCGGTGTGTTGTCAATCAGACCGATTCGCCAGTCGAAATCGGAGTATAGAAATTCCTGACACACAATCATATCCGATTTGCGGAACAGCTGCCGGATGACCGTTTCAGCTTCTTCCCGCGTTTCAACCTTGGTAATCCCCAACGAGAACGCGCTATCCGGCTGCTTGAGTACCAGCGGAAATTTCATAGAGGCAAGTAAGGACGGGTCGAACAGATTCTTGGTAAAGATGGTGGTTTGCGGAGTCAGCAGCTTGTGTTTACGGAACACCTCGTTCTGATAAATCTTATTGGAACATCGCAGAATGGACCAGGGCTCGTCAATGACCACCAGTCCTTCGGCGTAGGCCATGCGTGAAAACTCGTAGGTGTGGTTGCTCACGCTGGTGGTCTCGCGGATAAACAGCGCATCGAATTCATTGATCCGGTCGAAGTCGGCCCTGGTGATCAACTCGGCATACAAACCCTTCCGCGCGGCGGCACGCTTGAATTTCTGCAGGGCCTGCGGACAGGAAGGTGCGTTGGCTTCATCGGGATTGACCAGTATGGCGATGTCATATTTATAACTGGTGAGTTTGGAGCTCCGGAATTTTTTCTTGTCGAAATAGCGTCGGGCGAACTCGGCCAGCCCGGCCGATTCCGACTCCGGGATGTGATTCAGCGTCAGGATCTTGAGTTTTTTGATAATCCATTTCTCGTTTCGGATAAAATCGACCCGAAACAGGGGCACTTCGAAAAGCTGGTAGAGTTTCATGGCCAGCGAGGAAAACCCGCGCAGATGGGTCTGTCCGAAATACACATTCAGGCTGAACTGGTTGCCCGTTTCCCGGCTCAGAACCTTGTTGGTGAGCTCATCGATTTCGGAGGCTACCGATTGAATGACGTTGATGAGGCGGAAATCGCGGATGGATACCGAAGTGGGGATGACGCGTTGTCCGCGGGCGGAGGCCAGCAGGGAGACATAGTACCCGTAACTCTGATACTTGTAGGAGCTGCACAGGTTAAAGACCCGGTAATCGGCGTTGTTCTGGTACTCCGGATTGCTGATATACTCCTTGACGGTGACCACGCGCGCGTTTATCGGTCCGAACGACCATTTATGCGGATGGTTGATGACAATCAGGTTGTGGTTTTTTTCCTGTGGGATAACCGGCATATTCAGCACCAGTTTCACGGCGTCTTCACCCGGGGCATAGTAATTGTGCAGGGTGGTCGTAGCCTGAAATCCGTGATTCGTGTACCAGGTAATCAGTGCCGTATTGGAAGCATGCGCCTCAGCGGTCAGAGAAGCATAGCCCTCGGTGCGGGCTTTGTTCGTGATAAAATGCAGCAGTGTATTGCCGATGCCTGCTTTACGGAATTCGGGGGCCACGGCGATGGAGTAGAGTCGCAGGGATTTCGGGTAGCGGAAGATGATGGCTGCCCCGGCAGGTTGGGGCGCGGTGCCGGCATCCGTTTGATGATCCGGTTGCGGGGTAGCATCAGCATCTGTTTGATGATCCGGTTGCCGGGTAGCATCCGTTTCCTGTCCCGGTTGCCGGACTGATTCCGTTTCCTGTCCCGGTTGTCGGACTGATTCCGGTTCAGATTCCCGGGCTTCCTGCAAGCCTTGTGGCGCCGGTACTATCTTGCCCGTCACGGGAGTCGTTAGCGTATCTGTTTCAGCGATGTACACCTCCTGAAAGGTGCTGTTAACGGCACGCTGCAGGCTTCGGACCGAACTGCGCTGAAATTCGGGGAAGGAAAGGGTTTCGAGTTGTTGAAGAAAAGGGAGGTCGGCAGGGGTGGATTTACGAATCCGGATATTCATGGGTTGGTGCCGGGAGAAGTGGATAGTAGCCGTTTTTCAGAACCCGTTGGCAGACCGTGTTGACAGCGGCAGTACACCAAAGTTAGATGCAATTTCAACCACTTCCAATGGGGCGGCGGCAATGGTGGCGATTGTCGTTCATGAATTAGGGCATGTGCTGGCCGGGCTTTGGGTCAGAATGGACTTATGGTCGGTTTAATAGTTCTTTTGCTGGCAACGCACACCTTTAAAGCAGGTTTGACACTCCTTTAATTTCTAGCTAATTTAGCTAAGATAAATTACTATACAATGAAACACAATCCGAACATAACAACCGTCAATATGCATGAGGCTAAATCAAGTCTCTCGCGCCTTGTACAGCTTGTACTTGATGGAAAACGAGTCCAAATTGCAAAGCACGGCAAACCGGTAGTTGAGCTGCGTCCTGTAGAAAAAGAAGTTATGAGAGAGCCTGGCTCTATGAAAAATCTCATTTGGGTATCGGAGGATTTTGATGCTTATGATGCCGAGATATCCGAGCTATTCGAGGATAAGCCTGAAAATGAAATCAATTCAAAGAACTGACCACTGTATTGTCAGGAATACAATAAAGAGACCAACCCACTGAACGAATCTTTCAGAATACCATCATGAAGTGTAATTCCATACAGGTATTTCAGCCATACTAAACCCATGCAAACAAATTACTTAATCGATACACATGTATTACTCTGGTGGCTAACAGACAACCCCCGACTAAACAAGCAGTGTAGGGATATTCTAACGTATCAAATTATATGGTGTAGCGTTATTTCTTTGTGGGAGATAGCAATTAAGGAGCAAATCGGAAAAATCAGGGTTCCAAAAACGTTCTTCGAGGAGGTGAAAGGGCACGGATTTATTTGGCTTGATGTGCAATTCAATCACGTTGAGGCATTGCAAGAGCTACCCCACCATCACAAAGACCCTTTCGATCGAATGCTGATAGCGCAGGCTCAGACCGAAGCACTGACATTTATTTCTGCTGACAAAAACATCAGCACGTATAATATACCCATACTTCGACCAGACTAAGTGAATAGGATTAGGGTATATATAAAACCTTGAGCAGTTTACTGATCTTTACTATTTCGTACCGACCAGCTCAAAACTCATCGGGATGTGTTACATTGGTTTATAGCATCTATTATCAACCCAGCCTGTCTCCTAATGAAACCTCATACCCTTCATACCCTGTGCAAGAACAGAACGAGCATGCGGGAAAGCTCATCCCCTTCGAAATCGTATACTGATAGTCATGGCGTTATCAGCAAGCGCGAGCGTGGCCTGGATACCATGAAACGACCGGCGGTGTACCGGGATTGATTGCCAGATTGGAGTCGGGTTAGGTCGCCGCACGCCACAACCTATACCCGCTTGCGGGTGTTGACCCGGGTTGCCATCATGCTTCAGGAAAGGGTGGCAAAAAGCCGTATTCTGCACGATAAAAACATTTTTTTGGCACATCTGCGCATAAAGTTGACACGTTTGCGCAGGACGTTTTAGATAATTTTTGGACTGAACCACTCCCGGAACGTATCTCATTCATCGTATGTGTGCAATCGTCGTATTCAGGTCATTTCTGATCAGCATTATGTTGGTTTTCGCTGCCCTGCCCTTATCGGTTCAGGCGCAGACCGTACCCTTATCGGCTAAAGCGGAAGGCAATTCGGTATTCCTTGGCAACGAAGTGGCGCAAGAAAACTTCATATGAGGGTACGCTCTACAACAAAGAATCAATAGACAACCACTTTTTCCCTAATCATTGTTAAAAATCTCAGCCTATGTTTTTGCCTGTCTACCGCCACCGATTTCTTTACCTGTTTCTTACCCTATTGGCTTTAGTGCATACCGCCCTGGGGCAACAAATCACTCCGATGGTCTCCGCCGGAAATCACCATAGCCTGATTCTCAACGAAAAAGGCGAGGTGTACGGAATGGGTCGCAATGACCTGGGCGCCCTTGGATTGGGCAACACCAACCGAATTGATATTCCCGGGATTGCCACTCACCCCAACCTGGCCGGCAAAACCATCGCGGATGTGGAAGTCGGCCAAGATCGACTACATTTGCTGATTCTCACCACCGACGGGCAGGTGTTCTGCATGGGCGATAATGATCTGGGCCAATGTGGACATCCCACCACACAAAGTTATATTTCCGAACCTACCCGCATCACCCAATCCGGGCTGGACACGGTAATTGTACGTGATATTGCAGCAGGCTTCAAAAATAGCTTTTTGGCCACCAACCGTGGGCTTTTTGTTTTTGGAAATAATCAAAATGGAGTACTGGGTGTCGGCAATACGATCAGCACGGTCAGTGTACCTACCCGCCTCACCCAAGCCAATGTGGATCTGTTGCCTTTCAAACACATTGTATCCAATGATAAGTCAACCTGGGCAATCGCGGATAACGACTCCATCTACGTGTGGGGACAAAACGGAAATGGTCAGCTCGGTTTAGGCGATTTTTCTAGCAGGATAAGTCCGACCTTGCTAACCCAAAGCCGCTTTGGAGACAAAAAAGTGACCAAGTTCTCATCGCAGGGATCCTCAGTGTTGGCCCTCACTGAAGATGGGAAAGTGTATTTTTGGGGGTTTCGGCGGAATTTTGAAGTGACCAGTGACTTGTCGCGAGATATTAGCATTCCGGCTTTGGTCAATCACGCCAATGTGGCCGGAAAAACCTTCGTGGATGTTGCATTGGGTAGTAATGATGGCTTGTTGGTAACCTCCGATGGTACCGTGTTTGGATTTGGATATAATGAAAATGGACAATTGGGGCTTGGGGATAAAACCCAACGAACTGTTCCCACCCCACTGAATAACACCCATTTCCAGGGGAAAACGATTACAACGGTGTCTTTGGCATCAAATCAATCGTATTTCCTGGCCTCCGATGGAACCGCCTTTACCGCCGGTTATTCTGATAATCCCTTAGGTAATGCCTACTCTAAGGAAGCCCTGCTGCCCATGCCAATCAGCATGGAAAATGTTCCAGGTGAATCCATTGCCATGATTCATGGGAAAGCGAGTTATGCTTATATGATTACCCAAAGCGGGAAACTCCTATCTTTAGGTATCTCATTTTACCAAAGTTTTAATACTTCTTTCGCCTCATCATTTATTCTTCGTGATAGTCCTTCCTATTCCCGCCCAACGAAATTACCCTTAACCAACCTGGACGGAAAAACGGTATCCAGGGTCCGAGCCGGTGATCACAAAAGCTTTTTTATTACCACCGATGGCAATGTGTATGGCACGGGTCAGGCCTCTTTTGACGGATTAGGCATTGCTGACACACTCGACGTGTTCGAGCCGGTACTACTGGATCAAACCCATATTGCGGGTAAAAAGATCATCGAAGTAGCCACCTCCGGCAACGGTAGATTTAGGGAAACATCCGCTTTCCCCTTACGCTCCCATACCCTGCTACTGGCCGATGATGGCACGATCTACGGATTTGGAAGCAATAATAATGGTCAGCTGGGTCTTGGCGACCTTACCAACCGGCGTATTCCAACCCCGATTACCACCAACCTGAGTGGTAAAACCATTGTCCATATTGCGGTAGGCGCCGAAAACAGCATGGCCATCGCCTCGGATGGGTCGGTCTATCTTTGGGGCCGTGGTGGCAATGGAGAAATGGGTTTTGGAAATACCAACGACCTGAATGTTCCCACCCTGGCCACCCATCTGAGCTCATTGGGCAAGACTTTTGTAAAAGGAGCGATTGGTCAAAGAGATGGAAATCCTCATTTTATCGTACTGGCCGACGATGGAACCGTGTTTGGCTTTGGAGAGAATTCGGACGGACAACTGGGGATTAATAATGGCAGACTGGACCAATACACGCCTACACAGATCACGGCAGCTGTCCTCTCAGGTAAAAAGATCGTGGACGTAATCGCATCGATTGATGCTACCACCCTGTTGCGGGCCGAAACCGGCGAGGTGTACGGGATGGGAAGGGCCTATACGATGGGTTTTACGGAGGCAGCTTTCAGAGATTATGAAGCCCCGACCTTGATTAACAGCGCCGAAGTAACGGGGCGTCGAATAGCAGGCATGAGTTTGTTTAGTCAGCATTCTATGCTCTTGCTGGAAGATGGACGGGTATTGACGGCCATCGCGAGCTCTTCTTTACTGAACCTTAGAACCGGGGTGTTAGGCAATACCACTGTCCCGTCAGAAGTACGACTGCATCTACCGGTGCTGGATTTCACCACCTACGCCAGCCCGGTTCCCATGGGCAATCTGGCGCTGCATCTGGATGCGGGTCGGATTGGGTTTATCCCTTCCAACGATTCAGTGAGTACGTGGAGCAACCTGGCCAATTTTTCGCAAAACGCGGTGCATCCGGGCTTGGGATTTCGTCCTTTACGTGCCGATTCAGCTATTAACAACCGCCCGGCTCTTCGGTTTAACGGAACAAGCAGTTATTTCACGCTACCCACCGCCGCGGATTTAGGGATTCAGAACAACGATTATGAAGTGTTTATCGTGGCTAAATCGGCTACAACTACGACTACGCCTATGTTTCTTTTGGGCGGAGCGAACAACGAATTCGAGCTCAAGATGAATATCGGTGTCGGATTGCGTTTTAACCCAAGAAACGGATTCTGGGAAGACCGCGGAGGAGACGGAGCGTTTACGGATGGAACCGCACAACTCTTTAACGCCTGGGCGAATGCAAGTCAAATTCAGGTCAATGTAAACCGAACAGGATCGACACAAAATGTAGGAGGACAAAGTTCCTACGCCGGCAATCTGAATCTCGGTATTGGTTTGGGATACACACCGCAATATCACTTCGCCGGCGACATCGCCGAGGTGATCATCTACAACAAGGTGCTCAGCCCGGCAGAGCGCGATAGTGTTGAAAAGCACTTATTTCGCAAATACGCGATTCAGAATTATCAGGAGCGTACGGCACAGCTCACCGGAACCGAAGGCTGGCGCCTGTTGGCCTCCCCCGTTGCCGATTCTTCGTATACATCGTTCTTCCGCGGACTGTGGACGCAAGGCTTCTCCGGCGCGTCGGTATCACACGGTACCTCGAATGTATATACCTGGCCAATTAACAGCTCCGGTCGTGAATCCACCCAATGGGAGCCGCTAACGGATGCATCCACCACGTTCACACCCGGCCGGGGCGTGCTGATGTATGTATTCAGCGACGATGACGGTCCGGACAACGAAACCAACGCCGGTTTCCCCAAAACCCTGCGCGCGGATGGTTTTGTGCCGAATACGCATCAGAATCTAAGCTCCCTGCTGAATCCGAATCCGGAAGGCTGGACGCTGCTGGGAAATCCGTTTTCGCAGCGCATCGACTGGGACCTGTTCACATCCGAACATATGTCCGGATCGGTCTATGTGTGGGATCCCAATGGCGCGGAGTGGAAAACCTGGAACGGCACTACCGGCGGTCTCACCGATGGTTACATTGCCCCATTCAATGGCTTTTTTGTAGAAACCATGTCCGAGAATCCGACCCTTTCGGTCCCCACAACCGCAATTGCTGAAGGAGAGGGCACTTTCTATGGAAAATCTGCCGGAATGGCACCATCCGTGGTGTTTTCGCTGGAAGTTGAACACCCATCCGGACTGCGTAACCGCGCCTGGTTTGAATTCTCCGAGGAGGCGGAGTCCGGTAAAGATGCACGAGATGCCTATAAAATGGCCCCACTCTCGACCGAATTCGTGCAGCTGGGAAGCCTGCTTCCCGACGGGAAGGTGCTGGATATCAACCACCTCCCCCTGCTCGACGGTACTGTTCAGATTCCCCTGCATCTGAACACCTCACACAACGGCGTGCACAGCATAAACATCAATCGGGAAAACATACCGGGTGACTGGACAGTCACGCTGATTGACAACGAGCTGCAAACACAAACCCGTCTGGATGCGGCCTACGAATTCTACGTGCAAGGATCTGCTGCAAAACGGCGCGTATCGGTCGACCTGGTCCCTGAGGCGGAGCTGCAATATGCTACAGCATCCCGATTTATGCTGCACATCGAGTTAAACGCCACCTCCGTGGATGTTGAGCAGCTGCCCACGCGCTACGAACTCGCCCAGAACTTCCCGAATCCGTTTAATCCGAGCACTACGATTGGGTATGCTCTGCCGGAGGTGGCCGATGTACGGCTGGAGGTCTTCGACATGCTGGGGCGTCGTGTGGCCACGCTGGTGCGCAACGAAACGCATCCGGCCGGAAATCATGCAGTGACGTTTGATGCGAGTATGCTCACCTCGGGTGTATATGTGTATCGCCTGCAGGCCGGCAGCACCACCATCACCCGCAAACTGACGCTTATTAAGTAACCGAGATCGAATTTGGGGCGGATTTGACAGTAGTTCTGTCAGTAACGCTCCAGCATTTTCGGGTTGTTTGCGATGAAAGCTTGTTAGTTGTATGTCACAAATCTAAACACAGTACCAGGTTCTAAGCTTAAAACAGCCAATTTAACACGAATATCCCATACATAACACGATGAACACCCCTATGAAATCCATCCTTATTCTGCTTACTGCTATCGCGCTGATGCTTCTGTGCTCCACCGAACTTCTGGCGCAGCCACCCGGCTTACCCACTGAACCGGATCAGGCGCCTCTGGGCGGACTGGGTTTGCTCGCCGCCGCCGGCGGAGCTTATGCCTGGAATAAACTCCGGAAAAAACAAGATGTTGAATGATGATTGGATGCGCTGTATTATCTGTTTTTAAATCGTAGTCTTTTGTCGCCTGTCGCATGAAAAAACCTGGTCAGTTCGTCGCGGTTGTTGTAACCTGCCTGATGCTCGTATCCGCTGTTTCCGTACCCCGTGTGGTTGCGGAACCGGCAGCGGGGGAACCGGATGGCACGATGAAGCCCGGAACGACTATACCGGGTGCGGGGATTTCAACCCAGGCGGCAGAGCATACAGCAGCATTGGGTACAGGGATTTCAACCCCGGCGGCAAAGGACGTATCGGCACCAGGGATTTCAGGCCCGACAACAGAAAACACATCCGCGCCGGGCTCCGTCATTCCCGTCGATGTACTCCACATCAGCCTGGCCGATACCAACCAATTCGGTCATTTTCCGCTGTTGACGTTTCCGGGATGGCAATTTTCCTTTGAAGCACCGGCTGCAATCCGGGATCAGCAAAACCTGTCGGACACCCTGCCCGTACGCCTGCAGGATTTTTCTGAAATCAAACGCGATCCGCGCTGGAAACAGTACGGGTGGTTTGAACTAATCCTTAACATCGATACGGAACTGGCAGGTCGATCGTTCCTTATGAATCACCGGGGGCATAAGCCCGTGCGTGTATGGCTCAACGGTGTTTTGGTATTGGAGAATGGCAATGCCACGGCCGACCCCGACCAGGAAGTGTTGTCCCGGTTTATCAATCAGAAACAAACCGGCATCATGTTCCGGGAGGGTATCAATTACCTGCTCGTCGAGTATTCCGAACACACCGCACCCCGATTTTTCACGCATTTCAGCGGCCCGCCCAACGGGATATTCCTCTACCTGATGCCGCATTACGAGCCCTTTCAGCGCAGGCATCGCGCCTTTATCTTCGGCGGTGCGTTTATGCTGCTGGGATTACTGGTGTTCATCCATGCGTACCTGGCGGCACGATTCAAAGACAGCTACCATATTTATGTGTCGCTGACCACCCTTTCCATGCTGCTGCTGGCGTTCACAACCCTGAGTGATACCCTGTTCGACTGGAACTACCGGTATCTGTATTTCTACGAATTTGCCTATGTCACCTCCGTATCCGCTATCGCCTATTTCTTCCTGGTCTCCGTTCGCGTAATCTTTAACCTCTCCGTGAACTGGACGGTGCTGAACATCCTGTTCATCGTGTGCACGAGTTTGGCTATTGCTGCTGTCTACATCGAACGAACATGGCTGAATATACTGCATCCGGCTATGGCCATTGGTACCCTGATTTATGTAGTGGTATCGCTGTACAGAGCACGAAAAGAAGACCCGGATGCCCGGATCGGTGTAGTTGCCGGGGGATTGATTGGCACCGCTTTGGGTACCATGCTGTATTTGATTCCCTATATGAGCATGGGGTCTACCAATCATGTACTTTTTTACACCTCGGTCATTATGACCTTTACCTGTATTCCCGTCTCGCTCACCTTCAATGTAGCGCGCAACTATGCCGATCTTATCGATACCCTGGAGGCCAAAGTAGAGGATCGAACGGCCGATCTGGCGCTGGCAAACGCCTACCAGAAACGCTTCTTTGCCAATATATCCCACGAGTTCCGTACCCCGCTCACCATCAGTGAGGGGCTGGTGAGCAAGCTGCAGAAGGAATCGAATCTGAGCACAGCCAAAGTACAATACGATTTATCGGTAATCCGCCGAAATATGGGTCGGCTCAACGACATGGTCAATCAGATCATCGATCTTACGAAATCGGAACAAAACCACCTCCAACTCCGCCGTATGTATTTCAAAGCAGACGCTCTGGCTGCCATTTCGGTGGAATCATTCCGGTCTCTGGCCGAACATCACGGGCATTCGCTGGTTTTCCTTCCCGATGCCCGGCACGCCGTGCTGCACGCCGATCGTAATAAAATGGAGGTGGTGATTAATAACCTGATCTCCAATGCCATCAAATACACTCCTGACGGCGGACTGATTACCATTGAAACCCATGCCACCGATAACAGGTTTGAACTCATCGTACGCGATAACGGTCCGGGTATACCAGCCGGTATGGAAGAAACCATATTTGAACGGTTTCATCGGTTAAGTCGCCCGGAAGAAGAATACGTAGAGGGCATGGGCGTGGGACTGGAACTAAGTCGTACGCTGGCGCGTCTGCATGACGGTGATGTTGTAGCAGTACCCGACGTGGCTGAAGGTGCGATGTTCCGACTGACCGTCCCCTTGTCTGCCACATCCGATGAAAACCTGTTCGAATTGCTGGAGGAAGAGGAAGAACGTCAGTTGTACCAGCCCGAAAAATTATCCCAAACGGAGCATGCAGAACACTATTCTATTCTTCTTGTCGAAGACAATGAAGATATGATGAACTATGTCTCGGCCATCCTCTCGGAACTGGGGACGGTTGAACGGGCCCGGAACGGTGGGGAAGCGCTGCAATTGCTCAGCGGCTATACACCGGACCTGATCATTACCGACCTGATGATGCCCGTTATGGGCGGACAGCAGTTGGTAGAAACGCTCACAACCCGGAAAAAATGGGCCGATATTCCGGTTGTAGTCCTCACGGCCCGATCGCTGGAGGAAGACAAGTTACATTTGCTGCGAACCGGGGTTGTTGACTACATCGTCAAACCGTTCTCCAACGAGCAGCTTCTGCTGAAAACCCGCAACCTGCTGCAGTATTACAATCGACGTAAACGACTGAAAGTGGGTATTGAATTGGATTCAACAGGTCCGGTGGCAGAAAGGCTATCGGATAAAATCGGTACCTATATCACCAAAAATCTCAGCGATGTTAATCTGTCTGTAGACACCCTGGCTGAAGAGTTTTCGCAGAGCCGGAGCTCCCTGTACCGGAATGTCCAGCTTGAAACCGGCATGTCGCCGGCGGAGTTCATCCGTGAAGTCCGGCTCACTGCGGCAAGGGCGATGGTCAGCAAGAACAAACACATCCGACTGGACGAACTGGCCGCTGCCGTCGGATATCGCAGTGCGACCAGTTTCCGCAAGAAGTACGAGGAGCGTTTCGGGGAGCATCCGCTCGGCGATTGAGGGGGCTCAAACCCAGGCATCCGCTCGGCGATTGAGGGGGCTCAAACCCAGGCATCCGCTCTGCGACTGAGCGGGGTCGAATCAAAGCATATGCTCGGCGATTGAGCGGGCTCGAATCAAGGCATCCGCTCGGCGATTGAGCGGGCTCGAATCAAGGCATCCGCTCGGCGATTGAGGGGGCTCAAACCAAAGCATCCGCTCTGCGACTGAGCGGGCTCAAACCCAGGCATGTGCATCGCGTCAGGCTGATATACACGGTCGGATATGCCCGCTACAGAGATAGCCACAGTCGATCGGCATAGGGTACAAAGGACCAGCCCCCCATACAGCCATAGCGCTCGCCGGATTAAGCAGCCAGCATCCCTGCCGGCGCCCTTACTTAATCAGCGTCATTTTGCGGGAATGCACCACTCCACCGGCCACCATCCTGACAAAATAAACACCGCTGGCATACCTGCGCGCATCGAACTGCACGGTGTGGATTCCCGCCGGGAAGTCGCCCCCGGCCAGGGTCGTGACCCGACGACCCAGCACGTCAAACACATCGATCTGCACCCGTTCTTCCTGGGGCAAACCGAATCGGATGGTGGTGGTCGGGTTGAACGGATTGGGGAAATTCTGCCAGAGCGTGATTTCAGAAGGGAGATCCTCAAATTCACCGTTGGGGTTAATCCGGATGACGAAGCGCGATTGAGAGCTGCCGGTCAAGGATTTCATGCGAATGACCTCCCCGGGTCGTGGCATCTGAATGCGGACGGGCTCCTCGTAAATCAGACTAAAGGGCCAGTCGTTTTCGCCCAGTTCCGACCAGTCGATGGCTGCAGCACCGGTTTCGGGCAGGGTGCGCCGAAGCCCGGTCCCATCGCTTCCGCCCTGACGGCCCGTGTAGGGGGATGAGCCTGTGGTGGTGGATGAACCCGCGGTGCCGGATGAACCCGTGACGGTATCCGTATCCCGTTGGCCAGAAGGAACATCGAAAGAGGCTCGATCTGCAGCCCGATTATCGCTGCCACCGGAGAACTCATCGAACGGAGCGGTACGGTCATCGCGCGACCATCCGACAGGCAGCAGGGTTGCCGCGCTCTCATCGGCCCGTATCCATACCTCCTCATGGGCGCGCTTCCAGAATACGCGACGGCTGGTTCGGGTATCCACCAACTCAATGGCCCATTCGCGCGGAATATTGCCCAGCTCCCCTACCGATAACACAAAATTACCGTCGGTGCTCACCCCGTTTTCGAAGGCTCCCACATGCACCGGTATTTCCATGATTGAATTGAAACGCCGCGG
Organism: Bacteroidetes bacterium HLUCCA01; assembly: GCA_001314545.1. Lineage (GTDB taxonomy): Bacteria > Bacteroidota > Rhodothermia > Balneolales > HLUCCA01 > HLUCCA01. Next base: position 1,027,624 of record LIHN01000001.1, read on the forward strand.
CAGGGCGTTGATGGTAAAGTCTTCTTCATCGATGCGGGTGGAAACCGAAACGTAGGTATCGGTCAGGGGAGTCAGGTGCCAGGCATCCAGGTCGTCCACACCTTTGCGGGCATTTTCATCAAACATGAGCCAGGCGCTCTGGTATAAGCCATTATTCTCCACGCGGATTTCAATGTGAGGCGGGGCTTCAGCGCGACGCTGCGCACGAAGTTCGTCCATATCGGCGTGGGTTGCGCCTGCGACCGACGGGTGTGGCGCAGCTGTTGGAGTACCGGTCGCCGCGTTGATGGATGCGCCGGAACCCGAAGCACTGTAGTCGACCGGAACGCCGGTGCCTGAAGGACCCTGGTCGCCCGCTATGCCCCCATCAGCTACATTTTTTCCGTAAAACGTGCCTCCGGCAACGATGGCATTGCGATTGACGCTGAGGGCAGGATTCGCGCCGGTAGCCTTGACCCAGAACGCCTGTCCACGGGCTATGATACCGTCCATGTCATCGCCCACGCTGTTCGACCAGACCCGGTATTTCGGTCCGCCGGAAGCGTTGGGATCCCAGATGTAAATGGCATTGGATACCGCTGTGCGCGACCACTCCGGACTGTCCCAGTCGAGGTTGTCATCATAGGGGTTACCCAGCAGGTTCCAGCCTTCATCGCCCGCGGCCGTATAGGTCAGGGTAAAGTCGAAATCACCGGTCAAGGCCGGCTCATACCCGTCAACGGAAATATTCAGCGGGAAGCCCACATCGTACCGGGTATCCCCGGGGGTCTGGTCGCCGAAGGCGTAGTACATATACCCTCGGCCCGCTACGGCCTGATCAGCAATATCGCTAGGTTGTCGCCAGCGCTGGTTGTCGGTTCCGCTCACCGTTTCGTCGTACCAGAGCAGATTGGGGGAAGCCGTGGGATAGGTGGAATACGGGAAACCCTGGGTGTAGAGTCCGGTAGTGGCGGCGTTGGCAAAGACCTGGTTGTAGGCGGTGTTGGTCAGCGGCAGGGCAACCATGCGCCAGCCGGTGTCCTGGGTGAAGGTGATCTCAAAGCGGGCCATGGTCAGGGTGTCACCAACCAGGGGCGAGGTGGTCAGGTAGGTGATGAAGGAGCCGTCATCGTTGTACTCGAACAGGCTGAGGTGGTAGCGGGTTTTGGGATTGAGTCCGCTGAGGGTGAAGGTGTTGCCGGCGCCTTCATAGGCCACCAAGTTGCCGGTACCGATTTCATCGGGAGAGCCGCCGAAATTGGCATCGGCGGTGTAAAAGGTGTTAAGCTGGGGATCGGCGTCAACGGCGGTGTCTTCACGGACCAGCACGATGCGGCCGGTTCCATCGCCGTTGGTCCATTCCAGCTCGATGGTGGTGGCCGTCACGTTGACGAAGGTCAGGTCGCTGGGCTGCACGCCCGGGGGAAGCAAGGCGCCCTTGTCGCCTCCGGTGATGATGAATCCGGTGCTGGTGAGCGATAACGTCAGGGTATTGGTCGAGGTATTGGCCGCACTGCCCACCAAACAGTTCGTACTGCTGATATCGCGGGAAAGGGTCTTGATGTCGTTTTCATCGCCTACGATGTCGCCGTCGGTATACCGGAAGGTTCCGGTGCCGGAAAAACTGCTGACCCCGTTCATTTCAACAGTCCAGTAGCGAGTGATGTAGTTACCCCCGCCGCACTCGGGATCGGCCTGATTGGTCACGCCCATCTGCACCCATGCGCCGGAGGCAAAGGCGCCGGTGTCAAAGGTAATGGTGGAGGGGGAATACTCCGGGGTGCCGGTGGTATCGCCCACGGGGAAGTGGTACGACCCGGTGCTGGTTATGAGCCGTCGCAGCACGCCCGTGCCGTTGACCACAATCATGCTGGTATCGGCCGGGGTACCCCCTACCGTGGCCGCATCGCCCCAGGTCATGTTCTGGTCGTTCAGGAACAGATTACCCCGGTTGAAAATCATCCCGCTGCGTACTTCCGCAGGCTGGTCCAGCGACTTGTCGCCGGGACCGTCCAATTCAATAAATCCGAATGTTGTTCCGAAACTTCCCCCTAAAGACTGTGCCGCCGATCCGGTTAAAATCAGTTTTCCGGTGCCGGGGTCAAAGGCGGTGGCAGAGGCATTGTTCAGCCAGTCGCCGGACAGGGAGACATTTCGGTTGTTAACGGTATTGTCAACCACCCCGTCAGACAGGGTTATGCTGCCGTTGATCGTCCAGTCTACATTGGCCTGCGTCCGGGTGCTGGTTCCGGTCATGATAACGTCATTGTATTGGGTCTGCGTAGGCAGGGTTCCGTTGATGTTATCATAGAACTCGACGGTCCCGCCGGTCGATGGCTGACTGAACGCGGAATAGTTGCCCCCCGGAAAAACGAACTGATTTCCGGCAGTAGCTTTGATGCGGATGGTCCCCGTACCGCTGACCACCCCGAAATTATGGGCGAAGGAGTCTTCCAGGTCCAGCACGGCTGTACCGGTGAGTTCCAGCGACTCGGCCAGACGGGTGTTTCCGTTGGTCAGCACGGTATGTCCGGTTGCAATGACCACGGGCTCTCCATTGGGAAAGTTGGTGGCCGCAGCGCCGCCGTGACTCACCGTCGACCATGAATTCGGGTCGTTCCAGTTGCACCCACCGGGTACATCACAAACGGTGTCCCTGCTGTAGAACGTGGAAACCGTGGTGAATTCATTTTGGTCCCCTGCGGTGTAGTCGCCGGAAATATAGTCTACCCCGCTCAGCGTAATCGTATTGGCCGTGGTATTCACCGCGCCGGGAATGCCCCCGAGGGGCGTCCAGTTCGGGAACAAATACCGCCCTCCGCGGTAGAGCGATTCCGTGCCGGATACATCGCCCTGCACATAGCTGTACGTATGATTCACACTCAGACCGGCAAACCCGGTTGTACTTACGTTCCAGTAATACTGCAGCAGATTGGTTCCGGCATCCCGGTGCGAGGGATGCTTCACGTTCACGGGCTTGATGGTCACCGTACCCGTGGCGGTATTGGCCGTTACATCGATGGTTACCGGGGTATATTTCCCGAAAACCCCGATCGGGAATTCGAAGGAGGCCGCTCCCGTTGCATATCGCTTCCGCACCCCGCCGTCGCTGAGCACCCCGTTGGAACGCAGGTACCGGGTTGCATTGTAGCCCGTCACCTCCGCGCCGGTTCCGAACGTAACCTGGCGGTCGTTCATGAGCAGGGAAGTGCCGGTCAGGGTAAGTCGATTGGTAATTTCGATGTTGCCGGTGAGGTTGACCGTACCGGTATTGGTGAGGATGACATTCCCAAATGTTCCGTTACCCGCAATCTGCTGGGTTCCGCTGCCATTCAGATCGATTCCGGCAACGCTGCTGTTACCCGGACTGCTGTGCGTGCCGCTGTTGGTAACATTACCCCGCAGATCGATGCGGTTATCGCCGTCGCCGAGGCTGGCTCCGGTATGGACGGTCAGCGAGCCATTGATCTGTATGGGACTGGAAGCCAGCTGGGTGAGTACACCCGACGAGGCCACAACCAGATTGTTGAAGGCATTGGTGCCTGTGAGCGAGCCCGAGATTTCCCCCGCACTGCCGTTGAAGGTGACGGTATTCGCTCCGGCGTTGAACGAGGCAGCCCCGGCGCGGGTGAGTCGACCGCCGATGAACAGGTTCAATCCATTGGCATTGTAGGTCGAGCCGTCATCCAGCAGCAGGTTGTTGCCAATTTCCAGATTGTTGATCTGCTGGGTCAGTGTGGCTGCGTTGGCCCCGTCGTTCTGAACCGTAACATTCCACAAATTGGTGGTTACATCCAGCAGATAGCTCTGATTTCCGGCACCGGTGGGCCTGAACAGCACCGTTCCTCCGGTCACATTATTGCTGGCCGGTCGAACGTAGAAATCGGCATAGGTTACGCTGCCGCCCCGGTAGAGATGCAGCAGCGAGGTACCACTCATTTCAAATTCAGAGCCGGCGTTGGTGATTTCGAGCATGCCCCGGGTAGTGGTGGCGGCACGACCGCGGATGCGGACCTCGCCGCCGGTCTGGCGGTAGACCAGCGAACCGGATACGTTCAGGGTACTCCGGCGAATCTGCCCGTTGACATCGAGCAATCCACCGCTTACGACGATTTCCGGGGTTCCCGCGCTGGCATATTCAATGTCGTTGTTGTTGTTGTTGGCCGGATTCCCTACCCGTACGGTTCCGTCAGCCAGCTCCAGCCGACCTCGCAGAATCAGATCGGCGGCGTTGTTGTTGGTATAACCAATCCGCACATCGGCGGTGGCGTTATTGACTACCAGGGCAGCGGTACTCGGGATGGTGAACGTCGTTGCGGTGTTGGTAAGCGTTAAAATACCGCCTCGCGTAATTTCAAAAGTACCGTTGGTAAGAGCCAGAGCGCCGGAGGGGGCCGTAATGGAGCCGCTGTTGCTGAACAGAAGCCGGGGCGACTGTGAGCTGCCTTTGTCCACTTCCAGTCGGCTGAAGGTATTCGTGCCCGTACCGGAGTATTCGGCGTTGGCCGTACCCAGGAAGGTGAGTTCAATGGTACGCGCCGTGCTGTTGTTCAAGGCGAGGGTACCGTTGTTGACCAGACTCCCGTGCAGGTTCAGGAAGTGAACCCGATTGGCGCTGTTGTCATAAAAACCGATCTGGGCTCCGCTGGCGATGGTGGTGTTTCCGAAGATGGTTACTTCACGATTGTTCGAGCCGTTGAAACGGTACCGAAGGCTGCCGGAGTTGACACTCAGATTGCCGTTGACGGTGAGCGAGGCGGATGCACCGTCGCCAACACGGGTTTGGCGGTTGAGATCCGTTCCGGAAACGGTAACATCGTTGAGAACCGTCAGGTCCAGGTTCGGCAGGGTGATAAAAGAGCCCGCTCCGCCCGTGTTGACCTCGGTCTGCAGATTGAAGTAGGTGTCGATGGTGGCAATATCGACCGATGATACCGGTATGGTGTAGTTGGAGCCGGTCCGGTAGTATACCACGGTTCCGTTGTTGAGAAAATCGCCGAAGTCGCCCCCGGGGAAATAGGAGGCCCCGATGCGAAGCGTGCCGTAGGTAGGACCGTCAACCACGCCGAGGGTGTGGCCGTTGGTGGCGGCGATGTCCAGGGTACTGCCGTCCAGCACCCGCAGAATGGCGGACAGGGCATCATCGCTGTTGATGGTGACGGTGTTGCCGTTGCCTACCACGGCGATGGTATTGGCGCCCGGCACCGAGGAAGCGATGGTTGAACCGGTATGGCTGTCGAGGCACCAGGTTGAAAGGGTAAACCAGTCGGAATCAGCACAGCTGTAGTAGATATCCAGGCTGCCGAAGGGGTTGATGACGTTGATATCGGCAGTGGAGTAATCGCCGGTGATGGCCCCCTCGTACAATACCCCGTCGAAGGTGATAATGCGATTGGTCTGATCAACGGATGCCGGTGTGTTTACAGCCCAGGTATTTGTAGAAAGGTCGTATCGACCCGGGACCAGCTCTGCCGGGGTCACATTTGCGCCGAGGTCGGCACTCAGGTACTCAAAGGTGAACGATACCTTGGCCGCACCCAGATCAAAGCCCGAATCGGTGGCTTTCCAGTAGTAATTCAGCGCATAGGTATTGTCGGTTATGGCAGGGATGGAAGCGTCAACGGGTTTGATGTTGACCGAGCCGAAGGTAGTGGGATTCACATCCAGAGCAAAAACAGCCGGTGTGTATTTGGTACCCGCGCCAACCGGCCAGGTAAAGGTCAGCTCGTTGTCAAAGATTTTGGTCACCCCGCCGGCCGAAGCCGTGCCGTTGGTCCGGATGTAGCGATCGGCCGTGGCGCCGGTGATGGCCGCACCCCCGCTGAGGGTGAGCAGGTTCCCGGCAATATCGAGTATGCGTTGCTGCGTGCCGGTACCGGTAAAGGTGAGGGTACCGTCTACCTGCAGATTGGCCGCGGTGGCGAACGTCACATTGGTTGCTGTGGAGGTCAGTTCCAGATTGCCGAAGCGACCGCTGCCGTTGCCCGTTATGGTTCGGTTGCCGTTCGGATTCAGCTGCATTTTACCTGTGCCCAGGTGCACGCCCGACATGGCCAGCGCCCCGTTGACCTCTACCGTTTTGCCCCCGTCGTCCAGGGTCCCGCTGGTAAAGGTCAGATCGTTCCTGACCACCAGCGAACCGGCCGCTCCGGCAACACGCAGGGTATCGGCCGACTTATCGATGGTGGTGTTGAACAGTCCGCCGTCGGAAATACTCCCGTCCAGGGTCAGCAGCTGCTGGCCCGAACCGTTGAAGGTTGTGGTGTTGGAGTTAGGATCGTAGGTGGCGCCGGATGCAAGGGTAAAATTGCCCCCGACTGAAACAGCATGATTCGAGGTTGCCTGAAACACCCCGCTTTGCACCGTGAGGTTATTAAGCACCGTGAGTGGTGCATTCAGACGCACATCGGCCGATCCGCCCCCGGTCTTGATGGTCGTTACGTTGTAAAAGGGTGCCGTAGAATCCACCGTGAAGTTGGTCGAGCCGTTGGTGGCAATGAACTGCCAGCTGCCCCCGGTGATGTTGTAGTTGATGGGATCCATGCGAAAGTCGATGGTAGTACCCCCCACACCGGACGGCTGGGTCACGATGACCTCCCCGCCCGACATCGTGATGGAGTTGTCGGCAAACGGCAGACTGAACCGACCCGCCCCTCCGCTTTCGCCCTCCCCATCGGAAATAATGGTCCCGCCTGTAATCACGAAAGCAGCACGGTGCACCCCGGCAAATCCGGTTGTTCGCAGGGTTGAGGTCCTCAATGTGCCACCCTCCACAACGATCTCAGCGTCAGAGCGATAAATGACTCCCGCAGAATCACGGGTGTTCAACGTCCCGGCAGAGACTCTCAGGTTTCCGATAACGGTGAGCCCGGTATTTCCGGTTGCTGAACTGCCACCCGGACTGCCTGCTGTAAGGGTAGCAAAAACCGTGGCCCCATCGATCCACAATGAGGCGTTCCCGTTGATGAAATAGTCGTTCCCGCCCTCCGTCAGGCTCTCGATTTCAATATTGCTGGTCAGTCGGAGGGTTCCGTTCTGTATAAACAGGGCTTTGTCGCTGGTGGGATTATCCCCGGCGCCGATACTCTGATTGTTCCGGCCAAACAACCTGAAATTGGCCGTATTGGTGGAGTTGACGGTCAGCACATTGGTCTGATCGATGCCCTTATCGACGATCATCCGATAGAAAATGGTTGATCCGAAGGCATCAATCTTGTTATTCTGTGCCCCGGTGAAGCGTACTTCGGCGCGACCTTGATTGCTGTCTGACAGGTAATTGGGTCCGGACATCCTCGACATGAGAAACGATCCGTTATTCACCAGGTCGCCCCCGATGGTGATGCTGTTATTTACATCAGCCGCAATGGTTTGCCAGGTACTCTGAGCGCTGATGGTCACGTTGTTCCCGACGGTCGTGGATCGCGCTGTGGTATTGTTTCCCGTCTGAAACGTAAGCGTTCCGGCCCCGGAGTGCTGCAGGGAAAGGTCATTAAACACCTCCAGATCTGCCGCCTGGGTAAACGTGTAGTTCGAGGCGGTCTCGTTGCGAAGAATAAGATTCCGGTAGGTCGGAATATCGGTGGGCAGGGTTACGCTGCCTTGCTGGTAATAGGCTACCGTGCCACCGGTTTCAGCGGTGAAATAGTTGTAAAAGGTAGCGGGGAAGTAGGCGGTGTTGGGTGAACCGGTGACCACAAAGCGCGTGCGGACCGTTCCGCCACCGTTGAGCGTGGTGAGTCGACCGGCGGTAAAATTGGCAAAATCCAGAAATCCTCCGGCTTCCACGTTGATGCGGTAGCCGTTGGTTGGCAGGTTGGCCGTAAGCGTGAGGGTTCTGCCGTTGAGCACTACCAGGCTGTCGAATCGCGAGGGGGATACCGAGCCGGTGAGGGTGGTGCCGGAGGGATCGGTGGTCCAGATGTTGGCATCGCTCCAGTTGCCCGACTGATACGAATAAATGGTATTGCCACTGTTGCGGGGGGCTACGGAGACCATATGGGCGACCCAGGGGCGACTTTCGGAAACGGAGGCGTTCCGGTTACCGGTATTTCCTGCCGTAGCCCGACTCTCCGCGGCAGCCATTACATTCAGATTGTTATTGATACCACCGGATGTACTCAGATTTTGCAACTGCGTCATCCCTGCCGGGGTGGTAAGACTGTTCCTCCTGCGTGCGGCATAGAAACCGAGAATAACCGAATTATCGGTTTCAGTGTCTACGGAAAGGGCTGTGGCTGCATTACTCGATCCATTGTTCGCAGAAAAGATCAGTTCAACACTGGCCGGATTGGCATTGCGGTATACAACGATAGTGCCGGCATTTCGGGCGTTGGCAGAACTGTTAAACTGGTACGTAGCCGGATCGCCCGACCGGTAGACCCGATAAAAAAGCGCCTGGGTTACGTTATTGCCCTCATTGGTACGAACAATTTCTATCCAGCCGTCATCGGTAGGCGTGATGGTAACATTTCTGCGCCAGCTGACCGAAACAATAATGAGGTCCTCCGCTTGCATTCCCCCCGGTAGTGAGAGGGTAATGGAGCTGGTATTGCTGCCACCGGAACTGTTGCTCGTTGATCCCACCAGCGTGGGCGACTGGGCCAAGGCAGGTACAGCAAGCAACGCAAATAACATTCCAAAGAGCAGTATCCGGACGGATAGCTGACCTGGTTGACAAGCAGAGACTAAAAAAATACAGTACTTCACTTAACGTTGAATGAAACGAAACTGACGGATAAGTAAACACACGGACTTAAAAGCAGCTGCCCCCCCGTCTGCTAAAACTAATTCAACTAAAAGTACCTATTTAGCCTCTTAAAAATGGATTTTTTGAGAAACCCTAATGCTTCCGTACATCGGTGCAGCAAAGAAAAGACTACACCGATGCATAAAATACGCAAGTAATTAACTAACAATAAGTTAAGCCACTTTATTTTTATAAGTTTTTTCTAACAACATCATCTTTTTTGTTAGTCATTCTTCTACAAGATCAAACCCCTGATTCACGCCTTTTTCCACGGCAGGAATCCCATAGCGCATCCAGACAGGCGCCGGGGCATCCATGAGATAATGATCAAAGAACTGCTGCATGCGTCTGGATAAGTCTTTACGATTGACACGATCGCGTAAATTGTGAGCTTCACCGTTGTAGTTAAGCATCCAAACCGGTTGGTTAAGTCGTTTAAGGGCCACAAAAAACTCAATCCCCTGATACCAGGGAACGGCCCCGTCGGCATCGTTGTGCATCATCAGCAGCGGAGTGCGCACCCGGTCGGCAAAAAATATGGGGGAGTTTTCAACATAGTACAGCGGTCGCTCCCACAGCGTGCCACCGATCCGACTCTGCGTCCGTTCGTACTGAAACTGCCGGTTCAACCCGGTAGCCCAGCGAATTCCGCCGTAAGCACTGACCATGTTGGAAACGGGCGCACCCGCCATAGCCGCGGCAAACATATCGGTACGGGTGATGATATGGGCAATCTGATACCCTCCCCAGCTCTGCCCCTGCAGGCCAATGCGGTTTCGGTCTACAAATCCACGGTCGAGCAGGTGCAGAGTCATCCCAATGACGGCGTCCTCCGCACTCCGACCCGGATTCCCCTCTTTGTACACGATATCCGGCATGGCTACGATGTAGCCCCTGCTGGTGTAAAAGGCCGGCGTGATGGTCGAGGCCGACGGGGCCGGGGCCCGATAACTGTGCAGGCGGTCGGAGGTGCGCTCGTAGAAGTACACAATCATCGGATAGGTCCGGGATGGATCGAAATTCTCGGGCGTGTACAGCAGTCCTTCCAGCTCCACCCCGTCCAGGCTGTTGAACGTGAACAACTCCACATCCCCCCACCGGTAGCGATCCTGCTGGGGATTGGCGTGGGTGACCCTGTCAAAGGTGCTAAAGCGGCCGTCGGTAATGTACACATCGGGAAACCGCTGAAACGTACTCTTCCGGATGGTCCATACATCGGCCTCACGGGCTTTGGTGATCCCCATCGCCATAACGTCATCCCTCCACAGCTGATTCAGTGCTGCCTGCCGGCGTGCGATGGTGGTCTGATACACCCCGGCCGACTTATCCTGATGATGAAATGCGCTCAGCCATGCGCGACCGTCCGGAATGTGGCGGGCATCCTCATCAGCCGTGATCAGCCGGAAGGTAATCTCAGCGGCACGACCTTCACCCCGGGTGAGCATAAACGGCTCCGCCGTGGCAGTCGGATCGAAAACCCACAGATCGTAGCGGTCGCGGATAATGAGCTGCCGGTCGCCGGCGGTCCAGCCTTCCAGCCCGTACGGTGAGGCAAAATTGGGCACATCGTTGAGCTCATCGGAAAACGAAACCTGCATGTCGCCGGTGAGATCCCGGCGGGTACCGGTTTCAAACTCGTAGGTCATCCACCGCTGCGATTCCAGATCGAACCAGACCAGAAATCGGCCTTCCGGCGAGAGCGATCCGGAGGCGCGCACATCCCGGGCGATGGGAATTCGCACGCCGGTTTGCACATCTACCCGGTACCAGTCGGCCGGCACGGGAAAGCCTTCCCACTGCACCCGGTACTGGTTATGCCGGTCCTGCACGCCAAACCCATAGCGGGCATCACCGCGGTCAGGCACGGTAACCGACTCCAGATCGGGGTCTTCCAGCACGGTAAACATATCCTCACCGATGTGCCAGACTATCTGATAGGTTTGCCTGCGAAGCTGATTCAGGCGGGCCTGCTGCACGGTCTGCAGGGTAACGTCCTGCCAGTTCCACACATCCACCTCGGCGATATCGATGGCGGCAACGGTGGTATCCCGCTGCATGGGTACGGGGGCGGTACCGAAAAACAGGCGCTCGCCGTTGTGGGAAAACCGGGGCGAGGCATGCTCGTTGATCATCCATCCTTCGGCAAGCCATGAGGAGGCCGTATCAGCCAGCACCCGGGCCTGCTCCATGCCCTGTTGCCAGAAGTAGACACGGTAGTACGAAGGAGCCTCCTCGTCATCCCGGTCGGCACGGCCGGTGGAGTCCTCAGCGGTGCTGTCCGATGGCGCTGCAGGCAGGGCCAGGAAGACAATCCGGGTTGCGGTGGTATCCATAGCCAGGGAGCGATACTGCTCCAGGCCGCTGCTCACGGAGGTGGTCTGCATGCCGGAGAGCTCCAGGACGTGAACCCCGGCCGTGCTCAGGGAGTCTTTGTCGAGCGTGGTGTATACCAGTCGTTCCCCGAAGCCGGTGAAATAGTAATCATCCACATACGGAATGACCCGTTCCTCGCCGGTAGACAAATTCCGGACCACCAGATCGTTTTCGGTCAGCGCGCGGGTCGTTGATGGGCTGCTGCCGGCCGGGGCACCGGCGACTGCCGACACGCCGGCAGTGGACTCCGGGACAGCACCGGTTGCCGCTTCTCCTTCACCTGACTCTGCACCTGAAGAATCCGCCGGGGCTTCATCCTCGAGGTCACGGTCGTAGCGGAAGGCCAGCCACGGGCCCGATTTCTCCGGCATTTTATAGGAATCTACCTCGGCGAAGGTTTCCATCGCACCGGTTGCCAGGTTATAAATGGCCAGGGTGTCATCGAAGACCTCCGACGGACGTTTACCGTCGATGCGGGCCTGACGCTGTTCGGCATACAACGGATCAATCATAAAGACCAGAAAATCGCCGTCGGGGTTCAGCTGAAACGACCGCCCGCGGGGCAGCATCACCTCATCGTTGTTGCCGAGGTTGCGCACCACCAGGTTCCCGTCGCCCTCCTGCGGATTCAGCGCGTAAATGAGGTGGCTTCCGGAGGGTGTAAGAACGGCACCGCTGACCGACCGCCACTGGTCGAAGTCGGCATGATCCAGGGCTTGTTTCTGGTCGGACGAGAGGGTTTGACCGGTAGCGCTGCAGCTGACCAGCAAAAGCAGCAGGGGTAGAAAGACAATTCGTTTGAGCATGATAGTGCGATTGGGACCTTGGTTGTGAATCCTCGCAATCTATCAGCCCCCGGGCAGGAAAGCAACCACGGTTTTCCGGTCCGGACGGGTGACCCGGGGAGGGTGCCGCACGCCCGGCGACGTTGGCACAGGCACAGCGACGAACCAATCTCGCGCCGGCCCGTGAGCTAAAGCAGACCAGTGCAAATACGGGGAGGGTGCCGCACGCCCGGCGCGAGATCGGTCACAGAAGGAAGCAACTTCGCACCCGAAAGCCGGCACACCAGCTTCGCGCCTGGCACCGAAGCGATTCGTCGGGGAATGACAGCAGCAGGATCGGCTACAGAGTCTGCCCGGAAGCCTGCCGTTTCCGTGCTACGGTATGCCAGATTACGGCCACCACCACCATCCCCATTCCGGGAAGCCAGATACCCGGCTCAATGAAAAACGCCAGAAACAGGCAGCCGAACAGCCCGAGCACCGGTATAATCCGCGGGTATAGCCGCAGCTCGCGGGGCAGAAACAGCGCCGACAAATTAGTAATGGCGTAGTAGATCAGCACCGTAAAGGCGCTGAACGACCAGGTGAAGACCACATCGCCGCTCAAAACAAGCACACCAATAATCAACCCCGTTGTCCACACAGCGACCACCGGACTCTGCGAACCAGCGTGCACGGCACCCAGCGCGTGAGGCACATCCCGTCGGCGGGCCATGCCCAGCAAGACACGGGAGAGTCCCAGCAGCAGGTTCAGCAACACCCCCAGCATGGCAGTTATAGCGGCCAGACTCACCACCGCTGCAATCCCCGGAACCTCCAGCGACCGGGCCGCAATCAGCAGGGGCGCCGCCTCGGCATTGACAGAGGCTGCAAAGTCCTGCACGCCCATCGCCTGTATGGCGGTCAGCGAAACAGCCAGATACAGCACCACAATGCTGATCATGGCCAGGATAATGGCCCGGGGAATGGTCTTCCGGGGCTCGGCAACTTCCTCGCCGAGGGTTGCGATGCGACCATAGCCGGTGTAGGCTACAAACATGAGCGCCGAGCCGTACAGAATCCGCCGCCAGTCGGTATCATCGAAGGTGGCCTGAAGCGGGTCGACCGGCAGCCCGTTCGACCACAGCCCGGCGCCAACCAGGGCCGCCAGACCCAGCAGGGTAACGCCCACAATTACGGTATTGGCAATATTACTTCGTTGAATTCCCCCGGAAACCAGCCAGGTCATCACCGCCAGCAGGGCGAGTCCGGCTCCTGCATGCACCCATCGACCAGCATCCACATCCAGGGCGTAGAACACATACCCAACACAACCCAGCACCGCCGTAGCCGCGGAAGCGGATTTCGCAATCATGAACATCCAGCCGGCGGTGAACCCGAAATACGATCCCAGAAATCGGTATCCGTACTCGTATGTGCCCCCGCTGACGGGATGTGCCGCGGCCAGCTGGGCACTGCTGAGTCCGTTGAATGTAGCCAGCAGGGCCGCAATGGCGATGGCCAGGATGATACCAGTGCCGGCAACCTGGGTGGCAATGGCAATACTCACGAATATTCCGGTTCCAACGATGGAGCCCAATCCCATAAGTACCGCCCCCGGGGTTTTGATAACGCGTTGCAGGGCTGCAGGATTGGGTTGGGTTGCCATGGCTAATCGGTTTGTGTCTGGTTACTTCCTTTGAGCATCCAATGCAGCATCTGCCGGTAATCAGGCTCCTTGCCGTACATCATCATGCCTGCGGCAAAGATACGTCCTGCAGCCACACGCAGCAACCAGGCCGTGACCGCAAGCAGGGCAATGGCCAGAACCGGCTCCCACCAGGACACACTGGTAAGGACCATACGGGCAGGAAGCACGGCATAGGAAGTCAGCGGAAAAATGGACAGCAGCTGCATGGCAACGGTATCCGGGTTTACCAGAGCCAGAAACGCCAGCATCACCGGAAACATCGGCAGAAACATAAAGCCGGACTTGGTGGAGGTATTCGGGTCGTCAATGGTGGCGGCAACACCGGCCAGAAAGGCATTCCACATCAGCGTGCCGATGAGGGCCATAAGTACGAAGGTCACCAAAAACAAGGGATTGATCAGGGCCAGAGTCTGGTGAACCGGAGCGCCGAACCAGGCCAGTGCGATGATACCGAAGACCCCGATGGCGCCATAAAAGGCCACGTAGGCCAGCCCGACCCCGGTGATACCCAAAATCTTACCATCGATCCAGGTCTGTGGTGAGATGGCCGAGAGTACCTGCTCGGTGATGCGTTGCTGTTTCTCGGCCGTAATGGCAGTGAACTGATAGGCAAAACCCATAAAAACAGCCATAAGGAGCAGGGCGATGGCGCCTCCGGCCAGGAATTTATCTGCCAGCGAGGCCACCTCGCCCGAGTCAAACTCGCGACTGAGGTCGACTTCGGCGGTGAGGTCGGTATAGATGGCGGCGTCCAGACCCAGCTGTTCGAGTTTGTAGCCCGACCGAAGTTCATTCAGGTGGGTCTGCAGCTGCATGATCCAGGCACGATCGCTGTTGGTGCGTATGGTCGCCTCCCTGTCGCTGATAACAGTCAGAATTCCGTCGATCTCGCCACCCATGAGCAGGCTATTCAGGCTGTCGGCCGGTAAAGCCGAACGATCTTCAAACCGGATTGCCGTGATCTCGAAGCCTTCCTGGTTAAAAGGACCGTATGCGCTGACGGCAACTACCGGGGTTTCGGCGGCCTGACTGCCGGCCCAGGAACCGACCACTCCTCCGATGAGCCCGAAGAAGGCAAAAAAGGCAAAGCCTTTGACCAGGTCCATCCATTTGAAAAACCGGTTAAACTCCCATACCGTGACGTTTTTGGTGATTTCCCAGATACTATGCTTCATCGCTGCCTCCGTTGTTGACTCCAAAACTCTGAATAAAAATATCGTGCAGGTTAGCCTGGGTTGTCCGCAGGGTATCCACGCTTCCGGCCCGGGTCAGCACCTCCAGAACCTGGTTCAGGGGTACACCGGGACGCGGCATGACCACCCATTGTCCGGTTGTGACGTCCTGTCGGGCGTCGAGTTGGGTTGAGGCGGAAAGCAGCTCGGGGTGGCTGAGCTGCGTGAAGGTAACCTCCAGTTTCTGTCCGTCGCCCATTCGGGTTCGCAGCTCGTCCATGGTTCCGCTCATGAGCTCGCGACCGCCGGACAGCAGCAGGATGCGGTCGGCGATGCGTTCCACCAGCTGCATCTGGTGAGCACTGAGCAGGATGGTGGTCCCCTCGTTGCGCAGCTCACGAATCAGGTCGGAGATGACTTCCTGGTTGATGGGATCAAAACCGGAAAAGGGTTCGTCCAGAATGGCGAAGTCCGGTTTGTGCATGATGGCCGCGATGAACTGTATTTTTTGCTGGTTCCCTTTTGAAAGTGTGGAGACCTTGTCGGCGGCGCGGTCGGCCAGAGCGAAACGCTCCAGCCACTGTCGGGCAACGGCACGACCCCGGACAGGATCCATACCGCGCAGAGAGGCCAGATAGACGAGGGTTTTCAGAATGGGGGTATCCTGGTAGACGCCCCGCTCTTCGGGCAGATAGCCGATGCGGGTGCGCAGCAGTTCGCCCGTTTTGAGCAGGCTTTCGCCGTAGCGGATGGTTCCGGCATCGGGCTGGAGCAGCTGCAGAATCATCCTGACCGAGGTGGTCTTTCCGGCACCGTTGGGACCGAGCAGGGCGAATATCTCGCCGGGCTGTACGGCAAAGGAAAGCTGATCAACGGCCTTCACCTTGCTGAATTGCTTGGTTACGTTGGAGAAGGTTATCATGGCATTTTGGCAGTGTTAAGGGAGAAATCCGTGCAAAAGGATTGCAGGGCAGTGGATAAATCGACACCGGTTACCGTGGTTCAACGACCTGCGGTACACTTTACGTTGAGGCAGACCACCGCTACGATGCAGCCGCGAAACAGTTACATCGGGGGCAGCTTTCACCGGGGTCAGCTGCCGTCGGGGACAGCTATCATGGAGGCCAGCTTTCATCGGCGGCAGCTATCATCGGGGCCAGCTTTCACCGAGGGGCAGCCTTCATAGGCGGCCGCTTTCATCGGCGGCAGCTGCCATATCTCACTGCGGGCGGATTATAAAACGTCGGACGGCCCGGAGCCTGGGCCACTGTCAGCCCTTCTGCTGCCGGGAGCAGGTCCGGGGCTGAACCGGACCCGCGTCAAAGGCTACCAAACCTCACTGCGCCAGTATTTCGGCGGACGATCAGCGCGTACTTCCAGGGTAAGAATATCCCGGTACTGCAACCCGTTGCGGTCGGTCGAGGTGACCTGAATGCGATGCACCCCCTCGCCAAGCGCCGGCAGTTGAACCCGCCACAGATGCATGTTACGGTCAGCCACAGACGACTGCGGTCGTGGCGCAGCGGGACCGTTGCTTCTACCCTGAAACAGCTCAAAGCCCTGGGCCTGCTCATCGCCCGAAGTACTTTGAATGGCGTAACGGGCTACGGTGAGCTGGCGCTGCGTAGCAAAGGGGTCCGACCACTCCGCGCCGATGCGGGCCGCCTCGCCCTGTCCCTGCTGGGTTCGTTCCAGGGCCAGCACCCTTCCGTCAGGCAGACGGGCCTCAACCACGGTCTCGGCCGACCCGAGCCAGACGTTGGCGGTCAGCCACACGCCTCCATCGCGCTGAAAATCATCCGGGTGTACGATGCGGGTATCCGGCAGGTCATGCACCGAGAACGGGGGTACCTCGCCCCGCTCCGCAGCCGGTTGACGGACCCACTCCATGATGGACGTAAACCAGGACCGATATTCCGGTGTGCTAACGCTCACCCATTGTCCGCGATCCTCACCCAGTCGGGCACCGATATAGCGTTCCCGGTACGTGGTACCGTCGAAATCCAGGCGGAGGTAGCCCATGGGAGCGCCCATGCGCTGCAGCGACATAGGCACGCCGTCAACGCTGAAATCGCCCTGAAACCAGGCACCGGAGCCGGCGCCGGCAATGATGTGGCGAAAAGGCAGCTGCGTCACCCCAACGGAGGCTTCCCAGCCTTCAAACGACTGTCCCGGAGCGTGGTTTTCGGTGGTGTGGGTGTGGCCGGACAGGGAAAGCGCCGGACGGCCCTCGAGCAGGGCATAAATCCGAGGCAGGTCGTCGGTCTGGTGCTGGTTGCTGCCCGCATCCACGAAGGACACGAAGGGAATATGATGGGCGAGAACAATGAGACGGTCTTCCGGGGTGTGCTCCAGCAGGGCCTCCAGCCAGAGGAGCTGGTCTTCGGTGAGCCGACCGTTGTAATTAGGACGACGTTCCGGGTCGCAGTTGAGCCGGCCCCGGGCGAAGTCTTCCTCGGTACACGGATAAAACACGTTGTCCAGCACCACGAAAAGGACCTCGCCCTGCTCAAAAGCATAGTAGTTCGGACCGTAGAGACGGCGCCAGGAATCGGCTTTGTCGGCGTTGGTACGTGCATCGAAATCAAAATCATGGTTGCCGATAACCAGCCATTGCGGCGCTCCCAGTCCGCCGCCCAGCTCCAGCAGCCGGTCGAGCAGGCCGAGGTCGTCACCCACCACATCACCCAGGTAGAGCAGGCAGTCGTTTTCAGTAAGACCGGCCCGGGCGATGTCGGTCAAGGCCCCGTCACGCAGAAAGCTGATCTGCTCATTGGAGTAGGTCTGGGTGTCGCCCAGCACCGCGCAGGTGAATTGCTGCGATGCGGCCTGCGTTCCGCCCTCCGTGCGGGTCAGGGGAAAGTCAACCGTTGCCGGCGCCGGACCGGTGGGCGGGAGTCCGCCGAAACGCATTTCGTAACCGGTGCCTTCGGGTTTATGGATGTAGAAAAATTGGGGTACGTTGCGGTGATCGGTGGGAACGCGCCATCCGCCGGGCTGCACGATGCTCAGGTCCCGGTTGGCGATGAGGGCGATGGTGTAGGTACCGTCGGCCGCCGTACGCACCACCTCCCGACCGTTGGAAACCAGCACGTTGGCCACGCCTTCCTCGCCTGCATCGTACACACCGTTGGCGTTGAGGTCGTGGAAGACCCGCCCCTGCACGGTGGAGCCATCGATCGAGGTCCCGCTGACGGCCTGTGCGCGGGAGGTACTCAGCCAGGCGGCCAGCAGCAGGATGATGAGCAAAACGGCACGACGTAGCGCCTCTTCAAGCCAGTGGGGTTCCTGTGTGGGATGGGAGGAGGGTGTGGCGGTATGTTGCATGATTCAATGACGTAAATTCGTGGTTGACAGTCGGCCCGGATTACGAACGACTGCTGCTTGCATGACCGTCTAAGTTAGGGATATTGCATGACGCACGGATTAACACTGTGTAAAAACAGGATAGTTTCAATACATTCTGAAAAACCACGAACCTACATCGCTATAGCTATGACTGATATCAGGCACCTCATAATTTCGTTGCTCCGGCTGCGTAATTGCGAACATCCTTTATCCGGGGTATCCAGGCTGCACCACGGCAATTCCGGCTCGACTTGGCTGCAGAGCCCGTTGAACCCGTTGGTGTGGGCATCCAGGCTGCGTAACCGCATCACCACCTCCGCCGGGGCACTCATGCTGGCGGCCCTGTTCACCTCCACGGTCGTTGTACCGGCGCAGGCCCAGTCGGCCGTTTTCCCCCTGCCCGACCGGCCCACCGATGCCCTCACCGGAAGCGAACTGGAGCCCGTGCTCCGCACGATGTCGCTCACCGACCGTGAAAATCGCATATTCTCGGAAATCACCGCCGGCAACGTACCCGATTTCCTGCGTTCGCTCACGACCGTGACCACCTCGCGGACCCTGAATGGCAACGAATACACCCTGACCTACCACGTAACGCCGGACTACCTGGCCCTGGGCAGTGACGATGACTACTTCCTGATGCCTATGACACCGGTGCTGGCCCAGCGACTCGCCAATGCCATCGGGTTCACCCTGCCCACCCGTCGGATGGTCGACCAGATCTGGCAGGCCGCCCCGCTCAAGCTCAATCCCCAGCCTATTCCCCCCTCCGACCAGATGACCACCATTCCGGTCATGTTCACGCACAACAACACGGTGCAGGAGCAGCGCAACACCCACCTCTCCGGGCAGCCGTTGGGCACCCTGGTGGCTGGTCATAAAAAAGATGTCATCCTCTCCAACCGGATTTACAACCAACCCGCGCCCCGCAGGGTGGTCATCTACGGCTGGCACTATCAAAGCGGGAGTCCCATCCAACCCCTGTACAGCGGGCATGATGAGTTCTATGCCGATTACAGCCACGGAATCCGGGCGGTGCTGGACACGGTATTGGTCAATGATGAGGCCGTGCATATCGATGCCGTCCTGCAAGACCCGGTGCTCCATGAGCTGCTCAGCGATGAGGGCGTCATCGAGCTGCCGTTCTATCCGCTGGAGACCACGGCCACCGTGCCCGACAGCTGGGGAGCGGTGCAGGAAAGTGCGACGTCGATGCGCATTGCTGTGCCCGCAGTCAGCGGCGTTGAACAGTACCGGGTACATCTGAGCGCCGATGGCGTGGAGACCGACCGGACCGTGACCCTGACACCGGAGAACCTGCTCATTGACGACCTGACCGCCGGGCAGACGGTATACGTGCGACTTCAGGCCGTGACCGACCACGCCGGACCCTACTCCGAGATGCTGGGCGTGCTTCCGGCCACCAACGAGCGAAGTATGCTGCTGGTCAACGGATTCGATCGGGGCATCACCGGGAACACCCGCGATTTTGTACGTCGTTACCTGCCCGGGCTTGTCGGGCAAGGGTACCGTGTGGATTCGGCCACCAATGAAGCCATAGCCGATGGACGTGTTGATTTGAATGCGTATAACCTCGTAGTCTGGATTTTGGGCGCCGAAAGCACCGCGGATCACACCTTCACTCCCGCTGAGCAGTCGCGCGTGAAGGCGTTTCTGGACGAAGGTGGCAATCTGCTGGTCAGCGGCTCGGAGCTGGCGTGGGACCTGGACTACCGCGGCAACACCACCGATAAAGCATTCCTGTCGGACTATCTCAAAGTCGCCTACGCCGCCGATGCCCCGGGAAACCAGTCGAGCACCTGGTATCAGGTTCAGACCACAGCCGGAAGCGGCTTTCCGGAATTCAGCAGCCTGCGTTTTGACGATGGGAGTCAGGGCAGCTGGAATGTGAGCTGGCCGGATGTATTTCATGCGCGCGAGGGCGGACAGGCTCTGCTGGCGTACCAGGGTGCGGCCGCGCCGAACATCGCCGCTGTGGGCTACAAAGGTTCCTTTCCGGGCAGCGCATCCGGGAATGTGGGATCGGTCATCACCATGGGCTTCCCCATCGAAACCGTGTATCCATCCTCAGAGCGTTACGCGCTGCTGCAGGCCCTGGTGGAATGGATCACCCCGCCGATGGTGAGCGTGGATGAAGCTCCGGACGTCCTGCCTGTGGCCTTACGGCTCGACCCCAACTACCCGAACCCCTTCAACGCCCAAACCCGCTTTCGCTATCACCTGCCGCGCGACAGCCATGTGGAGCTCACCATCTACAATCCGGCCGGCCAGCGCGTGCAGCAACTGGAAAACGGATATAAACCGGCCGGCATCCACGAAGTAAGCTGGAATGCCGGCCGGCTGGCCAGTGGCGTATACATCAGTATGCTATCCGCCGGAGGGGAAACGGTGCAGCGCAGTGTGCTGCTGGTGAAGTAGATGTTATCTGATTCTTTCCGGGACAGGAATAAATTGAATTTCCTCAGAAGTAAAGAAGTTTAGCTGCTGAAATCTGGGCAGGAAAAAATCCTGCCATTCCCGCTGAAAATCATACATTTTTTCGTCAAGTTTGCCAAGCCTGTCCCGATCAGTACCAGCCAGCACCTGAAGTCTGTGACTAAGTATCATGGGAGGTGACAGCAATCGCAGGCTGTGTATTGCCTGATGCTGCCGCTGCACTGCCACCTGAAACCTCTCGTCAGCATCACGGGTCTGTGAGTGGATGTACGTATTCGAAACCAGACGCTGCATCCATGTCTGATAAAAGCCCGGAGTTTCTCCGGCTACGTACTCTTCGGGGTGATCGCCTTTCCAGGCATCGAAAAGCTCCCCTCTTCGGGCGTTTACTTCCTGCTCAATGGCACGAAGTTCGGTCACCCACAGTGAACGTGACGGAAGCGGATGCTTGTACCCGGCATACAGCGTAATCAATGCCGGAATGATCAGAATGAAGAGTACCCAAAGGCCAACCAAAGAGATGGCATTCATGGCCGACCGGTTGCTGAACATCGTAACCACGACACTAAGCAGGAACCAGAATGCCATGTACCCTGTAATGTAGAGGACTACTATGAGCCCGTTGTGACTGGCTAAAGGAATTTGAAGGATTACCGAGAATAAAGCCAGTGAACTCAATGCCATCAGGAGCAAAAGTGAGTAGCGGAATGCAAATTTACAGGCCATGATACGGGTGACCGAAACGGGTTGTGACTCAAGCATAACATAGGTACCCGATTCCTTCTCGCGGGAACGTACGTCGTACCCCAGGGCGATAACAAACAGCGGTATCAGCCAGATCAATACAAAAGCAAAATCTAACGACCCACTCAGATAGGTAACCGGGTTTTTCAGCGCGTTGTCACGCATAGCTACCCTGTTTGTAAGGGTGACTTTACCGTAATAGGGAAATATATCAGACTGCCCCACTGCCAGGGCGGCCAGGGGTCTGGGATGTAGGATTACAAAACGGCCTGCATCGTTAAACTGTGCCAATACCAACGGGTTACCCGGATCCTGAAACCAGGCGGATACCTCCAGCTCGCCCTGCTCAATCAACCGTTGTCTTTCGGCTTGTTCGAGATAGAATGCCCGTTCAGATGCTGCAAGTTCCGTAATGGTATCCAACTGGGTTGAAACCCGCTGCTGACCGAGATACAGGCTCACAAACATAGTGACGGGCAAGACGAACGCTATAAGCTGAAACGCCCGTGACCGCATAAGATGAAGCCACTCAAATCTGAATACATGTCTGATCATGCTGCTTCCTCCTTCGCTGAGGCAAAACCCATGTACCCTGCCGATAGCAGCAGCCAGCCAGAAAGTACCAGGATAAACCTGCGTACCTCGGAGGGTATCTGTATTTTTTGCGCCCGTTGATATACAAACATGGGATTTTCGGAGAAGAAACGTTCATGCGCAACATACCCGACAGCCTGATCTCCTACAGCATTATCACGCAGATCGTTGTTAAGAACCCGCATCAGATCAATTCGATACGACTCAGCCTGTGCTGTAAACCGATTAAATGCATGACGGTCGGTACCTGCGAAGTGCATAGCCGATAGTCGCATGGCAAGTGCAGGTGAAAACAGGGTTCCGACAGAAAAAGCGCCCATCTGACGGGCATGGATTTCTTCAATGCGGCTTAAATGAAGATCATAAATACGTTTTTCAAACTCCTCGGCTTCCTGTAGCATCATACCTCTGAAGTTGAAGGGCAAGTCATCAACAATCTCGACGCCATAGGCTGCCAAAACCGAGTCGCGAAATGCTACACTGTGCTCGCTGAACGGATTATGACCATCAACACCTTCAAGTAAATCATCACGTACAGCCTGGTAAAACTCCGTGGTTGATGGAACGGGATAACGGTTTGCTGCAATATTGGATGTTACCTTAGGCACCACCAGTGCTATAGTTATCCAAAATGCCAGTAACCCGACCATGGCCATGTTGGAATGCTTAACCAATGCAGACGTCCCTATAGTCAGGTTCACGATAATACCAAAATAAACAAGCCAAACTACAGAAATCAGGATATACCGCAGCAGCTCAATTGATGGTGCCGCAACCAAACCGGCGACCAACAGGCCAAGCACAAAAAATGGCAGAAATAATGCGAGTACCAGCAACCAGAGAGCCAGTGCCTTACCTGCAAGCATTTGTTTCCGGGTAACACCCTGAGCTATAAGGAAACGATACATCCCGGATTCTTTTTCCGAGGAAATCATTCTGAATCCTGCAAATATGATCAACAGCGGGAATAAATAGGTAAAAATAAAGGCAGGTTTAAGTTCAGCAAACCGTAGGGAAGCTTCCTGGTCTTCAGCCAGACTGAACGATGCCGCATTCTGTCGATGTCCTTCCAGAAATAAGGAGACCCCGGTGTAGCGTGTAATACCGGGTTCGAAAACCATCAGTAAACTAACCGGTTTGAAGGCAAACGTTCCGTAGTGGGCGGCAGAATGGGGGTTTTTAGCACCCTGTTGTTCCCATTGCAATCGTGCTATGTGCTCCGCCTCAGTTTGTGCAACGGATAGCTGCTTCACAAACTGATGACCTGTAAGAACGGATACCGTCAGCAGGATGAGTACCAGGACAGACAATACCATTAGTACGCGGTCGCGTGCCAGCCGGAGTAGTTCGTTTTTTAGTATCCTAAATGTAATCATGAATGTGCAGGGTGTTGACGGATTATGATTTCATATGGTTGAGGTAGACCTGCTCCAGGTCGGCGTGGGAAATATCAGCGGCAATCAGCTCATCCATGAGCTTTCCGCGATTCATGATGCCGATTCTGTTGCCAGTTTCCTTTGCCCGGAAGAGATCATGTGTTGCCATCAGTATGGCGGCACCGCGCTCACGCATGATATCCAGCAAGCGGGCGAAATCATTGCTTGCAGACGGATCCAGACCGCTGGTTGGTTCGTCAAGCAAGAGCACATCTGACGAGCGAGCTATGGCCAGGGCAATCCCTACCTTTTGCCGCATCCCCTTGGAATAGGTTTCAAGGCGTCTGTGCACTGCCTCCGGCTGCAACCCGGCCTGCTGTAATGTGGCTTCGATTTGCGATGAAGACAGATTCAGCCCGGATAATCCGGCAAAGAAACGGAGGTTTTCTGCGCCGGTCAGATTGGGGTAGAGCGTCAGATTCTCGGGAATGTAGGTGAGGCGTTTTTTGGTCTGAACGGGTTGATCGGTTACCGAAACTCCGCCAATCAGGGCTTTCCCTGACGTGGGTGGAAAAACGTTGAGCAACATGTTGATCGTGGTGGTTTTACCGGCACCATTTGCGCCCAACAGACAATATATCTCACCTGAATCAATCGTTAAATTGAGATCCTTCACAACGGTTTGCCCGTTGAAATGCTTGGTCAGGTTAATGGTTTTTAGCATGTCAGTAGAGTGTAGTAAATGTCTGGTTAGTCAATGATTACGTGTGCAGCCAGGCTAAACCCGCTGAGTTTAGAAAGCCGGTTTAATAAAGGTTTTTCTTTTCATGGAATTCATGTTGGTTAATCGTGGATATCAGTTAGACTCGACCTGTTCGCTCCAATTGGGCCAGGGATCTTCAAATGAATAGCCCGCATGGTAACGAATGATTTCCTCGTCGGTACAAAGGCAATCGAGTAACTGCTTGTGGATGTTGTTTTTCTGCATATCCTGACCGATGAGCACCAGTTCGTTGATGCGATCTCCGAACTCTTTGGTCCACCTTCCCATAATGCGGTCTTCATTCGCCTGAAATGCGGGGTGCTGATTCCGCTCCATTTTCGTCAGAGAGTCCCACCAT
The DNA here is from genome assembly GCA_001314545.1 of Bacteroidetes bacterium HLUCCA01. Lineage (GTDB taxonomy): Bacteria > Bacteroidota > Rhodothermia > Balneolales > HLUCCA01 > HLUCCA01. Next base: position 1,052,009 of record LIHN01000001.1, read on the forward strand.
ACCCCGGCTTTGTCGGCATTGAACGACTTCCCGGCCTGACTCCAGTTCACGGCTACATCCGGCTTTGAAGCCAGCCATAACAATCCCTTCGAACGAATCACATAATCGGGCCAGCGCTCAATGAGCGTCCACAAGCGCCGGGGATGAAACGGGCGCGTATCCCTGAACACAATCGAGCTTATGCCATATTCCTCGGTCTCGGGAACGTGTTCATTCTCGAGCTCTTGAATCCATCCTGCCGACTGCGAGGTTCGGTCGAAATCGAACCGTCCGGTGTGCAGTACCTCACGCAGATCGACGTTGCTATGCGTGGTTCGTATAATTTGCGCCAGGGTATTGAGCTTACGAATGGCGTACTCTACGTTATCGGCCACCTCCGGCGTAACCAGATCGGTTTTGTTTAGCAGGATGACATCAGCAAACTCAACCTGGTCTATAAGCAGATGGGCGATACTACGTAAATCATCGTCGTTTTCGGCCCATGAGCGGTCCCTGAGGGACTCGATGGTCTGCAGATTGGCATAAAAAGAGGAGGCATCCACAACGGTTACCAGCGTGTCCAGAGTACTGATATCGGCCAGATTTATCTCGGCGTCGGGCATGTCGAAAAAGAAGGTCTGGGCCACAGGCAACGGTTCCGATATACCTGAGCTCTCAATCAACAGGTAGTCGAACCGGTCCTCCTGAGCCAGGCGGGCCACTTCTTCTATTAGATCTTCCCGAAGCGTACAACAGATGCACCCGTTACTCATTTCAACAAGGCGTTCTTCGGTGCGCGACAACGTTCCGGTTTCTTCCACAAGGCGGGCATCGATATTCAGCTCGCTCATGTCGTTAACAATGACGGCAACGCGAAGTCCTTCTTTATTGTGAAGAATATGATTAAGGAGGGTGGTTTTACCGGATCCTAAAAATCCGCTGAGGACCGTTACGGGCAGTTTTTTCATATCGGGGATGTGGTGTTCCTGTTTTTTGCAGCTGCAGGGATTTCATAAAAACCTACCTTTTTGATGCAACTTTGTTGCAATTATAGAACAAACTCCCGTATAATGCAACAATGTTGCATTTAAATCATCAATATCTGGGATCGCATGTGCGAAATTGTCCGGGCTGGACCATCATTGGCGGGGGTATTCATGGTGTACTGTTGGCGCGTCATCTGTTAGACACACAGGTAGCCACGCCGGAAACCCTGCGCATTCTGGATCCCAACCCAAGGTTGCTGCACAACTGGAAAAGGATGACCGCCCGCATAGGCATGACGCATTTACGCTCGCCTATGGTCCACCATCTGGATGGCGACCCGTTTTCACTGCGCAACTTTGTGAATCGGTTTAAAAATTGCGATGTGGCCATGCAACAAAACGATGTCAAGCCCTTCATCGAACCGAATAATCGACCTTCTCTGGCCCTCTTCAACGCCCATTGCGATGAAATTGTACACGAGTACGACCTTCAATCCCTACACGAACAAACCTCAGTATGCAAGGTGGCTCACCGACAGGAGAACGCGGACTGGTGGGTGCACCACACGCACGGTACGCTAACTGCGGACAATGTAGTCCTTGCTATGGGACGGGCCCCGGCCTTGAAACCCAACTGGGCTGAGCATGCTGAATTACACGGCGTCATGGTAGATCACGTACTGGGAGAGTACACAAATACCGACCATTTTCAGTCCGGCAGTACCCTATTGGTAACCGGAGGCGGTCTTACCGCAGGACAAACAGCGCTTATGCTCATCGACCGCGGATTCAAGGTCATTATGGCATCCCGCCACAGCATACGCTCCGAAGCCTACGATTCGGATCCGGGCTGGATGGGGCCGAAGTATCTGAATCGATTCTGGCGTTCATCGTATGGTGTGCGCAGAAGCATGATTCGAAAAGCGCGCAACCGCGGTACCGTAACCCCCGAAATTTTCTTACAACTTCGCGCCGCACAAACAATCGGCAAACTGAGCATAGTCAGAGCATCGGTATCTGCTATGGATGTAGTTACCCCTGAGCTGATGATTGTCCGTTTTTCGGATGGAAGTCAACAGGTAATTGGCGGCATATTACTTGCAACAGGTCTGGAAACCACGCGACCGGGAGGGAACCTCGTAGACGACCTTATCCGAGAATTGACCCTTCCCCTCGGTCGTTGTGGATTTCCAACCCCTGGTGCAACTCTTGAGTGGGCGCCGGGGCTTTATGTGAGCGGTGCACTGGCGGAACTGGAGCTTGGTCCGACCGCCCCTAATATATCGGGTGCACGCATGGCCGCCGAGCGAATCGTTTTACATGAACGGCAAAAAGCGATGCGTTTAAAACAGGAGTGTGACCCTTCCGGACAGGTACGTACGGCTTACGCTGTTTAGAGTATCAGATCGCGTCACAATGGCATGTCGACCTCCCACCTGAAATTGAACCGTCTGCGTTGCAAACACGGTGGTGTACGATGCAAGAAGTTTTAATTCCATGAATGAAGCCATCATATACGCAACCTGATGGTCGCTTACCGCTCGTGTAAAGAAATTCTCTCTCTGTCTGATGTATTCCCCATGTACCTTCTCTGATCCCGAAACACCCAACGTAAGGTTTAAATCACTATTCGTTTCAAAGGAGTCTAAAACGGCATAAAAACCATACAGTAGATGATGGATATCGTATGATGCGAATCCCACAATATCTTCATTTGTAATTAACCGGTGTCCTGTTGTCACCGAAAATGACCGCAAATAACGTGTTTGTTCAAATCGCCTATGATAGGTCATAACATTATTGAGCCCCATCATATTTACGTTAACCTGCCCAAATAATGGATCTGTGCCTTCGCTGTATGCAAGCTGGCTGTGTAGATGTAACGAGCTACTGGTACGTAATCCGATTCTTCCATCTGCAGCAAGTTCAAATCGACGCAGACTACCCGCAAACACCGGACTACCGATTCCATCCTGATTGTCCTGTTCGTTATACCTGAGTTCAACAGAAGCCTGCAGGTTGTTTTTTCGAAGGGAAAAACCTGTTTCGTAACGGGACTCAGACCAGTTACGTGTAGCTCTTACCACGTTGGCTACACTTACCGTAGCCAGACCGCGAATGTAGAACACGCGAGGATTTGTTGTGGAGAACACCCCTATTTCACTCTCTTCTACCGCGTTTGAATAGCCGATGAACCATCCGATAGTACCCTGAGGTTCACTAGATGTATTCATTCCGAGACGAATGCCATAGCGGGCATGCCGATACAGGGGACGCGGGTCTTGGCGAGTAGCGCCCTGCTCAACAAGATGGTATAGTTTCAGAGCACCTCTCCATCCACTACTTCGGAATTGAGGAGTTAATAACGCCCCTGAGAGTTGAACACCGCGGCGTGTCCAGTCAGCTGCAGATGAGTCGGCCCATTGGTAGGGCTGATTGAGCAGCATTGAAGATTGAGCAACCCACTCAACGGCTGTGTCTTGCTGTTGATGAACAGACATCGAACCGTACAACAACCAGTCAGCACGTGGCTGCATACCCCGGGCGTGTAGCCCATATCTGACAGAGGACTCCGGCTGCTGAATTGTATAGAATCTACCCCCAACGCCATCAAATCCTAATGCTACCTGATTAGGCATACCATCAAAACCTAGTGCCGGGAATAGAGCGCTATCGGAAAAGACGGTGTTTGCATGGCGGCTATTATGTAAGGCAGCTATAATTTCCCCTGTGCTCGGTTCACCTATAAGCACGTCGGATTTCGTAACGTACACATCACTCGAAAATAATGTGGCAGGGAGCATCATAAGCCCCCATACCACATGTATTATGATTGCGAAAATGCGCATTAATCGAAAGTTCGGGGGGTCGGCGTTGAAATAATCTCAAAGTCGTTCCCGGTGTTATTGGTGTTCCGCAGAATACGTCGACCATCAATAAACCGTTCGGTAACCCGACGGGCACTTTCAGCTGTGTATGTACCGGAGGCATAGATAAAACCGGCATCCAGCGAAGCAGGTATCCGTTTAAAGTTGCCATCCGCATCGCTGCGTAGTGCTTCAAATGCATCAATTACCAAATCAACTGGAAGCTTCACTCTTGGCGGGAAAGTTGGAGAAGCATCCGGTACGGCTACCTTTTCGAGGGCATCAAAATCGTCGGTTCGGAAGATAACCAGTGCCGGACCAAAAACCGGAACCAACCAGGTGAATCCACCCGTAAAATATACCCGCTCCATATTGGTCACATTTGGATTATCAATATCGCGGTCGTCATCACGCTGATTGTAGGTTTCGAAATCTGCATTACCGAGGTTAACCGGGCTATCCGGATTACCATTGGGGTCTGACTGGTGATTGAGGGCTGTCTGGGCAATCAGAATACTTCCTCCCGGTGCAATCGGATAATCGGTGCCGCTGCCAGGAACGCGCCAGACACTATTCAGATACACATGTTGTTGGTCGTCTTGAAATGGTGTAGGTGTTGTATTTGGATTGATTTGACCGGACGCCCCAAAAATGTCTGCTATGTATAAACCATCGGCATAAAGTGTATCGGTAGAATTGTTGTAAATCTCATGGAATTGATCCCAGAAATAATTCCCCCCAGCCGGAGTTCTTGAACCGGTGTAATACACTTCCTTAAATACAAAGTTACCTACAACCGGACCGCGTAAACGAATGGGTATGGCCGCATCAGACTCACTTAACAGGTTCTGATTCAATAGTTGAGCCGAGAGGGTGACTTCTTCGGAAGTGCCGGTAAGCTCAAACGCCTGACCTGGCGTCAGGGTTAAGGTTGCAGCTATCGTGTAGGTTCCGGGTACGATATCTTTAAATTGAATCAACCCGTTTTCGTCGGAGGTTGCCTGTTGCGTGAACTGGTCGGTTATACTGGTTAAGGTAACCTCAACCCCGGGAGCAAACGACTCGGCATAGGTTTCAGGAAATAACGTCTGGAAAGTCAGATCTAATTGGGTTGCTTTGTCACCGCTGCAGCTCCATAGCAACATTAAAGTGACACTAAGTAAGAGAATTCTTTTCATGGATATGTTCTATTTGTGGTTTTTGAACGGTAGGTGTGTTCAGTTGAATCGCCTGAGTTGAGCGGAAAAATCGAACCCGAAAAAGATGGGTTGATTACGCTGAATCAGAGTCTGGCTGCGAACCGACCGATAAGCTGGTCGACTGGCAAAAATATTGTTGATGTAAACGGAGGTCTGCATGCCACGTCCCAGTGACTTGCTCACTCGCAAATTAAAAAGCCATAAGGGGGGAGGTGATTCCTGTAAATCGAATCGTTCACCAAATTGGAGCTGAAGATCCGGTATCCCATCCGGAGGAGTTTGCTGATCTCCCCAAAGCAACGTGTTACCGGCTCTGTCTACCACTCCTATAGGCTGGGTTTGAATCCGGGTTGGTTGGTTACGATCCAGCCAGATAGTCTGTGCCAGAACAGTGAGAACCAATCCGGCGTCGGGTAACTGACCAATCAACCGAACACTCGTAGTGAGTCGGTCGCGTTCGGTATCGTAGTTACGGTATATGCCCAAAAATTCCGGAACAGTGGCTCCAAATAGCGGTGAGGTATTCACAAAGGTTCCGGTATCCCCTGCCCGGGAGTGAATCCATGCCGCTGATAGTTGTACTGAAATCGGTGACTGAAACATTCGGTCTGCCTCCGTTACCAATTCAAGCCCGCGATTCGTTACAAAGCGTGTATTGGCAGGCTGATCAACCATCCCTAAAAAAATCCGGGATTCAGGATTGTCGAAATCCACTTCGGGTGGACTTCCTGCCGGAAAAGCACCGGCGTGGTATCGGTCAAACTGTAATGGAACGACTATGCGGTCGGTACCATAGGCCCCATCAATCTCTTCAAAAAATACACTCAAAAAAATGTCGGCATTTCGTATCTGCCACTGCAGACCTGTTTCATATTTGGTTGTGGTATACGCCGGCAAATTGGGCTGATTGGTATCTACCAGTCGGGTAGACAGTAGAACAAGGCGTTCATCGGGGTTTTCGGCATAGTAACTAAAACTAACGAGGTCAAAGTAACGCGTTCCGGGGAACAGATAGGATAAGGTGGGTGCTTTCGTCATTTTCCCATACCCACCGTGCAGATGGAGGTCGGGCAGGATCTCAATGGAGGCATTCACACGTGGTTGGAGGTACAGGTCGTCGCGGGTTCGTTTTCTGCCGGATGTCTGAATAATATCGGCCCGAAGACCTACCTGTAGCATGGCAACCCTCCATCCTGCTTTCCCGGCAAGGCGATGATCGGCATACAGACCGACTTGAATGAGGGCCGGAATTTCGCTGAAGCTGCGCGGCCTGTCGCCTACATTATAATTTTGACGAGGCGGACGGAGTAAATCGAACTGACGACCAGTACCGGAGTTCGATTCATGCCGAATTTCACTCCCCGCTACGGCCAGACCCTGCAAGCCAGTGGTGGCCCATCGACCCGAAATCTCAGCCCTTGCATAATGGCTTACGGGTCTGCCCTGAACGTTGGTTTGATTCAAATATTCTACAGGACCAAAATCTCCGGGTGCCAATGTATCGCTGATGGATGTTGAGAGGGGGAAAAGTCCACCCCGCGTGACCATCTCCTGAAAATAGCTGTCTTGCCAGTCCTGCTGCAGGCGGTACACCAGGCGTAGACGCAGGTCGTTTTCTTCTTTGAATGTGTGTTGATGCTGGACATTGAGACGTAACTGACGGTCACGCGAATAGCGCTCCCGCTGATAGCGAATATCGTCCGGATCTTTGCGGCGTTCATCCAATGTTCCCAGAAACGAAGCCGTAATGGTAGTAAACGTTGAAGGAGAGCTAAACCAGGGTTGTGTGTACGTAATTTGCTGATTCAGACGGTAGTAATTCTGTAGCTCCTCGCGAGGATCCTGTTGCGCAGCGCTCAGGTTCGATGCAATGGATATCCCCCTGCGGCGAACACCATCTCCAAATCCGGTTCGAAACGAAGCTTCGGTCAGTGTAGGGGAGAAACGCACCTGTAACGCGGGACGCATAGCGCCACCTCGTGTCTGTACCAGAATGGTTCCTGCGGCCACATCACCGTGTCGTGCAGAGGGAATACCACGAATGACCTCCACACGCTCGATGAGATCAGCCGGGATATCGCGAAGGTCTGTGCCACGCCCTGCCACGGAGCTGAATGGTGGAAGAGAACCGGGGGAAGCATTCAAGATGGTAACATCTTGCTGCAAGTTGGCATTGTTGCTGACGGGAGCTCCGTCAAGTATGATACTGGTTCCCAAGGCATTATTTCGGGCCGCCTCAGCTGTAGTGGGGACTTGACGAATGAGGGCTTGCTGTGCACCCGAAAGTCCGGGATTAACGGCCAACTGACCGGGAATTAACTGCAGGATATCAGCCAGACTGCTGGCTTGCAGGTGATCTATAGCGGCCCGTTCTACCACACTTACAGAACCTGCCTCAGACGTGTTTCTTGAAGAACGGGCCGTTACTCTAATTTCACCGAGTTCCAGCTCTTGCCACGCCAGGCGTATGTGAACGTGTGTAGTATCTCCCTGAACAACAATTACGGCCTGCGTGCTACCATGATATGCCAGATGGCGCACCGACATGGCAGATTGTCCTGCGGGTAGTGCTCTGCAGAAAAATCCGTCAGCATCTGTAACTGCTGCTCGTTCTGCAGGCTCAAACCATACCACAACTCCGGCAACCGGATCATTATGCTCTGCCAGAACAGCTTTGCCACAAACAACTCCCTGTTGCGACTGTGCCACAAGAACCGGAACACGAATCAACACAATCAAGAGAAGAAGAAAAACTGGCTTATAAGAGAGTACAGTATATAAAATGTCGCGGTACATAAATATGGGTTGCTTTAGAAAAACAAACTTACGTAAGTTACCGCTTTAATTGCAACATAGTTGCATATGCAATTTTGTTGCATCAACTAATCTACAAGTCATGCAAAAACTATACGTTATAGGTTTATTGGTTCTTTTTGTGAGCGGATGCTCTTCAACTAAAAGCGTTCAGACGGAGATACAGCACGCTGCTTCGGTCGGTGAAGTACGTTGTTTCAACCTGCTGCAGCTATCCGATCAGGATCAGATTCTAGCCCGTGAATTACTTTGGGAAGCGCTGGATGAAGTTGGACTATACACCATTTTAGACACCTTGAAGTCGGTGAGTGATGTACGCTCGTTTCGCGTTGCTGCTGTGGATGATTTTATACATGCTGATTCTTTGAGTAAGGTCAATGAGCAATTCGATTTTGACCAGATGCAGCGCGTTGTGAACGCTTTGCAATGCGGAAACACAAGGTTCATCATAACACCCTTTGCCGCAATACATGAAGAGCAGCGTTATTTTCAAATTCGAGTTGTAAACACATCTGTTCTCGATGAAGTGCTGCAAACCTACGCTGCATTTTGGCAAAACTGGGGCTTTGTACCCGGCAGCGATGCAGAAACTATCGTGACCGTTGTTGAGTACGAATCGAGATTCAACCGGTTCAGAGGATACGGTTATCTGTATGGTTATCCGGCGCATGCTGTCGATTTTTTCGTAGAAGCTGCCAGAATACAACAAGATACCGGCGATTTTGTGACCAGAGACTTTGTACAAATACCGGCCTTTGTACGCGAAACAGGTATGTTCGTTTACGCGGTACCTAAGGGTCACGAATTGAATGCCATTGACCTGCAGCTGCGCGAGGCCGCCGTGCAAACACTCGAGCGCTACAAGGTTTATCGAACTTCAAACACATTTACACACCCGGAGGAATTGATACGATACTGGCTTTCTGAGAATGGTAATTAGCAACGTTACATCAACTTACCTTGCTCGTTGTGTGAACCACCAAAAAGCAGTACCTACTGCAAGTACTATCAGACCGGCAATCACTTCAGCCGGTCTGATGAATACCAAAAATCCCATAAACCATACACTGACAAAAAGAAAGACTATCTGCGGGATTGGATATAGCGGCGATTTAAATACAACTGACTGGTGAATGTTGTCACTCGAAGCTGATGCTTGTACCCGAATAACCACAACAGCTGAAACGGCCAGAGAGGCGAAGAACTGAAGTATAAGCCCGCTGTAGATCAATACCTGCTCAAACGTTCCGGTGAGTACATACAAACAAGCTATTGCTGCCTGAAACCATATAGCCCGTACCGGAACCTCACTACCGGGCATGGTTCGTAGCCAGTTGAGGGCTTTATAATCGCGTGCCATGACCTGAACCACACGCGGTCCGGCCCATGTCATGGCACTGATGCTTGAAATTAGCATTACACCAATGGCAACACTCATCCACCGCCCACCGGCTTGTCCAAACAGGGCCGTTCCTGTAAGCTGACCTATCTCCAAATTGCCTTGAAGCGCCTCAAGTGGATTATGACGTAAAAAAACAAGATTCAAAGCAATGTAGATAAGGCCAACAAACAGCGTGCCTCCCAAAATAGCTATCGGGATATTTCTGCCCGGGTTCTCAATCTCTTCGGTAATGTACGTGGCAGCATTCCAACCCGAGTACGAATAGGTTACATAGAGCAAGGAAACGGCAAACGCTGAGGTAAACAACTCAGGCTTCCAGCTATCATCCCACAAAAGGGCAGATTCAGATGGTGAAATGTAAAATCCGGCGGCAATTAGCAGCAAAATCAATATCACTTTGAGAACAGTAGTACCATTTTGCAACAAGCTGCTCTGTCGAATGGAAAACGAATGTATCAGCGCGATAATCAGGATTATAGCTACTGCAACTACAGTACCGTTCATTCCGGTATACATGTGCGTGTACCCATGAAATGCCATAGCTGCAAGGGCGACCGGTGCGGCAAAACCAACGAACAGCGAAACCCATCCCGACAGAAATCCCGGTAAGGGGTGATAAACATGGGTTAAAAACGCATACTCTCCTCCCGACCGCTTAACATGAGTTGCCAGTTCAGCATAACTAACGGCTCCACACAATGCCAGAATCATTCCTAACACCCAGATCCATATAATGGACCATGTATTGTGTATATCTACTACCTGATAACCCAGACTGGTAAATACACCGGTTCCTACCATGTTGGCAACCACAAGGCTGCCAGCTGTTACCCATCCAATTTTACTGCTCTTCATATCGTATCATTAAAAATACGATAAGGTACAGCTAATGCAACATAGTTGCACTTATTTCGAAACCCCCATCGTTCTGGTGCGCAAGAGTATATTCAGGGTAAAATCCCAGTACCAGCGGGATGATTTCCTTGTACAGATTAAACATATGATGCACATCCTGAAGCCTGGCAAATCCGGTATCGGTGGCCGCTTTCCGCATCATGGCGTCATCGAGGCGCTCAAATAATCCTACACAATCCGCCGAATGACATCGAAGTACTTAAATGGTGGATATCGGAAAACGATGTCGACCAGCGTGGGTGTGGTCAGTACGCTGCGCTGATGGCTGAACGCGAGGAAGCTCTCGCGCCCGTGATAGCGGCCCATGCCGCTGTTGCCAACCCCTCCGAACGGCAAATAGTGATTGGCATTATGCATGATGGTGTCGTTGATGCAGGCCCCGCCCGAGGAGGTGTATCGCATAAACTGGTCTCCCTGCTCTGGATCGCCAAAATAGTACAGCGCCAGCGGCTTTTCGCGCTTGTTCACGAATGCAACGGCTTCTTCAAGGGTGTCGTAGCCAATTACGGGCAGGATGGGACCAAAGATTTCATCCTGCATTACCGCCGCATCCGGTGCAATATCGTCGAGAATGGTCGGCTGGATGTAACGCTCACCGGCATCCGTATCCCCGCCGAGCCGGATTGTCCCCTGCTCCAGATACGAGGTGAGCCGATCATACGCCGCATCGTGAATAATCCGTCCGTAATACGGACTCTGACGCATATCGGAGCCATGCATTTCCTCCAGACTCAGCCCTATGCGACGGATGAGGGACTCTTTGAGGTCCTTCTGCACCAGTACATAGTCCGGCGCGATGCAGGTTTGTCCGGCGTTGATGGTCTTGCCCCAGGCTATGCGCCGCGCCGCAACCGCCACATCGGCATGGATATCCACAATGCACGGACTCTTACCGCCCAGCTCCAGCACCACCGGCGTGAGGTGTTCAGCGGCCGCTTTCATCACTACCTTACCCACAGTCGAGCTGCCGGTAAAAAAAATGAGGTCGAACCGCTTACTCAGCAGGATTTCGTTGGTGGGACGGCCACCCTGCACCACCGCCACATGAGCCGGATCAAAAACTTCATCCACAATTTCTTCCACGATGCGGGCCGTGTGCGGAGCATCTGGGGAAGGCTTGAGCAAGGCACAATTTCCGGCCGAAACAGCTCCGATCAAGGGATTCATCACCAACTGAAAGGGATAATTCCACGGGGATATAATCAGCGTTACACCCAGAGGTTCGTACATCACCACACCGGTTGAAGGCAGCAGGTGCATGGGCGTGAGCGTACGTTTCGGACTGGACCAGCTTGCCAGATTCTTGCGATGCAGCTCGATTTCCTGCTGCACAATGCTGATTTCTGTGAGGTAACTCTCCTCGGGGGACTTGTTAAGGTCACTAAGCAGGGCACCGGCAATATCTTCCTTGCGCCGACGAATAACCTCCGATAACAGGACCAGTTTCTGTGTGCGAAACCGGATATCGCGCGTGTTGCGCTCGGCGAAAAAAGATCGCTGGGCTTCAAGCAAGGTATCGATGCGGGCTTCGCCGGTTTCGGAAATGGTCATGAGCAGGGTATTGGGTTCTGATTATGCGCGGTTTGTGGAGGGTGTTTCGATACCGGTACGATTGGGTTCACTCTGGTATGTACCTTTGGTGGCCCCATGCGTTGATTCAACCATGCTATCGAGCCCATCAGTTAACCGATTCGCACATTGTGATGGATTGGTTTGCCCTTCAATTAAAGCCGAACTATCCGGCAGCTGTTCAGAAGGGGTATACTGAATGGACTTCGATTGAGCATTGCCGGCGAACTGTTTGTCGGGCAAAAGCTCCGAATCAGCTGATTTTGCTTTACCATGATCTTTCGGCAAAGGCTGCCTGATTTGGGCTGCATCCGTTTTACGCCCCTGAAATCCATCCATCGTACGGTAGATTCCGCACACATCGCCAATAAACCAGTCAAAGAAGCGAACGGGCAACAATCCCTGCGCCAGTCGAACCAGGTGCATATTCCAGGGCAGGCTTACCCATGCGCGGTTTCGTTCAATTCCCCTAAGGACTTGCGCAGCAACATACTCGGGCTCCAACAAGGGTATCCAGGAACGCACCCCGTCAAACATCCCGGTTTTGATGTAAAACGGCGTCACGGTGGTCACGCCAACCCCGGATTGCTGTCGGCGAAGCTCCAGGCGGAGGCTATCAGACCAGCCGGAAGCGGCCCACTTGCTGGCGGCATATACCGCCATACGAGGATTGGATATAAATCCGGCCGAGGAGGATATCGTGCAGATATGTCCGCTGTTCCTGCGAAGCATATCCGGCAGAAATGTACGGGTTACCAGCATGGGCGCCATGGTATTCACTGCCAGGGTTCGCTGCATGTCATCTACATCCTGCTCATGAAAAAACCCGTTACCGGTTACGATTCCAGCGTTGTTCACCAGTACATGCGGCAATCCGACCGATGCATTTACCTGCTCCGCCGTCTTCGCAACCGCATCCGGATCTGATACGTCCACCACAAATCCATGTACCCGACCAAGCCCGGCAAACTCCGCCAGAGTCTGGTTGATGGAATCTGGGTTCAGATCCCAGATAAGTAATGTGGCACCTTGCTCCAGCACCATACGCCCCATCAGTTTCCCGATACCCGAAGCGCCGCCGGTAATCAAAACCCGTTTATTGGTGAAATAGTACATGGTAGATTGAATGGATTGATGATGCATATACCAAGGCGCGCAGCCCGGCGATTCCGGGTGCAGTACAGTGCCTGTACCCCCGGGTCAAAACACATTGACGGGAGTAACCTGTATTCCGCAACCGCAACTGCAACCGCAACCGCAACCGCAACTGCAACCGTAACCGCAACTGCAACCACAACCGCAACTGCAACCGCAACTGTAACCGCAACTGCAACCGCAACCGCAACCGCAACCGCAACCGCAACCGCAACCGTAACCGTAACCGCAACTGCAACTGCAACTGCAACTGCAACTGCAACTGCAACTGCAACTGCACAATTTCCGCAGAACCCCTGTGAATTCCAATTCCCGTTGCATTTAGGCCAATTTTTGCGCAAATTATTTGCTCACTTGTGAAAATAATTTTCACATAAAGCTTGTATGCCCCGCACGGCACGAACTTCGCCATCCAACCTATTCCTGCGCCCCTATGAAATCCCTCCTCCTGCTGCTGAGCCTGTCGATTCTGCCATTCGCATCCCCAACTGTTTTAGTGTTCGCTCAGTCCGTCTCCGTAGGAAACGGCAGTTATACTACCCAGCTCCCCGCCGGCCGGCTTGGTCCCAGCTTCGCCAACAACGTTCCGGCCGTGCCCAAAGTCACCGGCGATTTCAGCCAGCCCGTGCAGACCAACGAGTTCTGGAGCAGTCTGATCTTCCCTTTTTTCGGCAATCAACATTCCAACAACCTCTTCGCACACCCGGCCGTATTCCGCGCGCAGGCAGCCGGACTGGAAATGGGGCACACTGCTAACCATATTTTCGGGGGGAACGACTACATCTACCCCTATTCCCGCCAGCTCACCATCGGCATCGCCGGTCTGAACGTGAACACCACACGGACCCAAAGCTACGGCGACTGGTCGGTCACGGCGCGATGGGATGACGGCACCCGACGGCTGGAAGCCACCATCGGACACGGACTACCCTTTGCATTTTTCCAGGTAACCGGCGGTCCGGCACGTATTCAAACACACGGTACTACCAACATCTGGCACAATCAGGATGGTGTCATCGGTGTAAGTGTAGACGGACGGCATTATGGCATCTTCGCCCCGCACGGATCCAGCTGGTCGGGCACCACCGCCCTGGAATCAACTCTGAACGGACAAAACTACCTCAGTGTGGCACTGCTGCCGGATTCCAGGCCAGAAACCCTTGAATTTTATCGGAAAAGGGCCTACGCCCATGTCACTGATTCGCGCGTAAGCTGGCAGTACGATGAAACCACCATGCGGGTCGAATCGGCCTTTACCTACACCACCACCTTGAAAGAAGATCGTGGCGGAAATCTGAATCAAACCCTGTCAGCGTTGTACCGTCACCAGTGGAAATATACCGATGAGGTCCTCACATCCTACACCTATCCCTCCCGCGGCGGCACGATGAAAGTCTTTGACGGGAACACCTTCACCACCCGCATCCAATTTGACGGTGTGCTTCCATCCCTGCCCGATGCCGGTTCATACAACCGGGAAACCCTGTTAAGCCAGCTGCGCGATGCGGCCACAGCCACGCTGCGACCGGTCGACACCTACAACAGCGGCAAGGAAATGGGCCGGTTTGCCCGCCTCGTACACATTGCCGACCAGCTGGGCGCCGAAACCGAGCGCGATCAACTGCTCGCTGCCCTGAAAACCCGCCTGCAGGACTGGCTGACCGCCGGAGGCGACCAACAGTACGTCTACAACGCCACCTGGAACGTACTCACGGGCTATCCCGCCAGTTTCGGGTCGGACCGGGAAATCAACGATCACGGATTTCATGCGGGGTATGCGGTAATGACCGCGGCCACCATCGCCCAATACGATCCGGAATGGGCCCTTGAAGATAACTGGGGTGGCATGGTCAACCTCGTCATCCGGGATGCCAACAACTGGGACCGCGATGACACGCGCTTCCCCTTTCTGCGCGGTCTTAACCCCTACGCCGGCCACTCCTGGGCCTCGGGCCATGGCGACTTCCCCGATGGAAACAACCAGGAGTCCAGCTCTGAATCCATGCATTTCGCCTCGGCCGTAGTACTCTGGGGCGCGATGACGGGCCAGCAGGAGATCCGCGACCTGGGCATATACCTGCATGCCACCGAGCGCACTGCGGTGGAGCAATACTGGTTCGATGTCGACGATGCGGTCTTCCCGGCGAATTATCCCCACAATGCCCTGGGTATGGTCTGGGGAGGCAAAGGAACCTACGGGACCTGGTTCGGCGGCAATCCGGAATTCATACACGGAATCAACATGCTGCCGATTACCGGCGGCTCGCTGTATCTGGGTCGACACCCCGATTATGTGCTGCGCAACGTCAACGAAATCTACGCACGCACCGGCGGTCAGCCCGGCGTCTGGCGGGATGTGATCTGGATGTTCATGGCACTTTCCGATCCTGACCGGGCCATGACCGAGATGACGGCTGATCCCAATTACGACGTTTTTGACGGGGAAAGCCGGGCCCATACCCTGCACTGGATCAGCAACCTGCAGGAAATCGGCCGACCTGACACCAGCGTTTCAGCATCGGTTCCCCTGGCAGCTGTATTCATCGATGAGAACGAGGAA
The DNA here is from genome assembly GCA_001314545.1 of Bacteroidetes bacterium HLUCCA01. Taxonomy (GTDB): domain Bacteria; phylum Bacteroidota; class Rhodothermia; order Balneolales; family HLUCCA01; genus HLUCCA01. Next base: position 1,067,455 of record LIHN01000001.1, read on the forward strand.
CGCACCTATGTGGCCTTCAATACGGAAACACAGCAGCAGGATATCCGCTTCTCCGACGGTTACACCCTGCGTGTTGGTCCCCGCCAGCTGGGATGGGGCGATGCAACGACCACCTCGCAACCCGAAAGAGAGGATGTTCCCGCTGAAATCGCTCTCCGGGGCAATTTTCCCAATCCGTTCAATCCTGTCACTACCCTGCGCTATTCACTGCCCGAAACCATGCAGGTGCAGCTGGATGTCTACAATGTCACCGGCCGGCACGTAAGTACCCTGTACAGCGGCGTACAGTCGGCCGGCAACCACGAAATCCGTTTCAACGCAGCAGGACTCTCCAGCGGACTGTACCTGTACCGGCTTCGCACGCCGGAGGGCAGCTACACGGGAAGCATGACCCTGATCAAGTAGGGTGAACACGCACATTTAATTATTTGGATTGGGGAAAAATCCGTTAATTCACATTCACCTTCAAAAAGGTTGATATTACCTCTGTGTTTTCTGCACCTGATATTACCTCTGTGTTTTCTGCACCTGAAACATGGCACATTATACCCAAAGCAACGACATAGCGGAAATTAACCGCAGACTGGAACGCAGCGAACGCATGCTGGCGGATGTTCAAAGGCTGAGCAAAACCGGGGGCTGGGAATACGACATTGATGCCGATTCCATGTTCTGGACCGATGAACTCTACGCCCTACATGGGTTCAACAAACCCTACACGGATAACCTGATTGCCTCCAGTCTGAACTGTTACCCGGAAAGCGTTCGTGAAAAGATTCTGAATGCATTTATCCTGTGTAAGAACGAGGGGATCAACTATGACATGGTGGTTCCCTTTACCGATCGGCAGGGTAACCGAAAATGGGTTCGGACCAAAAGCTGGGTCGTACTGGACCCCGACGGCAAACCGGCCAAGGTGGTAGGATCTGTCAGAGACGTTACTGAGGAAGTAACGGCCGAAAACCGGATTATCGCCGCATTGAAAGAAAAGGAAATCATGCTGGCTGAAATCCACCACCGGGTAAAAAACAACCTGACCATCATGTCCGGCCTGCTGCAGCTTCAGGCCATGAGCAACGAAAATCCCGAAATCACACAGGCACTCAATATCAGCGTTGACCGCATCAACGCCATGGCAATGGTCCACGAAATGCTGTATGAGTCGGAAGAATTTTCGTATATCCGGTTAAACGAATATATAAAACGCCTGACCAACAAAATCGCCGCGGATTACGACCAGGGACACCTCACACGGGTCAAAAAACAACTGGATCTACGACCCATTCATATTGAAATCACCCAGGCTATTCCATTGGGGCTTCTGCTCAACGAAATTATCAGCAATGCCTACAAACACGGACTGGCCAATATGGAGGAGGGCATATTGCGGATTGAACTGCTTGAAGTGGATGACGCCTGCCGGATTACCGTATCAGATAACGGTCCGGGTTTCCGGCAGACCGACCGGCAGCTGCTCAGCGGTAACCTCGGCATGCATCTGATCAAAACACTCAGTGACCAGTTGGGAGCCAGCGTGGATGTTACATCCACACAAGGCACCCATTATGTGATCACATTGGCACGTTAACGTTGCCGACCCTCCGGTCAACGGTTCAACCGGCACAAGCCGGCAGGTTAATACCAGGAAACAATTCCCCGACTGAATACACCCTATCGGACGTCCTGGTCGTCAATCACGTTATAGTCGCCGAGCACGGAACCAATTTCCTCACGCATGTAATGCTCCTGATCGGGATCGTGGGGGTGAGGAGACGATTGCTGCCGGCCTGCCGTTGTTCCTGCCGGCCGCCCGTCAGGACCCTTTTTCCCGGACCGCTGCTTCCCTGAAACGGTCCGTCCGACTTTTCCCGCCGGGCCGGCTGAAGAAGCTTCCCGATGCAGCCGTTGGCTGATCTGACCCAGCTGACTGCGGGTTCCGGCTACTACCAGGGTCAGTTCGTGCGACATGGCCGTGAGTTTGTGTGCCTGCTCACGGACTTCCTCCGAGGCACTGGCGGTTTCCTCGGCACTGGCTGCATTGGTCTGCGTAACCGAATCCAGCTCGCCCATGGCCTGGGTGATAGCCTGAAGGTTTTCATTTTGCTGGTCGATGGCGTCCGTAATATTGCGCAGCAGCTCGTCCAGATCGCCGGTCATCTGCTGGATTTCAACCAGGGCTTCGGTCACATCCTTGCTGATAGCCACGCCCTCGGAAGAGCGCATGGTTCCCGCCTTAATTTTCTTGGCCGACTCGCTGGCCGCCTCCTGGGTCCGACGAGCCAGATTCCGGACTTCATCGGCCACAACGGCAAATCCGGCCCCGGCTTCTCCGGCACGGGCCGCTTCAACGGCCGCATTCAGCGCCAGAATATTCGTCTGAAACGAGATTTCATCGATGGTTCGGAGAATTTCGGCAATTTCCTTGCTGGACGACTCGATGGCGTCCATGGCAACGGACATTTTCTCCAGTTTTTGCCCGCTTTGTATAGCGGCCGCCGTGGTTTTTGCTGAAAGGTCCTGAGCCTTGCGCAGGTGACTGGTGTTGTCTTCACTGAGTCTGGAGGTCATCTGCAGGGCTGCACTCGTCTCCTGCAGGGATGCGGCCTGTTCGGTACTGGATCCGGCCAGGGCATCGGAGGCACCGGCCAGCTGCTCGGTAGCGCGGTTAATGGTCTCGGCACTCTCATCCAGATTTCCGGATATGGTGGTAATTCGGAGTACAGATCGGGAAACCATCCAGCCAATACCCGCTACAATGACCTGTGCCCCCACAAAAATCAGGGCCAACAGAAGGAAAAGGCGCGACTGCAGCGCGTCGAGGTCGGCCGTGGAAGCGGTAACCGCCAGAACCCCGACCGGATCGCCGGCGTAATCGGAAATGGAAGTGAGCCCCACAAAGTGCTCATCGGCACGGATAAATACATTTTCAGAAAGGGCCTGCTGCAGCACCGATTCGGTAATGATACGGGCAAATACATCGTTGTCAGACCGGTTTACGGTAACAAAATCATTGCCGATCTTCGGATTTTTATTCGGATCCTGCAGTTCCAGGGCAAATTCAAGCATATCGGCGGTCATGTAGACCGCAGCCTCCTGCCCCTCGGTTCCCAGCAGGGCTGCAAACACCGAGTTGAAATCGCCCAGATACTCCACACTGCCCAGATGCCGGCCGTCCGATGCGGTAACCGGAACAATACCGCGTATGGCGAAACCACCCACCCCTACTTCAATACCCTTAACCGGATTGTAGGGCCGCGAATTCACGGCAATCACCGAGCTTCTGAATGCCCTCAGGTCGTCAGATACCTGCTGGTTGACATTCCACATCCGCGAAAGGCTTCGGGCATCGGGCAGGTGAAAGTGCATGGAAAATCGCTCATCGGTAGCTCCGGTAAATCCCTGCTGCACCCCGTCGAGCCCGGCGCGAAGCTCCTCGCGAGCCTGCCGGAAGAAGGCGTTTTCGGGCGATGGATTCGCAAACCCCTGCGCGGCAGTTTCATAGGCTGCAAGCACCCGCTCGTCCCGACTCATCATCGCCGCAATGCGAAAAGCCGACTCCGACGTCTGGTCGATCTGGCTGTGGAAGCGACTGATATCGGCAAACAGCCGTTCCCGGGCCTGGTGTGCATAGCTGTCGCTGATGTTGATGTAGACTACATAGCCAATCAAAATAATAACAGCCCAGAATCCTGCAACAATCAGGATCAAAATACGCCTCGTCAGCGAAAAAGAGTTAAAATAATCGTTCATAACAGGTGCTTTTAGTGGATAGACCTTCTCTTAGGCATTCAGTTAACCAAATACCGTCAGGTTATCGACAAGCTCCTGATTTTACTTAACTCGATTTTGTATCAGAGCGCTGCAGTGCATCCTGCATGGCATCGCGGATATGGGTGAGCACCCGAATACGTGCGTGGTTCTTATTTTCAGCCGAAATGATGTGCCAGGGCGCATATTCGGTGCTGGTACGGGCTATCATATCGTGCACGGCCTCCATATAGGCCGGACGTTTTTCGCGGTTCCGCCAGTCTTCATCGGTGATTTTGTGCTGTTTATAGGGTGTTTTTTGACGGTTTTCGAATCGGCGGAGTTGTTCCTCATCGCTGATATGCAGCCAAAATTTATTCACGATGGTTCCGTGGTCAATGAGCTGCTGTTCAAATTCATTGATTTCGTGATAAGAGCGGCTCCACTCGTCCAGGGTGGCAAACCCTTCCACCCGCTCCACCAGCACCCTTCCGTACCAGGAGCGGTCGTAGATGGTCACGCGACCACCGGCGGGAATGTCCTGCCAGAAACGCCACAGGTAGTGGTGGGCTTTCTCGATGGAGGTCGGCGCCGAAATCTGAATTACCCGGTACAACTTGGCGTCCAGGGCCGGAATTAACCGGCGGATGACCCCGCCCTTGCCGGCTGCATCCCATCCTTCAAACACAAAAACGCTGGAGATGCTCTTCTGATAGCACTGCCAGGCCAGGTACTCAATTTCCAGAATGAGTTCCTTGTACTGCCTTTTGAAATCCTCATGGCCGATTACCGGTGAGAGGTCAACCCGGTCCAGGATGTTGTTCGGCCGGGCAATTTCCGGCAGTTCGATGGAGGTCGGAGGGGGAACCGAACGGGCATTTCCATTGCGGTGCAGGGCCAGTTTCAGCTGATGAAGCAGGGTTTCCATGAAAGCGATGTCGCGGTAGCGCTCCTGCGAAGCATCCAGGATATGCCAGGGCGCCGGGGCCGTATCGGTGTGTCGGATTGCGCTGCTGCTGACCTTCAGAAATGTCGCATAGTTGTTGTGATAGCGCCAGTCGGTGTCTGACACCCGCCACTGGGTTCGTTCGTCTTTTTCCAGTGCTTCAAAGCGCTGTCGCTGTTCGGTTTCGGAAATATGCAGCCAGCATTTGACGATGACCATCCCCCCGTCAACGAGCATCTGTTCCAGGGTACGGATGCGGTTCATGCGGGCATCGAATTCGGCCGGGGTCAGCTCTCCGAAAACATGCCGCGTGATGGGACGGGTGTACCACGACCCGAAAAAAACACCGATTTGTCCGGCAGCGGGCATTTTCCGCCAGAATCGCCACAGAAACGGTCGGGCAGCTTCTTCATCGGTCTCTTTGGTGAATACGGAGGTCTCCATGAACCGGGTATCCATCCACGAATTCAAACGGTTGACCACCTCGCCCTTGCCGGCACCTTCGGCCCCGGCAACGATGATGAGTACCGGAACCCCGGCTTTTTGCAGGGCAAACTGGGTATGCAGCAGCTCGGCTCGCAGCTCGGGCAAACGGGCCTTGTAGTCTTTTTTGCTCAGTGACGCGCCGGATTCAAAAACTTCAAACATGCCTGTGGATCGGTTAATGGAAAATACCGGTCAATATAGGCTATTCACACCAGCCGCGCCAATGGGTGTATGGTGGGAAAACCGGATTCCAACGATGGGTGTGACGCATGGGTCCGATAACGGCTTCCAACGATGGATGTATGGCAGAATGTCGATGGGTGTCCCGACGGGCTCCCCTGGCGCATGCTTTGGCCACCGGGTACCCTATGTCCATAAAAAAAAGCGGCCTCCCGCTAAGGAAGCCGCTTTCTGGTCGAACCGATGCGCCGGTGGATAACCACTCACCGACAACATCCGTTGTTTATCGTCAATTTCCAGTGTGACCGGTCTTCAAACCGGCAGGATGGCCGTTGAGGCCACCCGTTCGCTCACACATCTTTATTTGATCAGCGTCATGCGCTGGGTCAGGGTTGCCGACGGAGTTTCCAGTCGGTAGATGTAAATACCACTGGCCAGGTTCGCGCCGTTGAAACGCACCTGGGTAACGCCCGCTGCCTGCTGTCCGTCAACGAGTACCTGAATCAACCGACCGGTTACATCATAGACCGCAAGACGTACGGGCTGCGCACTGTCAAGCGTGTAGCTGATGGTGGTGGTGGGGTTGAACGGATTCGGATAGTTTTGTGACAACGCGATGGATGCCGGTGCTGCAGGATTTGCAAGCTCGTCTTCAATGCTGGTCGGGGTGGCAGCATTGTTGATGTAGCCAAGATCCGACAGGGCAGTCCAGCCGATCATCCAGTTGTTGGTACCAAAAGCACCTACGTAATCAACCGGGGTAAACCAGGGATCGGTGTACAGACCGGTATCAGCGGCATTGAGTGCGTCCGAACCGACGTTCGGCCGGGGATCCAGCTCGTTGTTACGCTCACGACCAATACCGCGGAGGCGTGGATTCTTGATTTGGTTACCGGACAGGTTGGAACCCAGTGCTTCGCGAACAAATTCCTGTGGGATGAGTACGTTGACATCGTCACCAGAGGCAAACTGAAACCAGTAGTTGTTCAGGATTTTCAGATCACCGGCTTCCAGTCGGGCACGGGAATCCTGCGCAGCGGGATCGCTCACATCTTCAATGGTCAGTGCAGGTGAACCCGGCTGGCCTTTGAAGTCGCCGAAGATGCTGTTGGCATACGTTCCACCCGTGTTG
>LIHN01000004.1 GCA_001314545.1 Bacteroidetes bacterium HLUCCA01
CAAGACCGACTCAATGAACGGCCCAGAGCAATTTTAGACTTTGACACCCCTAAAGAACGAATCACTCAACTTGTTGCATTAAAAACTTGAGACCGCCCTATAAACTGGAGACATTAATTGACTATTTCAACATTGTAGTGAAGAAACCTATGCATACAGCAATAGTAGACGCCCAAGCAACAAGGGCTGTATTTTGGAAATTGACAGGAATAGCAAATATTGCAACGCTTAGAGAAGCAAAAGTCCAGAAGGTAAAATGGAGTACGTACTAGACATATTGAAATTTCATGAGTGATGTAAAATCCAGCTTTACTTGGGCTAAATTTATAAAGAATCAGTTTGGCGAAGTTCTTAACCAACATCATTTAATAGCGCATTCTGCGGATGTAGCTTCGGTGTTTGAGGCAATTTTAAAGCATTCTATACTTAATCAAAGAATAGCAAAACTTGCTGGGTGGGAAGAGCTCAACGATACTCATATCGCAAGACTTTCTTTTTTGGCAGCTATTCACGATGCAGGTAAAGCAAATATTGGATTTCAAAATAAGATTAACGCGCAACCGCCTTTTGTAGCAGGGCATGTCAAGCCCATGCTTGACCTGCTCAACGCTGATTCAGATATTCAAAGGCAACTGCTCCTTCCCCTGGGCATCGGAGATATAATGGACTGGTTCGAAGATGATGATGTTTCATCAAACTTAACTGAATTTCTTTGTGCAACATGGGCTCACCATGGCAAACCGGTACAACCCGGCTACGATTATAGAAATAGGTATTGGAAGCCTGATGCCGACCGTGACCCTGCAAAAGCACTTCAAAGCCTGGGCGATGCAGCTAAGCGCTGGTTCCCAGATGCTTTTGAGGATAATGCCCGCCCCTTTCCCTCAAATCATGCTTTAATCCATGGTTTTAACGGTTTACTTACACTTGCAGACTGGATTGGCTCCGATACACGATTCTTTGACTATGCAGATTATACTGATGCTTACATCGACGAAGCCCGAAATCGGGCATCCGTTGCAGTCTCAGCCCTGTTTCTGAATCCGGAATCAGCTCGGTCTTACTTGGAAACCTGCGAGGTTGACTTCCCTCTTTTCTGCGATTTCCCTCCGTATGCCATTCAGAGTTTGTGCCTGAAAGCCCCCCTTTATTCTGGGGGCAGTATTTCCATTTTGGAATCTGATACTGGTTCCGGCAAAACGGAATCTGCTATTGCCCGCTTTTTATACCTGTACAAACAGGGCATGGTTGACGGGATGTATTTTGCTGTACCAACCCGCAGTGCCGCCACACAGCTATATGACCGGGTTCGTGAAGCTGTCACAAGAACCTTTCCTGACGCAACTAATAGACCACCTGTTGTGCAGGCTGTATCCGGATACATCAAAGTTGACGGTGTCGATGGCGTACCCTTGCCCCAGTTTCAGGTGCTTTGGCCCGATGAGCATGACAGTCATTTTGAAGAGCGGGCCTGGGCCGGAGAATCATCCAAACGCTACCTTGCCGGAGCGGTTGTAATTGGCACTATTGATCAGGTACTACTTTCAGGCTTGGCGTTGAAACATGCTCATATGCGCGCAACGGCACTACTTCGCCTGTTCCTTGTTGTTGACGAAGTACACTCTTCCGACTTTTACATGACAAGGTTACTTCAGCGAGTTCTCGACTTTCACATCAAGGCAGGCGGGCATGCTATGCTGATGTCTGCAACGTTGGGTTCAGCCGCCCGGCTTAAGCTGCTTAAAGCTGACAGCAGTGCTATCCCCGACTTTAAAACTGCCGTTGGGGTGCCCTACCCGCTCTTAAGCCACCATGATGGTTCAAAACCGGGCATAGCTACTGAAACCTGCCACTCCTCAGGCTTTCAAAAAAAAGTGCGGATGGAGGTCCGGGCGAGGGCTGCTGCTCATGATGAGGTTGGTTTACTTGCCGCAGATTTTGCAGCTCAGGGTGCACGGGTGCTGATTATCAGAAATCTGGTTAAAGACTGCCTGCTCACACAAAGGGCGGTTGAAAACACTATCGGGGTGACACCGGAAATGCTGTTCAGCGTTGATGGTAGAGCCGCTCCACATCACTCACGCTACGCCCCTGACGACCGCAAATTGCTCGATAAGAGTATAGAAGCGTGTTTCGGTAAAAACAGCCCCGGGCGGGGTCTGATTGCCACAGCGACCCAAACCGTAGAGCAAAGTCTGGATATTGATGCCGATATCCTAATAACGGATCTATGTCCCATTGATGTTTTGCTTCAGCGGCTTGGCAGGTTGCACCGGCACAAACGAACACGTCCGGAAGCTTTCAGACAGGCTCACTGCATCGTTTTAACACCGGAAAACAGAGATCTGAGCACCTCGATTACTACTAACGGTACTGGCAATAAAGGGAAACACGGCCTTGGGACGGTATATAACGATCTCCGTATGCTTGAGGCTAGCTGGAGATTACTTGAAAAAAAGGAAGCTCCAATCTGGAACATACCCGTTGACAACAGGCTACTTGTGGAAAGTGGCACACATCCCGAGGTACTTAATGCCATCGTTAACGAGCTAGGTGATAAGTGGCTGATACACCGGCAGGCTATGGAAGGACAAATTTTTGCACAGCAACAAATCTTCGGCATAAGCAAATATGACGTCAACCTTCCCTTTAGTGAAACCAGCTTTTCGAGTGATTTTGGTAACCCAAAAACAAGACTCGGCACCAATGATTTCAAAGTGTTGCTACCCTCATATCCTGTTGGGCCATTCGGCCAGCCAGTCGGGGAGGTGACACTATCGGCAAGAAATTTCGGAGACAACCTTCCCGAAAACCTTGTCATTCCTGGAGATGACATTCAGCAAACAGACAGCGGTTTCAGCTTCACCCTAGCAGGTAAGACCTTCACCTATACCCGTCACGGATTAGCCCTTCAATCTTAACTCACTCTAACCACTGCAGCATATGAATACGGACAACAAATACAACCTGCTTGATGAAAAACTGATTTCCGTTAGGTTAATTGACGGCTCGCCGACAGACCTAAGTCTTACGGAAATCCTACTCTCCCTGAGCACGAGCGATGATATTGTAAGCTTCAGCGCCCTTCAGCCGCATCAACAGCAATCCTGGTACTGCTTTTTGGTACAACTTGCGGCTATGGCCGCTGCAAGGGAAAATGGAAACAAACTTCCCGATACGCTGCCCCGCTGGAAAGAAGTGCTGTTGAAGCTTTCCGACGGATCAGAATCTGCGTGGTGTCTTGTGGTACCTGACCTTAAACAGCCCGCATTCATGCAAACCCCGGTTATTAAAGGGTCGCTTGAGGACGCCGGGTATAAACCCGGGATTGAAGGACCGGAAGATTTAGATATTCTCATCACTTCAAAAAACCATGATGTCAAAGCAGTAAGAATGCGCAGCCCTAAAATTCAGCACTGGATTTTTTCACTCATTAACCTGCAAACCATGGAAGGGAATTTTGGTCGAGGGAATTACGGTATCGTTAGGATGAATGGGGGCTTTGGAAACCGCCCGTTTATCGGCTACACAAAGAGAATAGGGTTCGCTTCCCGTGTGAGAAGGGATATTGAAATATTGCTACTCAATAGGGAAGCCGCCGTCGAAAATTACTCCGACTTCGGTTATTCGCTACTATGGGTAGTCCCGTGGGATGGCGGCAAAAACAACGGAGTCCCGATCCAAACCTGTGACCCGTGGTTCATTGAAATTTGCAGGCGAATCAGGTTCTCTGAAAACGAAAATAGCTTGGAATCCTTCAGGGCTAACAGTGAATCCAAAAGAGTTGAGGCACCGGAGGAGCTTTTCGGTGTAACAGGTGACCCGTGGACTCCAATTGACTCAGAAAAATCAAAATCTCTTACGCTCGGGGATGCTGGCTTCAGTTATGAACTCATACAAAAGATTTTGTTTAAGCAAGGATACAGAAGTCCTGTATCTATGAACTTTAAGCAAGATGAAAAAGGAGGTACCCACCTCATTTGCCATGGTCTTGTGAGGGGGCAAGGAAAAACCGGGGGCCTTCATAAGCGCATCATACCTGTTTCTGTAAAAGCAGCAAGAGCCTTGTTTCAGGATACTACATTGCAGGTAAAACTCGCAAAACAATCATCCACAAGAGTTGGGATGGCTCAGGATGCTGCACAAAAAGTGTTGCGACCCGCTGTTGCTTTACTGCAAAGCAACGCTAACTCTGTGAAAGCTGACGCCCCAAAAGTTCAAAGCTGGATCAACCTCTTCAACTCTGCCATCGATCAGCGGTTTTTTGATTCACTCTGGGACTCCGTTTCCCTCGACCCGAATGAAGCCCGGCAGCAATGGGCTGAAATCCTTTACATGGAAGCAGAAAAGATTTACCTCGAAGCTGAGCGCAGTGTACCTATAGCTCAACTGCGGCGATACAGAACCATCAGCGCCGCCCGAGCGCTGTTCTACAGCCGGTCCCGCTCCGTTTTGGAATGGCCGCCCGCGCCGGAACTTATCTAAACCTTAACCCATACCTCAACAACCCATGGAACCAAACCTCTTTTCACTCAAGCAGCCAGACGCGACCGCTTCAACCGGCGCTGAGGCTGAAGTAAAGCCCGCCACTTCATCACCGCCTTCTATCAGGACCGCCGTTGGCAAACTGGCAACTATGCTAGGTTCTGACTCCGGGCTTTCAACCGGCGACCTCGCACAGCTGCGGCGGATTTCACCCGAAAAGCCCTATACGCCTGCACTTTGGCGCCTGTTGCTATCTCTCGGGCTGGACCAGTCGCCCCCGTGGATGAAGCAAGACATCTGGGAACGGCGTTGGGCATCGGTCATGATGGCTATGGCCCACACGCAGGGCCTGCACAACTACGATACCCGCTTGGGGGAAGCCCTTGCAACCGCCGGCTGGTCTGAACTCCGTTTCGTGAAGCTCCTGAACAGCCGGGGTGAAATGCTCGAAATACAGCTCCGGCAGCTGGCACGCTACCTTGCCGGCAAAGCGCAGGCCGCTAACTGGGCCGAAGCAGCAGAGCTATTGTTTTCGCAGGAAGGCAAAAGAGCCGATAAGATCCGCCTTCAGGTTTCCCGCGACTATTACACAACTCTTTACAAGCAGCAAAAAAACTCATAAAACATTACCCTTAAAAAATCAAAACCATGAGCATACCAAAATTTATCCAAATTCACGCTCTTACATCCTATCCCGCAGCACTGCTAAATCGTGATGATGCCGGTTTCGCCAAACGCATCCCTTTTGGAGGCAAAAGCCGAACCAGAGTTTCCTCACAGTGCCTGAAATACCACTGGCGCAATTTCAAAGGCGAACAGGCACTGCAAGACCTTGATGTCGGCAAATCATTCCGCAGCCGGGAAACCCTCGCCAGAAAACTTGCACAGCATCTCGTTAATGACGGCTACCCTGAAAAACTGGTCATCGCAGCCGTTGCAGCCCTCAAAGAATCTCTGCTGAGTGGGAAGAAACTTTCTGATAACGACTTCCAGAAGGTACTGAATGCTGAAACAACTGAAGAACTTCAGGAAGTTCGTAAATCAGTGCATACCAGTCAGCTTACTGTCTTTGGTGAGCCGGAGATTAACTATCTCAAAGAAGTCGTTTCAGACAAGCTCAGTCACATTAGGGAAAATCATCCCGAATTTTGGACAGATGTTTCCTCAGCTGATAAAAAAGAGATCAAGGCCGTTTTGGAACTTTTAAACGACTACAAAGAAAATGACCTCAAAAAAAACCTGAAAGGGCTCACCCTTGCTGCCGGTCTCGGGGCTGCTATGTTTGGCAGGATGGTTACCAGCGACTTTCTAGCCCGCGGCGATGCAGCCGTTCATGTGGCCCATGCCTTTACAACCCACGAAGAAGAAAGTGAGAGCGACTATTTTTCTGCGGTTGATGAGCTTAGGAGGGATGAGCCGGAGGATAGCGGTGAACTTGGTGCTGGCCATATTAACAGTTCCGAGCTGAACAGCGGCCTATTCTACAGCTATGTAGTCATAGATCTGCCCCTGCTCGTTTCAAATCTGGAAGGCGTAAGCAGAGAAAACTGGCTGGAAGCAGACCGAAGTCTTGCGGCCGAAGTGCTGCAGCGAATGATTCACCTAATCGCGACCGTATCACCGGGTGCCAAGCTGGGCTCCACAGCCCCTTATGCCTATGCACAGTGCGTGCTTGTTGAGGCCGGCAACGCGCAGCCTCGCAGTCTCGCCAACGCGTTCCAAAAGGCCGTTACAGGACACGGAGATGGCATTCTGGCCAATAGTTACAAAGCACTGGCCTCATTTCTTGGCGATATGGACGCCATGTACGAAAACACCAATGAGCGAAAGCTGGCAGCCGTTGGTCCCAAAGAAGACCTGCTCAGCATTTCCGGAATTTCATCCTCTGAATCACTTGCTAAGATCAGCGAATGGACAGGGACATTAATTAACCCAAGTGTATCATGAAGGTACTTCTTCTGACCCTACAGGCACCAATGATGAGCTTTGGCGCCCCGATGATTGACCACTACGGTGTTATTCAGTCCTATCCTGCTTCATCTCTCCTCATAGGCATGATGGCCAACGCCCTCGGCTTGCGGCATCATGAAAGCGACAAGCTTAACCGGCTGCAACAGCGGATGCAGTATGCCTGCCGGCAGGATAGAGCAGGTAGCAAAGTACGTGACTATCAGACAGCAGACCTCGGGCAGGAGTTTATGCTTGATACCCATGCATGGACTACACGGGGCAAAACGGAGGAGCGGAAAGGGGGGGGCGCATCCAAGGGCACCCACATCAGACTGCGCGATTATTTTGCGGATGCCCGGCACACGATTGCCCTCACCCTCACCCCTGAAACGGAAAGTCCAACTCTTGAGGCACTTGCAGAAGCACTGAAGCTTCCCGAAAGACCGCTGTTCATTGGCAGGAAAAACTGTCTGCCTTCAGCACCGGTATTTGCCGGATTGATAGAAGCAGATAACATCATTGACGCATTGCTCCGGGCGCAGGCACCAATAGGTGATTCTGAATCTGAGCGGAAGTACCGGATCTGGTGGCCGGCCGGCATTGAACAAGACCTGGTGACCGCCGAACAAACCCTGCCTGTTACCGATCAACGAGACTGGGAAAATCAGATTCATGTAGGGGACCGGCTTGTTTCAACCGCACAGATAACCCTTCGAAAACAAAAGGAGGCAGATTTATGAGTATTACTCAGCACCCACAAATCTGGATGGTACAGTTATGGCTGAGAGCCCCGCGCATGCTGGAGCTGGGCAGAATGCTTCATCTGCCACTCAGCAAAACGAGCAGCAATTACCTCGTGCACTGCGCACTTTCTGAGCTGTTTCAGAAACAGGCACCAAAGGTATTCAGCCTTGAAGACGAGCATCGCACTGCTGCGCAGTGGGATACCGAATCAGGCCGTTTGCTACCCGTTCTCTGCTACTCAAACGTGGATAAGCAAGCCCTGCAGCTACTTGCTCAGGGCTTTGCATCGCCAACTGTGTATGATATTGTGAACTGGGAAAGGGTTGCGGCAAAGCCGATGCCTGAATTTTTCCCGGAGAACATGAAACTCTCTTTTGAGCTGCGCACCCAGCCCGTAATGCGGAAAGCCTCCAACGGTGAAAAATGGAAAAAAGGACAGGAAATTGACGTCTTTTTATCCAAAGTCTGGCAGACAGGCGATCCGAACGTGGAACTGAACCGTGAAGAAATATATACCGAATGGCTCAGACAGCTGTTTGCAAGGCAGGGTGGTGCAGAAATTGAAACCGTTGGTGTACAGCGGTTTTCACTTGAGCGGATGTCGAGAAGGAATCATGAAGCCAAACGAAAAGTAACACTTATTCAGCGGCCCGATGTTACCTTCAACGGCATCCTCAAAGTAAAAAACAGCAGCCTGTTCAGCAGGCTGCTCGAACAGGGTCTTGGCAGGCACAAAAGCTTCGGCTTTGGTATGCTCAAGATCCGAAGAGCACCCTAAAGCCAAGCGCTGATGCTTAAAGGAAGATTAGGTCTCGAGACAACCAGAGTACCCCATGCCGACCGGCACGGGCTGCTCTGGCTTGAGCGCGGCAAACTAACCGTTGAATTTGGCTGCTTGCTGTTTACGACTGCCGGTACCCAATTCCTTGATGCCGGCGCTTATGAAATCCCGTTTCAGCAGGTTTCGAACATACTGCTTGGTCCCGGCACGCTCATCAGCCATGATGCACTGCGCCTGTTGGCCCGGCAGCAAACCGGCCTCGTTGCGGTTGGCAGCGGCGGAACCCGTATTTATGCCGTTAGCATGCCCTTCGGACCCGACCGTGCCGAAATTGCGCGAAAACAGGTTAAACTTTGGTCAGACCCGGAGTTAAAAATTCAGGTCGTACGTGCCATGTACGAAAAACGATTCGGAGCACCGCTACCACACTACGCCAAAGACATCAACTCTTTAAGAGGTATAGAAGGCAGGCGTATGAAAGAAGTTTACAAATTACTGGCCGAAAAGTATGGTGTATCCTGGGAAGGAAGGCGGTTTGACCGAGATAACCCTGATAACGATACAATACTCAACCAAGCCATAAATCACGCAGCAACAGCTGCCTACGCCTCGGCTCAAATTGCTGTTGCAGTTACCGGAGCAATCCCGCAGCTTGGCTTTATTCATGAATCGTCAAGTAGATCTTTTGCACTCGATATTGCAGACCTCTATCGTGCATCCGTTGTTTTACCAATAGCCTTTGAAGCTGCAAAAAAAGCAGGCATACATCAGAACTATGACATTGAAAGAGAAACCCGAAAGCTCGCAAGTGCTATATTTAGGCAGGAAAAGCTAATCCCAAGTATGATCGATAGTATCAAAGAACTAACTGGTATCAATGACAATAGTAATCACACGTAATTTGCCAGGTCGGTTTGACGGATTCCTTAAATCGTGCATGCATGAGATTGCTCCCGGTGTGTATGTAATTCCAATCATGAACAAAGGCGTACGAGAAAGACTATGGGAGGTACTACTTAGCTGGGCACAAGAAGTACCTGAAGACGGTGGCTTAATCTTGTTTTGGAGTAGTAAAAAAGCACCTGCTGGCTTAGCTTTTCGGGTGTTAGGGTGGCCCAAAAAAGAACTAAAAGAACACGAAGGCTTTTGGCTCACATATGGAAAAATCACTAAAGCTCACGATTCCGAAGAATTAATAAAGCTGCTAAAGGATAAAGATTTGAAAGATGAAGAATCCAATACAGAACCAACTACTCAGAGTTTTTAAATTGCCTCAATCAAGAATATCTCAAGAGGTGTCAAGTTTTTGTCAATAACTTTACATCAAGTCTTATTTCCCAAAAGTATTTAAAGCTTTTCTACTTGATAGGTCCGTTGTATTGTCATTTTGTCAGCAATCTGTAATATTTTCACAGAGGTGCCCCCATACACATGGGGATAGACCCTGTTCGATTTTCAGCCCGGCGTTGCTAAGGCTGGTGCCCCCATACACATGGGGATAGACCCTTTGAAATTGACCTTTAATGAGCCGTGTAGCAGGTGCCCCCATACACATGGGGATAGACCCGAGATGGATTCCAAACTAGACAGGGTGCTGGAGGTGCCCCCATACACATGGGGATAGACCCGACGTGAAGGATGCGTTCCCGCTCCTTCTCGGGGTGCCCCCATACACATGGGGATAGACCCCAAAGTTAATTACATCTGGAATCACCCAAAATGGTGCCCCCATACACATGGGGATAGACCCGAAATAGAGCGTTTAAAACGACTCGGAATCAAGGTGCCCCCATACACATGGGGATAGACCTTCGACCGCAACCAGGAAATGTGGCGAATACAAGGTGCCCCCATACACATGGGGATAGACCCCAACGGCAAAACTTCTTAAGCTTTTGCCGTCTGGTGCCCCCATACACATGGGGATAGACCCATGGGTGATCTCATCCCTACATACCTGGAAGAGGTGCCCCCATACACATGGGGATAGACCCGCTGCACAAATGCCACAATATCAAGCCCCCAGGGTGCCCCCATACACATGGGGATAGACCCTAAAGTTGCCATGATTAAAACCTTGTAAGTGAGGTGCCCCCATACACATGGGGATAGACCCTGACCTGGGCGAAGCGCTCGCGAAGATGCGAAGGTGCCCCCATACACATGGGGATAGACCCATTGCCCGCAACCGATGCGACCTGACGTACAAGGTGCCCCCATACACATGGGGATAGACCCGGTTCATGGGGTGATGAAACGCTTAACATTGAGGTGCCCCCATACACATGGGGATAGACCCGGCCAGCTGGTTGACTTCGGTCGACAAGTCCAGGTGCCCCCATACACATGGGGATAGACCCGAGCCGACCCCGCCGGTCACTCCTGAACTAAAGGTGCCCCCATACACATGGGGATAGACCCCGGGTAACATTTAATTGCCCTCCATGACTAAGGGTGCCCCCATACACATGGGGATAGACCCTCCCGGAAAGGGCGCGATGACATACGGAAAAAGGTGCCCCCATACACATGGGGATAGACCCCCGGATGTTAATAAACCCCGTGTAATCGCCCAGGTGCCCCCATACACATGGGGATAGACCCGGTAGTGCTGATGTGAAATAGTCTTTTTCCCAGGTGCCCCCATACACATGGGGATAGACCCCTAACCACCATGAGCCAACCCATACCCCAACCGGTGCCCCCATACACATGGGGATAGACCCAGCGATTGGAGAAACTTGAAAATCGGTTCAACGGTGCCCCCATACACATGGGGATAGACCCAATAGCCTTTTTGGATGATGTGCCTTGATATTGGTGCCCCCATACACATGGGGATAGACCCGGTGCGGGTGGGCAAATTGTTAAGCGCATTGTGGTGCCCCCATACACATGGGGATAGACCTATATTCTAATGGGTCTTTGATTCCGAGTCGTTGGTGCCCCCATACACATGGGGATAGACCCAAGAGGTAAAAGTAGGCGAGCTCTACCTGGACGGTGCCCCCATACACATGGGGATAGACCCTTATCAAACTTCGTCGTCGTGCCTGGGAGAAAGGTGCCCCCATACACATGGGGATAGACCTACGTTGACGACAATCTGGAATGGACAGGTACGGGTGCCCCCATACACATGGGGATAGACCCCGACCGCCCACACTACCACGCAATCATCTTCAGGTGCCCCCATACACATGGGGATAGACCCAAAATTGGACTAAGCCGAAACGAACCGCTGTAGGTGCCCCCATACACATGGGGATAGACCCCGCATTGCCAAAATTTGATTTGTCTGAAAGTGGGTGCCCCCATACACATGGGGATAGACCCGCGCTGGCTGACGATGACTTCCTCGTCGCTGAGGTGCCCCCATACACATGGGGATAGACCCAATTTCACATAAGGAGGCAAAAATGCAAGCGGGGTGCCCCCATACACATGGGGATAGACCCGGTTGTTATCGAAGGACGTTTGGCCTTGCCTAGGTGCCCCCATACACATGGGGATAGACCCTGCTTCGATACAAGCGATACTAATGGCCATACGGTGCCCCCATACACATGGGGATAGACCCGCTTCCAATCATCCATTTCCTGAAGAAGTAATGGTGCCCCCATACACATGGGGATAGACCAACGCTCAAATTCATCAATAATCCTGTGAGAAATAGGTGCCCCCATACACATGGGGATAGACCCCTATCTTCCTCGATGCTGAGGACATTAATTACGGTGCCCCCATACACATGGGGATAGACCCTGAATCCTGAGTACATCAAGATTGCTCAGGAGGGTGCCCCCATACACATGGGGATAGACCCGCTATGAAATTCTGCGTAGTACAACAAAGTACGTTCAGCATGGCGGTACCAAAGTTACCTTGCTGTACAGATGTGGCTGTCTTGTGGAGGAACGCCATACCATTTTACGGATTGTCATCCATCCTGCAGTTATCCACTCGCTGCGACAGACCATTGATAAATTTCCGGCTTTCTTTACTCGTCCCCGTGTGCTGCACCAGCGTCCTGATTGCGCAAGATCCACACCGAAAATTCTGAAGGCGATCTTCCAACGTGTTCTTTAAATACCTGACTGAAATAGGAGAGGCTGTTAAAACCGACGGCATAGGCGACCTCCATAATATTTCCACTGTTGTTTTTCAGCAACGCGATTGCTTGTTCCATCCGGTAGCAGGGGCAGATCTGGCCCGCCATTACTCCATCTTCAGGCTGAATTTCCAGTTGGCGGAGGGGGTGCGGAAGGTGCGCCGCAGGGCCGACTCCGCCGCGTAAAAGCCACACATCCCGTGAACACCTCCGCCGGGCGGGGTGGACGAAGAGCAGAAATAATACCCATCCACCGGAATGGTGTAGGGCGAAAACGCGCTCACGGGCCGACTAAAAAACTGTCGCCAGTCCTGCACGCCGCCGTTGATGTCCCCGCCGATGTAGTTCGCATTGTATTTTTCCAGCGCTTTGGTGTTCATCCCCCGGTCTTCAATGATGCGGTTGCGGAATCCGGGCGCGAAACGCTCGATCTGGTTGACAATAGCCCTGCGCATATTGACGGTGGAGCCGTGAGGTACATGACAGTACGCCCACAACACCTGTTTTTCATCGGGCGAGCGGGAGGGGTCGGCAGCGCCGGGCTGCGCCACCAGGACGTAGGGTTTTTGGGGAATCCGACCCATACTTACCACTTTTTCGGCGGCGGCAATTTCTTCAAACGTACCGCCCAGATGCACGGTTCCGGCTTTTTGCAGCACCTCGTTGCGCCAGGGAACCGGTCCGTTGAGCAGGAAGTCCATTTTGTAGGAACCCCATCCGTAGCGGAATTTCAGAAGCCTTTTGCGGTAGTACATGGGCAGCCGCTCGCCCATGATCTGTTCAACCTGCCGGGGGGTGAGGTCGAACAGCACCGCTTGTGTGGGGGGCAGCTGGGAGAGTTTTTCCAGGCGAAAGCCCGTGCGGATGTCGCCGCCGAGGCTGCGCAGGTAGGAGGCCAGGGCGTTGGTGATGGCCTGCGACCCGCCCTTGGCTACGGGCCACCCGCTGGCGTGGGCCGCCGCGCTGAGCACAATGCCGATGGCGGCGGTAAGGGGCCGGTCGAGGTTCTGGATGCCGTGGGCAGCGATGCCCGCGAACAACGCCCGGGTGTCATCGTTTTTGAATCGGCGGGCAATGCTCCTGGCCGACTGTATAGCGTTCAGACCGAAGGAGGTGAGCAGGGCGGGGTCTTGCGGTATGCCCAGAGGCGCGAGGCCGTCGATGGTGAATTGTCCCCAGTTGTCGACCAGCTGATGAACCAGGTTGTAGTAAGCCTGACCGTCATCGCCCATCGCCTCCACCGTCACCTGCAGGTCGCGATGCAGGAAGGCCACCTCGCCACGATCCAGCGCATGGGCAACGGGCAGGTCGGGATGCAGCCACTGAAGTCCGTGCTGGTGGAGGGGGAGCCGACGAAAAAAGGGCGATGAAATCCCCAACGGGTGCACGGCCGAGCAGACATCGTGCAGATACCCCGGCTGGATGAGCTCTTTGGTGCGGGTTCCGCCGCCGATGGTAGCCTCGGCTTCCAAAACGAGAACGGTGAGCCCTTCCAGGGCGAGTCGGACCGCGGCGGCCAGGCCGTTCGGACCGCTGCCCACGATGATGGCATCGTAGTTTTTTGCGGCGCGCGGACCGGGGAAGTCCGGGGCGGGTTCGGGATCGGGGGCCGGGCTGGTTTCGGGCTTGGTTGCAGCCGTGGAGTCGGGCGCGGGGGCGGTACCCGGATTGGGCGTATGCGCAGAAGCGGACGCAGACTCCGTGTCTTTGGCGGATGCAGTAGCGGTCGCGGGCCCGGAGCCAGGCTCGGATGCAAGTCCATCGACCGGCATACCGGAAGCCACACCGGACATCGCAGGCACATCCGACGCACCCATCGACCCGTCACCCACCGGCGAGGGTGGCTGAGACGGCTGATCGCTGTCTGGTTTTGGGCTATCCTTTACACTCATAAACCCAATATCGTTAAAAAATTGAACATAGCAGAAGCAATAAACGAAGCGGGTAAAACGATGCCATCGGTCGGGCCGGAGAGACCCACCTTCCGGCACAATATGGGTATCGAAGATTGTAGGATTGTAGGATTGTAGACCTTTAAATTGTATCTTTTAATCAGGCTAACTAAACACAACTGAAGAGGCCATTATGAGTGTTATGAGCATCCGGATTGACGAAAAAAAACGCAAGCAACTTAAAACTATTGCGTCTATTCAAGGAAAGAGTATGAGCAGTATCGTTGAGGACTTAATCGTTGAATATGTAAACAATTTTGTTGAAAGTAATGATCAGAGTGATCAATTAAAGATCATGATGAAAGCGTCCGAAACAGCGTTTGATGAGTGGTCAAATGAAGAAGATTCCATTTATGACGACCTATAGAAAATGGGATATCGTTTTGGTTTCATTTCCATTCAGCGACCTGAAATCAACCAAAAAGAGACCCGCACTCATAATTGGAACAGGCAGTATTGGTGCACATCCGTATTATCTGATTCTTTTCATAACCAGTAAAATTCCGTCTGAGTTAGAAAAAAATGATTATCGGATTACGACCTGGCAACAATCCGGTCTGCCTAGGCCCTCCATGGTGCGGTATAAAATTGCAACTGTGGATGCAGCTATCGTTCTAAAGAAACTTGGAAGTCTCCAGTCCGATGACAGAAAAGGGATACATACATTGTTATGCAAGGAGTTTTGTGAGGAAGATATGGGGCCGTCATAACGCGGTGATCAGGCACAATACATACTCTTTGAATTCTCTTAATCTTACCGCGAAAAGTGTTGTACTTTTAGGGCCTGTTTGAACAGCGATTAGCGATTAGCGAATACCGAATACCGATTACCGATTACCGGTGACTGTTGGCCCGTGGGCCTTCGTTCATGGGTCTGCATCCGCGCATTACCTTCATTTTCATGCCTGTAACCCTCCAACTTGTTGTCTCTCCCGAAACCGCCGGCGAACCCCACCTGCTGCGCGAAGCTGTGGCCCGCAAAGGCAACCTCCCGCCCGACGAAATCACCCATGTGGAGGTGCTTCGTCGCTCGATCGATGCCCGAAGCCGACAGGTGCGCGTGAATCTGAAGGTGGATGTGTATGTGAACGAAGCCTATGCGCCCCAATCGGTTCAACTGCCCGACTACCCCAACGTTACCGGCCAGCCGGAAGTGCTCATTATCGGCGCCGGTCCGGCCGGACTCTTCGCGGCGTTGCGCGTGCTCGAGCTCGGACTCAAACCCGTGATTCTGGAGCGGGGCAAGGATGTAAAAGCCCGCATTCAGGACCTGAAAGCCATCAACGTAAACCATATCGTTAACGAGGACTCGAACTACTGCTTCGGCGAGGGGGGCGCAGGTACCTACTCCGACGGCAAGCTGTACACCCGGGCTACCAAACGGGGTAATGTGCAGCGCATTCTCGAGCTGCTGGTGGGTTTCGGGGCCGTGAACGACATTCTCGTGGAGGCGCATCCCCATATCGGCACGAATAAGTTGCCCGGCATCATTGCGAATATGCGTGAATGTATTCTCGCCCACGGCGGGGAGGTGCATTTCAACACGAGAGTGACGGAGTTTCTGGTGGAGGGGAGCGCGATGAAGGGCGTGCGCGTGCAGGATGGCGGCATCCACCGGAGCAATCAGGTGATTCTGGCGACCGGACATTCGGCGAGGGATATCTTCGAGCAGCTGCATCGACAGCAGATGCACATCGAGCTGAAACCCCTGGCCATCGGGGTGCGGGTGGAGCATCCTCAGGCGCTGATCGACCAGATTCAGTACTCGTGCGGCATTAGCGGGCGCGGTCCGTACCTGCCGGCATCCGCGTACAGCATTGTAAAACAGGTGGGCGGACGGGGCGTGTACAGTTTTTGTATGTGTCCGGGCGGGGTGATTGCCCCGTGTGCTACGAGTCCGGGCGAGGTGGTGACGAACGGATGGTCGTCGTCGAGGAGGGCGCGGTCCACGGCGAATTCGGGTATTGTTGTGGAGCTGCGTCCTGAGGATTTCAAGGGGTATGCGCAGCATGGTCCGCTGGCGGCAATGTATTTTCAGAAGGCGGTGGAGCAGCGGGCCTGGGAGATGGGTGGGCAAACGCAGACGGCTCCGGCGCAGCGACTTAGTGATTTTCTGAACGGGAAGGTATCGGCATCACTGCCCAAGACCTCCTATGCGCCGGGCATTACCCCGGTGGAGCTGGGCGAGGTGTTGCCGGACTTCATCCATCGGGCGCTGCAGGGCGGGTTCCGGCAGTTCGGGAAGTCGATGAAAGGATTTGTGACCAATGAAGGCGTGGTGCATGCGCCGGAATCGCGGACTTCATCGCCGGTGCGGATTCCGCGTGACCCCGAGAGCCTGCAACATGTTCAGATCAGCGGACTGTATCCGTGTGGGGAGGGTGCGGGCTACGCCGGGGGCATCGTTTCGGCCGCGCTGGACGGGGAGCGGGTAGCGAATGCCATCGCGCTTGCAAACAAACAACAAGCATAGCCAAGGCCTTACGCCTGCAAACGGTAAGCGGTAAACGAAAGTAGCCAAGGCCAGTGCGTCTGCTTACGGTGAACACTACTACGAAGCTCGCGGATAACCAACGCCATAACGAGCGAGCGTAGCAAACGCCATTTGCCAGGCGACCTGATACATACTCTATCGTTTTCTACATAGTACACATTAATGCGTAATTCGTATTTTGTATAGTACACTTTATTCGAAAAATCGTATTATATATAATACACATCTTAATCAACGCCCTGCATCCTTGACTGAAACCATTCAGATTTCACGAAAGCAGCTCCCTCGAATGTGTGCACCCGAACAAACACTACAACGATATGGATGAACTGGTCGACAAATACCGACGTCTTTTAACAACCGTCAACACGGAGTTTATCCGGGGTTTATACAATAGCGTGAACTGGGAGGCCCGGGCAATCAGCATTCAAGGCGCCCGTGGAACGGGTAAATCAACCTTAATGCTCCAACGCATAGTACATGCCTCCTTGCCGGTCGATCAATCCTTGTATGTCAGCCTTGACGACCTATATTTCAGAGAGCATTCCCTCATTGAAACGGCCACGAATTTTGTCAGATTCGGCGGTAAATACCTATTCATCGATGAAGTTCACAAATACCCTGACTGGCAACAAGCTGTTAAAAACATATACGATTTCAACCCCGATCTTAACATTGTTCTGTCTGGGTCATCCATGCTCGCTCTACAAGATGCGCTACCCGATCTGGGTAGAAGGGTTTTGAATTATCAATTACACGAACTTTCACTACGTGAATTTTTAAACCTTAAATACGGTTTAAATCTATCGCCCATATCGTGGGATGACCTCATCGTTCAACACGCCTCACTGAGCCATGATCTGGTTGCCCATATATCGTATCCACTTGCAAAGCTTAAAGAGTATCACCAAATCGGTGCCTATCCTTTTTTCATGGAGGGTGAGCTTGACTACCCCCGGCGACTTAATCAACTCATCAACCTTCTCATCGATTATGATCTGCCTGACGTTATACCCGTAACCCTGTCAACAAGAACGCAGCTCAAAAAACTGCTCAGTGTAATTTCGAAATCGGTTCCATTTACGCCCAATATTGCCAAACTGGCCCGAATATTGGACGTTAGTCGGTCAAGACTGCTGGAATTGCTGCATATTCTTGAGCGGGCACAACTACTGCGCTCGTTGCACGCCAATACCCGAGGCCTGAGCTTCCTGAATAAACCCGATAAGCTCTACCTCCACAACACCAACCTCATCCATCTGCTTGGAGAGGGGAATCCCGACACCGGTAACCTCCGGGAAACCTGGGCAATTTCTCAACTTGCCGGTGCAGGCCTCCAGTTACGATATCCTAAAGCTGGGGATGTCCTTGTAAACGAACACTGGACGGTGGAGGTGGGCGGTGCAGGCAAATCAGGGAAACAGTTGTCGGAAGTGGATCACAGTTTAGTTATTCGTGATGGCATTGAACATGGCTATGGTAATGTCATCCCGCTGTGGCTTCTGGGTTTTCTGTATTGATAACGGTTGTGTTAATTAGACATTATAAACCTATACTACTATGCCAAAAGCAACACTTCGTGTAAAAGAAGGTTTTCATCAGAAGCTTTACAAAAGAAAGGGCTGGGTGTGGCCCCATGGGGCGAAGGCGTACAGGTGGCGCGAGCTTTGGGCGAAGATGCGCCCGTCGTGGGCGGTGACCAGCCCGTACGCATGACGTGATTGCAACATGTTAATTTTTTTTCGACAAAAACGGCATTTTTACTGTACGTGTCAGTTCAGGAGTTTACCTATACCTATTCCAGGTATAGTACAACAGCCTGAAATTATACAGCAGAATCCAACTTCGTACCTGCATCAGGGACTCGCCTCAAAACGAACAACTGAGCCTATATACCTCTTTGTACAAGTGCTTTGTGGTATGCCGCTTCAACGCATTGTGCATCCCGGCTTGCCGCCACAGCCGGCCTCCAGCAACGCCACCACATTACGGGTAGCCCGGCCGTCCTGCATGCTGAAAAACAGCTCCCTCACCCGTTTACGTTCTTCATCGAAACCGTCTTTACGATGCAGCGCGTTTTTAACGTCTTGCAGAAAATCAGCCTGGGTAGACGGCTCAGGACCCGGACGAACCTCCACCGGCGGAAATGCATGTCCCCGTTCATAGGTGGCGGCATCGTAGGGCAAAAACACAACAGGAATATCCCGCAACAACCCCTCCAGATAAATGCTGCTATAGTCGGTTATGATGCAGTCAACCGATGGCAGGAGCTGGAACACCTCTTCTACGGCGTGCTGACCAGCATCCATAATCCGGTTGCTCACGCGGGTGAAGCGCTGCAGCGAAAACCGGTCGTTGGGATGGGGCCGGAGGCAAAGCAAGGCCTGCTCGCGTTCCAGCATAGCCGCTATGGCATCAATGTCCTGATCAGGAAAGGGAAACCATCGTGTGCGGGCGCGCCTTCGGTACGTTGGTGCGTACAGAATGACCTTGCGGATTGCTATACCGTTGGTCTGCAGGACTTCGGGTAATGGCTGCTGCTCCGACCCCAACAGTTGATCGTAGGCCGGGAATCCGGTTTCGGCCAGTTGAGTGGGTTCAAGATTAAACCGGCGGGCAAAAAGCTCCGATACAGCCGGAGAGCTGGACAGGAATACGTCGATGGGTTTAAAACGGTAGCGAAGGATAGCCCGATGAAGGAATCCCGGGGGGTTTTCGGATGCCGGACGAAGATACTCCCCGCGCTTGGTGGGCAGGCCGTGGTAGGTCTGGATGATCAAGGCACGTCGGGGCAGGAAGATAAACGGATAGTCGCTGGTACCGTGGGTCAACAGGATGACATCGGCCCTCGCAATCATTTTGAGTCCGGCCAGGGAGTGAGTTCGGCATACCACAGCTTTGCCGAAACGCTCCGATAACCGCTTTACGAGGGCAGGACTCCTACTCAGCCATACCGCCTTGAGGGTGGGATGTTCCAGAAGCGACTCAAACAATACGCGGGTATTGCCCCGGTACCCGTCGCCGTGAAAAGCGGTCAGCACCACAAGACCGGGCTGCTTTCGGTAGAAGAGGTGGAAAAATATGGATACGGCTCCATAGGCCCATTGCAGCAGATATGGGGTACGCCGACTCACCCGCACAGCAGGGTCGACGACAATGCTAAATACGGCCTGCCGTTTTCTTCCGCCCGCAGCAAATCGGCCGGTGTGTCGATTTCATCCCACCAGTGGTCAGAAAAATCCACCATTTTCAACCGGATCTGTTGCTCGTCCAGCAAGTCTTTGATGGCCAGTTCGTAAAATACCGCCGTATCCTGCTGTTCAATTCGCCGGTGGATGCGCTGCAGGAGATTGGTTTTGCTTTGCGCACAAAAAGAGTAAATATTCACCGTTTTGTAGAGCTTTTTATGCGATGGCGGCTCTTTTTTGATGTGGAGGTCGCACAGATACCCATCGCAGCAGACCTCTGCGGTGGTTCCGTTGTGTCGGGAAGGATCAAAACGTTCCAGGGCGATGCGGTTTTCAACCAGAAACTGCTGCATCACCGAGCCATCCAGCACAATGTCGGATTCAATCAGTGCGAATCCGTCTTTCAGATGCGGCTCAGCCAGCCATAGCGAATAGATATTGTTGGTGGTGGCATAACGGGCATTGTGTACGGTCGTTATGCGCATACCCGAAGTGCGACCCTTCAGGTAGGTTTCTACACGCTCGGCTTTAAACCCGGTGACAATGACCACCTCACGGAAGCCAACGGCCTCAAGCGTATCCAGCATGTGGCCCAGAATCGGTTTTCCCAGGACCTCAACCAGGCACTTGGGCAGGTTGTGGGTATAGGGCTGAAGTCGACTGCCTGTTCCGGCAGCGAGAATAACGGCAGTAGTTACAGTAGGTGACACGGGCATGCGTTTGACTGGATAATTTTGGATTAAATATAACCCAAACGCAACAAACTTGCATCACAAAACCCTACCGTATACCACAAAGCACACGGTTAGCCACTACATGTACGCTGTATAGTACATGTAATGATTAAAAGCGTGCGCTGCAGCATACGTTTATCGTTGCTTATCTCCCGTTTGATTCATTACATATTCTGCAGCACGGCGTTGCTGAACAGCAACCTGCCACTGTACCAGAATCCCCGGAACAACGGATTGTCAACCATCAGAATCACCTGTCCGCGACCTACATTGATCACCCCGAAGTTGAGCGACTCTTCCACCACAGGTTTCACCTTGTAACCCACGAACCCGCTGGTGAAACCATCCGCCGGAATATGTCCTACATTCCAGCCTCTGTTCAAATATTCAAACGCATCGGTGCGGCGCTTAAGTGAGAAATAGGTCTCGGGCATCCCAAAACCCAGCGGGTGGGTTACATCGATGTGGGTACGGAAAATACCGCCCGCCAGCGAACTGCTCATCCCCTCCCGACGACGATCGCCAAATACCCGCAGACGGTCGTCCATCGCATCTACCTCCTCCTCATCCGGCGATTTCGCCTCCGGAACATCGACGCCGCGCAGGCTGCCAATCTGGGTTATCACATTCTCCAGCACAATCAAGCGCCCCCCTCGTGAGAGCCAATCGGATACGCGGTCGCCTGTCGTGCCGGTTAGCAGACTGTTATACCGACCCGCCGGCAGTACCATCACGTCAAAATCGAAGAAGTTCAGCTGCCCGACCCGGTCCATATCCACCAGGGTAATCGGGTATTCCAGCTGCCAGTCGAAAAAGTGCCAGACCTCACCCATGTTCATGCCCGATACGTCCTCGCCGGTGAACATGACCACACGCGGCGCTCTGGCAAACGCCACGCTCTCCGAGCTTACATCGATGCTGGCCGGATTCAGTCCCGTGCCGGTGGCAATGGGCGTGCGCCCATATTCTGCTGAGAGCGCCTGTACGGCGTCATCGAACCCATCGATGTGATCGTTGTTGTGGCGGGTAATGACGATGGATCCACGGGGTACATCGCTGGCACCTACCTGCATCGGCTCGGAGGTCAGGCGTACACGAAATTCCTCACGATGGAGGCGGGCCAGGAACCGGGCATCCTCAAAGCTCTGCCAGGGGAAAATGTAGGCGTAAACCGGGTCAGTTACGGCCTGCTGCGGGGCAGTATTCAGCACCGCATCGGCATCGCCTTCCGGATTGAGTCGCTCGGTGGTGGCAAACGCGGTAACGCCGTACACATAGGGCAGCGACCAGGCCGTGATATCATAGGTCAGGGAGTCGACCACCGTGGTTCGCGGTTCCAGCAGCACATTGGCCAGCACGGACTTCGGCTGATACATGCTCACGATGATATCCTCGCCGGTGGTGCTGATCGCCTCGGTGGCACCGGTCTGATAGTTAAACGCACGCAGGTTCCTGCGGGCGGGCGCGGTACCGAACTGAACCTGCTGGGCTTCCAGAAGCTCCAGCATGGCACGCAGGTTATCCCGGTTTCCATCGTGGCGAAGGATATAGGTTTTGTAGGTGGTCTGGGGATCGTTGCGGGAGGTATCAAAATAGCGCTGAAACTCGGCGGCAACACGGTCGTGGTTACGAGATACAACCTCCACGGTCGACATCCCCACGCGGTGCTGGTTGCCCAGACGGTGTTCCAGGGTGTGCAGGTGGTCTTCCGGTGTAGTCACGGCCAGACCGGCACCCCAGCTTCCGCCCTGCTCGTAGGTCATCCCGATGGCGCCCTGAAAGGTAGGCCAGGTGTCACCGTAGCTGGGATAAAACAGATCAAACACCTCGCCGGTATAATACAGATGGTTGACCGCATCGAAATGACGGGCATGATTCTCGCCGATGGTGGTCTGAAATTCCTTCTGCCAGTCGGTTATGCTGGTGTGAAACGGATTGGCAGCCGGGGCAAAGAAGTAGCGGTAGCCACCCATTTCATGAAAATCGGCGTGTACATGCGGAAGCCAGCGCTGATAAATAGCGTTGCGCAGCTGGGATTCCCGCTGGGTCTGCCAGGCCCAGTCGCGGTTCATGTCAAAGTGATAGTGATTCAACCGACCGTTGGGCGATGGCTCACGATGCTCGCGGGACAGGGGATGGGGATCAAAATGCCGGCCTACCACCTGATTGAACCACACAGCGTAGCGCTCCGTCCCGTCCGGATTCAGCGAAGGATCCATGATTACGAGGGTGTTTTCCAGCCAGGGCTTGGTGTCGCGATTGGCGGGATTGGCCAGTTCGTACACGGTTTGCATGGAGCCCTCAATACTGGCGGCCTCATTCCCGTGAATGTTGTAACTCATCCACAAAATGGCGGTCTGGTCGGCCGGATCCGGGTCCCCCTCGGCCAGTCCCGTACGACGCAGGTTATTCACGCGGATGTCTTCCAGTCGGTTCAGATTCTCCGGTGCGGAAATGTAGACCACCATAAGCGGCCGGCCTTCGGTACTGGTACCGTAATGCTCCAGGGCGATGTAGTCGCTGTTGGCTGCTACGTGCTCAAAATACGCCACCATCCGGTGGTGAAACGTGAAACGCTCGCCCAGCTCATAGCCCAGAAACTCGGCCGGCGACTGTACCCCTGAGGCGGTTTGCACGGAGGCCCGGGCGGTGGCTGCAGTCTGAGCCTGTACGGCGGGCTGCATCGAAATCAGCATAACGAGGGTGAGGGCCACGGAAGCAATGGTAGTAAATCGAGTTCGTATCATGTACATCTATGTTATGGTAAGCGGAAAGACGACCGGATGGATGACCGCAGCCAAAGCGGGCACGACCGGAGTATCGGAAGAAAAGGCAAAGTACTGAAATATGCGGTGGGCAACAACGGCGGGAGACCGCGGCAACATTATTTGACACAGGGTACCTACTGCGGCGCAACAGATGCCGAACGGCCAAGGAAGGTACAGACACAGGTGGATTGCCGGCGTTGGCGGGCTGTTAATGCATGAAATCCCGCGGTGAAAAACCGGACGGCGCCGGCGTTGGCGGGCACACGCTATCCCGGCATGCGGACAATCTGCAGCTTGCGATGCATCAGTTTCTCGAAGAGCTCCCGTTTGCGCATCGCCCCCCAGATCTCCAGCTCCGGATCGCCCTGGGTTCGGATCTGGATTTCGACCACGCTTTTGCGCACCACGGTACGGATATCCTGCACATTCTGGTAGTGGGAGCGATCCAGCCCGTCGGCCACGCGCAGGATACCCGCCAGCGACCGGACGGTCGACTTCTGCTCGCGGGTCAGGGCCTGAAACAACGCATGCCCGGCTTTGGGCACCGAGCGGCGGTGATACCGCGCCACATGCGCCATGATTTCAATTTCCTCCTGGGTAAACCCCTTCAGATCGGCATTCTGAATCAGGTACAACGCATGCTTGTGGTGTTTTTTGTGGGAGATATGATAGCCGATATCATGCATGAGCGAGGCAAACTCCAGCAGTTGCCGGTCGTGGTCGCCCAGGCCATGCACCGACCGCGTATCTTCGAAAATCCGCAGAGCCAGTCGGGTGACCTGCGTGGAATGGTCTTCATGCCAGCTGCATTTACGCAGCAGCTCATACACACTGCGGGTGCGGGTGTCCGGATACACCTCCAGAAGACGGAGGTCCTGCATTTCCCGTTTGATATAGCGCAGAATAATCCCCTCCCGCATCGCTTCGGTAGATGTTTTAATCCGGTCGATTTTATACCGGGTCAGTACGGTGTGCACCTGCACGAGTCCGGCCACAATGAAATCCACCCGTTTGGCGTCCAGACCGGGCACCACAAGCCGTTGTTTGTGATCCATTTTCAGGAACTTGCGATAAAATGCCGTGAATTCCTGTCGGGTATACTCAAATTCATTCAGCATAACCGCTACCCCCGTTCCGGCCGTCCCGTTGCTGCCGGCGACCAGACGTTCGGCGGCAATCATCGCCGCGATGTTCTGCATGGTTCCCGAGCTGCCCACCAGCATGGTCACCCCACGTTCCTTCACCGCCGCATCCACCTTCACGAGTTCCCCGGTGTACACCGCCTCCAGCTTCTTAACCGAGGCCTTGGAAATCGGATCTTCTTTGACATAGTCGGCCGACATCCGCGCCACGCCGGTCTTGCGGGAATCCAGAAAATACAGGCGGATATGGTCGGCAATGATAAACTCCGTACTCCCCCCGCCGATGTCCATAATCAGCGCCATCTCCCCGTTCAGGCTGAGGGCGTGCTGCACGGCAAACCCGATCAGTTCGGCCTCGGTGGTGCCGGGAATGGCACGGATCTTGATCTGCACCTCATCGATGGCACGCTGGATAAACTCCCCTCCGTTGGCGGCTTCGCGGATGGCCGAGGTAGCATAGGCCAGAATCTGCTCCACCCGGTAGGAGTCGCACAGGGTTTTGATTTTCTGCAGGGCCTCCAGTCCGCGCAGCATGGCTTCTTCGGAAAGGTTTTTCCCAAGGCCGTCTCTGCCCAGGGTGACCATTTCTTTCAGGGCGTCAATAGTGTCATAGGTTCCATCGGGCCGGATATCCACAATCACCGCGTGAAAAGAGTTGGTTCCGATATCAATCGCGGCAATACGTCGTTTTTGGTTGGTGGAGCTAGGTGTTGACGCTGATTGCGGGTGTATCACGATAGAATAACTGCTATTTTTCGCTATGCTTATGCGGAACAAGGTCCCGCGCGGTTGGTTCCTCAAAAAATAGACAATTCCCGCGCGATTCCTAAAGTTGCTTCCGATTAACTTTTCGATTTCTTTATGCTATGAACATCCTCACCCCATGCTCCCGTGTTTCATCCGGGGCGGTTTA
This sequence comes from Bacteroidetes bacterium HLUCCA01, assembly GCA_001314545.1. GTDB lineage: Bacteria > Bacteroidota > Rhodothermia > Balneolales > HLUCCA01 > HLUCCA01. The sequence continues at coordinate 25,263 of LIHN01000004.1, forward strand.
TCCGGCCGAATCGGGTTTCAGGCCATCAGGCAACTGGTTTTGGACTGTCGGGATTATGTTCACGTTGCTCACGGCCGGCCTTCCGGAAGCCGGCGCCCGTCCTTCAGGAGCTACGTCCGTGTTGTACCCGTATGCAGTCGGCATTGGCGGGTTCCCGGCCGGCGAAGCAGGTTTGTACGGAAGCCCTGGCACACTGCCGACCGGCGACGCAGGTTTACATGCATCCGGTTCACTACCCCCGGCGGGACCGGTGCAAATGGCCCACAATGGAGGTTTCTCTGACCGTCCCGGCGAAATGCCCAGACGCAATGCGGGTCAGTCCGCCACCACCCCCCGATTTATTCCCGGGCAGCTGATCCTTAAACTGCACTCCGGCAACACGGCGCTCAAGTCGACCGGCACCTCCGGGCCGGCCGGTTCACCGGGACCGGCCACGCACGCCCAGCTCTATGCGACCCTTCAGGCCATGGGCGGCACCGAGCTCCTTCCTGTAATGAGCCCGGAAGCCCTGCGCGAACTCCAGACTGACACGCGGCTCAGCCGATTCCCCGCCACCAGCTCCGATTCCCGTTCCGGGTACACCCGTGCTCTTCCTGACGACCTCACCCGGACCTACATCGTATCCATCAACCCGTCCATCGACCCCCTCATTGCAGCCCGTAAAATCACGGAAATCCCCGGTGTTGCCTACGCCGAACCCCGTGTCATTATGGAAACCACCGACCTGCCCGGGCACGTTCAGGCTCCCTCGTCCATGTTCACAAAACGTGAACTTTCCGCCGGGCACGCAGGGGTTCGTCTATTCACAAAATGTGAACATACAGCTTCCCAAAACAACCCACACTTGTTCACGTTTCGTGAACAAGTTGCCCCCGGAAGCACAGACGAAATATTCACAGAACGTGAACTTTTCATGACCGGCACAGAGAATTCTATGTTCACAAAACGTGAATATTCTTCCGTTGACCCAACCCCGTTAACCGTTTACCCTGCGGGATTCGCGCCCACCTCAAACCATACTCCCGGGACGCTTGACACTACCCCCAACGATCCCCGCTTCGGCGACACCGGCCAGAATTATTTCAGCTACCAGCGTATTCCTCAGGCGTGGGAAACCTCCACCTCAGACACCTCCATCGTCATCGCCATCGTTGACTCCGGGGTCGACTACCTGCATCCCGACCTATCTGCCAATCTGTGGCGCAACCCGCAACCCGGTCGGGCAAAGGAGCTGTTTCCGGGCATCTTCGCCGCTGTAGAAAACGATACCATCGGCTGGAATTTCTGGGACAGCGGACCGATTTTCAATCCCGTCCAGAATGGCGATCCCCGTGCCAATTTCTCCAGCCACGGTACCCATGTGGCCGGCATCGCTGCGGCTGCAACCAACAACGGCATCGGAATTGCCGCCAGCGGCTACCATAGTCGCTACATGGCTGTGAAAGCCGGTGGCACGGCCGACGAACCCCGCGCCATCGGGTTCGGATTCGAGGGCATTCTCTATGCCGCCGTGAATGGAGCCGATGTAATCAACGCCAGCTTCGGCACCTCCTTCAACTCCCAGTTTGGTCGCGATGTGGTGGATTTTGCTACCTCCCTGGGCTCCCTGGTGGTAGCCGCGGCGGGAAACACCCGGCAGTTCGGCCTGTTCTACCCCGCATCCTACACCAACGCCGTAGCCGTGGCCTCGGTGGAGCAGAACACCGGAACCGTCTCGAATTTCAGCACCTACAACTTTGGTATTGATGTGGGTGCCACAGGCCGGAGCATTTTGGGCACCATCCCGGACAGCTCCTATGCGCTGAATACCGGAACCTCCATGGCTTCGCCCATCGTGGCCGGCGTTGCCGCGCTCATCCGTCATGCCCATCCCGATTGGTCGCCCCAGCGTATTCAGGGGCAGCTCCGCAGTACAGCCAATCCCTCCATCTACAATGCCAATCCCTCCCTGACCTGGATGCTGGGCGGCGGTCTGCTGGATGCAGAAAAGGCCATCAGTGAACCCCTTCCGGCGGTCCGACTGGTAGACGCTGCCTTCGAGAATCAGGATGGTCAGCGACTGCTGCTCAACGAAGACGGTACCATACGCATCCGCCTGACCAATACCGGCGAGACCGCAACGGCCCTGACCTGGCAAATTGAAACGGTTACGGGCGGAGGCGATCTCAGCACCCCGGGCGGATCCATCGGCGCCGTGGCCCCGGGCGATACCCTCAGCTTCGACATCCCCCTGCGCATTCCGGACGACATCGACCCGCGCGAAAACCCGGGCTTTGTAATCCGATTACAGGATGCCGCTACCGGCTATGACGATTTCCTGCATGTGGAATATCAAAATCTGTACGTTGACACCCACGATGCCAACCGGGTTCGCATGAGCTTTTCCAGTAACGGGGGTATCGGCTACGGGGTTGGCGGCGATGCCACCACCGGTGTGGGATTTGTGCCGCTGGTTGAGGAAAACGGCACCGTGTTTGATCTGGGAAATGTGCTGTACGAGTCGGGCCTGATGGTCATGTATGATACCGACGATCAGACCTGGCTGGTAGACAACGTGCGCGAGACCGACTCGGCTCCGCTGCAGTTCAAGCCGCTGAATCCGTTTGAACTCGGCGATAATTCGGACGGAACCGCCCAGGTGGGTCGCGCCCTGTTCAACTCCGATTTCAATCCGGATGCGCCGAAGCTGGAGGTGTCTATGCAGACCTACGCCATGACCGACGGCGGTCCCGATCAGGGCATCCTCGTATTCTTCACCCTGGAAAATCAGGATGCGCTGGGCCGGACCTTCGAAAACCTGTACGTGGGCACCTACACCGACTGGGACATCGCCAATTTTTCCCAAAACAGCGTCCGGTTCAGTGAACCCGACAGCCTGCTCATTGCCTATGACACCAACAACGGCGAGGAACCGCTGGTCACCGTCGCCCACCTGAACAACGTTGCCTCGGCACTGGCCATTGACAACGCCTGGGACGATCCGGTAGACAGCCTGAATTTCGGGGTGTACTTCGGGGACAGCGATCCGGGCTTTACCCGGGAGTACAAACGATGGTCGATGCTGGCCGGTACCCGGATGACCGCGCGCGACAGCACCGATATATCGATGGTCACTTCCAGCGGTCCGTTTACCCTGGAGCACCTCCAAAATATCACCGTTGGATTTGCCTATCTCTTTGGCATGAATGAAGATGAACTTCGCCAGCAAGCCGCTTTGGCCCGGGCACAGGAGGTGGTTTTGCTGAGCAACGAACCCCGGAGCCCGGTCTATGTTCCGGATCGGGTGGAGCTGGTGGGGAACTTTCCGAATCCGTTTAATCCGGCCACACAAATTCTGGTGGAGATCAATCAGCCGATGGAGGCAGACCTGGCGGTCTATGATATGCTGGGCAGGCAGGTTACCACGCTTCACCGCGGAATGCTGGACTCACCGGGGCGCTACGCATTCACCTTTGACGGCAGCAGGCTGGCCAGCGGGGTGTATCTGGTGGTCATGCAGACACCGACTTCCCGGCTAACGCGGAAAATGCTGCTGCTGAAGTAAGCGCCGTTAAAAAATTCGATACTCCAGATAGTCGCACGGAATGGTTCCGTTGATCATATCTACCTGACGCTCCGGAGTAAGACCAAAACTGTCTTTAAAGGCTTTGTCGCCGGTGAATACCACCACCTTGTATCCGGGGGCGTATTTTTTCAGGTGGGTGGCAATACGCGGGTACAGTGCCCTGAGCGACGACATATCGCCGATTCGCTCACCATACGGCGGGTTCATGATAATCATGCCCTTGTTGTCGTGGGGAACATAAATCTGGTCGACCTTCCCCACGCGCACCTTCACGTTTTGTGACAATCGGGCACGTTTGAGATTCTTGATCGTAGAATCGATGGCGCGATCGTTGAGGTCACTGCCGAAAATCCAGTCCACATCCTTACGGGTAGCATCGCGGGCTTCCTTCTGCACCTGAAGCCAGAGCACGCTGCGGAATCCGGGCCAGCGCATAATTCCGAAGGTATTGTGCAGGAGTCCGGGCGCCTTATTTTTGGCCATAAGAGCACCTTCAATCAGGAAGGTTCCGGTACCGCACATCGGGTCGATGAGGGTGGTTTCGGGATTCCAGCCCGACATTCTGAGCAATCCCGCAGCCAGCACCTCATTCAGAGGAGCGGGTCCGGTAGCCACGCGGTAGCCACGTTGATTCAATGACTTTCCGGAGGCATCCAGCGAAACCGTTGCGGTCCCGTCGCGACCTACATGCAGGTTGATCAGCACATCCGGATCTTTGGGCGATACGCTGGGTCGCAGGTCGTATTTTTCCCGAAACTGGTCCACAATGGCATCCTTCGACTTTTGCGCCAGGAAAATATTGTGGTTCATCTCCTGATGGAAGGTATCACAGTCGATGGCGAAGGTGGTTTTCAGGGTAAGCGGACCGTGCCATTGAATACCTCGCACAAACTCATACAGTTCCTGCTCATTGGCTACCACAGCCGAGGCGAGGGGTTTGAGCACGCGCAGCGTTGTGCGGGCATGCATGAGGATGCGGTACAGGGTGTGGTCATCGGCCTGAAATGCGACCCCACGCTTGCGGGCCTGAACGTCGGTGGCGCCCAGTTCCGTGAGTTCCTGCTGAAGGACCGGTTCCAGTCCCTGCAGGGTTTTGGAGAAATAACTGGTACTGTTCAAGACTATTTGATTCCCGTTTCTTCTGCGTACTGCTCACGGTAGACGGATTCTGATACCGTTCGTACCGGCTCGTTGTCTTTGTTCAGAATCACAATATGCGGCTTGTGTACGCGGGCTTCTTCCGGAGTCAGCTGGGTGTAGGAGATGATGATTACACGGTCGCCCACGGCATTCATCCGTGCGGCCGGACCGTTCAGACAGATGACTTTACTTCCGCGCGGACCGGGAATGGTATAGGTTTCCAGTCGGGAACCGTTGTTGACGTTGACAACCTGCACTTTTTCATAGGGGAACAAGTGCGCTGCGTCCAGCAGATCCTGATCGATGGTGATGCTCCCCTCGTAGTAGAGGTCGGCCTCGGTCACGGTGCCCATGTGCAGTTTCGATTTGAACATTTCAATAGTCATACGTCAGCAAGCGAGTCAAAAAAGATGGATATACAATGTAACGGGATAGCAGAACGGCGGTTTTATGAACCCTTTCGGGTACTCAGTCACCCACGGAAAGGCCTGTTTCAGCCGGGAGATTGCAGTACGATGTTGTCAATAAGCCGGGTTTTACCCATCCAGGCAGCCGCCGCCAGAATGTAACGGTGCCTCGGATCAACGCGTTCCCGGGGTTGCAAAGTCCGTTCATCAACAACTGAAAGATAATCAATTCTGAAACCATTTGCTCTCAGGCGCGATGCAACCCCGGCCAGGGCCTGCGCCAGCGCCGCTTCATCGGGCAGGGCACCGGTGAGGATGAGGGACTGCAGCCCACGAAGTTCAGCGTTCAGCTGCGGGGCCCGGCTGCGTTCCTCATCGGTGAGATAGCGGTTGCGGGAGCTGAGGGCAAGGCCGTCATCCTCGCGAACAGTCTCCCCGCGGTGGATGCGCACCGGGATATTGAACTCACGCACCATGGTTTCCAGCAGAATCAGCTGCTGGATGTCTTTCTGCCCGAACCAGGCATCGGTGGGCTGGATGATGTTGAAAAGCTTGTTGACCACCAGCAATACCCCGTTGAAATGCCCGGGACGGGTGGCGCCGCACAGGTGATCGGTCAGTTCATGGATGGCCAGGCTCAGAAAACGGCCTCCCGGGGGATACATCTCGTTGTTGGAGGGCACAAAAACCAGGTCAACGCCGGCATCGCCACAGGCCTGCAGGTCCGTTTCCAGCGGACGTGGATAACGGTCGAGGTCTTCGTTGGGACCAAACTGCGTGGGATTGACAAAAATGGTGGCAACCACCACATCACAGGTCGACCGGGCCTGGTGGATGAGGGCGAGGTGGCCCGCATGCAGGGCGCCCATGGTGGGAACCAGCCCGATACGGGAACCCGACCGGCGATGCGGCTCCAGTGCCGCCCTGAGCTCAGCGATGGTTTGAACCGTTTGCATAGATCAATCCGTTGTTCATAAAAAACGGCATGAGGCGGAAACCCCATGCCGTGCTCAATACCATAGCTGCCCGGCGGGGGCAGCCTGTGTGATTATACGCTGCGGTTCGGATCAAAGGCTTCCAGCAACTGTACCACGCGCTGTACAAACGCACCACCCAATGCACCATCAATGATGCGGTGATCGTAGCTCATCGACAGGTACAGCATATGTCGTACCGCAATCACATCGCCCACTTCCGTTTCCATAACTACCGGTCGTTTCTTGATGGCGCCGGTTCCGAAAATGGCCACCTGAGGCTGATTGATGATGGGGGTTCCCATAAGATTCCCTACCGAGCCGTAGTTGGTCAGGGTAAAGGTGCCGCCCACCAGGTCGTCAGGCGAAAGCTGTTTGCTGCGGGCCTTGCGGGCCAGATCGTTGGTGGCGCGCGCCAGTCCGTGCAGGTTCATTTCACCGGCATTTTTGATAACCGGAACGATGAGGCCGCCGCTGCCCGACTCGCCCAGCGCCACGGCAATACCGTAGTTGATGTCGCGCTTGAGTACGATGTTTTCACCATCTACCGAACTGTTCATCAGCGGATATTCGCGCAGGGCCTGAATGGTAGCTTCAATGATGAAGGGGGTGAAGGTGAGCTTGAACCCGTTTTCTTTCTGGAAGCGGGCTTTGTTCTTCTCGCGGAAGTTGACCAGGTTGGTTACATCGGCTTCGGCGAAGGTAGTCACGTGGGCAGAGGTCTGCTTGGATTTGACCATGTGGTCGGCAATCAGCTTGCGCATGCGGTCCATCTTGATGATTTCCACATTGTCGCTGGGCCAGTTGACCTTGATTTCACCGGCTGAAATAGGATTGCCGCCGGAGGAGGCCGATGCGCTGGCAGCACCACTGGAGGCGGATGCGGCCGGTGCCGGGTCTACGGGCTTGCTGAGTTTCGGTGCAGAAGCCGGCTTGCCCGACTTTTTCTTCTCGATGAAGTCCAGCACGTCCTGCTTGTTGACGCGTCCCTGAGCGCCGCTGCCCTCTATAGACTCCAGCTCTTCCATGGAGACGCCTTCTTCTTTGGCGATGGAACGCACCAGGGGCGAGTAGAATCGTCCGTCGCTGCCTTCGCGTTGGGGCGGGGTGTCGCCCTGAACCGCGTCCGGGGCCTCTTCGACCGTAGTTTCATCGGCTTGCGGCGCCGGCGCTTCGGCGGGCTCATCGGCCGGTTCAGGTGCTTCATCAGCGGCATCCGAAGCAGCGGCACTGCCTGCATCGGCTGCTGCAGCAGCATCGGTTTCAATAATGGCAATCACATTGCCGACTTCAATGGTATCATTTACTTCAGCCAGAATTTCCACCAGAATACCGGAGGCCGGAGAAGGCACTTCTGAGTCGACCTTATCGGTGGCAATTTCCAGAAGGGTTTCGTCTTGTTCAATAGTATCACCGACCGACTTCGTCCACTCGATGACGGTTCCTTCCATGATGGATTCACCCATTTTGGGCATCACAACTTCAACACGTGCCATGTTTTAATACTGTATGTGTGGGATTAAAAAAATTCAATGATGCAAATATAAGGGATAGCCAAATCAATAGTACTATGATTTCCGGCACGGTTTGCCCGTCTGGAATCGCTTTTTCAGCGGATAATGACCACCGATATGCCCTCCGTTGGTATTCCTTACAGGACACACCGAATTTTCCGGACTCCGGTAAACCTGTTGGTTACTGCCGGACGGCCGGGCCGGCTGCCGGCGCAGCTCAGCTCAGCTCAGCTCTTTTGGAAAAACGACCGTGACCCGGGTCCCGCCCACATTTTCGAAGGTAATGCTGCCCTGTAGCTGATCAACCAGGCCGAAAATTATGGTATAACCGAACGAGGTTGACTCCGAGGGTTTGAACCCGTCGGGCATCCCGCATCCGTTGTCAGACACTACCAGGGTGTATTCGTTGTCGGTCTCGGTAAAATGGATGTGCATTAGCCCTTCGGTCTGGCCCGGAAAGGCATGTTTGTAGGCGTTGGTAATCAGCTCATTGACAATAAGCGCACAGGGAACCGATTTATTCAGGTCGAGGCGAATGGTATTGGCTTCAATTTTAACTTCAACATTCATCGACATGTCCGAAAAAATACCGGCTGCAACCTGTTCAAACCGCCGTAAAAAGGCCCCGAAATCAACTGAGTCGAAGCTTTCGTTCTGATAAACCAGTTCGTGAATGAGCGACATCGACCGCACGCGACCTTCGGTTTCATTAAAAAGGAACCGGGTTCTGTCGTCATCAAAGGAGTCGCTTTGCAGACTGAGCAGACTGGAGATAATAGCCAGGTTATTCTTCACGCGATGATGAATTTCCGCCAGGAGCACCTTTTTTTCGCGCAAATTTTTATTCAGCTTATCCTCGTTTTCCGTCAGCCGGACAATCATGGATTTGCTGCTGAGGTGATCGTTGATGACCTTGCCTATTATCACGGTGGCGATGGGATAAAAAATCAGTACCGTGACAGCAAATTGCCGCATAAAGGCGTCCCGGGTATCCGGGTTGAGGAAAAGGTAAAAAATGAGCATCATGGCCAGGTGAACCAGCACCCCCATCACATACAGGGAGACAAATGTATGATGTCCGCCGGTCTTGCTCCGGTTCCAGTAAAAGATGTGTCCGATGACGAAGGATAGGAGAATGACGGCAATGCCCACTTCGGTAGACGATCCACCCACATACATTCGGGCTGTCACTGCGATGACGGTGCTGATCAGGCCGGTAACGGGACCAAAAAACAGGGCGGAAACACTGATAACCACTGATCGTGCATCAAATATGGCACCATCCAGAACCGAGTAGGGAAAAATCATCCCTACAGCGGCAGACATGCCGAAAAGCAGTCCCTGCAATGTGAGTCCGAGGGGTGTACTTTTATCGAACCGGTGGTCTATAAACCCCGAAATGGTACTGATTGAAATAAGGATACCCAGATTGTAGAGTAAGCCAATCACTTCCATGCAAACTGCCCCGAAAAAATGTTTTTCTGACCATTGGCTGCGGGTTAATCCCATCGGCACCATTACCCCCGGACACGACCGGTATCGTCACAAGCATGACCCACAGAAGCACATTATCGGTCCAATATACACAATTTAAAACGGCGCGGTACAGCTAATTGCCCGAACGGCCGTGCCCGTTCAACCCAAACGGAGACAACGGCTTTTTACACACGAACGGGAATTGGATGAACTTCAGATAAGGTACTGTGGTAACACGCAGATTTGGTATCTTTGGACGAAAGCTGGTATCGGGTTTTTGCATAGTGCCGGCGGATAGTACGTTCAGCTCCGCCCGCAGCTCCATTCGGTTTGGTTTTCCCGATTCCACAAGCCTGAAACTGATATTCTGTTATGAAAGAAATGATGACGCTCTCACCGGTTACCGGTGAGAAACTTGAAGACATGGAGCAGCGCATTGAAGACCTCCTGAACTACATGGAGGAGGTTGACCAGTCAGGGTACTACCCCCAGCTGACCGTGGTGCGATCATGGTCGGAACACAACCCCCGGATTTCCGGCGAATTTGCCAAACCCCGGGTGTTTTCCTGGTATCTGAGCCGTGAAATAAAACGGCTGCTGCTTAAAAATGCCGCCATCGAAGTGCGTCCGAGTCGGAAGAAGATTGCCCTGAACGATCCGGTCTTGCTGGACAATCTGGATGAGGATGTGTGGGATTTCACCCAGAAAAAGCTGTTTCTCTTCCGCGCTGAACGCATCGACCTGTCCATCGACCGCCTCCAGCACTACACCGGTACCCCGGCGGAGGATTTTCAGCGCTACATCCTGTTTACCAACTACGATATGCATGTGGAGGTCTTCAAAAGGAAGTTCCCTGACTGCGTGCAGCCTGCGCGGGCCGGAGTTCAGATGCCGGCCTATCACCATAAACTGGACGACAACCTGGGCGTTACCCTGGTAAACATCGGTGTAGGACCGTCCAACGCCAAAACCTGTACCGATCACGTAGCCGTACTCCGTCCGGATGTGATGATTATGGTGGGACACTGCGGCGGACTGCGTAACCATCAGGAAATCGGCGATTTCGTGCTGGCATCCGGGTATATGCGTTCGGATGGTGTTTTTGATCAGATTCTACCCAAAAGTGTTCCCCTAACACCCAATTATCTGCTGAATATCCACCTGCAGAATGCCCTGGAAAAATTCCAGCTCAAATACCGGCTGGGTACGGTCTATACCACCGATAACCGTAATTGGGAATTCGTCAAAAAACGGACGGTAGAAGAAATCAGCATGAGCCGGTCTATTGCCATTGATATGGAATCGGCCACGGTAGCAACCAATGGGTTCCGGTACAGAGTGCCTAATGCGACCCTGCTCTGTGTGAGTGATAAACCCTTGCACGGCAAGCCCAAGCTATCGGGTGCCGCACAAAACTTCTATAACAATTCGAAGGAAAAACACCTGGAAGTAGTGCTTTCTGCCATCGACGAAATCAAGCGAAGTAATCCGGCCGGACTCCCCAACGACTCCCTGAGGGCGGCTGATGAACCGCTGATGGGCGGAATTTAACGCAGCGGAGGTTCGGGCTATGATGGATATGCGCCTTTGCACGGCCGATGAAATCCTCCCGTTGCGCCATTCGGTACTTCGGGCAGGCAAACCCTTTGAAACGGCCCGTTTTACCGGTGACCATGCACCGGGGTCGCGGCACTATGGCTTGTTTGAAAACGATGAACCCATGGTATGCCTCTCGTTGCTGCAAAATGCCATCGAAATCACACCCTCTGCCGTTGCTGCACTGCCTTTCTGGGTTCCCGTAAGCGAGGGAATCTCCGGCAGCGAAACCCCGGAAGGCGGGTGGACCGATGAAGAGGGCGGTCCGGTCAGCACCGATCCCGACCAGCACGGCGCTCCGATACGGGCCTGGCAATTACGGGGAATGGCTTCCCATTTCAGAGCCCAGGGACGCGGCTTGGGCAGCCAGCTCATGGCCTACGCGCTGAACGATGCTTCCCGGATTGGGTATGCATCGGTTTTCTGGTGCAATGCGCGGTTGCGGGCCGTCCCGTTTTACGAGCGAAACGGGTGGAAAATCATTTCCGGGGCGTTTGAGGTGCCGGATATCGGTACCCACTACCGCATGCTCACCGTGGTTGGCTGAGTGTGCCGGAATGCCGGGTGTACACGAAACAGCCCTCAGCGGGCCCCGGGGTCGTGCCTGCATGACCGGAACCGCTCTGTGTTCCAATCCGCACTATTGGGGCACATAAGGCAGAGCCTGCACGGCCATACCTGCGATACCGCCCGGACCAGAATGCCGCTTTCCCGACCCGCACCAGTTTAAAATCGTTAGCATAAGTTAATTTGACTTATTCCTGCCAGAACGACATTTTTTATGGAGTTACGTGTGTCGTCCGGGGCTGTGCAGCCCGCTTACCTTCTGTTTCACCAACGGGAATACCTCGTATGTCGTCTCTGCCTCACCCCGGCCGCTTCGTCACGGCCATCATAATACTAGCATCGCTGACGGTGCAACCGGTTCTGGCTCAAAGCAATATGGATGGGCCGGAAACATCGCCTGACAGCACCCGTCAGGAAAGGCCCAATCCCTACACCGGTCAGGCCCTGCGCGATACGCTGGCGGTACTGCCCGATACGGCCCGCATCGACTTTGTCAACGATCACTTCTACCAGATTTACAGCGCCGATTTTGAACTTGCCGTTGACGTTTCCGCCGAAGCCCTCGGACTCAGTCAATCACTGGGCGATGTGCGTCGGGAAGGGTTCAGTGCCATGCATCACGGCCTGGGCCTGGCCATGTCGGGTCGACTGGACGAAACCTTATCGCACTACCTGCACGCCCTGGAGATCTTTGAGACGCTCAACGATGTAGAAGGCCTCAAGCTGCTGAAGTTTGAAATGGCGGCTTTTTATCGCCGGCAGGGAAATCTGGACCGCGCCCTGGAATTGCTGGACTATGTGGAGCAGGCCGGTCGGGATACCGATGACAACATGAACCTGGCCCGGGTGCTGGGTTACCGGGGCACCATGCTGGCCCAGGCCGGCGATTTTGAAGAAGCCCGGCCGTTTTACGAGGAAGTTTACCGGTTGCGGGTGGAGCTGGGCGACAGCATCGGGCTGGGATACGCCCTGCTGGATATGGCATCGCTGGCACTCTCGCAGGAAAATTACCCCGAAGCGTATCGGTTCGTGGATGAATCCATCGAAGTGCGTCGGGCCATCGGCGACATGCAGGGACTGGCCATCAGCACCCTCGCCCGCGGTGAAACTCTTTTTGCCGAAGGCCGGCTGAGCGAAGTCCCCCCGTATTACGATCGCGCCCTGCGCATGGCACGGTCGCTCGGCTATGATGACCTCGCCCGGTATATTTTCGACCGGTACATTGACTTGCATGAAACCATGGGTAACCATGAGCTGGCACTGGGTTATCTGCGTCAGCGCACGGCGCTTTCCGACAGTCTGTTTAATGTTGAGCGGGTGAAGATCATTGAGGAACTGAATACCCGGTATGAAACCGAGCGACGCGACCGGCAGATTGCGGAACTGGAGCGGGAACGGGAGGTGCGGGAACTGACCCTGCAGCGTAACCGGGTGATGACTTCGGGCCTGGGTGCAACCCTGCTGCTGCTGATGGCAGTCGGGTTTTTGTGGCAGAGTAAGGTGCGCCAGCGGGAGCTGGAGTACCGGGTGAATGCCCTGGAGCTGGAGCAACGCATGCAGCGGGAACGCGAGCGGATATCGCGCGATTTGCACGATCATGTAGGTGCCCAGCTGGTGAATATCATTTCGGGATTATCGCTGGCCGAGCGGTTTTCCTCCGGTAAGCTCCCGTCGCGCAGTGATATGAATGAAGCCGACCTGCTGGCCTCTTTACGCACGGAAGCCCAGCACACGATCAAACAACTGCGCGACACCATCTGGACCCTCAGCAACAATGAAATCAGTCCGGAAGCATTTCAGGAGTATCTGGGCAATTATCTGCAGCAATTCCGCGCTCTCACCGGCATAAAGGTGGATGTGCACTTTGATGAGCGGCTGGCCGACGCGCTCTCACCGGCCCGGGCACTGAATATTTTTCGCATTATTCAGGAGGCCCTGCAAAACGCGGCGAAACATTCGGGCGGGGATTCGGTGTTGATTTCATTTGAGAACGAGGCCGGCCGGCTTGTGGGCAAGATCCGCGATAACGGGTCGTTCAGGAAGCCGCAGGACCGCATCGACGGAGGTGGATCGGGCCTGGGCAATATGAAAAAACGGGCGGAGGAAGCCGGCGGAACCCTGCAGGTTCACGGCGATGCCTCCGGCACGGTGGTGGAGTTTGTTTTCGATGAGGCGGGTAAATCGTTGTGAGATTTGTGCAAATTTTGAAAGATTAGACGGGTTTCTCACTCTCTGTATATAAACGCCCCTGCGACCGGCCGACTGCAGGTCCGGCGATGGGGATCAATCTGCAATGTTTATATATACCCGTTATGATACAGGACATCGTCCATCAGGAAGATTTGAAAATACCGGTAAGGGTGGTCAAAGATATGCCGCCCGATGAGCAGCCCCGTGAAAAACTGCAACGCCACGGTGCCGAAGTGCTGTCCAACGCCGAGTTGCTGGCCATATTGCTGCGTACCGGCACATCGCGCATGAATGTTATTGATACCGCACGTTCTATTCTGGATTTCAGCGGCGGACTGCACAACCTGCCCAGGAAGGAGTACAAAGACTTGTGCCGGGTTGACGGTATTGGTTCGGTCAAGGCCGTGACCATTGTGGCCGCCATGGAGCTGGCGCGCCGGCTGCAAAGTGCTTCCATCGATGAAAAGATTTTCTTCCGCTCTCCGGAAGAAGTTTACGCGTATTTCGGACCTAAAATGCGGGATCTGCGCAAGGAAATCTTCATCATCGCCTTCATGAATTCGGCCAAGCGCATGATTGGCTATGAACGCATGAGCATCGGTGGTCAGACGGCAACCATTGTGGATCCCTCCGAAGCCATGCGGCTGGCCATACTGAATGACGCCCATAGCGTAGTGCTGCTACATAACCATCCCTCCGGAAATCCGGTCGCCTCCCAGGCAGACATCCAGCTGACGCGGCGACTCTACGAAGCCGGACGGATTGTAGGCGTTTTTGTGGAAGATCACATCATCGTGGCCGGTTATGAGTATGTTAGTTTACGCAGTAAAGGCTTGATAGGGTGAACTTCCGTATATTCGGGCTGAATCAAAATCCTGCAGGTAACCCGGTTTCAATACAACGGAAAAGCCTGCTCATTGTGAAACGCAGCCATGAACGACTACCTGAAAAAAATCATCTCTGACGCCCTGCAAAAACTGTATCCGGACCTGGAATTACCGGAAATCATTCTGGAAAAGCCGCGTATTGCCGAACACGGCGATATGGCCACCAATGTGGCGATGACCCTGGCCAAACCGCTTCGAAAAGCACCCCGGGGCATTGCAGAGGAATTGGTGGGCGCACTGGAATACGATGCCGGTCAGCTGGAATCCGTTGAGATTGCGGGTCCCGGATTCATCAACTTCCGGTTTGCCGCCTCCTGGTTGTATGATGCCTTGAACGGAGCCCTGCAGCAGGGATCCGGGTTCGGGAAAAGCACCCTGCTGAAAGGAAAACGCTATCAGGTGGAGTTCGTGAGTGCAAACCCCACCGGACCACTTACCGTGGGTCATGGTCGGAATGCCGTTCTGGGCGATACCATTGCCCGGCTGTATGAGTGGACCGGGGCTGCGGTGGAGCGCGAGTATTATTTCAATAACGCCGGCCGGCAGATGCGGGTGCTCGGAAACAGCGTGGCGGTGCGCTATCAGCAGCTGCTCGGTCGTGATATGGAGCTTCCCGAGGGCAGCTACGAGGGAGAATACATCGTGGATATTGCCCGGCAAATGACCGAAGAACACGGCGATGCCTACATCGATCAACCCGATCACATCCTGTTCAAGGAAACCGCCGAAAAAGTCATTTTTGCCGACATCAGCAAGACGCTGGAGCGCATGAATATCCGGATGGATACCTATTTCAATGAAAACGACCTGTATGAAAACGGTGCCATTGATTCGGTGCTGCAGCGACTCGACCAAAAAGGGCTGACCTACAAACAGGACGGGGCACTCTGGTTCAAAACCACCCTGTTCGGTAAGGAGAAAGACACGGTGCTCGTAAAAAGCTCCGGGGAACCAACCTACCGCCTGCCCGACATTGCCTATCACGCTCACAAACTGGATCGTGGCTACGATGTATGCGTGGATATCTTCGGGGCAGACCACATTGCTACTTATCCCGATGTACTTTCAGGTCTGGAGGTGCTGGGATACGATCCGAAACGGATTGACGTGCTGGTGTATCAGTTTGTAACCATCGTTATGGAGGGAAAACCCTTCAAAATGAGTACCCGGAAAGCCAACTTCGTCACCCTGGATGAACTCATGGACGAGGTGGGCTCGGATGTAACCCGCTTTTTCTTTCTGATGCGCTCGCCCGGAACGCATCTTGAGTTCGACATAGCCCAGGCAAAGGAAAGCGGAGAGAAAAATCCTGTTTTCTACCTGCAATACGCTTACGCGCGGATCCGCAGCATTATGCGGAAAGTGGAGGAAACACTGGAGGATGCCGGGAAGGCGGACCTGTCTTTGCTGCAGCATGAGAGCGAAGTCGCGCTGATAAAAATTCTGCTGGATTTTCCGGAATGGGTGGTCAGCGCAGCGATGAGCAAGGAGCCGCATCGACTGATCAACTATCTGAACGAGGTGGCGGCGGCGTTCCATAAATTCTACCACGACTGCCGGATTATCGGGGAGGATCCCGGTCTGGCCGTGGCCCGTGTTACCCTGCTCAAAGGCGTTGCCGTTGTAATGGCCAACGGACTGGGTATTCTGGGCATTGACGCTCCCGAGAAGATGTAATTTCAGGACCGGTTGAAGTGGCTGCGACAACGCTCGCTGTGGTTGTGCGTCCCGACTCTGCAAACCATGCGGAAGCACTGTGTCCACGCTGATGTGACAGGTTCTGCCAATCAGAACAACAGTCAGGCGAAGTTAAACGGTATACACGCTGCTTAGGCAGCAGCTGCTTCACATTTGTCGGTGTCTGCCCGCAGCAGGATTACTTGACAAACATCATTTTGCCGGATTCAACCCGTGTCGGGGTTTTAACCACGTAGAGGTACACACCGGATGCCAGTCCCCGGGCGTTGAACGGAATATCATAAAATCCGCGGTTCAGCTCCCCGTGAACCAGTCGGGCCGCACGCTGTCCGGTTACCGTGTACACATCCACCGTCACGAAGCCCGGTTCGGGCAGCGCGAACGAAATGGTGGTGGTGGTGTTGAACGGATTCGGATAATTCGGCAGCACGGTAAGCTGTTCGGGCAGCTGACGGGCTTCCAGGCTGTAGGTAATATCCTGGTCTGCATCAGTTGGATTGGCAAAAATCAGTCGCACCTGCCGGGCTTCCTCCCATCGGGCCGTGGTCGTGATGCGTAGCCCGCCGCCCCCGGATGCCTCTCCGCTGGCAGTCTGCTGCCAGACATCATACTCCCCGTTCTGATAGACTACCATCAGTGCGGCCCCCGCAGCGGAACCCGTAAACGAAACAGTCATACCAATTTCTCCCACCAGGCTGGCAACTTCGTTAATCACTACGTATTGGGCAGCCCGTGCGCGGGTTTGCTGCGGCAGCGTCCGCACGGAATCGGCAAAGGCAAAGTGAAAGGTACGCCGCGGTGTTGGATAAGCAGCGGCTTCCTGAAACCCGAATCCATCCAGGTGCAGTGTGCCCGAAGCCGCATGCCAGCTGTGATTTCGGGTAAACTCCGTATTGAAATCCAGTCCCCGGTCCTGCATCACCGTCCGCATCACCCCGGTCATTTGGGCAGTGGACGGTCGACCGGCAATCTCCTCCCAGACATCCACCCAAAAATCCAGCCCGATCTCCTCGGCATAAAACAAACTCCACGTCACATGTTCGTAGGCCAGCGGTGTACTCCCGTTCGGATTGCCGAAAACCGACGTAGAACCGTCGATGTAGTTGTAGTAGTCGTTCACCTCATCATACACCAGCTCCTCAATCATTGTGGCATCCATCTCCAGCCAGTCCAGGCTCACATTGAAATTCGCCCAGTAAAACCGGTTATAGACATATTGAATGGCATGCATCATTTCATGGGCGATGGTAACCTTGAGCGCCCCCAGCTGTGAACCGCCCGGATTATCGTTGGGAGGGAACCCTTCAAACGTGTTGTGAACCGCGATGAAGGTGGTCTCCCCCTGCGATTGTGTATAACCGTACGCATCGATGTTCAAAAACCGAAATAAATACGGAGACCCCGGAACGAGAAAATCGCGGTATCCCAGCGTTTCAATCAGATACACATAGCTCTCATCGGCATATTCAGCAGCCCGTTCAATGTAATCGGGTATGCCGGAACCATCCAGGTCGGCAGACGGTACGGCATGACTGCCCGTCCGGGTAAATTCGAGCCGGAACCTTCCCGATGGTGAAATATAGGTCTCGGTATTGGCTATTTCGATGGGGCTTTCAGCACGATATTGCTGCAGGGCTGTGAGATAAGCCCTCGCCTCGCGAACAGAAGCTGTGAGTGCCTGGTCGTTCTGCGTCCCGTCCGGATTCACAACTGCAGGGGGGTACGCTCCGGACTCCGATCCGTTATGCGCATCAATACCGCCTGTACGACGCGCCTGCTCAGCTGCAAGCAGATGCGGTGTCATGCACTTGATCGGGTTTCCGGTCTGCTGTGCCTGCTGGAGTTGTGCCGCAAGCCGCTGCCATAACACGACGGGATGCGAGGTGGTGGTATCAGCCGTAACCTCCGCACCCAATAACAAGCCGGGGAGCAGGACGAACAGAAACAGTCCGGAAAACAGAATACGTTTCACTTGATCAGGGTAATTTTCTGAGTAGAATGAACAGGAGATAAGCTATTATAACCCATTGCTGTAAAGCGTATTACATAAACACCTCCAGCCAGGCTAGCCGCATTGAATCTGACCTGATGCCTGCCAGCCGACACCTCATTGGCGAATACACCCGCTACCTGTCTGCCGAGCATATCATACAGTTTGATTTCAACCCTGGAGGGTTCGCCAACCGAAAATGGAATAACGGTTGCAGGATTGAAGGGGTTCGGGTAGGCCGGATGCAGGCGGGTCAGGGAGGGGAGGTCTCCATCGACCGGAACACCGACGCCTTCTTTAGGTTGGATGCGGGCCGATACGGAGGGACCGGGTTCGGCGGAGAATCGCTCGTCGAAATGTACGCTGGAAAAGCTGATTTGTGCCGTGGTATCCTGCATCGGTGAAAAAATGAGCTCGATTACGGTACGATTTACGCCCCCGACCGACGAGATTGCAGCGATCCGGGCGCCGGAATCGGTGTAGAAGTAGCGGTTCAGCTGATTGAATGGGTCTACACCGGGCAGCTGAACCCGTTGGAGGGAAACCAGGCTGGAATCAAAATCAACATCCAAAAAGACCGAGGTGTAGCTGTCGCGCCGGGCCAGATCCAGAAATACCCGCAGGGTGTCGTCATCGGGGGTCGTTCCAACCTGAAAGCGGGCGGAAAGATCGGTCTCCGTCAACGGTTCAACTGCGGCTACCCTCCCGGTCAGCGGTTCACCTGTGGTGTCATGGTACGCTGCCGGTTCAACTGCGGCAACCCTCTCCGTCAACGGTTCACTTGCAGCCGGCACCTTTGATTGCGCTGATGCCATAGTCTGTGTGCGCTGCATCAGCGAGGCTGCCGGATACCAGCCTGCCGCATCCGGGTCGGCCGGAAAACCACCCGAAATCCCGAACTCGGAGGCGCGCCAGACCAGAGCCGCATCAAACGAAGTAACCGCGCCGTCGCCGCTCACATCGGCCAATGCCGACTCTACACGCGGAAGCGAGGCTGCAGCGCCTGCGGGAGCCTGCACCACGCGCATAAGCATCTCCTCAGCATCAGCGCGATTCGTCCTTCCGTCAGCGTTGAGGTCGCCATAAGCGTGAATGCCCCTTAACTCGTCCGACTCGCCTGCCGTGAACTGTGCCACCAGACCCGATTCCGGACCGGCATTGGCCAGCACCAAACCCAGCCGCTCAACGTCAGCCCAGCTCCAGTTGGTGTGAACTCCCCGGAAATAGGCCTCCTCCGACGTCTCAGAAATCGGGGCACCATCGCCCGAAATCCCATTGAAATCCGTCGTCGAAGCAACGCGGGATGCACCTGCAGCCTCGTCAGCGGGCAGCGTTGATGCAAACTCGTCAACAGCTCCATCCCACAACACCAGCTCCCGAACCGATCCATCCGACATAAAACCAAGCATGGCCATTGTCTGCCGGCTGCTGTTACGAAGCAGAGCCGCGGCTACTTCGCCCTGCAACCCGAACGGAGGGGTTATTTCGTAGAAACGACCCGAAAACGGGACCATTGACGGCTCCGGGGAAATATACGGAAGCGCAGCGGCGGACTGGGAGATAACCGCATTGGGGTACAGCGATGCATCCGTAAACCCGTATCCCGGCCGATGACGATCGCCGGAAGCCATATGCCAGGCCAGATTTCGCACAAACTCCGCCGAAAAATCGGCACCGCGAGCCTCGAGCGCCAGGTTCATGGCGTCAAACATGGGGATTAACGGTGTTTGCTGCACCTCCCGCCATACATCCACCCAGAAATCGTGGCCGAATCGCTCCACATAATACAGCCCGAAGGTGGCCTGCTCGTACGCACGGGGAACGCCGCGGTGCGGACCCCGAAATACCGAGGTACTGGCTGTCAGGTAGTTCAGATAGTCCTTAACCGTGGGAAAAACCACTTCTTCGATCATCGTGGCATCCAGCTCCACCCAATTTACCGTGCCGGCATCGCCGCGCCAGCGATTGGTGGCGAATTGAATGGCGTGTTTCATTTCATGGGCGATTGTAACCTTCAGTGAACCCAGCTGCTGCCCGTCGGGATCCTGATTCTGCGGAAAGCCGTTAAAATTGCGGTGTACCTCGATGTAGGTGGTCGGGTAGCTGATTCCATCCACCTGGACGGTCGTAGAGCGGGTGAGACCGTAGAAGGAAAAGTTGCGGAAGTAAATATCGTAGGGTCGACCCGGAATCAGAAAATCCACAAATCCGAGCTGCTCTACCAGATAGTTATAGCTTGAATCGGCATATGCTGCAGCGTATTCGATGTAATCCGGAATCCCGTTCTGATTCTCATCGAGGGAGGGCACTGCATGAATTCCTTCCAGGTCATAATGGAGCCGGAATCGCGCAGAAGCACTCAGATAATCGGCGTCTGCAACCAATGGCGGGGCGTTGACAAGAGCGGCAACCTCGGTTGGAATCTGCGCCTTCGGACCCAGGCGATCGACCTCGATGAGCAGGGGGGTCATGCATCGGAGTCCGGCAAGGTCACTGAGGGTGTAGGAGCTTCCGGAATGCCCGTGATGGGCGATGGAGTCAGACCGCTGCTCCGGTGGCACCTGACCCATGCCAATGCCGGGAAAGACCAGTATCAGCAGCAGGGCAAAATGTTTTACCTGCCCGAAAAGCCCGTGCTTTCGGATGTGTCCCGTACCCGGTAAAGACAAAATCGTACTCATTTCAGTTAAAATAACCGTATTTTTGCAACTTCGTTACCCATTGAGCGGCAAAATCATGCACAGCCGACCAAACAGATCACGAAACCCATCGATCCACGCACAAATGGCCTGTGAATATCTATGTACAGCGTAATTCTCTACTATAACTTCACTCCCGTCGAAAATGTTCAGGCATTCATTGCCGAACATCGTTCTATCTGCAAGGACCTGTCGCTGAAAGGGCGCATTTACGTGTCGGATGAAGGCATTAACGGCACCCTGTCCGGCGCTACGGAATCGGTCGACCAGTACAAAGATTTTCTGCGCGGCAAGCCGGGTTTCGAATCAACTGAGTTCAAGGAAGACCATACAGATCATATTCCCTTTGCCAAAATGATTGTCAAGAAACGGCCCGAAATCGTTTCCTTGAAGGCTGAGGAATTTATTCAACCCGGTACAGAGGGCGTGGTTTATCTGGAACCCCATGAATGGCGGCGTGTTATGGAGTCGGGCGAGGATTATGTGATGATTGACGTGCGTAACGACTACGAATCGCGCATCGGGCACTTCGATGGAGCCCTGCTCCCGCCGGTCAAGAACTTTTATGATTTTCCACAGTGGCTGGACGAGGCGGGCATAGAAAAGGACCGCAAGGTACTCATGTATTGCACCGGCGGCATCCGCTGTGCAAAATTCTCGGTGTACATGAAAAAACAGGGGTATCAGGATGTAAATCAGCTCCATGGGGGTATCATCAACTACGGCTACAAAGAGGGAGGCGCCCATTTCAGGGGGAAATGCTTCGTCTTTGACGACCGCCTGGTGGTTCCGGTGAATCCTGACGATGAGGAACCCATCGCAACCTGTGAAATCACCGGGGTTCCCTGTGATACCTACATCAATTGCGCCAATATGGAGTGCAATAAGTTGTTTATCTGCTCGGAGGAGGGTGCCCGAAAAACAGAAGGGTGCTGCAGCGAAGCCTGTATGCAGAGCGGGAAGAAGCGGCCTTTTGATCCGGACAATGCCTACGCGCCCTTCCGCAAATGGTACCACTATTTTGGTCCGGAATTCAAAGACCGGCAACGGGCCCGGGCGGCCTCGCCCAGCAAAGGGTGATGCTTCCGGGGTGGATGCATATTCCGCTGGGGGAGGCGGAACGGAACCGGCTCCGACGCCACCTCCGGTACCCCGGTTCCACGGCTGCATCCCGCGATTTCGGTGACGATGCATCAGCTCCGGCTGCATTCAGCGATTCCGGTGACGATGCATCAGCTCTGGTTGCATCGCTGACGCTGGAAAAACGCACAACCCCGGACAATCCCATCACAGATCCGGAAAGGCAGTCTGAACACGATTCCGTTCAGCACTATCCATACAGCACGGTCCGACTGGTCGCCCCTTATGAGCATACCTATCAGTTTCGGGTCAAGCCCCGTGAAGCCGGCCAAAGCCTGATCAGCCTGCTTACAACCCGATTCCCGTTCCGGTCTGCGCAGGAATGGAAGCAGAAAATTGATACACAAATGGTCCTGGTTAACAACCAGCACGCCCGTGGCGATGGAATTCTTAAACCGAACGACATCGTATCACACCGAAATACCGGTGTGACAGAGCCCGCCATTCCTGACGACTTTCCCATTCTGTTCGAAAACGAGCAGCTCGTAGTGCTGGATAAACCCGCACCGGTTCCGGTACATGCAGGAGGGCGATACAACAAAAACACCGTTATTTCGGTACTTGAATCTATGGGATACGCCTCGCTTTTCGTAGTCCACCGACTGGATGCCGTCACGTCCGGACTTTTGGTTTTGGCCAAAGACCCCAATTCCGCTAATCAATTGAAAGACAAGTTTATAAACGGATTAACAAAGAAAATGTATGAAGCCATTGTTTTCGGGGTTCCCCGGGAAGATTCAGCGGTAATCCGCGCCGCAATCCGCAGAAAACAGGGTATAGCGTTTGAATGCACGGATGCCGATGACGGTATGATGGCAGAAACCCGGTTCGAGGTGCTGGAGCGGGGTTCAGGTTGGGCAAGGGTTCGATGTTTTCCGGTTACCGGCAGAACCCATCAGATTCGGCTGCATCTGCGGGAATGGGGTTTTCCCGTCTGGGACGACCCGCTTTATGGCCCGCATACATGCACCAGGCCTTCTGACCTCCCTGTCGAAACGCCGGATCAAAACCCACCATCATCAGGAATTCCTGCGAAAGGCGCGCCACAGCAAAAAAATGATTCAGACGATGGTTCCCCCGGTCTCATGTCACCGATGCAGAACCGACCCATCAGCCTGGTCAGCCTCGACCTTCAGTTCAGGTAGGTACCCCCAAAAAAAATCGGCGGCAGGGAAGCTAAGGCTTAATCGACCAGGAAACTGGATTTCAGGTCGCTCCAGGAAAAGCTCTGGCCCGAACCCACATCCGTCCAGGAAACGATACGCCACAAGCCGTCCTCGCCCGACTCCAGCAGCAGCACAAACCGCCCGTTGATATTGGTGGGAACACCCACATTGGCACGATTGTGGATCAGTGTCAGGGCATAGTCTGCCACAACCTGCTGCTGATTAACCGAGATAACCTCGATGGAGATTTCACTAAGCCGCAAATCGTGCCCGGTTGTATTCTCGGCAGCGGCGCGCAGGTTGTTGAAGTACAATTGTTCCTGATCCAGACCCCAGTCCGACCATAGCTCCGGATTGCTCTGTAAGGCCGGCAAGGAGGGGTTAAACTCGAACGCGCCCTGATCCAGATTACGCAGGTAATTCTGGGTATTCAGATTTTTCACCGCATTAATCAGATTATCCAGCACAATTTCAGGTCGGTCGGGCTGCAGGAAAATACCCGCCGTATCGCCTCCGGGAGGTTCAGCCGTCCGGGTTTCGAAAAGTGAACATCCGGCGGCCAGCCAGAACAATACCATAAAGGCAATCCATCGGGAACGGATTTCGGGCGAAGTGGCATCCATCATGGCATTAGTATTGGGCATACAATAGGTCAGACCGGAATTTACGTGGTCCCTTCAGGACTTGAAAAAAGTCTCTGTAATAATCTTGAACTGATGGGCGCGGTCAAGGAAAGCGTAGTGTCCTGCACCGTCAATGACAGCCAGTCCGGCATTTTTAATGCCTTTTTCCATACGTTTCGCCTGATATACCGGGGTGGCATCATCGTTTTTCCCCCACAAAAGCAGTACTTCCTGAGCGATATGCGGTAAGGTGGGTTCCAGATATTCGGAAACGGTTTTTACAAAGACCTCGCGCATGACACCGTCGAGGGTTTTGTAGTCGGAAGAGCCGAGCATTTTCCAGACCTTCGTTCCTCGCAGCCACTTCAACCCCCGCTCCGACAAGCCTTCCGGGAGCAGGGTGAACGGAAATTTCAGGGCTTTGGCGGTGTATTTACGCAGATAGTATTTCGGCGGTCGTCTGGGTTTCATTCCGGCGCCTCCGGTAATCAGAACCTTATCAACCAGGGCAGTGCTTGCATCACGTGCGCACAGTTTCAGGGTAACCCTCCCGCCAAAAGAGTGTGCCAGCACATCAACAGGTCGTTCAAGCTGTTCGATGTAGGCCTGAATCATATCGGCATAGTCGTCAACGTTCCAGGCAACGGGCGGAGGTGGCGAATGGCCAAACCCGGGAAAGTCGATCAGATGGAAGGTCCGCTTGAGGCGGAGCGAGCTGCTGAGCGGTTTCATAATCTCGCTGCTCGCACCCCATCCGTGCAATATTATCAGTGGCTTACCCTTACCAAACGAGAAGGTCTTTACCGGCACCCCCTGGTAATCGAAAATCGATTCATTTATATCCATTGTTGCAAGTTACACAAATCTCACACTAAAAGTGATGTAATGAATCGGCCATTTCCGACTCTATATATACAAGGGCAGGGTAGCCCTGACAACAAACAAGGGTGGCGCGCCGGACCGGTTCGCTGGTCCGGTGCCCATTTTTATTCAGACCGTGTTGCTCCCCGTAACCTTCACCTATACAGCGATGCCTATGAAAAAAAACGCCTGGTTTTTCTGGATTGATCGCCTGCACATTACCCCTTCGGAACGGTACCTCGTTACCGGGCTGATGGCTCTGTATGCCGTTCTGTGGCTTCTGACTCCTTTTTTCGAGACACGGAGCCACTTTGACGAGGCGTATTACGCCCCTCTTATGGCCGAATTCTCAGCACTGACAGCCGACCGCTACGAGGCTGATAAATTGTTGCTGGATCAATATTACCCCGGACAGCAGGATACCATTGAGGTTCTGGCCCGAGAACGGATTCCGGAATCCTTCCGGCAGATGGTTGACAGTGAACTGGAACGCAGGCAGCTGGAAACCGGACTCCCTATTGCAGCGGGCGCAGAAGCAAGCCTGACGGACGGCGCAGGCTTCCCGGTCGGAGGCAGACCTTCAGCGGGAGATTTGCCCGTAACAGACGCTGCCGGTAACAATACTGCTGCTACTGCAGGCAGGTCATCAATGGGAGATCCGCTCACCACCGATGCCGCTGTTACGAATACTGCTGCTGCAGGAGGCAGACCATCCACGGAAGATTTACCCGCACCAGGACCGTCACCCGGCAGCCCGGCTGCCGACACCCTGCTGCAGGTTTCCCTCAACCATGCAAATGCCAGCGAATTGACACAATTACCGGGAATCGGACCCGTAATCGCCAGCAGAATCGTAGAATATCGGGCTGAAAACGGTCCTTTTCAGCGCAGGAAAGACATCATGAACGTCCGCGGTATTGGTCCGGCACGTTACGAGCAGATAAAAGATTATCTGACGCTGTAAATTTGGACAATTTTTTTCAGAATTTGGCGGTTATAGGCAGTACTATATGCGATGTACCGGCGGTGTTTCCTCAAACTCAGTTCATACACCGGCAACCGGCTAACCCTGAAAAAAACCACTTCATGCAGCATCAGATCCTCTGGGCCGACGACGAAATCGAGCAGCTTCGTCCACATATCATCTTTCTGGAAAAGAAGGGTTTCATCGTTACCCCGGTAACCAATGGCGAAGATGCCCTCGCATTAATCCGGAAACAGTCTTTTGACCTGGTCTTCCTGGATGAGCAAATGCCCGGAATGGACGGCCTGACCACCCTCGGACATCTCAAAGAACTGCGTCCGGCACTTCCGGTAGTAATGATTACCAAAAGTGAGGAAGAGCATATCATGGAAGATGCCATCGGCTCACGGATATCCGATTACCTGATCAAACCGGTCAACCCAAATCAGATACTGCTCACCATCAAGCGAATTCTGGACCGCCAGCGCCTGCGAAACGAACATTCTGCACAGATTTACCTTCGCAACTTTAATCAGCTTTCCCAGCAGATTTATGCCGCAGGCGACTGGAACGAGTGGATCGCCATCTACAAACAGCTCACACAGTGGGATATTGAGATGGAATCGGGCGATGAAGCCCTCCGCCAGGTACTCATGGACCAGTTCCAGCAGGCGAACCGTGAATTCGGCCGGTACATTCAGGAGGAATACGCCTATTGGATGCGCGAGGATGCCCGGGACCGTCCCCGCTTGTCGCCCGATGTGCTCGAAACCTTTGTCACCCCCCTCCTGAACGATGACAAACCCTGCTTTTTCATCGTCATCGACTGCATGCGGTACGACCAGTGGCTGGTATTTGAAAGTGTGCTCAATGAGTATTTCACCATCAGTACAGATTTCTACTACAGCATTCTGCCCACAGCCACGCCCTACGCCCGAAATGCCATTTTCTCCGGGATGTTTCCCGAAGACATCGCATCTGTGTATCCCGATTTATGGAACATGCAGGATGATAACGAAAGCTCGCTCAACCGTCATGAAGATCAGCTGCTCGAGCAATTTCTGTCGCGCAAAAAACCGGGCATGAAAGCCCGTTACGAAAAAGTGCTCACCGCCGATGACAACAAACGGGTAAACGACAAGATCAAAAACTATCTGCAGCACCCCTTCAGTGCCTTTGTTTTTAACTTTGTGGATACCCTGGTCCACTCCAGGTCCGATTCCGACGTACTCAAGGAAATTGCACCGGATGTAGCGGCTTTCAGATCCCTGACCCGCTCCTGGTTCATGCACTCGCATCTGCTGCAAATTCTGAAAACACTGGCCTCGGAAGATGTGAATATTGTCATCACTACCGATCATGGCTCCGTTCGGGCGCTTCGTGACACCAAGGTTATCGGTGACCGCGACACCAGTACCAGTCTGCGCTACAAATACGGCAAACACCTGAAGGCTGATCGTGACGGTGCCATCCTGGTCAAGGATCCCTCCGCCTACCGGCTGCCCCGCACCCAGCTCGCTATGAATTACCTGTTTGCCCTGGAAGACTACTATTTCGTATACCCCACGAACTACCACAAATATCAGAATAAGTACAAAGACACCTTCCAGCACGGAGGTGCCACCATGGAAGAGATGATTCTGCCCATTGTGCATCTAAAACCCCGACGCTAAAAGCATGAAATTCAACGACGATATCCGGGCCACCACCTCCGGTGCCGATGAAACCCACAAACTGGGTCGCTCGCTGGCCGCACTGGCTGAGCCCGGCGACATCATCTGCCTGTATGGCGACCTGGGCGCGGGGAAAACGGCCTTCACCAAGGGCTTCTGCCATGGGCTCGGCTACAACCCGGATCAGGTCAACTCACCCACCTTCACCCTCATTCATGAATACCGCGGCAAAACCCTGCCCGTATTTCATTTCGATGCATACCGTATTAAAAATGTTGCCGAAGCATTGGAAATCGGTACGGAAGACTATCTGTACGGCGAGGGTGTCTGCCTCATTGAGTGGCCTCAACGTATCATGGAACTCATTCCACCCGAAGCAGTTCACCTGTATATCGAAAAAGTAAGTGCAGATGTCCGAAGTTTTTTACTTACCCGAAATCCCAAAAAACCTGCAAATTGATTCAATAAACCGTATTTTTGGCACCTTATTTAGCTCAGACCGCCCGGTTCCGGCACACCCCGGCACACCCCGGCACACCCCGGCACACCCCGGCACACCCCGGTACACCCCGGTACACCCCGGCCGACCGGCGGCTCCGATACGAATTACCATCACCAGCGATAGCTGACAACACGTGATAAAAAAGAAAAGTCCATACAAAACAGATCGTCTCCCGGTAATCATGCCTTACCACTACCGGGCCTCGAACGACCTGCGTCCCGGCGACCTGGTTTACTACGGTCCATGTCCGGAGTTTTATGGTATCGGGGAAATCCTGCAGGTCGTCGACAAACTTTGTGTGGTGGATTTCAGGGGAACCGGGGAGCTGGGACTACACAAAGATGCCGTCGAAAAAAAATACCTCATCCCGATTCATAAACTGGGCTTATCCCATCTTTTGACGGAGTAAGCGGATTCGGTTTACAACCTGCGCTCGCAGATTTCGAAAAGTACCCGCAAAGCCAGGCTGGAGTTCACCCTCTGACGGCACACATACCCGGTATCACCGGTTGCCGGTTGCACGGGGCCAACTGGTACCGCCCCTCAGTTTGAAATACCCAAACAAGACCAAAGAAACAGCCAGTCCGGGATAAAACGGCTCCAGCCCGAGTAGCGCATACCCGGCTGCATCGCCCCCCGCCATCATCCCTCCGACCAGCCATCCCAGTGAAACCAGTACCGGGACTCCCAGCAAAGTCAGAATTTCTGCGGATGAAACCCGAAATCCGGCATAATAGACGCCGGCTACCGGCAGCAGCAACCCGGGAATGATTACCGAACCGATTACATACCATAAATCGATTACGCTCGGAAACAACCACACCAGAATCAGGGCCAGCAGGGTAGCTGCGGCAATTCCCGCGCGGGTGTAGCGAACAGCAGATGCCCCGGACGGAGGAGTGACCATGTCGCGGCCAAGCGTCTGTCCTGCCAGAAACAAAAAACTATCGAGCGTTGACATGACGGTTGCCAGCAGGGTGAGCATGAACAGTCCCAGCAATCCGGCGGGCAACAGGTGCGCGGCAAGTGCCGGATAAATCAGCACCGCATCAGACATCCCTGCCAGAATCACCGCGCCGTAGAGTGCGGTAAGCAGGGTGAGCATATCAAAAACGAACCAGCATAAAATTGAAACGAGGATACCGTTTCGAGCAGTTTTCGGCGACCTTGCCGCTGCGGATCGCTGATGAAACCCCGGATCCACAAAGGTCCACAGCGCAATAAAAAACCAGACCAGAAGGTAACTGACCGGCTGACCGCCTGTTGGTTGCCGGTGGGTGTCAGGCAGCTGATTCCATATTCCTGCCGGGTTGCCTGCATATTGCCAGGCGAAAATGAGCAGTACGATGAACCCTCCGTACATAAGCACAACCTGCAGCATATCGGTTCGCACCACAGCACCAAATCCCCCCCAGGACACATACAAAGCGGAAAAAACCGCTACACCAACCACTATATACCACCCGTCAACACCCAGCATAAACGATGCCAGCACAGCCGTCATCAGCAGATAAGGTGCCGGATTCACCAGCATGAAAATCAGTCCCGCACTCAGTTTCGAAGCCTGGGTTCCGTACACGGCTCCAACAGATTCAGGAATGGAAATGGCCGGGTTCTCGCGTATTTTCCCTGCAAAGAAAACGGCAAAGAGTACCGCAAAAACATAGTAGGGAAGTCCCATGACGACCCACTGGGATATGCCATATAAATAGCTGAACTCTCCGACGCCCAGAATTCCGCCATACCAGGTGGAGACCAGAGTGGCAACAAATGCCGGCAGCGTCAGCCTTCTGCCCGACAACAGAAAGTGCTCATCCCCGGAAATACCGTCTGCCGGTCCGCTCCGGGCCGACCTCCAGCTTAAAAACACGAGCAGCAGCAAATATCCGATGATAAGTCCGCCATCCAGCCAGCCCAGGGAAACCTGTGTTACTGCGTCATCCCCCATGAAATCAGCTCCCCTGGGTTAAATCCACATTAGCATTAAGCACCATGAGCAGCAACTGGCCGGAACGGTGTCTGATCCGGACCAGCGGGGCTGTGGCACGGTTGGAAGAACCATCGCGAACGCCGTTTTCCAACGGCTCATCGTGCAGTGCAAACGCAAGACCCTCCGTATGAATGCCCTCTACCCGACCAGAAAGCGGAAATAATGACACGGTAGTACCTTCCCGGGTGGAAAAATGATAATCGCGGGGGAGCAGGCACATCCAGCCTGTATCGTCACGCATCAGCAACGTTTCAAAATACGGTGCGAACTGTGCCATGACCGATATGTTCTTGAGTGACTGGTCCAGTCGCCGGCCGGTTGCACCCAGGAGGGTCACCGAGCGGGCTCCACGCTCCATCGCCGCTTTCAGGGCCTTTTCCAGGTCGTTGGTTTCCTGATCGGGATCATGGACAACCGTTATGCCGGGATAGTGGGATGTGGGAAAGCTGTCAAGGTCGCCGATGACGAGGTGGGGTTCAACGCCGTATTCCAGACACCACAACGCGCCGCCGTCAGCGGCAATGAGCAAATCAGCAGTATCCAGAACACGATGAAACAGCTTCCTGTCTGGAGGCTGACCGTTTCCGGCGATGAGAACATGCATGGAGGGTCAAAATTTGGAGGTTACCGGGCGAGGCAGAACAACCGGAAAGGGCAAGATATCGGGTTTCGGGCAAAATCGGTATCTTTCAGCCAAATACGCCGCGGCAAATCCAACCGTTTAAAAGGTTAGGTCAATGTGTCCGACTCCCCCCGGTCAACTGACCATTGCCGGCGCTCTTTGCTCTATCTGAGCGAAACGCCGGACATATCCTGCGGATTGGCGCCATCTATTGTCAGGGAAATACCCGGACCGTGCCCGGCGCTTAACTGCCTCACCTTAATTTCAGACAGACTTCATGCCTCAAACCCGACCGGAAACCGAACAGCTGATTAAGTCCCTCACCGCCTATAAAAACAAGCGCGTAGCGGTAATTTCACACGTACGCCCCGATGCCGACTGTATCGGGTCGCAGGTTGGGCTATGTCGGTGGCTGAAAGCTAAAGGTGTTGAGGCCCTTGCATTTAACGATGACACCCTGCCACCCAATGTAACCTGGATTGGAGAGTATTTCCCGATCCGACAAACCTCGCTGAGTCAGATGGCAACCTGCGATGCCATCGTTTTTGTAGACGGCAATCATCCGTCCAGATTCGGACTGGCCGGAGAGTTCGCCGAGAAGTCGGGCAAGCCGCTGTTTATGGTCGACCACCATCCGAGTCCGGCTTCCCACCTGTTCAAGGCCTGCGTTTCGGTGGTATCCGCCTCGTCCACCAGTGAGTTGATTTACGAAATTTACGAGCGGGATGATTTGCAGCACCTTGACCGGGAGTCGGCCGAGGCCTTGTATGCAGGCATGGTAACAGACACGGGTTCATTCCGGTTCGACAGTGTGACGGCAGCAACGCACGAGGCCGTGGCCCGCATGATTCACAAAACCGGCCTGAGAACCGAGCCCATTCACCGCAAGGTGTACGATGGCAAGACCATCAATCAGCTGCACCTGATGGCCCGGGTACTGGACACTGTTGAAACCCATCACGGCAACCGGATTGCATCACTCCGCGTGCCTGCCGCCGTCCTTCGCGAAACCAAAACATCCTACCACGACCTGGAAGGCTTCGTCAACTACGCCCTGGCCATCCGCGGCGTCATGGCCGCCGTCATCTTCAGCGAAATGGACAACAAAATCAAACTCAGCCTCCGCTCCAACTCAGACGACATCGACGTAAACATCTGGGCACGCGAATTCAACGGAGGCGGTCACGCCAAAGCCGCCGGCGGATTCCACGAAGGCCCCCTGGACAAAGCCGTGCACGAAGTCCTCGCCGTTGGCGCCCGACAACTCCACCACCGATGATCCCGCCACCCATGAACACCCGTCCCGCCACCTACCCCCTCCTGGCCCTCATCGCCGCAATGCTGCTGTCTGCCACCCTCCCGGCCTGCCAGACACAACCCGCCGAGCCCCAAAACGAAACCCCGCCGGAGTCCGGCTCCTACTTCCTGGACCAGCCCGCACCACGCTCCGAATATGACACCGGCTTCGACGCCGAAATCAATGACAGCCGCCAAAATGCCATCACCCGCGCCGTTGAACGCGTCAGCCCGGCCGTAGTCAGCATATCCGTATCCGGCGTACGCGAAAGCGCCTCGCGCGACCCCTTCTTCGATTTCTTCTTCAATCCGGGCTTCGTGCAGGAATTCACCAACCTGGGCAGCGGCTTCATCGTCAGTGAAGACGGTCACGTGCTCACCAACGAACATGTCATCGGTCGGAACGCCCGAACCATCCAGGTCATCCTGTCTGACGGCAGTACCTACGAGGCAACCCTGCTCGGCCGCGATGAATTTGCAGACCTCGCCCTGCTGAAAATCAATTCCACGGATAAATTTGAACACGTAGTCTTCGGCAACTCCGATGACCTGATTGTCGGGGAGTGGGCTATAGCCGTGGGAAACCCTTTCGGATTGTTCGAAGACGGTCAACCCTCCGTTACCGTAGGGGTTATCAGCGCCCTGAAACGGGATTTCAGGCCCAATCCGCAGGAACCCAGGGTGTACCTGAACATGATTCAGACCGATGCAGCCATCAACCGGGGCAACTCCGGCGGACCACTGGTCAACAGCAGAGGCGAGGTCATCGGTATCAACACCTTCATCTATACAGGCGGCACCAGTTACGGCTTCGTTGGACTCGGATTCGCCATTCCCAGCAATACCGTAATCCGCATTATGAACATGCTGGTTGAAGACGGACAGGTCACGCTGGATTATGACGCCGGATTTGAATGGACGGGCATCACGCGCGGCCTTGCCTTCCGGTACAACCTGCCTACCCTTCAGGGCCTGCTCGTTGTCAGTGTCAATCGCAACGGACCTGCTTTCGAGGCCGGTATTCTGCCCGGAGATATCATCCTGCGAATAGGAAACGAGCCCGTTTACAGCCAGAATCACGGGTGGGCACTGTTCCGGGAATACAGCGATGGTGACACCATGGAAATCGAACTGTACCGCGAAGGGCGTCTTTATGAAACCGAAATGCTGCTGCGGCGCCGGCTGCCGGCTGAGACAGGTTCCTGATCAGCTAATTTCTTTTACGAATTGCATATCAGCATAAGTGAATGTATTTTCGTGAACCGTAACATTTTTTAAGAAACACCGCTGGAAAACCTTACAGATGGACATCGATAAAAGAAACCGCGTTATCGGCTTATTCCTTTGGGTAGTAATCATCGGACTGGGCTATGTGCTATTTGATTCAATCTGGTCGCCCTACCAGGAAGTACTGGAACAACGCCGGGAGCAGCAGGAAGTACGTGACCGCATGGAGTCACTGCGTGACGCGCTGATTGCCTACGAAAGAGCCAATGAAGAATTCCCCGAAGACCTGGATCAGCTCATTGAGTTTCTCCAAACCGATTCCCTCATGGTTGCTCGGCGTGATTCGCTTTTTGCTGATGGTTTCACCAACGGATTCAACCTGGATCAGTTCACCTACTCACCCCGCCCACCCGGCAACCGGTTTGAATACGCCCGCAACGACACCCTTCGCCCGCAGATTTATCTGCTCACGGATCCTGATTCGGAAGATCGGATCGGCAGCCTGGAGCGAACCACGATGCTAAATGCCTCAAACTGGGATTAAGGTCCCATGCGTGAACTACCCGTCAGCTTAGGCGTTTGCTTCTCAGACCGTCAGTTATACTACGCGGTCTCAGATAAGGAGAACCCATCGTCGCTGAGCCGGATCGGGAAAATTGATTTCAACTTTGATCTGCTTCCCAGTATTCTCAGCCGGGAGGCAGACACCTACAAAGCCATCGTCGACAACATCGACCGGCTGGTAAAAAAACACGAAGTAACCGAATTCCGGTGCCTCGTTCCTGCTCATCTTGAAACCTGGTCGGCCCTGCCGAAAAGCGTGTACGACGAACCCTCCGAGCGGGAAGCCTATCTGCGTATTCTCAAGCACGGCGAGTCGCGCCAGCAACTGGAAGCCTTCTGGTTTGATATGAGCAACCGCGACTTCCGCTTTCTCGCAGTCCGAAATCGTACCCGTTCCGATAATTTCGCCCAGCTGGGTGATATTTGCGCAACCACAGAGCTTTGCAGCGAATTTGAAATTGGTCTGCGGTGGATGAAGCTGACACAATCTACCGATTCGTTCAAGGCTATCGGATGCTACTCCAACGTCATCACGGTTTCCTCGTTTGTCATGGGAAAACTCAGGGCGGCTACCTTCATCCGATTCCGGCACATAGAAGACCTCAGCTATCTGTGGCTGCAACAGGCCTCCAACCTGGGATGGATGAACGGCGTGCATGACACCATCTGTTACTATGGCAACAATGTGTTTAAGGTCAATGAAGTTCTCCAGCACATCATTGACCACGAGGCCCGTCAACTTCGCTTCGATACCCTGGCCAATATGCAGGTGAACGCTCCGGAAGAAACCTATGGATTCAACCTGGAAGAAGCCTTTCCTGCCATCATCCTTGCTCACTGACATATGCGAATTATAACCGGTACCCTTAAAGGTCGACGCCTCAAAGTACCCGATTCCGGGGTCATCCGACCTACCTCAGACCGTACCAAGGAAGGAATGTTCGGGGTTATTGACGCCAGACGGTACTTCGACGGACTGCATGTGCTGGATCTGTTTGCCGGGTCAGGTAACCTTGGCTTTGAAGCCATCTCCCGTGGGGCCGACCAGGTGACGTTTGTGGATGACAACCGCCTTTCTGCCGGTATCATCGCCGAAAATGCCGAAACCTTCGGCATAACCGGGAAAATCCGCACCATACAGGCCGATGTCATGCGTTTTCTGAACGGTCCGGCCCGCCCGTATGATTTGATATTCTGCGACCCTCCCTATGATTTTCCTCAAATGGATGAACTGGTTGCGCTGGTGCTTACAGCAGGATGGATGGAACCGGACGGATGGTTTCTGCTGGAGCATGACAAGTACAAGAACTTCGCCGATCATCCCAACTGCGTTTTTTCAAAACCGTATGGCAGAACTATTGTCACAATTTTCACCCTGCCCGGCAACGAAGAAGACGCTGAACTGTAATCCCCTGCAGCCATGACCGCACTCTACGCCGGATCGTTCGACCCGATTACCTACGGCCATCTGGATATTCTTGAACGTGCAACCCACCTGTTTGAGAAAGTATACGTGACCATTGCCGTAAACACGCGAAAAAAATCCATTTTCTCTCCGGAAGAGCGTGAAAGCCTGATCAGGGAATGTATACAGGACAAGCCCTGGGCCGACAAGGTGGAGGTAGATCAATTCACCGGCTTATTGGTAAATCACGCCCGGAAACTGGGCGTAAAGACCCTCGTTCGCGGAGTCCGGCAGATCTCCGATTTTGAGTACGAATTCCGCATGGCACTGATGAACCGGAAGCTATCGCCGGACCTGGATACCATTTTCCTCATGCCCCGGGAAGAACTGACCTTTGTGTCGGCCTCGCTCGTTAAGGAGGTTGCCTATTGGGAAGGGGATGTACACCACTTTGTGCCGGAGAATGTGGCCAAAGCGCTGGAATCGAAGCGCCACCTGCTTTAAACACTGCATGTGGTTAGTGCGGCGGACTGTGCTGCCGCCACCAGGGCGGTGCCGCTATAGGGTACACTCCGCCGAACACGGCAACCCTCGCTCCACTGTCGCACAATCCGGCATCCATGCCATCAGCTGCACCCCGTTGCAGTAGCGGGGCAAAAGGTGGCGTTAGGGCATCCATTCTCACCCGCTTTTTTAGTAACTTGCCTTCCAGTTAACTGTGTTACAGGGATTTTTTTAACATTATTACAGACACTTATGGTATCACAACGAGCTAATTCACTGGCTGCCTCGGAGACACTCAAAATTACGGCGCTGGCCAAGGAAATGAAACGTGCCGGCAAGCAGGTCATCTCCCTGAGTGCCGGTGAACCGGATTTCAAGACGCCGGACTATATCTGCGAGGCCGCCATTCAGGCCATCCGGGACGGACATCATGGCTACACGATGAACACCGGCACCCCCGAACTTCGCGAAGCTATAGCAAGTAAACTTAAGCGCGACAATGCGCTGGATTACACACCCGAACAAATTATCGTGTCGAATGGTGCTAAGCAGTCGGTCGGGTTTACCCTGCTTGCAACGGTCAACAACGGTGACGAGGTGATCATCCCGGCTCCCTATTGGGTTTCCTATCCGGAGATGGTTAAACTGGCCGAGGGCATACCGGTCATCGTGAAGACCTCGTTCGAACATCAGTACAAGCTCACGCCGGAGCAACTGGAGTCGGCAATAACCGACAAAACCCGCGCCTTGATTCTTTGTTCGCCCTCCAACCCGACCGGGAGCTGCTATACGGCCGATGAGCTCAAAGCCCTGGCCGCCGTCCTGCTAAAACATCCGAATATCTACGTCATTTCCGATGAGATTTATGAATACATCGTTTTTGATGATGAACATGTAAGTATTGGTCAGGCCGAGCCGGCCATTATGCCCCAATTGTTACTGATCAATGGCTTTTCCAAGGGTTTTGCCATGACCGGGTGGCGGCTGGGCTATCTGGCCGGTCCGTCTGATGTGGTCAAGGCCGTATCCAAAATTCAGAGTCAGGAGACCTCCGCGCCCTGCACCATATCGCAGATGGCCGGCGAGGCTGCCTACCGCGGATCACTGGATGCGGTAAACGCCATGCGCGATTCGTTCAAAAAACGTCGCGACTTTGTGGTTGACGCATTGAATGCCATCCCCGGGGTTGCCTGTTTCCGTCCCGGAGGAGCGTTTTATGTATTTCCGGAAATTTCGGCCTATCTGGGCACCAAAACGCCGGATGGACAGACTATAACCACGTCAACTGAGCTGGTTATGTATCTGCTGGAGAACTTCGGTATTGCCACCGTACCGGGCGATGCCTTCGGTGAGCCGGGCGGCATCAGGCTCAGCTACGCTATTGCCATGGAAGACCTCCAAAAAGCCGTTGTGCAGCTGAAAGAAGGCTTGTTGTCACTGCAAAAGTAACTGCAGTTCATACAGTTAGGTTCAGGCTGCCTGCCAAAACACATCCGCATCTACAAAAATACCCCGATTTGGGGTATTTTTGTCTGAGTACATGGAACAAAAACAAAAAGCATATCAGGAGGCCCTTGAACAGTTTCTGCTGTTGTGGGGGGAAATGGCACCGGCCTGGGGCATTAATAAAACTATGGCCCAGATCCACGCCCTGCTGTATGCCGAAGAAGATCCCATGGACACCGACACGATCATGGCCACCCTCGATATCAGTCGGGGAAATGCCAATATGAACCTGCGCAAGCTCATCGAATGGGGGCTTGTGAGCAAGCACCAGCAGCAGGGGAGTCGTAAAGAGTACTTCGCCGCGGAAAAAGATGTCTGGGTCATCGCTTCCATCATCATCCAGGAACGGCAGTACCGTGAACTCGTACCGGTTAAACAGCACCTTATTGAATGCCTGCAGCTGCTGGAAGTAGAAGAAAACACGGATCAGTCGGGCGATGCCGACACGGCCGTGTTTCGTGAGCGCATCGAAGATTTTATCAAGGTACTGGATCTGTTCGAAGAGTTTTCCGCGGCCCTGCTGCCCTATGTGGAAAGTAAAAAACTGGGCTCCCTGAAGACCCTGCTCAAACTGGCCAAGGCCCCGCGCAGGGTACTGGATTCGTTCAACAAAGACAAAAAATCATGAAATCTACGGTTGAAAAAGGTAAATGGGCCGAAGATCACGCCTGCCGGTTTCTGGAAGATTCAGGGTACAGAGTCCTGGACCGCAATTACCGCTTTATGAAGGCCGAGGTCGATATTGTTGCCTTCATCCCGAATGAAATTGTCTTTGTGGAGGTGCGTTCCCTGCAGAAAACGCTGTTTGGCCGACCGGAAGAAACCATCAGCGACAAGAAAAAGCAACTGCTGTACGAAGGTGCGGAGGCCTGGCTTTATGAGCGTAAAATGGACGGAGCCCGGATCCGCTTTGACGTGATCAGTGTGATTGGTGATTATAACGACGAAAATCCTGAAATAGACCACTTCAAAAACGCTTTTTGGCTGTAGGATGGTAGATTAACAGTATCAGAACACCTATTTTGAGAAATTAACCTCACCCGCCTATGCTGAAAATGAATCCGGTCTGGAATCCGCTGCGCTGGAAAAAATCGTTTCTTGTGTCCATGCTTGCCTTTTTTCTGGTGATCTGGTTCGGCTTTTTCGATACCTACAGTGTGTGGACCCGTATTCAGCTGGAGCGTGAAAAACGAAGCCTTTTACAAAAAACCGAACAACTGGTGCATGATACCGCCTTACTCAGGGAGCGTATTGAGGCCCTCGAAAATGATCCGGCCCTGCTGGAACGCATCGCACGGGAAGAGTATGGCATGCGAAAACCGGGTGAAACCATATACCGCATCCGGGAATAAATAACCTATTAGCCTGTACAACTATGGTAACTATTGGAATTGATCTGGGGGGAACCAACATCAAAGGCGCCCTGATTGACAGCAAGCTGGGCATACTTTACTCATTTTCTATTGAAACGGAGGCCGACCAGGGTAAGGATCACGTTATTGGTCGTGTTGCCGAAGCCATTCAGATGGCCAAGGCAAAAGCCGAGGGTGAAATTTACGGCGTGGGAATCGGCTCGCCCGGCGTCATCTCCTACGACCGTACCACCGTATCGGTGCCGCCCAACTTCCCGGGGTGGGAAAAAGAAAACCTCGCCGAAATTCTCCGGGAAAAAACGGAGCTTGACTGCTTCGTAGACAACGATGCCAACCTAATGGCCCTGGGGTCATCCCGTTTCGGGATAGGCAAACAGTTCGACAGTTTCATCATGATTACCCTGGGTACGGGTGTGGGCGGAGGTATCATTTATCAGCGCAAACTGTACCGGGGTGTTACCGGAGGAGCTGCTGAACTGGGGCATGTCATTATTGATACCAACGGCCCAGATTCACTGAGTCCGGCGCGGGGGGGCATCGAGGCCTATCTGGGTCAGCGCTTTCTGAGCCGGCTGGCCTGGGAGGAGATTCGCAAACGCACTGACAACCCCCTGTATGAGCAGTTTTCTGGCGATCCTGCCAGGCTGGAGCCGGTTCATCTTGTGCGCGAAGCCGATAAAGGCAACGCACTGGCGATTGAGCTGCTGCGCAAGGCAGGAGAAAAACTCGGCATCGCCATGGTGAATTATGTGCACGTGCTGGATATCCGCAAAATTGTGGTCAGCGGCGGTGTTGCCAAGGCCGGAGAATACATTCTGGGTCCGGCCCGTGAAATGGCTATGAAACGGCTGCTGGAACCATTCCGGACCGATTTTGAAATCGTGTATGAGTCGCTGGGCAATGACGCTGCGGTTCTGGGTGCCGGAAGCCTGCCGCTCGAGCACAACAACATTTAACGGATCGCTGTTGCATGAAGGAATGCCGGCCGGCAGGAAAGCAGTTACTCATCGTTTGGTTATGCCTCCTGCTGGCCGGCAGCACTGCGTACGCGCAGCAACGTGAACAGGGCGCAGAGGGGGAGAACGGACTGACAACGCAGTCAAATGAAGAAGGCTCCGGCTCCGCTCTTGTGCGCTTCTCAGCACGCGACTCCCTGACTTTTCAGCTTCGTGGCTCCCGTGAAGCCCGGCTTTTCGGAAACGCCCGCGTCAGCCACACCGCTGGCGAACTGACCTCCGGTCGTATTACACTGAACCTGGATGAAACCACCATGAGTGCACAGGCCCTCACCCCCGGAGATACCCTCTCCGAGCCTGTGCTGGAGCGGGAAGGAGACCGCATCCGATCGCAGCGCATCTTGTTCAATTATGAAACCGAAAAAGGCAAGTTCGATGTAGCCCGTGTGCGCATGGACGAGGCCAGCGTGACCGGTAATCAGGTAAAACGCGTGGCCCCCCACGTCATCTTCATACGCGAGGGCATCTACTCCACCTGCGACCTCGACCATCCGCACTACTATATCCAGGCTGACCGGATGAAAATTGTGGACGAAGACGAAATCTTTTTCACCCGGGCCCGGCTCTACATCCTGGACATTCCCTATCCGCTGGTATTCCCCTTCGGACTGATTCCCTCCCAGATGCGCCAGAAACGCTCCGGTCTGCTGGAACCCAGCTACGTCTTTCAAGACCAGCGCGACCGCGGACTGGGCGTGCAGAACCTCGGCTGGTTTCAGTATTTCAATGACAATATCACCAGCACCCTGCGCGGTGATATCTTCACGTCCGGAACCTTCCTGATTGACTCGCGCACCCAGTACAACTATCAGAACCGCTACCGGGGTTCGGTTACCCTCAGCTACTCCCGGGACCGCGGACTGGAACCCACCGATCCCGATTTCTCCAAAAACACCCAGCAGCTCCTGCAGATCAACCACCAGCAAACTATTTCACCCTACGCCAGTTTCAACACCGATCTGACCCTGAGAACCAGCCAGTTCTACAACCGTAACTCCTATGATATTGATGACCGGGCCAACACCAGTACCACCAGCCGTATCTCCTACAACTACCGGCACCCCGACGGGCTTTACACCCTGGGTGCCAACATCTCCCAAACCCAGAACTTCCGTGACAACTCGGTAAGCCTTCAGGGTCCCACCGTGAATTTCTCCCTCCGACGGCAGACCCCCTTTCAACCCGCCGTACGCCGTACCAACCCCAAATGGTACGAATCGTTTTCCTACGGCTACAATAATCGTTTCAACTCCCGCTTCAGTTTTAATCCCCTGGACGGA
Organism: Bacteroidetes bacterium HLUCCA01; assembly: GCA_001314545.1. Lineage (GTDB taxonomy): Bacteria > Bacteroidota > Rhodothermia > Balneolales > HLUCCA01 > HLUCCA01. Next base: position 65,678 of record LIHN01000004.1, read on the forward strand.
ACCGACTCGGAAATCTCCTGGATTGAGGCCCTTTTACGTCCATCCAAATACCGGGAAGCAACCGGCGACAACGGGTACATCGATGTAGGCTTCATTCAGTCGGCCGATGCGACCTCACAACTGCTCCCGAGCGATTATATCAACCTGACGGCAACCGTGCGCTACAATGAATACTGGTACCCGCAGACCATCCGCAGGGTATTCGATCCCCGGCAAAACCGGGTAACGGAGGAAATCGAGCGGGGATTTGCCACGGCCCGGGACTTCAACACCTCCCTTTCACTGGGAACCACCATTTATGGTACCTCCACCGCACAATTCCGCACACTGGAAGGATTCCGGCATACCATGCGCCCATCGGTAAGCTATAACTACCGGCCCGACTTCTCCTCTGATTTCTGGGGGTTTTACCGCTCCGTACCTACAGACACCCTTGGAAATACCCAGCGATACTCCATCTTTCAGCGCGGTGTTTTCGGCGGTCCCGGTGCCGGTGAACAGCAGGCCATTGCCTTCTCGCTAGATAACGTCTTTGAAACCAAACAGGTCAAACGCGACTCTACCGGTCGGCGGAATGAGCAGATCATCAGAATCATTGACAACCTCAGGGCCAGTGTTGCCTATAACTTCGCTGCGGAACAGTTCAATTTGAGTCCCCTGCAATTGAATATGAATTCGCGCGTATTGCCGGATATCAGTTTCAACGCCAGTGCCACCATGAACTTTTATGACACCGACTCCACCGGGAGGGCCGTTCCCCAATACCTGTGGGACAATGGTAACGGTTTTGCCAGGCTGACCAACTTCCGGTTCAGTGCCAGCACCCAGTTTTCTCCGGGGCAACGCTCGCAGATTCAACCCTATCAATACCGCAATCCGCGCTACTATGACCCCTTTGACCAGAGCGAATTCCGATTATTCGACGAAACGTTCAACGATTACCCGGTTCAGCCGCTGGATGTAGCCTGGGCCCTCAACCTGAGTTTCAGCTACAGCTGGCAACGCGTCAACAATGACACCCGCAAAAGCGCCATTCTGAATGCCAACAACATCCGCATCAGACTAACTCCGGAATGGGAGTTCACCACCTCACTGGGGTATGATTTCATCGAACAAAACCTGACACCTACCCGGTTCAGCGTGCGGCGCAACCTGCACTGCTGGAACATGTCGTTTGACTGGAATCCATTTGGCGATTTTCAGTACTACCTGTTCCGTCTGAGTGTAACAGACACCCAGATTCAGGGCCTCATGCAGATGCTGCCGGGCTTGAATAATCTGGACCGGAGCAGCTCTCCTATCAATCGCAGATAAGCCGGTTATCCATTATATTTTCGTAAAAGCTCAGAAATAAATTGCTTTTGTATTAAAAAAGCGGTCTTTTATAGTAGGTGATGCTCTGCGGAGCTGGTTATATCAACAGTAGTGGATGTTGATTTTTTTACAGGCATATTGCAAACAGGCCCCCAAAGGGCGCTGATAATCCTTATATTTAATGAGTCTAAGGAAGCAGTACACGATCTGTCTCGCTAATCGCGCATTTTATTTAACAGGAAGCTCCATTGATGGGAGACTTAACACACGAAGAACTCAAAAAGCAGCAGGATTTCAGGGCTGAGATGATCCCCCATCTCGATGCGTTGTATAATTTTGCGCTTAGACTTACGACGGATCCGACCGACGCTGAAGACCTTGTACAGGATACGATAGTCAAGGCATTCCGTTTTTTTAACAGCTATGAGAAAGGTACCAATGCCAAAGCATGGCTTTTCCGTATTCTGAAAAATTCCTACATCAACAATTACCGCAAAAAGTCCAAGCAACCCCATCAGGTTGACTATGACGAGGTGTCTACCTACTACGAAACCGTACGCAGCGAACAATCTGACACTACGGACATGGAAGACATCATGTACCGGGAAATGCTGGATGATCAGGTGACCCGGGCGCTGGAACGACTGCCGGAAGATTTCCGGACCGTTGTTCTGCTTTGCGATGTAGAAGGATTTACCTACGAGGAAATAGCCAATATGCTGGATGTACCCATCGGTACCATCCGGTCACGACTGCACCGCGGACGAAATCTGCTGCGTACGGCATTGGTTGAATACGCCGACAAGAAAGGCTATAACCTGGATTGATCTCATGCACTGACTACCCGGTAGTCAGGCTGCTCTATGATTTCACCGGCCCGTCACGAAGCATAGCCCGGTTATAATCCCTACTGCTCATCCGCCAGTATAACAGCCCGGTTTGAACGGTTCGGCGCATACCCCAGTGCATCGTAGGCCGCATGGGAAAGCTTAATCCCCGACTCGACCATACGATCGTTAATCAGCACAAAAATCCCTTTGCCATTTTCCGGATGCTGAACAAAGACCACGCTGCCAAGCGGAAGGCGGTTGTGCGAGGCCGTATAACCCGTAGGATTGTACAAGTCGCCGCTGGTTGTGGACCGACCGCGGTCGGTGTCTGCATACCGGAATACCGGTTCATCGCTCAGGCTTTCCGACTGGCGCGTATCCGTGACCTCCGCTGCCCTGTACGGGTTCTCGTAGGTAATGTCCGGCGGCAAGAGTACCACCAGCTGCTGACCCTGACGCAGCGTGCTTAAATCGAAATCCGGATTCAGCGCCTGCAGCTCAGATTCATTCATAGAAAATCGCTCCAGTAATGCGCTCAGACGATCGCCCCGGCGAACTTCGTAGGTAGTAAATCTTCCCTGGGGTGTTGACTGTTCAGTGCCCTCTCCAACGGAAGGTAACCCTTGTGGCCTGCGGATCATGAGAACCTGCCCAACAGCGAGTCGGTCACTGCGCAGTTGATTCAGTTCACGGAGCTCAGCACTGCTGATACCAAATCTGCGTGCGATTTGCGATATGGTGTCGCCGGAACGAACCACGTAGTACGCTGAACTGACAGGACCAAACCGGATTGCCTCTCCGTCTTGCAGCGGAACCGTTGCAGAAACCGAGTCGACCTCGGTAATAATCAGCTCTTCTGTTGAAATAGCATCAATGGTATCGGTAATTACCAGACCGGAATCCGCATCGGTGCTGTCGGGACTCGTTTCTTCACCCTCCGGCGATGGTGGAGCTGCAGCCTGCTCCTCGGTCACATTCTGGGTGGATTCCAGGATTTCGAGTACCTGACCGACCTCGATGAGGTTGGATGTCAGATTGTTCCAGTTTCGTACCTCAGCAACCGTTACCCCGTACCGTCGGGATATGCTGAAGAGCGTTTCCCCGGCGCCTACCCGGTGAAGGACACGTTCGGCCGGCCTGTCGCCCGGGGTAACTTCTGCCGGGCGCTGCACCTGCTCTCCGGCCGGTGCACTCACTATGAGTCGTTGACCAACGCTGATGGTGTTCCCGGAAAGCCCGTTCCAGCGGCGGATGTCCTCCACAGATACGTCATACATCCGCGAGATACGATACAGGGTCTCGCCGGCCTGAACAACGTGTACATCCCGCTGACCCGACGACTGGGCCTGCGTCAGCGAAGGCATCGCCATGAAGATCATAAGGATAAGGGTTCCGAGAAGGATAAAATTTCGTTTCATAAGGGTAGTTTAATCGTTCCAGCCCAGTTCCAGCTCGCTGACAGCCTGTCTGAGTTCTGAAGCCGCATGCGCATCACTGAGGCGCGAGGCGCATGCGATGCCGGTTTCATACACGCCGCGGGCCTCGTCTTCACGATCCATTTCCTGCAGCAGCTTACCAAGATGGTAGTAGGCGCCAACATAGTCGGGATCCCGCTTGAGCAGGGTTTGAAAGGTATTGAGCGCGGCTTCGTTATCGCCCGCTTTTCTGTATTCCATGGCCAGAGCAAAGCGGGTGAACCCGTCATTCTCATCCATTTTCAGGAAGGATTTGAGCTGTTCAATCTTGTCCACGTTGTAATTTGTTTTAGAGGTAGTAACGCCGGGACCGCGCCTTTATGGTGCAGGATAGCGCTGGAGGATTTCTTCGAGGGAATCGCCGCCGAATTTTTCCAGAAAGGCGTTGGCCAGTACCGGGGCAATCACGTTTTCAATCACCACCACGGCGCGGGGCAGTGCACAGACATCGGAACGTTCGTAGCGGGTATCAATTTCCTCGAGGGTGTCGATGTCAACCGTTTTCAAGGGTTTGAGCATGGTGGGAATGGGCTTCATGATGCCACGGATAATCAGCGGCATACCGGTGGTCATCCCCCCCTCCAGTCCGCCCGCGCGATTGGTACGACGGGTATAGGTGGTTCCGTCATGGGTGATTTCATCGTGAACCTCGGAGCCGGGTAAACCGCCGGCTTCAAATCCGAGTCCGAATTCAATGCCCTTCATGGCCTGAGTGCCCATAATGGCCTGGGCCAGAAGCCCGTCAAGCTTGCGGTCCCAGTGGACGTAGCTGCCGAGTCCGGCCGGAAGTCCGGTTACAATAATTTCGTACACACCCCCCAGGGAGGACCCGGCCTTGCGGTATTTTTTGATTTCCTCTACCATCTCATCCGTCAGACTGGCATCCAGACAGCGCACCTCGGATTCATCGGCGGAGGTGAACAGGTGCTCGGCACCCTTCTCTGCATAGGGATCGGCCGTAGCACGAACATGGTCCCAGTTGCGGTAACCCGCCCCCCCGATGCGAAGTACGTGCCCGCCGATTTCAATACCGACCTCCTTGAGCAATTTGCGGGCAACGGCGCCACAGGCTACACGCATCCCGGTTTCACGCGCGCTGGAGCGCTCAATAACCGGTCGAATGTCACCGAAGCGGTATTTCTGATTACCAACGAGGTCGGCGTGACCCGGTCTGGGCAGGGTAATGCGTTCAACGCCTTCTCCATCACCTTCAACCGACATGACAACCGGCCAGTTGGCCTCGTCTTTTTCATAGGCACGGTTAACCAGCGACATCGCGATGGGCCCTCCGGAGGTCTTTCCGAAACGGATACCTGAGTGAATGCGGGGAATATCTTTTTCCCAGGCCATCCGGCCGCCTCTGCCGTAGCCCTGCTGTCGGCGGGCCAGGTGAAGGGCAATATCGTCAATGGTAATGGGTACACCTGCTGGCATACCTTCAACAATACCGGTGAGTTCAGGTCCGTGCGACTCGCCGGAAGTGAGGTAACGTATCATGTTTATAACCGTGTTTGAATCCCTAATTTAAATAAATGGCCCATTTCGCTGTAAGAGTTTCTGCTGAGCTCTATACCAACGCCCTTTACGGTGATACCGACGCCGAAACCAAGCCCGGCCAGATCGATGGTACGGTCTGTTTTCAACTCATCCTGCTGATACTGGTTGTAACCGAGCCTGAAATGAAAATTTCTTGAAAACAGAAACTCGCCTCCGAGGGTTAAATGACGCAATATGTTGGCTGTAATGTCGGGCGGTTCCTCATCCCCGGGTACACTCATTTCCCAACGGGTCAGGGAGTGTGCGGTCAGACTGAGGCGCAAGGGCAGGTACTCCAGTTTATGGGTAACTCCGGCCCGCAGGTCGAAGGGCAGATGCTCACGGATACCGTCGTAGGTTGTGAGCTGGGTGCCCAGGTTGACGAACGAAATTCCAACCGTAGTTTCCGCCTCCGAAAAGCTCAGCAAGACGCCGCCGGATACAGCAATCCCGCTGGAGGTGTAGTCGCCGTATGAGCTATAGATGAAGTCAACGCCCAGTCCGTACCGAAGATATGGGGTGTAGGTGCGGGCCAAAGCCAGTTTGAATGCCATATCAGAGGCCGTAAAGCTGCCCTGTGTGTTCCCGGCAAGGTCAATCCGGTCGAACTCTCCGTAATTCATGTAGCGAATTCCGCCGCCGAGCGTGCCCAGACCCTCAATATGCCAGGCCCCCGATACCGCCCCGATACTGCTTTCTGCCAGGTAGCGCGACCATGTGGCAGAAAACTGCCCTGACTCTGACGCGCTCAGATAGGCCGGATTGTTATGCAGCTGGGCAGGTCCGGCGTCCGGGAGGGATACAGGCATGCCCCCCAATGCGGCCGACTGGGCTGAAACAGGGATATTCAGAAACCGGTACACTGCCTTGGATCCGTACTGCGCCACGCTCAGCCGGGGCATGCTCAGTACAGCCAGTATAAGCAGTAGTGCTATTTTCACGGGTTCCCGGTTAGGATTGTCGTTATATTCAGGGTAAATTGTAAGATTAAAATATAGCAGAAAAAAACGTCCGAAATATCACGAATATCCCTGGTTGGACCACCCAAAAACGCTGAATTCATCACAATTTAATGCAGCTTTTCCTTGAAATAGGCCGTTACAGCCGCCTGCTCTACGAAGCTATCCGATCTGCATCGGAGTTCAAGACCTATAGGAAGAATCTGTTCAGCGAAATGGTTAAAACCGGTACCGACTCCCTTGGTATTGTTTCCGTTGCCGGCTTTTTCACCGGTGCGGTACTGACTATACAGACTTCCTATCAGTTTACCTCCGCACTGGTTCCGAAGTCGACCATAGGTGCCATCACCTCCCAATCCATGATTATTGAGCTGGCTGCCGTAATCAGCGGACTGGTGCTGGCAGGCAGGGTTGGGGCACGTATCGCCACCGAACTGGGCAATATGCGGGTTTCAGAGCAGATTGATGCCCTGGAGTCTATGGGATTTAACTCGGTCACCTTTCTGGTTATCCCCCGCGTCATAGCTGGTATCCTGATGTTTCCGATTATCTATGTTGCGGCGGCCGTTAGCGGTATTGTTGGCGGGGTTTTGGCCGGACTTATGACCGGTTCGGTCACCGTACACGAGTTTATGGAAGGTGCCCGGCTGTATTTCTTCCCGTGGGATGTGGCCTTTGGCGTAATCAAGTCCTTTGTTTTTGGATTTGTTATCACGTCGATCTCCTGCTATCAGGGATATTTTGCCAGCGGTGGTGCGGAAGGGGTGGGGTACGCAACCACGCGGGCAACGGTACTCAGTTGTATCTATGTGCTACTGTCCAGTTTCCTATTGGCAGCCATCCTGTTATGATAGAAATTCAGAATCTGAAGAAATCGTTTGGCGGCAACCTGGTCTGGGAAGGTGTAGACCTGACCATCCATGACGGAACCACCGTTGCCATCGTCGGGAAGTCAGGCTGCGGGAAGTCGGTTTTGCTGAAGCACCTTAATGCACTGCTGTTTCCTGATGAAGGACAGGTACTTATAGACGGAAGAAATATTTTTGACCTGAGTTATGTCGACCTCCGCATAGTTCGCCAGAAGTTCGGCGTACTGTTTCAGGGGGCCGCACTGTTTGACTCCATATCGGCCTATGAGAACGTAGCCTTCCCGCTTCGCTATTTTACGTCCAAAAACGAGCAGGAAATCCGTGATCGGGTAATGGCGTGTCTGGAGCTGGTAAACCTTGGTAAAATCGGCGATAAGGGAACTTCCGAGCTGTCAGGGGGTATGCGTAAGCGCGTAGGACTGGCCCGCGCCATTGTGCTTGAACCTGAATACCTTTTGTATGACGAGCCCACCTCCGGACTGGATCCGGAGACCTCCGATGAAATCAACGATCTGATTATACACATGACCAAAAACCTGAGCATTACTTCGGTTGTGATATCCCATGACATGCACAGTGTATTGCGTGTAGCCGAGTATGTTGCTTTTCTGGATGAGCAAAAGCTCAGCTGGCAAGGCACGATTGACGAATTACGGGTCTCTGACCATAAACGCCTGATGGAATTCACCCGGGCAAGCGAGTATCAGATTTAACGTTATGAGAGCACACGCTGTATACAACAAACGGCTTTACGTACGCACAGGGCAGGTTTCACGGCCCGGTTGCTGCAGTCTGCCACGAAATACACAGGAGACTACACTTTGAGACTAGGCAATGAACTGAAAATCGGAATCACCATCGTAGTTGCCGTACTCGTTGGTTTTGCGGGTTTCCGGATAATGAAAGACTCGCCCATATTCCGGCTTGGCACGGTGTATTATGTCAGCTACGAAAAAGTGGACGGCTTGTCTGTAGGAACCGCTGTTCTGGTAAGCGGTATCAAAATCGGGTCGGTTCAGCAGCTGCAACTACTGCCCTCAGACAGTGTGCGGGTTATGCTTAATCTGACCATTCCGGAAGGACTGCCCGGCGGCTCTGTAGCCGTTATCCGGTCTGTCGATCTGCTGGGGAGCAAAGCCATTGAAATCCGACGGGGTTTTGGTGATCCCATACCCTATGGAGGCGAACTTGAAGGAAGCTTCGATGAGGGTATGTTCGGTGATCTGGCCGAACGCGGCGACGAAATATCGACCAATGTATCGGCCTCAACACAGACGCTCAATAACATTCTGTCTGAGGTAGAATCGATGTTGCGGGAAGGGCTCCGCGCCGACATTGAGGCCGGAACAGGCAACCTCGAACGTGCCACACGGGAAGCGGGCGACCTCATTACAGAAAGCAGGGAAGATATTGCCTCCAGCCTTGACCACCTGAATCAAATGCTGGCCAACCTGGAAGACCTGACTTCCGAGGAACGGGGAGAAATACAACGCACCATCGCCAACCTGGAAGCAACATCCGAAGAACTCAAAACCATGTCGGAATCGCTCACCACGGTCAGCGCACAACTTGCTGAAATACTGGAAAAAATCAACAACGGTGAGGGTACCCTGGGCAAGCTGGTCAACGATCCGCAACTTTATAACAACCTGGATTCACTCAGCGTGAATCTGAATACAATGGTCAAAGATCTCAACGAAAACCCCAGACACTTCCTTCGTCACCTCAGACTTGTGGATATATTCTGAGGCTTGCCGGCCGCAGTTCCGGTACCATCCGGCAGGCTAACCATTCTCCGCTTCGAAGGCATACGTTCGTAATTATTGACAGGCGAAAGAACGCGGCAGTCACGCCCTCCTTACTTTTTCGGTCTGCTTTGAGATTCAGGCCAAAGCCCCGTATATTTCGAGGCTAAAACCTTAATTTTCCGTTACACTCTGGTAGCGATTTTTTATTCATTTAAACTGATACAGGATTTTAAATGGCTTTGATGGAAAGACTGAGAAACAGTACGAAGGTCATCTTCTGGATACTGATTCTCTCATTTGGTCTTCTTTGGGGACTTGCGGATACCGGTGCTATTGACGCCATCATGATTGGTCCCCGTTCACTGGCTGAGGTCAACGGTCGTGCAATTACCGCCGAGGAGTACAATGCCCGCGTGAACGCTTATACACAGCAGTACCAGGATCAGACGGGTGACGCACCTACGCTGGAAATGCGTGCATCCTATGACCGTATTGCATGGGATGAGCTGGTTCTTGAACGTATCATCGAAAGTGAAATGGAACGCCTCGGTATCACGGTAACGGACGACGAAATTGTTGAGATGATTACCGGTCCGAATCCACATCCCATGGTAGCACAGTACTTTACCCGTGAAGACGGAACCATCGACCGGCTTGCCATGCAGACTGCCATCGAAGATCAGGAAAATGCATCTATCTGGCTGAACATCGAAGCGCAGCTCCGCGAGCAACGTAGTCGTGAAAAGCTGAACACCTACATTCAAAGCTCACTTCGGGTTACAGATTCTGAAGTTGAACAGGAATTCGTTCGCGAAAATTCGGTGGCCAGTGTGCAGTTTGTCCGCTTTCCGTACGCTTCCGTCAGCGAAGATGAACTCACCGTGACCGATAGTGAAATCAACAGCTATTACCGCGCCAACCGCAACCAGTTTGAGCAAGACAAGTCGTGGCGTTTCAGTTTTGTGTCATACTCCAAGTTGCCCACGGCCCAGGATACCGCCCGGGCGATTCAGGAAGTGGCTGATCTCAGAGCCGATTTTGCGCAGGCATCCAACGACTCCCTCTTTATTCGTGACTACTTCTCGGATCGCCCTTACTTTGGTGACTGGCTTAACCCATCCGAAGTCAACTGGTTCCTCGCCGATGCTATTGCCCTAAACGATGGTGAAGTAACCGAACCTGTTATCCATGATAACCTGGTCAGCATCGCAAAACGTACGGAGAGCCGGGCCGGAAATGAAACCTTTACACGTGTTCGCAAAATTCAGCTGAATTTCAACGATGCGAACCGGGCTGAACAGCTTGCCGCTGCACGAGATATCGTTGCCCGCATTGGCAGCGGTGCCTCATTTGAGTCGATTGCCCGGGTCAATTCCGCACATGCTTCCGCCTCCCGGGGTGGTGAACTGGGTTACATCGCGCGGGATGAATACCCGACCGCCGTTTCCAACGCCGTTTTCAACACGCGCGTCGGCAATGTGACCCAACCCCTGGAAGACGGTGACCGCTTTCTGATATTTCAGATTGTTGACCGATCCAACCGTGAAGTACGCATCGCGCAGTTTTCACGGATTATCGACGCCGAAGGCGGTGGAACCGTTAGCGCCATGCGTGAAGAAGCTGTAGATTTCCGCGAGTATGCAGACCTTGACGGTTTTACCTCCGAGGCTGAACGTCGCAACCTTGATGTGGGTGAGGGGTTTGCCACCAAAGACACGCCATTCATCACCGGCATAGGTCAAAGCCAGATCCTGCTGAACGAATTGGAAAGTATCGATCGACGCAATACACTCACGGATGTCATTGAACTCGATGAGCAGTTCATTGTGGTCTACGTCACCGAAATTATTGAAGCCGGACCTCAACCGCTGGATGAAGTTCGTGCTCAGATTGAAAATACCCTTCGCACGGAAAAACGCAAGCAAATTACCCGGGAGCGTGTTGAGCAACTCCTCGCTTCCAACCCAACGCTTGAAGGTCTTGCCGCAGCCGATGGCAAAGACGTGCAATCGGTCAGCTCGCTTCGACTCTCATCCAACACCCTGCCCGGCGCAGGCCGTGAACCTTTGGTTGTGGGCGCTGCTTTCGGAGCAGAACTAAATGCCGTTTCTCCTGTTATTGCCGGTGAAAATGCTGCTTTTGTTTTGATGGTTACCGAGCGTACTGAACCGGATGTAAGTCAGATGCCGGCTTCCTTCAGAACACAGACGAGAGACCGCCTTCAGATGGAAAAAACCCAGGCTTTCCAGCAAGTCTGGATTGAACGACTCCGCGAGGATGCTGATATCAACGATTTCAGACGATTCTACATGTAAAATCTGCTTCCTCAGCGCAAACTTATTCTCAATAGGCATTACTCACTGCGGGTAATGCCTATTTTTTTGCCCGTATAAAAGGTCACCTGCGGCATAATGCTTTAAGCCCGAGCCGAATTTGCGTACCTTATATGCGCATCCCGAAATCCGCTTGAATTGGTATCAAAAATCCATGACCCGAAATTCTACCCCTTTTAGCAAAGAAGACGAAAAGTGGATGAAAAAGGCCCTCAAACTGGCCGAAAAAGGTCGTGGTTATGTGAGTCCCAATCCACTGGTAGGATGTATCATCGTCTCCGCCGATGGCAGCCCCCTCGGTAAGGGGTATCACGAACGCTACGGCAAGGCCCATGCGGAAATCAACGCCCTGAACCGCGTCCGCAATGAGCATGATCTCATCGATGCCACCGTATATGTCACCCTGGAACCCTGCTCTCATTATGGGAAAACACCACCCTGTGCCCTCGCACTCTCTGAATTGCCCATAAAACGTGTAGTAGTGGCCATGGAAGATCCCAACCCCCGGGTAGCTGGCAGAGGTATACAGATGCTTCGCAACAACGGCATACAGGTCGACATCGGTCTGCTGGAAGAAGAAGCCGCACAGCAAAATGAGTTCTTCATCCACCATATCACAACCCGGCGACCATTCGTCATGCTCAAAATAGCACAGACGTTAGACGGATATACCGCAGCACAGGACGGAGATTCGCAGTGGATCAGCTCGAAGGAGTCCCGCACGCGGGTCCATCAATGGCGAAGTATCTACGATGCCGTCATGATTGGCAGAACGACCGCACTCCTGGACAACCCCAGGCTAACGGTACGTCACATCGAAGGGCGTCAGCCGGCCCGTATCATTGTAGACGGTCCGGGCGAACTGCCTGAACATCTCAACCTGTTCAACGACCAATATGTAGACAAAACGTACCGCATTACCTACAACCGGGCATTGCAGGGTCCTGCCGGAGACGCTACCACCGAAGAAATGCTGCGCCTGATGCAGCCTCACGCCTATCAGGGCAACATCGTGCAGGTATCACGGCATGAAGGCCATGCCGACCTTGATCTCGCCCTGGCCAGACTCGGTGAGCTGGATATTGCCTCCGTTATGGTTGAGTCCGGCGGCACATTGGCCACCGCCCTGCTAAAACAGGGACTCGTTGACAAAGTACAGCTGTTCATCGCGCCCAAACTCCTCGGTGGCGGCAAACGATCAATCCTTGGTCTGGGAATTGAGCGCATGAACGAAATTGTACCATTCCGAAAAACCCACTGGGAACCATGCGGCGAGGATATGCTCTTCACCGGTTATCTCTAACATTTAATGGATTGAATTATGTTTACAGGTATTATTGAAGACTTAGGAGAAGTCATTGAAGCCAAATCAGTTAATGGCGGAATGGTCATGAAATTCAGCTGTCAGTTCGCCGGCGAACTATCCGTTGATGACAGTGTTTCTGTTAACGGCGTTTGCCAGACCGTTGTAGCGTGCGATGAATCCACTTTCACCACCCAGCTTGTTGAGGAAACCCTTCGCAAAACCAGCTTCGGTCAGCGAAAACCCGGCGACAAAGTCAACCTGGAGCGTTCGCTAACTTTCGACCAGCGACTCGACGGACACGTAGTTCAGGGACATGTTGACACCGTGGGTACCGTTAAAGAGGTTCTTCAGGAAGAAACCGGATGGTTATATACCATTGCTTTTCCCGATGAATATGCAGATTACATTGTAGGTCGGGGAAGTATTGCACTGGATGGAATCAGCCTGACCGTTGCGCGGGATGAAAGAACCGACTTCACCGTTGCCATTATTCCCTTCACCTATGAGCATACCAATATGCACACGCTTAAACCCGGGGATCAGGTGAATCTGGAGTTCGATATTCTGGGCAAGTATGTGCTTCGTTATCTGAAAAACCGCGAAGGCAATACCTAGATACTGCGGCTACAGAGGACCCGCACCTGAGCCATCGTTTGAAAATCGACACCGATGTGTCAGATACTTTGTGTTTATGGGACTTTGCACTCGCTCAGTCCGGCTTCGCTCCATGACTGATACCACGATGGGCCGGACTGTATTAAAACAAGACACCGTTTTCAGCAGCTGATCCGGGTAGTGTAATACGAAAAACGGTACCCTCGCCCGGCTCAGAACGGTGTACGGCAATTTTACCACCGTGATAATCCTCAATTATACGACGTGTAAGGCTCAGGCCCAGACCCCATCCTCGCTTTTTTGTACTGTACCCCGGTGTAAATACTTCCTCAAACCTTCTGCGCTCAATGCCTTTGCCGGAGTCTTCCACTTCAATAATCAACTGATTAGCCTCAATAAAGGAACGGATATTGACAAACGGTTCCTCGCACGTACTGTCAATGGCATCCAGCGCGTTTTTCATCAGGTTTTCCACCGCCCATGAAAAAAGATCCGGATTCAGGGCAATTTTGATATCGCTGCGGATATCCCGTCGTACCGCTACCTCTTTGCCGATTTTTGGCAATCGCTTCTCCATATAATCGATCACCTGAACCAAAACCGGTTCTACACGATGCGGCTTGAGTTCGGGCGTCGATCCGATTTTGTTGAACCGGTCTGCTACATGCTGTAATCGGCGAATATCCTCCTCCAGTTCCATCGTAATGCCGATGGTTTCCTTATCGGCGGCTGTGGAACGCAGCAGTTCTGTCCAGCCCATCATACTTGACAATGGCGTACCGAGCTGGTGTGCCGCTTCTTTTGCCATACCAACCCATAGATTGGATTGTTCCGTTTTTCGGATGTTGCTCAGATTTAAATAAAGTAAACCCATGAAAACCGTGAGCAGACCAAACTGAACAAACGGGAAAAAGCGGAGGCTTTGCACTACCCCGCTTTGACCAAAATAGGCATACTGGTACTGGGCCGCTCCGCTGGTATCAAAAACCATGATGGTTATGGGTTGATTCAACGAGGCAAATTCTTCTACCAGCGAGGGGTTTAAATCGCGGGTTTCAATGTTGCGATGATGCAGGATGGTACCAAGTGAATCCGTTACAATAGAAGGTATTTCGAAGAGATTTTTGATAATTAATTCGTTGGCAACAAACTCGAGTCCTTCATTTGCAAGATCCGCATCTGCCCTTTCCAGGTTTCGCAGCAATCGGGTGCGCTGCGACTCCGACAACCCGCTGTGCCGTTCTACAATGCGGGTTACCTCACGCAGACCCTCCCGTGTTTCAGGATTGTGTTGCCGGTTATTGTACTCTATAGCCTTTGCCCAAAGTTCTACATTTATGCGCTCCTGATTGATGATGTTGCGCATAACAAACTGCGTGTAGAAAAGTGAAGCCGTTGCTATGGCGGCCAGCATAATGACCGAAAAGATTTTCCGTCGGTTGGTCAGGAAGAAGATGTTCATGGTTCAGCAGTGTTGATATAAAAAAACCCTGTCACGTAATATAACGGAACAGGGTTTAAACTAAATCAACAGTTTGAGCCTGGTGCTGCAGACAACCTGGTTGAAAAGCAGACCGGTTAGAATCCGACATCCGGCCTGCGGGTTCAACCCTTGATGTAGCCAGACCGGTAGTAAACAGCCGCGCAGTCTTACAGGTTCAACCCTTAATGTAGCCAGGCTGGATAGAAGCAGACGACCCAACTTCACGATTCAACCCTTGATGTAGCCAGACCCATGAAAAACTCACAGCCATCTGCGGGTTCAACCCTTCAATATCACCGGGCTGGTACGCCAGAAAAGAAGCGTCGTCAACAGGGATTAGCTTGTCAGGCAGAAGCTTTACGTTTCTCAAAAATGGGTGATGCGCCTTCTTCTATGGTCTCACGGGTGATAATACAACGCTCGATGTTGCTGCTGGAGGGCAGCTGAAACATGATATCCAGCATAGATTTCTCAATGATGGACTTGAGTCCGCGGGCGCCGGTTTTCCGGGTTCGAGCCTGCTTGACGATAGCTTTCAGCGCATCTTCCTCAAACTCCAGTTCAACACCTTCCATGCGGAAAAGTCGCTTATACTGCTTGACAAGCGCATTTTTCGGTCGTGATAGAATATCAATCATCGCTTTTTCATCCAGCTCATGCAAACCGGTTATAACCGGCAAGCGACCAATAAGCTCGGGTATCAGGCCAAACTTTTGTAAATCACCCGGTTCTACATAAAGGAAGATTTCCGGATCATTTTTGTCGTAGCGTGTGGTCAGCTGACTCTGAAAACCAATCGCTGTAGTAGACATCCGCCGCGCCACAATTTCACTCAACCCGTCGAATGCACCGCCGCATATAAACAAAATGTTCTTGGTGTTAATCTGGATGAAGCTTTGTTCCGGGTGCTTTCTTCCGCCTTTGGGTGGCACATTGGCTACGGTTCCTTCCAGAATCTTGAGCAATGCCTGCTGTACACCTTCCCCGCTTACATCCCGGGTAATAGAAGCATTATCGCCTTTGCGGGTAATTTTATCGATTTCATCGATGTAAATAATACCGCGTTCCGCCTTCTCAACATTGTAATCAGCGGCCTGAAGCAACGCCGTGAGTATACTTTCAACATCCTCACCAACATACCCTGCCTCGGTTAAGGCCGTTGCATCGGTTATACAGAACGGCACATCGATGATACGGGCCAGGGTTTTGGCCAGCAGCGTTTTGCCGCTGCCTGTTGGACCCAGCAACATAATGTTGCTCTTTTCAATCTCAACATCTTCATTGGGGTCCTCGGAGGAAGCATCTGCACTGATGCGCTTGTAGTGGTTGTAAACCGCAACAGACAGCGCTTTCTTGGCGGCTTCCTGGCCGATAACGTATTCATCAAGGCGATCCATAATTTCAACCGGCTTGAGAACCGGCTTGTAATTTGCCGCCCGCTTTGAAGCACGGTTGGCAAGATCGCTTTTTACAATTCCGGTTGCATCGGCTACACAGTGATTGCAGATATACACACTGGGACCGGCAACCATGCTGTCCACTTCCGTACTGGAACGGCCGCAGAAAGAGCAGAAAATCTTGCCTTTATTACGTTCACTCATAAAAAAATTCCGTTATTCTGCAGAAGAGGGGCGAACCGAGCGGGTCAGCACCTTATCCACGACACCATATTCAACGGCTTCCTCGGCCGACATCCACTTGTTTCGGTCTGAATCAGTTACAATTTCTTCCAATGTCTTACCGGAATGATCGGCCAGAATCTGACTCAGGGACGTTTTAAGCCGCAATATCTCACGGGCTTCAATTTCTATATCACTGGCCTGACCCTGAACACCACCAAGCGGCTGGTGAATCATCACACGTGAGTTTGGAAGTACCGCACGCTTTCCTTTCGCACCGGCCGTAAGCAACACCGCACCCATAGAAGCCGCCATCCCGATACAGGTAGTTGCAACATCGCACTTGATGTACTGCATGGTATCATAGATAGCCATACCGGAGCTTACTACACCACCAGGCGAGTTGATGTACAGGTTGATATCCTTTTCCGGGTCTTCCGACTCGAGGAACAACAGCTGGGCAACAATGGTTGAAGCCACGGCATCATTGATTCCCGTTCCGAGAATAATAATGCGGTCTTTAAGCAGTCGGGAGTAGATGTCGTAGGCCCGCTCTCCACGGCTGGAGGTCTCAATGACCATGGGAATAAGGCTGTTGGTCACCTCGCTGTGCGAAGCACCGGTCAGATCGTACAGTGGTTGCTTGGTTTGGCTCATGGTATCCTGATAAAATCGTTATTTGTTGCGGTTCTGGTAGGCTTCCTTGTCAAGTTCGTTAACCCCGATTTCGTTCGCAAGTTTATCAAAGAGTTTTTGCGAACGCAGGTTTTGACGAAGGTTTTCCAGCTGCTCGGTTGATGATGCATAAAACTGCTTGATCATGTCCACAGTGAGTCCGTATTTAGCGGCCTCAGCCTGCATGAAATTGTCGGCATCTTCGGGAGTAATTTCAAGTTCGGGATTTTTCTCCATCAAAGCATCCATAATGAACATCCATTTCGATTCATTTCGGGCGCGCTCGTACGAGGCATTCCGGAATTCATCCATATCGAAGTCTTCAGGCAGCTTGTCTTTGGCCCGTTGCTTGTAATCCTCGTAATACTGATTTACCATCAGGTCAATCATGCTCTCAGGTACTTCAAAATCGTGGGCTTTGACCAGGGCTTCAGCGATGGCTTCCTTGAACAGATCCCGTGATGTATCATCGAAGTAATTCTGTATACGCGATTTCAGGTAGGTACGGTATTCATCCTCGGTAGAAGCCTCATCGCGGGTGGCTTCTTTGATAAAGGCTTCATTCAGCTCGGCCCTGGTGAGCTTCTGGTGCGACTTCACCGTGATTTTGTACTTATGTGTGTGGTCGCCGTGCTCCATGGTCACCTCCGCAGTCTCGCCGGGCTTCACACCCAGAAGGTCCTTTCGGAGGCTTTCATTGTCGGGCTCGCTCAAATCAATTTCCTGATCGGTTTCAATGCCGGTATCATGTGCGTGATCGTCCAGTGGCTGCACATCGGCCGTAATCTTGGAGTTTTCCTCAATGGGATCCTGTGAATCTTCGTAACTGCCGGCGCGAACCAGGGCGTATTCAATTTCCTTTTCAATCTCATCGTCAGAAACATCATGCACCAGCTTGTCGGCTTTGAGTGTACCCACATCGGCCAGCTCAAACTCGGGCCTTACACCTACCTTGAAGGTAACCTCGAGCTCGTCGTTTTCCCACTTCATATCGGTGATTTTGGGCTCACCTACAGGCTTGTGCTCGGTAACAATCTGCTCACGGTAGGTCTCCTGAATGAAATCGTTGATCTCATCGGCCTCCACTTCCTTTCCGAAACGCTTCTTGATAAGCTGCATGGGCGCTTGTCCTACACGAAAACCGGGGATGTTGGCTTTCTTGCGGATGTTTTTGAGCGCTTTTTCAAACCGGGGCGCCAGATCTTCCCGCGTTGCTGAAACAATAATATTTTTGTCGACTGAAGTGAGCGATTCTACGGTAATTTTCACAGTAGTTTGTTTTGGATAATAAAAAGGGAGCTGATTAACTCCCTGTACTGAATTTAGATCGGAGTGCGAGAGAGGGGACTCGAACCCCTACACCGGTTAAGGCACTAGATCCTAAATCTAGCGTGTCTACCAATTTCACCACTCTCGCAAGAAACCTCTTCCGGCTAGCCATGGCTGACTACCGGAGAGCTTAGAAAAATACGATATATTATGCTAAACTTCAATGATATCGACGCCAGCATAACCCTATGACTACAACATCCATAGAACTTCGATTGGTCTATATCACAACCGGCTCGCTGGTTGAGGCCCGGCACATTGGCAATACCCTGGTTGAAGAGCGATTGGCGGCCTGTGCCAATATTTTCCCTCAGATGGAATCCGTTTATCGGTGGAAAAACGAACTACAGCACGATCAGGAAGTAGTTTTGATTGCCAAAACGGACCTGAAGCTGGTAGATCGACTTACCGAACGGGTGAAAGAGCTTCATTCCTATGAGTGCCCCTGTGTGGTAGCTCTGCCTGCTGATGGCGGTAATCCGGACTACTACGCCTGGCTGGCCGGCGAGATTGAGGCGGGCGACTCCCGGGAAGCCCTCAACGCCGGAAACCGCACTGATGACAACGCAACAGCCAACATGGAGTCCGACTCCGGAACCGGCAGCACGCAAACCCGAACGGATTCCCTGCCAACGTCTCGTGGACAAACCGGTCCTGTCAGGGGTGATGGAAATAACGATTAGCCCGGGTTTGCCATGCCAACGCAGCCTGCATCCACCCATCCCGACAGGAGGCCCTTTGGCTGTATCCTGAATCCGGGGGCCAACCGCAACCGGGCCACCCGTAACGCTGAAATTGTTCGCACCTTTCTGGATGCACATTTCCCCGGATCCAGAATGTTTATCAGCGCCGGAAAAGGCGATATAAGTGCCCTCGCCATGGAAATTTCCCGGTCTTATGGGCGAATTCTGATTTGCGGGGGCGATGGATCCATCAACGAAACGGTGCAGACTGCCATGTACACCGGAGCGGAAGTCGGCATCATCCCTATGGGGTCGGGCAACGATTTTGTGAAAACCCCCGGTATTTCACGTGATGTAAACATCGCCCTGAAACAACTGCTCGGTGCAACCTGCATCCGTACCGATGTGCTGCAATACAAGGCAATAACCGAACACGGAACATCACAGGGGATAGTCGTGAATACGCTCGGACTTGGCTTCGACGGTCGTGCCAATGCTGAGGCGACCCGGATGCGCAGCCTGAAAGGCCCTCTGATGTACGCCATTGCGGCGCTGAAAGCAGGATTTGCATCCCGGCCGGTCCCGGCAAAAATTACTGTTGCCGAAAACGGCAGGCAGCGTTCATACGAAGGATCCATCCTTATGCTTGCCCTGGCCAACGGACGTGTGGAAGGGGGTAATTTCAGGATTTGTCCGGAGGCGGATATCACTGACGGACTTTTCAACACGGTGATGGTCCCGGAAATTGGCCGGCTCACACTCTTTACACGCCTGCCCCTTTTTCTGGTCGGACTACAGCACCTCACACAGATTGTCTCGTACGGCACCGCAACCCAACTGCATATCCAGCTCGAAACGCCGCTTCCGATGCATGTTGACGGGGAGCAAATCGGCAACGAAATAGCGTCGCTAACGGCCGAAATCCGTCCCGGTGCTCTTCATTTGCTGGTCCCTGCAGGCTTTGCGAAGATGCACAATCCAGGCCACTGACCCGGTCAGAATAGCCAGTATCCCAACGGTTCCCAGCAGCCCTCCCTCGAAACCAAAGGCTCCGCCCGCCAGGATGTCTTCATGGATACTGTGTGTAATCAAAAGGCTGTTGGTTGCCGCCAGACCGCTCACAGGTACGCCCACCACACCTCCCTGTACAAAATTCCAGGCAAAATGAATTCCAATGGGCATGGCAAGTCGGCCGGTTGCCAGAAACGGAACACCCAGCATGACGCCGGCGAGGGTTACGTTGATTATTCCGAGCAGGGTCGCATTGGGGTTACCGGCATGCACCAGGCCGAACAAAACCGAAATAGCAAGTATGGAAAGTGCCGCTGGCCAGAAAGCACCCTTGAGCCGCTTGCCCCGCAAGCCCTCATACAGGTTCAGGTTCAGATAGCCACGGAAAAGCAGCTCCTCGTAGTAACCAACCCCGGCCATCATAATCAGGTAACCCAACCAGCCAGCCCAGAACCCCGGATTTCCTACCCAGCCATAACCGGTTACCTGATAGAGCGATAGATTAAGTGATATAATAAAAAGTATAGCGATGGTACCCCCGCCGAGCAACACTCCGATGCCAAGTTCCTTCCACCATATTGCGTCCGGCTGCAAACCATATCCTGAAAAGCGGCGCTTGTCTACATAGCGGCCGAACAAATACAGCAGGGCCGTGGAGGCGAGCGAAATAACCACTGCTGAAGCAGCGCCGAATGGTACAAAGGCTGTAATTGTGATTAGCAGAAGGATTGCAAAGGCCATGAACAGTACAATCCGCCAGGGCGACCTGATCCGGTTTTCTTCCTGGTTTTGGAATACCTGCATGGTAAAAACTATTTTCTGCCGGAGATGCGTTATTATTGCTGAGGTTGGTAACCAATATACCAATTTGAAGTAACCACCGCGCAATACACAGAACTATGCTTACCCGCTTTGCCCTTCACAGTCCGCTCTCTGACATACAAACTGCGTTCAGCGTAAACCACGTTGCCAAAGAACCGGTACTACCCCGATACAATGTGTCCATCGGTCAGGACATACCGGTTATTTTCCCGGGTCATGCCCGCGATATAACGCTGTCGGTTGCAACCTGGGGCAACGCACCGGTTACGGAAGCATCTTCGGGTTGGAGCGAACTCCTGAAAAAATATCCTGAAAAGCGGCGCAGCTTCCTTCGACAACGCTGTATTTTGCCCGTAAACGGTTTTTTTGGCTGGAAAAGGCTCAGCGATACAGTCGCTATACCTTTTTATTTCCGGTTATTATCGGCCCCAATTTTTGCCGTGGCAGGTGTCTACAGCCTGGATGAAGAGCAACAAACGCTGGGGGTTACCAGCCTCAATGTTTCGGCCAATACCCTGATTGAACCACTCGAAGCAACGATGCCCGCTATAATCCAACCTGACGATGTTGAGGCGTGGCTGAACCCCATGTTAGGCGATGAGGAAGCTATTGCGGCTATGCTGCAGCCCCACAAAACATCGGATATGTCGGGCTACCGGGTTGGAAATGCCGTAAACAGTCCCCATATCGATGAGGTAGCTGTAATTGATCCGGTTGTCTGAGCTGCATATCAGAAAAGGTAGTCTTTGCCTTCGCGGGCCAGCTGAATAGAAACAAACCGGTGCGCATATTCGCTTAATTGAATAGCCCTATCGCTGAGTACGCTGTCGGTTGCCGTGGGATCATGATGGGTAAGGAAAAGGTTTTTGACACCCGCTTCCGCAGCCATTTCTGTGGCATCTTCCCAGGCTGAATGTCCCCAGTTACGTCGGTTTGGATACATTTCCAGGGTGTAGTTGCTATCGTGTATCAGGATGTCGGCATCGCGGCAAAACGCAATAAGCTGATTGCGGAAATCCCGGTTCCCGGCGAGGTGTTCGGGAACCAGTTCATTATCCGGGGCATAGATAACCGTCAGCCCCTGCGATTCGATTTTATATATGGCCGTAGCCACCGGGTGATTGGCAAGCATAAAACTAACCGAAAAACCATTGTAATCCTGCCTGCCCGGCGACTGCGTCACGTAATCAATGTGTGCATTGAGCATATCGGCTGTGACCGGAAAATGGGTGGGGGTCAGCTGACCGGTGAGAACCTGCTTGCAATCACCGCTTTCCTGCTCGGGCATATGGATTCGAACCACGTTGGAAGCGTCATAAATGGGCTTGAAAAAAGGAAATCCCTGAATATGATCCCAGTGGGCATGGGTGATAAAAATATGTCCTTTTTTCTGAATCCCTTCTTCCTCAAGATAAACGCCGAGTGGCCGTATTCCCGACCCGCTGTCAAGTATCAGATATTCGTCCTGACCGGCAAAACAGAGCTGAACACAGGAGGTATTGCCTCCATAAAGCATATTTTCAGGCTCCGGACAAGGAATTGAGCCTCTTACTCCCCAGAAGCGAAGCTTAAGCCTAGTTTTAGAACCGGCATGTAACATGTTGGCCAGGTACAGGTTAATAATATCAGAAAGTTCCCGTGTTTCGGGTGTTATCGACAGCGCGACTAAACCGATTAACTGAAACTATGCCGGCAGGCGATTGTTTCCGCTCAATATCAACTCTTCAACCAGCTTCCACGCACACTAAGATCCTGGCTATTCGGTACGGTCCCCCTTCTGAAGGTCGTCGATTTCCCGTTTAACTTTTTCCATTTCAGCCTGTTTGGCATCCAGCTGTGACTGAGCCTGATCAATTTTGAGCTGAAGGTCTTCCCTGAGTGCAAGTCCGCTTTTATTCGGCTTGATATAGGTTTTCGTGTCCTCGTACTGAAGGATGGTTTCGTTGATTTTATCGGCCTCTTTACGGAGTCGGAACAGTTCATTCTGGAGTTGTTTGCCTTCGGGCACGGATCCGCCCCCGGAGGACCTTCCCCCGCCATACGAACCGGAAGAGGCACCCTTACCCGAGCTGCGCAGATTTTTAAAGAACAGGTCGCAGGCTGCTCGATATTCATCCCAGACTTTGTTTTTGAACTTAATGGGTACAAAACCAATTTCACTGAATTCCTGCTGCATCGCCTTAACCTGAGTAAGCGCCTCCTCCATATCCTCCGCGCCGGCCAGGTTCTCGATTTTCTCTACGATGTCCCGTTTACGCTGCAGATTTTCCTTTTGCTCCTGGCGTAGTTGCTTGAAATGCCCGCGACGCTGCTTCTGCAGGGAATCAATGGCTTTTTTGAAACGCTTCCAGACCGTTTTGGTCTTACGTTTAGGCACCGGTCCAAGATTATTCCACTCGTTGTAAAGCTGCTCAATCACATCACGTTTTGTGATACTATCTTCCTCCCCGGCGAGCGCCTCAGCTTTTTCGCACAACGCCATTTTGGCCTCGAGGTTCTCCTGCTCACGGGCACGGATTTCATCGATGTTTTCATCGCGTACGACGTCAAATTTCTCAAAAATTTCCTTGAAACGGGCCCAGAGCTCATCACTCTGCTCCTTGGGAACCGGCCCGCTGTCTCGCCAGCGTCTGTGCAGAATATTCATCTCTTTGGAAGCAACGGCAAGGTCAGTTTCTTCAATAACCTCACGGGCCTTGGCAATGATAGCTTCACGCGCTTTGATATTCTTATCCAGTTCAGCCCTGAATGCCGCATTGAACTCAAGCTTTTTGGCAGTGTACGCGTCCCGGGTAGCTTTGTACTGCTCCCAGACCTCGTCGGCTCTTTCTTTGGCAACCCGTCCAATTTTTTTCCACTGGGCAGCCAGGTCCTCAATTTGCTGGTCGAGGCCGTCCCAATCGGAGGTATCGGCACCGGCGGATGCAGCAATGGCTTTCAGCTTGTCAAGTACAGCCAGCTTGCCGAGCAGGTTCTCTTCTTCCTTTTCCCGGATTTTGACCAGGTGTTCAACTTTGTGTTTCTCGAATTCTTCGAGGAGGGCATTAAAGCGAGGACCTTGCGTCTCTGCTTCCGGGGGCAGCGGACGGATGTCTTCAAACTTTCGCTGGATGGAGGCCACTTCATTGAATTGTCCCCATTTCTTTTGCTCAACCAGATCAGAAAGCCGTTTAATCAGATTTTCACGCTTCTCAAGGTTTGCAGCCTTTCGTTCATTTTGCCGCTCATAATAGGCTTTTCGGGCCTCATTAAACTCCTTCTGTGCTTCAAGAATACCAGCATAGAGCGTTTTTTTCTCCTCCTCATCAATAGCAGGACCTTCGCTCCATTTTAGTCGGAGATTCTCAAATTCCATGGCACCGAGCTGCCAGTCGGTCATAGACTTAAGTTCCCCGGCTTTTTTAAGCAGGTCAGTATAGTAGGTGGGCTGGCTATTTTCTTGATCGGACGGTTGCTGCTCAGCACCCTCCAACGGCTCTTTTTCTTCCAAAAGACACTCCTTCGACGGGTTTAATCGTTTCGAGACGGTAAATAATTGTAATTAGATTAGCTAAGTTACCTTATAGAGGCATTTCTTGCAAAAATTACACGCCATTTTCGGGTGTTTTTTGTATGAAATTATTGATTAATGACAGATTACACTTTTAACAACCGGTTTTTCTGCGAGTGAAGGTTCGTTTCCGGGTCCGTTATGTGTTTTAAAATGGGAAAGATGGCAGAAGCTACAGGTATCTCAGGCTCGATTCCGGGGTGCAGATATATTTCTACATCGGAAGGATGAGAATAGCTGCAGGTGTTACGGATTCATTTCCGGGTCTGGTATATGTTTTAATATCGGAAGGATGCGGATAGCTGCAGGTGTCACGGGTTCATCTGGGAGGCCAGTATGTGCAACGATAGCTTACGTGGAATGAAGCGCTGAAATATCGCCAGCACCTTGAGAAGCAAACTCGTTGGCACAAAAGGCTGGTTCTTCCGCAAGGCTTTCATCGCCGTATCAACCACTTCGCGGACCGACTGTATCCCCCGGGTGGCAGCACTTTTCGCGGGGTCGTACCCGGAAACTTCAAAAAACTCGGTGTCTACCGGACCGGGACACAGGGTAACCATGCGCACACCGGTATTCAGGTACTCTTTCCAGAGTGCCTCCGTCAGGCTGAGCACATAGGCTTTGGTGGCAGCATACACGGAGAAGTAGGGGATGGGCGTAACGCCGGCCATGGAGGCCACATTCAGTACGCCGCCGTAACCTCGCTGACGCATAGCGGGTGCCAGGGCACGCGTCAATGTTGTCAGGGCCATCATATTCAGATACATCATGTCTTCATACAACGAGGGCTCAGCGGCTTCAAAAGCCCCCTGGTAACCAAAGCCGGCATTGTTGATCAGGATATCAACCTGCATATCCATTTCCTTAAGGCCCTCGAGCAGGGACTGAACCCCATCAGGCCCGGAAAGGTCGGATGGAAGAACAAGTACGGAAACGGCAAAGCGATCCCTTAGCTCGGCTGCAAGTGCCTCAAGACGGTCGACCCGCCGGGCTGTCAGAATTAGCTGCGCGCCTTCACGGGCAAAGGCGTGGGCAAAACCCACGCCTATTCCCGAGGATGCACCGGTAATCAGCACTTGTTTTGATTTGAAATCAAGTGGTTTCAGGGCCTATTTCTCCTGGTATACATGGATTTCACGCTGCGGAAACGGTATAGAGATACCATTGGCATCGAATTGTTCTTTCACTTTCTTGGTCACATCCCATTTTACATCCCAGAAATCAGCCGAAAGGGTCCATGGCCTGGCTGAAATATCAACGGAGCTGTCCCCCAGATTGCTGATGACTACCTGCGGAGCAGGATCCTTGAGGACACGCTCATCCTCTTCAAGTATTTTCTTGACGATTTCCAGGGCTTTGTCCATGTCATCACTGTAGCCGATACCGAAGGTCAAGTCGTGTTTTCTGGTTGGGTTTATAGAGTAGTTGGTAACGTCTGAGCCCCAGATACTTCCGTTTGGTATATTTATATGAATTCCGTCAAAGGTTTTCATAATGGTGGTGAATATTCCAATTTCTTCGATGGTCCCGGACTTTCCGGCAACGGTGACAGCGTCGTCCACTTTGAAAGGACGGAAGATGAGCAACATTACTCCGGCAGCAACATTGCTCAGCGTGCCCTGAAGGGCCAGGCCAATGGCCAGAGTAGCAGCACCTAAAACTGCGATAATCGAGGCCGTTTGTACGCCGAATTTCCCAAGAACGGCCAGGGCTGTGATAATTAATATCAGCGTCCGGACCACCTGCCGGGCAAAGTGGGAAATCGTCTTGTCAATTTTACCCGATTTCTGGGTCAGCTTGTAGACTTTTCCACTAAGCCATTTGGCGGCAATCCAGCCTGCAAAAAGGATCAGCAGTGCTCCGAGCAGGTTCAAGCCATGCTCGATAATGAGCGGCAACAGGTCGGTTACCAGTTGTTCGGTGTCTTCAATCATTGCTAAGTCCATTATTTTCTTCCTGATAGATTACGGGTTTACAAAATTGGATGGTCAAAGTAGGTGTAGCAGCACACTAATACAATTTACTTTTTATAATGTTGGATCACTCTTCGCAAATCCGATGGCCAGTCTGCCTCAAATTCCATCGTTTTGCCGTTTTTGGGGTGCTGAAGTTCGAGCCTCCAGGAGTGCAGGGCCTGCCGGTCTATCTGCTCCTCTGCCAGTTCTTCCGGAGCATAATGGCGGTCGCCTACCAGCGGGTGACCGTACTCGGCGAACTGTACCCGTATTTGATTTTTCAACCCGGTATCCAGATTTATCTGCACGAGGGTGGTTTCGGCATACCGTTCGAGCACCTTGAAGGTGAGTCGTGCCATGGCCCCTTCCGGGTCCTCAGGATCTACAACAACGTTTCGAAATCCTTCACTAACCTTTTTCATGTAATGGATGAGCTCGCCCTCGTCTACGGGAATTACACCCCTGACCAGTGACAAGTAGGTTCGTTTTGGCGTGTGCGACAGAAACTGTCGTACCAGGTCTTTGTGTGCAGCGCTGTTTTTGGCAAAAACTACCAATCCTGATGTAAACCGGTCAATACGGTGTACCGTGATGGCTTTTTCGTTATGTACACTCAGCTCTTCATTGAGTGCCTCCAGCAAATTGGCCGACTGCATCCCGGGGATGGGCACACTTAGGAGGCCGGATGGTTTGCTTGCTACCAGAAAATCATTGTCTTCATACACAATGCTGATTTGACGGTCGCGCTTGCTGCGCATGGGAGGCTTTCGTCCTCCGCGTTTCAGGTAACGTTTGGGCTTGTTGTTTTTAGGACTCATGTTCTCTCAAAGTTTCATTTGGTCGAGTTCCCGCAGAAATCGCTGGCTTTCAATATCGTCAGGAAATTTGGATATACAATTGAAAAGCACGGTTTTGGCCTCGGCAATGCGGTCCAGTTTAACCAGTGTGGCAGCGAAGTTCTGCAGTACATCCGGGGTTTCACCGCCGATGCGTATGCTGCGTTCTACTACAATTCGTGCGTCTTCATGCAATCCCAGCGCGTCCAGGGAAATAAATAATTCATTCAGCAAACCCACATGTTCAGGCCACACCTTGAGGGCTTTACGGTACATTTCCACCGCTTTTTCATGGTAATCAAGCAACTGACATACCGAACCGAGCATGAACCGTACGTAGGCCTGGTCTTCCCCGGTAGTCTCTTTTTCATAACGAAGGAGGTCGTCTCCGATGTGTCTGAGACCGGTGCCTGCTTTTTTTATTTTATGGGGTTCAGTCTGGGGGTCGGCCGACTCCATGATCTCGTTCAGGTCTACAATTTTTTCGGATAACTCGAGGAGGGTTTCTTTAAGTTCCGGCATAGTTTGAGGTGTTTTCATCCTGTTTGGGTCCTGTCCGGGTCCTCAGTTCTGTATAACAGAAACCTGGAAGTCGCGCACGACGGTTTCGCAGGGGGTGTCTGCCATGATGAATGCGGTCAGGGTAACTGTATAGTTTCCGGGCTGGCTGTACCGGTGCCGAACGCGCTGGCCGGCAGCGGTGGTTCCATCGCCAAACTCCCAGAAAAACCGAAGGTCAACGTCAGATGCTGCCAGCGTTGGTGAGGCGTCAAAGACCATGATAGTGTTGTTTTCATCCATACGGTGTTCACGGGGAACTTCCGCAAGGATGCGGGGCACGGGGTACGCTTCGAATCGGGTATCCAGCAGGATATCGCCGGACTTCCGGGTCAGCACCAGGTGCTGTCGACCCTGGTTATCGAAGGAAATTTCAGAGGACTGTGCCGTTGTGAGGAGTTCTTCGTTGAGCCGGGTTTCAAATTGATGGTGAAACTGCGAAGGCGATACCCCCAATTCAGCGGGAAGGTTCAGGGGCTCGGAGACGCAGTAAATGCCACTTAATCTGGATTCAAGGGCCGTTATGGTTTCTTCGCGCACGGTTACTGCTTCTGGAGGAGCTGCGGCTTCCGGTTCTGTATCCGGGAGTTCTTCGGCTTCCTCGGCCCGCGCAATTTCAGCAAGCCGGGCGGCTTCAGCGGCTTCCTCGGCCCGCGCAATTTCGGCAAGCCGGGCGGCTTCAGCAGCTTCCTCGGCCCGCGCAATTTCGGCAAGTCGGGCGGCTTCAGCGGCTTCCTCGACCCGCGCTATTTCAGCAAGTCGAGCAGCTTCAGCGGCTTCTTCGGCCCGCGCAATTTCGGCAAGTCGGGCAGCTTCAGCGGCTTCTTCGGCCCGCGCAATTTCGGCAAGTCGGGCGGCTTCAGCGTCGGCAAAAGCCCGGTTGAATTCGAGTGCGGCCAGTACGGGTGAGGGTGCCGTTTCCACGGGCATATACGCGTCAAAAGGCTGCATCGTTACCCGATCAAGACCTTCCGGAGCCACAGTCCATTCCGGCTGCACCGGCGTGGGGATATCCCCGGTCTGCTGAGCCTGTTCGGAACGCTGCTGAGTTTCATCTGTTACCCTCTCTTCGTCGGTTGGCTCATCTTCACCATCAGTTTCCTGCGCCTCAGCCTGCTGCGCTGATTCATCAGCCGTCACCAAAGTGTCTTCACGGGGCAACACTGCTACCGCCGGGGACTCCTCCACCTCCGGTAGTTCGACCACCGCAACGGGTGCTTCTTCAAGCACACGAACGACTTCATCGACCGACTGTACCGAGGAGAACGTGCCGGAATCATCTACAATTATCAGCCGAACCGTATACTCGCCCGGCGAACGGTACCGGTGTTCTGCCGTGGGACCTGCTATCCGGGTACCATCACCCATATACCACTCATAGCTGATGAGCTCTCCGTCAGGGTCAAAGGAATCCAGGGCGTTCAGTTGCACCGGCTCGTTGTACACAACCCGATTACCGGTAATGACGGGAACCGGCGGAGTGTTAACCCGCACATAAAGTGAATCCCTATCCGTCAGGCCAAAACTGTCTGTCACCGTAAGATACACATAGTAATCGCCGGGGTCCGCAATGGCCTGTCTTACGGTCATACCTTCCCGAACGGTGCCATCCGGAAAGGTCCATTCATACCTGACAATCCGTCCCTCGTCTGCGCGCGACCGGTTTCCGTTGAAAACCGGCGGACGATTAGGGGAAATATGTTTGTCGGCACCGGCATTGGCAACGGGACCGTTACTTACCCTGACTGCGTGCCGTGCGGTTGAGGTAGCATTCTGGGCAAATGAATCATCCGTTACCGTAAGCGTGACGGCCAGATTTCGGTCTGAGGTAAGGGCATAGCTCACAACAGGCTCTGAGGAAACGGTCTCCCCGTTCACCTCCCATCGAAACTCCGTTATTTCACCATCCGGATCGGTAGAAGCCGATGCATCCAGCAGAATGACGTCCCCGTTTTGAGCAGCGTCCGGAGCATTGATGACAGCCAGGGGCGACTCATTCATGCGCACGGTGGCGGTTGCGGTCTGGGATGCGCAGGGGGAGCCGGAATTATCCGTTACGGTGAGGGTGACGGTAAACTGCCCGGGGCTGCCATAGGTGTGGTCAACCCGCGCGCCGGTTCCGCTCGTACCGTCGCCAAAATCCCAGTGATAGCGGATGATCTGACCGTCAGGGTCTTCCGAAACCGTTCCATCAAAAACGATGGGTGTGCCTGCAATGAACTGACGGTCGCCACCGGCCCAGGCGTATGGTGGCTGGTTCACCCGAAGCGAGTCGTGCAGTAGTACCGATTGTCTTGCACCTTCAAACAGACCACTGACCTTCATGGTAAAGGGATGGTAGCCGGGTTCGGTGAATGTTCGTTGTATGGCGGATCCGGTCAGGGTATCAGCATCAAAAATCCACATGGTTTCCGGGTTCAGGAAATCATCGCCGTTCACAATAACAGACTGAAGCGCGAAAACCTGACAGGATAAAGAGTCGGGGTAGGAAGCTTCGAAGCTGATTCGGGGCGTAGTGGCGGGCTGGTAATCTGGTATAGGCAGGGGTAGTTTCAGCGGCGTGTTGTCCTCCTGCAGGACCATGAAGCTGAAGGTGTTCACGGTGGTAATGCCGGAAAAATTGAAGCCAACCTGTTCTATGCCCTGTGGAATTTCAGCGGGGATGTAGGTCCATTCACCGGGAGTCGATACGGGAAGGCGGAGGTCGTCCCGGAAGGGTATTTTAAGCTGGGACACAGCGTTTCCAAGACCGAATCCGGCCAGTTGAATCTGGGTTTCGGGCTGAACCGGTATGCGTATTTGTCCTTCAAAATCGGTTTCTGCCGGTGTGCGGAGTGTGAGGTCATAGGCGAACATCCGGACCCCCGTCGGCGGAACCTTGTCGTTGGGGTCGTAGGATAGTACATAATCGAAATAGTTGGCGTCATCACCCTGTGTAGCGTAGGCGATGAATGCATAGCGCCGGAATCCATCGGGTGTACTGCTGCCACGATCGGCAGGAAGCTCACCCAGAACCATATACCGGCCGTCAAGACGCGGTTCAGCACCAAGGGTTTGATCGTGGATGATATCTTCAGCTGCGAAAGGGTAGCTGGCCATAGAGACCGGCTGCGGAGCACCTGCGAGGGAGTCGTGCAGGGAAGCGGCTGTTGGTCCTCCGATGAGCATATACCGGGTTTGGGCGGTGTATCGGGAGCCTTCACGCTGATCCAGATAGCCGCCGGTATCGGCATCAAAGATGCGCAGGTAAACGGGCTGCGACTCCTCGTGCGGAATGTCGATAAATAGTACCTGGGCGTTGTTGTAGTCACCGCGGGCGGCGGGAACGTCCGGACCCAGCACCGAGAAGAACAATCCCCGGGCCTGCTGGGCAAGACCAGCCCGGGGCATCATCAACAAAACGCCGGTGAGCAGAACCAGAACTGTGGGTAACAGGTCACGGGCGTGAAACTTCATAAAGAACCGCTGTATCAGCTAAATTGAGTGTCAATTTCGTGCACTTTCCGCAAAATTGCCCGGGCATTCTCGTCTTTGTTTTGCATAACACGGTGCTGCAGATTGGTCACGAGATTGGCGCGCGACTCCTCGAAAGCCAGTTCGCGGGCGGCCTTATGATTGGTGGTACGCAGCAATACGAAGATTTCATCGGCACGTACCACACTGTAAAGGCGGTCTTTGTTGAAGGCATGGGAACGAAGTTCTTCAAACTTGCTGAATACCCGGGGAAAGTCTTCGGTGTTTTCGGCCTTGTCAAGCACCTCTACATCGGAAGCACCTTCTGCGCTGAGCGGTACCCGGCAGATAAAAAAGAAATTGTCAGTGTATTGCATACAATTGGGTTGTTTCTGGAAATCACTATGGCTTGTAATGCAAATATACGTAAAGCCGGCGCAACTTGGAATCCGATTCACGGGTGTAGTTTAGGCCACTATTAAAGCTGACCTAAATAATCTGTATATTGTAACGATGTACACAAGGTATGCCATACATAAATTCACCGATTAACTTAGATATTTTGTCATTTAACGATTTTAAGATAGGCGAGAAGGTCCTGATGGGCCTTACCGACATGGGCTTTGACAAGCCGACGCCTATACAAGAAGAAGCCATCCCCGTACTGCTGGATGGCAAAGATATATTAGCCTCAGCTCAGACCGGAACCGGAAAAACTGCGGCCTTCGCCATCCCGCTTATTGAGAAGATCAGCGCCAATCCAAAACCCGGTATCCGCGCGCTTGTACTGGCTCCAACCCGGGAACTGGCCATTCAGATTGATCAGCAATTCTGGAGCATCGGCTATCACGCCGGTATCAGCAGCGCCTGCATCTATGGCGGGTCCGACTGGGGGACTCAGGAAAAAGCCATACGCGAGGGTGTTGACATTCTGGTAGCTACTCCGGGCAGGCTGATTGACCACATCAAGGTTTCCTCCGTTGATTTCAGTGCCCTGGAATTTCTGGTACTTGACGAGGCAGACCGTATGCTGGATATGGGCTTTTTACCGGATGTGCGCAGCATCATCCACCGTCTGCCCAAGAAGCGTCAATCGCTGCTGTTTTCAGCTACCCTGTCGGGCAGCATCGAAACACTGGCACGTGAAATCACACAGGACCCGGTACGAATCAATATCTCCTCATTCAAACCTGCAGAAGGGGTCACCCAACAGGCCTACAAAGTAGCTGAGTCGGGCAAACTGGACCTCATACTGCACCTTGTGGATCCGAAAACTATTGATTCCGCCATCATCTTTGTATCCACCAAACGTGGCGTAGACGGTCTGGCCCGGGCTCTGCAGAAAAAGGGTGTCAAGGTTGGCTCCATGCATGGCGACCGTGACCAGAAAGAGCGGGAGGCCACACTGAGCGATTTCTCCAACAGCAGAATCAATGTCATTGTAGCAACCGACGTGATGGCACGCGGCATCGATGTTACCGGGGTTTCGCATGTGATCAATTATAACGTCCCGCGCGACCTTGATGATTATATCCACCGGATTGGTCGTACGGCACGTGCTGAAAAGAAAGGAACGGCCATAACGCTGGTCAGTCCGGAAGATGGTCGTTATTTCAGTACCATCAGCAAGGAAATGAGCGATCGCCTGGAGATTGTTGACCTGCCGGAAGCCCTGGCCGATTATGCCGCTGATGGCGCAGACGGTTCTTCTACCAGACGCACTGCACCACCCCGTGGCGGCAGCAAGGGCAGAAGCAGCAGCCGATCCGGCTCAGCTGGCCCGGGCAGGGGCCGACAAAGCAGACGACCCGCACCCGCTTCGGATGCCGGTAGTTCCGGCCAGAGTGGCGACAATACGACCAGAGCTACTACCAAAAGTAACGACGAAAACGGCAACGCTCAGGAGACATCAGAAAATAAGCCGACAGACGATACCAAACGGACCAGTCGGAGACGGCCGCCCCGTCGCCGTAAAGAAGACGATGCTCCAGCCGACAGAACTAAACAAAAAAGCCGGAATGACGATAACTCTAGGGATGATGACCGGCGAAAACCATCTTCTGGCAGAGACTCCCGACGCGGTTCTGAATCCCGCGGGGGCAGAAGCCGAAGCAATGGCGATACGTCCGGCAAAAAACGAACTCCCGTTGATCAGCAACAGCTGAATCGTATCAAAAGTGTGACGGAACCCTTTGGGAACGACACCAAACCAGCGGAAAACAAGCCTAAAGGCGGTATATGGTCGAAGATAACGTCGATCTTCGGTAAGGATTAATGCCAAACACCTGTCTTTCAGGGCTTTTTCTAGCGGTATAATGCGTTGATGCGGTAGTTTTAGTCGTTTTGGAGGTGCCGGCCTTGAGGAAGCACCAACCTTTTCGATGCCTTGTTTTCAATGCACCAATGCATTGTTTATTATTGGATTGTGTCTTTTTTTAAATGTCTGCTGAGCCTGGTGCCCGTCAGACATCCAACTCAGTGAATCTACCGTGTTTGGTGAAACTCTATTATCCGTATTACCGGTCGCGCTGCTGCAGGCAGTTCCGGCATCGGAATATATACCAGACCCCTTTGTGACAGGTCTGACCACCGGCATAGCGGTGGTTGCTGTTCTTGCCTCACTGGCGATTAGCATCATTCATCGCAATAAAACGGCACTTTACGGGCTTGTTTTCATCCTGTTCGCTGGATTGTTCGCCCTTTCTCAGTTGTTTCCCGTGATCTACTCCATAGCGGATCTTCGTGGTATAGCCATCGTGGGAACGGGTGTTTCAGCACTTCTTGTGCTGAGTCGCATGAAATTCTATGCCGACAATCCCAAGGGTATTGACATTGCCCTGTTCACCGGGTACCTGCTTTCCGGCCTTACCCTGTGGGCAGTGTTGCTTCCCGGATTTGGAGTACCGGCCACGGTAGTTTTTACCTACCTGCCCGTTATTGCCTTAATTTGTGTTTCGGCCTGGCTGTATGCCTATCGTGATGTAAAACATCCTGTCCGTCTCATGGTGGCCGCTGCTGTGGCCACACTCATCCTGATGCTTGTTCAGCATGGATCCGCAACCGGGCATTATGGTTTTGAGTTGGTTTTCGCAGATCGCGTAGCCCAGGTAATGGCCGGACTCCTGTTACCGCTGTTCGCACTTCTTATCTACATGACCACCTCGAGGGATGCCGGTACCAGCAAAGACGCCGGCAGCCCATCCGGCGATGAGCTCACAAAGCTCCAAAATATGGATCGCCTCAAAGACGAGTACGTTGCCATGGTTGCCCATGAAATCAGGACACCGCTTGCGGGGATAACGGGCATCACAGAGCTGCTGATTGAGGGCGCCGAGGGGGAATTATCAAAAGATGTGGTCAAAAATCTGGAATTGATTTCAGGCAGCAGCAAACGTCTCACCTACTTGCTCAACGAACTTCTGGATATTTCACGCATCCAGGAAAACCTGCTCGACTACAATCCACGGCCGGTACACCTGCGGTCGGCCGTCAACCGTGTAATAGCCCTGCAGTTCAGCAAGGCCAGTTCCAAAGGCGTTGAGTTACGCAATCAGATTCCAAAAACCGCACCCAATGTCTATGCCGATCCGGATAAACTGGAACAGGTCTTGCATAACCTGATCAACAATTCGGTCAAGTTTACCGAAGACGGGTACGTTGCCATTGACGCCGATGTTCAGGATGGACGCGTGGTGATTACCATCGAAGATACCGGAAACGGGTTATCCAAGGAGCACATGGACCGCATCATGGCCTCCTTCGATGAAGATCTTACCAAACCCGTGCCAAGTCAGACCGGATCCGGGCTCGGACTAAAGATAACCAACAAGCTCGTTCGGCTGATGGGCGGAGAGCTGACGATGGAGTCGGCCCAGGGCTTTGGTTCCTACTTCGGATTTTCCGTGCCTGTTACCGAGGACGACGCCGATGTGGATGAAACCTATGAAAACTACTCGATTACCCGCCGGGCACCCTCGGCTCCGCTGACCCGGCTTGTTCCGCATCGCAACGCACATATCAGCGATAAGTTCAGGGTCATGATTGTAGACGATGAACCCGTCAACATCAAGGTACTCACGGCCCAGTTGAGCCGGGCAGGCTATGATGTAGTAAGTTTCCATCACGGCAGGGATGCGCTGGACTATCTGAGCGTTGAAAAAATTCCGGATCTCATTTTGCTGGACGTAATGATGCCCAACCTGAATGGTTTTGAGGTGTGTAAAATCATACGTGAAGAATATACCCAAACGGAGCTGCCGGTCATCCTGCTTACGGCCAAAAGTCAGACCACCGATGTACTTCAGGGGTTCAAGTACGGTGCCAACGATTACATCGCCAAGCCCATTGCCAAAGACGAACTTCTGGCACGTATTAAAACGCATATGGAGCTGAGTAAAATCAACCATGCATTCAGCCGGTTTGTGCCGCATGAGTTTTTACGGTTTCTGGGCTATGAAAGCATACTGGACATCAAGCTGGGCGACCAGGTGCAGAAAAATATGGCGGTCATGTTCATTGACATCAAAGACTTCACCCGTCTTTCTGAGAATATGAGTCCGAAGGAGTCGTTTGATTTCATCAACACCTTCCTGGGCGTGGTCAGTCCGCTGATTCGCCGGAGCGGTGGATTCATCGACAAGTTCATCGGTGATGCTATCATGGCGTTGTTCCCGGGCGGTGCGGATGATGCCCTCGGTTCAGCCGTTCTGATTTCGGATGAACTCAAAAAACTCAACGAAGAACGCAAAAGGCTGGACCTTGAGCCTATTCACATCGGTACCGGGTTGCATTCGGGTGACCTGATGCTGGGTATGATTGGTGAAGAGCTTCGCATGGAAGGGACGGTAATTTCCGATGTGGTGAATACCGCATCACGGCTTGAAGGATTAACCAAAGTATTTGACAGCAACGTAATCATCAGTTCGGATATACTGGACGCGCTGTCGTACTCCAATTTGTATCACTTCCGATATCTGGGCAAAACACGCGTTAAGGGGAAAAATAATATACTTGACGTCTATGGGGTAATTGAAGCGGATGACCCGCTGAAAATTAAATTTGAAAAAGCCTCGGCCGAAGCATTTGAAGCGGGTATCAAGGAGTTTTACGAGAAGAACTTTACCCGGGCGAGCGTGCATTTTAATGAAGTCTTGAAAAACCACCCGGCTGATAAGGCCGCAAGTATCTTCCTGAAACGATCGGCCCATCTGATGGTTACCGGGGTTCCGGATACCTGGAGCGGCGTTGATGAGGGAACGTATATTATTGAGCAGAACCAATAAGACTGAGTCGGCAGATCATAAGACCTGTGCCTGAGCGTGGCAGCCTGTCAACAGACAATGGCACAGAAATATATTAATCCCGACACAGCGATGTTTCACGAAGTAAACTATCGGCGCTGGACTGTAAAAACGGGTTAAATCTCAAATTTGACAGAATAATCTTCGTTCCGGGGGGTTGAAGTCATACTAAGACGCTGCCCCTGTTTTTAGGAAAAGCAGATACGGTTCAGCATTAACTGTCAAAAAGAAGGAGTTTTTTTATGAAAAAGAATATGTTCATCAGTACGGCTTTAATACTTGGAGTACTGGTTTTTTCGGCAACAGGTGCTGTTGCACAGATTGTTGAACAACAACCCGAAGCGCAGGGTGAAACTGTGATTGATGTGATTAACAGCAGTGAAAATCATACGGTAATGGCATCATTACTACAGGAAACAGAATTGGATGCTACGCTCAGACAGGGACCGTCTTTCACAGTACTGGCACCCACAGATGAAGCCTTTGCAGAATTAGGGGATGCTGTTACAGAATTACAGGCTAATCCCGAGCAATTGCAGCAAGTCCTTCTGAATCACCTGTTCCAGGGGGCTGCAAGCGCTGAAGAAGTTCAGGAAGCTCTGGATGTGAACGTAGAAACCGGTGACCTTCCGGCTTCCAACGGGGTAGTACACTCAATTGACAGTGTAATACTGGAGCGATAAATCACCCCGGTTTCAAATCTATTTCATGACCGAGGGCTGTCTGCAATTTAATAGCAGGCAGCCCTTTTATATTGTACAAATAGCTATGTACAACCGAACAAAATCTTAAATCGTTCAAATGAACATAAAACATTTATAACATTAGATTTACGCAAAAAAATGGAACGCTGGAAGCGGTACCATAGTTATTGGACTTTAACAGCTTAATATGCTGTTCAAGTCAATGGTGTATCATCCAGGTAGCACTTACATACACCCAAAAATCAATGGTCTAAACAATTCAACTATGAATAACTTAGGTAATGCTACGTTCGAAAACTATGTAGGTCTGACCGGATATTCGGAGATGGCCTACCAGATGTCAGCACACGTGCTGACGCTGGGCTATGCTATCATGCTGGCCTCCCTGCTGTACTTCATCCTCACTATAAAAACCGTTTCTCCCAAATACCGGATATCTTCGGTATTGTCGGTAGTGGTTATGGTATCAGCAGCCTTGCTGCTCTTCGTTCAGGCCAATAACTGGACCTCATCCATGGTATTTGATGCCGGTACAAACCGTTACATGCTTGGCGATGGCAACGATTTGTTCAACAACGGATACCGCTATCTGAACTGGCTCATCGACGTTCCGATGCTGCTTTTCCAGATTCTCTTTGTGGTAACCCTGAAACGAAGCAGCTTCTCATCGGTTCGTAACGGCTTCTGGTTCTCCGGTGTAGCCATGATTGTAACCGGATACATCGGTCAATACTACGAGGTAACCAATCCAACCCTGTTCTTTATCTGGGGTGCTATCTCTACGGTGTTCTTCTTCCATATCCTCTATCTGATGAAAAAGGTTATCGATGAAGGAAAAGAAGGTGTTCCGCCGAAAGCAGCCAAGTATCTGGGCACCATCTGGACACTCTTCCTGGTCTCATGGATGCTGTACCCGGGTGCATATCTGATGCCTTACCTGTTCAGTTTCAGTCTTGAGCCTGCCCTCAGCGAAACCGCTGTAGTTGCCCGCCACATCACCTATACCGTAGCTGATGTTGCCTCCAAGGTAATCTATGGTATCTTCCTTACGCTGACAGCTCAGGAACTGAGTAACGCCGAAGGATTTGACTACGATAAACTCGATACCGTAAGCTGATCCGAAAGTAAGGTATGAAGTAACGTATAGACCCCGTGCGGTGTTTTTCCGAAAGGTACTGCATGGGGTTTTTTATGCAAAAGAGGTAGCTATGTCTTATTTAAAAAAATGGAAACGACACGCAATTATTGGTGTAACGCTCATCGGAACCGGCATAAATCTGATTGCCGAGGCCACCATCATAAAATCCAGAACACCTGAGTTTTATGAGATGAGTACACTGGGACACATGGCATTGTGGTTCTGGATCGGGTTATTTGGTCTGGCAGCAGTGAATGCCGGCGTATCTTTTATGGGCGATGCAGTCAAAAACCGGACGCTGCACGAACTTAAAAACCCGGACGGAGAGTAGCCTTCACGATTGCAAAATAAGTGCTTGCTGCAGGGGACAGGCAACCTCGCGCCTCGTTCAAATATTCCAGCCTGAGAACCAAGTTCATGCCTGCTAACTCACAGCTCGTTTGTAGTTTGCGGGCACTACATCGGTAGACGTTAGCCCGATCAGGGTTCGTTTGTGGTGATAACGAATACAATCAACGGGTCGCTGCCTGTGTTTACAATGGAGTGAAACCCCGGACCCTGTACACTGGTAACACTACCCCTGCGCACCTCCTGCTCTCGCACTACCTGCTTAGTGGCTCCATCCATATCGCGGTAAATACCCTCTCCATGTACAACGCAGTAAATTTCCTGCTCCTTACGCGGACCATGGGTGTGAAAACCGGCACTTGTTCCACGGCCCGGCAGAACCATGTAACATCCAATGCGGTTATTGACAAGCTCGTCCTCAGCAAACAACTGCAGCAGATACACAACACCCTCGCCCCCGTACATGGGCTCGCGTTTATCTACGCGTACCACACTGCGTACTTCCCGACCAAACGGAGTTACGGTAAGATCGATGAAGCCGGAAACCATATCCATGATTTCACGGCGTTCATCGCCTTTAAGAACGGTGTTTTTCATGGGAGGTTGCCAAACTCAGCCCAGGATCCCTCGTACGGCCTGACCGAGTCGTACCCCATAAGCCGAAGTGCAAAGTAGGCGTGAGAACCCCGTACATTGGTGTGGCAGTGCGGAATCACGTTTTTATCCGGGGTTATGCCCAACGAGGCGTAGATATCACGGATTTCCTCATACGACCGGAAGTAGGGGATCTCCCCATCCTGTAATACTTCCTTCCATTCCAGATGAACGGCACCGGGAATGTGGCCACCTTTTGCAGCGCGTACATCCGTTCCTTCAAACTCTTCGGCTGAACGAACGTCAAAAATGATGGTGTTCGGGTCTTCAACAGCGGCCAGAACAGCCGTTACGTCACATACCCGGTCTTCCTGAACATTGGCCGTGTAGGTGCCGGACATCGGGGTACCGGGTTGCTCTGCGGTTACTTCCATAGCAGCGGCAGACCAGGCTTTCATACCGCCATCCAGTAAGGCAACATATCCTTCATGACCGAAGTACTCCAGCGCGTAGAAAAGTCGGGCGGCACCCAGGTTATCACCCTCATCGTAAATAAGGATACGGGAGTCGTTATGCAGTCCAATCTCGCGCATCATCTGTTGAAATGCCTGCGGGCCCACCAGGAAAAATTCGACGGCAGCATCCGGGTCATTCAAGGTGCTGCGCGAATGAAAATACACGGCGCCCGGAATCCGCGATGCCGCATAGGCAGAGTCAGAGGTTCGGGTGTCAATGACGATGGTATTGTCCTGAAGCATCTGGACGGCAAATTGCTCTGCAGTGAGCAGAAGCTCAGCGTTGGGATACGTGTCGGGCTCGGGCGGCGTTTGCGGCCGGGACTGGCAGCCCATCCATAGCATCGGGATGAATGCCAGTAACAGAAAGTTTTTTTTCATGGTCTGTGTCGTTATTTCGGGTTGACAGGTTATATCGAAAGGTGTTTTGCACGCATACCGTTCACGGTAGCAAACTTTGACAAATAGATACTTGCAATTAACCGGCAATGTGCCGTGTTTACGATGTTTACTGTAACCTACATAATAAATTTGATTTCGGATGGCTGCAAATTATCTGAACGGCTCCTACCGTATGCTGAAAACCGTTGTTTTGGGAATGACGGGAATTTTTTTGTTACTGTCAGCAGATCCGGCTGACGCCCAGTTCCGCAGTCCGAATGATGTGGATACCACACCCGGCAGCTCCGAACCGGCGGCAACGTCGGCCGAGTTCGGCTTTTCAACGGCTTACCGCAGCGAGCTGGTACGGCAGATCATCCCCCATCTGAACCATCCCGAGTTCGAAAATGCCTGGTGGGGTATTCATGTACGCGATCTTCGCAGCGGAGCTACGGTGTTCAGCCGCTACGCCAATAAAGGGTTCATGCCTGCCTCGAATACCAAATTGTATACCACGGCCGCCGGACTCGAACTGCTGGGACCGGAGTATCACTATCACACCCGGCTGTGGAAAATGGGGTCGGTTGAAGACGGTGTCTTCCGGGGTTCGTTGATTGTTGAGGGAAGTGGGGATCCAACTATCAGCGGCCGGTTTAACGATGGCGATCGTACCGAGGTCATGCGTAAATGGGCTGAAGAGCTCAAGGCGCAGGGTATAACCCGCATCGAGGGAAATATCATCGGTGATGACAGCCTGTTTGACGATGTGAGGCTGGGCAGGGCCTGGAGCTGGGACTACACCAGTTATTGGTATGCCGCAGAGATGGGCGCCCTCAGTTTCAATGACAATACCATTGATGTGGTCATGGTGGGACAGCAGCCCGGGGAGCCTGCTGCCATAACCTGGGAGCCTTTTGAGACCAATTATGTTCAAATCATCAACGAAACTACCACTGTGCCACGGAACGAGAGCCGGCGGTCCGGTTACGACCGTGAATGGATGAGCAACACCATCCGGATCAGTAATGAGATTCCTGCGGGTGATACAGTCCGTTATTCACCCAGTATCACCAATCCGGCGCTGTATTTCGTACACGTGATGAGTGAAGAGTTCGAGCGGCAGGGCATTTCCGTAGAAGCCGATTTGTATGATAGTCGTGGCCTGGGGCTCGTTCCTGATTACCGCAGTCAGGCCGAGGTTGCCGCTGTGCATGTATCACCATCGCTTGGTGAAATCATCTACATCCTTAATCAGCGTTCTCAGAATTTCTATGCAGAAAACCTGCTAAAAACAATCGGGGCCTACTACAAGCGCATGCTTACCAATAACCCGGATCTGGATTTAATGATAGGAAGCAGTCCCAGACTCTTTGCCGGACAAGAGTTTGGACCGGAATATTATATGGAACCCGTTGCCGCTTCAGCCGGTGATGGTCATGATGCAGCGTGGTTCGTATATGGCGCAGCCGGGGTAGACACAACCAAACTGCGTTTGGCCGATGGTTCGGGATTATCCAGGGTTAATGTGGTTACGCCACAGATGACTACGGCCTTATTGCAATTTATGTGGAATCATCCGGATCCTGCAATTCGCGATGCGTTTCTGGCGTCTTTGCCTCGTCCGGGTGAGGAAATCGGCACCATAACCAACCTGTTCCGAAACGGGGCAGCACGCGAGACGGTCATGGCCAAAACCGGCACCATTGGCATGGCCCGGGCGCTCAGCGGCTACGTACGTGCGGCTGACGGAACGCCGCTGGCATTTTCCATTATGGTGAACCATCACACGGAGAGCAACACCATCGCAAACAGAATTATAGAAAACGTTGTCAATACCCTGGCTTCGTTTGAGGCAGGTCGCTGACAGACGGGTGCACATCCATGATACAAATCCGTCAGTTGCACAAAAGTTATGGCTCCAAGTCTGTTCTGACGGATGTTAACGTAGACCTGCATCCCGGCACGGTGTATGGTTTATTGGGCAACAATGGAACGGGGAAGTCGACCCTGCTGAACATTCTGCTGGATTTAATACCGGCGAATCAGGGTATGGTTGAAATTTTCGGAATGCGTTATCCGAATGATACCCTGAACATTCGCGCAATTTTGGGGGTTTTGCCTGAAAAAGAGCTTATCCATGCCGAACTAACAGCCTATGAGCAGCTGCAGCTGTCTGCCATGCTCTATGGTATTCCTCCGACGGAACAGGAAGCGCGAATCACATCTCTTTTTGAGTATTTTTTTGACTCAATAACTGATTTACACAAAGTTTGCGGTTCTTTTTCAACCGGAATGCGCAAAAAAGTGGGCATCATCGGGGCTCTGCTCCACAAACCCCGGATTCTGGTGCTGGATGAGCCCTTTTCCGGACTTGATCCCGGCTCATCGATAATTTTGATCGATTTTCTCAAAAACTACCTCTCGGGCGACCGAATTGGTATTATTTCATCGCATAACCTCTCTTACATTGAACAACTGGCCACGCACATTGGGGTGCTGCACAATCGCAGGTTACTTTTTAACGGCACAAAAGACTCCTTTTTAACCGAAGGGGCGGGCATGCTGGACCGACGCCTGTCTGCACTGCTCCAACAAGAACCTAAGTCCAGTGCAGGCATTGGGTGGCTGTTATCTTCTGAAAACTCCAAAAGCACGTTAGAATGAGCACGACGCTGACACAGACACTGCTCTTTCTAACCAGGGTCAGGCTTCGTGCCATTTTCTTCTGTGATCGGGCATTTTTGTGGAATCTGGCTCGTTTTGTCTTGCTGCTGTTTGTGCTTGCCGCCGGATGGTTTTATGGATACCTCTACGATGCGGTTATGAACAACCCTGAAATCACCTGGCGCATGTCACGCATGGATGCCGGAATTCATGCTATCGGGGTTAGTGTGGTTATATTGCTGAATTACGTTCCTTCTTTCCGACCACGTTCAGCGTATTTGCATGCCGTTTACCCTGTTTCGGAGCGATTCCGAACGGTAGTTAACCTATATGGAGACCAGCTCACAATTTTATATGGGTATGTCATAATTTTTATTGCCATGATGATTGTGGGCGGAAGTTCATTCAATCTTTGGAGCGGTCTTAATGCCCTGCTCTTTCTGGCGGCAATTATTGTTACAGAACGATGTGTTAAGGTTGTCATTGAAAAACACATACCACAGCTCCCGTTATATCTTGCGGGTATTGCCTTATTTGCGGGAAGCCTGCTGTACTACCTGGCCATCGGAATACCGGAGCACCTGGAAGCCTATCGTCAGCCAATACAGTCGCTCTGGCTTGGATCCACTTTTTTTGCAGCGACCCTCTTCTATTTTTATCTGTCGGCTGCCGCCGGTGAAACGAGGTCCAGACGGGTAACCGAAGAACGTGCAAAAAAGCAGTTTACCGGAACGGTTTCGTTTATACTGACCCTGTATCTGAGGCGTAAGGCTACCGTAGTCACGCTTTTTATGCTGGTTGTCAGCAAACTGTTAATGGGCGCTTACGGGTATGTGATGCTCAGTTCCCGGCAGGATGAGTTTAGTGGCATGATGGAATATTACATTCTGACCCTTCTGTTACCCATTATCCCGTTTTCATACGTGCATAACAACTTCGCCGGATTCTTTCGGGAGAGCT
The DNA here is from genome assembly GCA_001314545.1 of Bacteroidetes bacterium HLUCCA01. Taxonomy (GTDB): domain Bacteria; phylum Bacteroidota; class Rhodothermia; order Balneolales; family HLUCCA01; genus HLUCCA01. The sequence continues at coordinate 109,241 of LIHN01000004.1, forward strand.
GGGTGCAGTTTATCCTGATGTCAGGTCAAAGAAGGCTCCTGTTCAGGGTTTGGATGGGTTCGCTTTTGCCCATTTTGGTACTGGATATCTTCCTGGCGTTCAGCATTTTAGGGATATTGGGCTTATTAAGTCCGTTAACCTTTGTCTACTACGCCCTGTCTGTCAGCCTATTCATCCCCCTGGGCATGATTTCCAGCCTGCATCATCCCCGCTACGTAGAACGGTTTTTTACCGTCCGCAATATGGCCAATTTCAGGAACAATTCATCTGGCCTATACCTATTGCTCTTCTTTGCTCTGGCGCTGCTGCTGGCTCTGGCCATGTATGCGGAAATGCTGCTGTATCTCATCATTCCGGTACTGCTCCTGAGTACCTACCTGCTTTTCCTGATCAGCAGATTTTATGAAAAAAAACGCTACGATTTGTATCTGCGCTTATATGAAGAGTAAAAGATTTACATCATTTGTTGCTTGTATGAATTAGTTTCTACAGTACGATGAACGTAAGGGCACATCGTTAGCGTAACTCTTAACAACCACAAAAATCATGCGTGTATTCATTTCTTTGCTGCTTATCTGGCTGACTCTGGGCTGTAAGGGGTCCGATAGTGGCGACCGTTCGATGGATGATCTGCGAACATCCATTCAGGAAGTCATCGATAACATCAACGGCAGCATAGCCGTTGCCTATGTGAATCTGGATCATCCCGGTGATACCCTGTACATCAACGCCGACAGAATGTACCACGCAGCCAGCACGATGAAAACGCCGGTTATGATTGAGGCTTACCGTCAGGCATACGATGGAGGTATTACCATAATGGACTCCGTATATGTACATAATGAGTTTAAAAGCATCGTAGACGGAAGCCTGTACAGTATAGACCGACAGCGCGACAGCGGGTCTGACTTTCATGATCAGATTGGCTCGTATGTTCCGATGCGCGATGTCATTTATAATATGACCATACTCAGCGGAAATCTGGCAACAAACCTGGTCATAGATATCGTTGGTGCGGAACATGTAATGCGAACCATGCGGGAATTGGGCGCCGACAATATTGAGGTACTGCGTGGTGTTGAGGATATGCTTGCATTTCAGAATGGGATGAATAACAGAACCAGCGCCCGGGATCTGGCTATATTATTTGAACATCTGGCCAGAGGCAGCGCCGTGTCGCCTGAAATGGATGGTGATATGATTGCCATTCTGAAAGACCAGGAGTTCCGTAGTATGATACCTGCCGGACTCCCGGATAACGCGGTAGTAGCACATAAAACCGGATCTATTACGGGCATAAACCACGACTCAGGTATTGTATATCTCCCCGATGGCCGGTCTTACGTACTTGTTATCCTCACCGGTGATCTTGAAAATAACGAAGACGGTATTCAGGCAGGTGCTGAAATCTCTCGCATCATTTATGAATGGATGCAGTCGTAGTAACGAAAAGTCTCACAGAACCCAACGTGTCTTCTATGAGCCATATTGGCTGTGTGGAATCGCCGGTTCGATGATACAACCCGGTACGCTTTGTGCTTATTTGCCGGGGAAACACCGTTAAATTGGGTGCAGGGTTAGCCGTACCTCAATGTGCACCCTGCAAACAAGCCTTTAAGCGTATATATAAATGGGGGTTCGTACATACTGCACTCCAGCGTACATGCTTGCGCACATAAAAAAGGGCTGACCTGCCATGTGGCGGGTCAGACCTTTAGTGTAGTCGGAGTACACCGCGTTAAGCGGTGCACCCACATTTAAACGCGTAAATCAGGGAGTATCCCAGAAAATACGATCCAGCATGGTTCGCTCAGGCATTTGAGCCGAGTTACGCTGTACTTCGGAGTCCGGATAGCGGACACGACGCAGGAACTCACCATTCAGAGCCGGGTTGTGATTGGCCGGCAGCTGGAAATTGGTGTAACCATAATCGAAACGACGGGCATCATTCCAGGTCTCAGGAAGAAGGAATGTAGCAACGTATTTTTCTTTCATGATTTTGTCTAACCCGAAACTGGCAAGATCTGAAACTGCAGCCTCAGCCCAGTAAGCATCGATATCGGCCTGAGGCACACCCAGTTTTTCCATGTGAGCACGGATACCGGCTTCGTAAGCTGCAAAAGCCGCAGGTGTATTGCCATCGCGGAAGTTAACTTCGGCTTCAATGAACTTCATCTCGGCATACGTGGCAATCTGCAGGGGAGCAGTAGGCTCAGAAGCATACCAGCTTCCCACCGCCAGTACTGCACGGGCATTGGCTTCAGGAGCATCACCGCGACCCTCACCGTTGCGCACGCCAACATACTCACCAATTCGGTCACCCGCCGTAGCAGGAGCCGTGATGAAATCAATACGCGGATCAACCACACCGTAGGTAGTACCATTGAGCTGATCTACAAAATGCTCAGATAACCATCCGCCCAGGAGCAGGCCTGCATTATTTACAGCCAGACGATACCAGGGATTCTCAGCATCCGTTCCCTGACCTTCAAAGAAGCTCATCTGGAAGTCGTCATCGTTGCTGCGGAATGCATTACCCAGTGCCGAACGAATTGCATTCGGATCGTAGGACGGCAACTTGCTGTAATGATTCAGAAACCGTGCACGCAGTGCGTTAGCAGTACGAATCCAGGCCTCAGCATCACCGTTATAGATGTAGTCATCTCCGCCCACTTCACGATCACCGGCAGGACCTGACAAATCGGCTATTCCCTCAGCCAGCAACGAGAGCATTTCGTCATAAATTTCAGACGAGCTGTCATACGATGGATTCAGGGTTTCTCCGAATAGTGCTTCAGAGTAGGGTACATCACCGTACATGCTGACCAGCAAAGACAGATTATAAGCAGTGAGGATTTTACCAATACCTGCATAGTGAGGTGAATTGGTTTCTCCAGCCAGAGTAATCATATCGGCAGCGTCACCCAGAACGCCATAGGCCGTGCTCCATGCTGTTTCATAGGAAACGTTGTCATGGGTGTCAGCGGATCCGCTGGGGTTGGGCGAAGCAAACTGCTGAACAAAGAACGACGTCGTTCCTGCCACTCGGTTCGTATTACGAGCCGATTCAAGTGTTACCCTTGCCATGAGGCCGTTAATCGGCGCCTCCGTAGGACTGTTAGGGTTCTCATTGATATCCAGGAAATCGTCACAACTGACGAAAACCAGGGATGTCATCACAAGCACAAGTGCTGTTTTGATCGAAAATTTCATAGTCTTTTTCCTCACTTATTAGAACGAGAAGTTTAAGGAGAACATCAGGCTGCGTGTGCCCGGGTAGGCCAGATCAGGGAAAGCAATCAGGTTGCTTCCGGAACTGGTGAATGCCTCTGGGTCATATTGCGACCAGGGTGACCACAGCAGAAGGTTGTTCGCTGTTACACCGGCACGAATTGATTTCATGGGCAGTGTGCTGATATCCTGACGGGTAAGTGTGTAACCAACACCGATGGTTCTGAGCTTAATGTAGGAAGCATCCTCAACCGACTCCTCATTGGAAAGGCGGTAGGTATTTCTATGGTACCCTGCTCCATAATCACGTCCGGTCTCCGGGTCTACTCCAATACCCAGCCAAACTTCCTGAGTATTGGGAGTACCGTCGGCCAGAACTCCGTCAAACACAACACGGTCGTTTCGGTTCAGCGTCTTCTCGGTATGACCGAAAGACGCATCCCATTGATCCAGACGGTTGTACTTATCGACGCCCATGACAATGTCAAAGTTCATGGTGAAATCGAAGTTTTTGTACTGGAACTGGTTTCCGATGTTCATTGTCCAGTCAGGGAGAGCATCGCCAATTATCTTATACTCAGTATCAATGACGGGGAATCCATTTTCACCGATAACGAGCGGACGGTCTTTTTCCACAACTTGTGGATCTGCAGGTGACTCACCGGGAGCATAGTACCGCAGATAGCTGGTACCCCAGATCGCACCGTAGGACTGACCAACAACCAACTGCTGGCGCGGTTGGTAAATGTATGCACCACCCGTTCCGAGTAGTACGGCATCTACCCCATCAAGGATAGCTTTCACTTCATTACGGTTGCGTGTAAAGTTGGAGGTAATATCCCATCGGAAATCACGGGTATTGAAGGCCGTGAAACGACCGGTAACTTCAATACCGCGGTTTTCAATGTCTCCGGCATTGGCCGCCAGCTGTGAGTATCCGGTTGCTACCGATACCGGAACACGGATAATCATGTCTTTAGAATTGGACTGATACAGCGCTACATCCAAAGCAATTCGGTCTTCCAGGAAGCGGAAGTCAAGACCCAGCTCATTGGAGAACGTACGCTCTGGCTTCAGATCCGGTGACGCCAGGGTTGCACCTCGTGTAAACGCACGCTGACCACCTATCGGGGTTGGCGAAACATACACGGAACTGAGCAGGTATGGAGGAGCATCTTTACCTACCTCTCCGTACGAGATCCGGGCCTTACCGAAAGTAAACCACTCGGGCAGATCCATAAGGTCAGAATAAACCACACTCAGGTTTACCGATGGATAGAAGAAGGAGCGGTTTTCTTTGTCAAGCGTTGACGTCCAGTCGTTACGACCCGTCAGGTTCAGATAAACAATGTCTCTCCAGCCAAAGTTAACATCCGCATAGGCACCCACAAGGCGGCGCTCGGACAGTGACTGACCAATCACAAAGTTCTGGGTATTGGAGAATACCGTAAACTGTGGGATTTCAAAGATCTCACCACGGGCACGTACGGTTTTGATCTGACGGTCAAACACATCGTTACCAACACGACCTTCAAAGGTGATATCCTCAGTCAGGTTGGTCTGAAAACGAAGCGACACGTTGGAGGTAAGATCGCGTGCGTTGATTCGGTTTTCCTCGCGGAAACCGTCACTCCAGAAGAATGTCTCCGTGGGCAGACCGGTTGGACCAGGTTCAATTTCTGTTCGCTCGTCACTGTATGTGTCAATACCAATTCGGTAATCCAGTGCCAGCCATTCCGTAAGGTCAAGGGTAGCATTAATGTTACCGATAATACGGTTTACATTGTCTTCGTACGTGTTATTGTACGCATCAAACAGCGGGTTACGACCGGTTCCGAGACCTGTTTCACTGTCAGAGCGATGTCGGCCATCCTCAAACTCGTAATTCCGTACATCCGCACTGGTATTCCAGTAGGAAAGTCGTTCCATGAAGTTAATGAATGGAATACGGCTTCCGCCCGAATTGATGTAGTTAACTGAAGCACCAACGCTCAGTGCACCGGTTTGAGCTGTACCATTCAGACGGAATGAAGTACGGTTCCAGGTATTGTTTGGAATAACCCCTTCATTACGACTGTCTGATATGGACGTGTAGAACGTGGTATTCGGAGTACCACCCGACACGTTGATCGAGTTGTTGATACCGACACCGGTCTGCATGGCGTTTTCCCAGTTGTTGTAATACGTGAAACCAGGGTTGTCAGCAAACGGAGCTCCCCAGGCAGGCCAGAAGCCATTGGGGTCAAATACGGTACCACCAAAACCCGGGCCATAAACACCCTGGTACTCAGGCATATTTACAATATCTTCACGGGCAATACTGTGTGAGAAGTTCACCTGCACCTCACCAGCCTGTCCCTGCTTGGTGGTAATAATAACTGCACCGTTGGCAGCACGTACCCCGTAGAGCGCCGTAGCAGGAGCACTTCGGAGGATGGTTACACTGGCAATATCTTCAGGAGCAATATCAATCGCCCGGTTCGACATACCGCGTGGTCGGCCGGTCGACTCGATGGTTTCGTTACTGATAGGCACCCCGTCAACTACAAACAGCGGCTGGTTGTCAGCGCCCGGATCCAGGGAGGTAAATCCACGGATGAAGATGGCAGAACCCTGTCCGGCTCCACCACCGGTTCGGTTAATCTGAACACCGGCAACCTGTCCCTGCAGCGTATTCAGCAGGTTGGTAGCCCCCGTACGGGCGAGGTCATCACCGCCCACATCCTGAATGGCATACCCCAAAGCTCGCCGCTCGCGTTCAATTCCGAATGCGGTCACAACCACATCGTCAAATTGAGCAACCTCCGGCTCCATAGCTACATCTACCTGTGTTCTTCCATCTATGGTTACACGAAGCGTGCGGTAACCGATATAGCTGAAAAGAAGTGCATTCTCGCCCGGACGTACAGTCAGGGTATAATCACCGTCGAGGTCGGTAATTTCACCGCGTGCTGTACCTTCAATAAGGATACTCACGCCAACCAGTGGCTCTCCTGTCTCAGCATCTGTTACGCGTCCGGAAACGGTAACATCCTGAGCATGGAGCTGCTGTGCGAACAGCAACATAGAGAGCACAAACAGTATTTGTTTGAATTTCATAGTTCTCCACATTTAGTTTACGATACGTTGTATGACTAATCTATCTACTGACGTCGTGGATATGAGAAAAGCGATGATATTTGATTTACTCATGCGACGACAACCCTAAAGAAAGCGATATAAACGCAAAATTGAAAGACAAAACCTTTTACATACTATTCAAATGAAGGTTTTTTACATTAAATACATCAATTTATTCACATAAACACTTATTATTTACCGTTATGTTCGTGTCTAAACGCCTCTATTGGCTGATTCTACCGTTTATTTTTCTGCTCAGTTGTGCACGTTATGATTACGATATTATTATTGAAAACGGTACCGTATACGACGGATCCGGAAGTCCCGGCCTGATTACAGACCTGGCCATCAAAAACGATACCATCGCATTCATCGGTCAGATAGACCCCGAACTAACGGCCCGGACACGAATTGATGCTACCGGCAAAGCCGTTACCCCGGGATTTATCAACATGCTCAGCTGGGGCGCCAACAACCTGCTGCGTGACGGTCGGTCGATGAGCGACATCAAACAGGGCGTTACCCTTGAACTGTTTGGTGAAGGCACCAGTATGGGACCGTACAACGATACCACCTACGCCCGCCGGGCTGAACGCGCCCGGGAAAACGGCGGACCGGTCTGGCGAACCCTGGGCGAATTCCTCCAGCTCCTGGAAGACCAGGGCGTCTCAACCAACGTCGGCTCTTTTGTTGGCGCCTCTACCATCCGCAGATACACCCTGGGTGAAGACAACGTGGCACCCACACCCGGGCAGCTCAATGAAATGCGCGAACTCGTTCGCGAAGCTATGCTGGAAGGAGCCATGGGACTGGGAACAGCACTGATTTACACCCCGGGCGTGTTCGCATCTATCGATGAACTGGTTGCCCTCAACGAAATCGTGGCTGAATACGACGGTATGTACACCTCCCACATCCGCAGTGAGGGCGACCGCTTCGAGGAGGCCGTTCAGGAGGTTATTGAAATTGCAGAACGGACCGGCGTCAACGCCCACATCCACCACCTGAAAGCAGCAGGCGAATACAACTGGCACAAACTCGACAGCGTCATCGCCATTATTGAAGACGCCCGATCACGCGGACTGGAGGTACATACCAGTATGTATAACTACATCGCAGCAGCAACCGGTTTCACGGCATTCATGCCTCCTTGGTCGCGCGATGGGGGCAATGAAGCCTGGTTTGAGCGCTTGCGCGATCCCGAGACACGGGCACGCATCGTGAACGAAATAAAAACGGTCACCGGTGAATTTGAAAACTTTTACCTGATGGCCGGCTCACCGGAAAACATCATCACCGTCAGTTTCCAAAATCCGGACCTGCGCCATTATACCGGCCGCTCCCTGGCCTCCATCGCCGAAGAGCGGGGTACCGATCCGGTTGAAACCGCCATCGACCTCATCCTTGAAGATCAGAGCCGGGTTGGAACGGTTTACTTCCTGATGTCAGAAGAGAACGTCAAGCGGCAATTGCAACTGCCGTGGATGACCTTCGGAAGCGACTCCGGAACCATGGCCGCTGAGGGGGAAACGCTGGAAAGAAACCCGCATCCGCGTGCTTATGGCAACTTCGCCCGATTACTGGGTAAATACGTGCGCGATGAACAGGTTATTCCGATGGAAGAGGCCATCCATAAACTCACCGGAATGGCGGCGATGAACCTGCGGCTGACCGACCGCGGTTTTCTGCGCGAGGGGTATTTTGCCGACGTGGTGATCTTCGATCCGGCTACCATACAGGATCATGCCACCTTTGAGAACCCGCATCAATACGCAACCGGTGTTGAGCACGTATTTGTGAACGGGGGACATGTAATCCGTGACGGAGAACACACCGGTGCGATGCCCGGGCGATTTGTGAAAGGTCCGGGCGCTGCGCGCGGTCAACAGGCAGCTGTATTCTGAAATGTGGAGGGCAACCGATGAACCCGTTGCCCGTTGCGTGGGTAACAAGCGAACTACTAAATCCGGTGTGCCACGCTGGGTCAACGTGCAAATCGATGAGCGCCTGTGCAATGCACGGTCAGCAGGTATCTTTTAGAGCTTATTTAATATTCTCACGGGGAAACACCACTTTGGAGTCGCTTATTTCATTGAAACGGATTTCGTACAAATCCTTTCGGCGATCGCGTAGCGGAGTAACCGTTCCGTAATGGCGTGCACGGCGCAGCTGCTCCAGGTCCACATCGGCAATAACGACCATTTCCGCATTTTCTTCGGAAACCGCCGCAACCCCGTCGCGCGCGAACGGGAAGTCAGACGGGGTGAGGATGGCTGCCTGGCCGTACTGAATATCCATATTCGGGATGGAGGGTATGTTTCCGGTTGTTCCGGCGATGGCAACATAAATCTGATTCTCTATAGCTCTGGCCTGGGCACACACGCGAACCCGCGTATATCCATGTCGCTCATCGGTGCAGTAGGGAACAAACAGAATCTGGGCACCCATCTCGGTTACCCTGCGGGCGAGTTCGGGAAACTCTACATCGTAGCAGATATTGATGGCCACCTTGCCGCGGTCCGTGTCAAAGACTTTAGGCTCGGAGCCCGGCTGAACGCCCCACCAGCGCCGCTCACTGGGTGTAATGTGAATTTTGTGCTGACTCTCCATCGTTCCGTCGCGTCGGAACAGAAACGACACGTTGTACACGCGATCATTTTCCATGGTAAAATGCGAACCCCCGATGATGTTCACATTGTACTTAATCGCCATTCTGTTGAAGAAGTCGAGGTAGTCATCGGTGAAACGGGTAAGCTCCCGTGCGGCAAGGCCCGGGCGTTCTTCTTTGACGAAACTCAGCAGCTGTACCGTGAGCAGCTCGGGGAGCAACACAAAATCCGACTTATAATCGCTGGCAACATCGATAAAATACTCCACCTGCTCAGCAAACTGCTCAAAATTGGCAATCTTCCGCATTTTATACTGCACACAGCATATTCGCGCGGGTTGTGAGGAGATTTTTCGCTTGGGAGCCTCGTGGCGATACTCCAGGTTCACCCACTCCATCAGCGTGGCATAGCCGCGTGAGTCTTCATCTTCACGAAGGTAATTTTTTATGATTCGCTTGATGATAAACGCATTCTTCAGCTGAAAAGTGAGTACCGGATCATAGATTTTCTTGTCCATCACCTCACGGACATACTGGTAGATGTCCATTTTATCGGCATACTTATGGTAATTGGGCAACCTGCCGCCAATCAGAATTCGCTTGAGATTTTTCTTGACCGCCAGGTCTTTGCGTGCTTCGTAAAGCCTCCGGCCGAATTTCATATCCCGGTAGCCGGGATCCACCATGACTTCTATACCATAGAGTGTATCACCTTCGGAATCATGATTGCGGATGAAACCCTTGTCTGCAATTTCATCCCATGAGTGCGTATCCGAGTACTCATCAAGGTCCAGTATAAGGGCGCTGGAGGAAGCCACCAGCTTGCCGTCAAAAAAAATACCCATCTGACCTTCCTGGAACTCGAAAAGCTGCGACTCAAACATCTCCAGTGTGGTGGCTTCCATATCACCAAAACAGCGCCGCTGCAGATCAAGCAGGGCTTCATGGTCGTCAAGGGTGAGTACGCGCAGTTCTATGGTGTGGTTTTGATGATCCATGTAATGGGAAAAATGTTTGATTGTATGGACGCAAATATAGCCATAATTGCCCAAAATAGCCGGAATGATGTAATTGGTGCGAAAGCGCCTTATCTTATGCAGGCAAATTAAACCGTCAGGCGAGGACGTCAGGCGAGGACGTCAGGCGAGGACGTCAGGCGAGGACGTCAGGCGAGGCACGCGATGTAGGCCCGGCGAGGCACGCGATGTAGGCCCGGCGAGCTACGCGAACAAATGAAGCGATTATCCGCTGACACCATCGATTCATTAACACCTGACACTGATTTTGTTCACCGAAAACAGCTGATGACCGGTTTAACAAGCCCCGACCAACCCTTGCCCGATCCCAACATTTCAGTACATCCATATTCAAAATAACATGACCACACGCTATCAGGACACCAGCCCCGTCTCAACCGACCCGTCTCAAAAAACCGTGGCCGCATCGCGCGTCCGCATGAATGAACTGGTAATGCCCAATGACACCAATCAGCTGGGCAACCTCATGGGCGGACGCCTGCTTCACCTGATGGATATCTGCTCGGCTATTTCGGCCCAACGCCACTGCAACCGCAATGTAGTGACGGTTTCGGTTGACAGTGTAGAGTTCCGTGAGGCTATCCGACTGGGCGAAGTGGTGGTAATTGAAGGTGAAATAACCCGGGCTTTCAATACATCCATGGAAGTCGCCATTCAGGTTTGGGCCGAAAACCTCCGCGCCGGAACCCGTCGGCTCTGCACCACTTCCTACTACACCTTCGTGGCCGTTGACGCCGATGGGAACACCGTTCCGGTTCCCCCAATCATCGCCGAAACTGAATTCGAGAAAAAACGTTTCGAGGAAGCCACAGAACGCCGACGTATACGCCTCGAAATGTCGAAAAAAAGCAATATCTGACCGGCTCTCTACCCAATTACAGCACAGTACCACCCTCGGTACCCAACCAGTAACCTCGTTTTTTTTAAGGAACCTGCCCGACAGAGAGGAACCATTCCCGCCCTCCAAAAATAAATCAAACATTTTTAAAAGATTGGAAGCGCTTTTCTGATAGAAATTGTATATTTGTAATGTTCTAGTAATTACCCTAACATCCCTAACACAAAAGGCGACCTGGTGAAACAGCTCGCCTTTTTTTATGCGCACCGGTCCCGCTTTTTATCCGACCGCCTCATCCGGGACATCCCTAATGCTGTAAAACCTCCGTATATTTAAGGATGGACGCAAAAAAACGATACTTATTCAAAGACCGGCTGGTCAAAGGAATCACCACTGACGGCCACTTCCGGGTTTCAGTTGTTAAAACCACCGAGGTGGTCCGGACCGCGCAATCCAACCATACACTCTCCCCGCTGGCCACGGTGTTACTGGGCAGAACCCTGACCGGAGCCCTGTTGCTGGCCTCCGACCTCAAAGGCGAAGAGCGCATCCGGCTGCAGCTCCAGGGTAACGGTCCCATAGAAACCATCATCGCTGAAGCCAACGCAGTAGGAGAGGCCCGCGGATATGTACACAATCCCCACGCCGAACTCGATTTCAGCAGCGATAATCCACAGATCGGCGACGGTCTGGGAATAGGACTGTTCACGTTTTCCAAAACCCTGTACAACGAAGCCCAGCCAATTACCGGCACCGTTGAACTGAAAAGCGGCAACATCGCCGAAGATATCGCATTCTACCTGTTTCAGTCGGAACAAATTCCCTCAGCTATCACCCTGGATGTAGGCCTTGATGAGGCAGGGCAAGTTACCCATGCCGGTGGCATCCTGATTCAGGCCCTGCCCGGTGCACCGGAAGATCAGATAGAACAGCTCGAGGGCAACCTGCAGCAGCTCATCCCTCTTGCGGGGCATTTTGCCAATGACGAATACATCGATGAACTGATGGAAAAAGTACTCTATCCCTTTGAAAGCAAAGAGCTTAACCGGGTTCCGGTACATTTTTTCTGCCGTTGCACGAAAGACCGTTTTACCGATGCGCTGGCACTGTTGAATCTGCACGACCTGGAAGCCATGAAAGACGCTGATCAGGAGCTGGTTTGTCATTACTGCTCCAGGAAGTATGTGATACCTTCAGCAGAGATTCGGCAGATTGTCAAGGATATGCGCACCAAAATGAACTGATGCGCTGGTTGCAGAGGTAGAAATCACAGCAGGCTAACGCACTCAGGTGGCAAACGAGGAGCCACACCCGCAGGTATCGGTAGCTTGTGGATTCTCAAAAGTAAATCCACGGGCATCCAGTCCATCGCGAAAATCGACTACGGTACCGCTCAGGTACATGAGATGGCGTTTGTCTACAATTACCTGTATTCCCTCACGCTCAATCTGTATGTCAAAATTATTTTTGTGGTCGAATCCCAACACATAACTCATCCCTGAACAGCCGCCCCCCTTTACTCCAACACGCAGGTACTGATCATCAGGCGTAGCCTCGTCCTGCCTGATTTTGCGTACCTGACGTGCTGCACGTTCGGTAAGCAATACCGCCTTATCCACATCGTCAAACGACATGAAGTCGGGTTCTTGCGACGTTGATGCAGCTGCGGGCGAGGTTTCAAGTTCATCATCTTCACCCAGGATATCGGCAATGGTTTTATCTAAATTATCCAAAATGCTCAGATTCGTGTGTTTCGTTGTTCCAGGTTTAAACGGATACGCCCTCCGTATCGTTTACTCATTCTAAATAAAGATACGAAAATGCCCGGATTTGCTCAATGCATGAGATTTTTGGCCTCCCAATGCGAATTCAACACCAATCATGCGTGCACGCAGCGTGTTCATCCTCAGGAAAGCCGGCCACCCCGCAGCATAACGGCTCAACACGATCATGCCATAGCGGTCGCTGCCGATTGCCACAGTGGAACGAACCGGCAAAAGGCGGTGCTGCGGCTCACTAAACCGGCTCAGCGGTCAGCGTGAAATATTCCTTCTGCTCGTGGTTGAAAAGCCGCAGAATACCGGCACTCACCAGGCTAACCAGAATACGGCTTGCTCTCCTTGGCGAAATATTCACCAAATTAGAAAACTCCTTGACCGTAATGCGCTCATACTCGTTTAAATATCGGAAGAGTCGCTGTTCATTGGGACCGTACTCAAAGGTGATTCCGCTGGTTGACGTAGTATTCCGGAGTACCTGTTCCACCTCCCTGCTGGCCTGCAAACTTTTATCTTTTTCACGGATAAACACCTGCCTGCGGCCTTCCTGCTCTACATACACCGGCTTGACCTCGGCCTCTTTGACCTTCACAATGATGACATCCCGGTCTTTATAGGTAACAGTTTCAACAACCGTATCCAGAGGGGGCACACAGCAGTAATTTATCGCCTTGTCCAGAAGAAAATCCTGCTCATAGTAACTCTCCACGCCCAGAATACGCTTGTCATCATCAACTCCGATGAGCAGGGTTCCCCCGCGGGTGTTGGCAAACGCAGCCAGTTCACGTGCTATCTTCTCCGGCGATGAGATAATCCGTTTGAATTCCAGATAGGTGCCCTCACCGGTTTTAACCAGACGCTTGAGGTCCCCAACCGACATTTGAGAAGGAACAGGAGGCGTGAAGTTCATAACGCTGCACGATGTAAGTAAAATGGGTTACCGTGCCGCTGGCAATACGACCGCAAAAGGCACCCGTGGAAATGGCGGTAAGACTACGCATCCCGCCGTGCAATTATGCAGAAACAACGATTGACACATCCATCTTCGTTCAGTTAATCCTCATTTTCTGCTCCTTACATACGGTCAAAGTAAGCAAACGTACTGTTCGGGTAAAGCACCGTATGTTAAATCAATATTTCTTCCTTGGATTCACGGGTCATCAGCTCAAACATGGCCTGCATCGGTTCTTTTTCTTCAAACAGTACCCGGTAAACCATCTCTGTAATCGGCATTTCAATACCCAGATGCCGACTCCATTCGTAAACGGAACGTGTAGTTTTTACGCCCTCGGCAATCATGCTCATCCGCTTGCGGATATCCTGCAGCTTTTCACCCTTGCCGATATGAAAACCCACATAGCGGTTTCTGCTATGTTCGCTGGTACAGGTAACAATGAGATCACCCACACCTGCAAGACCGGAGAACGTATCCTGTGAGGCTCCCAGCCGGGTGCCCAGCCGTTTTATTTCGAGCAGTCCACGGGTCAGCAGTGCCGCCTTGGCATTGTCCCCAAGGTCGGCTCCGTCTACAATGCCGGCAGCTATAGCCATAATATTTTTCACCGCAGCAGCAACTTCAACACCCATTACATCGTGGTTCACATAAACACGGAACATGGGTGTCATGAATGTTTCCTGAATGATGCGGGCGGTTGCACGTGAATTGGCCGCCGAAACCACCACCGTTGGCTTGCCACGGGCCACCTCCTCTGCGTGGCTCGGACCGCTGAGCGTGCCGATATGGTCTTCAATAATAACGTCCCGAAACACCTCGGTGAGCACCTGGGTCATCGTCATAAACGATTGTTTTTCAATTCCCTTCGAAACCGTTACCACCAGTTCATTGCCGCTCAGATACGATTTCGTTCGCTCTGCAATTTCCCGCATCGTGTGGGATGGTGTGGCAAAGACCAGCATATCACGACCGGATGCAGCCCTGCTGAAATCTGAGGTTGCCTCCATACTGGGAGGCAGGTCGAGGTCGGGCAGATAGGTTGGATTGTGGTGTCGGGTGTTGACAGCCTCGGCAATTTCAGGCTCCCGGGCCCACAATAGTACCTCATGACCTTTACTTTGCAACACTACCGATAAGGCCGTGCCCCAGCTCCCTGCACCGATTACGGATATCTTCACTACGATTGCTCCTCGTTTAGTTTACCCTTGGCCGGTGCAAACGACTTAATCCGGTTTTCATTCCCCTCGATGAGGCGTTTGATGTTACCGTGATGCTTGACCACAATGGTGAGGGCAATAACCGTACTGATAACCATCAGGCTTCCATCAATTTCAGTGTAACCAAAAGCATAGCGCAGGCTGATCAGGAAAATGGGGTAGCTGATGGACGCAACTATGGATGCCAGGGAAACATACCTGCTGCTGAACAATACAATAAGAAAGATGATTATGGCGAGGGATATGGAAATGGGTTCTATGCCGTACAGCATTCCGGCTGCCGTTATTACACCTTTCCCGCCTTTGAACCCGGCATACAGCGGATACATGTGCCCGAGTACGGCCGAGAGCCCTGCCACTACACGGACCGATGCGTCGATTTCCCAGACACCGAAGAGAACCTCCGGCATCTCACCCAGGGCAAATCCAAGCTGACTGATATAGAAAGCAGCCACAAAACCCTTCCCCAGATCAACCAGTGCAACAACGGATCCGGCCTTCCAGCCAAGAACACGAAACGTGTTGGTAGCCCCTGCATTTCCGCTTCCGTGGTCCCGTATATCAACGCCTTTGGTCAGTTTTCCGATCCAGACCGACGAGGGTATGGATCCAATCAGATAACTTAAAACAATGATGACGATGAATGAGAGCAAAGCGGATCCTTTTCGTTCTACTGATGATGGTTTAAATGTGCAGTAAATTCTGTACCAATTATACGGAATTTTCCTGACATCCGTCAGTAGCCGGCAGGGCAGGTACTTGTGTTACAGGTGCCGTTCGGCGTGGTAGGATGAGCGTACAAGCGGACCACTTTCCACATGCTCAATGCCCTTAGCTTCACCAATCCGCTTAT
Organism: Bacteroidetes bacterium HLUCCA01; assembly: GCA_001314545.1. GTDB lineage: Bacteria > Bacteroidota > Rhodothermia > Balneolales > HLUCCA01 > HLUCCA01. Next base: position 124,878 of record LIHN01000004.1, read on the forward strand.
ATTCAGCAAAAACATCAGGATGAATCCACTCTTTAACGGGGAGGTGCATCTTGGTAGGCTGCATGTATTGTCCGATGGTGAGCACATCCACACCCGCTTCAACCACATCGTCCATCAGCTGGTATACTTCGTCTCTGGTCTCACCCAGACCTACCATGATACCGGTTTTGGTTCGCAGGCCCTGGTCTTTGCATCGACGCAGAAGCTCCAGTGAACGATGGTACTTGGCCTGTGGCCGTACAATGCGGTACAGGGACGGGACGGTTTCCAGGTTGTGATTCAGAACCTCCGGTCGGGCGTCTACAACAATCTGCAACGCTTCCCAGACTCCACGGAAATCAGGAATGAGTACTTCAATAGTTACTCCTTCAATTTCTTCACGCAATCGTTTCAGCGTTTCTGCAAATATGGGTGCTCCGCCGTCTTTTCGCTCATCACGGTTCACGGAGGTAATCACCACGTGCTTGAGATTCATAAGCCGGGCGGCCTTGGCCACACGGTTGGGCTCGTCCCAGTCAAGACCCTGTACCGGTCGACCCGTTTTAATGGCACAAAACCCGCATGAACGGGTACATACATCGCCCAGAATCATAAAAGTAGCCGTGCCGGCACCCCAGCACTCACCCATATTCGGGCACCGGGCTTCACCGCAGACCGTATTAAGCTTGTAATCACGGATGATATCGGCCACCTCGCGAAAGGTTTTGCCGGTGGGAAGCTTGACCCGCAGCCAGTCCGGCCGGCGGGATGTTTCTTTAGTTTGGGAGGGTATTACGTCGAGTTCTTTAATCATAGTTAACAAATATACGGAATTTAGTGGGATGTGGGCAGGGCAGGCCGACCTTCTTTGCGAATGATAACCGCCCCGAAAAGGTCCTGGAAATGATGGAGGATGCGATCTTTGACTTCTTCTTCATCAACTGGACGACCAAGTTGCTCTGACAGACTCGTAACGGCCTTATCGGTAATACCACAGGGTACAATGTGGCCGAAATAGTCGAGGCTGGTATTTACGTTGAGCGCGAAACCGTGCATGGTGACCCAGCGGGAACAGCGTATCCCGAAGGCACAGATTTTGGCGTCACCCACCCAGACTCCGGTCAGTTTATCGATACGCCCCGCTTTTAGACCATAGTCTGCACAAACACGAATAATCGTTTCCTCGAGATAACGCAAGTATTTATGGATATCGGTGAAGTAACGATCCAGGTCGAGAATGGGGTACCCGACAATCTGTCCCGGACCATGATAGGTGATATCGCCCCCACGGTCGATTTTCACATAGGTAGCCTGCAGCGACTCCAGCTCTTCATCGGTTTTGAGCAGATGAGAGGGATCTCCGCTCTTTCCCAGGGTGTACACATGCGGATGTTCAACCAGCAGCAACACGTCCGGGGAGGGTTCATTAGTCAATCCGGAAAGCAGGGGCTGTTCCTCTTGTGCAGATACCTTCAGCTTGCCTTCCGGTCGGGGCTGCAGGGTGGGTGTGGGCCCGACCATCGGTGAGGCCTGTTCCTGCACATGAGGACGGGGTTCCGTTTCCAGCGCTGCAGTTGACGAATCGTGCTTCCGACCGTTGATATGCGCTTTTTTTTCTGCTGCGCGATGCAGTTTTTCCTCAATGAGGCGCTGCTGAATGGCCGCCTGCAGGTCCCAGGTTTCGCGGTAGGGTGCCCGACCAAGATCATAACAGAAAATGGTATTCATGGCTCTGGCTGCAGAAAAAAAACGCCCGGCAGATGCCGGGCGATGATAGTACGATATACCGGCGTGCCCCGTCGCTAAACGGTCTACGCTCTGAAACCCTTACTTTTTCTTGACGGGCGTGCCAAGGTGAACGCCTTCGTTGTAGGCTTCAGCCACTGCTTCCATAACCGCCTCGGAGAGTGTGGGATGAGGATGCACCGCTGCAATTATCTCATGACCGGTGGTTTCCAGTTCACGGGCAACAACCGCCTCGGCAATCATATCCGTCACCGAGTGACCAATCATATGACAGCCCAGCCACTCCCCGTACTTGGCATCAAAAACGACTTTTACAAAGCCTTCTGTGTGGCCGGCAGCCTGCGCCTTGCCGTTCGGCATGAAGGGAAACTTACCTACAATGATGTCATAGCCTGCTTCTTTTGCCGCTTTCTCCGTCATACCAACCGAAGCTACCTCGGGCTTACAGTAGGTACATCCGGGGATGTTATCGTATCGGACCGGCTTGGGATTATGGCCGGCCAGTTTTTCAATACAGCGAAGCGCTTCATGTGAGGCTTTGTGGGCCAGCCAGGGGGCGCCGGCAACATCACCGATGGCGTATATTCCCTTAACCGAAGTCTCATAGGTTACCTTGTCGGCTACAATAGCTCCTTTCTCGGTTTTAACGCCAATTTTTTCAAGTCCGAGGTTTTCAATATTGCCTACTACACCCACGGCGCTGAGTACTACATCGGTCTCAAGAGTCTCGGTTCCTTTTGGCGTCTTGACCGTCACAACAACGTTCTTGCCTTTCTTCTCCACCTTCTCAACGGTGCTCTCCAGCATGAGCTTATAACCGGCCCGCTTGTAGATTTTGCCAAGCTCCTTGCCAATTTCCTCGTCTTCAATGGGAACCAGAGTCTTCTGCATTTCAACGATGGTTACCTCGGTACCCAGGGTCTTGTAGAAATAGGCAAACTCAACGCCAATGGCGCCGGCCCCAACAATGACCATGCGTTTGGGCTGATTTTCCAGCTTCATCGCACGTTCCGAATTAATGATAGTCTCACCGTCAAACTTAAGATTCGGGAGCTCCCGGCTTCGGGCACCGGTTGCAATGATGAAATGTTTGGCCTTGACGGTTTCAACGGTTTTACCATCGCCGTCTGTTACGGCAAGTTCTTTGGCTGATGTAAACGCACCATGACCCATGATCACATCGATCTTATTGGTCTTCATCAGAAACTGAATACCCTTACTCTGCTTGTCGGCCACACCGCGACTTCGTTTGATGATTTTATCGAAATCGGCTTTGACCTCACTCACGGTAAAGCCAAATTCCTCGGCATGCTTCAGGTTATCCAGTGTTTCGGCCGATTTAAGCAGGGCCTTGGTTGGAATACATCCGATGTTCAGACACACGCCACCCAGATCTCTTTTTTCAATAATTGCGGTTTTAAATCCTAATTGCGAGGCACGGATGGCGGCAACATAGCCACCAGGACCACTACCTATCACGCAAACATCAACTTCTTTAGCCATAATAATGATTTTGTAAGGGATTATACTGTTTTGTGGAGGAGGGAGGCTTCGCAGTTAAACGGTTAACGCAAAACATTCCTGAAAATAGTCTGGTCGAAAATACGGATTATCCGCCACTTTTTTAAATAACTGAACCCATGCGGCGATGGTGCTAACCTGCTGTTATTTTTTTGCCTACACAAAAAAGCCCGGCTCCGGGACCAGGCTTTTTCAGGTTTTAATAGTCCGGTACCGACAAGGTCGGATTACAGACGGGCCTTGAGGGTGTCTGCGTAATCGAGCTGCTCCCAGGGAAATTCGGGTCGACCAAAATGGCCGTAGGCCGCGGTATTCCGGAAGATGGGTTTGCGCAGGTCGAAGCGCTTGATAATGGAAGCCGGCTTGCAGTCAAAAACTTCGCTAACCAGTTCCGCCAGTTCAGCGTCAGATTTTGTACCGGTTCCGTAGGTATTCACGTTGACGGAAACGGGCTCAGCAACGCCGATGGCATAGGCCAGCTGCACCAGGGCACGCTCGGCCAGACCGGCAGCAACCAGGTTTTTGGCAATATGGCGGGCTGCATATGCCGCGCTGCGATCTACTTTAGTAGCATCTTTACCCGAAAAAGCTCCACCGCCATGAGCACCGTGTCCGCCATAGGTATCTACAATGATTTTTCGACCGGTCAGACCCGTATCACCGTGTGGACCACCAATCACAAATTTTCCGGTAGGGTTAACGTGTACGATGGTTTTCTCATCCATCATTCCCTCAGGAACAACACGCGGGAAGAGATGTTTGACGATATCTTCCCTGATTTTGTCCTGACTTACGCCATCATCGTGCTGGGTGGAAACCACGATGGTATGTACCCGGACCGGCTTGCCGTCCTCATCGTACTCAACCGTCACCTGGCTTTTGCTGTCCGGAGCCAGATAGGGCATCAGGTCGGTATTTTTCCGGATATTCGCCAGTTCACGGACAAGATCGTGCGAGAGCTGGATGCTCAGCGGCATCAGGTTTTCCGTTTCGGTACACGCATAACCAAACATCATACCCTGGTCGCCGGCTCCTTCAACATCAACGCCCTGGGCAATATCAGGACTCTGTTGGTGGATGGTAACCATTACCCCGCAGGAATCCGCATCAAAGCGGTAGGTAGATTTTGTGTAACCGATCTGACGGATAACATCCCGTACAATTTCCTGTACATCGATGTAGGCATCGGTAGTAACTTCTCCGGAAACGACCGCAAGACCCGTTGTTACGAGTGTTTCAACGGCTACGCGGGATTTGGGATCCTTCTCGAGCAGGGCATCCAGAATGGCATCGGATATTTGATCGGAGACTTTGTCGGGATGCCCTTCTGATACGGACTCGGAGGTAAACAGATGTTTCATTAAGCACGCAGATGATTAAGTGATAAATAAATTCAATTTTTAGCCTCGAAAAATACGCATTTTTTCTGATAATATCCTGATGTATGGCGTGGGTGAGAGCTAGTTGGGATCATCCGGCTCATCGAACAAACTGGTTGCGGTTCCCGGCATTTTAATCCCCAGATAACGGTAAGCTTTGGGTGCGGGAATGCGACCTTTCGGGGTTCGCTGCAGGAAGCCTTCCTGGATGAGGTAAGGTTCGTAGACCTCCTCGATAGTTCCCTTGTCTTCACCAACGGCCACAGCAAGGGTGCCCAGCCCCGTGGGTTTGCCGCCAAACGTGTTGACCAGAGCATGCAAAATTCGCTGATCCATGTCATCAAGGCCTTGATTATCTACATCCAGAGCATTCAGCGCCTTATCAGCTATACGGTCATCAATGGCCTGAAGTCCCTCAACTTCGGCAAAATCGCGGGTTCGACGCAGCAACCGGTTCACGATTCGAGGTGTGCCCCGGCTGCGTCTGGCAATTTCGTAGGAGCCCCTGGTAGTAATGTCGAAGCCGAGGATGCCTGAGGTACGTTCGGCTATCTGCTGCAGGGTCTCGGTTTCGTAGTAATCCAGGCGCAGGTCAATTCCAAAGCGCGCACGAAGCGGAGCCGTAAGCAAGCCTTTACGGGTTGTGGCGCCAACCAGTGTAAATTTGCGGAGCTCTATTTGCACACTACGTGCATTCGGACCGGAATCGATGATGATGTCAAGCTTGTAATCCTCCATAGCGGAATACAGGTATTCCTCTACCACCGGATTCAGACGGTGAATTTCATCGATAAACAAGACATCGCCTTCATCCAGCGAAGTCAGCAATCCGGCAAGGTCGCCCGGTTTTTCGAGTACAGGACCGGTTGTGGCCTTGAAGCTTACTCCCATTTCATTGGCGATGATGGCGGCGAGGGTGGTTTTGCCCAGTCCCGGCGGACCGGATAGCAGTACATGGTCCAGCGCTTCACCGCGCATTCCGGCTGCTTTTATAAAGATCTGCAGGTTGTCAACCAGCTTTCGCTGACCTACGAAATCGTCCAGGCGCAGCGGTCGTACAGTTTGCTCGAAAGCCTGTTCTTTATCAGATGGATTCAGTAACGGGTTGTTCAAGGCAGTGCGGTTTTAGTGACGTTGTGTTCACATAGAATATACATATCAAGATGTGAGAAAACGTTATTACTTTGGTAATTCAGTCTTTTATATACTACAGTCAGCGGCAAGCCCTCCCCTCGCCGGGTGGTCCGTAGATTTTTGAATGGGCTTCTGCAAAAATCAGTGAAGAGCCTGTGGAGATTATAAACCCGGGTATACAAAAACCATGAGAGCAACGTCAATAATACAACCATGAGTACGCCAGAGAATGATGGATTTAACGAAGTTACCAAACGGGAAACCCGGGTTGGAGTACGAATGCTGCAGTCTTTTGATCCCCCACCCCGACCTGACCCTGACGCTGAACAGTTTGCCAATTATGAGCTGAGCTGGCTTAAGTTTAACTGGCGGGTGCTGCACCAGGCAACCGATAGCCAAAACCCGTTGCTTGAACGGGTCAAATTTATCGGAATCGTGAAAAGTAATCTGGATGAATTCTTCCAGAAGCGTGTGGGCGGACTTAAACGACAGCTGGATGCTGATATCGGCAGTTTGTCTATGGACGGGATGATGCCCGCTGATCAGCTTGAAGCCATTCATGAAGAGGTGAAAAAAATGATTTCACGGGTTCGGGAAGTTTTCTTTGAAGAACTGGTTCCCGAAATGGAAACCCAGGGTATCCGGTTTTCATCCTATGAAGAGCTGACGGAGAAGCAAAAGACTAAAATGGACCGGTATTTCGATGAGCAGTTATACCCCATTCTGACGCCGTTGGTCATAGACCATGCCCATCCGTTTCCTTTTATCTCCAATAAGAGTCGGTCATTTGCCGTGGAGCTTCGAGACACCGAAACAGGCGAACCGGTTTTTGCACGGGTAAAAATTCCGGGTAATCGTCCGCGATGGCTTACCGTCTCAAGGGGTAAAAAAGGCGTTACGCTGCTGCTCATTGACGACCTCCTTCGTGAAAAAATTCACCGGCTTTTCCCGGGTGCGCGTATTGTTTCGGCCCACGTTTTTCGTATTACCCGAAATGCCGATGTGGCACGCAATGAGGAAGAAGCTGACGACCTGCTCGAAATGATTGAAGAGGAGCTTCGGGAGCGGAAATTCGCGGCCGTTGTCAGGCTGGAGGCAGAGAGCTCAATGACCGACTCCATCCGTAAAATGCTCATGGAACGGCTGGGGGTAGGCAAAAATGATATCTATAAAGTTGAAGGGGCAATCGGACTGGCCGATGCGGTTGAACTTTACAAATTAAAGGGATTTGATCATCTCCGATTTTCTTCATGGGTTCCGGTGGTTCACCCGGAGCTTCGCAGGGATGTTGCCGGGGATGATATTTTTTCCACCATTCGCAAGCAGGACTTGCTGGTTCATCACCCTTATCACAGCTTTGCCACCTCCGTACAGCGGTTTGTGGAAGAGGCCGCAGCCGATCCTTCGGTTCTGGCCATCAAGCAAACCCTGTACCGTACCTCCCGTGACTCCCCGCTGATGCATGCGCTGATGCGGGCAGCCGAAGACGGAAAGCAGGTTGCCGTTCTAATCGAACTTAAAGCCCGGTTTGACGAGGAGCGGAATATGGAATGGGCTCAGCGACTTGAGCAGGCCGGTGTGCACGTTGCTTATGGAATTGCCGGGCTGAAAATTCACAGCAAGATGACCATTGTTGTCCGGCAGGAAGGAACCAGGCTTCAGCGCTATGCGCATATCGGCACGGGAAATTACCACCCGGATACGGCTCAGTTATATGAAGACCTTGGTCTGTTTACTGCCAGGGAAGATCTCACGGCTGATGTGTCTGATCTCTTCAATTTTCTGACCGGATTCGCCCCGATGCAGTCGTACCGGAAGCTGTTGGTTGCACCACGCTACATGCGTAACCACATCACCGGGATGATACAGTTCGAAGCGGCGCAGGCGCGCGACGGAAAACCCGCGCAGATAATCATGAAAATGAACAATCTTGAAGATCCGCTTATTATCAAAGAACTTTATGAAGCAGCTGATGCCGGGGTGGAAATCGACTGCATTGTCCGCAGTGTTTGCAGGTTGAAAACCTCCGGCAGACCCAATATCAGGGTACATTCGGTAATCGGTCGATTCCTGGAACACTCGCGGTTGTACTATTTTCATGCCGGAGGTGAAAACCGCTACTTCCTCGGATCCGCTGACATGATGCACCGAAATCTGGATGCCCGGGTTGAAGCACTCACCCCGGTTCTGCAGGAAGATATATGCCGTTACCTTCAGTTGGTGCTGGACAGTTACCTGAACTGCACCCTGCAGCGCTGGCAGCTGCAGGATGACGGAAGCTATATCGTTAATCCGGTACAAAGCGAAACCAAAGAGGATGTATCCGACAGTGATGTAGACGGCAAATCAGACAGTCGGGAAGTCGTCACCGCTGAAAAAATCCCCGTTCAGGAATTACTGATGCGATACCACACCCGATAAACCAGTACCATTATGAATCACTAAAAATCCGATAGCGCCGATCTACACAGTTATAGACAAACTTTCGCAGACGAAATTTCCGGATTGAGATATTGTTCGGTTTTATTCCAAATCGGGCAGCTATCTCTTCGGACGACTTCTCCGGGTGTTCCACGGTATAACTCAAAAAATTATAGTTGAACTCACTCAGACAGCCCATGCACTCGGCAATTATACGTTGATATTCTTCCAGGTTAATATCGGACAGCTGATTGGGTTCAGCCACCTGTGCAAAATAACTCTCATCAGGCTCACACACCTGACTGGACGCACGGAGCAACTTAAAACACTCGTGCCGCAGTACGGTGTAAACATAAGCCACCGGATTTCGGGATGGTTTTAATTTGTTGTTTTTGCTTCGCTCAAACAGCACCAGCATGGTTTCCTGTACTGCATCATCTGCGTCATTTTCAGACACCTGATAGCGATACATCAGATACTGTTTGAGCTTTTTGTGTATGTCTGCGGCCGTTTCGGCTATAACCGGTTCATTACCCTCAATGAGTGACGCTATAAACCTTTCTATCAGCATAGTCGTTATGTTTTTTGTTAATGACCTTGGTTGATTCCCCAGCTTAATTCCCCTGGTTGATTCCCCAGTTTCATTCTCCTTCGTCCCCCTTAATTACGAAAGCAGGACTAAAGTAATGGTTGACCACAACTTTGTCAATACTATAAATTCAATAAATTCAATTATTTATAAATATTTTTAAGCTTCACTTACTGTGAATTTTCTGCCGTCACAAAACGGATAAGAACCGAGTGGCAGATAGGGTTAAGTTCCGAAAAAACAGCCATATCAAAAAAATATTAGTGTTTCCGGAGACGCAGTCTCAACTGTGAAAGTTGTGATTAGTCGGTATATTCGGTAAACCAAAAAAAATCATGTATCGCGTTCAGCTACAGAACTTTGAAGGTCCGCTCGACTTACTGCTCTTCTTTATCCGAAGGGATGAGCTGGATATTTATGACATCCCCATATCGTACATAACCGACCAGTTTTTTGAGTATATGCACTTCATGGAAGAGCTGGATCTCGGTATTGCCAGTGAGTTTATTTTTATGGCCAGCACCCTGATGTCTATCAAAGCCAAAATGATGTTGCCCAGGGAAATAAACGATGAAGACGAGTTCGATGAAAATGATCCCCGGTATGAACTGGTTCAAAGTCTGCTGGAGTATAAACGGTACAAGGAAATGGGAGCCGAACTTACAGAAATGGAACAGGCTGCACGTACAGCCTATCGTCGCAGACACTTCCAGCCTGATATAGTAGAAGAACCGGATGACGAGGAGCCCCTGCGGGATGTAACGCTGTACGATCTTATTGCAGCATACAAAACCATCCTGAATAAGGTGGCGCGGGACGAGATTGTGCACCGTGTTGAGCTGGTTAAAACCAGCATCGAGGAACAGAGCGGCTATATCGTTGAACAGCTGCGTTCACATGGAAAACAATCGTTCTGGGAGCTCTGCCAGCACGCCCCAACCCGTATGGTTGTCATCGTCACGTTTCTGGCTATTCTTGAAATGGTTCGTGAACAGCGACTTGTGCTCCTGATTGATGAAGACGTTACCCGATTTGCCGTCGACCTCCCGGATGCCCGTACTTTTATTGCTTCGACTTCCCAAAACACCTGATATTTCTGATAATCTCCATACTTCGTAACTGAACTGACCATGTATTTACTCAAAAACTACCTTACTGTAGCTATTATTTTAATCGCGGGGGCGTCTTGCAGCTCCACCAACGAGGCGGGTTCGGCCCGGGAGCAACCTTCCGATCCGCACAGCTTTGCCTCCCTTATCTCCGAGGACTTTCTGCGCGAGCAACTTTACACCTTCGCTGGTGACGCGTTCGAAGGAAGAGGTACCGGACAGGCCGGCATCGAAATCTCCGCAGATTATGTGGCTGACTTTTATCGCGAGCATGGTGTTTTGCCCCTGGGGGATGAGGGCTCGTATTTTCAGCATTTTAATCTCGCTTCTTTTGTGACCAACTCCGTGACGGCAGAACTTACATCCACCGCTCAGGATGAACCCGTTACGGTGTATAGCGAATCCTTTTCTGCCGCATCAACCGCAACCGATTTTTACCGGCTGAGCGGAGGCGGACAAGATTTTGAGGGGAACGTGGTTTTTGCCGGTTTTGGCATCACCGATGAGTCCCGTTCGGTTGATCACCTTGGGGAAATGGATCTCACAGACAAATGGGTAATGGTGTACTCGGATATTCCTTTTGTTGTAGACGGCGATACGCTAGTTAATCCCGATGCCGGAGGATGGCAGCGTGTCAGAGAGATTCTTTTCAACCGGGCTGCAGGTGGTTTGATTTTAATACGCAACCTGGATGAAGATTCGCACACACAGGATGTTGAAGATTTCGCCCGACTCATGGGTATTCCATCGGGGTTTTCCCTGCCGGGCAATCCACCCCGCGGACGTTTCTCTGTTCCCATAATGAGTATAAGTCCGCAGCGTGCAGCTTCCATGATTGGTGCAGAAAGCGGCCTGGAAGCACATTATGCATCACTGACGTCTTCCATCAACACTTTTGAGCCCGTTGTTCTGGATTATCGCCTGGCTGTCACTTCTGAAACAGTACAGCAGGATACACCCGTCAAAAATATTGTGGGGCTTATCGAAGGAAGTCATCCTGAGCTGAAAAATGAGTACATCGTGATCAGTGCACATTATGACCACCTTGGTTTATCTACCCCGGATGCTGCCGGTGATTTTATTTATAACGGTGCCGATGACAACGGCAGCGGAAGTGTCAATTTGCTTGCCCAGGCCAGGGCGCTTATGGCAGCCAGGGAAGCCGGTGCAGGGCCTGATCGCAGTATTATTCTGCTTCATGTCACAGCAGAGGAAGTGGGACTGCTTGGATCCCGGTATTATTCCGATAATCCAACCGTGCCAATAGGGCAGATCATCGCCAACATCAATACCGACATGATTGGTCGCGTAGATGATACCATGGCTGCTGAGGGGGTTGAAGATTATGTCTACATTATTGGCGCTGAAATAATCAGCTCCGACCTGAATGACAGGCTTATGGAGGCAAGTGAAATCCGTGGCAATGCACTGGATCTGAATATGCGGTTCAATGATCTGGATGACCGAAATCAGTTTTATCGTCGCAGCGACCACTGGAATTTCGGTCGGCTGGGTATTCCTTTCATCTTTTTCTTCTCGGGTGTGCATGCAGACTATCACCAACCTGGTGACAGTCCCGACAAAATCACCTACGGACCCTATACCAAGCGGGTGCAATTGATCTATTCAACGGTGATTCAACTGGCCAACCATCCCGAAGTGCCCGTAGTTGACAGTCAGGAGTTCATTCGCCGAACTGAGGTAAGCCCGCGTTGATTGGGTGATTTTATCCGTATCTTCGGTCTCGAAATTTTTCAAGATTATACTCCATGACTGACGATACAACGTTGATTAAAAATCTGGACCAGGAAGTTAAAAGCCGACGAACGTTTGCAATCATTTCGCATCCGGATGCCGGTAAAACCACGCTTACAGAGAAGTTGCTGCTGTATGGCGGAGCCATTCACGAGGCTGGGTCCATTAAACAGCGTAAGGCTGCCCGGCACGCGGCATCAGACTGGATGGCCATCGAGCAGGAGCGGGGTATTTCGGTTACCTCCTCGGTACTTCGCTTCGAAAAAGATGGTATCAAGTACAATCTGCTTGACACTCCGGGTCACAAGGATTTCTCAGAAGACACCCTTCGGACGTTGGTTGCCGCCGATTGTGCCCTCATGGTCATAGATGTTGCCAAGGGCGTGGAGGAGCAGACCGAAAAACTGTATCAGGTCTGTAAACTTCGGAATATCCCTATCATTACATTTGTGAATAAGTGCGACCGTCCTGGTATGGAACCGCTGGAAGTTCTCAGTAACATCGAGCAGAAGCTGGGCCTGCCTCCAATCCCGGCGACCTGGCCGGTTGGCTACGGTCAGGATTTCCAGGGAGTGCACGATCTGATCGGCAAGGAACTTCACCTGTATGTAAAGTCAAAGCATGGAGCCCGAAAGGCTGACGCCGAAATTTTCCCTCTGGAAGCAGGGCTGGATGAAAGTACACTAACGGAGACCTCCAGGTCGGAAGTTCGCGAAATACTTGAACTCATTGGCGATGAAATCCACGAGATGGATCCGGACGACTTCGCCAACGGTCGTTGTACTCCGGTTTTCTTCGGGTCGGCACTGAATAACTTCGGGCTGGATTTGTTCCTGAAATATTTCGCCGATATGGCTCCCTCGCCCAAACCATATACAGCCGAGGACGAACAGGTCCGTTCAATTGAAGCTCCCTTTTCAGGGTTTATTTTCAAAATGCAGGCGAACATGAATCCGGATCATCGCGATTGTACCGCCTTTGTTCGGGTGGCATCCGGGGTTTTTCGGCGGGGTATTGAAGTTACGTTGAGTAATACCGGCAAAAAGGTTCGAATGACTACACCGCACTCCCTGATGGGGGATGAACGAAATCTGCTGGAAACCGCATATCCCGGTGATATTGTAGCGCTTTTTAACCCGGGCAACTTTCGTATTGGCAGCACCCTATACACTGACAAACCGGTAAATTTCAACGTAATTCCGCTTTTTTCTCCGGAACATTTCATGAAGGCTACATCCAAAGACCCCTTTAAACGAAAGCAGTTACGAGAAGGACTCAAACAGCTTTCTGAAGAGGGTGTGGTGCACGTTTTTGAAGTTCCGAACGGAGTTGGAAACGAGCTTCTGCTTGGTACTGTAGGGGTATTACAGTTCGATGTAGTCAAACACCGGATGGTTGCCGAGTACAAGGTTGAAATAACGATGAGCCCGGCACCGTTTTTCGCAGCACGATGGTTGCCCGATGATGAAAATGTGATTAAAAAACTGGGTACCAGCTTTTCTACACACGTTACCCATGATATGGATGAAAACCCGATTGTACTGTTCGACTCTGCCTACGCACTTAGCCAGGCTGTTGAAGCGGTTGGTGAGGAAAATCTGTTTAAGTACAAAGGCGGAGAGCAGTAGCCGTTTACAGATTTATCTGTGATTACAACATAAGTGCTGTAATTCCACGCACCATTCAGGCAGGAATGGCTTTGTTAGTCAGGCTGCCTGAATAAAGTGGCAGGAAAACCAACCTTCTGCCTGTCGACCTTTCCTGTTCTGATGAACTTTCCCTCCTCATCACGACCAGTACACACGACTTTTAACAGGGTCAGCCTGTACATGGAGATTTATCGGGATCATGGTTTTTGTCTTTCTTTGAAGGTACTTCGGGATCCGTTATAATTTCCAACCTCAAATCCGTTGGAGTTCGGTTACTGTGGTAACGCACATAATCGTACAGAGCTTTTTCATCTCTGAATCCTAAATCACAGGCAATTTCATAGTTTTTAGCCTGTGGATTTTCTTTCATGAGCCTTGCTATATGCTTAAAGCGCTCTTGTTTGAGTGCATGTTTGGCTGTCTGCCCATGTATCCTCCGGTATCTTCGGGAAAAGTCTGTTCTTTCCCAGCCCATTAAGTCGGCCCAGTCTCGGACCGTTCGAATACTGCTAATATAGGATGACATGACTAAGTTAGCATGTTCAATTCTTTGTTTACTCATATGAATAATCACCAGTTAATTTTGGTAACCCTGAGGTTAGCTGTTAAAAGTTGACTATTGAACCAGGAATGCCGAACAACCCTGACAGGACGTAATCAGCGATCTCCGGTAGTTGCATTTGACGGACAAAAGTTTTTTGTCACTTCTATATAGAGTCAGAAAAGCACGTTTTATTACACTAAAAAAATCATTTTTTTGAAAAAACTTTATAAGTGATTGTTTTTTAGTTTTTTTCTTCGGGTGTCATATTGAAAAAAAATTTATCAAAAGTGGCCTTTTTATTTTTTCCCACAAATCTAACACACAAATTACGTAACGAAGCTTGTTGACTTGAGCTGCTATTATTTTTTATTGTTTGTTCGTCTGCAAAGACAGTGATACCGGCATTCAAACAATAACTAATATAAACTTTCATTGAGGTTCATTATGAAATACATCAAGTCAACCCTTATTGCCGGTGCTTTGCTGGCCACGTTCTCATTCACCGCTCAGGCTGAAGAGGCCCAGCAGCTTGGTCCATTAGAGTCCTACATCGTTTGTGCCGAAGGCTGTGTTAGCCGGACCCTGCCATGGTCATGGAGAAGAACAGCATGTGCCACAGACTGCTATCTGGAGTTTATTGGTGAGGTAGGTGCTACCGTTATCCAGATCTTCAACTCTAACAAGTAGGAATGTATTCCGGGTCTGTCGGGGTACCCGGTATTTTTTTATCTGATAAACCTATGAAAAATTTGGTCTTAGTCATTGGTTTTATGTGGCTTGTCGCCTGTAATAACCAAATAGAAACTGATTATGCTGTTGTAGAGCAGTCGGGTCAAACAACGAATCAGTATGACAACCTGCTCAACGATTACAGGCTGATTACTGAAATTGGCAGTTATTTTTATGCCACCGATCTAACCTCTACCCGGCTCGTGAAAATGGATAACGAATATAATGTTGTTCTAGCCGAAGGCAGAGAAGGTCATGGTCCGGGAGAGTTCATGCGTATTGCGGGTCTGTTTGAAGTTGGCGATGAGTTATATGTCTTTGATGACAGAACGAGACGCGTAAGTGTTATGGACTTGAACCTTCAGTTGAAAAGAGTTTTCACCCTGGATGAACAGATTATTGACCTTGAATTTGTTGGAAACCGCGCCTTTGCCGTGCTATTTCAAATGGATAAATGGTCACTGATAGAATACGATGTAGCTTCATTTAAAAACCCTTCTTACCTGCATGTTGAAAATACCACGCATGCCGACCATGGAATTGGTTATTTGTACGCAAGAGAAGACCACCTGATTACGAACCATATTTTCACAAACAAAAGTACACTTCTGGATATCCGTACAGGAGAAGTTAAAAAACTCGCTTTCAGTCACTTGCCGGAGCAAACGACCTATTCAAATGCCGGTGGAAGGCGAGTACCCCTGAAACCCGTGTATTTCACGGCTATGCCTTACGGAGAGTCCATCATACAGCTGGCCGAAATCAATGATAAAATGATGGTCTTCATCACAGACTTCAGCGGTAATGTACGGTATGCGGTTCATCTGACTGACAGCCTTACTGCGGCATCCTTATCGGAAAGAGGGGTATATGGATTGAGTGACTCAGCAACGTATTTCTATCCACTAGATACACTTTTAAAAGATGATTGAATTGCAGAATGTAACCAAAACGTACGGCAAAAGTCGGGACGGAATACCTGAACCAATCTCACTTTCTATTCAAAAAGGTGAATCTGTATGCCTGATTGGTCCGAATGGGTCGGGTAAAAGTACCTTAATTAAACTTGCAGCCCGACTCGCACTGCCCGAAAGCGGCTCTGTACGGTACTTACACAATAATATCCGTATCGGCTATATGCCCGAAATAATGAACCTGCCCCGTGGCATAACCGGTAGTAGCCTTATGAAATTGATTACCCCGGTATCAACTAAGAATGCGGTACCTAATGAATTAATCGATTTGTTGGATATGGGTCCGGTAATGGACAAACCGGTTTACAGGCAGTCTAAAGGAATGAAAAAGAAAACCGCTCTTTTGGCGGCTCTTTCCATGAACCCGACTTTGTTGATACTGGATGAGCCCTTTGAGGGTCTGGATACACTGGATCGGGAAAAGCTCATTGGTTTCCTGGCAACCAGAATAGATAAAGGACTCACAATCCTGATATCAACGCACATTTTATATGAGGTTAATCGTATCTGCTCACATGCTGTGTTTATGAGGAAAGGATATCCGGTGCTGAAAATAAACAAGTCCGACGCAGTACTATCTTCTCAACTTGAACCGGATATAGAATCAACCATCAGACAACAGATCCAGAATGAAATCAACTCACCATCATTGCTGTCAGATATCTATAAAACCATTTACGCATGAATATCAGTATCAATCTTTTCCGAATTAACCTGGCTGTACTTCGTAGTGCAAGAAGCGTATGGTTACTGGCAATAACGGGTATGCTGGTTATGTACGCTGTTTTCGCCGCTGAAATTTCAGGCGATGGTCCAACCGCAATTTTTGTACTTGGTACGGTCGCACTCCCTGTTTCCAGTATTGAGTCAACCATTAACCTGCCAGAGATTTTTACAGGACTTCTGCTGATAATCACCGTCCTTTATCAGAGAAGCTATCTGCTGGAAGGGCAACTGGCCGGGATTTGGCTGGCAAACCATCAAAACCGAATACCATACCTGCTGGCATTTTTTATAACAATGCTTCTCGCAATAATACTCGTAACCAGTGGATATTTATTTCTTTACCTGAAAGCGGGTTATTCCACAGCTGCAGCATTATACGCCTTCGCCGGTAAGCTTCTGATGTTTTTCAGTTTTGTGATTTTCCTCACATTGATTGTAAATATCAGGGGAACAGGTACGTTTGCTCTGATTTATTTCCTGATTCTTGTGTTTGTCACCCCGGTTGCACTGCAAAGTTTGAAATCGGTGTTCACAAGCAGTTCATGGGTGCAAGATATTGCAGAATTTATATCCTATGTACTTACACCCCAGTGGAAGCTGGAGGAATTCTCTCGACAAATCATAGCAACCCGATATATTCAATCCGATACCTTCTTATGGTCGTTATCATCTTTGATTTTCTGGATTCTTATCAACATCTGGATATTCAACAAAAAGGATATAACATAAACCGTCTTGCTGCATATGATTAACGGAATAAAGACCACCGTACTTTATTTTGCTGCCGTACTATTGATAGTTTCCTGCTCTGGCAAAGGAAATCATATGCCCGGGGGTCAGCGGAGTTACGAAAACATTGCTTCCATTCTGAATCAGTTACCTGAAGTTTTGGCAACAGCAGTTGATAATACCGGCAAAATGTCCATCTCTGATTATGAGTCTTCTGAAGAACCTGATACCGCCTCAATTCAGCTGGAGGTTGCCGATCTTGCAGAAAAACATGATCAAAGCAAAAATTATGGTACACTGGTACTGGTAACCCATATTACACACTGCAGGTTTTGTCTGGATGAACTTGATTTCTGGCAAGAATGGACTAATTCGGAAAATTCTAACCCTATGGGTGCACAAAAACCAACTGTTTTATTGGTTATTACAGGTGCAAACGATGCAGATGCCGGATTATTTGTAAAAAACCATGGCTATACCTTCAAAACCCTCCTGGATACTGATGATCGTCTAGCCGGGTATGTACCTGATTTTGGTACACCCTTTAAACTATTCATCGACCATAACCATCATATAGAGGATATACGTCCGATCGGGACCAATGAAAATCTAAACAGGTATGTGAGCTCCGTTATTGGTATTTAAGTTTACTCTTCTGAAAACAAACCCTATTTTAGGTTATGAGTATATCTTTTGAAATCAGCGAAATTGACGTTGATACCGCTTCACAAACACTGAGTATTGTCTGGAACGACGGCGAAACCTCTTTTTTCCCTTTCGACGGGTTACGAAAGGTGTGCCCTTGTGTATTTTGCCGGGGTGGCCATGAATACATGGGGAAAAAGATGGACCCGGCTGAACTTGCCAAACCAGCACAGCGTGAATGGCGTATCCGATCCGTAAAACCAATGGGTAACTATGCTATTCAAATAGTTTGGAATGACGGACATGATTCTGGTCTGTACCGCTTCGAAGCCCTGCGCCAACTTTGGGAAGAATTCAAGCTTCTGGAAAAAACTTGATAGAAATGAGGGTTTTGGTCCGGAGACTCAAACCCTCATTCAATAGTTTATTCTTCACCCGTTGTACAGTATTTCATTTGACCGGAAATACATTTACTGTTTCCTGCAGCAATTAATTTCTATCTGTTTGCTGTCGGTATACCGGGAAAAACAGCCAGACCTATCGATCAACTTACCGCTGGGTTGCCTGTCCGTTTATGGTATGACCAAAGAATATTCCATTTGCCAGAAGCTTGTTGGTTCCGAACCAGAATCCCCTGAAAGAGGTATTATGAGGTTGGATTATGATACGACCCGAGCCCATTGCTCCTACTATGAGTCCGGCAGTACCCTTGATTCTTTCCTGGTTTTCAGATGAAATGTACCCACTGGCTAATGGAGTTGTCTCGTGGTAGCGTGCCGGCATGGCATATCGGTTTTCAGGTTGCTCCAACATCAGTGTATTATTTCTGAATACCGTAAGCTTATTTCGCTGGTACCCATAAAAAAGCGGGTGTTGT
This sequence comes from Bacteroidetes bacterium HLUCCA01, assembly GCA_001314545.1. Classification (GTDB taxonomy): domain Bacteria; phylum Bacteroidota; class Rhodothermia; order Balneolales; family HLUCCA01; genus HLUCCA01. Next base: position 143,384 of record LIHN01000004.1, read on the forward strand.
GTGTCGATATCAAGATTAAATATTGATCCACCGATGACCTGAGCACCCCGTTCACCAGAAACATCCGTGTATGAAGCCAGAAAGCTGCGGTCTGTATCAATATCTGAACTGCTGAAATCTACATTAATGAGCCCGGCACGACTCGCCCAACTTACCGCTCCGCGTTGCAGAATTAAGGTTCCCCCATCCGAAACCCATCGTTTTAGTTTGTCAACCGCCGGGTCTGATATATCACCGTAGCTGCCATTAACCATTACTATTGTATTGTAACGGCTCAGTGAAATGGAATTAAACCTTGGTATTTCCACTATGCTCAGTTGCATGTCATAGCGACGATCCAGCAAATGCCATACTTCACCCACATCATTAGGTGTAACACCTGAACCACCCAAAATCATGACCTCCGGCTTACGCAGCAGATTAAAATTTCTGCTGCCTATATCTATTCCGGTACTGCTCAAACCCGATTCAAGCGCGTACACAGTAACAGCATCTTCATCGGCAATCTGCTGAATCAGCTCATTAATTTCGTCAAATTTATCCGGATGCTGAACACCCATCGGAACCACTATTGTACCGTAGTCAAATTCAACGGTACCTGATGCTGTAGCAGCTTCAAACGGTCGTGAAGCAACCTGAACTACCACACCCTCGCTGAGTAACCGATTGGCTGCACGTGGAGCATAGTAGCTGTCCCAGGTAAACGCATAAGCGTACGTCTGTCCTTCACCGGCGGCAATCAGCTCACCATGCGGAAAATCGGGATAACGAGCAACCTGCTCACCCAGTAGATTAGAACTCCATGTTCTTCCACGTACTTCAGCGTAGGGAAGGTCAAAGGCGAACGGCAGATTCCAGGTTGATACATCGTAAAAGAGACTGTCTTCAAAAGCCGTTCGCACCTCAAACAACGAAGTAAGAAAACGATATTGAATTTGGCCCGCAGGAACCACAAACGCCTTCCCGGCCTCAAAAGTCGTACCGTCTACCGTCATAGTCCGGTTCAGTGCATACACATCAACCTGATGATGACCTAAAATATCGAGTAAATGCCAGACCCTGGCCGGATCTGCTGGTTCGGAAAATACATAGCCCTTCACGTCCGATCTGCCGGCTTCTTCCAATGCCGATCTGAAAAATTCACGCTGATGCTCCAGAAGATCCTCCCTGAGTGCCACCCCGGCGCGCATCGTGGAAATTGTAGTAATAAACTGATTCCTGATCGTGAAAGGAAACGTCAGCAGTCCATAATCACTATCCTGAGCATGCCCGCGTGAACTGCCCTGCTCGTAAAGTATCCCGATAGATCCGTTAATATCCGGATAGGTACTTCCTTTACCAATATAAAAATCATCAAAGGTCTCACGGGTCCAGTACAAACTGCCCACTTCATCCAGGGCATCCGCATGAAACCGCGCAATCTGTTCCGTCAGCTCAAATGTCCTCTCCGGGGTCAGCGGATTATTCCGACTCGGTACACCCGGCTGAAAAAAGTACGGTGAATTAGTGCCCATTTCATGGTAATCATTCAAAATAGTAGGCTTCCAATTGTGGTATTGAACGATGCGGCCACGGGACTCGGGGTGCTGCACCGGCATCCAGTCACGATTCGGATCAAACCAGTAGTGGTTTGTCCTTCCTCCCGGCCAAACCTCCAGGTGCTCACGGTGACTGGGATCAGAGACCGCATTCATACCAACATGCATATTGGCCCAGTGCGTAAAACGATCGTGGCCGTCAGGATTCAGAATAGGATCAATAATCGTAACACTCTCCCGAAGTATCTCCTCCACCTCCGGACCCTGAGCTGCAGCAAGAAAATAAGCCAGTAAAATGGATGAATTCGCCGCACTTGGTTCATTTCCATGCACACTGAATCCCTGCCAAATAATGGCCGGCATCGAGGAAAGGTCCAGCGAACCCGAAACAGAAGGATCGGCCAGCTGAAGATGTTGGGTACGAATCTCCTCCAGCCTGTTCATATTTTCCGGAGCACTGATCATCACCAGATTCAATGGTCTGAATCCGTACGAAGTAGCGTACTGCTGTATTTCAACACGGTCCGATGCCTCCGCCAGTGCATGCATATACGCCATAATCTGCTCGGAACGGGCATGCCTGAATCCCACTTCAAAGCCTAATACCTCAGAGGGAAGTGGAACATCAGGATCAAATGTAACTCCCCCGGGCAGGTAGTAATCCAACGTTACCGAATTAATATCGGGCGCAGTGTGAATATTGCTGCTCACCTGAGCAACTCCCTGCACACTCAATCCCAATCCTATCAAACATACTGTCAATAACCTTTTCATACGATGAAGCTCTAATGTGTTTAATACCAGATACATAATCCATACTGTCAAACCAGACAGAAAAACGAAAATAATTCAATTACCCGGGATATGTATATTGCTTTGCAATGTATTACATCTCAAGCTCCCTCTCCCATGCTTAAGCTGATCCTATTCCTCATCTTTACCTTCTTGACCCTGAACACGGTCAGCGGACAGTTCTATGACACCGTACACCGACCCAATCTCAGCTGGTTCGAACACAATACTGAACACTTCCGCATAATTTTTCATGAAGGCAATGAGAAAACCGCCCTGCGTGCTGCCTATTTACTGGAAAATGATTATCAAAATATCCGACTACTCACCGGTGGCAGCCTTAAAAACTTTCCGGTTATTATCAACAGCTACAACGACCGGTCCAACGGGTATGTCAGCTCGTTTAACTTCCGGATGGAAATTGAATCTCCTCCAATCGCCGGAAAAAGTCTGAATCCACGCACTGGCGGACATCTGGAAAATCTCATGTCCCACGAACTGGTTCATGCACTTCAATTCAGCGTCAACGCAGGCTACAACCGGATGCTTTATGTATTCTCGCCGGATCTTGGCAGGTCGGTCCACGGTTTTGTTCCAACAGGCATCATAGAAGGGCTGGCCGTATATCGGGAAACCGAACTCTTTACAGACGGTGGAAGAGGTAATCATGCCCCCTTCATGCAGCAATATTACGGGAATCTTTCCGCTAACCGGTCCTGGAACCTTGCAACCCACCTCACCCCGGCATCCTACTCAAGACCACTGTCAAGACACTACATAGGCGGATACGTATTCACCCGATGGTTTATCGATACCTACGGCATGGAACCTATGAGGAGATCCATCCGCTCCCATGCCCTATTTCCCTTCCTCGGCTACGCCACCAACCTATGGTACACATCCGGTATATCCCCATGGAAACTTTCCAGTGAATTTGCAGCATTCACCGATGACCTTCACAACCAGACACTCGAAAGAAATACCCAAACCCCTGTTGAAACTATTGACCTTGGCAGACTGAATGGACCGGATATACACCAACCCCAGTGGATCTCAACGGAAGAAATCATCTATTTCGGTCGATTTTACAACGAAAGAAGCGGGTTCTGGCTATACAACACCACCCAAAACAGCCACCGGCTCATCGCTGAAACCACGATGCATGAGTCGTACGGATACCGTTATGATCCGTTAACCAGCACCCTGCTATATGCCCGCTACCACATCCATCCCTACCATGAAAACCGATATACATCGGATATCCACCAGCTTAACCTCACCACTCTGAAAAACAGGCAGCTGACCCGTAATCATCGACTACACCATCCCAACATACACAACTATGGTTTACTTGCCTTACGACCATACGGTCACGAGTATCACCTCACCCTGCTTCCGGACAGCACACAGGCAGATAGCCAACCCGATTTTGACTCACCTGTCCGTCTCACCGATAACCTCCCCGGCAGTATTACCGAAATACGTGTTCACCCGGCCGATGATAATTTGATTGCTGTAATTGCCAACCTTCAAGGTCAGCAGGCCCTGTGGCTGCTCCGCATCGAACGGAACAATCAGAATGAGTTTAATCTGGTAAAACCCGGTACTATTGCTCCCTTCTGGGAAACCCCACCGGATGTCTATTTTCCAGGAGGTATCATTTTTGATCCACGCTTTCATCCCAAAAAATCATCCCTGCTGCTCAGTGCGGAAATCGATCAACGCATGCAGCTTGTTGAGTATCATTATGACCACGACCAGCTCACCGTACTTACCGATAGTCCATTTGGAGTCATGGAAGCTTCCTACCATCCCGATGGCAACCGCATTGCGGCTATTGTTCAAGATCAGAATTATCGTAAACTCACTATACTGAACAGCCAGGATCTTTTACATGATACCTTGTCCACGGACATCTGGAAGGCACCTTTAGAAGATATTACAGAGCCAGTCGTCACCGATGATATCGTGGCCATTCCGTACCAAACGGGAATAAACTGGATCAGACCCAGAACATTGTTTCCCGTAAGCCGGGTTATGTCGGCGCGGGAGACCAACAGCCTGGGACTGGTTATGAGCAGTGCCGATGTGCTGCGAAGAAATGCCTATAGTCTGGAAATTTCGCGCGGAAGCGGAAAAACTTTTTATGAATTCAGCTATACCTATGCGGGCTTTTTCCCTAAGATAAAAATTCAATCGGCACTCCTTCCATTTGCCCCTGGTGGTCAACCCGACGGCGGAACGGATTTGTTCGGTCAGGAACAGATACATGGGGCAGGTCTTCCATTTAACTGGTACTTCGACGATCCCGCCGGTACAACGAAACTCAGTGTAAATCCGGAACTGCTGTATTTATCCAATCGCATACAGGTACAGGAAATTGAGTCCGCTGATGTGCTGGCTGCCAGTAACTGGAACACCTCGGCCCGGATACGCATCAACGCCAGCTATGCCCACAGACTACGTCAGAATCTGCGGGATATGCAGCCCAGATCGGGAATCAATTTCTACGCCCAAACCGATCTCGATTTCATGACATTCAACGATGCACGTACCTTCAACGGACTCCGGTTTGGAATACAGACCTGGTTGGCTCCACGGATGCGATCCAATGAATCCCTTCAGCTTGGCATTGAGCTCATCCGGCAAAATCGTTTCGGTTACAATCTTTTCAATCTTATACACGATGGATTTGACCTGGCAAGTATGAGCTTCAACAGTCCTGACATTTCGGTATTCTCCGCCCGTTATACCATCCCCTTGTCCTTTCCGGAACGCGGCGGTTATCTTTTACCTGTTTATCTGGAAAGTATTTATGCTGTCGCTTTTTCCGAAACTATAGCCAATAACGTTTTCCGCAACCCTACAACACTTATTGGAGGGGGAATCCGGGCTCGTATCCGGCTGGTTTATAATATACCTGTTGACATCGGCATCGGACTTACCACCATACCGGGAACATCGGGAAGTACCGGTGTGTTATCCAATTTCTGATAACCTTGTATAAATGACTGAAAAAACTGTGATTACCACAGGATCAACCAACCACCAACCCAGCCAGCCATGAAATATTTAACCACTTTGCTATCAACCTTGCTTGTAAGTCTGTTCGCTTTCAGCACCACCATCGCCCAGGAAGTTCCAAACCCCCGGGTCAGTCCTACCATGATTTCAGCTATAACCGTTAATGATACCTACGTGAAGGTTGTTTACGGAATGCCCTTCAAAAATGACCGTGAAATATTCGGGCAACTCGTCCCCTTCAACGAAGTCTGGCGAACAGGTGCCAATGAAGCCACTGAAATTACCCTTACAGGCGATGTAGACTTCGGCGGGTCATCTGTACCAGCCGGACACTATGCGCTCTTTACTATTCCTGGACCGCAGGAATGGACTATTATTCTGAATAACGGTTTGGGTCAATGGGGTGCTTTCCGCTACAATCAGGAACTGGATGTTGCACGTGTAACCGTACCTGTGGAAAATCTTGAAGAAGTATGGGAGGCCTTCCGGATTCAGTTGGAGGATGTAGATGGTGTTATACATATGATGTTGCGATGGGATCAGACCGGCGTCAGGGTACCCATAACACCTTTGCCATAACATAAGAACGGAGACACTGCAGGTTGATTTGAACGAACGCTGAAAAGAACTCATCGTTACCTTATCAACCTGTAGTACTTACTTATTTCGGTAGGAATCGATCAGATAAAAGCCGATAATTGCAAAAATAGTCCCCATCATGGCAAACATTATAGCCGGGTTCAGTCCGGATTGTTCGCCCAAAGCCGTTTGAATTGAACTGTAGGTGATATACAGGAATACATACACCAGTACAGCATTAAGTACCCGGATCATGCGGGACCCTTTCAGGTAAAGTCGGGGTGCATTTTCTTCCGTCACAGTAACCGGATAGTTATAAATGTGCGGGTAACGGCTCAGGAAAAATAATTTCACAAACATAATTGACCCAATGATGGGCATAATCCAGATAAAACCTTTACCTGACCATGCCGTGGGACTTCCATCCGGACCAAAATGACGGGGTACCTCGTCAGGAAGGTCTCCAAAATACCAGGCAGGTATAAATATGAGGAGTGCCAGTGCCAGCCAACCAGCACGTTCAACGGCGTTATCGAACGGTTCTTTCTTAACAACGATAACCGGATTAGCCATAATTTTTACAGGATATCAGGGTTCAAGTTACTCGAACTCAGTACCCGGAACCGGTAAAGCCTTTACTTTCAGGAGCAGTTCCTCAGGTACCTCAACATCCATACGTAAAACTTGCGATGCATGTGTCTTTCCCTGAGCATCCAGTTTTAAAGAAACCGTGCCACCACCTCCAAGGCTATCGTGCAGCAGAAAATTAAGTGCTCCGATATTTTGAAGTTCGAAGCGCTCCACCTCACCCTTGCACACATTTTTCATGTGCTTTTTGACGCGTTCGGTTGTGAGTAGGTCGCACAAGAAAGGATACACATCGGGATGTCGGGCAATGATACCCACATTACTGGCATTACCTTTATCACCACTGCGACCGTACGCTATTTCCAAAAGTTTGACAACGGGCATTATACAACTTCTCCGATTATATACAGGGGAGTCTGACGGTTACTGGCCCACTCTGCCAGATCGGTAATCTTATCCGATGCAGCTACAATGACCAGACCAACCCCAAGGTTAAACGATAAACGCATATCTTCTTCCGGGACATTACCCGTTTTTTGAATCAAATCAAAAATTGCGGGTCTATTCCAGGAGGTGTAGTCAACAGCCAGTTCACAGCCTTCCGGCAGCACTCGTTTCGTATTCCCCTCGATACCGCCGCCCGTTATGTGTGAAAAAGCATGAACCCCATCCATCGACCGCAGCTCACGAATTTCAGAAAGATATGATTTATGGACCTGGAGCAGTGATTCTGCGACCGACATACCGTTCAATGCCTCAGGTTTGTCATGGATGTCATATTCGCTGAAAAGTACCTTTCTGGCCAACGAATACCCGTTGGTATGCAATCCGGTACTGGGTAAACCAAAAAGCAGATCCCCTTTCTGTACTTTTGATCCATCGATGAGGTGTTCACGGTCTACTACACCCACAATAGTGCCGGCAAGGTCAAACTCACCTTCTTTATAGATATCCGGCATTTCCGCAGTTTCCCCTCCGATGAGCGCACAACCGTTTTCACGGCATGCTATGGTAAAACCTTTGATTACATCATAGGCAATTGACTGATTCAATTTACCTGTGGAAAAGTAATCCAGAAAGAAAAGTGGTTCAGCTCCACATACAGCAATATCATTAACGCAGTGATTAACGAGATCCTGACCTACTGTATCATATTGTCCGGCTTTAAATGCTACAACCAGCTTGGTACCTACGCCGTCAACACTACTGACCAATACCGGATCACGCATAGTAGAAAAGTCAGGACGAAAGAGTCCTCCAAATCCACCGATATCACTCAAGACAGACACATTATGTGTTTCTCTGACGATGGTTTTAATGGATTTCACCAGCTCCTCGCCGGCTTTTACATCAACGCCTGAATCCTTGTAGGTTATACTTTTTTTCATGAAGAACGGTCGCTAAGTACGGTATTTCGTGTTCAAAAAAATACAACATCCCATCCCAACTTACTATTCTCATTCATAACCCTCCGGACAATTAATCGGGATAACGATCCTTTTTTACCGACTTTTCCACACGTAGAGATAACAAAAGTAAAATTTTTAAAGGTTTTCTTCTTCTTTGTAGAGGGTGTGGATATGTGCATAACCTGGTTATCAGGATACTGCTGCTGCTGTGTTGAAAGAATGTGCATGGAGGTGTGGATAACTACCCTTTGTGGTAATAAAGACTTAGGTATACGTAGGTACGACTTATCCACAGTGTCACATATAACACATATTCAGCAGCCATGCAGATATCCACAAATTAACTTATCCCGAACGCGCGTTGATAACAGCGGGTTTTATGTGGATGAGATTGTATAACTAAATTTGCATTTTAAGTATTCTTCTTTCCCACAGGTTCCCCACAATCATTATCCACTTATACACATAGTTATCTACATGCGAGCAGTTGTTCAACGCGTATCACAGGCCAGTGTAAACGTCAATAATAAAGTAGTTGGACGTATAGGCCATGGGCTGTTGGTACTTGTCGGATTTCATACTTCGGATACCCCTGAGCAGGTTCAGTGGATCAGTGATAAAGTATTAAAATTGCGGATTTTTAACGATGAAGACGGGAAAATGAACCGATCTGTGCTGGATGTCAGGGGCTCTGTACTCATTGTTTCTCAGTTTACATTGTATGGTGATGCCCGGAAAGGAACCCGACCCAGTTTTATTGAGTCGGCCCGTCCTGAAGTTGCTGTTCCCCTGTATGAATACATGTTGCAATACCTCTCAAAAACAGGAAATATACCAGTTGAATCTGGTGAATTTGGTGCTATGATGGACGTGGCTTTGGTTAATGATGGCCCGGTAACCATTATTCTGGAGCGTTGATGAGTGTTCTATTCTTATTCATAGACGGTATCGGGTTGGCGGACGCATCCGAGTTTAATCCATTTTCTGAGCGCTATTTTCCCGGTTTTAACCGGTTGACAAGCGGCAGAAAGGTACTCAAAGATGGTCCGGCTCAACCAACACCAGACACAGAAATAACCAGCAGTTTTGCGAGTAGTCCCGCAGCAGAAACCATAGCTGACAAGTCACAGAGCACAAGTGTTCAATCCTCTGCCCCGGTCCTGTTCAAATCCATAGATGCATTACTCGGGGTAGATGGATTACCACAAAGCGGTACCGGACAGGCCAGTCTGTTCTCCGGGGAAAATGCCGCATCGTTGATTGGCAGGCATTTTGGTCCTTTCCCTCATTCGGGTACCAAAGTTTTACTGCAGGAACGAAGCCTTTTTCATAAGGCTGCATCGGTCGGACTCAAACCACATTTTATCAATGCTTTTCCCGATGTTTTTTTCCAGCGCGCTGAGAAGAGGAATCGCTGGAGTTGTGCTACACTGATGACCCGAAGTGCCGGTTTACATATCAATTCATTGGAGGAAGTACGGCAGGGAAGTGCCGTAACCGCTGAAATCCTTCAGGATTACTGGCAATCGTTGCTGAACGTGGATATACCTTCCATAACGTATGGTGATGCAGCCCGCCGCGTAGTTGCATCGCTGAACAAGTACGATATCGTTCTGATGGAGTACTATCTTACCGACAAGGCCGGTCATTCCCGGAATATGGTTGACGCGGTGCGCTCAATTGAACGAATAGATGGATTTATCACCGCATTACTCGATGAACTGCAGGCTGGTAACAACCATACGTTAGTTGTAACCAGTGATCATGGGAACGTAGAAGATCTGAGCGTAAAAACACATACCTATAATCCGGTGCCCCTCATTGTAAGCGGTCCGCATGCCGCACAGTTTAATGAAATTACAGATCTCACCGGTGTAACACCGGCCATTTTATCCTGTTTCCAGTATACCGGCAACTATTAGTTATTAACGGCATCCAGAATACGCTGCTGGATATCCTCTACGCTTCCCAGGCCGTCGATAATTTTAGCCTGATTTTTAGCCTTGTAATATGCCAGAACAGGTGCGGTTTCCTGTTTGTACACACCCAGACGAACCTTAATCTTATCGGGCGTATCGTCTTCACGACCTTGTCCGCGGTTTGTCAGGCGGCTGATTAGCTCTTCATCCGGTACTTCGAGAGCAATAAATGCATCTACTTTTTCGCCTCGTTGTGCAAGCAGGGCATCAAAGGCTTCGGCCTGGGCAACTGTTCTGGGAAAACCATCCAGGATGTAGCCGTTTGCAAATTGGGATTTAGCGATGGTTTCAGCAACCAATGCAACCACAACATCATCGCCCACCAGCTTACCGGAGTCCATAATAGCCTTTACTTTGACTCCCAGCGGTGTTTGGTTTTTAATAGCACTGCGGAATATATCGCCTGTGGATAATTGAGGAACACCGAGTTCCGTTTCCAATAATTTAGCCTGAGTACCTTTACCTGCCCCCGGCGGTCCAAATAAAATGAGTCGCATATAATTTTCCAATAATTTTGAATGATAACCGGGGATAAATATAGGGTCACATCCCCATAAATAAAATGCAGATTTCCGGCATTCGTAATTGAGTCCAAATTTGGGTAAAATGCATCACCTCTACACGATATAACCGCATACTCATTTACAAGATAACCGCTCCTTCCGTAAATATCCTGTAAATACAAATCACAACTTACCCCATGTTAACTCAAGACGCGCCCCAGGATACCACCGCTGTCACGATGGATGATACAACTAATATTGCCGATCAAATTGGTCAGAGGGTTGATACTTTTGATTCGGGTGTACTCGAGCAAATCCACAATTTTTTAGCTATTCAGCTTTTTAATCTGCAGAATACCCCCGTTACGCTGTATTCATTGATTCTTTTTGTAATCTTTATCAGCGTTTTTTCGGTGGGTGGAAAGGTTATCAGCAGGCTTCTCTTTAAACGGGTACTTGGCAGGGTTGAGATGGATGAGGGGATCAGGTACACTCTCATTCGCTTTACCAACTACTTCGTGATTTTCATAGGGGTTGTAATCTCTTTTCAGTTCATTGGTATTGACCTGAGTGGACTGGCTGTAATATTCGGGTTGCTTTCGGTGGGTATTGGCTTTGGATTGCAAAACGTTACATCCAATTTTATTGCCGGTCTCATCCTTCTGATTGAACGACCCATCAAGGTAGGTGACCGCATTATTGTCAATGATATGGAAGGGGATGTACGCGAGATAAATATGCGATCTACCACCATTCAGAGCCTGCAGAATATATCTATCATTGTACCCAATGCGGATTTTATTTCCGGTAACGTAGTGAATTACTCCTTTGGCGGGGATAATAGAATACGGGTAAGGGTGGATGTGGGAGTATCGTACGGAAGCGATCTGGACCTGGTGATACGATCGCTGCGCGAGGCAGCCCTGCAGCATCCGGAAGTTATAAGGGAGCCGGAACCTACTGTATTATTCCGTAATTTCGGTGATTCATCCTGGGATCTTTCTGTCATTTCGTGGATAGATGATGCCAAACGACACTTTATTGTAGCCTCCGAAATACGGATGAACATCGTCAGAATATTCCGTCAACATGATATTGAAATTCCCTTTCCGCAACGTGACATCAACTTCCGCAACCTTATTGAGATTAAAAAAGATGAGAAATCGGGGTAAAGGCACTATTTAGTGCACATAACTGTAAAGGATGAACAATATTCGGTAAAGCACGCCGTTACTATACTTGTACACCATTAACTGTACAAAAAATATGCCGATTTAGATGTAAAACCCCGATAAATTCGTAAAGCAGGGTAAAAAAATAGCAAATTTTCATCAATAACATACTTATGCGATTGATGCTGGCGTTAAAACCCCGTAACTTTGAACTTGATTGAGGATAAAAGGACTAGACCTCCATTACCTTCAAATCACATACATCTATTGACGACTAAGACCCAGGGCTCCACTTGTAGAAGGGTGGAGCCTTCTTTTTTGCCCGAAAATCGCTTATCAACGGGAAAAAAGCAACCTATTCATTCCGGCATAACACTGAAAGCAGCAAGTTAACCTTAACTACCTGTATAAGCTTAACTTCGGTTAAAACTACTTCCTGTGAGGGGACAATATAACAAAAAAAAGTTATGGGAAAATACCCAGTTGGCTATATGCCCGACCAATTTTTTCAATTGCACTCACAAAAGCTGCGGTACGAAGGTCAATACCGTGACGATCACGTATCTCTTTGATTTCGTTGTACGCTGTCACCATGGTGTCTTCCAGGCCTGAATCTACAATATCGCGTTCATCGGCTCCATGAACAATACTTTTGTATTGAACATCCGTAAGCTTTCTGCCCACCAGTGATTCAACCCCTTCTACAATTTTACGGAAAGCGTTTTCTTCAAAACGTCTATCCATCCGGCCAAATCGAACGTGTGAAAGGTTCTTAAGCCATTCGAAGTAGGAAACAGTAACCCCACCGGCATTGAGGTAGTTGTCTGGTATAATCAGAGCTCCGCGGTTCTTGATAATATCGTGTGCCTCCGGACTGGTGGGTCCGTTAGCGCCCTCACCAATGATTTTTGCACTGATTCGCGGGGCATTCTCAGCGGTAATCTGATTTTCCAGAGCAGCGGGTATCAGGATATCGCACTCCACTTCCAGCGCTGCGCGGCTGTCCATGTTTTGTGCTCCGGGAAAATCCAGAATACTTCCTGTTTCGGTACGATGTGCAACCACACGGTCCAGATCCAGGCCTTTGGCACTGTAAATGGCACCTTCGTACTCAATCAGACAGGTAAGCAGAGCACCGGCTTCCTGAAAGTTTTTTGCCGCATGATAGCCAACTTTACCCAGTCCCTGAACGGCAACACGTTTACCTTCAATACCGGGTTTCAGACCCAGTTTTTTCATATCGTCGGCCATGGCACAGGCTTCACGTATTCCGAAAAAAACGCCTCTGCCGGTGGCTTCGGCTCTGCCACGGATACCTGCCTGATGAACGGGCTTACCGGTTACACAGGCCATAGCATCAATGGACGGAGCGAGTGAGCTGTAGGTATCAGCAATCCATGCCATTTCTTGTTCTCCGGTTCCGTAATCGGGTGCAGGAACGTCAATACCGGGACCTATAAAGTTTTTTTTCCACAGCTCATAGGTATACCGACGGGTGATACGTTCCAGTTCGTGTCTGGAATAATCACTCCGCTCAATCTTGATACCCCCTTTAGCCCCTCCAAAAGGTACATCTACGACGGCACACTTATAGGTCATCAGCGCTGCCAGGGCGGTAACTTCGTCTTCATTGACCAGGGCACTGTAGCGAATCCCGCCTTTGGTAGGAGTACGATGCTGGCTGTGTTCGGCCCTCCAGGCGTGAATAGTGACCACCTCGCCATTATCGCGTTCAAGTGGAAAAGTTACGTGATAGACGCTGTTGCAGGTTTTAATCTGGTTTAAAATGCCCTTAGGCAGGTCAACATAGGCAGCGGCCCGGTCAAAGTTTTGATTGACCTGCTCAAAAAATTTCTGCGACATAGGTGATTTATCCTCTGCTTAGTGATTTAAACTGCTGGTTTTCATAGTTCCGGCAAGGAAACCACAGCTGGTTTTATCCTTTGAATAATGCTTCTACAAACGCTACACGATCGAACAGCTGGAGATCCTCTATTTTCTCACCAACACCAATATACTTAACGGGTACGTCCAGCTCTGAGGATATCCCGATGGCAATGCCTCCTTTTGCCGTTCCGTCCAGCTTAGTCAGTGCCAGGCCGGTTATATCAACGGCCTGGGTAAATGCCTTGGCTTGCTGCATCGCGTTTTGTCCGGTAGAGGCGTCCAATACCAGAATAACCTCGTGTGGTGCACCCTCAACAACCTTATTCATCACCCGTTTAATTTTTGAAAGCTCATCCATCAGCGCTGTTTTATTGTGCAGCCTTCCTGCGGTATCAATCAGGGCAATGTCGGCTCCGCGTTTTAAGGCAGCGGCAACGGTATCATAGGCCACTGCGGCCGGGTCTGCGTTCTGACCCTGCTGTACGATGGGGACGCCGGCACGTTCACTCCAGATGGTAAGCTGTTGAACAGCTGCAGCACGAAAAGTATCAGCCGCACCGAGAATTACCGATTTTCCTGCCAGTTTGTGCAGGTGCGCGAGCTTCCCTATTGTTGTTGTTTTGCCTACACCGTTCACCCCTACAATCAAAACCACATGGGGCTTATTGGGTAACTCTGCGTCAAAGTCGGCTGGTTTGTCCTGATCATTTTCCCTGAGCAAGCCTATTATTTCCTCCCGCAGAATACGCTGAAGGTCCTGGCTTCCCAGGTATTTATCACGGGCTACCCGCTCCTCAATTCGTCGTATAATTTTCAGGGTAGTAGGCACGCCCACATCCGAGCGGATGAGTACCTCTTCAAGCTCATCAAGGACTTCATCGTCTACTTTATCCTTACCTGCTATGGCCTTGGTAAGTTTGCCGAGTATGCCCTCCCGACTTTTTTCAAGGCCTTCATCGAGGCGTTCCTGTTTTTTGAATCCCAGTTTTTCCAGAAAACCCATGCGAGTCTGCTTATGTATTGGCTTCGGTTCCGGCGTTAAGACCGGTTGGATGCGGATGAATGATGTATCGCCTGCCTGTCTCGTAGTCAGTTAGTAGTCAGTTAGTAGTCAGTTATAGGAGGCACCGCGTAAAATACGTACAAATCGGTAGAGATAATCGCCGAATGAATAGACCATCAGCACGGTGGTTCCTGTCAGAAAAAACTGTACAACACTGACATTTTCCGGAAAATACATGGCTGCAATCCAGTACATGGCCAGTGCATTGACAAATACCTTGCCTGACATGACGGACATGGCCACTTTACCACGGCTGACTCTCAGGTATATTGAACCAGCCAGTATGAGCGCATCACGGCTCAGCGATACCACCAGAAACCAAAGCGGAATCTTACCCAGGTACACGGCAAAAATGAATAATATCCCGGCCATGATTTTATCAGCTATAGGGTCGATCACTTTGCCCAGTTCTGATATTTCATCATGTTTGCGTGCCGCCCAGCCATCCAGATAATCACTGATGATTCCGTAAAAAATTAGCGCGGTAAAAATCCACGTAATTCCTCCATAGTACTGGTAGATCCAGATCAGTGGTACGGAAACCACAATACGGGAGACCGAGAACATATTAGCCAGGGTAAAAACCTTATTGGTTACCCTAACAGGCTTGTCGTCAGCATGGTCTGCAGCCATCATGGAGGAATCGGTTGAGGTTGATGTTCAGGTTTTCGAAAGCATGGAAGATTACGTTGCCATGCTGGAAAACGAGGAGTCAGTTGAGCTTGGTGTTCTGGTTTTGGCAGGAGCAGCTTATATATTCTGCGTACCTTTCAACGCTGTTGTCCCAGACGGGTTCGGCACGCATTGGTTTCTGGTTTCTACAGAATTTATCCAAAATTTGACTGGAATATAAACTTTTTGACGGTTTCGGGACTATGAAGAATAATAACAGACTGGTTGAATCCACCCACTCATCAGAGCAGGTTTTCTCAGGTGTTTTGCTTAATGTCAACCGCGACTATGCCCGATTGCCCAATGGAGAGCTGTCGGTCAGGGAGTGGATCCGCCACCCGGGTGCCTGCGCAGTAGTACCTCTTTTTGAAAACGGTGATGTAATGTTACTCAAGCAGTTTCGCTATCCCGTTAAAACCATGTTCTGGGAAGTTCCGGCCGGCAAAATTGATCAGGGTGAAAATCAGGATGTTACTGCGTATCGTGAACTCCTGGAAGAAACCGGCATCAAGGCAGGATTGCTGCATTATATCGGCCATTTTTATCCGTGTATCGGTTATTCAAACGAGGTAATTCATATTTACATCGCTACCGACCTTCAACTTACCGACCTTCAGACGGATGAGGATGAATTTGTTGAACCCGAACGCATTTCATTCAATGAGGCACTGGAAATGGTGCACTCCGGCGCCATAAACGACGGAAAAACCGTTACCTGTCTGCTTCGGGCAGAACAATGGATTAAATCACAATAAATATGTGTATTATATGTGCATCCTGAAATAACGGAAGGTTCGGTATGCGCAAAATTATACATATTGACATGGATGCCTTCTACGCCTCGGTAGAACAGCGCGACAATCCTGAGTTTCGCGGAAAACCGGTCATTGTGGGTGGCTCACCCCAGAGCCGGGGCGTGGTAGCCACCTGCAGCTACGAGGCACGTGCTTATGGTGTACATTCCGCCATGCCCACATCCCAGGCCTACAGGCTTTGTCCGGATGGAATTTTTGTTAAGCCCCGCTTCGATGTATACAAAGAGGTATCTCTGCTGATCAGGGGCATCTTTTTTGATTATACCGATAAGGTAGAGCCTTTATCGCTCGACGAAGCCTACCTTGATGTGACCGAAAACAAAACCGGGAACCCGTCGGCTACGCTGATTGCACGCGAAATTAAGAAACGGGTCCTCAACGAGGTGGGCCTCACCTGTTCTGCCGGGATTTCCAACAACAAATTTCTGGCGAAGGTGGCTTCCGGTTATCAGAAACCCTCCGGAATTACGGTTATTCCACCTGAAGAGGTTGAAGACTTCATCGCCCGGTTACCCATCGGAAAATTTTATGGCGTGGGCGCAGCTACGGAGAAAAAAATGCAGGAGCTGGGTATTACGAACGGAGCTGACCTTCGGAAGGTATCGGAAGTTGATCTGGTTCGTCATTTTGGTAAGTCAGGACATTTCTATTATCGTATTGCCCGCGGCGTTGATGAACGGGAGGTTGACGCAAACAGGGTGAGGAAGTCGGTAGGTGCTGAAAATACGTATGCGGAAGACCTCGACAGTCTGGAGGCCATGCAGGACAAGCTGAAAGAAATTTCAGCTAAGGTGGAGGAGCGCCTGCGCAGGGCCGATACGGCCGGTAAAACGATCACCCTGAAGGTACGGTATGATAACTTCGAAATAGCTACGCGCAGTATGACCATGGCCGATGATGTACGTGAGGCGGAGGTGCTCTATGCAACGGCGTGTTCACTGCTGCCGCTGACTGAGGCGGGAAACCGAAACGTTCGACTGCTGGGTATATCGGTATCCAATCTTGATCTGGGCAGGGAGGGGTCGCGTCAGTTGAAGCTGGACATCTAGGTGAGATTAAAAATGAATTATCCGGGCAGTCCGTTAAAGTCCAGATGCGGTCCGTCCATTGCTGATTTTAGCATGGTCAGGTACGCTTTTTCTGATATCTCACGGCAGCCGAACTGGCCCAGGAATGGGTTGAAAAACTGCACATCCCATAGTGTGTACTGCTTTTGCAACAGATGCTGATGACAGAAATGCAGGGCGATTTTCATGCACTCCGGTTCATTCTGAAAAACCGATTCTGCAAAAAATCCGGTTCCGATGGCCAGTCCATACAGTCCACCACAGAGCTTGTCTTCACGCCAGACTTCAACGGAGTGGGCATATCCCTGCAGATGGAGGTGGGCGAAGGTGTTATGGATGGTGGTGTTGATCCAGGTTGAATTGCGGTCGGCACATCCCTCCAAAACACCGGTAAAGTTGTGGTTTATGCGGAGGTGATAGTTTTTGGAACGGATTCTGCGCAGGACACGCCGTGGAATGTGAACCTCATCCAGCGGCATAATTCCTCTTTTTCGGGCGCCGTACCACTCAATTTCCGTTTCGCTTCCGTGCTTGCCCATGGGGAAGTATCCTTCGGCATAGGCTTCCATAATGAGTTCGGGTGCAATGATTTCCACCTGCTGCCTGCTACACGCTTCGCTTGATTTGCTGTGCATCATATCGCGCAAAGTAGTCTTTGGCTGCGTCGCGCACTTTGGGGGCGAGAATGAGTGCCGATACCATCGTAGGTATGGCCATCATCGCAAACATACCGTCAATCAGGTTGATTACGGCATCAATACTGGCTACAGCGCCGAACCAGATGGTAAACACGTAGAAGTAGTTGTAGTAGTGCTGCTTTTCTGCCCCAAGCAAATAGCCCAGACACTTCGTTCCGTAGTAGGAGTAGGTGAACATGGTAGTCATACTGAATATAAGTACACAAATTACCAGAATCACTACACCTACCTTACCGGCACCGGATGAGAACGCCATAGCAGTTAACGTCACTCCATCAACACCGGTTTCGGTCCATACGCCCGTCATGAGGATGGCCAGCGCAGTCATGGTACATACAATGATGGTGTCAATCACAGGCTCCAGCATGGCAACAAGCCCTTCGCGTACCGGTTCTTTGGTCCGTGCAGCTCCGTGGGCCATGGCTTCGGTACCGATACCGGCTTCATTGGAAAAGGCAGCCCGACGAATACCGGTCCGGATGACCTCGCCAACCGCGCCGCCGGCCACGGCCTGACCGGTGAAGGCATCGGTCAAGATGAGACTGAAGTAGTAGGGCACATCGGCGAAATTGGCCAGAATGATATATAGTACTGTAAAGCTGTACAGCACTACCATCATGGGTACCAGGCTTGATGCTACCGTGCCGATGCGCTTGATTCCACCGAAAATTACCAGGGAAACCATCCCCACTATGATGAGACCAACGATGGAGTCGAACATGAAGGTGGATTCCGCCCCGGCAGGTACGATGGAGGTCGGTACCAAAACCATATCACGCACAATTTGTGTCAGCTGGTTCGACTGAAACATCGGGGCGCAGCCGATAAGTCCGCATATCGCAAAGAAGGCAGCCAGCGGTTTCCATTTTTCACCCAACCCTTCCCGGATGACATACATCGGGCCGCCTTGAATTTTACCGGCACTGTCTTTGCCACGAAACATCACGGCCAGGGTACAGGTGTAGAATTTGGTCATCATCCCTACAACGGCACTTACCCACATCCAGAAAATGGCTCCGGGACCGCCAACCGTTATGGCGATGGCCACCCCGCTGATGTTACCCATTCCAACCGTTGCAGCCAGAGCTGTGGAGAGCGCCTGAAAATGGTTGATGTCGCCCGGTGTATTCGGATCATCGTATTTACCGGTCAATATACCTATTGAATGGGCGATGTAACGGTAAGGACGGAATTTGGAGAAGAATACGAAGTAGGTACCGCCTCCTACCAAGAGCACCAATAGGGGTGTTCCCCAGGCATAATTGGCAAAAACGGTAAATATATGTTCGAGCGAGTCGAGCAGGCTGTTGATAAACTCCATAATCTATTGGCGTTACTTCGTAGTGGGTGACCAGTGGTTATTCGGTGTACCTTTCGCTGACCAACGGGGTACATTCACAGTGCAATGTGTCTGGCCGTACGATGCATGTTTGCGATGCAGGTATGGAACAGGCTATGATGTGATGCGCCAATATAGATAAAAAAATGCGGTTTAAATCATTTAAACATGAAAAAGCGTTTTCGGTGGCCCTTCCCTTTTATGGCTAGTTTGAGGGTATGCTGTTCTGCAGAGCACATGGCAGGCGACCACCATGGGTGTAATGCGATTCAACTAGTCGCTTAGTTGGCCGCCAGGATGGGCGTAATGCCGTTGATGATAAACTGTACACCGATGGCCAGTGCGATGAAACCCATCATTCGGGCGAAGCCTGCCATGCCGCTTTTCCCGAGGAATTTGCTGATCTGTGGGGCAATACGAAGTGCTACAAATGCGCCGAGTGCGCAGAAAAAGATGGCCACCGTGATCATGATGTAGTTGGTTACGGTCAGGTCCTGGGATGCAAAGCCAATGACTACGGCTATGGAACCGGGACCGGATAACAGGGGCATCGCCATGGGTGAAAACGAAATGTCGGCTTTGTCACGGGCGTCGTCTTCATCTTCCTGACTCAGTTTTCTGCCGCCGGTTTCCGGATTGAGCAATGAAAATGCCCACGACATGATCATCAGCCCGCCGGCTATACGGATTCCCTCCAGACTCAACCCGAAAAAGTTAATGATATATGTCCCCCCGTACAGGAAGGCGATGAGGATGAAAAAAGCGTACATACTGGCTTTATTCGCCATTTTACGCCGGTGCTCTTCGGTATTGTTGTCGGTCAGAACCAGGAACACCGGCACGGCCATAATGGGATTCATGATCGCAAATATGGCGATGAAGTAACCGAAGGTGAGCGATAGTATGTAAATGGTGGTTTCCATGTATATGTCAGCGTAATTCCGATAAATACCGGCCGGTGTAGGAGGCTGGAACGCGTGCTATGTCTTCGGGGGTACCGGTTGCAACAATGGTGCCGCCGCCATAGCCTCCTTCCGGACCTACATCAATGACCCAATCGGCCGATTTTATGATATCCAGGTTGTGTTCAATGATGATTACCGAGTGGCCTTTGTCGATGAGCCTGTTGAAACTGGTCAGTAGTCGTGCGGTGTCTTCAAAATGGAGACCGGTTGTGGGTTCATCGAAAAAGTACAGGGTATTTTGACCGTCATCACGGGCAAGGAAACGGGCCAGTTTGACACGCTGTGCCTCACCGCCGGAAAGCGTAGTTCCGCTTTGACCCAGACGCAGGTAGCCCAGACCCACATCTTCCATCACCTGGAGACGGGAGGTAATATTGGCATGCCCTTCGAAAAATCCAAGTGCGTCGGAAATCGACATTTCCAGCACATCGAAGATATTTTGTCCCTGGTATTTTATTCCCAGCACATCTTTTTTGTAGCGCATCCCACCGCAAGCTTCACAGGGGAGTTCAATGTCGGCCAGAAACTGCATTTCAATGGTTTGCACGCCTTCGCCCTGACAGGTTTCGCATCGACCGCCCGGAACGTTGAAGGAAAAGTGACCTGCTCCATACCCCATAATTTTGGACTGCCGGGTTCCTGCAAAAAGCTCCCGTATTCCATCAAAGGCCTTGGTGTAGGTGGCAGGGTTGGATCGCGAGGAACGACCGATGGGGGTCTGATCTACCATTTCAACGCCTTCGATGTGAACCAGTCCGCTGATTTTTTTGTGCCGACCCACCTTGCCCGACCAGTTTCCTGTTTCTTTCATGATGGCTCCGTAGAGGGTGTCATGAACCAGGGTAGATTTCCCCGATCCGCTGACCCCGGTTACCACGGTGAGCATGCCCAGCGGGAAGTCGGCATCGATGTGTTTAAGGTTGTGCTCGGATGCACCCCGAAGCTGGATGCTGTGTCCGTTGCCTTTCCTGCGTTTTTGGGGTATTTCAATGCGCTTGCGACCGCTCATGTATTTGCCGGTGAGCGAGTCGGCCTTTAACAGCTCCTCATAGGAACCTGAAAACACCACTTCGCCTCCGTATCGGCCTGCGAATGGACCGATGTCAATAATGTTATCGGATGCGGCAATCATCTCGGGATCATGTTCTACCACCAGAACGGTGTTGCCGATATCGCGGAGTGATTGCAGAATGCGGATGAGTCGGTCATTATCTCTGGGGTGCAGACCAATAGTGGGTTCATCCAGCACATACAGACTTCCGATCAGCGAACTTCCCAGGGCGTTGGCCAGATTAATGCGTTGTGCTTCTCCGCCAGACAGGGTGTTGGTGAGGCGGTCGAGGGTCAGATAATCCAGTCCGACCTCATCCAGGTATTTGAGTCGTTTCCTGATTTCATAGAGTATCTGCGAGGCGACTGATTTTTCAAATTCCGACAGTTCCAGACCATCAAACCACTCCCGGGCATGGCCTATGGTCATCTCGCTCACCTGACCAATATGCAATCCGCCAACCTGCACGTACAGGGCGTCTTTTCGGACCCGGTGTCCGTCACACTCCGGACATCGCGAGTAGCCCCGATACCGCGCATAAAAGATGCGCATGTGTACTTTGTAGAACTCGGACTTCACGTTTTCAAAAAAGGCATGAACTCCCTCGTACTCATCTTTTCCTTTCCAGATGACATCACGCACCTCCCTGGTTAGCTGACGGTAGGGTGTGTCTATGGAGTATCCGTATCGTGCGCAGACCTTGATCAGATCACGCAGCCAGCTGCTGTTCTTCGGACCGTTATACGGGGCGATGGTGCCACTGCGAATGGTAAGATCCGGGTCGGGGATTACCTTATCTTCATCAATTCCGGCCACCCTGCCGAAGCCCTCACAATGTGTACAGGCTCCGAAGGGGTTGTTGAAAGAAAACATTTGTGGCGTGGGCTCCGTGAACTCCATACCATCCATTTCAAAACGTTCGCTGAAATCTTTTTCAGCCCCGTTGCGCTGTTTGACAAAACATCGCCCCATACCTTCACGGAAGGCGGTTTCCAGAGAGTCTGCAAACCGGGTTCGGGACGCATCGTCATCTTTGCTTAGTACCAACCGGTCTACCAGTACCCTGTGCGACTCCGATTTAATGCTTTTAACCGGTGCATCATCTTCGTTCAGGTCAATAATGGACTCATCCGGCGCCAGAATACGCGTAAAACCCCGCTCCACCAGAACCTGCAGTTCTTCCTTCAGTTTTTTCCGACCATGCAGCGGAAGGGGGAAGTTTATATAAAACCGCGTTCCGTCTTCCCAATCACGTGTAATATCGTCGATTACCGTTTTTGGGGTGTCTTTTCGGACGGTTTTGCCGCTGACCGGGGATATGGTCTTACCGATGCGCGCAAACATGAGGCGCATATAGTCATAGATTTCGGTGGTGGTACCAACAGTTGAACGTGGATTGGAGGTCGTGTTTTTCTGCTGGATAGCCATGGCGGGGGAGATACCCTGCATGAAATCCACATCCGGTTTATCCATACGTTCCAGAAACTGCCGGGCATAACTGGAGAGACTTTCCACGTATCGGCGTTGTCCCTCAGCGTAGATAGTATCAAATGCCAGGCTCGATTTTCCCGAACCGGAGACGCCTGTTATAACCGTCAGTTTATTACGGGGGATGGTTACGCTGATGTTTTTCAGGTTGTGAACACGGGCCCCTTTGATAATAAGAGGTCTTTCCTGAGCGGCGCGGGATGCAACGGTAGTATCGGGTTGATCCATGGTAATTGGAACGTGAAATTGAGTGAACCTTAAAGGTAACGCTATTTCAAACCGAAGTACACTACGAAAAGGTTCAGGCGGGTCACGCCTTTCTGTCTGCCCTGAAAAAGATGGCAGGGTCAGGTACGAGAAGGGACTCCGCGGAAGGTGGGCATTTAGTAGAGCGGGGCCTTACCGACCAAAAGTTGTGATCACTTTTTGTTCCATGCCGTTTTTCAGCTCCCGCCTGACACTTTCTACATCGCCGTTGTCAATGTACATGGCGTGGATGAAAAGTTTGGATCGGTCTTCCGACACGTCCAGGCTCAGGGTTCCGGGCGTAAGCGATATCATATTGGCCAGGAATGTGATGGCAAAATCTGATTTGACTTCCAGAGGCAGGGCTACAATACCGGATTTCATTTTAAATTCACCGGGTGTCAGCACATCTTTGGCGACTCTCAGACTGGAGATGAACAATTCTTTCAGGAAGTAGAAGATGAGGGCCACAATGAGCCACAGCTTGCGATGGTAGTCATCATGGTCAATAACCGGACTCGCAATCCAGATAATAATGTAGCCCAGCAGGAAACCGATTAAAACCGAGGCAATACTGAAGGTTCCGTTGATGGCGGCCCAGATGAAGGCCAGTACGATGTTCAAAAGGAATAATGTCATGGTTGTAATACGGTTTCAATGTATTCGGTACGTCCCATCAGTTGCTCTGCAGCCCGCTCGCTAACCGCATAGAGGTATTCCGGGAAGACGCCAATGACAACGGTAAGCAGAGCGAGAAATACAACCGGAGCTGCCAGCAGGATCAGGTCGCGGGTGGAGATGCGTTTTTGGTAGTCACGTGTATCGGCCGGGTGCCCCTCGGGCAAGGCTTTCCAGAAAGCAAAAGCCCATATTTTTACCATGGAAAACAAGGTAAGCAGGCTTACGCCCAGCGCTACACCTACAATGACCCAGGCCTGTATCTCCAGACCGGCATAGACCAGGGTGAATTTTGCCCAAAAGCCCGAAAGCGGTGGAAATCCAGCCAGGGAGAAGGCGGAAATCAGGAATAGTACACCCAGCCAGAGGTAGTTCTTGTACAGGCCGCCCAGTTCCTTGAGCTCAAACGATCCTCCCAGCCGGTTGGCGATGCCGGATATGAGGAAAAGGTTCATTTTCACGAAGATCTGGTTCACTACGAAGAAAACCGTACCGAGCAGTGCCATGGGTGTAAACAGTGCAATTCCCATAATCATGTAGCCAATCTGCGAAACAATATGAATCGACAGAATTTTACGGAATTCGTATTGCGCTGCGGCACCCAGTACGCCAATGACCATGGTCAGTCCGCCAATCCACAGCAGAATAGTGTGGGTATAGCCTACATCCTGCACGAAAATCAGGGTGTAATAGCGGGCCAGTACGTAAATGGCAACCTTGGTGAGTATACCCGCAAAGAACGCAGAAATGGCAACGGGAGGCGTATGATAGGAAGATGGGAGCCAGAAGAAGAGCGGAAAAACAGCCGCTTTAAGTCCGAAAGATACCATGAAAAGCACGGAGATGGTGGTAATCAGTCCCGTATTTTCATATGATTCCAGCTTAACGGCTACATCAGCCATGTTCAGGGATCCCACAATACCATACAGCAACCCTACCGCCAGCAGGAAAAGAGCCGATGAAAACAAGTTGATGATGACATACTTGATCGTGCCTTCAAGCTGTTGCCGTGTGTTACCGATCGACAGGAGCACGAATGCAGAGATAAGAGTGAGCTCAAACCAGACAAACATATTGAAGATATCACCGGTGAGCAGGGTGCCGTTTACCGCCATTACCAGCAGGTTGAGTGCCGGATAGTAGCCGTAATGTTCACGCTTTTTATCGATGTCGGCCAGGGAGTAGATAAATATGGCGAGGGATGTTACTGCCACCGTAAGTACCATGATACCGGAGAAGGTATCTCCAACCAAACTGATTCCGAACGGAGCCGGCCAGTTGCCCATTTGAGCGGCAATAATTCCTTCCTCCCAGATTCTTCGGAATAATAAAACCGTTACTGCCACCTGAGCTGCTGAACCGATGATGGCGGTTGTCCGCTGGGCTGTGCGCGACTTGTACAGGATCATGCCGAGGGCAGCAAACAGCAGCGGCGTGAGTATGGGTAGTATCAGTAAAAGGTGGTTCTCCATTATTTGCCCTCCTTTTTACCGAAGGAAAATGGGTGTGGAACGGGTGTTTCACTGTCGTTCATGGCGTCAGAGCGCAAATTTTTGGTAGTCAGGTAGTAGCGGTAGATGATGGCCAGGGTAAAGGCAAACAACCCAAAACCAATTACAATGGCTGTGAGGATGAGCGCCTGAGGGAGCGCGTTGGCTATTCCGGCACCTGCCGTATAGGCGTCCGGTTCAATCAAGGGGGGCGCTCCTCGTGTTAATCGACCCATCGTGAAGATGACCAGATTGACCGCATTGCTTAAGATCAGGATGCCGATGATAACCCGGATCAGACTCCGTTTGAGTATGAGGTACAAGCTGGCTGAAAAAAGTATACCGACAGTAATAGCGAGCAGAATTTCCATTTACTTCTCTTCCTCCAGTGAAAATATGACACCCAGTGTAAAGCCCACCACCACCAGATAAACACCAATATCAAAGATTATGGGCGTTCCCAGATGAAGTACTGAGCCACCTACTTCCGGCATAACCCAGGCGCCGGTCATGAAAGGCGTACCAAGCAGTATGGAAATGATGCCACTGATTGCAGCGAATAAGATCCCTAAGCCAATCAATACCTGTGGATCCAGTTTGAGAATTTCCCGCGATTTTGCCGGTCCGTACGCAATGGCAAACAGGGCAAATGACGTTGCCCCTACCAGACCGCCGATGAAACCTCCACCGGGTTCATTGTGACCCCTCAAAAAAAGGAAAACAGAGAAAATGAGCAGCAGGCCAAACAACAACTTGGTCGCCGTGCGCAGGATAATGGAGTTCATCATGGTTGCTGCTCCTCTTTTTTGTCGTTCATATACAGCTTGATTAATGAAATGATCCCGAATGCGGCAACACCGAGGACAATGATTTCTCCGAGGGTATCAAAGGCGCGGAAGTCGACCAAAATGACGTTAACGATGTTTTTACCATGTGCTACCACATAGCTGTTCTCGCCAAAATATTCGGTCAGTTCCAGGTTCAGCTCTCCCTGCAGAATGATCAGCATAAGAACAGTGACCAAAGCTCCGCCGCTGAGTGCGATGAAACCATCACGCAGTTTGGTCCCCATCGAGTCAACCACGTCGGGGATGGGAAGCTTGACCAGAACCAATGCGGCTAGTATAACAGTCAGCGTTTCTACCAAAATTTGTGTTATGGCCAGATCCGGCGCACTGAACTGTATGTAGATTAAAGCTATTGCGAAGCCGATTAGACCAAGCGCCGTAATGGATTTGAGTGCCGACTTCGACACAACGGCCGCTACGGCCGCAACAATCATGAGTATGAGAATGGTTACTTCAAAAAAGCTTACGGAATCATGATACTCCGGCCATACTATATCGGCACGAAGGAACAGGGTTATGGCCGCTCCGAAGACGGTAACCCCGATTACGGTGCTCATGTAGCGATGCAGGTAACCGCTCTGGAACACATCAATCTGAAATCGTGCAAACTTTAAGGTACCGTTCAGCAGGGACTCATAAATGGACTTTGGTGTATCCCCCAGCGCAATTCCGTAGCCCTGCATGGCTTTAGTTTCGCGGAGGCTGTTCCAAAATTTAAATACGGTCAGACCGCCCGCGAGGGTAATAATGCTGAGTATCAGA
Source organism: Bacteroidetes bacterium HLUCCA01 (assembly GCA_001314545.1). Lineage (GTDB taxonomy): Bacteria > Bacteroidota > Rhodothermia > Balneolales > HLUCCA01 > HLUCCA01. The sequence continues at coordinate 170,037 of LIHN01000004.1, forward strand.
GGCAGGTTGATTCCATGCCACAGGGAAAGATAGTAGGAGGTTTCAACGCCGCTTATTGCGGATGTGGATGCACTGAACAGGGACCGGTCTGCCAGTGACGGGAAAACGCCCAGCAAGAGCCCCATCGTACCCAGTATCATCGGACCCAGCCACATAGAGGCTGGAGCCTCGTGAGCGTGCTTCGGAGTTTTCTTCTCTTCGCCGTAGAATGGGGTAATTGCAACAATGGCCGAGGAAGCCACAACAGCGATGTTGGCAAGAACGGCCATGCTGATGAGAACCAGTGAAAAGGTACCAGCATTCAGGGCCGTTTCGTAGACAAGTTCCTTGCCGATGAATCCAAGCATGGGTGGAATGCCGCCCATAGACAATGCTGCAATAGCAGCTGTGGCTGCAGTTACGGGCATAAGTTTACGCAGGCCGCCAAGCAGCTTAACATCACGGGTACCGGCTTCATGGTCGATGGAACCAGCTACCATAAACAAGGCACCTTTGTACAGCGAGTGGGCCACAATGAATACGGCTGCTGTTTTGAGGGCATAATCGGTTCCGATGCCAATCAGCATGGTTATGGTTCCCAGTGCCATAACGGTTGAGTATGCCAGTACCCGCTTGAGATCGGTATAGACCAGGGCCAGCCAGGCTCCGGTAAGCATCGTCACGGCCCCGAAGCCCGTTACCAGGTAAAACCATGCCTCCGTACTACCCATGGCTGGATTGAGACGGGCCAACAGGTACACACCCGCCTTGACCATAGTAGCCGAATGCAGGTAGGCACTTACGGGAGTTGGAGCGGCCATAGCGCCGGGTAACCAGAAGTGAACCGGAAATTGAGCCGATTTGGTAAAAGCCCCCATCAGCACTAAAATCAGGATTCCCATGTAGTAAGGATGATCCCGGATAATGTCGCCGCTGTTCAGAATTTCGGAGATGTTCATGGTTCCTGCAGCAAGCCCCATGATGACCAGACCACCAAGAAGAGCAAGACCACCGAGTCCGGTAATAAGGAGCGCTTGCAGGGCTGAGCTGCGCGACTCCTCTTTTTCATTATTGAAACCGATCAGCAGGTACGATGTTACGCTGGTTAATTCCCAGAATATGAACAGGCCGATGAGGTTATCGCTGAGTACAACTCCGAGCATGGATGCCATGAACAGCATCAGAATAAGCAGGAAGCGGTCCAGGTAGCGATGACCTTTCATATAACCGCCGGCATAGATGGTCACCAGCGTTCCGATACCGGTAATGAGCAGGGCGAAGGTAAGGCTCAGGCCGTCAAGCAGAAAAGCCAGCTCCACATCCATTCCACTGAGCCAGACCGTGGTTTCGCGGATGGTTTCACCACGACCAACCTCGCCGTAGTTAATCATGAAGTATGTAAAAAGTCCGGCCGGCAAAATGGATAGTACCCAACCGGAGTAGTCCTTCGCAACGCGAACGATGAGTGGAGCGAGGAAGGCGATTATGAAAGCGACTAGAATGGCGGTTAACATGCCTGTAGCGGATTAAGGAGTAGAGTAAATTTCATGATGATGCCGGAGCATTACTTTTTACTTTTGTCGATGTGATCTTGAAGCTCATCGACGATGGTGTTTTTCCAGAGTTTGTTACCATTTTGATATGATGCCCTGCCAATCAGATGGGCAGCAACGGGTGCGGTTACCACCAGAAAAAGGATGGTTGCAATGGCTCGTGTTATTACCCCGAAGTCCGGGGTGGTCACTGCAACGGCCAGCAAAATAAAACCGGTACCCAGTGTTCCGGCTTTGGTGGATGCATGCATGCGCATCAGGATGTCCGGCAAACGTACAACACCGATGGCAGCAACGAGCGTAAAGAATGCGCCGGCTATCAGCGCTACGGAGGCAATAATATGAGAGATTGGCATGGTTTAATCCTTCGTTGACTCTTTACGGGCATTTTGTATGTAACGGGCGAAAGCGGTAGTGCCCAGAAACGCGACCAGGGCAAGTACGGTGGCAGCATCCATTAGGGCATGTTTGCCGCTGTAAATTGCAAAAGTGGCTATAAAACCCACGGTTATGAATGCAATAAGGTCAAGGGCAATAACCCGGTCGCTCAGGCTTGGACCGCGGATTAATCGTACAGTTGCTATGGCAAGAGACAGGCTCAAAATGATCAGAACCCCGTAGCTTACCCACCCTAATATGTCGTTCTCAGCTAGAATCATCCGTCTGTTCTTATGCGGTTAGAATTGCCTGTGGTAAATACTCCAGCGACCGACACCAGGCAATTTAATTATAGAGGTGTTTCAGGTAGATGCGGTAAATGAATCAACGTATTCAGACGAAATCACAATGTCTATTTAGATTTCGTTTTAATATCGGTTCAATATACCAATACCCTAAAGTATCGACAAGAATAACCGTTCTTATTAGCGACCGCGGCGTTCGATTTTAGGCAAATTTACAATTCCCTTTACAATCGAATTATTTGTTATGAAACCGCTTTTCTTGGTTGATGAGGCATAATAATCAGAACAAATAGTGGTAAATTTGGCCTTTTCCAATCCATATATTGTAAAACCATGAGACTTCCGTTTGCATTGGCCCGGCGATTTGTTGCCGGGGAGGTTTTTGAGGAGGCCGTTTCGGCAGTAGCGTCATTGAATAACAAGGGTATAGCCGTCAGCCTGGATTTATTGGGCGAAAATGTCAAAGACCGGAAACTTGCCGATCAGACTGTAGATGATTATATAAATCTGGTCAGGGGTATAGCGGAAAGGAGCCTCAACAGCGGTATATCCATCAAGCTTACCATGTTGGGACTGGATATTGACTACCAGTATACGATTGACAATCTGCACAAATTACTTGAGGTATCGAAAGAACATGATGTATTTGTTCGAATTGATATGGAAGGGAGTCCGTATACCCGGCAGACGGTATCTATTTTCGAGAATGCACTGAAAACCTATGGCAATGATGTTGGACTGGTACTTCAGGCTTATCTGAAACGGACGGCTGAGGATATCAGTAACCTCGCAGCCAGAAATGCTGATATCCGGCTTTGCAAGGGTGCCTACAGTGAGTCGCAGGATATTGCCATCAGGAAGATGCCGGAAATCAGAACCGCATATAAGAAGTACGCTGAAACGTTACTGGAGAAAACGAAGTATCCCAGATTTGCTACCCATGACGATGAACTCATTAATTGGGTCAAGAATTACACGACCGAAAATAACGTAGCCAAGAGTGCCTTCGAATTTCAGATGCTCTACGGCCTTCGCCAGGATACCTGTGAACAACTGGTGCAGGAGGGTTATAACGTCCGCGTGTATGTTCCCTACGGTACCATGTGGGTACCCTATTTTACCCGCAGGTTGAAGGAGCGAAAGGAAAACGTTTTTTTTGTACTGTCTACCATGTTCAAGAAATAGCATAGACTGATCGGTGGGGGCAACATCGTTCTGTTCCATGAATAGCCGTGGTCTGGTTTGTGAAATAGCTTAACATGTTCGCAAAATTCATTGATTGCAAAATGAATAGTTTATAAGACGTAGCCGGCATCACGCGGCACGTAGTACATCGGCAGGGTCCAGTCAGCCGGTGTGTGTTATCAGCATGGACCACCTGCATGTGGCGATCGTATTTAGATATTGACATAAGGGTAAAAAAGGGCGTATATTACCAATCTACATTTCACATGTAGAAACGGTCCGGTAGTTCAGTTGGTTAGAACGCCTGCCTGTCACGCAGGAGGTCGAGGGTTCGAGTCCCTTCCGGATCGCTGTCAAAGCCACCTACCCAAGCGGTATGTGGCTTTTTTTTTGCTTCTCATTGAAAAGCGCAGGCCGACCAACATTTGCCTGAATACAAAATTCCATCAAGTATAATAAAAACAAATAATTATGGAATCACTATACCCGGAATTTGATGTTATTGTTGTAGGGGGTGGACATGCCGGAAGTGAGGCAGCCGGAGCCGCCGCCCAGATGGGCTCCAAAACACTGTTGATCAGTATGAACCTGAACAGCATTGCCCAAATGTCTTGCAATCCTGCGATGGGGGGTGTTGCCAAGGGACAGCTTGTCCGCGAAATTGATGCCCTGGGCGGTCTCTCCGGACTGGTTACCGATTCGTCTGGGGTTCAGTTTCGTATGCTGAACCTTTCAAAGGGACCAGCCATGTGGAGTCCCCGTGCCCAAAGTGATCGGATGCTGTATGCCACCCATATGCGTGAACAGCTCGAGAAGAAGGAGCATCTGTACTTTCGACAGGACAACGTAGTAACCATCCTTATAAATGATAGCAAGGAAGCCTATGGTGTAGTTACTCAAACGGGTCAGACAATTTTATCCAAAACAGTCATCGTAACCAGTGGAACCTTTCTTAACGGACTGATTCATATCGGCGAGAAAAATTACGGCGGCGGTCGCTCTGGTGAGCGTGCTTCTAAGGGGATAACCGAATGTTTGGTTGATGAAGGGTTTGAGTTTGGTCGACTAAAAACGGGAACGCCGCCCCGCCTCGACGGACGCAGTGTAAATTATGATAAACTGGAAATCCAGTATGGTGACGAAAAGCCCGTTCCGTTCTCCTTCATGAACGATACGGTTCTTGAAGGAAAAGAGCAGTTAACATGTTGGATTGGGTATACCAATCAGGATGTACATGACATGCTGAAAACAGGCTTTGATCGCAGTCCGATGTTCAACGGCAGTATCAAATCAACCGGACCGCGCTACTGTCCTAGTATAGAAGACAAAATAAATCGTTTCGCAGATCGTGACCGGCATCAGCTATTCCTCGAGCCGGAAGGCTGGAACACCTATGAAATGTACCTAAACGGTTTCTCTACGAGTCTGCCTGAAGATGTGCAGTATAAAGCTTTGCGAACTATCCCCGGCTTTGAAGAAGCTGTTATGCTACGACCTGGCTATGCCATAGAGTATGATTTTTTCCCGCCCCATCAAATTTACCGTTCGATGGAAACCAAAATCATAGCAAATCTATTCTTTGCCGGACAAATAAATGGAACAACCGGGTACGAGGAAGCAGCTTGTCAGGGACTGATGGCCGGAATCAATGCATCCCTCAAAGTGAAAGGGGATGAGCCCCTGATACTAAAACGCAGCGATGCGTATATCGGGGTATTAATCGACGATCTGGTTGGCAAGGGCACTGATGAACCCTACCGTATGTTTACATCCAGAGCCGAGCATCGCATTGTTTTGAGGCAGGATAATGCGGACTTACGACTTACGGAAATTGGCAGAACAATAGGGTTGGTTGATGACGACCGCTATAATCGGTTTCTGACTAAGAAAGAGCACGTTGATGCGCTGCATTCCCTGGTCTCAGACTATTCCGTCCGTGCCGACAAGCTCAATAGTTATCTCGAATCTGTCGGAACAAGTCCGCTTAAACAAACTGTGAAACTCATTAGTGTTGTAACCCGACCTCAGGTTTCCCTCGAGGGTATTATTGAATCGGATAATGATCTCAAAGAAAGTGTCTCGGCTATAACGAGTGATCCAAAGGTTATAGAACAAGTTGAAATACAACTTAAGTATGCCGGCTATATTGAGAAGGAGAACGAGATGGTTCTCGAAATGAATAGACAGGAGAACATGGTAATTCCGAAGAAAATCAACTATGGCTCTATAAAGAGTCTGTCAGCTGAAGGAGTTTCCAAGCTTGAGAAGGTAAGACCCGAAACTATCGGACAAGCCAGTCGGATCAGCGGTGTAACGCCGAGCGATGTAGCGGTGCTTATGGTGTATCTGAAAAATTAATTTGTAATTTTTGAAGCGTGTGCCAGTTTCTGTAAATCAAATTGAAGAGCTGGCATACACCAATGTTTCACGTGAAACATGAGAACTTTTGCCGAAATGAACTTCAGTTTAAGTGCGGTGATTCATGTTTTCTGAAGTCGCCTCGCGCCATTATTTGTTGTAGGTGCTTTACTGCTTTGGCGGCAATCCAATTATGAACTGCGAATTCAGAGTGTGTATACCGTTGGGTGCCAGTGAAAATATTGCGTTGAATCAGGTATTATGTATTGGAATGAATATTTGTTTACAAAAGAGGTTGGCGGACGGAATCAGTATAATTGTTGGGAGTTTGAATATTCGGTAAATAAGGTGAAGTGCTAAAAAGTTTTATGTTCAATGAATAAATCGATAGCGATACAGAGCTCGGAGGTTTCACGTGAAACATTGGATATAATTCACGCACTGATCCTTGAGCATGAAACTAAAATCAACTGCTATGCAGAAAGGTTGAAATGGTGGAATGCCAGGATAAACCTGTTAAGCAGAAATGTAGGGTTGGATGAAATCCATCAGCACATACGGCATTCTTTGTACCTCCATACCTATCTGAAATTCGAGAAAAACGTGGTAGATGCGGGTAGTGGGGGAGGGTTGCCGGGAATACCCATTGCCATGGCCGACGAAAATAAATCGGTTACCCTGGTAGATATAGTGGGAAAAAAAATGCTGGCCTGCGAATCGATGGCCATACAGTGCGGATTAAAGAATGTTCGGACAGTGAAACAATCAATTGGAGACTATGAACCGGTTCCGGATAGTGTATTGGTTTCAAAGCACGCCTTTAAAATTCCCGAACTGTTAAAAATGATTGAGGGTAAGTCGTACAGTAAAATTATCATGCTAAAGGGCGACGATTACCGTGAAGAATTGAAAACTTGCGGTACGGATCTTCACGTGGATGTGCATACTATCGACGCCATAGAGCCAGCCCCATTTTTTAAAGGGAAGTGTATTGTAACGATAAAGTTGAACAGCGCATGAAAAGTCAGGAACGCAGGATGAAGATCCTTCTTTTGCTGCAGTCAAGGACCAGAAACATTACCATTGACTATCTGGCTGAATATTTTGACGTAAGCAGGAGGACCATATTCAGAGACCTTCGGTTACTCCAGAACACCGAAGTTCCACTCACCTACGAGGAGGGAATCGGTTATGGTATTATGAAGGGTTACAATATACCTCCATTGATGTTCAATCCAAGAGAGGTAGCAACGGTTATGGTGGGTTTGAACTTCGTAAAAAGCCAGATTGACAAGGAAATGGTAGACGATGCCAGAGCGGTAGAATTGAAGATAAAATCCGTTGTGCCAGTTGAAATTAAACAACTGATGGATGTGCTCAGCGAAAAGGTAATCCTTGATCCCTACACGCGTTCTATAGCAGTAAGCAAATCATCCGGGAACTGGTATACACTGGCCAATGCCATAGCGCAGCATAAAACAGTGACATTTACGTACGAAAACAAAGAACGAATACTCAAGCCCCTGATTGTGGTGTACTATTCGGATCACTGGAATGTAATTGGATATTCCGGCAAAGACGATGCTGTACGCAGTTTCAGGCTGGAAAAGATAGTCGACTTGGAAATACCGCTGGGACCAGGATTAAGTCTAGAAAAAACATATACTAACGACGAATTGATATACCGCAATGACAGCGTAGGAACGCAAATAAAACTTCATCTTGCGGCAGAAAAATGGAATGAATTCCGGAAGAGCTGTCCTGCTATTATATTGAGCCACAATACGATAGACAATAGAATAGTAGTTACGATGGAGTTTGATAACCTGGACTACCTGAATGAGTGGCTCCTTCGGTTTGGAACGGCCATAGAAATCACAGAACCAGAAGATCTGAAAGACATGCGAAATCGTTTACTCGAAAAAATGAGAGCTTAATTATAGGGATTGGTTAAGAACCCCTAGCTCAGGTCATTAGTAATTCAAGCGTAAACGTAAAAAACGACCGTATCATACAAGAAAAAAAGCCGGACTGTAACACAGTCCGGCTTTTTTTAACATCGGAATAGCGAGAGGAGGGTTACTCCTCACCAAGATCCAGCTGGCTTTGTTCCCCGCCGGAACCGCTATCGGGTTCAATCGGATTGTTAGGATTGTTGTCGAGCTGCTCGAGGGTTTCATCCTCGTCATCCTCTTTAACAACACGGGTAACTCCGCCAATCTTGTCGTCACTCGTAAGTCGAATGATACGTACACCTTGCGTATTTCGACCCATAGACCGGATATCCTTACAGTGCATTCGGATAATCTTACCTTTCTTCGTAATGACCATAAGATCATCGTGGTCAGAAACCTCTTTAAGCGCAATCAAATTGCCGGTTTTGGAGGTAATCTTCATCGTAATTACACCTTTTCCGCCACGCGATTGCTCCCGGTAATCCTGTACCTGTGAACGTTTTCCGTATCCATTTTCAGAAATAGCCAGAACCGTTGCTTCATGAATATTCTTCACAACAACCATATCAACCATTTCGTCATCGGAGCTTTCATCCAGGTTAATACCACGCACTCCACGGGTGTTACGACCCATATCGCGAACGTCAGATTCCTGGAAACGAATCGCACGACCATTTTTGGCTCCCAGAATGATGGTACTGGTACCATCAGTGAGTCGGGCTTCAAGCAAATGATCGCCATCGTCAATGTTGATGGCAATTATACCATCTCTGCGAGGTCTGCTGTATGCTTCCAGGCTGGTTTTCTTAACGATACCTTTTTTGGTACCCATCATGATGAAGTGGTTCTTGATATAGGCTTCATCTTCAAGTGTTTTAACCGGTACAAAGGTTTTCACATGGTCATCTTTGTCAATCTGAATCAAATTAACAATAGCCCTGCCTCTGCTAAGTCGGGTACCTTCCGGTATTTCATAGACCTTGAGCCAGTAACATTTACCTTTTTCAGTGAAGAAAAGGATGTAGTTGTGGTTGGTAGCAACAAAGAGGTGTTCAATATATTCCTCATCTTTGGTTGTAGCACCACGTGAGCCCGTTCCCCCTCGTTTTTGTCTTCGATAGCCGCTGACTGGTGTTCGCTTGATATAGCCGGTGTTGGAAATGGTAACCACCACATCCTCATCGGCAATCATATCTTCAATACTGAAATCCTCGGCTGAATAAACAATCTGTGTACGACGTTTATCACCGTAGCGGTCACGAAGATCAATCAGCTCCTCTTTGATAATAAGCAATTGCGCATCGCGACTACCCAAAATGCGACGATACTCCGCAATCTGATCAAGAATATCACGGTATTCAAGGTCTATTTTGTCACGCTCCAGTGCTGTAAGCTTCTGCAGACGCATATCCAGGATGGCTTTAGCCTGAATATCGGTCAGACCATATTTCCGACGGAGTGAATCATTGGCTTCAGGAACGTTTTTGGATGCACGAATGGTCTTGATGACCTCATCCAGATTATCAATCGCAATTTTGAGTCCCTCCAGGATATGGGCACGTGCCTCAGCCTGGTCCAGATCATAAAGTGTTCTCCGGATGATGACCTCGATGCGGTGATCTACGAAGTGCTTGATCAACTCTTTGATATGCATGACCTTAGGTCGACCTTTAACCAGGGCCAGGTTAATGATGCCAAAGGTGGTCTGCATTTGCGTGTACTTGTAAAGCTGATTCAGAACAACGCTCGGTACAGCACCGCGCTTCAGAATAATTACAAGCCGCATGCCTTCCCGGTCAGACTCATCGCGAACATCAGCAATCTCCGTAAGCTTTTCCTGCTGAATGAGTTCTGCAATTTTGACAATAAGCATGGCCTTGTTGACCTGATAAGGAAGCTCCGTGACAACAATCTGTTCGCGGTTTCCACGCAGTTCTTCAACGGAAGCCAGCGCACGAAGTGTTACTTTACCACGACCGGTTGTATACGCGTCTTTTACGCCTTCATAACCGTAGATAATTCCGCCGGTTGGAAAGTCGGGAGCAGTGATATACTTCATCAGCTCCGGTATTTCAATATCATTATCGTCGATGTAGGCATTGATTCCGTTAACAACCTCCACCAGGTTGTGCGGTGCCATATTGGTAGCCATACCCACGGCTATACCCGAAGAGCCGTTAATCAGCAGATTAGGAACCATAGCCGGCAATACCGTCGGCTCCGTCAGCGTATCGTCAAAGTTAGGCTGAAAATCTACCGTGTTTTTGTTCAGATCGGATAACAGCTCCTCTGAAATACGTTTCATGCGGACTTCTGTGTAACGCATTGCCGCTGCAGAATCCCCATCCACCGATCCAAAGTTTCCCTGTCCGTCAACCAGGGGATACCGAAGTGAAAATTCCTGCACCATTCTCACAATGGTATCATACACTGCAGTATCGCCGTGCGGGTGGTATTTGCCAAGGACTTCACCGACAATACGCGCACTCTTCTTGTAGGGTCGGTTGTGAAGCATGCCCAGTTCGCTCATGCCAAAGAGGGCACGACGGTGAACGGGTTTCAGGCCATCCCGAACGTCCGGCAGGGCTCGCGAAACGATAACAGACATCGAATAATCGATGTACGATGACTGCATTTCGCTTTCAATCGTAATAGGTATAATCTTGTCAGACATGTAAAATCCAGTGTGAGTTAAATGTCAAGTTTGGCGTATTTAGCATTACGCTCAATAAATTCACGTCGTGGTTCAACTGCATCGCCCATTAAAATGGAGAAAAGGCGGTCGGCCGCCGTGGCGCTTTCAATGGTAACTTGCTGCAGGGTTCGGGTTTCGGGATCCATCGTAGTTTCCCAAAGCTGCTCCGGATTCATCTCACCGAGTCCTTTATACCGGGAGAGGTCGATTTTCCGGGTCGTATTTTTCTTCAACCTGCGAAGAATGGCATCTCGGGTGTCATCGTCCCATGCATACTCGATATTGTTACCCTGTGTGATTTTATACAGGGGTGGTGTGGCAATGTAAATGTATCCGTTTTCAATAAGCTGGGGCATATACCGGAAGAAAAACGTAAGCAGCAGGGTTCGGATGTGCGATCCGTCAACGTCTGCATCGGTCATAATAATGATCTTATGATAGCGGAGCTTGGTTACGTCAAAATCTTCATCGTTGCCTACACCAACGCCCAGGGCCGTAATAATGGTGCGGATTTCGTTATTCTCGAGGATTTTGTTGATACGTGCTTTTTCCACATTCAGGATTTTTCCACGCAGCGGGAGGATAGCCTGAAAACTTCGGTTTCGACCCGATTTGGCGGACCCCCCGGCAGAATCGCCCTCCACCAGATAAATCTCCGTGTGTTCCGGATCATTGATGGAGCAGTCGGCCAGCTTTCCGGGTAGTCCGCCCGAGGTCAGTGCACCTTTACGCTGAACCAGCTGACGGGCTTTACGGGCAGCCTCGCGTGCTTCTGCAGACAGGACTACTTTGTCAAGAATACCCTTGGCAATTTTGGGATTTTGTTCCAGGAACTCATTCAGTTTTTCATAGATGGCAATTTCAATCTGACTTTGAACTTCAGAGTTGCCCAATTTGGTTTTGGTCTGACCTTCAAATTGCGGTTCTGCAACTTTGATGGAGATAACGGCTGTGAGGCCTTCCCGGAAGTCTTCACCGGAAATGGTCAGCTTGCCTTTAATAATGTTGTTTCGTTCACCGTAATTTTTCAACGACCGGGTTAAGGCTCTGCGGAAACCGGACACATGGGTGCCCCCTTCGTGGGTGTTGATGTTATTTACATAGGAGTGCACATTTTCCGAATACGAGCGGTTGTACTGTATGGCAATGGCCATAGGCAGGTCGGCATCGTCATCGGTATAGATGTGGATGGGGTCTGGCATGAGGGGCTCACGGTTTTCATCCAGATATCGAACAAAGTCTTTGACTCCGCCGTCATAGTGGAATACCTCGCGCAGTTCCTCTTCATCCCGCAGATCTACTACTTCTATGGTAATTTCGGGATTCAGGAAGGCCAGTTCCCGCATGCGGTTTGCGATGAGATCAAATTTGAACTCCACCGTTTGGGTAAAAATGGTTGTATCAGGGCTGAACGTGATTATGGTTCCCGTCCGGTCTGTATCACCGACCATCTGGAGCTGTTCAATGGTATGACCGCGTTCGAAGGCCATGATATGAATTTTACCGTCGCGGTGAATTTCAACGTCAAACCGGGTTGAAAGGGCGTTCACACAGGATACCCCTACACCGTGGAGCCCACCGGAAACCTTGTAGGTGTCTTTGTCGAACTTGCCACCGGCGTGCAGTTTGGTAAGAACGAGTTCAACGGCAGGAATGCCTTCTTTTTCGTGGATGTCAACGGGAATACCCCTGCCGTTATCTTCCACACGCAGGGAGCCGTCGGCATTGATGGTAACGGTGACATAATCGCAATAGCCGGCCAGGGCTTCATCGATAGAATTGTCTACAACTTCGTTGATAAGGTGGTGTAAACCGCGCTGGCCGGTGTCACCAATGTACATGGAAGGTCGCTTTCGTACGGCTTCCAACCCTTCAAGTACCTGAATATTCGACGCTTTATATTCGGCCGGTTTCTGATTTAACATAGATAATAGGGTTGACTAGTAGTTCAGATTTGCTCGTAAACGCACCTCTTGCTTTCGTAAACAATCCAAATTCACCAAAGGGAGGTTGTGATGTGCCTTGAGCTGATTTGCAGGCAGACAGGGGAAAATAACAGTATTTGTGGTAATTAGCAGATTATTCTTCAAAAAAAGGGAGCTGCGGCGGTGTGGATAACATGTATAAAATTTTGTGTAAATAGCTGATTAGCCGTATATTTGAAGTCTTTCGTAAAACACATACAATTTACAACCGAACACAATGGCACGCAGAGACGATTTAACGGGAGCCAAGGCGTTGAACGGCTACCGATCTTCACATGCTAACAACAAGACGAAGCATCGTTTTCACCTGAATCTTCAGAAGAAGCGTTTTTATATTCCTGAAGAAGACCGGTGGGTGACGCTCAAGGTAACGGCCAAGACGCTTCGCACGATTAACAAGAATGGTATTTCTGCGGTTATTAAGGAAGCAGAAGCTGCCGGAACGATCAGAAAAGGAGTAATCTGATATGGCAAAGGCTAAAGGCGTCCGCATTCAGGTTATCCTGGAGTGCACCGAAAAACCGGGTACATCCCGCTATGTAACGATGAAGAATCGTAGAAACACCACCAGCCGGTTAGAGCTTCGCAAGTACAATCCGGTACTTCGCAAGCATACGGTTCACAAAGAAATTAAATAAAGCAGGTTAAATCATGGCTAAGAAGCAGACATTTGGTGATAAAGTACTTGCCGCCAAGCTGGCTCAGCGAAAAATGGCAAAAGTGATTGTCTCGGAGAAGTCGCCCAAAGGTACCATTACCTACCGTGAGGCTACTATTGACGTTGACAAAGTGAACGATTTTATCAGCGCCAATAAATAAACCGTGCGCTCTGACATATCGCTTTGCGTAGCGTAATTTGTTATGTAGAAGGTCGCACTTGGTGCGACCTTTTTTTTTGCCCTCAACCCGGAAGTTCAACACGTTAAAAAATCTGATTATGAGTACATACCAACAAGTTCTGAACGACCTCACCAGCGCAATGAAGTCGCGCGATGCCGATAAAGCCACCGTACTGCGATCCCTGAAGGCAAATTTTCAGGAAAAGGAAATCAGCATGCGAACCGGCGGTGGTGCCGTTGAACTCAAGGAAGAAGAGGTGGTTCAGGTGCTTATGAAAGCGGCAAAACAGCGTCGCGACTCCCTCGATCAATATGAAAAGGCCGGCAGGGAAGACCTCGCAGCTACCGAACGCTATGAACTGCAGATCATTGAGTCGTACTTGCCTAAAATGATGGATGAAAACGAAATTAAAGATCTTGTGCAACAAACGGCGGTCTCGGTAGGTGCTTCATCGCCTTCCGATATGGGTAAATTGATGGGTGCACTCATGCCAAAAGTAAAAGGTAAGGCCGATGGCGCCCTTGTAAATCGTATTGTTCGTGAATTTTTGTCCTGATAATTTACAGCAGGATAAATCATACCGATAAACTGATATCGAAAAGAAGAATCCTTCCGTTTTACCCTTAATCCTAAATCCCGTCTGCCATGCCGTTTAATTTGGTCGACCTGATCGTTGCAGTTCCCCTTGCTGCCATGTTCATCAAGGGCATGAAAAATGGTTTCGCACACGAAATCATATCCCTCGTCGGGCAAATAGCAGCCATATTTCTGGCTTTTACGTACATGGAGCAATTGGGGCAGGCCATATCAAATTATTTCAGCTGGCATGGACCGGGCGTTCCCCTCGTCGCATTTCTGATTATTTATCTGATTTTTGTCCTGTTGGTCCAGCTGATCATTAAAGTGGTGAACTCCATTATAAAAGTAGCCTTTCTGTCAACGTTTAATATGCTGGCCGGAGCAGCATTCAGTACGTTTAAGGGTACCCTGGTTTTTTCTGTGATTTTCGTGCTTCTTGCCGGATTTAATTTACCTGATCAACAAACCCGCGACGATTCCTTTCTTTATAGTATTGTGCTCCCTGTAGCACCGGCCACATACAATGCCATTGCGGTAGTTTATCCGGGTGTGGATGACTTTGCCGATCAGGCAGGCCAATTTCTAGAAAAATTTAAACCCTTTACAGAATCGGAAGAATAAGTATTTATGGCGTTTTTACCCGTCCAGGAACAACTGGAAATTATCAAGCGTGGAACCGTTGAAATAGTCCCTGAAGAAGAGCTTGTACAGAAGCTGGAGCGCTCATTCAAGACCAACACCCCATTGCGGATTAAATTGGGATGTGACCCTACCCGACCCGACCTTCACCTGGGGCATTCCGTTATACTGCGCAAAATGCGTCAGTTTCAGGATCTGGGGCACCATTGCATTCTTATTATCGGCGACTTCACCGGTATGATCGGCGACCCGTCCGGGGCCAACAAGACCCGTCCCTCCCTGACCAAAGAAGAAGTGCGCGAGAACGGGAAAACCTACTTTGAGCAGGCCTCCAAAATATTGGATGCTGCTAAAACTGAAATCGTTTACAACGCCGACTGGCTGGGTACGATGAAATTTGAAGATGTGATTCGTCTCGCATCCAAATTCACCGTTGCCCGCATGATTGAGCGCGATGATTTCACCAAACGCTACGAAAGTAACGAGCCTATCTCCCTGCATGAATTTCTGTATCCACTGGCTCAGGGCCAGGACTCGGTCTATCTCAGATCCGACGTTGAACTGGGCGGATCCGACCAGAAATTCAATTTGCTGGTAGGCAGGCAACTGCAACGAGAAGACGGGCAGGAGCCCCAGGTCTGCCTGATGATGCCCCTGCTGGTTGGCACCGACGGCACCAACAAAATGAGCAAATCGTACGATAACTATATCGGTCTGGACGAGGATGCGAACAACATGTACGGAAAATCCCTCTCCATACCTGACCATCTCATTTACGACTACTTTGAACTGGTAACAGACGCACCTCTTGACACGTTGCCAGCCGTTAAACAAAAGGCGGAAACCGATCCCCGCAATGCCAAACATGATCTCGCCCTGGCCATAACAGCACTATATTACGGTCGCGAAGCCGCCCTGAAAGCACGAGATCACTTCGAACAAACCGTCATCAAGAAGGAGATACCGGATGATATCCCTGAGTTCACCTTTTCTACAGGTGAAACCATCCGCCTCATCCAGTTGATTTCATCCATCAAATTCGCACCAAGCAACGGAGAAGCCCGCCGGTTGATTCAACAGGGTGGCGTTTCAATGGATGGAGATACGGTTGAAGATATTAACACGGAAATAACCATACAGCCGGGTACCGACTTCGTGCTGAAAGTGGGCAAGCGAAAATTTGCCCGTATAAAGGGGTCCTGAGGCATGCATTTACGCGTGGTACCTGTTCTGCTGCTCTGCCTGTTTGCTTCCCCGGCTGTCAGTGCTCAACCAGCCCCCGGGGAAGACCCTGTTGACACCTTCTTTCGTCTATCCGGGCTCGAACAGCAAGTACGTGATCTGCCGGAAATCATAGCCCAGCAATTCACAGATGAACAAGATTTGCTGGATGAACGCTACCACGAGGCGGTATATGCTGAAATTCGCAACACCTTTCTGGCAGACAGCCTGGTGCAAAACGCCCGAATCTACCTTATTGAGCATGCCGATGGGGATTACATCACTGAAATCAATGCCTGGCTCAACTCAGAGCTTACCCGGCGGATGAATGATCTGGAAACCGAGTCGAATGACGAAAGCACCTTTCAGGAGCGAGAGGCTTATTTTCAAAGCTTGCAGGAAAACATGCCTGATGAACGCAGGCTCCAACTGGTTGAACGGCTTGAATCCAGCACCTCAGCTACCTACTACCTGGTCTCGGTCATAACCGATATGTACTTGTCGCTCATCGGGATAATGTCAGAATACATGGACGAAGAAAATAAAATTAAGGACGAACGCATGCCGGCTATCCGTACCAGTATCATGAATGAACTTCTGCCTGTTTATTCCAATATCACCCTCGCAGTGAACCTGTACACCTACCGTGATGTTTCCGATGAAGACCTTGAAGCCTATGTATCGTTTTATGAGTCGGATGCAGGCACCTGGTTTGCCGACATCTCCTACGAGGTTATTGATCATGTTTTGAACCAGGCAACATCCAAAATCAGTAACTGAATTGCTAAAAATTTCAAGCTATAACGTAAACGGTATACGGGCTGCCCAACGAAAGGGGCTGGCAGACTGGATTTTAGCTAGTCAACCGGATGTAATCTGTCTGCAGGAGATTAAAGCCGATGAATCCCAGATTCCCGAAGAAATTAGCCACCTCGGGTACCACCAGATTTACCATCCGGCACAGAAAAAAGGTTATTCCGGAGTAGCCATTTTAAGTAAAGCGGAACCGGAAGAAGTACACGTTGGCATGGGTTCGGAATGGGTTGATGCCGAAGGGCGTGTTGTAAGGGCCCGTATCAAAGGGGTGGATGTGTTTTCCATTTATGCTCCCAGCGGTACGACGGGTGATGTCCGACAATCCCTGAAAATGCAGTTTCTCGAAGAATTTACGGCCTTTGTACAGGTGGCACATTCAACCGGGAAGCCGTTTGTTTTTTGCGGCGATTTCAATATTGCGCACACCGAAATCGATATTCATAATCCGGTGGCCAATAAGAAAACCTCCGGTTTTTTACCCGAGGAGCGAGCCTGGGTAAGTTTGATGCTTGATCAGCACGGACTTCGTGATGTTTATCGTGAGCACCATCCCGGAGTGGCTGATTTATATAGCTGGTGGACGTACAGAGCCGGAGCCAAGGGTAACAATAAGGGATGGCGTATTGATTACCACCTTGCCAATGATGCCCTCGCAGATGCGCGGATTGAAGCGGTTATTGAGCGGGAGCTGAACTTGTCAGACCACGCGCCGGTAACCGTTACCTACGATATTTGAGGTACGGTATGAAACCCGCCCCGCAGGCTGTGTGGGTTTCCCGAAACGTTTCCCGAATCGTGGAAGGTACGTGCTGTCTGCTCAGAATGAAACCATGGCAACTTTTGGCATTGTGGTACGGCCTGTACCCGTTGCATCAGTAGCGTAGCCTGGCTGCTGTTTGCTTACGCGAAGCGGTCGGCCAGGCGGTTGATAAGATAGCTGCTTTCTTCCAGCGCCGTTTCGGCAAACTCACCGAAAAATCCGGTGATGTTTTCGAACTCTTCCACGAAGGCTTTTTTGTCGCCCTTCCGAACCATGTCGGCTAATCTGCTGTGGTGATCCATAAATTGGAGCAGCAGTTGACGCCGTTCTTCGTTGGCAAAAACAATATCAGCGTAGAGCTCCGCATCCTGGGCAAAGATTCGACCGGTCATCATGAGCTCTGCCCGGTAAATCGGTGAAGAAAAATGCAGGATTTCCTCCGGTTTAAGATCGAAATCTTTCATAAATGAGCCGTGGAGGAGGGCAACAAAGTGACGAAGACCCTGAACCATGTGCATTACGCGGTCGTGCCGGTCGGGATCAACCTGAAGCAGGCGCATGCCCCATAGCTGAAATTGGTTGAGTACCCAGGTGCAGGCATCTTCATCGCGGCCGTGTGAGTAGATCATCAACTGCTTGGAGAGGTTCTGAAGGTCGGGGCCGTGCATGGGGTGAAGTCCTACAACCGGACCGGGGTGTGCATCTACCATCGCCCGAAGCGCGTCTTTCTTATTACTGGTAAAATCGGCTAAAACAGCGTAGTCTGGCATGAAGGGAGCGGCTTTTCGGATTACCGCCTGGGTCAGGTTGATGGGCACCGAAACAATAACCAGATCAACGGCACGGAACAGGTCTTCTGCCCGGTGCCAGTCATTTTTGTCCAGTATCCGAACCTGATGTCCGCTGGCACTGAACAGGTTGCTGTATTGAACCCCCATTCCGCCGCCCCCGCCAATAATCAGTACGGTTTTGGAGGAAGCGGTGGCGCTTGGAAACTCGCTGGCCGATTGGCTGGCGCGCGATGAGCTCATAATCATACGCAGGAAGTCCTCGGCCCAATCCGGATCCATATCCCGCTTGATGGCCATTTCCCGGAACGACTGAATTTTATTCGCCTCTCTGCCGGCAACATAAATGGGCAGTTTTTTTTCGATTTTGGTGAGCAATACGCCCTTGACTACCTCACTGCGTTCACGGAGTAAATCCAGTATCTGTTCATCAATTTCGTCTATCCGTTCACGAAACACGGACAAAGATTGCTCAGATTTTGGCATGATTAGCGTTATTTTACTAGGGTGTAGAAACGATTTTGGCAAAGCGTCAAGTTACATAAAATCCCATTTCCAACCCCCGTTTATGTCTGATTTTGAACTTATTTCCCCTTTCAAACCTGCCGGAGATCAACCCAGGGCTATCCAGGATCTCACGGCCGGCCTCCGCCGGGGTGATAAGCATCAAACCCTGCT
Source organism: Bacteroidetes bacterium HLUCCA01 (assembly GCA_001314545.1). Lineage (GTDB taxonomy): Bacteria > Bacteroidota > Rhodothermia > Balneolales > HLUCCA01 > HLUCCA01. The sequence continues at coordinate 188,751 of LIHN01000004.1, forward strand.
GGGTATAACCGGATCCGGAAAAACCCGCACTATTGCCTCGGTAATTGAACAGAACCGGAAGCCAACCCTCGTGATGAGCCATAACAAAACACTGGCTGCACAGCTTTACCGGGAACTGAGCGATTTTTTTCCCAATAACTGTGTGGAGTTTTTTATTTCGTATTACGACTACTACCAGCCGGAGGCCTACATCATTTCGCAGGACAAGTACATCGAAAAGGATCTGTCCATCAATGATGAAATCCAGCGATTGCGGCTCAGGGCAACCAGCTCGCTGCTTTCCGGGCGGCAGGATGTCATCATTGTTTCATCGGTGAGCTGTATTTACGGAATCGGGAGTCCCAGTGAGTATGCCAAACTCATCATCAATTTAAACAAGGGGATGAATATCCCCCGAAACACCCTGCTCTACGACCTGGTGGAACTCCATTACACCCGCAACGACCTCGAATTCAAACGGGCGGTCTTCCGGGTTCGCGGCGATGTAGTGGATGTTTATCCCGCCTACAGTGAACAGGGGCTGCGTATAACCTTCTGGGGTGATGAAATTGAAGAGCTGGCGCTGATTGACCCCGATACGGGCAAAGTGCTGGAAAAAATCAATCAGTTTGTCATCTATCCCGCCTCGCATTACGTGACCAGTAAAGAGCGGCTTTCAGAGGCAATCAATCACATCCGGGATGAACTTGTCTGGCGACTGGATGTACTCCGTTCGGAAGATAAGTTTCTGGAGGCCCACCGCCTTGAGCAGCGCACGCACTTCGACCTGGATATGATCCAGGAAATCGGATACTGTTCCGGTATTGAAAATTACTCCCGTTATCTGGCCGGCAGAAAGCCCGGTGAGCGACCGTACTGCCTGATGGATTATTTCCCGGAGGATTATCTGCTGGTCGTCGATGAAAGCCATCAGACGGTTCCGCAGATTGGGGCCATGTATGGCGGCGACCGGTCCAGGAAAATGGCACTGGTTGAGCATGGCTTCCGACTGCCGTCTGCCCTGGATAACCGTCCGCTTACCTTTGAAGAGTGGCAAACCATGATTAACCAGGTCATTTACGTCAGTGCCACCCCTTCCGACTTTGAAATGGAACAGTCCGAAGGGATCTTTGTAGAACAGATTATCCGTCCCACTGGACTCATGGAGCCGGAAATTGATGTTCGCCCCCTCGCCAATCAGATTGATGATCTCATTGAGGAAATTCGCCAGCGTATTGCCATGCAGCAACGTATTCTGGTACTGACCCTGACCAAGCGAATGAGTGAAGAACTGGCCGAATACCTTAAAAACCTGGGGATTCGTGCCGCCTATATGCATAGCGAACTGGACGCCATTGAACGAATTGAGGTGCTATATCGCTACCGTCGGGGCGACTTTGACGTGCTTGTGGGGATTAACCTGCTACGGGAGGGCATCGACATACCTGAACTGGGTCTGGTGGGAATTCTGGATGCCGATAAAGAGGGGTTTCTGCGCTCGGAAACCTCGCTTATGCAGATTGCCGGTCGGGCTGCGCGGAACGTCAACGGCAAAGTCATCATGTATGCCGATAAGATTACGCCCAGTATGAAAAAGGTTATCGATGAGACCAACCGCAGGCGGGAGTTGCAGCGAGAGTATAACAAAGAACATGGCATTACGCCTCAGACGATATCCAAAGAGCTTAAACCTCTGGTGGATCCGCATTTGATATCCAATAAAGCCGTTAGTTTTGACGATGAATACTTGCAGGGAGGGCAGTCGATCGAGGTCATTCAGGCGGCCGATGACGGCATCCACTACAAGGCCAATCCGGCGATGAAAGAGGTGATTTTTGACAGTAAAGAGAAATTCCTCGACTATCTGCAGGAAGCCATGATGACGGCTGCCCGGAATCTTGAATTTGAAGAAGCCGCCCGAATTCGCGACCAGATTGAAAAACTGAAAAAGGAAATCAATGGCTAAAAAGAAGAAGGTAACGTCTAAGGAAAACCCCTCGGCTCTGGACCACACCGTGGCCTACGTGAAAAGTTTCATCAAAGACCGCAACGTGGCCTCGGTAACGCCCACTTCTTCGCATGTTGTTAATCAGATCTGCGACCGGATGCGCTTTGACCGCGATCTGACTGTCATTGAGTACGGGGCCGGAACCGGAGTTTTTACCTTTGAACTATTGAAAAGAATGACGCCGGGATCCAGGTTATTGGCTTTTGAAACCAACCCGGACCTGGCGGAACTTCTGGAAAAACATAATGATCTCCGCTTAGCGGTTTCTACTGAAAGTGCGGCCCGTGTATCGGAAGTGCGCAATGACATCGGTTTACCGGCAGCGGACTATATCTTGTCCGGAATCCCCTTTTCCTTCTTTGACGCCGGTCTGCGCCGTGAAATTGTGCTGAAAACATACGACAATATCCGGCCTGAAGGTCGTTTCCTGGTTTATCAGGCCTCCTGGATGATGAAAGACCTGATTGAAGAAATTTTTGGCAACATCGATACGGACTCCTACTTGCTGAACATTCCGCCCATGTTCCTTATGGATGCCATTCGCAATTAAAAAACCACGGAAATTCGGTATTTTTAGTGTTTTAACTAAACGTAACGGCACGCAGCTACCAGAATTTTAAGCGAATGCAAAATAATCGTCATCCCATTGTCAGCGAACTGGAAAAACGTATTCTGGTTATCGATGGAGCGATGGGAACCATGATACAGTCGTACAACCTGACCGAAGCAGACTACCGGGGCGATCGATTCCGTGACCATGCCTCTGATCTGAAGGGAAACAACGATCTGCTGAGCCTGACACAGCCCGATATTATCCGCGAAATCCACACCAGTTTTCTGGAGTCCGGCGCCGATATCCTTGAGACCAACACCTTCAACGCGAATCCGATTTCGCTGGCCGACTACAATCAGGTTGAGCTCACCTACGAACTGAACGTTGCTTCCGCCCGACTTGCACGCGAGGCTGCCGATGCCATTACGGCGAACAATCCTGCTAAACCCCGTTTTGTGGCAGGAGCTATTGGTCCGACAAACCGGACGTTGTCGCTATCGCCTGATGTGAACGACCCGGGTTACCGGGCAGTCACGTTTGATGAAGTAGCCGGTGCCTATCGGGAGCAAATCCGGGGACTCATTGATGGTGGCGTTGACCTCATATTGGTTGAAACCGTATTCGATACGCTTAATGCCAAGGCGGCCCTTTATGCCATTCAGGAGTCGGGCACCGATTTACCGGTAATGATATCGGGCACCATTGTGGATGCCAGTGGCCGGACCCTATCCGGACAAACCACAGAAGCCTTCTGGATATCGGTTTCGCACATGCCTAATTTATTGAGTGTAGGCCTTAATTGTGCGTTGGGGTCCAAGCAGATGCGGCCATTTATTCAGGAACTTTCAAGGGTGGCAACCTGCTATGTGAGTCTTTATCCGAACGCCGGATTACCCAATGAATTTGGTGGATACGACGAATCACCCGAGTTCATGGCCGAGCAGACGCGAGACTACGGACAATCAGGATTTCTGAATATTGTTGGAGGTTGTTGCGGAACCCGTCCGGAGCATATTAAGGCTATTGCCGAAAGTGTTGCCGATATGCCACCCCGGCAGTTACCGGATACCGAGCCCTATCTGCGCCTGAGCGGGCTGGAGCCTCTGGTTGTTCGTCCTGAAACGAACTTCATCAACGTTGGTGAGCGGACCAACGTAACCGGTTCCAAGGTTTTTGCCAATCTTATCCTTAACGACGACTTTGACGGAGCCCTCCGTGTAGCCCGGCAGCAAGTGGAAAACGGTGCGCAGATCATCGATATCAACATGGATGAGGGGATGCTCGACTCCCGGGCGGCTATGGTCCGCTTCCTGAACCTGCTTGCCGCTGAGCCGGACATAAGCAGGGTTCCCATCATGATTGACTCCTCGAAGTGGTCGGTACTGGAGGCCGGACTGAAGTGCATACAGGGTAAGTGTGTGGTCAACTCCATATCGCTTAAAGAAGGCGAAGAAGCCTTTATTCACCAGGCCCGCATCGTACGAAAATACGGGGCCGCGGTGATAGTAATGGCTTTTGACGAGCAGGGTCAGGCCGATTCCTTTGAACGACGGATTGAAATTTGCCAGCGTGCCTACCACATCCTCACCGAGCAGATAGGCTTTCCGCCCCAGGACATCATTTTTGATCCGAATATCCTCACGGTTGCTACCGGCATTGAGGAGCACAACAACTACGCCGTTGATTTCATCAGGGCTACGGAATGGATAAAGGCCAATCTCTCTCTGGCTAAAGTCAGTGGTGGCGTCAGCAATATTTCGTTTTCGTTCCGTGGCAACAACACGGTACGTGAAGCCATGCATACAGCATTTCTGTACCATGCCATTCGTGCCGGACTCGATATGGGCATTGTAAATGCGGGTCAGATTGAAGTATATGACGAAATCGATCCCGAACTGCTTGAACTTGTTGAAGACGTATTACTTAATCGACGGAATGACGCAACCGAACGACTTATTGACTTCGCGGAGTCGGTCAAACAAACTGGCCGGGCCGAAGCGAAGGTAGATACCTGGCGGAGTCTGCCTGTTAACGAACGGCTTGCCCATGCATTGGTTAAGGGCATTGTGGATCATATCGAGGCGGACACCGAAGAAGCCCGCCTGCTGGCCGATGAACCCCTCCATGTCATTGAAGGTCCTTTGATGGATGGCATGAACGTGGTTGGCGACCTGTTCGGAGCAGGAAAAATGTTTCTGCCGCAGGTTGTGAAAAGTGCCCGCGTAATGAAAAAGGCCGTTGCCTACCTCATTCCCTACATCGAAGCTGAAAAAGCCCGGAATAAAGATACCCGTCCGCAAGCCAAGGTGCTTCTGGCCACCGTCAAAGGTGATGTACATGACATCGGCAAGAACATTGTGGGTGTTGTGCTCGCCTGTAATAATTACGAGGTAATTGATCTGGGTGTAATGGTGCCGCGCGATAAAATTATTGACGCAGCCAGAGAGCATAAGGTCGATGTCATCGGTCTAAGCGGCCTGATAACCCCATCGCTCGACGAAATGGTGGATTTCGCCAGAGAAATGGAACGTCAGGGGCTGAAACTGCCGCTGCTTATCGGCGGGGCAACTACTTCACGGGTTCATACTGCCGTAAAAATTGCTCCTGAATACAGCGGAACCACGGTACATGTTCTGGATGCATCCCGCAGTGTCCCTGTGGTGAGCAAGCTGATTTCCGATGATACCCGCGAACGTTATGCGGCGGAGATTCTCGCAGAATATGATCAGGTACGGGATGACCACAGCAGAAGAAAACAGACCCGTCGGATGATTCCCCTTGAAAAAGCCCGTGCAAACAGTCAAAAAATAGACTGGAATACCTTCCGGCCCGATGTACCGCTGAAGCCGGGACTCACCATAGTAGAAGACCTCCCTCTGGCAACGCTTCGCCCGTATATAGACTGGACGCCCTTTTTCATCACCTGGCAGCTGACTGGTAAATATCCGGCCATACTCGAAGATAAAACCATAGGTACCGAAGCCCGGAAGGTCTTTGACGATGCCAACCGTCTGCTGGATCGTGTGATTAACGAAAACGTACTCACTGCAAAAGGTGTATGCGGTATTTTTCCCGCAAACGCTGACGGGGATGACATCCATGTGTACACCGATGAATCACGAACATCCATTCGGACAACCCTTCACATGCTTCGGCAGCAGACGGAAAAAAGGGAAGGACAGCCAAACCGGTCGCTGGCCGATTACATTGCACCGGTCAGCAGCGGAAAAGACGATTATATAGGGGGATTTGCGGTAACTACGGGCCTTGGTATTGAGAAAATGCTAGACGAATTTGCCCGCGACCATGACGACTACAGCGCTATCATGGTGAAAGCCCTGGCCGACCGCCTTGCTGAAGCCTTTGCGGAGTATTTGCATGAGCGGGTGCGAACGTCCATCTGGGGTTACGCTCCCACGGAGAAGCTGACCAATGAGGCGTTAATCAGAGAAGGGTACAGGGGCATACGTCCGGCACCGGGCTATCCTGCCAACCCTGATCATAGTGAGAAACCCGCGCTGTTCGACCTGCTGAATGCCACTGAAATAACCGGCATTACGCTGACGGAGAGTATGGCCATGAATCCGGCCGCGTCAGTGTGCGGATTGTATTTTGCACATCCGGAGGCCGCTTACTTCCGCCTGGGCGACATCGACCGGGACCAGGTCCGTGATTATCACATCCGAAAAGGGATGCCGTTGGATGAGCTGGAACGTTGGCTCTCACCTATTTTGGGATATGATGGTACGGCTGCCGCTTCGGTTGAGGGGGTAAAATGTGCATGCGGTGTGCCGCACGGGTAATAAGAAGTGTGCGCGTTTTATGTTGTTGCGTGCCAATAACCCAGCCTGTTGACAGGCAACTATTTACCGGTAGACCGGGCGGTTTTGTGCAAGAAAACGCGCCTGCACAAATAATTTGTGATTTCGCCTGCCCACCGACCGGGTGATAGCAGATTACCATCCCGCAGCTGCCGATGGTTGCTGAGGGGAAGCATTGGAATAAAGTCGCAATAATTTTCGACTTTTTGTCCGATAAGCATTACTATACCCCTGCGCACGCACTTCCAACTTTATCCGGGATGCTATGATATTTGCCGAAATAACGCACGATATACGAGTAATAGTCAAACCTGTTTTTATTGAGCAGGAATCTGATCTGGTTACGGGCAGGTACGTCTTTTCCTACTATATCACCATCGAAAACATGGGCCTTGAATCGGTTCAGCTGATGCGCCGACAATGGTACATTAATGATTCCAACGGGGAAACGCATGAGGTGCACGGAGATGGTGTGGTTGGCAAGCAACCGCTTATCAAGCCGGGCTCATCGCACAGCTACAACAGCTACTGCGTATTGAAGTCCTTCGAGGGCAGCATGGAAGGGTACTATCTGATGCAGAAAGATGACGGTAACACCCTGAAAGTTACGATTCCGCGATTTCTGCTGAAATCACATTTGATGAATTGAAATCAGCGGTACGCTGCAATCCCCGGTCCGGGTATGCCCGGTTTTTGAGCAAAAAAAAAGGATAGCACCGGTCAGATGCAATCCTTTGTAGTGGATGGTGATGGGATAAATATGAAAGGAATAACTGCTATTGCGCCAGTAAAGTTTCTAATGTTTGTAAAATTTCATCACTTTTTGGCGTGGTTCTGGAGCGAAATCTTCTTACAAGCTCTCCATCCTTATCAACAATGAATTTCTCAAAGTTCCAGTTGATATCACCGGTGAAATCCTGATTTTCAGCGGAGGTTAAATAGGAAAACAGGGGATGTTGTTGCGAGCCTTTGACTTCGGTGATGGAAAACATCGGAAACTCAACACCGTAATTAGCCTGGCAGAACTGAGCAACCTCTTCTTCCGACTCAAACTCCTGCCCGGCAAAATTCCCGGATGGAAAACCAAGAATTACCAGTCCGCGATCTTTGTATTCACTGTAAAGTGATTGTAAGTCTTCATACTGTCCGGTAAACCCGCATTTAGAAGCGGTATTGACAACCATGACTACCTGGCCGGCATAGGCGGAGAGATCTACTTCGTTCCCCCGTATGTCTTGCACGGAAAAATCATGAAGATTATTGGCGGTGTCGGATGTTGGTGTTGCCATGAATGCTAGTACAGTGAAAAGTGTTACAATGACTTTCATATATTCTGAGTCAGGTTTATGATTCGGTTACATACAAACAAATTATGCCAAAAAACGTTCCCTTTACCCTATTCTGTATGTCGAAAGCATTCTATTGCCTGCTTTTAGCTGCCGGATTACTCCTGCCTGTGCAGGCTTCAGCACAGATGTTTTCGGTTCAGTCGCAACCCGACCGGATTACCATCCCTGAATCAAGCGTCTCTGCGGGTGTTTCTTTTGTAGACTTCCGTTATCGGGGTCCGGACGGACTGCTTGCCGCTGATGAAGATTACTCTTTCAGTGCTCCCCTCGCACATGTCCGGCTGGATCTTGCTGCATTCAGCATTTATGGAATCTATGGCAGGGGGATTGGTCCCCGTGATAATGTATTCTCTGAATTGGGTGCCTCCATCAACAGCGGATTTGTGGTACTGCCAGGTACTTCGCTGAACCTTATTATCCCGCTTTCCTTGTCAACGGAGTATGTCCTGGTGCGAAATCAACGTGTAATCAATAACACCGATGAATTCAGGCAAAACAATTTTGGTCTGAAAAGTGGCTTACAGATGAACGCACAGTTATCACAACGCTCGCGATTCATGGTGGAGGCTACGGGCAGTTATGGATTTTCAATAACGGGTTATGGTTTGTCCAGCGGAAGCGCCAACGGGCTGGAACTGACCAACCGGCTGTACTTCGACCGTATTTTCGGTCAGGTGGGTATTTTGCTGGGGTTTGATATCGAAACACGCCGTTACCGGCTGGAGGAAGATCGTTTCAATTACCGCAGTGTTTATCAAAATGTAGTTCTGGGTATTACGTTCTAAATAAGCTAACCGACAATTCCCGTGGGCCGGAGTTCGTGAAGGGAACGTTTAAACGGTGGGATGGAATCCATGATCAAACAGCGGGGCGGCAACCCTATGCCGGGCCGGCCGTTACATACCTGCTATTTTATCCGCACCAGCCGCACGGAAATGCCTATATTTGTAACAAATAACGATTTTCATCCATGAAACCCGAAAAGCTTTTACTGGAATTTGAGGAAATTATCGCTCAGATGGGGTATCGCCTGCGTAAAGAGCGCGGAAATTTCAGGGGTGCAAACTGCGTGCTCGATGGTGACAAACTTATCGTGCTCAACAAAAACCAGCCCGCCGAGGTACACCTCGGACTCCTTGCACGCTTTATAGAAGAGCATAACCACGACGATTTCTTCATTAAGCCGGCAGTCAGGAAAGAACTGGAGAAAATCTGGAACCTGCAGTCGCCCAGGAAAGATCCGGAGCTGGAATTTAACGACGAATAATCTTGATGAAGCTAACCTTTTTAGGAACCGGTACATCCATGGGAGTTCCCGTAGCAGGCGGCTTCGGCAACGAGCATCCCAGCGGAGATGCGCGAGACATACGCTGGCGTACCTCGGCATGGGTTCAAACCGATGAAACCTCCATTCTGATTGATGCGGGACCGGAATTCAGGCTTCAGTCGCTGCGCAGCGGGATGCGCCGTATCGATTTACTGCTTATAACGCATGAACACACCGATCATATTGCCGGGCTGGATGACCTTCGCCCGTTCAATTATGTGCAGAAGCAGACCATCCCCGTTGTGACAACCCCCAGCTGCAGAAGTTCAATTATCAGGCGGTTTGAGTATATGTTTGGTCCCGACAAAACACCGGGTTCAGTCAATATTGATATAAAAACATCTTCGCAACCGTTTCAGTTTAACGATTGTACCATTACACCATTACCGGTAATGCACGGAACTCTTGAGGTGTACGGATACCGGATAAACAACCTCTCTTACGTCACCGATGCCAACTATATATCAGACGAGACCCTTTCTCTCATAAAGGGGTCCAGTGTTTTGGTGCTCAATGCATTGCGATGGGAGCCCGATCACCCTACGCATTTCACTGTACCGCAGGCAGTGGCATTGGCGGAACGCATCGGAATTCCCGAGGTGTACTTTGTTCACATGAATTCAGAAGTGCGCCATGCTGCCATCCAGGAAAAACTCCCTCCGCACATTAAACTGGCCTTCGACCAGCAGGTAGTGAACATCCCCTGAAATTCAGCCATACGGTCTGCTCAGTCGGTCCTGCGAGGGGCTCGCTGTTACTTGAACGTACTTAAATCAAGTTCATCCAGCTGATCCACCACCGATTTCACCTCCTGGGCCTTATCCAGCCGGCAGACCAGCAGCGTGTCTTCCGTTTCCACAACGGCAACCCCCTGAAGCCCTACTACAGCAACTACCTTATCGCTGTGCATACGGACCATGCAGTTTTCCGAGCTCTGATAAATGACGTTCTTATCGGCTGCCACGTTACCATTTTCGGCTTTCTCACCCAGCTCGTAGACCGCCATCCAGCTGCCCACATCGCTCCATCCAAATTCACCGGGCACTACAAAAACAGTTTCAGCCTTTTCCATAATGCCGTAATCAATGGAGATGGACATTACCCCGTGGTAGAAGGTGTTTATCGCTTTGGTCAGGTCGCGGTCGGACGCGGCGTCAAAGGCTTCAATTTCGCGGTGAATAGCCGGCAGATGGGTATAAAACTGATCCAGAATTGTTCTGGCCGACCAGATGAACATGCCGCTGTTCCACAGGAAGTCACCCGATTCCAAAAAGCTGACAGCGGTTTTGAGATCCGGTTTTTCGGCAAATGTTTTTACTTCATGAACGGGGTTTGTGCCATCAAAGGAGGGTTTTTCATTCATCTGGATGTAGCCGTAACCCGTTTCCGGCCGATGTGGTGTGATACCGATGGTGACCAGGTTAGGTCCGGCCTCGGCAACCTCAACACCCGCCTGCAAAATACCCCTGAATTTTTCGGGTTTGGTAATGTAGTGATCGGCCGGAAGCACAATCATGGTTGCATCCGGGTCGCGCTTATTCAGAATGGCTGCAGCAATGGCAACACAGGGAGCGGTATTACGGGCAACAGGTTCACCAATAATGTTTTCAGCGGGTATATCGGGCAGCTGCTCTTTAACCAGGGAGATGTAGCTGTCATTGGTTACCACCAGAATACGCTCAGGCGGAATCATCGGCGCTATTCGGTCAACAGTTTCCTGAATCATGGATCGTTTTCCGATTAGATTCAAAAATTGTTTAGGCTTACTCTTTCTGCTGCTGGGCCAGAACCGGGATCCTACGCCACCGGCCATAATAACTGCGTATTGCATGGTCTCTCGTTTTAAGTGGTAATTGCGAAGCAGATAAAGGTAGGCATTTTGGCTCAGATATGCTGAACTATGGCATCCCGCAGAAACTCAAATCGCTCTGGATTGGAAACCTGCATGGTAAAACTGAACGTAGTTCCCTCGTTTGGAACACTCTCTATAAACAGTTTCTCATTATGCGCCTCAATGATGTGCTTGACAATAGACAGTCCGAGACCGGTACCGCCCTTCTCCCTCGACCTGGATTTATCAATCCGGAAAAAACGTTCGGTTACCCTTGGTATGTCTTCAGCGGCAATACCCAAACCGGTGTCGGTCACGTAAATTAGCACCCGAGCACGATTGGGCTTGTATGGCTTGACGCCCACGGTCACGGATCCTCCGGTCCGGTTGTATTTGATTGCGTTTTCAATCAGGTTGACCAATACCTGTTTAATCTGATTCCGGTCGGCAATTACTTTCAGTTCATCCATTACCGGAACAAACTTCAGGGTGATGTTATCTTCGGCAGCAGTGGGTGCCAGCGAGTCAACTACGTCGGCGATGGTTGAATTAAGCGGAATTTTCTGCAATTCACTTTGCAGTTCACCGGTTTCCAGCTTGGAAATCTCCATCAGGTCTTTGGTCAGTATCATCAGGCGATTCACGTTGTTCAACGCTTTGGACAGAAACTGCCGGTTTACGCGCGGATCTTCAAGGGCCCCGTCAAGCAGCGTTTCCAAAAACCCCTGAACTGCAAAAATGGGGGTTTTGAGTTCATGGGAGATATCGCCGATAAACTCTTTTCGATAATTCTCCAGTCGATTAAGCCGTTGAATTTCCAGCTCAACCTTCCCGGTCATGTACAGAATCTGTTTAATAAGGCGATCCAGTTCATCACGGTCGAGCTGGTTAAGTTCCGGATGCTCCTGAAAGTTTTTATCAGCAACCGCCTCCAGCAATTCGCTCATACGCTCGAATCGGGCTTTGATGAACGCACGTGAACTGAAATAGGTAATGAAAAGTAAGCCCACCGACGTAATAAAGGCATACTGCATGGATTCACGCAGCGGCAGGTGAACATTCAGCACGGCCGTAAATACAAAAAAAGCCCCCATACTTACGGTGAAGGCTAATTTGAAAGACAGGTGGAAGTACGATTTGATGGGCGTCTGGATCATTCCCGGAACCGGTAACCTACTCCTTTTATGGTTTCAATGTAGTGATCGCCCAGTTTTTCGCGGATTTTGCGGATGTGTACATCCACAGTACGGTCAATTACATAGATATTACTCCCCCAAACTTCGTTCAGGAGTGTCTGGCGATCAAGAACTTTGCCTGGTCGACCGGCAAGGTAGGAAAGCAGCTCAAATTCCTTTCTTGGGAGCTGAAATTCCTGCTCTCCCCGTACTACTACATAGCGGCTGCGGTCGATACGCAGGTCGGATGCATGCACAACCACCTCGGCTTCACTGGTTTTTCCGGCACGTCGAAGTACGGTTTTAATGCGTGACAACAGTTTGGCTGTAGAAATAGGCTTGGAGAGGAAGTCGTCAGCGCCCAGCTCAAGACCTTCCAGCTCTGTCTTTTCGTCGCCCCTTGCGGTAAGAAAAACCACGGGCTTACTGCGGAGATCACGGTCGGCTTTGAGCTGATTGATGGTTTCGATGCCGTTCATTTTGGGCATCATCACATCCAGCAGTATCAGGTCCGGAGGGGTTTTTCTGGCGATGTTGAGTGCTTCCTGGCCGTTTTCTGCACGCAGAACCCGGTAGCCTTCTTTCTGCAGGTTGTATTCGATGAGATCCAGGAGATCTACTTCGTCATCGACTACAAGAATGGTTTCTTTCGACAAAACTTCTCGGGGTTTGAGGTCTTGTAACGTGTTATGATAATATTACGAAGTGTTTTCCCGGTTCGAAAGCCGCCCGCATTAAATAATTATTACCGGAATTACGGTTAGGGCTTGTATAAAAGTTGCAGAGCCGCGCGAACAACATCACCGGTTTCGGCCCCGGTTTTCTGGTCGGCTTCGGCTTTTTGCACCGCTTTTACGGCGTCATCGGTTTTAAAACCAAGTGCCTCGAGCGCTGAAATAGCCTCCGTATGTGGACTTGCCGGAAATCCGGGGGTTCCCGGAGTATTGCCGCTTCCGGTGGACGGACCGGAAGTTACTTTGTCTTTCAGCTCCAGAACCAGTCGTTCAGCGGTTTTTTTGCCGATTCCGGGGGTGCGTGCCAGCATGGGCGCGTCTTGCCGTGCGATACATCCGGCGATGTCGCGGGCCGGCATGCCACTGAGAATGGTAAGCGCCAGCCTCGGGCCTACGCCCTTGACTTTGATGAGCATTTCAAACAACGACATTTCGGTGCTGTCAAGAAAGCCGAATAAGCGTTGTTCGCTTTCGGTCATGTGGTGATAGGTGAGCAGTCGAATCCCGGAACCGGTTTGGGGCAGGCTCGCGAATGTCTGTGTGCTTATTCCGGCTTCATAGCCAACACCGGACACATCGATTATCGCTTTATTGGGTTGTTTTTCAGCTAAAATTCCCTGCAGGAATACAATCATGGTTTTTCCGAGGCTAAATGGTGAAGCAGTAGACGGACGGGCGGGTATTATCCCTGGTCAGAGGACTTCAGCCGGTCCGGGTTTTGGGCGATGAAAGCCGACCAGTTGTCGCGTGCGTTGTTCTGGTGCGACTTTCGGGAAGACTTCAAAGCCTCCCGGTTGGGTGCATTGTTTCGCGTCAGGTGGCACCAGGCCACAGCCAGCGCGTCGGTTGCATCGGCCGGGAATTTTTGCCCGTTCAGGCCCAGAATGCGGTCCAGCATGTAGGCTACCTGTTCTTTACTGGCGTTGCCGTTGCCGGTAATCGACTTCTTGACCATTTTAGGGTAATATTCTTCGATATTCACTCCGGCATTGACGGCGGCCATGATGGCGGCCGCCTGGGCGCGACCAAGTTTAAGCAAGGCCAGCGGATCTTTACCATAGAGCGGCGTTTCGACGGCACAGCTATCCGGACTGAATCGCTCGATGAGTACGGTAACCTGCATGTATATGGATTGCAGGCGGTCAACGTGTGATTCCAGGTGGCCCACCTTTATCACGTCGCAGTACAGGGTTTCATACCGGTTTCCATCCTGTCGCAACACCGAAATACCGGTGTTGCGCGAGCCGGGATCAATACCAAGTACTACGGATGCCATGTCAGGACAGACCGTCGTCCTGGCTGTACATGCGTGCCAGGTCTGCAATCAGTTCTTCGCTGATTCCATTGGTTGAGAAACCGCCGTCATGGTAGAGGTTCTGCATGGTGACCATGCGGGTCAGGTCAGAGAACAGGGTAACGCAATAATCGGCGCAGTCGTCTGCCGAGGGGTTTCCCAGCGGTGAGAGTTTCTCGGCGAAAAGATACATTCCGTCGAAACCTTTGATACCGGAACCGGCCGAGGTCATGGTTGGACCCTGAGAAACGGTGTTTACGCGTATCTTCTTGTCACCCAGCCTGCTGCCATAATTTCTTGCAATACTTTCGAGCAGGGCTTTTGCGTCATTCATGTCGCTGTACTTGGAGAAAATGCGTTGTGCCCCGATATAGGAAAGAGCAACAACGCTGCCCCCATCGTTTACCATATCGTGAACTTCGGTGGCGTAGTGCAGTATTTTGTGCAGGGAGATTGCCGAAATATCCAGCGATTGCTGGAAGAAGCGGTAGTCAAGATCGGTGTATTCTTTCTTTTTGCGGATGTTGGGCGACATTCCGATGGCGTGCAGGATGAAATCGATTTTACCGTACTTTTCCCTGACCGCGGTCATGAGTTTGTCAACTTCCTCTTCGCTGGACACATCGCAGGGGATGACGGGGGCGCCGGTAGCCTGGGAAAGTGCATCCAGCTGGCCGAGCCGGAGGGCGATGGGGGCGTTGGACAGGGCGAACTCGGCCCCTTCACGATGGCAGGCCAGGGCTACGCGCCAGGCAATGCTCCGCTCATCCAGTGCCCCGAAAATAATGCCCTTTTTGCCCTTGAGCAGGCCATATCCTTGTGAAGAACTCATAATATAAACTCCTGTAGTTAGTTCCTGAATCTGTCGGCTGACAGGTAAAAAATGTACAACAAACAAGAATACCGATACTTTCGGAATTAATCTACCAAAGGCAGTCTTCCGGTCGCCGGACGGAAAACAAAATGTTGATAAATGGTGAATTTCTCTCTATTTTTATAGACTTTGCATGCAATTTCCACTGTAATTCCAAACCCAGATCATGTTTGACGATTTATCCGGCAAGCTAGGATCCGTATTCAAGTCGCTTTCGGGGCAGTCTACGATCACCGAGGTCAATATCGCTGAGACCATACGGGAGATACGTCGTGCACTGCTGGATGCCGATGTGAATTATGAGGTTGCGCGTGAATTCACCCGAAAAGTGAAGCTGGAAGCTGAAGGGCAGGGGGTTCTGACCAGTGTATCGCCCGGGCAACAGTTCACCAAGATTGTCTATGACGAGCTCATTTTTACCCTGGGCGGAACCAAAGACGAGCTCCGCATGGCCAACGTGCCGCCTACGGTCATTTTGATTGCAGGTCTGCAGGGTTCCGGAAAAACGACATTTGCAGGGAAACTGGCGAAGTTTCTCAAAGACAAGAAGCACAATCCCATGCTTGCCGCTGCCGATGTATACCGTCCGGCCGCCATCGAGCAGCTCAAGACACTGGCATCCCAGATTGATGTGCCGGTGTACTCCATCGAGGAGAAAGACGCGCTTCGTGTAGCCAAAGAGGCGTTAAATGCCGCACGTAAGCAGGCCTGTGATGTGCTGATTGTAGATACCGCCGGTCGTTTGCATGTTGACGCGGACATGATGGACGAGGTGGCTGCCATCAAAGAGGCCATCAAGCCGAATGAGACCTTGTTTGTGGTCGACTCCATGACCGGGCAGGATGCGGTAAATACAGCGCGCGAGTTTAATACCCGCATTGATTTTGACGGTGTTGTGCTGACCAAACTGGATGGTGACACCCGTGGTGGTGCGGCGTTATCCATCAAGCAGGTGGTTGAAAAGCCCATTAAGTTTGTATCAACCGGTGAGAAGCTGGATGCACTCCAGGAGTTTTATCCGGACCGTATGGCCCAGCGGATTCTTGGAATGGGTGATGTGGTGTCACTCGTTGAGAAAGCCCAGCAACAGTTTGATGAAGATGAAGCCAAGAAGCTGCAGTCTAAAATCCGCAGCGACAGCTTCAACCTGGAAGATTTTTACAAGCAGATGCAGCAGGTCAAGAAAATGGGATCTATGCAGGACCTGGTAAACATGATTCCGGGGGCCAGTAATGCACTGAAGAATGTTGAAGTGAGCGATGATGCCCTCAAACCTATTGAGGCCATTATCAATTCGATGACCGTTGAGGAGCGTCGAAATCCCGCTATCCTGAATGGCAGCCGTCGCAGACGGATTGCAAAAGGAGCCGGGACGGAAGTTCGGAATGTGAACGACTTGATGCGTCAGTTCGAACAGATGAAGAAAATGATGAAAAAAATGTCCGGAATGGGGGGCATGGGCCGAGCTATGCAAGGCCTGAAAAACCTGAAACCAGGTCGCATGCGTTAAGCATGTTGCCCATTCGAATTAACAAAATAAACGTTGTATTAGGAGAAAATCTTGGTAAAGATAAGATTACAAAGACACGGCAGGAAGCGACTTCCTTATTACCACATCGTTGTAGCCGATAGTCGAGCTCGACGTGACGGCCGTATCATTGAGGATCTGGGACGTTACAGTCCGACCGAGCAACCAGTAATGGTTAAACTGGACACGGCACGTGTTGTTCATTGGATCAACAAAGGTGCGCAGCCCACTGATACTGTTCGCAGTATCCTCAAAAAAGAAGGAATTATGCTCCGGATGCATCTGATGCGCTGGGGTAAAACCGAAGATGAAATTGAAACTGCAGTTGCTGAGTTCAAAACAGCACGTGCCGGCAAAACAGACAAGTCTGTGGCCAGTTCCTCTTCTACAGCGGAGCGTAAAGCCCGACTGAAGAAAGAAGAAGAGGCTTTTGTCAAGGCGCAGGCTGCTGCCAGGGCCGAAGCTGAGAAAAAAGCCGCTGAACAGGCTGCCGCCAAGGCTGAAGCAGAGAAAAAAGCTGCCGAAGAGGCTGCTGCTGCGGAAGCGGAAGCTCAAAAGGCCGCTGCCGAGTCGGAAGCGCCTGCTGAAGAAGCTGCTCCGGTTGCTGAAGAAGCCGCCGCCGAAGAAGCACCCGCTGAAGCGCCCGCCGAGGATGCTGCTGCAGAGGAAGCCCCGGCTGAAGAGCCCGCTACTCCTGCAGATGATGCACCTGCTGCTGAAGAAGAAGACAAAAAAGACGCCTGATTTCAGGTTGCCGGAAACGGTTACGCTTTAACGACCCAAACCTATGGAAAGCCAGTTTGTTTCTGTCGGACGAATCGTCAGGGCACACGGAACCGCAGGTGAAGTGGTGCTCGCACCCGAATTTGACGACGTTGAAGCCTACACCGGTCTGGATCTTCTTTATGTGCGAAGCAGGCATCAGTACGTGCCCGTAAGGGCAGTGGCCATCAAGCCGGTGCGTAAGGGCGACCGGCTATCGTTCTTTGTCAAATTTGATCATATAGCAAACCGAACCGAAGCAGAATCGCTTAGGGACACTGAGGTATTCGTTCCTGAAGATGCCCTGCCGGATGTTGAAATACCTCTGGCAGATGTCTTGTATGGGTTCAGCGTTATTTCAGACCAGGGTGAACTATACGGAAATGTTCTGGATGTACTGGATAACCCTGCACATCCGCTTCTGCAGATTAAAAATGCAGCGGGTGTTTTCCTGGTTCCTTATGTGGAAGCTTTCATATTGGAAGTTGATGCAGGGGCCCAACGGATAATAACTACGGACCTTTCCGCATTTACCTCGCTTTAAGTATGATTCGCATCGATGTAATATCAGCAGTACCCGACCTTCTGCACAGTCCGATGGAACACAGTATGGTACAGAAGGCACGGGACGGCGGGTTTCTGGAGGTAGTTGTGCATGACCTGCGTAACTATACCCTGGATAAGCACAATAAAATTGATGACTACCCTTACGGGGGAGCATCGGGAATGGTGCTGACAGCCCAGCCGATATTCAGCTGTATCCGTCAGCTGCAGGCTGAACGCACGTATGATGAAGTCATTTTCATGGCACCGGACGGAGTTCGGTTTAACCAGAAAATGGCTAATACCCTTTCGTTGAAGGGGAACCTCATTTTGCTTTGCGGACATTACAAAGGTGTTGACCAACGGGTTCGTGATGCTTTGATAACACTGGAAATCAGTCTGGGTGATTTCGTACTGTCGGGTGGTGAAATACCTGCACTGGCGGTAATCGATTCCATCGCACGGCTTATTCCCGGAGTACTTGGTGATGCAGAAAGTGCTCTGGAAGATTCCTTCCAGGAAGAACTACTCGGTCCGCCCGTATATACCCGTCCGCCTGATTTTGAAGGGATGACGGTTCCGGAGGTGCTGAAATCAGGGAATCATGCCAGAATAAAACAGTGGGAGTATGATCAATCGGTTGAGCGGACAAAAGAACGACGCCCCGACCTTTACAAGAAATTTTTAAACGAACACTAACCGCCTTAATGGGCTAATCGGTTAAAGCAATGAACAAGTTAGATTTAGTAGAACAAACACAGGTTAACACCGAAGTTCAGCAAGTGAATCCAGGTGACACCGTGAATATCCACTACCGTGTACGTGAGGGAGAAAAAGAGCGTATTCAGCAGTATGAGGGCGTTGTTATCAACGTTCGAGGCTCTGGTGCCAACAAGACGTTTACCGTCCGTAAAATCTCCAATAACGTAGGCGTAGAGCGTATTTTCCCGTATTACTCGCCATTTATCGCCAAGCTTGAGATTAAGAAACGCGGTAAAATCCGTCGTGCCAAGCTGTTCTATCTGCGTGAGCTCCGTGGTAAGGCTGCACGTCTGAAAGATAAAGCCCGCCCCTGATCCCAAGATTTCCTGATACAACAAAGGCCGGTTGCTTGTGTGCAACCGGCCTTTTTGGTTTGGTTCAAGGCCATTGGGGTCTATACCGCCCGGGTTAACGCCTTTGGTATTAAATACGGCTGGATAAACCTACCGTCCGGTTAGATTCAATCGGGGGTAATACTGCCTTGGTTAATGCCATTGGTATTAAATATGGCTGGATAAACCTACCGTCCGGTTAAGTGCGATCGGGGTAACGCCATATGCGTTAATGCCATTGGAAACCAATCCACCCGGATAATCCCAACAGGTCGATTCCTGGTGGTCTGCACCATGTTGTTCAATACCGAAGGAAATCCCTCAGCGAATCTTAATTTTGATCGGCTCGCTGGTCTCCCCTTTGGCGCTTTTCTTATCAACTTCTTCGACAACCCGCCGGGCTATGGCTGAAAACACCTGTGCTGAGGGTGTCTCCCCGGGGTTACGTGTTGCAACGGGTACTCCCTCATCGCCACCCTCGCGAACAATCTGCTCGATGGGGACTTCGCCAAGGAACGGCACATTCTGGGCAGCAGCCAGGTTGCGGGCACCATCCCGGCCGAAAATATAGTATTTGTTCCCGGGCAGTTCGGGGGGAGTGAAATAGGCCATATTCTCAACGATTCCCAGCACCGGTACATTGACTTTCCTGAACATAGCTACACCTTTTCGGGCATCATCCAGGGCTACATCCTGTGGAGTGGATACAATAACGGCACCTGCCAGGGGCACAGTCTGAACAATGGTTAACTGTATGTCACCGGTTCCCGGAGGCAGATCCATAATCAGGTAGTCCAGGTCGCCCCAGACAACTTCCGTCAGAAACTGCTTGACCGCACTGGAAACCATCGGACCACGCCAGACCACCGCATCGTCCTGATCAACGAGGAAACCCATTGATAGCAGCTTGACCCCGTATTTCTCCAGGGGAATCAGTTTTCGTCGGGTGTTGATGTTGGGACGCTCACCACGCAGCTGAAACATGGTGGGTATGGACGGACCATAGATATCCGTATCAACCAGCCCCACCCGATGACCGGCATTGGCAAGTGATACGGCCAGGTTGGCCGCAACGGTCGACTTCCCGACGCCACCTTTGCCGGACGCCACGGCGATTATGTGTTTTACACCAGCCAGCAGATCTTCAGGCTCAGCAGGTGCCTGGGGTGCCGGCTTCGGTGTATCCCCGGTTTTTTTCTGCACATCGATGTCAAGAACAGCGTCTTTATCAACCTTTTCGCGAATTACGGTTTCACATTTGGCAAGGATTGGTTTGGTGTAGGTGTCTTGCGTGTCGGGCAGATAAAGGGTGAAAGAAATAAACTTGTCTTGTATAACCAGGTCGTCAACCAGGTTTTGAGTTACAATATCAATACCAATATGCGGGTCGATGACACCCTGAAGAGCGTTGATTACCTGCGATTTGGAGATAGCCATGAAGTAATTGGGTTAGTTGTGGAAGGAGGGCCGACCGCCTGCGCTGAGCGGGCAACAGGAAGCAGATATTCATCGGCGCACATCCATTTAATCTTATGCATGAAAATACAAAGAATATGCGCGAAACACAGGTTTAGCATGAACATCACATATATACTGCACATAATTCTGCGGTATTTTAAGTAACTTGCTATTCAGTAAGTTACCATCCAGAGAATAACGATATAAACGGTGTCTGATTCATTTACCATACAACGAAATCCGGTTCGGATACCTGTGCCGGGCAATAAACTCATTGAAGAGTACCTCGGACTCGCCTCTACCGGTCATGAAGCGGTTTCGGTTGCTCACATGATAGCCCCGCCGGGCTGGTCGGAGCCACCGCAGACGCCCCGGTTTGCCGAGATTACCATTATGGTGCGAGGTTCTATGCAAATCACACTGGATGGGGATGTGCACCTTCTGCACGCAGGTGAAGTAATTCACTGCAAACCCGGTGTTACCGTGCAGTACAGCAATCCGTTTGATGAGGAAAATGAATATTGGGCCGTGTGTTTACCGGCTTTTTCCCCGGATGCTGCCGGACGTGATGAGCAGGCAGATTAACACCGGTAAACGATATTAGCAGCCCTCATTTTTAAAAGCAGACGAAACAATGTCAGAGTTAAAAAGAACACCTTTTTTTGAAGTCCATGAGGCAGCCGGTGCCCGTCTTATAGATTTTGGCGGATTTGAGATGCCGGTGCAGTACCGTGGTATACTCAAAGAACATGAAGCAGTCCGATCGGCTGCCGGTATGTTCGATGTTTCTCATATGGGCGAAATTATGGTCAGCGGGACAAAATCGCCGGACCTTATTCAATATGCGACCATAAATGATGTTTCGAAGCTTGTTCCGGGAAAGATTCAGTACTCTGCCATGTGCTATGACGATGGCGGCATTGTAGACGATCTGCTGGTGTACATGCTGTCTGAGGATGCCTATATGCTGGTAGTGAATGCCTCCAACAAAGACAAAGACTTAGCTTGGCTGCTCCGGCTTAATGAGCAGTTTGGAGCCGATATTGAGGATGTTTCTGATTCGATGTGCCTGCTGGCAGTACAGGGTCCGGCAACGGAAGCTATACTGCAGCAACTCACGGATGTCAACCTTGCTGAAATCGGGTTCTATACATTCAAAACGGGTAAGCTGGCAGACACCTCCATGATTATATCAGCTACGGGTTATACAGGTGAACGCGGTTTCGAACTGTATTTTTACACGAGCGGAAACAGCCCGACAGCGGTGTGGAATGCAATTATACAGGCTGGACGTTTGCACGATCTGATGCCGGCAGGTCTGGGTGCGCGCGATACGTTGCGCCTGGAAATGGGGTATGCTTTGTATGGCAACGATATAAGCGCTGAAACGAATCCTCTTGAAGCGGGACTGGGATGGATAACCAAGTCGGCGAAAGGTGATTTTGCGGGCAAAAAAGCCATCGAAACAGTTAGAGAAGCCGGGATAAGTCGAACGTTAACCGGATTCACCACCATTGATAAACGTGCCATTCCCCGCAGTCACTACGCCATTACTACCCCGGATGGCGAAAAAATTGGTGAAGTGACCAGCGGCGGAAAGTCGCCTTCGCTCGGAGTGGGTATCGGCATGGGCTACATCCAAAAGAACTACGCACAGCCGGGTACAACAATATGTATTGAGGTGCGTGGTACATTATATGAAGCCATAACACAGCGACCGCCATTTTTGAAAAAAAAGTAATCGATTATGAAACGGGATATTGACGTTTATACAACCTTGCTTTCACTGTCTGAAGATGAAGTCAGGGGAAAAACAGTCATCGTAATAGATGTACTCAGGGCCAGCTCCACCATTATAACAGCCATGCATCGTGGAGCACGCAGTGTTATTGCGGTGGAGGATATGGGTGAGGCCAGTCGTATTGCCCAGAACCTTGATCCAACCCGCAGGCTGTTGTGCGGAGAGCGGGACGGCAAGCTGATTGAAGGGTATGATCTGGGTAATTCCCCCAGTGAGTACACCGATGAGTTGGTGGCAGACAAGACGCTCATTTTTACCACGACCAACGGTACGAAAGCCATCGCACGCTCCTCTCTGGCCGATCGCGTTATTATTGCAGGTTTTCTGAACGCAGATGCCGTTGCCGATGCCGTCAAGCAGGCGGAAGGTGAGGTCATTATGGTGTGCGCCGGCTGGAAGGGTCGCCTCTCGCTTGAGGACGTGCTGTGCGCAGGATACATCGTCAATTCGTTTTATGACGGGCAACTGCCGGAAACCGCCAAGGACGGAGCCAAGGTTGCAATGGGATTGTTTGAGCGGTTTTCTGACCGCTTGTACGAGGTGGTTGCTGCTACCAATCATGCCAAACGATTACAGGAAATGGGATATGCCGAAGATATTGGTTATTGTTGTGCATTGAATACGGTCAATATTGTCCCAGAAGTTGTAGAAGGCGTTATAAAGATCTGATATGCCGCGAAAAAAAATTACTCCGGACTCACCCGCGTCGTCAGAGCCGAAGGTTGCTTCCGGCCGGAAGGTGGAAATTACCGGCATCCTGCTCATGGTGGTTGCGGTGCTTATTGCCATTAGCATCCTCAGCTATGAAAGCTTTGATTTTGCCGTAATTGCCGATTCCGATGTCAGGTCGGTTCTGAGCCCGGATGCCCAGCTGAATGCGCGTATCGGCAATCATCTTGGTGTGCTTGGGGCCTACCTATCTCATTATCTGGTGTATGGACTGTTCGGTTTTTCCAGTATCGTTATCCCATTGATTCTATTTCAGTTTGGCTGGCATACGTTCAGACATAAATGGCTGGGTGACCTGCAATGGTCTGCTGTTTTATCGGTCAGCGGTATGATTCTGGCAGCGGCATTTTTGGGGTGGATTACGATTGTATTTGACCTGGATAACGACGCACTCAGTGGTATGGCCGGTCTGGGAATTGCAAGTTTTATGCTCAACCTGACCGGCAAAGCCGGTTCTGTGATATTATTAACGTCATTTCTGCTGATACTGGCCCTGCTGTTCATTGATCGTGATATTCAGGCCAGCATTGACCGGTTCCGGGACTGGATTGCCCGCGTACGGGCGTGGCTGGAGGATTTCAGCGCAAAGCGTCAGGAGGCGCGTGCATTGAAGGCTGCTGAGCGGGAGGCAGTACGCGAACAACGTGAGGCAGAACGTCGGGAGCGTGCATCGGCCCGTGAGCTGAATAAGGCAGAGCAGGCAGAGCATGAAGGAGCGGGCCGGGCGGATGGTACTCCGGCCGGTACGGCAGCCACGGCCTTAAAAGGGGGCACATCGACGTTAGCCGGTAAAACGGGAACGGTCGTTGACGGGGTATCGGGAGGCGGACACTCGGACGCAGACCGCAGGGATGCAGACGTACCGGCAGAAGTGGCTGAAGCCGGCCCGGCAGCAATGACTCCGGAAGAACGCATCAAAGAATCTACCCGTCGTGACCGTGAGCGAAGGGCAGAAAGCGAAGCGGAGTGGACGGGGAAGACCATGCCTGACCGGGCTGTACTGGAAAATGAGAAGGCTCCAACGGTGTCTCCATCCAGCGATGATGACCTGGAAATTACGGTCTCGGTTGGAGAGGAAGAGGAGCAGGCCCGTGCCCGTGACCTTGAAAAAGCCCAGAAGGAACACGATATACCGGTTATTAAATACAAATTTCCAACCATTGACCTGCTCGACTCGCCGCCGGCTGAGGGAAATGAGGTAGACTTTGATGAGATTAATGAAAATAAACTCATCATCCTCGATAAATTAAAAAGACACGGTATTGAAATACTTGGCATAGAAGCAGTTGTTGGTCCTACTGTCACGCTTTATGAGCTTCAGCCTGCCCCGGATGTAAAGATCAGCAAGATTGAGAGCTATGCGAACGATCTGAAAATGGCCATGGCCACCCACGGACTTCGCATCATTGCACCCATCCCAGGGAAATCGGCCGTTGGAATCGAGGTTCCGAACCGCAAACGTGAGACCGTATTTATAAAACAGCTGATCAATACGAAGAAATTTGTTGAAACCAGGATGCATTTGCCGGTTGCTTTTGGGAAGACCATTGAAAACGAGGTGTATATGGTTGACCTCACGGCCATGCCCCACCTGCTCATTGCCGGGGCAACGGGTTCTGGTAAATCGGTCGGTATCAACACCATTATCACCTGTTTGTTGTACAAGTGCCACCCGGAAAACCTGAAATTTGTCCTGGTGGACCCCAAGAAAATTGAACTGGCTCTGTATCAGTACCTGAAGCGACATTTCCTGGCGACGTTGCCGGATGCCGAAGAACCCATAATAACCGATACCAGTAAGGTTATGGAGGCCTTGTCCAGCGTGGTCAAGGAAATGGATGAGCGGTACGACTTGCTGAAAATGGCCATGGTACGCGATTTGCGCGCCTACAACGAGAAATTCAAGGCTGGTCAGCTGGAAACGGATCTGGGACACAAGCATCTGCCCTATATCGTGGTTATCATTGACGAGCTGGCTGATCTGATGATGACAGCCGGAAAAGCCATTGAGGAACCCATCGCACGGATAGCCCAGCTGGCCCGCGCTGTGGGCATTCACCTGGTGGTAGCCACGCAACGGCCCAGCGTCAACGTGATTACAGGAACCATAAAGGCCAACTTTCCCGTACGTATTGCCTACCAGGTAGCATCAAAAATTGATTCGCGTACCATTCTGGATACCATGGGGGCCGACCAGCTCGTTGGTAGAGGAGACATGTTGATATCACACGGAGGACGGATGGTTCGTGTGCAGAACGCCTTTGTCTCCACCGAAGAAGTTGAGCGGATAAACGCCTTTATCGGCAACCAGTTAGGGTATAACAATCCTTATATACTTCCTCAGGTAGAAGACCCGGATGCGCATGACTCGGGCATCCCCGAACTGGATGATCGGGATGATCTGTTCGAGGAGGCCGCCAAGGTGGTTGTTTTGCACCAGCAGGGTTCCGTTTCGTTGATTCAACGCAAGTTGAAACTGGGCTACAACAGGGCCGGGCGAATTATTGATCAGTTGTTCGCTGCCGGCATTGTGGGACCGTACCAGGGCAGTACGGCGCGTGAAGTCCTAATTGCCGATGAGGATGAACTTTATGAACACTTACGGAATCTCGACCTTGATTAAGCCGGTGCTCACACTGGTATTGCTGCTGCTGCTTCCCATGGAAGAAGTCCGCGCAGCTGATCCGGCACAGGAATCGCAGGCACTGGAGCAGTTACGACAACGGTTTGCAGGCGATGTGATGTTTCGCGCTGAGCTCAGCCATCATTTTACCGATGCGTTCACCGAGGAGGTGACCGATACCTATGGTACAATCTGGTTTGGCCGAGATCGCTATCGCATCGAAACGCCCGATCAGATTATCGTTGTGAACGGTACGGTTTCACGTGTCTTGAATATCCGCCAAAACCGCCTGATCATCAGCAACTATGACGCAGCCGAGGATGAGTTTGCTCCGTCGCGCTTTTTTACCCCCGGTGAGGTCAGCTACCAGAGTGAAGATTTTACCGCACCAGACGGTACCCATCGCATTGAAATTACCTCCGATGATCCCTTTGAACTATTTCAGCAGGTGACGATACGCCTGTCTCGTGAGGGGAATCCGGTTCAGATTGATGCCGTTGATCAGATGGACAATCGCATCCGGACGATGTTCCGTTTCGGTCGGTTCCTCGACCTTGATTTGCAGCAGTTTGCTCTGGACCCACCTGAGGGCGCTGAAATCATCGATTTGCGCGAATAGTCGCCGGCATGAAAAAAATTCTTCATCTCTTAGCGGGTGTTCTGGTAGCAGCACTTTTTATCTGGCTGAGTCTCAGAGATGCCGATTTGAGCGAACTGGCCCGACAGCTGGGCGGTATCCGTTATGGCTGGCTGTTGCCATTTCTGGGCATTGTGCTTTTGGGCAACTACCTGCGTGCTGAGCGGTGGAAGATGGTACTGGATGACGAATCGGGACTTTCCCATTCCCGTTTACAGCTGTTTACCGGGTTGATGTACGGTCTTACGGCCAATGTTGTGGTGCCCCGGGCCGGTGAGTTTCTACGGGCCCTGTATGTATCCAGGCACACCGGTATGGAAACCTCAAGGCTGTTTGGAACCATTGTGCTGGAGCGGGTACTAGACATGCTCATGATGCTGATTATGCTGCTGGTTACCGTGATTCTGCTGATAACAGATTCCCGCCTGCTAGAGCAGGTTTTCGGTCGGGAAGGTGCAGCCTACATCGGTTTACTTACCTCCGCAACCGGACTAACCGTGATAGGTCTGACCATTCTTACCGGTTTTGGGCTGCTTTGGTACCTTAGGGTGCGGGCAGACAAGAACCCTGACAAAAAAACCGAGGCGGCGGATGAATCGAAGATAACCTCTCTGATCAAGGGTTTTCTACGAGGCGTTGTGGCAGTCAGAAATCTGAAAAACTGGCCGCTGTTTGTTGTTTATACCATTCTGATATGGCTGGGATATGTGGCCATGTCGTTGCTGCCGTTTTATGCCTTTGACTTTCACATAACCTACGACTTCGGTTGGATTCAGGCTTTTGTAATTACCGTTGTTGGAGCCGTTGGGGTGACCCTGCCGTCTCCAGGCGGAATCGGGACCTACCATTATCTGGTTCAGCAGGGACTTTTTTACCTGTACGGTGTCCCGATGATGACGGCGCTCGGTTATGCTACCGTGAACCACCTGGCTAATCTGTTCGGAATTCTGCTCATAGCCGCGGGTTTATTTGTTGTTAACCAACGGTTGATTGTCGGCAAACCGGGCACAAAAATACCTTTTTCGGAGCTCTTTCGTTGACAGAGTCAGGTGATAAAGAACCGCCAAGAATCCTTATCTTACACACTTGTACTATGTTCACTTTTTCACAACCATTTCTGTCCAGCCCGTTGAAACACCTTCTGACAGTTAGTCTGTTCCTTTTGGTGCCCGGCATCTTGTCGGCGCAGGACGCCTCTCCGTCTACCTTGCTGCCAGACATTGATCCGCAGGATATTGAAATCCGGGGCGACTTCGAGGTTCGTTTTCCGGGCATCCGCAGACAGCCGATCCTGGGCTTTAACCCGCGTCCACGGGTATTTCAGATAGATCCTGATCGTTTGCCGTTTCTTGAGACCCCCGAGCAGGTAGTGACCAGCCTGCCTGTAAGCGATCTGGAACGACCCTCACCTCCTGTTTACACGTTTTATCGGCATCCGGACCGCTTTCGGCTATGGAGTACCACCGGTATCGGCAACTACATGGCCCCCGAGGCCGATGTGTACCTGGAAGTCCCACTTTCGGAAAAAACTACGGCCGCAGCCTCGGTCAACCACTTTTCTTCTGCCGATTATCTTGATTCAGCGGACGGACAAACCAGTTCATTCCGGAATCTGCATGGCGACCTGAACCTGGTTCACTATGCCGGAGAACGATCACGATGGCAACTTAACCTGAATGGACGGTCTGACCGGAATCATCTACCCGTAACCAGCATCGCTCAGGCAGACCCTGCTGCTGATCCGCTCATTTCCCGACCAGACAACAACATAGGTGTGCTAGGTGCGCAACTCGCCTATCGCAACACCCGGAATGCGCGTAGCTACACAGATTTAAAAGCCGAATATTCAAGCTTTAATGCAGAAACCGGTGGCGTTGCAGGGCTTGCAGCCTCCTCGGCGGATGTAAACAGTTTCAAAGAGCAGCTGTTGGTGACCGCCGTTGAACAAGTCTGGACCGGATCCCGGCCGGGCAACACGATGTCGGTATCAGCCGGTGCAAGCTACGGTATGACCGAATTGGCTATTGGGAGCGAGGGTAACTGGCTGCTGGCCAACCTCGGTACCACCTTTCGCACCCGAATCGGCTATCAGCTCAGCGTTGAAGCCGGCGGACGGGCCTACTACGGTTCAGACGAAGTCAAGGATCAGCAAGTACTCCTCTATCCAGAAATCCGTTTGCAGTACCGTTTAAGTGATCTGATTACACTTCGTGGTGTGCTGGAAGGTGTTGTTCAAAATCAGGGTATTCACGGAATATCCCGGGTTAATCGACGGCTGTTTATGTACACCTCCCCGGAAAATGAACGCGGTGTCCGGTTCAGCGGGTCGGCCGAATACGAGGCAATGGACGGACTGAAGGTGCAAAGTACACTTTCCTACGGTCGATATACCCGGATGGGCGCTTTTGCCCTGCAGCCGGGTACGGACAACTTGCTTACACAGGTGTACCTGGATGGAGGCTCGGTTATTCGCTGGGAAACCAGCACCTGGTACGATTTGCAGCCCGAGCGTATTCAGGCTTACGGTGGGTTTTACGTTCAGTCCGTTACCGACCGCAACGGTGAACGTGTTGCATTCAGAGAAAATATTGGGCTCAGGTTAGGGGGTGTTTACAGATTTACCGATCAGCTCCGGGTACACGCCTGGTCCGATTACACCGGTTCACGTCGTGTAGCTCCGGGACGTTCAGAAAATGGTTACCTGCTTCTGGGCGTAAAAGCCGATGTATGGGCCTCCAAAGACATCGGAGCTTACATCAAAATTACCAACATGTTAAACCAGTCGTACGCAACCTGGACAGGCTATGATGAACTGCCGGCTCAGGTATTTGGCGGCATTATGATAAAGCTATAACTATGGACAGGGTCTTCGAAAAAGCATTCACTGCAGTCATCCGTGAACAGATAATCCAGAACAACCCCGTTTCCCTGGATGGACTGGGTACATTCAGTCTCAAACATATCAGGCAGGCTACATCCCGCACCGAAGACGGAACACCTGTGGTTACGCCTCCAAAAGATGTGATTGTATTCAAGCAGGCCGGGGAAAGCGCATGAAAAACACACACAAAAAATTTCTGAGTCTGCTGGCTGCTGAAATCGGGCAGGACGAAAAAATCACCTCCATCCACCTGAACGGACTCATATCCGAAATTATCAATACCGTTGAAGAGGGCCGCTCTTATACCATCACAGGCTTCGGAACCTTTCTCAAAGATGGTCCCGAACTGCTCTTTGAGCCGGATTCCCGCCTTGCCGCCGAAATAAACTACAACTATGAGGGAATGGTCCCCATCGATGTAAATGAAGCAAAATCGGTTGTAGACGATGAGCCCGTTGAAAAGCCTTCAAGGCCAACCCGAAAGACGGATACCCTCATTGTAGACGAAGAGGTAGCCGGCGAGGAAGATCCTTTCGGGTTGCCGGATGAGGAAGCCGCAACGCCGTCGGTTCTGCTGAGCGGAGCTGATGAAGACGAAGAGAGGACTCAGACTAAGGTCGCGCAGACGGATGGCACCGATTCGGTTGATGAAATAGATCCATTTGAAACGGATACAGCTGCTGAGAGCGGAGATACCGGATTGACTTCCTCTGACCAGGCTGATGTAAACGACCCATTTGAAACGGATGCAGCTGCTGAGAGCGGAGATATTGGATTGACTTCCTCTGACCAGGCTGATGTAAACGATCCATTTGAAACGGATGCAGCTGCTGAGAGCGGAGATACCGGATTGACTTCTTCTGACCAGGCTGATGAGCCGGAAGGTCTTTCTGATTCTGCCGTGACGGACTCCCCCGGTCCCGTCAAAAAGGGAATTGTGTTTGAGTTTGATGAGGAAGCCGGTGTACTTGAATCCGGTGATGAGAACATAGAGGCCGTTCAGGATACCGCAGCGGACGAGGCAGCCGATGCGATTCCTTCAGCCCCCGGGTCTGATGATGCCGGCCGGGAGGATGATTCGACCCGAAAGGGACCACTTACCGGCGACCTTTCCGGGTCGGATTTGAGTGATCTGGATGATATACTCGGTAGCGAAAACCCAGCCAATTTGGACGATTCCGATGACCTGATTGGTTCTGCAGGTTTGGACGAGGAAGAAACACTTGCAGATGCAGCGGCTTCCAAAACCGTATCAAAGCCGGAGCCGGTAATTAAAGTGGGTAATATTGCCGGAAAACGGACACCGGGTGCCGAATCCGGTGTGAAAGCTGCATCCGGCGGTCAGGAAGGTGAGGAAAGCAGTGCACCGGCCAAAACCAGACCGCTTCCGGGTGATCGCAAAAACGGACAGTCTTCAACAACGCTTATAGCCGCTGCTGTGGCACTGGTTGCTGTTATATTCGGAGTCTGGTGGTTTTTCCTGCGCGATTCTGGTGCAGATGTCGCGGCATCGGCACCGGTTGCGGTCACTACACCACCTGCCCGACAAAATGAAACGGCTGTAAATGACGGAGCTGCGGAATCGGAGTCGGCCGGGGAACAGGATGAAGGTGAGCCGATGCAGGTGTCCGCGGAAAACCCGGATCAAGACGGTGCTGCTATGCAGGCTGGAACAGGCGTTTCAGGCGACATTACATCCTCAACGGAGCAAAATACAGGC
Source organism: Bacteroidetes bacterium HLUCCA01 (assembly GCA_001314545.1). Lineage (GTDB taxonomy): Bacteria > Bacteroidota > Rhodothermia > Balneolales > HLUCCA01 > HLUCCA01. The sequence goes on from LIHN01000004.1 coordinate 219,472, forward strand.
GCAGTATCAACAACCGGGGATGTTGCCGAAGATAATGCACTGGGTCAGGCAGAAACCAATCCGGCCGCCGCCGATGTTACCGACTGGCAGCAACCCCGGCCGGTGGGATCGCCGGTTGATTCTGATGACAATCTTTCCGATCAGCAGGGTGAGGTTTCCCCGTTCGGTTTGCGTGGAACCGCCCAGCCCATGAATGGCCGTGTTTTCTCCATCGTAGTACACTCGCTTCCCAACCGAATTGACGGTAATGCTCAGTGCGATGAAATAGCCCGGCTTCGACTGCGTTGTGTAGTTGTGGAAGCTACCGTAAACGGCCGGATTACCTACCGGGTAGGAATCGGTCAGTTTGAAACCTATGCCGAAGCCCGTGAGCGTGTAAGCGAACTGCCGGAACCCTATCGCAGTCGAAATTTCCCCGCCAGAATTAACTGATAACTAGCTCATCGCTATACCAAACCAACGTATCCATCCTTCAGGAACCCCAATTACAGCGATTTTATGAATCTACCCGTTTTGCTACTACTTCAAAGTGGAATCGCACAAGCTGACACCACCCAGTTTGCCGACGACCCGGAAACCACCATACGCCTGTTTGAAATCCTGATTGAGGGTGGTGTGGTCATGATACCCATCGCGTTGTTATGGATTCTGGCCATTTATGTAATTGCTGAACGATGGCGATTTTTAAACAACGCCCGCATCAACAATGATGAGTTTCTGGGCAATGTTGAAGCCATGCTCCGGCAGGGTGAGACGCGTCAGGCCATGCTCTACTGCGACCAGATGGACAAACCCCTGTCACGCATTCTCAAGCAGGGTATAAGTCGGCTGGGCAGGCCATTAACCGATATCGAAGAAGCCATAAAAAACGCCGGCAAAAAAGAAACCTACCGGCTCGAAAATCGCATGGACTGGCTGGCAACCGTGGCGGGTGTTGCGCCTTTGCTCGGGTTTTTGGGTACGGTAACCGGCATGATATCAGCCTTTATGCAAATTCAGAATCTTCAGGGAAATGTGAACCCGAGCGTATTGGCCGGTGGTATCTGGGAAGCATTGATTACCACAGCCTTCGGTCTTTTTGTCGGGATTATCGCCTTCGGGTTTTATAACTATCTGCTTAACAAGATCAACCGCATGATTTTCGGACTGGAGGTCTCCTCCACGGAATTTATGGAGTTACTGCAGAAGCCCGCCGCCCGTAAACCCTCAGAACCCAAACCATGAACTTCCGTGACGATCAGGAAAAGCGAAAGCCTTTAGCGCTGTTTACGCAGTCGTCACTGACTGACATCGTGCTGCTGCTGCTGATTTTCTTTCTGCTTACCTCGTCCTTTGTGACGAACTTCGCCATACGGGTCAACGTACCCCAGGCCGATTCACAGACCACCACCGAGCGCCGTCATATCAGCGTTACGGTGACGGCCGAGGGTACGTACTACGTGGCCGGCGACCTTACACCGCGGGCCCAGTTATCCACCAAAATTCGCGAAGAATACCGCGATAACCCTCAGTCCACATTGGTACTCCGCGCCGATAAAGACGCCAAAGTTGACGATGCGGTCCGTGTGATGAACATTGCCAAAGCGTTGAACCTGAACATCATGATGGCAACGGAGATGGGGTCTCAATAAGTGTATGAAAACAAAACTCACAGATGAAGAACGCTTCGGCCTCGTATTTACCTCGTTGGTAAATGTGGTCATCATCATCCTTACGTTGCTGATTTATGCCGGCAATGTGGACGATGAGCGGTCGGCATTTATTGAGGTAACCCTGGGTGAGTTCAGTGACGGAACGGTAGCACAGTTCAATGAAGAGCGCAACCCAAATGTAGCCACCCGACCTAATCCGTCCCGCGAGGAAACTCCCGAACCCGATCCGGAACCTGACCCCACCGAGCAGCCGGAACAGCAGCAACAGGAGGATGCCAAGGAAGTAAACCTGCCTGAGCAGGAAGAAGAGGTCCGGGAGGAAGTAGTCACCACCCCGGATACCGAGATTGTAGACCCTACGGTCACCCAGGAAGAAATTATCAGTCCGGAAACCCCACCGGTCAGGCAGCAGGCCGAACCCGATGAAACCGAGCAGGAAGGGGAGGAAACCAGCGGTGATATCCGCGGTATACGCGGTCGGGTAGATGCCGACCAGGGAACAGGACTGGACCCGGTGCGTTCGGCTCCTTATCAGCTGGAGTGGGAGGGCGATGTTCAACGTTCACCTCTCGTTCAGCCGTTACCCAGTTACACAGTTGAAGTGGAAGCCGTGATTACAATTCGCTTTGAAGTGCGACCAGACGGCTCCGTTGGCATGATTCAGCCCCTTCGCCGGATGAATCCGGAATTGGAGGCAGAAGTGGTACGAACGCTGCGGGGGTGGAGGTTTTCCAGACTGCCTGACAGTATGCCCCAGGAGAGCCAGTTTGGCGTGATTACCTTCCGTTTTGTACTCAATTAGGGGCAAGCGAAGCATATCCATCCAACTACTCCGGCAAAATCCGGTAAACGCTTCCGTTGTCGGTTGAGAAATAGATGTATCCATCCGGAGCCTGCCGGACATCGCGGACCCGACCAATTGCTTCAAAAAGGCGCTCTTCATGTACTACGCGCTCACCGTCAAGGGCGGAACGATGCAGGTACTGAAAACTCAGTGACCCGATAAACAGGTTGTCTTCCCACTCCGGATACCGGTCGCCGGTGATATAAGCCATACCCGATGGACCGATAGAAGGCGTCCAGTAATGCAGGGGCTGTTCCATGCCCACCCGTGCTGTATCTTCGGTTATGATGGTACCGTTGTAGTTAATTCCATAGGTAATTTCAGGCCAGCCGTAGTTCAGACCGGCTCGCATGATATTCAGCTCATCCCCTCCGCGCGGACCGTGTTCGTGGCTCCAGAGTTCTCCGGTTTTGGGGTGCAGTATCATACCTTGCGGATTACGGTTGCCATAGGTGAAAATTTCATCGAAAGCTTCATCGTTACCCACAAACGGATTGTCTTCGGGTATACGACCATCATCGTGGAGCCGGTATACTTTGCCGCCGTAATGATCCAGCTGCTGGGCTGTATTCATCACACCACGGTCGCCGATGGTGAAGAACATATAACCGTTGTTGTCAAACACGATGCGGTTGCCGAAGTGATGCCGGGCGTTTGAAGCGGGCTCTTCCTGAAAAAGGATTTCCTGATCGGTTAAGGTGCTGCCTTCGGCGTCAAGCCGGGCACGCATGACCTCTACATAGCCTTGTCCATCGGCAGTGCGGGCGGAGTAACTCAGGTAGATCCAGCCGTTGTCTTCGTAGTCCGGATGAACGACCACATCCAGTAATCCGCCCTGGTTGACGGCATAAATTTCGGGTAATCCGGCAACAGGCTCCGGTTGAACCTGTCCGTCACGAACCAGCCGAAGGTTTCCTGCCCGTTCGGTCAGTAAAACGGACCCGTCCGGAAGAAAAGCCATACCCCAGATAATCCCCAGGCCGCTGACGACCTCGTCGAGGCGGACATTCATGGCCTCAGTTTCGATAATTTCACCCGCATTGACCGGAACGGCAAAGTAGTGACCCGGCTCAACCGGCGGTGTTGCAGCTGGGTTGGTTTCAGAGTGTGTAGCCTCAGCACACGATAGGGTTCCGACGCTGAGGATGAGGGTAAGTAACAGGTACGACTTTTTCATAAGGCTTTATTGTAATTTAATGTAGCACAGTATGTTGTGTGTGTAATTGCATTCTGAGTACCAGTCCTTTCACAATGAAACCGGGCCGGGATTATCAGGTCTGGTTTATCAGGAATGGCAATTCCAATGTTTCCGACAAATCACCTAACCGCAGATTCGGCACAGGCGTTCTGTGGACGATGCTGGCGAAACCAAAGTGAAAACAGGTATTTAAAGTCAGGTTTAGCGCCCATAATACGCAATTGTAATCTATAACTTTGCATGGTAAAGCGTTGGAAAATGATGTAAACACCAATCGCGCGGGCAAAAAAAAGCCGACCTCCGAAGAGGACGGCTTTATCGAATTTAGAACCTGATTAGAGGTGTTATTTCAAACCTGTTTACGCAGGTCGCGGGTAATTCAGGAGTGTCTGAACCCTTTGATTCCCCAGATTTCACTGGCGTAATCGGATATGGTGCGATCGGAGGAAAATTTCCCGATACGTGCCACATTGTGAATGGCCATTTTGAACCAGGCGTCCTGATTACGGTACAGTGCTTCTACCGCTTTTTGCGATTGAGCATAAGCATCATAGTCGGCCATGAGCATGTAGTAGTCGCCCCCATCGAGCAATGTATTGTAGATGGGTGCGAAAAGATTGGATTGGCCCGGTGAGAAGAATCCATCCCGAATCTGGTCAACTATCTGACGCAGCTCCGCACTGGCATGATAGTGATCCCACGGGTTGTAGCCACGCTGACGGATTTCATCAATTTCTTCCACCTTCAGACCGAAGATGAAGATATTCTCATCACCAACTTCCTCCCGGATTTCTACGTTGGCGCCATCCAGTGTGCCAATGGTAATGGCACCATTCAGGGCGAACTTCATATTTCCGGTACCGGAAGCTTCCATTCCGGCGGTAGAAATCTGTTCCGACAAGTCGGCTGCCGGGATGATTTTCTCGGCGAGGGATACGCTGTAGTTCGGCAGAAATACCATTTTCAGTTTATCACCCACCTCGGGATCGTTATTGATCACCTCTGCGGCGCTGTTTATGAATTTGATAAACAGTTTGGCCATGGCGTAACCCGGAGCAGCCTTTCCGGCAAAGATGACCGTCCGCGGTGTGAAGGGAGCGTCAGGATTGGCTTTGATCCGGTTGTACAGTGCGATGGTATGCATCGCCAGCAGCAGCTGTCGTTTGTACTCATGGATTCGTTTGATCTGCACATCAAAGATGGAGTCCGGATTGATATCCACATCCATTTCTTTTTTGATGTATTCCGCCAGTTGCAGCTTGTTTTCCCGCTTGATAGCCGCAAACTTTTTGACAAAGGTTTTATTGGTAGCCAGCTTGTCAATGTTTTTCAGCTCACTGAGTTTGGTTACCCAACTCTCACCAATTTTGTCGGTAATAGCATCGGCCAGCTTCGGATTACATTGCCGCAACCATCGACGGGGTGTGATCCCGTTGGTTTTATTGGTGAATTTCTCCGGCATCATTTCGTAGAAATCGCGGAAAATGGTTTTGGTAATCAGCGAGGAGTGGAGCGCCGCCACGCCGTTAACCTTATGCGATCCCACAATGCCGAGGTTGGCCATCTGTACCGAGGGTTGTTCGCCTTCTGAAATAATGCTCATTCTGCGCACGCGGTTTACATCGTCACCGAAGGTTTCGTGAACCTCATCCAGGAATCGTCGGTTAATTTCATAGATGATCTGCAGATGTCGAGGCAGCATATTTCTGAGCAGGGTGACCGGCCAGCGTTCCAGTGCCTCAGGCAGAATCGTGTGGTTGGTGTAGGCGATGGTTTGTGTTGTCACGTTCCAGGCTGTATCCCAGTCGAGCCCCTCTTCATCCATCAGTATGCGCATCAGCTCCGGCACCGCCAGATTGGGGTGGGTGTCATTACACTGAATGGCCACTTTCTCGTGGAAACGCGACATGTCCGTGTGATTTTTCTTGTAACGACGGATGATGTCTTGCAGGGAGGATGTTACCAAAAAGTATTCCTGCTTAAGACGAAGCTCTTGTCCTACAAATACTTTGTCATTCGGATAGAGTACCCGCGAAATATTTTCGTGCAGCTGCATATCGCGCACAGCGTTGATATACTCGCCCTGATTGAAGCTGCTCAGATCCAGGGATTTCGGCGATGCAGCCTTCCATAACCGGAGGTTGTTTACCACGTCGTTTTTGAAACCCGGCACCGGCATATCGTAGGCCACGGCCATGACTTTCTGGGTGTTTTCCAGGCGGAAACGAAGGTTGCCGTTTTCATCATGGTACGGAACGGACTGTCCGTAGAAGTGCACCGGATACATGGTGTGAGGGCGGACTACATCCCAGGGATTACCGAATCGCAGCCAGGTGTCAGGTCGTTCAACCTGATATCCGTCAATTACTTTCTGGAGGAATATTCCATAATCGTAGCGGATTCCGTAGCCATATCCGGGTATACCCAGGGTTGCCATGGAGTCCAGAAAACAGGCTGCCAGCCGACCCAGACCGCCGTTACCCAGTGCGGCGTCGGTTTCTACTTCACGAAGCTCGTCATAGTCGATGCCCACCTCGGCCAATACCTGCCGTACCTCGTCCTGAATTCCAAGGTTGATCAGCGCATTGTCCAGCATGCGACCAATCAGAAACTCCATCGATATGTAGTAGACTCTCTTTTCGTCGTGTTCATAATATTTTTGCTGCGTGTCCAGCCAGCGGTCGTGCAGGCGGTCCAGAATAGTCAGTACCACACTTCGGTACTGGTCCCACTGCGTTTTTGAATGTTCATCTTTGGCCAGCGTGTATCGCAGGTGCTCTAAAATCCCTTCCTTGATGGATGCTATATCCATTCCCTTACGAGGCTCAAGCTTTGAAACCTTTCCCATACAAATTTTTAATTATTTAATAATAAATGACTTACGTGAATGTAAGCGCTTACGTTTTCAGTAAAATACGAAAAAACCGTTAGCTTTTGCGCAGAATCCGACGGTCGGGCTGAAACATCGGACCGGTGAGGTTGGCCTGATATCCTTCCTGTTTGAGGTATTCAAAGGCTTCGACAGCGACAAATTCGTGGTTGAACAGTCCGTAAACGGACGACCCGCTTCCGCTCATGGCCGCGTACAGGGCGCCCATTTCATACATCTGGTCTTTGAGCATCCCGGTAAAGGGATGAATTTCGATAACGGGTGGTTCCAGGTCATTCACCAGGAAGGTACTCCATTCCTCGGCGGGGTACTCGGTCAGTACGCGGCGCACATCCAGCGACGCATCCTGATAGGGTTGACAGAACCGGTAGGCCTCGGCGGTGCTGCTTTCAAAGCCCGGGTAAACGGTAACGATGTGCATATCCGGCTGAAGGTCTGTGAATTCAAGCTGGTCGCCGATGCCCTCAGCCAGTGCTGTTCTGCCATGAACGAAAATGGGGACGTCGGCGCCGAGCCGTACTCCGAGGGTGGCCAGCTCGTCATCGTTCATCTCCAGTTCTTCAATGGTATTGATCATATGCAGCATGAGGGCGGCATTGCTGCTTCCCCCGCCAAGTCCGGCACCCATCGGGATCATTTTGCTTAATTGAATATGGTAATTAAGCGACCGCCCGGCTTCGGCTTCCATCAACCGAACGGCTTTCATGATCAGGTTGTCATCACCGGTACCGAGTTCCTTGTTGCTGCAGCGGAAGAGGGTTTCATGGGAGGCGCTCACCTGCAGCTTGTCATACCAGTTAATGAACACAAAGCCGGTCTGAAGGGCGTGATACCCGTTGGGGTATCGCTGTGTGATGCGTAGTCCGAGGTTGATTTTGGCGTAGGATTTCGCGATGTAGGTAGGTTGGTTCATTGGCGGAGGACCTGGTCTTTGATGCGGTACATATAGCTGAGGGCAGCTTCGTATTCGTTGGGAATTTCTCCATCCAGAATGGCTTCCTCGATGGCTTTCTTGATTTTCCCAACGTCAGGACCGGCTTTCAGTCCGAGTTTTTCCATGATTTCATCGCCGCGCACCGGGGGTTGCCAGTTGCGAAGTTTGTCTTGCGCTTCCACCTCTTTCATGCGTTCGGTTACATGATCAAAATTGCGCAGGAATCGTTTGACCTTGGCGTCGTTTTTGCTGGTGATATCGGCCCGGCACAGGGTCATAAGGTCGTCAATATCCTCACCGGCTTCAAACAGCAACCGTCGGATAGCACTGTCGGTTACTTCTTCGCTGACCAGGGCGATGGGTCGCAGGTGGAGGCGGACCAGCTTGCGGACGTATTTCATGCGTTCGTCAAGGGGAAGGCATAAACGGGCAAATATGCGCTTGGTCCAGCTGGCGCCGAGGGCGTCGTGCCCATGGAAGGTCCACCCGGTACCGGGCACAAAGCGCTGGGTGGGCGGTTTGGCAATATCGTGCATGATGGCCGCCCATCGCAGCCAGAGCTTGTCAGAAACACGTGCTACATTGTCCAGCACTTCCAGGGTGTGCCAGAAGTTGTCTTTATGGCGAATGTTATTGATTACTTTAACCCCGTGGAGGTCGCACAGTTCCGGAAAAAACTGTTGCAGAAGCCCGGTTTCGAAGAGAATGCGGAAGCCGGTGGAAGGCATGGGGGCAGCTGCAATTTTATTCAGCTCATCGGTGATACGTTCCTGAGAGATTATTTGAAGACGGTCTGCCATTGTTTGCATGGCTTCGAGGGTTTTTTCTTCAATATCAAACCCGAGCTGGGTGCTGAACCGTGCGGCCCGCATCATTCGCAGCGGGTCATCATCGAAGGTTTCCTGCGGGTCCAGCGGTGTACGGATGATGCGATTGCGCATATCCTGCACGCCGCCAAAGGGGTCGAGCAGGGCACCGTAATTTTCGGAATTGAGCGACCACGACAGGGCATTGATGGTGAAATCCCGGCGGCGCTGATCGTCTTCGAGGGTTCCGTCTTCCACAATCGGTTTGCGGGAATCCCGTTGATAACTTTCCCGCCGGGCTCCTACAAACTCCAGGTCGATGCCGTTCCAGCGGATATGGGCCGTGCCGAATTGTTTGAAAACACTCAGATGATCGGTTTCAAGTGCCCGGGCTACTTCTTCGGCCAATGCAATGCCCGACCCTACGGTCACAAAATCAATATCGGGCTGCTCTTTGAGATGGAGCCGGTTCAGGTAATAATCACGCACGTACCCTCCCACCACATACACGGGTTGCTTTATGCGCCCGGCAGCATCCGAAACAAGCCTGAAAAGTTCTTCGTGTTGGGGGTCGAGTCCGATCAAAACAAATGGTATTTTAAGAGTTGCAGCACAGTAACGCGATCATGTGTTCATGAAAGCGGGGCTGACGGATGCACAAAATACGAGGATTGCGGTTGCCGTTCAGCCGCTCTTCCCAAAAAAGTCCGGCCAACAACAGCAGGTCACAGCAGTAAACGGGTGTAAACAGGGTACTTTTGCCCGGTCGCCTTCATGTAATTTATGGTTTCAAATACCGTAAAAAACGCCATACGCATAAGTTTTGCGGTATCGGTCGTCTCATTTCTGATCAAATTTACCGGGTACCTGGTTACCGGGTCTAACGCCGTATTGTCTGATATGGCCGAGTCTGTGGTACACCTGCTGGCGGTGGGTTTTTCCATGTATGGTGTTTACCTGAGTATGAAACCACCCGACGAAGAGCACCCTTATGGCCATGAACGCATCGAGTTTCTGGCCGTAGGTGCGGAAGGGTCTGTCATTATCATAGCCGGGGTTACCATTATTTACCAATCGATCCGACACATGGTTCTGGGTTTGCAGCCCGAAAACCTGGAAGAAGGAATCATGGTAGTTGCTGCAGCTGGTTTGGTCAATCTGGCCCTTGGGACGTACCTGATGTACACGGGTAAATCCAGTAAAAACAACATAATAATTGGCAATGCACGCCATACCTTAACCGATGTATGGACCAGTGGCGGGGTCATTCTGACGCTGGTTCTGATTCGGTGGACGAATTTTACCCTGCTGGATTCGCTGGTAGCTATAGCTGTGGCCTTCTACATCATGTATGAAGGTTACAACCTGGTACGGTTCGCCTATCGGGGAATAATGGACGAGCGCGATGAAGACCAGGATCGTCGTATACGGGAGGTACTTGAAAACCGGCTTCCGTCCGAGATCAGGAGCTGGCACGGGTTGCGGCACCGTACGGCGGGAAGGACTACCTGGGTAGAATTGCACGTTCTGTTTGATAAGGATATACGGCTGGAGGAGGCCCATGATGTGGGTACCGAGCTGGAGCGGCGTATTATGACCTCGGTGGAGGGCGATGCCGTTGTAACGCTGCACCTTGAGCCGGAACAGACCCATGAGGATGCCCACGAAAAATTGAAGGGTACCTACGAAAATAATGCCATCGACAAGATGATGTAGACCGTCGCGGACCGCCAACATCGATTTAACTCAGAACCGCACTCCTGCAGTAACGCAGCGTGCCAACATCTAAACAGGTTATGGACTTACCGCAAAACTGGCTTATTGCCACCGATGGATCTAAATATGCAACCATGTCGGTTGAATATGCCGCCCGACTGTATGCGTGTATGTCGCCCAGGCCGAATGTGCTGTTACTGAATATCATTCCGGATCCTCGACGAAAGGGGGCGGTTGATCATGAAACCGAGGCGGGTAGCAGGCGGGTACTGGCTGAATCCCGTCAGTTTTTTCTGGACCTGGCCGGATCCGATGAAACTGTTTCAACCATGGTTGGCATCGGTGAGCCCAGACAGATAATTGTTGAGACGGTTAAAGCCAACAAAATTGATCACCTGATTATGGGCGGTGCTGATTATCAGTGGCGGATTACGGATTTGCTCAGCGGCGGGGTTACAAACTACATTATTGAGCATGTGAGTTGCGTGATTACACTGATAAAATAGGGATTGTGCAGTCCGAAGCGGTGCGTGTTTGTACCAGATACCAATGATTTGACTAGAGCACAATGCGCGCCGTTGCACCAGATGCACAGACCCAGCTGGCACACCCATCGATTGACGGGTGTCAGAGGGTAGAGGCAGTACCGCCCGACAAGGGTGCAGGCTGAAGCGGCACCCCCATCTCGACCGGCTTATCCTTTCACTACGCTGTGATCGCCAATATGGGCTTCACCGCTAAAATGCTGAACCTCTGCATCGAAACCAACGGTTGCCCCATTCAGGTCTGACTCCGTTACGGTAGCGCGATCCAGCACAATGGAATTGCGGATTTTTGAACCTTTGATTACCGCTCCGGCGCCGATGCTTGCATCAGGGCCAATTACTGAACCTTCAATTTGGACACCCTCGCCGATGTAAACGGGTTGGATGATTTCAGTGCCGGGAAATTTGCCGGCATCAACCTGCTGATTTTCTTTTGCTACAATCACATTGCTGGTCTCCAGCCAGGCCGGAATGGTTCCGCAATCCAGCCATTCGTCAACGCTGGCGGATTTGAACACTTTGCCTTCCTTGAGCAGGGCATCAATCGCATCGGTCAATTGATATTCATTGCCATGTCCGGTGATGTTATGATCGATGAGGCGTTGTATGTGGTCGTGCAGCCCTTTACCGTCTTTGAAATAATAGACGCCGATGATGGCCATGTTGGAGATCGGTTCGGAAGGCTTTTCAACAAAACCGGTAATCCGACCGGACTCGTCCTGAACGGCAACGCCGAACCTCGAGGGGTCTTCCACTTCTTTCAGCCAGATGACGCTGTCTGCGTTGTCAACGGTAACCTTGGTAGGCGTATCAAACAGGGTATCAGCAAAAACGATAATTACTTCACCATCCAGCTTTTCGGCGGCGCAGAAAACAGCATGGGCGGTTCCTCTGGCCACGTCCTGTTTGTAGAAACTGGCTGCAGCACCCTGGCGGGCACTGATTTCCGTGAGGTTTTTCTTTACATCATCGCCGAAATCGCCCAGAATGAAAACGATTTCTTCGATGCTGCGGTCAATGGTTCGGGCAAAAGTCTCTACAATGCGCTCAACGATGGTGGTTCCGGCAACCGGGAGGAGCGGTTTCGGTGTAGTGTGGGAGTGTGGTCGCAACCGGGTTCCCTTTCCGGCCATGGGAATAATTAACTTCATCCTGTTGGTATCTCTTGTGTTAGGGTTTCATACTCGGCTAAAGATAGAGGAACTTGCTATATTTACCGAATCATGCGCATAATTTCGAGCAGTTGTGCGTTGGTCTGGGAGTAAATCAGGCTCCGTTCTCATTGCGCAAAAGCTGCATCGGATCATCCATCATTAAAACCTGCTTTCCGTTGGCTACCTACCTGCTGTTTATTCAAGTTCTGCTGTTTTTGCTAAGTGTGGTAATGCTGCGACATCTGTACTGGCGCACACGCTTTTTCGTGCACATGTTCCAGCAATCCGGCTACAAGCTCAACGAATTCTGGCTGTGGATGAAGGATCACTGGAATTCGCATGTGCTCAACGGAACCCACGCGCTCACCAATATACTGTTGTTGCTTTTCGTGGTGTTTATAGGGCATTGGTTCACCCCAACGGCTCCCGCTGTAATTATTTCGGTGTATCTGATGATCTGGTTCTGGCCGGTCGACCTGTACCGGCGTCAGGAGAAGAAGCCCCTGGCTTATACAGCCCGGGTTCAGCGGCTTCTGATACCCGTGACCCTGCTGGTTATCTTGTTTCCGGTTTTGGGTGCGCTCGCTGCTCAGCTGCTCAAAGGAATGCTTCCTGACGTCTACATGCTGGCTTTCGGGTGGGTTTTCGGGGTAATCATGGTTCCGTTTTGGGTATTGTTGGCCGGATTTCTGACCAAACCCATTGAAAAGTACATCCAAAAAGGATTTATCCGGTCGGCCCAACAAAAACTGGCTTCCATGCCCGGACTCACCGTCATCGGTATCACCGGCAGTTATGGCAAAACCAGCACCAAATTTGCCCTGGCCTCCATGCTGTCTGAGCGATTTTCCGTTTGTTTTACTCCCGGAAGCTTCAATACCCCGATGGGTATCTGCAAGGTCATCAATAACGATCTGCAGGCCCACCATCAGGTACTTATTCTGGAGATGGGCGCACGATACCCCGGCAATATTGCCGAACTCTGTGAAATTGCCCATCCCAACATCGCCATACTTACAATTATTGGGAAGGCGCACCTGGAAACATTTGGTTCGCAAGAAGTTATTGCAAAAACAAAAGGCGAGTTGATACAGTCTTTGCACCCCGGGGAACTGGCTGTGGTCAACGCCGATGACCATCGTGTAATGGCTCAGGCCGCCCGGCGCAACGATATATCGGTTATAGGAGCCGGTTTGCAGCAGGGCGATTTCACGGCAACGGATATTCGGTACGATGCCAGCGGTTGCTCGTTTACGGTCTGCCACAAGGACGGCAGGCAGGTACCGGTCCGTACCGGACTACTGGGTCAGCACAACGTGTACAACATCCTGTTTGGCTTCGCCGTGGGCGATCACCTCGGACTTCGCCTGGAAACCCTGGCCCTGGCCGTATCCCGCATGGAGCCGGTTGAACACCGGTTGCAGCTCAAACAAACCGCTACCTACACGGTCATTGATGACGCATTCAACTCCAATCCGGTCGGCGCGCGTAACGCTATTGATGTACTTGCCGGTTTTCAGGGCGGCAAACGCGTTCTGGTCACACCGGGAATGGTTGAACTGGGCGACATCGAAGAGGAGGAAAATTTCATGCTGGGTGAGCATATCGGAACATCGGGTATCGAGCAGGTTATTCTGGTAGGGCAAAAGCAGACGAAACCCATTCAGGACGGATTGCGGTCGGCGGGGTATCCCGAAGAAAAAACCTTGATTGTCAAGTCGCTCTTCGAGGCCAATGCCTGGCTGCAGCAGCATCTGACCAAGGGCGATGTAGTCCTGTATGAAAACGACCTGCCTGATATGTACGTGGAGGACTAACCGAAATTCCCGTAAACCGGTTGGCACACCATTTGGCGGACCTATGTCGGACGCCGGAAATTCCGGGTGCTGCCGGGAGCGATTCCGATTAAGCGAACCATGAGGCGGCATCATATCCTGCGTACAGTTGCCTATGGTCGGGGCGAAAACCGGTTGCTGCCGGGAGCGGAGCGTTACCGTGGGCGCTATTCGTACCGTAAGACCTGGCTGGGAATCAGCGAAGCGGCTCTTCGGGCCGGATACCAGCTTGCCAGCAGGCATAGCACCAGGGAGCCCGCCACAACAAGGGTCACATCCACAGCATTTATCGAAACCGGATAGGCACTGATAATAAACGATTCGGCTCCGGCAAGCTGCACAAGCCCCCAGGTCTGCTGCGCCCAGCTGACGGCCAGTCCTGCAAGGCCGCCGATGCCGCACCCGATCAAGCCAACCAGCATACCTTGTCGAAGGAAAATCCGCTGAATTTGCACAGGTGTGTACCCGAACGACATAAGCACGCCGATATCCCGACTTTTTTGGATGACAATCATCGTCAGCGACCCGACGATGTTCAGCACAGCTACTCCCACAATCAGCATCAGAATGAAGTACGCGCTCCATTTTTCGATGTTCATTACATCGTAGAGGGGTTTTTGCAGGTCATACCAGGTGCTGACCCTGAAATCATCGCCAAGGGCAGTCTGCAACCGATCCCGCACAGCATCGGCATCGTCAATATTGTGCAGGCGTATGTCATATCCGCTGATCTGACCACGCAGATTATACATACGTTGTGCTGCTTCAAGATCTATGAATACCACCGATCCCTCAAAAACTTCACGAAGGTAGAAGCTGCCGCGGACATCAAAGGTGTAGAAACGCGGTCCGGCAAACTGTGTAAGGGACCGTTGAATACCCTCCGCAGTGAGCAGCGACAGGCGGTCGCCCGGGCCGATACCCAGCTGGCCGGTGAGTTGGTTGCCAACAATAATACCCGGCCGGCCCTGCTGTACGCTCAGATTGTGTTCACCCTCTAGCAACGCCTGATCCATATCAATAAGTTGAAAGTACGTCTCCGGCTGAACGCCGCGCACCTCCACCACTTTGTCGGTCCTGCCCCGGTGTGCCAGCAGCGCCTTGCCTTCCATGAAAGGGGAGTACAGGCGGATTTCCGGAATGTCAGCCAACAGCTCGCTGGTGCTGTCACCGGGCGTGAAAAGTCGCTGCGAGGCAGCCTCAACCCGGATATCCGGGTCGTAACTGAGCAACAGTCCCTTAATCAGGTCGAAAAAGCCGTTGAAAACGGATAAAACGATGATTAAAAGTGCGGTTCCCACGGTAATTCCGGCTATACTGATGGTAGTAAGCACGGAGATCAGCGATACGTGCTTGCGCGAAAACAGATAGCGGGAGGCAATGAGTTGAACGGGATTCATAATTCAAAATACGGAAATTCTCCGGCCTGCATCAGAGCAGGTCGACCGCTAGCGATGTTTCTTTAAAATTTCCTATTTTAGATTTCCACTTAAATTAAAGGTGATACGGTGAAAAAAAGTGTTTTAGACCAGGCGCAAACAGACGCCATTTCAAGGGGAGACCATGACAATCCATTCGCAGTACTGGGGTTACACGTTCTGGATGATAATGGCGGCGTAGTTGTCAGGACCCTGCAGCCCTACTCGGAAAAAGTTGAGGTCGTCAATGAAAAAACCGGCAAAGCGTATGAAATGAACCGGATTTCAGAGGCCGGATTGTATGAATTACACCTGAAAACTACCCAAAAAGCTTTCCCCTACCATTACGTGATGCACTGGCCCGGCCAGGACCCCATCGTCCGACACGATCCCTACAATTATGGTACGCTCATCAGTGATTTCGACCTGCAGATCTGGGGCGAGGGAAACCATAGCCACGCCTACAACTTCATGGGTGCCCATGTTAAGGAAACAGGCGGTGTACGGGGTACGCATTTCGTGGTTTGTGCCCCCTCGGCCAAACGCGTCAGCGTAATTGGTCCGTTCAACGGGTGGGACGGTCGTACGCACGTGATGCGACGATACTACGACCAGGGCATCTGGGAAATTTTCATCCCCGGCGTTGAAGAGGGAGCGTATTATAAGTTCGAAATCGCCTCCCATAACACCACCTTGCCGCTGAAAAAAGCTGATCCCTATGCTTTTTACTCCGAACTTCGTCCCGGAACGGCCTCCATTGTAACCAATATCGAAGATTATGGCTGGAACGATGCCGACTGGTTGGCAGAGCGAACCCAGGGCTTTGATCAGCCGCTCTCTGTGTATGAACTGCATGCGGGAAGCTGGAAGAAAAAAGAGAACGGCGATTTTCTCACCTACCGTGAGCTGGCCGCTGATTTGATTCCCTATGTCAAAGATATGGGCTTCACCCACATCGAACTGATGCCTGTGGCCGAGCATCCCTACGACCCTTCCTGGGGTTATCAGATCACCGGATACTTCGCGCCCACCAGCCGTTTCGGCACCCCTCATGATTTCATGTTCTTTGTGGATCAGTGCCACCAGGCCGGCATCGGGGTGCTGCTGGACTGGGTTCCGGCGCACTTCACCAAAGACGACCATGGTCTGCGCTATTTTGACGGTACCCATCTGTACGAGCATGCCGATCCCCGCAAGGGCGAACACAAAGACTGGGGTACCAATATTTTCAACTTTGGACGCACGGAGGTCCTAAATTTCCTGATTTCCAATGCCGTGTACTGGCTGGATAAGTACCACATCGACGGCCTGCGGGTAGACGCGGTGGCTTCCATGCTGTATCTGGACTACTCTCGGAACGAGGGAGAGTGGATTCCCAATCAGTTTGGGGGTCGTGAAAATCTCGAGGCAATTCACTTTCTGAAAAAATTCAATGAAGTGGTACACGCCGAGTTTGAAGGTGTTGTAACCATGGCCGAAGAGTCGACCAGCTGGCCGATGGTATCCCGTCCTACCTATCTGGGCGGACTCGGTTTCGATTACAAGTGGAACATGGGCTGGATGAACGATATCCTCAGGTACATGGAGGTAGATCCAATATTCAGGAAGTACCACCACAATGAGCTGACATTCTCCATGATTTACGCCTTCACCGAGAATTTCATCCTGCCCTTCTCCCATGACGAAGTGGTACACATGAAAAAAAGCATGCTTTCCAAGATGCCGGGCGACACCTGGCAGAAGTTTGCCAACCTTCGCCTGCTTTATGCCTACCTGTATGCGCATCCCGGAAAGAAATTGCTGTTTATGGGCAGTGAATTTGGTCAATGGGGAGAATGGAATGCCGAAAAACAACTGGACTGGCCCCTGCTTGACTTTGATACCCACGGGGGATTGCGAACCTTGATTTCAGATTTGAATACACTTTACCGCGAGGAACCTTCCTTGCATCAGGTCGATTTCGACTGGAAAGGTTTCCGCTGGATTAATGCCGCTGATTACGAAAAAAGCATGCTCAGTTTCATCCGTTACAGTGAAGAGCAGGATGATTACCTGGTGTTTGTGTTCAATTTTACACCTGAGGTATACCGTGACTATGTAATTGGCGTTCCCGAAGTAACTCATTTTAGCGTTATCTTTAACAGTGACTCGGAGTATTACGGTGGAAGTAATGTGGATGTGCCCAATACTCAGTCGCAGGCCGGTGACTGGAATGGCCTCCCAGCCAACATGGGCATTACCGTACCCCCGCTTGGGTGTGTCATTTACAAGCCGGTGAAAGACTAGAACAGAAAACAGACCGAAGACATTATGAAATTCAGACGCGCGTGTGGCACTCTGGTGCATCCCACTTCATTCCCATCCGCCTATGGAATCGGCGATTTAGGTCCGGCAGCGTACCGTTTTATTGATTTCCTGGAAGGTACCCACCAGAGTATCTGGCAGGTGCTGCCGCTGGGCCCGACCGGTTACGGCAACTCTCCGTATGCCAGTTATTCAGCATTTGCAGGGAACCACTATCTCATTTCACCGGATATACTGGTAAGCAAGGGGCTTATTGACGCCAGTGAGGCTGAGGCCATACGCACACCGGTTACTACCCGGGTAGACTATGAGCGCGCGTACGCAGTCAAAGAGGCTGTGTTCAAAAAGGCCAGTGCACGCTTTTACGGACAGCTTAACGGCACCCCGAATGCCGATTTTGAAGCGTTCAAGAAAAACAATGCGTACTGGCTGGACGATTATACCCTGTTCATCGCCGCTCTGGAGGCCAACGGTCGTCAGCCATGGAACACCTGGGACAAAGGCCTCGCCCAGCGCAGGAAAAAGTCGATGGCCGACTGGCGCAAGAAGCTCTCCGATCATATTGACTACCATTACTGGCTGCAGTTTGAGTTTTTCACGCAGTGGATGGCCCTGAAGGAGTATGCCAACAGCAAGGATATTCACGTAGTAGGCGACATCCCCATCTTTGTAGACCACAACAGCAGCGATGTCTGGTCGCACCCGGGTTATTTCGAGGTAGACAAAGACGGAAACCGTCTGCTGGTGGCCGGTGTGCCGCCCGATTATTTCAGCGCCACCGGTCAGCTCTGGGGTAATCCGCTGTACAAATGGAAGGCACTGGAAAAAGACAACTTCTCCTGGTGGGTTGAACGGTTCCGTCAGATGTTCGTGATGTACGATGCCATCCGCGTTGATCACTTCCGCGGGTTTGATGCCTACTGGGAGGTTCAGGCCGACGCAGAAACCGCGATTAACGGTCGATGGGTGAAGGGGCCGGGCCGCAAGTTGTTTGACACCATTCTCCATGAGCTAGGTGATCTGCCGATTATAGCCGAAGATCTGGGTGTAATAACACCGGAAGTAGTGGAGCTTCGGGATGGGTTCGGTTTTCCCGGCATGAAGATTCTGCAGTTTGCCATGTCCGGTGATCCGGCCAACAGTTTTTTACCGCATAACTTTGACACCAGCAACTGTGTGGTTTACACCGGAACCCATGATAACGACACTACCCGTGGTTGGTATGCCAAGGCACCGCAAACCGAGCAACACTGGGCCCGTGAGTACACCCGCTCTGACGGCAGTCAGATTCACTTGGAAATGATTCGACTCGGAATTATGAGTGCGGCAGATATGGCCATTTTCCCGCTTCAGGACTTTATGGGGCTGGAAACGGAGCATCGAATGAATCTGCCGGGCACTACCGTTGACAACTGGATCTGGCGCTATACTGACGGCATGCTGGCTCGTGTCGATGCGGCCTACCTCAGGCATATGGTCGGTATATCGAATCGGAATACCAGGGCTCGGCAAACCGATACCAATATTGTGGAGCTTGAGACTGAACAGGCAAATTGAGCGTTTAGAAACTCAGCAAATATTCGTATTTTTGGATTCTAATCCTTGTTTTTTAATCGGATGGCGGTCGGTCATCCGATTTTTTTTGTCCTTCCGGTTACGGTCATTTACTGTTCAGGCTTGCAGGGTATTTTCTGAACCGGACGGCAGACAAGATGTAAATCCTAATCGATTATCATGAAAATACTTTACGCTGCAGCTGAGATATCTCCATTTGCACGATTAACCAACACAGCTGATTTACTGCGTTTTTTACCGGCTTCTCTGCAGGATAAAGGATTTGAAATTCGGATACTTTTGCCGAAGTACGGTTCTATCAGTGATCGCAGAAACCGTCTCCATGAAGTAATCCGGTTGTCAGGTATCCAGGTGACCATGGACGACAAGGTTGAGTCTATGAAAATCAAGGTGGCCAGCATCCCGAATGCGAAACTGCAGGTTTACTTTCTTGACAACGACACCTATTTCAAGCGTAAGGCCCTTTTTAACGACCCGAAAACCGATCAGCCTTTTGATGACAACGTTGAGCGGCTCGTGTTTTACAACAAGGGCATCCTGGAAACCGTTAAAAAACTGGGCTGGGCGCCCGATATTATTCACTGTCACGACTGGGCTGCAGGTCTTATTCCCGTACTTGTGAAGTCCGTTTACAAAGACGAAGACAATTTTAAGAACACCCGCATCGTTTACAACCTTCATAATCCAGCCAGTCACGGCACGTTTGATGACGAAATTTTCCGTTATCTGGGCACCGATGAAAGCTTCAACAAAGATTCTGTTAAAACAGACGGTCGGGTAGACCCCATTCGTGCCGGCCTGACCTATGCAGACTTCGTTGTAACCGGTAATGACATGCGCGATGAAATTCAAAACCAGTATGCTGACCTGAATCTGAGTCCGGAGAAGATTCAGGGGTCACCGTCTGATATTTCAGCCAAGTTTGCCGATTACTACAAACGGATCACCGAAGAAGCGTAACCTTTAAACACAAATTTTCCCTTTGACACGCCTTCAAAACTCCTTCCCGCCTTTGGGAGCCTTCCTCTTGTCGCTCGTTCTGCTGTCAGCCTGTGAGGAAAGCGGTATCGTTGGTTCATCTTTTGTATCAACAGACCCATCGCTGCAATCAGACACCCTGTTGCTTCCCTCCATTGAAACCGAGCAATTGGTCACTTTCTCCGGCAATAAATCCAATCTGGCTGCCGGTATATTCGATGACGCACTTTTCGGACAAATATCGGCAACGGCCCTGGTAAATCCCGGAATTTTTCTGGGTTCTGACACCGTATTTGCCGATGCTTCCTTTAATCTTGTACTGCAGCGAAGCCAGATTTACGGGGATACCACGGCCACGAATGTATATGAGCTCTATGAGCTTACCCGAAGGTGGAGCGGCAATGTCTGGAAATCCGACTCCATTCCGCCGGTAGACGCTGCGCCGTTGCTGACTTTTGAAACCAGCGCAGCCGACTCCATCAGTATTCCCCTGCCGGCTTCCTGGTCAGACCGGTACCGAAGCTTTCTGGACTCTACGTCGACCGACCGGGAGGAAGCCTACCGCGATGCCATGTTCGGCTTTGCCATTGTTCCGGTAAGCGGAGGGCGTGTAGAATACTTCCCTGTAACCGATGCCTTCCTGAATATTCAGAATCCGGGCGAACAGGGTGAGGACGATCCCGCACCCATTACAACCGGTTTGCTGCAACGTGCCATCAGCTACACAACAACCGTTCCTGCCGAACTGGAGAGTGAAACCCGCCTGCGGGTCATGAACGATTTTTCCAGCACCGCCAGGCTAACCATCCGCTTGAATCCGGATGAACTCCCCGATGGGCTAATTTCCCGGGCTGAAGTTGTGCTCTATGATGATGCGGGTCAGCTGGAAGCCACCCTGAGGCCCAACGAAATCCGTTACCGCACCGGATCGCTCCGGCTCTTCGAAATCGAAGATGACCAGAAGGAGTTCTACATTACGAACAATCCTATCAGCCTTATTCAACGCGAGGAAGACGGCAGGTATCGTATCGGGCTGACTTCCTACCTCAATGGAGCCATCCGTGACGGACAGGAAGAAATCATACTCTACTTTACTTCTGATGACGACAACGGGATTATCAGTCCAAACCTTTTTATCAATGCCGGGGACCCGGAAAGGGCACCCAAACTGGTAATTACAACCATTAACCCGAGCTGAGCATCATGAAAAAAGCAATTTTTCTGAGTCTGATATGCGTATTTGCGGCGGGAGTCAGCGGGGTAACGGGACAAGACCGCTATCAAAGCGGCTCATCGTATTCAGCACTTGCAAGCGGATTTCCGGTCGATTTTCGGTCGTCTCAGGGAGCAGGTATGGGGGTTTCCGGAGTATCCATTTCCAACCGCCTGGTCACCAATCTTTCGAATCCGGCTCTGTGGCACAATACCTATTTCACGCTGGCCAGCGGAGGGTTGTCCTTCAGTATGCACGATGCACGTGATGAATTTGGTTCGGCTGTGAACAACCATGTTGCCATCGATCATTTTCAGCTTCAGGTACCCATCTACCGCGAAAGATTGGGAGTATCTGTAGCCTTGTATCCTGAAACGGCCAGCCGCTTCTCTGCCATCAATCAGTTTTCGGTACCACCGGCAACCGTTGGTGCAGATACCGTCAATTATACTACGTTCTATCGCGGTGAAGGCGGATTAAACCGCTTTGAGGCTGGATTCGGCTATAAACTTAGCGAGAACTTCGCTGTAGGATATGCCGCATCGGTAGTGTTTGGCACGCAACGGACCGCGACGGATATCACGTTTTCCACACCCGGCTACCAGCCGGCCGCCTTTGAAACCCGAATTTCATCGCTTGGTTACGGGCATCGCCTCGGCTTCTATGGCCAGTATCTGGGTATAACCAGTAGCAGTGACGGCATCGCCTTCGGTATTACGGCCAGCCTGCCCGTTGATATGGGGGGCAAGCGGGAGATCAATACCGTCACCGGTAATACGTTGACAGTGGTAGAAGGTGAAGATGAAGGTCCGCAAGGCAATTTGCTTCTTCCGATGGAGCTGAATACGGGTCTTACGGTGTACTTCAATCGCTATGCCATGCTCACCGGTGAAGTCCTGATGCAAAACTGGTCTGATTATCAAAATTTTGCAGGTCAAACCGAGGATTTTTTAAAAGACCGGCTTAAATTAGGCGCTGGTTTTGAATATGCAGCGTTTCGCAGACCGGAAAGCTCCCTTTTTACTCGCCTGGGTTACCGTGCCGGAGTTTCCTATGACGCCGGGCACCTTGAGCTCAACGACAAGCAGATTCAAACCCTTTTGTTTTCAGCTGGCCTGGCCATTCCCTCACCTGTTTCAGGTTCGTCTGTTGCCATCAACTTTGAGTATGGTTTCAGAGGTACCACATCGCATGAACTGGTTAGAGAAAGAATATTCGGAATTCGGTTAACGTTCAATTTAACAGAGATGATGTTCCTGCAACGTCGTCTGCAGTGATACACATTCACATAGATCTAAGGTCATGAAAAAATTACTCTTTACCATAATGCTTCTGCTTGCAATTGCTACAGGGATGCAGGCACAGCAGACTGAAAATACCGAAATACCTCCTGCTCCCTGGGGACTCAGCCCCATTGAGGTGCTTTCCCTTTTCGGTACGTACTATACCAATGACGACTGGGATAATGCCCTGCGGTTTGGCCGGTGGTTGATTATTGCCCATCCCAAGGAAATGGAACTTCCCGGAAATGCCCGATATCGTGCGGACAGAAACTTCCAGCGTATGATTGCGGTCTACAACGAAATCGGCAGCCAGCAAAATGATCCGGTATTGCGTGAAGCCTACGTCGACTCGGCCAGAGCTTTATACATACAGGCCCTGGATATATTTACCGACGAGGAAATCGACCGGTACCGATGGGTGTTTGACTATGGCAGGTTCCTGCAGACCAACCGGTCTATAGAAGGCAATGATATGCTAGCTGTAGAGCAGTATCTCACGCTCTACGAAAAAGATCCGAACCGGCTGGTAACGGAAGCCAACGGATACTACATTCAGTTTATCGTAGATCAGTATGTGCGGAATGATATGCGCGATGAGGCCATCGACCTGATGGCGGAAACCGAAGAAATGGCTGGTCCTGAAACCATTAATTTCTACGGTACGGTCCGGGACAGACTGTTCAGTAATCCTGATGAACGGATTGAGTACCTGCTGACTATGGGTGAGACGCTGGACGATCTTGACATGGAAATTCTGGTTGAATTGTTCGATTTATACAAGAAAGTTGAGAACCGCGATAAGGTCAACGAGCTGGCGGTCAAGCTGTATGAGCGAGATCCCAACTATGAAAATACCATTCGGATGGCCGATATGGCGGCCGACGATGCCAACTATCGCCGCGTTATTGAACTTTTGCAGGAAGCGCTGACCAAAACTGAAGACCCGGTAGAGCGAAGAGAAGCAACACTTCGCATTTCAGATAACTATCTCAATCTGGACAACCTGCAGCGAGCCCGTGAGTTTGCCCGTCAGGCCGCCAGCATTGATAATACCTGGGGACAACCCTATCTGAAAATAGCGGATATCTACGCACGCTCGGTATCGCAATGTGCCGGCGGTGCCATCGCCAGAGAAGACAAAGTAGTGTACTATCTGGTACTTGACTATCTGGATCGTGCCCGTTCTGTGGACGCCTCTACCGCCCAGGCCGTGCAGCGGCAGTACCGAACCTATCAGAATGTGTTGCCATCAGCTGAAGAGAAATTCTTCATGAACTGGGAGGCCGGTGATCCAATTCGTGTGAATGGTTCATTGAAAGAATGCTACGGCTGGATCAATGAAAACACCACGATCCGCTAATTTCGCCTGACGCTTATCTCCTCTTGAATTAACCGTTTCTGAGCAGTATTTTTACACTCAGAAACGGTTAAACTTATTCCTGCCTCTGGCGCTTGTTTGTATAGCCGCACTACACGTTGTACCTGGCTGGGCACCAGCACTACTCCTCCCCGCAACGAGTCTTATAAAAGCTACAAAAAGTATTCACCACTCCGTCGTTGCGCACTCCGCTTACGCAAGATGTATATGAAGAAGAATACGAATACGATTTAAAACCAATCTTTAATGAATCAGCCTCGCGATAATCGCAAAAAGCGAAACTTCAAAAAGAAGAATAAAAAAAGAGGGAAAAATCAGCCGCAGCAAAAACAAAAACCTGCGGCTAAGGGACCTGAATTTTTAAACAATCAGCATGTTCAGCCTGCCGGTCGTTATTCCGGTATTATTGAAATCAATGAAAAAGGCTATGGATTTATCCGCAGGCTGGACTATGAATTCAGTAAGACCAAAAACGATCCTTTCCTCTTTCCTGAAGAAGTGCGCTTCAACAATTTGAAAACCGGCCTGGGAATACAGGGCGAAATGGAACGCGATCAAAAAGGCAATTTTCATGTTGCCACCATCGACGGTCTGATGGACGGCCCTCTGGAAAACTGGACTCAGGCCCGTCGTTTCGAACTGCAGACCCCCATTATGCCCGTTAAGCATATGCGGCTTGGGTTCAATCCTGATGATGTGGAAATGCGCGTGGTTGACCTCATCGCACCCATTGGTTTCGGTCAGCGGGCACTGATTGTGGCGCCTCCCAGAACCGGTAAAACCGTGCTGCTCAAAAAAATGGCCCACAGTATTGATGAACACTACCCAGACGTGCACCTCGCCGTACTGCTGGTGGATGAGCGACCGGAGGAAGTCACTGATTTCATGCGAACAACCAAAGGTCGTGTTTTTGCCTCCTCCAACGACCGTAATACCGAAAGTCACGTCCGTATATCTGAAATGGCGCTGGGCTATGTGAAGCGGATGGCCGAAATGGGCGAGGACGCTGTATTGCTGGTTGACTCGCTCACACGAATGGGTCGGGCCTACAACGCGGCTCAGACCGGCTCAGGCAGGACAATGTCCGGAGGTCTGGATATCCGCGCCCTCGAAATCCCCAAAAAAATCTTCGGATCTGCCCGAAAAATTGAAGGCGGAGGCTCGCTGACCATCATTGCTACCGCCCTGGTTGAAACCAATTCCCGGATGGACGATCTGATTTTTGAAGAGTTCAAAGGAACAGGGAACATGGAGCTGGTATTGGATCGTGAGCTTGCCAACGACCGTGTGTTTCCTGCAATCAACATTGCCGCTTCCGGCACCAGGAACGAGCACAAATTTATTCAGGGCTCCATGGACGAGCGGAACATGGTACGCCGGTACCTGCTGAAAAAATCGCCAAGGGAGTCGATGGTGAGTCTGCTGCAGGTTCTCAAACGAACGGACAGCAATGAAGAGCTGCTCAATCAGATCGCCGCATACGGGTGATGAGCTTCATCTCTGCGCCCACCCGGTGCCCTGGTTTGATTAGTTCGGGTTGTGTCATGCTTTGAAATTCGCCCCCGCGCCCACCCGGTGCCATCACACCGATGTGGCTGTAAGAGTACGGCTACCAAGGCCTGGTTTCCTGAGGCAGACTACGAAAGGGGACTTGTAAGAAGCCCGTAAAAGATATCATGCAGCGGCCGTAGTAACAATCCAGCCGTGCTGACGCTCTGGTTGTGCTACCGATCCAGACGGAACTGTGAGCCCAGATACAGCCTTCGTGCCTCCTCGTCCTGCTCCAATTCCTCACCGGTACCCTCCTTGAGGATTTTCCCTTCGAACATGAGATAGGCACGATCGGTAATGGCCAGGGTTTCGTGCACATTATGGTCGGTGATCAGAATGCCGATATTCCGTTGCTGCAGCATCTTCACAATGCTCTGGATGTCCTCCACTGCGATGGGATCAACGCCCGCAAACGGTTCATCCAACAGGATGAATTTCGGATTGGTAATCATCGCACGTGCAATCTCGGTCCGCCGCCTTTCCCCGCCAGAAAGGCTGTAGCCCTTATTGCTCACGACTTTCTGTAAGTTGAATTCCTCAATCAGCCGGTCAGCCCGCTCGTGGATTTCCTTGCCCGGGATGGAGAAAAATTGCAGTACACTTTCCAGGTTTTCGCGGACAGTCAGGTTCCGGAACACACTGGCTTCCTGGGCGAGGTACCCGATACCCAGTCGGGCTCGTTTGTACATGGGTTTTCGTGTAAGCTGCTCCTCGTCCAGATAAATGTGACCACTTTCAGGGCGAATAATTCCAACAAACATATAGAATGTAGTGGTCTTTCCGGCACCATTCGGACCCAGCAGTCCCACGATCTCGCCCTGTTTCACGTTTATGGAAACCTCATTCACGACGGTTCGCTTTCGGTAGCGTTTAACCAGATGATCGCAATGTAGTTTCATAGTTAAGCGAATAGGGGGACGGTTACAACGGAAGTTCTGCAGCTATAAACGCAGGTTTGGCGCGTGTAATTGCAGTATAAATCCGTTTTATATGGCGACGCAGCAGGACTGATCTATCTTCTGACTACGGTTTGCTACGCTGGCGGAACCGTTTATTATGCGTCGATGTATTTCGTTTTGTATGTCGGCGTTTGTCAAAAAGACTGCAGCACCGATTCAAATACGTACTTCCCGTCGGCAGATCCCAACAAGGTCTCCATGGCCCGTTCCGGGTGCGGCATCATGCCCACCACATTCCGGGCTGCGTTGCAGATACCTGCGATGTTTCCGACGGCACCATTCGGATTCGATTCCCGCGTCGGGTTCCCGTCGGCATCCACGTACCGAAAGACAATCTGATTCTGGTCTTCCAGCTGGGCGAGTGTGGTTTCATCTGCATAGTAGTTCCCCTCGCCGTGGGCTACCGGTATGTGCAGCAAGGTATCTTTGGGAATGGCCGACGTAAACGGGGTATCAAAAGCCTCGGTTTTCAAGTACACCTGCTTGCAGGTGAAGCGGAGCTGCTCGTTGTGAAGCATGGCGCCCGGAAGCAGTCCCGATTCCAGCAGAATCTGAAAACCGTTGCAGATACCAATTACCGGTCCGCCCTTTGCAGCGAAGTCGCTCACGGCCTGCATTACCGGTGAGAAACGGGCGATGGCGCCGGAGCGCAGATAGTCGCCGTAGGAAAATCCACCGGGAACCACAATTCCGTCAACCTTGCCAAGATCGGTTTCTTTGTGAAAAATGAAGCGTGTATCCACGCCCATGATGTGCTTGAGGGCGTGATAGGCATCATGATCGCAATTGGAACCCGGGAAGACGATAACACCAAACGTTGGCATAACTTAATTGGTTTTGGTGAGTGTTATGACGAAATCTTCCATGACCTCGTTGGCAAGCAATTTTTCACAGCTTTCGCGGGCTATCTGTTCGGCCTCGGTTTCAGATGCGGCGTCTACAAAAAGTTCGATGTACTTACCGATGCGCACATCCTGGATGGCATGGTAGCCAAGCTGGTGGAGTGCTTCGCGTGCCGCTTTGCCCTTGGGGTCCAGAATGGATTTACGCAGGGTTACGTTGATTTCAGCTTTGAACATGGCGGAGGAGGATGGTTTTTGGTTCCGGGTACGTCGGAAAATACGGTAATTACCGTTCTGCATCCATACGGATTAATGCAGGAGCGTGTGATAACAGAGCCGGGATGCGTGCAATGATTGCCGGGTGTCTGCCAACATATGATGATGCTGCCACAGGGTTTCGGTGATTGGTGGACTATGTCACCGGATTGGCCCTGGTCTGAACCGGGGAAACGGTATTCAACGAATCAAAGAGGCGATTTCAGCGGCAACATCGTCGGGAGCCCGACGGGTGACATCGATAACACGCGCGGCTTTCCAGCGTTTGAACCAGGTTACCTGTCGTTTTGCGTACCTACGTGTACTGGTCAGCATTTTTTCACGCATGGTTTCCAGGTCATACTCACCGCGCAGATGGGCAATGACTTCTTTATAGCCAACCGTTTGGAGGGCCTGTTCCTCACCGGTATAACCCATATCCAGGATAGATCGCGTTTCTTTGAGCAACCCATCCTGCAACATGGTGTTTATTCGTTGTTCAATTTGGTCGACTAAGTAGGCGCGGTTGCAGGTTAGTACAACAAGCAGGGTATCTTCAGGCAAACTGGAAAATCCCGCCTCCGAATGAAACGAACTGAACGGCTTGCCCGTCTGCAGGTAGACATCCAGGGCACGAAATACCCGGTGCGGATTATACCCCTCCACGCGCTGCCGGTAAGCCGGGTCGACCCGCTCCAGCCACTCCAGCATAAACTCCTCTCCGTTTTCCTGCTCCTGATGCCTGAGTTTGATAAGATTGGGCGCGCAGGCCTGGGGGGCCTCATCCAGCGGCCAGACTACCGACTGAATGTGCAGCGTGCTGCCT
Organism: Bacteroidetes bacterium HLUCCA01; assembly: GCA_001314545.1. Lineage (GTDB taxonomy): Bacteria > Bacteroidota > Rhodothermia > Balneolales > HLUCCA01 > HLUCCA01. The sequence goes on from LIHN01000004.1 coordinate 247,628, forward strand.
CCTACGTACACGGGAAGTCGGTTTTCCCTGCGGATTTCATCCTCCCAGTGTCGGGCTCGTTCCGCAAAACGCGCGGCGGTATCGTTTTCATGAAGCTCCAGCTCCGAAATGTTATAATGCCGGACGCCCTGCATTTCATGGGGCAACACCTTACCGGTTCCAATGTCGAGATGCCGATAACATTGGCGGGAATCGGCCGAAATAATACTCATCGGGATTACCTGAGCCAGATGCAGTGATACGGTAGACTTCCCGATGGCGGTTGGTCCGGCAATCAGCATGCGCTTCAAAGAGACCGGGTGTTTTTGCGGGTTCATTGGCGTTATTAACCTTGAAATGCTTATTTTTTCACAGCGTCACAGCGTCACAGCGTCACAGCGTCACAGCGTCACAGCGTCACAGCGTCACAGCGTCACAGCGTCACAGCGTCACAGCGATTATGCTCTGACAACGTACGGAATGCGGGCGCAGACATAATGCCGGTCCTCGTCGGCGTGCCGATAGCCCTCTGCTCAGGTGAGCTGCTGCACAATGTACCCAAAATCAGGAATCTCTACCATGTCCGATCGACAGGATACCTCCACCCCCGAAACGATGAACGCTGCTGCCTCTCCAGCCGGCTGCGATCACGGTCCGAACCAGCTCAATTCGCACGATGACCTGTTTTTCGAGGAGCTTCGCAGGAAGGAGTTTGGCATTCTGGACGAACAACAACAGGTCTACCTCGACTACACCGGGGGTAATCTGTACCCGGTTTCGGTGGTCAAAAAGCATCAGGACCAGTTACTCAGCAATGTATTGGGCAACCCCCACTCCACCAATCCCACCTCGCAGCTGGCCACCCAGCTGGTGGAAGAAACCCGGCGTAAAGTCATCGATTTTTTCAATGCGGAAGACTACGTTTGCATCTTCACCCAGAACGCGTCGGGTGCGCTGAAGGTAGTTGGCGAGAGTTACCCCTTTGGCGCCGGCAGTACGTTGATTCTCCTGGGCGACAACCACAACTCGGTGAACGGCATCCGTGAGTACTGTAACCAGAAAGGCGGCACCACACGGTATGTGCAGGTGCAGTACGAGGACCTCAAAATCAACGATGAGCTGCTGCAGACTGCATTGGAGCAGGCCCCGAAGGGCGATGCCAACCTGTTCGCATTCCCGGGTCAGAGCAACGTATCGGGTGTGAAACATGATCTGGGCTGGATACAGCGAGCCCAGGACCTCGGCTTTGACGTCCTGCTGGACGCTGCGGCGTTTGTCCCCTCCACCCGATTGGACCTGCAGCAGGTCCGGCCCGACTTCGTGTCGGTATCCTTTTATAAGATCTTCGGCTATCCCACCGGCATCGGGGCCCTGCTTGTCCATAAAGACAAATTCGATAAACTGAACAAGCCCTGGTTTGCCGGCGGCACGGTCACCCTGGTGTCCGTAGCCGAGCAAAAACAATTCCTGGCCCGTGGGCACGAACGATTTGAAGACGGGACGCTCAGTTACAACATGCTGCCCGCCGTGAAAATCGGGCTGGATTTCATCGAATCCATTGGCATTGACCGCATCAATGCCCGGGTCCGCCGTCTTATTGAGTACATCTGCACGCAGCTGAAGTCGGTCAAACACAGCAATGGAAATCCCATCGTACGGGTATTCGGTCCGCAGAATTTTGATGAGCGGGGAGGGAATATCATCATGAACTTCTTCGACATAGACGGAAACCTCATCCCCTTTGAGCGCGTGGAGGAATTGGCCAACAAGCGCAAGATTTCCATCCGCACCGGGTGTTTCTGCAATCCCGGCATCGATGAAATCAACAACTGCATTACCACCGAGGAGATTGCGAAGTATTTTATGAGTCGTGATTCCGGCAATTTTCACGACATGATCACTTTTCTGGGCAAGATGCGTGGCGCAACCCGGCTTTCCGTTGGTCTGGCTACCAGCAAGCACGACCTGGACTGCTTCATCGGGTTTGTCACGGAACTACGCGACCATTCCGTCAACTCTCTGCCCGCTTCTACGGCCTTGCCGCACTGTTGAGGAGGGTGAACAGACAGGTAAGTCTAACCTGCGTTACATAACGATGTCAATATCAGGAACAAATTTCCCAGAAAATTGTCGTTTGAAAAAAACACCTGTTGTTATAACTTTAGTTTAACAATAGGTTCTTAATTGAGTGAAATGGAAGCAAAAATCAGAAATATTGGAAACAGTCTCGGAATTATTCTGCCCAAAGAGTTAACAGACGCCTTGCATCTGCGAAGCGGTGATAAGCTCACGATTGTGAAAAAAGGAAATACAATCGAGATATCTCAACAAGACACCGATTTTGCAGAATGGGCGGAGGCATACCGTGAGCTGAATGCCAGTTACAAGGATGTGCTCACTGAGCTTGCCAAGTGATCAAGTTCCTTAACAAAAAAAACCTGCTCACCTTTCACGAAAACCAACTCAAAACCTACGGCGGGATTTCTGGGATTCGTGACGAAGGGTTATTGGATTCGGCTCTTGAACAACCAGAGGCGAGTTTTGGTGGAGTATATATGCACAGCGATATCTTCCATATGGCTGCAGCTTATGGCTACCATATTTGCCAAAACCATCCATTTCTGGATGGCAATAAAGGTACAGCACTTATTGCCATGTACATGTTTTTGTTTGTGAATGGCTATCAGATTGCTCTGGATAAAAAGAGTCTGTATGCGCTCGTAATGGGCGTAGCCAATGGTGAAATTGATAAAGATCAACTGGCTGATTTTCTGAGAAAAGGTACCAAACCCCGATAACGCATTTTCAAACGATTTCAGTGGGGTTGGTGTTATAGGTTCTGATTATAAAACTTCTCAGAACCCTTTGTCCGCCAGTATGCTATTTGAAAACTCCCATCCCACTCACTCCGTTTTTTTCGGGGCGATGTCAACCGTACTCCGCCGTGCATTCCCTGCTACGCACCGCACCCATCCTGCCGGGTCAATGACAACGCTGTTCCGTCGTAATTTCGTAACCCTGCGTCGCACTACTTTTCCCGATGGCTATTCAACGTCGATGAAATCACGTGTCGGGTTCAGCTTGCTGTTGCTGTTTCTGACCCTGGCCACAGCCTCCATCGCACTGGCCCAAAACACCGGAACCCTGGAAGGTCGCGTGACCGATGCGCGGACCGGTGAGCCGCTGACCGGTGCCACAGTAGCCCTGAAAGACACCCAGCTGGGAGCTTTTGCCGATGCCGATGGATTTTACTCCATCCAGCGCATTCCCCCGGGAAACTACACCGTGTTGGTCACATTTGTGGGGTATGAGCCCCAGGAGCGGGTCAACATTAGCATCCGTACCGCCGGAAACCGCGATATCAATTTCGAGCTTCTTCCCAGCCAGACCGAGCTGGAAGAAGTGGTGGTAACGGTACGTGAACCGTTTCAGCGTCCGCCCGAGAACCCGCTGTCCTATCGGAGTCTTTCGCCCGAGGAAATCAGTACCTATCCGGCCGGGAATTCGGATATTGCTAAGGTGGTGCAGTCGTTGCCGGGGGTGTCCGGTTCTGTCACCGGTTTTCGTAACGATGTGATCATCCGCGGGGGCGCTCCCAACGAGAACGTCTATTACCTTGACGCCATCGAAATTCCCAGTATCAACCATTTTTCTACCCAGGGCAGCGCCGGCGGACCGGTTGGACTGCTGAATGTAACCTTTTTTGACGGGGTGGAGCTCAGTACCAGTGCTTTCGGAGCCGGATACGGGAATGCGCTCAGTGGTGTATTGCAGTTCAATCAGCGCACCGGAAACGACCGTGAGTTCCGCACCAATTTCCGCGTCGGGGCCAGCGAGGCCGCCCTGACTGCCGAGGGTCCGCTCTTCCGCGGCGATGACGGCACCTCCAACACCACCTTCATCGTATCCGCCCGCCGGTCGTATCTGCAGCTGCTCTTCCAGCTCATCGACCTGCCCTTCCTGCCCGACTACTGGGACTACCAGTACAAAATCAATCACGATTTTGATCGCCGTAACCGCGTCTATATCACCGGTGTGGGCTCTATCGATGACTTTTCAATCAACGTTCCGGAAGAAGCCGACGAAGAGCAGCAGGCCATTCTGGAGCAGATTCCGGTCATCCGCCAGCGCACCAACACCACCGGCATCGCCTGGCGACACCGCTTTGCCAGCACCACGGCTCCCGGACAGATTACCACCAGCCTGAGTACCACCAACTACTACAACGAGTTCCTCCGCTATCGCGATAATGTGAACCAAACCGGCCTTTTCAGCAGCAATCAGGCTACCGAGCGCTGGCACACCCTGCGCACCGATGCCCGCTGGTTTCTGGATGATCTTACCGTTTCCACCGGCGGACAAGTACGATGGAACCTGTACCGCAACGACTTCCGCGATGAAAATACCGGTGCCGATTTCAACACAGATCTGGATTTCATCAGCTACGGGTTGTTTGCCCAGGCCTCCTGGGAGCCCCGCGGCACGCCCTGGTCGCTGACCGGTGGGGTGCGCGCCGATGCCAACTCGTTTACCGGTAACGCGCTGTGGACTACGTTATCGCCCCGGCTTTCGGCCCGTGCCCGCCTCGACCAGGACGGTCGATGGTTACTCAACGCCTCGGTTGGTCGCTATTACAAAATGCCCACCGCCACCTTACTGGGTTACCAGGTTGCCGGCAGCTTTGTCAACCGCGATCTCAAGTACATCCGCTCCGATCACTTCACCGTGGGACTGGACCATTTCGTTCGGGCCAGCACCAAGCTTTCCGTAGAGGGGTTCCTCAAGCTGTATGATGATTATCCCGTTTCCTTGCGCGAGGGGGTCAGTCTGGCCAATCTCGGCGCCGATTTTGAGGTACTGGGCAATGAACCGGTGGCTTCGCTGGGTCGGGGCCGCACCTATGGCGTGGAGTTTCTATACCAGCAGCGCTTTGTAGAAAATTTCTTTGCAATAGCGGCTTACACCTTGTTCTGGAGTGAGTTCACCGGTGCCGATCGGGATGTGTTTCGCCCCTCCGCCTGGGATAGTCGCCACCTGTTAACGCTTACCGGCGGGTACCGGTTCAATCAGCGGTGGGAAATCAGTTTCCGGAGTCGCTTTGTGGGAACTACCCCCTTCGCACCGGTTGATGAGGAACGCAGTGCACAGACCTATCCCGCCTTTGTATTCGATTATAATGCCCTGGGCGATGAGCGACTGAGCGTGTTTACCGCCACGGATGTGCGCATCGACCGGAAGTGGAATTTCCGGAATTTCTCATTGGATGTGTTCCTGGAAATTCAGAATGTGCTGGGACAGGATACGCCCTCAACGCCCTCGTACCTGCTGAACGAAGGTCCGCCGAGGGAGCTGCGGGTTGTTGAGCAGGTATCCGGGTCATCCGTGCTGCCCACCATCGGTTTGATTCTGGACTTTTAGCGCGCAACCCATGGCATAAGCGGACGGTCAGGCCTGGTGTAGCATATTAATCGCCTTGCGGTGTTTCAGTTTCTTTCAGGTGCTCCTCGAAGTAATGGAAAATCCGCCGGTACTGGTCGTACCACATGGCCGGTTGGGTGAAACTGTGGCGTTCAGATGGGAAAACCATCAGGTCGAACTCCTCGTTGCCGGATTTAATAAGCCGGTCTACATATTGCATCGCATCCTGAAACCCGACGTTATCGTCGATGAGGCCGTGCAGCAGCAGCACCGGTCGCGACAGGCTGTCGGCAAAGGTGAGCGGCGAGCTGCGGGCGTAATGCAGGGAATCACGTTCGGGGTGACCCAGCCGCGGACCGGTATACCAGGGATTCGCCCAGTAGTAATTCTCCCAGTTCGTGACCTTGCGAAGGGCCGCGCCTACGTGGAAGCGATCGGGGGCGTGACTCAGGGCGTACAGCGTCATGAATCCGCCGTAACTGCCCCCGTAGACCCCCACGCGATTCACATCGATGTAGCCGTCACGCGCCACCAGGTCCATGCCATCGATGACATCCTGTAGTTCATAATGACCCATCCAGTTGGTCACATCCTCGCGGAATTTGCGTCCGTAACCCAGACTGTGACGGAAATCCACCTCGATAACCACATAGCCTTCGCGGGCGAGGAAGTGGTGAAAGAGGTATTCGCGCCAGTAGCTGGCCGACCAGCCTTTGTACACATTCTGCAGGGATCCGGCTCCGTGCATGAACACCACAACCGGGTACTGCTTCGATGGATCGAAATCATAGGGTTTGATGAGCTCCATGGAAAGCTGCGTTTCGCCGTCGCGACCGGTGAAGCGGATGTATTCGGGCATGGCCAGCCCGAGCCCGGCAAAGCGTTCCGGCACGGAGTTGGTCAGTTGTACCTCACCGCGAGGCCGGTTCAGGTCCATCATGAAGATGTCATCCGGCTGATTGAAATAGGTTTTTCGGTAGGCAACGTAGCGTTTGTCGGCGCTGAGCACGAAGTCGTCCCGGTAGCCGGTATCGCTGGTGAGTTTCGTGGCGTTGCCGGAACGCACATCCAGCATATACAGGTGGCGCTCGCCGGGATCCACCTCGGTGCTGGCGTACACAATGCGGTTGCGGTCGATCCAGCGGTTCCAGGCTACTTCCCACTCGCCGCGGGTGAGTTGCTGATACCCGGATCCGTTGGCGTACACGCGGTAGAGGTGGTTGAATCCGTCGGTTTCCGAGGCGAACAGGAGGAGGTCAGTTGTGGTTGAGGCGGTGGCTGTTTCTAAGGATGCCGAGGTGCCCGCTTGTGCGGCTCCGGCGCTGCCCGGCTGGCTGGTTCCGTTGCGTCCAGTTTGCCCGGCCGCGCCGCCCCTTCTGTCGGATGTGGCCGGGGCGGGTGCGAAGCGCAGGTTGTTGCCGTTGCCGTGAATCCATCCATCCGTACTTTCGCTGTGCAGTACGGTGTAGCTGAAATCATTCCAGAGGTCATAGGAGGCGATTTCGCGGTTTTTCAGGAATTCATCGGCGATGTCGGTGATGAGGTAACGTCCCGACGGACTTCCGGTGATGGCGCGCAGGCTGATGCGACCGGCGGCCAGGGATCGGTTTTCACGGGAATGGATGTTGACAGCACGCAGAGTCAGGTGAATGACGCCGCGTTGGGAGGCGCCCGGTGTGACAAAATGATCGGTGTAGGTGGGGAAGTAGATAGTGCGATGCTCGCTGCGATCGGCCAGGGTGTAGACCACGGTGCTGTCGCCCACCCAGGTGCGGATGTTCAGCTCTTCACCGTCTGAATAGTCGGTGATTTTGCGGGTTTCGCCGGTTGCGAGGTTGACCGAAACGATGTTTCCGGCCGAGATGATGGCCACTTGATGGCTGTTTTCGGACCAAACCGGGTTACCGCGATAGTCGCCCAGAGAGGTCAGTACCCGTTCATTGGCTCCATCGATAGCGGCCAGCTTCAGGTCTTTATCATCGCGCCAGACCCGCAGGCGGTTATCCGGTGAAATAGCTGATTGGCGTACCAGGGCTTCCTCGTCATTTCGTGGTCGTATCTCGCGGTTCCCGAGGCTTACGGCATATTCGCTGGTCTGGGCGTAGGAAGAGTCGTTCCAGCTGAAGAACAGGATGTCGTTGGTCGGATGAAATGCTGCGGGGGTGGGACGGGTGCCGGGCAGGAACGGCTCGGCGAAGATGGTCCGGAGCTGGAGGGTGTCGATGCCACGTGATGCAGACATGGCTGCGGTATTTTCGCCGGTTCGGGTGCTCTGTGATGTACCTTCATGCGGCATAATGGCAATTAAGAAGATTGCCAGACTGGTTATGGATGCAAGTTTAGGCATAAGGATTCTTCGTTGATCAGGTTGTGTAAATAACTGGAGTTCCGGGCAATGTAAAACTACATGTTGAAATCCACATATAAAACAAGTATAATTTAAAGTATACTTTGGTAAATCATCTTTCGTGGATTCGAATTTATGCCTCAAATATCGCTTTACATCGATGAAAAAACGCTCAGGAAAATAGAGCGTGCAGCGCAACAGGAGAATCTCTCTATCTCCCGCTGGGTTGGTGATCGAATAAAAAAATCGTTGAAAACAGAGTATTCAGCTGATTTCTCCTCACTTTTCGGGTCCATTCAGGATGAAACCTTCCGGTCGCCCGACAGATCCGTAACCACGGAAGATATTCCCCGGGAGAATCTGTAGTGCTTTTTCTGGATACGAATATCTGCATCCACTTTCTTAAGGGAATGTCTGCCAGCGTACGTGAAAGGTTGCTGGCTACTCCTCCTTCTACCATAAAAATACCAGTAATCGTGGAAGCAGAGCTCCTTTATGGCGCTGAGAAAAGTTTACGCAAAGAGGCGAATCTAAAAAAAGTAACGGCCTTTTTAGCCCCCTTCGAAGTGATTCCATTTTCATCGGATGCTGCTGGCGTATATGCACGCATTCGCGCTGATCTTGAAATACAAGGTAAGCCCATTGGCCCCAACAATCTCTTAATAGCAGCAACGGTTATGGCAACTGGAGGAACACTGATTACCAGAAATGTCCGGGAATTCAGTCGTGTTACCAATCTCAGTGTCATGAACTGGTAGCCGCCGTTTTCAAGCTCAAGGGATTACCGCATCCAGGCTTCGATGTCGGCGCGCGACTTCGGAACATCGGTCAGGTTTTCGTGGCCGTCATCGGTGATAATCAGGTTGTCTTCGATGCGGATTCCACCGAAATCGAGGTAACTTCGCAGGCTTTCCACATTCAGAAACCGGGCCTGTTCCGGATTTTCGAAGGCGGGCTCCAGCAATGCCGGTATGAAATAAATACCGGGTTCAATGGTGATCACCATGCCGGGCTCCAGCACCCGCCGCGCGCGCAGATACCGCAGGCCCGGTCGATCAATGCGCTCAACACCTTTCGGATACCCGCCTACATCGTGGGTGTCCAGTCCCAGGAAATGCCCCAGCCCGTGCGGGAAGAACAGGGCAAAAATGTTTGCCTCCATGAGCTCGTCTACCTCGCCGCGTATCAGCCCCAGGTTCAGGAAGCCCTCCAGCAGCAACCGGGCGGCTTTCAGATGCAGGTCTTCCATGGCCACGCCCGGACGGGCCTCAGCAAGGCAGGACTCCAGCATAGTCAGACCGATGTCATAGATGGCCGCCTGGCGGTCGGAAAACGTGCCCCGGGCCGGAAAGGTGCGGGTAAAGTCGGCCGCGTAGCCATTGCTTTCCGCACCCGCATCCATCAGGAACAGGTCGTCCTCGCCAATAAACCGATTGTTCTCCACATAGTGCAGCACCGCCGCGCCAACGCCGGAGGCGAAAATGCCGGAGTAGGGCTGATGTCGCATACCGCTTCGGGTACAGGTAAACTCATGAATGGCCTGTAATTCGCACTCGTTCATGCCCGGACGGATGGATTTCATGACTTCACGATGGGCCAGGCTGGCTGTGCGTGCGGCTTTGCGGAGCTCGGACTTCTCGCCCTCCGACTTGATAACCCGGCACCAGGCCAGGGCATCGGTCAGAATGCTTTGATCGGGTGTGTAACCGAGTTCACGGATACGGGCGGCATCATGGTCATGGATTACATGCACGGCAGCAGGCTTTAACGAAGCGAGGAGGTCGCCCAGCTCATCGGTGAAATGCATGTGGTCAGGGGCGTATGCCTGTTTGAGCTGCTCCGGGGTGCGCACGAATCCCATCCAGACGGCGTACATGGCATCGCGACGTGGAGCCAGCAGGTGGTAGGCGCCGGTTGAGGGCACCAGAACCAGCGCAAAGTCGGGTTCCTGCACGCCGGTCAGGTACAGGAAATTCGATTCCTGCCGGAAGGGGTATTCAAAGTCGGTTCCGTACCGGTGCGTAACGGAAGCACCCGACAGGTAGACCACATCGTTGGTTGGTTCATTAAACAGGGACTGGAGTCGCTCACGATGTAGTTTGTGCATACTATGGTGGATTTGGGTTCATGGTCTGACGGATGCCGGTGCGAGAACTGATGCCGGGCCTGCATTCCCGCAAAATATTCATTTTATGGCAGACATGCTGACTTCGTACAATGGCGTATACCGGTTTCAGGGCTCGATGACCGTTGCGGCGCAGTACACCGGCTTCGACTGGCAGGGCAGAGACCGAACCCGAATCGAACAAGTCTGACGGACCATCAGCGCAGATTGTGGTGGTATTTTTTGGAGGTCATGCTCAGTTTGTTTACATTCATGGTCTGTCTTTGTCAGGATTATTTCAAAATAAAAAGAGTGCTTTTTCAAGAGCTATTCTATAAAAACTAAGGTTGTCAACACAGGTGTTAATTCGGATAGGTCATCATTTTTTTATCAAAACGCTTTCAAGGTTTACCGATAAATCGGGGCGCGAAATCCGTGTGTCAAAAATTGTGTCGATACTCGTAATGGTAGTCCTGCTGGCCACTCCGGCCCGCTCCAATCCTCTCGCTGAACCGGACTCTTTGCCCGTCGATGATTCGCTAATCCGCGTTACCTACAATGCTGATACGCTATATCTGCCGATGAACCGCCTGAATCCGGAACATCTTATGTTACGAAGCCTGGCGTACAACACCACGCGCAATGAGCTGAACGTGCAGCTCCATATCGAGCAAGTTCCGCTGTTTCAGTACAATCTGAGCACCCGGGAGCTTAAAATCCGGGATGTCAGCACCACACCCCGAACCGTGCGCAACCTGGGTGAGGACCCCCGAAACGGAAACATGCTTTTGTGGGATGACTCGGTAGGACAGGTATACCGCCTCGAAGATACCGGTCCGCCGGTTCGTATTGACAACGCCTTTACCCACCGGAATCAGTATGGCCACACGCCCTGGATTGATGCGGAAGGTTCCATCTATGCGTATGGCGGCTATGGGTTGTTTGCGCAGAAAGGCTACATTTCCCGTTTTGATCACCTGACCGGTAACTGGACCGTGCTGCACGCGCCGGATGAACGCATTATGCCCGAGCCTCAGATGAGGGGCGTCGGGTTTCACGACCCCGACCGCAAGCGGGTATTCATGCAGCTATCATCCCTCAACCATACCGAGGCGCCCCGCTATCGGGTCACAGCCCGACAAGAACGTACATTCGGCATGTGGGAACTCGACTATGAAACGATACAGTGGTCGTACCTGGGTGATATTCCCTGGACTCCGGTGTTTAATACGCTGATGCAGCAGTCCATGCATCCCTCCGGATCGTTTATGCTGATTCCCGTTCAGAACGATCAGAACATCTATGACATCGTAAGCTATTTTCCAGACACGCACACCTATGTATATCTCAGCGATCTGGGCATACGAACCCATCACAGCGACGGCATCGCCAAGGTGTTCTGGTCGCCGGTGGATGAGGCCTTTTATTACTTTTTTCACACGTGGATCCTCAACAGCGATCTGCTCGAAATACGCATCAACAAGCTCGAAATACCGGATCCGGAAGCGTTTGTACAGCGATATGGCGGGGCGGCTGTTACCCCGGCCGATACCGTTTCGTCCTGGCGCTATGCATGGGTGGCCTTCCTGCTGCTGGTTGCCCTTGGCGTAACCCGGTACCGAAAGCGGATGGAAGCCCGGTTTGAAGACCCGCTCAATACCGAACAGGATTCAGGCACAGTCGAGGCAACGGAATCCCCAACCGGCTCCGGCATAATCTCCGGTCCGGATTCAACGCCCCGGGCGATGGCTGATCCGGGTCAGCAGGTTACAACACGGTCCCCTGGTCCCGGTCAGCAGACTGCAGTACAATCCGCGGACGTCCTGGTCACCATCGTTGAACGGGAGGACGCACCACGGTGGCTGCTGGAAGGTGTTGAGGGTCGGCAGGTGGAGGTGGATACGCCCAATGAGCAAGCGCTGCTGGAGCTTCTGGTGCGTGATTTTGAAGCCAATCCGGCCCGGTTTACCTCCACCAATACCATCGATGAGGTCCTGATTCCCGAGCACCCCAGTCCGGACTACATCCGAAGAGTGCGCAACCTGACCGTATCCCGCTTTACAACAATGCTGGAAACCGCCGCCGGACTCCGGCCGGGATCAGAGATGCCCGAGATGATCCGCAGAAGGCGCATGAAATCCGACAAACGCAAATTTGAATACCGTCTCAACGATACGCTCATACATATTCGCAGGATATTATCACTACTTATTGTCATGCAATGGGTTGTGGGTTCAGCTAACGCTCAGATTCCGGACGATAGCCTGATTACCGTTACCTACGATGTGCATACGTACGAGGTGCCGCTGTCGGACTCTACCTTCAACGCACGGGGCAGGACATTTGTGTACGGTCCGGCGGGAAACGCCCTTTATACCCGATTTTATTTCCACGGTGCACCCTTACATCGCTACGACATGGATACCCGTGAGCTGTCGCAACTGTACGCGGATACACTTCGTTTTGATGATTTTCGGTTGATGGAAGACCCGGTTACGCAGGATATTCTGCTGTGGGACCAGGGGGTTGGCCGGGTTTTCCGGCTGACACAGGAGGGTGAACTAACACGTATCGACAACTCCTTCCATCATCGCAATCAGTTTGGTCATGCTGCATGGCTGAGTCCGAACGGGGATATTTATGCCTTCGGAGGGCATGGTTTTGGCAGCCATAAGGCATTTATAACCCAGTACACGCACGCGTTCAGAGAGTGGAGTCTGCTGCCGGTCCGCGATGAGTACTGGATGCCGGAGCCGCAGTCCGGCGCCCTGGCTATTCCTGACTACACCCATAATGTGGTCTATATCATCGGCAGCGATGTCCTGCAGCGGGATGCGCCCCGCTATATCCGAACCGCAGCGCGACGCAATACCGGCATTTTCAGGCTGGACCTGGAGTTGCTGGAATGGTCGTTTGTGGGCCGGCTTCCCTGGATTCCGGAAAATAATAACGGGGATGCAGGATACACGATGCATCCCTCGGGCAAATTTTTTCTGTTGAGCGTGAATGGACATGGTTCGGGTCAGGGCGATGCAGACATCGCCGCGTTTTTCCCGGAGACAGGATCGTACGTACTCTTCGCTGATCTGGGTATCAATCTTATGGATGCGGAGAACATTCCCGGGTTATTTTGGTCGGACGCAGACCAGGCTTATTATGTGGTTCACAATCGATGGCTGATCAATTCCTACACGTTGGCGGTTTCCCTCCATCGCATCGAAATTCCGGATCCGGAGGCATTCGTTGCGAAATACGGGCAACAATCCAATGACGTACTGGCGTCACTGGTGCTCTGGATGGGATTGGGCGGTATGCTGGTACTCGGACTGGGTGCCGTTGCTTGGTATCGCAGGCAGTACAGAGCGGGAGGAACCCACAAGCTCACGGCTGCTGTGGCCGGCAAGCCGGAAATACGTGACGTGCCCGGGGGCAATGAGGCATCGACGGCAGCGGGTGATATGCAGGTCCCTCAGCACACTGAAGTGAAGCAGGTTCTATCCGGCACAGCCCGACCCGGACGGCCGGCGCACGCTGAGTCATCGGATGCGGGACCGGTTTTCCAAGCCGATGCAACTGCAATCATGGAGGTTTCGCCGTTGGATGAGAGCGAGGTGAAATACCAGCTTTCGCTTTTCAATGGTGGAATCGTGCTGGTCGAGGGGGATTTCGAAAACGCCCTGATGCGCTTGCTGGCCCTTAATCTGCGCGACCATCCCGAGAACTATGTACTTTCCGATGACATCGATGCGGCCCTGATACCGGACCACCCCAGTCCGGACTACATCCGCCGGATGCGCAATATTACGGTTATTCGCCTGGCTGAAATCCTCCAGGAAGCGGTCGAAATCACCGGTCAGACGGTCCGGGCCCCACAATCTGATGATCAGACCGAACCGCTCGACCAGTTCGGACTCTTGCTGCGACGCAGAAACAGGATGGACCGACGGAAATTCGAGTACCGCCTGAATCCGGAATTGGTGGTGTATGGCGCTCACGCTCGCGAAGCGTAAAAAAACGTCACAGGATTTGTACTTCCGCGCATTTCGTCTATTATTACCTGCTTTCGTGGTTGCATACAGCAACCAAAACTCAATACGAAACTAATCCAGGAACATGAACAGGGCTATGTTACGCAACCGTCTCACGGGCTGGACCTGCATGATGGCTATCGGATTGCTGCTCCCGGCACCATTGCTGCTCGCTCAGCACACCCATCATCCGGCACCCGAACCGGCCTCCGCAGGCAATCACGCAGTGCCATCGGCGGATACCACCGCCACCGGCCACCATTCCCGGCACGAATCCCATAGCGTGACGGATCACACCGGCCATCATGCTACCCATGCATCCACGGCTTCCCCGGATGATGCCGATCCACGCGAGGCCCTCTTTTTTGAGCGCCGACAGCAGGACCGCATGAATTTCAACGAGGCGGATGTCAACTTCATGGTTATGATGATTCCGCACCACGCCCAGGCGTTGATTATGTCGCGACTGGCCCCGGAAAATGGCGCAAGTCCGGCCGTGCAGCGCCTTGCAGCCCGCATCCTCGGCGCGCAGTCGGACGAGATCAACCTCATGCAAACCTGGCTGCGCGACCGCCGACAGTCCGTCCCAATCGTCACCTTTGACGGCCTGTACATGAATATCAGCATGGAAGAACCCGGAATGGCCTCGCACGATGGGCACGATGATCACACCTCCATGCACCATGACGAGCACAGCAGCCATACCATGCACGCGTCTGAGGAACACGAGAATCACGAAATGCACGAGAGCCATGCGGGGCAGGAAGGTCATGCTGGTCACGAGGGACATGAAGCCCACGAAATGTCTTCAGAAACCTCCGGTCACACCATGCATCAACGTGACGGAGCCTCACACACTATGGACCATGCCGCCCACGCCGGCCATGACCCCATGCACATGCACCACGACATGCCGGGCATGCTGACTCAGGAACAGCTCAATGAACTTGGCGCGGCCCGGGGCACCGAATTTGACCGCCTTTTCCTGACCTACATGATTGACCATCACCTCGGCGCGGTCCTCATGGTCAACGAACTGTTTGGCGCTGACGGCGGTGCCCTCGACCGGGAATCGTACCGACTCGCCTCCGATATCTACACCGAACAGATCACCGAAATTGATCTGATGCGACTCATGCTCACAGCTATGTAACGCTGGAAACAGCCACAACCGGCCCGCAAGCTATGCATAGCTCCGTAACACGCCGATGTGCGGGGCAGCGGCCGGCCATCACCAGTAAAAAACGGGCTTTGAACAGATCAACGTCTGCCTCGCTTTAGAAATTTAACCAACCACCCAACAATGTTTTAGTCCTCAAAACATGAAAAAAAATCTACGCAACAAGCTCCTTATACTGCCGGCCCTGCTGCTCGCCGTGCTCCTCAGTCATTGCGCCTCCACCGGCAACGACGGAGCCGTAACCCTTTCCACCGTTGACGCGCCGGCCTGGCAGCTCCAGCCCATTCAGCAGGTCGGTCTACCCTCACCCGATCCGCGTATCGGACTGCAAGCCGGGCTCTTTGACGCCGGCGAAGCCATTCACAACCTCCGCATGGTCTCCACCACACCGCCCCCGCCCGACTTCATCGGGTCCTTCAACACCGACCTCGCCTTCAAAGACAACTACATCATCCAGGGTAACTACAACGGATTCTTGGTTTGGGATATCACCAATCCCGCCGCGCCTGAGCTGGTGGTCGACTTTCTGTGTCCGGCCTCCCAAAGTGATGTGTCTGTATACGGTGACCTCCTCTTTGTCAGCGGCGAAGGGCTTGAAGGCCGGCTCGACTGTGGCGTGCAGGGCGTAGACACCCGCATCAGCGAAGAGCGCCTGCGTGGAATCCGCATCTTTGACATCAGCGACATCCGCAATCCGGAATACATCTCCAACGTACAGACCTGTCGGGGTTCCCACACCCACTCGGTGCTGGTCGATCCCAATGACGATGAAAATGTATACGTATACATCAGCGGATCGGCCCCGGTGCGACCTGACGAAGAACTGCCCGGCTGCTCTACCGGTCTGCCCGATGACAACCCCGAAACGGCCATGTTCCGCATCGAAGTCATTCAGGTTCCCCTCGACAATCCCGCCGAAGCCCGCATTGTAACCTCGCCGCGCATTTTTGACGGCCTGGAAGCCCCGCCGGTACACGGCCTGGCTCCGGATGATATCGCCGCGCTGGAAGCAGCCCGCGAGGCGGGTCGGTTGGTGGCCAACATCCGCGGTATGGATCGCGTCATTTCCCCCCGACTAGAGCAGCGTCTCCTTCAGATTGCCGCCGAGCGGAATGGCAATAACGAGGAACCCACCGAGGCAGACCGGGATTACCTTGTTGCCAACCTTCAGGATATAGTTGATACGGTATTCGGTAGCCCTGACCAGGAAGTACGTCCCGGTCCGAACCAATGTCACGACATCACACTCTACCCGGAAATTGGCATGGCCGGTGGTGCCTGCGAGGGGTACGGACTCCTGCTGGACATTCGTGATCCGGCCAATCCCTTCCGTCTGGATGCCGTGGCCGACTCCAACTTTGCCTACTGGCATTCGGCTACCTTCAACAACGACGGTACCAGTGTGGTCTTCACCGATGAGTGGGGAGGCGGAACCCAGGCTAAATGCCGGGCCAATGATCCTATGGAATGGGGTGCCAATGCGCTGTTCTCCATCGAAAACGGCCAGCTGAAATTCGAGAGCTATTTCAAAATTCCCGTTCCGCAGACGGTTACCGAAAACTGCGTAGCCCACAACGGCTCGCTCATCCCCGTTCCGGGTCGTGACATTATGGTTCAGGGCTGGTATCAGGGCGGTATCACCGTTTTCGACTTCACCGACCCCGCCAACCCCATCGAAATGGCCTACCACGATCGCGGTCCGGTTTCCGATGAGCGACTCGAGGTTGCCGGCAGCTGGTCGGTTTACTGGTACAACGGACTGATTATCAACTCTGAAATTGCCCGGGGACTGGATATTTTTGAGCTGGAAGCCAGCGATTTCCTCACCCAGAATGAAATTGATGCGGCGAGGTCGGTCGAGGTGAACAAATTCAACGCTCAGGGGCAATTCATGTTTGTCTGGCCGGCCAGTTTCGCCAAGGCCCGTGCCTATGTAGATCAGCTGGAGCGTAACCGGGAGCTGGATATCAATCGCCTGACCATGATCCGGGCCCAGCTTGCTGCTGCCGAAGGTGCGCAGGGTCGCACCCGTGGCGGTATTCTGAGCAGTCTGGCTGCGGAGGTAGAGGGCATGCAGAACGTTTCCGGCAATCCGGCCAAGCTAGCCATGTTGGCAGAGGCTATCGCAGCGCTTTGATCATGCAACCGCTCGATTTCATTAACTAGTAATACTGTTGTTTTGCAAAGTACATGGCCATAATGCTATCACATAGTTAACAAGAAGCTAGAAAGCCCGAATTATTCTAGTCTAGTCGGAAATTGAGTAAAATGGGCGCGGCTTAATGCCGCGCCCTACGTTTTTCAGCTGACTACGGGTAGTGCTGCAAGATTTGCGACAGATTGAAGCTGACAAAGCGGTGCAACCAAAACTTTTCGTTCTTTGGTACCAGATTTGCCAAGCACATTATTAATTAACATCGATGTAGCTGCATACCCTACCTCAAATCCGGAGTGATGAATATGAGTGATATTCGGATGAAGATAATATGGAGCGAATCCATCACTTATTGCCATCAGAGAGAAATCATCCGGAATACGCAATCCTCTGCGTGTTAGTTCAAAGTGGGTATGAACCATAAGTTCGTCTGACATGGTGAAAATTGCAGTAGCATCCGCAAAATCATGTAACAAAGTATCCAATACAGAAGGTAACTCGAGAATCTGTTCAACTTCAATCATGCAGCTGCCTCCATTCAGTAATCCTTTTTCAAGCATTGACTGCTCAAAACCAGCTCTTCGCTGAACCGTCATAGTTAAAGAAGGGTTGCCAAATATGCCAATCAGCTTCCGATGGCCATGTTCGGCAAGATAATTTCCTGCTCTATAGGCTGCATCGAATCCGTTGATGCTCACACCGGGCAAGTTAGAGGTTCCGGTAAGTTTATCAATCAGCAAAATTGGGGTGCCGGTTTGACGAATCTCTTCAATATGAGCAACATCCTTCGTTTCTTCTGTTACGCTAAGCAAGACCCCGTCAACAGCTAGGCTATGAACGTAACGCAGGAGCTCTGATTCACGCTCCAGAAGATTGTCAGACTGAAAAATCATAACGGAAAAGTTGTTTTTTGCCGCAGCTGTGTTGATTCCGAAAATCATTTCCGGTACAAAAAAAGAATTAATTTCGGGCAGGATGAGCGCAATGGTGTCTGTTCTGCGGGTTCGCAAAGACTTTGCCCTTTTGTTTGGCTGGTAGTTGTATTTGTGAGCCAATTCCCTGACGCGAAGCTTCATTTCGTCGCTTACCTGATGATTATCCGCCAGTGCGCGTGACACGGTAGAGGGGGTGGTGCCCAGCTCAGCGGCCAGATCCTTAATCGTTATCCGTTTCATCATAGATATGCGGTGCCATGGGTAATTTTTTATCAAAAAAAAATGATTAAAGCTATGTAAATCTACTGGGCGGCATTACCTGCAAACTAGGATTTCGAAAAAGTAACCTATTGCCGCAGAGTAAACTACATTGCAAATGCAATTGAACATTTATCCTCAACGCAAACGTTTGCGTTGAATTTTTTTCGACCGCTCTGCCAGTTATCTAAATTAGGAAGCGCTTCCAAGATTGCTTTACTACCGGTATGTAAGTGATTTTACCGGAATTAAACTTGGTTGTATAGTACAGCAATATTGCCCAATAATGCAAAATCAATAGTCAGAGCTCTATGAAAACAATGCAACTAACAGGCCTTTTAATAGCCTTTATGGTCTTAATGGCTTTGCCTCTCAAAGCCCAGATGGTTACCATTCAAGGCACCATTACCGACGCTGATAGTCAACCTTTACGAGGTGCAACTGTCATGGTTAAGAACACCTTTATTGGTGCATCTGCAGCAATTGGTGGAGTTTATCAACTAAGAGTGCCCGCACAAGATGAAGTTATTCTCGTTGCTTCATTTCTTGGATATCAATCGATTGAACGAATAGTACAGCTAGCTGGGCTGACAGAAGTTACCGTAGATTTTCAGTTGGAGGAAGACGTACTCGGGCTGGGAGATGTAGTTGTAACCGGGGTGCTGAATCAGCAATCGAAAATAGAGTCGAGTATCTCAATCAGTACAATGGATGTTGAAAGTGTATCGCTTTCTTCCCCTCGTACAACAGCAGAAATCTTTCGGGCTATACCGGGTATTCGTTCTGAAGCTTCTGCCGGTGAGGGGAATACCAATATTACGGTACGGGGCGTGCCCATTTCTGCCGGTGGTTCTAAGTATCTCCAGCTTCAGGAAGACGGATTGCCACTGCTGTTATTTGGTGATATAGCCTTCGCTACATCTGATATATTCCTGCGTTTTGACCAATCCGTAAACCGTATTGAAGCCTTACGTGGTGGGTCTGCTTCAACATTGGCCAGTAACTCTCCGGCAGGGATAATTAACTTTATCAGCAAAACCGGTGCATTGGCAGGTGGTAGTGCCAGTACCAGCGTTGGTTTAGACTACAATCAATTCAGAACCGATTTTGAGTACGGATCACCGTTAAGTGATGACATCCGGTTTCATATCGGAGGTAATTTCCGTCAGGGTGAAGGTCAGCGGGAAGCGGGCTTTATGGCCAATCAGGGCGGACAGTTGCGAGGGAACCTCACAAAAATGTTCGACAGCGGATACATGCGGGTGTATTTCAAGTACCTGAGCGACCGTACCCCGGCTTATATGCCAATGCCAATGCAGGTATCCGGAAGTAACAGCAGTCCTACATGGGAGTCGCTCCCGGGCTTTGATGTACGTTCGGGCAGCATGCACAGTGTTAACCTTATGCACAATCTTGGCACAGATACCAACGGTAACCTGCGACGTTCAAGCGTAGCCGATGGTATGAATCCCGTTGTTAGTTCATACGGTACAGAATTCGCATTCGACCTTGGCGACGGATGGCGAGTTGAGAATCGCACCCGTCTTTCTAACATCTCTGGTCGATTTGTTACCCCGTTCCCGGCTGAAGTTGCAGGCGGAACATCGATGGCCGAATCTATTGGTGGAGCTGGCTCAACGCTTGTTTACTCTGACAATAATGGCAGTCTTGGCAATGCATTGGCCATGCGAATTCACATGTTTGATGTTGAACTGAATGATTTCAATAACCTGTTCAGCGATACCAAGATCAACAAATCGGTAACCGATCAGCTCGATATTACAGCAGGTTTCTTCAAGGGTTATCAGAATATCTCCATGACATGGTTGTGGAACTCCTATCTGATGGATATAAACGGTGGTAACGGTCGCCTGCTCGACGTAATCAACAGTCAGGGAGATAACCTGAGCGAGAACGGACTTTATGCTTATGGAACACCATTTTGGGGCAACCTCCACCGAAACTACGATACCAATTATGAGGTTTCTGCACCGTACCTTGGTGTAAACTATCGTGTAAATGATGCCTTAACCCTGGACGGTAGCGTTCGTTGGGATGTAGGTCGTGTGCGTGGCTCTTTTGCTGATGGCGTAGCCAGAACATTTGATGTCAATAACGATGGAGTGGTATCAGCGCCTGAGCAATCGGTTTTTTTCGTAGATAACGCGAATCCAACGGTTGTAAACTATGACTATGACTATGTCTCATTTTCAATCGGTGCTAATTATCTGTTGAACAGAGACCAGGCCGTTTTTGGGCGCTATAGCAATGGTGCTGCCGCTAAAGCAGATCGTATTCTGTTTTCAGGCTTACCATATTCAGATGGAACACGAATCAATGTGATTGATCGTATCAGTCAGGCAGAGGTTGGCTACAAGCATAATTTTCGTAGTGGTGGACTCTTTCTGACCGCATTCTATGCAGAGACGATTGAAGAGGGTGGATTTGAAGCAACATCCCAGGCCATCATCGAAAACGATTACCGTGCATTCGGACTTGAAATGGAGGGTAACCTACGTTTTAATCAATTTGATTTGAGAAGCGGTATTACATACACGGCTGCTGAAATTACTTCAGGTGCGAATGAAGGGAATATCCCAAGAAGACAACCGGCACTTATGTTCAGCGTACTTCCATCATACGCACTGGGCAGCCATAGTATCGGGCTCAGTCTAATTGGTCAGACCAGCGCCTATGCGCAGGACAATAACGAGCTGAAGATGCCGGGATACCTGCTTGTCAACGGATATGTAAACCTCGCCGTAAGTGAGTCACTTACTTTATCGATTAATGGAAACAACCTTACAAACGCTCTGGCTATCACCGAGTCGGAAGAAGGTAGTATAATTGGCGGACAGGTAAACATCGTACGTGCTCGTCCAGCGCCAGGAAGATCACTCCTTGCTACAATCAGGTATGCGTTCTGATATGCCACCCCGGACTGCCAGCAGGTGGTCCGGGGCTTTCTTTTGATTCTCAGCACGAAAAAAATTCCATTTAGTCGTTTCAATACATGTTTGACGTCACCATCAGTCTAATTGATTATATCATAATCGGCATTTACTTCGCCTTCATAATCTGGCTGGGGTTGTATTTTAAAAACCGGCACAAATCTGAGGAAGACTATTTTCTCGCCGGCAGGTCCTTAGCCTGGCCGGTAATTGGGTTCTCGTTATTTGCTTCCAATATGGGTAGCATAAGTCTGATTGGGCTTGCCGAAAGTGGCTACCGAACAGGTTTTGCCGTTTTTAGTTATGAGTGGATGGCAACCATCGTACTAATCATTTTTGCGGTTTTTTTCCTTCCTTATTATCTAAAAAACCGCGTTTACACCATACCTGAATTTTTGGAAAGACGGTATGGAACATTTGCCCGATACTATTTTTCGGGTGTTACCATCACCCTGAATATTTTTATCGATATTGCCTCTGGTCTGTTTGCCGGGGCATTGGTAGTGAAAATGGCCTTTCCTGATTTGTCGTTAACCACAATAATCTGGGCAATTTCACTGTTTGCAGCCTTTTATACGTTATTGGGTGGTTTAGCATCAGTTGTTTATTCAGATACAGTACAGGCTGTGTTACTTATTTTCAGCTCTATTGTGGTTACCGTACTGGCCTTCAATTTAACCGGAGGGTGGGATGCTATTGTAGCGGCTGTAGGTACAGAACATCTAACTATAATCCGTCCGGCAAGCGATCCCGATCTTCCTTGGCCCGGTCTTTTCTCCGGTGTATTCCTGCTGGGATTTTACTTCTGGGTAACAAATCAGTTCATAGCTCAACGCGCACTAGCCGCGAAGGATACCCGTCAGGGTCAATGGGGAGCACTCTTTGCCGGACTTCTTAAACTCTCGGCACTTTTTATCATGGTATTGCCCGGAGTTATGGCCATCGTCCTCTTCCCGGATTTGGATGATCCCAAAAATGCTTATCCCACGCTTATTTTCAACTTACTGCCCGCAGGATTACTCGGCCTGACCCTCGCAGGGTTCATCGCAGCCTTGATGTCGAGTGTTGACTCCGGACTGAACGCTGCATCTACCTTATTTACCTTCGATTTCTACAAAAAGTATAATCCAGACGCCACCAAAGAACAGACCATGAAGATTGCGAAAATCATGATTGGTATTTTCATGGTTATTGCAGCACTTTGGGCACCTCAAATCAACAAATTCCCGTCTTTCTGGGATTATCTGCAAATGGTGCTTTCGTTTATTTGTCCGCCCATTGTTGCTCTCTTCATTTTTGGACTCTTTTCAAAACGCATCAACACCCGCGGTGCGAATGCGTCCATTATTACCGGAGTTACATTGAGCGTACTCAGTATGGGCTACAAGTTTTATGTAAACTATGCCGGTATTGAAGATGTGCTGCCGCATTATCTGTATCTGGCCGGCATTATATTCATCGTATGTTCAGCGGTACTGTTAACATTTAGTCTCACCTCCAGCCCCGATGAAAACAAAGACTGGGAGTCTCTGATCTGGACCCCCGCTTACTTTAAAGGAGAAACAGCGTCTCTTGTATCACTCCCGTTTTACAAAAATTACCGATATCAGTCTATTGGTCTGCTCATATTGGTAGCTACACTTCTTATCATTTTTTAGAGTGTGCTTCTACTCATGTCATTACACAAAAAAAAGATTATTGGAATAGGAGAGTTACTGGTTGATCGGTTTCCAGATTACACCAAGCCCGGCGGTGCCCCTGCGAATGTGGTTTATAATCTCAACAAACTCGGTAATAATGGAATAATCGTGAGTTCGGTTGGTGATGATGAAGCCGGCAAGATGTTATGTGATTTCCTGAAAGAGCAGGAGATTCCCACCAAATATGTGCAACAATCTGCCAAGCCCACCGGCATGGTCGATGTAACCTTTGACGCAGAAGAGGCTCACTATCACATTGTGCGTAATGTGGCCTGGGATGATATACGCTGGTCTGAAGACCTGTTGCAGCTAGCTCAACAGTGTGATGCCATTTGTTTCTCAACGCTGAGTCAGCGCGATGAAACCACTGCCGGAACCATTTACAAATTTCTGGATCAGGCAAGTCCGTACGCGCTCAAGGTCCTCGACATAAATCTTCGTCCTCCATACACTGACAAGGAAATGCTGGCCGCATCCTTTCAGCGAGCTCACGTCATAAAAATGAATGAACACGAGTACCGCATGGTGGCAGAGGTTTTTGATGTAGCAGAAACCTCCACATTCTTATTTGAAACGTTTGGCGTAAGAGCCATAATTCTCACTCTTGGATCAAAAGGAAGCAAATTTATTGCTCCGAATGCCCTGTTTGAGGGAAAATCCCAACCTGTAGACACGAGAAATGGCGATTCTGTAGGCGTTGGTGACGCTTTCATTGCCTGCATCATCCATCATTTGTTAAAGGGTACAGATCCGCAGATAATGATTGAAAAAGCTAATCAGTTTGCGGGATTTGCAGCTACGCAGTCTGGTGCCATGGTAAATTTTCCCGCTCAATTACTTGATCAGACAAGGTAATGTCCTATTTCCAAGAAATATCACGAGATCGCTTACTACAGTCCTGCCTCCATGCAGCTACAGATCAGTTAAAACTGGATAAGGCCTCCCAGCAAGAGGTTTTTCTTCATAGGTTTAATCTGAATTTCCCGGCACTTCTGGATGAATTATATAAGCTATATGCCGACCAGCTGGATTTTGCCGTACACCTTCAGAACCTGGCCCGCACATTAGCTACATCATGGAATGGTCGACCAGGATGGTTGCGAAAAGATGATGCAGCTGATGAAAAAAACCCGGATTGGTTCACCGATTCCAATATGGTGGGCGCGGTGTGTTATGTAGATTTGTTTGCAGAGGACTTAAATGGACTAGAGGAGCGAATTTCCTATCTGGAACAGCTAGGGGTTACCTATCTGCACCTTATGCCCTTATTTGACGTACCCGAGCCCGAAAACGACGGGGGCTACGCCGTAAGTAGTTACAGAAAAGTGAACCCACGGCTGGGTACCATGAAACAGTTGACCCGACTGGCGCAAAAAATGCGCAAAAAAGGTATATCGCTTGTGCTGGATTTCATCAATAATCATACATCAAACGACCACGAGTGGGCTCAGAAAGCACTTGCCGGGGACAGCCGGTATCAACAGTTCTATTATTTGTTCCCCGACCGAACCATTCCGGATCAGTTTGAACAAAATCTCAGGGAAATTTTTCCGGAAGTAAGAAGGGGTAACTTTACCTGGAATGAAACCTTAAAAAAATGGGTATGGACAACATTCCACAGCTATCAGTGGGACCTTAACTACCGCAATCCAGACGTATTTACAGCGATGACAGGAGAGATGCTGGGTCTGGCCAATGTAGGAGTACGGTTCCTCAGACTCGATGCTGTACCATTTACATGGAAACAGATGGGCACGCCTTGTGAAAACCTCCCGCAGGCCCACGTAATTGTCCGATCGCTTAATCTTTGCGCACGTATTGCGGCGCCCGGTTTACTGTTCAAATCAGAAGCCATTGTGCACCCCGATGACGTTATAAAATATGTTGACCCCAACAAGTGTCAGGTATCGTATAATCCTACCTTCATGGCCTTGCTGTGGGAATCCCTGGCTACACGTGAAATCAAACTGCTGCGTGAGTCCATCCTGCATCGCTTTCGCTTACCTGCCGGGACGGCCTGGGTTAATTACGTTCGGAGTCACGATGACATCGGGTGGACGTTCAGTGACGACGATGCCATGCAAATCGGAATACATGGAGATAATCATCGCCGGTTTCTAAATCGCTTTTACAGCGGAGAATTCCCGGGTTCATTTGCCCGGGGCCGAACATTTCAGTTTAATCCTTCTAACGGTGATATGCGGATATGTGGTACCACGGCCTCGTTGGCAGGAGTGGAGGAAGCCTTCGAAACTGACGATTATGGCAGAATGCACGATGCCATCGCCCGCATTATACTGCTCTATGGAATGACGATGTGCATCGGCGGTTTGCCACTCATATATCTAGGTGACGAAGTAGGTCTATGCAATGATTATACGTACACCGAGAATCCTGCCAAGCAATATGACTCCCGCTGGGTCCACAGGCCTGCAACGAACTGGGAGCTCAACGAGAAAATTATGGCTGGCAAGAAACCTGAGTACGTGTTATTTGAACAGTTACGAAAACTGATTAACATCCGCAAAAAAACACAAGTTTTCGGCGATAACTTTGTCCACCTTATTGATACAGGTCACGCTTCAGTGCTCGGATTTGTTAAGACACTGAGCGAAACAGCCAACAGCAATCGTTCGCACGGAGATTCTGCCGTACTTGTACTTGCTAATTTCCGGGAGAAAACCAGTGATGTGATACTTCCAAATGCCTGGACGGTCACACCACTGCGCGATATGATTTCCGGGAAACGCGTGGCACCAAATGAAAAGATGGTTCTGGCAGCATATCAGCTTTGCTGGCTTCAGGTGGATACGTCCTCCTGACCGATAAGCAGCCTACCCGGCCACCTACAACTGCCGAAGCAACGTAATTTTCATGATGGCCTGCTGGTCGAGGGAGCGGCGCCGCACGGCCAGCGGGTCGACCGCATCCCCGCGGGTGTCATTCAGCACGATGTACAGAAACGACATGGGCAGGTATTCCCATTGCAGCCGGCTGTTCAATACATGAAGGTTAGAGCGGGTATTGAACTGGTAGAAGGTAATCCACTGAAACCGTGCATTCAGCGCCACGCGAGTCTCCAGCCCGGTAATGCCGGCACGGATGTCATCGTCGCCTGTACCCACATCGCGCAATCGGTTGTAGGTGTAGGTGCCCGTAAGCATGAGCTGGGGCACCGGCGCAACACGGGCTTCCAGGCTCGCTGAGAACAACCTTCCCCCGAAATAGCCTCCCTCGCGCAGACTGACCTTGCCGGCAATCCGGCGCGAGTAATCGGTGTTGTATTCCAGCTCCTGCAGCCAGTATTGGTAACGGCCCGGAGCAATGCTGGCGCCCAGGGGACGGAACGGGTTCTCCAGCTGCTGCCAATGTGCTTCTACCGACCATTCCAGCTCGGAGGCGTCCCGACCAATCAGCGCGACCGGACTGGCCGTTACCACTGCCTCCCGAAAATTCAGGTCATTGTACCGGCGGAAATGTACGGCGTCAACCGAAGGCTCCAGCTCCTGTATGAAATCCGGAAGCCAGCCGGGCATGGCGGTATGCGTGTACGCCGCACGACTCATCACATAGTTCACATCGTCAATAAATCCGGCCCGGGGATCGTAGGTTTCCGAAACCGAGGCCAGGGTCAATTCCAGTTGGTTTCGGTTATCACGATATTCCCCGAGCCACACACCCGACCATCCGTCTGCCGGTGCATTTGCATCCGAATTGCGGGTGTAGGAAAGCATGTAGTGCGATAACAGGGTGTTGGTCATCCGCGAAAATCCATCGGCGGTGAGGGTGAGGTTGGTGTTGGCGGGCGAGGGGGGCACAAAAAGGCCGGCATCGCCTATGAAGTTGTCGGGCACCGGCGGCACCGGACCTTCGGCATCGTGCCGCAGCGAGGCCATGATGCCCAGCCGGTTGGTGGCATTCAGATTCCGGGTATACCGGCCCATGGCAAACCAGGCCGCACCCGATTCCGACCCTTCCGCCTGCCGCATCAGCATGGCACCGGCGGTCTGATCGGTACCCCGACGTGTAAATCGAAATCCGCCGTCCAGCGCCACGGGGTTTCCCTGATCGTCCAGGCCGATGCGCCGGGAGAAAAAGGGCTGAATAAGCTCCCGGGCCGACATCGTGTACAGCTCGTTTCCCTCCAGAAAAAACTGACGCTGTTCGGGGAACTGCACCGAAAACCGGGTCAGGTTCAGCACCTGTCGGTCGGTATCTACCTGGGCAAAGTCGGTGTTCCAGGTTACATCCAGCACCGAGCGGGTATCCATCGCCCACTTCACCTCGCCGCCGGCCTTGATTTCGGGACCACGCCATCCGTCCGATGTTCCGCCCGGGTCACCCTCGACCGCAGTATCCTGCCCGGAGACCAGCAGATAGGGATTTACCTGCACGTTGGAGGAGGGTGGAGGCGGACGAAGTCCGGTAATCAGCGCGCCATAGTCCATCCGGTAGGGGTTCATGGCCCGGGGCAGGGGCGGCCAGGTAGCCCGTTCGTTCAACCGGCGGATGATCCGCATGAGTACCACCCGCATTTCGGTGGCGCCCTCTTCGTAACGGATGCTCTTCCAGGGGATGGCTACCTCGGTACTCCAGCCGTAGTCGCCGATGTGTGAAGCGACTACCCATAAGGTCTGCCATTGCCGGTTGAAGGTGGTGGCATCCAGGGAGAGCAGCTCGCGCTGGGCCCCGTAAGGATTGGTTTGAAACACCATGGAATTCCGACCGTCATTCAGGCCGTCCAGGGCAATGCTGAACAGATCATTCTCGAAGTAGTCGAAATCGCGGCGGATGACCGGAACGCGGATGCCTTCCCGGCCCAGCGTATCGTACATCATCGCACCGAAATACAGGTATTCATCGTCAAACAGTATGCGAACTTCGGTGGGGAGGCTGACGGGGCCGCCCTGATTGGGCTGAAACCGGGTGAAGGAGGCAATCACTTCGGCGGTCTCCCAGTCCGACTCCCGGAGTCGACCGTCGATGCGGATGGGTTCGGCCGCCCGGGTGGCGCGTATTTCCGGGAGGCGCTCCGGCGGCGGGAAGATCTCCTGGCTGAACGCAGCGGATGGGTACAGGAAAAAGGCCAACAACACCAGCAAGGTGAGGGGAGCGGGCAGTTGCACAGCCACCATACTCCGCATATCGTGCCCGTAGCGGACTGTTGAAATGCGCGGGTTATCAGGCCGGGTTAATGCAGTGGTTGGATGAAGCCATCGTCGGGGTATTCGTGCATCATAAGACACAGGGTCACTGCTGCATGGAACGTGCAGCCGCTCGGGGGATGGGTTTTGGCTAAAAATAAAGGGCACAGCAGGCTGGTTTGTCGCAATAAACCCGCAAATTCTTCACCTCTTGATGTACTATACAGGGAAGAACCAGTCGGACGAAGTAGTGGATCGTGCGTATTGATGCGCTGTGGTACCCGCACAAGGGCATCGACTATACCCCCTATAGACCGCTCCCGAGACCATTTCCCCCAAAAGTATTAACATTGCCATAACATCGTCACATCGCTAAAAAGCTTACACAGCTCTGGAAAAGCGTTACCACATCCAGTCAGTTCGGTTTTTGATTTATTTTTACAAATCCCTGCAAATGACTATATTGTAGTGTACTTGAAATGGTACTACTTAGGGATAAATAATCACTGCTCGATGCTCCCGCAATCGGGAGGACGGCAAATTTTTAAAGGGTATTACCTGCTCATTACGCACGCCCGGAGGACGGGTCCCATCTATTGTATTGAGCCTGGTACGTTGAATTATTGAACTCGTATAACTACAACCCGCTCAACGGGTTAAACACCTATACTATTACCTGAAAACTATGAGTACAGAAACGAAAGAATCTACCAAGCCAACATTTGATTTTAAGCTGCCTGCTGACCTAAAAGCCCTGATAGATGCAGCACCCAGCGTAACCGTAGCCAGAAATATTGATGACCTTGTAAACCTGTCGGTCAATGGTGAAGAAAGCATCCAGTTTGATGTTTGTTTCGACCTGCCCGACGGAACCCGCTTTCACGAAGCCACCGTCCACCGGGTAAAAAACGGCATCGCAGCCAATTATGTCGAGCCGTACATGCGTCGCCGCGATCCGGATTGTATGGTTATTGCCGATGAATTTCCTACCGATAAAGACACCTACAAAGATCGTTTCGGCAAAGATTTTGACCCCCTCCGTCAGGAGACCTTCGAATGGATGAAGGGCGAAGACCTGGCCATGTTCTTTTTCAACGCCGGCAAGGAAGGCATGGGGTATCACGCCGTAGCCGTAGTTCCGGCCAATTGCGGTTTCTTCGCAATGGGACTGGCTTTGCTGCAGGGAATTCTGGATCCTACCGATCTCCCATCCGATTTCAATCCAACGGCTTTTATTTACACCGCACCTCCTTTCCGTCATACCCACTTTGACGGCAAGCAGGTGGTGGTTCATAACCGCCAGCCCGGCAACTATGAAATGTTCAGCTACAACCTGTATCCCGGTCCCAGTGCCAAAAAAGGGGTATACGGTATGCTCATCGGCCTGGGCGAAGAAGAAGAGTGGGTAACCGCACACTGCTCGGTGGTAGAGGTAAAAACACCCTATGACAATATTGTTACCATCATGCACGAAGGTGCCAGTGGCGGTGGTAAGAGCGAAATGCTCCAGCAGCCACACCGTCTGGCCGATGGTCGACTGGTACTGGGTTCCAACCTGTTCAAAGACGACTTCCGGTACCTGAGTCTGGCCAGCACCTGTGAACTTCGTCCGGTTGCTGACGATATGGCCCTGTGTCACCCGAATCTTCAGAAAGGAGACGGCAAACTCTGGCTGGAAGATGCCGAAGATGGTTGGTTTATCCGGATTGACCATATCACCGAGTACGGAACGGATACGTCCCTGGAAAAACTCACAGCACTGCCTCCTAAGCCCTTGCTGTTTCTGAACATCGAGTCCGTACCCGGTGGTCGGGCCATGATTTGGGAGCACATTCAGGATGCGCCTGGAAAACCCTGCCCGAATCCGCGGGTTATAGTTCCGCGCGACATCGTTCAAGGCATTGTATCCAAGCCGGTAAGTGTAGACGTCCGCAGTATTGGTCTGCGCACCCCACCCTGTACGCTGGAGCAGCCCAACTACGGGATTGTAGGACTTATGCACGTACTCCCGCCGGCACTGGCCTGGCTGTGGCGACTGGTGGCACCACGTGGTCACGCCAATCCGAGTATCATCCAGACCGATGGTATCAGCAGTGAAGGTGTGGGCAGTTACTGGCCGTTTGCAACCGGTAAAAAAGTCAAGCAGGCCAACCTGTTGCTCGAGCAGATTGTGCAGACCCCGGAGACGCAGTACATCCTCACACCGAACCAAAATATCGGTGCCTGGAAAGTCGGCTTTATGCCGCAATGGATTGCCCGCGATTATCTGGCCCGTAAAGGCAACGCACCCTTCCTGCCGGAGCAATTGATTGAGTCCCGCTGTAATGTATTGGGCTATGCCCTGAAATACATGACCTTCGAGGGATCTACCATTCCACCATGGTTCCTGCAGGTTGAACTGCAGCGCGAAGTGAAGGAAGAGGGCTTTGATGCCGGTGCAGAAATCCTGCTGGAATTCTTCCACCGCATGCTTAACTCCTTCCAGGAAGATGGCCTGAGTCCGCTGGGACAACAGATCATCCAGTGCTGCCTCGACGGCGGAACCGTTGCCGATTACGAAAAACTGATGAAAGCGTAAGTCCTTGCGCTTGCTCTGGCGGTGCCCCGGCACTGCACACTATAACCCGCGATTGGATGCCTGTATACACAGCTTCCCGTCGCGGGTTTTTTTATTGGCCCGCAGACACGGTGACGTCACCAGACTATGAGCGCCTGCCCGCTGCTCGCCGTGTCGTTGCCTGTCAGGAACCGTTTGAAAGGGCGATGGGCGCCAGGGTGTGACATTATCACGAACCAATTCAAGGGGCGGTTAAAGGGCAAGATTACGTCACCAGAAACCGGCCTGGATAACCTTGCCCTACTCGTACATTGCATCCCGGTCGAGGGTACAGATTTCAACCATGACCTGTCCAATTTTACGCGTCACATCCCGAAAAAACCGCTCACCTTTGTCCACTGAAGCCGATTTCGGGTCGCCAATGCCCGTATCCTCACTCACCTGCGACCATTTCCGTTCGGTCCACAGCCAGCCCTCCGAGAAGGCCCTGATTTTATGCCGCTTCTCCCGGCCCGCACCCCAGTGCTCCCTCGGCAGCACCAGATCCGGTCTGAGGTGCAGCATCACACTGGTTTCCAGCTCATCCGCATGGTCACCGGGCGCATCGAAATAAGCCGTCCGGTCCAGCGACTGAAACCAGTTGGAGGTACACAGCAGCATGGCCGGGAATTTCAGACCCAGCTCCCGCAACATGGCCTTGAAATCGTTGCCTCCATGGCTGTTCAGAATCAGGAGCTTATGGATATGCTGCCGGTTCAGTACCTCAATGACATCGCTCAGAATGGCCATCTGTGTGGATGGATTCAAGTTAATGTCGAGGTAGATATCGCTCTGGCCGGTATTCACCCCGAAGGGGATGGTGGGCAGTACGATGACCCGTGCGCCCTCAGACCAGGCAATTTCCGCCGCCGCCGCGGCCACATGGTCGGCCTCGATGACATCGGTGCCGTAAGGCAGGTGGTAGTTATGGGCTTCCGTAGCTCCCCAGGGAAGCACGGCCAGTTCCATATTCGCATCTTTCAGATGCTTCCAGTTGGTTTCAGCGAGAATGTAAGGTCGCATAGGCAGACAGTATGTAAGAGGTAAGCGGAAATGTGTGCGTAAGCAGGAGTGAATGTACTCCAACCGGCGATGATGGTCTACATTAGCATAAAAGAAGAGGGTTATCGGAATGTCTTGATACGTGACGGATTGTACTCTGAGGCAAATTGAGACGATTATTCATTGTCCTGCAGGAATCGGAATTTTTTCAGGACATCCAAGATATGCACGGCGTCAATCGGCTTGGTCAGGAAATGATCCATACCCACTTCAAAACACTGATCCTTTTCTTCTTTCATCACACCGGCCGTCAGTGCAATAATCGGCACATGTGAGCCGGAATCCTGCTCAAGTTTACGAATTTGCGAGGTAGCCCGCAGTCCATCCAGTTCCGGCATTTGAATGTCCATAAAGATGAGATCCGGTTTTTCAGCTACATACTGATCAACAGCGCGCTGTCCGTTCTCAGCTTCCAGCACATCCGCTGAAGGAAGCAGCTTTTTAATCAGAATTTTCAGAAGCAACATATTCATTGGCACATCTTCAGCAATGAGAATACGCAGGCGGGCGATTTTGCTTTGATCCGTGACATTCCCGTTCGATACAGACGCACTCATACTGTCCGCGAGCGTTGCTGTTGAAACGCTGTCTTCGCTGGAATTCGCGGCAGCTGAGGCCCCCACGTCTGCGGAGACATCAGAATTCTGACCCGGCACCGATTCCTCCGGTGTAGTAACAGCTGCGGACCTTTCCTGTGGCGAAGCATTGCTGATATGCGTTATAAAATCGAAGAAAAAAGTCGTTTTTACGCCCGGATTACTCCGAAAATCAATACGTCCGCCCAGTTTCCGCACAATCATATCGGATATCGTGAGCCCCAGTCCCGTTCCGCCAAACTTGCGGGTAATGGAGGTATCGGCCTGACTGAACATGGTAAACAGTTTTTCCCGCTGCGATTCAAGAATACCTATACCGGTATCATGCACCGAGAAAATAAGTCGGGCAGTACCTTCATCAAGGCACTGAGCTGCCAGTTCAAGTTCAACACTACCCTTCTCGGTAAACTTCACCGCATTACTCAGCAAGTTAACCAGCACCTGTTTAACCCGTATGGGATCCAGAAAAGCAAAGCGAGGCACACTGTCGTCCACCGTCAGGAGCAGGTGCAGGTTTTTATTCTGAGCACTGAACCGCACCACATCCAGGCACTCCTGCAGAAACGACCTGACCTCCGTTCTGCGCGACTCCAGTTCCATTTTGCCGGCCTCAATTTTGGAAAAATCGAGGATATCACTGATTACCCCAAGCAGGGTGTGTCCGGAAATATTCGCGTTTCTGACATACTGCTGCTGCTCTTCCGTTAGCGATGTGTTCTTCAGAAGCTCCGTAAACCCAATCAGTCCATTCAGAGGCGTTCGAATCTCATGGCTCATATTCGCCAGAAACTGACTTTTTGCTATACTCGCAGCCTCCGCCTTCTCTTTTTCCTCAATCAGCAGCTGTTTAAGCTCTTTTTCTTCGGTTATATCGATGAGGACACCCTCCCAGACCGTAGTGCCATCCGGCAGCGTCCGCGGGTTCGATTCTGCCCTCAACCAGCGCACCGCGTCATTGATCTTCAAACGAGTCTCACCCAGAAACGAGGTTTTTCCGGTGAATGCCTGCATATTTTTAGCGACCCATGCATCGTAGTCGTCTGGATGAACACTGCTGAATGCCTGAGAAGGATCCTTTGCTTTTTCCGGTGTCAGTTCGGTCATTTCAAGAAAACGCCGGCTCATAAACGCAAATCGGGCAAAACCTCCGTCAGCCGGTTGAACCATCGTGTAGGTTCCGATGGGGATATTCTCGGTGAGTTCGTAGGCCGTTTTTTCCAGGCGATCTTCCGCCTCACGCAAAGCTGCCATAATTTTCTGGCGTTTGACACTCAGAACCAGAACTACAATCACTAACCCGAGCAGGGTGGCAGCAACAAGATAATAGGTAATCAGCCGTGCAGAGAAATAGACCGTTCCAGGTTGCCACCCATCCCGGGGCAGCACGCCAATTTCCCAGCTGCCGTGGGGAAGTTCAATATACTGGGTCAGGGGACTTTGATCAAAAACTGCTTCATCTCCCCAAAAGACAGCACCTGCCGAGCCCATAGCATCTTTACCACGAATGGCGCCGATTAAATTATTGTGTTCAATTTCTTTGGCTATATCCGTGAAAAGCGAATCAATTGAAATCACAGAAGATGATATTCCCCATACCTCTTCAGCCCCCGACAGCTCATTTACAACAGTAATCGGTATTCTGGCAATAATGCCCCTGCCGCCCTGCAAAAGCTCCAGGGGACCGGCCAAAACAATTTCGTCCAGCTGAATCGCCCGCTCAACGGCTTCCAGCTGCCCGGGTAAATCACGGTAGTCAACGCCCAGTACCGCCTCGTTACCCTCAAGAGGATATACATACTGCATGACCAGGTCGCGGGCCAGCACAATGTTCTGTAAATCATGCTGACCACGAAATTGAACTTCCACAGCTTTTGCGAAGTCATCCTGGGTAAGCTCCGGATTCATCGCCACAAGCGACTCAACCGCTGAGATTTTGTAAATATTCAGGTAGATCCGGCTTGTGAGCGTTTCCCCGAGACTGTACAGGGTCTGTATTACATTTTCGCGAATCTGTCGGGAGCGGTCCTGCGTTTCCAGCCGGACCAGCAAAATGCCGACCATTAAAAAAATAAGTATAAGTATCGCAACAAGCGTTGAACCAACTACTTCCAGCGAATATCCCGCTCGATCCGATTTTGAATATAACCCCATCGTTCTTCCTCGTCCAGTTAGTTTCAGCGCTCTCTATATGTCAAACTTTCAATGACACGCCACCAGCAACAAATTATATACCTGCAAATATCCTGAATTTAAAGGATTAAACCGACTACAAATTGCATGTGGCTGATTGAGTTAGGGCAAATAAGAAAGTTATTATGCCCGGATAGTCGAGATAACGGTCTGACGGGGTTGCCGCGGGCCATCGTGATGCTGCCATTGGTTGAGAAACAGGCTGTTCCGACAGGAACTACACCTGAAGGTCGGATGTGGTAGTAATAGCCGCCGTTGAGAAACAGGTTGTTCCGACAGGAACTACACCTGAAGGTCGGATGTAGTAGTTATAGCCGCCGTTGAGAAACAGGCTGTTCCGACAGGAACTACACCTGAAGGCGGGGAGGTTGTATAATGTCAGGTGGAATATATGGTCGGATTACCAACAGCATTGAAGGCAACATGATACATAAAAGACAAAGGGTTAGTGAAGCTAAACGAAGCGGCGGTCTCATTTCGACCAGAGCATGCCGCCGAAATTGCTGGCATGAAACGGGGCTTCTTATGGACGGGGCGAACCGCCGGGGCTTCCGACAGGCACGCTGGTTGATGGCTCTAATGGTTCTGGTGACCCCTTTCGTACTGGTGACCCCCTTAGTTCTGGTGGCCCAGCCGGGTTTGGCGACCGGTCCCGGCCCGGTTGTTCACGGCGAAGTTGCACCCATCGAGGCTACTCCCATTGAGGGTTTAACGGTTGAGCTTTTTCCCGGCGAGGTTGTTTTGGCTTCCACGCCCCGCCAATCCGTTTCAAAGCCCACTTCATACGCCCGGGCTGGCACTGGCGGCGTCAAGTCGGAGGGACTCAGTTTGGCTCCAGGAGTGAGCGTGGAACGCGCGCCGCGCGGAGGGTTATCCTTCGGTATGGGGTCGGAAGACGCTGTCCGTGACCACCTGCTGCAGGGCTACCTCGACCGGCAACTACAGATGCGCCGGAACAAGCACATTCTGCTGGGATGGGGGGCGGCCAACGTGGCCTCGGGCCTCGCGCTCTACGCCACCGACTACCGGGACTTCGGGGTGATGAACGCATCCTGGGGCGCCATCAACGCCGGCATCGCCCTGCTCGCCATGCGGGGTGCGACCGACTCAGACACCACGCCATCCTATGCCGAGATGCTTCGGGAAGAGCAACAGTTTAACCGGATTGTGGCCCTGAACACCGGCCTCGATGTGGGTTACATGATTGCCGGACTCTGGATGATGACCGATGGGCGGGACTCCATGGTGCGACAATACGGGACGTCCATCGTGGTGCAGGGCGCCTTTCTGTTTGCCTACGACCTGTGGCTGACGGTGGAATCCACCCGATACCTGAATCGTCTCACCATAGCACCAACGCTGAACGGGGTTTCGGTGAGGCTGAGCTGGTAGTGCGAGGGCTGCCGGGGCCGAACCCCTGCCCGTTTACGCAGGCCCGCCAGCCATCCCGGAGTATCCTTTTGCACAGACGCAAAGGCCTGGGTGTGGTTGCCTAACACGGTGACACCGTCGCGAACAGTATTCAGCGCCAAAGTGCCACGCCATTGCATGCCGATTGCAGGTAGAGCAGCTGTCCGTCAGTGGTGGCCATACCCCGGTTTTACCGGTACACCTTCACCCGATCAATGCCCAGGCTGAACGGACCTTCCTGCCTGTCTTTGATCATGAAACCGAGCTCAATAATTGCATCGGTATTCAGCGGCGGATTCCCTCGCACGGAAGATCCCCGATAAACCGGTCGGAAGTCGCTGAACGGCACATAGTACGTCTGCCATTCACCGGCAACCGTGGTAAAATTGGCTTCGAACGCATACCAGGTAATCCGGCCATTCACCACGGTTTTCAGTCGGAGGGCGTACACTTTACCGTCGCCCAGCACCCGCACCGCCAGGCCCTCGTAGCCCGACAAATCGGCCGGTTGCTGCGCCTGCGCGCGCATGGAGGCGAATCCGCCGTTATTTCGAAGGGAAACCGTTCCGCTGAACACAGCAAAACCGTCGGCGTGGGCGTTGATCTTGCTTCTGGAGACCCCTCCCATCACGTTATCATTCACGATTTGCCAGACCTCCGGCGCCGTGGTGGTGAAATCAATCAGCGTAACCTCTGCCGGAGCAGGGTTTTCCGGGGTGGGATGCGTGGTGTTGGCCGGGGCGGGGTTTTCCGGGGTGGGATGTGTGGTATTGGCGGAAGCGGGCTTTTCCGATGCCGGCCCGGAAGTATGGTCCGGAGCGGGGTTTTCCGAGGCCGGGTGTGCAGCGTTGGCCGATATGCTATCCGATGCCGGAGGGATGTGGTTAAAAACCATGATAAAGGCAAAAATTAGTGTGAAACCCATAAAAACATGATGGTATTGTGATGATTGTATGGTCATAACACCATCACTTCACGAATAATTCTTTCGGCCAGATGGTGCTTACGGTCTTTGGTGCAGGCATGGGGGGCGGTTTAGGTTCCTTTCCTGCGATGTGCCGTCTTCATAGTAGGCAGGTACGCGCAAAAAAAACTTCCGGATAGGGGTGACATAGGGTTGTCACCCTGGGGGTTTATGTTCTTAACAGCAGATGTTTATGCATTCCGGGTCGCACATTGGCATGCGATGACAGTTTAGAAGAGAGCGCTGCCAGAATGCGATGACAGTTTAGAAGAGAGCACGCTGCGAGATTGCACAGAAGTCGAAGACGACGTAGAAGACACAGATGCTATTCATCAGCAAGAGAGCGGCAACGGGTAGTTCGTACTCCTGTAGACGGTGCGGATTACCCCGTTTGCCTAATTAGTTACCCGTGTGCCTAACAAATTACCCCGTTTGCCCAATTAGTTACCCGTGTGCCCAATTAGTTACCCCGTGTGCCCAACTCAACTATACGTCGCGACCAACAGCTCAGCTCCTAACGGAAGACGTCCTTCGCCCTGTTAAACGTCGCGACCAACAGCGCAACCCCCGCACGGTAGCACCAATCCCCATGTTCAATGCGGCCCTGTTTCTGATGAACATGCTCCACAATTCAGACGAGGTAAAGCTTCCGGCTACCGACCGGTTTTTCGCTTCATCTCACGATACAAATCCTCCAGCATCTCCGGATCCATGCCGGTTTCCAGGGCAATCTTCGTTACATCAGCATCCCGGTCGTTATTCAGATGGTCCAACATGATGGCCAACCCGTCATTGATACGCTCCATTTCATCCGGATCATACTCCTGGTCCTCGCTGAACAAGTCCCCATACGGATTAAAGCTATCCTCAACACCCGTAATCTCCTGTGCCAGGCTAAAAAAGGGTGGATTGACTTTAAAATCGGGTTCACCAAGAAGCTGATACCCGAGCTTGCGCAGTCCGTCGATGAGCGCTGTAAAACCCATCTCCGTATACGCCAATAAGAACAGTCTTTCCTCATTTTCGTCGAAGTAGGCCGTGGAAAAGTGCGGCAACCTATCCCAGTTTTTAAGCGCCAGACGATGCACGCCCATAGTGTACTCCGCATCAAAAAGGTCATTGAGCAAATCACCCAGTAACGCGTCGCATTCGTACTCGGCAACACAGAATATCATCCGGGTGTCGTTATGATAGACGAACGGCTGTTCCGCCCCGGCAAGCAGCAGCATGTAGGGAATCGGGTTCCTGGCAACAGATTCCATAACACCCTGCGTGGTTTCAGAGCCCTCATCCGTATGCAGCAGCTCATTAAAATAGACGAATGGGATCTGAGCAGGCGGTCCACTTTTTTGTCGAGCTTCTCGCGCGCGGCCACATAGTAGAGCAGGAAGTCGTCCAGCACGCGTTTAACGATGGCGGAGTTTTTCAGGCAATCGGACTCAATCCTGGAATAATCGATGGTTGAAGCCATGGGAACGGGGGGTTAGGATGTTGGTAATTCACCTGAAACGGTTGTTCTGCCGAAAGGTAATTGGATGGCGTTGATATTATCAATGGGAAAATGTTCTCGAAGACGTAGACATGATGAACAGCCGACAAGCTGGTGAGACGACCCAGATTCCGGAGCAGGTACAACCACGCATATATCTTGATTTCATGTGTATCTGCCTGTTTGACAAAATAATCCATTTCCGGAAAAACACGTACCCGGCGGACGCTGAACGCACAAGTCTCCTGTAAATTCCCCATATTATCGTCGTGTGTCCAAACATCACAATCAGCCCCTTCACCCGACGGCCTTATGAACACCATCGACCCCAACGCCTACAATCAGCCTATCCCTGAATTTGATGGCTATTCGACCTATGAAATGGCATGGATCCTGTTCAATCCCATCCAGCCCGATAGTCCGATGCATCTCAATCCCCTCACGGAAGACCTTATTCGCCGTATTCCCATGCTCAATGTGGCCCTGTTTCTGATGAACATGCTCCACGATTCGGGCGAGATAAAGTTGACGGCAACGGGGAACCTACCGCTGAAACTGGTGAAGGCCATGCACGAGATGGCTCAAGTGCCCGATGAAAGGCTGGATACGGGTATGTCGAAAATTCGTAGTCAGCAGGATGTGATACTGGTTGACCTATTGCGTGCATTGCTGGACTTTGCCCGCCTCACCAAAAAGCGGCATAACAAGCTGTCGCTCACCAGGGCGGGTCAGAAGCTTCTCAACAATCCAGATGCGCTGCTTCGAACCTTACTGCTGACGCATGGATTTGAGTTTCCCTGGTCGCATTACGATTATTATGATAATGAGGAGGTTGGTCAGTTTGGGTGGGCGTTTTCCCTGCGAATTCTGGCTCTTTACGGCGGGGAGCCCCGCGAAGACCGCTGGTATGCCAGACGGTATTTTACGGCATTTCCGGAACACTATCCGCAGGAGAGTCTGGAAACCATCGATACGGTAGACTGGAACCCGATTGTGAGCTGTTATGCCACACGGACATTCAATCATTTTGCCATGATGTACGGGTTGGTAACCTATACCCGGGGGCCGTTCAGGCCCGGTTTTGGTCGTCAAAAGGAGTTTTTTCAGGCCACCGCATTGCTGCACGAGCTGTTCTATTTCAAGGAGCATGTTTCGTACATCGGGGCTGCCAATTTTCCGCCGATGTATGAACCCGGAAGGTAGGATGCAGGTATATGCTCCTGACTTCGTTTGTGACTCAGGAGCCCATACTATTTCGACAGTATGGATTCGATTTTCGCCAGTTCAATACCGGTCATAGCGGATATTGCATCGGCGCCGGCGCCGTTTTTGTGCATGTTCTTGATGATGGATTCGACGCCCTTTTCCAGCCCCAGCTTTTCACCCTTTTCCAGGCCCAGCTTTTCTCCTTTTTCCAGCCCCAGCTCATAACTGGAAATTTCCCCGCTTTTGATATCGCGGTAGGACTTGATGCTGCGTTGATACGCGATGTATTCCTGTGTATCCATGGCGCTGATTTTGGCTATGGTGAATATTTCCTTGAAGATA
>LIHN01000018.1 GCA_001314545.1 Bacteroidetes bacterium HLUCCA01
TTACTATTGTGCTTAATCTCATCTGCTTAGCCCTTATTTAATCACCGCAAATTTACCCGTATGCTCTCCGACCCCGGGCGCTTCCACATGGTAGATGTAGATCCCGTAGGCCAGGTCCAAATTGTCTTTGGTCAGCATATCCCAGACGTAAAGTCCGTTTTCAATTGAATTGTTGACCTGCAGCGTCTGAACCAGTTGTCCCGCTACATTGAAAATGCGGATGGTCGACTGTGCCGGCAGGTTTATGAAATGAAGCTGGCGTTCCTGCTGCGGTCTCACCGGAGTAGGACGCTGCTCAGCAATATTCGTTACGATGTATGGATTAGGTACAACACGGATGTCAGCAAGCCGTTCACGAGCCAGATCAGCATCTTCACTGGCAACATTTGCTGAAGCATCAATGGTGAACTCAAACACATCCTCGTTGGTGAAATTAACGGATTGCGTCATGTCTACCTGGTCGCCCGGCATAGGCCGGAAAAGCACATCCGATTCATGCGGGTTCAGCGTCAACGTGTGTACCACCTGCGCCTGCTCATTCAAAATGTGTATGACGTCACTGAAATTCTGCTGCGACTCTCCGGCATACAGCGCAGAAATGGCGGTATTGCGATCAGGAATCTGCTGATTTCGCTGCAACGCGAATCCAACTTCCTCGCCGGTGTTCGCGTCCAGTATACGCAGGTTCGTTTGTGTAGCAGGAATTCTTCGGGTCAACGGACCTTGCGTTAACTCGATTTCTTGCGTCGGCAATTGTTGGGTAGCAGCCCCGAAATACAACAGGTAACTGCGCATATCTTCAATATCGGTGTTTTCAGCCGTAACAGTTGCCTGCACACCGATACCGGAATCGGTGGTCCACCGGGTCTGACGGAGCTTGCCAACAGACTCCGGATTCCGGATAACGACCCTGAATCCTTCAATGACAGGCGAATCCTGCCCCTGCAACGATTCCCGCTCCTCAAGGAGAACCTCCCCGCTGGTTACGTTCGTAAGGGTGTAGGAGGTTGCATCCTGTCCGTCCGGACCGTTAAATGTGATTCGGTACGTACTGCCCGGATTCAACCGGCGGGGATCCACAATATCCACGAGCACGTCCCCATTGGCATCACCCGCGGTTTGTTGCACCACCGGGGGCTGAGGCCCTACGTATCCGGCAGAAATGGAGGCCGGTATCACAGACTGGACGTTGACTCCGGCAATCAGTGTTCCGTCCGGATTGATACTCAAGTTAATCGGCGACTCTGCCGGTGCAATACCTGCCAGCGGCGCACCATGATTATAGGCAACCACCGCGTAGTAGTACTGCCTGCCATTGATTACATCGGTATCTATATAATAGCGCTGCAACCCGGTATTATCGCCCAGATAAAAGTCTACACCGTTAATGTCAATCGGGTGATTTCCCGAAAATTCATTGACTCGGTCAAACTGTGCAATAGGTTTGAGGAACTGCAGATTCCCCCTCCCATCGGTAATCTTGCGCGCATCCAGCAGGGAAGGATCCGTAGCGCGATAAATTTTATACCCCTCAAAGTTATTGGGGTTTTGTCCCAGGCGCTCCAGATACCGGTCGAAAACAAACTCGGCCTCATCATCCCAGTACAGGGTGACCCTGCCATCACCTGGAACGGCCCGTAAAATGGGCGGTGGTGGCGCCGTCGCAAACTGGTAGTTGGCCTCATAGGCATTAAAGGCCTGACGCAGACTGTTTTGAACCAGTTCGATGTCCGCATCATTGGAGGAGGTATTGGCCTGGGCAATACTCACGGCAATGGCAAAGCGCTCTACCGCACCGGCACGCAGCGGAAAGTAGGAAGACGTAATAAACTGATCGGTATCCTGAGAAGCGTCCGGAGCAGCGGTAAATCTACCGGGCGACATGTGCGTCTGCCACATCTCCAGGTTCGTCGTGGTATTCGAAAACGATCCTGCTGAACGGAATGTAGCCGATGTAATCCCGATGGCATCGGTTTCAGCTACGTCTGTTTTATCAATATTCGATTCCCCGGGGAATCCGGTAAACGCACCGGAACTGGGTAATCCGTCACCTTCACCGCGGGACCCGGTTCCCTCTACTCCGTCAATACCCACATCATCCGCGCTGGCAGTCCAGTTGCCGTTATTGTCAAAGAAGTCATCTCTGGCTTCATCAATCATGGGCGCTGAAGTATGAAAATTCCGGAAATAGTCGGTAAATGTAGATGCAGGCAACCGGTCCGCATACAATGTTACCAACATCTGCTGATAATCGCTCACGAGGGAGGCAAAGGCTGCGTCCGATTGAATTTTCTCCCGGATCCAGGAATTTGGAACTACCAGACCCGTCTGAATCGTATCACGATCGGCAAACGATTGAATATCTTCGTAGAAACCGTCATACAGGTAATTGATGTAACGGACCGGTCGGGTCAATACGGTTCCATCGGGCTGCAGACGGGTCAGCGTGAGGTGATTGGGCTGATTTTCATCAATAATACCATCGAAGTCGTCATCAAAAAGGTTCTGATGACGAGCTTGCAGGGTATCTTCAACAACCGGGTTTACCGGGTTGGCTCCACCCGGGAATATCGGACCGTTTCGGGTCAGTGTGATTTCACGCCCCTGGGTGCTGACGGTGACTTCCTCATCTGCGCCAAGATCCGGATAGCGTGTGAGGATACGGTTACCGTCTTCATCAATCAGAACGATGGGTGTTCCTGCCGTGAGAGTACGTGGCTGGAAATCTTCTGTCAAGAACAGTGGCGTTACTCCGGCGGGACCCGTGACAGAGGCGGTAGATGGGAAGAATCCGCCGTTTGGCTCCAGCAGCGGAGCAACCAGATCCTGATTCCGGGCATCGTAAAGGTCAGATGCCGGAATGTAGAAATCAGCATCACCGTCATTGTCAATTCCGTCAATGGCGTTACCGGGGGTTTCCAGGAAACGGATACCTGCCACGCCGATTGCAGTTCCGTCAAATTCCGCCGGTGATGCCGTAGGTCGGATATCGGTATAAAATGCAGTAGAACGTTGCTGGTCAAAGTAAGGACGGTCATCTTGTGGTGTTCCTACCCAATCGGCCGTCCAGAGCATGAATGACACTTTATCGTAATCATAGGAGGCATCATTCCGGATTTCAAAAATATTGAAATGAACATCGGCAATCAGATTTTGTGTCCAGGCCAGAATACGGCTATCCATTACCAAGCCGAGGCCTCCGCGCGTATTATCGGTTGCATCCGGGCGGTACAAACGGCTGGATCCATTCACATAACGTCCGTATAAATCATCTCCGGAACGGTAGAAGAATTCCTGATCTGCATTGAATATACCTTTGCCGAAATAGCCGTTCCACTGACCAGCCCATCCCGGATCACCCTCGTCATCCATTTTATCTGGCCAGGTAGCAGGCCAGGTATTCATTTCTTCTCCAAAGCGTGGTCCACGGTCACTTCGGGCCAGCTCTTCACTGGTTTCAGCGGCATAGCCCGGGATGGGGTTATGCGTCCAGCTGTCACCGGTAGGACTCTGCCCAACCAAAGGATCTACCACCACCGGGAAAACATTATCGCTTCCCTCCAGCTGATTCCGAACCTCAGCTCCGGTGAAAATGGAAATAAAATAAATATACCGGCGGTTCGTGTTTTTGGGATATTCGTAATAGAGCTCATCCCGGTTACCCTCCCCTGTTCGACCACCAAAACCAAAGTTATGGTAGGTCGACCGGAGATTGTTGGCATCCAGTATGGATTTTCGGCGCTCTTCGAAGTCAGAACGCTCTTCGCTTGGACGTGCATCCGGATTGAAGGTAGTCTGGGCATTGACTATGCCTGGAACCGTCAATCCGCCCAACAGCAGAAGTCCCAATATTGCGTGTGGAAATTTTCTCATCATGTTATTACTGTAATCGCACTGTTTTTCTAAAAGGAGTACTGAACACCGAGCTGAACTCTGCGGGGCTCACTGTACCAGGATGGGTTTTCATAGAAACCCCTGTCAAACTGAGCAGGCGGACGAAGCGGCCCCGTAGCCACACCGGAATCACCGTAAACAGCATTCACGTTTCTGCGGTCAAGCAGGTTGTAGACGTTGAGATTGACTCTGAGCGTGTTTCCGCCCAACCTGAAATTCGTATAGGCAGAGAAATCAAGTGTAAAGGAGGCCGGCATGCGCGTACTGTTGGTCAGCACTTCACCGGAGGCTGAAATACCGGTCCGGCGTGGAATATCCGTACCTGGTGTATAAGGCAAACCGGTGGCAAACCGCTGAATCAAGTTAAAACCCCAATTATCTTTGGCATAGAAAAGCGCAGAGTTGAACACATGTGGCCGGTCCCAGTTGGCCGGAGTAAGGAATCGCGCCAGTGCCGCGCCGGTGGTATCCGCACGGTTAACCGCGGCAAAAAACTCCGCCGAAGGATCTGAGTTGGAATCCTCCGCTACCGAATAGGTGTAGTCAAATCCAAACGTAAGATTACTGGAAAAGCGT
Source organism: Bacteroidetes bacterium HLUCCA01 (assembly GCA_001314545.1). Classification (GTDB taxonomy): domain Bacteria; phylum Bacteroidota; class Rhodothermia; order Balneolales; family HLUCCA01; genus HLUCCA01. Next base: position 4,471 of record LIHN01000018.1, read on the forward strand.
TGGTTAAGCGCAACCGTCATACCCCGGATATTCGCATAATCCCGGTTAACCCAGGTTCCATAGCGAACCGAAGGAACTGAAGTCAGGTTCAGCGGACCGGATGATACATAGTCGCGCTTATCTTCATAGAAAGCAGTCACATTCAGAGCAAAGCCCTGGAAGAGCTCTTGCTGCAGACCAATTTCATACTTTACACTGCGCTCCGGACGTAAATTCGGATTACCGTAGATTCCCTGGGTACCCGATATGGCACTAATCACAAGCTGATCACCGTTATAGAGCCGGTTGTAATCCGGAATCTGGAAGAAATATCCGTACGAGAAATGGATAACACCGCGGGAGCTGATCGGATAAGCCAGACCCAGTCGCGGACTCAATGCGTATTTAGGATCGGCCGCCGTCCAGAAGGATGCATCCCTGTTTGCCGGACGCTGAAAGAGCTGAGGGTTCTGGGTATCTGACGGAACTCGGGCATTGGGCTGGAAGTAATCAAAACGGAGCCCAACATTAATAATCAGCGATTCATACTCAATGCGGTCCTGCACATAGGCCGCCATGAGTACCGGTTTTCGGGTCCAGGTTTCATGGCCTGGTATGTTTTCAATCGGGTAACCCAGCTCCGAATCTACCGAAGAGTCGCCGCTTAGATTGGGTGGCACAACCAAATCACCTTCCGAGGAGAGCGGCTGCAGTCCGAACGAACTGTAGGTCATTACGTCAGCCTGAAGTTCAACACCAGCCTTGATAAAATGCCGGTCGTTGAGCTGCGTAGAATACTCCGCTTTGGCTATGTAGCTGGTGGTTGATCGGTCGAAGAAACCATTATCTGTACCATAGCGGGCGAAACGACCGTCGGTGTTATAGTAAAAATCCGATGGCAGCAGTGCCGGGTCATAATTGATGTAATTACCCACCCGCTCATAGTTAAAGTACCTCGGATCAAACGGACTGTCGTAGGTAGAACTGTTAAAAGCGTTATACCGTACGGCCAGGTTGGTAGTAATATAGGAGGAGTTTGACGGGGTGATGGTCGTCCGGAAATTCAGAAAGTAATTATCGCGCTCATACGAGCTGCGACCCTCAGGAACAAGTCTGTTAAAATGATCGTAACCGCTGCCCCATTCACTGCTTACATTCCCAATCAGGTTGAAACGGAACATGCGCGACAGGTTATACTGCAGATTCATCTGACCGCTGACCGTATTGAACGGATTCATCGCAACCAGCGCACTGTCGCGCTTACCAGAATCGGTGTAGCGAATAAACTCCTCCCCGTCAATCAAGACACGCTCAACTTCGGTGTACCAGGGTTTGCTGAAATCGATCTCGTGACCAAACTTGTTGCGCATGCTGCTGGCCGGAATCTGCGTCACACCAGGCTCCCAGGTTCTGGAGCCATCGGGCAGATCTTCCGGGAAGAGTGGACCCAGGGGTGAGTAGGCATTCCTGCCAAAAAGCCATCCTGTATTCGTAAACCGCCGGCCACTTACAAAAAGCGTAAGCTTATCGCGAATAATCGGTCCGGACAGACTCCCCTCAATATTATATTGGTGCATGGGATTGACCTCGCTGACTGAACCCGGAGCCCCCATATATAAGGTGCCGCCCTGCGTAGCGTAGTCGCCTCCCCAGATATTCAAACTTCCACGCCAGTCGTTGGTCCCGGAACGTGTGGCGATGTTCACAATACCCGACATGGCCTGACCATACTCAGCATTGAAGGTACCGGATACTACCTGCAGTTCCTCAATCGACTGATTCTCAATTCGCAAACCGGATCCGCGGTCATAGTCATCCGTCACGCGGACACCATCCACGATGTACGCTACTTCAGAGGCCCGTCCTCCGCGGATGTGAATAGCTCCACCCGGACCCACCGTAACGCCGGCCTGCAGCTGAATAATATCACCCACCTCCTGCACCGGCATTCGCTCAATCTGGTCCCGGCTCACGCGCGACTCAGAACTCGTCAGATCCCGGATCACGACATCCTGAGTAGCCTGAATAACGACTTCTTCCCCTACAAAGGTCTCGGGGCTGAGGCGAACATTAACCTCGGTGTTCAAATCTGTGCGAACCTGCACATTTTCAACTACCTGAGTCTGATAGCCGATAAACCTGAATTCCAGGGTGTAGGTACCGGGACGTACATTCAGGATGCGGTATCCGCCGTCAAGATCGGCGGCAGCACCTTGCACGGTACCCGCAACCTGCACCGTAGCACCAGTGAGAGGCTCATTGGTACCCTCCTCCAGAATAGTTCCAACAATTCTACCCGACTGGGCATGGGCCGCCGTCAATCCAAGACTCAACAGGATTATGGCTGTCAGTAAAAAGCGATTTCGTAACATCATTTACAGTTCAAAGGATAGGGTATTAAGTCGTTGTAAATCCACGTAGGCATTGTACCGTGACTTTAACTCGGTAATTTTTGCGGTACGCTGCTGCTGCCGCCGGGTACGAAAAACATAATCCCGCACCTGCGGTTCAGCTTCCCGGAAGCTCAGTGCCCGGGACTCAGTCCGGCCCAGAACACGCAATACAAGGTAGTAGTCTTCAGCTATCTGAAATGGTCCGGCATACTCTCCGGCCTGCACGTCACGCAGGGCCGGACCGATGGCGCCAAATTCGGTTACAGGCAGATTTCCGATATACCCCTGCCGCCGCTTACTTTCAACCGGGGCACCGTATTCCTGCAGCTGCTCCTCAAAAGAAGCCCCTTGTCGGAGACGCTCAGCTACCCGTTCGGCGGTCGATTCGCTGGTAAATACCATTTCTGCAACCTCAAGGTGCAACGGGGAGGCAAATTCTTCAGGGTATGAATCAAATGCGGCACGAACCTGCGCTTCATCCACGCGTACCTGCTGGTCGATGTAGCCTTCAAAACGCTCAAACAGATACCCATAGAAGGTTTCTTCGATGCTGCCCTGAATAAAGGCACGGTCCAGCGACGGGTAGTTATTAATGAGCCCCAACGCATAGGAACGATAGACCATCCCCTCTAACTGCTCCCGGAATTGATCAAAACCGGAAGCCTGTGCACGACGGGCAGGTGTGGTGTAGTAGGCCTCTGTGAGAAAATCGCCGACCGTGAACCGGAAACCCTGATACCGCGCCAGCACAACATCCCTGGCTCCATCATCAACCGGCAGCGGAAGCTCGTTGAGTTCGGGATTATGCGCCTGGTAAAGCGACGAATTCTCCGATATCAGCTCCCACAAAACATCAATGCCTGCCTCGTTCCAATCCATAGCCGATGTAACCTGGCGAATGTCGGCCCGGGTGGCCAGCTCTTCCTGCTGCGCCCGCGCTACCTGCCTCAATGAAGACCGTCGGCGTGCAAATTCGGTTTCAGTGAGCATCGGAGCCGCTGCAACTTCAGTTAATTTGATAATAGAGTAGCCTCGTGATGTTTTAACGGGTGCACTGATTTGGCCGGGTTGCATGGAGTAGGCCTGCTCCTCAAAAGCGATGTCCATTTCATCGAGGCTGAAATAACCAAGATCGCCGCCCGACGAAGCCAGTTCGGGATCACGAAATACCGAAGGGGCCAGCGAATCAAACGTTGCCCCGTTTTGCAGCAGATTGTACAACGAATCCGCTTCCCTACGGGTTTCGGCAAACAAGTGTGACGCCCGCAGTGTGGTGTTGTAGCGGCGGAAAACTTCCCGTTCGTGCGACTCCGTTACCTGCACCAGGTCATGAATAAAATGACGCTGATAGGCTTCCATGAGTACTTTACGCTCAATAAGCGCACGATTGTACAACGCATCGGGCTCACGGTCCCACCCCTGTTCACGGGCATATTCAACAATAGCATAACGCTCAATACGGGCATCCAGAACACCCAGCCGTACTTCTTCATTCAGATTGACCGCCTGCCCGGTACGCAGATAAAATCGCTTGAGCTGATTGGTAAAGTGACGGTCTGATATCTCAAATGAACCCACCGTAGCAACAACACCATCACTTAGTAGCGGTTCATCTCGCTCTGCAACACAACTCAGCCCCCACATCGCCAACACCAGAGCGGTTACGGCAACACGAAATCCACGGCGTTGATCTTGATTACATTTTGGCATTCTGAAATTCATCCGGCGAATTGCTACGTTCAATTTCCCATCAAATTCAACAAAAACAGGCTTTTCCACTTTTATAATCGCTCAGAAAAGCGGTATTCCATCCAACAATGACCTGTCGGCTATTTGCTTTCACTGAACGAAAGATAATGAAAGCGCTTACATTGCACAAACTTTTTTTGCCTAATTCGAATTCGAACGTTGGATTTAAAAAGCGCTTTTAGGATGTGAATAATGCGTATTGAGGATGAAACCAGCCAAAAAACACCCTGAACAAGGAAAAGCGTAAAGGCTTACATTCAAGTGGAAGAGCCGCGAAACACATCCTTACACGGGAAAATTCGCATACTTCTGCTTTGTAGCCAACCCGGTGTTCACCCAAGCCACAGATACGGAAAAATGCCGGAGGTATCCGGGCAGATACCAGCCAAAATCAGGTGCCGTGATTGCAGATACGCGCACACGTTGGCAGGTATTCGGTCGGATACCAGCCAAAATCAGGTGCCGTAATTGCAGATACGCGCACATGCCGGAGGTATCCGGGCAAATATCAGCCAAAATCAGGTGCCGTAATTCTTGATGATATAGTCGTCAAGCAGCTGCTTGAATTCCTTGCCGATGTGATCTCCGGCGAGGGTTACCGCATGCTGTCCGTCAATATAAACCGGCGCCTTCGGCTCCTCAAAGGTTCCGGGAAGTGATATTCCGATATTGGCATGTTTGGATTCGCCCGGTCCGTTGACAATGCAGCCCATAACGGCAACCTGCAGCTCTTCCACACCCGGATACACCTGACGCCAGATGGGCATCATATCCCGGATATACCCCTGAACATCATCGGCCAGCTCCTGAAAATAGGTACTCTTGGTTCTGCCGCAACCCGGACAGGCCGTTACCTGGGGAATAAAACTGCGGATCCCGAGCGACTGCAGGACCTGCTGACTGACCCGAACTTCTTCCGCACGGTCGCCCCCGGGTTGTGGAGTCAGAGATACACGAATGGTATCACCAATCCCTTCCTGCAACAGAACCGATAAAGCCGCACTGCTGGCAACAATACCTTTCATACCCATCCCGGCTTCCGTAAGGCCCAGGTGCAGGGGATAATCCACCACGGCCGACATCCGCCGGTAGACGGTAATCAAATCCTGAACCCCGGAAATTTTGCAGCTGATCACAATTTTGTCATGCGGCTGCCCTACCTCCTCGGCCATTCTGGATGAGCGGATGGCGCTTTCAATCATTGTGTCAATCATGACTTCCTTGCTCGACTTCGGATCGGGCAGGGCATTGTTGGCATCCATTTTTTCGGCCAGCAACTGCTGATCGAGCGAACCCCAGTTCACCCCGATACGCACGGGTTTGCCCCATTTCACAGCCTGTTCCACAATGGTGCTGAAATTCTTGTCGCGGGCCTTGGTGCCGGTGTTGCCGGGATTAATACGATATTTCGAAAGCGCTCTGGCACATTCCGGAAATTCCGTCAGCAAAACATGTCCGTTATAATGAAAATCCCCGATTACCGGAACCTCAACATTTTTTTTGTCGAGGTAGTCCATGATGTAGGGCACAGCCTTGGCTGCATCCTTATTATTCACCGTAATGCGTACCAGCTCCGATCCGGCATCGTGCAGCTCTATGATCTGTTTAGCGGTGTCTTCGATGTCGGCCGTGTCGGTATTGGTCATACTCTGCACCACAACCGGGGCACCGCCACCGACCAGCACACCGCCTACATTAACCTGGACTGAATTTCTACGGGGAAGCATGGAGCTCATAATTAACCTGGAAGTATAAATTTGATAAACGTTAGCTGTCTCTACCCACAAACATCACTTTTTCTTGCTGAGTTCAAACAGGATGCGTTTTTCTTCAGCGGAGAGACTGGCGTACCCTTTTTTGGAAATTTTATCGAGGATACGGTCCATTTCCGATTGCTGCTGCTCTTCAATCTCCTCGATTATATCCGCATCGGTCACAACCCGCATATTGGGATTGCGGGCACGGCGGCTGCCGGTCGTGGAGGAAGTCGCGCCCGATTTGCCGCTGCCCGATGAAAACACGCCTGCGTACCGGGCTGCAAGAGAACCGATCCACGCATCGTAGTTGTAACCGCGCTGGTAACCGCGCATCAGCAGGTACCCCCACAATGCCCCGCCGAGGTGTACCACGCGGGCAATATTATCGCCGGAATTCAGAAACAGCACATCCAGAATAATGAGTCCGGCTACCATGTATCGTGCCTGAATGGGCGGCAGGAACAGCAGCATAATCTGCTGATAGGGAAACAACATGGCAAACACCACCATCATGCCAAATACAGCTCCGGAAGCCCCAATTGTAGGGGCGTCGGCGAAACCGGAAAGCAGTACGTGAATGAGGCCGCCGCCGATCCCTGCGCCCAGATAGAGCACCGAAAAATTCCGCGGTCCCAGCGTGTCTTCCACCGGCTTGCCCATCCACCACAGCCACAGCATGTTGAACAGAATATGAAAACCGCCTCCATGCAGGAACATGTAGGTCACCAGTCGCCATGGCTGGTAGAGATTTTCAAGCCCGTCCGGCGACAGTCCGAGCCAGGTGATAAGGGCTGCGTTGACCACCGACAAACCGAAAAGGTCGGCCAGGGCCTGCAGCAAAAAAACCACGATGTTAATCAATAACACCCATCGGAGCGCCGATGGCAGCCGCATAAACCCCTGTTTTACCGATTCAAAGAAAGACTCCTGATACATAGCCGTTTAGTACAGGTTGGTTGGCATTTTCCAGTAACGGATAAGGATGAAACCCACGATCATGCCCCCGAGGTGGGCAAAGTGAGCAACCCCGCTCATCGTAGAGGTGACCCCGTTGAACAGTTCGAAGGCACCATACCCGATTACAAGCCACTTCGCTTTAATGGGGATGGGCGGGAATAGCAGGAAGATCTCCCGGTTTGGAAAAAGCATCCCGAATGCAAGCAAGATTCCGAAGACTCCACCGGAGGCACCGATAACCGGATTCGGTGCTACCAGCATATGAAGGAGTGCCGCACCGATACCACACAGGAAATAATAGGTCACAAACCTTCGCGTTCCCCAGATGGCCTCAATCTGCTGACCAAAAATCCATAAAGCAAACAGGTTGAAAAACAGGTGGCCGATGCTGCCGTGCAGAAACATATAACTGACAAGCTGCCAGGGATAAAACACACCGGGCTCCAGCGGGATAAACCCGATACCGCGGAAGGGCGGATATAACACGAACAGGCCTTCAAGAATGGAGCCCACCAACGGGGTAGTTTGTGCCACAAAAAACAGCACATTGACAATAAGTAAGTGTTTAACCCCGGGTGGAAAGACCGATGGCATCCCGAGTCCGCTTGATTGACCTAGCAAAATGTGTAAAAGTTAGTGGGTGTGCAGTTTATCTCGATGTTGTGCAGTCTTATAATATACGTTGATTCCGCTTAAGGTCACTCCGGGAATTCCCTGTCCGGGATAAACGGTGTCGCCGCACATAAAAAGGCCCCGGAAGGGCGTCACCGCCGGACTCCAGTCCAGTACCGACCGCTGCATCTGCTGGGGGATGCCTCCAACCCGACCGTTTTTCCGGTACACCCAGTTCTGCCAGGTAACCGGGGTACTGGCAAATGCCGTAACCAGCTCCGCGGCATCAAAACCGGGCAGTTTGTTCCGCATGGCCTGCAGCAGAAAATCCTGCGAGGCCTGCTTGACCCGGTCGTAGCTGCCGTTAAGCAAGAACCAATCCTCGGCCGGGGTGTGTGTACTTACATTCATCGCCCTGTACCCTTCCGGCGCCCTGGCATGGTCGCCCCGTCTGGACATCGATACAAAAAAAGAACGCGCTCCGGTAAATGGCATTGGCTGGTCCAGATGAATCTGGTGATGCAGGGTCATATCCTCCGCATAGGAATCCGTCGTGACCACGCCCATGGTGAAGGCACCCCAGGCCCGGCTGTAGCGATCCGATTGTCCGGTAAAGTAGGCTTGCAACGCCCCCCCGGTAAGTTCTTTCATATTCCACACCGGCAGATTGGAATACACGAGTCTGGAGCGGTACACCCTGCCTGCAGCAGTGGTCACATCGTACAGGCCATCCGGTCGGCGGACCACGGAAGTCACCTTGTTTCGGGTAAGGACCTGCCCCCCTCTGGAGGTTATGTACTCCTGAAGCACCCGAATCATTTCGAGCAGACCGCCCTCCACATAATAGTTGGAGTAATTCGTGTAGGTAATTCCGGCGGCCCCGAACAAAAACGGCACTTCGCTTGCATCAGCCTGAGCGGTAATCATGAGCTGCTCGTCAATGAAGCGTCGAAACGGTTTGGTGTCAACGCCGTAATCCTGCATCACCCGGGCCACGGACTTCCGGGCGAATCGCAGTACGGGAGCGTCCAGCGGCGAGTTGTGTACCGCCAGCCTGAGCCAGTCCACCACGCGCTGTGGGGGGAAGGTGGTGTTTTGCGATGAGACCTTCCAGACCGTATCGGCAACCTCGAAAGCACGGTTCCAGAATGAGCGCTGTCCGTCCGGATTGCCAAAAACACGTCCGGCCTCGGCAATCCATGCTTCGCGGTCCTGATAACGGATGCATTTTTTTCCGTCAATATGAACGCTCATTCCCGGACTGATCAGCGTTTTGGGGATGGTAATGCCCAGCATAGACTCCAGTCGGGCCAGCGGCTGATGCGTATCGAATCCGATAAGCGTGGTAGCGCCCGACTCAAATACATAGCCTTTGCGTTTAAACGAGGAGCTGCACCCACCGGGTACGTGGGCGGCTTCCAGGACGATGGGATTCAGCCCGTCACGTGCCAGCAAGGACGCGATGGTCATGCCCCCCATTCCGGACCCGATGACCAGTGCATCGGTGGTAATAACATGTTCTTGATTCATGACCGGTATAACAACCGGAGGCCACCTATTTGTTCCGCTTACCAGCGAATAGGCTCCTTATTCAGAAAAGCTGCAATGCCCTTTTTACAATCTTCGGTGCCGCGTGCCCGGGCGTTGACTTCCGCGGCGTACCGAAGAGCATCATTCCAGTTTTTGGCGGGCACCTCCCGCAGGACTTCCAGGGTCCGGGAAACCGCCTGAGGACTTACCTGATGGCGAAAAACCTCGCACCACCAGTCGACCCGCCCCTGAAACGCATGTTCAGGTACACACTCGGTGACCAGTCCTATTTTTGCGGCCTCCTGTGCATCAATCAGAATCCCGGAGAGCAAGAGTCTGCGCGCCTGGGTCTCACCAATTTTGGCAAGTACAAACCGGGACACCAGTGCCGGAACAAATCCGATTCGTGTTTCGGTGTACCCGAAACGGGCCGTATCCGCCGCGATGGTAATATCGCACAGGGTCGCCAGTCCGCATCCACCGGCAATCGCGTGACCGTTGATAGCCCCGATTACGGGTTTCGAGCAACGGTAAACCTGCTGAAACATCGCCGCCAGAGCCTGGGAATCCTCCAGATTCTCCTGATAGGTGGCGGATTGCAGCTGTTTGAGTGCGGCGAGGTCGGCTCCGGCCGAAAATGCTTCACCGGCGCCGGTTAACAGCACCGCCCGGATATCCTCCCGGTTTTCTATCTCCTGAAATACGTTATGCAGCGCCTCAACGAGCCCACGCGAGAGCGCGTTCCGCTTCTCCGGACGGTTTAATGTGATGCTTGCGATGCCGTCATCAACATTAAAGAGCAGTAAGGGCGCAGCATCCACGGTCATACCAGTGCCGTTGCCAGTCTGGGATTGGCGACCGGCGCGTCGCTTTCCAGAAGTCCGTCCCGCAGACGGACCACCCGTCGGGCATGCTCGGCGATGTCTTCCTCGTGGGTAACCAGAATAATAGTATTACCCTGGGCATACAGGTCCTCAAAAAGCTCCATGATTTCATAGCCGGTTTTGGAATCGAGGTTTCCGGTGGGCTCATCGGCCAGCAGTATCGAGGGATTGTTAATCAGGGCGCGGGCAATGGCCACCCGTTGACGCTGTCCGCCGGAGAGCTCATTGGGTTTATGGTGCATTCTGTCGGTCAACCCAACCTTTTCCATCACGGCTTCGGCCCGCTCTCTGCGTTCTGAGGTCTTCACGCCGGCGTACACCAGCGGTAATTCAACATTGGCCAGGGCCGATGAACGGGGCAGCAGATTGAAAGTCTGAAATACGAAACCAATCTCCTTGTTCCGGACCGATGCAAGTTCATTATCGCTGAGGGTCTTTACATCATGGCCGTTCAGAATGTATTCCCCGCTGGTAGGTGTGTCCAGGCAGCCTACGATGTTCATCATGGTCGACTTTCCCGACCCTGAGGGCCCCATCAGGGCAACGTACTCATTACGGGAGATGTCGAAGGATACACCACGAAGGGCATGAACAGTCTGGGTGCCCATAACATAGGCTTTAGTAATGTCGGTACAGGAAATAACGGTCTGATGGTCCATAAACGTCTCCATAGGTGTATGTTGCATTGGATACGGTGTACGGTTACAATTCCGTTGAGATACGTCCGAGGTAGTATTCCAGTAATTTTTCCTGAAATACAAAGCGGTAGACCGCCTGAACGCGGTTTGAAGAGGCACTGACAAATTCCGCCTGGGCCTGGGTGAGCTCAATCAGGGTACTTGCCCCGACACGGAATCGCTCCTGCTCGGTTTCAAAGGCTTTGGTAGCTGCAATCAGACTCCGCTCGGTGGTTTCCAGCTGCTTGGCAGCGGCCGTATAATCGTTGTAGGCCTGTCGGACTTCCTGGAAAATTTCGAGTCGTTTGGTTTCCAGTTCAAGCACGGCATTTTTGTACTGAATCTGACCGATCTGGACCTGACGGGTGGTGTTAAAGCGGTTAAAAATCGGTACCTGAATGCTGAAACCCAGTGAGCGGGAACGATTACGGTCTGAAAACTGGTCGAGGAAGTCGACGGTCTGACGGGTAATGGCACCGGTATTGGGATCCAGCGTTGTTTCACGGAACTGATCGGAATACCCGCTGGAAAGGGAAGCACTCAATGATACGGTAGGCAGGTAAGCACCGCGGGCGATGCGAAGGTTTTGGGATGCGTTGGTAATCTCAATTTCCGTACTGCGCAAATCGCGGCGGGTTTCCATGGCCTGCTCAACCAGCTCGGCCAAGTCGAAGTCCTGCTGAACCAGCGACTGATCACGAACTTCCGGAATTTCAAACTCATATTCCTGGAGCGGATCAACCGCCATGATACGAACCAGCTGGAGTTTGTTGATATTCAGAGAATTCTCCTGCTGCACGATTTCAAACTCATTGCGGGCAACCAATGCTTCCTGATTGTACTGGTCAACCAACGGTCGCATTCCCACTTCAACCTGGGCCTGAATCTGCTCGAGCTGTTGTCGGGATGATTCCAGGTTTTCCTGGGCGATGGTGAGCAGTTCCTCACCCAAAATCACATTCAGGTAAGCTACAGCGGTATTGAATATCACGTTTTCGCGCTGTCTTTCCAGCATTTCCTCAGCAGAAAGCCGGGCCGACTGCGTGGCACGCAGGTTGTTGATATTACGAAGTCCGTCAAAAATAACTACACTACCACCGATAGAGCCGTTCATGGTGTTGGTCGTGAAATCATCAAACTGCAGGGTTTCCTGCACAAACTGCCGACCGGTTCGCCGGGTACCGCCGAAGTTGGCGTTCAAATTAGGAAGGAAATCCAGCTGGGCGCTGCGGACGTTGGCATCCTGAATTCCCATGTTGTTTTCAGCCTGTTTGAGTGCGGGATTATTTTCGAGGGCCAGGTCGATGGCCTGCTGCAAGGTAATGGTTTGTGCCTGTTGGGACTGACCCGCCACGGTGAGCCCGAAGATGAGGGTAACGAGAAGTGTAAATCGCATAAAAAGATGGGTTACAAATGGGTTTTAAACGTAATGCTTTAGACGAACCGTAATTAGTATGGTTGCATTCCATTGACTTGCAACCACTAACAGAAAAGAATGAAATGATTGAATCAGCGGGACTTTCCGGCGCCCACATCTTCCACAAAAGACACAATTTTATCAACGGCTTTGCGGGCGGCATAGGTTTTCAGGGCCGCCACCACCGAACCGATAACCGTGATTTTACCGGAGGCGGACCTGCCGTCATCCCGGTTTCCGGCCAGGAAACCGATTAAAACTGCCGCGCCAACCAGTTTCAGGGGGTGCTTTTGAACCCATTTTCGGGGATCAACCGTTTCGGTTACATCCTCCTGAATATCAGTTATATGGCCCGACAAATCCGATTCGAGTTTATTCAGCTCGGCTTTCAATGCAGCCTTGCGGTCTTCCAGATCTTTTTTGAGTCGGGCAGTTCGTTCATCCATAATTATTTTCAGCTTGTTTTCGACTTAGTGGGCGCAATGGGAGATTCAACAAGAACGGTTTCGTCGTTGTGCCGGGCAGGCGCCGATACGGTTGGATCGGCCATAACGGCTGCGCCGTTCGGACCGGCTGCGCCAGATACACCGGTTTCATCGCCGGAATCATCCACGCCGGACGAATCAGAACGGTTATCATTGAGAAATTCCCGGGCGATACGCTCCCTGACCTTGTCTTCAATGGCTTCGGGGGCCAGCAGATAAACCACAAGGGCAAAGACGGCGAGGAAAAGAGCGACTACCCCGAAACCCATCGCATAGCTGTCCAGCAGGTCGCCCAGGAAAAAGCCCGCAGCCAGCAGAAAAAAAAGCAGGGCCATCAGTGCAATCAGCGTAGTTGCAACCGTCGAGGCAGTCTTGGCGAAAATGTTCGCTATTTTCTCCCCGGTTTCCAGGGCTACCAGTTCCAGGCGCTTTTCAACATAGGCCCGCATATCAACGGGAATTTGTTTGAGTCGGTCCAGGACGGAATGTTTGGGTAAGTCAGTCATGCAATTAGTCTCTGCTGAAAAGACGACCAAGCAGGTAGCCCAGCGCCAGGCCTGCACCAATGGCAAGCAGGGGCTTCTGTCTGATCAGCTCTTCGGCTTCGGATTTCAGGTCCTGTATGCGGGCCTGCAGGTCTTCGTTTTCAATATAATTTTTTCCGGCTTCGCTGAGCTCGTTTAACCGCCGGGTAAGGGTATCAAGCGTTGTTTGCTGCATTTCCTGCCTCCTGTTATTTGTAACCGTAATATAGGGCTGCAGTTACAATTTTCGAACTGCTGCTTGCCGTTCAGGCAGTTATTTACACCTATTATCAACAAGGTTGTGGTACTGACAGTTCAGACCAGTGCAAACATGCGCCCGGGACGCTGTTTAACCCATCCGGCAAGTTCCATCTGCAATAAAACGGCCGAGACCTGCGGCAGCGGCAGACGGGTACTGCGAGATAGTCCGTCAAGATCCAGTTCCCCCTTGTTTGCCAGGGCATCCCAGCAGGCCGATGCTCCTGCTGACAGCCCCTCCGGCTTGACCAGCTTGCCGATTTTTCCATCGCTGAAGGCTTTGAACTGCATCCAGGGGAATTCGGAAATGATGTCTTCGATGTGTTCAACAAGTTTGCCGCTGGCCTCCCGAATAAGCTTGTGGCAACCGGCCGCCCGGGTATTGGTCAGGTTATGGGGAACCACAAAAACCTCGCGATTCTGCTCCAGGGCGAGTCGGGCCGTGATCATACTGCCGCCTTCCGCGCCGGTTTCCACCACCAGAATACCCACCGACAGCCCGCTGACAACCCGGTTGCGGGTCGGGAAGTTCATATAATCCGGCTTGGTACCCGGCGGGAACTCACTTACAACGGTGCTCCCCTCCCTGATCATGCGGTCGTACAGATCGGTATTTTGCCGGGGATACACCACATCGATACCCGATCCCAGCACGGCGATGGTCTTCCCGCCTTTATCCAGTGCCTGCCGGTGCGACACCGTATCGATGCCGTAGGCCAGTCCGGAAACAATGGTGATTCCCTGTTCCACGATTTTCCCGGTGAAATGACGGGCCATATCTTTACCATAGGGCGACGGGGACCGTGTTCCCACTACGGCGATACCGGCGTGGTTGAGCAGGTCCACGTTCCCCCGTGCCCAAAGTACAACTGGAGGGTCATCAATTTCGCGAAGTAGTTGCGGATAGGCCGCGTCTTCAGGAATCAGCAGCCGACAGCGAAGGGCTTCCGTACGTCGTACCACGGTGTCTACCATGGCCCAGTTCGAAAACGAACGGATCTGCTCGGTAACCACCTTCCCAAATCCGGGAATAGCCAGTAAATCGCGCTCCGACAGGCGGAAAATGTCCCGCGGGCGGTCAACACGTTCCAGCAGCAAACGGGAACGGTGTGCTCCCACCTTCGGAACCAGACTAAGCGCTATGCGGGTTCGGATATCTTCATTCATGAGCCTCCTGAATTCTGGACCACAGCAGGTCCTTTAATTCTTTCAAGTTATGGGAGGTGGCAGCTGACACAAGGATATAATCATCGGGAAGATCAGGGAGCTCTTCCAGTTCAAACCCGGGTTTGAGGTCCATCTGGGAGACGACCACCAGCCGGGGTTTTTCAAGTAAATCAGCGCGGTATTCGCGCAGTTCATTCATCAGGATACGGTACTCTTCCTCGATGTTGCTCATGCAGCTGATGACCAGCATGAGCACTTTATTGCGTTCAATGTGACGCAGAAAACGGATTCCGAGCCCCTTGCCCTTATGGGCATCCTCAATGATACCGGGGATGTCGGCCATGACAAAACTGCGGTAGTCGCCCAGGGTAACCACCCCGAGATTGGGCTCCATCGTGGTGAAGGGATAATCGGCAATTTTCGGCCGGGCGTTGGACAAAGCGGCCAGCAGGGTGCTTTTTCCGGCATTCGGATACCCCACCAGCCCTACCTCGGCAATGAGTTTGAGCTCAATTTCAACGATGATTTCCTCACCGGGCACGCCGGGCTGCGCATAGCGGGGGGTTTGATTCACGTCGGATTTAAAATAGGAGTTCCCTTTCCCCCCCTGCCCGCCTTTGGCGATAACCAGCTGCTGTCCGTCCTCGGTGACTTCCCCCAGCAGGCGACGCGTTTCAAACTCGTAGGCGATGGTTCCAAGGGGTACGTCCAGTATCACGGGCTCACCATCCCTGCCCGACTTATTCGCACCGCTTCCGTTCTCACCGTGGGTCGACTTGAGAAATTTCTTGTAGCGAAGATCCAGCAGGGTATTCAGATTGCGGTTACCCCGCAGCACGATGTCGGCCCCGCGACCCCCGTCGCCTCCATCCGGTCCCCCCTTCGGAACGTACTTCTCCCTACGAAACGATACCGCTCCGGCGCCGCCGTTTCCGGCCGTAAGATACATCTTGGCATAATCAGCAAATCGCATGGTGTTCCTGGGTTAAATCAACGGTAGGTGTGTGGGAGTTCCGACGGTCGGGCGATCCGGACCGGCACGGGGTATTGCGCGCAGTATGAACCGGCATGATCTGCTCCGTAGCATACCGATCATCATCGCCCGGAAACCGATTGTTACTGCGTTCAAATTGACCGGCGGAATTCGTTTCCGATGCAAATCGACGCCGGAAAACTGCTCCGGGTGCGTATCAATCCGTCATCTATATATAGTAGAGTAGAAACGGACCGGATTATTACAAAAATAGTCCATTTTTCACAGTAAAACCTTACGCGATTGTCAAATGGGGCTTATTTCCGGCGGGAAACGACCAATACCTGCTCAAATCCATACTCATTCAGCAGCTCGTTGTACATCTGTATGGCATTACCCCATCGCGGAATATCGCGCACCGATACCGTGTACAAGCCGACACAACGATTGAAGGTTACCTCGAAGGGAAGGCCGGTTCGCCGGACGAAGTCATCACGCATACGATTGGCCATGCTCTCGCGTGCATACGCCCCCACCTGCACAATGAACAGGTATTCATCGGGTTTCACATGACTGGGAACCACCACAAAGGCATCGGCGAATTCTGTCTCCTGCAGAATGCGTTCTAGCCGTTCACAGACATCCCGCCACTGTTGGGAGGGCACGGTCTGAATCTTGTACATGCTGTCGCGAAGATCTTCAACCACCTGAACCTGAAGTCCGTAGCGGTCGCGGGCCAGCTGCGCGTGCGCTTCCGCCAGCGAGCGGGTGTTCTGCGCACCAATCTGTACGGCAAACATAAGCTCGAAGGAGTCATATTCCTCATCGGTGATGACAAAGGCATCATCGAAATCGGTCCGGGTATGCAGGATGTGCAGGATTTCATCGACCTGCTCCTGAGAGGTCAGCTCGCTGCTGAACAGCCTGTACGTCTCCGTTTCCGGACTATACTGAAACTCAAACAGCAATCCGGTTGCCTGTTCGGCCAGATAATGGGCCATGATGATGCGCGGCAAGGTGTTCATGACGGCCGTCTGAATGCGGAACGACTGCGGCTCGGGTTCGGGTTCGGGAAGAACGATTACCTCCGGCTCGGCAGAACGAAGTTCAAAATCCAGCCCTTCCACAAAATCCCCGAATTCGGTAGCTACGATGCTGACCTCACGATACGCCGGTTCGGCTGTCACGTTCAGCAGCGCCAGCTGGGTGCTGTCGGGCTGAAGGCGATACCGTCCCGGACGCACCTCCATTTTGTAGAACGAGCCGTCGAAGAAGGTTCGGATCGCATCCACCTGCCCGGTCTCCAGGTTTTCCAGTCGCATAGTCAGACCGCTCACGCCCTCGGGCTGGTCCCGGAGCATGCGGGTTACCATTCCGTCAATGATACCGGTGCGGACAAAAGCCACATCGATGACTTTAAACTGATTGGGATCGGTGACAATGGAGAATTTTTCACGCACTGCAGTCAGACTCGGATCGCGGACCAGGGCCTCGTTGACCTCCACGTTGTAGGCGTCGTATTGGCGCAGCTG
Source organism: Bacteroidetes bacterium HLUCCA01 (assembly GCA_001314545.1). Classification (GTDB taxonomy): domain Bacteria; phylum Bacteroidota; class Rhodothermia; order Balneolales; family HLUCCA01; genus HLUCCA01. The sequence continues at coordinate 21,365 of LIHN01000018.1, forward strand.
GGTGAAAATAGCGCGGTCTTTTTTGTAGAAGGAACGGGTTCCGGCGCCCACCAGACGAATGGCATTGTTGCCCAGGAGCTCATCGCCGGGTGAAAATCGGCCTGAGCCGTCGTTGTCTACGAAATTATTGGCTACCAGCGCGGCGCGACCCACCTGCTGGCGGTTGTCAAACACGAAGATATGGTCGTCATGGAAGTAGCCGATGGAGCCCCGTACGGCCTGGTTGATGACCTGACTGCCCCCGGAGGACCGCACCGAGGTGTTGAAACGCGCCGAGGGGATGTCAAAACTCAGCGATATGAACAGGGCATTCTGGTTGTTCGGCACGAAGCGGGTGTAGGAAACCTGCAGCTGACCGGTACTCAGAATCCTGCGGGAGGCGGAAAACTCGACGCGCTCCATACTGCCGAGGTTTTGTCGCCACTCGATCAGGTTCCGGAAGAAGATACCGCGAAGCGGGGCCCACACGTCCGTGGTTCGGGGCGTGGAGTAGCTGGTGGTCAGGGTGTAGCGGTTTTGGGAGAGGGTTTGCCCGGCCACGATACGTTGCAGCGACCGAAATCCGCCGGAGACCGACAACGTCCGGAATCGGGTGGTGACGTTGGCGTTGTAACTGCGCAGACTCAGGTCGGTATATTCGCTGTTGTCGACGCCGGCCCGCACGAACAGTGGGATGAACCGGTTGGGCAGGTTCACAAATCCGCTGAATCCGTACTGAAAATCCAGGTTGTTGTTGATGGTGCGGTAGGTGCCGCGGTAGTTGTTGAAATAGCCGTTGAAAAAATTACTGTTCAGCGACTGATACGTCACATTGAACTGCTCGTATTTGGTGGGGGCTACCTGGATGTTGGTAATCACGTCGCGCAGCCATCGGGCACTGTGCTCAGCCACGATGAGCGACTCCTCCTGGGGGCCTTCCTGGTATTCGGCCCGCAAGCGCAGGGTGTGATTCAGGTTAATTCCGTACGAGGTAGTCAGCACGCCCAGCCAGTAGCCTTCGGGCTGCAGGTTGGTGGCCACACTGCGACCTACCGTGGCGGTGTAAAAGTACTCATCGGGCGGGGCGAAGTAGAAGGGGATGTTCAACCGGCGATTCAGCTCACTGACCTGCCCGTCCGGGGCGTAGACTACCACGCGGATGTCGTTGATTCCGTAGGTAATGGGCAGCCGGACGTTGTACTGCCCGGTTTCATCGACGGTGAAGAAATCAAAAAGGCGGTCGTTGATAAAAACCTCGACTTCTGAGTCGGGCGAGGCCATTTCAACGAGGTTGAACTCATCAATGACACGGGTGGGATACAGGGGTTCGTTGGTGACGGAGACGCCCCGGGTGCGTTGTCGGACCAGGTTACCGCGCGGGGCCACATCGCCCACGTAAATCTGTCGCACGAAACCTTTCGGACGGTAATAGCGCCAGCGGACGTTGCTGAAAACCGCTTCGTCAAAGCCGCCCTGCGACTGCCGCATGCTTACACTGCCCTGCACATCGCCGTGGAGGATTTCAACGCCGCCGGTGAAGGAGCCGGTTGCCGAGTAATTTTCGAAGTCCTGGGTGTTGGCGTTCAGGTTGTAGTCCAGGAAGCCGCCGTTGAACAGTTTGGGCTGTCGTCCGATCTGCGGCTGGTAGATTTCGCGGCTGTTGGTTTGCGACTGAATCCGGGCGCGCAGGCGCTGGCGCTCCTGGCGGACCAGGATGGGAACCCGTTCGGAGGTAAAAAGGCGTACGCTGAGCAGTCCGAGGTCGACCCGGAATTCGAACTCGAAGATTTCCTGATAGATGGCCGGGGAAAGGTAGATATCGAACTGACCCACGATGAAATCATCGGCGGTGAAGGTCCCGGAGCGGTCGCGGTACTGCCAGGTCATGGCCGTGAAATCCAGGGCGAAGCTGCTGGCATCGGTGTTGATGTAGCCGGTAATGCGCAGGTTATCCCAGTCGGTTTCGTGGTAGATCAGCAGGGGGTCGAACAGTTCGGCGAAGGGCAGGAAGAAGGCATCGTTCTGGTAGATACCGACTATATTTGTGGCGACCAGCTGCATGTACCGGTATTCGAAGAATACCTCGTCGTAATCAGTTGCTGTCTGCGCGCTGGGCGTGGAAAGCGTACTGAAAAAAAACGCAATGAGTAAGGTGATTAATTTCAGGGGGGTGCGCATCGGCCGAGGTTTCATTCAGGCCTGAAAATACGCAATATGGGCGAAATGGCCGCGATGTGTGAAAGGACTCTAATTTACGGAAACAGCGGCTGAAACCGTTAGGGGCGCCATAGGGAAGTTATTGGCGGCGGGTACATCTTGTCGGGCGGCCTGAAAATTCAGCTCTACGGTGTAATTACCGTTAGGAACGAGGTCTTCAGGGAGGACAAAGTTCCGGAAACCATCCACATAGATACTGGTTACGGAGCGGTCTTCATGGACGGTTTGTCCGTTTGCGTTAAGGACTTTTAATGTAATGGTTCCCAGGAACGGGGCATTTCCGGTCATATCTACATTGTAGCGGAGCACGCGATTTCCGCGCTCTTCGTCGAACAGGTAGCCGATTTGGTTCACGTCCATTTCAACGGTGGCATCGCCGCGTTTGTACAGGGCCGCGATGACCTGACGGAATACAAAATTCAATTGGGCACCCACAGCGCCCTCTTCAACAGCGGTCACATCCGCGGCCTGGGGCGTAGCTACCACGGCCAGTCGCGTCCAGTAGCCGCCTTCCGGCATGGTATTCGGGGCACGGGCCTGGAGCCGGACTACTTGTCGTTGGCCGGGCTGGAGGGTAAAAGCGCGCGGAAAAGCGCGGACAATATCCGTTAAGGAGCGATCATTTTCGGTGGCATCCTCATCGAACGCCATGGTCACATAGCCAAGCTCATCGGAAACCGGGTACCCGAACAGGGTTTCGATCTGGATATCCTGGGGCGTATTGGCGTTGTTGATGATCATTACCGATGAGAAATTATTCTCGAAAAACAGCATCGTGGGCGAGATAGTCACCTGGGCCCGGGCCTGCAGGGCCAGTGCAAAAGCAAAGAATGCTACGAGGAAGATGCGTTTCATAAAGGTAGACTCTGAATTACGGATAAAAAAAAAGGCTCCTTAATAATAAGGAACCTTTTTTGAAGAAACTAAAGTGGAGTTTAGAGGAAATCGACTGTTACTACTATGACGCCTGCGTATGAATTTCCTGTTTTGTCACCAAGTTCTGTGGCTGAAATAGTTCCACCGATATTTAAGGTATTTTCCTCAGCTGAAGACCCTCCTGTACTACTAGCAGCGCCAGGAGTATAACTAACTCGTGTAGTTTCACCTGTGTGATAGTTTAAGGTAATTTCTAGATCTTCGACGGCAGAAGGAGCACTAGAATCTAAATTATCCAGTGTAAGGACATTTCCTGCAAGAGTTGCACCTGATCCCGCTGTAATTGTGTATGCGACTGGTGTTCCCGTGTTAACAGTAACTTGCGCTGCGGTTGCACCTGTTCCAACATTAGAGTTTGCAGTCGTTCCATCAGTATTAATAACTGCAGGGTCTGCTGTATCTGTAATGTTTCCAAATACCAAATCTGATACTTTCGTTAACTCCAATGATGCATTGATTGATGCTGATGCATTAACATTTTCATTGACTTGTGCAAAAGCCAAAACTGGCAGTGCGAAGAGAAGGGTAAAGAGTAATTTTTTCATGACTGTATTGTTTTGTTGTGTAAGTGTAAAGTCGTTTGTGGGTTTTGAACTAGTATTAATTTAGGAGAGTAAATTCCTTAATAAAATTAGGTTTCGTTAACTCAAGGGGCATTTGGCGGGCAAATCGACCCATTTTGGTTAGGAACTCCTAATTAAGCTTGACATGGTTTCCAATGCATTGTTGGCGTAAACGCACCGCACACTACCGGGTTCCGGGAATGGAATGGCTACATTCAGACGTATGCTGCCCGGTTTAATCCATGAATTAAATGAACACACTGCCTATCAATACGTTACTTCGAGGTTGAGCGTTCCCGTGTAGTTACCGCCGGGCACGTCGCCCACGGTGAGTTTGCCGAACACGTTGATATTGATGTAGATGTATTCGGGTTCGCCGGTCAGTTGTCCGGGTTCGTTGACGCGAACGGCATTGAATCCTTTAGAGAGCGGCTGCATGGGTCGACCACCCTCTAATCTCGGTGTCTCGGAAATGTAATAGGCGAAGCCCAGCTCCATGTCGATTCCGCACAGGTCTTCCCCGCACATGATGCCCTCGGTTTCCAGCTCCAGCTGGTCGGGCGCATCCAGAAACAGTTGCACATCGCTGACATTCAATACCGCCACCTGAAACCAGCCGCTGCCGTTTTCATCGAGTCCGACCAGGGCTTCGGAGTTCTGCAACATAGACCCGAAGTCCAGCTCCTGTATGGTCGCGGCACTGACTTCGGAGTCGATGTACACACTGAATTGCAGGAACTGGGCTTGTGCCGGCAGGGCCAAAAGCAGTGATGCTATGAGTATCAGGGCTACCCGCATCAGTTGTAGGTTACCTCAATGGTCAGAGTCGACTCATATGCGCCTGCTTGATTCGCCGGATCACTTGTTATGGTGCCATAGATGAACAAGAAGGTTGACACCGCAGCCGGAAGGTTAACCCCGGCAATTTCGGGCGTGGGGGGCGGACCGGGCGGAGCGCCGGCCGTGCGGCGGGTCATGGGATATAGCACAGGATTAATGGTAAAGTCGACCGCCTGGGTGGCATCGGGCATGGTACCGCCGGAATTATCAAAAGCGAAACCATAGGTGACCGGAATACGGCAATCGACGGTGGTACAGGCCGCGTCCCCGTCCAGGTAAAGAAATCCGTTGTTAATGGTCAGTCCGGCTCCGGTGATTTCGATGATCACATCCAAAAACGGAAGCCCTTCAATTTCGAGGATAGCAGCGTCACCGGAATCGATTTCAACTTCCTTAGGTGGCTGGCCTGCGATTACGGGTCCAAATAGCAGGTCGGGATTGATAGCGGTTATCGTTGCCGAGGTAGAATAATACTGTCCGAAATTAATATCCGGTCCGGAGGGATTGGGCGTAAACTGGGCCTGCATCGCCCAGGGCCATGAAAAAACAATCACCATAAAGAGTATGGTGCTGCGCATCAGATAAAATCGATTTCGATGGTGAATTCCCCTTCGTACTGCCCGAGGATGTCGCCTTCGAGCTGCATGGTGCCTCCGACCCAGAAGAAATACTCGCCGTCTTCACTCATCTGCAGATCGCGGTTTTCCAGGGTAATGGGTTCGGAAAGAAATTGATTTTCGGTCTGGGCGCCGCTCACGTCGTAGAGAAAGACCAGCGGAGAGCCCCCTCCCACCCGGATCAGCTCGCGCTGTTCCTGAAATGATACCCGGAACAGCATGCCCGGACTTCCGGAAACGCGCAGTACACCGGCGCCCGGATCTTCGCGGGGGTTTACAGTAATGGATTCCTGCCCGGGACTGACCCGACCCAGATTGATATTCGCACGGGTTTCGATGTCGACCGTAGTCTGGATCTGAGCGCTGACCGTGATATTGATAAACTGACCGTTATTCTGCCCGTTTTGCCCGTTTTGTGCCATGGTTACACCGGCGGTGGTCAGCAGGAAGACCACAGCGATCAGCATCGCAGCCGGGGAGATAGCAGGAAGTCGGACAGCAGGCATAAGATTGTAGGTTTTATCGCTGATAATTTAGTCTAATGTAGGATTTTAACCGCGCATGACGCAGTTAAAATTGATTAATAAAGGCCCCGGGCCGTTAGAAAGTGCTAACCCGCCGGCCGGATTCATCAAATTTGTGCCTGTAGAGGTAACGCGGCGATGTACCCGACCATTGCCCGGGTCGGCCCGAAAGGCGATTGGTCCCGGGGAGGACGTACGGTAAGCCCCGGGTCTTACCGGATCAGTGTCATTTTCCGGGTGAAACTACCCTCGGGGGTGATCATCCTATATATATAGATGCCGCTGGCAACCTGACCGGCATTCCAGCTGACCTCGTAGAACCCGGCCTGGCGAAATTCATCCAGCAGCACGGCCAGTCGCCGACCGGTGATATCAAAGACTTCCAACCGCACGCGACCGTCGGCGGCCAGTGCGAAGGGCACGGTGGTGGTCGGGTTGAAGGGATTGGGATAATTTTGCTGCAACCCGAACCCGGCGGGAATATCCGATGGCGGATTGGTCGGGGTGATGGTGATTATGAACCGGGCACGGGACGGGTTGGATTTCATGAGGGCGGGTCCGTCGGTGCGGTCTGCGATGGGGGCTTTGGGATAGGTCATAACCCAAAGGGAATCGGTGCCGGACGCCGATTGCTTGCGCAGGGTACCGCTGGTGGTCAGGGAAAGGCTGATACCGGCTTCCAGCGCGCTGCGATCGTACACCTCGCCGGTCTGACGGTCTTCCAGTTCGATGACCCAGTCTTCCGGAAGGTTCTGAAACCGGTTCAGGGCAAGCTCGACCGAACCGCTGAAGCCCTGTCCCTGAACGGTGGCATCCAGATCCATGGGGAGTTCCAGGGTTCGCGCGAAGCGATCCGGCAGGTTGTTGATGGCCAGGCGGTCGCCATCGGGATTCACGGAGAACAGGGTGATGTAGGTATCCGACAAGGACTCCAGGCGGTACGCGTCCAGCGGATCGATCCCGGTGCGGGCCTGGTCGGTGAACATGAACAGAGCCCGGCTGCTCAGCGAATCGGTGGTGGTCACCTGAAATTCAATTTCGGGGTGCGCGGGACGGCGGTAGAACGTTCCGGAAGTGGTGGTCGACCGGGCGGAGGTGTTCACCTGCAATTCGGGGTTATCAGCTGTGGCTTTGACCCAGAAGCCCTGGAAGGGTTTGATGTAGCCGTTCCCCCATCCTGCTACCCCGTTCCATTCCAGGAAATCGCCGTTGCCGCCGTTGGCCTGCTGGTCCCACACGTAGATGGTCGGACTGATATTGGTTTTGGTCCATCCGGAGGCGTCGTTCCAGAAAATGGTTGACAGGTAAGGGTTGCCCACCAGGTTCCAGCCCTCATCGCCGGTGGCCGTATAGGTGACGGGCAGGCTGACATCGCCGGCGTTTTCCTGACCGATGACTTCCAGGGTGACGGCCGACTGATTATACCGGCTGTCGGTTGGGACGTCGCCGAAGACGTAGGTAAACAGACCGCGACCGGGGGTCAGGTCGTCGGTGGCGTTGTCCGGGGCCCGCCAGCGCTGGTTATCGGTGCCCTCAAAGGTTTCATCGTACCAGAGCACACTGGGGATAAGGCTGGAGGAAACGCCGAGATCGCTTCCGGTGAATCCCTGGGTGGTGAGTTCGGAGAACAGGTTGGCGTAATCGGTATTGATGGGCGAGGAAAGCAGTCGCCAGCCGCCGGGTGTGCCGGAAGGCGGGACCCAGAGTTGTCGCAGAGCGCGCAGCAGTCCGCCGTTGTAGGCGATGTTCTCCGCCACGAAGGCCTGATCGGAGCTGACTGTGAGGTTGCCGCTGGTGAGGGTAGCGGTGCCGGTTACCTGCAGATTGTTGGTGAGGGTGACGCCCGCGGCGTTGCTGACCTGCAGATTCAGCACCGAAGCCGGGAGTCCGCTGCCGGTTATCTGGGCTGCCGCACCGTTGTAGCGGTAGGTGGCATCGGCGCTGAAGCTCCGGGATGCAGTGCGGATATTGCCGTTGGGGGTATTGGCCGCGATGCCATCTGGCGAGCCGATGCCCAGGGTTCCGCCCTCTTCAAGGGTGAAGGACCCGTCGCCGAGGATAATCCGGGCGCCGGTGAGCAGGATGCCGGACCCGTCGCCGGTGTCGGTGACGGTGATGGTGCCGCCGGCGTTCAGGGTGACGTTGGCGGTGAGGGTTACTTCGTGGTCGGTTCCGGCGTTACCGCCGATGATCACGGTGCTGGTCGGACCGGGCGCTTCGCTGTGGGCCGGACCGTCGTGCCCGGTGACCGACCAGGTGGGGGCGTCCTCGTAGTTGCCGGAAGTCCGGCTATAATAAATGACGGTTCCGTCAAGGCGACCTACCGTGTAGTAGCCATTTTCCAGATCGTCTGCGTTTACAGCGAACTGCACCCGGTTGACGGCGCTGAACGAAGCCGTTGCCGTGATCACCTGTACGCCGGCCGTCGCGAAGTCGCCATCGGTGGGATGATAGAGCAGCACGAAGGTATCGTTCGGGTCGGGAACCGGCAGGTTGTAGTCGGTGAAATCAAAGTACACGGCCAGGGTGCCGCCGGTAGTGACAACCGATTTTTCCAGGTACCACACACGGTTCCAGCGTTCATAGCTGGACTCCCCGATGGCCAGGGTCGATGCGGCCAGTCCGGTGAGGTTGTTGTGTGCGGCCATGAGGTAGCGCTGGCTTGCTGTCAGGAAGGTGAAGGCGCCGGTGGCGTTGAAACCGAGTCCGCCGGAGGTGAAGACGGTCTGATTGACCAGATCGGTGGAGGTGATACGACCGATGCCGCTGAGCTGGTGGTAGAAATCGGGGTCGGGCGGGGTGAAATAGGTGATATTGGCATCGATGCCCACACCCCATCGCGCGGACAGGTAGTTCTGCAGGAGGATGAATTCGGTGGTGTTGAGCACACGGTCGTGCATGACGACCTCGCCTATCCGACCCCGGAAATAGTCGGTGGTGCGGAACCGGCCCAGCGCGGCGCCGTTCATGCTGGTGAGGGACTGGGCCGTGCCACCCGAACCGATTTGGGTTCCGTTGCGCCAGAAACGTCGGGATGGGGTGGGAATGGCGGTGTTCAGATTGAAGGTGTGGAGCTCCCCGTCAATGCTGGTGGTGAAGGCGGGTACGGTGGCGGTGTAGTTATTGCCCCAATGGTGATGTTCGAAGGTGGTGTTGCCGTTCCAGAACAGGTGCAGGTTTTGATTGGCGCCTGAAGTGGCACCGCCGAAGTAGATGTTTCGACCAGTGAGCTGTTCGGAGCGGTCGACCATAAAGGTGAGGGTGTAATCGGTGCCGGTCAGCCAGGTTCCGTCAAAGGGCAGGAATTCGGCATTGTCAAAAATCAGGGATGGTCGACCTCCGAAGGCACCGGTGTTGCTGCGTACCGGTCGGCGCGCGGCATCCGCCTGTTCGGCATGACGGGCGTTGGGCGACTTATCGCGCAGCACGGCTACGGGGTCGCCGAAGGCGGCGGGGGTAGTGGCAGCCGCATCGCTGAAGGCATAGCTGTCATCGGCCACATCGAACCAGACCTGCAGGTCATCGTTGGCCAGTCCGGCCGGGTAGTAACGCAGGATATCGAAATCGACAAAGGTGACGGTGGCGGTGGCCGTTACCGGGTTGCCGTTCAGGGTGGCCGAAACGGTTGCGCTGCCGGGGGAAGCCGGCGCGGTAATCGGTATCGTATAGGTGCCGTTGTTCAGATCGGTCACGGTGCCCAGCGTGCCGGAGGTGGTTGAAAATACGACGGTTTGTCCGCCGGAACCGACCAGGTTGCCGTTGGCATCGCGAACTTCCAGCACAATGGTCGACTGGGCGGTGCCGTTGGCGGTGATCTGATCGGGAACGGCCTGAAGGGTGGATTCGGCCAGGTCAGCCGGACCGGCGGTGTAGTCGAATTCCAGGGTGGTGCCGGTCGGACTGCCGTTGACTGCAGCGGTCAGGGTGGCGGTTCCGATCTGGGTGGGCGCGGTCAGCGTGGCGGTGTAGGTTCCATCGCCGTTGTCGGTCACGGCGCTGAGGCTGCCGGAGGTGATGCTCAGGGTGACGACGGCCCCACCGGTGGTCAGATTGGCGCCGAAGGTATCGCGGAGCTGGACGGTCACGGTGGACTGATCGGTGCCGTTGGCAACCAGGGAGGTGGTGGTGGCGCTGAGCAGGGTCTCGGCCGGATCGGGCGCGCCGGACTGAAACGTAACCGTGGCCTGACTGGTAATCGGGTCGCCGTTGATGGTACCGGTGATGGTGGCCGTACCGGCCGAGTTGGCGGAGGTGAGTACGGCGGTGTAGGTACCGTCGCCGTTATCACTGACCGCACTCAGGGTGCCGGAGGTGGTCGACAGGGTGACCGCATCCCCTCCCACTGTGCGATTCGCGCCGTTTGCAAAGCGGGCCTGTACGGTGATCTGGGAGGTGGAGGCGCCGTCGGCTTCAATGACGGTGGGCTGGGCAGCAATCGTGGTTTCGGCGGGGTCGGCCTCGGCGGTCGACAGGAAAAAGCCCAGGGTGAGGTAACCGTCCTGCAGGTCGTCGGAGTCGATGGTGAAAGAGACGATATTCCCGGAGACGCTGGCGGCGCTGCTGAGTACCTGGTTGTCTTCAAAGATGCTGAAATCATCCTGCGAGGCGTTGAAAAGCAGGCCGTATTGACCGGTACTGACGCCGGGGGTGACATCCAGTACGTCAAGGTCGAAGGAAATGGTAACCTCACCCCCGCTGCCCGGCTGGGTGATGTCTGCGTACCAGACGCGGTTGGGGCGCTCATACAGGGCGGTTGCGGTGAACAGGGTCTGGGCGTGGAGTCCGGTGGCGTTGTTGTGGGCACTGAGCAGGAAATGGCCGTCGGTACTCAGAAATTCGGCGGTTGTAGACTGCAGTCCGAGTCCGCCGGAGGTGAAGGCGGTGCTGAGAACGTGGTCTGTGGAGGTGGTTCGACCAATACCTGCCAGCTGATGGGTAAACGGGTTTGATCCGTTGTAATAGTCGGAGGCGGGCGCGAGTGTTGTGCCCCATTTGGCGGCGGCGTAGTTCTCCAGGATGAGTCGCTCGGTGGTGTTGAGCAGCCGGTCATACATGTAGGTTTCCCCGAAGCGACCCCGGAAAAACTCGGCGTTCTGATAGGCTCCCAGGCTGGCACCTTCCATGGAGATGAGGGTGGCATTGGTGCCGCCGGTTCCCAGCAGGGCCCCGTTTCGCCAGGCCGAGCGGGCGTTGGATCCCAACGAGGTATTCAGGTTGAAAGTGTGGATTTCGCCGGCCAGATCGGGGGTGTAAGCGGGTACCGTTACGTCAAAATTGTTGTTCCAATGATGAAATTCCAGGGTTGTGCTGTTGGCCCAGAACAGGTGCAGGTTGGTATTCTCCCCTCCTCCGGTTCCGCCAAAGTAGATATTTCTTCCGCCGGAATCGGTTGACCGGTCTACGAAGAAACCGAGCGTATATTCCGTTCCGGCCAGCCAGGTTCCGTCAAAGGGAAGAAACTCAGCGTTGTTGAAAATCAACGAGGGCCGAGCGCCGAAGGCACCGGTGAGACTGAGTTCGGGACGGAGTGCGGAGGTGGGCTGGATGGCGTGCCGGCCCGCGGGCGACTTATCATTGAGTCGGGCGATGGTCTGCCCGTTGGTGGCCTGGGCTGTCCCGGAGGGATTTGAAAAACGGGTCTGAGGGTCGGCTGCATCGAACCAGATCTGCAGGTTGGTATTATCGAGGCCGCCGGGATAGTAGTCCAGCACCAGGGGCTGCGGTACGGTAAAGCTGGCACCTCCGAAAAACTTGTAGTGGTTGGTACTGATCTGTCCGTTGGTGGTATTGTTTTCCTGGATGCGCAGGTTTTGTATCCAAAGGGTGTACTGGGTGTTGTCCTGGATGGTAAAAACGGCGGGATTGAACTCGATTTCAACGGTATTGGCGTTGATGAGGCTGGCTGTGGCGGGGGTTTCTCCGCTGCCGAGAACCTGGTAGTTGGCAGCTCGTTCAGCGGCGTTGGTTCCGGTTCCGGGGATCAGGGAGATGGGGTTGCCCTCGAATTCCGTGTTGAAAAATATGCGCAGACGGTTGGCTGTGACGACCTCGATGGAGACTACATAGGGACGATTTACGTCGATTTCAGGTTCACCGGTGACCGTCCCGATGACGTTGAGGGTGGTTTCATTGACGTGGTTATAGTCGCCGGTGGGATCAACAGTCATGTTGTTGGCTACGGTGACGTCAATGTCGGCGGTTACCGTAGTAGCATCGTCGATGACCAGGTTGTGGAAGGTTACGTCCTGGTTGGAGTTGGACGACAGATTAACATCACCGCTGAGGGTGACGGTGCTGCTTCCGGCGTCAAAATCGCTGCCCCCATTCAGGGCCACATCGCCCTGGAAAAGAATCTGGCCATCCCCGGCTGAGAAATCCCCGCCCCCTGTGAAGGTGGATGACCCATAGACGTTGAATGAGCCCTGATTCAGGAAGAATTCCGATCCGCCGGTCTGGATGAAATTACCGCCAACAACGGGCGGGCCCGGCGAGCCTACATTCACGGTACCGGTCTGGATTTCCAGCAGGGCGCTGGAGGTGTGGGTAAAGTTACCCAGGATGGTGAAGGTGCCGTCATCCACCAGAATATCACCATCGTTCACAGAGGCGTTGGTCAGCGTGGCCGAACCGCTCTGTACGTTCAGGGTACCGTTGTTGTTGATATTGATGGTGGCGGCGGTAAGGTCGGCGGTGTGCAGATTGATCTGGCCGTTGAGGCTGAGGGTTCCGCCGATGGTGACGGTTGCAAAACGGGCGTCAAAGGTTTTATTGTTGGCGACCGACAGGTTTCCGTCTACCGTGAGCGTACCGGGTGAGCCTCCGTCGGTTACGTTCAGGTCATTGCCCAAATCCATATTTCCACCCACATCCAGGGAGAAGTCGGTTCCTACGATATTGGCGGAGTTGCCGGTGTTGAGGTTCCCGTTTACTGTGAGGGTTACGCCGGCGCCGATGGTCAGGGTCTGGTTGTTCGAACTCATGCTCAGGCTGCCGATGGTGGTGCTGGCATTGAGAACCGGTTCATCGCGGTTATTGTTGATGAAATTGATGTTCACCGCGGTGGATGGCCCCGGCACACCATTCGACCAGTTGGCCGGATTGAACCAGTTGGTGTCGGCGTTGCCGTTCCAGGTGGTAGACTGTGCCATTAGCGGAATGAATGGTACCACGAGTACCACCAGGCTCAGCAATATCCTCCGGATGGATTTTTGATATGACGGGAATGGGGACAGCATGCTCTTTGTGGGTGTTATCCAAAATACCTACAAAACTGCTGGCAAGTAGGTTAAAGTATTCCATAACTGGCCGGAATCCGACTAAAATAGATTAGTCTTTTTTAACACTCTGACTTTAGTTGAATCAGACAGGGAAGCGATTCAACAGGCTGCGGAGGGCGTACGAAAGGCCCCGGCACTAGTACTTACCGGATCAGCGTCACTTTTTGCGTGAAGCTGCCTTCGAGGGTGGTCATGCGAATCAGATAAATCCCGCTGGCCAGTCCCGCAGCGTCGAAACGCACGTCATACCGTCCCGCCTGCAGGTAGTCATTGACCAGGGATTGCACCAGCCGACCGGTTACATCGAAGACCTGCAGCTGCACCGGTCCGTCTTCGGCGATGGCGTACGGTATGTTCGTGGTGGGATTAAAGGGATTGGGGTAATTGGGGGAAAGGGCGAATTCGGCCGGGATTTCCTCGGAGGCCTCATTGGGAGTAATGCGAAGGGTGAAGCGGGCCGTTTCGGGGTTGGATTTGAGCAGAACGGGACGGATTTCAGGTTGAACCGTGTCTTCAGGCCCGGTCCGGACTACGGCCTTGCTGAGTTGTCCGGCGGTTTCGGTCAGGTTGAAGGAAAATCCATCGGCTGAAGCGGACAGAACCCGGGTGTCACCAGACTGATTATCGATGATTTCGAGGTCCCAGTGGAGCGGAATCCGGGTTCGGGCGCCCAGGCGAACCTCTACCCTGCCTTCCAGCGGTGCGTTGTTTTCCATTCCGTCGATGTTCAGGGGAATTTCCAGGGTACGGGCAAAGCGATTGGGCAGGTTGTTGATGGCGAGGCGCTCACCGTCGCGACTGACGGTGTATACATCCAGGTAGGTGCCGGCCAGCGACTGCAGCCGGTAGGCATCGTGAGCATCCAAGTCCGAGCGACCTTCATCGGTGAACATGAGGAAGGTTCGTGCGTGCAGGTCTGAGGTTTCAAAAACCAGCTCGATTTCATCGTGGTTGGTCAACTGCCGGTAGAAGGTGGTCTGACCACCCGTGGTTTTGGCATTTTGGTTGACGCTGAGTACTGGACTGGCGGCTTCGGCTTTGACCCAGAAGGCCTGGAAGGGCATAATGATACCGCTGCCGGTGGTATTATCCTGGTTGAGCGGATCGTTCAGGGTGCCGGTAGTACCGTTCCAGAAACGGAATTGGCCGGTGTTTTCATCCCAGACGTAGATGGTATTACCCATATTGGTTTTGGTCCAGCCGGAGGCTTCATCCCAGTCGATGGCGGCCAGGAAGGGGTTGCCCACCAGGTTCCAGCCGTCGTCGCCGGTTGGGGTGTAGTTAACCGGGAGGGATACCGTTCCGGAGCTGCCCTCGTTTTGCTGTCCGGTCACTTCAAGCTGGGGACTGGACTGGTTGTAGCGCTGATCGCCGGTGATATTGCCGAAGATGTAGGTGAAGTAGCCTCTTCCGGAACTGATGGTATTGGCGGCATCGGCGAGGGTTCGCCAGCGCTGATTGTCGGTTCCTTCGATGGTTTCATTGTACCAGAGTACGCTGGGCATGAGCGTGGCGTAGGTGGTATCCAGGGCAGTATCATTGAAGGTGTTGCCCAGGCTGGATCCGGTAAATCCCTGGGTAGTGATTCCGCTGAGGAAGTTGGCGTAGGTGGTGTTGATGGGACTGGAAAGCAATCGCCATCCCCCTGGCGTCACACCGTCTTGCGGTACGGTGATGGAGCGAAGGGCGCGGAACTGGCCGCCATTGTAGGTGGGATTGTCGGCCACCAGGCTTCGGTCGGAGCTGATGATGAAATCGCCCGCATCCAGCGTCAGCGTACCATCTACAGCGGTATTGGCGGTGAGCGTCACCCCATTGGCGTTGTTGACGATGAGATTGTTCACCGAAACGGGCAGTCCGTCACCGGTATTTTGGGCTGCGTTGCCGTTGTAGGTATAGTTGGCTCCGATAGAGAACGTTCGGGTGGTGGTTTGCACGTTGCCGGATGCGCTGCCGGCAGTAATTCCATCCGCTGACCCGATGGAGATACTGCCTCCGCTTTGCAGGTCGAAGGCGCCGTCGCCGGTGATAATTTTATCCGAGGTAACAAGAGTGCCGCCATTGGCAACGGCCAGGGTTCCGGTGGCGTTGACGGTCACGGACTGCAGCGGGGCGAGGGCGACATTGGAAGCCACCGAAATCGTGTTGTTATTACCGATGACAACCTGGTCGCCGGACTGTCCGGGAATACGGGTGGCGGGGGTTCCGGTGTGCGAGCCGGTTGCCCAGCTGGAGGTTACATCCCAGTTACCGTTTGCGGCGCTGTAGAAAATAGGCGGACTGGCGTCCACGAAAAGCTTACGGTGGGGACTGCTGACCGAATTATTATCGGTGCTTGTCAGGTTTTGCACCCACAGGTAGTAATTTTTGTCTTCCTGGATGGTTCCCTGGAGCTGGATGATCACCGCGGCGGGGTCAGAGCCGTCCTGCACGGCGGAGGTTATGCCGGTTATATCGGTGGATCCGGCGTCAGTGAATGCGCCTGACAGCAGATCGCGCACCTTGTAGTTACCAATGGTTTCCAGCGGACCGGTATTCATAGCCTTACTGAAAACAGCTTTGATGGAAGACGCGCTGAGCACTTCGATGGAGAGCATATAAGGGGCAGGACCGAGAATCTGGGGGTCACCTGTAACATCCCCCACTACGTTCAGGGTGGTATTATTTTCGTTCTCATAGTTGGCATCGGGGTCTACCTCCATATTATTCAGTACCGTAACGTTCTGGAATGAGGTCACATCCGAATTTTCATCAATTTCAAGGTTATAGAACTCGATATCCGAGTTTGATCCGGTTACCGTCTGCGAGCCGTCACCGCTGAAAATAAACGTACTTTCATCCGGATTGAAGGTTCCGGAATTGTCGAACGTTCCGCCCTCAAAAATAATCGTGCTGGTCCCGGCGTCCAATGTACCGCCTGACTGAGCCAGGGTTACGTCGCCGGAAAGGGTTACCGTTCCGCTGCCGGCGTCCAGGGTTCCGGAGTTCTGGAAAGTTGCATCGCCGCTCATGGTCAGGCTGCCACTGCCCACGCTCACGCTTCCTGAGTTCTGGAAGGTTCCGTTGCCTCCAACAAACATACTTCCCGATCCGGTTATTTCGATAGTAGTGGAGTTTGCGAATGTTCCGTCACCGAGGAATTCGACTGAACCGTCATCCACCGTAATAGTAGCGTCACCCTGGGTGGATATGTTTTGATGAAACGTTGCGCGACCATCGTTGACGTTCAGGGTTCCGTTGTTTTCGATCTCTGCAACGCCGAAGAAATCCAGCTCAGCGTCAGCACTGATGAGATTAATGACACCACCGCTTCGGACTCTTGTCTGGGAAGTTGCTGTGAATGTGGAATTTCCGCTGCCGAAATTAACCGTACCGTTGACTGTAAAGTCAGCCGTTAGGTTCAGCGGAGAGTTCACAAGTGTGGTGGTGGTACCGGATCCAGAGTTGAAATCTCCGCCTATGGTCATGTTCACGCCGGTGAGATTTAGTACCGAGTTGCTGGAACCGAGCGACAAATCCTGGCCTACGTTGATTGAGCCGGAATCGGTTACAATCAGCTGGCCATCGGAGGCTATACTCAGATTTCTGACTGTACTCAGGGTTAGCGTTTCAGCCTGAAGTCTGGCCGTTGATCCGATGACGATATCACGATTATTGCCATTGGTCAGCGGGTTGACTGCAGAGATAGTCTGCGCGTCAAGAACAGTGTTGGATTGCAGTTCCAGTTTACCGTTGAGTGTGACTGTTGAGTTGGGTGCGTTAATCTGATATCCAGACGAGATATTCAGGCTGCCCGAAAAAGTTACGGTACTGCCATTTTCTGCCCGGATGTTACCATTCAGTGTAACCGATGACATGGATGTGCTGAAAGTAGCGCTGTTGAGCTGAATCAGATCTACGGCTGCAAACTGCAACAGCAGATTGTTACCGGTATGGGTTATGGTTGCATTGTTCTCTGCGATAAGCCTGCCGTTGGGCGTAATTTCCAACGTATTGGTTACGGTAAGACTTCCACCATTGGTTACCGTAACGCTGCCGGCGTTGGTGTAGTTACTGATATCCAGGGTTGCAATCTGTACCCCGGTGGATATAACCGGATACAGCCGACCACCCGTAACTTCGGGTACCGTAACGGTGGCGTTGGTCGCCGGTATAGAGTTGGTACTCCAGTTAGCTGCCGTATTCCAGTCGTTGGTAAAGGCGTTCCCCGTCCATGTCTGAGCTTCCAACCTGCTGAACATACCCATCCCCAGCACGAGAAATATCACAATCACATGTATGGCCGATTGGTTTTTAGCAAAGCGTTTCAGCACTGTGGAGTCCGTTTCAAATAGTTTGTAGAGCAATATAACGTTACATCTTAACCAATGCATTGTTAAATCGGACTAATATTGGTGTTATCGGCCAATATCATATTAATATTACATAATAATTTACAGCAATAGCGACTATATTTTTATCGATAGCAACCAGACACCTCAAACCGATGACTCTCAGACAGGGTTAACACAAATCGTTGAACGGGCCGGTTAGATGAGTTCCATAAAAAAACGCCGGACCGCTGTCAACAGCCCGGCGTTAGAGAATGAACCACTTTAAGTCAAAAATCAGGAGCATCAGCGGTGGTTGGTGGTCAACCGGGCCGCGAATTTGAGATTGCGGAACGGGGGGGTTTAATGTTCCGCAACCGGGTGAAATTCAGTTGTAAACTGCGCTGACCAGGTACTGACCGGTGTACTGTTGTACAGCCTGCTCATTTTCACTTTCAAGTCGACCTTCAACCCATACGGAAGCGCGGGCTTGTCCGCCTTGTGCGCCGGCTTTCAGCTGAATCATCTGCTGGCTGCTCAGATAATCATTTCCGGAAACCAGCGAAGGGGTAAACAAAACATTGCTTCCTTCAGCTTCATCCTGCTCAGTCGCCACAACACTTACGCTGATTTCAGCATCGGTAGTACCGGAAAGAACAAATTCAGCATTGCGATCGGTTACGGATACATAGCGTTGATTGTCATAGGTGCCGTCAGAGAAACGAAGGTCGTTTACAGCCTGCAGAGAAGCCGATTCAACAACTGTTGCACGAATGGTCATGGAAGCTACGGATGATCCCTGGGCAAGGACGTCGGCTGAAAGCGTAGAAAATACTGCTAAAGTGGCCATGGTAAGTATGATTTGAGTGATTCGGGTTTTCATAGGAGGCTCCTTTTCGTTAGAGCAGGTTCATTTATTAAAATTCTCTAATGGATTATACGACTAATCCGAACCCGTGTCAATAGTTTTATTAAGATTCTTTAATACTTATTGGCGTGCCGAAGGCCGCATTATCGACAGAGCCACCTATTCCTTAAGCGCAAAATAAGGCTTTATTTGAATCTTTTAGCCGATTATTGAATTTCCTACATCACAATACCCTCGTTTAGGCGGCATAAATATTTCTTAATTATTTTTAATATTAAATCAAAAACACCTTGCTGGCAGGAATATTTATTAAGAAAAGCTAATAAATTGACAGCGATGCTTGTGCTCACGACCCTGGCCGGAGGCTAAGCGCAAAGTTGATGAGCTATAGCGTATGCCTGAACCCTTTCGTGGCAACAGGTGCAGGGCTTGCCGGTATCAGGGTCGCAAGGCTACGACCTTCTCTTCTGATGACAATATCTGCTGCGCTTACCAGTAGACCATCCTGCTGGTATCCGGGTCGCAAGGCTACGACCTCCTCTTCTGATGACAATATCTGCTGCGCATAGCAGTAGACTATCTTACCGTTATCCGGGTCGCAAGGCTACGACCTTCCCTCCCGTTGGCGGTGTTACTACGAAGCTTCCGGTTCGTAGTGAGCTGCCGGGAAGTGTACTTCAAATCGGGCCCCTTTACCGGCACCCTCGCTAAACACCAGTAACCGTCCGCCAAGTCCTTCGATCAGGTCCTTGACAATATGCAGCCCCAGACCCGAACTCGACTCCCCGTCGGTAGGTCGGGCCGATAGTTTCTTGAACGGCTTGCCCACATCGCGCAGATCAGCCGGGGTAAGACCCTGTCCCTGATCCTGTACAGCCATTACCAGAAATGCATCTTTACGCGATGCATGAATGCGTACGGTTGTCCCGGAGTGTGAGTATTTCAGGGCATTGCTTAAAAGATTGGAGATAATTACTCCGGCAACGGCCGCATCCGAATTCATATACAGCTCGTCTTCGAGGGGTTGGACCTCAACGGAAATCGATTTCTTGTCAGACCATGGCTTGAATTCGTGCACAATTTTGCGAATAAGCGTGTCAACTTTAACGCGGGTTCCCTCGCCCACTTCCGAACGAATCTTCTTGGCCCGGTCTTCCAGCAGGGTTTCGATGATATCCTGCATGCGATCTGCAGCATCGCGGATAAACCCGGTCAGCTCCAACATCTCCTCACGGGTATTCTCCGGATCTTCCACCAGCTCAGCGCTGCTTCGGATAATCATAAGCGGATTACGCAGATCATGGGCAACAACACTGAGGAATTTCTCGCGGTGCTCATCCTGCGTGCGCAGATCTTCGTTAATGATTTCAAGCCTGCGCTTTTCAACCTGTATGGAGGCCGTGTGGCGGGCAATGAGAATTTCCAGCTCCCGATTTTTACGGACTACCGAGCGGGTTCGGAGCCGAATCAGGGCGACCATCAAGCCGGCTGATCCCAGGGCATAGAGCAGATAGGCCCACCACGACTTAAACCACGGGGTTGCCACACGAATCTGGATGGTGTCTTCGGCTGAAACATTACCATACATATCTGTGGCTCGTACCCGGAAGCGATAGGTTCCGTCAGGCAGATTGGTATAGATTCGACGAGGGTCCGACGTTGTGGCTGTCCACTGTTCATCGAACCCTTCCAGTTTACTCTCAAAGGTAAGGGGGGCATAACGATGAAACCGTGCCGCACCGAAATGCAGCTCCACCTGGTACCGGCCGTAGTGCAGATCCAGCAGGGTCTCCTGTTCGGAAAACCCGCCATAAATCAGTGAGTCCTGCCCGATGATGACACTGCCGATGACAGCCTGAAAATCCGCTCGCTTTGTCGGTCGATTCTCCATCGCATAGCGGTACAATCCCTCAGAACCGCCAACCCAGATATGCGAACCGATTTGCGCAATGGCGTAAAACGAGGCTTCCGGTATGTCCCGCCCCGATTCATACAATACCTGCCAGCTTCCGTCATTCTCCTGATTCATGACGGCATATCCATCGTTAAACAAGACCAGCGTGCGACCCATTTCAACCGGAAACACATCCATGACGATGCGCTCGTGAAAGAGCGGATCAAAGGCCGGATCGTGGGCAGTAAACTTCTGTTCGGCGAGGTTCATCTGTGCAAAACCCGTATCGCCCGAAAAAAGCAATGTATCGCCAGCGGGATGCATGCCCATGACCACTGTTTCCTCAGCGGGGTCTGCCCAGTCATAGGTGAACGATGTCACTTCGGGCTCTTCTGCGCTCTCGAAGCCGGCCTGAACCATGAATATCCCGTTAAATCGTGCAAGCAGCCAGATATCACCACGGACATCTTCAAAAATTCCGCGCATTTCGAAGGGCGGGTCCAGATATATCGCTTCCCGTACAATGCGCAACCGGCCGGCGGAATCAACCTCCAGGTCTTTGAACCCCCATCCCTGCAGATAGCCGAAGTAGACCCGACCCGGAGTTTGTTTGCTGGCATAAAAGCTGCGCACGTTTTCAGCGGCCAGCGTGCGGTATTCCCGTCCATCCCAGTATGAAAGTTGATCGTTACCCCCTACCAGCAGGTAGGAACGACCTTCAACCTCAATCGTTTCAGTCTGCCAGACCTGTGTAGAAACCTCGTTGAGTCTGTTCAGCTCCATCGATAATGAAGATGGATTGCCCAGATAAACGCCGGAACTGGTTGCCGCAACCAGTTGATTATTGTAGGATGACAGGTTTAGTACCGTACCATCCACTCCGGTGTCTTCATTCCAGTAGCGCACATATTGTGGGTTATCGATGCGTGATATACCGTTGTTGAGCAGGGCCCAGATGGCCCCGTCGCGGTCTTCAAACACATTCAGCACCATGCTTACGCGCAAGCCGGACACACGGTCAATCTGTTCGAGGGGCTGCAGGCGGGCATCGGTAATATGCACACCGGAACTTATGGTGGCGAAGGCATAATTTCCATTGCGCAGTCGCGTGGCACGATACGTCTCTGCGGGAACCAGAACGGGCCGGCCATCGGCATCCCGCAGTTGTTCTGCACTTCCGTCGCTCAGGCTGAGTGCGTAGACTTCACGGTTGCGTTTAATCAGATAGACGGTGTCGTCCCCCCGTTCAAGCATGGTGAAAACCATATCCCCGCCGAAGGTTTCCTGGTCAATGATGACATCAATGCCCCCGTTGCGGACAACGCCCACTCCCTGACCGGGAACCGAGACAAAAACGGAGCCGTGAAGCAGAAACGTTCTGGAAATGGAATAATCGGGCTGGATTTTCTGACAGGTATTGCCGGAACACACGTAGATGGCTGTCCGGGTTGCAAACACAACACCCTCGTGGGTCACGTAGGTCTCCCATACATCGCCGATGGTCTGTTCAAAGTCCTCCGACAAGCTCTGGAACTGCAAGACCCCCACGGAGTCAGCCTGTAGATAGCCGAATTGCCCGACCGCGCCCACGTAGATACGGTCCTCGGCGGTGATGGCCAGCGAGCGCAGGGGTGTTGAAATCGGTAACGGTATGAGGTCCCACCGAAATCCGTCGTACACAAGCACGCCGTCACGGTTAGCGGCAATCAACCTGCCTTTACTGTCCTGCACCATTTCCCAGTTCTGGGTTCCCGCACCGTAATCGGCCGGACTGTAATTGGTGACAAAATACTGTCCGCGTGACTGAAACTCTGCCTGTGCGACCCCGGAAATTGTGGCCATTATAGCTGTAAGCAGCAGGAAAGGCAGTTTTATAGCTATAAATCGGTTCAAATCAGACTCCGGGGTTGGCATTAAACAGCAGGCAAATCATCGGTTACAGGGATGAAGCGACTTCAGCCATATAGAAAACGTATAGGCTAAGGGCAAATCATCGGTTACAGGGATGAAGCCCTGGAATCAACGGGAAAATCAGGATTCAGCGTACTTATTCTGCAGCAATTTGAGCAGCCGGGTCAGCCGGCGCTTGAGCTTGGTACGTGGTACGATGAAATCCAGGAACCCGTGCTCCAGCAGGTATTCAGACGTCTGAAAACCCTCGGGAAGGTCCCGACCGATGGTCTGTCGAATGACCCGCGGACCGGCAAAGCCGATGAGGGCACCCGGCTCGGCCAGGTTGAAATCGCCCAGCATGGCATAACTGGCTGTTACCCCGCCGGTGGTTGGGTCGGTCATCAGAGAGATGTACGGCACACCGGCCTCCGAGAGCTGTGCGAGCTTGGCCGAGGTCTTGGCCAGCTGCATAAGACTGAGTACACTTTCCATCATCCGTGCACCCCCCGATCGGGAGATAATCATCAGCGGAGTATTGGTTTTGCGGGCGGTATCAATGGCCAGTCCGAGCCGCTCTCCCACAACCGATCCCATACTTCCCCCGATGAACCGAAAATCCATACAGGCTACTACGAGGTCCAGCTTATTCATTTTGCCGGTGGCCACCTTGACGGCATCGGTCAGCCGGGTTTTCTTCTGGGTTTCCGCCAGCCGGTCGCTGTACTTTTTACGGTCGGTAAATTCCAGGGGATCAACCGGAAGGATGTTCTCGCCAATGACCTCGTATTTTTTGTCGTCAAAGAGAATTTCAAAGTATTCGGTGCTTCCGATGCTGAAATGATACCCGCTGGACGGGTCAACCCAGTTGTTTTCGGCAAGTTCACGGCGGTGAACGGTTTCACCGGTGGTCGGGACTTTAATCCATACGCCTTCCGGCATTTCCTTCGGGGTGTCTGTCTGAATGTTAGAGCCTTGACGTTTGAACCAACTCATATTTTTTGATTAATCAGGATTTCGGGCACGAGACAACAAAATACAAAAAACTGTGCAACATGGTGCAGGCATCATCTCCGCGGGCGTGGTTTTGGATTTATCAGGCGTAAGCAAACCCCGGCAGCTGCATGAACCGGTGGATGACCCAAACGCCGCGGTTTTGGATTTATCAGGCGTAAGCGAACCCCGGCAGCTGCCCAGCCCGTCAGACAGCCTACCGGGCATGATTCCAGGTACTGCCCGACATATAATCCGGCTCGAAGCTGCCAATATCATCCCTGCGCCAGAAGGTCCCCTGTGGATCCATGGTGTAGACGCGAAGGAGTCCTTCGGCTGAGAAGTCCGCTTCCGGTTGCACCTCGGCCAGCTCCAGGGCAGCCGGTGACAGCCGGGAAAGTCCGGTCCCCGCCACGTGGTGCCCCTGCTGAATCATCGGGTCAATTGCACTCAGCTCACGAATAGCCGGTTCGCACACGGCCTGCAGGCGCCCCTCCCTGAGGCGAAACATCTGATGATAGGCGTGCCGGCGGCGGGCATCGATGAGGGCGTGCACGGTAACCTCGTGCGCTGTGCGAACGCCTGCTGCGATGGCGGCCAGCGTGGAAACCGACCGAAACGAAACGCCCGGACGGGCAAAAAGCAATCCTTTCAACGCACTGGCTCCCACCCTAAGTCCGGTATACGAACCGGGACCGGCGCTGTAAAGCACCCCGTCAACGCCACGGATATCGGTGCCGGATTCCAGGAAAACCTGTTTCAACTGCTCGAAGAGCACCGTCGAGTGCCGGCCTGTCACCGATTGGGATTGCACATAGGTCTTCCCTTCCCGGCGAAGGGCCACCGAGCACCAATGGGTTGAAGTATCTACTGCCAGCAGCGTTGATTCAGCCACGTGTGTTATGTAAAGGTTATTGATTCGACCGCAAGCGCATCCGGTTGAACGGATTGCTCCGGGATTGCATTAATTTATCTTGTATGAAAAATACAGTGTACCTTGCAACCATTCCAACCAGTAAATCGTACCAAGGTCGAATGACCACTTTTTAACGTCATCACTCTGAAACCCCCAAAAAAACACCAATCCCCTATGAGAAAACTCTATATCACTGCGGGACTATGCCTTAGCCTGTTTCTTGGAAGCACGGCGCTGCAGGCACAGGACCTCAATGCATTTGAGCAGCAGGTTACCGAACACACCCTTTCCAACGGTATGAAATTCATTATTGTTGAGCGCGATGTAGCTCCGGTAGCTACATTCATGACCTTTGTCAATGCCGGTGGTGTTGACGAACCGGTAGGTCTCAGCGGTGTGGCCCACATTTTTGAGCACATGGCCTTCAAGGGAACCTCCCGGATCGGGACCAACAATATTGAAGCTGAAATGGCGCTCATCCCTGAAATTGACGCTACCTACACGCAGTGGATACGCGAACGCCGTAACCCCAATGCAAGCCAGGCAACGCTGGACTCCCTGTGGACCCGCTTTCAGGAACTGGAGGAGCAGGCCAAAAACTACGTCGTAAGCAATGAATTTTCACAAATTATTGACCGCCAGGGCGGTGTGGGACTGAACGCCGGCACCGGCATGGATTTTACCATCTATTTTTATAGTCTGCCCCAAAACAAGGCCGAACTGTGGTTCTCGCTGGAGTCTGAGCGCTTCAAAGACCCGGTAATGCGTGAGTTTTACGTGGAGAAAGAAGTCATCACCGAAGAACGCCGGCAGGTTGTAGAATCCAACCCCATCCGCCGGATGCTCGAGGAATTCACGGCTGTTGCCTACACTGCGCTGCCCTACCGCGACGCGCTGATCGGCTGGCCCTCGGATATTGAGTCGGTTACAATTGAAAGTGCCCTGGAATTCTACAATGATTTCTACGTGCCTTCCAACATGTTTGTAGTTATTGTGGGCGATGTGGATCCGCAGGAAATGATTGCCCACGCCGAGACCTATTTCAGTGACATGCCCGGCGAAGGCGTAGAACCTCCGCTGATGATGGTGGAAGAACCTCGTCAGCGTGGTGAACGTCGTTTTGTAATTGAAGACCCGGCACAGCCTATGCTGGCCATCGGCTACAAAACCGTCCCTGCATCACATCCTGACGCCCTCGCCCTGGATGTACTTTCCGGAATTCTTTTTGAAGGTCGAACCTCCCGCATGAACCGGTCGCTGGTTGACGAGCAGGAACTGGCCCTGGCAGCCATCAGCCTGAACGGGTTCCCCGGCGATAAGCACACGACCTTGTTTGGCGCCGTTGCTCTGCCAAATCAGGATGTGACCCTGGAAGACCTTGAAGAAGCTGTTCACGTGGAAATCGACCGGCTGAAAACCGAACTGGTCAGTGAAGAAGAGCTGCGCCGGGTTATCACGCAACGACGCGCCAGCCTGTTACGACAGCTCGGCAACAACACCGGCATCGCCAACCTGATATCGTTTACCCAGGGGAAAACCGGCGACTGGCGGACTATTTTTACCGACCTAGACCGGATGATGGAACTCACCCCGGAAGACCTGCAGCGGGTTGCAAACCTGTACTTTGAACCCTCGCAGCGAACCGTAGGGTATCTGGTCAACGCAACCGAATAACACCGTCATCCACCTATAAAAAAACGTATTATGAAACGATTTTTGATGCTAACTGCGCTGATGGTGTTTGCAACCTCAGCCGCATTCTCCCAGAAATTTCACGATGAAATTGATTTTCCTGAAATCAACCGGTTTCAGATGCCCGATGTAACCACGTTTGAACTGTCCAACGGCATTCAGTTTTACCTGGTTGAGGACCCCGAACTCCCGCTTATCAATATGACGGCGCTGGTACGGGGAGGATCCTACATGGATCCGGAAGGAAAAACAGGCCTGGCAAGTTTCACCTTCTCACAGCTTCGTAACGGCGGAACCCGCTCTATGAGTTACGACGAGCTGAATGAACTGCTTGAAAGCAAGGCAGCCAGTATGGAGTCGGGCATGGGCCTGACCAGCGGATCGGCAAGCATGAACATTCTGAAGGAAGATTTCGATGAAATGCTACCGCTGTTCATTGAACTTATGCGACATCCTGCCTACGATGAAACCCGCTTCAATCTGGCCAAAACCCAGAGTGCATCGGCAATTTCAAGAAGAAATGACGATCCCGGCTCCATCGCCGCCCGCGAGTTCCGCCGGCTGATCTATGGCCCGGAGTCGGTTTATGGTCGCATGCAGGAATACACCGACATCGATAACATCACCATCGATGACATGCGTGCGTTCCATGAGCAGATTATGGTAGGTCAGAACCTGAAAATTGCCGTCATCGGCGACTTCCGGACACGGGATATGCGTCGCGCCCTGCAACGCGCTTTTCGCGACTTTCCGGAAGGAACCCGAAATCCGCTGGAGCTTCCTGAAGTAGACTACACCTTCGCCCCATCGGTTCACTTTGCCAACAAAAATGATGCGCAGCAAAGCTTTATCCGCATCGGTCATATTGGCGGACTGCGCGATAACCCTGACTACGCCGCACTCCAGCTCATGAATGAAATCCTGAGTGGTGGATTTTCAGGTCGACTCTTGCAGATCATCCGTACGGATATGGGTCTTGCCTATTCGGTAGGCGGAGTCTACCAGAGTCTGACCCAATATGAAGGTACTTTCTTTGTAACCCTGTCAACGGCCAATGAGAACACGGCCGAAGCGGTTCGGGCCACCATCAACGAAATCCGACGGCTTCAGGATGAGCAGGTAACACAAAAAGAGCTCACCGATGCGCGCGACCGCATCCTGAACAGCCTGGTATTCCGATACACCAGCCGGGCTTCTGTGCTTAATGAGCGGGTTAGCAATGAATATAACGGTCTGCCTGCGGATGCGTTCAACCGATACATTGAAGAGCTGGCCGAGGTCAGCGTTGATGACATTCAGCGTGTTGCACAACGATACATCCGTCCGGACGACCTCCACGTTATGATTGTCGGCAGCCGCGAAGCGCTGGCTGACCAGCTGGCAGAACTGGGTGAATACACCGAAATCGATATCACCATTCCACGTCGGCCGGTAGCTGAAGTAGATGGCGAAGACGGCAGTGCCTACCTGCAGTCCATGAGCCAGGCGCTGATTACCGAAGGTGGAGCGCCCGGTGAGGTCAAGTATGCTGCCACCCTGAATCAAGGTGGCATGAACCTGCAGGTTGAGGCAACCATGGGATTCCCGGATGCCCTTACGCAGGTCATCCAGGCACCGCAGGGAACGGTAACCATTACCTATGCCAACGGATCGGGCAGTATGGCGATGGGACCCAATGAGCAGCCGCTTCCGGGCGCTCAGATTGAAGCCCTGCAAAATGAGGTTGCCCGACATTATCTGAGTCTGGCAACGGCAGAAACCCAACCCGAAGCCGTTTTGGTGGGTGAAACCGAGCTGGCTGGTCAGGATGTGGTTGAGCTCTTCCTTCCTGAGCTGAATATGACACTGTTCATCAGCAAAGAGACCAACCTACCGGCCGGAACCCGTGTCAAGGAGTTCAACCCGATGGCTGGACAGGAAATAGAAATGACAACCCTGTTTTCAGATTGGACCGTGGTTGATGGTGTGGCTATGGCTTACACCAGCGAGTCGCTGATGGGTGAAAACAGTGTGGGCAAAGTGACGGTCAGTTCACATACCGTCACCCGTCCTTAATCACGGAGGTTGCCGGGGGGGCAACCGGACCTCCCCGCATTGCAGCCAATCCGGGTTTCGTGTCAGCTGAAGCCGGCATTGGGCAATGGGCCACGCCCGGACATAAAGAAGGCCTGTTACCGACGGTAACAGGCCTTCTTTCGTTTAATGCTGATGAGACGGACCGGTATGTCAATCGTTGCGTACCAGCTGTCCTTTATTGAACACCGCAAGGGCCTTGCCGTGCATCATGGTTCCGGTGTACGGTGTATTGACCGACTTGCTGCGGATGTGATCTGCGGTAAACTCCCATCGGGCATCCGTATTGAAAATCGTCAGATTGGCACGGGCTCCCAAAGCAACTTCGGGCACGTTCAGCCGGAGAATTTCCCGTGGTTTAACACACAATTTATCAATGAGCTGGTTGAGGCTCAGCGCTCCCGAATCCAGCAACCGCCGAACGCTCACTCCCCAGGCAGTTTCCAGCCCCAAAATGCCATTGGGTGCGTAAATAAACTCCACTTCCTTTTCTTCAACGGCATGGGGAGCATGATCGGTACAAATTACATCAATAGTACCATCGGCCAGCCCTTCAATCATCGCCTGAACGTCATCCGCCGTACGCAGCGGAGGGTGCATTTTGCAGTTGGTATCAAAGTGACGCCTTTCAATTTCTTCTTCGGTCAGATCGAAGTGGTGCGGACACACTTCGGTAGTCACAGGGATGCCCTTCTTTTTGGCCTGCCGCACGAGGTCGACCCCGTTACGGGTACTGATATGCGCAACATGTACATGTCCGCCAGTCAGCTCAGCCAGCAAAATATCCCGGGCAATCATGACTTCCTCGGCAATAGACGGTGTGCCGGCCAGACCGAGCCGGGTGGCGACCCTTCCTTCATGCATGTGGCCCGGGCGCGACAAGGCCAGGTCTTCCTCGTGATTTATAATAGGCATATCAAGCATCGATGCGTAATCAAGGGCAATCCGCATGAGCTTGGAGTCGAACACCGGATCACCGTCATCGCTGAAGGCCACAGCACCGCCTTCTTTGAGGTCTGCCATTTCGGTAATGGAATGCCCTTTTCGCTCTTTGGAAACACAGGCTATGGGATACACATCCACCGGCAGGGCCGCGGCTTTTTTGATAATGTACTCAACCACATCGCGGGTGTGAATGGGCGGATTGGTATTCGGCATGCAGGCAACTGCCGTAAAGCCCCCGAAGGCCGCCGCGCTGCATCCCGATTCGATGGTTTCCTTGTGCTCAAAACCCGGCTCGCGAAGGTGCACGTGCATGTCCATCCATCCCCCGGAGACATAGGCTCCGCTGAAATTGTGAACTTCTTCATCCGGGGCAGGCTGCAGTGATGAGGCGATTTCGGTGATAATTCCATCGACAATGCGAATGTCAACGGGAGACGTTGCTGTTGTTGCCGCATCTACGGGCAGCAGGTTCTGAAGCAGGACGCGGGAAGGCACAGACATGGTTCAGTAAATTTGTCCGGATTGCATTCCGGAGCGGTGAAAATCTGTTTTTTTCGAGAGAAAATGAGCGGTTATGATTACCTTCGAAGATATGCGAAAACCCAGTGAAATACCAAGCGTCAGCGCCTTTACCCGACAGATAAAGGACCTGCTGGAAGGTACCTTTTCAGCCATTACAGTTGGCGGAGAAGTCAGTCAGCCGGTGCGCAGCCGTAACGGACACCTGTACTTCACCCTCAAAGATGAAGGAGCGCAGATTTCCTGCGTTGTCTGGAGAAGTACGCTTGAGCGAATGCGGGCCGACCTGCAGCATGGTCAGCAAATCAATGTACACGGTGATGTGGTTGTATATGCACCCGCCGGCCGGTATCAGATTGTGGTCCGCAGTATTGAACAGGCTGGCGAAGGTGCCCTGCAAGCCGCTTTTGAACGACTCAAAGCTCGCCTGGCGTCTGAAGGGTTGTTCGAACCGCAGCGAAAACGCGCGCTTCCGGAGTTTCCGAAGGTCATCGGGGTGGTAACCTCCGAATCCGGTGCCGCCTTTCAGGATATCCGCTCTACCTTGCAGCGACGTTATCCCCTGGCCCGGGTTCTGCTCTACCATGCCGCAGTTCAGGGTGTGGGAGCTGCGGCTCAGATTGTACAGGGAATCCAATGGTTTTCCGGGCATCGCAATCCGCCTGATGTGCTCATTGTAGGTCGCGGAGGCGGGTCACTGGAAGACTTGTGGCCCTTTAATGAGGAAGCCGTAGCACGGGCTATTGCCGGGTGTACCATTCCGGTGGTCAGTGCGGTTGGACACGAAACCGATTTCAGTATTGCTGACTTCGTGGCTGACGTACGCGCCGCCACACCAACCCAGGCAGCCGTTCTGGTGTGCCCGGACGTGCAGGACCTGAAATTTCAGAACGAAGCGTTGTCGGCCCGCGCTGAGCGGTCTGTCAGGCAACGGGTAATCAGCGGCAATGAAACCATCCGGAAAATGGTTAAAACACACGCACTGCTGGCAATCCGCGACAAGTTGACGGTCAACCGGGAACGCATTAAACGGTATCGCGACCAGATTACAGGTTCAGTTACCCGCCAGCTGCAGACATCCACAGATCGGCTCGAACGCGCAGGTTTGACCCTGAAACCCACCCTGCAAGCCCGCATTACCAGGCTCAATGAAAACCTTACAGGCAAACAACGCGCCCTGAAACCAGCGGTATCCATGCAGTTGATTCGCGGACAGCAGTCCCTTATGAAATGGTCGGCCATGGCAGCTCCCCTGGTGCAATCCGGCAGGCAACAACGGTTCAACGCCTGGCAAAATCTTCATTACCGCCTGGGCGCATTGAACCCGACGGAACCCCTCGAGCGGGGCTTTGCACGCATTATGCAGGGCGATCAATGGATTCGCCGCAGAGAAGCGCTGAACGAGAACGAACCGTTGACCGTTGAGTGGAAAGACGGTCGTATCCGTCGGTGACCTACCCCTGGTAAGCCTGCCCACCTGCAAGACGGCCGCATTCCGGGCTGTACTGCAGTCACCAGGCTCACAATCGCGCAGCTCCGGACTTGCTGAAAATGGCATGAATCAACAGCAACCGGTGTTAAGCCGAAACGATCTGCCTCGCCCAATTTGTCAATAATCACTTCAAATCACATCTGAATGTCTCTGTCAACCGACCTGTTCAGCCGGAGTCTGGCCCGGCACTACAGCCACTTCGACGTTGAAAACCGCCTTCTGTTCACGGGTCACTCTCACCAGGCCTGGCCGGATGCAGCCCTCGAAGGCCTTATCGAGTCGTTTGATGCAGCGGCCCGTGCTGTAGATACCAAGTGGGATATCGTTTTTGAAAAAGTTGACATCATGCGCCAGTATCTCAAAGACTTCTACGACGACCCTTACGGATTATACACGCATGGCGAAAACACCCATAATCTGTTTGTACGATGGTTGTCCGGACTGGATGTGACCCGCAAAAAGACCATCGTGATTACAGACACCGAATTTTACAGCATAGCGCGACAAATGGATCGCCTTCAGGAGGAGGGTTTTACCATCAAAAAAGTACCGGCACTTCCGCTGAACGGATTCGCATCCCGACTGGAAGCGGCGCTTGACGATGACACCCTGGCCGTGATGCTCTCCAGGGTGTATTTCGAGACGGGATTAATCAACCCGGAGCTTACGCAGAGTGCATCGGTATGCAGGGAGGCGGGTATTCCGCTCATGATAGACGACTATCACGGGACCAATGTGGTTCCGTTGTCGCTGCGCGAAGCCGGTCTTCAAGACGCCTTTGTGTTGATCGGCGGCTACAAGTATCTGCAGTGGGGCGAGGGGAACTGCTTTTTGCGCTTCCCCGCTGACTCGATCATGCGACCGGTCATAACCGGATGGTTTTCGGGGTTTTCCAGCCTGCGGGAAGGTCGTGCTTCCGGCAGGGTTTCCTATGACGATGCAGACCTGCGCTTTGCCGGAGCGACCTTCGACGGAGCTTCCGCTTTCAGAGGAGCTGCTGTGGTTGATTTTTTCCGCTCGCAGGGTCTTACACCGACGCTGCTGCGACATTTGTACCTGGAACATACCGCATATATGAAGCGGCGGTTTCTGAGTCTGCACCTGGACCCGGGGGTGCTGCAGCTGACGCACCCATATCCTGTAACCGCAAACGGAGGCTTTTTATCGCTGCGAGGGCCGCGGGCACAGCAAATCTGGGAAGCTCTCAGGCAGGAAGGAGTACTCACCGATTGCAGGGGGGACCTGCTGCGGTTCGGGTCGGCGCCCTACATGGTTTCTTCCCAGATAGACGAGGCTTTTGGGATTCTGGGTAAGGTGGCCGGAGGCTGACCGGACCAGGTTACGGCTCTTCCGGGTAAGGCGGCCGGAGGCTGACCGGACCAGGTCACGGCTCTTCCGGGTTAGGTGGCCGGAAACTTTCGTTGTGAAATTTGTGCAGAAAAATGAAATAAATCCGCTTGCAGACACTCAATACTATATAGGTTGGATTAAGTGAAAATAAACGCTTGACAACTTAATTTTTATACATATTTTACACATATAACAAAATAACCTTAACTACTCAGATTTTATGGCAAATGTTAACGGGAATCCCGACAGACTGAAAGCAATTGAGCTGGCCCTCGGGCAGATTGAAAAACAGCATGGCAAGGGTACCATTATGCGGCTGGGCGACCGGCCGGTGGTTCAGGTAGATACGATATCAACCGGGTCCATGGCAATTGACTACTGCCTGGGTGTGGGCGGAGTACCACGTGGCAGGATCATCGAAATTTACGGTCCGGAGTCCAGTGGTAAAACGACCATGGCGCTGCATGTAATTGCCGAAGCGCAAAAAGCCGGTGGTCACGCAGCATTTATCGATGCTGAGCACGCATTTGATGCCAAATATGCCAAAAATCTGGGTATCAACACCGATGAAATGCTTATTTCCCAGCCCGACAGCGGAGAGCAGGCACTTGAAATTGCCGAGGCATTGATCCGGTCGGGCGCCCTTGATGTGGTAGTCATTGACTCGGTTGCGGCTCTGGTCCCCCGTGCTGAACTGGAGGGTGAAATGGGTGATTCCCATGTGGGTTTGCAGGCGCGGTTGATGTCGCAGGCACTTCGAAAGCTCACCGGTGTAGTTAACAAAACACGAACGGCCGTTATTTTTATCAACCAGATTCGTGAGAAAATCGGGGTTATGTTCGGCAGTCCGGAAACAACGACCGGTGGCCGTGCACTGAAATTTTACTCTTCGGTTCGAATGGATATACGGCGTATTGGTGCCATTAAAAAGGGCGATGAAGTCATCGGTAACCGAACCAAGATTAAGATTGTCAAGAATAAGGTGGCTCCTCCATTCAGGGAAGCTGAGTTTAATATCATGTACGGTAAAGGGGTTTCCCGAATAGCCGAATTGCTTGATATGGCAGTAGATCTGGAAATTATCGAAAAACGAGGAAGCTGGTATCGTTACGAGGGTGAACCGATAGGACAAGGGGCCGATTCCGCTATGCAATTCCTGGAGGAGGATCCCGAACTCAATAAGAAGATCGAAGGCATGGTTCGGGCACACCTGTTCCCCGACCTTGCGGAGATCGCTGCAGAAGACGGCAAAGAGTCGAAGAAAGAAAAAAACGTTGAAGCGAAAGCCTAAAGCTCAACTTTTTGATGATGATGACAGGCAGGAGATCCTGGATCTTCTGCCTGTCGCTGTTTCGGAAATTCGTGTACAGATCCGGGATGCAACCCGTGTATCTGTCTTTGCCAATGATGACTTCCTGCTGGGCCTGCCGGTCCATGTTTGTAATCGCCTCGGCCTGGTCAAAGGCTGCATCATTGATACCCACCTGTTCAGGCAAATTGAGGGTGAAGTGCAACGGGACGCCATTCGCTCCTGGCTGCTGGGCTTGCTGGCTAAAAAACCATATGCCCGGTCGCAACTCGTCCGAAAGTGTCGAGAGGCCGGATATGACATGCAGGTCACCGATGCAATTCTTGACGACTTTGCTTCCAGAAAGTGGATTGACGATGAGGCCTTTGCCAGCAGCTTCGCCCGCGACAAGGCAACGTTTCAGCGTTGGGGTCCGGCAAAAATCAGGCAACAACTGCGTTTACTGGGAATACCGGACCGTGTAGCAGAGGATGCCGTAAAACAGAATCTTCCTGCAGAAGACCAGCGCGTAGTGATACGGAATCTGGTAATGAAACGAAAGCTGCATTTTTTGCGCGAGGAAAATCCCCAAAAAAGAAAGAAAAAAATCGTTGATTACCTCCTGCGAAAAGGATATGATGCAGATAATATTTTCGGTAGTATTGATGCCGTCATTCGCGAACTGAACACATGAGAAAATTTACAGTTGAAGGTTTCTTCAGGGGCTTGCTGATACTGATTGTACTGGTTCTGGTAGGGCTGGTCCTGTATCGCTTTTCAACCCTGGTGGGCTATGTCCTGATCGCTCTGGTATTCTCGTATTTATTCGGTCCCATCGTCAATCGAATGGAAGTAGCGGGATTCAGGAGAACCACGGCCGTAACCCTGGTAGTATTGTCGTTTGTATTATTGCTGGTTTGGGCATCCACTTCTCTGGCTCCGACCATTGGCAGTCAGGTCCTTTTGCTGGCATCTCAGCTGAATGCCGAAACCATCAACAACATTGCCATTCAGGTTGAAACCGAGCTTTTATTCCGGATTCCATTTATTGCCGAAGGACAAATAACTGAATTCATCAACAACCTGTCCTATCGCATCTTTGACACAGGGAATTTTCAGTCAACAATAACCAACCTGTTCGGTATATTCGCCAATATATTCACCGCAGCGCTTATCATACCCTTTGCAACGTTCTTCTTTCTTAAAGATGGCAGCAAACTGCGCAGACAAATATTGGAGCTTGTACCCAATAAATTCTTTGAAACTACGCTCACCATCATCAATAAAATTGAAACCCGGTTGATTCTGTACTTTAAAGGGGTACTTATACAATCAACTCTGGTAGGTCTGATTTCATGGTTGCTGCTCTCAGCTATCGGATTAAAAAACGCACTGGTCATCGGGGCCGCAGTGGGCATTGCCAACACCATCCCCTACTTCGGTCCGATTATCGGTTACACCCTGTCACTGATCGTAGCAATTTTCGAGACCGGAGATTTCAGCCTGGTACCCTACGCGCTAGGCGCTATTGCCATAGCTCAGCTTGTTGACAACCTCGTACTGCAACCCCTCATCTTTAGCAAATCCTCCGGCTACCACCCTGTTTACGTCCTTTTGATTATACTCGTGGGTGCCGAAATGGCGGGTCTGCTAGGCATGCTCGTGGCCATACCGGTTGCCACCATACTCAAAATCACCTTCACCGAAATTAACTGGAGCCTGAATAACTACCATGTTTTCAAGTCAGACAGCTAAGCTCATCAAGCCCAAACCACTACCCAAAAAAGGAACCATCGCCGTAACCGCCCCGGCCACCACACCGGACGCATCACAGCTGAATCTGGGCGTATCCTACCTCGAAAAGCTTGGCTATTCGGTGATTGTCGGGGAAACCTGCAGTTCAACATTAAACTATCTGGCTGGTGACGATGAACTCAGGGCCCGTGAACTTACCGGGTTCTTCGCTGACCCCGCCGTTGATGCCATATTCTGCGCCCGAGGCGGTTACGGAGGAATGCATCTGCTGCCACTGCTTGATTTCAACGTGATTGCTAAGAATCCCAAACTTTTTATCGGTTTCAGCGATATTACCTCACTGCAATGGGCTATTTTAGCCAAGTGCAACATGGTTACAATTTCAGGAGGAATGGTGGCCTCCGATATGGGATACACTGACATCGACCCCGTATTCGAGTCGAAATTCTGGGACCTTCTGGATACCGGACTCATCGACATCTCCCTGCCCGGTCAGCATGAACAGCCCAAACGCTACGTGGAAGGAACGTTGCTTCCGGGAACACTGGCCGTAGCTGCCAAACAAATGGCCTCACCCTACTTTCCTGACCTTACCGACCGGATTCTGGTCTTTGAAGATGTGGATGAACCCATGCACAAAGTTGAAGGCTACCTGAGACAATTTGCACTCTATGGAGCGTACCAAAAAGCGGCCGGCGTCATACTGGGCGAATTCAGCAAGCCCAAAGCAGAGGCAAACGATGACGTTCCGAGCCTTGAAACCATTTTTAAGCGTGTTTTCGATGCCTACGAATTTCCCTACGCCACGGGACTGAACTACGGTCACATCGATGCGAAAATTTCCCTGCCCGTTGGTGTACCGGTATCCGTATCTTACGGTCCAGTCACCACCGTAAGATCCACCGGCTCTATCTTCGAAAATTGAAACCCCATATTGTGGTTCTGGCCTCCGGCTCAGGATCCAACTTCCAGGCCATTCTCAACGCCATTGATTCGGGCAGTCTCGATGCCTCTGTATCACATCTGATAGCCAGTAAACCCGGAATCGGAGCCATCCAAATTGCCTCAGGGGCCCGAATACCCGTCAGCATCATGTCCGCACGCCTGTGTGGAAGCCCGGCTGAATTCGAAAAACAGCTTCTGCAGCTGCTTAAAGATCAAAATCCGGCCCTGATTGTTCTTGCCGGCTGGCTGCTCAAAATTCCGTCAGGGGTAATACAGCACTTCGAAGGCAAAATCATCAACATCCACCCATCGCTGCTTCCCGATTATGGCGGACAAGGATTTTATGGCATCCGTGTACACCAGGCTGTGATATCTGATCGACGCAGGATATCAGGATGCACGGTTCATCTGGTGACCGAAGAATTTGATGAGGGGCCTGTCATTGCCCGCAAACAGGTTCCCGTTTATCCAGAAGATTCCCCCGAAACACTGGCTACCAGAGTACTGGAACAGGAACATCAATTATTACCCGCAACCATCCAAAAGCTTCTACATCCATGACTACCGCTACCATTACGCCATTTTTCACAGAACCTGTCCGACTTAAAACCGCACTCCTTTCGGTTTCCGACAAAACGGGGATTACTGAACTGGCCACAGCTCTCAGTGCAAACGGAGTACGGATACTCTCAACAGGTGGCACTTACAAAACGCTCACAGAAGCGGGAATAGCCGTCACGGAAGTTTCACAGGTAACCGGCTTTCCGGAATGCCTTGACGGTCGCGTGAAAACGCTGCACCCTGCCATTCACGCCGGTATTCTGGCCCGGGTCAGCCATGCAGCAGATAACCAGGCGTTACAGGATCTGGGCATAAGCCCTATCGAGCTGGTTGTAGTCAACCTGTATCCTTTTCGCCAGACCATAGCCCGTCCGGACACAACATTCGAAAAAGCTGTTGAGTTTATTGACATCGGTGGTCCGACCATGGTGAGGGCCGCTGCCAAAAACTTTCCCCATGTTGGCATCCTGACCGATCCGTCTCAGTATGGACCATTTATCAGTGAGCTTAGTCGTAACGGGGGTTCTATAACCTTTGAAACCCGAAAAGCCCTCGCGCGGGATGCATTTCAGCACACGGCCGATTATGACGCTCATATTGCCGGATACCTCACACAGGCCACCGGACAGCAGCCTCCCGCCCAGTTCAACACCTCACTCCCATTGGCACAATCGCTGCGCTACGGAGAAAATCCACATCAGAAGGCAGCAGTTTACGGTGAACAAACCAGCCACATAGACTGCTTCCACGGCAAACAACTCAGCTACAACAATTACCTCGATACCGATGCCGCCCTGCAGATTATCCGTGAATTTCCGGCCGACACCCCGGCGTGCGTGATCGTAAAACATACCAACCCCTGTGGTGTAGCTGTTGGTAAAACACTCACAGAAGCCTGGGAAAGAGCATTTCAAACCGATAGCGTATCACCTTTTGGCGGCATTATTGCAGTTAACACTACCCTGGATGAGGCGGCGGCCCGCGCCATGGACGGCCTTTTCACCGAAATCATCATCGCGCCCGACTTCACCCCGCAGGCGGAGACGCTCCTGCAGAAAAAATCGAACAGAAGACTTATCCGGGCAAAATTTGACCAGAATACCAGCGCAGCAAAACAAGTCCGCAGCCTGTTCGGAGGTCTGCTGGTTCAGGATGCCGACACCGCAGGATTGGATACCGCCGACTGGAACGTCGTGACCCGTCGCAAGCCCACCACCCAGGAACACCTGGATATGGTCTTTTCCTGGCGAATCGTTCGTCACGTAAAATCCAATGCCATTGTTTTTGCCCGAAACGGACAAACCCTGGGTATTGGAAACGGTCAAACCAGTCGGGTGGATGCATCCGAACTGGCCGTGGCCAAGGCGATGAAAAACAAACTGGATTTGAATGGTTCTGCGGTAGCGAGTGATGCTTTTTTCCCATTTGCTGATGGTGTAGAGGCCGCCGCACAAGCCGGTGCAACGGCTATTATCCAGCCCGGAGGCAGTGTTCGTGATCAGGAGGTCATTGATGCGGCAGACCAACTGGGGCTTACTATGATTTTTACCGGAATCCGGCATTTCAGGCACTGAAAAAAGCAAGATTTAACATTCGCAAGTGCATCAACAAAATTGTAAATTATTACCTTGTATTAACTATTTTTTTATCGCCCCATAAAACGCCGACATGCCCAACAGTACTGAATTGAATTCACGAAAAAGAAACAGCCCGAGCGGACTGCTCGACTGGTTATACACCGATATTGCAATTGATTTAGGTACTGCAAATACATTGATTTACGCAAAGGGACAGGGTATTGTACTGAATGAGCCCTCCATCGTAGCACTTAATTCCCAAAATCAGGCAGTAGCCGTTGGTCACGAAGCACGGCTGATGCACGAAAAAACACACAAAGACATCCGTACAGTTCGTCCGTTGCGTGACGGTGTGATAGCCGATTTCGAGGTAGCTGAGCTTATGATCCGGGGCATGATCAAAAAAGTCAAACTGAAATGGTTTTCATCCACCCGCAAAATGGTCGTCTGCGTGCCCAGCGGTATCACCGAGGTTGAAAAACGCGCCGTACGCGACAGTGCCGAACGGGCCGGAGCCAAAGATGTTTACCTGGTAGACGAGCCCATGGCTGCAGCCATTGGTATCGGGTTGAATGTACATGAACCCGTAGGTAATATGATTGTTGATATCGGCGGGGGTACTACTGAAATCGCCGTCATCGCACTGTCTGGTATCGTTTATTCTCAGTCGGTCCGACTGGGCGGGGATGAGCTCAACGACGATATCATCAACTATTTCCGTCGAAACCATAATCTGCTGATTGGTGAGCGCACAGCCGAACAGGTCAAGTGCATGATCGGTTCTGCAGCTCCGCTGGATGAAGAAATTGAAATCCAGACTAAAGGTCGTGATCTGGTTAACGGTGTACCTAGAATACGAACCGTCTCCAGCGTTGAGGTACGCGAAGCCATTGCTGAGTCTGTCAACACCATTATCGAATCGGTCAACCAGAGTCTGGAGCAGACGCCACCTGAACTCTCGGCCGATATTCTGGACCGTGGCATCATGCTCACGGGTGGGGGCGCCCTGCTCAAAAACCTTGACAAGCTCATCCGGGACACTACAGATCTGCCTGTCCATATTGCCGAAGACCCCCTGACAGCAGTGGTACGGGGCACCGGCG
This sequence comes from Bacteroidetes bacterium HLUCCA01, assembly GCA_001314545.1. Lineage (GTDB taxonomy): Bacteria > Bacteroidota > Rhodothermia > Balneolales > HLUCCA01 > HLUCCA01. Next base: position 60,489 of record LIHN01000018.1, read on the forward strand.
ATGTTCTGGAAAACCTAAACTACTACCGCTCTGTAATCAGCTAAAGGGAATTCGCCGCGAATGCCGTTCCTCCTGGGAAAACTTGAGAATGCACGAGATCACATACTCACCGCAATATTTCTGGTAACTGCCATTGCCCTGATGGTGGCACGTCACGACGGTGGACTTCAACATACCCGGATTATGGCCATGACGGCCCTGAGCTACATGGAAAAGCCCCTGGCTTCCGTGCGCGTCTATCGCACCGCCCTGCAAACCAATCAGGAACTCCAACGCGAAAACATTCGACTGCGCGATGAACTCAGCCGGCTACGTTCAGCCAACGAAGAAATTACCCAGCTCAGAAGTCTCCTGAATTTCCGCGATAACGGCGCTCCGGAGTATCCCCTGCTTTCGGCACGTATAACCGGGAAAAGTCTGACCGGACTACGAAATATGCTTACGGTTGACCGTGGAAGCTCACACGGTGTTCAAACGGGCATGCCTCTGGTCAATGCCAGTGGCCTGATCGGACGTGTTGTCATCGCCGGGTCATCGTACGCCCAGGTTATGCCGTTGCACAACAATCTGTTCCGGGCCAGCGCACGGATACAAGGCTCCCGATCCTACGGCATGATTTCCTGGAATGGCAGCGATGATACCCTCATTTTGAACTACGTCCCCCAGACCGTCCGCGTTGAACCAGGGATGATTGTAGAAACAAGCGGACTGAGCAACACCTTTCCGGCCAACATCCCCATAGGGACCATCACCGGAAGCCAGCCGGAACCGGGTCGTGATACTCAGATAATATTCGTTGAACCTTTTGTTAATCTGAATAGTCTGACCGAGGCATTTCTTATTTTGTATCAACCCAGTACGGAAGTTGACAGCCTGGTTCAGGAGTATGAGGTGCTCTTCTGATGCGGACCAGTATCTTCAAGTATTTAATCACCGGAATCCTGTTGCTCATAGGGCAGGTCATTATTTTCAGGCACCTTCAGATTTTTGGCAGTGAACCGGATATGGTTTTCATCTTTGTTTTGTTCTTTGCCCACTACTTCGACCGCACCCGAAGCCTGATTATAGCTGCTGTTTTCGGACTGGCATACGACGCCTTTCTGGATTTGTGGGGGCTTCATATGTTTGCTAAGGTTCTGACTGTAATGCTCTTCTACCAGCTTATACCAAGACCGGAAGAATCAAAACCGCAGGCCGCCCAGGTTCTGCTGATTATGCTGGTACTGACTTTTTTTCATAACGGTGTATTCCTGGGAGTTTCAGCTTTTGTTCAAAGCCTTTCTACAATGGCACATTTTTGGGAAATTCTGATAGGAAACACCGTTTTTACAACAATTGTTGGCACATTTCTTTACTTTTTCAAGTCCGAACAAAATTAGGCCGGCCCACCACTACGTACATGACCCATCCTGAAAGCTCCCGCAGGTTACGAACGTCACTCCGCATCATCCAGGTTATCATCGCCCTGGTATTTGTACTCTTCCTGGGTCGACTGGTTCAACTCACTGTATTTGAATATGATACGTACAATCCCATATCGGAGCGTAACAGTATCCGCCGGGAAACCGTGAATCCCTCCCGCGGACTGATTTACGACAGGAACGGGGTTTTGCTTGTTGAGAATACCCCGATTTTCAGCATCTATGTTACACCAACTGACTTCGACAGAAGCAATATTCCCCTGCTTGCAAGCCTTATGGAAACGAGTGAGGAAAACATTCAGGATGCCCTTCAGCAAGCCCAAAATTTTTCCTGGCATCGTCCATCACGTTTGTTTTCAGAAGTTGAATTCGATGTTTTTTCGCGTATTGAAGAAAATATCTGGCGCTTGCCGGGTATTACGCATCAGATTGAAAGTAAACGGGTTTACCCCGCCAATGTAAAAGCAGCCCACGTACTCGGATATCTTCGTGAAGTCAGTGATGCAGACTTCCGTACCACAAATATCTATCGCCTCGGCGACAAAGCGGGGCGAACCGGCATTGAAAGAACCTATGAATCGTATCTGCGCGGGGAAACCGGTGTCCAGCTTCGACGTGTCAATGCGTTCGGACAAGGTATCGGAAACTATAGCGAGGGTATATTGGATCTGGCACCCGTAAAAGGTGCGAATCTCGAGGTTACCCTGGACGCCGACCTTCAGCGTATTGCCGAACAACTGATGGTGGGCAAAACCGGTGGTTTGGTCGCACTGGACCCCAACAACGGAGAAATCCTGGCCCTGGTCAGCTCACCGGATTTCGACATCGCCCGCATGTCGGGCCGGGTCGATCCGGAATATCTTGCCTATGTGACCAGCGACAGTACACGACCAATGTTCAACAGAGCTATTGCCACCCGACAGCCACCCGGCTCTACCTTTAAGCCCATCATGGGACTCCTCGGTCTGCGTACCGGTCTTATAACACCTGAAACCACCATTTTCTGTAATGGGGGTTACGTACGTGGCAGGCTGTACCGGTGTACTGCCATACATGGAAACCAGGATCTGGAGGAAGCCATCATGAATTCATGTAATACCTACTTCTTTCACATGATGAACCGGGTTGCCAATACCATCGGACTCAATGAGTGGCATCGACTTATCCGTGAAATGGGACTTGGCAGAATTAACGGAATTGATATACCATCGGAGCAGGCGGGCATTTTACCTGACAGTACCCAGATGGACCGGATTTTTGGAGTACGTCAATGGGGCCTGGGTGATCAGATTAACCTGGGTGTGGGCCAGGGTGTGGTATCGGCCACCCCGCTACAAATGGCCTTGTCAACTGCTGAGATAGCCAATGGCGGTTACTGGGTTCAGCCACATCTTGTACGGGCTATACACTATGATAGCGGTGAAACGGAGTTCGCAAATCCCGGCAGGCAACGTATTGAATGGATCCGTGATGAAGACCTGGAACCGGTTCGGGCAGGAATGCGGAGAGCTGTGACCGAGGGAAGCGGACGGTTTTATGCGAATCTCGCCTCGGTACCCACGGCTGGCAAAACCGGGACGGCACAAAATCCGCACGGACGCGATCACGGCTGGTTCATAGCCTATGCACCTTATGATAATCCACAAATAGCTGTCGCAGTTATCATTGAAAATGGAGGTTTTGGGTCTGTATCAGCCGCACCCGTGGCGTCCCTGCTGATTGAACAGTACATGAATGGAGAAATTCTACGATCCAATCTGTTTGATATGATGCTCAACTTTGTACCCCGAGACAGCGATATTGAACGATGAACAAGACCTGGTACAAAGAATTTGACTGGTTAACCATCCTGATCTGGATGAGCATTACGGCATTCGGTCTGGCGGGTATTTATTCGGCTACTCTTGGACCGGTATCCCAGTTTCTGCCAGCCCATATCCAGGATAATTTCGCCCGACAACTAACCTGGGTCACGCTATCTGTGATTGTGATTGTTTTTATACAGTTCACATCGCCACGCAGTTTTCAGCAGCTGGCGTATCTGATTTACGCGATAGCCCTTCTGCTGACGGTAAGTACGCTGTTTTTCGGTGTCGAGGTTAACGGAGCGCGAAGCTGGCTGCAGCTCGGCGGCGTGAGGTTTCAGACCTCCGAAATCATGAAAATTGCCACGGTTCTTGCCGTAGCCAATTACCTGACTTCCCGAAGAAACATCGAGGCAGTGAATCTGAAATCGGCTATTATCGCCACCTTCATGATCCTCATGCCGGTAATCATCATCATGCTGCAGAATGATACGGGTTCGGCTCTGATATTCATCCCGCTGATACCGGTTATGCTGTTCCTTTCCGGACTTCCCTACGGTATAGCCCTTTTTATGATTTCACCGGCTATCATCGGGTATCTGAGTATCATCGACTGGCAGTATGGTGTCATTGCAACCCTCGTACTGACCGTTGTAATCTATTTGCTGCAGAAACGTCCGTGGTTAGGGCTGACCAGCCTGGTCTTCGGGCTCCTGCTCGTTGTTTCGGTAAACTTTGCCCTGACCGAAATCTTGCAACCGCACCAGCAAAATCGCATCGAAGCGTTTGTCAACCCGTTTCAGGATCCACAAGGGGCAGGATGGAACATCATTCAGGCCAAAACAGCTATCAGCTCAGGTGGAATTTACGGCAAGGGATTTATGCAGGGAACGCAAACCCAACTGCGATTTTTACCCGAACAATGGACCGATTTCATCTTCTGTGTCATAGCTGAAGATTTCGGTCTGGTTGGCGGTTCGCTGGCAATTATGGCCATGCTGCTGCTGCTTATGCGACAGCTGAGTAATGCCGTAAGTATCAAAACCCCCTTCGCACAACTCGTCATTGTGGGCGTAGTCACGATTCTGTTTACCCATATACTGGTCAATCTGGGCAGTGCGATGGGAGTGGTTCCGGTTATTGGGGTACCCCTGCCATTTGTAAGCTACGGAGGCAGTTCTTTCTTGTCGAACAGCATTATGCTGGCGGTATGCCTGAACTTGCATTTCAGGCAGCGGGAAATGAGCTTGTTTGCCTGATTGGTGATACCTGGCCGGATTGTGCGCTTCACCACTCAACACCATGTGTACCAGCCGGCTGCCAAAAACCGGATTGGGGATATAAAGGATGTACTGACCTTGCTGAAATAACCGCTGATTTTATTGGAGGTTCAGGACAAGCCGTTCGACCGATCTTTATCCGGGTATTCCAATGATGTCCGCAGCTTGAACGACCTTCGGTGCAGGGGTGTAATGCCGTGACAAGCCAGCGCATCGTAATGCTCGCGGGTCGGGTACCCCACGTTCCGATCCCAGCCAAACTCCGGATACGAAGTATGCAAGGCAGTCATCAACTCATCCCGGTAAACTTTAGCCAGGATGGAGGCAGCAGCTATGCTCACACATCGGCTGTCGCCCTTGACCACACACTGATGAGGTAGCAGCACGGGCAGGTATCGGTTCCCATCCACCAGCAGGTAGTCGGGTTGAGCACCGGTCGCTGAGGCACACCTGTCCATCGCCCTGAGTGATGCCCATAAAATATTGTATTCATCGATTTCGGCCGGCGAGCAAACCTGAATGGTCCAGTAAGTTGCGTGTGCTTTAATCTGTTCACTCAGCTGAAGCCGCTTTTTCAGGGAAACCTGCTTACTGTCGAAAATTCCGTCAGGGATCGTATCAGGGTCAAGGATCACTCCCGCAGCTACCACAGGTCCGGCCAGACACCCCCTTCCCACTTCATCCAGCCCCATAATCCGGGTGAATCCCTGCTCCCACAGAGGTTTTTCGAAGGCTTCAGGTGAAATAATTTTCTGTACTGCCATACAAAAAAGTTAACTATTTAAATCGACAACGCTGAAACGATGTTCAAACAATGTCTGTTTTTGGCAGAAACCAAGGAACACATGCATTTTCACTACTCCGCATTTGATCCGTCAAAAGCAGACGGAAAAAAACCAGCCTTCGACCGGCTCTTTGATATCTTCCAGCAATTGCTGATGATTGCCAGCGGCGATGTAGGACAGGCTTTGCGATGGCTGACCGAACTCGATAAAATCCACAATCTGGCCCCGAAGGACGATGGCTATGGATTGGGTAATTTCATAGAAGATCTGGAAGACCGCGGGTATCTCAAATACAATGAAGATACCACCAAGGTGGAGATTACCGGAAAAACAGAGCGTTCTCTGCGGCAACGTTCGTTGGAAGAAATATTTAAAGGCCTGAAAAAAGGCGGGGATGGGAGCCACAAAACCACGTATTCCGGTAAAGGCACGGAACGCGAGCCGGAAACCCGCAACTGGCAGTTCGGCGATGATATTACCCATATCGACAGTACCTCTACCCTGATGAATGTGCTGCGACACAGTTCCATTGACCAGATGCAAATGCAGGAAGATGATCTGGAGGTCTATGAGACGGATCATCATACTTCAACCTCGACCATACTGATGATTGATCTGAGCCACAGTATGATTTTGTATGGGGAAGACCGAATCACTCCGGCCAAGAAGGTTGCTATGGCCTTGTCGGAGCTGATCATGAATCAATATGCCAAAGACTCCCTGGATATCATTGCTTTTGGAAACGATGCCTGGCCGGTCAGCGTCAAAGACCTGCCCTATCTGAAAGTTGGTCCGTTTCACACCAACACCCTGGCCGGACTTGAACTGGCAAGACACATGCTCCAGCGCAAAAAATTTGCCAATAAACAGATCTTCATGATCACAGACGGTAAACCCTCCGCTATGTTTGAGGGAGGCCGTTTATATAAGAACAGCTTCGGATTGGACCGTAAAATTGTTAACCGTGTACTGGATGAAGCCGTGAAATGTCGCAGAGAACGCATTACCATTACGACCTTCATGATTGCAAGTGATCCGTATTTACAAGGATTTGTCCGGGAATTGACCGAAGCAAATAAAGGTCGGGCCTATTACGCCAGCCTGGATGAGCTGGGAGGGTATATTTTTGAAGACTATATCCGCAACCGCCGCAAAAAGATGCTGTAAGCAGCCCTATCCCTTTAGAACGACCGATTAATTATACGCTGTATGTTGCAACGCAGCATATTCCGTCCTTTTCACAGATCTGCGTCCCGTTTTCAGGCAAAAAAAAGGCCTGTCCGACCGAAGAAGCAGGACAGGCCATAGAAACAAAAGCCTCAGCTAAGCCGCTTAAAGCTCAAGTATATCGGCAACACGGGCCGTAATATCGTAGTTCTCCTGCATTTCAGGAGATGCATACAGAATAATGAAATCACCATTATTGGTCATGGTGTTCAGCACATAGGTTAATCCCAGCTCTGCTGCCACATCATTGATAGCAGTCTGAACCCGCTGAAGAAGTGGTCCCATCAGTTCAGCCTGTTGCTGCTGCAGTTCAACGGAGTAATTTTGTTCAAATTCCTGCAGTTCGACGTAGGCTTCAGTAAGCTGCTGCTCTTCACGGGCTACGGCCTCGGCTGAAATAACGGATCGACGTGCCTCCAGGTTCTCTGACTGAGCCTGCAGATCTTCCTGCAAACTCATAAACTCACGACGCTTACGGTCGGCAAAGTTCTGCAACCGGCGCTCGATGGCTGCCATCTCCGGCATACGCATCAGAATGCTGTTCGGGTCAACGTAACCGATTTTCAGTTCGTCGGACTGAGCCTGGCTTTCATTGGTATTCCAACCCAGCGTTACAGCAACAACGATAAGGCTAAGGAAAAGTATTTTTTTCATAATCTTTTGACTTTCAGGTAGTTATTTAAGTTTGTCAGCAACTCTGCCGGTTATATTCAGTGTATTTTCACCCTCGGCGGAAATAAACAGAAGAATCATTTCGCCATCACTGGTCATCTCGTTAAGTACATAGGCCAATCCAAGCTCGGTTGCGACCTCTTCGATAGCCTGATCTATTGATTCCAGAACTGGCTGTAAAAGCTCCTGCTGGCGTCGTTGTACGTCCAGCTGCTGGGAGCGTACCAGTTCGGTAAGCTCTTCCTGTTCAACTTCCAGACTGGCCCTTTCGGTCTCAAGTTGGCTATCACTGATGGTTCCGGCCTCTACGCGTTCCTGAACTTCACGCACACGGGCGAGAAAAGCTTCTTCCCTGGCACTGAAATCAGCCTCTTTTTCCTCGATAAGTTCGGCGAGCTGCTGTTCAATAGCCTGTCTTTCGGGCAGCTGCTGGAGAACCTCCTGCGGATTAATATATCCGATGCGGATCTGCGCCCAGCTGCTGGTGACAGCGATCCCCAGCATCAGCACTGCCAGCATAGTAATCTTTCGTTTCATATGTTTGGTTTTGGTGTTAAACGGTGTGGAAAATATCAACTAAACCGCAATTATGCTTTACTCATTAATCTGAATACCCATCTCCAGTAAAACGTCTTCACTCAGATTCCATTGTGAACTGGTGTATAAAAACAGAAAATCTCCGGAGCGGTCGAATACAAAATCAAAGTTATCACGCCCGGCAACCACCTCAACAGCTTCCATAATCCGACGCTGTAGGGGTTCCAGAATTTGTTGCTGTTGACGAAAATACTCACCCTCCGGACCATATCGGGCGTTGATAAACTGATTCATAGCGTTTTTTTTCGCTTCAATTTCATTGAGCCTTTGCTGGCGGACTTCATCGGTGTATAGAATTTCCCGGGCCGTAAATTCTTGTTCAAGTCGATCTATCTCACGCTCCATCTCTTCAATTTCTTCGCGCCAACCATCGCTCAGGGCCCTGAGGCGCTGTTCCAGACCGGCGTATTCCGGCATTCTGGACAAGATAAACTCCGAGTCGATAAACCCGATTTTTTGATTCTGCGCCTGTAGTTGTACCGGTATAACAGACCCGATCAGAACCATAGCTATAAGTACGGCACGTAGTTTCATCAGAACGGTGCTCCTATATTGAACAGAAACTCCCACCGACCCGGCTCAATTGCCGTGTTCGGTATTCCGTCAAATCGGTACCCGTAACTCAGGTCAACCAGCCCGAGAATGGGCAGAAATACCCGCATACCAAAACCTGCCGAGCGCTTCACATTGAACGGATCAAACTGGGATGGTTTCAAGTACGCATTTCCGGCTTCCGCAAAGGTGTAGGGTATTAACTGAATTTGCTCGTTTGCCACCAGCGGATACCGCATTTCGGAAAAGTATTTGGTATACATCTGGCCTCCAACAGCTTCATTATCTACATACGGACTGATAGATCCGCCGAAACCACCGGGAAATCCTTTCAGGTCGATGTTATCCCGATAAAAAGTCTGCTGCTGCTGTAAAGGCGTTCCACCCAGATAAAATCGGTTGAACTGACTACGCTGCGAGTCGCCGAACCAACCGATGTAGCCAAATTCAATCCCATTGGTAAACGTAAGCTTTTCAATCAGTGGAATATGGTGCTGGAAGGAAGACAGAATTTTATAAAATTCCTGGAGCTGTCCGATTGGCGGAGCGACCTCGGCCGAGACAGAGAATTTTGAACCAATTCGTGGCGATATAAAGTTATCCAACGAGTTTCGCTCCAGCACCTGACGCAGCGAAATAATTCCGGCCCTACCGGGCTCAATGAACCCTTCCCGACCGAATACATCGAACATCTGATACTGCAGGATGGTGGTCTGCTGGAAGAAATCATCCGGCCAGGTTAACCTTCGTCCATATGCAATATTTGCTGAAAATTGCTCAAACTGGCGATCGGATGAGAACCGATACAAACTGTAGGAAGATCCAAAGCTCAGCGAATTGGGTCGGCCGCGGAACCAGGGTTCGGTAAACTGGAAGTTGAAATTACGGTATCCCCTGCCTGTTACCTGTACTCCCAGGGAGAGCTGCTGTCCGTCACCGCCGGGTAAGGGTTGCCAGGCTTCCCGGTTAAACATGTTCTGCGCCGAGAAGTTATTAAAATTAACCCGTGCTGACAGAATTACACCAAACTGCCGGCCACCAAAGCCGCCTGAAAACTCGAAGTTATCCGTGCTTGCCGACTCATCCAGCGAATAAATGATATCCACGGTTTTATTTTCGGGGTCAGCGTCAAGGTCTGGACGAATGTTTTCCGGCACAAAATAACCGAGCGTTGACAGCTCCCTGATTGAGCGCATGATGGCCGACCTGTTGTAGTTCTGACCGGGTATATTTCTCAGGTTCCGACGTACAACATCATCGTGGGTCTTCACATTTCCGCTGAAGGTTACGCGGCGCACCTTAGCGATTTCATCTTCTATGACATAAAAGTGCAGATCCAATGAATCTCCGGGAACTGGCCGTGTTTCCGGCTGAATATTAAGGAAAAGGTACCCGGCATCATGATACATGCTGAATACATCACTGTTTTCCTGATTACCATACAAGTTTTGTTCGAATTTCTCCTCGTCAAAGATGTCGCCGCTGCGCATATCCAATGCGGTGAGCAACTGCTCTTCTTCGAAAACCGTATTCCCTTCCCAGGTGACATTGCGTACAAAATATTGCGGACCTTCGTGCAGTGTCAGGTGGATGGCGATGCCCTGTCTGCGTCGATTATGGTCATATACAAAAACGGAATCGGAAACCACCCTGAAATCCCGGAAGCCGTTCTTGCGATAGAAGGCATGCAGATTATCCAATGATTCCTGGTATTCATCACGTTTAAACAGCTGTCGGCCGAGTCGCCACCAGGTATTCATCTTGGTTTCTTTCATAGCGCGACGCAACCGGCGGTCTGAATAGGTTTCATTTCCTTCGAAACTGATATCCCGTACCTGAATTCGGTCACCTGCATCAATATTAAAAACCAGGGTTACCCGATTGCGCAAGGTATCGGTGGGCAGGGTTTCAATCTCAACGGAAGTGTTTCGGAAGCCCTTATCACGGTAATACCGGTGTATGGTATTCACCGCCTGTGCTTTTCCTGATTCCGTAATCGCAAAACCGGGGATGAGATTGATTTCATCACGAAGATCATTTCGCTGGCTGCGGCGCACACCCTCAATTCGGAATTCCTGAAGGCGGGCCTGCTCACGCACCTGAATTTCGATCTGAACTGTCGCTACCGTGACAAACCGGTGGAATATCTGCACATCAGAGAAGAGCCCGGTTCGGTACAGTCTGCGTAGCGCGGCCGGAATCTGATCTCCGGGTATAGTTATTTCTTCACCGGGATTAAGATTGGCCGAGGCGCGGATAAACGATTCGTTTTGTGGCTCGGCACCGGTGACAACCACTTCAGCAATCTGAAACGTGCGTGGCCGATTTTGGGTAGGATCCTGAATTTCAATTCGGGGTAGTGCTGGTCGGGTATCCTGTGCAGCGGCGCCGGCCGGCAGCAAAATGAACATAGCCAGAACCATCATCAGGACCTGGCGTGGTTGGGGTGCGAAAAATACTGAATTCACGTGTGTGATTTAATTTCTGATAATCTTATCGATGCTGTTTAACGGACAGATGGCCTCTGGATTGCACGCCGAACGTAAATCGGTGAGGGTAGCAGGATTCAGGTAGACACTTGCTCCGATGTTTTGCCGAATCGACGTTCCCGCTTCTGGTAGGAACGGATGGCCTCATAAAGCTCGTTACGCCGGAAATCCGGCCAGTAGGTATTGGTGATATACAATTCAGAATAAGCCAGCTGCCACAATAAAAAATTGCTGATGCGAAACTCGCCGCTGGTCCGGATAATGAGGTCCGGATCGGGGATATCTGCCGTAACGAGTTCTGAGGTAATGAGATCGTCACTGATGTCTTCCGGGTTAATTTTGCCCTGCTTCACCTGAACCGCAAGCTTCCTGACGGCCTGCGTAATATCCCATCGCCCTGAATAACTCAGGGCAAGGCACAAATTCATGCGCTTATTATCCCGGGTAAGATCAATGGCTTCCCTGAGTTCACGCTGGCACGACTCCGGGAAACGTTCCAGCTGACCAATGGTGAGCAAACGGATATCATTATCATTGAGTTTTCTGGTTTCATTGCGAAGACTTTGTACCAGCAACTGCATCAGGCCGGTAACTTCGTCCATCGGCCGACCCCAATTTTCCGTTGAAAAGGCATAGAGCGTGAGGTATTCAACACCAAGCTGCGCGCAGGCTTCCGTGATATCACGCACCGAATCAACACCCGCCTTATGGCCAAATAAACGGATATTTCCGCGCGACTTAGCCCATCGGCCGTTGCCGTCCATAATCACGGCAATGTGACGCGGTATCCGCCCTTCCTCACCCAGGCGGGACTGCAGCAGGCGGTCGTCAGACGTCTGCTTTTTGTTGGTCAGTGTCAGTGTGTCCAAATTATACTCAGCATAGTTAGTGTATAGCAAAGAAAATTAGGGCTTTATATTGCTATAAACAACTCAAAAGCTACCGGATTCGGCTACCCAGAGATACCATTTCCAGCAGTGCCATAGCAGCTTCTTCCCCTTTGTTTCCGGCCTTGGTGCCGGCCCGCTCGATGGCCTGTTCGATGGTGTCTGTGGTAAGAACACCGAATATAACGGGCTTGCCGTAGTCCAGATTCAGACGCGCAACACCGTTGGTCACAGCGCTGCTTACATAATCAAAGTGCGCTGTTGCACCGCGAATTACCGTTCCAAGGGTGATGATACCATCATAGGAACCGGTTTCCAGGAGTTGCCGGGCTGTCAGCGGAATTTCGAATGAGCCGGGACAATAAACTACGGTAATATCGTCTTCTGAAATGCCATGACGTTTCAGCGCCTCAACAGCTCCTTCTTTGAGTCGTTCCGTGATAAAACTGTTCCATCGTGATACCACGATGGCGGTCTTACAGGATTCCAGTCTGAAATCACCTTCAATTACCTTCATACTCATACCATATCCGATTTTTTGTCCATATTTACCTGGCACTGATCCAGAATGTTCTCCATCCTGACGGCGTCTACACACACCGTTCCTACCAGCTGTTCTTCAAAAGGTTTGATTCCGTGAAAATCACTGCCTCCGGTTAGGAGCAGTCCGTAATTCACGGCATAGTCCTTGATTTTTTTCTGCGTCTGAAAATTATGACTGGGATGTATGTATTCCATGCCATCTATGCCCGCTTTAAGAAAATAGCGGAAATCCTCGAATATGTAGTACGGACCCGGATGAGCCAGTACACATACCCCTCCGCATTGGTGAATCCGGTCAATCACATCGGATACATCGGCATATTCATTTTGCACATAGGCAGGTCCGCCCGTGTGCAGGTAGCGGTCAAAGGCCTCTTTTCGACTGGCCACATACGATTTTTGCAGCATGGCATCAGCAATGTGGTTCCGGCTGATGGTGGCTCTTCCGGATTCAGCCATAATTTCATCGAAACTGATATCAAATCCCAGCGCTGCAAGCCTTTCAATAATCTGACGGGTCCGTTTCCTTCGTACATGACGCTGCTGAGCCATAAAATCCCTTAGCTCCTGCTGGTCTGCATCGAAACCATAGGCCAGCATATGAATCTCGCGACCTTCATAATTACATGATATTTCCACACCAGCGAGGAGTTCCAGGTCCGGATAGATTACCTGATCGCGGATTTGAAGGTAACCGTCAATGGTATCATGGTCGGTTATGGCCAGCCCTTTCAGGTTACGCGATGCGGCCAGGTGAAGACACTCCTCCGGTGTCAGACGACCATCAGAAGCTGTTGTGTGAAAGTGCAGGTCGGCCTTGGGCGAAATCATGGAGTCTCCAGCACCCGGGCAACTTCTCCCGGATTTGCAAGCAGTCTGCCGGCTTGTGAAACCAGATCGTCTCGACGAAGTCCATCCAAAAAGCGTTGTTCATCCGTGTAATAGCGCGATGAGAGTTCGGCAAAGAGCGCCTGTGCAATTGGTTCTCGATACGCCTGTAAATCGGCCATTTTCCGGTCTGTAAGTTCGTCCTGAAGCACGTTCATTGCCCGGTCCAGTTCCGGTTCATCAGCTCCGAGTGATTCCCGAAGACCGTTCAGATGACGCTGTGCCCTGCTCTCGTAGGTGAACCCCACGTCCACCAGGTAGGCTGCAAAAGCCTGAAACACCGAGTCCGGAAGTTCTGCGTAGTCAAATTCCTCATTGGCAGCACGATACTCATTGGCGAAATCGAAGTACACATTGTTCTGAATGAGGGCAATTTCAAGCAAGGATGCACGGGGTATCGGTACCAGAACGTCCGGTTCCACGCCCACGCCATCGTACACCGTTCGTCCGCCCAGGGTCTGAAACGCATTTCGCAGGGAATCAGGCAGCTGCATGGATTCATCCGGATTTTCAGGACTGTAGGATGGTGATTGTATGGATCGGCCGCTGGGAATGTAATACCGCGATGTCGTTATTTTCAGCGTGGTGTTGTACGATAAGGACCGTACGACCTGCACCAGCCCCTTACCAAAGGATCGCTCCCCCATAAGCACGGCACGGTCATAATCCTGCAGCGCACCTGCAGCAATTTCCGAGGAACTGGCACTTCCATTATTTTGCAGAACTACCAGCGGCCCCTGATAAAAAGCAGGCGATTCGGTACTGGACGTGAACGTACTCTCGAGTCCCCGCCCCTGCGTTCGGACCACTTCCAGCTCCGGACCTACAAATAAATCCACCAGCTTAACTGCTTCGTCAATCAGGCCACCGGGATTATTCCGAAGATCCAGTATGAGGCCCTGCATGGATCCTTCCTGTTGCAACCGGGTAATGGCTTCACGTACTTCAACCGAGGCGTTCTGACCGAATCGTGACAACGCCACATAACCTATGGTACTGTCCGGGTCGGCGAAGGACGCGTACATTACATTTTTAATTTCAACCTTCTCCCTGGCAAGAACAAAGTCGAGGGGTTCATCAAAGCCGATCCGCCGGATAGTAAGCGTGACTACAGAGCCGGGTTCACCGGCAATGAGAGCCTGCATGTCATCCACCGTCAGTCCCTGAACCGACAGTCCGTCTACTTCAAGGATGATATCACCGGCCCGGATTCCCTGACGCTCTGCGGAATACCCTTCAATGGGCGCAATGATTACGATCTGATCTCCTCTGGCTCCGATTTCGATACCCACTCCCGCATAACTGCCGCGTGTGAGTATTTCAAGGCTCTGCTGCTCGGCCTGGTCAATCAGCACTGTGTAGGGATCCAGGCTCTCAAGCATGGCATCAATGCCGGTGCGCAGCAGGGTTTGAGGATCAACTTCATCCACGTAACGGAGTGTTACTTCTTGGTAGACCTCGCTAAATACCGTGAAGTTCTGCTTTATCTGAAAGAAAATGTCTGAATTCTGAAGGCTCGCTCCTGCCGTAACTACGGAAAAAAGAAGCAGAAAAGCCCATAAAACACGTTTTTGGGTGGGTTTCATCATAGTCTTAGCGCAGTCGGAGAACCTGTCCTACCACAATCCGGTTAGACTGCAGGTTATTGAGTTGTTTAATCCGGTCTACACTGGTGTTATGCGCACGGGCAATATCCCACAGGTTGTCGTTAGCACGAACGGTATAGGATTCCGGTCCGCTGCCGGGCGATGATGCGGCAACCGTTGTGGTCCTGCCGGCAGCACGGTCACGCACCAGGGATTGCTTCTGTGCGAAGGTCATGGAATTGATATTTTCAAAGCTGGATACATTGTTTGAAGGGACAAAAATGGTCAGCCGCTGACCTACCCGGATAGTATTCCCAATATTGTTCCAGTTGCGTATACGCCAGGCCTGAGTTCCATACCACTCGGCAATATGCCCCACCGTGTCACCGGACTTAACCGTGTAGGTGAGCCGGGTAGTATTGGCTGGCGCTGAGGCCGACTGAGCCGGGGCGCTTGCTGAAGATGTAGCAGCAGTACGTGCCCTTGAAGGCGTATTGGCTGCTATGGCTACATTGCTTCCCTCCGGTATGGGTATTACAACCTGCTGTCCGGGATGAATGGTGGTTGAAAGCCGGTCATTGGCCGCAAATAAGTCCCGCACCGTAACCCCGTAACGGTTGGCAATGCTACCCAGATTTTCACCTCTGGAAACGGAATGTACTACAAGCTGCCGTCGGGCCGCATCAGGCAGCTGCTGATACGCCTCCTGAAATCGTTCTTTGGTTCCAACCGGAATTTTCAACGGATACGGATGTTCGCCGGGCGGTGTTGCCCATCGCAGCAGTTCGGGATTCAGGTTGCGTAATTCCTGGGTTGTGATTCCGGCAAACTCGGCCAGTGTACTCAATTCAATCGATCCCTGCACTTCAACCAGATCATAGGCAAAGGGTTGAGCGTCCATTCGTGGCTCAAAACCAAATTCGCGTGGATTCATGGCTACGATGGTGGCTGCGATGTAACCGGGAACATACCCGCGGGTTTCACGGGGGAGGTAGGGGAAAATCGCCCAGTAGTCGCGCTGCCCACCGGCCCGGCGTATACCGTAGCGAATTCTGCGCGGACTCACATTATAGGCTGCCAGTGCCAGATGCCATTCGCCCCAGGTATTGTACAAGTCACGCAAATGACGCGCCGCGGCCCGGGTAGCCTTTTCGGGATCCCGGCGCTCATCAATCCACCAGTTGGCTTCCAGACCATAGTGGGCACCGGTAGCGTAAATAAATTGCCACAGACCTACCGCCCGGGCATGACTCCTTGCCGTGGGAACAAGTCCGCTCTCAATCATCGACAGATGAATAAGTTCCAGAGGCACCCCCTCTTCTTCAAAAATTTCACGCATCATGGGGAAATACACCGCCGAACGCTCAAGCCATCGTTCCATGATTTCAGGACGTCGGTTGACCAGGAAATTAATCTGATTTTGAACCTGCGTATTCAAGATCAGAGGCACCTCGGTACGTCGCAGTTCAATATCGCCGGGTATTACCAGTTCATCGGTGATAAACGCATTCTCATCAACAGAAAACATCTCCTCAAGAACCGCAAAAATATCGCCTTCACTGGCGGGCGGGGGCTCGGTGATGCCGTAAAACAAGTAGTATTCGGTCATTACGGTGCGATAGAGCTCGGTGAGCCGGCTGCTGGTCCGTACTTCCGGATACTCATCAACAAGCAGCTGAATAGCACTCAATGCGCTGGTAATATGCTCCTCGGCCGCTACAAGATCTTCACGTGAGAGTGCCTGAAGGGCATCAGCGTGTATGGTGTAGATTACGGCCATTCGCTGGAGCACTTCCTCAGCATCTTCCGAAGACCCCGAGGGAGTGAGAAACGAGCGGGTTGGTGCTGACGGAATGTCTACCGGTTCTTCATAGGGCAGACGAAACTCAGAATTTGTGGTGGGCTCTGTAAACTGGGAGTAAGCCGGCACAACCAGCACAGCCGTGAAAAATATGGACAGTAAAAAACGCATCATGCAGATTTTGGGGTAAGAAAAAAGGACAATCGTTGCTGGTTCGAGTGGATCTGCCAGACTGAAACAGTGACTGGCACCTCATATTGCCGGAACAAGATTATCCGGACAATATAGGGATTATGACGGCCAATACGGAGCCGGTACCACCAAAAGAGACGTTAAAGTCCGTGACGGGTCCAGCCCTGTACAATGGGAAGTCGTCTGCCAATGCCAAAAGCTTTGGCACTGAGTCGCAGGCCGGGCGGACTTTGACGACGCTTATACTCGTTTAAATCCACCAGCCCGATTACACGGTCAACAACAGCGGTATCAAAACCATCCCTGACAATTTCTTCACGGGAACGCTGTTCTTCAATATAACGTCGCAGAATTCCGTCAAGTACATCGTATTCCGGCAAACTGTCAGAATCTTTTTGATCCGGACGAAGCTCGGCACTGGGTGGTTTGACCAGCGTTTCAGCAGGAATCACTTCCCTGCCATAGTAGCTGTCGTTCAACCAGTTAGCCATATTGTACACCTCGGTTTTATACAAATCGGCAATCACAGATAGTCCCCCGTTCATATCGCCATAGAGAGTACAATACCCGACGGCCAGTTCCGATTTGTTACCGGTATTCAGCAGGATGCTGCCAAACTTATTGGACATCCCCATCAGCAGCACACCCCGGATGCGACTTTGCAGGTTTTCCTCGGCAACATTAAACGGTGTTCCTGTAAAAAGCGGCGCGAGTACCCGGGAAAACTCCGTGTACAGGGAGGCGATGGGAACCTCATGGAGTTTCATGCCCAGGGCACGGGCCAGTTTATGTGAATCAGACACGCTTCCTGCCGATGAAAATTCCGAGGGCATGGTCAGACCGGTAACTCCGGCGGCGCCAACGGCCTCACAAGCCAGGGTTGCCACCAGGGCCGAGTCAATACCACCGGATAGGCCCAGGACCACGCGGGGAGGCAGTGCAGATTTATTGAGGTAGTCACGAATTCCCATAACCAACGCCCTGAAGGTGCGCTCTTCAACACTGAAATCGCGTTGTACAAAAGGACTTTCGGGCGTGAGCGTACCGTCGTCCGTATTAAGATTCACATCGGTGCAGGACGACTCGAACATGGTTGTGGTTGCCACCACATTGCCGCGCCGGTCCAGTGCCATAGTATCACCATCAAAGAGCACCTCGGTGTTTGCCCCTACCTGATTGGCATAGAGAATGGGCAAATCCAGGCTCCGGGCGTGATTTTGCAGCATTTTAAGTCGGATGGGTGCCTTCCCCTTGCTGAATGGTGAAGCCGAAACATTCACAATAACGCGGGCACCGGCCTGCTGCAGGCGACGTGCCGGATTTTCATCATACACATGGTAGATGATTTCGTTTTCGGAGTTCCAGATATCCTCGCAGATGGTGATTCCAAACAGACACCCGTTAATTTCAACCGGAGCAAAAGTTTGATTGGGTTCAAAATAGCGGTATTCGTCGAAGATATCGTAGGTTGGCAGCAGGGTCTTGTGGGTCTCTGCAAGAAGTCGGCCGTCCTGACAGCTCAGCGCAGCGTTGAACATCTTGCGGCCGCTGCCCGGATTGTTGGTAAATGTGCCAAAAATCAGGGCCGTTGAACGGGTTTGTGAAATAATCTGTTGATTGGCCTGGTAAACCGAATTACGAAAAACTTCGCGCTCCAGCAGGTCCATTGGCGGATATCCGCTTACCGCCAGCTCCGGCAAAATGAGCAGGTCCAGACCCTGTTCACAGGCCTGGCGATAGGCCGTGAGGATTTGTTGGGTATTTCCCTTAATATCACCGACAATGGTGTTCAGTTGCTGCAATCGGATTCGCATGGATGTCTGGTACGTGTGCCTGGTTTGCGTGAATATCGTTGGTATCTGATGGTACATACACACTGCTCGGGTGCAGCGTTTCAAAAAGCAAAATTTACATAAAATAGCGGTTAATCTTGGAATCACCCCTGTTAAATCCCCCGTTGGAATACACCCACTTGCACATTTCCAACTTGTCGCTGACGGAGTTAGACCAGTTGCGCGACCTGAACGTGCTGCTTTTTCGTGAGGAACGGCTGATTACCCGGTACGATGTGCCCGACCTCATTGCACTGTTGCTGCGTATTGACGGCATCCGGGCCGGATTCAAAATCGGGTATGGCAAAGCCGACGGTATTTTTTACAGTGCAAAGGGAGGTATCATGCCGGCATTCCGCCGGAAAGGATACGCCCGGACGCTGCTGATAACCATGATGCGACAGGCCTTGGAACTGGGCTATCACACCTTCCGCTACGACACCTTCCCAAAACACTTCAGAGAAATGTTAATTTTTGGCTTGCAGGAGGGTTTCGAGGTGACCTCCACCGCGTACTATCCACGCATGAACGACTACCGCATTGAACTCAGCGTATCCATTCCGGAGTACCTGAACCGTGTTGCAACAGGGCTGGAAGTCGGCTCTGAAGAAATGTCGGAATCAGATTGAGTGTACCCAGCTCAGAAACCTTGACAAACTGCACATCCTGTATCATCTGACGACCTTCTTCCAGCTCCGGATCATGTCCCTTGACGGCATCCGCCCCGGCGGCCGTACACAGAAAGTAACACTCAACGGCGTGCCAGGGTGGCTGAACAAATTCTGTGACATACAGCAACTGCTGAACCGCAATTTCTACACCGGTTTCCTCCATAAACTCCCGCCGGAGGGCATCGGTCATAGGTTCACCGAATTCAACCCCGCCGCCCGGGGGCGACCAGAACGGTTCATGGCGGGTAGGCGATTTCAGGTTCACCAGTAAAACCGTGTCTTCGCGCAGCAGTATACCACAAACCCTGACACGAACTTTGTTTCCGAAAGGACTGCTGCTCATGGCCCTACCGGTCTGCCTGAAACTCCAGGGCCGCTTTAACGAAATCGACGAACAACGGATGGGGTTTACTTACGGTACTTTTCAGCTCCGGATGGAACTGAACCCCCACAAACCATCGGTTCTCGGGAATTTCCACAATTTCCACCAGACCACGATCCGGATTGGTGCCTGAAACCCGCAATCCGCAGGTTTCCAGCTGATCCCGAAGCTCGTTATTCAGCTCAAATCGATGACGGTGACGCTCCGAAATGTCTGCCGCACCATAAGCGGTATGCGCCCGGGTACCCTCTTCAAGGTGGCAATCGTATTTACCTAGCCGCATGGTACCGCCCATATTCTTGATATTCTTCTGCTCCGGCATGATATCGATGACCGGAAACGGCGTTGCGCTATCGAACTCAGCACTGTTGGCACCTTCCATACCACAGCGGTTACGTGCAAATTCAATCACTGCGCACTGCATACCCAGACATATGCCAAAAAACGGGATATCGTTCACGCGGGCATGTTCCACAGCTGCGAGTTTACCGTCAATACCCCGACCTCCGAAGCCCGGCGCTACCAGCACACCGGATACCTTGCCGAGTCGCTCCGCTACATTGGAGGCTGTAAGGTCTTCCGACTGTACCCAGCGAATCCTGACTTTGGCACGGTTGACGGCACCGGCGTGAATGAATGCCTCGACAATAGACATGTAGGCATCATGGTGCTCTACGTACTTCCCCACGAGGGCTATTTCAACGGTGGATTCGGGTTGCTGCACGGCCTGAACAAAGGTTTTCCAACCCTGAAGATCGGGCTCCCCCCTATCCGGGATATCCAGTTTTTCGATAACCCTGCGGTCCAGTCCCTCCTCCAGCATAAGCAGAGGAACTTCATAAATTGAGGAAGCATCCAGGGAAGCAATAACGTCTTCCACCTCCACATTACAAAACTGAGCAATTTTCCGGCGTATACCGGGCTCCAGCGGAACCTCCGCCCTGCAAACCAGGATATCCGGCATCAGACCGCTTTCCTGCAGCATCTTCACCGAGTGCTGGGTGGGCTTGGTTTTGACCTCCCCCGCAGCCTTGAGATACGGAACCAGGGTCAGGTGGATGGAAAGGGAGTTTCGTCGACCCACATCGTAGCGCATCTGCCTGACCGCTTCAATGTAGGGCAGCCCTTCGATATCGCCCACCGTTCCGCCAACCTCAACAATGACCACATCGTAATGTCCGGTTTCGCCAAGCGTGCGAACCCTGGACTTGATTTCATCGGTTATGTGAGGAACCACCTGAATGGTTTTACCCAGGTAGGCGCCTTTACGCTCTTTCTTGATTACATCGTAGTAAATCCTGCCGGTAGTCACATTATTTTGCTGGGAGGTGGGCAGGTCCAGAAAACGCTCATAGTGCCCCAGATCCAGATCGGTTTCGGCCCCGTCATCGGTGACGTAAACCTCACCGTGTTCGTAGGGATTCATGGTACCCGGGTCTACATTGATATAGGGATCGAGTTTCTGGATGGTGACGTTGAGGCCGCGGGCGGTGAGAAGTCGGCCAAGAGAAGCGCAGATGATGCCTTTACCCAAAGACGATGTAACCCCTCCGGTTACAAAAATATATTTGGTTGACACAATGTAATTGTTTGAGGTGGATGGATGTGAAAAATAGGACATCCAAAGACCGTTATCAAACCAAATACGGTAAATGAAGAAAATCGTAGAACGACAGCAGGCCGGTATCCGGAAAAATGAGGAATTTCGTATTTTCTGCCCATGAATACATCGAATGAATACCCCAATGATATCCAGGCCATCCTGGTCTTGCACCTTGGTAAGGAATTTAAGTCTCTGGAAAAACAGACCATGCTTGAAGCCCTGGTCAAGCGACGGTCACGCTACTGGATTATGATCATCGTGAATGCGCTGGCACTGCTTTTTTTCAGTTACTCGTTTATCTATGGTATCACACAGCTCAGTGATGTCGTTTACTACGGCCTGGGTACGGTTTTCGTACTGAACGTGCTGCTGATCTTCCACCAACGCAAACAAATTAACCGGGCCATAACCTACGTTGAACAGAACGTTTAGACCGGGGAATGAGCTCATGGGCGGAGACGGCGTATCAACAGGGCGAAGCACCCTGTGCACACATTGCCGTTTATCCGGACTTAGTTCCGGTGGTTGATGGCATCGTGCATAGCACGCGAAACCAGTCCTCCGTGCCCACCATCACTGCCAAGGGCATCATAGAGCTGGTAGCCACTGAGAATCACGCTTACGCAACCGGCCACATTTACCAGGCCCGCTACCCACAGAGGTTGAACCAGTCCAACCATTGATAATCCTACAACGGTGAGTCCAAAAATAAGCTGCAGGATGGCCGACAGAATATAAACCGGTTTCCGACGCCGGGCGGCAAGTACCATCCGGCCTCTCCAGTCAGACCGGTACCGGGGCTTGGTTTGGGGACTTGTGTTATCAGAATTGGGTTTTGGCGATGCAGCCGGCATGGCGATAAATGATGTTAAGCGATGTGTGGTTGGTAAGAAGTATCGATTATCGGCAGGTATGGTTAACTTAGCATTTACCCACTCGAATTACAACGAAATGAGAGCAACGTACTAATGGATGAAAATCAGCTTGTCTTTGGCCGGAATCCGGTAGAAGAACTTCTCCTGCACGACCCTGATAAAGTGGAAAAAATCTACCTGCGGGACAATGCCGGGGGCGGACTTGGAAAAATAATTGCCCTTGCCTCAGAAAACCGCATTCCATTGCAGCGCGTTCCGGGCAAGAAACTTTTCGAACTGGCCGGGGCTGTGAACGATCAGGGGGTGGTTGCACAGGTGAGTATGGTCAGCTATATGGAGCTGGAAGATTGGTTGCTTCAGGTATCTGTTGCAACCAACCCGGTAGTTTTGGTGATGGATGAAATTGAGGATGTATCCAACTTCGGAGCCATACTCAGAACTGCTGCTGCAGCCGGTGTTCAGGCCGTGATTGTACCCAAACACCGACAAGCTCCCGTTAATGCGACCGTTTTCAAAACCTCTGCAGGAACAGCCGGTCGAATTCCCATCATACGGGTAACGAATACCAATCAGTCGTTGCAGAAATTAAAAGACGCAGGTTTCTGGGTTGCCGGCCTCGACCAGCACGCAGAAACTCCGCTGTGGAAGCAAAATCTGATATTGCCGCTGGCAGTCATTGTGGGCAGCGAAGGGAAGGGCATCCGCAGGAAAACACTGGAACATTGCGATTTTACCGTAAGCCTGCCTATGGCCAACCGGGTTGAATCGCTGAACGCATCTGTCAGTGCAGCGCTGCTTTGCTACGAAATAGTGCGACAGCGCCAATAGCACCAGCAACCCCCCTCCGTTACGCATTTAGTAAATCAGATAGGGCTGGCGCTGAGCACGGAAAGCATCTACTTCGACCTGCCATGCATCCGGCGCCTGTAATTCACCGTTCAGGTAGCCCGTAATACGGTTGGTTCCGGCAAGTCTGAATAAAAAATTATTAGTCTGCGATGCAGGACTGGCACCGAGCGTCACGCGCAGCAGCTCGTGACCGAAAACAACCGGGTCTACCAGATTGTAACCGTTCTCAGGAACCTGAATTTTAAGGCCCTGCACTGCTGTATTCTGATGTTTGGGTCGCAGGGCACGACCCGGAATCTCAACGGGAGTGAACACCGTATCGGAAATACTGAGGTTAAACCGGTTGGCAATTTCCTGCAGTTCCGGGTCTGTCAGGTTCAGATCGGGCGCGCCCAGCAGCAGGAAGGGGTTTTCGGTGCCTCTTCCCTCCGACATGGTGGTCCCCTCGATCAGACAAGTTCCCAGATAGATATAGGCATGCTCAAAAGTTGGCAGATTGGGGGATGGAGGCACCCAGGGCAGATCCGTTTCAGGCCAAAGCATATCCCTGCGCCAGTTTTCCATGGGGATTACCTTGAACTGCAATTCATTTTCGGATTCTTGCTGCAGCCAGCCTTCCCCATGAATCATTTGAGCGAGTTCACCCAGCGTCATTCCATGGGCTATAGGAATGGGGTAGGCACCAACGAAGGATGTGTGCTCGGGTTCACGAATCCAACCGCTCACATAGTTTCCACCGGCGGGATTAGGCCGGTCCAGAATCCACAGTTCAACACCATGGTCGGCAGCGGCTTCCATGACCAGCCCCATCGTAGACAGATAGGTATAAAAGCGGGCTCCCACATCCTGCATATCAAAGAGCAGTAAGTCTACATTTTCCAGCATGGCAGCCGTAGGTTTGCGATTTTCACCATACAGCGAGTATACCGGCAGTCCGGTCTGCTCATCTACCCCGTCGCTGATCCGTTCACCGGCGCCATAATCGCCACGAAAGCCATGTTCAGGCGCAAACAAAGCCACAACATTGACATTCCGTGCAATCAGGGTATCCAGAACATGCGTTCCATGAATGCGGGCTGTGGGGTTCATGACCAGTCCGATACTGCGACCTTCAAGCTGGTCGGCATAATCGGAAAGCATAACCTCTGCTCCGGTTCTCACCGGCTCCGGGCCGGGTTCCGGTGTGCAGGCGTAGGATATCAGGATGGCAGCGAAGACCGGCAGAAGCCTCAGGCGGAGTATCATAGGGCGTTGTACAAAATAAAAAAGGGTTATCGATACACTGAAAATCGATAACCCTGAAACGTTAAGCAAATATCTTTGCGTTTTTACTGATTGGCAATGAGTTCAGACTCTGCAAAAAAGTAGGCTACCTCGATGCGGCCATTTTCAACGGAATCAGATCCATGGGCAATGTTTTCCGCCTTGCTGTCGGCATAGAGCTTACGCACGGTGCCTTCCTCGGCTTCGGCAGGATCGGTAGCACCGATGAGTTTGCGGTAATCGGCTACAGCATTTTCTTTTTCAAGAGCAACAGGCACGCAGGGACCGCTGGTCATGAATTCAACGAGTTCGCCAAAAAACGGGCGTTCTTTGTGTACAGCGTAAAAGCCACCGGCCGTTTCGGGGGTGAGGCGAATCATTTTCATGCCCAGGACTTTGAAACCGGCATCCTGGATTTGTTTGAGCACGGCACCCTGGAGGTTTTTGCGTACACAGTCGGGCTTAAGAATGCAAAGTGTTCTTTCAATAGCCATAGTAATTTCGAATATTTTCGTGGTAGTTTAGATACAGAATATAAAATTACGCATTTCAGCACGGATACTGAAATGCAAACCCATATCAAAAATTCATCACATGCTTCGTATCCAGCGCTTCAGCGGCAGCCACATCACGCCGTACATCCCTGATCTGGCCCGGCTGCGTATACAGGTATTCCGGGAATTTCCCTACCTGTATAACGGCAATCTCATGTACGAGGAAAAATACCTGCAGCGGTACCTCAAATCGAACCTTACGGTAGTTGTTATCGCCTTCGATGGCCGGGACGTTGTGGGTGCTTCCACCGGAATGCCCATGAGTGACGAGGATGCCCCCATCCGAAGGCCTTTTGAACTGGCCGGTTACGACCTGAGCGATATTTTCTATTTCGGTGAATCGGTTTTGCTGGCTGATTACCGCGGTCAGGGTACCGGTGTGGCATTTTTCCGCGAAAGGGAGGCGCACGCATGGAAACACGGCTATAAAATCACCACTTTCTGCGCCGTCGACCGTCCGGCTGATCACCCCCGCAGACCAGCCGGTTATCAATCCCTCGACGCGTTCTGGCTGCGCCGTGGCTACACCAGGAAGCCGGAGCTACGATCACTTTTCAACTGGCGTGATCTCGACGAAGAAACGGAATCGCCCAAACAGCTGACCTACTGGCTAAAACACCATCCCGACTGAGGAATTTCCCGATTTTTAAGGTATTTTGGATGTTTGTAACCATAATCTCAAGTACCTAATATCCATAGCATGAAACGTTTGGCTTCACTGGCAGCCGTGGCTTTTGCCCTTTTTGCTGCATCCTGCTCCTCAGGCCCGGACCTCTCAGACGGTCTGGAACAAATCAACGAGGAATCGTTGCGTACCCATTTGATGACCCTGTCTGACGATTCCATGATGGGAAGAGCACCGGCCACACCCGGGGAACAAATGGCTGTTGACTACATCGTATCAGAATTTGAACGAATTGGTCTGCAGCCCGGCATGCCTGACGGCAGTTGGGTGCAGCACTTCCCCATACTGGCTCAGCAAACCGACCGGAACACGTCCCTTCGTGTCACCCAAAACGGTCGAACCGTTCACAATTTTAGTTTTGGTCCGGAACTTATCGTATCCCCGGCACAAGATCAGACCGAAGTCGCTATTCGTAATGCCGAGCTGGTATACGTTGGCTACGGAATTGTAGCCCCTGAAGCAGACTGGGATGATTACAAAGGGCTGGACCTGACCGGTAAAATTTTGGTTGTAAAAAATAACGATCCATCCAACTTCCCTGATATTTTTGACGGGGAAGCACGTACCTACTACGGCAGATGGACCTACAAATATGAAATTGCCCAGGAACTCGGGGCCCTGGGGGTCTTGATTGTGCATACCACACCAACAGCGGGTTACCCCTGGAGCGTCGTAGCCAACAGCTTTGGTCGGGAGCGTTTCATGCTGAAGCCTGAAGGCCAGCGAACGCCGACGGAAATACAGGGCTGGCTGAATGCCTCGGCCAGCAGGGCCCTGTTTGAGTCGGCCGGTCTGGATCTGCAGGAGCTGTTTGACCAGGCCGAAAGCCGGGATTTCACCCCCGTCTCGCTGGGTAATCTGCGGGCCAGTATTGACGTGGAGGCCACCAACCGGGAAATTACAGCTCAGAATGTGGTTGCAGTTTTACCGGGCAATGATCCTATATTGCGTGACGAGTATGTAGTTTTCTCCGCGCACCACGACCACCTTGGTGTCGGGGCTGCTGTGAACGGGGATTCCATCTACAACGGAGCCCTCGATAACGCCAGTGGCGTGGCGGCCATGCTGGAAATGGCCAAAGGGTTCAAGACGATTCAACCCCGACTCAAACGTTCCCTGCTGTTTACCGCCGTAGGCGCGGAGGAATCCGGACTGCTCGGTGCCAAGTACTTTGTACAAAACCCCACAGTACCCGTTGGATTTATGAGCGCCAACATCAATCTGGATGGCCTGAATGTATTTGGTCCTACCAGCGACCTGGTTTCTATAGGTCTGGGCAAAACCAGTATTGATGCCATCATGCAACGGCTTGCAGGCGAATTAGGCCGAACCATAGAACCCGATCCGAATCCGGATCAGGGCTTCTTCTACCGCAGCGACCACTTTGCTTTTTCCCAGCTCGGAGTTCCGTCTACGTTCACCAGGATGGGTACGCAGTTCATTGGTCAGCCCGAAAACCACTACCGTGACGTTATCCAGCCCGAGATGAATCAGATCTACCATACCGTATTGGATAATTTCAATCCGGACTGGGATCTGTCAGGCGGTGTTGAAGATACCCGGTTCATGTTCCGTGTTGCCTTTGAAATAGCCAACACCCCGGAAATGATGAGCTGGACCCCCGGCAACGAATTCGAAGTTGCCCGCCAGCGCGCCCTTGAATCACGACAATCCATGGAGTAACCCACAATGAACCAACAAATCAAACTTCTGGTCTTCACCCTGCTCCTGCTTGGCACAGCTGGTCAGCTCACCGCTCAGGAGCATACCCTGTCTGCTGTACGCATGCTTGACATACAGCGCGTAGGCTCGCCGGTAATTTCCCCTGACGGAGAGATGGTGGCCTACACGGTCACCCGAATGCACATTGCCTCGAACAACTCCACAACCGTTGTTATGATACAGCCAACCGATGGTCGTCCTGCACAGGAGCTGACCACTGGCAGTGCACCGGTCTGGCGGCCCGACGGAGCCTGGATTGGATTCATGCGGGGCGGTCAGTTCTGGGAAATCAAACCCGATGGCAGCGATGAACGACAGGTAACCGATGTGGATGGTGGTATTGCATTTGTACAGTATGCGCCAAATGGCACCTATCTGTCGTTTACCCGAAACATCAAACTGGATCAGACAGCCGGTGACCTCTATCCGAGCCTGCCACTGGCTAATGTCCGGATTATAGACGACCTGATGTACCGGCACTGGGATACCTGGCATGACGGCACCTACCGACACCTGCACATTGCCCCCTATCAGGACGGCCAGCTAACCGGTGACCCGGTAAACATAATGGAGGGACAAAAATTTGATACCCCCCTGAAACCGTTCGGTGGAGCTTCCCAGATTACCTGGCAGCCCGACAGCAAGGGCATCATCTACACCTCCAAAAAACTGTCCGGGGCCGAGGCCGCCTACTCCACCGACTCAGACCTGTACCTGTACAAACTGGACGAAGGCGTAACCCTCAACCTCACCGAGGGGAATACCGGCTACGATTACTACCCCGCTTTTTCTCCGGATGGAAGCCAACTTGCCTGGTTAAGCATGGAAACTCCCATGTACGAAGCCGACCGTTACCGGCTCATGCTGCGCGATATGTCCAGCGGAGAAACCCGGGAACTTTCAGTCGATTTCGACCAGAATGTCAACAGCCATCAATGGAATGCTGCCGGCGACAAAATCTACTTTCTCAGCGGGATTGAAGCTACGGTACAGTTGTTCTCATACGATTTTTCCGCAACACCAGATCAAACCCCCATCCGCCGTATCACCAGCGGCGTACATGACTACACCGGTTTTGCCATCACCGGAACTGGCAATTCGGAGCGCCTGATTGCCTCCCGAATGTCCATGTCGGCCCCGGTTGAACTTTATGAAGTTGATCCTCAAACCGGTCAGGCAACCAATTTTTCACGTGTCAATGAGGAGCTCCTCGCCCAAACCAAAATGGGTAATGTGGAAAAACGATGGGTACCAACCACGGACGGAAAACAGATGCTGGTCTGGGTAATTTATCCGCCTGATTTTGACCCCGAACAATCCT
Organism: Bacteroidetes bacterium HLUCCA01; assembly: GCA_001314545.1. Taxonomy (GTDB): domain Bacteria; phylum Bacteroidota; class Rhodothermia; order Balneolales; family HLUCCA01; genus HLUCCA01. The sequence goes on from LIHN01000018.1 coordinate 88,971, forward strand.
ACCCTACCCTGTTATACGCGCAAGGTGGTCCGCAGGGAACCGTATCCCAGTTCTTTTCTTACCGATGGAATTTCCAGGTAATGGCAGCGCAGGGTTACATCGTTGTTGCCCCCAACCGCAGAGGACTTCCGTCTTTCGGGCAGGAGTGGAACCTGCAGATCAGCGGCGACTGGGGAGGACAGGCCATGCAGGATCTGTTGAGCGCTATTGACCACGTAGCTGAAGAACCGTATGTAGACAACGAGCGGCTCGGAATGGTTGGAGCCAGTTTTGGCGGTTATTCCGTTTTCTGGATGGCCGGGAACCACGAAAAACGCTTCAAAACTTTCATCGCGCATGCAGGGGTCTTCCACCTGGAAAGCATGTATGGGGAAACTGAAGAAATGTTTTTTGTTCATCACGACATGGACGGCGCCTACTGGGAATCGCCCCGTCCGGTCAGTTATGACCGTCATTCACCACACAGTTTCGTGCAGAACTGGGATACGCCCATTATGATGATTCACGGTGAGCTTGACTACCGGGTTCCCCTCGGACAAAGCATGCAGGCCTTCACCGCGGCACGTCGCATGGGGATTCCCAGCAAAATGGTCATTTTCCCGGAAGAAAATCACTGGATACTGACACCACAGAACAGCCTGATCTGGCACAATGAGTTTTTTAGCTGGCTGGACTATTGGCTTGAGAATTATTATTCCGATTACAGTAATGGGGACTACTAAATTGCCCCCCTTTAAACACAGACACATATCACCAAATACATGAAACATCTGAATTTCAAAGGACTCGCCTTCCTGCTGCTGCTTTTCAGTGCAGGTTGTGCCGGTACCTCAGAAACCCTCGCCCCACAGTCCACCGAAAGTCAACCCTCCACACCTTCATCAGAAGTTACCACAACGCCGCTTCCTGTATTTGAACCGGTTCCTTCCGAAATATTCGATAACGGTCGGATGTGGACCTTTGAATACCCGCCGGTTGAATATTTCAGTGAAACCTACAACTTCAATCCGGACGAAGCCTGGTTCGAGCGTGCACGACTCGGTGCGGTCAGGCTGCCAAACTGTTCCGGGTCTTTTGTATCAGCCAACGGTCTGGTCATGACCAATCATCACTGCGCCCGCGGACAGGTATCTCAGGTCAGCCTGGAAGGCGAAAACCTTCTGGATGAAGGATTCTATGCCGAAACCCTCGCCGATGAACGTCCCATCGAAAATTACTATGTAGACCAGCTTATCGATATTCGTGACGTAACCGATCAGATTCTCGGTGCCATCGATGCTGCCGTTGATCAGGATCCCGCCGCTGCGCGTAATGCCGCGATTCAGGCCGTTCAGACCGAAATGAATGCCGCCATTGAAGGACAAGACAACCTCACGGTACAAGTTGTATCACTCTACAACGGAGGTCGCTACTCCGCATATACTTTCAAGCGCTACACCGATATCCGCATGGTTATGGCACCGGAATTGGTAATCGGTTACTACGGCGGTGATACCGATAATTTCACCTACCCGCGCTACAACCTGGATATGACCTTCTACCGGGTCTACGAAAACGACGAACCCGTCTCCTCGCCCCACTTCTTCCCCTTCGCCAAAACCGATCTTCAGGAAGGTGACGCAGTGTTCCTGATCGGGAATCCGGGCAGCACAACACGCCAGCAAACCGTGGCCCAGCTGACCTACCGTGGAATTTATGGCGACCATTTCCGGGCCCGTTACATCAACAATGTTATTGCCGGTCTGGAAGGCTTCACCCGTGAAGACCCGGAGAATGCAGAAGAAATGGACCTTCGGAATTTCATTTTCAGCCTGAAAAATGCCGATAAATTCTACGGCGGACAGGTTCTCGCCCTGCGGGATCCCTATCTGATGGGCAGACGAACCGATAACGAAAATCAATTCCGTCAGTCGCTCTCACAAGATCCTGAACTGGCCGAACGCTACCTTCCGGTCATTGACCGCATCGCTGAAATCCAGCAGGAAAAAATTCAGTGGGCTCCCTTCAACTACCCTGGACTTGGAATCAGCCCGAATTCACGCCTGTCATCTGCCGTGATGCAGCGCGGATTGTTTGCCTTCCTCTACGATTATTACAAGCAAACCGGCATGCCCCAGGAGCAGGTGGATGGATTACGCAACCGGCTGCTTGCCATTGAAGACAAACCCGAAGCCCTGGACCGCAACCTGCTCACGAGCCGGCTCAACCTGTTTACCGAAGTTCTGGGCGAAGACCATGAAGTACTCGCCGACATGCTGGAGGGTGCCACTCCGGAGCAGGCCGCCGCCATGATCATGCAGGAGTCTGTACTAACAAGCCGGGAAGGTACTCAGCAACTGGTTGAATCCGGCAATATTCTGGAATCCGGTGATCCCCTGATCACTATGGTCAGCGCCTTTGCACCCAACCTGCTGGAAGCCCAGCAACGCTATCAGCAGCTGGCTATGGAAGAAAGGGAACTGCTCAGCCAGCTCGGTCGCGCCTGGTTTGCCGTATACGGAACCGATGTGCCCCCGGACGCTACGTTCTCGCTGCGTATTTCTGATGGTGTGGTAGCCCGCTACGAATACAACGGCACCGTAGCACCGGCCTTTACGACCTTTTTCGGCCTGTACAATCGCTATCACTCCCATGTTGGAGAACCCGAATGGGATCTTCCCGCACGATGGAGTCAGCCGCCGGTCACCATGGATCTGGCCACACCGCTTAACTTTGTCTCTACCAACGACATTATCGGCGGCAACTCGGGTTCACCGGTTGTGAACAGCAACCTCGAAGTAGTGGGCCTGGCCTTTGACAGCAATGTGGAAGGTATGGGATCCAGTGATTTCATCCTCGACAGTCGCAGCGCCAGAGCGGTAAACGTAGACGCGCGCGGGATGCTGGAGGCTCTCCGTCATGTCTATAACGCCGGACGGATCGTGGAAGAAATCGAAACCGGTACCCATCCGTAATTAAAAGCGGATATTTTGATCAGGCTCCGGTTCATTACCGGAGCCTTTTTTTATGCAACTGACTAAAGAATCCGTACAAAGCGCCTTGCAGAGCCCACTCCCCGGGTTACCTGCACAGCTTCTGATGGCTCCCCTGCCGGAGGGCGAGTCCGGAAGGACCATCCCTGCACCCCCGCCCGGTGTTCGGAAAAGTGCCGTCTTACTGTTGCTCAGCAACAACGATGAGTCCGGCCTCACGGAGTTGACATTAACGCTGCGAAGCAGCAGACTTCTATCCCACAGCGGACAACTGAGTCTGCCGGGCGGGCGGATAGAACGGGACGAAACCATAGAAATGGCCGCTCTGCGAGAAACTCGCGAAGAAATTGGGATTAGCGAGGAATCCCCGCATGTTCTGGGGGAGCTGACCTCCCTGCACGTCCCCCATTCCGGGAATCTGATCTTCCCGGTCGTAGGATGGATTGACGCCCTGCCCCCGTTACACCTGGAGCCTTTCGAAGTCTCCGAAGCCTTTCAGGTACCACTATCGTATCTCTATGAACCTGGCCGTAAATACGTTGAAGAGTGGAACCTGCGCGGACAAACATACCATGTCCCCTACTGGAAGGTCCATCACTCGGTACCGCTTTGGGGTGCTACAGCCATGATTCTGAGTGAGTTCATGGCGCTGACGCAGCGTATTACAGACCATCAGGGACTTTCAGACTCCACAGCATAAACAGCTGTTCTTATTTCCGGGTCCTGCGTGTCTTTGATGCTGCCGCACGTGACCCGGGTTTTCCGTTTTTTTTGGGGGATCGAACAGGTTTCTTTTGAGCAACCTTCCTGCCAAAGGAATGTACCTTTTTTGGAGCAGGTTCAGCTTTCGTTTCACCTACTTCTGACATCAGCACTTCCTCTTCCTTATCTGTCAGGAAGCGCCAGGTTCCCATCGCCAGATTTTCAAGGTGAATGTGCATAATACGTGTGCGCTGCAAGTCTTTCACTGTGTACCCCAAAACCTTACACATTCTTCGTATCTGACGGTTCAGCCCCTGCTGCAATATAATCCGAAAGGTATGGCTATCCGTCTGAATAACCCTGCACGGCCGGGTACGGGTACCTAAAATGGAAACCCCTTCCGACATTTTTTTCACGAAATCATCGGTGACGGGCCGGTCAACATGAACCAGGTATTCCTTATCGTGTGCATTGCTGACCCGAAGAATATTATTGACGATATCTCCGTCATTGGTCAGCAATATGAGGCCATGCGAGTCTTTGTCGAGCCGGCCTACCGGGAAAATCCGGCCTCCATGGTATCCCACTGCCTTGATGATATTATCGGGATCAGACCGCTCGGTAGTGGAGGTAACACCTACCGGTTTATTGTAGGCCAGGTACACCCGTTGCATCCGGTGTTCCAGCGGATTTCCATCAACCAGAATGCGGTCTGAGGAGTCAACCAGGTCGCCCAGGGTGGCGGCCCGACCATTTACCCGAACCTTACCCTGTTCAATTTTGCGGTCGGCCTGCCGACGAGAGCAGATACCGGCCTCGGCAATGTATTTATTCAGTCTAATTTTCATACGTCATCTATGGGTGGGTGGGGCGTAGCTTTCGTTTTTAAAACAAGTTCGGCAAGTACAGACATCCCGGTCAGCATAGCTTTTTCATCTACATTAAAGCGTGGATGGTGCCAGTTCCAGCTGTTGCTTTCTGCCTCGTTGCTGCCGGTTCCCAGATAAAAATACGCCCCCGGAAACTCCTGCAGATAAAATGAAAAATCCTCCCCGGCCATAAGCGGCTCGGGCAGAGTAACGACTGACACGCCCGGTATACCATCAGCTGTTTGTTTCAGCGCGTCAACAGCCCAATCGGTATTGACAACGGCCGGATACCCGGAAATATACCTGTATGAAATGGTCGCCCCGGCAGCTTCGGCTATGCCCCGGGCCATACCTTCAATACGGGCACTGATCTGCGTGGAAAGCGCCTGCGAGAATGACCTGATCGTACCCAGCATAGCAACTTCATCGGGAATTACATTGCACACAGATCCCCCCGCAATCTTCCCTACCGTCACCACGGCTGCGTCCAGCGGATTCACATTACGTGAGACAATACTTTGCAGTACCGTAACAATCTGGGCAGCGATGACTACCGGATCAACGGTTTTTTGCGGGATAGCGGCATGGCCGCCCTTTCCGTGAACGGTGAGCTCAAATTCATCCGGTCGGGCCATCATCGGACCCTTGATCAAGGCTATTTCTCCAACCCCGGCATAGGGGTATGCGTGTAGCCCGTAGATAGCCTGGACCCCAAGTTTTTGCAGCAGACCTGTTTCCATGAGCAATCGCGCACCACCGGGTGGCTTCTCCTCCCCGGGTTGAAAAACAAGAACAACTGTACCGGCAACATATGCTTTCAAAGACGCCAGAATATGGGCTGTACCCAATAAATTTGCCGTATGCAGGTCGTGACCACAGCAGTGCGCCGCACCGGGTACCTGTGAAATAAACTCCTGCTTGTGTTCACCCTCCTCGTCCATTGGCAGCGCATCAATGTCGGCGCGAAGGGCAAGTACGCCTTTGCCACCCGCATCGCCGCGGAGTACCGCTACACAACCGGTCTGCAGCGGACGATGGATTTCGTAACCGAGGGCCGCGAGTTCGGCGATGATCCGCTCGGTTGTCCGGAATTCCTTATAACTGATTTCAGGGTTTCGATGCAGATCGCGGCGAAATGCGACCATCTCCGGGAACACCTTCAGGGCCTGCTGCCCAATAAGATCGGAAATCACGATTCTTCCGGTAAGACAATGCGTTCGCCCGGCTTCGGAATGAGTACCTGTGTGTCCGAACTTTCAGCGGCGTGTGCCTGAAACAGTTCCGGCGAACCGGTGAGTACCGGAAAAGTGCCATAATGGATGGGTATGGCATAAGGTGCCCCGATGAGTTCACAGCACAAGGCTCCCTCAAAATCACCCATCGTATAGTGGTCACCGATGGGTACCGCCACCAGATCGGGTTTGTACATCTGACCGTAGAACTCCAGATCGGCAAAGATGTTGGTATCACCCATGTGATAGAAGGTAACGTCGTCTTCAACCCGGACAATCAGTCCGCCGGCCTCACCGGCGTAGGCAAGTCCATAGGATGAACTGTGGTTGGCAGAAACCAGTGTTACCGAAAAACCCTCGAAATTCACCGTCCCTCCCTTGTTGAATTCAACGGCCTGATCTTCGGCCAGACCGGCCTTTTTCAGCAGGGCAATAAGTTCCACAATGCCAACCACTTTGCATCCCGTTTCACGGGCAATGTCAAGGGTATCGCCCACATGATCTTCATGCCCGTGCGTGAGCAGGATGTAATCCGCCCGCGTTACCTTCTTGAATGCCTCGGGAGTTTTGGGGTTACCCGACAAAAACGGGTCAATGTAAATGACCTTATCTTCAGGTGTGGTCAGTTGAAAAGCGGAGTGTCCCAGCCAGATTAAATTGGATTTCATAAGCGTTACTTAATTTCGCAGATTGGTTGTGTACCCTTTACGCGTCGTTGGTATTTTCATTGTACAAAAGTACGTAAAATGTACCAGCATTTGAGAATCCAACTTACCGCAGGCACAAACGTACTGAGTGTTATATCTCATGCTCAGTAACGTAATTTATTTGTTATGAAATCACAATTTTCCTGGGAAATGGCCGCCGTTGGCCTGCTTATTATTGCCGTTTCGATATGGCTTACCACCAGTAAGAACGATAATCAGACCGATCTGCGTGAACCGGGACTTGCCAATGTACTGAACGAAGAGCCTGAGCAGCATCACCGGGCTTCCGCTGACCAACACAACGGTAAACCATCCGGTATGGATACCTTACACACACCCGCTGAACCCGCACAGGCGGGGAATACCGTTGATCAAACCGCTGCAGCTTCCCCGGCAGATCCGGCACCCGACGCGTTGAATGCAGCAGCCGATACAGCCCCGCGCAATGGTGCATCCGGTACTGCGGGTGATGTAGAAACCGACTCAGCAGCCAGGTCCTTTGATAATTCAGCCGTTACCAACGCCGCCACCTCGGACAATAATCCAGAAAACAGTGCCTTTAACCAGCTATTTGATCCTGCTACCGCCACCCTGATTGCAGAAGAGCGATTTGATGCCTTCGCGGTGGCTTCTGTAGAGGTCGATGCAGCCATCGGGCACATTCAGATACGCAGCCATAGCGGCAGCGAAATTATCGTACAGATATGGCTGGCCGAGGGTCTGAGTGAGCAGGATTTCAACCGATATTACCGAAGTGAAATCGCCCGCTCGCCGGAAAAAATTCAGGCATTTATCAGCAACCGCCAGCAGGATGAGTCATGGATTGACCAACTGTCCCGACTCTGGAACAGTACCGAAGGCTCCACCACCGTTCGAGCCGGTATCCGGATAACGATTCCCGAGGGCGCACTCACATCCACTGCTAAAACGGGTGCCGGAAATATTGAAGCAGCCCATACCGGAGGCGATATCAATCTGAATACAACGGCAGGAAACATTACCCTGACTGGCCTTTTCGGCCGGACGGTTGCCGAAACCACTGCCGGAAACATCCGGGCTGATGCGCTTCAGGGTACCATCGCACTGCGTACCCGGGCCGGAAACATCGTGGCAGAGAATCTGGATGCCAATACCGAACTTCGTACCATAGCAGGAAATATTTCCGCAAGCGCAGTTGGCGGAACACAACGCATGGACCTTGAGTCGCGGGTAGGTAATGTATCGTTGATCGTACCGGCTCAGGTAAACGGCGATCTGCGCATGGACGGATCTACCGTAGATCTTCATGAGGCATTCCCTTTTGAAGGCGAACGGGAAGATCGCTTTATTCGGGGTACAATCAATGGCGGCGGACCCCTGCTTCGGATTCACTCAGGCATAGGCAACGCAAGTCTGAACATTCCGGAGTAAACGCATGACCACTGCCCGTATTGAACTATGCCGTGATGGCTCCCATACGCTGTATTCAGACACATTCGGTCAATTTTATCATAACCCGAACGGCGCTGTGGCTGAGAGTCTGCATGTTTTTTTTGAAACATCCGGCGTCCTCAGTGACCTGCAAAAGAATAAACCGGTTAATGTACTGGAAATTGGTTTCGGGACCGGATTGAATGCCTTATTGCTGGCCGATGCCCTGTTGCAGTTGAACAGCAGCTCAACCGTTACTTTTCAGAGTGTAGAGGCTTTTCCCATTGGTATCGACACCGCGAAAAATCTTAATTACAGTGAGTTTCTTGCCAATCCGTGGCTTGGAAACCATCTTCTGCCGGTATTCAGACAATTACAAACTGAATCAGCATCCTACGAATTTCCGGGCATATTGCAGCTGGATGTATTCCGCGGAACGGTGAAGGATGCCCAATTTAAAAGTCGTTTTTTCAACTACGTGTTTCACGACCCCTTCTCCCCGGAGGTGAATCCGGAATTATGGACGGCAACCTTGTTTGAAAAACTAAAGGCAGCCTGTACACCGCAATCGGTTCTCACCACCTACTGCGCAGCCACCAAAGCGCGCGCCGCCATGGTGGTAGGCGGATGGCACGCAGCACGTGCCCCCGGAGCTCTGGGCAAGCGTGAAATGACGGTGGCATCATTGGACCCCGAAAAACTATCGGGGTTCAGCAGACTCAACGAAGATCGACTCCGGGAGCGGTTCGCTTCACAACAGCGTTAATCCGTCTGATCAACGAGATGGATCTTTTTCAACCACCGATACCGGAAAGGGTCGGGTCGATTCTCCGGCATACAGCGATACGTGAGGAAATGGTATTTCAATACCCTCACGGTCAAACCGCTGCTTAATGGCCAGATAAAGCTCATCACTTACCACCAAAAAATCATCCTTCGCCACCCAGACACGCAGGAACAATTCAACCGATGAATTGGCAAAGCTGCTGATGTTTACCATGGGTGAGGGCTCCTGAAGTGCCAGCTTATGTTCGGCAGCAATTTCGAATAAAATTTTCCGTACCCGCTCTACATCTTCTTTGTAGGCTATACCAACACTGATATCAATACGCCGAATCGGGAAACGGGTGATGTTGACAACCACCTGTTTAATAATCATTTCATTGGGAATCCGGACAAATCGGTTATCGAAGGTGCGGATTTTGATAGAGAGCGTATCGATGGATAATACCACGCCTGTAAGGTCATTTACCGTTATCACATCCCCTACTTCAAAAGGTTTTTCGGCAATTAAAAACAAGCCACTAATCACGTTGGACACACTCGTCTGGGAGGCAAAACCAAGGGCTACACCCACAATCCCTGCAGCCCCCAAAAGTGGTCCCAGGCTGAATCCAAGCTCCGTGAGAAAAGCCATGAGAACGACGCCCATCAGAACGTAGTAAAATACCTTGGCTGAGAGCATCCCGTAATGCGGACCGTAGCGATGGGTGACAGAACGTCGCAGTATTTTGCGTAAATACAGGATGACCGGGATAGAAATCACCAGAAACAACCCAGCCCTAACAAAATTATTCCAGAAGTCTTCGTTGAGATAATCCCAGATACTAAACTCAATCATGTTTTACCCTATGAAAAGATGTTGATTTCTTTGAAAATCCGTTCTGCGATTGATTTTTTCATCGGCAATCTCGGTGAACGAACAAATACAGCCTGTTGGGCAACAGCAGGTGCCTGACCTCTCATGGCAATTTCACTATGCTGATTTGAGCCCTTGTACACCACATCCATTTCGTCCGTCCAGAACCGTCCGGCATGATGAAACAGTGAAAGACGCTCCACGAGAACATTGATTTTTTCGATGAGTAAATCTTCCCCTGATTCATTGGATATGTTCATGGTAGCCACGGCCAGATGGGCTTCATTCTGTTCAAAGTCGGCCTCCCGACGGGCTCTTGTCTCCAGCCAGTACCCGGGTTTACCATGAGTGAGGTCGCCAATCCAGGTACGGCTCAGCTCAACAGCAGGAACCTCCAATAAGGTATGGTCCGGATTTATCGAGGTATGAACCGTTATCCAGATAGGTATTCGGGTATAAATCTTCACCCGGGCACCCGGACTCAGTCTGAAAGGCGAATCGGGCTTGACCACCACCTGCATATCGGGCATAGCAGGCTTCAGAATAATCTGAAAATCTTCCCGTTGCAATGCCCATCGCGACCAGGTACGATTTTCTGCATCGGATTCACTGCCATCAGCACGCTCACTGGCAATCCTGAGCTCATTGAGTATTCTTTGAAAATACAACCTCAACGGACCGGCGTTCAACACCAACACTCCATTTTCGCTTTGTTGGAGCACTAAACCATAAGTACCCGGGTTGAGTGTCTTTGCACCGTCTTTACCTTTTCTCATGTCGAACTGCTAAGCTGCGTTAAATTCATATCATTCATAATATATAATCATTTCTGCCCATTTAATGCAGTCCGGGTTTTGATCTGCCTCAGACAACCTGCCTGATCTTCGATTCGGGTTGATTTAGGAGTAATCATCAGCACAGCACTGCTGTACTATCCGCTGCGATGTTCGTCTTGGCACATAAAAACAGATACAAGAAAACCGAAAAAGCCCTTTTTCAGCATAATTTGTTTAGCAATTGCCAAGATTTATGTACCCTTTTTGACTACATTACTCTATAGATACACCCATCGAAAAAAAGGAGCCGTTATGGAAAAAATGAAGATTCTCGTACCAACTGATTTCTCGGAACTGAGCTTCAAAGCTTTTGAGGCGGCCGGACACTTTGCCCGCGTTTTCGATGGTAAAATCGTACCCTTTCACGCGTACATTCCGCTGAGTGAAATGGATAGTTTTTACTATAGTGGTGTGGGTTTAAGTGGCAATGTTGATTACACTCAGGTTGAAAAAACCGTTGAAACCCGGTTGCTGGAAGTAGCCTCTGACCACGTTGACGAACGGCTGCTGGATAAACCCCTGCTGGGAGTAGGCAACCCCGCCCATGCCGTCTCAGAAGCAGCGGAAGACTGCGGTCTCATCGTACTTACAACACATGGCAGAACCGGATTCAGTCGATTTCTGATGGGTTCCGTAGCCGAAAAAGTCCTCCGGCTTACCCATACTCCAGTACTTGTGGTGGAGGAGAAGTCGGTCATCAAACCCATCGAACGAATCCTGGTGACCACGGATTTCTCAGATAATTCAACAAAGGCTTTCCCGTTTGCCGCACAAATTGCCTCGAAAACCGGGGCTGAAATTCACTTGATCAACATTCTGATGCGCGAAGGGTTCGACACCGACACAGTCATAGCCGCCGATGTAAAACTACGCGAAAAAGAATTGGGCGAAATGAAAGATAATTGGTTCAGTGACGTGAAAGACAAAGTTCAAACGCGGGTGATTGTTTCCTTCAAGTCGGTTCATGAAGCAATTGTTCATGAAAATTCAGCCAGTCCGTATGACCTTGTTGTTATATCTACGATTGGACGCACCGGTCTGGACTACCTGATGCTTGGATCTACCGCCGCAAGTGTAGTCAGACATGTAACATCCCCCGTGTTGAGTATAAATCCACGCAGAATAGAAAAATGACATACCGAGGCTGATGTAATTTGGTTATGACACCAACCTAAAACGAAACGCCCGGCAGGTCTTCCTGTCCGGGCGTTATTCTTTTTAATTACCGGCCAGCTCATTTGGTTGCAGTCGACCTCATTATTTGCGTAAGCAGTGGCCGTACATTTGACAGACCATCCTGTGGTGTGTCAATTATTGTCAGAAATTAAAGGTAATACCAAACATAGCCTGTAACCGGTTGACCTCCTGGGATGAACTTGCTATTCCGGCATCACTGAACTGATAGATGTCCAGCACATCATTGTACATGGCATATTGGAAACCAAAGTCCAGGTTAATCCCTTCACTGAGCAGCAGTGTAGCTCCGGCACTCAGAAACCCGATATCACCATCAAAAGCCTTGCGCGGACTCGGATGCCAGGCATAGCCCACCCTCGGTGTAAACTGCGGAGTTACACTAAAACTGGCTCCAGCCCTGAGGTTGACAACATCGTTGAAATCATCCCGGATAGCACGGTTTTCATCGCGATCCTGGGTCAGGCCCAGTCCGTTGAATTCAATACGGCTGTAATTGATACGCTCTGCACTGAGTTCCAGGTCAAGTTGGGGAATCAGCCCTACTCCAACGCCAAATGTAGTTACCGATGGTCGGGTTAACCGGTAACTGAACTCCCCGTTAAAAGTATCCTCATAACGGTTGAATCCGTCCTGATCCAGGCTGTAGTAGTCTGTCCGAATGAACGTACTGTAAATCTCATCGATGTCATAAACCGTTCGGCTGGTAAAACTTCCTCCCAGACGAAGGCCTTCAACCGGCTCGTAGAGGGCACCTATGCGAACGTTCGCACCACGAATACTGGCATTGATGCGGTCTTCGGTCAGCAGCATGCTTATATCAAAGGGGGCATCCACATAGCGTTCGAGCAAATCCTCTTCTACAAAGTCCCGCCGGTATCGGTAATCGCCAACAATCACACCAATGGAAGCACCTACATAAAAATTGGGCTGGAACTCGGTACCAAGCACAAAGCTATACTCTCCAAGCTGGCCCCGCTCGGTCAGTTCGGCGTACTGATTCATACCACGGAATGTTCCGTCAGCCCGCAGCACGTTAAAATATTCCTCGAATTCTTCATCAAACTCAATAGCAAAGGCATTGAACGCCGTAGTAAAGTACTGGTCGCCGGGATCGCGAAGAAAAAAATCCACGATACTGTGACTCTCATTGAAGGCATTAATGGAGCTCGCACGATTAAAATCGGCCAGTTCGGTATACCCTCCGCCTACAACAAGACTCCCCCTGGAAGTTGGGAAACGGTACAGATAACCTACATTGCCTATGGCTGTCTGGTTATCGTTGAAAGACGTGGTATTGCCAAGATAGGTGCTGGACTCACGCACATCCCGCGTACTCAATCCAAAGGAAAACTGACTTTGTTCGATGAGTGCGATGTTGGCTGGATTTTGAATGTAAGAGCCATATCCTGCAAAACCGGTCACGGTAGCACCACCCAGTGAGAGGGAGGCTGCATCGTAGGAAGGCATGGTCTGGGAAAACCGGAGTCCGTCGAAACGGTTTTGCGATTCAGCCAGCGAAGGGTTCATAACCCAGAACATCAGGCATAGGGTAAACAGTGCAATCGGTTTCATAACAGTGTTCCTTTCATAGACATAGTGGGGGTGTAGGAGCCTGATTTTCAGCGCTCCTGATCAATGAATCAGTAATGTGGCCGGATTTTAATCGCGGTTGCGGGAACGAGCGGTACTGCGCTCCGTGGTGCGACTGCGTTGCGGGGTTGCGGCAGATTGACTACGTTGCGCAGGTGCAGGACGAGCAGCAGGTGCGGGGCGAGGCGCCGGGGCCGGACGAGCGGAGGGCTGTACAGACCGTGGTGTCGGGGCAGGTCTTGCCGAGGGTTGCCTGGTCGCAGACGAAGTCTGCGGTCGGTTCATATTCCGGCTCACACCGGTTGAAGCGTTTCGGTACATACCCGAAGGGCGGGTCGATTCTTCGCGATAACCCGCGCTGCCTGACCTGCCGTTAGTGCGGGTATTGTACACCCCCTGATCTGCTGACGATCGATTGATACCGGTTCGGGAGGTGGTACGCGGCGGCTGGGGCAGTTGATCACGGGTATTGACCAGACGCTCCCTGCTACGGGTATCGCCTGGTAATACTACGGGCAAATCGTTGGACGATTGAAGATCATTTCCGCGGGGCCGACGCGTTCTTCCTTCGGTTGAACTGCTTCCCGATCTGCTTCTGCCGGATCGCACAGTACCTGAGCTGCGACCGGTATTTCCGCGCTGTACGGTTCCGGATGAGCCGGGTCGGGACGTTCCCGTTCTGACCGTTCGGCCTGAACTGCGACCGGTTTGCGATGTAGAACGGCCTACGGTACCACGTGAACGACCCTCGGTTGCCGGAGATCGGCGCACAGTGGTATTGTCACGACTGACGCCGCTGTTACGGGATCCGGAAGATACTGTAGTACGGTTATCGCCACGTACGTTGGTTGAAGCTACACCTCTGCCAACATTCCTGCCGTCACGGCTGACGCCGCTGTTTCGGGGCCCACGGTACACGTTATTGTTGACTGTATTGTGATTATATACTATCCAGGTATTGCCGTAGCCACCCCACCCATGATGTGGTCTGTGATAACCATAAAAGAAAACCGGATGAGCGTAACCGTAGTAACTGGAATAGTAGTACGGACTGTAATGCCAGAAATGGTGGGGTCGGTTCCAGCCCCAACTTACGTGAAATGCCCAGTAGCTGTCATACCAGAAGGGATCCCAGTAGCCGCCGTAAAATCTGCTATGAAAGCGGTTGCGGTAGTACGACCAGGAAGCATCATGATACCCGTCGCTATACCCTAGTGAATACTCATTACGGGATGATACCGGCTGGTAACGATCATAATCACGGTAATAAATTTCCAGATCACTGAAACCATCGTCATAACCGGCATAGTAGGAGTCTTCGCTGAACTCATCAAGCTCATAGGCCCGCTCATCCAGGCGGACTTCATCCTGCGGGTTGTAGGCCCGGTTCGGTTCAGGCCGTTCGTAGGGTTGCGAGTACGGTGCAGGACGCTCCACAACCTCGAGTTGTGTATAACAACCACTGAGCATAATGGCCAGCATGCTGAAACTAAAAATTCGGGTAGGGGTTGTTTTCATAATGAGCCTCACTGCTAGTTTGGTTCCGGTTATCAAATACTGTAACGCAGCAGACACGCGATTCATTTCAGTGAAATTCACCTGCTAAATACACGTTTCTTGATAACAGTATACTTTTGAAAATCAAATGCTACAATAACATCATGATGTTACAGCTGAAATGACGGCTTAAACAGTTGTTTTTTAAATATATAAGAGCTTTAAATTTCGCCCCGGAGCGATTTGGCGATGACTTCGGCCTTGGAATTCACATGGAGTTTTTTGTAAATATTGCGAATGTGTGCCCGAACTGTGTCAATTGATATATCCATGCGATCAGCGATCATCTTATAACTGAGCCCATCCACCAGTCCAACCACAATTTCCTGTTCCCGCATAGTCAGACCTGAATCGGGTTTTTCCTCTTCTTTGCCTGCTGGTTCACTGAAATGCGTAATTACCTTCCGGGCAATCTGGGGTGACATGGGTGCTCCTCCCTGTAAAACCACATCAATGGCGTCTTTAATCTCAGGCAGTGAAGTATGCTTGAGCAGGTAGCCGCTGGCTCCGGATCGTAATGAGTTAAAAATTTTATGCGAGTCGTGGTATACCGTAAGCATAATAATTTCTACTTCCGGATATTTGGATTTAATCAGTTTCATACCATCAATCCCCGACATACCTTCCAGGTCAATGTCCATCAGAACAATATCCGGCATATCGCCTTCACGCATCACGGCAAGCAGGTTCTCCACCGAACTGAAAGCATTTCGGCATTCCATATCTGCCTGCATATTCAGAAACTGTTGAATAAGGTCCCGGATTTTGACGTTATCTTCTACAATTGCGATTTGTTTTTTTGACGCTGACATGGCTTTTATTTTTTTCCGGTGATGGTGATGGTTAATCCATTTTCGTTTTTGTATTCAAGTGCCGCATGAATTCTGGAAGCACGTAGGGCTATATTTTTAAGCCCATGCCCGCCCGGGCGTGTCTTCTCAGGCAGCCCCTTACCATTATCTTTGATTTGCAGGGTGTATGCGGATGCATCCATGCTAAGGGTCACTTCAACCGTGGTAGCTTCTGCATGTTTTGCCGCATTGTTGAGTGATTCTTTAAAGATAAGGTACAGATTTTGACGCAGTTCAAGTGGAACAACGGCCTGCGAATCAATTCCCCTGAAATGAAAAACCGGTTCAATCCCCTTTGGCGAAAGTACGTTGGTCGCATAATCCTGCATACGGTCCAGCAGGTCTCCGTAAGAATCGTTGCGGGCATCAATTGACCATACAATATCATCCATCGTTGTTACAATACGTCTGGACATTTCCCCGATCTGTTTTAACGACTCTCCGGTCTTCGGGTCTTTTTGAATAGCCTGGAGGAAGTCAGACTGCAGAGCAATTTCCGTCAGTGATGCGCCTACATCATCATGGAGATCGCTGGCAATTCGGATTCGGATGCGCTCCAGATCAACCATTCGGGAAATCCGGTAGTAGTTGTACAAAAAGGCGGCTACCAGCAGCACTGCGAACACGATCAATACGGCAAACCACCACGTTTTCCAGAAGGGTGGCAGAATTACAAAGGAAATAACATCCGGCTGCGGGCTCCAGTACCCGTCACTGTTTCGGGCACGTACTTCAAATCGGTATTCCCCGTCAGGAAGGGTGGTATAGCGCACGGAGCGTTGCGTGGTTCGCTGCCATTGCTGATCAGCACCCCGGAGTCGGTATTCATAGACAAGTTCCGAGGGATTTGCAAAGGCCAGTCCTGTGAAATTGAACCCGATAAAGTTCTCGTCATGACGAAACTCATAGGCTCCCGCAGGCAGCCGTTCACCAAAGAGGGTCATTTCTTCAATATGAACGGGGGGACCGGAGGTAATTTCAAGGTCCAGACGCCATCGGAAATGGTTCGCACCCGTCACCGTACCCATCCAGAAACTCCCGTCACGGGCAGTATACACAGCGTTGGCGATGTTCTCATTGGATATCAGCCCGGATTCGGTTGTGTATTGCTTGAATCGGATCATATCACGTACACGGGCCGGATCGGTGTCTTCCTGCAGAATTTGCGGGTTATATCGAAGCAACCCGTTATTGGATCCGATCCAGATGAACCCTCGCTCATCTTCGGTTATGAAATAAGCTACCGGCTGAGGCAACCCGTTACTGCTGTTAAGGGTACGAAGCTGTCCGCCAAAGTAAATGCTGATCCCGTCGAATGTCCCAATCCATATCTGACCCAGACTGTCCTCAAACAATGTCATGGCATTATTGTTGGCCAGACCGTTATCGGTGTTGAATACTTCCGTTCGCTCCCCGTCAATGCGGACAACCCCTCCATAGGTAGCCGCCCAGAGGACACCGTTACGGTCTTCGAGTACATCCATGACGATATTGTTGGGTAACCGGTTATTGGAGGTATCCAGAACGGCAACCTGTCTGCCGGCGGTGTACCTTGCCAGGCCACCACCATAGGTTGCGACCCAAAAATCACCCTTACTGTCTTCCAGTATGGACCGAACTTTCGGATCCGGCAGATCCGGAAATTGATTGCCCGGATAAATCCGACCGTTTTCCATCAAACTAACCCCGTTACGCGTGCCAATCCAGACCCTGTCTTCCCGGTCACGCATCATGGTGTAAACACGGTTATCAATGAGATTATCTGCTGTGGTAATATTCCGCACCCGGAACCCGTCGATCACTGCTATCCCTCCACCGTAAGTCCCGATCATCATCCTGCCCGACCTGTCTTCCATGAACGAGGTGGTCAGATTGCTCAATAAGCCCTGTTGAACGGAATAATGCTGAATTTTCTCGCTGACCAGTAAATCCAGTCCCCCACCGTAGGTACCAATCCATATATTATTTTCACGGTCACGCATCAGACTGGTGATAATATTGTTAGACAACCCATTAGCGTCAGTAAAATTAGAAATTCTGCCTTCGTAGTAATGCGAGAGACCTCCCTCGGTTCCAATCCAGACACCTCCCTTACCATCTTCCATCAGCCGGGTAACCCGGGGATGAATCAACCCGTCAGCTACATTCAGATACGAAAGCTCCCCGTCTTTCAGGATGGTAATTCCGTCTCGGGTTGCAGCCCAGATACTGCCGTCCGACATTCTCACCAGACTTCGTGTCCGGTTTTCACTCAGTCCGTCGGCCTCATAATAACTCTGAATTACGCTTCGATCTGTAATTGACAATACCGATATCCCGCCGCGAGTTGCCACAGCCAGACGTTCTTCATCCAGCCGGATAATATCCCGCACCTCATTGTCTGCCAGACCGTTCGCTGTGGAGTAATACTGGTAGGTATCGCTGCGAAAGTGATGCAATCCCTCATTCTCGGTACCTACCCATAAGCCACCGGACTGATCTTCGAACAGCACATTGACCTTGGTGCCACGTAGAATCTGAGTGCCCGGAAGGGGTTCAAAACGGCCATCCGGGCGGATATAATCCAGGCCTCGTTCTGTCCCGATCAGTATAGTCCGGTCGCGTAGTTGCAACAGCGAGGTAACGCCGTTGTTCGACAAGCCGTCGGCTTCAAAATACTGTTCAAACTGATAACGATTAAACCGGTTGAGTCCAATCTCCGTGGCAATCCAGACATATCCTTCATGATCTTGTATAACATCGTTGATGACCGACTGGCTCATGCCGGACTGAATCGAGAAATTCTTAAACGGCAGTCCCTGACCCCGGGCAAGACCTGCCGTCAAGGCAATACACAAAATTCCGGTTAGCAATGGTACTATTTTCATCATTTCAGACAAACGGTTTCACCAAAAGGCATATTTCAACATAAAAAAACCCCGGGTGATCTGCCCGGGGTTTTCAGAAAAAAGGTTGTCATCAGCCCAGATACGTACGTAATGCCATACTCCGGTTGTGGTGCCGCAGTTTACGCAACGCCTTTTCCTTGATTTGCCGTACCCGTTCACGGGTTAAATCAAAGCGTTCGCCAATTTCTTCCAGAGTAAGGGAATGCTCCCTGCCAATGCCGAAATACAATCGCACAACCTCGGCTTCCCGCTTGCTCAGCTTAGATAAGGCACGCTCAATTTCTACCTTAAGCGACTCTCCCATCAGCTCATTATCGGGATTGGGTGTCTCTTCGTTTTCAATGACATCCAGCAGTCTGTTGTCTTCTCCCTGGGCAAACGGTGCATCCATCGAAAGGTGCCGGCCTGAAATCCGAAGCGTATCGGATACCTCCGCAATGGTCATACCCAGGCTTTCTGCCAGCTCTACGGCCGATGGCGCTCTTTCATAATTCTGCTCCAGCTTGGAGAGTTCTTTCCCGATTTTGTTGAGTGCACCCACCCGGTTAAGAGGCAACCGGACGATACGACTCTGCTCGGCCAGTGCCTGCAGTATGGACTGACGAATCCACCATACAGCGTATGATATAAATTTAAATCCACGCGTTTCGTCGAAGCGCTTGGCAGCTTTAATCAGACCCAGGTTTCCCTCGTTAATCAAGTCACCAAGTGAAAGTCCCTGATTTTGATACTGTTTTGCTACCGAAACCACAAAGCGCAGGTTGGCTTTGGTGAGCTTTTCCAGGGCATCCTGATTACCGGCCTGAATTTCTTTGGCCAGTCGAACTTCCTCATCCGGTGTTATGAGCGAAACCTTGCCAATTTCCTGCAAGTAACGATCCAACGATTGCGACTCGCGGGTGGAGATGCCAGACGGGGTCGGATTTTTTGCTTCTTTCTTCTTTTTAGCCACGGCAGTTTCCATCAGGTTCCGGTTTCTTGAGAACAGCATTGACCGGCAGGCACCGGTCGCTCCTCATACTGCGGTGAAAGTACATACTTTACCCGTAATATTCCATTGATTATACGCCCGTACGACAGGGTTGTTCGACAGAATTTACGGGCTTAGGAAACTCACGCCCTCAAATGGATTTTCCTTGCCAAACACCGCTGCAACAGAGGCTGCAACATCACGAAATGAAGAACGCACACCCAGAGAAACCGATACTGCCCGATGCGCAGGGTACACCAGCAAGGGCACAAACTCCCGCGTATGGTCAGTACCCGGAAAGGTTGGATCGTTGCCATGATCACCCGTGATTATCAGCACATCATCCGGACCCATTTTCGACTGAATGGCAGGCAATGAACGGTCAAATTCCTCGAGAGAATGGCCGTAACCCACCGGATCATTGCGATGCCCGAAGAGTTGATCCGTATCAATCAGGTTCACAAATATAAAACCATCATCTACAGCCTGCATCACGTTCAGCAGCTGCGCAATACCCTCCGCATTGCTCTTGGTTCTTCGATATTGGCTGAACCCGCGCTCAGCGAACAGATCAATAATCTTACCTACCGAATAGGTGGCAACTCCTTCGTTTAAAAGATATTCCGGGAGATTGGGGTACGGAGGGGCCAGAGAGTAGTCGTGACGCTGGTCAGACAACCTGTAGAATTGACCGGGGTCTCCGGCAAAAGGTCGTGCAATTACCCTGCCGACCGCGTGCTCGCCGGTCATGACTTCATTGCGGGCGATCTGACAGAGTCTATAGAGCTCATCAAGTGGAATACAATCGGTATGCGTGGCTATCTGAAATACACTGTCGGCCGAGGTGTAAACTATCGGCTTACCCGTCTTGAGGTGTTCAACCCCGAATTTATCGATGACGTCCGTGCCTGAGTAGGGTGCATTTCCCAGAATACCCTCCACTCCGGCCTTTTTGCAGAACTCTTCAACTACGTCTGAAGGAAAGCCATCCGGATAAACCGGAAACGCTCGGTCCAGCGTTATTCCGGCGATCTCCCAGTGTCCGGTTGTACTGTCTTTCCCGACAGAGACTTCCCGCATTTTTCCCCAGGCGGCAAGCGGAGTGCGTACCGGGTTCACGCTGTCCAAAGGAATGATGTTGCCAAAACCTAACGCTTCCATATTCGGCAGCATACACCGGGTCAGGGCGCTCACATGACCGGCCGTGTTGGAGCCCGCATCACGATATTCATGGGCGTCTTCCTGAGCCCCCACACCAAGTCCGTCTACAATAATTAGAACAACTTTTGGCATAAATTACAATTCAACAGCAATTTTTCCGGACTTTCCAGCCTCGGAGAATGCTCTTTTTATAGTTTTCGATACGCTGTACGCGTCGGTATGCGATTCACCCAGGCGGGTGTAGCCAATATTGAAATCAATATCCACATCCTCCTCTCCGCAGGTTATTCCTGTGAGATTCTTCAGCGATGTCAACCAGTGCTCAATCCCGTGCTCATCGCCAGACTGAATCACCGCAGTATAGATATAATCAGCATGAAAGCCCACCACACCGGATACCTGGTCACCTGCAGGAGTGGTTCGCTGAACGAGTTGCCGCTGAAACTGTCGCAGATCATCCAGCCCGAACCGGGTTCTCAGCGCGTTGGTTTGCTCGGCAGAGTACATCGCCACCCAGGTATGTTCGCGCGGATTCAGTCGCGCGCGTTTTAATTGATTGTAGATGATGCGTTCCATTAAAGAGGCCGTAAAGGCACCGGTATCATTAACCATAAAGTCAGAACTCACCTTGTAAGACTCCTTTGCTGCCATCATCTTAAGGGCACTGATGCGCACCAGGTTGGCCATTTTATGCTTGAGCGACTCCTTGAAGAGCAACGGATTCTGATCATAGATTACGTAAACCGCCTGCCTGCGGTCGTGCAGGAGTAACGGTACCGCAAGGGTAGCCCCCTGAGAAAGGGGTTCACTTCCGGCAACACGCCTGGGGTTCCCGTTGAAATGAATGGCAAATTCCGGGTTACCTGATTTCAGCGCCCTGTAGGCAATGGTGTTCTCCTGCAGCACGGTTCCGATATGGGGTGCACCAACAGCATAGGCTGCATTTAAAACTACTCTCCAGCCTTCAGCTCCTCTGCAAAGCAGCGATACACCGCCTTTTTGCACAAAACTCAGCAGTTGCGTTGCCACATTATCAAGAAGAGTGGCATGGTCTTCGCGGCTGTTGACCTGATCGAGCATTTCATCATAGTGTCCCCATTGCGACTCATCGGCGGAAAGGTCACTGAGCTCCAGAAAAGTATAAAGCAGGTTTCCCAGGGCATTCGTGTACGAAACTACCGCTTCCTCATCTTCCGTTGTTACTGACGAACGATTGGTCTCAAGTACCGTAACCGCAACCGTTTCTCCTTTGTTCATGAACGGCAGCACATTCAGGTACCGCACCGGAGCAGGATCTGCACCGTTGTACTGAACAAGTCCGGCCGGGTCTACATGCACACCTACCTCCAGCTGAACCGGTTCCTGCAAGTCTTTATAGGGATGCAGCCAGGAATTCTCGAACTGTACCCGGTCCTGAAATGTGGCATGCTGAATCCGGCTGGAGGATGATTCCAGTACAAACTGACCCCGCTCCTTATTCACCCAGTACAGACTGGCGGTTTCACTGCGCGTTGCCTGCATGAGCAGGTAGACCATTTCGCGCAATACCTGCTTGAAATTACGCAATGCACGCTCTTCACGACGTTCAGAAACCGGGTCGTTGTCAATCTTGTAATTCTTTACCGTACTCATTGACCCATCCCGGCTTGTGCCGATAGCTGCTCTGCCTGATCTACCAGCTGGTCAATAATAGCCAGGCCACTTTCCCAGAATGTACTGTCTTTGATATCCACATCCAGCTTACTGACCAGATTTTCCGGCCAGTCGCTGCCTCCGGCGCGCAGCAACTGCTCATAGCGTTGGGGGAAATTTTCCGCGCCGTTTTCGTACCGGTTGTACAGAGCCAGTACCAGCAGTTCGCCAAACGCGTAGGCATAAACATACCCCGGGGTATGCAAAAAGTGCGGGATATAGCACCACCACAAGTCATAGTTTTCGGTCAGCTGAACCGAGTCGCCATACAAATCGGTCTGGGTTTTACGCCAAAGCTCACTGAACCGTTCAGCGCTGAGTTCCCCTTCCTGCCGGCGCGCCGTGTGAATGGCATCCTCGAAACGGTTCATACTGACCTGACGGAATACCGTAGCGATGGTATCATCAATTTTACCCATGAGCAGAGCCAGCTTTTCGCGGGGGTCCGTCAGTTCAGCCAGCAGTTTTTGAAATACCAGCATTTCAGCAAAGACCGATGCCGTTTCAGCGGTAGTAAGCGGTGTATCCGCCTGCAAAATTCCCTGCTCGCGCGACAAATACTGATGAACGCCATGGCCAAGCTCGTGGGCCAGGGTCTGCACATCCCGTAATCGGCCGTCGTAGTTCATAAACACATAGGGGTGTACCGAGGGTACCGTGCTGGCCGAGTATGCCCCGCCCCGTTTGCCCGGACGAATTGCCGCATCAATCCAGTTTTCATCAAAAAAACGCCGGGCGATGCGACCCATTTCAGGATTAAACCCATTAAATGCGTCCAGCACCATCGTTTGGGCGTCGGACCATGAGACGCGAGACTCCGTCTGAAGCAAGGGTGCATAGCGATCGTACTCAAAAAAGCTGTCGTAGCCGAGCAGTTGCTTCTTGAGTTTGTAGTAGCGTTGAACCGTGGGATAAAATTTCTGTACCGATTCTACCAGGGTCTCAACCGTATCGTCTGCTATTTGATTGGATAAATTCCGGCCGGATATCCACGAGGGATACTTGCGAAGCGTGTCGTTGGTGAACTTGTCGACCAGAAGGGTATTGAAAATAAAGGTTAGCGTTCGACGGTGTTCTCGAAAACCACGGGTCAGGCTGTCAGCGGCGCGCTGGCGAAGTTCACGGTCAGGTTCGTGCATCTTGCTGAGAACTTCCTGCTCGGTCAACTGCTCCCCATCCAGCTCAAATCGGGCCGCACCCAGCGTCTCGTCAAAGTACCGTACCCAGGCCTGCGAACCCGTTACCGACTTGGCGGTGAGAATCTGTTCTTCCTTCTCGCTGAGTATATGCTTTTTATAGCGCCTGGAGGCCGTCAGGTAGTGTTTCCAGGATTTAAGACGCTCGTCTGCAATAAGTTCGGCTGCACGCTCTTCCTCCAATGCAAGCCATTCCACATCAAAGAATACCAGCTGCTGGGAGAGCTCCGATGAAAATTCGTTGATTTGCTGCATGAGCTGGCCATAGGAAATGTTTTCGGTATTGGTAGACCACTGCAGGTAGGCGAAGCTTCCCATTTTCCCCAGCAGATCATTTATTTCCTCATAGGTGCGCAGCGCCTCGGCCAGATCACCTGCGTGCGCTGTTGCCAGCGTCCCCCTGTAACGGGCGGCAAATGTGGAAGCCAGATCCCGAAGACGATGCTGGTCTTTTCTGATGTTGGGATCCTCACCTGAGGTATACAGGTCAGACAGGTCCCAGTAGATGGTTTCAGCGCCGTTTGAGGTTTTTTTTTCAGACATATTCCGCTTTTTTTGCTTGGGATTAGTTCATGGCAGGAATATAGCAAATATGCATCACCATCGCTTTTTTTAATCGGCTGCAAGGGCTTTTTTGGTGCAGCAAACCAGCAGAAATGACATCGCTATTTATTCCAAATATGGGTAATTTTGGTGTTACTCATTTTGCAAAGGCACGGCAGCTCGAAATCATAGGTTCAGGTTACCCCATTGCTGTCAGGCACAGATACAGACCGCCCGTATTAACTTAAAAGAACGCAAACACGTTGAAAAATTTTGAAGAAGTATTCGGCCCGAATACAGCACTCGTTGAGGAGTTATACAACCAGTTTCAGAGCGACCCTGACTCGGTACCCAATCACTGGAAACAGTACTTCACCGAATTTGAAGCGAACGGAAATACGGATACCACTCCGCGGGAAAGCCGGATTGATCAGCAGCCCGTTGCTGTAGCTGAGCAGCCGAAAAAAACCGATACCCCCACGCCCAAACCGGCACCGGCAAAGCCCGCTGCTGCAAAAGCTGCAGATAAACCCGCGCCGGCCACCCTCGGAACACGGAATCTGCTGCGCGGAGCAGCCAGTAAAATTGCCGAAAACATGGAGGTCAGCCTGGAAATCCCCACGGCTACCTCATTGCGGGTCATACCGGTCAAAATGCTCTGGGAAGACCGTACGCTGCTAAACCGCTACCTTGAACAACGCTCAGGACGCAAGGTTACCTTCACGCACCTGATTGGCTGGGCCATCATTCAGGCCATGAAATCCTTCCCCGCCCTGAACCATTACTACGATGAAGACGAGAACAAAACCTACAGCGTAGATCCCGGACAGGTAAATTTCGGTGTTGCCATCGACCTTCCCGGCAAAAACGGATCGCGGTCGCTGATGGTGCCAAATATCAAGGCTGCCGACACCATGCGGTTTCATGAGTTTATGGATGCCTTCGATGACCTGATTGCCAGAGCCAGAAAAGGAAAACTGGAAATTGACGATTTTCAGAATACCACGATATCGCTGACCAATCCCGGCACCATCGGTACGGTCTCATCCATGCCTCGCCTGATGAAAGGACAGGGCGCCATTATTGCAACCGGTGCAATGAATTACCCCGCAGAATTTCAGGCAATGTCTCAGGAAGTGCTCAACCACCTGGGAATCAGCAAAGTCATGACTATGACCTGCACCTATGATCACCGCATTATTCAGGGCGCAGAGTCGGGCTCCTTCCTGGCCAAAGTTCACTCTCTGCTCATCGGTGAAGAAGATTTTTACGATGAAATTTTTGCCGATCTGGACGTCCCTTTCCGGCCGATTTCCTACGGAAAAGACAATTATGCCGGTTTTCTCAACGGCAAAGAAAGCGGTCTTGAAGCCAATAAAAAAGCCATCGCTGTTATCCAGCTGATTCAGGCCTACCGTTCACGAGGACACACCATAGCCGACCTGAACCCGCTTCGCGAGTCGCCCAAACGAAATGAGGAACTCGAACTGGAAACGTTCGGTCTCTCCATGTGGGACCTGGACCGCGAGTTTTATTGCGGCGGACTGGGTGGAAAGGAAATCGCAACACTCCGTGAAATCATCCAGCTGCTTCGCGATACCTATTGCCGCAAAATCGGCGCTGAATTCCTGTATGTGCAAAATACACCGGAGCGTGAATGGCTCCGTGAACACATGGAATCAACCACCAATACCCCTTCGTTTTCCAAAGACGAAAAAGTTGGGATTTTGCGAAAACTCAACTATGCATCGGCATTTGAGGAGTTTCTGCATAAAAAATACGTGGGGCACAAACGATTTTCCCTGGAAGGTGCCGAGTCGCTTATTCCTATGCTGGATGTCATGCTCAATCATGCCGGCAAGTATGACGTGAACGAGGTATTCTTTGGCATGGCCCACCGTGGAAGATTGAACGTTCTGGTGAACACACTCGGCAAATCATACACCAAGATTTTTGCTGAATTTGATGGCAACATCGACCCATCAAGTTTTCACGGATCCGGAGATGTAAAATACCACCTGGGTACCACCGGTAAACACGTCACTCCGGATGGCAAGGAAATCAAGCTGGACCTGCTCCCGAATCCAAGCCACCTGGAAGCCGTTAATCCTGTAGTTGAAGGCGCCAGCAGGGCCTACCAGGACGGCCTGCAGGAGGAACTAAAAAGCTCCGTTCTGCCGCTGCTGATTCACGGAGACGCCGCATTCGCCGGACAAGGCGTTGTTGCAGAAACGTTGAATATGTCGCAACTGCGAGGGTACTCCACCAACGGAACCATCCACGTAATCATCAACAATCAGATTGGATTCACCACACTGCCTATTGACGGAAGAAGCACAAAATACGCCTCCGATCTGGCTAAGATGATCCTGGCTCCGGTTTTCCATGTTAACGGCGATGATCCCGAAGCATGTGCCCATGCCATGCGGGTAGCTCTTGATTACAGACAAACATTTGGCAAGGATGTGGTCATCGACCTGATGTGTTACCGAAAACACGGCCATAACGAGGGTGACGAACCCGCTTTCACCCAGCCCGGTCTGTACAAAGAAATCAACGACCACCCCAGTGTCCGGGAGATATATAGCCGTGAACTTATTCGTAAAGGCGAACTTTCCGGCGACGAGGTAGATGAGCTCTTTCAGGAATTCGATGTAATTCTGGAGAAGGCCTTTGAAGATGCGAAATCCGAACCTGCTTTTGAAGTAAAGGAAGAGCATATTGAACGAATGGACTCCAGGCAGGAAGACCGTCTGCAGCCCGTAGATACCCGCGTTGCTATGCAGGTGCTGCAACATGTCGCTACCCGCATTAACACCGTCCCTACCGATTTTGATGCAAATCCAAAGTTGTTGCGGATTCTTGCTAAACGGGCCGAAGTTGTAGCACGCAATGAACCTAAAATTGAATGGGGATTTGCCGAGGCACTGGCTTTCGGAACGCTGCTGGTTGAAGGGAAAGACATTCGTCTGTCCGGGCAGGATGTGGAACGGGGCACATTCTCTCACAGACATTCTGTTCTCCACGGTACGGAATCCCTCGAACGGTTTCTGCCGCTGAACAACCTGCAGGAGGATCAGGGTAAGTACATGGTTTACAACTCTTTCCTAAGTGAATTTGCCGTACTTGGATTCGAGTTCGGGTACAGCGCGCTGCGTCCTGAAGCGCTGGTAATCTGGGAAGCCCAGTTTGGAGATTTCAGTAATGGCGCACAGATTATTATAGACCAGTTCATATCCAGCAGTGAAGCCAAGTGGGGACAAACCTCGTCCGTAGTATTGCTCCTTCCGCACGGGTATGAAGGCCAGGGACCGGAGCATTCCTCCTGCCGTATTGAGCGCTATCTGCAGTTATGTGCAGAAGATAATATGCAGGTCGTGAATTGTACCACCCCGGCTCAATATTACCACGTGCTCAGACGCCAGGCCATGCAGGCCAAGAAACGTCCGCTGGTAATTGCTACACCCAAGAGCCTGCTGCGCCATCCCCTGGCTCTCTCCAGCGCATCGGAATTGGCGGAAGGTGTTTTTAACCCGGTTATCGCACAGGAAACGGATAACCAGGATGGCATCAATCGGGTAGTTTTCTGTTCCGGCAAGGTATACTACGATTTACTCAAGTTCCAGCAGGATGAAGGGGTTGACGATGTGCTGCTGGTACGACTTGAGCAGTTTTATCCATTCCCGAATGCAGATGTAAAACAGGTGATGGATGACTATAGCCATGTCACAGACATCGTGTGGTGCCAGGAAGAGCCCAAAAATATGGGGGGGTGGTCGTTCGTCTGGCCACGACTCATGGATCAGGTCAATGATGACCAGGCAGTAAGTTACGCAGGTCGGGTAGCATCAGCTTCACCTGCAACCGGCTCAGCCAAACTGCATGCCGCTGAACAGGAACGACTGGTACGCAGGGCGATGCTCAAAGATTAGGCATAAAAAAAGGGGCTTCCGTATACGGGGCCCCTTTTTAATAGTAAGCAAGTTGGTTTTATCGGAGTCCGCCCCGAACGCCCTTGCAAATCCGTGATACGGCGTCGTGACTGTGAAGACTTTCCATATGCACACATCGTACAACGAAATCTTTGACGGCAGGATGCGCGTTGAGCTGCTCATAGAATAGTCTGGCAGCATCTTCTACAAATTTCTGATATGCACCGTTCAGCTCGGCAAACGCTTGCTCATCTTCGCGCTTTACCATAACCTGTGTTTCAGTTTTTACAGCTTCACGACACAGATCTACCATATCCTCTACCCACATGGCCTCGTTCAGTTCAACCGTAATGTAGGCTACACTACGCTGACTGTGCGGGATTGCAGCCACCTCTCGTGTTTCTCTGGCGTGTTCTGCCAGCTCATAGGAACACGGGCAGGCCGAGCTGTAGACGAATTCAAAGTGCATGAAACGCCGCATAACACCCTTCTCATCCATAGAACCTTCGTGTGTAACCGAATAATACTGATATCCGGCCAGATCGCTTCGAAGACTTTGGGTCAGTACAGGGTAGTTAATGTGCAGATTTATGTAAGCATCATGCGACTTGAGATCGTCACGATACATTCTAAGCACATATTCCAGTACATCCTGGTGAAAAAGCTCATCCTGAAACTTGTAGAACGACCGCATGATCCGGCTCATATTGATGCCTTTTTTTCCGGCATCCAGACTTACATAACCGTCTACTGATGTTTCCAGGAGCAGTTCTTTTCCATCACGCGAAGGGTAGCGAAGCGGGAGTTTGAAATTGGATATACCCACCTGTTGTATAGGTACATCGCTTCCCTCAATCAAAGATGCAGGTCCGTTCTGCAAATCAGGAAGTGACTCTTTGTATGGAGGGGTAACAACAAAGGTGGGGTCGTATGTACGCTTCAGGTTAGAAGTAATCATGATATAGAGTAAGTTCTTGTAACATCGTGTTCTGAGATACTAATAACTCAGCCGTTGCCAAAAACATTCACTATGGATGTTGTTTTTTTGGAGCGAATTGAAAAACCGGTCACATCCTTATTTATTTTCAGAATCATCTGCACTGCCTGCCGATGATTCGCCCGTATCGGAACTTCCCGCCGTATTCCCCCCGGGATTCGTTCTTTTGTCAGATTTTGTTCGCCGGTCAACGTTGTCACGCTCACTGGTTTTGAGCTTCATCACCCGCAGAATCACCTTCACCAGCAGATGAAGACCCGTCTGTTGCCTCTCCACCGAGTCGGGGTTTAGTTGCTGTAAGCGAGTCGTCATGGCCGGTAATTTCAGCCAGAATCTTCTTTTCTGCTTCAATACGTTCTTCCTCTTCAATTTCGGTCTGTCGGATTTCACGGATTTTTTCAACATCCTCTTTTGAAATAGGATAGTTACCGTGTGGTCGTTCACCAAGCATATCAATGAGGTCAGCACCATTGAGAATCTCTTTCTCCAGCAGAGTTTTAGCCATTTGCTCAAGTTTGTCTCTGTGTTGAGTGAGCAACGCTTTGGTGCGCTGATAACATTCATCTATCACGGCACGGATGGTTTCATCAATACGCTGCGATGTACTCTCAGAATACTTTTTATTGAAACCGAAACTACCGTCAGGATTGCCGGAGTCATAATACGAAATGTTGCCAAGTTCATCGCTCATTCCATAAACAGCAACCATGGCAAATGCCATATTGGTGATCCGCTCGAGATCATTCTGAGCACCGGTTGAAATTTTCCCGAATATGATGTCCTCAGCAACCCTTCCACCAAGTAAGGCACAGATTTTATCCATGAGCTCTTCCCGTGTCATCAGGAAGCGGTCTTCAAGGGGAGTTTGCAGGGTATATCCGAGCGCGGCAAGACCTCTGGGAACGATACTGACCTTCATAACCGGATCGGTATGCTCAAGATACCAGCCCACAATAGCATGACCGGATTCGTGATAGGCCACAATCTCACGTTCGCGAGGACTGATAATTTTATTCTTCTTCTCAAGACCGGCTACTACGCGTTCGATAGCATCCTGGAAATCTATCATTTCCACGAATTCTTTATTACGTCGGGCTGCCAGAAGTGCCGCTTCGTTACACATATTGGCTAATTCCGCACCTGCAAAGCCCGGGGTTTGGGTAGCCAGTAATTTAACATCGAGGTCTTCGGCAACCTTAATTTTTTGCAGGTGTACCTGAAGTACTTCTAATCTGCCATGTAAATCAGGTTTATCAATCAGAATTTGCCGGTCGAATCGGCCGGGTCTGAGAAGGGCAGAGTCCAGGATATCAGGTCGGTTGGTGGCTGCCATCATAATCACACCCTTTTCCGTTCCGAATCCGTCCATTTCAGCGAGGAGCTGGTTCAGGGTATTTTCACGCTCATCATTCGAGCCTGTCATTGCGTTTTTGCCTCTGCTGCGACCAATTGCATCAATTTCATCAATAAAGATGATACAAGGTGCCTTTTCCTTGGCTTGTTTGAACAGGTCCCGTACCCTGGCGGCACCAACTCCTACAAACATTTCCACGAAATCCGACCCGCTCAAACTGAAAAAAGGTACATCGGCCTCACCGGCTGTGGCTTTCGCCATCAAAGTTTTACCGGTTCCGGGAGGACCAACCAACAATACACCTTTGGGAATTTTACCTCCCAGCTTGGTAAATTTGTCAGGGCTTTTTAGAAATGCCACCACCTCTTCTACTTCTTCCTTGGCTTCCTGAAGCCCGGCTACATCCTTGAATGTTACCTTATTTTCGCTGGACTTATCATAAAGCATGGCTTTGTTCTTGCCAATATTCAGAACCTGCTGGCCCGGATTCATTCTTCGGAATATAAAAATCCAGAATGCAACCAGAACGAGCAGAAACAACAACCAGGTAAAAATTCCCGAAAACCAGTTCTCCTCAATTTTGGCATCGTAATTCACA
The DNA here is from genome assembly GCA_001314545.1 of Bacteroidetes bacterium HLUCCA01. Classification (GTDB taxonomy): domain Bacteria; phylum Bacteroidota; class Rhodothermia; order Balneolales; family HLUCCA01; genus HLUCCA01. Next base: position 119,864 of record LIHN01000018.1, read on the forward strand.
CCATACTCTTCGAGAATCGGCCGGATATCATCGCCCTCGAATTTCGTGGTCGTAAACTGTAAAATCGGTTCTGCAGGTGTGTTGGTCCAGCTTGATGCAGGTCGCTCAGGTACTGTGACCTGTCCGCTTTCAACGGCACTCTGCTTAAATTTTCCACGGATTTCTACACTGTTTACAACCGTTACTTCATCAACGTTTCCGTCCCGAACGTGATTCAGGAATGTGGAATACTCGATACGGTCGGCTGATTCCGGTACAGAAAAAAGTGAATGAATAGACAGAAGAATCAGCAGTACCGCCAGGTAAATCCAGATTGAAATTTTCGGGCCTTTACCTGGAAGCTGTGAATTCGGGTCTTTTTTGGGTTTGTCGTTTGACATTGGTTATCGTTTTAAAAAAAATGAGACAGCGTTCTGTCTGAAAGTGATGAAATAAATCGTGAAACCGGAGGTAGGTTACAGATATCAAAACGGAAAAAATAGGGAACTCATTCCATATCTGATGTATCAAAATGCAGTGTATTACCATCAGCGGTCTGCATTTGCATACCTTTACTTCTTGGCAGAATTTTTCCGATCACTACAAAGTCTTTGAAATGTTCTACCAGACGATTAACATCGTCTTCCGGAAGGGTAAACAATAGCTCGTAGTCCTCTCCGCCCTGAAGCGCGTACTGGTCAACATCTTCTTCAAACTCATCCGCAACCGCCCTCGTTTCCAGTGCTATGGGGATGGCTCCGCTATATAATTTGACCCCAACACCTGAAGCCTGTGTAAGTTGCATGGTATCCCGAAGCAGGTTTTTACTGATATCAATCATTGACGTAGGTGTAATACCCTGCTGGCCCAGTACATTAATAAGATCATTCCGGGCCTGTGGCACCAGTTGCCGTCTGACTACGTAGTCGTAATCATCCAGCTCCGGCTGAAACTCACGACCAGCTCCGTTTTCAACCCAGAACTTCTTTTCCCGAAGCAGTATTTTCAGCCCGGCAAATGCCCCGCCAAGGTCCCCGGTTACGCAAAGGGCATCATTAACTTTTGCCCCGGAGCGATAGCATATGGTTTGCTCATGTGCAGAACCGTTGATAGAAATGCTTATGACCAAACCCGCGGCCGATGCCGTGATATCACCTCCAACCAGTGGACACGCATACACCCTGGAAGCCCGGGCGATGCCCTCAAAAAAAAGGGTGATCATTTCGTTGGAGATTTTATTAGGCAGGGCAATGTTTACGAGCATACTTTCAGGTATCCCGTTCATTGCAAATATATCGGAAATGGCTGCCGAAACCAGTTTATACCCAATATGCTGTAATGGGGTATAGGTAAGATCAAAGTCAACGCCCTCAACATAGGTCTCTGACGTTGACAGCCGAAGTGCTGACTGACCGGCTGATCTGATTACAGCACTATCATCCCCAATACCATGAACAACATGCGCCAGATCCGGCTCCGACTTTGAAACAATAGTCTGTATGTTGCGGATTACATGGTAACGGCTTAACTCAGAAATAGGGGTAAAATCCTTCTCGCTCATAATAGTATAACAATAAAAAAGGCCACCTGCGGAAAACAGATGGCCTTGAAAAATACGAATAAACTCAGAGTTTACCTTATTGCAATCGTCTGGTGGAGTAGTTGATCTGCAAGGTTCCCGCTTCACGCAACTCCTGCTGCACATCGTTTACCATACCCATTTCAGATTCCCTGTCTACACGAAGAGATACAATGAGTCGAGGTTGCTCAAGCAGCTTATCATACATGATACGTCTTATAAATACCAGCTCGTCGATGAGAGCATCATCGATTTGTACTCTGGTTTCGCCGTAAACATTGTTTCCAACAATTCTTGGTCCAATGTAAATGTAGCTCACTAATCGTTTTTGTTCAATTTTCTCTATGTTTTCAGCACGAGTTAACTCAACGCGCACCTGAAGTGTAACCTCACGGAGTACGGTTGTTACCATAAAGAAAATCAGAAGCATAAAAACGATATCTGGCATAGCCGTTGTTGGTACTTCCTGCTTTGCCTTAGCGTTTTTTTTCTGAAATTTTGACATAAAATAATCCTTGGTCTAGTTGCCCGGATCCGGTTCCGCGATGGATACATTCATTGGGTACATCTGCCTGATTACATCATCGGCCGGTCGCTCAACTGAATCACTGTATTGATCATATCGTACACCGAACTGCTGCATACTGGCCGAGTTACGGAGTTCCGCATAAGCTCCCCTAACCTCATCAAGCATATTGATGTAAACATCATAGGGTGTCTGCCTGGCAGTCTGTATAGATACAATAGCTGCCTGTGGTGACACCGACAAATCAGGACTGTTAGCGCGGTTTGCATTGTCAACGAATTCAACAACACGTTCCCGAACCTCTTCAACGGCTGTTGGTTGACCGTTAATCAGTACCATTCCCTGTGAGTTCACCAATATCTTCATGAGATTACGTTCACGAATTGGCGGCGGCGGTGTAGTATCATCCGGGGGTGGAGGTAAAACCAGCCCAATCCCGGTATCTACGTCAATAGTAGTTACGACCAGAAAGAAGACCAAAAGCAAAAAAGCGATATCGGCCAGCGATGAGGATGGTATTTCAGCCTCACGCCTTTCTTTTTTCTTTCCAAACATGGTTGACCTTTACGGTTGGTTAAAATTTGAACGAACTTCGTACACCACCGAAGAATATCATCAGAACCATAGCCCCGATGAGTACCAACAGCGTTGTAAGAGCTGATTCAGTAGTCTGACCAGTAACACCAAAGGTGATACCGAAGACTACGAAAGGTGACATTACCACAAGTATCTTCGTGAGTTCATGCTTGCCTGATACGACATTCTTGATGCCGAATATTACTATCAGCAACAATGCAAGACCCAAAAGAACCAATGATCCTGTCAGCGCAATTTCTTGTATGCTCATGATTTGCGTTTTATAAGGTTAGTTACTCTTTGCTGTCGCCCTTGGCAGCATCTACTTTAGCTTGTTCTTCGGCAGTAAGCAAATTTTTACCCTGACTCATCAGTGCTATGGAGTCAATCAAAACGATAGAACTTTCTTCCATTTCAACCACTAGACGGTCAATTTTGGAAATACAATAGTTGTAACCAATCTGCAATACAATAGCACCAAGCAGACCTGCTACAGTCGTCAAAAGAGCTACTTTAATACCACCGGCTACCAGTGAAGGAGAAATATCACCCGCAGCCTCAATGGCGTCAAAAGCAATAATCATACCTACTACCGTCCCGGTAAAACCAAATAGCGGAGCAAGTGCAATGAACAGTGAAATCCAGACAACTCCGCGTTCCAGGAAACTCATCTCAATAGAACCGTAGGAAGTAATAGCTTTCTCTGCAGCTTCAATGCCTTCGTCAGCACGCAGCAAACCGGCTTGAAATACCGATGCAACCGGGCCCCGTGTCTGTGAGCACAATTCTTCGGCGGCAGGAATGCCACCCGTTTGCAGAGCATCCTTGACATCAAGAATAAACTTACGGGTGTTAATGTCAGCACGGTTGAGCGTAATTACGCGCTCCAGGAAAATGGCCAGGCCGATGATTACACAAATCAATACCGGCCACATAAATGTGCCACCTTCGTTAAAGTAATATACAAGTACGTTAAATGGACCTTCTTCCAATCCAACTTGCATAAGCAGGGTGCCAAATGACAAGGACATAGATTCTCCAGTTTTTCTTTTGTTGGTTGTCTGTCTTAAAAATTGAGAATTTAAAATGATAGATGATTTCTGCCTAAATGTCAAAGCAGTGACCATCTGTATTTTTAAACTCGAGTCAATAGGTTATAGGTATACATTTTAACAATATTACCCCCCTTTTCAAAGTAACAATGTGAACTTAACAGATATTATTTACACCGTCAGAATCGGGCTGTGACCCGAATACGAATACGGTGAATCACACGCGATGAAGCCCTTGTTCTTCCATCGTAGTCAAACATGGTTGTTATCGTGTCATTATGAGTCCACCGTACCTGACTGAGCCATAGCAAAGACCGTCCGGCACCGGCTCCATCGGTCAACTCAAATTCAGCAAGTGCACCCGTATCGGCATTCAATCGCATCGACCGATACTCCCCTTTGACCGAAATCTGGATATCCCGGATCACATTTGCATTTACCTCCATACGTAACTTATCGTAGCGAACTCCTACCTGCGGGGCCTGATATCGATCTGCTCGCGCACCGAACTCCAGATATAAACTGCTGCTGATATTGGTCGCACTCCTAAAATGCATGGCCGGTTCGGCCAGCCACCCTGTAATTTCATAGTTTCTTGGCGCAAGATCGGTGCTGCTTCGGTCACTTTCCTTCCATTCCATCCGCATTTGACCGGTAAGATCGCGGGTAAAACGATATCGTGATACAATGGCATAACGTTGCAGATACGACGTCTCGATACCTGCTGACAATCGATTCAGCCGCTCAGATAGGCTGGCCGTTATTTCAGTATCAACCTCCCGCAGGTGCCGGAATAACTCCAGACGCTGATCCCAACGCAATGAACCCGCTATAGTGGCGGTTTCATTCCTCAGGCTTTCACCTCGAAGCAAATAGATACCTTCCTGATTCTGCGTTTCACTTTCTTCAGTCAAATTTATTTGACTTGAATAGCGAAGCCCGCGGAATACCGGTGCACTCCAGTAGGATTGTGGCTCCATTGTTATACTCCAACGCGCCTGTAGGGCGATTACGGGGATTAAATCATCGGAGGGTATCAGCTGCTGTATATACAAGCCTTCACCGGGCGTCTGTTCCGGGAAAAATTCATCTATCTGCGGGATGCCATCGTTGTTGAGGTCGACCCATACATACTGACCGAACTCTGGACCAACTTCAAGGTATGTTTCCTGAAAAACAGACCGTACCTGTGTGGATGCGTCATACAAAAAACTGGTCTGCAACCCACCATTAAGAATAGTTATGTCCTGTGAAGAACGAACAGATACGCCGGTTGCCCCCGATTCACCAGCTTCCGCAATGAAGAGCGGTGTGATTGTTTCCCTTCGATATGCCAGCCTGTTATCTGATGACAGCCAGGTTCCCGACCGTAAACGTACGCTCAGCTCCGGCGCATGTGCCCTTGACGCTGGAATAATTGTGCCTGAATGCACCATAGATTCAGTTCGATAGGCATAACGAACACCGATTTGCCAGGTATCTTCTCCCGCCAGAAGAAGAGCCGGACTATGCTCAATAAACGAAAAACTGTCTCCCCGAAGCAGACCATTTCCGGTAACCGCTTTCCGGTATTCTGCTTCAAGCGTATACTCTGGTCGTAAGGTAGCACCCCCTAACGAAATCTGAATCCCGCTGTTGACATTGGCATTGTACCAGCTGGTTGTGCCCAACGAATCATGTTTTGACATTAGCTGACCTGCATCTGCACGAAAATCCCAGCGATCAAACAGCAGGATATTTGCATGAATATCATTGCGATGTCCGTTTTGCGCATCCCTGCTCAGGTGCTGGTAATGCCATCGTGCATCCATATTGTTGCCACGTTGAAGACCGAGCCCGGCCTGCAGCCGCATCTCGTCTGACGGGTTTACATCCACGATATCCCACTTTCGGTCAAACTCTACATCTCTGACCGGGTCAAAAACAACAAAATCAGCAGACCTAAGTTCCAGATCAGCCCAGCTCCGCATTTGTACTTCTTCAGCTATTTCAAGGTCCCATTGCAGCCCTGTCTGAAGTTTCTGCGACGGATCCAATCCAGTAGTGCTATATCGGTTACGTTGCTGCTGACTTATACCCCACTGTGCAGAAAATGACAAGCCTTGAACTGGCCTGGCTATAGCCCGTAGTGCCAGAACCTGCTGCATTCCCGGCGGGCGTATGGATCGTATGGGTTCGTAGCTGCCTCTTCCCGGGCCGATCCACTCGTATATGATACCATTTACCCCCTGACTGGACCTTCGGTAGCTTCCGTTACCATCACCAACCTGGGTAAACCGGACTCTGAAGTGCGATTGTGTATTCATCGGATCGTAACGGTATATAGTGTAGTTCGTCGAGGCAAGTACCGTATCTGTTCTTGTATAGAGAATGAAGGGCGAATCGGGTCTGTAGCCAACACTATCTACACCCGATACATTGATTTCTCCCTGGAAATTTCCTGCCTGTTGCAGCGTCTCAATTTCATCGGCCGTAAGTCCGGTAAAGTCGTCGAAGGTAATGTTGTCGGCCTGGCGTATAAACGTAGCCCCAAGCGATAGCCTGCCCCCCGCCAGAGCGCTGTAGTCTGTCTGCGCAGCGGTTATAGTACGGGTGAAACCACTGCCCAGATACTGATATTCCACCCGGATTCGGTGGGAATTTCGAAGTATCCGACGGTTGGTAAAATATAGTTCACCGATGCTGTAATCGATAATATAATCGTTCTCTTCCCCCCTGTCGAGCAGCTGTCCATCCAGATACACTTTTTCTGTTCCGGCAGCAATGGTAATGAAGGTTTCGCCCGACGTATTGGTTAATCGGTACGGCCCTTGAATTCCGGTCTGTCCGTTGAATTCCATGACACGGAATGTACCCGCAACAACAGCCAGTGTAGCGGAGGACTGTCCATTTTGTCCATGTCTGATACGTATATCTCCACCCTGGAGCCTTCGGCTGAGGTGCACAATGTTGCTCTTTGTGTAGGAAGCATCGATATCACCGAACTGCGCTTCGGTTTGCGGCGTTGTAATGCGTACATAAACCTGATCAAACGACCGCAAGTTTTGCGTTGTACCGTCCGGTTGAATAAAGGTGCTTCGGTCTGTCAGCGAGGCGGTTATGTAGACGTCTTCTCGGAGTCTGCCAGACAGGTCAAATCGCAGCCCGCTCTCAAGGCTGAGATCCTGATTGCTCCCTACGGCGATTCCTCTGGTTATACTTCCGCCCCCCTGCAATCCGGAGATGGTGCCTGATGGTACCGTGTTTTGGTAGGTAGCGGTCTCCCCCAGGCCGTCTTCTGCAGGAGTTGTGTGTACACGAAGCGGATAGCGGTGTTCACGGGGGAGTGGCAGTGGACGGTAGCTCCAGGTTACGTTAATCTCCCGGGGTTCAGGTGACCATGCAGCAGGCCATGTTATGGTTAAAGTTCCGGTTTTCTCATTAAACCGGTAGTAAACGGATGGCAAAAGCTCCTGTTGATGGCGTACCGTAATGGATTCAGGTACAGTCAGCCAGTCCAGTTGAAGTACCGTCTCACCGGGTTGAGCAACAATCGTCCTACGGTTTCGGGGAAGAAAAACGACGGGGGCGGAGTGTACCGTATCGATGTGCGTTAACGTATAGTCGTACTCTGTCGCGTGAGTCTTTTCCGCCGCTGTATAGATTCGGGGAATAGTATTCACGTAACGACCCGATTCCTGTGAAGACATCAGATTCAGTATCATCACAATAAATACGAGACTCAATGCAGGCATGGGTAAGCGTTCTCAGTGCTGAAACGGGACCGACGTAGCCTGTGTGCGATTAACAGGCAAAAAAAAAGGAGACCAAATAGCTTTGGTCTCCTTGAAATGTACTTAAAAACGAGGATTTACTTCTCGTCTTTGACTACCCACACTTTAACATCGGCTTTAATTTCGCCTTGTATGTGTACGCTGGCTGTGTACTCGCCCAGTGCCTTGACGTCATCAATACTGATTTTCTTACGATCAATATCGAAACCTTTGTCGGTCAGGGCATCAGCAATGTTCTGGTTGGTTACAGTACCAAAAATCTTTCCGTCTTCGCCTGCTGTGACACTTACTGTGACAGATACCGCGGATAGCTTCTCAGCAAGTTCTTTGGCCACAGCCAGTTTTGCCTCACGTTTTTTAGAAGCCTGCTTGAGCTCCTCTTCGGCAGCCTTCATTGCTCCTTTGCTGGCAACTACTGCCAATCCCTGAGGAATCAGATAGTTTCTACCGTAACCGTCCTTGACAGTGACGATTTCTCCGGCTTCGCCAAGATTTTCTACATCTTGCTTCAATACTAATTTCATAGTCAAATTCTCCTGTTATCTGTAGTTTTCAGCAACGAACGGAAGCAGGGCGAGATGCCGTGCACGCTTAACGGCAGTAGCGAGCTGACGCTGAAATTTTGCGCTTGTTCCGGTTACACGACGCGGGAGAATTTTACCCTGATCGTTAATGAATTTCCTCAGAACATCTACGTTCTTATAGTCAATGTAGATAAAACCGGATTTGGTGAAGAGACACTCTTTGTCCCGGATTTTACCTTTTTTGGGGTGTTGTGGATTTTTTAGCATAATACTGTTCCTTTAGGTTCTGCAGATCAATTACTGTTTGTCTTCTTCAGTGCGCTCACGAAGTACAGGCGTCTCGCCTTTTTTCTGTAATTCGCGGTATTGCAGCATTTTATTGTCGTAACGGATATTCAGATACCGCATTACATTGTCATCAATCTGCATGGCACGCTCCAATTTGGCAATGAGCTCACCGGGGGCACTGTAGTACGCATTCACATAGTAACCCGTAGCTTTCCGGTCAATTTCATACTCAAGGCTTTGAATACCCCATTCGGCAATCTCATCTATTTCAGCGCCGTTTGCGGTCAGGAAGTCGGTGAATTTGCTCACCGTAGCTTTGATCTGCTCTTCATCCTGAACAGCGTTAACGATGTACGTTAACTCATAGTAGTTTTTTTTCATATCTCCTGCGGATGTTAATGATTAACAGTCGATGGTGATTCCATCAACAGGGTCGCACAAGATACGAAATAACCAGCTCTGTTTGAAATTATAATTGAAGGACGTCCGGCTGACTGAGGCTAAAATGCTGCCAGAATATCCGCAACGGTCCAGGGCATCACTCCCAATACTACGGTGAGTAGGGCAAGAAAACCTAGTGCGAGGGTATAGACGGTACCCACCGGTGCAAGCTGAATGTCTGTTGCTGGCGTTTTCATATACATAAAAACCATCACTCTGAGGTAATAGAAGGCAGCGGCTGCACTTGTAAGTACCCCAATAATCGCCAGAAGGATGAGCTGCGATTGCACTGCGGCGGCAAATACAAGATATTTTCCTGCGAAACCGAGCATTGGAGGAATTCCAGCAAGGGAGAAAAGAAAAATGGTGAGCAATACGCCCATCAATGGTTGCTTATAGCCAAGTCCGGCATAGTTGTCGAGTTCGGTCAGGTCCAGATCACGGTAACGTTCAAAGTACGCGATAACACCAAAAGCCCCGATATTCATAATCGTGTATGCAAACAGGTAAAACTGTACAGCTGAATACCCCTCCAGTGTTCCTGCAGATAGTCCAACCAGCGCATATCCGGCGTGTGCGATGGATGAGTAGGCAAGCATCCGCTTTACATTGGTCTGTACGAGTGCAATCACATTTCCAAAGACCATGGTAAGTACTGCAATCACCTGCATGACTTCCGACCATTGAACATGGCTGCTTTCAAGTGCCCTGCTCAGAATCATCATCAGTGAGAAAAACCCGGCAGTTTTAGCAGCCGTTGCCATGTAGCCGGTTATCGGGGTGGGTGAACCCTGATAAACATCGGGCGTCCACATATGAAACGGTACCGCTGAAATCTTAAAAAAGAAACCTGTAAGCAGCAAGGCAGTACCAGCCCAGTAGATGAGTCCTTTATCGGTCACCGCAGCTATAGCTTCGAGCGATGTGGAACCGGCTGCCCCATACAGCAATGCAATTCCGTACAGGAAAAATCCTGTAGAGAAAGCTCCGAGCAAGAAATACTTGAGTGCGGCTTCTATGCTGCGTTTATCTGATTTGACCGATCCGGCAAGTACGTACAGCGCAACGGACATGGTCTCCAGCCCAATGAATATCGTTACCAGATTGGTAGAGGTAGCCAGCACAATCATACCCGTCGTAGCGAAGAGTATGATGGCATATATTTCAGAGAAATACTCGCCGGCCTTCTCAAAATAATCATGGCACAGCAACAGCGTAAACAACGTTCCAAGCAAAATAATGAATGTTCCAAAAGCCGCCATACCACCCACTGCAGCCATCCCACCAAATACATATCCAGCTTCCGCAAACAAATCTGCCCCCGCCCTGATCAACGCCACCGCAACAAGGAATACAGAAGTCCATAACACCGTCTGATGATTGGCCTGGAATGCAGACAGCATCATGACTGCAAGACCGGCGATGGCAACAATTACAGCCGGCAGATAGAGATAAATATCGTGAAGAAGTTCCATGAATTGTATTTTCTGAAATTAATCGATTGTTACGGCAACTTCGTGCGTCACATCATAAAAGGAAACGGCCCACTGCGGTAATTGCTCATGACGTTCAGAAACTCTGACTGTAGTTGCCTTTTGCATCGACTGATCAAGTAATTTTTCCACCTGCACCTCCGAAAATGACGTAAAATAGCTCGGATAAACCCCAATCCAGACAATAAATACCATAACCGGAATCAATAATCCAATTTCCCGGGCATTCAAATCAACCAGTTTCTTATTCGCTTCGTTGGTTACGGGTCCGAACATCACACGTTGAAACATCCAAAGCATGTAAACTGCCGCAAGTATCACTCCACTGGTTGCTATTACACCAAACCAGATGTTGTCAAGTACCTCCGAATTGAATGCGCCCATGAGTATCAGAAACTCACCCACAAATCCGTTAAGGCCGGGTAATCCGATGGACGAGAAGGTGGCAATCATAAACATGACGGCAAATACAGGCATAATTCCGGCCAGGCCACCAAATTCGGAAATCATGCGGGTGTGACGTCGATCGTAAATCATACCTACAATCAGGAAGAGCGCCCCAGTAGACAGACCGTGATTGATGTTCTGTATTATTGCACCTTGTACGGCTGTCGTGTTCAGCGCAAAGATACCAAGCACCACAAACCCCAGGTGACTGACCGAGGAGTATGCCACCAGCTTTTTTACATCCTTTTGGACCATTGCAACCAGCGCACCATAGATTATTCCAATAACTGCGAGGGCTGCTATGTAGGGAGCAAATGCAATCACTGCGTTAGGAAAGATGGGTAATGCAAACCGAATCAGGCCATAGGTACCCATTTTCAGCATAATGGCTGCAAGTACCACCGATCCGGCCGTAGGTGCCTCCGTATGCGCATACGGCAACCAGGTATGAAATGGAAACAATGGCACCTTGATACAGAAGGCCAGCGCGAATGCCAGGAACATGTACGTCTGCTCTACCAGTCCGATCTGATATTCCGGACCCGAGATAGTTCGCCAGTCGGAAGTGAATACACCACCATTGATGGCATCTCCGGCGTGAAAACCAAGATAAAGCAGGGCAACCAGCATGATGAGTGAGCCTACCAAGGTATAAATAAAGAACTTTACCGTTGCTTCTACCCTGCCTGAACCACCCCAGATACCAATAAGGAAGTACATCGGGATAAGCGTTAACTCAAAAAAGATGTAGAAAACAACCATGTCCAGGGAAGCAAAAACACCAAGAGAGCCGGTTTGCAGAATGAGCAGCATCGAGTAGAAACCGGCAAGGTGCTTTTTAACTGAATCCCACGCAGACAGAACTACGATGGGTCCCATGAACGTAGTCAGCATAAAAAGGAGCAGGCTCAGACCATCCAGTCCTACGATGTATTTTATGTCCAGTCCGCCGATCAGAGAATCACTTTCACTGACGAATTGAGCCATGTGGGATGCAGATGTATCAAAAGCCAGCATCAACGGCACCGACAGGGCGAGCGTTGCTAAGGTAAATGCCAGTGCGATCCACTTAATCATGGCGTCATGGCGCATCGCCAGTATAACGGCAACTCCCAGCAGCGGAAGGTAAATGGTGAGATTGAGTAGTAATTCCATTAGTTATTTTCGAATTATCCGAACAGTAACATTGTGACTACGAGAATGGTACCAAGTACCAGGGCAATGGCATAGCTCTGCGTAACGCCTGTTTGTACATACCTGAACAGACTGCCGGCAAATCGCACGGTTCCGGCGGTCAGGTTAACCAGACCATCAATTACTTTGATGTCAAAAACAGCGAGCACTTTGTCCGACAACCTGACAATAGGGTTTGAGATATAGCCCTCATAAAATTCATCAAAGCGGTACTTGTCGGCCCAGATAGCATACAGTCCGCCGAACATAGCCGTGACGCGGGCATCAGAGGCTTCGGCATTGTCATGGGCATACATTCTGTACGCCATATAGCTGGCAGCTCCAGCAACAACAACCGATAGTCCAAGAATCATCCATTTTATCCCTTTTGCCAGCACCAGGTCAAACTCGGATGCTACTCCGATAAGCCATCCGTGCAGCCAGTTCACATGAGCCGGGGTTCCGGTAAATGTTTCTACGATAAAATCAGGAAAACCCATAAATCCGCCAACGATCGACAGCACTGCAAGAACCCAGAGCGGGGCAGTCATACTGAACGGGCTTTCGTGCAGGTATTTCTCACTGCCTTTTGCTTCAGCAAATTTTTCAGGCAGTTTAAATCGACCGTGGAAGGTGGTGAAGGTAAGCCTGAACATGTAGAATGCAGTCATAAATGCCGTTACTACAGCCAGTCCCCACAAAATGTAATAAACCGGCTGAGCGGCCACTACGCCGGCATTTACAGTCATGGCCAGGATTTCATCCTTGGAGAAGAATCCGGCCAGTGGGGGAATGCCCGCTATGGCAATGGTGGCAATCAGAAATGTTTTGTAGGTATGCGGCATGAACTTTTTGAGTCCGCCCATGAAGCGCATATCCTGCGGGTCAAAGTGTACATGTTTGCCATCATGATCAAGTTTGTGTTCAACGCCATGCATGGCATGAATCACAGAACCCGATCCAAGAAACAAACAGGCCTTGAAAAATGCATGGGTAACCACATGAAACATGGCCGCGATAAATGCACCGCTTCCCAGGGCCAGAAACATAAATCCGAGTTGGGAAACCGTAGAATAAGCCAGTACCCGTTTGATATCGTGTTGGGTAAGGGCTATGGTTGCGGCAATGAACGCGGTGAGGGCACCGATAACTGCTACAATGAGCATGGCGGTTGGGGCCATAACGTACAGGGCCGACATCCGGGTAATCAGATAAATTCCCGAAGTAACCATGGTGGCAGCATGGATCAGCGCTGATACAGGGGTAGGACCGGCCATAGCGTCTGGCAACCATACGAATAACGGAATCTGGGCCGATTTACCGGTTGCACCGATGAACATGAGCAGAGCAATCCAGAATGCGGCATCATCCGGTATCATGTGTAATGATGCAAATATGACGTCAAAATCAATACTTCCAACGAAATGAAACACCAGAAACATCCCAATAAGAAAAGCAAAATCCCCAATTCGGTTATAAACAAAGGCTTTCTTAGCAGCCGATGACTTTGCCATATCGCTGTACCAGAATCCGATGAGCAGGTACGAGCTTACCCCTACACCCTCCCAACCCAGAAAGAGCAGCAGAAGGTTGTTGGCCATCACCAGGTTCATCATGGCAAAAATGAACAAATTCAGATAGGCAAAAAACTTCCAGTATCCCTCATCGTCATTCATATACCCCATTGAGTAGATATGGATGAGTGAACCCACACCGGTTACGACCAGGGCCATGATAATAGACAGCTGGTCGACCCTCCAGGCAATATCAGAAGTAAAAGTACCCGCCTGAATCCAGGTAAATAACCGGTAAACATCGGCCGGAGCATCCGCACTCAGACCTGTGAACAGGAGCACCGAAATAAAAAACGGAACAGCTACACTGACAATGGCTATCAGCGCTATCAACGTTTTTTGCTTCCGCCAGGCCGCTGAACTGAGTCCCATAATTCCGTTTACGAGGAAACCCAACAGGGGAAGGCCTATCAGAAAAGGAACTAAATCAAGGTATGGATTCATGAATTACAGTATTAGCTGTGCAAATCGGCCGGATTGTTTACCAGCGCAGTAATTTGATTTTGGTGATGTCAACGGTCAGGTTGTTGCGGAAGATGGCAATAACGATGGCCAGTCCAACCGCAGCTTCTGCCGCTGCCACACAAAGCGAAAAAAAGACGAGAATTTGCCCGTGAATATCACCCATGAACGAGCTGAAAGCTACCAGTGTCAGGTTCACTGCATTGAGCATGAGCTCAACACTCATGAAAATAACGATGGCATTTTTACGGGTCAGTACCCCTATGGTACCAATGGCGAAGAGGATGGCGCTCAGAGCCAGAAACCAGGTTAAGGAAAGCATTAATTCTGGGACTTAGGATTACGCTGTGCGATGAACAAGGCACCGACTACTGCTACGGTGAGCAGAATGGCCGTCACCTCGAAGGGAAACAGATATTCTGTAAACATGGTTTTTCCGATAGCTTCTACCGTACCGACGGATGTCATTTCAGCCGATATATCCGGAAGAACACCTGTGTAGCCTGCAATGGCATAAAACAGCTGCCCGGCAACGATTCCGCCCAGCAGAAATCCAAAGGCGTTGCGGAAGGTTTTTTTGGAAAAAATAGTCTGCTCGTCATCCACATTCAGCAACATGATCACGAACAGAAACAGGACCATGATGGCACCGGCATACACCAGAATCTGAATTATTGCGAGGAACTGAGCTTTCAGCAGCAGATACACTCCGGCCAGCGATACCATGTTGAGTACCAGAAACAGCGCACTGTTGACGGTACTTCTGCTCATGATAGTTGCCAGTGCAGAACCTACGGCAAGCGTTGCAAGCAAAAAGAAGAGATACGTGACCATGTTGTGATGTTAAAAGCGGGGAAAATTGTGACCAAAGGTACCGAAATTTGCTACCCTCATCAATACTTAAATGCGTTGCCAACTGTTATTTAAAACCGAAATAGATTATTCCGAGCAGCCCTGCAGACCAGCAATAGTACGCAAAATAATGCAGTCCTTTCTGCTTAAAGAGTTTCAAAAGGAATTTAAGAGAGTAATACCCGCTCAGCAGGGAAGACGTAAATGCCGCCAGAAGCGAAACCGACGCGTCCGATGGCATACCGGTCTGGGCAAGTTCAACGAATTCCAGCAGCATAGCACCGGCAATAACCGGTAATAGCATCAAAAAGGAGAAATCCGCAACATCCTCGCGTTTCATCCCAAGCAGCACGCCGGTAGTTATGGTACTGCCCGATCGGGAAATGCCCGGTATCATCGCAAACATCTGCGCGATACCCATGACCAGTGCCTTGCCCGGAGTGACTTTACCCGTACCCGGCTGCACAAATTTATTCAGGTACAAAACTCCGCCTGTAACCAGGAGCATGCCGCTGACCAGAACCGGGCTGTTGAAAGCCCCCTCAATGGTGTCACGAAGTGTAAACCCTGCAATACCGGCCGGAATCATAGAAAGAACGATATACACGCTGATTCGTGCATCGTAGTTACCGGCCCACTGACCGGCCATTTGGGATGGAGCAACAACAAACTTAAATAAGTTGGATATTATTTCAGCAATCCTCCTCCGGAAATAAATCATAATACTGAACAGTGATCCAAAATGAACCACTATTTCAAACGTTATGCCCTGGTCCAGATTACGACCCAGCAGCTCCTGGGCCAGGACAAGATGACCGGAACTGCTCACGGGTAAGAACTCAGTAACACCCTGCAGTATTCCGAGAAGAATAGACTCTAATAGTTCCATGGAAAGTTTTAATTTAACGTTTGAAAACAAGCGCTAATAATACACAAACTTAGCACAAGATTCACTTTCAACCCCAGGTTAACATGCAGACATACAGCATTGATATGGGCGCGCTGCAGGCGCAAATCGACCAGCACAGTGCTTTTATACAAGACATTAATTCCGAACTGAACAAAGTCATTGTCGGTCAACGTTATATGATTGACCGCCTGTTGGTGGGTCTTCTGACAGACGGACATGTGCTGTTGGAGGGCGTTCCGGGACTGGCCAAAACCCTGACGGTATCCTCCCTGGCCAAAGTTTTGTCGACCAAATTCCAGCGCATTCAGTTTACCCCGGATCTGCTGCCCGCCGATTTGGTAGGTACGTTGATATACAATCAGAAAGAAGCAGCCTTTACTATAAAAAAAGGCCCCATATTTGCCAACATCATTCTCGCCGATGAAATCAACCGATCCCCGGCTAAGGTTCAGAGCGCGCTGCTGGAGTGTATGCAGGAGCATCAGGTAACCATAGGGGAAGAAACCTTCATCCTGGAAGACCCCTTCCTGGTGCTGGCAACGCAAAATCCGGTGGAACAGGAAGGTACCTACCCCCTGCCGGAGGCGCAGGTAGACCGCTTTATGCTTAAAATAAAGATTGGTTACCCCACAGCAGCTGAGGAGCTCAAGATTATGCGGAATAACGCCCGCACCGGAGCCAAACCTCAGCTCAGCGAAGTAGTTTCACCCAAACAAATTCTGGATGCCCGCAAGGTAATCAATGCCATTTACATGGATGAAAAGGTTGAACAGTACATCATCGACCTTATCCTTGCTACACGAAATCCTGAGAAATTCGGACTTTCAGACCTGAAAGATCTCATCAGCTATGGTGCCTCTCCGAGGGCCTCCATCAATCTGAACCTGGCCTCCAGGGCCATAGCCTTTATGGAACAACGTGCTTATGTGACTCCGGAGGATGTGCGGGTAATAGCGATGGATGTATTGCGACACCGCGTAATCCCTACCTATGAAGCCGAAGCCGAGGATGTACAGTCTGAGCAGATTGTGGAACGAATTCTCAACGCTGTTCACGTTCCCTGAAGACGCCGGGGCCTATATTACGTATGATGGGCCGGTACCAACCGGTGCCGGCCTTCTCAGCGTTAATGATGCAGGAAAGCTCAGCTCATTGCAAGCATTCTGTCCAGCGAGGCCTTGGCTCTGATCCGCAGATTTTCTTCGAGCTCTATCTGCCAGACATCTTCCTGTAAGGCTTTGAGTGTATCTTCAAGGGTGATTTCATTCATGTGCGGACATCGTACGCTGCATAACCCAAGCATTTCTTTATCCGGATTTTCAGCGGCAATGTTGTCGGCCATGCTGCATTCGGTGAGTATCAGAAACTTGGCCGCGTCCGACTTTTTGACATAGTCTACAATCGCCGTTGTACTTCCGCTGAAATCCGATGCCAGAACAACCTCAGGAGGGCATTCCGGATGGGCGATGACTACGGTTTCCGGGAATTGAGCCCGCGCATTTTGAATATCCTGAACGGTGAATTGTTCATGCACTTCGCACCGGCCGTCCCAGACGATCATAGCCTTGCGAAAATCATCCTGTACGGCTTCGCTTGGGGTTATTACCCGCTTACCGGTCTCACGGGCAACATTTTTAGCCAGGAACTCATCGGGCAGACAAATAACAGTGTCCGATTCAAGCTTGCGGACAATATCCACAGCATTACTGGAAGTACAGCAAACATCGGTTTCAGCCTTCACGTCAGCATACGTATTGATGTACGTCACAACAGGAACCCCGGGGTATTTAGCCTTCAGATTACGAACGTCTTCAGCGGTGATGCTGGCAGCGAGGGAGCAACCCGCTATTTCGGCAGGCAAAAGCACCATGCGGCTTGGGTTGAGTATTTTCGCGGTCTCAGCCATGAAGCGAACGCCACAGAAAACGATGCGGTCAGCGGTTGACTCAGCCGCCACACGACTCAGGCCCAGGGAATCCCCCACAAAATCAGGTATACTGTTGAATAGGGCAGCTTCCATGTAATTATGGCCCAAAATAACCGCATTCTTCTCTCGTTTCAGCCGGTTGATTTCAACGGCCATTTCAGCTTTGACCCGCAGCTCTGCATCCGGTACAATCCGGCCAACACGAGCTTTAAGGTGCTCATACATACCACTGAACGTAGATGGATACTCAATTTTTTTCATAGGCTCTCTGCATAAAAAAAGGTGGGACAGCGCCATTGCCATCCCACCTTTAAACTTACCGAAAATCGCTGAGATTATTCAGCGTCTTTATCTTGCTCGGAAGAAGCTTCTTCTGACTCCTGCTTCTCAAGTTTAGCTTTCAAATCGGCCAGGCCGGACATCTCACCTACAGTGAGTGCGCCTGACACGTTCTCGGCTTTCTTGGAGCGGGGAGCTTTCTTTTTGCCCTTGGCTTCAGTTCCTTCCTCATCGTAAGCCTTTTCGCTGACTACAATGTTGCGGGAAGCTTCATCAAACTCGAGAACACCAACATTGATTTCTTCACCTTCCGTGTAACTTTCGGTGATGGTCTCAATTTTAGCTTCTTTGCCCGGCATGAAGGCTTCAACACCCAGGGGAAGTTTGACAAACATGCCTTTTTCCGTTGTTTTAACCACGACGGCTTTGTCGACCTTGGCACCGGGGTAGTAAGCTTCCGCGTACTGATCCCATGGATTGGCAGAAATCTGCTTGTGACCCAGAGAGATTCGACGGTTTTCAAAGTCGATCGACAGGATGACCACTTCCAGTTCATCGCCTTTATTGACGATTTCACTTGGGTGGTTCACCTTGGCTGTCCAGCTCAGGTCAGAAACGTGCACGAGTCCGTCGATACCGGGTTCCAGCTCAATAAAGATACCGAAATTGGTCAGGTTACGAACAATACCCTTGTGCTTCGAACCGATCGGGTAGCGCATTTCGAGCTCTTTCCATGGATCGTTTTCCAGTTGTTTGACGCCCAGTGATACCTTTTTCTCGTTCTTGTTGATATTCAGTACCACGCACTCAATAACCTGATTTTTTTCGACCAGCTGTGATGGGTGCTTGATATGCTGCGTCCATGACATCTCGGAGATGTGAATCAGACCTTCAACGCCTTTCTCAAGCTCAATGAACGCTCCGTAATCGGCAATGGATACCACTTTACCCTGCACCTTGGTGCCTTCCGGATACTTGGCATCAATTTCGTCCCACGGATGCGGCTGGAGCTGCTTGAGACCCAGTGAAATACGCTTGCGATCCTGATCGAATTCAAGAACTACAACATTGAGGCGCTGGTCCAGTTTGACGATTTCAGACGGGTGTTCTACACGTCCCCATGAAAGGTCCGTGATATGCAGCAGTCCGTCAACACCACCCAGGTCAATAAATACACCAAAGTCGGTGATGTTTTTAACGGTGCCTTCCAGAATCTGGCCGGCTTCCATGGTTGCCAGAATTTCTTCGCGTTGCTCTTCCAGATCGGTTTCAACCAGTGCACGGTGTGAAACAACCACATTTTCGCTGGTCATGTTCAGTTTGACAACCATGAATTCCATGGTTTTTCCAACATAGGCATCGAAATCGCGTACGGGACGAACATCAATTTGTGAGCCGGGGAGGAAGGCATCAATTCCGAAGATATCGACCACCATACCACCTTTGATACGGCGCTTGATATATCCTTCGATGACGGCCTGGTTGTTGAAAGACTCCTCGATTTTTTGCCACACACGCAGGGTATCTGCCTTACGTCGGGATAGCACAAGCTGCCCTTCGCGGTCTTCTACCTTATCGAGAAATACCTCGATTTCATCGCCGGGCTTGAGTTCCTCAATATTCCGGAATTCATTGAGCGGTACAATACCTTCAGATTTAAAACCGATGTCAACGATGACATATTTTTCGTCGAACGATACAACACGACCCTTGACAATTTCTTTTTCAGAGAAGGATGTGAGTGTTCCTTCATACATGGATACCAGTGTATGGTACTCATCGTCTGTATAGTCTTCTGAAGCCTCCTGGAGTTCTTCCAGCGTGTAAACTTTTTCGCTGATTTCACCCGTGTAGGACTTAATTTCATAGGTCTCTTCCGCAGCAACTTCCTGCGCTGCTTCAGGAGCCTCTTCTTCGGCTGCTTCGTTGTTCTCGCCGGCAGGTGCATCTTCGGCTACCGGTTCGGTGCCGGCCTGCTCATTTTCCTGCTCAACAGGGGTCGATTCCTGCTGAGGTGCCGTATCGGGTGTATCGTTGGTAATTTCTTCTTCGGGTGAAAGGTTTTCTTTCTTTAAATCATCTGACATGTATTGTAACCTGTTGTTGATTAGCCACTCAGAAATGGATGGTGGTCGCTTCTGAGGGATTAGAGTTATATGTTTATTAATGTTCGTGCCTGAGCACGGGGTTCTGTTTCGGGTATGAGCCCGATAAAAGACTGTTTAATCAGTCTTTTACCACGTTCATCAGAAACTCGACCTGATCTTCCAGGGTCATGGTTTCGGTATTCACTACAATCGCATCATCTGCTTTTCTGAGCGGAGCGGTATCCCTTTCCGCATCGGTTTTGTCGCGGGACCGGATATTCTCCACAACAGCGTTATAATCGGATCGGGTGCCGCCGGAGGTCATTTCGTCAAGTCGGCGCCTGGCCCGTGTTTCAACGCTGGCATCAAAATAAAACTTGAAGTCAGCCTCGGGAAATACAACTGTTCCCAGATCACGTCCGTCAGCGATGTAAGTACCCGTCTGCACAAATTCGCGCAGGTGGCGGTTTACAAAATCACGACATCGTGGCATTGCCGCCACCGTACTGACCATTCCGGAAACCTGGGGTGAGCGAATTTCATCGGTAACCTCGGTTCCGTTCAGGAAAACGCGGAATACCCCATCGTCAAAACTGACCTTCAGATCACTTGCATCCAATGCTTCAAAGAACACCTCCGGATTGCTATGATGAGCGATGTAAATGAGCGTGACCGCCCGGTAAAATGCGCCGGAATCAAGGAATGTGAATCCTGTGCGTCGGGAAAATGCCCGTGCCGTTGAACTTTTTCCGGACCCGGCAGGACCATCAATCACTACAATCATGTCAATCGCAATCTAGATTAATTCAGAGTTGTGCAAATTAGAACTTATCTGCCTTATTATCAAATAATTTCTTGTTTATGGGAATCTAAAACGCTAAATTTGTGGTCTTGAAAATTTCACTATTTGATACAAACGGTATTTAACTGATATGCCACAGCACAAATCTTCCATCAAACGTGTTCGCCAGGATATTAAGCGACGGATTCACAATCGTGCTCTCCGCTCGAAGATGCGTACACTCATCAAAAATGTCCAGAAATCAACGGACAAGGAAACCGCGCAGCAACACCTGACATCGGCCGTATCCTATCTGGACAAAATGGCCGTCAAGGGCATTATCCACAAAAACAACGCCGCCAACAAGAAATCATCGTTGGTCAAGTTCGTTAACAATCTCTAAAGCAGTATTTATATGGCACGGGCTCTACTGGTAATTCTGGACGGCTACGGGATTACCGAAGACAAAGCAGTAAGCGCAATTGAACTAGCCCAAAAGCCCTTTCTGGATACCCTCTTCGGGTCGTATCCGCATACTTATCTCACCGCTGACGGGGAAGCCGTAGGGCTTCCTGAAGGCCAGTTCGGCAATTCGGAAGTGGGCCACCTTAATATTGGTGCCGGTCGCATAGTCTGGCAGGAGCTCTCCAGAATCGACAAGTCCATTCGCGAAGGTGACTTCTTCAACGATCCTACCCTGCTCAAGGCTGTAGCCGATGCAAAAAAAACGGGTCGGCTCCACATTATGGGTCTGTTCTCCGACGGCGGCGTCCACTCCCACAACAACCACCTGTTCGCCCTGCTCGAATTGTGTAAACGCAATGAAATACCTGACGTTTACGTACATGCCTTCACAGACGGCCGCGACACCAAGCCCCAATCCGGTATCGGCTACGCCCGTGAATTCATGAAAAAAGCCGATGAAATCGGTACAGGTTCGCTGGCATCAATCATCGGGCGGTATTACGCCATGGACCGTGACAACCGATGGGAGCGCGTTGAAAAAGCATACCGGCTGCTGGTAGACGGCGTTGGCATCCATGCTGAAAATCCGGACGAAGTGTTCCTGAAGTCATACGCAGAAGGAATCACTGACGAATTCATCAATCCCCATACCCTGGGCGATACCGCAGCATCGCGCATCAAAGACGGTGATACGCTGCTGTTTTATAACTTCCGCGGCGACCGCGCCAGAGAAATAACCCAGGCGCTGACCGGTGATCCTTTTGACGGTTTTGAGCGCCAACCGCTGCATATCCATTACTATACGTTTACCCAGTACGATGAACGCTTCCACCAGGCCCAGGTAGTTTTCAAGCCCGTATCACTGAAAAACACCCTCGGTGAAACCGTAGCCAGAGCCGGAAAAAAACAACTTCGCATAGCCGAAACCGAAAAGTATCCCCATGTGACCTACTTTTTCAATGGGGGCGATGAAAAGCCCAATGAGGGAGAAGACCGGATTCTGGTGGCATCCCCCAAGGTTGCAACCTACGATATGCAGCCCGAGATGAGTGCCCCTGAGGTAGCCGAAAAATTGGTAGCAGCGCTCAAAACAGAACTCTACGACCTGGTTATCCTGAATTTTGCAAACCCAGACATGGTGGGGCATACCGGAGACATACAGGCAGCAGCCAAAGCCATAGAAGCTGTGGATACGTGTATGAAAGATGTAGTGACCACAGCGCGTGAACACGCCTATAACGTGGTTGTCATCGCAGATCATGGCAATGCCGACATCATGGTTCAAACTGACGGCTCACCGCATACCGCACATACACTGGCCAAAGTCCCCTTGCTGCTCATTGCCAATGATCCCGGTCTCAAGCCTGTGCCCGGTAAATTAGCTGACGTTGCTCCAACCCTGCTTAAACTCATGGAAATTGAGCAACCCGCTGAAATGACCGGTACAGCATTGGTATAACGTCTTGATTTTACTAGCGGTAGAATATTAAGTCTGTCAGTCTGCTACTGGCAGACTTTTTTTTTGCTTTTACACTGCTTGCCGTTATACTTTCAACAAGACATGAACTAATAGGGTATTCCATACGTTTTCAGTGTATTGAAACAGCAAACCAACCGAGAAATTGCACGTTTACCGGAGGCAGCATGTACCGGAATGCAAGACTCACTCAACTCCACATTTCAGGAGACTTCAATTTATTATGGAAGGTAATTTTTCAAACCGTGTCCGGGACGTAATTCAGTACAGTCGGGAGGAAGCCCTTCGTCTGGGACATGATTACATTGGAACCGAGCACCTGATTCTGGGGATTATCCGCCTGGGTGACGGAATTGCCATAAAAATACTGCGTAATCTCAAGTGCGACCTTCAGAAGCTCAAGAAGAACATTGAAGACACCGTTCGCGGAACCGGCGGTGCCGTAACGGTGGGAAATATCCCGCTGACCAAACAAGCGGAGAAGGTTCTGCGCATCACCTACCTGGAAGCCAAACTCTATAAAAGTGACACCATCGGCACAGAACATCTGTTACTGTCTCTGTTGCGTGACGATGAGAATATTGCCGCTCAAATCCTTCAGCAATTTAATATAACCTACGATGCGGTCCGGGAAGAACTGGACCTGATCATCAGTGGAAAAGCCAGGGAAACCACCGAGGATACCCCTTCGGGACAAATTCACGTAGAAACCAGTCAGAAAACCTCATCCACTTCGAGGGAGAGAAAAATGGATAAAACTAAGACACCGGTACTTGACAACTTCGGACGAGATTTGACCAAACTTGCTGAAGAAGGCAAACTGGATCCCATCGTTGGTCGTGAAAAAGAAATTGAGCGGGTTGCCCAGATTCTGAGCAGACGCAAAAAGAACAATCCGGTGCTCATTGGCGAACCCGGTGTGGGTAAAACCGCCATCGCCGAAGGCCTGGCCCTTCGAATCATCAAAAGGAAGGTATCTCGGGTTCTGTATGACAAGCGGGTAGTTGCCCTCGATTTGGCAGCACTTGTAGCCGGGACCAAATACCGCGGACAGTTTGAGGAGCGCATGAAAGCCGTGATGAACGAGCTGGAAAAAACCCCCAATGTTATCCTGTTTATAGATGAGCTGCATACCATTGTCGGGGCCGGGGGTGCAAGCGGATCCCTGGACGCCTCCAACATGCTCAAACCGGCCCTCGCCCGCGGCGACGTACAGGCTATCGGTGCTACGACATTGAATGAGTACCGGCAGTTTATCGAAAAAGACGGAGCTCTGGAGCGCCGGTTTCAGAAAATTATGGTCGACCCCACTACACCGGAGGAAACCATCGAAATACTCAACCGGACTAAAAACAAATACGAAAAACACCACAGTGTGCGCTACAGCGAGGAGGCCGTGCAGGCGTGCGTAAAACTGACCGACCGCTACATCACCGACCGGTTCCTTCCCGACAAGGCGATCGACGCGCTGGATGAAGCCGGTGCACGAGTACATTTGTCCAATATTATTGTCCCGCCGCACATCGTTCAGCTCGAAGAAGACATCGAGAAGACAAGTGCTGAGAAAAACGCCATGGTCAAACGGCAGCGCTTTGAGGAAGCCGCCAGACTTCGTGACAAGGAAAAAAGACTCATTGAAGACCTTGAGGAAGCCCAGGCTGAATGGGACAAGGAAAGCGAAGAAGTGGTCTATGACGTTACCGAAGACGATGTGGCACGCGTTGTTGCCATGATGACCGGCATTGCCGTAACCAAAATTGCGCAGAATGAGGGCAAAAAACTCCTCCGCATGGCCGGTGAGTTAGCTGGCAAAGTCATCGGACAGGATGAAGCCATTGTCAAGCTCAGCAAGGCCATTCAGCGTACCCGTGCGGGACTTAAAGATCCACAGCGACCTATCGGGTCCTTTATTTTCCTGGGCCCCACCGGCGTAGGCAAGACAGAGCTGGCTAAAATTCTGTCGAAATATCTTTTCGATACCGACGATGCCCTGATTCGTATTGATATGAGTGAATACATGGAGAAGTTCTCCGTATCACGGCTGGTAGGTGCCCCTCCCGGTTATGTTGGCTATGAAGAGGGCGGTATTCTCACCGAAAAAGTTCGCCGAAAACCCTACAGCGTTGTTCTGCTCGATGAAATCGAGAAGGCACACCCGGACGTATTCAACCTGTTGCTTCAGGTACTGGATGACGGCGTGCTCACCGACAGCCTGGGAAGGAAAGTTGACTTCCGGAACACCATCATCATCATGACCAGCAATATTGGTGCACGTGACATTAAAAACATGGGTAAAGGCATCGGCTTTGCTCAGTCAGATTCGACCTTCGATTACGCCAAGATGAAGAGTGTGATTCAGGATGCGCTCCGTCGGGTTTTCAACCCCGAGTTTCTCAACCGTGTTGATGATGTTATTGTATTCAAGCCCCTGGAAAAAGAAGACATCCTCAAAATTATTGAGAACATGTCGGATCAGCTGTTTTCCCGCATCAAGGACATTGGTTACGATGTTGAAATCAGTAAAGGTGCCAAGGATTTCATTGCCGACAAAGGATTTGACCCTAAGTATGGTGCCCGACCGTTACGTCGCGCTATACAAAAATATGTAGAAGATCCGCTTGCCGAGGAATTACTCGCCGCAGAGAAAGCAGAAGGTTCAACGGTTCGTATTAAGATGAATACAACCCGTGACGGACTCATGTTTGAGTGGAAAGAGCCGGAGACTTCGGATGCACACGGGGGCAAGAACAAGTCGGCTTCCGAGGAAACCAAGTAAACCACGGTCTTGAACATTGCACTCCAGAGTCCCTTCCCACCCTATCGGGGCGGCATCGCAACGTTTGGTCGGTACATGCTGGAGCATTTGCAGAATCGCAACGGGGCAGGTACGGTAAACGGGATAAACTTCCGTCGGCTGTATCCGCCCCTGCTTTTTCCCGGCAGCTCCCAGTACACCGAACCACCGGTATTTCTTCCCGGGGTGCAGGATGTAGTTCATTCCTACAATCCTTTCAGCTGGAAACACGCGGCTGTCAAAATTAATGCACTAAAACCCGATGTGTATGTATATACACACTGGCATCCGTTTTTTTGTGCTTCACAGCTCTCAATAATTGGAAAGCTTCGCGCTTTACATCCCGGAATCCGGGTGGCGGGTCTTCTGCACAATGTTATCCCCCATGAGGGTTTCCCGTTTCAGCACCGTCTCAGCACCGCCCTGTTCAAACAAACGGACATACCGTTTGTACTTTCGTCCCAGACTCAATCGGAGTACACGGGTTTACTCCCAGATTCCAAACCGGTCCGACTGTACCATCCTGTTTATGAGCAAGACCTTCCGGCCACGTCACGCTCAACCCTGCGTGATCGCTTTGGGGTGCAGCCAGATGAAACGGCCTTGTTGTTTTTCGGACTGATCCGACCCTATAAGGGGCTGGATGTTCTGCTGAGGGCGCTGCACGGCATCGATTTGCATAAGAACAAGATCCGGTTGTTCATAGCCGGTGAATTTTACACCAAACGAGATCCGTACGATGAACTGCTTGAAGCTTCGGGATCCGAGCGGATCACCCTGATCGATCGTTTTGTGCGTGACGACGAAGCCGCAGAACTCATGACACTGTGTGATGCAATGGTACTTCCGTACCGGTCGGCTTCACAGAGCGGAATTTTATCGAATGCGATCAATTTTGGCTTACCGGTCATTGCCAGTAATCTTCCCGGGCTCTCAGACCAGGTTGTACACGGTAAGACCGGACTACTGGTTGAGGCGGGAGGTGTGGATTCCCTGCGTGATGCTCTTATGGCTATCAAGCAACCTGACATGCTGGAAAGGATGCGAACGAATACCCTGAAATTGAAAAAACAATACAGCTGGACACGTTTTGCACAGCTCCTGCTGGATCACCTAAATAACTGAGTAGCACAGCTATTTATATATTGACAACCGGCAAATTGCTCCGTATTTTAACTATTCTTGACACAAAATTTATTGTTTTGTTTTTTGACGTATTGATACACAACGGAAGTTGATGTGAACTTAAGATAGCCGGAGATGCTTGCATGGCTGGCAAAAGTTCTAATCAGAAAATGAATAGTGTTTGGCATACATGCAGTGTGTGCTTAGATAGCCTGGAAACGGGATTCGGGGCGTAGCGCAGCCCGGTAGCGCATCTGCTTTGGGAGCAGAGGGTCGCAGGTTCAAATCCTGTCGCCCCGACGATACACTATTCTGTTTGAGCGCCCGTAGCTCAACTGGATAGAGCAACTGCCTTCTAAGCAGTAGGTTACAGGTTCGAGTCCTGTCGGGCGTACTTCAGTATTGAACCGGCGACATGGCCGAGTGGCTAGGCAGAGGTCTGCAAAACCTCGTACGGCGGTTCGAATCCGCCTGTCGCCTCAAGACCGGTAATCTAAGCGTTGTTTATTTGTACTATGCCGCGTTCGTCTAGGGGCCTAGGACGCCGCCCTTTCACGGCGGTAGCACGGGTTCGAATCCCGTACGCGGTACGCATTCACGGAGCCTGTAGCTCAGTAGGTTAGAGTGCCAGGTTGTGGCCCTGGAGGTCGTGGGTTCGAACCCCATCAGGCTCCCCATTGTGTATCATCATGCCGCGTTCGTCTAGAGGCCTAGGACGCCGCCCTTTCACGGCGGTAGCACGGGTTCGAATCCCGTACGCGGTACCCCAAAAGGGCATTCATGCAGCGCATGGATGCCCTTTTTTTATGGCGCTGGTTTACGGGCAAAGCCCATAATTCCGGTACCCTTGCGGTTCTCCCCAACCATGTCAAGACTCATGAGCAGCAGCCCCGGCAGTAAGGTAAGCGCATACCAGAAGGGCAGTACCACCACCGCTGCAAAACCCAGGCGGGTGAGCCACAACATTGGCCATTTAATAAGCATCACCCAGGCTGTGTGACCAAACCAGCCATAGGTATACCGGATATCGACAGGTTCAAGTCCGGCAGCACGAAATTTATCTGACAGCTCTTCGCGGCTATATCCCGCCCGTGCATGTTCGCCAACAAAACTCTCATCACCATCTGCATCGTCCTCAGCCAGATGCGAGGGGGAATGCATGAGAAAATACCCTCCGGGTTTGAGAACCTGCTGCATATTGCGCATTACACGCACGTCTTCAACAATATGCTCAAGTACATCAACACACAAAACAAGGTGATACGATTTGGACAATGAGGGAGAGAGCAAATCCATTTGCGTGAAGGTAATCTGTCCTGCATCTATATCGCCACGAAAAAAATGGGTGCAGTCCTGAAGATAATCCTGCTTGACATCAACAGCGTCAATACGCGTACCGGGAAAAGCATGCAGCATGAAACGATCGTACTGCCCGAAGCCGCAGCCCGCGTCGAGTATACAAAGCCGGGAATCCGACTTTTCTACCTGTACCACCTCCCTGCCGTACCAGCTTCGCAGCCTGGATCGGATATACCAGCTGCGGAGGAAGAACAAATCCAGTAAACTGTAAAAAAGGCTTCGTAAAACTCGGCTGCGACGTATCAGTCCGGCAAATTTATCTTTTACCGGATCGTATGCTATTTGACTCATATTGGATGTTAAATCGTTGTCCGGATGTTGGCTGCACGCTTACGCTTGCGCGACTTAATCAGCATCTCGCCAAGAAAACCGACGGAAAAGAACTGCAGGCCAAGCAGAATAAACAAGGCTCCGAAGAGCAGCAGGGGTCGGTTCGACAGATACTGATCGTAAAATATCCGCATATATACCAGGTATATGGTGATGATACTACCGGCACTGACGAAACCCACGCCGAGGCTTCCGAAGAAGTGCATGGGTCGCTGAAAGTAGACGTTGATAAACAGCAGCGTGAGCAAATCCAGAAAGCCGTTGATAAATCGGGAAAGCCCGAATTTGGTTTTTCCGAATTTTCGGGGGTGGTGCGTGACTACTTTTTCACCGATTGCCTCGAACCCTTCCCATTTGGCCAGTGCAGGAATATAGCGATGCATCTCGCCGTAGAGCTCAATATTCTGCACAACCTCCCGTCGATACACCTTCAGACCACAGTTGAAATCATGAAGGCCAATGCCGGTTGCCCGGGAGGTAACCCAGTTGAAAAACCGCGATGGAATGGTCTTGCTCATCGGATCGTGGCGAATTTTTTTCCAGCCGCTGACCAGATCCAGATTATCGGTTTCAATCATATCGATCATCGCCGGAAATTCGGCAGGGTCATCCTGCAGATCTGCGTCCATGGTAGCCACAAAATCGCCTCCGGCCATTTCAAATCCTTTGGCCAATGCCATGCTTTTGCCATAATTTCTGCGGAATCGCATGGCCCTGACAGGAAATCCCTCCGCTTTTATCTGTTCGATAACGTTCCAGGAGCGGTCCGTACTTCCGTCATCCACGAAAATCAGTTCGTAGGTAAAGCGGGGTTCCAGTGCCGATTTAACGGCACCGGCCAGTTCACGTAGTGAGTCCTGCTCGTTGAGCAAGGGAACGACTACACTAACACGGGGACGCTTCTGAAAGTCGGATTCGATTTCTGCCGTCAACTATTTGAATCTTGGTGCTGCAGTTAGGATATTAGGAGGTTCAAGTTACAAAAATCACGAGGAAAAAGATTGATATGAAAAAACTCTACTACAGTATTGGAGAGGTGAGTAAACTCGCCGATGTTAAACCACATGTGCTTCGGTACTGGGAGAGTCTTTTCCCCGAGCTCAAACCCCAGAAGAACAAGGCCGGAAAACGAACCTATACCGAGCAGGACCTGGAAGTGGTTCTGCGCCTCAAAGACCTGATCAAAGATCAGAAATTCAGTACAGCCGGCGCCCGTAAAGCCTATAAAAAGAACCCTGGTGAGCCCGAAGTCGCCTCTTTACCGGTGGGCGTACGCCGGGAACTCAGTGAAATACGACTGTTTCTGCAGACCCTTCACGACCAGCTCTGAGGTTTACCTATGCTATCTGCCCGCTTCGGAGAATACACCCTCTACGCGCTGGAGGGAGATCAGTTCATGCTGGATGGCGGGGCCATGTTTGGTGTGGTACCCAAGCCGCTGTGGTCGCGCAAAATTCCGGCTGACGAGCAGAACCGCATAGCCATGTGCGCGCGTTTACTGCTCATTCATTCTCACAAAACCGACCGGCTCTATCTCATTGACACCGGGATGGGCACCAAATTCAACGCCAAATTGGCGGAAATCTACAACCTCCGTCAACCTTCAGGCACACTGCAGGAACAGATCCTTAAGGCCGGGTTCAGCATGAATCAGGTCACGGATGTGATTTTCACCCACCTGCATTTTGATCATTGCGGCGGCGCCAGTGTCTGGAAAGATGAGAAGACCTCTGACATACTTTTTCCAGAAGCCAACCTATGGGTAACACGGTCGCACTGGAATACCGCCATTCAGCCTAATATGCGCGAAAAAGCGTCATTTCTGCGCGAAAACCTGGACCCGATTGCCCGACATCCCAGACTTATTCTCACCGATGGAGCCCATGTTTTTGAAGACGACTTCTATACCATGGTCGTTAATGGTCATACTACCGGCATGCAGCTACCCGTTCTGGAGGACGGCAGTAGAAAGCTCGTGTATGCCGCCGATCTGCTGCCTACGCATGCTCACGCACCTGTACCCTGGATTATGGGGTACGATATGTTCCCGCTGATCAGTATGGAGGAGAGAAACCGATTATTTGCCCGGGCTGTAAGTGAGTCATGGCTTCTTTTTCTCGAGCACGATCCCACGCATCAGATCATTCAGCTGGAACATGACGGCAAGAATTTCAGCATGGCTGCCAGCCTGAAACTCGATGAACTATGAAGCAATGAAGACGGTTGGTTATCGTTATCTTTGATGAATCCTAATTCAACCGAATTCATACCTCAACGCGCATTTTGAGCAGGAAAATACCCACTATTGACCACGTCTCAGCAGTCCTGAACGGGCTGTATCAGTCGCTTGGTATGCGGCGTATTTTTGCTTCCTTTTTTCTGGGCAGCGGTATCACCTTGCTCGGACTATGGCTTACGTTGCTGATGGAATCCTGGCTGTGGATGTCGCCGTTTATCCGTACGATCGGACTTACCCTGAGTGTAATTGCCGGCCTGAGTGCATCCCTGGTAATGTACATCCGGATTCCACGGCCCGATTTCACGCAACTCTACCGGGATGTAAGCGTGCAACGGAAATTACCCGAGCTGCGCTACCTTATGGATCTGCAGAGAACAGCCGGTCCGGATCGCAGTTCGCTGCACGATGCTGCCATGGACCAGCAACGCAGCAGCCTGAATTCGCAGACCCTTGAATCCGAAATCAACGCCTACCGCTCCGGGCATGAAATCACCGGAACGCTGCAACTGGCAAGCTTCCTGAGTATAATCGGCTTGCTGCTTTTCGGTGGCTTCTCGGTCATAGAACAGGCTGCATTTCAGCGGATACTTACCCCGTCAGAGGCGTACTTCCGGCCAAACCCCTTCACCTTTTCCGTATCCCCCGGCGACTCCACCCTCGAGCAGGGCACCGGGCAACAAATTCGCGTTAATTTTACGTCCGGACAGCAGCTGCCCGAACAGGTACGACTTGCCTTCAGGACCAGGGCAGAAACCGATTTCCGATTGCAGCCTATGGAAACTGAAAGCGAAGGCAATTTTGTCTCCTCTTCGCTTCAATTGTTTGACAATGCCGAGTATTATCTGCTCATGGACGGGTACCGCAGCGAGGTTTATGAGCTGCAGGTTCAGCTGCTGCCACGGTTTACAGACTTACAGATTACCGGCATTCCACCCGCATACACCGGTATTGACACACTGCGACTGAACTACCCTTTTAGTCGGGTTGAAACCTACCCGGGCACCGAGATTCAGATAGCAGGCGGTGTTAATCAGCCTCTCAGCAAGATTGTCATCAACAGTACCCTCCGGGACTCCGTTAGCATGTCATTACAGGATGACAGCAGCACGTATGCAACTGCATTCACCACGACTTCCTCCCGCGACAGCCTCTGGTTTGATCTTCGCGAGTCCGGAGGGCTGCAAAATCGGAATACGTTCAGTTTTGAGATTGTGCCTGTGGCTGACCAGTCACCCCTGGTGCAATTAACCGAACCGGAATCTCTGGTGAGTTTACTGGAGCCGTCCGAGCTTGAAATGGCATATGAGATGGAAGACGATTTCGGTTTTAGCAGGATCCGGCTTGGATATGTTGTTGAACGTTCATTTGGCGGATCCGGACAACAAACCCGTTATATAGCTCTGCCAACGCCGTCAGACCGCATTGCAACAGGTCAATACACCTGGAACCTGTCGGAACTTCAGCTACTGCCTTTGGATGCTGTTCGATACTGGATTGAAGTGACAGACAACGACGCCTACAGCGGGTTCAAAACCACACGGTCTGCAGAGCAAAGAGTGGTGGTTCAGTCCATTACAGAAAATCTGCTGGCTCAGGAAGAACAGGAAAACGAAGTTGCCGATCAGCTTCGCGATTTTCAGCAGGCTTATGAGCAAAATCGCAGGGAATTTGAAGACCTCCGTCAGCAGATTCTGCAGAATGAGGGCGATAACTGGGATCAGCAGCAGGCCGCCGAAGACATCCGTGAATCCCGCGAGGAGCTTTCCAGGCAACTTGATGAAATTACCGAGCAGTTTGAGCAGCTCCGTGAAGACCTGGCCGATGACAATCAGCTATCGCAGGAAACCAAAGCCCTTTACGAAGATTTACAGCGACTCATCGAGGAAATAGACGATCCAGCCATCCTGGAAGCTATGCAAAAACTGCAGGAAGGACTGCATGACATGAACATGGACCAGGTACGTGAGTCCATGGAGCAACTCGAATTTGACGAGGAGCGCTATCAGCAGCGACTTGAGCGTACACTTGAGCTCTTCCGCGACCTGCAGATGAATGCCGAACTGGACCGGATGAATGCCATTTTGGAGGACCTTGCACAGCAGGAAGAATCCCTGATTGGTGATGAAATCCCTTCAGCACAGGAACAGCAGCAACGCCAGCAACAAATTCAGGAAAACCTGGATATGGTGCGTCAAAAGCTTGAAGAGCTGCCCGAACGAAGCTCCCGACGAAACCAACAGGAAATATCGCGGCTCAGTGAGGAGCTGCAGGAACAGATCCGGCAAACCGATCAGCAACTGGGAGAGGATTTACAGCAACTGCAGCAAGGCGGTGAGGGATCCGACCAGGAATCGCAGCAACGCCGTGAAGAAATCCGGGATCAGCTCGAATCCATGCAGCAACAGATTTCACAGTCGAGTCAGATGATGGGCCAGGAATCCGTCCAGGTTAACCGTCGGGCGCTGCTCGGCCTCATGCAAAACCTGCTGTTGCTGTCAGACGCTCAGGAAGAGCTCGTAGAAAAAACGGGGAATCTGGTTCAGGGAAGTGCCGGCTTTGTAGAAGCAGCGCGCGATCAACGGGTCATCTCCAGATCCTTTTCACAAATTACCGACTCGCTTTTCCGCGTATCGGCCGAGGTGCCCCGTTTCCCAAACCTGATCAACGACCGCAAGGCCGTGGTTCAGCAGCATCTGGACCGTGCCGTACAGTTACTGGCTGAGCGCGACCGCAACCGGTCTGTATCCGAAGAGCGTACCGCTCTGGGCGGCATCAACGACATCGCATCC
This sequence comes from Bacteroidetes bacterium HLUCCA01, assembly GCA_001314545.1. Lineage (GTDB taxonomy): Bacteria > Bacteroidota > Rhodothermia > Balneolales > HLUCCA01 > HLUCCA01. The sequence goes on from LIHN01000018.1 coordinate 153,165, forward strand.
ATGCTGGCCGACCTGCTTGAGCAACTCGACAACATGAGTGGCCAGGGCGGCGGGGGTGGAATGAGCGCCGAACAGCTTACGGAACAACTCCAGCAAATGTCGGGCGAACAGGCGCGCTTAAATCAAATGATGCAGGACATGATCAATGATATGGCCGGAGAGCGTCTGATGCAGGATCAGATGGAACGACTTGATCAGATGGCCCGACAGCAAAACGAAATTCGACGGCAACTTCGTCAGCTGCAGCAAGAGGGTGGTTTTTCTCCGGGTGACCAGCTCAGCAGTGAGCTGGAACGACTCGCTGAACAGATGGAGGATGCCATCAATGACCTGCGCGGAGGTGTGACAGAGGAACGTGTGCTGGTTCAGCGCCAGCAGAATATTCTGTCACGCATGCTGCAGGCCGAGCGTGCGCTCAATGAACGTGACGAGGACGAGGAGCGCCGCGGCGAGGAAGCCACGGACGTAGAGCGTATCAGTCCGTCAGAGCTGACCCTGGAAACCCTCCGGGAGGAAATAGAGCGGCGTATGCTGCAGTCTGATGACACCCGCTTCACCCGGGAATATCAGGAGCTGATTCGCCAGTACTTCCGGATTCTCGAGGAGCAGGAACGGCGGCGCTCAGCCGGGGACCGTTAAATTCAGGCTGCTTGTAAGCACCTATCCGGCGGATTCAGCATTACGATGGAACACTTACACCAACAGGTTACGTACGGAACTGAAATCAGCGCCCTGCAGGATTACTCACGACCCGGCCAGGGTCTGATAGGCTTCAAGAACCCCCAGACTGGTCTTGCCTTTGGTAACAGTAACGTTCTTCAACGACTTTACCGCATCAACTGCATTGGCCGGAGCAAAAGCCCTGCCTGTAATTTCCAATGCCGGCACATCTCCGCCGCTGTCGCCGATATATGCCATCTCTTCCAACGGTATTCCGGTGACCCTCGATAAGTTTCTGAGTCCTCCGGCCTTATTGCAGGATTTCAGGATGATATTCACCGATACTTCGGTGTGGTGAACTTCGAAATTCGGGAAATTTTCCTCCACGTACGACCTCGCCTTGTCAAAAACACGTAGTATGACATTCACATCACTATGAATAACGCCGGCATCGGTCTGTTTGCTGAATTCGAGCATTACTTCACTGAAATCTTCACGAATAAGATGTTTGACCCAGCTGCGGACCTCGGCTACCTCCTGCTCGTGCTGGTAATAGTCGGGCGAGAACTCGAGCTGCTGTTTTTGCGGATAATAGATACCACCGCCGCTTTCAAAGACTATCGGCTGTCGTACATCAAGCCACTGGGCTACGGCCTCGGCATACGGAAAAGGCCGGCCGCTGCAAATACTGAGTTGAGGTATATCGGGGTTCGACTGAGAAAGCTGATTGAGTTCGCGAATCCAGGAAATACTGGGCCAATGGGGAGTTACAAACGGGATGGTTATGCAGCCGTCGAGGTCAACGACAAATAATTTGGTCATAAAGAAATTGGATTAATCGACAGGTTCAGTCATTGACGGGCGGGCGGTACCGTGGCAAGGCCAGGGCAACTAACAGTGCTACGAGTGCAAGGGCAACAAACCAACGATACTGATTCTTGTAGTCAGCATATTCCTCGGCACTCAGACTTTGAGCATCCATATCCGACAGGCGGGAAATAAATCCGTCCATTCCATCCGCACTTCGTGTGATTTCGTAGTATTGCCCTCTTCCGGATTGCGCTATCTCCTGCAAAAGACCGGGTTCAAGCCGCGAGGTTACAATCTGCTGACCGGCGTCACGCACGTAGTCAAGCAACCGGCCGGTATCCGGGTCGTAGATTGGAATGGTTGCCCCTCCTGCCGTACCAATCCCAACCGAATGCAGGAGAATTCCCTGTTGGGTCAGCCGGTCGGTGACAGACCGAATATCTTCACTGTGATCTTCCCCGTCGGATATGAGCAGCAGCACACGGACCGTCTGCCCGTTTTCATCGGATGCCGACTCAAAGGCATTCAGTGCCGTGCGGAGTGCTTCCTGAAAATTTGTGCTTCCGCTGGGCATGAGGGATGGATCGGCAATATTCAGAAAGGTTCGGAATGCAGCATAGTCGGAAGTAAGAGGCGCCAATTGCACCGCTTCACCGGAAAATGCGACCAACCCTATACGGTCGCCCTGCAGTCGGTCAATCATGCGGAGAATCTCGAACCTCGCTTTATCAAGCCGGTTGGGACGCACATCCTGTGCCAGCATACTCCTGGAAACGTCCAGCACAACCATAATATCCACACCACGGCGCTCAACCTGACGAACTTCGGTACCAATTTGGGGACCAGCCAGAGCGATAATAATCAGAACCAGCGCCACGTAGGTTAAAAAAGAGGATATTTTCCGGTTTGTAGTGATTTCATTGGCATAAAGCTTTGAAAATACGTCATCGGAAAAGTATTTCTGCCTACGTTTCCTGAGATACCTGCGATAGAAGGCAGAACCGATAAGCATCGCTGCTGCAAGCAAGAGCAACCAAAGATAGGCAGGGTTTTCCCAGGTCATCGGTTCAGTGTATCAGAATAAGTTGGAGGTCGGTCAGATTGGTACCGGTTGGTCCGGGTTGGAAGATAGCATCAATCTGCGAAAAATAGGTATAGGAATCGAATTTTGTGAGGTATTCGGCTGTATCCAGATTCATTTTTCGGGCCAATAACGCAGTTTGTTCGGTGCATATTGCACCCGCTGCCGGGGTGTTTCCGTCGATGCCGTCTGTACCGGCACTCAACAGGGTGATATGGGTACCCGGCCGGGTTTGAGCCAGACGATGCAGCGGGTCGGCCAGCATGAGTGCCAGGTGCGTGTTCCTCCCTCCCTTACCGGCTGCCGGACCAACTTTCAGGTCGGCCTCGCCGAAGTAAATGCGCAGGGTTGGCGGCGTATCTCCGTTCTGGCCGCGATTTCGAAGCTCGGATTCAAGATCACCGACTATCATGGAGACCAGGTTGTCCATTGCTCCGCTGAAAGCTGCATTCATGGCATGCGATCGGATACCCTTTGCACGTGCTTTTCGGGCGATGGCAGCGGCATTCTGTTCCGGTGTGGCGAGCATTACGTTGTAAACCTGTAGGCGGGCTGCGGAAGCGGCGTTATGGGGAGGCTGGGTTGGTGCACTTCCGATGGTCTGGAGATCATTTCCGGGGACATCGGAAATTACGAAATTCACCACATCCGCGCCGTTGAATGCCTCCAGAAGCCGCCCTCCCTTAACCGCGGAGAGTTGCTTGCGGGTCCGGTTCATTTCGGCGATAGAAGCTCCTGATGCAAGAAGCTCACGGAATCGTTGCCGTTTGTGCTCCATGGTAACCCCGGGCGCCGGCTTTGCCAGCATTGCCGATGCCCCTCCTGTCAGTGCAAACAGAACGAGGTCGTCTGCCCGGACCTCACGGGCGATTTCAATAAGTTTTTCTGTACTTCGCAGGGAGTGCTCGCCCGGTACCGGGTGGTCGCCGGGAAGCATGTATACACCCGTTGCTGTGTGCGTGGCGTCGGGTTGTGGCAGCGCCGAAACCGGACCGATTACCGCTCCGCCGGCAAGACGTTTGCCCAGTAACTGAATCATACCCTCTGCCAGTGAAAAAGCACCCTTCCCGGCCCCGAACACCCATACATTCCGATAGGAATTCAGGTTGATTTCATGTCCGTCGGGCAACCGAAGCATCGATTTCGTGAAGGATGTCTGCTCCAGAAACCGGGCTGCGGGCTGCATCGCATCCATAGCTTCGGCAAACATCTGCCTGAGCAATTCAAACTGTGGTCGGGGATCGGAGGTAGGGGGCGTTTTTTCAGAAGTCATGCAACCAAAATAGGTAAACTACGGCAAACTGTGCAGATAAATCCCGTTTTCCCCGGGGTAATGGTCATCTGCAGCATCATCAGGCAGGCTGTAACCGCCACTGCGAAAGACACCGGGAATGACAGAAGTCCGGGAATGGAACCGCAACACCCCTACTATTTAACGGTTCCTTATGGGGGGCAGGTTTTGTATCTTTAACGCCAAGAATTTGCGGTTTTATTCCGGCGTGCATACCGGAATCTGCCACCGTTAACCTGCTTTTGGCCAGGCTGTCAAAACCAGGTATGCGGTGGAAATCAACGCCGCCAACCCTCCGATGAAAATCAATGGAAAAACTACACGTCTTCAACACCCTTACCCGCAGCAAAGAACGCTTCGTTCCTCTTCAGGAAGGCTTCGTTGGCATGTACGTCTGCGGTCCAACCGTCTACGGAGATGCCCATCTGGGCCACGCCAAGAGTTACGTCTCCTTTGATATCATCGTTCGTTATCTCCGCTATCTGGGCTTCAAGGTCCGTTATGTGCAAAACATTACCGATGTAGGCCATCTCACTGATGATGCCGATGACGGTGAGGACAAGCTCCAGAAGCAGTCCATAGCCGAGCGTAAGGAACCCATGGAAATAGCCGAGCACTACACCTACACCTATTTCCGTGATATGGACGCCCTGAATGTGCTCCGACCCGATATTTCTCCGCGGGCAACCGGCCACATACCCGAACAAATTGCCATGATTGAACAGCTCCTGGAAAAGGGTCATGCCTATCCGGCCGATGGTAATGTCTACTTCGATGTGACCAGTGACCCCGATTATGGCAAACTTTCAGGCAGGAAGCTGGACGAAGCTGAGAGCGGCACACGGGTGAATACGGCCGGCGACAAACGCAATCCGGCCGACTTCGCCCTGTGGAAAAAAGCGGATTCTTCCCATCTGATGCAATGGCCGTCTCCCTGGGGACCGGGCTATCCGGGCTGGCACATTGAATGCTCGGCCATGAGCTCAAAATATCTCGGCCGCACCTTTGATATTCACGGAGGGGGACTGGAAAATCAGTTCCCGCACCACGAGTGTGAAATTGCCCAAAGCGAGTGCGCCCATGGCCAGGATTTTGTCAAGTATTGGCTGCATAACAATATGGTCACGCTCAACGGACAGAAGATGGGTAAATCGTTGGGGAATGCCATCAGTCTGCAGCAATTTTTCACCGGAAATCATCCGCTGCTCACCCGGAGCTGGAGTCCGGCCGTGATCCGGTTTTTCCTGCTCCAAAGCCACTATCGAAGTACTACCGATTTCTCGGAGCAGGCGCTGGAAGCGGCTGAAAGCGGCCTGAAGAATCTGACCTCCATCCTGGATACGCTTATGAAATCGCCGGATACGGGTAAGGGTGCTCATTTTGACACCCACGCTTTGCAGGCAGAACTGGAAGCCCAGATGAATGACGATTTCAACACGGCGCGGGCCCTGGCTGTGTTGTTTGATCGACTCAAGCCCCTGCGTACTGCGGTAACCAGCGGACAGATACCGGTCAATATGGCCGAAGTCAAAGACCTGTTGAGCCGGTTTACCGTTGATGTGCTGGGTCTGCAGCAAACCGAAAACATACCCGCAGATGGCACGGAAAAACTGGATGCCGCGCTGCAACTCATTATCGAACTCCGGGCTCAGGCTCGCAAAGAGCGAGACTGGCCAACCGCCGATCTTATCCGCGACAGACTGGCGGCAGCCGGCATCCGCATTGAAGATGGTCCTGCCGGATCCACCTACAAAATCGATTAACCTATGCAAGATTATTTCATTTGGGATGGAAGTCCCGTACTGGTGGAACTGGGTCCTTTTTCCCTGCCCTTTGACCTGAGCATTCCCGGACTGGTTCTGGCCCTGATTGTATACTATGCTGCTGTTTTTCAGCTTGGCAAACCATCGCAAAAGGGCAGCAAGTCCCGGAAGCGTAAACCAACCGATACACCTGCAGCTACCTTGAACGGCTGGCAACGTGCCGGAATAGCCGCCGGGGCCTTTGGACTGGGGCAACTGCTTTTTATGGCGTCGGATGCCGGCACCATTTCCCAGATTGGTCCTATTGCCCTGCGCTGGTACGGCCTGTTGTTTGCTACCTCGTTTCTGCTGGGATACTACCTGGGCAGCAAGACCTTTGAACATGCCGGGAAGCCCCAGCAGCAGCCCGAAACCCTGTTTCTGTATCTAATGGCGGGCACGGTACTCGGCGCGCGACTGGGACATGTATTTTTCTACGATTTCGATTACTACATCCGGAACCTCAATGAAATCTTCTACTTCTGGCAGGGCGGGCTGGCCTCCCACGGCGCCGTTGCCGGTGTTTTGCTGGCTATCTACGCCTTTACCCGAAAATATCCTGATTCCGGCTTTCTGTGGACGGCCGACCGCATCGCCATCCCCTTTGCAATAGGCGGGGCATTTGTACGCATCGGGAATTTCTTCAACTCAGAAATTCTGGGAAGTCCCACCGACGTCAGCTGGGCGGTCATATTTGCACGGGAAGATATGGTTCCCCGCCACCCGGCTATGCTCTATGAGTCCTTTTCATACCTGATCATTTTTATCCTCCTCATTGTGGTGTACCGATACTTCCGCAATAATCCGCCTGTCGGGGTATTAACCGGTATATTCATGGCCGGTGTTTTTCTGGCACGGTTCGTCATTGAATTTGCCAAAGAGCGTCAACCCGGGTTTGATGAAACATTATCCTTTCTGAGCATGGGCCAACTGCTGAGTATTCCCTTAATTGCCGTGGGAATCTGGCTGCTGGTTCGCGCCGACTGGGCTTCGGGTCAGTCTGCACGGCTTCAGTCCGGCCAGAAGCAAACCGGTACCTCCCAATGAGCGAGACAACCGAACAACGGCACGATCTGAAATCGCTCACCAAACGGGAACTGGCCGAATTGTGTGCCGGTCTCGGCATGAAAAAATTTCGCAGCGACCAGATTTTCCAGTGGCTCTATCAAAAAGGCGCGGTCACCTTTGATGAAATGACCAACCTGCCCAAAGACCTGCGTGAAAAACTTGGAGAAATAGCCTACATACGCAGTCTGAGCCTGCACCAGAAACAAACCTCCCGTGACGGGACCACCAAATATCTGTACAATCTGCACGATGGCAACCGTGTTGAAGCCGTACTTATTCCGGAATTTTTTGACGATGGTGTGGCCGACCGGCTCACGGTCTGTGTTTCTTCACAGGTTGGTTGTGTATTCGGATGCGCCTTCTGTGCCACCGGGAAAATGGGGTTCTTCCGTAACCTGACCCCCGGCGAAATTGTGGATCAAATCACGACCATCAACCTGGATTCCCTCGAACGGTTCGGCAAGCGCATCACCAATATCGTGTATATGGGGATGGGTGAACCCCTGCACAACTACCAGGCGGTAATGACCTCCACGGAAATCCTGACCGACCCGCTCTCGCTGGACCTCTCCCCGCGCCGAATTACGGTTTCAACGGTCGGTCTGACCCGACAGATCCGGCAGATTGCCGATGAAAACCGTCCTTTCAACCTTGCCATCTCCCTGCATGCGGCCTCCGATGAAAAACGGGACCAGATCATGCCCATTAACGACAAACTGGATCTCGGCGCACTTAAGGATGCGCTGCAGCACTACCATCGGAGCACCGGAAAGCCGGTAACCTTTGAATATCTGCTCTTTGACGGTTTTAACGACCATCCTTCCGATGCCGAAAATCTTGCTGCCATTACCCGCTGGCTGCCTAGCAAGGTAAACATCATCATGTACAACAATGTGCTTGGCGTAGCACTGCAGCGGGCCAGGGAAGAACGACTCAATGCCTTTATGAAGCAGCTCACCCGTGAGCGTGTACGGGCAACGGTACGAAGAAGCCGGGGCGATGACATTGACGCCGGTTGCGGTCAGCTGGCCATCCGGGAAGGCCAGGCGCAAGGCAAAACCATGGCCAAAGCGACGCCCTGACGGCAACGGCGGGGTAAGCCGGGCAGCAGTGCGACTTTTCAGCTATGCCGGAAAGGCTGCTTTTGCCCGATGTTCACCGCTGCCTGCGCAGGCAAGCCGGAAGACGATTTCAGACGTCATGCACTGCAGCAGCAAAGGGGGTACGGCTTAGTGAATCAGACTGAGGAGCCGACTAAAACGGGGCAAATTGGTCTCGTGATTCCAGGAGAAATAGACAATAGCCGGTTTGCCGATCACATGATCGTCCGGCACGAAACCCCAGTGTCTGGAATCCTCGCTGTTATCCCGGTTGTCACCCATCATGAAATAGTAATCTTTCTGGACTGTGTAGGTCAAAGCGGGCTGGCCGTTGATTACAAATCCATCGGGTGTCCGCTGTACCTCATTACGCTCATGACGTTCAACCACATCCCGGTACACGGCCCAGGTTTCATCGCTTAATTCAAGTTCCATCCCTTTGTAGGGGATCACGAAGGCCGGAAGATGATCATGGTTACCGTCCATTCCCCTACGGAAGGTAAAATTACTGCGGATGTAATCCTGAGCCGAGTCAGGTCGCATGCGCGGCTCCACGGAAACCACTTCATCCCAGCTTTGGATTTCCTCGCGGACCGCTCCGGTCATGTTCACCACAAAAGTCCCCGGGCTCTCGCTGCCAAGCAGCATTCCACCGGCCAGGCGGACCTTGGAATCGTTCAGGCGAATGCGTTCACGGGTCGTGACTGTGTAGAGCTGCTCATAGGTTTCCATTACTTCCGCCGGCTCACCGTTGATGTAGAGGACTTTTTCGCGGATTTCAAGTTCATCGCCCGGCATTCCCACCGCCCGCTTGATGTAATTGGTTTTTTGCGAGATGGGTTTTGCATCAACCGGATAGTTGAAAACCACTATATCATTTCGTTTGATATCCTGAAATCCGGGAATCCGGAACCAGGGAAGGGTTACCCCGGGAACATGGATGGATGTGAACGGGAGGGCGATGGTCATCGGAGTCCGCGGACCGTAGTTCATTTTGGAAACAATCAGGAAGTCGCCGGTGAGCAGGGTCTGCTCCATGGACGGTGTGGGGATGCGGTACGCTTCAAAGAAGAAGGTGCGGATAATGATGGCGGCGATGGCAGCCCACAATGCCGCATCCAGCCAGCTCTTTGCCCATGCTTTGGCACGAGCCATGGTATCGGCTTCGTTACGGTCTTTCCGCCGGGAAGAGCGTCGGCGGGTCGTCTTGTCGTTTTTGGTCAAGATCTTCCTCTGCTAGTTTAAATTCAGTTGGTTAAACCGGGCCGGACGGTTGATTTCGTCCGTGGTGTATTCCCCGTCGCGATAGGTAATGCGGAACCATTTACGGCGTTCGGGAGAATAAAAGACATCTTCGAAGTTACCGGGTCGATTCACGCCCATGAGCTTACCGGAGAATGTCCGCTTGATTTCAGGCATAAAATCAATGTATTCAATAGACCCGGCGTAGACCAGTCCGCGGGTGAAAGGTCCGTCAATATCCAGCACAATCATAGGGATGCTGTCATTGACCACAAACCAGTACTCAAACTGCACAGAATTCCCCGGTCGAACATTCTCCATCCCGATAAAATCATCGAGTGTTACAGTCGGGTCACCGAACACGGCCTGAAGCCGGGACCGAATTTCGGAGGTGGGCAGCTGATCAACAACCGTGCCTCCCTGAAAACCCGACCCGGTCATAATGATATCAGCAAAACGCTGTTCAAATGCAGCTTTCCCGGCATTTTCCACCTTCTCAATAACCGGCTCAGCGAACGTAGGGAGGGTCTGCGCTCTCAGGGTGAAAGCGACCGAAAGGAAAAAGGCTACCAGAAAAGCGGATCGGAAAATATTCATGAAATGCTCTGTTATATTGCGGGTTTATCCGTTGTCCATGGCCAGCACAGCCAGAAATGCTTCCTGGGGAATTTCCACCGAACCGACCTGTTTCATACGCTTCTTGCCTTCCTTCTGCTTTTCAAGCAGTTTGCGTTTCCGGGAAATATCACCGCCGTAACACTTGGCCAGTACATCCTTGCGAAGGGCCCGGATGGTATCGCGGGAAATTACTTTCGAGCCGATGGCGGCCTGAATAATTACCTCGTACATCTGCCGCGGGATAAGTTCCTTGAGCTTGGCACACAATCGTTTACCCCACTCGTAGGCTTTATCGCGGTGCACAATGCTTGACAGCGCGTCAACCGGCTCGCCGTTGAGCAGAATATCAAGCCGTACCATATGACCTTCACGGATGTCAATGAACTCATAATCCAACGAAGCATAGCCCCGGGTATTGCTTTTGAGCTTATCGTAAAAATCGAATACGATTTCAGCCAGGGGAAGCTCATAGGTGATGTCAACCCGACTGGTATCCAGATAGGTTGTGTTCTTGAACATGCCTCTTCGCTCCTGGCACAACTTCATGACCGCGCCGATGTACTCGGACGGGCAGATAATCTGAGCGCGGATATACGGCTCGTAGACCGTCTTGATCTTGCCGGCCGAAGGCATGTCACTGGGATTGTCAACAATGATCCGCGTTCCGTCTTCCATGACCACCTCGTACTCCACATTGGGAACCGTGGTGATGATGTCCATGTCAAACTCGCGATCGAGCCGCTCCTGGATGATCTCCATGTGCAGCATACCCAGAAACCCGGCGCGGAAGCCGAATCCCAGGGCTGCGGAGGTTTCCGGTATAAACTGAAGCGATGCATCATTGAGCTGCAGCTTCTCCAAAGCGGCCCGGAGCCCTTCAAAGTCCTCGCTGTTGGTGGGGTACAACCCGCTGAACACCATGGGCTTTACCAGCTTAAATCCGGGAATGGGGTTGCGTGTTGGTTTGGACACACTGGTTACCGTGTCCCCTACCTTGGTGTCCTCCAGCGACTTCACACTGCCTATGATGTAGCCCACTTCCCCGGCGTTGAGTTCCTTACGGGGATCATTTTTCAGACGCAGATAACCGATTTCATCGGCATCGTACTCTTTGTCGGCAGCCATGAAACGAATCCGCTCACCCTTTCGGAGCACACCGTCCATGACGCGCACGTACACCACGGAACCCCGGTAGGTATTGAAAACCGAGTCGAAAATCAGCGCCCGAAGCGGGGCATCGGGTTCTCCGGCAGGCGGTGGAATTCGTCGAACCACTTCTTCAAGCAGGTCGTCAACCCCGGCGCCGGTCTTGCCTGACACGGCCAGGATTTCCTCGCGGGTACACCCGATCAGGTCGATGACCTGCTGGGCAATGAGTTCGGGCTCAGCACCGGGTAAATCAATTTTATTGAGCACCGGTATAATTTCCAGCCCCTGGTCGATGGCCTGATACAGGTTGGAGATGGTCTGTGCCTCTACGCCCTGGGATGCATCCACTACCAGAATGGCACCCTCGCAGGCTTTCAGTGCTCTGGATACTTCATAGGCAAAATCGACGTGACCCGGTGTGTCAATCAGGTTCAGCGCGTAGTGCTGACCGTCACGGGCCGTGTAATCCATACGGATGGCGTGCGACTTAATGGTAATACCACGCTCGCGCTCCAGGTCCATGTCGTCCAGGACCTGATCCTGCATTTCACGCTCTGTGATGGTTCCGGTTCGCTCAAGTAGTCGGTCGGCCAGGGTGGATTTACCATGGTCAATGTGTGCAATAATGCAGAAATTGCGAATGTGCTTCATGTAGTTGGATTGGCATTTTGATACAGACTTCGAAAATACGAAGAATCGTTCTCATTTGGTAAAAATTGCGCCAATGCTACTGAGAAGACCGAAATATACGCCGTGGGAATGTAAATAATTCTAATACGGATATTCGTATTGTATTACTGCCGGAAAATTAAATATTTTACCAGTGACGGCTTCAGTGTGTACGCAGACACCGGATGCGGCCGTGGCACCGGGCACAGAGAACAAATTCAGGATCTGTTCGTTAGCTGCAGTAGTCTGCTGAAATTAATCCAACCCGTGCTATGCGGGTCGATCAAGCGCCTGAGTGTAGCAGGGCGTATGCAATCACCAAATTGTATGGGTATCCCGTGCGTAACATTTTGAACAGCATTTCGACCACCCTTTTAGAATCTTATACCCCAGCAATAACCGTCATGATGACCTGACGGTATTCAGGCCCGTCCGTTGGAATACACGGCCGGGCCTTTTTTTTTCGGGGCGTATTTTTTTGTAAACACATGCTCAACGGGAGCAAAACATCGCTTTTTTAGCTATATTCCAGTTATGATTTTACACATCACCCATCTCTGCAATCACCGGCATCACGGCGCAAGCACCGTGCATCATCCGTTGCATCCTTTCTGCGGGCACCATCACGCATAATATTGCGTTTATCCCCTCCAATACGGCCCGGCATCGAATTGCTCCCATCCGCGGGAATTTCTATCAATACTATACTATTAAACCGAAAATTCAATTATTGTGGAACCCAGTTCAACCTTACGCATAGCCCTGCAAAAAAGCGGCCGACTCACCGAAGAAAGTATTGCCCTGCTCAAACAGGCCGGCATGAAATTCGACAGTTACAAAGGACATATGATTGTGCCCGTTCAGAACTTCGACATCGAATTACTGCTCATCCGTGATGACGATATTCCGGAATACGTGCAGGACGGGGTCTGCGATATCGGCTTTGTAGGTGCCAATGTAACCGCCGAGAAAAATGCCGATGTTCAGGTTATCCGAAACCTGGGATTCGGAAAATGCCGGTTGTCGGTAGCCGTACCGAAAAGCGGTCCCTACCAATCGGCCCGCGACCTCAACGGAAAGCGCATCGCCACCAGCTATCCCTATCTGACCCAGAAATATTTCCGCGAAAACGGCATGGAAGTAAAAACCGTGGAAATCTCCGGCGCCGTGGAAATCGCGCCCCGGCTCGGCGTCGCGGATGCCGTGTGCGACCTGGTGTCAACCGGTGGAACCCTCCGCCAGAACGGCCTGATTGAAACCGATGTAATTTTTACCTCCGAAAGTCAGCTGATTCAGACCAACAAGCCCATTTCCGACGAAAAGCAGGAGCTCATTGACAAGTTCCTGCTGCGCATCGGGGGATGTCAGCTGGCCCAGCGCTCGCGCTACATCATGATGAACGCACCCAAAGCCTCCCAGGAGGAAATTCTGCGCACCATCTCCGCCCTGAAGAGTCCGACCGTGCTTCCTCTGGCCGACCCCGACATGGTTGCCATTCACTCGGTCGTTCCGATCAACGAATTCTGGACCATCACCGAAAAACTCAAGGCCGCCGGAGCCACCGGCATCGTCATTCTGCCCATCGAAAATATGATCATGTAGCCATGCGTGTTTTTGACTATGCCCAGCTGGATGAAACCCGACGTCGGGAGCTGCTGCTGCGCCCCCGGATTGACTATGCCTCCCTGTTCGGCACGGTTCAGGCAATTATAGATCAGGTACGCGAGACCGGCGATGAAGCCCTGCTGGCCTTCACCCGTCAGTTTGATAAGGCTGCGTTGGTGTCGCCCGTGTATACCGTGCGCGACAAAGACCAGATACCGGTCTCCGGGGAGGTCCGGAAGGCCTTTCAGACAGCTTTCGACAATATCTACCTGTTTCACCGGGCCCAACGCCCTCAGGAAGTAACCGTTGAAACCATGCCCGGCGTGGTTTGCAGTCGCTATCCCAGGGCGATACCCCGGGTAGGGCTCTACGTACCGGGTGGAAGCGCCGTATTGCCCTCCTCCGTACTCATGCTGGCCATTCCGGCCCGGCTGGCCGGCTGCGAGGAGGTCCTCATCGCAACCCCGCCCCGACCTGACGGCAGCGTTGCCCCGGAAGTAGAATATGCAGCGGCCTTGTGCGGTGTGAAGACCATTTTATTGGCCGGCGGTGCCCAGGCGGTGGCGGCTATGGCCTACGGAACGGCCACCGTACCGAAAGTAGACAAGATTCTGGGTCCGGGTAACCAGTATGTCACCGCTGCCAAAATGCTGCTGCAAAACAGCGATGCCATGATCAGCATCGACATGCCGGCCGGTCCGTCCGAGGTACTGGTTATAGCCGATCAACAGGCCGACCCGGCATTCGTAGCCGCCGATCTGCTCTCCCAGGCCGAACACGGCCCCGATTCCCAGGTAGTACTGGTGACCCTCCCCGGCTTCGCTGTGGATGAGCTTCAGCGGGAACTGGACAGCCAGTGCGGTACCCTGCCCCGTAAAGACATCGCCCTCCGGGCACTGGAAAACAGCTTCATCCTGCAAACATCCGGTCGGCAGGAAGCATTGGATTTCACCAATGCCTACGCACCCGAACACCTGATCCTCAACACAGAGGATGCCGACGAGCTGGTAACATACATACAGACCGCCGGCAGTGTCTTTGCAGGACCCTGGACGCCTGAATCGGTAGGCGACTATGCCTCGGGAACCAATCACACCCTGCCCACCTACGGCTACGCCCGCATGTACAGCGGTGTCTCCATTGATTCCTACCTGCGGCAGATGACCGTACAACGGCTGACTCCGGAAGGGTTGCAGCAGGTAGGTCCGGCCGTGGAAGTCATGGCCCGAACCGAAGGGCTGGCAGCGCACGAGCGGGCCGTAAGCATCCGCCTGTCCCGGCTGGATGCCGGCTGAGTGACGATCGCCGTGTTGTCCGGCCAGCCAGACCACGTGTTGCATGCCCCGCGGCCGACCATATAGCCTCCTCCTGCTGCAATACCCCGGCAGGCGGAAAAAAAGCCTTCGATTACCCGTATTTTCAGACATCACCACCATCCTGAACACCCACATCACACTCCCGTGAAATTCGACGTACACAGTCTGGTTCGCACCAACATCCGCCTGCTTACCCCCTACCGGTGTGCGCGTGACGACTACGACCGTGGCATTCTGCTGGATGCCAACGAAAACGCCATCGGTTCCGTACCCGCTGATCCGCGCGACCTCAACCGCTACCCGGATCCGCACCAGGAAGCCTTCCGGGCCCGCTATGCCGCCTTCCGCGGTGTACAGCCCGCCAACGTCTTCTGCGGTGTTGGAAGCGATGAAGCCATTGACCTGCTGCTGCGCATATTCTGCCGGCCGGGCGATGACAGCATTCTTATCGCGCCCCCCACCTACGGCATGTACAAGGTCAGTGCTGCCATCAACGACGTGGATGTACAGTCGATCCCGCTGAGCCGCGATTTTCAACTGCGCGTTGACGACATTCTGGCGGCTGTCAGACCCGCAACCAAGCTTATTTTCCTGTGCTCACCGAACAATCCCACCGGAAACGTGCTGCATCGACAAGACATCCGGCGTATTCTACTGGACTTCAACGGTATTGTGGTGGTAGACGAAGCCTATGTCGATTTCAGTGACGAACCCAGCTTTGCCGGGGAGCTGGATGCCTTCGAAAATCTGGTCGTGCTGCAGACCCTCTCGAAGTCCTTCGGACTGGCCGGCATCCGTCTGGGTCTGGCCCTGGCCTCAGCGGAAATCATCGATTATATGATGCGGGTCAAGGCCCCCTACAACATCAACAAGCTCACCACCGAGGTTGCCCTGAAAGCTATGGACAACCTCGATGAAATGCATCGCCACGTGCAGCTGCTCAACGCCGAGCGGGGACGCGTGGCCGACAGGCTTCGTGAAATTCCCGCTGTGGGTCGTATCCACCCCTCCGACGCCAATTTTCTGCTGGTCGAAGTGCCCGACGCCCTGCGTATATACCGGGAAATGGCCGATGCCGGCGTGGTTATCCGGTACCGGGGCGATCAGATCCACTGCGAAAGCACCATACGGATTACCATCGGTACTCCGGAGGAAAACGATGCCATGCTCACCATGTTAACCGAAAAGCTCTCATGAATATCTGGATTACCCCACCCGCCCTGCGCGGCGATGATGACACCCTGACCTTCCGCCCCGGCACCCTTCGTGCCCTGCTTGCTCTCAGCGACAAGCAGCATCGGATTGGCAGCGACGCAAGTGTACTGGAAGCCGGGCAACTGGCTTTGCTGCGACAGGAAGGTCTGGAACTGGGCGATTTCGGCACGGCCGGGGCCGATGTTATTGTTGACGCCCAGCACCGCGACCTGGTTATCGCCGACTTCGACGGGGAGTTTCCCTTCAGCAGTCCGGACTGGGAGGGAATGGTCCGGCACCTGCTCGGGCAGCGTCGGTCGGCCGAAAAACGACGGACCACCAACGAAACCGATATTTTTGTCAAAGTTGACCTCGACGGGTCGGGTAAAAACACCATCGAAACGGGTATCCCTTTCTTTGATCATATGCTTGAGCAGATTGCCCGGCATGGATTTATTGACCTTGAAGTGTATTGCAAAGGCGATCTGCACATCGATGAGCACCATACCATTGAGGATGTAGGCATTACGCTTGGCGAGACGCTGCTGCAGGCCCTGGGCGAGAAGCGGGGCATTGAGCGGTACGGATTTGTGCTGCCTATGGATGAGGCCCGGGCTACTGTGGCGCTTGATTTGTCCGGCAGGCCGTATCTGGTTTTTGAAGGGTCGTTCACCCGCGAGAAGGTCGGCGATTTCCCCACGGAGATGACCAAACACTTTTTCTACTCCCTGGCCATGGGGCTGAAAGCCACGCTGAATATTCAGTTTGAAGGTGAAAACGATCACCACAATATTGAGGCTTGTTTCAAGGGCTTTGCACGCACGCTCAAGCAGGCGGTGGCGGGCAATCCGAACGATCCGAACGGTATTCCCAGCAGCAAAGGGGCGCTTTGAGTGCCCGGGCTGATCTTTGGACGCATGCCTTGTGCCTGATGGCCTCGGGTTAGATGCCACGGCCGGCAGCCGGACGTTCAGACCGAACCGGAATTAACTATTAACGCATCTTTATTTTCGTACATGATTGCCATCATTGATTACAAAGCCGGGAACCTCATGTCGGTTTCCAACGCCCTGCTTCGCATCGGGGCCGATTTTCAGGTTACCTGGAAGCGCGAGGTGCTGGACCGGGCCGATGCGGTGATTTTCCCCGGGGTTGGTCACGCAGAGTCGGCCATGCAGGCCCTTGAGGAGCGGGACCTGGTGAGCTGGCTGCAGCACACAACCAAGCCGGTTTTGGGTATCTGTCTGGGGATGCAGCTGTTGTACGAAAGCAGCGCTGAGGGTGATACCCGGGGACTGGGCGTTTTGCCGGGTCGGCTGGAGCGCTTTGACGAGTCGCGCGGGAAGGTGCCCCATCTGGGCTGGAATGCGTTCTCGGAGCTGCGTGACCACCCGCTGCTGGACGGGCTTCGTGCGGAGCAGCAGATGTACTATGTGCACAGTTATTACGCGCCGGTAACCGGTGACACGGTGGCCTCCTGCGATTATCAGCTACCGTTTACGGCCGTTGCGGCCCGGGGGAATTTCATGGGGGCGCAGTTTCATCCGGAGAAGTCGGGCGAGAACGGCGAGGTGCTGCTGCGTAACTTCCTGAAAATGGTTCGCGGCTAACCGCACGCTAACGCAGGGAAACTCCCTCGCTTTTGCCTGGAATCGCGAAGCAGATCCGGTTACCGATATTCCGGACCGGAATCCGTTGCCCTGTATATCGAGTCGCCCCGCAGCGGGTATAAAACACCTGCGTTGCGGCGAAATAATGCCCTCGAACCGGTAAAAACCCTATATTTCGGGTCAGATTCTATCCATAATTTCATCGAACATCCGGTCTGCCGGGTGTTCCGACATCCCCTGAGTATCCATGAACGTTATTCCCGCCATTGACCTGCTCGACGGTAAGGTTGTACGCCTGCAAAAAGGCGATTATGCCAAAGTAACCGTGTACGATGACGACCCGGTAGCTGTGGCCCGCAGGTTTGCCGAAGCCGGTTTCGGACACATTCACGTGGTAGATCTGGACGGTGCGAAGTCGGGCCGATTTGAAAACCTGCCCCATATTCAGCGCATCATCGACCAGACCGGACTGACTGTGCAGACGGGAGGCGGGGTGCGGGTGTTTCGTCAGGTAGAAGAACTATTCCGGGCCGGGCTGTCTAAGATTGTATGCTCCTCGATGGCCGTCAAAAACGAGCCGGACTGGCTGAAGGCCCTGCAGACCTTTGGCGGGGAGCAATGTATTCTGGGGATGGATCTCAAAGACGGGAAAATGGCCTATGCCGGGTGGCTGGAAACCATGGATGAACCCGTGGATGCCTATCTGGGTCGGATGCTGTCGGAAGGGTTGCAGGAAGTGCTGTGTACCGACATCTCCCGCGATGGCATGCTCTCGGGCAGCAACATCGAATTATATCAATCCCTGATGGAGAACTTCCCTTCGCTGCGTTTCATTGCCAGTGGCGGGGTAGCCGGAGAGGAGGACCTCAGACGGCTTTGCGAGATTGATGTTTACGGAGTTGTGGTAGGTCGCGCCTACCTTGAAGGGCACATATCGCTCATTTCCATGAAAAATTATCATGGTTGAGTGTTGATTTTCGCCTGGCGGCCCGATAGCCGGACAAGCCCGAAAAATTTAGCTTAAACTTCTATTTAACAGTGAGATATATACTGAACAAACTGCGCTGTTGCCATTTATTTTTGCGGGTGCGTAGGATGTTTATAAGAATTTTTTAATATTTCCGTATAACAAATGAGTTTCAAAACGCTCTATTGTTAAGAAGCAATAACGTAGTTTGCTTTGATTAGTGTGCGTCGTATTATAGTCAAATATGCTTAACGGCAAAATTTGACGTAATGAAAGGTGGAAAAAGCGAGGTCTTTTGGTCTGTGTCGGGCGGAATTCTGGCTGTGTCTGGCAAGTATGTTCCGGGTTGACCAGGGATTTGCGGGAAAGCTTTTCGAGCGTCACATTGCTTTACATGTTTCACACAACAACAAACAAAAAAACGGAGATCAATCATGGGTCAACAACAACTTTTACTGGTAATTCTGGTTACCATTATTGTTGGAATCGCTACGGTTGTAGCAATTAACACGTTCGGAAGTGCTGCAGAGTCCGCGAATCATGACGCTGTTCGGCAGGATGTTGCACAAATAGCCTCATCTGCTCAAGCTTATTATATCAAACCTGCTATGTTAGCTGGTGGAGACAGGGACTTCACTGACATTGATTTTAATAACATCACATTCGCGGGTACGATTGATGCTGATGATCCACTAATAGCTTCTAATGAAAACGGAACTTATGTAATTAGTGATGGGGATGACGATGAGTTCACAATAACTGCATATCCCTCAAGTAATGAGGATTATGCAGATAATCCTACAGGTGGCGACTCTATGGAGGCGACAATATTACCTAACTCAATAACATGGGTTCGAAGTAGTCCTGGTGAAGCTGCGGCTGGTTCTTGATGAATTAAAACATATTATGGGCTAATCTACTTATTAGGTTAGCCCTTTTTGTTTATGGGACAGCAACAGGTAATTCTACTCATTTTAGTGACCCTAATTGCAGGGATTGCCACAATAGTTGGGGTTAATACCATGCAAAAAAGTCATGAAGCTTCCAACATGGATGCTATAAGACAGCAAGTATTGCTGTCTCAAAATCTAGCTGTAGCATACTATTCAAAATCAAGGATGCTTGGGGGTGGTGGATATTCATTTGATGGTTTGACACTGGATGATATAAATCTGGAAAGTGAGTCTGAAGATGCAACCTACTCACTGATCGTTGAAGACGGAAATAGTCAAGAATTTGAAATACTTGTTACAACAAGATTTGGTGACGATTATCGAGTAACTGTTACCAATGATGATATTGTTTGGGAATCAGTAGATGAATAAAATTCTTTATTTCAGCTACCAAATAAGAAAATAATATGCCCGTCTTTCGTCTTAAAGGAATCAGCCCCAATGGTAAGCTCATTACCAATGAGTTTGAGGCGGATACCCGCAAGATAGCCCAGGAACGGGTCAACCGATTCGTCAAGTCCAAGAATATTAAAATCCAGTCCCTTGACCAACGGGCCAACTACCTGTACAAAGTCGAAAAAGACGGCAAAGTCCTGTCCGGCGAGCAGGAAGCCTACAGCAAGGAAGAACTCGAACGCGCCCTGCTCAAGCTCGGCTACCGCATCAAATCCGTCCAGAAAGAGCTTATCAGTTTCAAGGGCGGCGTTCCCATAGACGAGGTCGTGAATTTCATCAACATCTCGGCCGACCTCCTCAAGCAAAAACTCACCTTCGACGAAATTCTGAATCTTCTCTACGAAGACACCCAGAACAAGCGGATGAAGGAAATCATCAAAACCATCCAGAAAGACCTCAAAGACGGTAAGGAGGGTAACGAGGTCTATGGCAAACACGCCGACGTTTTCGGTAAATTCGCCAGCTATATGCTCAGCGTAGCCTCCACCTCCGGAAACATGGCCCTGGTATTCGAAAGCACCGCCAAGTTCATGGAGCGCGATGCCACCTTCAAGAAAAACCTGCGCCGCTCCCTGCTCATGCCCGTTATCACCGTACTGGCCGTAGTCGGTGTAGTGCTGTTCTACGTAGGCTATATCTTCCCCTCCACTGCCGAGCTGTTCGTTGAAATGGGGGTCGACCTGCCTCCTATGACCGAATGGACCCTGAATTTCAGTTACTTCCTGCGCGACACCTGGTTGCTGCTGGTTGCCGCACACGTGATACCCATCGCCGCCTTCATCTCCTTCATACGTACCGAAAAGGGCAAACTGTTTCTCGACCGATTTATTATCATGGTCCCCGTCATCGGCGACCTCCTGCATAAAACCAGCATCGAAATCTTTGCACGGGTCTTCTACACCCTGTACAGCGGCTCCGGACAAAACGTAGAGGTCATCAAAGTCGCCTCGGAGGCCTGCCGGAACACCTACATGGAGAAACAGATTAAGGAAAAAGCCGTGCGAGGCATGCTTCAGGACGGTAAAGGCCTGATGGAAGGCCTGGAAGCCTCCGGCGTCTTCACGAAAACCGCCCTGTCGCGATTCCGCCTGGGCGCAGAAACCGGCGACCTTAAAAACAACGCCCGACAACTGGCCGAGTACTACGAAATTCAGACCACCTACAAAATGAATTCGGTCATTGATGTCATTAATCTGTTCATCAACATGTTTATCATGATTGCACTGGTGGCCATCACCATCGTGTCATCAGAAACAGCGGTAATTCAGCCTTAAAGCTAATTTTTTGCAGGGTTTAACCTGCAAATAGATGTATATTGCACGATAACTACGCGTTTAGTGTCTAACTGATTTCAGACTCCGGCAGCTATGGCCCTTCAGATGAATTTAAAAAGGCGAAGCGGTGACCTCCTTATTGAAAAGAGCATCGTTACCCGTGAACAGCTCGCGCAGGCTCTGGCAACCCAGGAATCCGAGCCGGAGGCCATACGCCGCAGACTCGGCGCCATCCTGACAGATGACTTTGGCATCGACCGGCACACGGTCATGAAACACATCGCCGACTTCTACGCCTTCCGGGACATCAGCAGTGTTTCGGATATCAAAAGCGAAGAACGCATCCATAGCATCAAACGCATCCTGGAGTCCTTGCCCAAGGAGTCTGTAGATGAACTCGTCCATCGCAAAACCGTCCCCTTTCGTGTTGAGCGCAACAACCTGATTCTGGCCTCCGCGGATCCGACCGATCCCGTAATTATCTCGCTGGTTGACAAGCTGGGTTTCAAGAGCTACGAGATTACCTATTGTCGCCTGGAACTCGTAGAGGACATCCTGTCAAGGGTGTACGAACAGAAAAATGAATTCCTGGACCTCCTCGAAGAAATTGAGCTGGACGATTCGGCCATGGCTGAACAGGAAGTCAACGAGGCTGAGATTGATGCCGAAATCAATCAGAGCATGCTCAACTCCCTGGTGGAGGGTATGCTCATTGAGGCCGTCCGGCAGGGCGTCAGTGATATTCACATCATCCCGGGCATCGGTAACACCACCGACATCCATTTTCGTATTGACGGCAAACTCATGCTCTGGCACACCCAGACCGGGGTCAAGCCCGAAGCCCTTTCGGCCGTGGTCAAAGACAAGACCCGGAACGTAGACCGTTTCGAGCGGGACAGCTCCCAGGACGGGTTCATCCAGCGGAAGATTGACAACCACAACCTGCGCTTCCGGGTGTCGATTATGCCCATTGTGGGGCAGGAATTTGAGCGAAAATTCGAAAGTATTGTTATCCGGATTCTGGATGACCGCAAGGTAATCACCGACCTGAATAAGCTCGGGCTTCAGAAACAGGCCTTTAAAGATTTCAACAAGGCCATCCGCAAGCCGTCCGGCATCGTGATTATCACCGGTCCTACCGGCAGCGGGAAGTCGACCACCCTGGTTGCAGCGCTGTACTCTGTAATTGATCCATCGGTGAATGTACTGACGGTAGAGGAGCCCGTGGAGTATCTTATCCGCGGTGCGAGGCAGCTCAAGATCAGCGATAACATGACCTTCGATATGGCCATCCGCGGAATCCTCCGTCATGACCCGGACATTGTGCTTGTGGGTGAGATCCGGGATCTGAAAACCGCTGAAATCGCCATCAAACTGGCCAATACCGGTCACCTTACCTTCTCCACCCTGCACACCAACGATGCTCCCAGTGCGGTAGCCCGGCTGTTCAAAATGGGAGTGGAACCGTTTTTGATTGCCAGCGCGGTGAACCTGGTTATGGCCCAGCGGCTGATCCGGCGACTCTGTCAGCACTGCAAAGCTCCGATCCGGGATATTGATCCGGAGCTGCCCCGATCGGTAGGATTCACCGATGCTGAGATTGCACATACTACCTTTTATGGAGCGGTAGGCTGCGATAAATGCAACAAAGGGTATAAAGGTCGGGTAGCGATTCACGAGGCCCTGTTCTTCGACAAAAACATTAAGAGCATCATATTCGCCTCCGGTGACGACATCGACGAAGATCAGATTCGCGAGCAGGCCATTAAAAACGGTATGCTCACAATGCGTGCCAGTGGCAGGGAGCGCATCAAAGAAGGCTCTACTACCATTGAGGAAATCATCGCCATAACCATCGAGGACTAAAAGGAGACGGCATGACCGACTACTCGGATATTCTCTTTATGATGGCAGCCATGGTCCTGTTTTCCATATTGGTGAACAACGCCAACCGGTCATTTGTACGCAATACGGTGATGGATGTAGAAACGCAGATTGAGTACAATGCCATATCACTGGGGCAGTCGGTTATAGAGGAGGCCCGCAACCGTGCTTTTGACGAGGTGGCCGTTGGTGGTGGAAGCGAATTGGGTAACCCGGGTCTATTAACCCCGGCTCAGATACCATCGGCTTTCACGCCGCCGGTTGATCTGGGTCCTGAAACCGGTGAGTCTTACCCCGATTTCAATGATTTTGACGATTTTAACGGTCTTGCGATTACCCGCAGCAACGGGTTTGGTGACTTTGACATTGCTGTTCAGGTGTTTTTTGTAGATCCGGCCAATTCTACTGTGAACGCCGGAACCCGAACCACTATGAAACGCATGGAGGTTACCATCAGCCACGAGTCGATGAGTAATACGGTAACGCTGAGCTATTTACGAAGCTACTTTTAGAGGAAACAACATGGAACATGGTATCACACTCCAGCAACGCGTCAACGAGGGACTTGGGCAGGTTCTGCGCAATGTCCCCTTGCTGTTTCGCAATTTTGCTCCGGAAGACCTGCGCGATTTCCTGCGGCTGGGTCACGCTCAGCTGTATAAACCCGATGAAGTTATCATCGACGAGGCCAGTACGGAACTGGATACGGCTTTTCTGATTGTGCAGGGCAATGCTTCGGTGTGGAAGGATGACCTGCATCTGGCTACCATCGGAGTAGGTGATATTCTTGGAGAGACCTTCCTGTTCAATAAAATGGGTCGGACTGCCTCCGTGAGTGCCACCGATGAAGTGATTGCCCTGAAATTCCGCCGGTCTGAGGTTCTGGATTTCTTCCGTAAGAAACCGGAGCGACTTTTCAAGTTGTTTACCATCAACATTGTGGAAATTCAGCAACGACGAATCTCCAGTATGAACGCAAAAATGATCCAGTTGCAGAAGCGACTGATGAACCGGGAGGGTGTGGAATAGTCTGTGAATCCGAGCCTGCTCATAGGATTTGTAATTGGCGGTATGCTGCTGCTCTCACTGATGGTGATGAATAACCGCATATCCCAGAACAGCGCCCAGGTAACCTTGTCTGAAATGACCAGGCAATCGATGAGTGCAGTCTCGGATATCGTGGGGCACGACCTGCGCAGGCTGGGCTCAGGAGCCGGTGCCAATCCCATTGCCGTGGCAACGCGTAACCGTCTGGTATTCAACGGTGCCCAGGAAGATAATGCGGTGGTTCAGGTGGAGTGGTTTTTTGACGATACTTTAGTACCGGCAGCTGCTGATAATCCCCGGGAACGGGTTTTGCTGCGCGTAGCTGACGGTGACACCACTCGTATGGAAATGGGTGTGACCTCGTTTAATTTCATCTACTTTGATGCCGCCGGCGATACCACAGCGGTGCTCAATGACATCCGCCGGATTCGTGTCCAGATGATGGTGGAGAGTAAATCACCAATTGGTGATGAATTTTCACAGGCGTACTGGGAGGCAGACCATTCTCCCCGTGCGCTGCAATAATCCCACGGAGGCGTTATGGGCAGAGCTTTACTTTTTTTGGTTGCCGGCAGTTTTGTAATCTTCGGTATGCTGCAACTGGGCGTGAGCGGACGACAATCCAGCATGAATGAAATCAATGTGGGATATGTGCTGGACGCCCAGGCCCGTAATATTGCCAACAGTGCCCTGGAGTCGGCCCTGAACCGGCTTATGACGGATGATACCTGGCGGGCTGGTCCGCAGCAACCCTTCCGTTATCAGTATGGTGATGAGTACGCGGATGTTCAGGTGGTTGACGCCAGCATGCAGGGTGTGACGCTCCCGCCCAACGTTATTGAAATCCGCAGCAAAGGTGTAAGCGGCGACCGCCAGGCCAGCGCCGTAGCGCGCATCGAGGTGGAAGACAGTCTGCCCACCATTGAAAGTACGATGGGTATTTTCACCAACAACCTGACCGTGAATATCTCCGGAAGCTCATTTCTGATCGATGGTAACGACAATGCGGCCGTACCCGGCGGAGCCCTCCCCGGCATTGCCGTGAACAGCCAGGCCGCCTACGACGAGTTCATGAAACTCAACAGCAGTCAGCTCGACAAGATTCAAGGACCCGGTGGTGGAACCAGTATTGTGCTGAACACCGAGATGGATGCGGATGCATTGGAAACCTTTATTGCGCAGGCCGTAGCCAATGCTGATGCTGTTTACGACGATCATACCGCATCCGGCGCCAACTCACTGGGCTCTGTTGAAGACCCGCAAATCATTGTAGTCAACGGTACCCTGGATATCAGAAACGCAACCGGAGCCGGCATTATTATCGTTCGGGAAGGCGGCATACTGGACGCCCGGGGAAATCTGGATAACTACCAGGGCCTTATCATCATCCAGGGGACTGCCGGCATGAGCCGGGGCAATATCCACATCCGCGGGGCCATGCTGTTCGGGGGTGCCAATCCCGCCATTGAAATCGACATCGACTTCCGGGGCAACGTGAACATCCTCTACGACAGTTCGGTACTCAACCAGTTGTCAGCAAGTATGCCGGAAACCGCAGGGAAAAAACAGCGGGTTGTAGGTATTTATGACTAATTGCATGCTGGTTAATCTTTTAAATGTGCGTAAAATACCTTACTCTCTGTATAGTGTCCGGATACTGTCAACCCCTGAACTAAACGCAGTGCAACACGGCCGTTAATGTCAGCATACCTAGAAAAGCTACACTCTGAAGTCTTCGAACCGGTACGAAATGAAGTACCTGACCTCATTGTCGGCAAAGAACGGTATCTGCTCATCAGCGAAGTGCTTGACCGGCTGCCCGAACGCCAGGCCCAGGCCATGCGGGATTACCTCACCGCAGTACTGGAGCACATGGAATATACCAGCGCGTCCGATGTGGATCTGGGAGGTATAGGCGGGCAGAATCATATCTGGTTCCGAACCTACGGAGCCAAAAAACCCTGGCTTGACGGTCCGGACCTGACCCCTTTCGAAGCCGATATCCTCTGCGTTGCCAATCTGACCACGGAGCAGCTGGATATTCTGCTGGCTGAAAAAAATCTGGACTTCTCTTTCACCGTTGACCTCAAAAATATTGGTCAACGCCGGTTCAGGGCCAATATGTACTTTGATCTGGACCACCTTGCACTGAACATGCGCCGGATTAATTCGGAAGTGCGACCGTTCAAAAGTCTGAATCTGCATCCCGAAGTGGCCAAAGCACTGAGTCTGAAGTTTTATAAATATGGACTCACGCTCGTTACCGGAATAACCGGAAGCGGAAAATCTTCCACCCTGGACACCATCGTTGACGCCAATAACCGATCGGTAGACGGCCACATCGTTATCATCTCCTCCCCTATTGAAATGGTACACGTACCACGCCGGTGCATTATCCGTCACCGCGAGGTCGGTCGAGACACCCTCTCCTTCAAACAAGGCGCTATTGAGGCCCTCCGGCAGGATCCGGATATCATCGTGCTGGGTGAGCTTCGTGATGCGGAAACCATCTTGACAGCCCTGGAAATCACGGATTCCGGGCATAAAACCTTTTCCACTCTGCATACGGCCTCTGCCACGGAAAGCATCGACCGTATCATCGGCGAGGTGCCCCCGGATGAGCAGAATCGCGTAAGGTTGCGTCTGGCCGATGTACTCACCTGTGTCATATCCCAGAAGCTGGTTCCCACCAAAGACGGAAAGCTGACTCTGGCCAAGGAAGTACTGCTGAACACCTCTTCTGTGAAGGCGGCCATCCGTAATAACAATACCGGCGAGATTTATCAGATGCTCATGGAGGGCGGCAATATGGGCATGATGACCATGGAACAGGATCTGAAACGGCTCTATGACGAAGGTTTGATATCCCTGGAAGAAGCCTATAACCAGGCCAACAACAAGAAACGTCTCAAAGATATTATTTCATAAATCGATACAGCGTGTTCGACCTAAAAAAGCGAGAAATTACCGGCATCACCGTAGACGGCGAGTTCCTCAGACTGGCTACGCTGGAGGTGTCGCAAGACCTGGTCAAAGTTGTCAAACTGCAACGGGCGCGGCTACTCAGTCTTCCTGATGATCTGAAAGACGACCGGGATCGCGATGATCTGGACATTCCCGGAAATGATGAAGACGACGAGACGGCTATCTTCGGGCTGTCGGATACGGAACCGGCCGGTCCGGGCGCACTGGAAGAGTCTCTGGATGAAGACTGGGATATGACCCAGGAGAACATTCCCGGCCTGGATGACAAGTCGAACGCTACGATCATGGCCGATCTGCTTCGCGAACACCTGCTGCAGAGCATTACCACCAGTGTAGCCATTCCCCTCAACCAGACCCACCTGCAGCTCTTCAGCGATATTGATGTAAAAAAGCTCAGCCGGAAAAAAATAACGGCTACCCTGCATGAGCGTATGGAAACCATGTATGACCACCCCATTGCGCCCGATCAGCTGGTGTGGCATCGGGTTAACGGCAACGGAACGCTGCTGGTAGGCTCTATTGAGCGGGATGTGTTTCCGGTGACGGTACTGGATGCGGCGCTTCCATTGTTTGACGGGAAGATCATGGTGAAAACGGTGCTGAGTGAAGAACTCATTCTGGCCGGACTGATTCGCACCAATTATACCCTGCTTGACCACGAGTACACCTGCATTGTACATGTAGAAGAGAACAATACTACGCTTATTTTCATGAAGGGCAAGGAGTTTCATGCGGTTTTGCCCGTGATTAAAGAAGGCAGCAAAAATCAGCGGGTGGGCAGGACCATATTCTCCAAGATACTCTTTGAGGTAGACCGCGGTAAAATTCCAACACTGGATCGCATTGTAGTCACCGGGGATACCCTGGGCGGCAACCTGTTGCTTTTCCTGGCCGATCAGTTTATCGATGTGGAGGTCACTCCGTTTGAATATGACGGAGACAAATTTGATGTGGATGCCACCCTGGACGATGATTACCGCGACTACCTCAAAGCCATTGGTATTGCCTGGGCAGGCAGCGACCATGCCAAAGCGGATTTCATACATCTCTCCTTCCTTCCAAAATATATTCAGGTTCGTCAGCAGGTATTCAAACTGGACTGGCACGGGTATGTACTTCTGGCCATGATTGCGCTTATGCCGGTGCTGGGTAACCATTACTATCAGCTGAAAAAAGCGGACTTTGAAAGCAATCGGCAGACCATCCAGCTGCTTGACCGGCAGATTTCAGAAACCAGGGCCGTGACCACGGTAGTTGAGAATCTTTCGGCCGAGTACGCCCTGATGGAAGCCAAGGCCGGCGTACTGGATGAGCTGAGTGCCAATACCCTGAAATGGTCGCGCACCCTGCAGCTGATTAACGCCGCTACTGAAGGCATCAACTCATTGTGGTTTACCAATTTTCAGGGTTCTCCTGAGAATCTGATCATACAAGGCACATCGCTGTACCGCGACCGGATTCCGCAGATCAGCAACCGGTTTCACCGGGCTACCCTGCAGCAGGTAACCGAGCGGGAAGAACGCGGTATCATCGTCTATGACTTTGTGCTTCTGGTAAACGAAGTGGTTGATGATCCCGACTTTTTCGATCCGGAAAAAGCAATCCTTCCCGAGCAGGTACTCGAGTTAACTGAAACAACCGGTACACGCGGTACCATCCGGCAATAACATCCTCCCGATCATGTCATACGCTTTACGAAATACACTGATTTTGCTGGCTACCCTGTTGCTTCTGGGAGCAGGCGGATGGATATTTTTGCGGTTCAGTTTCGCCCAGGAAATTCTGGAGCAGGAGTCGTTGATTTCACAGAAGGAGAACGAGGTTTCACGACTGAGTGCGACGGCCGATAATTTCACGCAGGTTCAGGAAATGACGAACACTATCCGGTTTGAACTGGAAAATCACAACAAGGAACTGCTGCCTTCGGCCAATGTAGCGGCCGTGTACGGATTTCTGGACCGTGTTAACCGGGGAAGCGCCTACACAACCATGAATTTCGCTTTTCGTGATTCGGTGCGCAACAACGACCATGGCTTGCTGCAGGTACGCCTCGACGGAGACGGAACCTATCGGGCCCTGTTCAACTTTCTGACCATTCTGGAACAGAGTAAGCCCATCATTCGGGTGACCGATATCCGACTGGCCCCGGAGGGTTCTACCCGTGAATCGCTTAATCGTGTTCGTTATGAAATGAATGTAGATTTCTACTACGCACGGGGTGGAACACAAACCGACCCCGAAATGCTGGTTCGCACATCGGTACCGCGCCGACTGTACAATCCGTTTTACGCGCTGGTTCACGAAGTGCCGCCCAACGAAGATAACCTGGTTAACGTGGAACAAAGTCGTCTGGTCGGGCTTGTCCGCAGTGGTGCCTATATCATCGATCAGGCCAATGAGCTGCGTTTCATCCCGTTAGACGGTCCGGTTTACCTGGGTTCCATGATACGGGTAAATATGAACGAACAAACGGCTGAATTCCGGCTGAATCGCGGTGGCATACGCGACCTTGTAGTGTTACGAATCAACGAATCGATTAATGAATCGGAATAACCCCCCAGTTTTATGATGAACGTTCTACCTACTTATTTCAACCGCGCTGTGCTGCAACTGCTGAGTATTTCGATGCTGCTTGCGCTGCCGGTCCAGTCTATTGCCCAGGATCGACTCCCCTTCCGGGAATTTACCAATCCGGACGAGCTGGTGACCCTGGGGCAGGAAACCTCCCTTTCACAGGCTTTTATCATACTGGGCGGGTTCAGTCGCAGTTTTGAGGACAAAATTCTCATCGACCGGTCTGCCACACCCGGATCCATTGGCATCAACATCCCCAGTATGCACTGGCGTCAGGCCCTGGATGCCATCGCCCGGGCCAACAACCTGCTGATTCAGGAACAACGTGAGTTTATTGAGGTTCTCCCGAACCGCATGCCAGAAGACGAAAACGGTGCGCAGTCTGAAACGCAGCCAACACCGGGACCGGCTGCCGGAGGTCCGGGGCCGGAGATCAATGCAACGCTGGATACACGTGAAATCGAAATATCGGCCATTTTCTTCGAGGGTAACCGGCGGATTCTTCGTGAAATCGGAATCAACTGGACCGCGATACAAGACGGGGTAGTCCGCGTATCCAATCTGGCAGCCGAAAGTGTATCCCTGGAGGCTCTTCAGGCTGAAATTGAGCCCCAGCGTCTTTCGGGCGACTGGGAAGTGGGGGCACTGCTAAACACGCTGGAACTGCTCAACGTAGGTGAGATTCTTTCCAGCCCGCGAATTAAAGTAATGGATGGCCAGGAAGGAGATATTCAGGTAGGGCAGGATTTCTCCATCAAACAGCGTGACTTTGCCGGCAACATTACCGATGCATTTTTCAGCACAGGTACCATCCTGACGGCTACACCCTACATTATGACGGACCGCGACACCTCCTTCATCTATCTGGACCTGCGCGTGGAGCGCAGTACGGCCAATCCGGATCCGGTCAGTACGATCATCAATAAGCAGGAAGCCGTGACCCAGGTGCTCTTGTACAGCGGAGAATCCACGGTTATAGCCGGACTGTACGAAACCGATGAACTGACCATCCGTCGGGGTATACCGTTCCTGAAGGATCTGCCCCCCTGGTTTTTCGGCTTGCGTTACATCTTCGGATACAATTCCTACGAAACGGCCCAAAATGAGCTCATAATTGTGGTCAGAGCCGAGATTATCCCATCGTTACGCGAACGTTTCAACCTGGAACAGACTCCAACCATTGATGTGCTTCGGGAGGGTCGCCAACGGTTAATTGAGGGTGCACAAAGACCCTGATTGATGATATCCATCCCCTTTTTTGAAGCGCTGCCGGTTCTCCGCCGCTTTGAGGATACGGCAGATCCGCGTAGCCCGAATACACATTTCAGACTATTTTACGCAGGCAGCATTCCTGGGCGGTGGCATTCAGTACGCAGATACACTGCTCAAATCACCGCAGGCACCGGCTGCATTCTTTGCGGAACAGATTGCAACGCGGCACACTGAGAATTTCTCAGGGCTTGAGTGCCGATGGGATGAAGTTAAAAATGACCGTGGTGAAGGCCGGTCGATCGGTGCCATCTGCATGCTACCCCGCCCCATACAAAAGCTTCTGGTCATATCACCGGTTTGAGTGTGCCATTTTTGCGGTTAAAGCCGGATTGGCTACATAATCCTTCTCGAGCGCAGGTATCTTCTTGACCAATAGCGCTCATCCAGGCGGGAAACCATCGGCCCTCTGGAGGTGGAGGCGTGCAAAAAGCGGTCGCCATCCAGCATAATTCCTACATGATAGGTGTTACGTCCGGTCCGGAAAAAGACCATATCACCGGCCCGGAGGCGGGATTTCCTCACTCTGGTACCGGTACGCATTTGTTCCCGCGTAGTCCGAGGCAGGTTGATGCCAAACTGCTCGCGCATAACAATCATCACAAAGGCTGAGCAGTCCACACCGCTGCGACTCGTCCCCCCGAGGACATAAGGCGTTCCCTGCCAGCGATCGTGCATCTCCATGAGGCGGGACTCCACAGAGCGGGCAGATTTTCGGGACGAGGCACAGGAGCCAATCAGCACCAGCAACAGCATTACCGCAACAGTGCGTAACAGCGTCTGCCGGGCCGCAATCATTGCTTACACCACGTTGCTTTGACCCAGCGGCAACGACTCAATCACATTGATAGCCGGCGAGGGATCACTCATAATGTAGAAATGCAGACCGGGAACCCCATGATCAAGCAATTCCAGGCATTGCTTACGTGCCCACTCCTGCCCGATACTGCTTGTACTTTCCGGATCAGCCGCGACCGCATCGCTCAGGTCGCAGGGAATGGAAAGATGAAATGCCTTCGGCAGGGTTACCAGGTGGTTCGCCCGGGTGAGTACCTTCAGACCGGGAATGATCGGGATGGTGATACCCTCGGCCCGGCATTTATCCACAAATTCGAAGAAGACCTGGTTGTCAAAAAACATCTGCGTAACGATGTAGTCGGCCCCGGCTGCCACCTTATCCTTGAGTCTTTTAATATCCCAGACCAGATTCGGCGCTTCGTTATGCTTCTCGGGATAGCCTCCCACACCCACACAAAAATCGGTGTGACTGGCCTCCATGAGATCTTCCAGATAGATGCCCTTGTTCATATCCTTTACCTGGCGAACCAGATCGCTGGCATAGGTATTGACCGCCCGGTCCTTATGATGGGGCTTGGGAGCGCCGTGGTCGTCACCGCGAACCGCCAGTACATTATCGATACCCAGATAATGCAGCTCGATGAGGGCATCCTCGGTTTCTTCCTTGGTAAATCCTTTACAGATAAGATGCGGCACGGGATCTACGTTGTAGCGGTGTTTGATGGCGGCACACAGTCCGATGGTGCCCGGGCGTTTGCGCTTGACCCGGCGTTTCATGGTACCGTTGCCCAGATCGATGTACTCGGCTTCGGCAGCATGGGAGGTAATATCGATGAAGGGCGGATTGAATTTCTTGACCCGGTCGAGTGCATCAAATACGTTCTGGATGCTGGCGCCCCGGCGTGGTGGAATAATTTCGAAAGAAATGAGCGGCTCGGTCGCGCGATCGTAATGTTCGGTAACTTTCATCGGCGGAAATGTGTTGTAGGGTAGATGGAAACTCAGACGGGTTATGGGTATACTTGGCTTCCCGGCAGGCAAACGCCGGTGAAACCAACAAATGACCTTGCCAAAGCATCCCTAACTGAATAATCTACTAAAAATTTCGGGAAATTATGGAACTGTTAGTCAATATTGACCATATCGCGACCTTACGGAATGCACGCGGCGAGGGTGTGCCGGATCCGGTAGAGGCGGCCCGGATATGCGAAGACAACGGAGCGGCCGGCATCGTGTTTCACCTGCGTGAAGACCGAAGACACATCCGTGATCATGACGTATATGCACTTCGGGAACACATCCGCGGTACCGTTGATTTTGAAATGGCCGCCACCGATGAAATGCTGGGAATCTGCGAGAAAATTCGCCCGCATATTTGTACCCTGGTCCCGGAGAGCCGCCAGGAGCTCACTACCGAGGGCGGACTGAACATGCGGATGATTTTTGAGGATTACCGTTCCCGCGTGATACCGCGACTGCTGGATACCGGTACTATAATCAGTCTTTTTGTAGACCCCAATCCCGACGACATACAACGTTGCAGGGAGCTGGGCGTCCAGGCCATCGAGCTGCATACCGGAATGTATGCCAACGCCCGGAAAGCTTCGGTGGTGGAACATGAGCTTGAACGTCTGCGCGAAGCCGCTGAACTGGCGCACAGCCTTGGACTCATCGTGAATGCGGGCCACGGGCTTAACTTTACCAATACCACACCCTTCATCCGGGCGGTACCGCATCTGGCCGACATCAGTATCGGTCACGCGCTGGTGACCCATGCCGTGTTTCACGGACTGGCAACTTCGGTGCGCACCATGGCCGATATCATCAGCAAAGGTTAACGGGTAAGGCTCATGGATTTCATTGAACCCCCAAACGACGAGCTCAACGATTCGCCTGAGTTTTCGCCCGGGCACCGGGCGGGTTTCGTAGCGATTATTGGTCGACCCAACGCGGGAAAGTCCACCCTTTTGAACGCCATCCTGGAGTTCAAGCTGGCCATCGCCACGCACAAGGCACAGACTACCCGCCATCAGATACTGGGTATCCTCAGCGAAGCGGCCCACCAGATGGTCTTTCTGGATACACCGGGAATCATCGAACCCGAATACAAGCTTCAGGAAGCCATGATGCAGGCGGTGGCGCGGTCGACCAAGGACGCTGATGTGCTGTTGCATCTGGTAGATGCTACCCGTCCGGCGGATGAAGAACGGGTCTGGAAATACATGCATGCTTCAGGAAAACCTGCTGTGCTGGTGATCAATAAAGTGGATGCGGCGGGCGATGAGGTCGTTGATGCGATTAAGGCGGCATGCACCGCAGCATTTGCCTACCGTGAAATTGCAGCGATTTCTGCTGCCCGTGGTACCGGACTTGATGAGCTCAAAATGGCTCTGGGCCGACAATTACCGCTAAGTCCGCCGCTGTACCCGCCCGATCAGCTCAGCGAACACCCGGTCCGGTTCTTTGTATCGGAGCTCATACGGGAGCAAATATTCCTGCAGTACGCCCAGGAGATACCTTACTCATGCACGGTCACCATTTCTTCATTCAAAGAGGAAGAAAAAATGGATCACATCCACGCCGAAATTATCGTGAACCGGGACTCACAGAAGGGAATTCTGATTGGTAAAGGCGGGATGAAACTAAAAAAATTGGGCACAAAGGCCCGCGAGCAAATCGAGCAGCTGACCGGCAGGAAGGCCAATCTTCAGCTATTCGTAAAAGTCAGGGAAAAGTGGCGCGATAAAGACAGCTACCTGCGCGGATACGGGTACTGACGGCAGGCCGGCGCTTTACGTGAAATTGCGAATGACGGGCTGCCAGCGCGGGTACGCACAGTATTCCTGCTTGCCACGGGACGGATTGTACGTGGGGCATATTCCGGGAATTCAGCCAGCGATTCGCCACAATTTTCATCGAATCTGGATTGGCATAAAAAAATTTTGTGCATGGTTTGAAAAAGTCCTTATACTTGTAACCATGTCAAAACAACAAAACACATCCATCGCCAAGCGAAGCTGTATGATGCTCTGTAGCTAACAGGGCTTTTGAAGTTTATGACATAATCAAAAAAGCCCTCCATTTCCTGCAGGGCTTTTTTTGTACCATGTTCTTTTGTTACTGGAAAGCTCTTATCAAGAAAGGCGGAGGGATCAGGCCCTGTGATGCCTTAGCAACCGCCCCGGTTTAACCGCCGGGGGTCAGGTGCTAAATCCTGCCCGGCTGGTGCATGCACTGGCTTGGGGAAGATGAGAGAAGCTGGATTTTATCTGTTAAAGTAAAAGCCTCTTCTGTCATCGTAAAAACGGAAGAGGCTTTTTTTATTCAAGCAATTGTCAACCAAAAACAACCGATGAAATCGACGTTCAATACCTGGTACGAGGAAAAGATGTACGCCACCGACGAGCTGGCCGCGGAAACGAATCGTATCGAACAGCTTTTACCAACCATCAAAACCATCGCTGTAGTGGGAATTTCCAAAAACCCGCAAAAAGACAGCCACTTTGTTGGACGGTACCTGCAAAAACACGGTATCCGTATCGTGCCGGTCAATCCCGGTGCAGACCAGATTCTGGGTGAGCCTGCCTACCCGGATCTTAAAAGCATTCCGTTTCCTGTTGATGTAGTTGACATCTTCCGCCGTCCTGAAGACATCCCTGCAACCGTTGAGCAGGCCCTGGAAATCGGGGCTCCCGTAATATGGCTGCAACTTGGAACCGGGACGCACGACGAGCTGAAGGAGCAAGTTGAACAAAACGGTACCACACTGATTCAAAACCGATGTATAAAGGTTGACCATCAGTTCCTGGTACGCGACAAACAGAAAAAATAACCCCCGGGGCGGGCATGCCTGTCAAATGATTAAGCATGTCCCTCTGGAGTTAACCTTAGGGATGCGGCATCAAAGCCATCCGCATTTACAGAACAAAAAATCCAATAATTCAGGAATAACACCATGAGTAACACAAAGCATTACCGATTTGAAACCCTCCAGCTTCACGCAGGACAGTCGCCCGACCCGGCAACCAACTCCCGTGCAGTTCCCATCTACCAGACTACCTCCTACACCTTCAACGACACCGAGCACGCGGCTACGCTGTTCGCCCTGAAAGACTTCGGCAATATCTACACCCGGATTATGAATCCGACCACCGATGTCTTTGAAAAGCGGGTAGCCGCCCTTGAAGGCGGCGTTGCTGCCGTGGCTACCTCCTCCGGACAGGCCGCGCAGTTTCTGGCCATTGCCACCATCGCACAGGCCGGCGACAACATCGTATCAACCAGCTTCCTGTATGGCGGTACGTATAACCAGTTCAAAGTCTCCCTGCCGCGACTGGGCATCAAGGTGAAGTTCGTGGATGAAGACAGTGTAGCGGCTTTCGAAGCCCAAATTGATGAGCATACCAAAGGTATTTATGTAGAGTCGATCGGAAATCCGCGGAACAATGTAGCTGATTTTGAAGGACTTGCAGGCCTGGCCAGGAAACATGGCATTCCCTTGATTGTAGATAACACCTTCGGGGCAGGCGGCGCTATTGTGAAGCCCATCAAATGGGGTGCCAATATTGTGGTGGAGTCGGCCACAAAATGGATTGGCGGTCATGGTACTTCGGTCGGTGGCGTCGTCGTTGATGCGGGTAACTTCGACTGGGGCAATGGCAAGTTCCCGTTGTTTACCGATCCGGCGCCGGGGTACCACGGACTGAATTTCTGGGAAGTCTTCGGCGATAAAGGTCCGTTCGGGAACATCGCCTTCGCCATACGGGCACGGGTTGAAGGCCTTCGGGATTTCGGGCAGGCGATTTCACCCTTTAACAGCTTTCTGCTGATTCAGGGGCTGGAGACCTTGTCGCTGCGTGTGGAACGTCACACCGAAAATGCGCTCAAACTGGCCAAATGGCTGCAATCCAACAGCCATGTAGCCTGGGTCAGCTATGCCGGTCTGGAAGACCACCCCTATCATGCAACGGCCAAGAAATATGTTGAGCATGGGCGGTTTGGTGCTGTACTTACCTTCGGGGTCAAGGGCGGCTATGACGCAGCGGTGAAGTTTATTGAAGGGGTGGAACTGGCTTCCCACCTGGCGAATGTGGGTGATGCCAAAACCCTGGTGATTCATCCGGCTTCCACAACCCACCAGCAGCTCAGCGACAGCGAGCAGGCTTCATCGGGTGTAACGCAAGACCTGGTTCGGGTTGCCGTTGGCATTGAGCATATTGATGACATCATCGCTGATTTCGAGCAGGCATTCGCCAAGATCTAATTTCAATAATCTCCACAGGCTGCTGTTCCGGACAGTTCAGCAGCCTGATGGAACTCCCTTTTACTGATTGCTTTAACATCCAGCATAGCGGTCGGTAGAAAATCATACAAAACAATCGGAGAAGAAAAATGGGCAGTTTTTCAACTATCAAAAAAGAACAAAACGCAGTAATCGCTTCTGCTGTACAGCAGGTAGTCAAGCAGATATCAACGGATCATGAAGCCGCTAAGGCGCAATTCACCGCAACCTCTTCCTTGCACGAAGGATTGCTGGCCGACATCCAGATCCGACAATTCGACCTGGTTTCTGATGAACCGAAATCCCTAGGCGGCACCGATTTGGGTCCGAATCCGGTAGAGTTGGTTCTCGGGGCATTTGCGGCCTGCCAGGAAATTGTGATTGCAGCCTACGCTGCAGTATTAGGCATTGAAGTGCAGCGGGTTAATGTGAAAGCAACGGGCGATATTGACTTACGTGGTTTTTTCAACGTCTGCGATAAGATTCGTCCCGGCTTTACAAAGGTGACCTACGAAACGGAAATCATCACCCGCGAAACCGATGAGGCAAAACTGGCTCAATTGCGTTTCTTTGCACAGAACAGATGCCCTGTTCTGGATATTCTGCAGGAGCCTGTTCCAACTGAAGGTACCGTTACCTTTAAAGAAAAGGTAGCTATTCCGGAATATCAGGCCGGATAAACAAAGCCTCGAAAATAAAAAACCCCCGGAATGGGCAGAGACCGGGGGTTGATATACATCGTACTACTGGCGGGTCCGGACAGACCAAAACAGCTTCTGATGCATGACTAAAGTTAATCAGAATCTGCATAACCCTAAACAGCGAAAACTGTGCGGGGGGAGACCAACATCAACCGATGACTGGAACAACAACGCTATATACACTACCTGAACCGTTCGTAACCGAATCGGGTGAGACGATTACACCGGTACAGGTAACCTACAAAACCTGGGGAAAACTAAATCAGGACGGCAGCAATGCGGTACTGGTATGTCATGCACTCACCGGGAATGCCGAAGCCGACGAATGGTTTCCCAGCCTTTTCGGGGATGATGGCATGCTGAATCCGGATGAGCAGTTCATCGTGTGCTCGAATGTACTTGGTGGCTGCTACGGCACCACCGGACCGTGGAGCGTGAATGCATCCACCGGAAAGCGCTGGCGGGCTGACTTTCCGAAAATCACCATCCGTGATATGGTCCGGGTACAGCAGCTGCTGCTCAGTCACCTGGGTGTGACCTCCATCGAGCTGGCCCTGGGCGGATCCATGGGAGGCATGCAGGTGCTCGAATGGCTGTGCATGGATGATCGCATTCAGAAAGCAGTCCTCATTGCCATGGGCAAGGCGCACTCGCCCTGGACTATCGGTTTCAGTGAGGCTCAGCGCCGGGCCATCCGGGCCGACCGTAACTGGAACGGGGGGTTTTATGCACCCGATGCTCCGCCGGCTGAAGGGCTTGCTGCAGCACGGATGATGGGGATGATGATGTACAGAAGCGCACCGGCGTTTCAGCGCAGATTTGGCAGAAATTTACAGGACGGACATGCCGATTTGCTGCAGGTCAATTCCTATCTGAACTACCAGGGAGACAAGCTTGTTAAGCGGTTCGATGCCAATACCTACATCACGCTTACCGAGGCCATGGATACCCACGATGTATCCCGGGGCAGAGGCAGCTATGAACAGGTACTCGGCTCCATTACAGTTCCCGTATTGGTGATGGCAATTTCTTCGGATGTTCTATATGTGCCCGCTGAGCAGCGTGAGCTCGCCGGTTTACTAGGAAACGCCCGCTATGCCGAGCTGGAATCGGATGAGGGCCACGATGCATTTCTCATTGAATTCCCAAAAATGGCCGAAATATACCGGACATTTAACCAAAATATTATTTCTACAGACTCCCGCTAATGCTTCATATTCTCAAATTCGGAGGCAGTTCCGTTGCCTATCCGGAACGTATCATCAATTCCGTGGACATTGTTCGTCGCCGGCTCAAGGAGGTTTCTGTTGCGGTGGTGGTCTCCGCGCTGGGTGGGGTAACCGATGAACTGATTGCCATCAAGGAGCTCGCCCGGTCGGGTGATGAAGCCTGGCAAGCCCGTTTTGACAGCCTTATATTGCGCCACCACCAGACGGCCTCCAAGGTCGCCTCCGGAGCACGCTCGCAGCGGCTTCTGGGTGAACTTAACGTATTGCTGGACGAGCTGAAAGCTACCTGTGAAACCATCTTTCAGGAAAAAAAACTGTCTGCCCGAACCAACGATTACGTCCTTTCCTTTGGAGAGCGTATGTCATGCCGGATTTTTGCCACGGCCCTTGCCCATGGCGGAATAGACGCACAGGCGTATGAGTCTCATCATTTTGTTCGGACCAATAACCGATTCGGCGATGCCGATGTGGACTACACGACCACCCGTGAACTGGTACAACAGACACTGGCCCCGTTCAGCGGAACGGTTCCGGTCATCACCGGGTTTCTGGGCTCCACATCGGATGGCGCCATCACCACACTGGGTCGCTCCGGATCGGATTTCACCGCCGGACTAATGGGACAGGCCCTGGACGCCGACCTTGTGGAAATCTGGACCGATGTCAACGGTGTACTCACTGCCGATCCGAATATTGCCGCAACAGCCGTAACCATTCCGAGGCTGCACTACGCTGAAATCGCCGAAATGGCCCATTTCGGCACCAAAGTACTGCATCCGCGCACCGTACTGCCTCTGGAGGAAGCAGCGATTCCCATCGGTATATACAATTCGTTCGAACCCGATCACCCGGGTACCCTCATTACCCATGAATACTCCCGGACCAACGGCACGCTCAAATCCGTCTCCCTGAAAAAAGATGTGGTACTCATCGGTTTAAAAAGCAAGGGGCTGGACCGCATCCACAATCTGCTGACCCGGGCTATGGCTTCGTTGCTGGAAGCCGGGGTAACCGTGCTGTTCAACAGCGCAGCGTCTGCTGAGTTTGGTATCACCTTTGCACTGGACCGGCACGAATCTGACCAGGCCCTAAGCGTGCTGGATGAAACGTTTTCAGCGGAATACAAGTCCGGTTTGATTGATGAGCCGCACATTCTGGACGAGGTCAATATGGTCACGGTAATTGGCGACCGTCTGGTCAACGATCTGGGACTGAGCGGGGCGGTACTCTCGGTACTGGGTGAAAATCAGATTGCCCCTCTGGCCACCGCCAAAGGTTTGGGAAACCGGCATTTCAGCATGATACTTCCCCAATCGCAATCGTATACTGCGGTACGGTTACTCAACGATCATTTCTGTGTGCATGCACAGCGGGTGCGACTTTTTGTAGCGGGAGTCACGGGTATCATCGGTTCGGAACTGCTCACCCAGCTCACCGAAGCAATCGGCGATGAGTATGACCTATCCGTGATCGGTGTATGCGACAAACGCAGCATGTACTGGGATGCCGGCGGACTGAATCCGCTTTCAGTGAAGCAAAAGCTGCCGGACAACGCAGATCCGACCAACTGGGGCCTGATTGTCAACCGTCTGATCACCGATTACCCTTACCGAACCATATTTGTGGATTGCACCGGCGCCCGGGAAGTTTCCGGGTTCTACACCAAACTGCTCAAAGCCGGCATCCACATTGCCACACTCAGCAAACGGGCCAACACGGCATCGCAGGCCTACTATGATGAGCTCATGGCCTACACCGAAGGCAAAAAAACGCACTATCTGTTTGAAACTACTGCCGGGGCCGGATTACCGGTATTTCAGACGCTCAAAGACTTACAGCGTTCCGGCGATCAGATTCAGAAAGTAACCGGTGTGCTATCCGGAACCCTGACCTTTCTGTTTGATGCCCTGTTAGACGGCGAGCCCTTCGGAAAAACCATCCGCCTGGCCCGTGAAATGGGCTACGCCGAACCGGACCCCCGCGACGACCTGTCCGGCAAAGATGCGGCCTGGAAACTGCTGGGTATTGCCCGGTCCATCGGCATGCGAATTGAACTGGAAGACATGGTGGTGGAAGATTTGGTTCCTGAAGGACTGCGCGAGGTTTCCCTGGACGATTTTTTTAATCGCGCTGCCGATGCCGATGCCTATTGGCGGCAACTGGTACGCGAGCGATGTGAGCCCGGTCACGTGCTGCGTTATGTCGGGACCCTGGAAAACGGTACCATTCGCCTGGAAGTCAAATCGGTTCCCCGGATCTCACCCATGGGTGCGTTGGGTGGAATTGACAACCAGATTTCGGTGTACACCAAACGGTATAACCGCTCACCGCTCACCGTGCAGGGGCAGGGGGCAGGTCGAGAGGTAACGGCGGCCGGATTGCTGGCTGATATCCAGAAAATTGCCATCCGGATTGTGCGGTAGAACGATGGTGATATGCTCGGTCAGGTGGCCACTCCATCTACTGGAGAGGCGCCTGTGGGGTAAAACTGCTTTCTCCGCTCTATCCATGAGGCCATTCCCAGAATTCATGCCTATGCAATCAAAGTGGCATCCAGGCACGGGCAGGCCCAGCCTGAACTTGCTGATGTACTGCAAACCTTTGAGCACTTGTCTAAGGAACTTACAGACCACGCCGATGATGAAGAATCCAGAGTATTTCCGGCCATCCAAAAACTCATGTCCGGCGAAGCAGTGCATACAACAGACCTGCAGCCTATGGTACTGGAACTTGAGGTAGAACATGCTTAGGCCGGGGCGGCCATGCAAAAAATACGTAAGCTTACGTGTAATTTCACCCCTCCTGAGTGGGCCTGCAATACCTACCGAATTTTGTTCAAAGAACTGGAAGCCTTCGAAATAGATCTTCACCAGCACGTCCACC
Organism: Bacteroidetes bacterium HLUCCA01; assembly: GCA_001314545.1. Classification (GTDB taxonomy): domain Bacteria; phylum Bacteroidota; class Rhodothermia; order Balneolales; family HLUCCA01; genus HLUCCA01. The sequence goes on from LIHN01000018.1 coordinate 194,681, forward strand.
TGGAAAATAACATCCTCTTTGACAAAACCCGCAGGGCCTGGCGGGGTTTATACGCCTGAACATTAACTTTCTGAAATAATTCGATCTCATCAGCGACAAAAGACTCGTAATTCCTATATTCAAGAAACAGGGTACATATCCTGAAACGCTGTGTACTCCATTATTTTACCGAGCTAATGCTACCATGATTTTATCAAAAGCGTGTACCTATGGCCTGCTCGCGGCCTTCTATGTTGCCAAGGAAAATGAACATGAATATGTTTCAATACGGGAAATGAGCAATGATCTGAATATTTCCTTTCATTTTCTCACCAAAATCCTGCAAAAGCTCACCTCCTACGGTCTTATGCACAGCCATAAAGGTCCGAAAGGAGGCGTTTCGCTCACCAGAGAACCCCGGCTTATTTCACTCAAGGAAATCATCCTCGCCATAGACGGGGATGCCGTTTTCACCCATTGTATTCTCGGGTTGCCCGGATGCGGCCACCAAAAACCCTGTCCCATCCATCACGAATGGGCTCCGGTACGTGACAATTTTCTGAAAATGGTGGCCAATACCACGCTGGCCGACTCCTCTGAGGGTATCCGTGACCTTCACTATCGTATCAAAATGGAGTGAGGCCTGATAAGGATGGAGCAATAACCACCCGGCATGCTATGACAACCGAACTGGTCTGGAACCGGTACCTGCTGCCATCTCTTGGCTATCTGGCCGTAACCCTTGTAGCCGGTCTGCTTTTCTGCTAATCTATTTCGGAATTTTGGTCATCCTCCTGCAAATCCATCCCTTTTCCATGCAGGGATCCCTGCTGCTAAGCGGACTCATCCTGTTCATAGGAACTTCCTCCCTTTCGGTCGGGTTTCTGCGAGGCCGTTAAAGACCGGTCCTGACCACGGCTCGCTACCCTGCCGTGTCAACAGCACCACCTTCTCCCACCGGCATTTTCTGCGCCGGTTGCGTTCCCGCACGCACTATAAAAAATAGACTTGACAATGACAGTTTATCTGCACTACTTTGTGGGGTAAAGTGGGTCAAAGTGGTACAACTACCCAAAACCCCGCCAAATTAGCAATAATCAACGATTTACATCAGTCACCAACGTCGTGCCAAGCTTCAAAGGGACATACGAGCATTCGATCGACAGTAAAGGTCGCGTCAGCCTCCCTGCCAAGGTACGTCGTTATCTCAATCCGGCATACCCGGACAACTTCACCATACTACGCGGACTGCAGCGGTGTTTGTACCTGTACCCGGAAGACCGATGGATGCGTGTTGAAGAGAAACTGGCAAAAATCAGCAATCTGCGCGTCGATAGTGCAAACGTCATTCGGAACTTTCTTCGCAATGCCGATGACATCACCCTCGACAACCAAAACCGGCTGGCATTGCCTTCGGCACTGACCGATTGGGCCGGCATCAGCCAGAAAGTCATCATTATTGGAGTGGGAGACCGCCTGGAGCTCTGGAGTCCTGAAGAGCTTGACACGGTTGACGCTTCCATGAGCGAAGACGAATATGCGAAGCTCTTTGAACAAATTATGGGAGATGTTTCCCTGTAATGCAACATATAGCATACCACGACCCGGTTCTGTGTGAAGAAACCCTGAACGTTCTGATCACAGACCCGAATGGAATCTATGTTGACGGCACGCTGGGTGGCGGCGGTCACGCATCGGCATTACTGACCCATCTCTCCAAATCAGCGAAGGTTTTTGGAATAGACCAGGATGATGACGCGCTGCGTGCGGCATCGAAGCGTATCAACGACAACAGGTTCAGTACTGTGAAAGGGAATTTCGGATATATGGATGTACTTTTGCCGTCCTCACTACAAGGACGTGTGAACGGTATTCTCCTGGATATCGGCGTTTCAAGTCACCAGATTGATCAGGGAACCCGGGGCTTCAGCTTCCGCGAGGACGGTCCGCTGGACATGCGCATGGACCCACGAAATCCGCTCTCTGCAGCCATCGTGGTGAATAATTACGATCCTGCAGAACTCACCCGCATCCTGTTCACCTACGGCGAGGAGCGTTTCAGCAGGAAGATTACCGAAACCATCGTTGCCCGCCGGCCTGTTGAAACCACCGCAGAACTTCGTCAGGCAGTGGAATCCGTCATCCGAGGTCCGCACGTCAATAAATCCCTCGCCCGCGTGTTTCAGGCTATCCGGATTGAGGTAAATCAGGAGCTGGAGATGCTTACGATGGCCCTGCACAAGAGTGTAAAGCTGCTGGCCGAGGGTGGGCGTATTGCCGTGATGTCATACCATTCTCTGGAAGACCGGCTGGTTAAACACTTTTTCCGTGCCGGCAACGCCGATGGTGTGGTAGAAAAAGATTTTTACGGGAATGACATCCGACCACTCAATCCGGTCAAACCGGCGCTCATAACCCCTTCCGAGCAGGAAATTGCACGAAACCCCAGGGCACGCAGTGCCCGGCTCCGGGTTGCTGAAAAACCCGCGGAGGTCAGCGCATGAGCACCACGGAAATGGGTCGACCTATGCAGCGGGATTTCGGATTCAAGAAACCGGAAGACCGGCAGTTCGGCAATCAGAAATCAACCGGGAAAGCAGCAGAACCATCCGGGAAGATGCTCTCACCCGTTAAAATGCTCGTAGTCACGTTGCTGATTGGTGTTTTCGGGTACCTGTACATCGCCCACATTTTTTACACACAGGAGCTGCTTCGGGAAGTCAATCAGCTCAGAACCACCTATGAAAACGCCCGGGTTGATCATACCGATACCCGATTGACCTACGAACGGATGACGGGTCCGGCGGATGTCTACCGCAACGCCAAGACCCTGGGCCTGACTGACGGAGGTCCGGCCGACCGCATTATAAACCGAAATTAACCACCTGAATCTGTACTAACCGGCAGCCCTGCTGCCCTCTGATACCACAAAATGACCGATCCGGCCAAACATACCAAAGCTCGCATCCTGATTATATTGGGCATGGTGCTGCTGCTGCCACTGGCTATTGGTATGCAGATGATCCGCATCCAGCTGTTCGAGGGTAATGCCCTGCGTGCATTGTGGAATGCCCAGGCCCTGGATGTTATACCGGTTCCGGCACAACGTGGGCAGATTCTGGATGCGCGGGGTCGGATTATGGTGTCAAACACCGTGACCTATTCCCTTGCCATTGATCCGCTGGTGCCAAACACCCAGCCCTCCCACATTGCTGAAATTCTGGACACCCTTTCTGCCTATACCGGCCGGCCCGCTGCTACGTATCGCTCACGGATCCAACAGGCTCCCCGCGGATCACGCTACATCATGCTGGAACGCAGCATTTCCCGCCCCGCCTACCTTGCCATTAAAAGCCTGCGATACCGCAATACCATTCTGGAGGAAGACTACCGCAGACGCTACAATTACGAGTCGCTGGCTTCCCACGTTCTGGGTTATGTAAACCACGAGGCTCGCGGTCAAATGGGACTGGAGTCGGAATACGAGCGTCTGCTGCGCGGTACCGATGGCGAGCAGCAGGTACAGCGCGACCGGATGGGCCGGATTCGGTCAATGGTCGGTGCTCCGCGCAGGCAGCCCGTAAACGGCTACACCCTGAAAACCACCATCGATGCCCATATTCAGGCTATTGCCGAAGAGGAGCTTCGTGAAGGGGTCATCCGCACACGTTCAGCCTATGGCTCGGTAGTTATTGTGGATCCACGCAGTGGTGCCGTACGAGCCATGGCCAATTACCCCACATTCAATCCCAATGATTTACGCGCTGATGAATCCGCAAACCGTCGGAATTTCGCGATTTCAGATATGATTGAGCCCGGATCAACCTTCAAACTGGTAACCGCAGTAGCCGCCGTTGAGCAGCAAAAAGTCACCCTCGACGAAATCTTTGAAACACCGGAAAACGGCGTTCGGATTATTCACGGTCAGGCCATGCGCGACCACAATCCGTTGGGAACACTCTCTTTTGAGAATGCTATCAAAAAATCTTCCAACATTGCCACCGCTGAAGTGGCCATGCGTATTCCGAGGGAAACCTTCTTTCAGTACGCCCGGAATATGGGTTTTGGCACCCCCACCGGCATTGATCTGAGTTTCGAGGAAGCAGGCCGGATGCAACGACCTTATCAATGGTCGGCCGTAACGCTGCCCTGGATGTCGATCGGTTACGAAGTGCAGGTCACCCCATTGCAGATGGTGATGGCATATGCTGCATTTGCCAATAACGGACGGCTTATGCGACCCTACATCGTAGATGAAATCCTGGATGCTTCGGGGAATGTAGTTGAAAAACAAGACCCTGTGACCATCCGCACAGCCATACAACCGGAAACCATCGCAACACTTATGCCGGCTTTTGAGGGTGTGGTAACCGAAGACGGGACCGCACAGTTTGCCAGTATTGAGGGCATCACCATTGGCGGGAAGACAGGAACAGCACAAAAATTTATTGACGGACGTTATCAGACACGGTACCGGGCCTCTTTCATTGGTTTTTATCCTACAGATGAACCCCGTTATGTGGTTATGGTCCTGTTGGATGAGCCCCGTACCAGTATCTTTGGCGGATTTGTGAGCGGACCCATTTTCCGGCAGATTACCTCGCGAATCATGGGGCTGGATGAGCATCTGCAGCGGGAAATTGTGGAAGAAATTGAATCCGCACCACTGGCGCACGTCCCGCAGTTACGGGGAATGTCGGCCGAGGGGGCGATGCAGACCCTGAACGAGCTTGGTTTGCGCTATACCACGGTTGGTGAGGGTCGCATTGTTACAGAGCAATCGCCCGTGGCCGGTCCTTCGGCCCAAACCAGCCTGCGGGTAACGCTGACCCTTGGAGAAGCACCCGTCCTGGCCGATGAAAATACGGTTCGAAATGAGGTGCCCGAGCTTCGGGGCATGAGCATGCGCCAGGCCGTCCTCGCCCTGACCAACGCCGGTTACACCGTTCAGCAAATAGGATCAGGCACCGTTTACGCTCAGTTTCCGGCAGCGGGAGCCGTGTACGGGCATGGTCGTGAAGTCACCGTTCGGGGAAGGGCACGGTCCATGACCACACTGGCCACAGCACAATCGGGAGGGCAGCCATGATTACCCTCGAACAAATCATTGAGCTAGTCAAACCCGGTCTGATTTCGGGCACGCATTGCCAGCCCACCGGAAAAGTTACTGACGACTCCCGGAGTATTGTACCGGGTGATGTGTTCGTTGCCGTTCGCGGCAATGCCTTCGACGGACATAAATTCATCCCCCGTGCCATTGAGATGGGTGCCTCGGTTATCATCAGTGAAGAACTGGTTGAAAATGACGATGTCTGCGTTTTGGTTGTGTCCGACTCGCGTTTGGTTATGGGTCCGCTGGCGCTGGCTATGGCCGGAAATCCTCAGGAAAAACTACGTCTGATCGGCGTTACAGGAACCAACGGAAAAACCACGGTTGCTACTCTGATTTACCAGGCACTCACGGCCATGGGCATAAGCAGCGGGCTGATCGGCACAGTTCAGAAGATTTTTAATCAGACCGAATACAAGAGTATGCTCACAACGCCCGGCGCCGTTGAACTGGCCGATGATCTGCGTCGCGCTGTGGAAGCCGGGTGCACCCATCTGGTCATGGAAGTTAGCTCACACGCCCTGGACCAGCGTCGCACGGAAGGCCTGCACTTTGATGCCGCCGTATTTACCAATCTTTCGCACGATCACCTCGACTATCACAAAACCTTTGATGCCTACCAAAAAGCAAAGAAACGTCTGTTTGACTCCCTGCCGGCACAGGCTACCGCCATTGTCAACGTAGACGACCTGTCGGGCAGGAGTATGGTAACCGATTGTCAGGCAACGGTCTGGGAACTCACCCTGAAAGACGATGACTATCGTATTGCCCAGCTTGATGCACGGGGCATCCTGGTTGATATGGACGGATTGTACCTGCAAAGCCCGCTGACTGGTAAGTTCAACGCCTATAATGTGGCCCAGGCCTTCCTTGCCTGCGTGGCATTGGGTTGCAGTCCTGCCAATACAGCCTCCGCGCTGGCCGGGTGTTACGGCGCTGCAGGGAGGCTTGAAAATGTAACACTCAAGCTTGATATCCCCCTGCAAAACGACCAGCCTGCTGTTTTTGTGGACTATGCACATACCCCGGATGCCCTGGAAAATGTGCTTCAGACCCTGCAGGAAATCCGTTCGAAAAACCAGACCATTCACACCCTGTTTGGATGCGGCGGAAACCGGGATCGGGATAAACGCCCGAAAATGGCGAAAATCGCAGCCCGGTACAGCGATGTGATTACAGTCACTTCAGACAATCCACGCTTTGAAGATCCGGATGCTATCATTGACGAGGTGTGCACCGGTTTCGGTGAGCACGATCATTACCAGCGAATTACCGACCGTGAAAAAGCCATCCGGCACGTAATTGCCTCGGCAGGAGCAGACCACATCATCCTGATTGCCGGCAAAGGGCATGAAGATTACCAGGAAATAGGCGGGAAACGACACCCCATGGACGACCGCGCCCTGGCGGGGAAAGCACTGCAACAGCGGAAATCACCAAAACCAATCGCCGGGGAAAACTGATGCTGTACTGGCTGCTTGATTACATACAAACCCAATTTAATCCACCCGGTTTCGGTGTATTCGGCTATATCACGGTCCGAAGCGCCCTGGCCGCCGTCACGGCCCTGATCATATCCCTGATATTTGGCCGGAAAATCATCCATTGGCTGCAGCGAATGCAGCTGGGTGAAACGGTACGTACCGACATAGGTCTGGACAACCATCTCAGCAAAGCCGGTACGCCCAGCATGGGCGGGATTATTATCATCCTGGCAACCGTATTCCCGACCATCCTGTGGATGCGGCCTGATAACCCGTATTTCCTGCCCATTTTGTTTGTAGTTCTGGCCCTGGGCGGAGTCGGTTTTATGGATGACTACATCAAAATCATTAAAAAAGACAAGGCCGGACTGATGGGTCGGTTCAAGATAGCCGGACAGGTAGCCGTTGGTCTGGTTGTGGCCTCATTCCTGTACTTCCACCCCGACTTTGAAAGCTATAACACCATATCGACGGTTCCCTTTCTGAAAAATGTGAACGTAGATTATGCATTTCTGGGCGAGTCACTGGGATGGGTTGTGTTCTTCCCCCTGGTCATATTCGTCATAACCGGTGTGAGTAACGCCGTGAACCTGACCGACGGTCTGGATGGTCTTGCTGCCGGAACATCGGCCATTGCTGCCATGGCTCTGGCCATTCTGGCCTACGTTTCCGGAAGGGTTGACTTCTCCGGGTTCCTGGATATCCTCTACCTGCCCGGAACCGGCGAACTCACCATTTTTTGTTCTGCCCTGGTTGGGGCCTGTTTCGGATTTTTGTGGTACAACACCCACCCTGCCGAGGTATTCATGGGTGACACCGGGTCGCTGGCTTTAGGCGGTGCTATTGCAGCTGTTGCCTTAATGGTGCATAAAGAACTCCTGCTGCCCATCCTGTGTGGAGTCTTCGTGGTAGAGACCCTTTCGGTGATATTTCAGACCGGATATTTCAAATATACCCGCAAGCGCACCGGAACCGGTCAACGACTTTTTCTGATGGCACCTCTGCACCACCACTTTGAGAAAAAAGGCTGGGCAGAGCCCAAAATCGTAGTTCGATTCTGGATCATCGCCATTCTGCTGGCCATATTCACCATTGTAACCCTGAAACTGCGCTGATGCTTCAGAAAAACCAACATATTGTGGTAATCGGCGCAGCGCGCAGCGGAGTGGCAGCAGCCAGGCTGCTGAACCGCAACGGCTACAGGATATTGCTGAGCGATTCGGGAGATATAAACCCGTCTTTTCGCCAGCTCCTGGAACAGGATCAGATCGAGTTTGAGCAACACGGTCACAGCGAGCGTGCCTGGAACGCTGACTGCATGGTAGTAAGTCCGGGTGTGCCGGATACCGCACCCATCGTCAGCAACTTCCTAACCAAGGGCAAGCCGGTCTTCTCGGAAGTAGAAGCAGCCAGCTGGTTCTGCGCCGCTCCCATGGCTGCCGTAACCGGAAGCAACGGAAAAACAACGGTCGTGACCTGGCTGGATCATCTGTGGAAAACGGCGGATAAACCGCATCAGACCGGAGGAAACATCGGTAAAGCTTTCAGTGATGTGGCCGGACTATGTACGACCGATCATTGGGCCCTGCTGGAAGTCAGCAGTTTTCAGCTGGATCATATCCATCGATTTCAGCCCGGAATCAGCTGTATTCTGAACATCACGCCGGACCATCTCGACCGCTACGAGTACGCTTTTGAGAACTATGTGAGCTCAAAAATGCGGATTCTGGAAAATCAGACGTCTGACGATTTATTTGTCTACTGGCAGGATGATGTCCATGTTACCGCACGGTTAAACACGATGGTAAATGGTCCCCGAAGATGGAGTTTTTCCGCGAGCGGACCTGTAAATCAGGGGCTTTTTGTTGACAACGGAGTACTTACCTGGTCGTTTGATGACCGGAAAGAGCCGCTGATGCCGGCTTCGGATATCCGCCTGAACGGACAGCATAACCTGCTGAATGCCATGGCCGTAGCTCTGATTGGTCGTGCCGCCGGCATCCCCGATGAGGCCATCCGGTCGGCACTGGGCAGTTTCACCGGTGTGGAACACCGCCTGGAACGGGTTGGTCAAATCAACGGCGCCGTCTACATCAATGACAGCAAAGCAACCAACGTAGAATCGGTAAGGTATGCCTTAACGGCGGTTGAAAATCCGGTAATCCTCATCATGGGTGGACTGGACAAGGGCAACGATTACAGCCAGTTAAGCGATGTTGTGAAGCAAAAAGTACGTGCACTCATCGCCATCGGAAAGGCAACCCCCCTGCTACGCGATCAGTTTGCCGGCATTGTACCGGAATTCTTCGCTGAAAACAGCTTGCAGGACGCCGTACACCGGGCTCATAGCCTGGCTGAAGCCGGGACAACCGTACTGCTGAGTCCGGCCTGTGCCTCCTTCGATATGTTTGAAAATTACGAACATCGCGGCCGGGTTTTCAAAGCTGCCGTCAACGCGCTGCAGGAGGCTTCATGATATTTTCACCATCGCACAAGCACGCCAACTCGTTCATCGTAGATGAGAGCAACGATGAAGTTGCTGGCCGGTCCAGTATCAGCGACCGCTGGATACTGGTCAGTGTCATCGCATTGGCCATCTTCGGTCTGCTGGCCGTGTTCTCATCGACTGCCTACTTCGCTGAGTTGAAAAACACCACGGCACAGGCCATGCTCATATCGCACCTGTTCAAGGTTTTCATCGCATTGGCCGTTCTGATATTTTTCTCGAAGGTAGACTACGGACTGGTGCTGCGTTTTGCACAACCCATGCTGCTGCTCAGCTGGGGACTGCTCATAGTGGTCACCCTGTACGGTAATGAAGTCTGGGGGGCACGACGCTTTCTGAATGTAGCCGGATTCTCCTTTCAACCTTCGTCGCTGGCCACGGTTTCCCTGCTGGCTCACCTTATTTACATGATTGAGCGGAAGCTGGAAAGCAAAACCCTGCGCTCATTCAGCAAAAGCTTCGTACCCATGATGGTATATGTGGTCATTTCAGGCGCTCTGATTGGGATTGAAGATTTCTCCAGCGCAGCCATGGTGATGGCACTGAGTCTGACAGTGATGTTTATGGGTGGGGTAAGCAAACTGCAAATCGGTGCCTTGGTACTCATAGGGTTGATCGGGGGTACAGCCCTGGTAACCTCCACCGATGCCCGGAAAGCACGGGTGAACACCTACCTGGATCAGATTGTCAATATCAGCAGTGACCGGCTTGAAAGCGGTGCCGGATATCAGTCGCAACAGGCCTACATCGCCATAGCACGCGGACAACTTACTGGTGTAGGGATGGGGAAAAGTGCGCAGCGCGATTTCCTGCCGGCCCCCTACAATGATTTCATCTATGCCATCATTGCCGAGGAATACGGCCTGATCGGGGCCAGTCTGATCCTGATTTTATATACCCTGATTCTGCTCAGGGGAGTTGTGTATGTAGCCCGGAATGCCACGGGCACATCGGCTGCACTGCTGGCAACCATATTTACGCTCACCTTCGTGATGTACGGCTACGTGAATGCAGCCGTAGCAACCGGTCTTTTCCCGGTTACCGGACTGCCCATGCCCTTTGTGAGCTACGGAGGAACGAGCATGCTCTTTTCGGGCATGATGATGGGTGTGGTGCTGAATATTTCCAAAAATAAACCCCGAAGAACCCGGGTCTACTTCTAAATGAATCCGCAAAATCAGACATATCGCGTTGTGATGGCAGCCGGCGGCACGGGCGGACATATCTATCCGGCTATAGCCATCGCCCATGGAATACGGGAACTTGTTCCCGGCGCGGATGTTCGGTTTGCCGGAACGCGTACGCACATGGAGTGGACAGCGGTACCTGAAGCCGGTTATCCTATTGATTCGATCTGGATCAGCGGTTTCCAACGCAGACTGACCCCGGAAAACCTGCTCTTCCCGGTTAAACTGATCACCAGTCTGTTTCAAAGCTGGAACATCCTGCGCCGGGTTCGTCCGCATGCGGTAGTCTGCTGTGGCGGCTACGTTGCCGGTCCAGTTGGTTATGTAGCAGCAAAAATGGGCATTCCCCTGATACTGCAAGAGCAAAACAGTTACCCCGGTGTGACCAATCGCCTGCTGGGGAAACATGCAACCCTCGTATTCACCGCATTCAACGATGCCAACCTGTACTTCCCCAAAGACCGGGTCCGCCTGGAGGGCAACCCCATCCGAACCGATCTGCTGGAGGGCAACCGTCAGCGGGCCGCTGAAAATATGGAACTCGACCCGCATCGCAAGACCCTTACCATCATGGGTGGAAGCGGCGGAGCCAAGGCAATCAACGATGCCGTTCGGGGCTGCCTGGATGAACTCCACCACAAGCACGAGCTGCAGATTATCTGGCAATGTGGAAAACGCTACTACGAGGCTATCCGTGCGGGACTGAATGAAAATGAATATCCCAACCTGCGACTGCGGGCATTCCTGGATGATATGCCCGGAATCTACGCACTCAGCGATTTGGTTGTTTGCAGGGCCGGAGCCAGTACCATCTCGGAACTCATGGCCACAGCTACCCCTTCCCTGTTGATCCCATCGCCCAATGTAGCGGGCGATCACCAGCGAAAGAATGCCATCGCCGTGGTGAGTAAGGGAGCAGCTGACATGCTCACTGACGACAAACTTGACGAGAAGCTCGCCGCGCGGATTCATCATCTGATGGGCAGCGAACTGAACCTGGCCGAAATGCAGACCAACGCCCGGAAACTGGGCAAACCCGAAGCGCAATTGCGCATCGCGCAAGCAATCCTGCGCCGGTCACACCCCCACCCCGAAACCCTGAATCTACCCGACCCCGACCATGAGTAAGACCGTACAGACACAACCCGTTTTCGGAGCTACCCGACACATTCACATGGTTGGTATCGGGGGTATTGGTATGAGTGGTATCGCCGAGATATTGCTGCTTCGGGGATTCAAGATCAGCGGATCGGATGGAAGCAGGAGTGAAAATACCGAGCGACTTGAAAAACTGGGCGCTGTGATTTATCAGGGGCATCAACCCGAACATATAGAAGGGGCCGATGTGGTGGTGTATACCAGCGCGGTCAAAGCCGAGGACAACGTAGAGACCCGTGCGGCCATGGAACGCAAGGTTCCGGTCATAAAACGCTCCGAGATGCTGGCCGAACTCATGCGCATGAAATTCGGCATCGGGATTGCCGGCACGCATGGAAAAACCACAACGACAACCATGACCGGACTGGTGGTGCAGTCCGGTGCCTTCGATCCTACCATCATCGTGGGCGGACGGGTACACAGTTTCGACAAAACCAACGCCGTGGTAGGCAAAGGGGATATTTTCATTGTTGAGGCCGATGAATACGATCGCACCTTCCTGAAGCTGACCCCATCGATGGTGGTCATTACCAATATTGACGCCGAGCACCTGGATATTTACGCCGACGAGGAAGACATAAAAGACGCCTTCGTTCAGTTCGCCAACAGTGTGCCATTCTACGGGGTAGTGGTAATCTGCCTGGATAATCCCAACGTAAGGAGCATTATTCCCAGGATTAAACGACGGATGCTCACCTACGGCCTGACCCCGCAGGCACGTTTGCGGGCAGAACGCATACAATCCACAGCCCTGCAAACGAGTTTTGAAGTCCGCCTCGACGGGCAGACCCTGGGTACCATTGAACTGGCAGCGCCCGGTGAGCACAACGTCAAAAATGCCCTGGCCTCGGTGGGTATCGGGCTGGAACTGGGCATGAAATTCGAAGACATCCGGGAAGGACTTAAACGCTATAGCGGTGTTTTCAGGCGGTTTCAGATTAAATCGGAGCACCATGGAATCACCGTAGTAGACGACTATGCCCACCATCCCACCGAAGTCAAAGCAACCTTGCAGGCCGCACGGTCAGGCTGGCCGGAAAAGCGGTTGGTTGCTGTATTTCAGCCTCATTTGTACTCACGCACCCAGCAGCTTCACGAGGAATTCGGCATGTCCTTTTTTGATGCCGATGTGCTGGTTGTAACCGATGTCTATCCCTCACGGGAAGCCCCTGTTGAAGGTGTCAGCGGTCAGATGATATCCGATGCTGCCGCGGCTTTCGGTCACAAGCATGTGGTCTACGTGCCCGACAAAAAAGACATTCCGGCCCGGCTTCAGGAACTCAGTCGCCAGGGCGATATGGTTATCACGATGGGCGCGGGTGACATTTACAAGTACGGCGAACAGTTCAGTAAACTAACCGGTAACCACTGATGTACTGGTCAGACAAACATAGTAACCCCACCCCCTCCATGGGCCGGCGAATCAATCCGGAACCGGCCGGGAAGAAGGATAACCGGGCATCAGACAAACCGGATCGCCCCGCTTTTTCCCTGAGTCCGGCGTTGAAAATAACTGCCCTGCTGATTGTGCTGATTGGGACCGCCGTTTTCTTCTCGAATTCGTACCAATCGGGCAAAACAATCAACAATGTGACGATTACCGGAAACTTCTTCACCGAACCGGATGAAGTTATTCAGGCCGCATCCCTGCCGATGGGTCTATCACCTGACAGTGTTTCCTTCCTGGAAGCAATCCGGCAGGTAGAAACCCTGGCCTACGTACAACACGCATCCATGCGGGTTCAGTCGGGGGGAACGGTTGTGGTGCATGTTCGGGAACGCAGACCGCTGGGTATGTTCATCAGCGGCAACCGACGGGCCTACGTTGACAGTGACGGCGTCATCATGCCGGTTCGACCGGGAAGAGCCGTGGACGTACCCCTGGTGTACGGTATCGGGTGGATCGCCGGACAAGACACCCTGCAGTCGGCCTCGTTTCTGAAAGTACGTGACTTTTTACAGGCCGCCCAAAATGAACCGCTGGCATTGGCTACACTTTCAGAAATTGTATGGACACAGGAGGAAGGTATTGTGGCATTGAGTCATGAAAACGGCATCCGACTGGTGTTTGGCAATGACCGATTCGGCGAGGCACTGGCTAACTGGGATCTGTTCTACCGAAGTGTAGTCTCAGCCCGTGGTCCGGAATCATTCAATCAGGTTGACCTGCGTTATCGCGGTCAGATTGTAACGAGGGAGTCCTGATGAAAATTAATACAGCAATCTACAGGCCTGCAGGTTCAGTCAACCCGGCCGGAATTTCAGCAACAACATCATCAAAAAGCAAACAAACATGGAAGAGCGAATCATAGTTGGACTTGACATCGGCACCACCAAGGTGTGCGCCGTAGTAGCCTCCATCACCGGAAACAATCAGGTGAATATCCTCGGTGTTGGCAAAGCACCCAGTGACGGCCTGAACCGCGGGGTCGTGGTAAACATCGACAAAACCGTCCAGGCAATCCGTGCCGCAGTTGAACAGGCGCAGTTGGCCTCCGGCATTGAGGTAACGGCTGTAAATGTGGGCATCGCCGGCGACCACATCCGAAGTCTGCGCAGCAAGGGGGTGGTTACCATCACCAACCGCGACAACGAAATTACCTACAAGGATGTGGAGCGCCTGCTGGCCGATTGCAAAAACATCGCCCTTCCCTCTGACTATGAGATTATCCATGTAATTCCCCAGGAGTTTATTGTTGACGGTCAGGATGGGATAAGTGATCCCGTGGGTATGAGCGGCATGCGCATGGAGGCGGAAGTCCACATCATCACAGGGCTGGTATCTGCCGTAAAAAACATGTACCGCTGCGTGGAACGAGCCGGTTTTCAGGTTGCTGACCTGATGCTCGAGCCGCTGGCATCCTCCTACTCGGTGCTCGAGGAAGAAGAGCGCGAGGCCGGTGTGGTACTCGTTGATATCGGGGGTGGTACAACCGATGTAGCTATTATGCAAGACAGCACCATTCGCCATACGGCCGTTGTAGCCATTGCCGGTCAGAAGGTTACTGATGATATCCGCATCGGACTGTCGGTGCTGGAGGATCAGGCCGAGAAGCTGAAGCGTGATCACGGACTATGCTACGCAGACATGATTCAGGAAGACGAAATCATCACGATCCCCGGAATTGCTGGTCGACCGCCCAAAGAGATTAAGAAGAGTGTACTGGCAAAGATTATTCAGGCGAGGGTGGAAGAAATCCTGGAGATTGTTGCCATCGAAATCAAGCGAAGCGGCTATGCGTCTCAGCTGAGCGCGGGTGCTGTAATTACCGGCGGGGGATCCCTGCTGGAGGGTATGTGTCCGCTGGCCAGTGAAATACTGGGTATGGATGCCAAAATCGGGCTCCCGCGCGGACTCAGCGGAGGCCTGGTGAACGAGGTTAAAAGTCCGATTTACGCTACCGGTGTGGGCCTGGTGCTCCACGCCCTGCACACCAAGTCGCCCCAGGCCGGTTTGAACACCCCCGGCAAGGTTACCGATAAAGACGACCTCGTCAGCAAAATTTCTAACCGTATGAAAACCTGGTTCAAAGAATTTTAAATCATCATCAAAAAAAGCAATCACAGATAGGAGAAAACCATGAGTACTACTTTAGGAACTCGTTTCAGTTACGACGAATCAACCCATGATAATGCCCGGATTAAAGTCATTGGCGTGGGTGGAGGCGGTGGCAATGCCATCACCAATATGATCAAAAAAGGTCTGAACAACGTTGAGTACATCGCCCTGAATACCGACGCTCAGGCCCTGAAAAACAATCCATCGGACCTGTGCATTCAGGTCGGTAAATCCCTGACCAGCGGTCTGGGCGCCGGAGCCCGTCCTGAAATCGGTCGGGAAGCCGTGGAAGAAAACCGTCACGATATTGAGGAGTCCATTGAGGGCGCCGATATGGTCTTTATTACAGCGGGTATGGGTGGCGGAACCGGTACCGGTGGTGCACCCGTTGTGGCTGGCATCGCCAAACGAAAGGGCATTCTAACCGTTGGCATTGTCACTACCCCGTTTGTATGCGAGGGTCGGCCCCGGATGCGGTTTGCCTCCGACGGAATCAATGAACTCAAGAAAAACTGTGACACGGTCATTGTGATACCCAACGAACGACTGCTGGATATCTGCGATGCCAACACCACCATGATGGAAGCCTTCGAAACGGCCAATGAGGTCCTGTACAATGCAACCCGCGGGATATCCGACCTCATTCTGCTGCCGGGTCTGATTAACCTGGATTTTGCCGATGTGCGCACAACCATGCAGGACGGTGGTGCGGCCATTATGGGTTCCGCTACCGCTTCAGGGCCTGACCGCGCCGAAATAGCCGCCCGCGAAGCCATCAACTCGCCGTTGCTGGATGGTATCTCCATCCGTGGAGCGCGGAACGTTCTGGTGAACATCTCCTCGAACGAAGGACTTGGAATGCGCGAGGTTACCACGGCTACCAGCATTATTCAGCAGGAAGCCGGTGATGATGCCGAAATCATCATGGGTACGGTTATGGATGATAAGATGGGTGATGAACTGCGCATGACAGTCATCGCAACCGGCTTTGAAATTGCTGAAAATCAATCCAAAATCAAGATATCAGCAAACAGTGACAGCAAGCCGGCAGCGGCCCGCAACAATGAGGCAGCTAAGCAAAACACGAGTACCGATAATCTGACCGGCCGGACTTCCGTGCCACGCCATAGTGATCTTGCGGGCCGTTTCACCGGGAATCACCCATCCTTGCCTAACCAGGGCGACTACTGGAGGGGGGAGAAAAACTTAAAAACTATGGATACTCCGGCCGCTGAACGCCGGGGCGTAAACATACACAACCTCTCCGAAGACAAGCCTGAACAACCGGATACCGCGGATGCCACTCCCGTTGAATCGCCTCGTCGTTTCGGCACCGGAACCATCCTGCTGAACAACCGGGAAGAGCGAATCAACAAAAGTGATTCCGAGCAACCGGCCTTCCTTCGCAGAGCTATGGATTAATTGAGGGTAAGGCTCAGCGCAACCAGTAACACGGCTGTGCTGAGCTTTTCCGGAAGATGATTTTATGACGATCGGGATGGCGCAATACGGGACAGTTGCGCGCATCCTGGAATACCTATGTCCTATTTTAGATTGCTAACAGGGGGGGTCTTCCTGACGGGAGGCTCCCCTTCTTTTTTATCTGGCAACCCGTTTGCGTTTATTCAGATACGCCAACAGTCCCAGATCAAATGCTCCCTCAGTGTCAATTTCCTCGTAATCGATATTGGCCTCACGACAGGCATACTTAAACCGGTTGGCATAGGAATTCATCTTGTCTCGATAATCCTGCCGGATCTGCGATGGCATCACATCCATTTCCGCACCGGTCTCCAGATCCTCAAAAATATATCGGCCGTCCGGAAAGTCCAGGTCCCGTTCACTGCGTTTTTCCAGAATGTGAAATAAAACGACCTCGTGATGTTTATGACGAAGGTGCTTAAGAGCCGATAAGAGTGCGTCATGCTCACCAACATTTTCAAACAGATCGGTCATGACCATCACCAGACTCCGACGATGCAGTCGTTCTGAGATTTCATGAAGTACCTGAACCGATGAGGTCTGCCTTTTTTCCGCTGCTTTGCCGGACTGCTCCAAAATACCCTCAAGCTGCGCATAAATATGGCGAAGATGACTGTAGGATGAGCGTGCCGGAATGAAGGTATTCAGTCCCTGATCAAAGGTGATCAGTCCGCAGGCGTCCCGCTGCCGCTGCATGAGATACAGCAATGCCGCGCCAAAATGAACCGCGTAATGCAGCTTGGTATGCTCGGCGAAATACTTGTAGTGCATTGACGTACTGGTATCCAGAACCAGATGACAGCGCAGGTTGGTCTCCTCCTCGTACTGCTTGACATAATACCGCTCTGACTTACCGTACACCTTCCAGTCGATATGACGGAATTCATCGCCAGGGTTGTACGAGCGGTGTTCGGCAAACTCCACGCTGAATCCGTAGAATGGCGATTTATGCATACCGGCTATGAAACCCTCCACAATTTGACGGGCTTTTAGTTCGAGTGGTCCGAGTCGGGAAATAAGTTCGGGTGAGAGCATAATAAGAGCGTGTGATTACCGGGATATGCGGTTTAAGAAATCTTCATCAGGAAATACCTCCTGGGTGAAATAGTTGTTTCGCGGAGGTGCTTCGAGGCGGGCAGCAGAAAGTCTTACGGTGTCCGGACGCTATTGCAGACGGTCATACTCTGAGAGCCGGCTGGGATCCAGATTACTGAGCAGCAAATATGCATCCAGTCTTCTGCTGGCCTCATCGTCCAGGAAAATGGAGGTCAGTTCACGACTTTTCGCCCCGAAAAAAACCTCGAAGGCATAGTCGTCTGTGGTAATTCGCCGGGCCTCCTGAATCATTTCGAGGGAAGCAAAGATATTTTGCCGGGCCTGATCCGGGTTTAGGGTGAATATATCCAGACCGCGACGATGATACTGATAAATGGCTTTGCGGAGCCCTTCCTGCGCCGGGTCTGTCAGACCCGTTATCAAATAATGCCGGTTACGACGTGTGCCCGTACCGGTAGTCCATCCCAGCGCCCCCACCCCTGCAGCAATTTCAAGAATATTCTGGGCTTGTCGGTAAAAAGGGGTTCCGCCCAGTTCACTGAACGTGTCAAAATCCATCCCCAGCACAATGAAGACGTAAAAATCAAGAAAGGATGCCAGGTCATTATACTGGAAGGGATCGTGGGTAATGGTCTGGCCCCGGTTGAAGGTAAACCGCCATTGGGAATCATTGATAATCAACAATGAGGTTTGCTGCATGGTATTGTAAATAGGCCTTTCTGCGGTAATCACTACGTTCGCCTCAAAACTGCCGTTTGATTCAGAAACCAGTGCAATTTGCATGTTCATGCGGATTCGCTCATGCTCCTCAAAGGTAAACTCAGTCCAGTTATAGTCGTTGATATACTCCTCAACCAGCGGAGCAAGCTGATCGAGGTAATCCAGAGACGCATTCTGAACCTGGGAGGAATTCACCGTAACCCGTGCCCGGATTTCCTGTGCGAGCGCCGACTGAAAGGCACCTAAATACAATAATAACAACAATAATCGCACAGATTTCACAATGAAAGTTATTTTTTTTATGAAAGATTTCAAGGGTTTAACGCTCTATATATAAAAGCGCGTATGTACGCGTCAAATTACTGAATTGTGCTGCCTTTCGGAACTCCGCCGGAAAACAGGTCACCATCGGGGGATGAGCCAACCTGAAACCGCATTTTTTCCGAGCATGAAATCGCTGATTTTAAATACGCACCACTTATTTACTGAGCCTTTACTTTATTACAGAGCTGTTACGGCAGTACTACCCGTACTGTCACGAATTTTTCTGCTCATCTTAACCCCGATGGTGGTCTGGGGACAGGCTCGCAACGGATTTGAGCATCATGCTTACTCCGGTGCAACAGCCTCACTTCCGGCTGCCGCCTTTGTCCTGAGTGCCAATCCTGCCGCAATATCAGGTCATCGTATCCATGTATACGGTCATGAATATTTCGGCATGGATGCACTCCGGGACGGAGGCATTTCCTACCAGATAGAATCAGGTAACGAGGGGCTATTTCATGGTTTTGCCGCAGAAGTTCATCAGTTTGGCTTTGATTTATATCAGGAAGTAACCCTGCGCGCCGGGGCAACGCTTTCAACCGGCAATGCACGTATCGGGATTGCCCCTTCTATGATGCAAACACGTATTCCACAGTACGGCTCGGCACTGGCTGTACAGAGCGACATAGGCTTTCAGTACCAGGTGACGGAGTCCGTTCTGCTGGGCGGTGTAATGCGAAATGTACCTTTAGCCAAATCCGGCGACTTCGCCGTATCGTCGGCCAGTTCCCTGCACGCCGGAATTTCCTACCAGCCGGAACAGCACCTGATGATCCTTACTGAAATCATTCAGACAACCGGTTACCAACCCGATGTTCATGTAGGCTTTCACTACGACGTACACACCGGACTATCGCATCTGGACATACTCCTTGCCTTAGGCTATGCAACAAATCACGCTCAGTGGTCGGCCGGGGTACAAACCATATTGTTCGGATTGGTTACAGGCATTTCCGTACGTAATCATCCGGTACTCGGTCGATCACAGGGCATTGGTATCGGATACGCATGGTGAAAAGGATAGCCATGAAACATATACGCAGCATACTCTTCAAGCCGGTTTTTGAGCACCGATTGCAACAGGTCATGCGTAAGTGCATCCTGGGTGTTGTGCTGATTCCAGCGGGCAGTGTTCTATGTGCCGCTACTGCGCCAGATCTTGCCTCCGCCGGCAAACCTACGCCCGCCCGGAACATGGATTCAGAATGGGTATCGATGGTAATTGACCGCCTGGACATCGACGTCGACGAGCAGGAATCTGCGGAACTTATAGACCACCTGGCTGATCTTACCCTGACGCCGTTGTGTTTCCTGCAGACCAACGAGGCCGATCTGGTCGGTTTGGGGTTTCTGCACGATGAAGAAATAGCAGCCTTGAATGAGCTGAAAACCCGATCACTTCAAGATGTTTCGATACTATCAGAGCCACTGGATGTGAATCTGAGTGAAGAAATATTTCAGCTGCTTGCCCATTTCATCCAATTCAACGCAACGTGTGCAACCTCAACTGCCGCGCATACCAACCATAATCACGTCCGGCATCGGCTCAGCCAAATCCACGCGGTAACAGATCAACGAATGCAAACCGTCCTTCCCGTTGCTGCAGGATATCTGAACGGCGACTACCGGGGTGCGCCCTACCGGTTTCAGGACCGGCTGGTCATTTCTGGCAACGGCATTACAGCGCATCTTGCACGATCCCGTCAAGCAGGAGAACCGCATCGTTTCCCTTTGGAAAGCAGTTTTCACAGTGCACACGTCAGTGTGAACGGGTCTGATGGGTGGCGGTTACTGCTGGGCGATTTTATTATGCAAAAGGGCTCCGGTCTCCACCATGCCCGTGGAAGTATGCGAACCGGTACCCGTAATATGCAACGACTACCAGGGGCTGATCTTTCCGTCAGACCCTATCGCTCAGGCAGTGCCGGCCGATTCATGCGGGGCGCTGCGATAAGTCACTCCGGCAGCCAGCATACTGTGACCGTATTTTATTCCGGCAGGAAGCTCAGCGCTGCTCCCGACAGTATCCGTGGAGTCCATGGCTACAGAATGCCCGGCTGGTCCATGGTCAGAAGGACGGATACTGAGGCGGAAAGGTTTGGGAACATTGGCTTCAGAAGCGTCGGTATGGCCGGCGCCGTTCACAATAACCTGTCAGCCATGGTGGTATCCGTAGCCGGTTCTGCAAGCTATCACAGTTTTTCAGAACACATTCTGCCAAGACGGATTGGGGCTGAATACGTTGGTTTTCAGGGGCAGAAATTACTTCAGACGAGTATATCGGGCGGGATTCAGCGCCGGGGACTTATGGTTGTAACGGAGTGGGCTTCGTCGGGTCTGAAGGATTGGGCTGGTACTACCGGGGTTCGGTGGAGCAGCAGATCAGTAGATTTAGGGTTATGGTCGAGGCAGTATGATAAAGGTTTCACGACGCTTTTCGGCAGTGGCCCGGGGGCGTACAGCGGTACTGATAATGAGCGGGGTGTGGGTTCATGGCTGGTTTTGAGACCTCGAAGGGGGGTGAGGGTGCGTGTGTATGCCGATCGGTACCGGTCGGTGGGAGCGCGGCCGGACACGGATGTGGCGGTTTGGGGTTGGGAGCGGGGTGCGGCGGTGGAAATGCGGGCTTTGCGAGGGCTCGAATTGCGAGCCGAACTGGTTCAGCGGGGGGCGCAGCGAGGAACACGCATAGCTGATGAATATGGCCGGGAACGTCGTGTTCGAATCCCACAGCAACGCAACACAGCCCGTTTAGTACTCAGATCACAACCGGGCTACGGACTCTTATGGCAGGTCCGAACCGAATGGCAGCGAGTCAGCGGACTACTTTCAGGTGGTCAGACCGGAACATCCGCCGGTTCGGGCTTAACACAAATACTGCGGTATCGTGGTAACCGAACAGAATTGATTATCCAGCACACCGTATTCAATACCGATAGCCACGACAGCCGAATTTATGCTTACGAATATGACTTGCTTAATACAATCCGGATTCCGGCATGGTCGGGCAAGGGTCAACGGTACAGTGTAGTATTTCAGATTCAACCTGCACATTGGCTCAGGATTCGGGCTAAGGCTGGTCGAACCCTGTATAATGACCGTTTTGCAGTAGGCAGCGGTCGGGATCAGACACACGGACCTGCCCGGCTGGATTTGGGCCTGCAGCTGCTTACTCAATTTTAAACTGTTGGACGGCACAAAATGAAATCATGCCAAATCAATTGGTAGTGAGTTCGAACCAAAAGGAGGTACCTGTTCCCGGTTTACTCT
Organism: Bacteroidetes bacterium HLUCCA01; assembly: GCA_001314545.1. Lineage (GTDB taxonomy): Bacteria > Bacteroidota > Rhodothermia > Balneolales > HLUCCA01 > HLUCCA01. The sequence continues at coordinate 216,516 of LIHN01000018.1, forward strand.
CCACGTGAATAGCGGCTCCATGAGCATCCAATATACTTTTGACAACAGACAATCCTAGTCCCGTCCCGCCTTTATCGCGCGAACGCGCTTTATCAGTACGATAAAACCGATCGAAAAGCCGGGGCATGTGTTCTTCAGAAATACCAATCCCGGTATCATAGACTGCTATGCGTACTTTTTTTCCCTGCTGTTCATAGCGAAGACCAATTTCTCCGGAAGCCGTGTACTTAATAGCGTTGGAAATCAAATTATCCAAAACCTGTTCAATCTTTCCCGCATCGGCCAGTACACGACAAGAGGTTTGCTGGATTCTGATTTGCAAATTTTTAGCCTGGGCTTCTTCTTCGTATAAAGCCGCCAGTCGCGTTGTAATTCGCTGCAGATCAAACCACTGCGACTGTATGAAATTCTGGTCGGAGTCGTACCGCTGCAGGGTCAGCAAATCTTTGAAAAGCGCACCGATACGCTCGGCCTGAGTTCGGGCATTCTGAATGTATTTTTGCTGTTTTTCAGGGTCAAGCCCACCCACCTGAAGCAACTCCATGGAAGCATTGATTGTATGAAGTGGATTTCGGATTTCATGGGTTATATCCGCAAAAAACTGCGATTGTTTCTCATAAATAATGGCAAGTCGTTCATTATCCTTGCGAAGCTGATCAGCCATATGATTGATGGATCTGGCAAGTTCGGCGTACTCCTCACTCTGATCATCCAGATTAATATGCTCGGTATGACCATCTGCAATACGCTGCGCACCGTCCTTGAGTCGTAAAATAGGCCGCGACATATACCGCGCAAAAACGGTACTGACCAACAGAATAATGGCGATAGAAATAAACATCCCACTATAAATAATCCACCGTATGGTGGTAATCGGCTCGTAAATAGTCTCCTTTAGTTGGGCAACCCGCAGAAAACCCAGCTCCAGGTCCGGACTCATAAGTGAATGAAAAACATACAATCCCTCGTTCGACCTCTCATTGATCAAGGCCGCATCACCCATGTAAACCTGCATCTGAAGCGAATCGGTAAGCAGGGCATCCCGGTCATCCAGCAGCGCTCCGCCTTCCCCGTAAACCACAACACCATCCCCGTCATATACCGTAATCTCATAACCGGACACTTCTTCAAGGGTATTCAGCCGGGTCATAAACTGTCCGTCCCGGGGAAATTCCTGAATCGTAAGTGCCAGCCATCGAGCCTGCTCCTGAATGGTCTGCTGCCCTTCCTGTAAAAGGTAATTTCGGATAAACATGATGGCATAACTACTCACGGCGGTCACACCAAAAATGAGCAGGCTGATAAACGTAAGCGATAGTTTCGTTCGGATTTTCATCAGGTTCGGATACGTGAAAGGTTAACAAATTGAACCACAGCAGATAACCGCTGGCGCCCGGGGCGAGACCCGTTGATACAGGGAGAGCCGGCACCGGCAGGCAGGAACCGTGACATCATATTTAGCAGAAAGCGGCGGAGTATAGCCAAAATCCAACCCGATACCATACCGTTTAAATGCTATTGCAGCTCACGGTCAATACCGTACCCCTGCCCGCGGTATGTGCGGATAATCCGGCCGGCTTCACCCAGTTTCAAACGGATATTTTTTACATGCACATCAACGGTACGATCGAACACGAAGGACTCATCATCACTGATGAAATCCAAAATCTCCTGGCGGGTAAACACCTTTTTGGGATTTCGCATAAGCAGTTCGAGCAAACTGAATTCCCGGGCAGTGAGCTCAACAGACGCACGACCATTATACACGGTATACGCTGAGCGGTTTAGTTCAACACCATCGATTTTAATCAGGCTCTGTTCGGCAACAGGCCGGGACTCAACAGTCGATGTTGATCGGCGGCGCAGTAATGAGCGAATATGAGCCAGAATGAGATTTAAACTGGCAGGCTTTCCGATATAATCATCCGCACCAAGACTCAATCCGGCAATTTCGTCCTGCTCTTCATCTTTGGCAGTCAGAAAAATCACCGGAATCTCACGCAATCCGGGATGTCTACGGATGGTACTGCACAGTTCCCGTCCGTCAGCACCCGGTACCATAATATCCAGCACGGCCAAATCCAACTGTAAATCCGGATTATCCAAAAAACGCAATGCTTCAGCACCATCCAGAAAACACACCACATTGAAACCATTCATTTCCAAAAAAGTGGTGAGCATTTCGGCAGAATCCGCCTCGTCTTCAACCAGTAAAATTCGATGGGCAGCCTTGCTCATGATCACAACGTGTTAAGAATATATATTTCAGGGCAAAGATAGCATTTAAGCAGGTAAACGATGTAAAAATCCGATACATTCCCACATTCCAACCCCCTCTGACCGAAATCACTGCTGACCATGACCTACTATCTGAACAAAACCGTCTGGGTTACCGGCGCATCATCGGGCATCGGGGAAGCCCTGATACCCGACCTGCTGGCAGCCGGAGCCAATGTAATTTTGTCGGCCCGCCGTGACACAGAACTGCAACGGGTTTTCACAGCAAATGGAGGCGATGCAACCCGTATGATGATACTTCCGATGGATGTGGCCCGGCACCACGAACTCTCAGAAAAAACAAAACGGGCACTGGCGTGGAAAGGGAACATCGACATCCTGATCAATAATGCCGGCGTATCACAACGTGCCTTTGCGCACGACACCACCCTGGAAATTGAAAAAAAGCTCTTTGACATCAATTATTTTGGTACCGTAGAGCTCACCCGGACCCTGCTTCCCCACATGATGCAACGCCAGCAGGGTCATATTGTGGTCATCAGCAGTGTACTGGGAAAAATGAGTGTCCCCCTACGTTCCACCTACTGCTCAAGCAAACACGCCCTGCATGGATATTTCGACGCCCTCAGAGCCGAGCTGAAACAAAAAAATATCACAGTCACCCTGGTTTGTCCGGGTTATATCAAGACCGAAGTTTCCGTGAACGCTTTCAAGGCAGACGGCAGCAAACACGCCACTCTCGATTCTTCCCAGGCCAAAGGGATGCCGGCCGATGTTTTCTCCGGCAAAATGCTGCGTAAGGTTGCAGCCCGCCGGCAGGAATTCAATATCGGCGGACCCGAAATCTATGCAATCTATATCAAACGACTCCTGCCCGCCCTCATTGCCGCCATCATACCAAGGCTGTCACCCATAATCCGCAAATTCTAACACCCCGGGGCAAAGGGGAAAAATTGACCGGATTTCATCACATTCACATGGATAATTTCTGGCGAAACTCTCATATTGCCCTACCCCATGGAATTGTCATCTCAAAAGTTAGGGAAATATTGTTATGTCAAAAGATCATCTTCGCCGCCATTCATCCGTAGTTGTAGACGGAGTCGACCGGGCTCCCAGCAGAGCCATGCTTCGCGCTGTGGGCTTCTCCGACCCCGATTTCAAAAAACCACAGGTAGGCATCGCCTCCACCTGGAGTATGGTAACCCCATGCAATATGCATATCAATATCCTGGCCGATGAAGCATCGCGGTCCGTCAATGCGGCCGGAGGCAAAGGGGTCGTGTTCAACACCATCGCCGTATCGGACGGTATCTCCATGGGAACACCCGGTATGCGATATTCACTGGTTTCCCGTGAAGTCATTTGTGATTCCATTGAAGCCGTAACCCAGGGGCAGGGTTTTGACGGACTTATAACCATCGGCGGGTGCGACAAAAACATGCCCGGTTGCGTAATGGCCATGGTTCGTGTAAACCGGCCGTCGGTCTTCATCTACGGGGGAACCATTCAACCCGGAGCCCACCGCCGCGATATTGTCTCCGTTTTTGAAGCAGTCGGAGCACATGCCAAAGGCGATATCGATGACGAGCAGCTCCATGAGGTGGAGTCCACCGCCATTCCGGGTCCCGGATCCTGCGGGGGGATGTATACCGCCAATACCATGGCATCTGCTATCGAAGCCATGGGGCTCAGCCTTCCCAACAGCTCGGCACAGGAGGCCGTATCTGACAATAAAAAAGACGACTGCGACCGGGCAGGCCGGGCCGTTCTGAATCTGATTGAAAAGAATATCCGCCCATCGGATATCCTGACAAAAAAATCGCTCGAGAATGCCATTACCGTTGTCATTGCCCTGGGCGGATCAACCAACGCCGTGCTTCATCTTCTGGCGATTGCCCATACGGCCGGCATCAACCTTACCTTACATGACTTCACACGAATTGGCGAACGAACTCCGGTTCTGGCCGATTTGAAACCCAGCGGGAAGTACCTGATGTCTGAACTCATCGAAATCGGCGGAATACAGCCGCTGATGAAAACCCTGCTTGACAAAGGCTTACTCCATGGCGACTGCCTCACGGTAACCGGCAAGACCATGGCTGAAAACCTGCAGGATGTGCAACCTTACCCGGAAAATCAGGACATCGTTCGCGGCTTCGATAATCCGGTAAAGAAAAACTCCCATTTGGTCATCCTGCACGGAAATCTGGCCCCAGGTGGTGCCGTAGCCAAAATCAGTGGCAAGGAAGGAGTGGAATTTACCGGAAAAGCCCGTGTATTCGACTCCGAGGAAGTCGCCTTGAAATCAATCCTGGACGGGGGGGTTCAAAAAGGCGATGTACTGGTAATCCGTTGTGAAGGACCGGTAGGAGGACCCGGAATGCGGGAAATGCTGTCCCCCACCTCCGCCATCATGGGCAAAGGATTAGGCAAAGACGTGGCACTGATAACCGATGGGCGTTTTTCGGGTGGATCACATGGTTTCGTGGTAGGACATGTAACACCCGAGGCCGCCGTCGGCGGACCCATAGCCCTGGTTCGCGATGGAGACACCATCACTATTGACGCTGAAAACCGGAAAATCAATGTGGATGTCAGTCCGGAAGAGCTGGAGCAACGCAAAGCCGCCTGGACCCCGCCCGAACCACCCGGCCGCGGATTGCTGGCTAAGTACGCCCGTCAGGTACAATCAGCCTCGGAAGGCGCCGTAACCGATAAATTCTGATTCCCAACGGCTTCCCTTCCGGTTGTCTGCGCGTAGCCCCTGCTTACAGTTGCTCTACAATCAAAATGTTGGAAACAGCCCGCTGTCCGGTAGCGTCAGATGGGCTGTTTACAATTTCTTCGCCCACCACCATGGTCGTAGAACCGCCTCCATCCAGATTTACTGCATCCCAGGCGCCTAATTCAAGCAGGAAAGCGGCCATCTCCGGAAAATTCATCCCCACGCTGCCGGCCTGCCGGCCGTCAACAGTCCCCAGCCATATCGTTCCACGGTCCTGACTAACCGCAACAAAGGTACGCGGATGACGGTTTTGAAGAAATGCCTCCCCGATTCCCTCGGTTTCGGTATTCTCCGCCGTTGCATCGGACCCTTCGCGCAGAATGCGTCCGCCGCCGCCGATAACCTGTGTGATCCCGGTGTAGGCCCCTTCATTGATACCCAGCGAGACCGTAATTTCGGTGCCTGTCTGCAGAGCCGCATACCCCTCAAAATCCGGGTGTTCCGGACCTACGCTGATCACAAAAGGATGACCGGATCCGGCATAACCATCGTGGCGGTTAGCAACACGCATGGATACCTGGTTACCGGCCAGCCAGTTAACCGACCCAATTGGCTCCACTATCAGCTCCACCCCGGAACTGTCGCTGCGGGAAGTGTCCAATCCGTAGTAACCGTTGTAAAACATGGCCTGATCAGTCGCACGATGTCGGTTGACACCGGTAAGCGATAAACGGGTTGTTTCATCTATCGTCACCGATCCGCTGAAACGAACCGGATCGAAGTGAACCCCTCCCTCCTGGTCGATCAGCACATGAGAGCGCCGGCTGGAAACACCGTAAACCCACTGTCCGTCGGTGACCTGGGAGCCGATGGGAAGTGTAGACTGAAAACTGTAGAAATCGGCATTGATTCCGGCCAGAACATCACGCCCCTGATCACGGGCATCGGCCATTTGCAACGAGGTTTGCAGCAGTCCGCCTGACCGCCAGGCAACCAGGTTGACATCGGCACGCGTGCGGTCAATTTCGATAATATCCAGCGTGAAGGGCCCCTCCAGCTCATAGGAGAGGTAACGAACTCCGCGGACCAGCTCATCATCACTGAGACGATCGGTTGCCCCGAAAGTGACGATGGCAGCAGCAGACAGCGACGTCAACAGCAATACCGCAAAAACCTGAGAAACAATGCGTTTAAAGGACATGATAAAAACCTGAAAATCGTTAACATTCAATCGGAACTGACCAAAAAGTAGCCGGATGCATGCAGGAAAACAAATGCAGGCTGGACTTAATTTTGTGTATCTTGAACCAAAACTCCCAAGAAAATCACCTATATGCCTAAAAAAACAGTACTTGTGGCCTTCGGAGGCGTTTCACCAGAACACGAAGTAGCTGTACTAACGGCCATGCAGGCCATCCAGGCTCTGCCCACCGACTTTCAAACAATCCCCCTGTACATTGCCAAGTCGGGTAAATGGTTCACCGGAGAGGTTTTACTGGACCTCGAACAGTACAAAGACCTGCCGGCTCTGGAAAGGAAAACCGTACCCTGTACCCTCGCCCGTAACGATGCAGGCCAGGCGGTACTGATGGAAACCCGAAGCGCTTTCTGGTCGAAGCCCCGAACCCACCCTGTACACATCGTATTACCCGCCTTTCATGGGGCAGATGGAGAAAATGGAGCTTTTCAGGGTATTTGTGAGTTATTTGGTCTTCCCTACGCCGGTTCAGGCGTGATGGGATCAGCGCTGGGTATGAACAAATACGCTGCCAAGCAGATTTGCCGCGCCAACGGATTCCCGGTGGTTCCGGATGTAGCATTTTTTGAACCGGAATGGTCGGAACGACGTGATGAAATTCTGGACCGGTGCTCTGAGTTGAGTTTCCCGCTCTATGTCAAGCCGGTAAGCCTCGGCAGCAGTATCGGGGTAGCACGGGTCACCGACCGTCAGTCACTGATACTGGCCGTAGAAACCGCATTCCGCTACGATCATCATATCATTGTTGAAAAAGCTATACACCCCTTGCGCGAAATCAATTGCTCTGTGCTGGGATCCCCGGATCAATGCAAAGCCAGTGTGCTGGAACAACCCGTTGGCAGCGATGCGTTTCTGAGTTTTCAGGATAAGTATCAGCGCGGCGATGCAGCCAAAGGTATGGCTTCGGCAGACCGCCTCATTCCCGCCCCCATCGACGAGGAGAAAACCGGACAGATCCGGGCATTGGCATGTAAAATATTTACTGCCCTGGAATGTTCCGGGGTCGCCCGACTCGATTTTCTGCTGAATGATGCCAGCGGCGAGGTATTCTTCAACGAAATTAATACCATCCCCGGCTCATTCTCTTTCTACCTGTGGGATAAATCCGACATGAATTTCACTGAGCTGCTAGGTGAAATCCTGCACATTGCAGAAGAGCGTCACCGGCGTCAGACCGGTCGGGTACGCAGCTATGAAACCAATCTGCTCAGTGAGAAAGCAGCCCGGGGAATCAAAGGACTTAAAGGAACAAAAGCAAGATGAGCTGCCATACTACCGGCCCACATGGCCTCGCATTTCTCTGAGACAGGCACAAATCGCGGTCATCACATACAAAACGAACGACAATCCGCGTTTGTGCATTCATAATGATACATTATTCCACTTATCCGAATTTCATGACGATAGCCAATCGCTTCCTCTCCGTCTTTTTCGCTGCCGCATTGCTTACAGCCTGCTCCGGTTCGACCGAAATTACCGTAGTAAATCAACCGGTAATCCGCCCGCAAACTGCTCCGGACAGGCCTGAAACCGGTCCCACCTCTGAGCAGACACTCCTGCGTATCGGTGAAACCGAGATGATTTATGGTCTGGATCCGTTGCTGGCACAGACCAATGCCGGGAAACGACTCAGCGGCCTGATTTATCAGGGGTTGACGGGTCTGAATGCCGACGGCGAAGTAATTCCTCAGCTGGCCCAAAGCTGGGAGGTCAGCGATGATTCACTGGTCTATACGTTCCGTTTGCATCCGGAAGCAAGTTTTCATGATTCACCCCGATTTATAGACGGCAGAGGTCGATCCGTGCTGGCTTCCGATGTGAAAGCCAGCTTTGACAGAATGGCGTATCCGACGAATCCCGATATGGCTGCATCGCTGTTTGCACCCATTATTCAGGGGATGGAAGTTTTCAATAATGAACAGAGGCAGCTGCATATCGCCTCGCAGCGTTCCCTGAGCGGAATTCAGGGTATTGTTGCAATTGATGAGCAGACCGTCCGCTTCTACCTCACCGAACCCCAGCCACAATTTACCTACATGCTCGCTTCCCCGCTCGCCGGCATTGTTCCGCGCGAACTGGAAAGCACCCTGGCTCAACACCCTGTTGGAAGCGGACCTTATCGGTTTCAGCGCAGACAATCAGACACACTGTACGTGCTCAGTTACCACGAATCGTATTGGAAGGACGAAACAGAAACCTGGCCCGGCAGGGTTGAAATCAGACGATACGACAGCGAAACAGCGATTTTGAATGCATTGCGCCGTCATGATGCCGACATTGCACCCAACCTTTCTCCTCTGGCCAGGATGACTGCTCTGGGTCGTGATGGTCAGCTCAAATCGGATATCCTGCCGGAATTTAAGATGATAGCCACCCAGGGCCGGGATTACCTTTCAATTTATGCCAACCCGGCAAACCGCCTCGGGCTTAACGCAGACCAGACCGGCGCCGTTTTAAACATGCTCCCGGCTGATACACTTGCAGACCGTTTCAGTCATCTGGGACTTCGCGAAGTGAGTCGTTCACTGCCGGCACCATCGGCCGACTTTTCCCGGCTCCGCCTTGAATATGCAGGCCAGACCGGGCCGGTTCCCACCATAATCTTCTTTTTGAATAATTACGAAAGTTTCCTGGCACGAAATATTCACCAGCTAGCTCAAGATCAGCTTCCTGTGGCCATGGTCCGCAGCGGAGTAATCAGCCCTGAAATCACATGGTCAACCCAATACACATCCAACTACGAGAACCTCCCGGTAGAAAGCGCCCTGCTGCCCGATGAAATTCTGCGCATCGCCCCCACCCGTATCGCTGTGGTTCACAATAAGATTCAGGATCTGCACTTCAACACCAGTCCGTGGTGGTTGAATCTGGAAGGCGTTACGCTGAACACCACAACCCCGGTCCCATGAAATTCGCAGTTATCGCTCTGACATCACGCTACCCGGTAGCCGAAACACTGACCAGAGTGATTGACTGGTTCAGAGCTAACCCCGGGGCCAGCCTCATCGGTACGGAATCCATCAAACAGCATCTGAATCCTGAACAGCACCGCTTTATGGAATTTGCCGGCAGCGAGGAGCAGGCCGTAAGGCAATGTGATACCGTCATATCAATCGGGGGCGACGGCACCCTGCTTCGAACGGCTCGACTGGTTATGCAGGAACAAAAGCCCATTCTTGGCATTAACAGCGGCCGGCTCGGCTTTCTGGCCAATATCCCCCAAAAGCAGCTTGAAGAAGCTCTGGATTTCACCTCACGCAACGCGTTTACTACAGACAAACGCTACATGCTTCAGGCTGTGGATGCCGTTGGCAACAAGCACTATGCACTGAACGAATTTTTATTCGCCAAAGGGCACACCGGATCCATGATTACCCTTACCGCCAGTTATGACGGATCGTTTATCAACAAATACTGGGCCGATGGAATCATCATAGCCGGTCCAACCGGATCCACGGCGTACAACATGTCGTGCGGGGGACCAATTATAACCCCCGGTACCAACGTTATGATTCTGAATCCTATCAATCCTCACACCCTGACAACCCGGCCCCTGGTACTGGATGCTTCCAGGGATCTGACCATCACCATAACGCCGCAGAATCAGGACGTTACGTTTTCAAAAGACGGGGAAATTTGCGATATTTCAAGTGCTGAATCGGAGGTAAAAATCCGGCGGTCTGACTTTAGCATCGACCTTATAACACTGCCGGGGCAGTCCTACTTTGACACCCTTCGAAACAAGCTGATGTGGGGTATGGATATCCGTGACACCTTCACAAATTCGTATTATTAGAAACTTAAACAAAGCACAACTATTATGAAGATAACTGTAGTAGGAGCCGGTGGGAATGTGGGCTCCGCAGCCGCACTTACGGTCGCACAACGAGATTTTGCCAACGAAGTAGTTCTTGTAGATATTGAGCGTAAAGAGGGAGAAAAAACCTTCTATCCATCCAAAGGCCGGGCGCTCGACCAGTGGCAGACATCATCCATACATGGATTTGATACGCGTGTTAAGGGTACGGTTAACTTTGAAGACACAGCCGATTCAGACATCTGTATAATCACAGCCGGTGTTCCCCGTAAACCGGGTATGAGTCGGGATGATCTGCTTAGTATCAACGCTAACATCGTAAAAACAGTAACCCAGAGCCTGGTTAAATATTCACCGGACACCATCATCATTGTTGTTTCCAATCCATTGGATGTGATGACCTATGTAGCATGGAAGGCTTCGGGTTTACCGGCTGAAAAAGTAATGGGTATGGCCGGTATTCTGGATACCGCCCGATATCGCGCATTCCTGGCCGACGAACTGGACGTATCACCAAAAGATATTCAGGCTCTTATTCTCGGCGGTCACGGTGACACCATGGTCCCGCTGCCCCGCTACACTACAGTCACCGGCATCCCGGTAACCCAGTTGATTGAAAAAGATAAGCTGGATGCAATCATTGAACGTACCAAGGTTGGCGGTGGTGAACTCGTAGGCCTTATGGGAACCTCAGCCTGGTTCGCACCCGGTGCCGCTGCCGCTCAGATGGCAGAAGCCATTGCCCTGGATCAAAACCGTATTTTCCCTTGTGCAGCCTGGCTTACAGGCCAGTACGGCATAAACGACCTGTACGTAGGCGTTCCGGTCAAACTCGGTAAAGGCGGCATCAAAGAAATCATTGAAATTGAGCTCAATGCCGATGAACAGTCCATGCTTGACAGTTCGTGTAGTGCAGTACGCACCGTATTTGAAGACCTCGAACGTATTCAAAACGGGTAACATGTTCAGGCAAACGCTATAAATTCAAGTCTGTATCGGGTAGTATCCGGTACAGACTTTTTTATTTTAAACACCCAAAGCCTGCAATACATGGCTGGAGAAATTATTCTTGCGGTTGACGATTTACCTCAGAATCTGATGACGATCAAGCTGGGGCTGCGCAAATTCGACTACACCTTCCACTCAGCCAGCAATGGCGATGAAGCGCTCGAACTACTGCAAACCCTCCGTCCGGACGTCATCCTCATGGACATTCAGATGCCACACCGCGACGGTTTCAGTACCGTGCAGGAGCTCAAAAAAATGCCGGAAATGCAGGATGTACCTGTGATTTTCCTGTCGGCCATGCGCGATGTTGAAAATATCGTACGCTGTTTCGACTCCGGTGGTGTTGATTACATCAGTAAGCCCTTCCGCCAGCAGGAACTCATCGCACGCATCGAGACACACCTGAAAATCAAGCGACTCAAAGAACAGGTTGACCGCGAACGTGACCGCATGAAAGCCATTCTCGGCAATATCCTGCCGGGAAGCTACATCAACGAACTGACCGATGGTAAAAGACCGGGATCACAGCTGTTTGAGAATGTGGTAGTCATGTTCACCGATTTCAAAAATTTCACCGGCCTCAGCGAAAAACTGGGTCCCGAAGCCAGTATTGAGCATCTAAACCGCCTGTTCTTCGCGTTTGATGAAATCATTGATTACTTCGGACTGGAGCGCATCAAAACACTGGGAGATGGTTATTTTGCCGTTTCAGGTATTAACACCCATACCGGAGACGCCGCGCTAAAATCGGTGTGCGCCATGCTGAAAATGCAGGAATTCGCCATTTTTTACGATGAAAAAACACCCGATGAAGAGTGGAAGCTACGCATCGGTGCCCATATTGGTCCTGTCATTGCCGGCATCGTCGGATTCCAGAAAATTGCTTTTGATGTATGGGGCAGTACCGTAAACGTTGCCGCCCGGCTGCAGTCCGTGGCCGATACCAAAGGTATTGTTATCAGCGATGCCCTTCTGAGTGAAGTATATGATTTTGTTCAGGTTGAACACTCCCAGATAGTGAATCTGCACCACGTAGGGGAAACCAAAGTTCATTTTGTTTCCGGACTTTCTGAAACGTGCCCCGAAAACATCAGCGACAACTTCAACAAACTGGATATACATCAGCTATACGAAAAGTATGATCTTGACAGTGATATGATTTCCAGACTTTTTTCGGAAAACAGATAAAACACCAGCGCCGGCAATAAAATATTTACTCCATATTTTATCAACTATCACCTGTACTTTTCATCGTAAATAAGATTCAAGGTTAATAGTAACATAACAAAGAAGTAATACTTAGATTACACCACTTTGGTTACTTGTGTATACTAACTAAACATGTATACCATGCCAAAACGAAACCTTGAGGTTGTAGTCTTGTCTGATATCCATTTGGGGACATACGGATGCCAGGCCGCCGAGCTCAACACCTATCTGAAATCCATTAACCCGTCTATACTGGTACTCAACGGCGATATTATAGACGGATGGCAATTTCGAAAATATTATTTCCCGGACGACCATCTCAAAGTAATCCGCAGAATCATGAAAATGATGATGCAGGGAACACAAGTATACTACCTGACTGGTAATCACGATGAGATGCTCCGAAGATTCACCGACATTACGGCAGGTAATTTTCACCTCCTCAACAAACTCCGGCTCGACCTCGACGGGAAAAAGGTATGGATTTTCCATGGTGATGTCTTCGACCTCACCATGCGGTATTCCAAATTTGTAGCCAAACTGGGAGGCTTAGGGTACAACCTACTCATCTATCTCAACAGCCTTGTCAACACCCTGTCACAAAAAATGGGCAAAGGCAAAATTTCCCTGTCCAAGCGAATCAAAGACAGTGTCAAAAACGCAGTACAGTTTATCAGTGATTTCGAGATGACCGCCACCGACCTGGCCTTTGAGCACGGTTATGACGTTGTTATCTGTGGACATATACACCGACCTGCCATCGATACACGTTTTAAGAACGGAGCGAGTGTTACCTATATGAACTCCGGCGACTGGATCGAAAACCTGACAGCCCTTGAATACAGCAATGGAGAATGGTCGCTGTTCCGTTATGATGACTACATTAAAACCATCGCCGGTGTAGAAGCAACCGATATGCACGAAGACACAGATGACGACACTGACGCAATACCAGGCTCTTACGAGCGGTTTATGCAGGAATTTTTGGTAGCAGCAACCTGAAACAGACTATGAAAATTCTTTACGCAATACAGGGCACCGGTAACGGCCACCTTTCCAGAGCCCGTGAATTCATCCCGGCCCTGGCTGCACGTACCAGTATGGACGTACTCATCAGCGGTACCAATGCCGATGTAAAACTCAATCACCCTGTACGCTACCGATTTAACGGCCTCAGCTACAGTTTCGGGAAAAATGGGGGTATTGATTACCTATCGAGCTGGAAGAACCTGCTGTTCAGACAATTTGCGGGCGATGTAACCGCACTGCCGGTTCATAACTACGATCTTGTAATCAGTGATTACGAACCCGTATCCGCCTGGGCCTCGAAACGTTCCGGAATACCGTGTGTTGGTCTGAGCCACCAAAGTGCCTTTCTTTCTTCAAAAACACCGCGCGCAGCCGGAGGTAGCCGGTTTACAGAACTACTATTCAAGTATTACGCCCCCTGCAGTATACCTGTAGGTTTTCATTACAAAAATTACGATTCATTCATTCACACCCCCGTAATCCGCACAGAAGTTCGTCAACTGAAACCATCCATCGGCAAACACATCACCGTTTACCTGCCAGCATGGTCGGAGGAAAAGCTGATTCCGGTCTTCCAGCGGTTTCCGTCATTTCAGTGGCATATATTCTCCAAGCACACCAAAACCAACAGAGCGTTTCAAAACGTAGTTGTTCGCCCTGTTAGTAATGAATCTTATCTCAGCAGTCTGGAAACCGCCTGGGGTGTAATCACCGGAGGCGGCTTTGAAGCCCCGGCTGAAGCCTTGTATCTGGGGAAAAAACTTATGGTAGTGCCTATGCACGACCAGTATGAGCAACAATGTAATGCCGAGGCGTTAAAGTCGTTTGACATTCATGTTGTACCACGTATCGGCAATGGCTTTTACCATGATATTCAGCATTTTCTTGATACCAATAACCGCCTTGAAATCAGGTTTCCCCATCATACAGAGTCCGTCATAGAACAGGTGCTTGCCTCAGGGGATGTAAAGGCAACAACCCCTGAGAACAAACATATTGAGCCGATACGACTGGCTATCTGAATCCGCCGATCACTACTGTGGACTGGCAAGATAACGGAACAGTTCACTGTCGGTAGAAAGCACAATGGTAGAACTTGAATCCAGTGACGCCTCCAGCGTTTCCAAACTTTTCAGAAAGGCATACAATTCGCGTGCCTGCCGCGACCGGTTATACGCGTTCGCATAAATACTGGTCGCTTCGGCATCAGCACGGCCCCTGATTTCTTCGGATTCTCTGAAAGCCTGTGACTGAATAGAGGCCAGCTCAAGATCCTTCTGGCCCTCTATCCGCCTTGCTTCACCCTGTCCTTCCGACCGGAATAAATCGGCAATCTGATTTCGCTCAGAAATCATACGTTCGTTGATACTGCGGCGGACCTCATCAACATAATTAATACGCTTGAACCTGAAATCAAGAATTCGGATTCCAAGATCCGATGTACGCTCATTGGCGCGCTCCAAAATCAATCGTTCAATGGCGTCTCTGCCGATGGCAATGTCATCAAGTTGATCCAGGTCTTCCAGAAACTCTTCGGTTTGTTCCGGTGTCCGGTTAGAGGTTCGGATCAGTTCAATGAGGTCATTCTCGGCAACCGCATTTCGGGTCTCCCCGTCAACAATATCCGATATTCGTGATTGGGCCCCTCGTTCATCACGCAGACGGATAAAAAACTGCAGCGGATCAGTGATTTCCCAACGAGCGTAACTGTCTACAAAAATAAACTTTTTGTCGCGCGTCGGAACCTGGTTGGCATCGCCATCCCATTCCAGAAACCGCTTGTCAAAAAAGCTCACGCGCTGAATAAAAGGTAGTTTCACATTCAGTCCCGGCTCAACCCGCGGTTCACCCACGGGGCGGCCGAATTGCGTGACAACCGCCTGCTGGGTTTCATCTACAACAAAAATCGAATCCATTGCAGCAACACCTGCCGCAACTGCAATAATACCAAAAACGAGGCTTGCTACTTTTTTCATTAGTTGGATCCTCCGTTAACCTGATTTCGGGATTGTAACTGAAGCAACGGGAGCACGTTGTTTCCCTGTTCGTCAACGATAACCTTGTTGCCGATATTCGGCATAATCCGCGCCATCGTTTCAAGATAAATACGCGTTTTAGTCACCTCGGGAGCCTTCAGATACTCCTCGTAAAGTGCCTCAAAACGGCTGGCCTCACCCATAGCACGGTTCACACGGTTCAGCGCATAGGCCTCCGCCTGCTGTATGGTTTGCTGAGCCTCACCGCGGGCACGTGGAATCACGCGGTTAAATTCAGCCTGTCCCTGGTTGATAAGGGTCTCCCGCTGCTGCTGTGCTTCATTGACCGCATTGAATGACGGTTTGACCTGCTCAGGTGGATTCACATCCTGCAGCACAATCTGATCAATTTTAATACCATTCTGATACTCATTGCATAAATCCTGAAGAAGTCCTTCAGCAACGGTAGCTACTTCCATCCTGCCTACGGTAAGAACTTCATTTACCGTTCGGTCGCCTACCGCTTTGCGGATGACTGACTCGCTCATATCCCGCAGGGTGTTATCGGCATTGCGAACCCTGAACAGGTACAGATACGGATCTACGATACGATACTGGACAACCCACTCAACATCAGCGAGATTCAGGTCGCCTGTGAGCATAAGTGACTCCTGAGCATAACCGGCTTTGACGTAGGTTGAACGAACCCCCGATTCCTGCGTACGAAATCCAAATTCTTGCTTTAGCTGTCGTTCAACGGGTACTTTTTGAACGGATTCTATTCCGAAGGGAGCTTTGAAGTTCAGACCGGACGTGACCGTGCGGTCAAATTCACCAAAGCGGGTCACAACGCCGACCTCTTCAGGACCAACTGTATATACTGCAGTAAATACTGCAGCAAGGGCAACAATACCGAGGATAATCGCCCTCGCGTACGTTTTCAACATAGCAATTTCAGGGGGTAATTTTATTTCAGACATAGTTTTTTTGATTTCGGGTTAGGTTTTTCAAACTTTCATCACCAGAAGCGTCATATCATCGGCAAGTTCATAGTCACTGAAATCCAGCACTTCCTGCTTGAAATATTCACAAATTGCTTCGGCCGACATGGACTGGGTGTTCATCGAATTCAGTACCCGGATTACACGGTCGAATTCATAAAGTTGGCCTGTTTTTGAACGCGCTTCCGGCAAGCCATCCGAATACAACAAGAGTGTATCACCGCTCTGGAGCTGCAGATGGGTAGTTTTATAGGGTACTTCACTTCGTATTCCAAGGGGCAATCGCGGATTTTCAGAGGATATAAAGCGGGTTTGGTTTCCACGTTTGAGCACCGGCTGGCAGTGACCGGCATTCACAAAGTGCAGTATTTGGGTTTGAATTTCGTAGCGGGCCAGCAAACAGGTTATGAAAGACTGTGCATCGGTACGACTATGAAGGATAGGGTTAATTCCTGTTAATACCTCAGCTGGATCTTTCCCTGTTTCCCTGGCATTTGAAAGGAGAAGTCCACTGGTGAAAATTGCTGTGAGTGCTGCTTTCATGGCTTTCCCGGAGACATCCACTACCGTAAGCATGAGTTCTGCCGGCCGGCCATGCTGATCTTTGATGAGAATATGGTCATAGAAGTCACCGCCTACTTCAAAGGACGGAATAAAGAAGCCCTTCACGTCAACGTGCTCAAGATCTGGTGAGGATTTGGGCATCATGGCAAATTGCGACTCTTTGGCTATCTGAAACTCCCGCTCAATTCGGAGCTGCGATTTTAATTTTTGCTCGTATTCCGGCACATAGCCCGCAGCAAGCAAATCTTCGCGACCAAAATGATGCAAGACAACACCACAGGCAAATGGCAGCAGCAACAGTCCGGTGAGTATCCAGCCCTGAGTCATAATAATAGGATCTTCAGACCCCATAAATGCCCCCGTCCGTGTCACAAGAAAAACAATCCACAACCCAATTGAGGTAGTAAGTATTCCGTAATACCGATAGGCAAGTACGAGGGGAACCGAAAGCAGAAAAAATGCAAACCAACCACTCAAAATTCCACCCGAAACCGATACAAAGGAGATCCCAAATCCCAATAAAACAGCGGTAACCGAAGAACCGGCAACGGTTAAAACAATGGTATTTCGAATGTAAACCCGCATTATACTCAATACAGCACCAAAAAAAGCGTATCCAACCATGGGCACATATGCCAGACTGTTAACCAGGTTGGTCAATACCGGAAATAAACTGCCTACACTCGAAAAGCCCGTACCGTCATCGTAGATACTGTATACCGAACCGCTTGCATAAAGACCCAATGACCACATTCCCAGAGCCAGACCGGCATAGGCATACGCAGCCAGGATTGCTTTGCCAATTTTCCGCTGGAAAAAATTCATCTCCCAAAGCGCATCCATATGCGGAACCTGTTCGTGATTTTGCCGTCGGGCGTAGGCATCCCAAATAAGATAAGCCAGTCCTGCAAAGATGCCAGATACTACGGCTCCAGCCATATAAAACAACATATCCAGTCCTGCTATTCCGGGTGTCAGCAGTGGATAATACGTGTAATGCATGGTCAGATAGCGGTAAACCAAAAGAAGCACTGTCACAGATCCTGCAATAATCAATGACCGCCCCCAAATTACCTGACCCCGGAAAATTAAACGTACTGCTACAACCACAAGCAATACAGTTAGTATCAGCATGGATACAAAGAGAACGATAATCCTTGACAGTGACAAATCAGACTCAACAGGCACGTCCAGATCCAGCACCGTATACGATGAAAATACCCTGGTAACACGAATAGCCGGACTGAGTACCTCATGGTCAGAATCATCGGCGCTGACTATATCAGGATGATAAGTAATATGAACCCGTTCAGGCAATCTGCTTACCGAACCCCTTCGAACGTATGTGACCGTATACTCTGAATTCTCTCTGGGTACCATAGATACCGGTCTTTCTAAGACCACTACCATCTGTGAATCCGGCAGTAACTCAAATTGATCCGGGTTGAATCCGGAGGCTTGCAGCACTTTATCCAACGCTGCATTTAAACTGTCAGCGGTAAATAATGCAGCTGCGTTTTCAGGATGGGCCCTGAAAGAACGGACCCTCATCTGCCGGTCGAAGCTCACACTGGCAAGGCCATATTCGTCGAACAAGCTCTGATCACCTGAAATGGTCTGGACAGACTCATACGGTTGCAGATACATGACAGACCACCCACTCAACGGTACCCCTGATCGGTTCAGCGCGAGTGGATTTCTATTGGTTCCTTTGCCCAGTGAATCAATAAGATCTTCATACAGGTAGGTTCGTTGCTGACGACGGACCAACGGTGTATAAGACGGATAGGAATCCAGGCCAAAATCCTGCATAACCCGTTCAGCACGTTCTATAGCGACAAACCGGCTGGTTTCAACGGCACCGCCCGAATGAAGTTCTGTTACCGGTCGTAACGCCAGATAAACCAGAAACCCAAGCACCCCAATGTAAACAATGATATAAACGGTTCGGAAAGACAAACTGGAAGTTTAAGATAAGTTAGTAAACACGTACAGGAAGTTAATGAGCAAACAGTGTTGAACAAAGCAAACTTTTTAAGGTACGCACAGGGTCTGATTCAGTTGCGCTGGTTCATTATCTGAGATTACCGACAAGTACCTGTATATTACACAGGAAACAAATCTGAACAGAACAAATATGAGCAGGCAAACATTATTTTTTCTTCTTCTCTCCGGTTTGATTTTAGTCAATCTGCCGGTTTTCGCTCAACAGCTGACCCCGGCCGACACGCTCCGTCTTCTGGCACATCCACAGCGTGCAGCACATACCTTTGTTCACTGCCAGATGTAGGGACACGAGCGCCCCGGAGCTTTCCGCTACTACCATGCTGGTTAAACCGGATTTAACCGAACAGGAACGTATCAACCTTGCCCGACAACTTCTGCGTGTGCTGGATTCTCGCGGACTGCTCATAGAATTCGAAAACATTCCCGCAAATCCGGCTTATGAAGACAGTCTTTCAGGCTTGCATCAATATATATTGCTCCCCTCCCTTCCGGAAATATATCTGGAAAAGCAGGGAAACTTATGGCTTTTTTCTCAAGCCAGTGTGGAAGCCATTCCAGACATTTACCGCAGCACATTCTCCATTTTTGTAGACCTGGTTCTGGATAATCTGCCTGATTACATGCACCATAGCTGGTTTGGTCTGGCCATGTGGCAGTACCTGGCTTTGTTTTTTTGGCTGCTGGCCGGCCTTGCCTTACGGAAAATAGTGGAGTTCGTCCTGGAGAACTATGTGCACCGCCTCACGCGTCAGACCAATACCCAATGGGATGACTACCTGGTTGAATCAGTCAAGAAGCCTGTCAGCTTCATTATCATGCTGATATTCTTCAAAATAACTGCAACCAACCTAATGCTGTCAGTTAATGTAAATTATTACATGAACTGGTTCATTGACATCGCCCTGAGTTTCTCTTTTGTTTGGCTGTTTTATGGTTTGGTTAATGTAATTACCGGTTTTCTGGGTGACGTGACTTCACGATCAAAAAGTAAACTGGACGAGCAACTGGTCCCGCTGCTGGGGAAAACCTTAAGGGCTTTTGTAGTTATAGTTGGTGTCCTGTTTATCATCCAGAACAGCGGATACAACGTGGCCTCCGTTCTGGCAGGACTTGGAATAGGCGGTCTTGCAGTAGCTCTCGCTGCCCGTGATACCCTTGCCAATTTCTTCGGATCTGTTACCATTTTCCTGGATATTCTGCGTGTAGCAAAAGATGTAGGTGTAGAGTTCGCTTATCCTACTCAGACACTGCATATTGACAGCTTTCATGCAGATAACCCCCGAAGTGCCGGCGAAAAGCGATCGGAAGAGGAACTGGTCAGTTCAGTGTGGGAATACGGTCCTCAGGGTTCAGCCAAACCCAAAGGTGGTGCCAGACTGTTCCGGGGCGGCAAGGAAATCGACTTCTAAGTAATAGCCGGTATTGCCGGGAATAATCGTTTGTACGACAACTTTTTAACACCCGGCCTGGTCAGGCAACCCGGTTATCATGACCAGAGACTAAATTGCAGCGGCCCGCATAGTCAAAAAAAAGGCCGCATTCCGGAACGGTATGCGGCCTTTCAAGCATAACGGGACTTCTTAGCAGAAGGCGTTGAAAATCATCATCAAATCATTGGCAACTTCCTGAGCCGATCTGCCTTCCACGCGGTGCCGCGGAATCATCGCCTTAATCTCGCCATCTTTGAAAAAAGCAAAGGAGGGCGAGGAGGGTGGAAACTCAGAAAAATATCCACGGGCACGTTCGGTGGCCTCCCGATCCTGACCGGCAAATACCGTATACATATGATCCGGCTGCTTTTCATTTTCAAGGGCAATTTTCACCCCGGGACGTGCATTACCTGCCGCACATCCGCAAACTGAATTAATCACAAGCAACATCGTGCCTTCTTTCTTCTCGCCCAAAACGGCATCAACATCTTCTGGTGTGCGCAATTCCTTTACGCCGAGATCGGTCAACTCGGTGCGCATCCAACTGGTATCCGGACCGATTCCAAAACCAAATTGCATAGTATTCCTGGTGTTTCTTGGATAATTACGATATGTCGGAAATATAGGAATTTTGCGTGTATTTTAGCACAAAATCCATCGTCAAATGCGTAGAAAAACGATCATATGAAAAATTCCAGCCTTCTGACACTCGTACTACTTTCGCTGGGTCTTCTGAGCGTTGGGTGCACCTCCGCCAGGGTGCTCAGCAGTAATTATACCTCAACGGAACTGACCATTGACGGAGACATTTCGGATTGGCCCAGAGACCGGATGCAATTGGAAAATAACGCCGAGTTCGATGCTTACTTTGCAAACGATGGGATGTTTTTATACATGTATCTGGTTGTCAAAAGCCAGCAGCTTTACAACGATCTGAATGAATATGGACTCCGGCTTTACGTTGATCGTCAATCCAAACCGAAACGGATGTTTGGATTAATCTACCCTATTGGAGTACTGAACTATATCAGTCCCGTACCCGGTGCCAGACAGGAGTATATTGAGAATCCCGGGTGGGCCGGCTTCCCGGAAAATCGTCAGCTGCTGGAGCGTTATCAGGATGAACGTTTTACCAGGGCCATGCTTATACAACGCAGTAACCGCAGCGACCAGGAGCGCCCGGCTGACGTTCTTACAGAAGTTTTACAGGCCCAGGGTATTCAGATATCCCACGATCCTGATGCCCGTTTGTTAAATCTGGAAGTTAAAATCCCCCTGCAGCCAACCCGCAGCCATCCTTTTGCCATAGAAACAGAACCAGGGGAAACGATTTTTGTAGGGATTGAAGTAAAACCACCCGGCGCAGACGAAATTTTACAGGAAGCAGGGTCAGTACTTGCAGAAGGACAAGGTGGCAGCATGAGACAACAGCAGGAGTTGGCACAGCGAATGCAACTACGGGGAGAATTTTCCCGGTGGATACAGGTGTCGCTTGCTGAAGCGCCCTGATACAGCCTGCGTTCCAGCCGCCCATGGTAGGTTCTGACCAATACGGGTACTTGCTTATGCAGCTAGACGGGTGAAACCTGCGACAACCTTGCTACCAGGCCCGCTTCAAACAAACATCGGTAAACAGGCATTACCGGAAACCATTGCCCGTGCCTGTCAATCATAAAAAAGGCCCTGTCGTTCTTCACGACAGAGCCTTTAATCCTGTTGACTGATCAAAACCGGTCTTATTTGGCGGCTTTGAAGTATTCAGATACCTTCGACCAGTCCACCACATTCCAGAAAGCAGAAATATAGTCGGGTCGACGGTTTTGATAGTTCAGATAGTAGGCATGTTCCCAGACATCAAGACCCAGAATTGGGGTTTTTCCATCCATGACGGGGCTATCCTGATTCGGGGTTGACGTCACCTCAAGTTTACCATCGGCAACAACCAGCCAGGCCCAGCCTGAACCGAAACGTGTTGCTGCTGCATTGGCAAATTTTTCTTTGAACGCATCAAAGCTGCCAAAGGCTTCATCGATAGCTGCCGCAAGTTCACCCGAAGGTGTACCGCCTCCGTTTGGGGACAGGATTGTCCAGAATAAGGTGTGATTGGCATGTCCGCCCCCATTATTGATGACAGCCTGCTTTTTGTCGGCCGGAACTTTGTCAATGGCAGCCAGGACATCCTCGATGGCGTGATCCGCCATTTCATGGCCGGCCAGGGCATCATTTACTTTCTGAATGTAGGCGTTATGGTGTTTGGTGTGGTGTATTTCCATTGTACGTGCATCAAAGTGTGGTTCAAGTGCATCGTATGCATATGGAAGTTCAGGTAATGTGTAAGCCATAATAGATCTTTTCGTGTTCGTGTTTTTGCGATTAAAGTTGTTTTGCAGTTAACCTTCTGTAAGACAAACGAATATACAAAACTAAGCGTTCCGCCGTAATTGGGGTAACCCGGAGCCGTACGCGATGTATGCCTGTCAACCTGCCAAATACCAGCTCTACCCGGATCGCAGACTGCAGTGAGGGCGATTACAGGATTCCTGTTGCTGCCAGGTCACGCTTTCGTCCGGCTGTCAACCAATAATTACGCAGAAATGCTCCGTTAAATCTGCTATATTTTATCAGATAAAAATAAAGTTCTGCCACACAAAGGGATGTGCTGCGGTACAGATGGACGGCCGTTCATGCCCTCAGCCGTTGAACGCGCAGGACAACACAGATCACCCACTCAACCAATTTATGAAATTCGATTACGATCTGATTATTCTGGGCAGCGGTCCTGCCGGTTTCTCAGCCGCAATGCAGGGAAGCAAATTCGACAAAAAAGTACTCATGGTGGAGGCCAACGAACATCATCTTGGCGGGTCATGGATTAACGCCGGAACCGTTCCCAGCAAGGCCCTCAGAGAGGCCGCCATGAACATCCACAAGTTTACCCGGCAATTCGGTGATGTGAATCACAAAAAAGCCCACGAGCAATTTCAGATGGGGGAACTGCTTGCGTTGAAAAACCGTGTTGTCAGTCATGAAAACAGCGAAATAAAACGCAATCTCGTTAAAAATGAGATCACAACCCTCAGAGGGTATGGTCGCATCCTGGATCCGCATACCATAGAAGTTATTGACCCGATTGAGTCCAAGCGCACCTACACCGCAGAAAATATTCTCATTTCTACCGGCAGCACAGCAAGTCACCCGGACAATTTCATTATTGATCACCGTACCGTGCTGGATATTACCACCGTACTGGATATGGAGCATATCCCACGCCGGCTGGTGGTAGTTGGATCCGGAGTTCAGGCAATCGAATATGCCACGATTTTCGCCTCCATGGGTACCAAAGTCACAATGCTGAATCCGGCCTCTGACTACCTTACCTTTCTGGATCACGAAATCCGGGCTGTACTCGATGACAGCTTTTCCAGGTTCCGGATCAACGTCTTCAATAATGCAAAAATCACCAAGGTAGGCAAGAATGACCTGAGAAATTGCACCGAGGTTCACTTCACCACCAAAGGCGAGGAAAAACGCGTTATTGAAACCGAACAAGTACTCTATTTCGGCGGCCGAACTCCCAATACATCGAAAATCGGGCTCGAAAACCTGAAAATTCAGACTGATGCCAAAGGGCATATTCCCGTTGATGAAGAGTATCGTACCAAAGTCAAAAGCGTCTATGCCGCCGGCGATGTCGTGGGCTACCCCGAACTGGCTTCCGCATCTTTCTCACAAGGTCGACTCGCCGTCTGTCATATGTTTGACATCCCTGCCGCTGAAATGGGACAAACCATGCCATTCAGTATTTACTCCATTCCGGAAATGTCAAGTGTAGGCCTCACAGAAAACGAGGCCACCGCCGAAGGCTACGATGTTACTGTTGGGAGAGCCTATTACGGTAACCTGACCAAAGCTACGATCAGTAACAGCACCCAGGGTATTCTCAAACTTGTCTTTGAAACCGGTACGTTTCGTCTGCTGGGAGTCCATATTATTGGCGACCAGGCCTGCGAAATCGTCCATATCGGTCAGGCTGTGATTGCCCTGAAAGGTGATGTGCGCTATTTCATCAGCCACATGATGAATTATCCCACCTATGCCGAGGCCTACCGGATTGCCGCCTTTAATGGTGTAAACCGTGTCTACAAGGCCGGTGTTAAGTACCGCAGTATTCTGGAGCGTTAACCCGTCGTTTCAGGTCCTCACCGCACGGTTATCCCGTACAGTACGCAGTGGCGTATACCTATGCACACTGTGACCTGACGGATAATCCGTTCGTGGTAACTGCGGTCAGCGTTGTTGCCAACACGACCAAAGAACCTGCAAAGCCTTATTTTTTGAGCAGGTTGATTCCGGGTTTAAGCTGAATATGCAGCTCATCCAGCTGTCGTGGGTCTACTACGTCAGGACTGTTATCCATCGTGCTTTGCGCCCGCTGGTTTTTGGGAAATGCGATGACGTCACGAAGGCTTCGCGATCCGGTCAGCAGCATAACGATGCGGTCCAGTCCGAAGGCAATCCCCCCGTGCGGAGGAGCTCCGAAACGGAATGCATCCAGCAGAAAACCAAATTTTTCACGAGCTTCCTCCTCTCCGATGCCCAACAGCTCGAACATACGTTCCTGGAGCTTACGGTCGTGTATACGGATGGACCCCCCCCCAATTTCATTACCGTTCATAACCATGTCATACGCACGGGAACGTACCTTACCCGGTTCGGTGTCCATCAGGGCGATATCCTGTGGCAACGGCGATGTAAAAGGGTGATGCATGGCTACATAGCGACCTTCCTCGGCATCGTACTCGAGCAACGGAAACTCAGTTACCCAAAGCAGTGCGTGTTTGGAAGTATCAATTAAATCGTACTCCTGGCCCATGATCAGGCGCATCTGCCCCAGCTGAGCATAGACATCGGGAGCGGAGCCCGCCAGAACGAGTATGAGATCGCCTTTGGCAGCACCTGCACGTTCGGTCATGGCTACGGTGGTTTCCTGACTGACAAATTTACCTACACTGGAGTAAACCTCGTCTTCATTGTTTTTGATGTAAATCAGTCCGCTGGCACCGGCTTCATCAATGGCACGTTTGGTCAGCCTGTCCATCACACCCCGACCCAAATGACCATGACCCGGCACCTTGAATCCAATCACGGCACCGCCGTCAGCAACGGTCTTGGCAAAAACACGGAACTCGGATTTTGCAACGATGTCTGAAAAATCAACAAATTCCAGGCCGAAACGCAGGTCAGGTTTGTCGGATCCGTACGTTTTCATGGCATGATCGTACGTCATGCGTGGAATGGGGGTCTGTAAATCATAACCGTGTACTTCTGCAAGTATGGATTTCATCATACCTTCAGCCATCTGGTATATGCTTTCCTCGTCCACAAAAGACATCTCAACGTCTATCTGGGTAAACTCGGGCTGGCGGTCGGCCCGGAGGTCTTCATCCCGGAAACACTTTACAATCTGAAAGTAGCGGTCCATGCCGGATACCATGAGCAGCTGCTTGTAGGTCTGCGGACTTTGAGGTAAGGCATAAAAAGAACCGGGATTCACCCTGCTGGGCACCAGATAATCGCGGGCACCTTCCGGAGTTGATCGCATCAGAACCGGTGTTTCAATTTCGGCGAACTGGTGTTCATCGAAATAGCGGCGTACCACCTGGGCTACTTTAGAGCGTACCAGCAGATTTCGCTGCATCTGCGGTCTTCGCAGGTCCAGGTACCGGTATTTCAGCCGTACATCTTCATTTGTTTTGATATCATCTTCAATTTCGAACGGCGGTGTATCCGCACCGCTGTAAATCTGCAGCGACTCAACCCGCACTTCTATCTCACCAGTGGCCATTTTCGGATTAATATTAACCTCATCACGGTCACGAACCACACCCTGAATCCCAATAACATGCTCGCTGCGGAGGGAATCGGCAAGCTGATGTGATTCCGGATTGTCCTGAGGTGAAAAAACGACCTGAGTTTTACCGTAACGATCGCGCAAATCAATAAAAATTACCCCGCCGAGGTCGCGCCGGGTATCAACCCAACCGTTTAATATGACCTGTTGGCCGGATTCAGCCGAAGAAAGTTCGCCGCAAGTGTGAGTTCGTTTGAGCAACATGGAGTAAATATTCAATTGGTACTGCAGTCATCCCCCCGGCCCGGATGCATTAACAACGATCCTGCCGGTTTTAGCCGCGCCGTATTTGCATCGGCGGATGTAATCTGCAAATGATGGATATCC
This sequence comes from Bacteroidetes bacterium HLUCCA01, assembly GCA_001314545.1. Classification (GTDB taxonomy): domain Bacteria; phylum Bacteroidota; class Rhodothermia; order Balneolales; family HLUCCA01; genus HLUCCA01. The sequence goes on from LIHN01000018.1 coordinate 243,019, forward strand.
CTGAACAAAAGAACATCGAAAATACACAATCTTTTCACCAATCTCCGCAAAAGAAATCGTTCTACAGACACGATTATTCCGGGATTGACTCCGTCGCAGGTCCGTTCAGTTGTGCAAAGAATACAGTATATTAGCCCAATCCAAAGGCAACCCTCCTGTGAATAAAATCGGTCATGAAAAAAACGGATTACCTTTCCGACGTGATGCATCAGGGCGACCTGTTCCGCCAGTTTATGAGCAAATCGCCGGTTAATCTGGCCATGCTGGATACCGGTATGAACTATCTGCTCGCCAGTGAACGATGGATTCAGGAAATGGCCTCAGGCGAGGGAAACCTGGTTGGCCGTAATCACTATGATGTGATTAAAAATCAACCGGCCCACTGGCGTGAGGCTTACGAGCGGGCACTGACCGGTCACAGTGAAAAATTTGAACAGGATATTTTTATCCGCCCCGACGGCAAGCTGGACTGGATACGATGGGAAGTTTCCCCCTGGTACAATCCTTCCAACACCATCGGAGGGGTAATCATTTTCGTGGAAATGATTACCCAGCGCAAAAAAGTTGACGAAATCAGCAACAGGCTTATAGAGCAGCGCTCACGCATGGCGGCCAAGGTTGAAACCATTGAGGAGGAGCGTCGCAATATAGCCCGGGAACTGCATGACGGACTCGGGCAGCTGCTCACTGCTGCCCATTTGAACCTGGATCTGGGCGAACAGAATGTTCATAAAAATCCAGACAAGGCCCGGGAAGACATCCGGCGTGCCAAAGAACTCATCACTACCACCATCCGTGAAGTCCGGAATATCTCTCAAAATCTTCGTCCCGCTGTATTGGATGATTTCGGACTGGTTCCGGCGATTCGCAATCTGTGTGATGAGTTCTACCGGACCGGTACGCTGGACGTGCAGTTTTCTGAGTACGAGATGCAGGACCATTACAGTCCGGCCATAGAGATTGTCGTCTTCCGGGTATGTCAGGAAGCGTTGAATAATATTGTCAGGCACGCGGGTGCCAGCGAGGCCAGCATCGATTTGTACAACCGCGAGTCGCACATACTCATCGTAATTCAGGATAACGGTCAGGGGTTTGAGCCGGCCCGTATTTCACAGTCGGGCACCGGCAGCGGACTGATAAACATCAAGGAGCGGGTAGAACTGCTGGGAGGCAACATTCAGATTGAATCTCAGCTTAATGAGGGTACTGAAATAATCATAGAAATCCCGCTGAAAAGCGTTCAGGATCAACCCATAGTATAGATAGATATGAGCAAAATAAGGGTTCTGGTAGCAGACGATCATGATATTGTTCGATTTGGTATCTGTTCGGCGCTGAAGACATCCGCAGATGTTGAAGTCATTGGTGAGGCCTCTACCGGGAAGCAGGCCGCCGCCATGTATGAGTCGCTCAAGCCCGATGTGGTACTGCTGGATATTTCCATGCCTGATATGAACGGTATTGAAGCCACACGTGCTATCATTAAAGAGCACCCGGGTGCGCAGATTCTCATCTTGACCATGCATTTGAACGAGGAATACCTCAACCAGGTCATCAATGCAGGCGCACTGGGTTATTTGCTGAAAAATGCCGACATCGAGGAGATGCTCAGCGGCGTTCGTATGGTAGCTGACGGCAAACAGGTTTTCAGCAACGAAATTGCCCGGCTCATGACCGAAAAATACATCCGGTCGGCACAGGGCTCAAACGATCATAAACCGGTAAATTCGCCCCGGCTCACCCGTCGAGAGAAAGAAATCCTGCAAAAGATTGCTGAAGGCAAAACCAGTCAGGAAATTGCTGAAATCCTGTTCATATCTCCCCGGACTGTCGATACGCATCGTGCTAACCTGATTCAGAAACTCGGCGTAAAAAACTCAGCCGGACTTGTTCGCTATGCTATTGAAAAAAATCTACTTAGCGACTGAAATATCCGCCCTGCCCCCTCTTTTTAGCTTCGTTATCTACGTATAATTACGTAGAAAGATTACGAAAATACCCCGATTGTTCCAGACGGCTGCATCCCGTAATATTGTCGCAGCAAATGGGGTAATAGCCGTCTGTAGATGATAAACAGGCACGCCTTCTCTGAAAGGAAGGGGTGCCTTTTTTTATGCCCCGGGATTTCCTCCACCGGAAAGATGGCCGGCAGCGGTTTTTCTATCATCATACCCGTCCATACGCACTCCTCCCAAACTCCCGCAGAGCCGCATAAGAACCATGGGCCGAAGAGCCAGGCCCGGAAGGTATCGCCCCACAGGTGTACCAGCACACGATGCTATCAGTCCGCAGTTTCACCAAATCGCAACGGCGTCAAACACGATGGAGTCAGAATGGGTGGTACCAACCTACGGGTTGTGCCAACAAAAAAGGCCTGTCAGTGAAGCTGACAAGCCTTGTAGCGTGGGGCGGGATCGAACCGCCGACCTCCGGGTTATGAATCCGACGCTCTAACCACCTGAGCTACCACGCCGTTTTTTGCAAGACTCCAAATATACGCACATTGCCCTATGAAATAAATGGTATTTATCATTTTTTTCGGGTCCGCTCAGCAGTTCCCTTCAAAAAGTTGTATTTTGGCGAACCTGCAAGGGAGCGATGTCACCGGCACAATCCTCCAACTCCACGCTGCCCTGCACAACAACGATCTGGATGAACAAACCGATATGGCAAAAAACATTACATCGCAGGAAAAAGATTATTCACAATGGTATCTGGACATCATACGTGAGGCAAAGCTCGCCCAGCACTCTCCGGTACGCGGGTGCATGGTCATCCGGCCAAACGGATATGCCCTGTGGGAAAACATGAAGGCCGAGCTGGATCGCATGTTCAAGGAAACCGGTCATGAAAACGCCTATTTCCCGTTGTTTATCCCCAAATCGTTTCTTTCGAAGGAAGCCCAGCATGTTGAAGGTTTCGCCAAAGAATGTGCCGTGATCACCCACTCGCGTCTGATCAATTCAGACAACGGCGTTGACGTAGATCCCGACTCGCGGCTGGAAGAAGAACTCATCGTGCGTCCAACCTCTGAAACCATCATCTGGGACACCTACCGCGACTGGATACAATCCTACCGCGACTTACCCATCCTGGTGAATCAATGGGCCAATGTAGTACGATGGGAAATGCGGACCCGGCTTTTCCTGCGCACCATGGAGTTTCTATGGCAGGAAGGACACACCGCGCATGCCACCCGCCAGGAAGCGGAAGAAGAAACCCGCCGAATGCTGGAGGTATACAAAACCTTCGCTCAGGATTTTATGGCCATGCCGGTAATAACCGGTGTCAAAACCGAAAGTGAGCGATTTGCCGGTGCCGAAGACACCTATTGTATTGAAGCACTGATGCAGGACGGGAAGGCGCTGCAGGCAGGAACATCCCACTTTCTGGGGCAGAATTTCGCCAAAGCCTTCAACGTTACGTTTCAGGACAGTGACGGGCAACTCAAGCACGTCTGGGCTACCAGCTGGGGCGTATCTACACGGCTGATCGGCGGATTGATCATGACCCACTCTGACGACCATGGCCTGGTACTTCCGCCAAGACTTGCGCCTACCCAGGTGGTCATTGTACCCATCTGGAAAAATGAGGATGAACGCAGCACAGTACTCAGCTACATAGCACCAATCCGTGCAGCGTTGCTTGCGCAGGGCGTACGCGTGAAACTGGATGACCGGGACAACCTGAAACCGGGCTGGAAATTCACACAGTATGAGATAGAGGGGGTTCCGCTACGTATTGCTGTTGGTCCCCGTGACGCACAAAGCGGCAATGCAGAACTGGCGCGAAGAGATACACGGGAAAAATCCATCGTCCCCAGTGCCGGACTTGCTCAGCAGATTCCCGGTCTGCTTGAAGAAATCCAGTCATCCCTTTTCAACAAAGCCCTCGAACGCACGCAGCAAGGTACCCACGTGGCCGCCACCTACCAGGAGTTCAGGCAAATTCTGGATGAAAAAGGCGGATTTGTATACGCTCACTGGGACGGCACGGCGGAAACCGAAGCACAAATTAAAGAAGAAACCAAGGCAACCGTGCGATGTATTCCCTTTGACAATCCCCATGACACCCCGGGTGAATGCATGGTTACCGGGAAACCATCCCCCCGAATGGTCTTGTTTGCACGTGCTTATTGATGGATTAACGTACGCGACGATATCTCACCCGGCGTCCTGACCGGATACCACCGGTACCGTAGCTTAGCTGATAAACCTTAAACCTGTGTCTCATGCCATCAACGCCTCAGCGTCAGCGTCTGGCCCGCGTGATAACGAACACCCTGAATCCGCTGGTGCTGCCCGTGGTATTGTTCAGTTACGCAGCGTCACGCCTCGAGGCCGACGGCCGGACAATATTCCTGGTTATTGCTACCGGAATCATCTTCTACTCCATTATTCCCCTGCTGATACTACTGTCAATGCGTCGCAACCGGCGAATTGACACCATGGAAGTTGAACGAAGAGAGCTTCGGCTGCGCCCCTTTATTTACGGCATCCTCTCCATGCTCACCGGTGCTACCCTGTTTACCCTGTTGGGTTTCAAAAACGGAGAGGCCTACCAGGCCCTGGGCATGATTCCCATCGTCAATGCCATGCTTGCTGCATTTATCACACTGCGTTGGAAGATCAGTGTTCACGCCATCAGCGTGACGACAGCAGCCGTTACGATGTGGTACCTTTCCGGACCACTGGTTTTGTCGTGGCCACCCATAACTCTGATGAGCATACTTTCAGCCTTCTTACTGAGTGCAACCATCGTACTGGTACAGTGGTCGCGCGTTGTATTGAACTACCACACTCCCGGACAGGTAGCTGCCGGTTGTATATTGGCCGCTGGAATGACCGTATTACAGCTGTATGTATACTTCCCCGAGGTCCCCTTGCGTTACTTCGTTACACTCTAACGGTTTAACCCGATGCTGGCCTCCAGAAAACCCGGAAAAATATCGCTTGCAACGAACCAGTTCATGGATTCAGTTCCCTCATACCCGCTGATCAGCGTCTTTTCAGGCGATGACTCCCGGGCTATTGACGCAGAAACCATCCACAGAGGCGTTCCCTCCACAGCACTTATGGAAATGGCCGGCGCGGCAGCCGCGAGTCGTATAGCAGCCCTGTTTCCATTGCTGCAGGAGGCTTCCATCTACTGCGGAAAAGGGAATAACGGGGGCGATGGATGGGTGATAGCGCGCCATCTGCACGCCATGGGAGTCCGTGTAGCCGTTTACGCGCCACAAGATTTAAGTGCCTGTTCCGATGACGCCAGGGTCAACGCGGTGGTATTGCAGAAACTGGCCACCATGCACCCGGATGACATTCAAATTCATGGCTATCCCGTCGCTACGGCAGTATCCGAGGATTCCGATGTAGCTGCCCGGTCGTCATTGACCGACCCATTCGCAGATGCTTCGCACGACGTATCAATGGCCCCATCAATTATAATTGATGCATTATTGGGCACCGGTATCACCGATGAAGTACGCTCACCGTACCGGGAGGTCGTAGCCTGCATCAATGCTGGCGGTCTGCCGGTTGTGGCGGTAGACGTACCTTCGGGAATCGATGCCAATACGGGTGCGATTTGCGGCATAGCCGTTCAGGCAAACCACACCATATGTCTGGGCACCCTGAAAACCGGGTGTTTTCTGGGCGATGGTCCCGCACACAGCGGATACGTCCATCGGTTGCCGCTTGGTTTCCGTGTGAATGAGCGACGTCAAAATAAGGTATTACTGATTCCGGGAGTGACTGGTACCCTCCCTGCAACCGTTCAGCCTGCAATGCACACCGATGAGAGCATTACGGCCCGGATTCTCCAACGTCGACATAAATACGAAACCGGCCTGACCTGGGTGGTCGGCGGAAGTGATGGTCTGCTGGGTGCAGCTGTGGTTGCCGGAAAAGCTGCCTGGAAAACCGGCTGCGGAGCTGTAATTCTGTACGTACCCGCCGGACTGGTACAGGCTGCAGAAGTCCTGGCACCGGAACTGGTTATCCGGGGCACATCACGGGCAGGCACCCTGAACTTCGGACCGGAAGACATCGCCGATTTCAGAAGACAATTTGAAAACAGGCCCGGCACCCTGCTACTGGGCCCGGGGATTGGCAGAACATCGGGGACCGCCGAATTTGCCAGATCCCTGCTGAATACCCATAAGCAAACCGCCGTCGTGGATGCCGATGCCTTACATGTCTTTGATCCCAATGTACCAGCCCGGCATATCCTCACGCCCCATCCCGGTGAGTGGCAGGTACTGACCGGACAATCAGCAGGCTCTGACTGGAACCGGCTGGAGGTATCACGTGCGTATGCAGCCCAATATGGGCACACGGTACTCAGTAAGGGGTACCCATCGCTGATTTGCTCCCCCGGGACCCCTCCGCTGATTACCGGGTATGATACCCGCAGGTTTACCAGAGCCGGGTTCGGTGATGTACTTGCCGGAAAAATTGCAGGCCTTTATTCCCAAACCAACGATGTACGCTACAGTTGCGTCGCTGCCCTGATTGATGGTAAATTGGGCTTCGATTCAGCCCGTGCTAATGGAACTATTCATCCGGAACCCGCCGACGTGCTATGACGAAAACCATCTTCCGCAATCCTCTGCTGGTCAGGTCCATTCCCTGGGCTGTGGCTTTATGGACCCTGATTATCCTTTATCTCACCACCGTTCCTTCCGACCGGCTGGCTGACGTTTCACTCTTCAAATACGACAAGCTCGGGCATTTCATTATCATAGGAGGCTGGACTTTTCTGGTTGGTCTAATTCAGCTGGTTTATCTCTCCCGAATAGAACGCCCTTTGTTCCCCATCGCTTTGGCTGGTTTTTTATTTGGTGCATTTATTGAGTTGCTGCAATATATATTGCCGATTGGTCGACAGGCGAGCTGGGCCGATATTACAGCGAATACCCTGGGCTGTCTTCTGGCATATATAGCGCTCGTGATTATCCGGCGTATTCTCCGACAAACATCGGGGTAACATCACATATTAATGTTAATTGCTGGACATGCTGCCTTCAATGTGCTTAGTTGTAAGCAGAATCGCTAAATCGTAAAAAGTTTCACCTCACACAGTTAAATTTCTTTAACAGGTGCAACGATTTTACCAATTTTCGCATTTAGGGTTGAAAAGCATCCAAAGTGCATTTGTTGAATCACTTCAATTGATGTATTTTCGACATCGACGAATAACCTAAACAGGGCAATTACCAATGAAAGACAGAAAAAAACCTGAAGCAGACCTGCGCAAGAGTTACAACTTATACCTGCAGACCGGTATGATTGTTACACTACTTCTCGGCATCGGTATTTTCCGTGCGCCAATGGCTGGCGGTGATACTGCTGATTTCACCCCACCCGAGCAGGACCTGGTTGAGATTGAAGAGATTATTCAAACTGAACAGATTGAAACTCCTCCACCTCCCCCACGTCCGCCGGTACCTGTGGAAGTACCCAATGATGAAATCATTGAAGATGAAATTCTGGATTTAGGGTTTGAGCTGGACCTGGATGGACCATTGGATTTGCCGCCTCCGCCTCCACCGGCAGAAGAAGATGAAGAACCTGAGATTTTCGTCGTAGTAGAACGTATGCCGGAGCCTATCGGGGGTATGCAAGCTATTTACGACCGCGTTAAATATCCTGAAATCGCACGGCGTGCAGGAATCGAGGGTCGTGTAGTTCTGCAGTTTATTGTAGACGAAACCGGACAGGTTGTGAACCCGACTGTAATTCGTGGAATCGGTGGCGGTGCTGATGAGGCTGCTATCGAAGCGGTTCAGGGCGTACGTTTCACACCGGGAATGCAGCGCGGACAGCCCGTAAAGGTGCAGTTTCAGTTGCCCATCGTTTTCCGTCTTTCCAATTAAAAGACTGACATTGAATACAAAAAAGGCTTGTGCTGCAATGCAGTACAAGCCTTTTTTTTGAAAAGATTCCACCCAGGCAGGATCCAGTCCGCAGTTTGATATGAGTCAAAGTCTGACCGCGCAGAGTCGGGGCGGATAATCACAGCTTGCGTTTCTTTATCTGCTGCATTACCGGAGAAATCCGTCCACCTGCATCCATCCACCTCCCAATTTTCAGCGACGTTCCCCCGGAAATCTTTGAGTAGCTACGGTGCAGGCAACTGCAGATGTGGTCTAATCCAATCCTCAAACGATTGTAGTGCCGTGGTCAGATTATCAAATCCGACCATCCCCATCGCCTGTTTTATCGGTACCCATCGTATTTCCGTAATTCCTTCCTCCAGCTGAGGCAAGAATTGCTCGTCAGGGGTTACCATGGCAAACCACCAGGTCGTTTTCAGGATCTGGCGCGACTTATGCTCGTAGGTATGATGCGTGTGGCAGAGAAGATCCAGTAAACAGGGAGTTGCACAACCCACCTCCTCGGAAATTTCGCGGGCTGCACAGGCGTATAACGACTCTCCCGGATCGCGCTTGCCTTTAGGCAAATCCCACAGTCCATTGCGATAAATCAGTAAAACTTCGGCACCGGAGCCGGGTTTCAGTCGGAAAACCACGCCCCCGCATGCCGTTATATGTTCATCAGGACCCTTCAATCAGGATTCCCCATCTGCTGCTGCACCACCATTTTCCTGACTATCGTTACCTGCAGCATCCGAAGGGCTTTCTTCAGACGATGCTTGCGCAGCTGTGTCTGAGGCAGGTTTCTTGACCTCATCCACGTAATTGAGCTGCAGGGTGCTGAGCACATGGGTCAGATAACTCTTCATATCACTGGTCAGATTTCCCTTCGTGTAGGTTTCCAGCATGCGAAGCGTATCGATTGCGTACTTGGCTGCGTTCAGATCACGACTGACCGTGTCCGTAGACGGGTCTTTGAGTTTACCCAGCCCCATCATGCCAATTTGCTCATGCTGTTGAACCAGCATCATAAAAAGCAACTGCTGCTGCTGTTCGGAGCTGAGTTTAGCTCCGTATTCCATAGAATTTTCGCTCATAGTCAGTATTCGATAAGGTTGGTAGTTGTTTGGCTAAAATTAGGGCTAAAGGCACTCTGCATCAAGGCATAACGGTCACAAGCCTGTGGTAATCCACCAAAATTGGCAGTATTTTCTACCCTATAACACTACACTTCAAATTTGCCCCACTATGAAATTCTTTATTGATACCGCAGACCTTACCGAAATCAGCGAAGCCCACGCCATGGGTATTCTGGACGGAGTAACCACGAACCCGTCATTGTGCGCCAAAGTGGGTGTGCGCGACTTCGAAGCGCACATCGCCAAAATTTGCGAAATAGTAGATGGCGATGTTTCCGCTGAGGTAGTATCTACCACCTATGATGACATGGTGGCTGAAGGTCGGCGTCTGGCTGATATTGCACCCAATGTAGTTGTTAAAATTCCGCTGATCAAAGATGGTATCAAAGCCATCCGCACCTTCACCGACGAAGGCATCAAAACCAACTGTACCCTGTGTTTCTCACCCACACAGGCCCTGGTCGCCGCAAAAGCCGGCGCAACCTATATTTCTCCTTTTGTTGGTCGACTCGATGATGTTTCTACAGACGGCATGCAGCTGATTGAAGACATCGTGACCATTTATGACAACTATGGATACGAAACCGAAGTACTGGTAGCCAGTATCCGACACCCCATGCACGTGGTAGAGTCAGCCCGCATCGGCGCTCATGTGGCAACTATGCCCCTGAGTGTTATAGAAGCGTTGATCAAACACCCGCTTACCGATAACGGTCTGGCTAAGTTTCTTGCCGACTGGGACAAACTGCAGGCGTCACTGAAATAATTCGGTTCTGCCTCCAACATAAAAAGCCCGACAAGCTTCCGGATACATCCATGAATCTTGTCGGGCTTTTTTTTTGAGTATCGGGACTCATTTGTGCACGGGTATGCCGGAAGCAAGGAAGCTTACGAAATAATCACCGTCCTGAATGACGGATACCGGCTGGTCCCGATTCATAGTTCCGCTGATCACTGAGGCTATCCAAGGTCTTCGCTGACCAGGTTCTCGGCAATAATGGAAGACGAGAGCACGCCGGGAAGCCCTGCCCCGGGGTGAGTTCCCGCACCCACGAAATACAGGTTATCGAAATCCTCCGATTTGTTATGCGGTCGGAACCAGGCCGATTGCGTCAAAATTGGCTCTACAGAGAACGCCGATCCCAGATAGCTGTTCAACTCGCCCTGGAAGTGCAGCGGGTCAATATAATGTTCGGCCACGATATGCTTTTGCAGGTCCGGAAGATAGTTATCTTCCAGAAACTGCATGATACGATCGCGGTAGGTCTTGGCAAACGTACTCCAGTCGGTTCCGGAAGCCAGGTGTGGTACGGGCGACAACACATAAAACGACTCGCTTCCTTCCGGAGCCAGCGAGGGATCTGTGATGGTTGGCATGTGCAGGTACAGGGAAAAATCGTCTGCCACCACTTTCTTATGGAAAATGTCATCGAGCAGTCCCTTATAGCGCGGTCCCAGGATAATATTGTGATGTTTCAGCTTGCTGTCGGTGTAGCGCCGGTTGGTGCCGAAGTATATCACGAACAGTGACATGCTGTAATTCATGCGTTTCAGCTTCGCGTCGGAGTATTTACGACGGTACCTGGCCGGAATCATATTCATGTACGTAAACGGCACATCGGCATTGGAGATAACGGCATCTGCCATATGCGTGCTTCCGTCTTTAAGCCGGATACCCTTCGCCTTGCGACCATCGATCAGGATTTCATCGACCTCCGAACTCAGGTGGATTTTCCCGCCCATTTCGGTAATGAGGTCGACCAGACCTTTGATGATGGCGCCGGTCCCACCCATAGCATAGTGCACACCCCACTCCCGCTCCAGGTAGTGAATCATGGCATAAATGGAGGTCGTATCAAAGGGATTCCCACCCACCAGCAAGGGGTGGAACGAGAAACACTGCCGGAGGAAATCGTCTTTCACAAACTGTGATACGTAGTTATACACGCTCCGGTACGACTGCAGCTTGATCAGGTCCGGTGCGACTTTCAGCATATCCGTGAAATTCAGAAATGGCTTATCGGCCAGCTCGATGAAGCCCTTATCAAAGATGGGTTTGGTAGTCTTGATGAATTCGAGGTAGCCGGCTTTATCGTCGGGATTGAATTTGTCGATTTCCCCGAGGGTGAACGCTTCATTGTCGTTGTAATCGAAAACACGCCCTTTGTCGTCGAAAATGCGGTAAAACGGATTGCAGGGAACAAATTCGATGTAATCTTCGCGCTTCTTTCCGGCCAGTTTGAACAGTTCATCGAACATAAAAGGCGCCGTTATCACGGTCGGGCCGCCATCGAAAGTAAAACCGTTGATTTCGTAGACATAGCCACGTCCACCGGGTTTGTCGCGCTTCTCAAACATTTCAACCTGGTAGCCTTTTGCTGCCAGCCGGACGGCCGCTCCCAGGGCGCCGAAGCCGGTTCCGATAATAATAACTCGTTTGCTCATAATGGGTTGGGTAGGTGGGTAAATAATAGAAAAGCAAACAATTCAAACGGGACGATTCGTTCGATGTCAGCTGCGATTATTTATTGGGGTGTGGTTTTACCGTTGATGATATATGGTAGGTAAAAATGAGATGCCTGTGAATCAGGGATGCTGGCGATGGAGGGGATTATGGAAATGATATGGTGCAATGCTGATGGTGAGGGACGAACTGTTTATACATCAGTACCATATTGGAAATTAATTCTGCAGCTGCTTTACGAAGCCATCATGCCCCTGGCGATTCAAATCGCGCATAGCCCGTTCGGCCCGGTCTCGTGAGTCGTAGCGGCCGAAATAGACTCGGTAAAACGTTCTGCCGTCAACCCGGGCCGACTGCACGAAGGCGCCGCGGATATCCGATGCAAATTCTTCAGCTTGCGAGCGCTGGTTGTAGGAAGCTAGTTGAACGGTGAATAATTCCGGTCCCTGCCTGCGGGAAACCGGCGTTTCACTTCGAACCAGCTGGAGACGGACCCGTGCCAGGCCGGCATCCACCATGTCAATTTCCCGGGCCGCAGCGTAGGAAAGGTCGATGACCCGGTTGTCAACATACGGCCCGCGGTCGTTGATGCGTACGGTGACCGCTTTGCCATTTTCCACATTGATAACCCGTACTACGGTGTTGAACGGCAGGGTTCGGTGGGCTGCCGTCATCGCGTTCTGATCATAAGTCTCGCCGTTGGCTGTTGTTTTGCCATGAAAACCGGGCCCGTACCAACTGGCCATTCCCGAATCAATAACGGAGCCGCGCGAGGCAGCGCAGCCGGTGAGAAGCATCAATCCAAACAGAACGAGGGAAAGTCGGGTCGCAATAAAAGCAGTCATGGCATTTTATAGGTTCAGATGGACAGTAGCGGGTGATGGCATTGTACAGGTTCAGATGGACAGTAGCGGGTGATGGCATTGTATAGGTTCAGATGGACAGTAGCGGGTGACAGCTGCAACGAGTGTGATCACGAAAAGCCACTTTGGGCTTTTCCCCCTCGCGGAGGCGTTTGCCGTCGGAGTACAGTCCACTCCATAATGTCTGCTGCTGCAATGTGAATGCCATTTGCAGGCACTCATCAGACCAACCTGCCGGTCAACTATCTTGGCGCACATCCGCCGCGCGGCCAGGGCAATATACGTCGCGCTCACATCGAAATCACCTGAAATACAAAAAAGCGCAGGTACTCAGTTTCGGGCATGACCGGGAGTACCGGGTGATCAACAGGCTGACTGCCGCGCCAGACCATGGTAATCCGGGTTCCGGTTCGACGTGCAGCCTCAGTGACGGTTTCAATAAAGCGCTGGGTGTCAATATGATGCGAACAGGTTGCTGTAGCCAGAAATCCGCCGGGTTTCAGCAGCACGAGCGCCGCTTCGTGCAGTTTCTGGTAGCCTTTCAGAGCGGCAGCGGCCGTTTTGCGGTTTTTTGCAAAACCGGGCGGATCCAGATTCACCACATTGTAGGTTGCCGGGTTTTCTTCGGCGTGCTGCGGCAGCCATTTCATGAGGTCGGCCCGTTCAAACGTAATCCGGGAGCTAAAATTGTTGTTGCGGGCATTGACCAGGGCGCGGTCGAGTGCGGGTTGGGAGATGTCCACTGCCAGGACTGGTTCCGCTCCTGCCTGCGCAGCATGCAAGGCGAACCCTCCGTCATTGCAGAACGCATCCAGAACGCGGTCGCCCGACTTCACAAACCTTCGAAACTGCAGCCTGTTTTCATGCTGATCCACGTAGAAACCCGTTTTCTGACCCTGCAGGATGTCAACCTCGTAGGTTATACCGTGCTCAACGACCAATTGAACCGGCACCTCCTCACTTCCATGTACTACCTTCACATATTCCGGCAATCCTTCCAGTTTTCGAAGGCCTGCATCATTGCGCAGGATGATCCATTCGGGCTGCAGAACGTACTTACAGGCCTCAGTGATAAAATCCAGATGATTTTCCCCGCCGGCGCTTACCACCTGAATGGAAACCACCCGACCAATCTGGTCGATGAGGACCCCGGGCAGGCCGTCACTCTCCCCGTGAACCATGCGTATGGCCTGCGCGCCGGGACGTAATTGTCGTCGCAGGGTTGCGGCAGCGCTGATTCTGTCTGTATAAAAAGACTGGTTCAGGATCACATCGCCGGGACTAACCAGACGAAATGCAATCAGGGAATGCGGGTGGTAGTATCCGGTGCCCAGAAGTTGTCCGCGGTGATCACGAAGTCGGGCAACGGAGCCGGGTTGAATGGTATTTTGCGTATGCAGATTGGATGCCGGGGTTTGTGCAGCGTGGTCAACCGCGGGGGCCGTGTTTTCCCCTTCTGACGGGGACCGCCCCGCTGCAGCGGCACCCAGGCGCTGAGGCGGTTGCCGGTTTTCCGGCGAACTGGCCGGCTCCACAGAAGCAATTTCATTACTGAACACCCACAGGTGTCCACGCCGGATTCGTTTATCGGCTCCCGGGCGTAGTTTTACCGTTAAATTGGAGGACATGAACGTAGTGTTGGCTTTTGTGTTATCGCTGTTCTAAACTACCAAATAATTGACTCTCCCCGGGCTGAATATCTCATGATTGTATCCCATAACAAAAAAACCCGCTCTATATCACAATAGAGCGGGTTTTAAAAGAAAACTTGAGGAGAGCCGAAGATCGGATTCGAACCGACGACCTACGCTTTACGAGAGCGTTGCTCTACCAGCTGAGCTACTTCGGCATATAGCTCCTAAATATACGCACGGTCCTTTGCCATTCGCAACAATCGGCTGTGAAACCGGAAGCTATAGCCCGCAGGCTCACAACCTAGCAGGGCCGATACGCCACGCATCCGGTTCAGCACTACGGCAAGTACGGCGCCACAAACGGGTTCCTACCTGCCGATGATCACGTTTTGAAGGAACTTTACCCGTTTTTCGAGCGAAATGCCACCATGAAATCAACCAGTGTATCTACACTCGCACGGGGCAGTGCGTTATAAATGCTGGCCCGGATACCGCCTACGCTCCGGTGGCCCTTGAGACCATCAAGGTGCAAAGCAGCGGCTTCTTTGACAAACTGCTTTTCAAGATCATCGCTGGGCAGTCGGAAGGTCACGTTCATACGCGAACGGGAGTCGGCATGGGCCGTACCGCGATAAAAATCGTCTTTGTCGATTTCCGCGTACAGGTGCGCCGCTTTAGCTTCGTTAGCCTGCTCAACGGCTTTGATACCGCCCTGGTTTTCAATCCATTCCAGTACCAGATTGAAGAAATACACGCCAAAAACCGGGGGAGTGTTGAACATGGTTCCAACGTGCGTAGGATAGCTTAAAATCGTCGATACGTTTTCAGTGCGGGCTTTTGCCAGAAAATCCTTCCGGATGATGACGATGGTAACTCCCGCCGGACCGGCGTTTTTTTGCGCTCCGGCGTAAATCATACCATAGCGCTTCACATCCACCTCCCGACTTAGAAAATCCGAGGATGCATCACAAACCAGGGGGATGTCATTGGACTCCGGCTCCGACCGGTATTGTGTTCCGAAAATGGTGTTGTTGGACGTAAAATGCAGGTATTCAGCTCCTTCAAGGTGACTGATTTCGTGGTTAGCAGGCACACGACCAAAGTTCTCATCCTCCGAGGAAAAACCAATGTGAACCTTGCCGAAAAGCTTGGCCTCCTTAATCGCCTTTTTCGACCACGTACCGGTATTCAGATAGTTCGCCGTTTTCCCCTCGCCGAGAAAGTTGTAGGGCACCATCATAAACTGCGTACTGGCACCACCCTGCAGAAAGAGAACCTCGAAATCATCGCCCAGTCCCATCAGGGATTTCAGGCGGGCGGTTGCCTGAGCGTCTACTTCAATGTACTCTGGTCCGCGATGACTCAACTCCATGATGGAAGAGCCTGTGCCTTTATAGTCGAGGAGTTCAGCCTGGGCTTTTTGTAATACTTCGGTTGGCAGAATGGATGGTCCTGCGCTGAAATTATGCGATCGGAACATAAATATGGTGTTCTAGTGTGGATTTGCAGATGATGGAAGCATAGTTTTTCGGGTATGCTGGCAGGTTTCTCAACGCATAGCGACAGGGCCTGCGGCACGTGGCAAAGATAGCGGTATTCCGCCGATATGTACAGCATGATGTAACGCTAATGCGGGCAGAATCGCTCCGGTGTGCTAACTTCGTCTGCCAATCCGGAAGTCACAGCCGTTTAAGGCCGGTGATTAAGACTCCATGCACTAAATCAACACGGTCAGGTCAGCTGAACACATTGACCAGCAGCCCGGAGCGAAGCTTGGGCTCAAACCAGGTTGATTTAGGCGGCATAAGCAGCCCGGCATCCGATACCTCCATAAGCTCGTGTACGGAGGTCGGGTACATACTGAATGCGACTCGCGCAAAGCCGCGGTCTACCAGTTTACGGAGTTCTTCCGGACCACGAATCCCGCCCACGAATGAAATATTCGGGTCGGTACGCGGGTCACCCACACGCAATATCGGCTCAAGAATCTGATCATGTAGCCGTTGTACGTCCAGGCGATCTACCGGACCCGCCCCGGTTTCGGCATCTGCAAGACGGATGGTTTTCCATTTACCACGCTGATAAACGCAGACATCGCCTTTTTTATCAGGCACATCCCGACCTTCGTCCACAACCCGGGAGGCTGTAAAAATAGCGTCCAGGCTGTCGTCATCGGTTTCAAGCACAACCCGGTTGTAGGCCATCAGCTGCATCTGATTGGCCGGGAAAATCGCGGCCGGGAAAACACCTGCCCCCGGACACTCCTCCTCCAGCTGTACGGAAGCCCGTGCGGCAGCGGCACAGCGATGGTGTCCGTCGGCAACATAAAAACGCGGGATAGATGAAAAAGCATCGGTCAGATCCCGGAAATGTTCCACATTCCACAGCCTGTGGGCAACACCATTGGCAACCACCTCCAAAAGCGGGGGTTCAGCCGTTACGGTACGCAGCATAGAAGCTATAGCCGGGTCAGAAGGGTGTACCAGCATTACGGGCTCAGCATGCGCCCGTTGAGCGACTATATGTCGGGCACGATCGTCTTCCTTGTCAGGACGGGTATTCTCGTGTTTAACGATGATTCCTTCGTTATAGTCACGTGTGCGTACGCCACCAAATACTCCGGTACTGTGAACGCCTCCCATCTCAAGCTGGTACACATACAGGGACGGGGTATCATCCTGCACCAGCTCACGGGATGCCATCAGGCGGCGCAGGGCCGAAGCTCCGGCATCGTAGACCGATGGATGATGCTCATTCATGTCTTCGCGGAATCCGATTTCAGGTCGGATAACGTGTAAAAAGCTAGAGGCATTACCCTCGGCAAGGATTCGGGCCTCGGTTGTGGACACTACATCGTAAGGCGGACAGCTGATTCGTTCGGCTGCACTATCGGATGCAGGCCTCCAAAATTTTTGCGGAATAACATGCATAAAGGTATTATCAGATCGCAAATGAACGTTAAACGGATACCCTGCCAGCGCTGCCTTCAGGGCAAAACCGGTAGAACTTCATACACGATTACTTATGATTCTGCATCACGACAGCCGGAAGGCCGTTTCTGTCCGGCTAAGTGACGGTCTTGTAAACAAATATTAAAGGTTTCAAAGGTCATCAACTGCTCCGGCTAAGGAACGTCAAACGCTCTATTATTGTAGTGATTCATACTATCAATACCCATAGTAAATTTCATATAAATTCAAGTACTTCTCAGTGAAAAAACATTCCAGGGCTCCGCGCCAAATCCAATCCGGTCATCACCCAATATCCCATCGCTCTGCGGCACGATTATTACTCATCCCGGTAGCTTTCAGTTTGCTCTTTATTTGGTCCTGCTCGGGCAACGACGAGGAAGCCCCTTCCGGCCGACCCGGTTTCGGTGGTCCAGGTGGTTTTACCAGGGCAACAACCGTTGAAGTCCGCAGAGTACAACGGGGAGAAATCTCCGAACAAATTCGCTCATTCGGAACCGTACGCGCTCAGGATAATGTGCGCGTTACACCGCAGGTAAATATGGATATTGTTGCAATACGGGCTGATCTGGGCGACACGGTCCGGGCCGGACAAGTGCTCGCCTTACTGCGGGATGAGCCTTTTGCTGAAACCGTACGCCGCGATGAAGCCCAGCTTCAGCAGGCACAAGGCGCCATGGAACGCGACAGCGTCAATTTTTCACGTCAGCAGGAGCTTTTTGCTCTTGACCTCGTCAGTCAGGCTGAGCTGGATGCAGCCCGCACCACGTACCTGAGTTCGCGTGCCGCTCTGCAAAATGCACGTGCAGCCCTGAGTGTCAGCCGGCAGAATCTTAGCTATACCCGAATCACATCGCCGGTAAACGGAGTTATCACCCGCAGACTGGCATCACCCGGCGATGTGGTTGGGCCGGGACAACCAGTTTATGAAATCTCGAATCTGGCAGGATACGAGGTACGGGTAAACCTCCCCCTGCGCGACTGGGCACGAACTGAGGTAGGTCAGCCGGTGGAAATGCGCCTATCCGGTGGCGTCGATTTTAACTCCAGCGGAGTTGTTACCCGGATCAGTCCGGAACTCGACCCGGTAACCGGTCTGGGTGAAGTGGTCATTTCAGTGACCAATCGTGGAAACGGGATGTTCCCGGGTGTATTGCTGGAGAGCCGGATTAATGTAGAAACCCGTCCTCGCGCAATTGTCATACCACGCTCGGCCATGGTTGAAAATGTACAGACCATAATCGACCCTGAGTCGAATACGATTCGCCTTGAGCGAAGCTATGCCGCGTTTGTGACGCAGGGCGACACTTTAGCGGTACGACGCGACCTTGAGCTGGGTATTCAGCAGGGCGATCGTATTGAAATCCTGAGTGGCTTGAATCCACGGGAGAACCTGATCATTACCGGCCAGACCGCTCTGGAAGATGGCTCCAGCATACGTATCAGCGGCGCGCCTCGCTTCACCCCCGGCGGCAGACCCGGAAGCGGCACCGTCTCAACCGGAGACACCGTCCCGTCAGACTCTACAGTACTGGCCGACTCTACCCTGCAGGAGCAACCGCGTCGTGGTGACGGATCCGGCATGGGCCAGGGTCAGGGCACAGGCAGATCACGAAATTAACACGGCAACCATCGCATGAAAAAACTATCGAAACTTGCCGTTGAACGTCCGGTAACCTTTATCATGATCACACTCATTGTGATCGGATTCGGTTTATTCGGGCTTTCACGACTCAGTCTGAACCTGTATCCGGATGTGAGTTTTCCCACCATTACAGTCTATACCACCTATGAAGGGGTCGCTCCGGAAGATATTGAAACCCTGATTACCCGCCCCATCGAAGAACAGGTGGGTAGCGTGAGCGGACTGCGACGCGTGCGTTCGCTGTCCAGTCAGGGTGCCTCGGTCATTAAGCTGTACTTTAATTGGGGAACCGACATCTTTGTTGCGGAAACCGATGTGCGCAAACAACTGGATTTTGCACGACGGGCTGTACCGCAGGATGCCGATCAACCTATCGTTTTCAGCTACGATCCCAATCAGGAACCGGTCATCGTGCTGGCGCTGTCCTCACCGGTGCGGAATCCCAGCGAGCTTCGTACTATTGCCACCCAGCAGTTGGAACAACGGCTTGAGCGCATTTCGGGTATAGCCGCAGCCGAGACGGCCGGCGGGCTTGAGCGGCAGATCAATATCTGGATCCGAAGCGACCGCTTGCTTGCTTTCAATCTGGATATTGCTACGGTAGCAAACCGTTTACGTCAGGAAAACATCCAGGTCCCGGCCGGTGAATTGATTGAAGGCCGCATCGTTTACTCACTTCGGACCATCGGTGAATTCCGCAATCTGGACGAAATTCGCACTACGGTAGTCGGTATCAATAACGACATTCCCATCCTGCTGGAAGATGTAGCCGAAATTGAGGATGGCGTGGCTCAACCCATCGGCAATGTACATGTACGCGGTGAAGAAGGACTGATCATCAACCTTTACCGGCAAAGCGATGTCAATATTGTCACCACGGCAGCAAATGTCATCACGGAGATTAACCGGATACAGTCAATCCTCCCCTCCGATGTGCAACTGGAAGTGCTCACCAACCGGGCCGATTTCATCAAACTGTCACTGAACAACCTGTACGTGACCGCCATTCAGGCCATTGTACTGGTGATTATCATTCTGTTGCTCTTCCTGCGAAGTTTCCGCACCGCTCTGATCATTGCCATTTCCATCCCCATCTCCATTATTGCCACGTTCAGCGTGATGGATTTCTCTGATGTTACCCTCAACGTCATTTCATTGTCGGGTCTGACCCTGGCCGTCGGGCTTGTGGTGGATAACGCGGTGGTCGTACTGGAGAACATCTTCCGTTTTAGGGAAGACGGGTATAATGGCAAAAAAGCGGCCGTTTACGGCGCCCAGGAAGTGGCCACACCGGTTATTATTTCTACGCTGACCACGCTGGTTGTACTTCTGCCCGTGCTTTTCGTGCCCGGAATAGCGGGGTTTTTGTTTCAGGACCTGGCCCTGACCGTATCTTTTGCCCTGATTATGTCTACCCTCGCGGCACTCAGTATCATCCCCCTGCTCAGCGCCCAGTTTTTCTCCAGGGAAGATAAGCGCAAGCTGCAGCGTGCAGAAAAAGGTATCGCCGAACACGACGGACCATCACGGAATGTTATTGTACGCAAGCTGGAATCCTTTTTCACCTCGATGGAAAACGGCTACACGCGGCTGCTGACCCGTATTCTGAACCGAAGTAAACTGGTAATTTTAGGTGCTGTTGTTCTTTTCAGCGCAACCATCCCCCTGTACTATACGCTTGGCGGCGAATTTTTCCCGCCGGTGGATGAGAATGCGTTTATCCTGAATGTACAGCGTGAGCCCGGAGTGAATCTTTTCGAACTGCAGAATACCATCTATCAGGTGGAACAGATTATCGAACGCGAGGTACCCGAAGCCCGGCTCATTGTTTCGGATTATGGCGACAAACGCGGTGTTGAAGGTGCTGATACACCCGGCGGTTACCAGGGTACCGTCCGTGTTGAGCTGGTTCCACGCGACCAAAGAGACCGCGGCCAGTTTGAAATCACGGCAGCTACGCTGTTAGCCCTGCAGGATGTACCCGGAGCAGACATCCGTGAGGTTCGTGAAAACCCGCTTAATCCGGACGGCAACGATGGGCTCGTTATCAATGTCTATGGGTTTGACATGACCCTGAAAAAAGAGCTCACCGACGGCATTCAGGAATCACTGATACGAACCGAAGGAATTGTTGGTGCTACCTCCTCTTCGGATGCAGGTCGGCCAGAGTTGCAGGTTGTTATGGATCGCGAGCGTATTTCAAGGTTGAATATGACCACCTCACAGGTGGCCAATGCCGTGAGCGACGCTGTACGGGGAGCAATTGCCACAACCTTTGTAGAGCAGGGGGTTGAATACACCGTGCTGGTACAGTTATCCTCAGAAGACCGAACCAACTCCCAGTCGCTGGAAAATATCCAAATCCGTACCCCCGCAGGCAGCTGGATGCCGCTGTCAAACCTTGCGCGCATTGAGCGATATCAAGGTCCTTCCAATATTCTCCGGATTAATCAGGAGCGGGTTACCGAAATTGCCGTTGACATTGGCAACCTCGACCTTCAGACCGCTACGGAGCGTGCTGAGATGGTGCTCAGGGGCGTTGAATGGCCCGACGGTTATCGGTATGACATCGGCGGCACCGCTGAGGAACAGGCAGAAAGCTTCGGATTTTTACTGATTGCTTTCTTCATTGCCGCGGTATTGGCCTACATGGTCATGGCATCCCAGTTCGAAAGCCTTACCGAGCCGTTTATTATTATCGCCACCATTCCCCTGGCTCTTACGGGCGTTTTGTTTACGCTCTTCATTACGTCAACGCCCGTCAGTGTTACGGCCATGATCGGGCTTATCTTGCTGGCCGGTATTGTGGTAAACAACGGCATCGTGATGATTGATTACATCAAAGTGCTGCAAGCCCGCGGCGTAGAACGTGCGGAAGCTGTCATCCGTGGGGCAAGTCGCAGGCTGCGACCCATCCTCATGACAGCCGCCACAACCATCCTGAGTATGGTACCGCTGGCGCTGGAATTGGGTGCCGGATCGGAGACCTGGAGCCCGATGGCACGCACCGTAATCGGGGGTCTTACCATGTCAACGGCCCTCATGTTGCTGGTTGTACCCTGTCTGTATTATCTGGTTAACGGACTCATTGAACGCCTCGGATTTGACGCGGTTCACAAGGTTGATCCGCTGGAATTTGACGAGCCGGAGGCTACCTCCTAAATGCATGTATTCAATCGCATCGAACTCCTATGAAAGATTATAAAATCATCGATATCATCCTGCGCAGACCTGTAACTGTGGTCATGCTCTCTCTTATGGTAATCGGTTTCGGTCTGTTTGCCCTGGCGAACCTGAAGGTTACCCTCTACCCATCCCTGGATATCCCGGTGGTAGCGGTGAGCACCAACTACCGGAATGTCTCCCCGGAGGATATGAGTACGCTCATCGTGGAGCCCATTGAGGCCGCCATCGCTTCGCTGGAGGGTGTTGATGAGATTGAAAGCAACGTCCGTAAAGGCAGCGCCTTCATCCGCATGCGTCTGAAGGACGGTGCCAACGCCCGGGAAGTTGAAATGGATGCCAGAGAAGCCATCGACCGCATCCGTAATAGTCTGCCCAGAGAGGCGGCTCCTCCGGTTATTTTTCAGTTTGATCCCGAAAATTTCCCGGTTATGCGTCTGAGTGTGGAGGCCTCCAACCGTGGACTTGACGAACTGCGTAACCTTTCCATGGACCTGGTAGAGCCTTTGCTGGAACGCATCAATGGTGTGGCTTCTGCTGACACACGCGGAGGCATAGAGCGAACCATATACGTTGAACTGGACCCCTTGCTGGTCGCCCAGAATCGGCTTACCATCGCTCAGATTGAAAATGCCATCCGGCAAAACAACGTGCAGGTTCCTTTGGGTAATCTGGTGGTAAACCGAAGCAGCTACAGCATACGGGCCCAATCGGTCTATACCAGCGTTGATGAAATCGCACAGACGGTAATCACCACCCGGGAAGACGGTCAAACCCCGGTGCGCATCAGTGATGTAGCATTGGTCAACGATAGCTTTGTGGATGTTACCACCGTTGAGGAAGTCAATGGCAAGAACAGTGTCACCGTTGAAGTTCAGAAACAGTCCGATGCGAATACCCTGGACGTGACCAACGGTGTTCTGGACGCTCTTCCGGACATACTGGACCGTCTGCCGCCGGGAGTGACTATCAATGTGCTTTCTAATGAGGGGACCGACATCGACCGATCAATCAGTAACCTCGCACAATCGGCCGTCTTTGCTTTGGTTCTGGTAATTTTAATTCTGATTCTGTTTCTGGGGGGATGGCGAAGTTCTTCCGTTGTAGCACTGAGTATCCCTATTTCAATGACGGCTACATTTGCCGCCATGTATTTCATGGGGTTGACCCTGAATTTTGTTTCCATTACAGGGCTCGCACTGGCTGTTGGTTTGCTGGTTGACAGCTCCATCGTAGTGCTGGAAAGCATCGTCGGAAAGCTGGAGGAGGGCAAGTCCTTGTTCAAATCGGCAAGCGAAGGAACCAAAGAAGTCATCGGAGCCCTGTGGGGCTCAACTCTGACTACCCTGGTGGTTTTTCTGCCCTTCCTGTTTATCAGCGGGATGACCAGTGTCTTCATGAAAGATCTGGCGATCACCATCTCTCTGGCAATCGGTTTTTCGTTTCTGGCGTCCTTCATTCTGGTGCCGGTTTTTGCCAGCCGATTGCTGCCGCTTGGCGGTTTCAAGAAAGTTTCACTGTCCAGCCAGGTATTCACGCGGATGGAGCGCTATTATGGCAGGTCACTGCAGTGGGCCGTAACCCATAAAATGATCGTTTTTGTTCTCATCGGCGGGATATTTTACGGAACCTGGTTCTTTAACAGCAGCATCGAGTCCATCTTCCTGCCGTCTTCAGATGCGGGACAAATCAATGTAAATGTGGATCTGCCTGCAGGTACCAGCCTGGTACAGACCGGAACAGCCATCAAACAAATTGCTGCCGAGCTTGAGCAGGAACCCTATGTACAGACCATTGTCACGTCCATCGGAACTTCAGGATGGCGCAGCGAAAGCAATACCGGTCGAATTAGCCTGACCCTGGTATCACCTGACGAACGGGAGCTCACCTCCGACCAGATTGCCATGCAGCTTCGCAGACGCTTCGACCTGGCTGGCGTACGGGTTAGTATCTTCGCTACCGGTGGATCAGGGTTCCGTTTTGGAGGCCGGGGCGGCTGGGGAGGTATCGGAAATAACATCCGCGTAACCCTCATCGGCCCGGAGACCGAAACAATGGTTGGTATAGCAAACCGTATTGAAGAAGTCATGCTGCAAGATACTCTGGTGGTTTCTGTTGACAATCCCCGCACCAGTGGTGTACCCGAACTGCATTACCTCGTTGACCGGCAGCGTGTAAGTCGTGCCG
The DNA here is from genome assembly GCA_001314545.1 of Bacteroidetes bacterium HLUCCA01. GTDB lineage: Bacteria > Bacteroidota > Rhodothermia > Balneolales > HLUCCA01 > HLUCCA01. Next base: position 266,976 of record LIHN01000018.1, read on the forward strand.
GAAGCAGCCTGAGCGAGGTTGCCAATTCCTTCAAGACACAGGCGCGTGGAACCCAGGTAGGTTTCTTCCGGGATGGCGGTCGTGAAGTGCCGATCGAGGTACGCAATTTGGAGCAATATCGTCAAAGCCTGAGTGATATGGAACAAATACAGGTACTGCAGATAGGCGACCAGCGGGTTCCCCTTGAAAATCTGGGAAGATTTGAGGCCGTTGAAGCAGTGAACCGGATCACTCGACGCGATCGTGAAGTCATTATGGATGTTAATATCAGTGTCAATGGCGATGCCAACGCCCAGCGCGACCGTATTATTGAGCTTTTTGAAAATGACATTGTGCTGCCGGACGGGTATCGGTATGAATTTGCCGGCACCAATCAGGATACCCGGCAAGGTCAAAGTGACATCTTTATCGCGTTGCTATTCGGACTCATCCTGACCTACATGGTTATGGCCTCCAAATTTGAAAACTTCCGTGACCCTTTTGTCATTATGTTTTCCATTCCACTGGCATTTTTCGGGTCGTACCTGATGCTTTGGCTCACTGGTACCCCCTGGAGTGTTCCAGCCGGCCTTGGGATGATCATTCTGGTAGGTATTGTCATCAATAACGGCATTGTAATGGTGGACTACATCCATCAATATTGTAAGCGTGAAGAGGACGCAAACAACTATGTGTACAATCTGATTGCAGCGGCCCGTCGCCGTATGCGACCAATCCTGCTTACGGCTCTGACAACCATCGGATCCATGATTCCGCTTGCTCTGGAACTGGGAGCCGGCTCAGAAACCTGGAGTCCGCTGGCATTAACCGTTATCGGGGGACTTACCTTTTCAGCCGTATTCACGCTATACGTAATTCCGGTAGTCCTAATTAGTATATCAGCGAAAAGGCGAAGAGCTGCCAGGGAATTCAAGATGCACCTGCGTTCTATCGCATAATTTACGGGGGCGTGCGATTATTCTATGCAATGCCGTAACCTGTTAATTCACAAAACCTGAAACCAGACCTTCGCGCTGAACAAGCTGATGGAATGACCCGAAATGCGTTATTGGCTCAGATTGGAGTCTGCTTTAATAAGTATACCTCATTAGGAGACGACAACGACTGGCAAAGTGAAACTGTAGTTGTTATCCATTTCTAAATGGAGTGTATTTTTTATAGATTGTAAAGTAAACCAAATTTTAAATACTACCGGAAAATACTATGGACCGATATACTACAGGTTTTCTCACAGGACTGCTTACCGGAGCTCTGGCTGGCTCCGTTGTAGCACTTTTATACGCACCGGACAAAGGCTCCAATACCCGTGACAAGATTTCCTATAAACTGCAGAGTTTACTGGATGAGCTCAATGAAACCATTGATAAGCTTCAGGAGGGTGAGTTAAGCCGCAACGACAGCGAAAGTGAGCGAATCGTTAAAGACGCGCAGCAAAAAGCAGAAGATCTAATCAAAGAAGCGGAAGATTTACTCCGAAACATCGACCCAAAATAAGTACTTACATTAGGTTGGCAGCTATCCTGATGCCTTGATTGGCTGACAATGCACCTGCGCGTTACAGCAAATGGATCTCCGGCGATGGTACAGGCAAAGCCCGTATCCAACCTAATCCAACTAGTACTGTTATTGCGGAGTCCTGCAACCATCAATAATACGAGCATACAAAAAAGGCCCGTTTGCTAAAAGCAAGCGGGCCTTTTTAATTTATATCAAAGACCTTTTAAACGGTCTCAGAATCGCCGGAGGCATCGGAATTCCGGTCAGCACCGAGTGCTTCAAACACTTTACTGGCCGCTTCCACATCGCGCATATCCTGCTTGGCATCCACGATGTAATCCTGATAGTGGCGCAGACCCGTACCGGCCGGTACCTTGTGTCCAACCACAACGTTTTCTTTAAGCCCCATAAGCATATCTGCCTTGGCTTCAATTGCCGCCTGTGTGAGCACTTTGGTAGTCTCCTGGAAGGAAGCCGCAGACAACCAGCTCTCGGTCGACAAGGCCGCCCGTGTAATACCGAGCAGTATCGGTCGGGATATAGCAGGTTCAGCCTCACGAGCCTCAATTTCTGCCTGGCCTTCTTTGACCAGACGGGCATTGATTTCACGAATTTCACGTCGCTCAAGAATAGCTCCGAAATTCAGACCACTATCGCCGGGGTTAGTTACCACAAACTTGCCGATGAGCGAATCGTTGGTACGGTTCACCTCAAAACGATCAATTTTGTCACCTTCCAGATACATGGTATCACCCGGATCGGTAATCTCAACCTTCTGCATCATGGTACGAACAATGATTTCAATGTGCTTATCATTGATTTTCACACCCTGCAGACGATATACTTCCTGAATTTCATTCACAAGATACGACTGTACAGCGAAGGGCCCGAGAATATTCAGAATGTCTTGTGGCAGAATCTGACCATCAGAAAGTGACTCCCCGGCCTTCACATAGTCGTTCTCCTGAACCAGGATATGCTTGGAAAGCGGGATGAGATACGTTTTGGTATCCGATCCGTCTTTGCTGGTGACCATGATTTCCTGGGAACCACGCTTACGGGACCCCATTTTGACAATGCCCTCAATTTCAGAAACGACGGCCGGATCACTTGGTGGTCGGGCTTCAAACAGTTCTGTAATACGAGGCAGACCAGCCGTGATATCCTTGGATTTAGAGGCTGATGTTCGCGGTATCTTGGCGATAGTCTGACCAGCCTGAACAGGCTCGTCCTTATCAACAATGACGTGTGTACCCACCGGAAGTGCTGTCTCACGTACCCGCTCGCCTTCACCAACCACAATCAAGGTTGGAACCAGACTTCGGTCTTTAGAGTCCGTAATTACTTTTTCTTTGTGACCTGTCTGAGAATCCGTTTCATCCTGATAGGTAACACCATCGAGGATATCCTTAAAGTCAACTTTACCGTTGATTTCTGAAATCAACAAGGCATTATACGGATCCCATCGGCATAGCGGAACGCCTTTGGGTACGAGGTCTCCCTCTTCAACCAACAGCTCTGAACCGTAAGGGATGTTGTAATTGGTCAAAACCTTGCCGGTTTCATCCATTATTTTAATTTCACCTACACGGCTGAGTACTACGTTATGTGATTCTTCACCATCATCATACTCAACATAACGCAGGTTTTCAAAAGCAATCTTACCGGCAAACTTAGACTTGTGCATCGACTCAGATTCCAGTCGCGATGCAGTACCACCAACGTGGAAGGTTCGCAGTGTAAGCTGTGTACCCGGCTCGCCAATAGACTGTGCCGCAATGACACCAACAGCCTCACCAACCTGAACGAGCTTGCCTCGAGACAAGTCACGACCATAACACTTGGCACAAACTCCCCGGGGAGATTCGCAGGTTAATCCTGAGCGGATTTCAACTTCCTCGATTGAAGTTTCAGCAATTTTCTTGGCAATAGCTTCGCTGATCAGTTCATTGGATGCAACCAGCAGCTCGTCGGTAAGCGGATCATATACGTCATGCATGGAGACCCTACCCAGAATTCGGTCTTCAAGACTTTCTACAATGTCTTCATTGTCTTTGAGCGCCTTGATTTTGATACCTCTGAGCGTACCACAGTCATCCTCACTGATAATCAGATCCTGAGATACATCCACCAGTCGGCGGGTGAGGTAACCGGCATCCGCAGTTTTCAGGGCTGTATCCGCAAGACCTTTCCGTGCTCCGTGGGTTGAAATAAAGTATTCCAATACCGTCAGACCTTCGCGGAAGCTGGATAGAATCGGGGTTTCAATTACCTCACTACCACTTGATTCCGTAGTACTTTTCTGAGGCTTGGCCATCAGACCACGCATACCACCCAGCTGACGAATCTGCTCTTTGGAGCCACGGGCTCCGGAGTCGGCCATCATATAAACCGGGTTAAAACCATCCCGGTCTTTCTGCAGTGCCTGAAACAAGGTCTCAGATACGCGGTTGGTGGTACTGGTCCATTTGTCAATAACCTGGTTGTAACGCTCATTATCCGTTATGAAACCATTTTCATAACGTTCCTGAATCATCTTGACTTCATCCTGAGCTTTGGTAATAAGCTGATGCTTCTCGTCTGGAATAACGATGTCTTCAAGACTGAACGATAAACCACCCTGGGTAGCGGTGTTGTAACCCAGTTCTTTCATTTCATCCAGGAACTGCGCTGTACGGGCAGTTCCGCATACGTTAAATACATCCCCGATGAGGGTCCGGAGTTCTTTCTTCCCGAATGTGGTGTTTTTGAAACCGAGCTCGTTAGGAATGATTTCGTTGAAAATTACACGACCCGTGGTAGTCTTGATGACTTCCGTGACGAAATTGTCAGCTTTCAGCAGGTGATTTACACGAACAGAAATCCTGTCGTGCAGCGCAATTTTACCCTGATCGTAGGCTATGACGACCTCGTCAGGACCTGAAAATGTTTTTTCACGTGACGGAGTGCCGGACGACATTTTCGTCAGGTAGTAAATTCCCAGTACCATGTCCTGTGATGGTACCGTAATTGGTCCACCATTGGCAGGGTTCATAATATTATGGGAACCCAACATGAGAACCGATGCTTCCAGAATGGCATCATTGCTAAGCGGGAGGTGTACCGCCATCTGGTCACCGTCAAAGTCAGCGTTAAATGCAGTACAAGAAAGCGGGTGCAGTCGTATAGCCTTATCTTCAAGCAGTACCGGCTGATACGCCTGAATACCCAATCGGTGCAAGGTAGGAGCACGGTTAAGCAACACCGGATGTCCGTCAATTACATTTTCCAGAACATCCCAAACCACATCATCACGACGATCAACCACTTTCTTGGCGCTTTTGACCGTTTTGACGTAGCCCCGTTCAATCAGCCTTCGGATGATGAATGGCTTGTACAGTTCAACTGCCATTTCCTTGGGAAGACCACACTCGTGCATTTTAAGCTCAGGTCCAACCACAATAACGGAACGGCCGGAGTAGTCAACACGCTTACCAAGCAGGTTTTGACGGAAACGTCCGTTTTTACCTTTGAGCATGTCACTGAGCGATTTCAGCGGACGATTGTTGCTTCGTACAGCGTTTGTTTTCCGTGAGTTGTCAAACAGTGAATCAACCGCCTCCTGAAGCATACGCTTCTCATTGCGCAGAATAACATCGGGCGCTTTGATATCTATGAGACGTTTGAGACGATTGTTACGGATAATGACTCGTCGGTACAGATCGTTCAGGTCAGAAGTAGCAAATCGGCCTCCCTCGAGCGGCACCAGCGGTCGCAACTCGGGCGGAATAACCGGGATAACACGAAGAACCATCCATTCAGGCCGGTTTTCCATCTGTTTGTTGGCAGCCCGGAAGGACTCCAGAACCTGAAGTCGTTTAAGATGCTTTTTCTTACGCATCATGGAAGTCTCTCCCTTTACCGCCTCGCGGTAACGGAAAGCATCCTTATCCAGGTTAATACTGGCCAGAAGCGACTCGATGGCTTCAGCACCCATCTTAACCACAAATTTATCATGATCATCCTCGTCCAGCTCACGGTGCTCTTCGGGCAGCTGAGAAAGGATGTCATAGTACTCTTCCTCAGTAAGCATATCGCCTACTTTATAGCCAAGATCGCGCGCGATACCCGGGTTGGTCACCACGAAACTCTCGTAATAAACAATTTTCTCGAGGTTTTTGGACGAAAGTCCGAGCAGATAGGCAATCTTGTTGGGCAGAGACTTGAAATACCAGATATGTACTACCGGTACACTCAGAGTGATATGTCCCATTCGCTCACGGCGTACAGCCTTACGGGTAACTTCTACGCCACAGCGATCACAGATAATACCTTTGTAGCGTATTCGCTTGTATTTACCACAATGGCATTCCCAATCTTTTACCGGACCGAAAATCTTCTCGCAGAACAGTCCGTCTTTTTCCGGCTTGAACGTACGGTAGTTAATGGTCTCAGGATTAAGCACCTCACCACGGGAACGTGATAAAATGGTCTCCGCCGAGGCAAGTGAAATCCGGATATGATTGAAATCTTTGGAAACGGTTTCGCTTTTTGAAAACGGCAAGGTTATACCTCCGTATAAAGTTAGCTTTTAGTAAAAAAATCGTTGAGTGACAGTCATCGTTCCGATGAGCGCTTATTCAATATTCACTTCGAGTCCCAGACCCTGAAGTTCACGCAGCAATACATTGAACGACTCAGGCGTGTTTCCTTCGGGGAGGTTCTCGCCTTTGACAATGGCCTCGTATACCTTGGATCGTCCTTTAACGTCGTCACTCTTAACGGTAAGCATTTCCTTGAGAATACTGGCCGCACCGTATGCATACAGTGCCCAGACTTCCATTTCACCAAGGCGCTGACCACCAAACTGTGCTTTACCACCCAGAGGCTGCTGGGTAATGAGCGAGTATGGTCCGATAGACCGGGCATGCATCTTATCCTGAACCAGGTGATTCAATTTAAGGATGTACATGTATCCGACGGTAGTCTTCTGCGCAAATCGCTCACCGCTTCGACCATCATACAGATAGGTACGACCATCGACAGGTAGTCCGGCCTGGTCCAGCCAATACTGAACGTCATCGTATTTCGCACCGTCAAAAATCGGAGTCGCAAAATTGACTCCAAGTTTTTTGCCAGCCCAGCCCAGAATGGTCTCATAAATCTGACCCAGGTTCATACGTGATGGTACACCAAGGGGATTAAGTACGATGTCAACCGGCGTTCCGTCTTCCAGAAACGGCATGTCCTCTACAGGTACAATCTTGGCTACAACACCCTTGTTACCGTGACGTCCGGCCATCTTGTCACCAACCTGCAGTTTACGTTTTTTGGCAACATAAACTTTGGCTTTTTGTACGATGCCCGGAGGCAGTTCATCGCCAACCTGAATAGAGTACTTGCGGCGTTTGAGCTCGGTTTCGTAATCGCGACGCACATTACGGTAATTCTCGAATAATTTGACCACAATATTAACCGTGTTATCATCCTGACACCAGGCCTGATTAACCCGTAGCTCCATCGGATCAAGTTCTTCAAATGTCTGCTTACGGTATTTCTCGCTTTTTGGAATGACTTCGTTTCCTGCGCGGTCCAGGATACCCGGTGAAGTCTTGTCTTTGAGCAGTTTATACATACGCTCTGACCAGCTAGCATTGAGTTTGGCAATCTTGCGGTCAAAGTCCTGCTGCTCACGATCAACAAGTTCTTTTTCTTCCTTGCGGGTATACTGCTCATCACGTTTGCGGCTGAACAGGCGGGTATCAATAACAACGCCCTGTACACCAGGAGGTGTTTTCAGCGAAGCGTCCTTAACATCGCCTGCCTTATCACCAAAAATGGCACGAAGCAGTTTCTCTTCAGGAGTTGGATCTGTTTCACCTTTGGGGGTAATTTTACCCACAATAATATCGCCTGGCTTAACTTTGGCACCTACACGGATAATTCCGTTTTCATCCAGATTACGTGTTGCTTCCTCACTTACATTGGGGATTTCCCGTGTCAGTTCTTCCTCACCACGCTTGGTATCACGAACTTGTTGTTCAAATTCCTGAATGTGGATGGAGGTATACAAATCTTCAGAGACCACGCGCTCTGAAATTACAATAGCATCTTCAAAGTTGTAGCCTCTCCATGGCATAAATGCAACCAGAAGGTTACGTCCAAGCGCGAGTTCACCACGATTGGTAGCACAGCCGTCAGCCAGTGGCTGGTTGGCTACAACCTTGTCCCCTACTTTAACAATAGGTATCTGGTTGGATGTGGTATCCTGGTTAGTTCGCTCAAATTTTCGGAGTTTGTAGGTAACAACACCCTCATCAAAGTAGGCAAGCGCTTCATTTTCATCACGCTCGTACCGGATGCGAATTTCTGTCGCGCTGACATATACAACCTCACCGGCGCCTTCAGCAACAACCAGAGCACGGGAGTCACGCGCGGCGCGGTACTCCATTCCTGTTCCTACAACAGGTCGCTCAGGACGAAGCAGCGGTACACCTTGCCGTTGCATGTTCGAACCCATGAGTGCCCGGTTGGCATCATCATGTTCAATAAACGGAATAAGTGCAGCAGCAACCGATGTAATCTGGTTGGTACTGACATCCATGAACTCAACTTGCTCAGGTCGGGCAAGACCTACGTTACTGTCCCTGAATCGGGAGAAAATGAACTCATTTTTGAACGTAGACTTCTCTGTGAGTTCAGCATTGGCCTGAGCAATAATCGTTTCATCTTCCTGCTCGGCAGCAAGGTACTCTACCTTATCCGTTACTTTGCCAGATTCAACCCGTCGGTACGGAGTTTCAATGAAACCGAACTCATTTACTTTGGCATGAACACAAAGTGATGAAATCAGACCGATATTCGGACCTTCCGGTGTTTCAATCGGGCAAAGACGACCATAGTGGGTATAGTGAACGTCACGAACTTCAAAACCAGCTCGCTCCCGTGTCAGACCACCGGGACCCAGTGCTGACATACGTCGTTTATGCGTTAGCTCGGCCAGAGGGTTGGTCTGGTCCATGAACTGGGAAAGCTGGTTGGTTCCGAAGAAGGTATTGATAACACTGGAGATTGTTCGTGCGTTAACCAGATCCTGCGGAGTGAACTGCTCTGCATCCCGTGAATTCATCCGCTCCCGGATTGTTCTTGCCATACGGGCCAGACCCAGTGCAAATTGCTGGGCAAGCTGTTCTCCAACCGTACGAACACGTCGATTGCTCAAGTGATCAATATCATCAACCTGAGACTTCAGATTCTTCAGTCGGATGAGTTCCTTGATAATGGCAACGATATCGTTTATCGTCAATACGGTGGTTTCAAGAGGCTCATCCAGATGCAGGCGTTTGTTGAGTCGATACCGGCCTACTTCACCAAGGTCATATTTTTTGTCACTGAAGAAAAGTCGTTCCAGAACCTGACGTGCGGTTTCTGTGTCAGGCATTTCGCCGGTTCGGATTTGACGGTATACTTCTGCAAGCGCCGTTTCTTCATTGTAGGTAGCGTCTTTGCGCAGTGTGTTCAGAATGACAGAGCGCTCCGCATCCTCAGAAGATATTTTCAGGGTAAGGACTTTATCAACACCGGCTTCTTTAAGAATGTCGTAGTCTTCTTCGGCGATTTCATGATCGCGGGCAAGGATTACCATTCTGCGCTTTGCTTCCTTGACTTCACCGGTTTCTTCATCGACCACTTCCTCGATAAGCTCTTGTGCTACGTCCGTAGCAAGTCGTTTTCCGATTAATTCGACAAAAGCTTTTTTGGTTTTGATTTCAGTCTCCTCAGACAGATCAAACATACGCAGGATGTCATAGTCTGTGGAGAACCCGAGGGCTCGTAACAAGGTAGTTACAGGTAACTTTTTCTTACGATCGATGTAGGCCCAGAGCACATCGCGGATATCCGTAGTAAACTCGATCCAGGAACCTTTGAAAGGGATGATTCGCGCTGAGTACAACTGTGTACCGTTGGGATGGAGCGACTGGCCGAAGAATACACCGGGAGACCGGTGCAGCTGGCTTACAATAACACGTTCAGCCCCATTAATAATGAAGGTACCTCGTTCCGTCATCCAGGGAAGGTCGCCCAGAAAGACTTCCTGCTCAATAGTCTCACTGGCCTCGTCAGTTTGGTCCACGGCCGATAAGCGAAGTTTGGCTTTTAGCGGAACAGAAAATGTAAGACCACGTTCCTGACACTCCTTGATAGTGTACCGGGGAGTGTCTATGGAATAGTAAAGGAATTCCAGAATATGTTGTTCCCTTGTATCCTGAATCGGAAAATGCTCAAGGAATATTTCCTGAAGACCTTCATCGGCACGTTCTTCAGGCTGAATGTTCCACTGACTGAATTTGCGGAATGACTCCAATTGTACGTCCAGGAAGTCAGGATACTCTAGTACGTTTTTGGTTCGAGCAAAGGAAATGCGTTCTGTGAAGGGAAGAGTCTGGTATGAATTAGACAAGGATACCTCGCTATTTGGTTATGAATTGCTCAAAACGAAGAGATGAAAAGAGGGATGGAACCCGTATTCGGTTCCTCAAAAGTATAATAGACAGCAATAGCCAATACCGGTCACCCGATATTGGCTAGCTGTTAAAGAACGGTATCTGAAAAAGTAGTACTTATTTCAGTTCGATTTCGGCGCCGGCGTCTGTAAGCTTGTTTTTGATTTCTTCAGCCTCGGCTTTATCAACGCCCTCTTTGAGGTTGCTTGGAGCACCATCAACAAGATCTTTGGCTTCTTTAAGGCCAAGACCTGTTAAGGCGCGAACTTCTTTAATAACGGCAATTTTGTTAGAACCGGCAGCTTTCAGAACTACCGTGAATTCTGTTTGCTCTTCAGCAGCGGCGGCTTCACCACCAGCAGCTGGTCCTGCAACTGCAACTGCAGCAGCGGCGGGCTTGATTCCGTACTCTTCTTCCAGAATTTGTGCAAGTTCATTAGCCTCTTTGATGGTGAGGTTTACCAGGGTTTCAGCGATTGATTTAACATCAGCCATTTTTATCTGTCTCCGATTTTTTTGTGTGTGAATTTCAGAACTAATTTTCCTTTTCAGCGATTTGTTTAATCGCTCCGGCAATAGTAGATCCCTGAGACTGGAGACCACCAATAACAGTTTGTATTGGTGACAGAAGCAATCCAACAATATCTCCGAGGACCTCATCCTTAGACTTCATAGAAGCAAGTGCATCCAGTTTGTCAGCGCCATATAGAGCACCGTCAACAATTGCGCCATTGAAAGCAGGTTTGTCACCCTTTTTCAGGAAGTCTTTGAGTACTTTCGCCGGCTTTGAGTTATCACCGGCAAAAAATGCGTATGCGGTCTGTTCCTGCAGGCTTTCAAGGATAGGTTCATACCCGCCTACAGACTCCATTGCTTTTCTGACAATGGTATTTTTGTAAACCTTATAGGTAACACCGCTGTTTCTAAACTCTTTGCGTAAATTGCTGATATCAGCTACAGACATACCTTTGTAATTAGTGAGGTATACTGCTTCGGAATTATTCAGAACTTCAACGAGCTCGTTAAATACTTCCTGCTTTTGTGCTTTAGTTGCCATGATACTTTGCCTTATTCTTTAATCAGATTATTGTACTAATCCGACTTTGCTAACCGGTATGCTCGGACCCATCGTAGAACTCATGTAAACACTCTTTACATAGGTACCTTTGGCACTTGCCGGTTTTAATTTAATTACAGTCTGAATAAACGCTTCTGCGTTTTCCTTAATTTTTTCAGCGTCAAAGCTAACTTTGCCAACGGACGTATGCAGAATTCCATATTTATCTACACGGAAATCAATCTTACCTGCTTTGACTTCCTTGATAGCGGTGCCCACATCCATGGTTACTGTTCCACTTTTCGGGTTTGGCATTAATCCCCGGGGACCAAGAACCCGACCCAGTTTACCAAGTTTACCCATCACATCCGGTGTGGCAATGATAACATCGATGTCTGTCCAGCCTGATTCAAGCTTTGCCAGATAATCATCCAGTCCGACGTGATCGGCGCCAGCTTCTGTGGCCTCATCCTGTTTTGCAGGATTAACCAATGCGAGTACGCGAACTGATTTACCAATTCCGTGGGGTAACGCAACCGTACCACGTACCATCTGATCAGCGTGACGTGGATCTACTCCCAGGCGGATGTCCACATCAACAGATGAATCGAATTTGGTCGCTGCTGTTTTTTTTACCAACTCTGATGCATCAGCCAGGGAGTATTCCGTACCAGGCTCTATGAGTTTAACTGCGTCAGCATATTTTTTGCCGTGTTTAGCCATTTTCTTGAACTATCTAGAATTTGATTATTTGGAGCGGTCTACACGCAGTCCCATACTACGGGCTGTTCCGGCTATCATTTCTGCACCAGCCATTTCATCATAGGCATTCAGATCAGCTAATTTCTCTTTAGCTATTTCAATGCATTGCGTCCAGGTTACAGAGCCAACCTTGTTACGGTTAGGCTCTCCTGAGCCGGATTTAATATTGGCGGCCTTTTTCAACAATACCGGAGCCGGCGGTGTTTTCGTAACAAATGTAAATGATTTGTCAGTGTATACCGTAATTTCGACTGGCGTAATAGTTCCGGTCTTGTCCTGCGTCTTGGCGTTGAATGCCTTACAGAACTCCATGATGTTAACACCGGCCTGACCCAGTGCAGGACCTACCGGCGGGGCTGGATTTGCCTGACCAGCAACAATCTGGAGCTTAATAATTTTTTGAACTTTCTTGGCCATTGTTATTCCTAAGTATTTCGCCTGTTATGATGGCGATTAATTTTAATCAACATTTTCAACCTGATTCACATCTACTTCTACCGGTGTTTTTCTTCCAAAAATACTTACCAGTACGCGAAGCTTGAGTTTGTCAGGATATACTTCTTCAACTGTTCCGTCAAAGTCTTTGAACGGACCGTCAATTACTTTTATCAGATCGCCAACCCTGTAGGGAATCTCAACCAAGCCACCTGTAGCCGCAACTTCACGGTTGTGATGCACTCTGCCCAGTATTCGCTCCACTTCGTCAGGTTTCAGCGGGGCGGGATTCTTGCTGTCTTTATCCGTTTTAAGAAAACCGATTACAGAAGGAGCGTTTGAAATCAAATTGTTTACGCTGTCATCATAAATGGCGTTGATAAGAATGTAGCCAGGGAAGAAATTTTTCTCTCTGGTTCTTTTTTTACCACCTCTTATTTCAACAACCGTCTCTGTAGGTATCAGAATTTCCTCGATCCGATCCTCCAGACCAGCCTCCATCATTTCCTGAGACAGATATTCCCTGACCTTTTTTTCGTGGCCTGAGAAACAACGCACTACATACCATTTAAAATCTTCGTTGTTCATCAGCCGTACAGGAATTCGAGTATAGTACTGTACACGTTGTCAACACCAAAAATAAACAGTGAAATAATGATGGAAAACACCACTACAATCATCGTGTTGTCAACGAGTTCTTTTTGGGTTGGCCAGGAGACTTTGTTCATCTCCTTGCGAACCGACTCAAAGTATTCAGTAGTTTTACTCATATTTTTTTATTTGCACGGGCGGAGGGACTCGAACCCCCAGCCAACGGTTTTGGAGACCGCTACTCTACCAATTGAGCTACGCCCGTACTATACTTTGTGGTGAATTACTTCAGAATTTTACTTACTACACCGGCACCTACGGTACGGCCGCCTTCGCGAATCGCAAAGCGCAGACCCTCTTCCATGGCAATCGGTTGAATCAGGTTCACCGTCAGAGACACATTATCGCCCGGCATAACCATCTCAACGCCTTCCTTCAGCGTACAT
>LIHN01000013.1 GCA_001314545.1 Bacteroidetes bacterium HLUCCA01
TCGACTCACCGGCATGCCCGCAGCCCTGCAGGGGCGTATCTTCAAGGAAATATTCACCATAGCCAAAATCAGTGCCATGGATACACAGGAATACATCGCATATCAACGCAGCATCAAGTCCTACCGCGATATCAAGAGCGGGGAAATTTCCAGTTATGAGCTGGGGATGGAGAAGGGCGAAAAGCTTGGGCTGGAGAAGGGTGAAAAACTGGGGCTCGAGAAAGGAGAAAAACTAGGGCTGGAAAAGGGCGTCGAATCCATCATCAAGAAAATGCACAAAAACGGCGCCGGCGCCGATGCAATATCCGCTATGACCGGTATTGAACTGGCGAAAATCGAATCCATACTGTCAAGGTAAACTAAAATCAGCGCCATGGATACACAGGAATACATCGCGTATCAACGCAGCATCAAGTCCTACCGCGATATCAAGAGCGGGGAAATTTCGAGTTATGAGCTGGGAATGGAGAAGGGCGAAATCCGCGCGACTGTGAAGCAGCGTATTGAGGCGCCTGGGAGTAACAGATAAGTTTACGTCCTATGCGATGGACGCAGCGAATCAGAATCATCAAGCGCTTTATTTTTACACGATTTTCGTGTAATTTCCGATATGAAAACGAAGAATGTTACTTTTACCGCTGATGAACGACTCATTGAACGCGCTCGCGAAAAGGCACGCAGTGAATCTACGACACTTAACAACCGCGTAAATGAGTGGATGGAGCGCTATGTTGCCGAAACATCAAAAAAATCAACGTTTTTGTCCCTGATGAAGACCATGGATTATGTGGATTCCGGTCAAACGTTCAGCCGTGATGAAATGAATGAGCGTCGGTAATCTGTATGAAGGCCCCCCGTTATTTTATTGACACCAACATCATCGTTTACTGCTTCGACAAACGAGATCCCGCTAAGCAAGATGCCGCCCGGAGTCTGGTAGCTGATGCACTCGAGAGCGGTACCGGCGTAATCAGCTATCAGGTCGTTCAGGAGTTCATCAATCTGGCTACACGACGTTTTGCCACACAGATAAAGCCGGATGACCTTCAGGATTTTTTGTCGGATGTGCTTTTTTTACTGTTGGACGCTTATCCTTCAAAAGATTTGTATCTGGATGCGCTGCAGCTACATCAGCGTTACGGCTACTCTTATTATGACAGCCTGATTATCGCGGGTGCACTTAGCTCTGGTTGCGCAGTGCTCTACTCGGAGGACCTCCACCATGGACATAAAATCCGGAATCTGGTGATAAAGAATCCGTTCGCTGAGTTTCAGGGCAGATCATCCTGATTGGTCAGGTGGTACCCGACTCTAAGCGGACCTCAGGAAAAACCATCCGTCGAGCTCCCGTTTAAATCGTACATCAACCCGGGCTGAATCACCATCCTTTCTCCAATATGGAACTGGGCAAATGCACCTACACCAGCCAATAACTGCGCACTTCCTGCTCCGAAAAACGTATCTGGATATCGGTGCCGAATCCTGCCCACACTGGCCAGAACGCCTACATTCGTCTTGATGCCACCCGGTTGGTGATCGTTTCTATACTGTAATCAATCTGTTGCGTCGTGGGCAATGGTACCCGCGCCGCCCGGTTGGTGAACTTTTCTTTAATGTAGTCAATGTACATAAAAGGGGTATCACTTTTTGATAGGGTACGCATCCGATTGTACCGGCATGCTCCTGATCTGCCCATTCCGGCGATACCCTCACCCCCCATGTGTATTTAGACCCCTTTCGTTCCGAAAGTTGTGCAGACGATGTAAGATTTCCGGGTTTCGCGACTCTATAAAGAAAAGAACGCGAACGATATGGAGGAAAAGCATGCGCGAAGTAGAATCATTTTTGGATTGGAGGCTGGTGCGGGCGATGGTTCCGGGGCCGAAGGTGATGGCGCCGGGAGTGAAAGCGAGTGATACGGCCTGGAGGGCACCGGGGGTTGGGCTTACGGCTGACAGGGTGTCCGAGCCGGAGGATTCGGATGACGCACATCCCGAACACCTCGCGCATTCACCGCAACCCGACATCGGGGTCTATGTGAATCCCTTCACCGATTTTGGGTTTAAGCGGATCTTCGGTCAGCCGATGTCCAGGGATATCCTCATCGATTTTCTCAACGAAGTACTTGCCGGCAGGGAGGCGACCATTACGGAGGTGACGTATTTGAACAACGAGCAGGTTCCCGGGCAGAAAGACCAGCGGCGGGCGGCTTTCGACCTGCATTGTACCACCAGTACCGGCGCGCGGATCATCGTGGAGATGCAGGCCAGTTATCAGCGGCACGTGGTGGAGCGGGCCTTGTACTACGCCACCTTCGCCATCACCGAGCAGGCGCCTCGCGGGGACTGGAACTTCCGGTTCGACCGGATTTACTCCATCGTGATTATGGATTTTGATCTG
>LIHN01000021.1 GCA_001314545.1 Bacteroidetes bacterium HLUCCA01
AGCACCTATACTGAACCGGTTCCCTACAAACGTATTATCAATAAATCGAGCCTGCGTACTCACCACGCCAGACTCCCCATTTCCCGAAAAGGTGTTGCCACTAATGGCCAGATTTTCTCTGGATCCATCATGAACCAGAAATAGTCCATGATTCTCATTTTTATCAAAGGTACTACCTGTCACCTCCAGTGAACCGGTATTATTATTAATATATACTCCATCCTGACCATTATTGCTAAAATTGGATGCCGAAATAGAGGAAATGGCAATATTCCAGGAAGCATTGCGATCAAATGTTAATCCACGCATTGCGTTATTGGAAGCTACCAGTTCACTGATGGTAATAGCTCCTGCAGTTGCATTCGTACCTCC
This sequence comes from Bacteroidetes bacterium HLUCCA01, assembly GCA_001314545.1. Classification (GTDB taxonomy): domain Bacteria; phylum Bacteroidota; class Rhodothermia; order Balneolales; family HLUCCA01; genus HLUCCA01. The sequence goes on from LIHN01000021.1 coordinate 373, forward strand.
AATCACCGTACCGTGCTGACCATTATAGGAGGTCTCTATATCCGTAATGTTAAAGCTATTGGTAGCTATGGCAAGACCCGATCGTAAGTTGTTATTTATTTTGAGGCGTGTCCACTGAGATTGTTCACTACTCACACGAATACCCTCGTAAAGGTTGTTCGTAACGGCCACATCCGTAAACTGAAATGGAGCCTGCGCGTGTATTGCTGGACTATTAGAACCAGATCCGGCAAATCGAATAATGACATGCTGCAGTGAGCTATTCTGAGACATACTCGTGATATCAATCTGATTCCAGTCCCCAGGCGCCGGAATGCTGTTATCTCCATCGCCGTTAGAATCCCCTCCAGCGGCATCATCCAAAATTGAGGTGAAAATAATAAGGTTATCGGCGGCGCCATTTGCTAGTAGGGTTCCGCTGACCTGCATACTCGCACCGGCGCTGAATTTAACAACCGTTCCGGGTTGAATGGTGAGTGTTCGATTTGCACCCACTGTGATTGAATTTTCTACGTGATATACATTCCCGGTTTCCCACACCGTATCGGTATTGATACTCTCCGTTACCGAAATAACGGGCAAATCCGTAGCTCCAAATCGCCAGGGAGTAAACTCTACGATTCCAAAGGTAACTTTGTCGCCCAGTCCGGAGGTGTTTGATCCAACTGTAGGACCACTCGAACTCCCCCAAAAGTTGAACCTGGCTATAAGTTCAACCGTGCCAAGATGCTCAATACCCCAATCCATATTTCCGGAAATCGTGTTGTTTACGATGGTTGGCTTGGTAGCACCGACTTCAATAACCCGAATACCAACAGTATTGGTAAGAATTTGATTATTCAGGATATCGGGCTGACCTCCATTATCAATCAAAATGCCAATCCCATTCGACTCAATAACATTATCCTGAATGGTAGGTGAGGCATTAATTGGTACCCGTATACCACCTTGGGAGTTATTTGAGATAGTACTACCGGTTACCTGGTAGCTCAGGCTGAGGTCGGTGAAAATACCATACCCTTGATTGGCTGTAAATTCGGAATTGCTGATAGCCGGGGAGGAAGCACGTAAATTCACACCGTGTGAGGCACTGAACCGAAAGGTCGAATTGCTGATGTTTACTCCAAATGCTCCCGTGGTATAAAATAGTTGTCCAGCACGTTCACCGCCTGAGCCATATTCCATGGTTACATAATTAATCACGGAACCCACGTTGGCTGTGTTCCGAAACTCGATGGTACCCCAGTCGCCTGCTGCCTTTGTTGCACTAGCGGAGGTAAATACGATTGGATTCCCATCGGTACCATCTGCAACAAGACCACCATCCACCAGTACAGAAACCGCGTTGCCAAGTCTCACCTCCACGCCGGGATCGATAGTTAGCGTGGCTCCAGACGCAATTGTAATCGTTTCCGTAATGGTAACAGGACTATTTGCGAGGGTCCATGTCGTATTGGATGTGATATCTTGTGAGACTGTAATCTGGCCCTGAGCCTGCACAGTTACAAAGAACATAAACATTAAAATGGCGGATAATTTATGTATTTGACCACCTATGAGATTTGAAATTGTAAACACGTTCGACATAGATAATTCCTCTGAGTTTTCCTGGATGATATACTGCATAACAGTTCAGTTCTTAGATGCTGTCAGTCAATGCTAGAAAAATCTCCGTTCCCTGAAGGACGCAAGATTACACTGGCGTAGGGATGCTTGATGTAACAAACACATATAGTCTAGCAGTGAATGACGAGCCTAAAATTGGGCATTGAGACGGGTTTAAAAAATTTACAGGCCAAATTACTTAGTTTTAAGTAGGAGCATGCTTGTAAACCACTACAATTGAATTAGTCAGAAAAGCTTCTCGTAGAACTGAAGCAAACTTGAATTGTAGCTGTATTATAAAAAAAAGGCTGCTCTCTTAACGAGAAGCCGCCTTTTGGTCGAACCCAGTTGCTAATGGATAACCTACATTAGCTGGGTTTTTATTTGATGAGTGTCATTCTTCTTGAAATTGTCACCGATGGCGTTTCAAGTCGGTAGATATAGATACCGCTAGCCAGGTTACTACCGTTGAATCGGACTTGGGTAACACCTGCTGATTTCTGCTCACTGATGTAGGTCTTATGCGTATCAAATAGTAGCTCTAGCTCCTTCTCGGTAATTATCTGCTGACTGAGTGTTTCATTAACTGGTTTTTTATTAATTCCGCCTCCTGCTCTTGTTCTAGCTTGCGTAGGTGTTTTTGAGCGATAGTTTTACTTGTCGTTCCGAGGGCTATGGAACTGGTAATTCTTTTTCCGTTTTGCATCCGTCGGAACACTACCTGATAGCGGTCTCCTCTCTTGCGAAGTGTTGCCATGATATAAGTGGTTGGGTGACTACCAATTTGACTGGCAAATGGCTACCAATTGACTACCAATAATGTTAGAAATGGGAACATTTATTCCCAAACCCCCTAAAACAAAAAGCCCTGAACCGCGTTTTAACGCAATTCAGGGCTATGTTGCTGGTACACCCGTAGGGATTCGAACCCCAAACCTTCTGATCCGAAGTCAGATGCTCTATCCAGTTGAGCTACGGGTGCAACTAAATGCCGGATAAACGGCATGGCTTTTCAGCAGACACCAATAATACCAAGTTTTCGGATGAATGTCACCCCACCAATTGAAATTTATCCATAACGCAACAGACCCGGTCGGCATCCATCCGAGGCGAAAACCGGGGACCGGGTGTTATCCATGTCCCAGCAAGATCTGAAACGCACTCATGGCCAGAACCGCCAGCGTCACCCACAAACCGACCGATTTCCCCTCGCACTTCTCCAACGACTCCGGGATTAAATCGGCAAAGACCATCCAGATCATGGCCCCGGCAGCAAATCCAAGCCCGAAAGGCAGATATTCCCTGAAGACCTCAACAAACAAAAACGCCGGAACCGCCATCAGAGGCTGCGGCAAACTCGAAAAAATACTCCACCAAACGGCCTTGACCGGGGACGTCCCCTGCGGTACCATGACCAGACTAATGGCCAGTCCTTCCGGAATGTTGTGAATGGCAATGGCAATGGCGATGAACACCCCAAACTCCATGGTGCTGGCAAATGAAACACCCACACTTACCCCCTCGGCAAACGAATGCACCGTCATGATGCCCAAAAAGATGAGCATTTGTCGTCGACCGCCCCCGATCAGCTTGGTTACTTCCGCATCGCCTCGACCATCCATCCACTTTTGTGCACCCACTACCAACAGCAGCCCGGCCAACATCCCACCCAGGGTCATCCACTCACCCAGCTCATACCCCTCCATCATCAGACTGAAACTGGCCGCCAGCATGAGTCCGGCCGCAACCGCGTTCGACCGACCTAAAAACGCCGGAGAAATATCCTTGATGAAGAAAAAAGGCACGGCCCCGAGCCCCGTAGCAACCGCCGTTAACAGGGCATACAAAAAAACGTTGACAACCGGCTCCGATAAAAATTCCATAGGTGGTTAATTTGGCGTTAGAAGCTCCCGATGCCTGAAAATATAACGAATACCCGTCCGTTTCAGCACAAAATTTCCTCACCACCACCTGCGTACCTACCCGCAAATACCTCAGTACCAAGCTCCACGCATGGTTCCATCCCTCCCACCTGCGTTCCTACCGGTTTCTGCAGCGCAGCGACAGCAGCTCCGGTGCAAACCTCGTACAGGGGCAGCCACAACCCCTCTGCCCATACGTACACGCAGAGCGATGCAAACTGTTGACAAACCAACTTCACCCGTGTGTTCTTCCGTAAATTTGCGTAAATTATTTAGACTCATTACAGATAAAACAAGTCACCTATCGCCTTGCCAAAGCTATCCGACATCCTCACCCCGGCCGAAAACCTGCGGGTAACCCGCGTGACCGGTCCTGCCCTGAACCGCATGCTGGAAATGGGCATCACCCCAGGCACCGCCATCGATTTCATCCGACAAGCACCCCTCGGATTCCCCATCGAAATCAAAGTCCGGGGCTTTTTGGTAGCCCTGCGCAAATCTGAAGCCGACCACATCGAGGTCGACCATCACGGCTGAAAACCACCTATGAAAACCTACCAGCGCATCGCACTCGCCGGTAATCCGAATACCGGCAAAACCACCCTGTTCAACGCCCTCACCGGACTCCGCCAACGCGTGGGCAACTACCCCGGCATCACCGTTGAACGTAAATCCGGCTTCCTGAAATCCGCCGGAACCACCCACGAAATCATCGACCTCCCCGGTCTCTACAGCCTCAATCCCACCTCCAAAGACGAGGAAATTGCCTGGCAGACCCTCACCGGAACCTACCCGTTTGAGCCCGAACCCGATGCCGTGATTGTGGTAGCCGATGCCACCAACCTCATGCGAAACCTCTACCTGGTCACGCAGATCACCGATCTCGGACTTCCTACGATGGTGGTGCTGACCATGATGGATGCCGCCCGTGAGCAGGACCGCCTGATCAACCCGCAGGCCCTGCAGGACACCCTCGGAGTGCCGGTGGTAGCCCTTAACGCCCGCAACGATGCCGAGGTCGACCAGTTGAAGGATGCCATCACGGCAGGGAACTTTGCCACGCCCGGGCCTTTGCAGTGGAAGCCCTCGGTAAAACTGCAGAAAGCCATCAATCACCTGCGAACGGGCCTGATAGACAGCAACGATGCCATTCCCGAACGCGCCGCCGATCTGGAAAGCCTCCGGTTGCTTGCCCAGGATGCCGCTCTTGACGCGCTCACCGGCGATGCACGTGCCGTGGTGGTCGAAGCCCGGCAAATGCTCGAGAAGGAAGGCCTGAACGGGTCGGCCGCCGAAGTGCTGGACCGCTACAACTACATCGATGAAATCCTGCAGACCGTCTGTGCCGGACCCGTAGATCCGCGCAAGTCGATCACCGAAACGATCGACCGTGTAGTCACCCATCGCATTGCCGGTCCTGCCCTGTTCATGGGCATCCTCCTGCTGGTGTTTCAGGCGATTTTCTCCTGGGCAGGTCCCTTTATGGACCTCATCGACCTGGGCTTTATCACCGCCTCCAACTGGCTGGCTGATACCCTGCCCGACGGCCTGCTCAACAGCCTGGTGGTGGACGGCGTGATGGCCGGACTCGGCGGGGTGATGATCTTCCTGCCGCAAATTTTGATCCTGTTCTTCTTCATCGCTATTCTGGAAGGCACCGGCTACATGGCCCGCGCCGCCTTCGTCATGGACGGATTCATGATGAAAATCGGGATGCACGGCAAATCGGTTCTGCCGCTGATGTCGGGTTTCGCCTGCGCCGTACCCGGAATCATGGCCACACGCGGCATCGAAAACTACAAAGAGCGCCTGATTACCATGATGGTACTACCCTTCATGGCCTGCTCGGCCCGACTGCCCGTATACGCCCTGCTCATCAGCGCGTTTGTTCCCGGCGATACCGCCTTCCTGTTCTTCACCTGGCAGGGACTCACCTTCTTCGGACTCTACCTGTTCGGCATCGTGATGGCGGCCGTTGCGGCAACCATTTTCAAAAAATTCCTTCCGGGCGCCGGTCACACCCCCTTTTTGATGGAGCTGCCCACCTATAAAATTCCCGCCTTCAGCAACATCCTGTACCAGATGGGCGAGCGGGGCTGGATATTCATCAAAGAAGCCGGTAAAATCATCATTGTAGTGTCGATGGGTCTCTGGGTTCTGGCTTCCTTCCCGGCCGGCGAACCCGGCATGAGCTCGGCCGAGCAGCTGGAAAACAGTTACGCCGGCCAGATCGGCAAAGTCATTGAACCGGCCATTGAGCCGCTGGGGTTCGACTGGAAAATCGGGATCGGGCTGATAACCTCATTTGCGGCGCGGGAGGTTCTGGTTGCTACGATGAGTACCATTTATTCGGTGCAGTCGGACGATGAGGACATTACCTCCCTGCGGGAGATGATGCTCAGCGATGTCAACCCGGAAACCGGCGAGCCGGTCTTCACCCTGCTTACGGCCATTTCTCTGCTTATTTTCTTTGCCCTGGCCATGCAGTGTATGAGCACCCTGGCGATTGTGAAACGCGAAACGAACAGCTGGAAATGGCCTGCTATTATGTTTGGCTACATGACCGCCCTGGCGTATTTCATGTCGTTTGTGGTGTATCAGGGTGGGAAACTGCTGGGATTTTAGGATTGGCGGGAACTTACCGGGGTTTTTTGGGTTTACGTCGAGGGTATCTGAGCCAGTCGATCTGCCAATCCCGAAAATCGCTCCACCTGCGAGGCCAGCATGCGGGTCCACAGTTCGCCTGTGCCCCATACCGCAAACACCTGCCTGGAACGGGTCAGGGCCGTGTAGGCCAGCTCACGCGATAGCACCGGACTCCATTTATCCGGCAGGACGAGCAGCACATTGTCGTACTCCGATCCCTGGCTTTTGTGCACGGTCAGGGCCCAGGCCGTGGAGACACTTTTGAGCTGAGCGGGTGCAATCCATCGCACCGAATCCGGTTCGGTTCCGGCAAAGGCCACCATTAAACGTCCGTCGATGAACCGGGTAAGACCGATATCGCCGTTATAAATTTCCAGTTCATAGTTATTCGCCGTCGCCATGACGGGTCGACCTGCATACCATTCTTTACCGTTGCTGAGCTGTTGATCCATCGCTGCGTTGATCTGTACGGAGCCGTAAGGTCCCACCCGAAGTGCGGTCAATACCTGGAAGCGCTGAAGTAGCCCCAGTGCCTGTACATGATCTTCCTGCCCGTTGAGCAAGGTGAACAACGGTTCAACACCGTCACGTATTCGCCGGTAAAGGGCCTCCTTACCACGCGCCGTGCTGTCGTCCTTACTGAAACCGCGGGAGGCCTTCTGCGCGGCATCCCGTTCGGCGGCAGCCCCGACCCCAACCCGGGTTTCAGGTGGGGAACTGGTCATGTCAGAGGAAGCCGTACGGTATGCGGAACCCGTTGCCCGGACAGGTCCGGCAATGGTGACCGCCTTCCCCTGTTCCAGCAGATTCCACGCGGCAACGCCCGCTCCCGCATTAATGGTCCTGGCCAGTGCCCCGATTTCAGAGTGTTCGTCGAACCGCCACGATTTTGTGAGCCGAACGACGTTCGGCGCTTGATTCGATGCAATGTCAGCAAAAACCGAACCAGCTTCTACGGATGAGAGCTGATCTTTATCGCCGAGCAGAATGAGCCGTGTTTCGGGTCGTAGCGCGCGGGCGAGGCGGGCCATGAGGGCGGCATCGACCATGGAAGCCTCATCCAGAATGACCACGTCGTACGGAAGGGGATTGAGGGCGTCATAAACCGATTTTCCCCGGGCAGGATTCCAGCGGATGAGTCGGTGGATAGTACTCGCCGCGGTGGGGATGGCGGCCCTGACGTGCTGCGGCGGACGAATTCGCTCGAGGTTGGCCTGGATGGATTCCATCATGCGTGCCGCGGCCTTGCCCGTTGGTGCACATAGCACAATACGAAGGTCCGGGCGCCGTGTAAGCATGGCCGTGAGCAACATGAGAACCGAATGGGTTTTGCCGGTTCCCGGACCACCGGTGATTACTGCAAAACGGTAGGTCAATCCGGCCTGTACGGCCTGGTCCTGACCGGTTTGTTCAAGGTCTGTCTGGTCGCGTGCCGAGGGTTCCCGCTCAGTCGATTCCCGCCCGTTTTGGACCGATCCCAACACGTTATCATCTGAACGGCCCCCACTTTCAAGTAGGGATTCAGATCGATGTTTATTCACGTTTTGTGAACTCTTATCCCCCAAACCATCAGAGGATTTCAGCGCTTCCGGCAGCGACCGCGAATTGACCATCGCAGCTACATCCAACTCGTACCGCCAGAATCGCCGCAGGTAAAGTCGACCCCCATCCAATATGATGACCCCATCCGCATCCGTGGAGGAATCCCCGGGACGCGGATATCCCGAAGCGGAGCTTGCCGCAGCAGCATCGACCGAAACAGTAGTGCCTGTTGCAGAGTTTGCAAGCGCTGCTGTGCCGGCAACGTCGTCTCCGGTGACAGCTTTCACAGTCCCATCCACCCGAACCACCGCTCCGCAGCGTACCAGGTCAATGAGTTTGACCCGATCCAGATGTGCGAAAGCCGTCCTGATGTTTTTAGCCGTCAGCCCCGACTTGATTGCCGCAAGGTGGGCAGCCAGCAGGTCCGTAATCGAGGCACCATCCCCCGGCCATGGAATGGCAATAGCCCCTTCGCGCTGCCGCAGGGACAGGACCATACCAACCATATACACCGCATCGGCTGCATCCGGATACAGCCGGGCCAGCAAACTGCACGACGCATGGTCGAGGTCCTCCGGATTCAACCCCAGCTTCTGTAATATTTGCTTATTCGAATATCCCATATTATTGCTCCTCCACCGTCTTTAAACCCACCTGAAGTGACGCTGCAAAAGATGCAATCATCCCCGGATCGGGTCGGTCCGTAAAAATTCCGTTATCAGGAGTCTCTCCAACCCCGACGCCCCGCAGGAACAGATAAATCACACCGCCGAAGACCGCATCAAAATCGACTTCCCCAAGTCGGTTTCGCAAAAACAGATACAAGGCGAGGCTGTAATAATGATATTGCTGGGCATAACCCTTCTGGCGCATATGCCCCGCTAATGCACCGGGTTTGTAGGCATCCGGACCACCCTCCAGCTTGTCGGATTTATAATCCAGGATGTAATACCTGCCTTCATGAAATACCAGCAAATCGATGAACCCGGTTAAGTAATACTGCGCATCCGGGGCGCCGGCAGTTGCAGGATCCCCGCCCATCCAACGCTGAAAGGCCTCCAGCTCACTGCGGCTATACGGCAGGTAAAACTGCATTTCGCGAAGGGTATCGTTTCGGGATATGGCCCCCAACCGAAACCCGCCCAGATCGGCCTGCAAGGTCCGGCTCACCATTGCGAGCAGGGTACCCTGATAATCCGGGGCGTTAAAACCGTATTGTGCAGCAAGTCGCTGCACAACGTCCGGAATTTCAGCGGCGACAGTAAAGTCAATCGTCTCGAAGATATCGTGCCAGAAATTTCCGGTATGCGCGCCCGCCGGAAACGATTGAATCTCCGTGAATGCCTCCGGAACTTCGCGCTGTTCCGAGCCCGCTGCATCGGACCCGACCGGATTCGAATCGACATATAAATCGGCACGCGGGTCCGGGTGCAACCGGGCGTCTTCGTTCCCTTCCTCGCCCAGTCGCAGGCGGGATTCTTCCCCGTCACCGGCACCCGAATCACTGCTTTTCAGCGAACTGTAGCTATCCACAAAGACATGCTGCTGCATGCGGCGGAATGTCCCGGCAGGCAATTCACGACAAACCAGCGGATCGTCCGATGTCCCGGGTTGATACCCGGTATCGGTGTCCGGCATAACCTCGTAACAGGCAAAGCGATGGTGTCCATCCAGCTGCCCGAGCAGCTCATCAATAAGCCGGTCATGATCTAAACCTATCGACCGGTCGAAGTCGGTGATATCCCGCCATTGAACCTGTCCGGCCGCCGGATCCCGGAGCAACATAGCAACCAGCGGTGAGTCTGTACCCTGGGTTCTCGATCCCCGGACCATAGCATGGGGAACATAACATCGGTATTTCGAGCGGGTTACCGCCACGTACAACAGTCGCACCCGGTCTTCCATATTCTCTGCATCCATGGTACGCATCGGGGCTTCCGCCTCATCCTTGCTGCGACCCTGCGACTCCAGGCGCCTGTCGGTTACCTTGTTCCTGAAATCCAACGCAAAAGAGTCCAACTTTCGGTCGTAATACAGGGCAAGACCCGAACTTTTATTCCTGCTTTCCCACAAAAAAGGCGCATACACCACCGGAAACTGTAATCCTTTGCTGCTGTGCATGGTCATTATCGTCACGCGGTTCTCATCGCTTTCCAGTCGCATCTGGGTATTGTCCGACGACTCCCGGGCGGGATCATCACGCCGTGTGCGAAGCCACTGCGAGAGCCCCGATAAATTCCGGTGACTCCGGCGTTGCTCTTCGTACAGCAGCTCGGTAAGATGCCGTAGATTGGTTATGCTCCGCTCCCCGTCAGCCCCTCCCATAAGCCGTTTCTCGACCTCCAGCGTATCCGTTATATGCCGAAGTCCGGCCAGTACCCCCCGCTTAAGCGCATACTCCCGGGCCGTAGCAAAAACCTCCACCATGATAGACCAGCGCAGATCGTCTTCCTGCAGTTCAGCCAGTGCTGCGGCGTGCATTCCCCCCATGCGCGAGGTCAGCAGCGTTCGGATGAGGGCCGTGCGCTGCGGATCTACCAGAATATCCAGCATCAGATTCACCATTCGGGCGTCTTCGCTGGTAAAGACACTCTCATCACCACCGATTACCGCGGGAACACCCAGGCTTTCCAGCCGTTTTTTCATGGCCCGGGCCTGCTGGTTGCTGGAGACCAGCACGGCAATATCTCCGGCAGAGACGGCTTCACACTGCGTTTGATGAGTTGACCCACGAGACCCGGAAGTCGCAGATGCTGAAAGACGGTCCTGTTGTTCAACTTCCGGTGTCCCCCCGCTGGCCTGATTCGCCGATGAACCGGCCTGTCGACCCTTATCGGGCGATTCTCCTCCACCCCCTGCCCCCGCAGAATCAAGAAATCCGGTCGTTTGACCATCCCGGGCCGACTGCAACGTTCGGGCGATGTGTCCGGCCGTCCAGCTGATTACAGCCCGTGAAGCTTTATCCTTCGAGGTAAACGGCATCTGACCCACCGACGGAAAATGGAGTCCACAGGCGTTGCCCGCATCCCCGGCCAGCTCCGCATCCACCTCCGACCTGAACGGATTCTCCTGCATATTCGCGGTAGCTGCATCGAAATGCAGTCCGGGATCAATGAACGAGTACCGTCCTTCAAAAAGGGCATTGACCCCATCCACCATGTTGGCCGCACTCCGGAAATTCCGGGTCAGCGTAAACTTTTTATCTACGAGCTCGCGTGCCTTCATATAGGTGCGCAGATCAGCGCCCCGGAATTGATAAATGGCCTGCTTGGGATCGCCGATGAGGTAGAGCAGTCGCCTGCCTGGCAGTTCGTTATCGCCAGGCAACGCCGCGTCGACCACGCCGGCACCCCCTTCCCGGTCCGACCCGCCGGCCGTATCTGCTCCCAGAACCCCGGGCTCTGATCCCCCGCCCGTTTCCGCGTGAGCTGCAGCATCCATGAAAATCCTCCGAAAGATTTCAAACTGCACCGGATCCGTATCCTGAAACTCGTCAATCAGCCCGGCCTTGTACCGGTTACGCAGTTCACGATGCAGCGAGCCGGTTCCGCCATTTTCCGGGGCATCCTCACGCAAGGCAACCGCCACATTGCGAAGCAGATCGTCAAAGGTTGTGACCCCATCGCGCGCGCACCGCTCGCGGAACAGCCGGCGGACCACCTCCAGCGCCCGTCGCTGCTCAAAATCGGGAATCCACGCCGCCAGTTCCAGCGCCTGCTGTATGCGCTGATGAACAGGGTGATCGGTACGATAGACACTCCCTTTTTTCAGCGCTTTTTCCTGCAAAAACCGGCTCCCGAGCTTTTCCGGATCCAGCTTTTTCCCAACAGGGACATACGCTGCCGGATTGTCCAGAAACGCAAACAACGCAGCTTCACGACCTTCAAAGTCTTTGTCGAGCCCGGCACGACTAATATGCGTATCTGCCAGCTGCTGACGGATGTTCTCCCTGTCGTTTTCCCAGACATACCGGATTTCGCTGACAAGTTTTTCGAGCTGCGCTACCAGCGGGGCAATACCCGCCTCGCCGCCGGCGACCTCCTCCGCGGAAGCCGGCCAGGGCAGCTGCGGGTAGGGTCCGGCGGAAAAAGGCAGCTCCGGATAGATAATCCGCACCTCATCATAACGAAGCACCGATTGCATGGCACCAATCAGAACCTCCCTGCTCAGGGGTCCGTACAGCAGCGATGAGAGCATCCCTCCGGCCAGGGTGGCCTCGCCGGCATTATATCCCCGCCAGAAATCATGCACCGCATCCTCAATCAGCGCTCCCTTCCCCTCGGTTTCGATGGTTACATCGATGTCCGTTCGGGTGAGATGGCTGAATTCCGACAGCACCGTTTTGCAAAACCCGTGAATGGTAGAAATGGAGGCCTCATCGAAGCGCTGTTTACAGTTCTCGAGGTGCTGCATGATGCCTGCGTGTGAGGATTTGCCCGGACCGTACTGCTCCAGGCAACCCATCAGAAACAGATCATCCCCGGCGCCCTCGCCCGATTTCAGCACGCGGATAACCTGAATCAGTCGCTGATAAATACGCTCCTTGAGCTCCTGTGTGGCCGCCTCGGTAAAGGTCACCACCAGCACATCAGCCGGCTCCCATCGCTTTTCGATGAATAGCCGGACCGTAAGTGCCTCGATATTCCAGGTCTTCCCGGTTCCGGCGCTGGCTTCCACCAGGTTGGTCCCCTCCAGGGGAGCTTTCATGACGTCAAATGGATGTATATCGGTGCTCATAATGCGGCAAGTTCGGTTTTGTCCAGAAGGTCGCGATGCATAACATCCGTCACCCGCGATGCCATCAGTGAAAACAGCTGGTATTGATCCAGGTCGGCGGGTTGGAGCGGTTCACGGACCAGCTCCGGCGTGCAGAGGGTTTTCGAAGCGTCCTGCAGCACCGGACTTTCGTCACCGAAGGCCTCCGCAATCCAGGTGGTGTTGGTCTCACGAACATGCTCAGGCACCTTGAAATGATCGGTGACGGTAAGCTCTTCTTCAATCTGTTGGAGGGCGATTTCGGGGGAGATCCCATCGCGTATGTGGTTCAGATAGAGTTTCATGCAGGCAGGGAAAAACGGTATGGGCCGGCGATACCCTTCTTCGAAAAAGGTCATGATATCGGTGAGTCGCGATGAGGCTTCCTGCGGGGTAAGCGGGCGAAACGCAAATTCACGGATGTCGCGGAAAACGGATCGCGATACCATGTGATGCTGCAGGTTGAGCACAAGATGCTGCAACCAGGCACGAAAAACTTTGTATTCAGCAACGCCAGTATCGCCTTTGCCGGCCTCGAAGGTCCAGGCGGTCTGCTCGTGTACGTATGGAAATGCAGCGGCAATGCGGTATGTGGTGCCGCTGGCGGAGCGTACCGTGGCGTCAACTTCAAGGGGGGTAAGTGCAGGACGTTCACCTATTTTCTCCTGCATATACCCGGTAAATGCCTTAATTTCGGCGATTAAACGATTCATTTGTCGTTTCCCGGCCTGACCTTCGGCCAGCAAACCGTCCCGGCGCAGGTAGGTCTGAAGGTCGGCATAGGCCAGCTCACCGGACTCGGCCCAGGTTCGCATGAGCTGCGTGCGCACAGTCCAGCCGGTAAGGTGGTCGAAATCGAAGGGCTCGGCCGACTCCCCGGGTACATCGGCATCGTCCAGCTGAATTCCGGGCTGCATCCGCAGCAGACTCTTGACCGGATCCCGGAAAAATTGCTGGAGGTCGGTCAGGGTGAGTTCCGTGGGCGGGGTGATATCGCTGCGCCAGGTTTCAAACAGGGGTTTCCTCGCCCTGCGACTTCTGCCCGACTCAGCGGCGAGGTCACGATATTTTCGGGAGTAGGAGAATCGGGGCGAGGTCGGTTCACGGAAATACTTCGGGCTGAAAGGCTGCAGGGCATGAACCGTTTTCAGCTTGGTGATAAACGAGGTTTGTTCCCGGGGAAACTGCTCGGCAAGAAGGTCTTCCAGCATAGTGAGCATGACTGAGGGTGCCAGTTCTTTGTTGTCTTTCTGGCGCATTCCGGTGTAGCTCAGATGCAATCGGGTGTCCGGGGTGAGCAGGTAATCCAGAAACAGCTGGCGGTCTGCATCCCGTCGGGACCGGTCGCCCGGTCGGGGCGACTGCGGGATGAGATCGAAGGCAGAAACCGGTGTTTTCCCGGGCAGTTTGCCGTCGTTCAGGCCGAGGATGGCCACTACGCGGAAGGGAAGCTGGTGGAGGGCGACCATTCCGGTGAAGGTGATGGTGCCGGGATTCCAGGCCCTGCCCAGACCGGTGGTATCCAGGATACCGCTGAGGTAGCTGCGAAGTACCGGGAAACTGACCGGGGCTGTCAGGTTGAGTTGTGCGGCCTGTTCCTGCAGCGATAGCAGTGCGGCACGAAAAGGACCGGCGTACTGCCTGCCGTCTTCGGATTCGGTGAAGATCTGTGTTGCGAAGTCGCTGAGGATGTCGCACCACCGGGGGATGGTGTGCGGGGTTTCGCTGTGGTGCTGCAGGGAGGCAAGGGCGTTGATTACGGTGGCTAGTCGACCGAGCAACGCGCCGGTCTCTTGTCCGGCAACGGTGCTGCCGGTGAGCAGGTCTCCTACCACGACGTCTTCCCCTTCGGCGGCCAGCCACGACAAAAGCAGCCGGTCGATGCCGTGCTGCCAGGTATGCCGGCCACTCAGCGGGAAACCGGCCCGCTGCAGCTGTCCGGGATCAATACCCCATCGGATGCGTTGACGCATCACCCAATTATGCAACGTATGTCGTAGCCCCGTGCGGTCGGTCAGGTCCCCGAGCACAGGCCCGGTTTCCAACCAGTCAAGCACATCGGGCACCTTGTACCGGGTCCCGACCAGGTTCAGCGACCGCAGCATGACGTCGGTTCCGGCTTCACCCACGCCGCGCCGCGCTCCCGCCACATGCAACGCCATCGGCTGCCTGCTTGCCGGGAAGACCTCCTCCACAAACGGGCGATACGCATCCGGGTCCGGCGTTACCACGGCCACATCCCCGGGACGCACCTCCGTCGTCTCAAACAAATCCAGCAGGTAATCGTGCAGCACTTCCACCTCCCGTCGGGCACTGTGACACACATGGATCCGAATCGATCCGGTGTCTGCCTCGTCCAGCGGCAGGGCCGGCCCACCTGCCGCCACACCCTGCACCCGCTGCAGATTATTCCGTGGTGGCGCCGGTTTCACATCCGCATCGCAGCGGGTCACCCCTGCATCCACGCCTTCTTCTTCTACAACCTCCCGGAAGGCCTCCTCCTGCTGCCGCGAATACAGATCCAGTCCGGCAAAATAACTGTCGGGCGCCACTGCGTGACGTTGCAGGAACCAATACCATTCGTTTCGCCTGGCATGACGGGCGATGGCTTTCATCACCGGCAGGGGCAAAGCAGCCAGACCGAAGGCAAAAACCGCCGTGTTCGACTCCCCCGCACTTCCACCGGACTCTTGCATGAACCGATACCACAATCCCGCCCGGTTTGGTACCTGCGGCCACCGGTTGACCAGCTCCTTCCACAGGGCCGACTGCCATCGTACTTCACGCGGATCCGGTTGTTTACCGGTCACATCGTTTTGAACCAGCGTACCCTCCCAGGAAAGCAACCACTCCGGACGGTACATGATGTATTGGTCGAAGGCATCGGCGATCTGGGATGCGATGTCCCATCGCGCTCTGGATATAGCGGCCGAAAAGCCGCCGGAGACGCGGCCGTCTGTCCCGGGTGCTTTTGAAACCCGGTCCGGCGCTGACGTGTCTTGCGGCGCAGCGTCGCCCGATCCGACGGCAGCGGGGTACGGATTACGCTGATGCAATTCCCCGCATGTATCACCCCCGGCACCCCCCGACGCATAATCACGCTGATGTAGTTCCCCGCCAGTTTCGCCCCCGGCCCTGCGGGCAATGCGTTCAACCCATCCGTTCAGGTGCGACCATGCCCGGGTGCCGTCGTCTTCATCCAGCAGGGTGTACAACATCCATTGCAACTGCGATTTATCCAGCAGGGAACGTCTGGCAGCCGGTTCCAACGCCTCAAACTGCTCCCTCAGCCAGGCGGCAGGCAGCATAAAACGGAGATTGGCACTGATACCGCTCGCATCGGCAATCTGAAGCTGCAGCCAGCGGGCCATATCCATATTCGGCACCAAAATGGTAATCGGTCGGAAGGGATGGGGGGGCGTATGCCGGTTAATTTCCCGGATAAAAGCCCTCACTAACTCTTGATGTGTGGAAGCGGTGTAGCGGTATATCATGGACTAAACATCGTCTGATTAAGGGATATTGTCAAATATCGCTTAATGGTATGAATACCGCCAAAGCAAAATGAATTTTCAGATACCTCGCAGTGCCCGCCTGCCTGCCAAAACCCGTACTATATCGTCCTGGAATTTGGCGGATTAAAGGCCGGAAAACACTATAAAAAAGCTCCCCAAAACCCGCACTAAACCGTCCTGGAATACGATCGCTGCTCAATATTTTCAGGAAGGTAGGCATCAAAGACCATGGCGATATTTCGCACAAAAAGCCTTCCTGCCTCGGTAACATTAACCCCCTTACTGTCGCGCGAGACCAGCCCGTCGGCCACCAGTTCGTGCAGGCGTTCCATTTCCCGTGAAAAGTACGCCCGGGAATCGATCCCGTACTGACGGTCAACCTCCGACCATACCAGTTTTTGTCCGCACATCAGCTGCATAATCACATCCCGGCGGATGGCGTCATCGTTGGTCAGCCGGTACATTTTAGTCACAGGCAACTCGCCGCGGTCCAGGGCTTCATAGTAGGTATCCAGGTCTTTATGGCGCTGCGTCATGACCGGACCAATCTGGGATATAGCCGATACCCCGAAGGCCCAGGTGTCAGTGCCGGCCCGGGTGCTGTACCCCTGAAAATTGCGTTGCAGGGTGCCGTCTTGTCGAGCTCGGGCCAGTTCATCACCGGGCAGGGCGAAGTGGTCCATGCCGATGTAGACGTAACCGGCCTTGGTGAGTCGCTCAATGGCAAACTGAAGCATCTCCAGCTTTTCGTCCGGTTTGGGCAGGGTATCATCTTCAATGAGTTTCTGGGCCGGAAACAGTTTGGGCATGTGGGCGTAGTTGTACACCGCCAGCCGCTCCGGACGGAGCGACAAAATCTGTTCGATGGTGTTGGCAAAACGCTCCGGCGTCTGCATCGGCAGTCCGTAAATCAGGTCCATGTTTACCGACTTGAACCCGGCTTTGCGAAGCCATCGGGTTACATCACGGTTCTGTTCAAAGGGTTGAATACGGTGGATGGCCTGCTGAACTTCCGGGTTGAGGTCCTGCACACCGATGGAGGCCCGGTTGAAACCGATTCCCCGAAGTACCTGAACCTGGGCATTGGTGACGTAGCGAGGATCCATTTCCACGCTGCATTCGGCATGGGGATCAAAATTGAAATACTCCTGGAGTTTCAGGCTGAGTCGCATCAGCTGCTCGGGCGACAAAAACGTGGGGGTTCCGCCGCCCAGGTGCAGTTGGGTTACACGGTGGCCTTCAGGTAACCGGCGCGCCGCCAGGGCGAAATCTTTCTCCAGATAGTCCAGATAGGTATCCGCATCCGATGATTTGCGGGTGATGACCTTGTTGCATCCGCAATACCAGCAAAGCGACCTGCAAAACGGCAGGTGAATATAAATAGAGATGTCTTTCCCGGGTTCAACTGCCAACTCAATGGCAGTCTCCACCCCCTTCAGATCAGAAACGGGTGCCAGTAAAAGGGCGGTAGGATAGGAGGTATAACGAGGACCCGCAACGTTGTACTTCTTGATAAGAGTTGAGGTCGGTAACATAGTTCTTTGCAGTATATTGGCTTTTGGCGAAACAGCACATCCACAAACACCTGTAATTTTGTGCTGCTGCAACGGTTTTTCAGGCTTTTCTGGAATTAAAATACTCACCGGCCCCCAAGCCTCATAATATTGCCCCTTATCTTGCAAACAAATGATGATTATCAGGCAAGAAATGTTAATTCCGTTGCATTTCAGCTCAACGCAGACCCTGAAATCTGAACGCCTGCGTGAAGATTATATACCATCAGGGCATTTTTCCGGTTGAGCTTTGCCCCCTTCCTGCCTACATTGCTATACATTATCTGGTTCGCGCGCATACAATGCCACATACGTGTTCATTTCCTGCACGACCTGCACACTCACCCCCCTATACTATGATCAAGCACCCCGCTATTCTCCTGATTGCAGGCACCCTGACCCTGGCAATCCTCCTTCCGGCCTGTATCAGCAACACCTATGAAAAAGAAGTAGTGGAAGTTGCCGGTCCCGGACTGGCCACCCAGATGAACAGTATTCAGCACTGGTCGCACAAACTCGGCCTTTCTGTGGAAGCGGAAAATATGGAGCTGACCGATTTCTACCTGCACGAGCTGGAGGAAGCCGCAGAATTCCTGATAGAAACCGTGGAGGAGTACGATGGGTACCCGATAGCAGAACTGACTCAGGTTAAACTGGTACCCGGTCTGGAGGCCCTGGAAGCAGCCGTGGATTCGGGCGAATGGGAACAGATACGGCGCGATTATACCGGTCTGGTGGCTTCTTGTAACAGCTGCCATACCGCAACCGACCATGGTTATATTGTGATTACCGAAGGCTACGGCAATAACCCGTTCAACCAGGAGTTTTAGATCGATACCTGCAGCTGATCAGATGCTGAGCGTGGTTTAAACACATTGCACCGGTGCTACAGAAGACAGACCGTATCGCAACGACCTGAGGACCTGGTATGGATTTACAAGACCATCGCTGCATCGGGGTAGCCAGCCCGGGACCGGTTATAAAACGACTACTCCGATTCCGGATCGTTCAGCACCTCACGCATATCCTGAATATGCATGCCGATTTCGTTGCGCACTTCAAAGATCCGTTCATGCAAACTGCGGTAATCAACCAGTCGCATAAATTGCCGATTTCGGAGTCCGGGAAGTAGTTCGAGAATACGGTTGGCACTATTGAGAGCACGCTTACAGTAGGCGATATTCCCGCCAAGTACATCCAGGTCGTATCCGAAGGCAAACCCGCCGGCAATCTTGGTACCCAGATTCACGGTTTCAGTGACCAGCTCAATGAAATACAAATCCTGCTCGCGTTCCGGAACCAGTTCGGCCAGCTTGAGCATTTCGGCAGCCAGCATACGTGATTCTTCGTAAATCTGGTTGTACTCATCGGCGTCAAAGAGGTCGTCATCCTGAAGGTCTGCCATTTCCTGAACCCACATCGATTCGGAAATGCCATCGTTTTCAAGGGCCTGGCGATCAGCGTGGCTCAGACTTTTTTTCCATTCCTCACCATCGTCCATATCCTCAGCATCGTCCCCCTCCTCGCCGCTCATGAAGAAGTCGTCCAGCTCATCATCTTCATCGTCTTCCCAGTCGTCATCGTCATCCGGGAAATACGCATCTTCGAACATGAGCTCATCTTCAATGTAGGCATCGATGGCGTCTAACTTGGATGGATATTTTTTCAGGAAGCGGGCCCAGCGGGGCATGTCTTCCCCGAGGTTGCTTTCAATGAAAGACCGAAGTGCTTCGCTTTTCTGTTCCATTTCGGTAAGATGAGCCTCCCACTGGAATTCATCCCAGATTTCGTCATCTTCGTATGAACGCATAGCGTTGGTTCCTCAGGCAGTTTGGCTGTATAAAAAAAGGCCGGTGTTTAACGCCGACCTTTTAAAGATACTCAGAGTCGCTCAAGAGTGCCAATCATAACTTTGGTCATCTTGGGCTCGGCCATATCGGCCGCCTCCAGAATGTGCTTCATGTCAACGGGTTCAAGCGCATCCGGGAAACATTCATCGGTAATTACAGAGATGCCAAGGGTTTTCATGCCCATGTGCACGGCAGCGATGACTTCCGGCACGGTACTCATACCTACCACATCACCGCCGATCTGACGCAGAAACCGGTATTCGGCTTTGGTTTCCAGGTTCGGACCGGTTACGGCTACGTAAACACCGTGATGCATTTTAATGGCGTTATCAAGGGCAACCTGGTCGGCCAGGTCGATGAGGCTGCGGGTGTAGGGTTCGCTCATGTCCGGAAAGCGCACACCCAGGTCATTGTCGTTGGCCCCGATGAGGGGATTATCGCCCAGCAGATTGATATGATCGGTGATACACATGATGTCACCCCTGCGGAAATTGGGGTTCATCCCGCCGCAGGCATTGGAGACCAGCAAGGTATGGGCGCCGTTGGATTGCAGCACACGCAGCGGGAATACAATCTGCTGCATGGTGTAGCCCTCATAATAATGAAACCGACCCTGCATGGCTACTACCGTTTTACCGCCAAGTTTGCCGAAGAGGAGTCTGCCGGCATGACTTTCTACCGTGGAAACGGGAAAATGGGGGATGTCTGCGTAGGATATGGAGGTTTCGACGTCAATTTGTTCAGCCAGCCGACCAAGGCCGGTACCCAGAATGATTACGTATTCTGGTCGGGACTGTGTTTTTTCCTGTATAAACGAAAGCGCTTCGGAACGCTTGGCCCGGAACTGGGCAACGGTTTCTAAATGCATGTAAACTAATTTGGTTGTTATTCAATTTTGTCCAGAAAGTCGTCGAGGTCATCAGCGTCGGGAATAACAAAAGCGGTTGAGCTGTCCTGGTGGTCAGATGATGCGGGCTTTTGCCGGGGTTCCGGGGCGTTGGCTGCAGCCGCATCGGCCTCGGCTTCCTCGTCGCGGTTCAGGGTAAATATACCACCTTCATCTTTGGAAAACCCGCTGAGCGATTCCTGCGCCAGATCCAGGTAAGAACGCATACCACGGATGATTTCCTCCCGACGGTCCAGCAGGGTGCGGATATTCTGGCGGATTTCGTGGCGCTGCTGGCGGGCCTTGCCAACAATGGCCTCGGCGTCCATTTCGGCTTTCTCAATGCGGTTGCGGGCTTCTTTTTTGGCACCGGCAATGCGTTGATCGGCATTTTCTTTGGCAGTCTGCAGGGTTTCATGCAGGGCCTGCTCCACCCGCTCGTAGTGGCGGAGCTTGTCTTTCAGCTGATCAATTTCGCGGGTCAGGTCTTTATTGCGCGCTACCATGTACTCCCATTCGGTGGAAAGTACATTCAGGAAGGCTTTCACTTCGCCGACATCATAGCCTCGCAGTGATTTTTCGAACTGTTGTTGCTTGATTTCAAGTGCGGTGAGTTTCATACGTAGCGCCTGGGATTGGTGAATATCAGTTAAAAATACAACCGTTTACCGGATGTTGCTAAGCTAACGCAATTTAGAGCCCTGCCGTATGTATAGCAACCGAATTACTGCCCGCGAAGCTGATTTCGCAGCACACCGGTGGATTCATCACGGTCTGCCTGCGTATTGCCCGACCAATCTTCCGGTTCGCCCGGGTATTCGCCAAGTTTGCCGGCAGCATCCACCCTATCCTCATCGGTGACCAGCGCCTCCAGGGTTTGCAGTCGTTTTTCAACACGGACTTTGTATTGGGTAAACTCATCGCGACTGACAACGCCGTTTTCGGAGAGCTTGTTGCGTGAACGCGTATCAATCCAGTAGCGGATCAGGCTGAAAAACCCATGAAACAGAAACCCGGCGAAGGCCAGTCCGCCAACCACACTGACCAGAGCTATTATAACTTCTCCCGGTTCCATAGGTTATCGCGTCCTTTTTCGTGCAAGTTGATTCACGAGGCGCTCGTTGAGCTCTTCTGCGTCGGTTTCATCGTGAATATCCATACCCGAGTCAAAGGAAGCACTCTTGCGGCTGAACTCGTCCGGGTCGCTGGCAGCGATGGTTTCCAGATTACGTACTCGCTTGCGTAGCGCCTCGATTTCAACGTTGTAACGCTGCTCCAGCTCCTGAAGTTTGGGCTCAATACCCATGCCGGTTTTGGCCATGGCTTTGTAGCGTTGCTTAAACACCTCTCCAATTACAGCAGCCGTCAGAAATATGGCGAGAAAAGTCCACATACTCATACTCGTACAATTTGAAGTTTTAGATTACTGCAACACACATAGTACGAAAATATCTGCTTTGTGTTTAGTCGGTTTTTCAGGTGACGCCGAAACTGCAGGCATCTGCAGACAGGTCTTACGCGCCGGGAGATGCATTTACCTGAATCGGGGAAACACACAAGTGAAGGGCCGTTCACATTGAGTACATTTTTTACTCGGTATTGCGGGCACCAAAAAGGGCTGATCCCACACGTACCATGGTAGATCCTTCCTGAATGGCCACGTCCAGGTCGCCGGACATGCCCATCGACAAATGCTCCAGTTGTACAGCACCCTCGTTATTTTTCGCGTGCAGATCACGCAATTCACGAAGCAGCCGGAACTGAGGTCGTATCAGCTCGGGGTCTTCTTCAAGAGAAGCCATGCCCATCAGTCCGCGTATGACCACATGCTGCATCCCCCGCGATGCCTCCAGTATGGCCTTGAGATCTTCGGGCTCACAGCCACTTTTCTGATCTTCTTCACTGATATTGATCTGTATGAGCACGTTGATAACCCGATTGAACTCGGCAGCACGTTTTTCAATCTCTTTGAGTGTCTTTAGTTTGGGAACCGAGTGAATCCAGTTGACCCGCGGAGCCATGTATTTGACCTTGTTGGACTGCAATGCCCCGATCATATGCCAGACGGCATCGTCCGGTCCATCCTCCATTTTTGGAACCAGCTCCTGTACCTTGTTTTCACCAAAATGTACCTGCCCGGCCGCGTGGGCCTGCAGTATGGCTTCCAGGGGCTTGGTTTTGCTCACAGCCACCAGCAGAATATCGGCCGGATTCCGGCCACAGCCTACCGCACTGTTTCGGATTTCAGTGAGAACACGATCAAGTTGCGCAGGTATGTCTGGATTATGACTGACAGGCATGTGTCTTTTTTCTTTACGTTCTGATATAAATACCGTATTTTTCTCCACTGTCAAAGAAACGAAGCGGAATTTTGAACACGATTTCTTTCCATTCCCAATTTACGAAAAAACTTGCCCTATTCAGGCGAGAACTTGATTTTCTCTGTCAATGCTCAGCTAACCATGAGGTGAAGCAGCACAAGCAATGAGCAATACAGCAGTCCATCATATTTCTGAATTCTTTGAACACTGGGCGCCCTTCTCTACCCAGGCAGAATATGACAACGCTGGTCTGCTACTAGGATCCCAACATCAGCTCATTACCGGCATCCTTACCTGTCTGGATGTTACCGATGCCGTTGTGGATGAGGCCATCAGCAAAAACTGCAACCTTATTGTTGCCCACCATCCTGTCATTTTCCGGAAACTGGCCCGCATTAGTCCGGATACCCCCCAGGGAGCACTCATTTACAAGTTGATTCAGGCAAATATTGCCGTACTTGCGGTTCACACAAATCTGGATGCCGCCCAAAATGGCGTTTCCTTTGTGCTGGCCGACCTGCTGGGAGTACGAAACCCTGAAATCCTGGCCCCTGCTGACGCTTCAGGTACAACCGGATTCGGCGTAATTGGCCAGCTCGATGAACCCGTTACACGTGAAGATCTGCTCAACCGTATTTGCTCCGTCCTGCAGACTCCCGCGGTGCGTTATGCCGATAATTTTAAGGATGACCAGCTTTCTACCGTAGCCGTATGCGGTGGCAGTGGGGTGAGCCTCGCCCGGGAAGCACGCAAAGCCGGAGCCCAGGCCTACATAACCGCCGATATTAAGTATCACGATTATTTCGATACCGGGATGGTACTGGTGGATGCCGGTCATTATGAGACTGAGGTCCCAATCGTTGCGCACATGGCCCGTCAGATTTCCCGAAAATTCCCGGACCTGGTCATTAACCCCACCGAAACGGTCACCAATCCCATGCAGGTCCACATCGCTGCAAAAAATTAAGTACAGAAAACCCAACCATCAGCACACCACCCCATGAAAGAAATATTACAGAATCTCGCCAACCTCCAGTATATCGACTCACGTATTGATGAGCTGTCAAGGCTGCGCGGCGATCTGCCGGAGGAAATCCTGGAACTGGAGCATGAAATCGACCGTGCTACATCCATTATCAACAGGTTGGAAGCCCAGGAGATGGAGCTCACTCAGGAGCGAAAAAATCTGGAACTCGACCTGCAGGACTCAGCGGCACTCATCGAGAAGTATGAAACCCAGCAGATGACCGTTCGCAACAACCGCGAGTACGATGCGCTCACCAAAGAGATTGAGTCGCAGAAGCAGGCTACCGATAATGGCCGGTCACGTCTGGAGGAAATCGCGATTATTCTGGAAGAGTCGTCCCGTAAAATGACCGATCTAAAGGCGGAACTGGCTGACCTGGAAGAGACGTACACCAGCAAGAAATCGAACCTCACCGAAGTTGTGGAAAAAACACGCAATGAAGAAGATGAGCTGCTGAAAGTGCGCGAGGAAGCCAAAGCCAAGGTTGATACCCGATATCTGCGCAGTTATGAGCGACTTCGCAACGGGCTGCACAACGGCATTGCCGTGGTGGCTATGGAGAAAGGCGCCTGTCTGGGGATGATGCTGCCTCCGCAGGTTCAGAATGAGGTTCGGAAAATGAACAAAGTCATTATCGATGAGAACTCGGGACGCATTGTGATCGATCCGGAGTTTTTCGAAAACGCCAGGGCTCAGTTCAAGTTCTGACGGCAGGACCGGAAGACCTTACAGCAGCCTAAGCTGTTGTATCCCCGGCTCCGAACAGGTTTACTTTCGTAGAATGGGAGTCTGTTCGGGGCAATACTACGGCCGTGTTACGCATCATCTGGATATAAAAACGGATCATGTCTGCGTAATTGTCGATGGTAATACGCTCGTTGGTTCCGTGTACGCGGTCCAGATCACTGGCATCACTTCGGATAGGCAGAAAGCGGTAGATATTTTTGGTCAGATGGGTGTAATGCCGGGCATCCGTAGCCCCTACCATCAACGAGGGTGAAACCGATACATCGTTGAAGACCTGCCGGATGGAGACCTTCAACAGCTTGTAGTACTTACAGTTGGTATCGGAAACCGGGGAAGGCTCAATGTAACCATCCAGTTTTCTGATTTTAATTCGGGGATCTTCCACCGTTTTGCGGACGTGCGCAATAACTTTTTCGATGGTATCATGCGGATGCACCCTGAAATTGACCACGGCTTTGGCCTGGGTCGGGATGAGATTCTCTTTGATACCGGAATCGAATATGGTGGTGGCGGTGGTGGTACGCATCGCCGCATTGGTAGCCGGTTCGGCAGAAAGACGATTTTGAAACAGCTTACGGAACAGCCACAGGTTGGCAATGGCTGAGCGGTAGGGAATGGGCAAACGCGGCGCCATGGTTTCGAAGGTGCTGCGCATGATTCCGCTCAGGTGACCTGCCATGGGATTGGACTCGAGCTTATGAATGGCACCGCTGAGAATACCGATGGATGTCACCCCCTGCGGCACCGATGAGTGCCCCCCTTCGGATTCAACACTGAGTTCCAGACTCAGATAGCCTTTCTCTGCAATGGCTACCAGTGCAACCGGTTCCTGCTTCTGAGACAACAGATTATGGGCAATTACCAGTCCTTCGTCCAGCAGGTAGTCTAACTCAACGCCCCGGCGTTCAAGTACTTCGGCAATTTTCATGGCACCCTCGATGCCGTCAACCTCTTCGTCGTGACCGAATGCCAGGTAGATAGTCCGGGCAGGTTTGTATCCGTGTTCCAGCAGCCACTCAACCGCTTCGAGCAGCCCCATTACCCCGCACTGGACATCCATCGTGCCTCTGCCATACACATGGGTATCGGTGATGTGCCCGGAAAAAGGTGGATATTCCCAGTCGCCCTCGGTACCCGGCTCCACCGGAACCACATCCAGGTGGGAGGTAAACATGACCGGCTTAAGTTTCTCATCATTGCCCTGCCAGGTGTAGAGCAAACTGAACTCGTTGATAACCTCACGTTTGAGATGCTGGTGTACACGGGGGAAGGACTCCTGGATGAAGGCATGCTGCCTGCGGAATTCATCGGCATTGAAACCATGCTGATCCTGTGTGGAGACAGTCTTGAACTGGATGGCCTGGCTGAGTCTTTGGACGGCTCCTTGTATGTCGAGTCCGCTGAAACTTACGTCACGGGGTGTTCGGGCTTTCTGGGTAAACATGATGGTGCGTGTAAGCACAACGAGTCCGACCCCGAGGAGTGTGACCAATAACAGGTAAAAGGAATATTCGAGTGAGGTAATAATCAAAGTAAGGACAGATGACTGATAACAATGCGGTAATATAAAGTTTTCGCTGACCTGAGTCACTACAGATTTTACGTAACATAGAGGCAGTATTCGTACCTTTAGACCAGGGCGTCGCCGGGTGATCGCTGCATAGCAGTATGCAGAGGAAAGTCCGGACACCTACGGACACCGTGCTTCCTAACGGGAAGGGTCCTTCAGTAAGGATACAGCCAGTGCAACAGAAAGTATACCGCCCGGACTTCGGTCCGGGTAAGGGTGAAATGGTGAGGTAAGAGCTCACCGTCCCGGATGGTGACATTCGGGTGCAGGGTAAACCTCACGGGGTGCAAGATCAAGCAGGCAGTATGTGCAGTCCGTCGCAACGCTGCCGGGTAGATCGCACGACCGTACCGGTGACGGTGCGGCCAGATAAATGATCACCATCCGGATGCGAATCCGGATACAGAATCCGGCTTACAGGCGGCGCCCGCCTTTTTTCCGGGACTTGCTATCCCCTGGCTTGTTTCAAGCGGCGGTCAATCTCCCTGCGGGCATCTTTTTCAGCCAGTGAGGCTCGCTTATCAAACATTTTCTTGCCCCGGGCCAGACCGATTTCAATTTTGGCCTTGCCTTTCTTGAAGTACAGGGCAAGAGGAACCAGGGTATAGCCTTTCTGCGTGATGGCCCGGTCAATTTTCTCGATTTCCTCTTTATTCAGCAGCAGCTTGCGGGTTCTGCGTTCATCATGGTTATTGTACGAACCCTGCTCGAAGTGCTTGATGTAGAAGTCTTTCAGAAAGATTTCACCGTTGTTCATGTACGCAAATGAATCCACAAAAGAGCAGTTACCCTGCCGCAGACTTTTGACCTCTGTACCCTGCAGCACAAGCCCTGCTTCCCACGTTTTATCAATGTGGAAGTCGTGACGTGCTTTTCGGTTTTGCACAGAGACCGTCTTTTTGGCGGATTCGGCCATATCGTCCTGATGGTTGGTGGTGAAGCTGCAGCTGTAGGGTCAGGCGGGTTTACAGCATAACCCGGTCTTCGGCCACACCTTCAGGGATGGGACGGTTCAGACTGCGGTAAATTCCCTCAATCAGCTGAATTTGCTCCATAGCCTGCGCATTGCCCGGATCCAGTTCCAGAGCGCGGCGCAGGTGTTGTAGTGCAGCTGGCATGCGGGTACGCTGATCCGCAATTTCACCGTGGGTCATTTCCCAGGCGAAGGTCATGTGGGTGACCAGCAGCAATTCGGAGCGTTCCGGCTCTGCGGTCACCGACTCGCTGATGTAACGGAAAGCCGCTTCATGATCGCCCTCGCCGATGTGGTATTCTACACGCTCGTGGTGCGACATTGATGCCATGTCCGGGGTTACGCTTTCGGGCTCTGCAGAACCTCCGCAGGCTACCAGTAAAAAAGCAAGGACCGTGAAAGAAATAGTTCGGTACATAGTTGGTTTCGTTAAAAAATTACATAAACAGGGCTGGGGCTGATGCATAGAATAAACACGACTATGGCAGTCCAGCCCAGGATTCGCCGGGTTCGGGTTAAAGGTACATCAACAAAGACGGGAGGGTGTTCAATTCCCACCAGAAACAATAAAAATACGGACCATACAAACCAGATGAAAAAACCGGCTGTCGGATCAAATCCCACTACTCCGTAAACGAGGGAGAACGCACCGGAAAATGCCGCAATCCAGGCGGGAATCACCCATCGCCAGTCGCCCCGAAGCCCGCGGCGAAGCATCATGAAGGCTACCAGTCCCCATAACGACCAACTCAGTGTTGCGAAGTGATTGTCGTAGCTTTCCAGCAGCATATGCAGCACCGGAACAGCGCCAACCCCCCCCAGGGTAACCAGCGTTATGAAGAATACACGTGCAAAAATCCGGTGTTTACGGTATCCGATCAGGCAGTACATGATGTGTCCGCCGTCAAGCTGCCCCACAGGCATAAGATTAAGCGCGGTAAAGAACAGCCCGAGCCATCCGGCAAACAGAAACGGATAATGGTACATCTCCCACATTGGCGGTGCATTCTCGAAAAATGAGGCCAAAAAGGAGTAAAGCAGGGTATTGCCCAGCACCAGCAGCTCTCCCTGAGCATCAGGCAAGGGTTCATCGGGCCAGGCATTGTGTTCGGCAACGTAGGCTTTAACGTCTTCATGCCCCGGAAAATTCATGATGAATTCCGGTCCGGGAAGGGTGGCGAAGCCTATGAGCAGTACCGTAAGTGACACAACAAATCCCGCAATGGGCCCGGCGATGCCGATGTCAAAAAGCTTGCGGCTGTCGGATACGGGCTCTTTGATGCGGATAACCGCACCGAAAGTGCCGATGAACGTAAACGGAAGCGGTATGAAATACGGCAGTGAAGTGCGGACCTTATGCCTGACTGCCGCAAAATAGTGACCGAACTCATGGGTTGCCAGAAAGGCCAGAAGCAGCAAGGCAAACAAGAGCCCGTCCAGTACAACACTCCACAAACTATCGGCTGTCTCAAATCGACCTGTAAACGCAACACCGCGCTCGGTTACCGTAGCGACGGTCAGCAGGAATAAGGCGATGTGTTTGGCAAGGGTTTTGGCACGTAAATCTTGTAAGGGTTCGTTACCGTACGGATTCCCCGGACTCAGATAGCTCCCGCTGTAGGCATGTACCCGTTTTTCCTGCATCTGACCGGCGTCAACGCCACGTGAATCAGGCAGATTTTCAGCATGGTTTCCAGGCCCCCGGTCTCCCTTTGGTGTGGCTGCACTCCCCTCAGATTGTTGTTCTTCCTGACTCAAATTACATTAATTAATCATCGCTTCGGCTGATAGGCAGGGTCATACAACGCGCCCCACCCCGGCCACGGCATAGTTCATGTCCGGTGAAAGATATAGCTATTTTACCAGACTTGTCGGGATGGAAACCCGTGTCTTTGTATGCCGCGATAAACTCATGCTGTGTCATAATGCTGTACCCGTGGCGCGCCATAGCCTCGAAGCTGTGTACATTACGTTCGTAGCCGACAACCACACCGGGCGCCAGACAAAACAGGTTTGCTCCATCGCTCCATTGTTCCCGGTACTGCATAACCGTCTGGTCTCCGCCGCAGTTGATGAAGGTCATGTCCTGGTGCAAATATTCTTCAAGCGCATGCTTGAGCGATGGTTTCAGGGACGTCGTAAGCTGGTCGCCCTGTCGTCTCAGTGCCACTACGTTGTGTGTTCGGTTGACTATGGCCGGCGGAAAAACCACACATTCATTCGGGGATGCAAACGTAAAAATGGTATCCAGATGCATGGACGAGCGCTGCTTGGGGATATCTACTATCAAGACGGTCTCAACACCTTTTTCCAGTATGGATTTTCCGGCCTGCATCACGCCGCTGAACGAGGTCCGCTCGCTCATCCCGATGAGTACCAGGTTTTCAGAAGCGACCAGAATATCCCCGCCCTCTATTGTATCGGTATCCGGAATTCGGATCACATGGTCACGCACCGTATCAAACAACGAATGGAACATGATGAGGGTCTCCATAAGGATAGACTCCCGTATGCGTGCTGTTCGTGCAAATTGCGACAAAACAATCCGCTTGCCGATAACCGCAGCCAGGTCGCGGGTAAACAGGATATTCGGCGACGGATTCAGTCGTACATCGGGCAGTGCGGCATGCACGCCGTCAACAGCAAAACGAGTCAGCTCCCCGGCGTCCAGCTCAAGCATAGCCTGGCGCCGTGTTGCCAGCAGCTTATCAGGATATCGGCGAATCAGCCGTTCTACAAAAAACAGGCGAGCTTCCTCAAAACCAAAAGCCTGCCTGACCAGATCCAGGACTTCGTACACCTGTCCGCCCTCCGGCATGGCTGTGCGGAAAATCTCCAGCATATCACGGTGTTCCTGACTGGCCTGCGACTCAAAAATGATATCATCGAACAACAGTTCATGCATATTGTCCGGATGCACATGGGTAACCTCCGGACCCGGTGTATGAACAATCACGCCGTTCAGCCTTCCCGTCTCTGATGTAACCCGAATCTCCATATCCATCTGATTTCGTTGGTAGTGTTCCTGCAAGCACGATGCGGCTAATATACAGTTTCTGAATATGAAATCGGCCGGCGAGTCCGTATTTTTGAGCTGAATGAGTACCCGAGACGAAATAGCATCACTGCTGTATCTGCTGGATGATCCGGACGACTTTGTGCGAAATTCGGTAATACAGCGGTTCGAGGAGTTCAACGCCGCAAGCATCCCGCTGCTGGATGAGTTCCGGGCCACGTCCAAAAACCAGGCTGAACGTCAGGTACTTGACGATGTACTCCTTAAACTGACCTTTCCATCGCTGGAGACCGACTTCCTGAACTTTATTGAAGGCGGTATTATGAGCTACACCGAACTGGAAGCCGCCGTTCTGATGCTCTCACGCATTGACGACCCAACACTGCGGGAAGAGCTCTACATCCGAAAGCTGGACCGCCTGGCCGATGAAATCCGCAGCGAAATCAGCTACACCCTGCAACCGCTCCGGCAGCTTAAACTGGTGATGAAGCATATCTATGAGCAGCACGGATACACCCCGGCTAAACAGGAGTACTACAAACCCACCTATGCCCATCTGCACCGGGTTCTGGATGGCAAGTCCGGTATTCCGCTGACCCTGGCATTCATTGCCCTTTTTACGGCTCGTCGGCTGGAGTTACCGTTGAGCGGAGTCAATATGCCGGTACATTTTTTGATGCGGTACGACTTTGACACACAGGTTGTTTTTCTGGACCCCTTCAATTCCGGCGAAACCGTGACCATGAATGATTGTCTGAACTTCCTGAAACGCCACAACATCCGGCCTGAACAGGCGTACTTTAGTCCGGCTCACCCGGTTCAGATGCTGCTTCGCACCATGCGAAATCTCAACAACAGCTACACACGTGAGGGTGATGCGCTTCGGGCAGAACGCGTCCAGGTGCTCATTACGCACCTGGAGCTGACATACGGGGGCAATCCGGCTGCGGAGAATTAATCGTTTACCTTAAGTACGTCACCGTCGCTGAGCTGGCGTGAAAGAACACGATAACTGCCGGTAACGATTGCGGCACCTTCATCCAGGCCGCGCAGTATGTGGATGAACTGGTCGTCATTGATGCCCGTCTCCACCTCGACCATCTTTGCTTTACCCTCTTCAACCACAAATACTACACGACGGATATCTTCCCGGTGAACGCGGCTGCCGGATTGTTCGGCTACCTGCTCAACACTGATTTCATCCTCGGAAGCCGTATCATCCTGCTCCCGGTTGAGGTCCGCGAAATCCCGCACGGTCACCGACTGGATCGGAACGGCAACCACATTTACCTCGGTCTGCGTTTCAATATCTACAGAAGCTGACATCCCGGGTTTAAGGTAGGGAGGCTGATTCAATGCTGTCACTTCCAGCGAGGCACGTTGCTGCATGGTCAGGGCAGAGGCTTCCACATTATGTGGGGTAACAATGCGGATTTTAACAACATATTCTGAAACTTGTTCGGTGGTTCCCTCTCCTCTGCGTGTAGCTGAATTGGCAATCTCGGTTACAATGCCCTGAATGGTCTGCCCCGGATAGGAATCCACAAGAACGCGGGCCGTATCATTCACTGCCACGTTCATGATATCATTTTCATTCACGCGCACTTCCACCTCCATCTGCTCCATTCGGGCGATGCGCAGAATTTCCGTGCCGCTCATCTGAACGCTTCCCACAACGCGTTCGCCGCGTTCCACATTCAATTGACTGATTGTGCCTGTCATGGGAGCGCGGATGACCGTCTGGCGAAGTTCTTCCCGGGCACGCCTTAACTGCGCTTCTACGCTTTGCACGGTATAACGGGCCGCATTATGATTGGCCTCCTCGGCCTCAAATTGTGTCTTTGCGGTGATGTACTCCATGCGGGGTATCAGTTCCCGCTCGTAGAGCTGACGCTGCGACTCATAGTTTACCTCAGCTCTGAGTTTACTGGCAAGCGCTTGCTGCTCACGGGCACGAGCGTTGAGCAGTCCCGCCTGAATTTCATCGATGCGCGCTTCATACAGGTCTGGACGGATACGCAGCAGTAAATCACCCTGATTCACAAAATCGCCTTCTTTGACGGGCAATTCGATGATCTCACCACTCACATCCGGCGAAAGGATTACTTCAACTTCGGGTCGGATGATACCGGATGCGGAAACCAGCTGGGTCAGCGTGCGGCGCTGGGCTTCCGCAATGTCAACTGCTGTGCCGGTTTCGGCTTCAAACCAGCCGGCTGCCCGACCGATCAATCCGGTGGCAACAAAGACCACAAGAAGGGTGAGTAAAATCCAGAGTGTTCGTTTAGATGATTTTTTAGCCATGATAATCGATGTTCAGAGTAATAGGAAAGGCTTGTGTCAGTCAGAGCTGTTGACGGTTATGAAGCCTGTTTGTTACAGTCAGAGCGAAGTGATTCATTTTAAAACGCAATAAGTCAGGCGGCGGAAATCAGGCAACCACCTTTATTCGTAGCGCAAGCATGTTATGGGGTCCAGCCGGGCGGCTACCATAGCCGGATATACGCCGAAGAGAAGCCCGATTATGGTCATACCACCAACACCGGTAACCACGGCATTCCAGGGAATCACAAAAGCAGTTTCCATGACAATTGAAAGGATATTGCCTCCGGCAACGCCTACCAGAATACCAATGAGTCCCCCGATCTGGCAAATTACCACCGTCTCCAGCAAGAACTGCTGAACGATAGCCCGGCGGGTTGCACCAATCGATTTACGTATGCCAATCTCCCGGGTTCTTTCCGTAACAGATACCAGCATGATATTCATCACGCCAATACCGGCGCCCAGCAGTGCAATTCCGCCCACCACCAGGCCAAAAATAAACAGGTATCCGGTGAGACTGTCGAACGTACCCCGCAGGGATTCGTTCGTCGCAATCTCAAAATCGCTGGGTTCGCCGGGTGCAACCCCCCGAATCACCCGCAGCAATCCGGTGAGTTCGTCGATGGTCTCATTAATCATGAGGATATCCGGAGCCTGGACCATAATGCTGACATTGCGATTGAATCCGTAAACAATGCCCATACGGGTGTAGGGAGCCAGCACAAAATTATCCAATGAAGAACCCATGATACTTCCCTTGGCACCGGCCAGCCCGATTACCGTGTACGATTGTCCATCAATTCGGATGGATTTACCAATGGGTGTTGCGTCTCCGAACAGTGCCTGACGGACATCCTCACCGATTACTACCACCGGCCGGGCATTCTGCACTTCATCCAATATAAAATTCCTGCCTTCTTCAATATCGTAGGCGTTGTTCATCATCCAGTTCTCATTGCTGCCGTAAATGGGAATGTTCGGATTGGTTTGTGCATCGGCAGATTCCACACGGGTAAACCGGAACATAACGTCCGGACTCATAAAACGCCCCATAACCGAGCGCTCCTGCAATGCTTCGAACTGATCGAATGTGATTCGTTGCCGGTTACGAAAGGCGCTGGCATCGCCCATCTGCACCATGGGTCGGGTGGATATATTGATTACCGAACCTCCCATCACCGACATCGTGTCATCGAAATACCGTTCAATGACTTTAACACCGGTTGAAGCAGAAATCACGGCAAAAACCCCGATTACTATCGCCAGCAGGGTAAGCATGGAGCGTAATTTATTTTCAGCGAGGGCTCCGGTGGCAATTCTGAAAACTTCAAAAATATTCATGGGATGTTACTCGTAGCGAAGTGATGAAATCGGATCTGCCTTGGCGGCCTTGTACGCCGGAAGAAAGCCGAAGGTAAGACCGGTAAGCGTGCATATTACAACGGCCTGGATTACCGTTCCCCAGTCGAGATGGGCAACAAAAACGGTGTTGATCAAGGCGGTGGTACCTAAAGAAAGCAGGATGCCGATCAGACCGCCGAAAATGCATATAACCACGGCTTCTACCAGGAACTGAAACAGAATTTCCCTGGATTTAGCCCCGATGGCCTTACGGATACCGACTTCCTTGGTACGTTCTTTCACTGATACAAACATGATATTCATGACGCCGATTCCGCCGACAAACAGGGCGAGGCCGGTCAGGAACAAGCCAATGCCATAGATGGCTCCGGTCAGTGCCCGGTACTGCTGGCGAAACATATCCAGTTTGTTGATGGCAAAATCATTATCCTCCCCCGGCTGAAGTCCACGGATTCTGCGCATCAATCCTTCAACTTCGTATTCACCCTCCTCGAGGGCAGCTTCATCGGGGAATTTCACCTGTAACTGGACTCCGCCCCGGTTGCCGTAATTCCGTGCGAAGGTTTGTATCGGGATGATTACCTGGTTGTCAAAACTTTCCAGTCCCAGAAACCGGCCCTGCTCTACGAGTACTCCGATAACCTCAAACCGTTGTCCGGCAAAACGGACGGTTTGTCCGATCGGATCCCGCTGATCAAATAACACCTCGGCAATGCCGCTTCCGATCACCGCAACATTGCGTCCGGAGCGATTCTCCTCATCGGTGTAGAATCGACCGTCCTGCAGGTCAACGGAACCGGTTATGGCATAGGAAACGGAAGCCCCCCGGATGTCAGCGCTCTGCACTGTTTTATCTTCGAAGCGGATGTTGTCACCACGAAATTTAACTGCAGCTACGGCCTGAGCATATTCAGAAAGCGACTGAAGCTGTTCGGCATGACGGATTTCAATTTCGGGGCGGTTGATGTAGTCCCACCAGTTGTAGTTGGCGCCAAAACTCCAGGGCCATTTTTGCACAAAAACCACATTCTGCCCCAGCATACTCAGGCTGCTTTCAAAACTCCGGTTGATTCCGTCAATAACGGTGGCCATGGTAGTGACAGAAACAATACCGATTACGATACCGAATGTTGTAAGGAAGGCACGTACTTTATTGGTCCAGATGGCAACCCAGGCAATTTTAGTGCCTTCGTAAAGACTTCGAAGGAGCATACAGATGGGGTTAATAAAAAAAAGGCGGCGGGTGGTTCTTTGTGAACTACCCGACGCCTGTGTACGAGATGGTACCCTTAGTGTTTCGCTTCGTTACGGATGCGTTTATGCAGTGCTTATGGCCGGCGGATACGCAGTCCGGTTTCATGGGCAACAAATGCCCAGCGGTCGGCCGCTTCCTGTATAATCATGGAGGTAGGCTTGCCGGCTCCGTGACCTGCACGTGTTTCAATTCGTATCAGAACCGGATTATCGCCGGCGTGCTGCTCCTGCAGCTCGGCGGCGAACTTGAAGCTATGCGCAGGAACCACCCGGTCATCCCTGTCTGCAGTTGTAATCAGTGTGCTGGGATATCGCACTCCGGGCCGTACGTTGTGAAGCGGGGAATAGGCATGCAGGTATTCAAAGCCTTCCGGGTCCTCACTGGTACCATAGTCACTGGCCCAGGCCCAGCCAATGGTGAACTTGTGATACCGCAGCATATCCAGCACCCCAACGGCAGGAATCGCCGCAGCAAAAAGATCCGGTCGCTGCAGCATGACCGCAGCCACCAGCAGTCCTCCGTTGGAACCGCCGCCGATAGCCAGGTGCTCAGGTGATGTATACGACTGATCAACGAGATATTCAGCCGCGGCGATGAAATCGTCAAATACGTTCTGCTTCCGCTCTTTGGTGCCGGCCAGATGCCACTCCCGACCATATTCTCCGCCTCCGCGGATATTGGCGACCGCGTAAATACCCCCCTGCTCCATCCATACCAGATTACTCACGCTGAATCCGGGTGTCAGGCTGATGTTGAACCCTCCATACCCATACAGATACGTAGGATTTTTACCATTCAGTTCTACACCCTTTTTGTGTGTTATAAACATCGGAACGGTCGTTCCGTCTTTACTCTGATAGAAAACCTGCCGGGTTTCATAATCATCCGGATTAAAATCAACCTCCGGGGCACGAAATACCGTTACTTCATCGGTTGCAAAGTCGTACCGAAATATCGTTGACGGATAGGTGTAGGATGAGAAGCTGAAAAAAGCTTCATTATCTTGTTTACGACCCGAAAAACCACTTGCTGACCCGATAGCCGGGAGCTCAACCGTGCGTTGAAGTGATCCCTGCATGTCATGGATGCGGACTTCAGAACGGGCGTCAACCAGATAATTAGCTACCAGTCTGTTGGCCACCACTGATACTCCGTTGAGTACGTGATCATCTTCGGGAATGATTTCCTGCCAGCCGGACCGCTGCGGGCGACGGGTGTCAATGCCTACAACACGGTATTTCGGTGCATCATGGTTCGTGAGGAAGTAGAAGGTAGATCCTTCGTTGGTCAGGAAGCTGTAGCTGGCATCAAAGTCATCCAGCAGCCGGACTACCGGACTGCCGCTTTGCCGCAGGTCTTTGTAGTACACTCTGTTCCGGGGGTCCGTACCCTGGGTAATGGTAATAATCAGGAAATTACCGTCATCGGTCACGCTGCCATACATCCCCCAGTCGGGCTGATCAGGGCGTTCGTAAATCAGAAGGTCTTCGTCCTGCGAGGTTCCCAACCGGTGGTAGTAGAGTTTCATGTTCCGATTGGCGGCTGTCAGTTCTTCACCGGGAGCAGGCTGCGGAAAACGGCTGTAGTAAAAACCACGGTTTTCTTTATCCCAGGAGACTCCCGAAAATTTTACCCATCGGATACGGGTATCCAGATCTTCACCGGTTTGCACATCGCGTACAAAAAATTCACGCCAGTCTGAGCCGCCCTCGGATTTGGCGTACGCGGCATAGCGTCCGTCGTCAGATATTGCCAGACTGCTCATACTGACGGTACCGTCTTCCGAGAAGGTGTTCGGGTCGATGAGAACCTCCCCATCGGCATCGAGCTGATCTTGCTTATAGAGCACAAACTGATTTTGGAGTCCGTCGTTGTAATAATAGAAGTAGCGGTCGCCACGACGGAAGGGTGAGCTGTAGCGGGGGAAATCCCAAAGCGTAGTGAGTCGTTCCTGTAAGGTGGTTCTTCCGGGCAATGATTGCAGATAGGGGTACGTGACCGCATTCTGGGCGGTAATCCAGTCTTGCGTCATATCACTGTTCGGATCTTCCAGCCACCGCCAGGGGTCGGCTACCGTGGTTCCGAAAAAATCGTCCGTTACATCGGATTTTGGAAAATCCGGGTAATCAAAGGTCTGGGGCGAGTTGCACGCCATAACCATCATGAGCGCCATAAAAGGGAGTACTTGTTTCATAGGTTTACATCTAAATTGACGTTGATCTGTAGCAAAGGTATAAAAATTGTTCCTTCCTGCCGAATTCACTATAATGAGGGTTGACGGTTATCCGGCCGGCTTAATTATACCAATCCGGGATAATTAAGCCATTTCAGACGCATTTCCAGGCAGTCTGCCGATTCAAATCACACCTCGAATTACTTGTTAAATTTTGTCCACTTTATAAAGCACCTGAGTCACACGGGCGCCGTAGCACCCAGTTCACGCCACCTGGCTATGGAGATGGTACAACCCATTCGCCGCTACAGGGCTGCGAACCCCGGCAAAGCGCTGCGAATTCTGGAATTGGGACCCGGTACAGGCCCGATTACAGAAATTATTTGTCAGTCGATGCGACCGGCTGACAGCCTGGACATCGTTGAAATAGATCAGCGATTCTATAAGGATATCCATGCCCGGTTCAGCGGACCACGTGTCAGGGTGTTCAACCTGGATGTGCTGGATTTTCAGGTTAAGCAACCCTATGACGTCATCATCAGCTCCATCCCTTATGAGCAGATTCCGGTGGGAATTACCCGGAAAATCTGGAAGAAAAAACTGGATATCATAGCTGCAGGCGGATCAATCGCTTACTACAAGTATTACCGGTTTAATCACTTCAGCTGTCATTTTGAGCGCGAAATCAACCGGGCGTATTGCACCCATGAAAAAATGATCTGGCGAAATGTCCCGCCGGCTATAGCGTATCACCTGACGTTGCCTCAGGCAGAATTGCCATCCTGAAACAGCAGTTGCTCGTGCCCGCGCAACCATCGGTGGGCAGTCCGGTAGTCGGGGTAATGTTCGGCGACCAGACTCCAGAATAATCCACTGTGATTCATGTGCACGGTGTGGCAGAGTTCATGAATCATGATATAACGGCGGATTTCCTCCGGACAATGGATCAATCGCCAGTTCAGGGAGATGATACCACGGCTGGAACAGGTTCCCCACTTCGTTTTCTGGGATCGTACAAAAATCCGGCTCCAGGTAAAGGGGAGCGTTTGTGCAAGAGCCTCGAATTCTTTGGGCAGGCGTTCTCTTGCTTCCGCTTTAACCCAGGCTTTAAGTACATCAGCCGGTACGTCAATCAAATCCCTGTCATTGTGAGCACCAGACCGTGGCATAATTGGCTGGTCAGTTGTTCCGGTACTCAGACCAAAACCGGCACCTCTCCCCGCCGGCACAGTGTGCGAATGCGAAATCGGTGCTGAGCCAACCGGTGTGCTTCGATCAGCTAACTGCTCTATGGCGGGAATAATGATGGACGGGCGATGGGATTCCGGCGGGTAGACATCCACACGGTCAGTACGCCAAACCAGTAACCAATCGGCCGATCCGGGACGAGGCGGTCGGGCAATCAGCGGAATCCACCGGCCGTGGAGCAGAACAAAGCCCCGGTGGTCGTCCAGAATTTGTCGGCGTTTTTGCAGTTTTTCCTGAAGTCTGGCCGATGTTTCCCGCACCCAATCCTGTCGCTCCCGCAGGAAATCGGCCATCTGCCTTTCGCTGCATCGCAACGGGGCGGAAACAATCACGGCGTCGGTTTTCACCCGAATACGCAGGCTGCGCTGGTTGCGTCGTTTAATAAACGTAACTGGCGGACAGCCCGGCAACTCCATCATCAGACAAGGTAGGTTTGAAACCAGCGTATGGTATGATCCACCACGTGAGCAAATTCATCAGGAAGTTCTTCGCCGTCATAAGGATGGTAGCTCCCGAAGGTGTGACCGCCCTTGTCCAGCAGCAGTTTTTCTTTGTCGAAACCGGCACAGGCCTCAACCAGTTGCTGGGAGTTTTTATGTGGAACGGTTTCGTCATCTGTGGCATGAATCGCCAATACCGGGATGTAGAGCTCACGAATACGTTCCAGGGCGTTAAACCGGTCTTCAGCGTGCACCACATCGGTATACAGCTGCGGTCCGATGGGTAATGCTTCACCGGTTCGGGCATTTTGGATGACCACATCCCCGCCCGACTTCCAGGTTTCCTTCATGGCATCGGTCCAGCTGTCTGTAAGATTGGCTACAGGGGCCCATGCCACCAGGCAGCTGATATCGTCAATTTCAGCGGCGGCCAGTACGGCGGTATGTCCGCCTCGCGAGTGCCCGATAATGCCAAGCGGATAGAGCTCGTCTACTCCGGCCGTAGCGGCCATTTTACCGGATCGGATTTCCGCGACAATCGACGCGACATCGTTGAGTTCCTGGGTGATGGTCTGCGTACGGAAAAGTTCAGCCTCGGCGAAGGTGTCCTGTGCCGGGGGAACGCCTCCGTGTGAAAAATTCATCGCCAGAACGGCGAAGCCCTGTCGGGCCATTTCAAAGAAGGCATCGGGGAAAGTGCCCCAATCCTTAAACCCTTTGAATCCGTGCAGAAACAGGATTACGGGCAGTGATCCGGTGTAGTTTCCGGGGGTATACAGATCGAAACGGATGGGATTTCCCTCCGTTGACCGTACCGACCCGCTGTGTTTTTTTATAACGCGATGAGGCATGATCCGAGCTCCAGACTAGTTAGATTAGCCCAATGTATGCAATCAGCGCTTTCCGCGCTTATATTTACTATCGGATTCTTTCATGTCCAGATTAAATAATTTCACCAATTTTCTCAGGTCGTTGACTTCATTGGGGCGCAGATAGCGCCACCGACCGTTGCGAAGGCCCCTGATATGCAGTCCGCCGTAGGTAATTCGGGCCAGTTCGATGGAGGGATATCCGATAGCTTCCATCATACGCCGGACCAGGTGGTTCCGGCCCTCCAGTACGGTTACCTGAATGACCGTTTCGCTTCCGGGTACTCGTTGAACACGGTGTGGTATGGCGGGACCATCTTCCAGGGTTACTCCGGCCGCAAGGGTTCTGAGCTGCTCATCCGATACGGGCTCAGGGGTCATAATTTCATACACTTTCCGGACCTTGTATTTCGGGTGCATGAGGCGGTGAGCGAGGTCGCCGTCGTTGGTAAGCAGGAGCAGACCGGTAGTCTGGCGGTCGAGACGGCCGACGGGATAGAGCCGGTGTCCGGTGCCATCCTCTACCAGATCCATCA
The DNA here is from genome assembly GCA_001314545.1 of Bacteroidetes bacterium HLUCCA01. Classification (GTDB taxonomy): domain Bacteria; phylum Bacteroidota; class Rhodothermia; order Balneolales; family HLUCCA01; genus HLUCCA01. The sequence continues at coordinate 40,509 of LIHN01000021.1, forward strand.
CGGTATTTCTGCCTTTCTCGTCATCCGTGGTGGTAATGTAGTTTTTCGGTTTGTTCAGCAAAATGTAAACGAAGTCGACCGGATTGACCGTTGCGCCGTCAACGGTGACCACGTCTTTGCGTGAGACTTTGGTTCCAAGTTCGGTTACCACGGTGCCGTTGATGGCAACTTTACCCTCGGCAATGAGGGTATCGGCCTCACGACGCGAACATACGCCGGAGTTGGCGATGTACTTGTTCAGGCGGTAGGAGTCATCGGTATCAGAGATGGTCTTTGCTGTAAACTCGGCCTTCTCCGGGGAGTTTTTGTCGATTCGTTTGGGTGGAAGTCCGGCAGGGCGCTTCGTTTTCAGGGGTTTTTTACGGGGTTCATCGTAAGTGCCCGTCTGTTCGGTCTTCAGCTTGTTGTAGGCTCTCCGACCCTCCTTGGCGGGCAGGAAATCATCATCACCGGATGATTCGCCTTTTCTGGAGGATGTCTTTCCGGCAAAGTTTTTCTTCCGGCCCGTTCGACCGGATGCAAAATCGGGACCCGACTCGCTGGTGGTTTTAGCGGATGGTTTCTTTTTAAAAATACTCCCGCTTGAAGGTGGAGTAGGTGCAGGCCGGGCCGTTTTTTTGCGATGGCTGTCTGCGGGCTGGTCGGTATCGGATGGCTTCTTGGGGGTCAAAACGGGATGATCTGGATTCGGATGGTTATGAACATAGAAAATACGCAAACATTAAGGATTTAACTTGATTCGTCAATTTTATTCCCCGTATATTTGTTGCTCTCTATGCGCCCTGGTGGTGAAATTGGTAGACACGCTATCTTGAGGGGGTAGTGCTGGCAACGGCGTGCTGGTTCGAGTCCAGTCCAGGGCACCAATAAACAAGCTAACTCATTGAATTGCAGTGAGTTAGTTTTCTTGTTACCAATAGCGTTACCAATTTTCTAAAAAAAACAATCCCTGCTGGTACCGTTGGTCTAATCTAAAATGTTTTGTTTGGCCGTCATTTTTGACATTATTGACAGCCGTTCAGAATACACTACTGAAATTCATATATTGCCGGTGTGGTTACCAGCGTATATGGTGTGAAGAGGCCGGTCTCATGTGGTGTGAGTAACGGCCTCTTTCTATTTATGGCCTGCGCTGATATTCGTGCAGATAGGTGCCATTGCCCAGCTGTACCGTGCTGATACGTTGAAAGCGTTCCGGGTGCCGTACCTGTTCGGCTGAGCCCACAATGTGCCGGTGTATTTCAGGTACCTGAATTGAATCCCTGCCGTGTTCGATTGCTTCCAGCCGGTGTAACCGCTTTAGTAGGGTTATGTTTGCCATTAGTCGATACGCTTAAATTCACGGATAGTAACCCCAGCAACCCTATTGCCTCCTGGTGGTTCGTGCTTTTCGGTATCAACCTCGAAAAGGTGCGGAAAGTCTATTTGATCACGATGCCGGATTATGTCCACTACCAGCGTAGGTGCCGGCTTTAGGGTGCGTTCAAGTGATTCCAGCCGGGTGAATAGCTTAGTGTTTGCCATGATTTACCCTGCCTTGCTGTATGCGTTTGCGGTTTCAAGTTCGGTCAATCGCTTCTCAATGTCCGATACTTCTGTAATGCGTGCGTAACTGTTCGCCAACGTTGCAAGGGAATTGATCGCCCTGATACGGCTGTCTGCATCTTTTTTCGTATCGGTATAGATCCGCTCTAATTCAATCAGCGCTGTACTCATGGAAGCCCGCAGTTCATCCAGCGTTAACGGCTTTCGTGTTCGTCTTAATCGTGCCATTGGTCAGGTGGTTAGGTGGTTGTTTATTTTTAAGATACGAAATATCCATAGGGGTTTACATACTTTGCACATATTCAAAGTAGTATGTGCTGAGCCGGTTTCCCAGCCCAGCACATAACCGCCTTTTATCGTCTTTTCAATGAGTCGAGAATGGCCTGCCTGTTAGCCTCATACTCTTTATCGCTCATTGATTTTATCTCCTCATCGCTGAAACCAGCCGTTGCCAATCCGGCCGACTTTTCAGCCTCAGCGTATACCTCAGCAAATTTTCTGCCGGTAGCTCGCTCAATAGCCTGAACATCTCTTTCATTGAATGTGCCATGTTCGTTCATCAGTTTACTTAGGTCAATTACTGTTTTCATGCTTTGCTGTTTTTAATGGTGAGTATTTGCTCTCGAAATTGTGGATAGGTGAGTTTTCTCACATTGCCAATCAGGTCAAAATTCAGGTTGAATGGATATGGCACAATGTTATCAGAGTAAATTCCGCTTCCGTCCATCTCCTGCCGGATAGCCTCGATATGCTTTGAGTAGTCCTGGAGCTTGTCGGCCGTCTCGATTAGTGCGGTTAGAATCGGCTCTGCTTTCTGCCTGAAATAACTTTCAGCCGGCAGTTTCAATGCGGTTTGAGCATCTTTTAACTGTGCCTTGCGAACCGGCAGCAGCTTCTCTGCGACATCCAGCCTCATCTTAGCCTCGTTGGCCTCATCCTGTACTCGTTTGAACCTGATCCGCATATCCTCTACATTGCGATCCGTTGCCAGGCCAGCCTCAGCATCGGCCATAATGCTCGTGAGCTCTTCGTAAACTTTCGGAATCGCAGCGGTGGCTTTTTTGTACTCATCCTGCGTTGCCGTTATATTCAGCCGTGCATTGCGTTCGGCTTCTTTGGCCTTTTTAAAGTCGGCCAATGCTTCTTTATATGGTTTCATGGTATGTTTGGTTTATGGTGTGGTTTTATCCCCAGTCGGCCGGATAGCCTCGGGAGTCGAATATTTCACCGGTATAGGGGTTGAATCCGTGTGGTGCCTCTCTATCGGTGAAAGTTTGGTAAAACGGCCTCGAGATTTGCTCTGTAAAGGCCGATAAATTTAACGTTGCCAGGTAATCTGCCAGGTCGAAACCTTTTTCCTGCTCTCCGGCATGAGTTTCAAGTAAATCAGATACGCTGATCCTCGCCAGGTTGCTAAATCGGTCTGCGTAGTGCTGCCAATCCGCATAGCATCCGACATCGGGAAATAGCACAACGGATAGACCTGCAACGGATCGCATTTTATAGCTGTTAATGCCCTTTAGCATACCGGTTGCAATCCAGGTGAAGCTCGGGAAATACTCGGATGCTATGATTGCCGTTTTCTCGCTCTCAACAATGGCAATAGGTTTATTCGAGTCAATCAGGTGGCTACCGTAAAAGCATTGTACCAGCTCGAATGAGTCACGTTCCAGGATGCCCTTACGTGCCAATAGCGTATGAATCCAATCGTATGAATAACCGGTCTTTTCTCTCTTGCCGGTCTCAACGTTGTATTTGATTAGCTTGCCGGATCGTATTTGACCGTTCTCATCAATCAGCCAATAGATAGGCCAGCCTGCAACGGCCGTTCCTTTTGAACCTGTGCCGACTTGATACCTCCTCAGCGCTCTCGTTGCAATATCAGCAGACCATCCAGGCAAGTTTTTCAAGTATTGGTGTAGCTGATTAGCCTCATAACTGCCCTGTGTGGCCTCGAAATATTCCGGCTCAATAGTGCTCGGTTTCGGTGGTTTCGGTACGGTATAGGTCGTTTCTGTGGCTGTGGAATTGCTCAGACCGCCCTGCGTTGGTGTGACATGATAACCGCATGAGCTTTCACGGTCACATCGGCCAATATCGGGAGCCAAATACGCTTTTGTTTGGGTATCAATGTACCGTACCAGCCGTTTCTTTCCGCAATTAGGGCATTTGTGCTTTTTGCTGGATGAGTCCAATATGTAACGGAATTGCTTCATACGGTCAGCCTCCAACGGTCATAAAGAATACTCTGCCGATCTCCTTGCGTTGGTCAAAGAATCCCAGGCCGTTCATGCGTTTATTGAAATTCTTTCGAGCCAATGCCCGTAAACCCTCATCGTAGCAATACGCCTTATAGGATTGATATAACTCCTGAGATCCTTTGTAGTGCTCAGTATGAGGCTTAAAATTTCGCTCATCAACGAACATCGCAACGGAGTCGGCCTCCTTTTTGTAGGTTTCAAGTGCTTTGTTAGATGCCTCACAACGGCTGAAACCGCCCTGCTGCAATAGTCGTGAGAGTCCATCCAACACCCAATTGAATACGCCAGGCAACTCTCGGTGGATAATCTTTTTCGGCAGATCAGGATCCCTGTTTTCAGGTTTGATATAGACATCGAACGGAATGATTAGAAACCGTTCAAAGTATGCTGCTGTGTGCTCGACATCGGCCGGCAGCTGGTTTGTGTTAAAAGCAAACTTGCAAACATTGGTGAGCATGAATGGATCTCGATACGGTAACCGTGCCTCTATCGGCTCACCGGATGCCAGCTGTTTAAATGTATTGCTTTGGAGTCGGTCACCTATGTCAGATGCCCAATTAACCAGCTTACCTGATAGTTTGGCTCGGTAATATCCGGACTCATCGGTCAGATTCGATAGACTGTAATAGGTGATGTTCTCATCGCCCAGCATTGCCCGAATAATTTCAAACAACACGGATTTGCCGTTTCGACCGGCTCCATACAGAAACAGCACCTTTTCCAGCTTCATGCCTCGGGTAAACAGATAACCCATAAATTCAGCCAACACTTTACGGCTCTCCGGATCCGGCAGAACCTCCTCCAGGTACCTATGGAATTGCGGAGCCTTTGCTTTGGAGTCGTACCGGAATTGCAATTGATAGGTGAGGAAATCTACTGCCTTTGGTGGTCTGAGCTCCTGGTACTTTGGAGTGATTTCAAACGTACCATTGGCCAGGTTAATGAGTACAATTTCAGCATCATACTCCGGAGCCGGTAGGTGAGCGCTTGTTGCAAACTGTTTGAATAGCTTGTCTTTAAATTCGTAATACCTGGATTTGAGCTTTTCAACACCCATGCGTTCAGCTGCCTCGCCAATGAAATTTTTCAGCTCAGGCTCATCAACACGGACCCAATGCGTGCCGGTGTAAACGTAGTAGTAACCCTGGTGCATACATAGACCCCAGCCGTTTTCTGTGGCCGTCTCGAGTATGATTTCAATGGCAATTACTATACGGTGCTGATCGGTAACTCTTCGGCTCTCGATACGCTTTTGTAGGCTTTGCATCCGTTCCGATTTCTCTTTCCGCTCCTGGTTGGTACCTTTTATAGGCTTATCAGCAAGGTATTTAAACAGCTCGTCTCTCTCGTGTCTTTCGGCAGCCTCCTCCGGAAATGCCAGGTTACGGAAATCAACTTTCTCGGGTATACTTGATAGCAGTTTCCGGAGTGCAGCAGCAACTATTGGCTGGCCGTGTGGTGAGTCGGCCTGGGTTGCCACTCCGTTAACGTGCTCTTTCAACGTTTCAGGTGTGATCATGGTGTGGTTATTTAGTACGTGGTGTGACTTCTATTGACCGGATGAATCGCATAATTTCGACTCTCGGGTACAATATTTTGCGACCGTGCTGCGAGAATGGTATCTCGTTACGGTCTCGCATATTCTGTATAGTCCTGGAGCTCCATCCGGTCAACTCGATGAGCTCAGATGTGTTCAGCCAGGGCTTGCTCGTTGCCTCCTGGATCAACTCGGGGAGCCGATCCTCGACAACCTTAGCGAGCGCTTTCTCGATTGCTTTTTCAAGCTCATCATGTGTGGCAATGTAGGCCGTCATAATGCTTCATATTTGTTGCGGTTATTGTAACTGCATCAAACTTAAAGCAATTAAGACCCGTTATTGAGGTAACGGGGTTACTATTTTAGGGTACTTTTGTTACGTCTGTATCTTTTTAACGCTGACTGAAAAGACTCAAATGTTGTGTATCTCTTTTCCATCCCCAGCTCAGTTTGTTCGGAATTCATCTTTGCAAATACAGACTTCCAGGTTTCACCATCCGATCGGCTCTGATAGTACCAGTTAGCCAGCTCGAAAAAAGAGTCCGGCTCACGATACCTCTGCCGTAATCGCTCATTCATGTGCTCCGTTAGAATTGGGTTATCATTCCAAACTGAGCTGAATAGCTGCTCATCTTTGTCAATTATACTCGCATAACGGCTGTATAGTAAATCTCTCTCTGATTTAATGTAATTAATTTGATCTCTTAGGTGCTTAACCAACGCTTCGTTATCAGTACGTGAGATGTAACGCTCAATTACATCTATTAAGTCAGTCCATCGCTCATAAGCCAATTGTGCACCATGCTCGATGTGCACTAACTTACTTCCGCCCTGATAAACCTTATCAATTAATTCAGGGATTGCTTTTTTTACATATTCTTCGCTATTGACGAATTTTGCGAAACCTCCAAAGATTTCTCTCATTTTCCTACGCTGTCGTTCAAATTCGTATTCTCTATTGCTCATGGTGTGGTGTGGTTTGGTGTGATTTATGAAATCGGCTCGTATGGCCTGATTTCAATGGTGGTGTAATTGTTGGCTGTCAAAAATGTCAATAATGACACTTGAACAAAACATTTTAGATTCCATCCTCATCGAATATACTTTTCAGTCCATCATCTATATTGTACTCCGATAGGCTCGCCAGGTACCGCTCCGTTGTGGCTCTCTTGCTGTGGCCTAATGCGGAGCCAATCCAATCAATATCCATATTCAGAGACCGTGCCCAGCGTGCGAACGTATGCCGTGCGATGTGGAAAGCGATGTTTGTTTGAATACCGGCCATACTCTGCAATTCTTTCAGCAGCAGATTTACCTGAGCATTGGCTGAATGAGCCTTGCGTTTCAGCTCTCGACCGGTGAGGCTTTTGTCTTTAATGATCGGGAAAATGAAATCATCCGGAGCGATTTCATCGGTACGGTAATACTCGAGTATTTTCAATGCCTTGCTGGTCTGTGCAATGCTCTTGCTCTTTTCTGTCTTTCCCATTGTATAGATGAGCCGGCCGTCTACAATACTATTCCAGCGCAGCGTTGCAAAGTCTGTGAACCGGATCCCAGCGTTATACATACTGAATAGAAAGTAGTTCCGAACGTGCCATACCAGGGAGCCTGTCTCAATGTCAAGGCTCTCGATGCGCTTAACCTGCTCCGGTGAGAGAGCTTGCTTTTTGTTTTCTACTGAGCTTACAATCTCAACTTTTGAAGAGGCAAATACATCATTTTTAGTGTAGCTGTTTGCCAGGGCATAGCTGAATACATTTTTCAGGCATGAAATATACTTTCTCACCGTGTTTTGGTGGTTGCCGTACTCGGTCATTAGAAACCGCTGATATTCGTTGATTACATCGGGAGTTATGCTATCAATGGAAATGCCCTTGCCTCGCAGCTCCTCCATCCGTTCAGCTGCATAGCGTATCTGCTTTGGCCGGTGATAACCTCCATCGCTTGCAAGTTTCTCAGCGACTTCCAGCGCAATGCCTTTGAAATCCTTTGTATCACCGTCTTTCAGCAGATTAGCAATGTAATGCCGGCTCGCTGTCGGATCCGTTACAACGGCCTCTTGAGCCTGGTGCAATTTCAACTGAATTGTACGGTTGAAAGTTTTGGCCAACGGATGAGCCGTTTTTACCCTGCCTTTGTTCGGATCCCAAAACGTTTTCTCAACGCTGATTCCGGTTGAAACCAGGCTATACTTGCCGTGCTGAGTCACCCTGATATAGACCGGATATTCTCCGTTCCGCTTCTTTCGTCTTTCAAGTAAGTATGGTCTAACTGTGATACTCATGGTCTGTGTATTTACATCGGGAAAGTTTCGTCTGGAAAGACTTAACTATATTAGTATGGTAATAGGCTGACGGCTCTGAAACCGTGTTACCAATCTTGTTACCAATGGAATATACATACTATTGCGTGAAGTGAAAGCAATTAACCGCAAAATATCCGCTAAATGTGCTTTTTAGCCGGTTATGTCACCATGAGATAAGCAACGGAAAGTACAATTCGAGTCCAGTCCAGGGCACACAAGAAAAATTAAGGCTTTGTAATTCAATGAGTTGCAAGGCCTTTTTTGTTTAGGTGCGGCGTTTCGGCAGTGTTTCTGTCTGCAAAATTTGGTCGTACGGTGCCGGAGCCTCGGTTGAATCCAACGTTCACCCTGAACCAGAATGGCAAAGCCGATAAGGTTATACTCCGGTTGAATCTATGCGGATGTTCTCGTCATTATTTTGGGACGAGTGGTCAGGCGTTGGCGGTCTTGAACATCGCTCTGAACCGTTTTACGTTTGTTCGGGAGACCGGGATTTCATCGGCACTATGGGAGAGCTTTAACTGCAGTCCGAGTGTGTTGCCGGATGCCTCCCTAACATGGCGCAGGTTCACGATAAAGGCCCTGTGGGTGCGCATGAAAACGGGGTATGGTTTGAGTTGTTCTTCCAGGCTGTCTACTGAAATACGGACCGTCTTTACATGTACTTTTAGCCGACCTTTGAGGATGGGTGCATCGGGTCCGTGCGTATGGCTTACCTTGGCACTATCCTCATCACCACCTGAATACCTCTCGTCCGCTCTACCTGCCATGGTTCGACTTCCGGCAGGGGTACTGCCCCCGTACCGTTCGTCGGTACGACCATACTCATGCGCTTCCAGCAAATGAAACTTAACATAATTCCCGTCTGCCTCGGCATACAGCAGTTGGGAGGCCCTGAAAACAGGATCATCTTTTTTCAGAGGCGTCTGAATTATTATTTGTGGATCACCGCTTTTGGGGATGTTAACCAGATTCACCGTTTCCTGTCCGCCGGCATACGAAAACAGGGTTTTGAACTGCCGGATAGTAGCTGCAACCATAGGAATACCCGTAATTAAGGCGGTATTCTGAAGCGAATTGGCGTAGGTATCCCAATTCCAGCGGGGGGCAGATTCTTCCAGCAGGAAAGCCGACAAAAACACCGCAGTACCCAGGTTGATCAGAACGAATCCGACAGATAGCAGCTCCGAGAGCAAGGTCCAGGGTTCGGTGGCATCATCCCCGCGAAGCAAGTGGATTAGTTTGAATGAGGCAAAAGCAGCAACACCCACGCAAAGCGCATACATGGTCATGGTAATTTCATAGCCAAAATATGCACCGGGATAAGACCCTAAAGGACGATATACCAGCACGAACAGCAGCGATATAAGTGCCAGAAGAGGCGCTCTTTTTTCAGGTTTCCGTATGAAGTAATTGACCGGAAACGGTCGGTAGAACAGGTGTTGCAAAGACAACATAGTTGGGGTCACATCGCATAGTTATAATCGGGTGGCAGCAATATTGATCAATTTCGTGCCAAAAGCCAATCGGCCCGGCAATAAGTTTACCCTATATGATAAAACTAAAGTTATTGATGGAATATTTCGATAATATCGATTGTCGGAAGTTGCTAAATAGCTGGCTTGTGAAGTTTTGGTGATGAAAAAATGAACTACCTCCAAAAAGAATTATACCTTCTGGTCAGGGAAGAAGACCATATTTTTAGTTTTATACAGGAAGCTACGCTGGACGGTTTGTGGTACTGGGACCTGGAATCGCCGGAAGATGAGTGGATGGACGCCAAATTCTGGACCACCCTCGGGTATACTCCATCGGAAATGCCCCATAAGGTCGCTTCCTGGCAAAATCTCATTCACCCCGAAGACCTTGAGGAAGCCAAAAAGCGTATCGGGGCACATCTGGGAAATCCGGAAATCCCCTACGACCAGATCGTCAGATATACTGGTAAGTCCGGGAAGACGGTATGGGTTCGTTGTAGGGGTAAAGCTCTTCGTGACGCGAACGGTAAGCCGGTTCGCATGCTCGGCGCTCATCAGAACGTAACCGAACTGATGGAAAACAACCTCGCTCTTAAAAAAACAGAGCAGGAGTTACGACAAATAATTCTGGAACTTGACGCAACCAGAAAAGATTTGCAGTCCAGCGAGGCCAAGCTGCGCAGTCTGGTATCCTCGCAGTCTTCGTACGTAATTCGCACCGATCTGAAGGGGGATTACACCTATGCCAACGAAACCTTTCTTAACACTTTTTCGCACCTCCACAGCGGACTGGATACCCTGCTGGGTACCAGCAGCATGAATGCAATCTACCACGGTGATCATGAAAAAGTAATCGGGCTGATTCATGCCCTGATTGCCGCGCCGGATCAGATAATGCAGATTGAGCTGCAAAAAAAATTGCCGGATGGCAGTCTGATGCACACCTTGTGGGACTTCGCATGTATTCTTGACCCTCACGGAGCCCCTGTTGAAATTCAGTGCATCGGCATCGACATCACCCAGCGAAAAGCCGATGAGGAGCGAATCAGGAAACTTTCACAGGCGGTTGAACAGAGTCCGGCCAGTGTGATGGTTACCAATCTGGATGGCAGCCTGGAATATGTGAATAAAGCTTTCTGTGAGATTTCAGGCTATTCGCCGGAAGAAGTGATGGGTCGGAATCCACGGTTCATGAAATCCGGCAAGCAAAGTCCCCAATTTTACAACAATCTTTGGAAACGTATTACAACCGGTCATGTCTGGCACGGCGAGTTTCACAACCGTAAGAAAAACGGCGAACTGTTCTGGGAGTCGGCCTCCATATCTCCCGTTAAAAATGATGAAGGCGAGATTACCCATTATGTAGCCGTGAAGGAAGACATCACGGAAAAAGTACAACTCATGGAAGACACCCGATTGTTACTCACCGAAAAGGAGGAGCAGAACAGTCGGCTGACCAGTTTCACCCATATTGTTTCCCATAACCTACGTTCCCACAGTGCCAACATGATTGGTATTCTGAACCTGCTGGAGATGGAGAATCCGGAACTGATGAGCAATCCTTATGTGGAGCTGCTTCAGGCTTCATCGCTCAAACTGCAGGAGACCATTACCGATCTGAATGCTGTACTGGATATGAGCATTAAAGGCAATGCCGCGCGGGTCGACCTTGATTTGCATAAACACGTTCAGAGTACCTGGAGCAGTATTTCCCTGCTGGCACAGGATGCCCGTGTAGCATTGCATAACGATGTGCAGCAGGGGTACACGGTTCGGGTAATTCCGTCTTATCTGCAGAGCATTATCCTGAATCTGCTGACCAATGCTATTAAGTACCGATCTCATGAACGCGATTCTGAGGTTCGCGTTGCAGCATGGCGTGATGAAGACCACCATGTTATAACGGTCACCGACAATGGCATTGGAATTGATCTCAATCGCCATCAGAACACCCTTTTCGGGATGTATAAAACGTTTCATGAACACCAGGACTCCAAAGGACTGGGGCTGTTCATGGTAAAAAATCAGGTTGAGGCCATGGGCGGGGCCATTCAGGTTGTCAGCGAGGTAGGCGAAGGGACCACCTTCACCATTTTACTGCCGCTCACCGGGTCTGAGGTCACTCCCAGATAGCCACTTCAAAATACCCCTGGGAGTCGATGGCGCCCCGGAACATGCCGGGCGAGTTAAAGGTCATTGAAATGGTACCGAACCGGTCGACAGCAATAATGCCTCCATCGCCCTGATCCAGTTTGCCGTTGATCACACGGTCAGCGGCCTCCTGCAAGGTTAACCCGTCGAACTCGATACCGGCCGCAATCTGGTAGGCTACCACGTTTCGGATGAACTTCTCCCCATGACCGGTAGCTGATATGGCGGCGGTTCGGTTATCGGCATAGGTTCCCGCCCCGATGACGGGCACATCGCCAACGCGGCCCGGCATCTTGTTGGTCATGCCTCCGGTAGAGGTGGCTGCAGCCAGGTTCCCATCCCGGTCCAGCGCCACGGCACCGACGGTTCCGTAGCGGTCGGCCTCCTCCAGGAAAATGACCTCGCTGAAAGTACCGGATCCGGACGCAGACGGGGTGCTATGGAGTGCCCCTGGGGAGTTGGTCTGTGGGGTGGTCGGATGGCCGGTTGTCTCTGCTGCGGCATATCCCCGGTGTACCCCGGCAGGAACCCCAGACTGCTGAGCGGCACGCTGAAGGGCACGGTCGAGCTGATTACGGCGAATTTCTGTGTTGAAAAAGGTATTGTCTACCCGCTCAAGGCTGGTCTGATCGGCCAGCTGCTCTGCTCCCGCTCCGGCAAAAAAGACATGCGGGGTTTCTTCCATAATGTAGCGGGCCATGGAAATGGGATTGCGCACGGTTCGGAGTCCTGCTACGGCACCGGCGTTCAGATCCCTTCCGTCCATGATAGCGGCATCCAGCTCATGAACGGCTTCGCTGGTGTATACAGCGCCCACGCCGGCATTAAAGCGGGGATCATCCTCCAGGATCATCACCACCGCCTCCACAACATCCAGTGCAGAGCGACCCTCACGCAGCATCTCCTCGCCCGCTCTGACGGCGGTTTCCAGGGATGCCAGGTATCCCTCGCGCACCTCATCGGAAATGTCCCTGGAAATTACCCCGGCTCCCCCGTGAATCACGAGCGCGTATTCTTTCTGGGTTTGCGGAGAGGAGGTTGAAGTCTCGTCGGACGGAACGCCGCAGGCGAAGGCAAACAGGGCGAAGAGCGCCGATATGCTGACTATTTTCATAGGATTAGCAATTAAATGGATCGACCAGGTTATGCGGTTGAATTTGCCGAATTAACGGCGGTTTGCCAAGTAAAAAAAGATTACAGGCAAAAGGTGTATTTTGTGGTGATTCCGGCCGGAAACAATTTCAACGCTCGTTATTTGATGTTAATGCAATCCCGACTCCTGCTGACACTTTGCTATGTACTGCTTTCCGGCACGCTGCTGGCCCAGTCTGTTCCCCCGATTTTCAATCTGTCTGCGGGATTCTACGCTACGGAGCAGTCGCTGCAGCTTTCCCATCCCCGCAGTGATGTTGTGATTCATTACACGCTGGACGGAACTACGCCCGGGCCCTCCTCCCCGGTTTACAGCGGTCCGATTACCCTGCGCGACCGAACTGCTGACCCGGAAGTATACTCCCTGATTCCCACCAACGATGTTCCGCCGGGTAACCCCTACAACGAAGAATGGCTGCCGCCGCGCGGACCGGTTTTCAAAGGCACCGTAGTACGGGCCGTTGCCGTTGACGACGCCGGATGGACCAGTCCGGTGAACACCTCCACCTACTTCATCCACCCTGAAGGGGCCGGGCGCTACCAGCTGCCTGTGTTCTCGATATCGGTAGATCCCGACCATTTTTTCAGCGATGAAACCGGAATTTATGTACGGGGATTGCCTGACAGCATTCCCAATTATGATCGTCGCGGGGCGGACTGGGAGCGACCCATTCATCTGGAGTTCTTCGAAGCCGATGGTCGCAGAATCCTTTCACACGGAGCCGGCGCACGCATCCATGGAGGCACCTCGCGGAACCGTCCCCTGAAAACCCTCCGACTCTACGCCCGTAACGAGTACGGCCAGACCTGGTTCAACTATCCCTTCTTTGCCGACAAGCCGGTAGCGCGGTATAAACGCCTGCTGCTGCGCAACTCCGGCAACGACTGGAGCGAATCCATGCTGCGCGACCTGTTCATGCAGCAGCTCCTCATCGGCAGCACGGAACTGGATGTGCAGCACGGTCGGCCGGCTGTGGTCTTCATCAACGGCGAGTTCTGGGGCATCAAAAACATCCGCGACCGGTTCGATGAGCGCTACCTGCAATCGCACTACGGCATTGACACCGATCAGGCCACCTTTCTGGGTCCGGCTTTCCTGCCCGAAGGGTACGATTACTTCGCCGTGGCCCGCGACAATCCCGAAGGACTGGAGCATTTCCGGGAGCTCTTCCGCATGTTCAGCACCGTGGTTACCTTCATGAACGATGCGCGCATCGCTGAAATCGGTGAGAAAATGGACCTGCGCAACTTCACCGACTACAATGCCGCCCAGATCTATTTCCGCAACACCGACTGGCCCGGCAACAACAAACTCTTCTGGCGCTACAACTTCACCCATCTGGATAGCCTTCGGCAGGGCCCCATGCCGCGCACGGCCAACGTTCGCGACGGCCGGTGGCGATGGATGGTATTTGATACGGACTTCGGTTTCGGGCTAAACTTCGACTATGTAGAAGGGTCCGGCACCAACTTCGGGCAGCGTCCGCACGGGGGCAACGATGCCGGCCACAACACCATCGCCTTCGCCCTGGAAGAAGTCTTCACCGGCTGGCCCAACCCACGTCGGTCTACCTTCATGCTGCGCTCGCTGCTGATCAACGAGCGTTTTCGCCACGAGTTCATCAACCGCTACGCGGATTTACTCAACTCAGCGTTCAAAGCGGAGCGCGTTACGGCCGTGCTGGACAGCCTCGCCGCGCAGTATCGTCCGCACATGGATGAGCATAGCCGGCGATGGAATCAGCCCGCATCGCTGCAGGCCTGGGAGGAAGAAATTAACCGGATGCGCACCTTTGCCCTGCTTCGTGAAGACGCCCTGCGCGCCCATCTGGGCAATGAGCTGGATGCCGGCGAAGAGCGCAGACTTACCGTTGATGTGAGCGATGAACGAGGTGGCCGGGTTCGGGTTAATACCCTGGTTATTGATACGGCACTGGCCGGTGTGCATGACGGTGTCGCCTACCCCTGGGAAGGGATTTATTTCAGCGAAGTACCCGTAAATCTGGAGGCTATTGCCGCGCCCGGACATCGGTTTGTACGATGGGAGGTGGTCGGCGGCTCGGCGTCTGTGCCTGAAACCGGGGCGTTGATTGCCATTGAGCTGGAGACTGCGCTGCACCTGCGTGCCGTGTTTGAACCAGCCGAAACGGGCGTACATCTGGAAGATGAGGAATCGGCACTGCCCCGTGAACTGGAGCTGCTTCCCCCCTCGCCCAATCCGTTCAATCCGTCAACAACGGTGCGGTACCGGGTTCCCGATACCATGCACATACGCCTGGAAGTATTTGATGTGACCGGTCGGTCAGTACGACTTCTGGCCAGCGGGCTGCACAACGGAGGCGAGCATCAGGCTGTTTTTTCTCCGGGCGAGGCTGCCAGTGGCGTGTACCTGGTACGACTTCAGGGTGACGCAGGCTTTTCAGACAGCCGGACCGTGAGTTTTGTGAAGTAAACCGGTCGGCCGGGCCCGCTGATCTGGCCGCGGCAGGCAATCGATGGACTTCGGGAACGTCGCCCGGCAGCGGGTATCCGTGCCGGCGCTGTCCCGAAACAGGATTATCCCTCAGAACCGATTGCTTTGTCCCTGTTCGCTGTGCATAATCATCAGGTTCTGCGCAATCCGCCAGGCCGTAACGAGGTCTTCCTCCAGAATGAACTCATCATCGGCGTGGGGTTTCTGGGCGCCGATGCCGATGTTCACGGCCGCATACCCGCGCTCATTGAGTACATTGGCGTCGCTGCCGCCGGAGTAGCGCAGCGGATCAACGGCAGCGCCGGCGCGGTGTATAGCTTCTTCCAGGGTGCGGACCAGCAGGGAGTCCGGATCCAGATCGAAGGGTGCGAAGTCTTTGGTCCGGATGAACTCAAGCGATGCGCCATGACGTTCACAGGCCGTGGCAAAGGCCGTTTCAATACGGTCGAGGTGGGTTGCAACGGCATCCATGGTCTCGGAGCGAACCTCTCCGGTGGCTACACAAAGCGGTGCTACGATGTTGTTGGCCTCCCCTCCGTGAATGGTACCTACGTTGATGGTCGTCATTTCATCGAGCTTGCCGATGGTAACGCCCTGCAGGGCTTCGGCGGCGACCATAATGGCCGATATCCCCTCCTGCGGGGCCACGGCGCTGTGTGCAGCGCGACCTTTAATCCGGGCTTCGAAACGAAATTTGCCGGCGCAGGTGCGGATGTAGGCGCCCGGCCGGCGGGAGCTGTCGAACACGAATACCGCCTCTACATCCAACCCGCCGAAATCCAGGAGCTCGGCACCTTTCAGACCGATTTCCTCGGCGATGGTAAAAACAACCATGTAATTGGGCGGGCTCAGAGTAACATCCAGAAGCAGCTGCAGGAGCACCGCCACACCGGCACGGTTGTCGGCGCCCAGCTGGGAGGTACCATCGCTGGTTATTTTGCCCTTGTCACGCAGAATGCCGATTCCCGTAGTATCCCGCACCGTGTCCATATGCGCCATATACACCCGCACGGGTTTGGCGGGATCAAAATGGGCGGGTTTAATCAGCAGATTACCGGTGTTGCCACCCAGCGCCCGTCCGGCGTCGTCGGTTTCAACGGTGAAGGGAAGTCCGTCAAGCCGCCGGCGGATATGCGCGGCGAGGGCGGCCTCGTTGAGCGACTTCCCGGGGATGCCGGCCAGCTCGATAAACAGCTGAATAAGGGTTTCGTTGTTCGTCATGTGCACCTATGTTCAGAGTAAAGACCGTGTATAACAGGAGCGAATTCCATCGTTATTTCACCAGCATCATTTTCCGGGTGATGCGGGTTTGAGGCGTACTGAGTTCGTACATATACAGACCGCTCGACAGCTCCCGGGCGTCGAATCGGGCCTGATGCTCCCCGGCGGCGCGCACCTCGTCAACCAAAACAGCCACCACCCGACCGGTGACATCATAGATGCGCAGGGTGACCGGCATGGCTTCGGGTAAGGCATAGGTAATTGTAGTAGCCGGATTAAATGGATTCGGGAAGTTTTGGCTAAGGGCAATCTGAGCCGGAAGGGATTCCGCGGCATCTGCGGAAGTTGGGTCGGCCACGGTTATGCGCACAGGCAGGGTTACGGTCGGATTGTTCGGATCGCTGGTGCGGATAACGATGTTACCTTCCAGAGTTTCACCCTCCGTCAGCGTTGCCGCATCGAGATCAACAGCAACGTAACCCGTTTCGCCCGGGGCTATGGTGCCGGCCGGCTCGGCAAACGACAACCAGGAGTAACCTGAAAACAAACGGGTCACCCGAAGGTTGTCAATGTCCATGAAATCATCGGCATCCTGCTCGACCCGTCCAAAGAGGATGTAGTCGAAGGTCCGGTGCTGCAGCATGGGAACCCGTGCAAATTCCACCCCGTCCAGGGCGTAGGTCAGGGTATTTTCCTCGGCGTTGACGGCAATATCAACCCGGTAAAAGCGGTTCAGCTCCAATTGCGGGGTATCATTGCCCCGACCAAACGTCTCCGAGCCGTCGATGGCGACCCGGAAGTACATCAGTCCGTCATTCGTGATCACAAACCCGCCGGCTATCCCCCCGGTTTGCGCCGAGTAAATATAGACATCGTACCGGGAAGAGGCGTCCCCGCTCAGGTACATATCAAAGGAGGCGGTGTAGGCGCCCACCTGTCCGCGACCAAACAACGGTGTTACAGCCGATACAAATTCTCCGGCAGAGGCAGCTGCAATAGACCGATTTCGAAAATGCTGGCTTCCGTCTTTCGCGTTCACGTTGGCAATGTCAAACGAGCGGGTGGCGTTGTTCGTGCGAAGCTGCCGGTGCGCTTCATACGTACCGGTTGCAAATCCCTCGGTCGACTCAAACCCGGTTTCGTAGAGCACCTCCACAGCCTCAGTCGTCTCCGCGGGGGCTCCTTGCTTCGCTGGCGGCGGGGTTACAGACTCAACGCCCGGAACCACCTCGGCCGACCATCGCAGCGGTGAGTCGCCGTTGTTGCTGACCGGAATATGAACCCGAACCGAGCGACCCTCGCCCACAATGGCATCCACGGGAACCTCGGTTATCTGCGCTGCGGGTGCGTCAGTGATAGTTGGCAGGTAGCCCGCCACGGTATGCTTGATTTGTCGCAGGGCCTGGGCATTGTCAGCCGGACCGGGCGTTACACCGCGGGAACCGGTAAAACCACCCTCGGAACTCACATCCGGATTGGAGAAACCCGGGTAGGAAATGGAACCTGATGAACCGTAATGCATGACGGTGTGACGCATCTGCCGGAGGGGATCGCTGTCGGCATTGGGCGATGGGGCAAAATACTGCCAGCCGGTCGAGTATTCGAACAATCCGCCGGAGAGGCTGGCCGCGTTCTGGCTCTGGGTCCGACCGTGGGCAGCGCCCAGGTTATGACCGATTTCGTGGATGACGGTGAAGGTATTGAAAGCCCGGATGCTGTTCACCGAAAAACCGAGTCGGGGTGAGCCGGCATAGTTGGAGAGCCTCCAGGCAATCCCCAGCGTGCTGGAGTTGTCCTGAACATAGAGCGCAACCACATCCGCACCGTGTTCCCGTCGCAGGGTATGCACCTCATCCATGAAATTATCGTGCTCATTGGTATCGCTCACGCGGAAAACACCCGTTTCGGTGGTAATCCGTCGCAGGTGCACTTCCATGCCCACCAGCAGATCGTTGTTGTAGGATGTCTGGTGTGTGTGAACCAGGCGCAGGGTAATGCCGGTCTCTGAATTGTCCAGGGCCAGCTGGGAGAGCGTCATGGTCTGGGCAATGGCCATATCGATGGTGATACCGGCACGGATAAACGCCTCACTGGCCGCGGCCTGCGTATGAACCATCATTACGTCCAGCACGACCTCCTCACCCAGCAGACCGTCGAACGACTGCACGGGGAGGTTGGGAATGACGGATTTCAGGGGCGAGGGGGTGTTGATCATCTCGCGGAGGTCGACCTGAGCGGCACGTACAGGATGCAGGTCGAAGGTTTCCGGCTGCAGCGACTCATCCACGGCGCAGCTCACCTGCAGGAGGCGGTCGTTGCGCATGCGGGAGAGGTATTTGGAAGACGACTGCGGATCGGTGCCGAGGTGAAAGACCTGTTCATCAGCCAGGGAGAGTATTTTCCCGGTCAGCTGGTCGTCGGTGAACGTAAGCGTTGCGTAGCGGCTCTGATTGTACACATCGCGGGCGATGACCGACCAGACGCCGGGCACATACTGGGTTTTCCGGGTGACACGGAAGCTGCGTTCAACGCCGTCCAGCGGCATGGTAATGATCTCACCGGCATCGGGTGGAGTGGCAACAAAGCCGGCGTCCATATCGATGGCGAGGCGTTGATGCTCATCGGGAGCCGGACGGAAAATGACCGACTCGTTAACGGTAAAGACCGATTGCGCGTGCAGCGCGGTTGCAGGCATGACGAGTGCCAGCAGGAAAGTGCCCAGGGCACGGACCGGGGTAAAAGACATAAGGTTAAGGAATAAGGGTTGTCGGGCCAGGCGGGGTGGGCCTTTTGCCGGCAACAAGTACATGGTTATGATGCGCTGCCTGAGCAGATAAACCCGATTACACCATGAAAGGTTGCCGGGCTTTTGACCTGAATATTGTGGATAATATAGAGATTTTTTGTCAGGCAGCGACCTTGCAAGGGCTGTGCTGATATTTTATTACCATTTTGCGGGCAAATTTCAGACCTTTCGTGGTGCTGGTCTGGTTGTGCGCGCAAGAGTACTACACCGTTTGCCGGCCCGTTGACCATGTCGATTTAACCCGTCGGGGTATGACCACCTCCGTCGGATTCCCCTCCATCTGCAGACCCTCTCCCATGAAAAAGTTCCATGCATGCCTGCTGCTGTCTTTGCTGCTGTTCTCCGCCCCTGTACAAGGCCAGGTCGGGTTCCCAAAAATCTACGCTAATGCCGCCGTGGTCAGTGCCACGCAGGAGGCTTCCGATGCCGGCATCGAGATCATCCGACAGGGCGGAAATGCGGTGGATGCGGCCGTGGCCGTTAAATTTGCCCTGGCTGTGACCTTCCCGGCGGCCGGCAATCTGGGCGGAGGCGGATTTCTGGTGCTTCGCAGTGCCGATGGGAGTGTACACACCCTGGATTTCCGGGAAATGGCGCCCTTGGCGGCCCACCGCGATATGTATCTGGATGAAAACGGGGATGTGATTGACGGGCTCAGCACCTTCGGGCATCTGGCGTCGGGGGTTCCCGGCACGGTGGACGGCATGATTACTGCGCTGGACCGCTTCGGCACCTTGCCGCTGGAGGTGGTCATGGAGCCGGCAATCCGGCTGGCGCGGGATGGATTCCGGCTGAGCTGGCGTGAGGCGGCAGCGCTGAATCGCGGTCGCGACCGATTTGCACAGTTTGAAGGTTCGAGGCAGTATTTCACCAAAGCTGACGGCAGCGATTTCACCGAGGGCGAGCTTTTTGTTCAGGCCGACCTCGCCCGGACCCTCCAGCGCATTGCCGATGAAGGTCGGGACGGGTTTTATGCCGGCGAAACGGCCGACCTCATGGTGCGGGAAATGCAGGAGAATGGCGGCATTTTCACCCACGAAGACCTGGCCAATTATCGCAGTGTGTGGCGGGAGCCGCTGCAGGTTCAATACCGCGACTACACCGTGCATCTGATGGGTCCGCCGAGCAGCGGGGGCATCGCCATCGGGCAGATGCTGCAAAAACTGGAGCCCTACAACCTGGAGCGAATGGGGTATAACTCGCCCGAAACCGTTCATCTGATTACCGAGGTGAGTCGGCGGGTGTATGCCGACCGCGCCGAGTTCCTGGGCGATCCCGATTTCTACGATGTCCCGCGGGCGGAGCTGCTCACACCGGCGTACAATCGCGACCGGATGCGGTCGTTTGATCCCTCCCGGGCCACGCCCAGCGCCGAGGTGAGCCATGGCAATCCCGTTGCTGCCAGCGAGTCCTGGAATACGACGCACTTTTCGGTGGTCGATAACGACGGGAATGCGGTCTCGCTGACCACTACGCTGAACAGCGGATACGGCTCGTTTGTGAGCATCACAGGTGGCGGGTTTCTGATGAACAACGAAATGGACGACTTCTCCATCAAGCCGGGAGTACCGAACCAGTTCGGGCTGCTTGGGGGCGAGGCCAATGCCGTGGAACCCGGCAAGCGCATGCTCAGCAGTATGACGCCCACCATCGTCACGCGCGACGGTCGGCTGGAGATGGTGCTGGGAACGCCGGGAGGGTCCACCATCATGACCACCGTATTGCAGGTCTTTTTGAACATCGCCGAATTTGGCATGAATGTGCAGCAGGCCGTTGCGGCACCGCGCTTTCACCACCAGTGGATGCCGGATCGACTGTACTTTGAGCCCTACACCTTCAACAAAGCCACCCGCGACCGGCTGGAGTGGTATGGCCACGAGCTGAGTCCGCGCCGTTTTTACACCGGCCAGGCCAACTGCATTGTGGTTGACGAGGGGGGGCGGATCCAGACCGGCGCCGATCCCCGCGGCATGAACCACGCAGCCGGGTTTTGATCGTGCCGCGAGCCTGAACCAGGCTGCGGGCTTTGGACGGTCTTATGGGGTTGAGGCTTTTTATGGGCTTTGATAGCACTTGACCTTGAACTAAATACGGGTTTTCAAGGCACACCGCGAGATTGGAACGTGTATGAGTCGACCTTTCAGGCAAATTAATGCCAAAAATTCAGTCATACATTAAAACATCCAATTTTTAATGTATGTATAGCAGGAATACCTTATTTTGATGTTACATTAGTGAACAAACATTAAATTTAGGGTATTTTAATGCCAGAAATACAGACGTATCCCGTCAATCCTGATCGCAATCAACCCTGGAATGGGCTCCCCCTTCTGCCGATTGCACCTTCTCTGTATCGGGACGTCGATATTTATGAACAACTTGGGAAAGCCAAGGAAGCACTGGCTATGCTCGCCGGTCGCAGCATTGCTATTCCGAATCCCGGCATGCTCATCAATTCCATATCCCTGCAGGAAGCAAAAGTCTCGAGTGCCATCGAGAATGTATTCACCACAGATGATGAGCTTTACAGAGCCATCAGCGATTCAAAAATAGATAGCGAAGCACCCGGTCCGGCAAAGGAAGTCTTACGGTACCGCGAAGCCCTTTGGACCGGATATCACTACCTGAAAGAAAAAGGCCGGTTCGACCGGGAATACTTTATCAAACTGTATCAAATCATACAGGATAGCAGCGATGGAATTCGTCCGCCGTTTGCCAGGACGTTCATACGAATGGGTGGCACCGGACCCAATGCCGGCAAGCCCGCCTACACTCCACCCCGTGGAAAAGGTATTGTGGAAGCGAAACTGGATAACCTCATTCAGTTTCTGAATGACGAGCAATCGCAGCCCGATGATATACTGTTAAAAATGTGTATCGCACATTATCAGTTTGAAGTAATTCACCCGTTCAGAGATGGAAACGGCAGGGCAGGACGAATCATGAACCTGCACATCATCACCCGAAATCAATTGCTGGATTTACCCATTCTGTATCTGAGTCGGTACATACTGGAACACAAGCATGACTACTACGAAAATTTGGCGGGGGTGTCCCGTTACGGCAACTGGAAAAGCTGGTTCATCTACATGCTGAAAGCCGTGGAATGGACCTCGAAACTAACCCTCCGCAAAGTGAATGATATCATAGACAGCAAAGATGAAATTTTGCAGGTATTGCGAGAACAGACCGATGTGCGTCGACCCGAGGACCTCTGTGAGGCCATTTTTACCCAGCCCTATATCAAAGTTAACCATCTCACCAACCGCGGTCTTTACGCCGAAAATACGGCTCGTAATTACCTCAATCAATTATCCGAACTTCAGGTCTTGCAGAAAAAGGAAATTCGTGGCAGGCACTATTACATAAACCCCGCATTGGTGGAGATACTGGCATATTAGATTAAGCACCCTCACCTTTAACAGATTCTTTGTACTTTCAGCAGTCAGGGAAAACCGGGGCTGAGGCATTTATGCCCGGCATCACATCTACAGCATATCCAGGTAAACCGTGAACATCATCGTCATAAAATTTGGGACGGCCTCCATCACGCAGGCTTCCGGAGAGCCCGATGAGGGCGTCATCGCCGAAATTGCCCGGCAAACGGCCGCGTTACATCGCAGTCATCGTATTATCATTGTTTCGTCCGGGGCAGTGGGAGCCGGCAAAAGCTCCATCAAACGCTACAACGGCAGCCTCCATCAGCGCAAGGCGGCGGCGGCCGTGGGCAATCCCATCCTGGTTGGCCTGTACGCCCGGCACTTTGCCCCGCACGGCATCAGTATTGCCCAGAGTCTGTGCGAACGCTCCCATTTTGCCGACCGCACCAAGTTTCTCCAGCTCAAAGACACCTTCGAGACCCTGTGGAAAAGCGGCATCATCCCCATCGTCAATGAAAATGACGTCATCAGCGACCGGGAGCTGAAATTCTCTGACAACGACGAGCTGGCTACCCTGCTGGCCGCGGGATTCGGGGCCAAAGCCCTGCTGCTGTGTACCTCCCCCGGCGGACTCCTCAACCAGCAGGGGCAGATTGTGCCACGCGTTGAGCAGGTCAACGACGCCTTCGCGCTGGTCCGCCGCGAAACGTCCGACCTCGGCCTGGGGGGCATGACCTCCAAACTCACCTTCGCCAAACTGGCCGTCACCATGGGCATCGAAGTGTGCATTTTCGGCATGCAGCACCCCGACGGACTCCTCCGCGCCGTTGACGGCACTTCCGGGACCGTTTTCACCGCCCGCGATGTGTCTGTATCTGCCCGAAACCGATGGCTGGCCAGCGGCGGACTCTCCTCGGGTCGGATTACCGTGGATGACGGTGCCGAAAAAGCGCTGCGCAGCAGAAAAAGTCTGCTTGCAGTTGGAGTTACCGGTTTTTCGGGCGATTTTGCCGCTGGTGAAATAGTGGAACTGGCCCTCGGGCCCGACCCCTCACCGGTGCTGGGCGTAGCCCGGACCCGACTCTCCTCGGCCGAACTTGCCCAAAACGGAGCCGCGAAGAACCTGGAAGTGGCCCACGCCAACGACATTGTTTTATTGTAAGTTTGGCGCTGCAGCCTGTTTTTATACCCACGCCAACGACTTTGTTTTATTGTAGATTTGGTGCTGCAACCTGTTTTTGTACCCTCACCAACCATATTGTTTTACTGTAGATTTCTGAACCTATGACCCCTACCATCGTCCCCCAGCTGCAACAAGCCCGGAAAGCTGCCATCAGCGTCCGGTCGCTTTCAGACGAACGTCGTCGCGACCTCATCGAACTGCTCTCGCGCGCCCTGGAGGCTTCGGAAGAGGCCATTCTACAGGCCAATCAGCAGGACCTGGACGCCATGCCGGACACCGATCCCAAAAAAGACCGCCTCCTGCTGAATGCAGAGCGTATTGCCGGACTGGGAGAAAGTCTCCGGCAAATTGCCGGTCTGCCGGATCCCGCGGGCACTGTGCTGCTGGAACGGGAGCTCCAGGCGGGACTCAACCTGCAGAAAATTACGGTTCCGCTGGGCGTGGTGGGCGTGATTTACGAGAGTCGACCCAATGTAACCGCTGATGTGGCAGCCTTATGCCTGCGGTCGGGCAATGGTTGTGTACTGAAAGGCGGCAAGGAAGCGGTGCACTCCAACAGAGCCATCGTCAAGGTCATTCACGAGGTATTGGCGGAATTCGGGGTACCGGCCGAGACCGTGACGCTGCTGCCTACCGATCGCGCCCATGTGCAGGAGCTGCTCACTGCAACCCGCTATGTAGACATCCTCATCCCCCGAGGATCGGAGTCGCTGATCCAGTATGTGCGGCGCAACGCCCTGGTACCTACCATTGAAACCGGTGCGGGTGTGTGCCATACCTACGTGACCGCCAGCGCGGATGTGCAGAAAGCGGCGGCGATTGTGGTCAACGCGAAGGTGCAGCGACCATCGGTGTGTAACGCCCTGGATACCCTGGTGGTGGACCGTGCAACCATGGATGAGCTCCTGCCCCTGCTTACCGCTCCGATGGCGGAACACGGGGTGGAGATCTTTGCCGATGCCCTCTCCTACCCGATTTTGCATGTGCTGGGCTACCCGCATCTGCAGGAGGCATCACAGGAGGATTTTGGTCGGGAGTTTCTGGATTTCAAGTGCTCGGTGAAGGTGGTTTCGGGGATGGATGAGGCCCTGGAGCACATCGAGACGTATTCATCGAGGCACAGCGAGGCCATCGTCACGGAGGACGAGGCCGAAGCGGAGCGATTTTTGTCGGAGGTGGATGCGGCTGCGGTGTATGTGAATGCCTCCACGCGGTTTACCGATGGCGGGGAGTTTGGCCTGGGAGCGGAAATCGGTATTTCAACGCAGAAACTGCACGCACGCGGACCGTTCGCCCTGGAAAAGCTGGTTACCGAGAAGTGGGTGGTCCGGGGGAACGGGCATATCCGTCGGTGAAGTGGCATATTAACTGGCGCACGGCATCGGCTTGGTAACCGTGTGAGTTGGTAACCCTGTGGGCTGGTGGCTGTGTGGGCTGGTAGCCGTGTGCGCGGTACGGACGTTGCAAATACACGGCAGGGCGCACCGGCGATGTGCTATTCGTGCGATGATAGTCTGACATTGGCCCGGGGTGATACCAGGATCCGGGGCGTCTGCAATATACAGCCGCTACGACCTCACGGCGATATCCAGTAGCCGGTTACCGGTCCGTGCAGGCTTTCATCGTTCGGGATGAGCTCCAGGTACCAGGAACGCGTACGCGGCAGAACGGGAAGTGTGGTTTCCGGGTTGGGACCGGCCATGCGGGTATGCCATATGCTCGTGCTTCCGGGACCTTCGGTAATGCGCACCGTGTAGAACACGCCGTCGCCATCGGGATCGATTGCGCGCTCCCATCGTACGGTATGCAGGCTGTCGGAGGTCTGGACGTTGACGGAGCGAAGCGGAATGGAACCGGGCGGCAGGTTGGGGTCGGGCATGAGGCGGGCCGTTGCGCGAATAGGGGTGGTTGCACGTAGCTGTTCCCCTGCTCCGGCAAACATCGTCAGGTAATACACCCCTCCGCGCAATCCGTCCTCGTCAAATTGTCCGACCGGAAATACCTGGCTGAAGGTAGGTCGGGGCGGGTAAATGAGGGGCTGTACATGGGGCACAATGGTTTCTCCGGCGTGCAGGGTGTCGCTCTGCCCGGACTCGGCGATGGTAGTGTGAATACGCCATTGCAGCGGGGAACCGGCCAGGGATGCGGCGAATTCCGCAGGAATGTGCACATCCAGGTGCAGGGAATCGTCCTGAAGGCGCATTTCGACTCCGCTGTTGGGCAACATGCCGGCCGCCGAACCGGATGAGGTCGTCATCCAGCCAGACGACCATCGCTGCGCCGGTGGATTATCCCTGCGAATGGTGAACCCGGTCAGTCCGTGCAGGTGTCGGGGCAGGGCGTTACTGGTGATCAGGTCGCCGGTTTCCGCATCCCGGGTGGTGATGGTCACCCCGGCATCGGCCTGCGCGGGGATTTCCAGCAGGCTCCATGTTTTCTGCGGGGGTGCTCCGAAACGAAGCCAGGGTCGGGGTCCGCCGCCCAGCGCGCCGGTCTGCAGCAGGTCTACACCGCGTTTGTGACCGGGATAATAGGCATGGTGGTGGCCACTCACGTACATATCCACGTTGTTGGAGGTCATCACCTCCAGGAGTTCATCGGGCTGGCGAAGCATCTCTCCGTAGCGATTGCGCCCTACTGCCGCGGCGTACAGGGGCAGGTGCCCGAGCATGATGCGGTAGCGGGCCTCACGGGCTTCGGGGCTGCGAAGCTGCTCCCGGACCCAGTTGAGAGTGGGCTCACTGATTTCGGCGGAGCTAGCATCCCAGCTGATGATGAACACATCGTTTACCCGATAGCTGAAATAAAAGGGGAAATCGCCGGTGTCCAGTATTTCGAGCAGGGTGTTTTCGGGTTTCCAGTATGCCCGGGCAGCCTCGCGTTCCCGGTTGAAGGCATCGAAGGGGGAACCGTCATGGTTACCGATGGTGAACCCGAAAGGGATTCCGGCCCGACGCAGGGGTTCGGCTACACGGCGATCAAACTCGGCCCACATGGCCGGGAACCGGTCGTCAGGCAGGCGACGGTCCTGCCCGGCAATCATGTCGCCGGAGAGGATGACGGCATCGGGCTGCATACGTACGATGCGGGCTACGGTGGAGTCTACATGCCAGTCGTAGTCGAGGCTGCCGTAGGGACCGTTAAGGTCGCTGATGATGGCGATGCGGGTGGGCACCGATTGGGATGATGCGCTTGTTTGGGGAGGGGTGGTGAGCGTGACAGGATTTGCGTTGCTTCCGTCCCCGATCGAAAGCGACGTGCTGGTAGCACGCTGAACAGGGTTTACGTCCCCGGCGGGCTGCGACGTCGCCCAAAAAGGCATAACCAGGACAAGAAATGCGGTAAACAGGCACGCCTTCAGCAATTGTACCGGATTTTGGGTAATGCCCGGATCGACAGCAGTGCAACCGGTCTTAAGCGATGTTTGCAGTAACACAATCAAAATTTGAGCTGGGTTCATGGCGATAGGGTCTGAGATGATTCCCAAAGTACACAAGTAATTGTGTAATTTCTGCCATGTTCGAAACATTCAAAGAAGTTTTACAGCGTGAGCATCCGGCCCTGGCCGACCGGCTTCTGCTTGCCCTGAATACCCCTGCACCGGTGAGTGTGCGGGGGAATCCTGCCAAATTCAACCCGGACCTGCACCATTTTCCGGCCCCGCCGGACAGGCCGGTACCCTGGGAGCCGTCTGCATTCTGGCTGCAGGAACGACCCGTTTTCACGCTGGACCCCCTTTTTCACGCCGGTGGCTACTACGTGCAGGAGGCCTCATCGATGCGCCTGGGCGAGGTGGTACGGTGGCTTCGCAGTACCATCCTGACGGATAAGCAACCACTGAAGGTACTTGACCTGTGCGGCGCTCCCGGCGGGAAGTCGACCCATCTTGCTTCGGTTCTCGGCGCCGATGACCTGCTCATTTCAAACGAAATCCATCGTGGCAGAGTACAAATCCTCACGGAGAATATGATCAAATGGGGGCTGCCCAATGTGGTGGTAACCAGCAACAATCCCAGCCATTTTCAATCGCTGGGCTCATGGTTCGACCTCATCGTAACCGATGCACCCTGCTCCGGGGAAGGACTCTTCCGCAAGGATCCGGACGCTATCAGGCATTGGTCGCCGGATGCCGTTCAGCAATGCGCACTCCGACAGAATGACATACTACAAGACGTCTGGCCGGCGTTAAAACCCGGTGGTGTGCTGATCTACAGTACCTGCACCTACAACCGGTCGGAAAATGAGGACCCGGTTGCCCGCATGGTTCAATCGTTCGGGGCACAGCCGTTGCGACCGGAGCTGTCGGAGTTCGATAGTGAGCTCATCGCGGCACACGAGAGCGGAGCGGTAGTATTCCGGTGTGTGCCGGGAATTTCGGCGGGCGAGGGGTTCACGTTCAGCGTGCTGCAGAAATCCATCAACGCCGAGGTTCATTATGGAGCGCGACGTGGCAGGGGTTCTCTGAAACGGACCAAATCTCATCCGCGTGCCGGGGCGCTGGATGAAGGCACGGCGGCAGTCTTCCTGGAGAATGCGCAGCGAACCTTTGCCGTACCGGAACCCCTTGCGGATCAGGTGCTGGCCGTAGATGATGCCCTGCACATCCATCATGCCGGCACGGAACTGGGTGATGACCGCAGGCCGGCACAGAGCCTGGCGATGTCGGTCTGGAGGCGCAGCGGTGCTTTTGACGAGGTTGAACTGGATACCAAACTGGCGCTGGACTACCTTCGCCGGGAGGCGGTAGCCGTGGATTCATCGCTGCACGGGACGGTCCTGGTGGTTTGGCAGGGGCTCGGATTGGGTTTTGCCAAGGCCACCCGGGGTCGACTCAACAATCACTATCCGCAGGAATGGCGCATTCGCATGCGGTAATCGGAGGTGATTTCCCGTATTTGTCGTATTTTTGAACGGTAAAACACATGTAATCATAATTTTTAAACATCCATGAAACGAATTGGTTTATTTCTTCTCACCAACATAGCGGTCATCGCTGTTGCCAGTATTACGCTTTCCATACTGGGTGTCGGCTCGTTCCTGGACGAGTCGGGTACGAACCTGGATTTGCAGTCGCTGCTGATTTTTTGCTTTGTGTTTGGTATGGCCGGGGCGGGGGTGTCCTTGCTGCTCTCAAAAAAAATGGCCATCTGGACAACCGGTGTAAAAATCATTGATATGCCGTCGACCCAGCAGGAACGCTGGCTCATGGACACAACCCGTGAGCTGGCCACGCGCGCCGGTATCGGCATGCCGGATGTAGGTATTTTCCCGATGGAGCAGTCGAATGCATTTGCTACGGGTGCCAACCGGAACAAGGCCTTGATGGCGGTCAGTTCGGGCATGCTCCAACGGTTCGACCGCAACGAGCTTCGTGCGGTGATTGGCCATGAAATTGCACACATCGCCAATGGCGATATGATTACGATGACGCTGCTGCAGGGTATCATCAACACTTTTGTGATGTTCCTGGCCCGGGTAGCGGGCTTCATCGTTGACCGTGTGGTGCTGAAAAACGAACGTGGACTGGGTATAGGCTACTACATTACCACCATTGTCATGGAAATATTGCTCATGATTCTGGCCTCTGTAATCATCATGTACTTCTCCAGAGTCCGCGAGTTCAAGGCCGATGCCTACGCTGCCAAACTCACGCGTAAGGAAGACATGATCGGCGCCCTTCGATCACTCAAGCGCGAGATGAACATTCCTGATCAGATGCCCGAAAGTCTGAATGCCTTCGGAATCAACGCCGGCAAACGTCAGGGCATCAAGGCCCTGTTTATGACCCATCCCCCGCTGGACGACCGGATTGCGGCCCTGGAGCGACTCCAGGTTTAAGGCAGCCATTCTTCCGGAATTGAATAAGGCTCTGATACCATGCTGTTTCAGGGCCTTTATTTTTTTGCAGCTGTGAACTTTGGGGATTGTGAGCACGCCGGGCACGAACAGTTGCTGTCCCACTCCACGTCCTACTTCAACTTCGTACGACATCGGGGGACTGTCAAAAGAGCCTTTCCTCCTACTGATTGTAGTGCTTACGTCGCTGCTCTTCCGGACTCCCCTCCATCAGCGGCCAGCGGTGCCGGTAGTCTTCGGGATGTTTGTCCATTTTTTTGAACTCATTGGCACTTGCCAGAAATCCGATGATTAAAAGTAAGCTTACGGCGATAATTATGATGTAAATCATCATGGTACTCATCGTTTTTGTCTCCTGTTTACTTGCGATTTTCACTAACCTGAGACGTCGGTCACTACCGGGTGGCAGTTCCATAACGATTGCTGCTATAGTAATCAACGGGAAGGACCGGGGTATCATTCCATGCATTTAATTTGTCAGCAAGACAGCCTGTTCAGCATCCACCGGACGGGTACACGTCGGCCCGGGGGTGCATCGTGAAGGCCAAAACCGGATACAATGGCTTTGTTACGCGCAGCAAGCCGTGAATTCAGGGTCCGGAGCGAAAATACTATCCCTTTTGATTGGATATGTCCCGGTTTTTTTTTGATTGAATAATTCCGAGGGTTATCCAAAAAAAAAGCCCTGCATGCAGCTGCACACAGGGCTTTTGATATAGGAACCGGTCAGAAGGTGGGTTAGTCGATATAGCCCGGATTCTGAACAAGGTTTTCATTCACATTGGTTTCCCGCTCGGGGATCGGAAATACCAGTGAATTGTCATTCCATTGTACCACACCCTCAGCCAGGGATTGGGTTGTTCCTTCCAGTCGTTTCAGATCGGTCAGGAAATGACCCTCAAATGCCAGCTCAGCACGACGCTCACGCAGTACATCGTCAAGCGTAGCGGCAGCCAGTGGCGCGAGATTTACGCGGTCACGAAGCGGATTCAGATCGGCTTCGGGCGTTACACCACCGATACCTGCAACACCGGAACCGGTCAGTCGCATATTGGCTTCTGCACGGATGAGGTGCATTTCAGCCAGGCGAATGATACTGATATTGGTGCGACGGGGGTCAACACTGGTGTCCTCATCGTGATAACGGGTCACCATACGACCACGACCGGTTTCAACGAACAAGGTGGCACGAAGGTCGCCGGCCTCGTAGGTATCCAGGTGAGCATCCCGAATCTGAATATCGGCACGACCATAAGGCTGAGGTG
Organism: Bacteroidetes bacterium HLUCCA01; assembly: GCA_001314545.1. Taxonomy (GTDB): domain Bacteria; phylum Bacteroidota; class Rhodothermia; order Balneolales; family HLUCCA01; genus HLUCCA01. The sequence goes on from LIHN01000021.1 coordinate 71,125, forward strand.
TGTAGAAGGTAGCCATATCATTACGGAAATCGGTAGGCGTATTTTGCATGGCAAAAATGGTCTCCGATCCGTTGCTGGTTCGGTTGAAATTCTCACGAATATCTGCGAACAGCGTGTAGTTGTCACTTTCAATCACACGACTTGCCTCGGTACCTGCTTCGGTATAGTTGCCCATTGTGAGGTGTACACGGGCCAGCATGGCGCTGGCTGTAAACTCATTGGCAAACACGCCGTTGTCAGGGGGAAGGTTGTCACGGGCGAACTCCAGATCGTCAATGATCTGATCGTATACAGCCTGTACCGTAGCACGACTCACCTTCAGGTTGTCGTCAATGATACGGGTGGGCTGCAGTACGAGGGGCACCCCCAGATTGCTGGACGGATCGCCATCGTTATAGGCTTTTCCGAAAGCTACAACCAGGTTATAGTACACCACGCCGCGCAAAAAGTGTGCTTCTGCTTCCAGACGTTCGCGATCAGCCGCGTCGGTTACTACATCAATGGCTGACAATACGTTGTTGGCACGGTTGATGATGTTGTAACTGGTGTTCCAGTAACCGGCAACAAAACTGTTGCTGATCAGCATTTCTTTGTCATTGACTTCACGGGGTTGGGTAAACGTACCGTTGAAGTAAATTTCATCCTGCGGTGCTGCCAGAATATCCGTCAGATACACATAGCTGCCGCCATAGGCATTCACGCTGCTGAGCGCAGCATAACCGCCTACAATGGCGGTCTGGATGTTGCCCGGCGTAGACAGGGCAATATCATCCGATATCGAGGCTTGCGGGTCCAGCTCCAGCAGGTCATCGCATGCTGTAAAAGCGACACCTACAAACAGGGCCAGGACATATATTTTGATTTTCTTCATAATGTATTTCTCTTCAAGTCCGTATTTACAAAGTTGCGATTGATCAGAACCCGATGTCAACACCGAAGGTGATGGTACGGGCCTGAGGAGCGGTGTAAAAGTCGGTACCCAAACTGATGTTACCGGCAAGGAAGTCCGTATTCATTTCCGGATCCCATCCTTCATAGTTGGTCCAGGTAAGCAGGTTTACACCGGTTGCATACAGACGCACTTTGGTCAGACCTGTATTGTTCAGGTAGGAACGCGGCACCTCGTATCCCAGGGTTACGTTTTTCAGTCGCATATAGGATGCATCGGAAATGTAGCGCGAGGAGTGCTGGTTACCGTTGGCAGACAGGAATCGGGCCTGTGGCACATTGGTTTCGGTGTTCTCAGGAGTCCAGCTGTTGAGCTGATCGCGGGTTGAGTTATCTTCGAAGATACCGTTACCACGACTCCATCGTCCGTGACCACCGATGTAGCCATCATTACCATATACGAACTGGAACAGTACGCTAAGCGACAGGCCACGATAGGTAATCTGATTTCCGAGACCTCCCACAAAATCCGGATTCGGATTACCAATTACGCAACGGGTAGCTGCATTGTAGTTGGTGGTAGTTTCCGAGAAATCCGTACAAGCTTCATCGTTATAAATATTGAAGAGTGCATTTCCGTTCTCAGGATCAACGCCGGCAAACTCGGGTGCAAAGAATACCCCGATGGATTCACCTTCCAGCGCACGACTGACCAGACCACCGGTCAGCACCTGACCATCCAGGTTGGTTACCGTGTTCTGGTTGTTGGAGATGTTGAAGTTGGATGTCCAGGTGAGCGGACCTTGAACGTTGATGGTGTTCAGCACCAGCTCCCAGCCTTTGTTTTCCATACTACCTACGTTCTGCAGGGAGGTGGTAAAGCCGGAGGTTGAAGGAATCTGAACGTTCAGCAACAGGTCGTCCGTGTTTTTCACATAGTAATCCACTTCACCGGAAATACGGTTGTTCAGGAAGCCAAAATCGAAACCTATGTTGAACTGATTGGTTGTCTCCCAGGTCAGATTCGGGTTAGGAATCTGGGAAGGAGCAATACCGGAGAATCCACCGTAGGAAGTTCCGCCCCAGAGACCGCGTGAACCGAAGTTGCCGATGGCTGCGTTACCGGTTATCCCGAAACTGGCGCGGGCTTTAAGGTAATTCAGCACGGAGCTGAACGAATCAGCAAACGACTCTTCGGTTACGATCCAGCCCGCAGAAACTGCAGGGAAGAAACCATATCGGTTTTCCGAACCAAATCGGGATGATCCATCGAGACGACCGCTTGCGGAAATCAGGTACCGGTCGTTGAGCGAGTAGTTGGCACGCGCAAAGTACGACAGGAAGCTGTACTCAGACCCTGTGGTGGTACCGTCCAGTACGTTGGCGGCACTGGTCAGACGCTGGAAGGAGTCGTTCGGGAAACCTGAAGCTGACGTGTAGGTGTAGGTATAATCATTGTACTGATAATCACCACCGACAGTCACGTCCAGGGTTTGATCCGGACTCAGATTCGTGTTGAAATTCAGGTAGTGTGAAGTTCGGTACGAGGCTGTCTGCTGCCAGGCCATGGAAGCGAAACCACCGTTGGCGGCGGACGCAAATCCACGCGCAGTCAGCGGGCTGTACCACTGATCATCTTTACCGGTTACAATGTCTGCGGAGAACTCAGAACGCCACTCCATACCTTCCATGAGCTGGAAGCCGATGAAGGAGGTACCGGTGGTACGCATGGTGGTTACTTCATACTTGGAGTTATCCCGATGGATGATACCGTTGTAGTAGAAGGTGTCATCATTGAGAACATCTGAAGGCGTATACCCTGGCAGGTTGCCGGCTTCGGGTACATAGAGCGGACTGATGGGCATAAGGGCAATCAGCTGAATCGGGGTAGAGAATGCGTTGTCAGTAGAAAGACGTGCATTGAAGCTGCGACCGGTATTCAGGTTAAGACCCATGGAGATACGGTCGCTGGCCTGATGATCCAGATTGATACGGGCACCGATACGCTGGAAACGGTCGTTGATCAGGATACCATCCTGGTCGCTGTAATGACCACTGACAAAAAATCGGGTGCTATTGTTGCCACCGGAAGCAGAAAGGTCGTGTGAAGCCATACTGGCATCCTGGAATGCCAATGACTGCCAGTCGGTATCTACCACGCACTGATCACTGCCCTGTCCACCGAATTCGGTGTTAAGGCACTGTCGCCAGTCAGTTCCGAGAGAGTAAAAATCAAAGATATCTTCGACCTCACCGGTAACCCAGCCGACACCAAATAACTCGTTGGTGTTGACGGCTGCCTGATACATGTAATTGATGTACTCTTTGGAATTCATCATTTCCACGGTGTTGGTAGGCTCGCTGAAACCGGTCTGGAAGGAGTAATTGAACTGGGTACGACCCTGCTGGCCCTGCTTGGTGGTAATCAAAACCACCCCGTTGGCAGCACGGGAACCGTAGATAGCCGCAGCGGAAGCATCCTTGAGTACCTGAATGGACTCAACATCGTTGAAGTTGAACTGAGCCAGCGGGTTGGTAGCAGCGGCGGAAATCGAGAAGTCATCCATAACTACCGGTACACCGTCAATCACGTAGAGCGGCTGGTTACTGGCAGACACCGAGGAAGATCCACGAATCCGCATCTGTATACCCTGCCCCAGTTTACCATTGTTCTGCTGAATGAACACACCGGACATACGACCCTGGATAGCATTCTCAACGGTGTTAACGGGCGCAAACTGGATATCATCACCGCGAACCGAGGTGATGGCACCGGTTACATTACGGCGTGAAACCTCACCATAACCCACTACCACAACCTGGTCAAGGCCCACAACGTCGGCCTCCAGCTGGATGTCAACGGTTACGTTGCCGTTGGCAATGGTCAGTGGCTGTGTGAATCGCTGGTAACCCACATACGTGGCAACCAACTCGTAATCACCCGAGGCCAGCTGAAACGCGTAACGACCATCAAGGTCGGTTACATCACCACGGTTGAGTGAGGGTATCGCTACGTTTACACCCGGAAGGGGTTCACCCGTTTCCGCGTCTGTAACCGTTCCCGATACCGTAAATCCCTGTGCATACACTTCCGTAAATGTAAAGCACAAGATGGCCCAAAGGGCTATTTGTATCTTCCTTTTCATAGAATATGACTTTGGTTGTTATTGCTCTTCGTATCCCATACCGGTTTAAAGCGCAACCGGCAAAGTACTACATCTTTTGACACTGTAATCAGAGCTAATTCGCCTGTTAAGCAAATCAGATGACCTACATTAAGTATTATTTAGGCCGATTACAAGCAGTTTTTTACAGGCACCTCGCTCATTGAGGGCTATTTTTAACAACCACTTACATTTTGGAAGCGATTTTCCCCCCGGATGCAAGCCATTTCTGCCGGTCTGACATGATCCCAAAAACACTTGAAAATTTTACGCTAATCGGCTCTGATACCTTACTTTTTGTGCGAACTTAATAAAACAAACCACTATTTGACAAAACAATCACTTTCGTACCAGCGGATACCCCGGCTCCCGAAACACGGTTACAAATGCCTATATTTACGCACAGCAAAACTGATCATATCTACTATACTCTGATACCATGAAACAGGCAGTAATAGAACTCACTTCGGGCAGCATGGACGTTGAACTCTATGACGAAGACGCGCCGGGCACCGTAGCAAATTTTGTCAAGCTGGCCGAGTCCGGCTTCTACAACGGACTCACCTGGCACCGGGTCATACCGGGATTCGTCATCCAGGGCGGCTGTCCGGAAGGAACCGGCAGGGGAGGACCCGGATGGACCATCAAATGTGAACTCGACGGTGAGAAACAATACCACGACCGGGGTGTTCTCTCCATGGCTCATGCCGGTCGTGACACCGGGGGATCCCAATTCTTCGTATGCCACAACCGCCAGAATACCCAGCACCTTGACCGCCGACACACCGTATTCGGCAAAGTCGTCACCAACGTAGATCTGATTGACGATATACAGGAAGGTGACGCCATCGTTTCGATAACCATCAAGTAAACGTACCAGCCCCGCTTCCCGCCAGGGAAACGGGGCTTTTTTTCAGGTACACATCGTATAGCATGAAAGTCTTTCTCATCCGGCACACCCCAACCGTTGCTCCCAAAGGGGTCATCTACGGTAAAACCGACCTCGATATCGCAGAACCCTACCTTCCCATGTTCAGGCAGATAGGCGATTTCATCAAACCACGACCCGGTTCCCCGCACCAGCGACATCTTTTCTTCTCCAGTCCGCTCGTCCGCTGCCGCAAAATGGCCGAGTTTATGTCGCAGGAAGTACTCCGGCCGGATGGTGACATTATATATGATGAACGACTCATTGAAATTGACTTCGGACAGTGGGAAATGACCGCCTGGTCCGATATTCCCGTAGAAGAAATCAGAGCATGGATGGACAACTTCGTAACCGCCGCCACCCCGGGAGGCGAAAGCTTCGAGCAGGTCATGAAACGAAGCGTAGCGTTCTGGGAGGACTCCATTATGCCTCATTGTGCAGAACCGGAGGATGTACTGCCCGGCGAGGTGAGTACGGCTCGCGTGAAGACCGCCGCCGAGCTGGAACCGGTCATCTATATATATGGACATGGCGGTGTGCTGCGATCCTTCCTGTGCCACGTGCTGGGCATGGATATGGAGCATGCTTTCAAGCTCATACTACGACACGGCAGCGTCACCCAGCTGGAAGTGAGCAAAGATCACCGTCGTACGCGATTAATACACCTCTCCCATGGGGGTGCAGAACATTCCTGGTAAGTAACCGCCACCCGAATGTTCAGAATTTCATCAGGATTTCATCGTACTTTCAGGCAAAATACCGTCTAAATCACACGCCGACCCATGAAAATCCTCATTGTTGAAGACGAACCGGAGCTCGCAACCCGTATCCACAGCAGACTCACCGAAGACGGCTACCGATGCGAGTCGGCCACCCTGTACAAGCAGGCCCGTGAAAAAATCTATGTGTATGATTATGATCTGCTCATTCTGGACATCAACCTGCCCGATGGCACCGGACTGGACTTAATCCGGCTGGCCAAACAGGAGAAGTCGACCACACCGATTATCGTTATTTCGGCACGAAACTCCCTGAATCAGAAAATAGAAGGACTCGAACTGGGGGCCGATGACTACCTGACCAAACCCTTCGAACTGGCAGAACTCACCGCCAGGGTCAAATCCGTACTCCGCCGTTGGAGTTTCGACGGAAGCAACCAGATCACGGCCGGCAACATCACCGTAGACCCCGACGATAAAACCGTAACCGTTGATGGTGCTGACCTTAACCTGACCCGTACGGAATACAGCTTATTATTGTATTTCATGGCCAACCCGAACCGGGTACTCTCGCGCGACAGCATTGCCGAGCACATCTGGGGTGATCATATGGACATGGCAGATACCTTCGACTTTCTGTACACCCATATGAAAAACCTTCGCAAAAAAATCAAAGACGCCGGCGGTACAGATCCGATCAAAGCCGTCTACGGCGTCGGATACAAGCTGGTCAAATTGTGAGCCCTGTGCTGCCATCTGCCGCACGACCAACCCGTAAAAGCCGGACAGATAACCGATTAGTCGCCCGTTTATGAATCTCATCCGTCATACCATCTCCCGTGTAGCCCTGCTGCTCATCCCCTTTATAATTCTGGGGAGTGTGCTCATTTACATCACGTTCCGCTATATAGCCTACGATGAGATAGACGAGTTCCTGCTCTATGAAATGGACCGTATCAACCAGCACTATGCGCTGTACACCGATGTGCCGGATGTCAACTCCATCGTGCGGACCTATGAGGTGGAAGCCCCGTTTGAAGCGTTTTTTGCCGATACCCTCCTGCTGGAAACCGGCGATATGGAGATGGTTCCGCACCGCGAACTGCATTTCTCGCTGACACATAACGAACGGCATCTTGGCATTGTACTACATCACCTCATGCTCGGTGATGACGATATCATTCAGGGGGCCTTATTGTTAATGGTTGGCATGGCGCTGCTGGTGGTTGTTCTGATTCTGGTTGGGGTAACCTCGGTAACCCGCACGGTATGGCAACCCTTTTTCAGCACACTCGGCTATATCCGCAGGTATGAACCGGTAGTGGCACCGGACGTGCTTCCTTCCAGCACCATTACCGAATTTGAGCTGCTTAACGGTACGCTCAACGAACTCCTGCAGCGATTGTACCTGAACTACGAACGGACCAAATCCTTCAACGAAAACGCCGCCCATGAGCTTCAGACCCAGCTGGCCCTGATAAAGACTACCAATGAAAATCTGCTGAACCGGCTGGAAAACGACGAAGAAGCCATGATTCTGGCTCAGAAATCGCAATCGGTAGCCACCCGCGCATCCCACATGCTGCGCTCGTTGCTGCTGCTGAGCAAAATCGGTAACCGCGAATTCCGCCAAACCCGCCCCGTGGATGTTGCCACGGTTGCCGAAAGCATTCTGGCCGGATTCGGTGAACGTATTGCCATGCGGAAGCTGAGCGTTGAGGAACATCTGAATCCGGTTACCCTGAACATGGATGAGGGATTGGCCGAGGTGTTGTTCACCAATCTGATTAAAAACGCCGTTGTGCACAGTGATTCCGGTAGCGTCGTGAAAATCGATCTGACATCGAAATCCTTCCGGATCAGCAATACGGCTGCCCCCCTGGATGAGGACCCGGCTGTCATGTTGCAGCGATTTAAAAAGGGCAAAAAAGGCAATACCGGTCTGGGACTGTCTATTGTCAGTGAAATTTGCACCCTCTACGGGTTCAGCCTGCGGTATACAACCTCAGACACCACACACACCGTGGAGGTCTGCTTTGACCCTCTGGTGTAACCGGGAACAAACCCGGCGCTTCCGCAAGTGCCCGACCGGTCCGTAGCACCGTTTCACATGAACACCAGCTCCGCTCAACGCATCCGGTAACAGCAAGCTGAACGTTGCATTGAGCGGAACAGCCGTTTAGAATCTCTTCAGTTTTGGTTGGTACTTTTGTCGCATCACAAACCATCCTTGCACAAAAATCAACTCCCCATGAAATACCTTCTGTTCCCAACCATCCTCATTCTGACCTTGCTCAGCACCAACAACGCACAGGCTCAGTTCACGGGCCCGTCTTCATTTCGTACCGCCACCACAGTCAGCGAAGTGATCGAAGATGCACGACGGCTCGACCGGCAGGACGCTCTGGTCAAGCTGCGGGGTTTCGTAGTAGAACAGATCAACGAAGATGAATTCTGGTTCGAGGACGCCACCGGCCGTGTTCGCCTGGAAATAGAACCCCAGTACATGCCCGCTACCCCGTTCGATCACACCACGGAGCTTGTGATTATGGCCGAGGTCGACTTCGACCTGCTTGACGGCACTGAAATCGAGGCCAAGCGTATTCTGTTCGCGTCCGAATACGATGCGTTGTCGGAAGAGCAGCGGTAACGCGCTGCTCCCGCAGACTTGAGGCCGGACGACTGCAAGCCGGCCGGCGTGTTCCAAAAACGTACGGCGATCATCGCCACTTACCGACCGAAATCGTCTTCCACCCGCACAATATCGTCCTCATCGGAGGGGTGAGTCGCATCCGTATGCTGCCAGATTTCAGCAACGATACCCCACCCGGTTGTACCCATCAGCCGGTGGCGCTCCCCCTGCCGCAGGGACACCAGATCACCCGGCACCAGATTGCGCTCCGGCATTTGTGCATCCGTATCGCTGACCACCACCGCAGCCTTCCCGCCGATGAGCTTCCAGATTTCCGAACGGCGATGGTGATACTGCCAGGAAAGTCGCTTCCCGGGCGCAACCAGCAGGATTTTCGGACTCAATCGGGCAAAACCGGTAAAGTCGTCAGGATTAAGATGGGGGAAAAACGTCTCGATGAACTTGGTAGACTGCCCTTCATCTACGTAAAAAAATCCTCCCCAGGGTCGGGTATCATCAAAATCGGCAATGGTAAAACCCAGCTTCTCCACAAAACTCCGCACCGCGCGGAAGACCTCACCCTTGGGCGTTTCCTGATGAAATTCCAGCTCAGTTATCATACATAAGGGAAATTAAACAATGGATGGTTAACGAAATACGTATCTTACAGGCGATATAATCGCACGAAAACATACCGACCGAAGTTAGGAAAAACACCTCACTTATCGGCATTGAAAATCGAAACCCGGAACCATCGTACCCGAACCATAGTAAACCCTATTCATGAGTAACGTTACCTATTTCAACCCCTGGCATCACGTAGACCCCGAATATCAGGAACCCGATAAAGTCAGCGGCATTATTGAAATCCCCAAGGGCACCCGCGCCAAGTACGAGCTTGATAAACAGAGCGGCCTGCTGCGGATCGACCGGGTGCTGTACTCATCGGTGTACTATCCGGCCAACTACGGGTTCATCCCGAAGACCTACTGCGATGACCATGATCCCCTCGACATTATGATCGTGTCTCAGGTTGACATCGTACCCATGTGCATTGTCCCGGCCCGCGTAATCGGCGTAATGCGCATGATGGACCAGGGCGAGGCGGATGACAAACTGATTGCCGTGATGATGGGCGATCCCAGCGTTGACCACATCCAGGATATCGACGAGCTGCCCAATCACTTCATCACTGAGCTTCGGAACTTCTTCGAGGATTACAAGAAGCTGGAAAACAAGCAGGTTCTGGTGGAGGAATTCCTCGGCAAGGCCATGGCCATGCAAATTCTGGGCGACAGCCTCATGATGTACAAAGAAAAATTCGGCTGAGGCTACCTGCCAAAAGACCGCGTAAAACTGCCGAAACCGGCTTCAAGTCATGTACAGGACCTTCTGGAATCCGGCTCGGAGCCTGTACGCGTCAGGGCAAACACTGCGCTCCGGAGATTAGCAATGCCCGCCTACCTGCGCAGGTACTTGGCGCCCCGGGCTACTTCCACATCGCGTACATACGCAATCACGGCGTAGTTTTCGAAGTAATTCTCCGAGACCTCCTGCATGATGGCATCGGCCACCGATTCTGAAACAATCGTTTCAATTTTCACATTTCGCCCCTCAAAATCGGAGGCGCGAATACCGCGTGAACCCTCGCCTTCCACCTCCGAGCGCGTATATCCGGTAGCTCCCTTCAGCTTGATCATGTCCGTAATTTCATGGCGCAGGAGTCGTTCTGTAATGATGGTTATCAGTTTGGCTTTGACCAGTTCCATAGTGTTGTGATGTTGTTAAAACGATGCGACCCACTCCGAGATAAATAAATAGATGGGAATGCCCAATGCAATATTAAATGGAAAGGTGATTCCAAGCGAGGCGGTCAGGTACAGGGCCGGACTGGCTTTGGGCAATGCGATGCGGACCGCTGCAGGTGCGGCGATGTAGGATCCGCTGGAAACCATGGCCGCAAACACGGTGGTTCCGCCAATGCTCAATCCGGCAAAATGCCCGGCAACGACGGCCAACGAACCGAAAATCAGCGGCATAATCACACCAAAACCCACCAGAAACCACCCGACTTTGCGGAGGTCGCCAAGCCGGGATGCGGTAACCATCCCCAGCTCCAGCAGGAAGATGACCAGCGCCCCCTGAAATCCGTTGACAAAAAACGGCTCGATACCTGCAAATTTCTCCGGACCGGCCAGGAAGCCAATAGCCAGTCCCCCGGCCAGCAGCACAATACTGCCTCCCGTGGCAACTTCCCGTACGGCCTTTTTCAGCGATACCTGCTTGCCCTGCGCCATGAAATGCGGAATCAGCAGCGCGACCATAATGCCGGGAACTTCCAGCAGGGCCAGCAAAGTGGGCATAAATCCTTCCGGCTGAAATCCCTGCAGCTCCGAATAGGTGATGGCCGCGATGAAGGTAACCGCTGATACCGACCCGTAGTGCGCGGCAATGGCCGATGCGTTAATAATATCAAACCGACCGATGAAGCGGAGGACGAGGAAGGCCAGGATGGGTGTGAGCACCCCCATAAACAACGTTGCCCCAAAAGGTCCGGCGAAGTCGGCCAGCGGAGTTTTGCTGAGTTCAACGCCACCTTTCAGACCGATAGCCAGCAGCAGGTAGATGGAAATCCCCTGGTAGACGGGTTTGGGTATCTCGAGATCGCTTTTAACCAGCCGAACGATGATCCCCAGCACATAGGCCAGTACTATGGGCGAGGTAAAGTTGGATAGGAGTGCATCCACTAGTAAAAGGTGTTATTTACGGATATCCGGCTAGGGCCCGGCTTACTGTCCCTGTCCCAGGCTGTAGGCACGGTCGCCATCGAAGCGGTACAGATGCTCTGTTTTTATGAAATCCACCCCGTTTTCAGCCATCAGCGAAAGCAGTTGGGCTACATCCGTATTGGAAATCGCGTCCGCGGTTTTCTCAAATCGGCATCGCCAGTGGTCGGTACAGAAGGTTTCCTCGAACCCGTTCGGCCAGACCTTGACCCCGCGGTTGGTAATCATGAGCAGTTTGAACTCCGGGTGCAGTGTGGCAATCCTGGCAGCCAGGTCGTCCACATTCTTGCCCGACCAGTGGATGAATACATCGACCCCATCCAGGGTTTTCTCTCGGGCCGGCCGACGTTTATACGGCTGGATGGTCATTTTGACCTCGCTGGAGTGTCGTGTGGGCCGGAAGGTTTTCGGTTCATTACCCAGCTGCTCAATCACGGCATCGGCGAAGGCGCGGGTTCCGACACGTTCAGCATTCTGTCCCGACTGAAAGATATCTTCGGTGTAGATCCGGTTTTCCAGTGTACACAGCCAGGCATTTTTAATCTTGTCTGCGGTATGCTGCTCGCCCAGGTGATGCAGCATCATGATGGCTGCGCGAAGGAGTCCGGATGGGTTGGCAATATTTTTTCCGGCGATGTCGGGAGCCGAGCCGTGGATGGCCTCGAACATGGCGAAGGTTTCCCCGATGTTGGCCGAGCCGGCAATACCGACCGATCCGGTGAGCTGGGCCGTGATATCCGATACGATATCGCCGTACAGGTTGGGCATGACTACCACGTCAAAGCGTTCCGGGGTATCGGCAATACGGGCGGCGCCAATGTCGATAATCCAGCTGTCGCTTTCAATATCCGGGTACTCGGCGGCGATTTCCTTGAAGACTTTCAGGAAGAGGCCGTCGGTCAGTTTCATGATATTGTCTTTGGTAAAGCAGCTCACTTTTTTTCGGCCGTAGACCCGGGCGTATTCGAATGCATAGCGCACAATTTTTTCCGAGCCGGGACGGGTTATGAGCTTGAGGCACTGCACCACCTCATCGGTTTGCTGATGCTCGATTCCTGCATAGAGATCTTCCTCGTTTTCACGAACCACCACCAGGTCGAGGTCGGGATGACGGGTGGGTACGAAGGGATGAAAACTTCGGCAGGGTCGGACGTTGGCAAACAGACCGAGGGTCTTGCGCAGGGTTACGTTCAGGCTTTTGTAGCCGTCGCCACGCGGGGTGGTGATGGGGGCTTTCAGGAAAACCCCGCAACGGCGGAGCACATCCCAGGAGGCGGCGTCAATACCGCTGGTTTCACCGCTCAGATACACTTTTTCGCCGATGGCAATTTCATGCCAGTCAAGAGGAGATTCGGCCGCGTCCAGAATTCTGCGGGTTGCGTCCATAATTTCGGGTCCGATTCCGTCTCCCTGGGCGAAGGCAATCTGATGCATGGGGGTCTCCTGTGGTTTTGAATGAATGTAGTCAACGGGACTGGTTTTTTCCTGCCCGTTGTTGGGATGGTTTTGGCTTGCAGAGCTGACAAAAGGTCTATGGGCGAGCCTGCGTGCCTGCGTGCCTGCGTGCCTGCGTGCCTGCGTGCCTGCGTGCCTGCGTGCCTGCGTGCCTGCGTGCCAAAACTACCGCTTTCCGACGATTTATGCTTTTTTATAGTTTGTAAAGATGATCGTAAAGATCAGCTCCCTACCAGAATATAGTATACCCAACAACGGAAACAGTCCCTAACACCGGTAACCGTCCCACCAGAACCGGAAGCAGTCCACCCCTCAGAGAAAACGCCCCCATCACCAGACTACTACCCATCCAGCGCCTTGCTCCAGCTGAGCATGGTATCATAATGCACAATAGCCGATGGCACCTCGCGGGATGCAGCAAAAATCATGGCCCGGGCCACATCGCGTGCGTGAACAGAGCGGTATTTCGAGGTACTTCCGCGCAGGAAGGGATCGGCCATCGCGAAAATCCACTCACCAATACGCTCACCGGTTCTGTTTTCAGCGCGCGGACCCAACAGCAGTCCCGGTTGGTAAAATAAGACGGGACCGGATGGAAAAGCCTGCTTAACCCCCTCCTCCATCTCACCCTTCGTACGATTATAAAACACCCGTGAGGCGGCATCGGCCCCGATGGCTGAAACCACCTGGAGTGAGGCACACCCTCCTGCATGAGCCGACTTCGCAATAGCAATGGGCAGATCGCGGTCGATGTGCTGGTACTGCGCCTCATCGGGGGTTTTCTTACGGGTAGTTCCCAGCGCGATAAACACACGGGTATGCGGGGTAAACAAGTCACCTAGAGCCGACCAATCCTTAAAATCGAACAGGCGCTCGGAGATGTTGGGATGCCGGGCAATCAGGGCCTGGTCGGGGTGCGGCCGACGGTTCACGAGGGTGACCACATCGAACAACCCTGCAGGTGCATCGCCCTCTTCTCCGGCAGGGGTACTGCCGGAGTCAGGGGATGGATCATCGCCAGCATCCCCGGCCCGACCCGATTCAGCACTCCGGGCAGGCATAGGGGTTGATGGCGACGAAACCGCGCCGTTGGCCAGCTCGTGCAGCAGCTGAGTTCCGATTAAACCGGTACTTCCGAAAATGAGGGCATGCTTAGACATAGGGAATCAGATTAGGTGTGTATGCTGAATATACAACATCACCAGTCCCCGATTTAAAACCCTACCCGAACCTGGGCTGTGAAGTGTCGACCGGCCTGCGGGTACAGAAAATTGAACCGATTTTCCTGCTGCCCGGTAATCCAGGCGTAGGTGTACCCGTTGGCTTCGTAGCTGACATCCAGTACATTCATCACATGCAGATTCAGCTCGATGTTCCGGGCGAAACTCCGGTCACTGAACTGATATCCGATGATCAGATCGTTTACAAAGTACGGATCGATGGAGCGCGAGGTGAGTCCGCTGTTGTCCAGGTACTGCCGGGAAACGTACTTGCTGATCAGGTCGGCCTGCAACCCGCCCCGGGTGTAGCGCAGGGTGACCGAACCGACCACATCCGGCGAAAGGGCGATGGGCGTGTCGGTGTAGCGCACTTCGGTCTGCGGCAGCGGATTCCAGTTCTCATCACTGGTATCGATGAATTCGGTGAACCCGGGGATGATGTTCCGGCTGAAGGTCAGATTCCCCACCGCCTGCAAGGCCCGTGTGAACTGCCAGCCCCCCTCCAGCTCGATGCCGGCCCGGTAGCTGTCTTTCACGTTGGTTCGCACCGCGGCACCCACATCGTTGAGCTGACCGGTAAGGATGAGCTGATTATCGTAGTCCATGTAATAGAGGTTTACTCCGCTGAACCACTGCGACCGGTCGATACGATACCCGGCCTCCCAGTTGAACAAGGTTTCGTGGGTCGGGCGCGATTCGGGCGAGGTTCGGGTGAGTTCCCGCCGGACCGGCTCTTTGCTGGAAACGGCAAAGGATCCGTAAAGCCGCTGCCCTTCGCCAAGTCGGTATACCAGTCCGGCTTTGGGATTGAAGAAGGCGTAATCTACGGTCTGGTCGAGGTCCTGACGGTTGCCGTCGTTGTCAATGACCGGACCTAAAAACGTGTAGTTAATGGTGCGCAGCTGTACATCCCCATACACACTCAGGGCATCGGTGAGCCGCAGATTGGCTTTGGTATAGGCGTTGAAATCACGCTTGAGCCCGTTGTTGTCATAGTAGCGATGCCGCACATCCGCGTTGATGTCGGTCGCGGCATTGCCGGGCGTGCCGGGGAAAACCCTGGCCCAGATCACCTCGCCGAAGTGGTCGCCATCGTACTCATTGTACCCGCCTCCGAAGGTCAGCTGCAGGGCTTCGGTGAGGTTGTACTCGCTGGAAAGCACGATGCCGTAGAACCAGTTGTCCAGCCAGCGGCGACGCACGATGTCGGTTCGGCTGATGGTCTCACCTCCGATGCTGGGCGACGGGAGACCGTACGATGAAAACCGGTCGTTCTCACGGAATTCCTCGAAATAGCCTTTCCCGCGGGTCAGGTGCAGCGAGGCATTGGCGCTCCAGTTGTCGGCCAGGCGTCGCGAGTAGTGCAGCTGGTAATGCGACTGCGCGTAGCGGTCGATCTGGTTGTCGTAGGTGAACATGTTGTAGGTGCGTGCATCGGCGTTGAGCAGGCGTGAACGTTCGGCCTCGCTGAGTCCGTGCTGGTCGGCATAGAAGTTCATCCCGGCCACATCGCCGCGGATGCGGGCTTCGGGAACGCCGTTCCAGGCCTGGTAGGTGCGCTCACTGCCGGAGAAGGCCACGATTTTGAGCAGATCGTTGGTGCCGTAGCGCGAGGCCGACAGGTACCAGGAGCTCAGGTCTGATTCAGCCCGGTCGATGAAGCCATCGGAGGTAATCTGTGAGAGGCGACCTTCCACCGTCCAGCCGTTGTTCAGCAGGCCGGTACCCAGTTCCAGGTTATAACGCTGGGTGTTGAAACTGCCCAGCGACAGGGTTGACCGGGCGTGGGGTTCGGTTTGCAGGGCACCGGTCTGCAGGTTGAGCGTGGCTCCGAAGGCGGACGGACCGTTGGTGGAGGTGCCTACACCGCGCTGTACCTGCATGCTTCCCACCGAGCTGGCGAAGTCGGGCATGTTGACCCAGAATACGCCGTGCGACTCCGCGTCATTCAGAGGGATTCCGTTGATAGTTACGTTGATACGGGTGTCGTCAACGCCGCGGATCCGCAGGCCCGTGTAGCCAACCCCGGCGCCGGCGTCAGAGGTGCTGACTACCGAGGGGGTGTGCAGCAACAGGAACGGCACGTCACGAGCAGCGTCCCGTCGGTCGATTTCATCGCGGTTGACGTTGGAGTAGGTCATGGGCACCGAGTCGTCAACGCGCTGGGCGGTGACAAACACCTCGGAAGTTACAAAGGTCTCCGGCAACAGCGACACGGATATATCGGTGCGCTGCGGAACGCGTACATCAACGTTATTTCGTCGATAACCGAGGAAGGATACCTGTATTTCGGTGTCAATACTGCCGTCACGCCCAAGCGACCTGAACCAGTCGGACAGGTCGAGCTGAAACCGGCCATCACTCCCAGTTACGGCTCCTGAGCCCGATTCAGGATGATACACCGTAGCACCCTCCAGGGCTTGTCGGGTCTGGGCGTCACGAACCAGTCCTTCCACGGACTGCGCGTGCAGCCAGAGCGGCATGATGAACATTACGGCAAGTATACCGAAATATCGTTTCAGCGAACGGTTATAATTTGCTCGTGAATGTCCCGTTGTCTCGTCGTGGCAGGTCCGTTGCAATGAGCTTTCTGCGGTGATAACGGGTTGTCTGCGGAGCGGATCGAAGTGAGCGAGGATTGTTTGAAATTGCATATGCATAATTCTCCTTTAAGTGATTTTAGAGGAGATGCAGCATACATGGCGATGTTGAGCAGACGGTAGCGCTGGTTGCGGAGCAGGGCTGTGCGGGGCGGTACACTGAAACATATCGGCGATAGCCGGCATCCTTCCGGGCACCTAACGATGTTGATTTTCGCCGCAGCCGGATGGGTTTCAGGTGGCCCTGACAGGTAACTGCAGCGAGCAAACAAGCACATACGTTCGAAATTGAACGGGTCTGTACCGGTTTCCCTTCGCCGGCATTATCCGGATCAGGTAATATGGGG
Source organism: Bacteroidetes bacterium HLUCCA01 (assembly GCA_001314545.1). Classification (GTDB taxonomy): domain Bacteria; phylum Bacteroidota; class Rhodothermia; order Balneolales; family HLUCCA01; genus HLUCCA01. The sequence goes on from LIHN01000021.1 coordinate 87,864, forward strand.
TATGTTCTCAGCCAGTTTTGCCAGCACCCCCAACCTTGTTTGTTGTCAAAGATTGGACATTTTAAATATACAGCTTTTCCGGCCGGAAGTACAGGAATCATTCCCGGCGCTTTCCCTGCCAGTCATTTCTTATGTATTTTACAGTAGAAGTGCGGGTTGCATGAAGGTACGTGCCGGTCGTACGACCGGCTCCGTTATCACGACGAAATGCTGCTTGCGCGCTGGTGCGGGTGATCCGCAGTTGGTGTCTGACGCAAAACCGGAGTACAACCCGGACGTCTCCCGATTCCATCTCCCGCCCGGAAGGTCATATTTTCCAGAGATTTCCATGCAAAACAGCGGTCGCGACCCTGTCACCATCCACTTTTTTCAGAACAACCCACATCGCAATGAATAAAAACGATATCGCTGCAGCCATTGAGCCTCAAATCAACCAGGGACTCACCATCATCGCCCTGTCCTTCCTGATGGGTGTGGGATTCATGTATGGTATCGCTTATTTCATGCACCTCAGTGCAGAAATCCCTCCGGCCGATGCCTTTAATGACGGTCACCTGGCACGCACACTCGCCCAGCTGACACTCCTCTATTTTGCCGCATCCATACCTCTTGGACGATTTCTGTTCAAAAAAATGGCCAAACCCAACGCCGGTATCACCGATCCCTACCTAGTGGTTAACAATATCCGAACCGGTATGCTGGTGCAGCTGGCTATCATCGAGGGTGCCGCGTTATTGGGAGCCGTCAGTTTTCTGATGGGCGCCCTCGACGGATACACCCATGTAAATAACCTGATGTGGGGTACCTTCCTGCCCCTGGCCTACATGGCGTTTCATATCATTCTGATGCTCCCGCCGAAAAACTACATACTCAAGATGTACGAGGAGCACTTTCCTGGCTGAGATGAGGTAACGTAGTAAATTGGTGGAGGTATCCGGGCTGAAGTCGATGGTCTGGAAACACCCGGCCACTGAGTCGCCAATGCTCAATATCCCTGCAAAGGCACCACCGGACTGTACACAACGACCATTGAAAGCACGTAGCTGCAACCCGCCAACACGGAGGCACTCAGCATTTACTCCGTTCGGAGTATTCCGTTTGTAGCCATTTTTGAGGTATTTACGGGTGTAATCTAACCCAATCGTACCCAAATCTGTGACGCTATGCTACGTGCTCTGCTTCTGACCGTGTTGCTCATCCTTCCCCGGCTGACCTCCGCCCAATACACCTTCACCGGCGGCCCGGCCGACGGGGGCACCATCCACGACTTCATCGAACACAACGGGCACTGGTTCATCGCCCACGAGACCTTTCTGCTGCGCTCGGTCGATGAGGGACAAACCTGGGAAATTCTCAGCGACGGGCTCCCTGCCACAGAAATATCCCCGCGCGCCCTCGCCGAATTCGACGGTTACCTGTACCTGTCAACCAACAGCGAACACCGCATGCTGCGCTCGGCCGACGGCGGGACTACCTGGGAAAAATTCAATGCCGGTCTGCCCACCTTTTTCGGCATTACCACCTACCTGGCACGCGAGATGGTGGTCTCCGGAAACCGGCTCATAGCCCTCCCTCTGGGCAACGATTTCATCCGTTATGTGGAGGAAGGCGGCACGGCCTGGGCTGAATCGCCTTTCAACGGAGCGGCCGGCAACGGAATCCGCGCCCTGGGCGACACCCTCATGGCCAGCATTGATTCCAACATCCGATTCAGTACCGACCATGGGGATACCTGGACCAACATTCCGGAAAATCCCATCCCCTCCATCAGCTTCGTGGGCGCAACCGACTTCCTGAAAATCGGCGAACGGGTACTGATCACCACCAATGCCGGAGGCAACAACGGGGTGGCCTATTCCGATGCCAACCTCTCAGGCTGGACCCTGCCGGAGGGGAACTTCTACTCCGGCAACGCCGGCGGACCGAAATTTGTATACATTTCAGACGACCACATCCTGGCTCTGGCCGCCAACGGCATCATGAAATCCACCGATCAGGGCAGCAGCTGGCAGGAAATCACCACCGAAAACACCCGTCCGAACGGCGTGACCACCTTCATTGAGCCCCTCCCCGGCGACCGTGTACTGGTTGGCTCCACCTCCGGGCTATACCTGTACCCCAACCACGGTGAGGGCGAACCCCGGCTCATTGACATTCCCCTGGGGGAAGTCAACATTTTTGACACCTTCGCCTTTGACGGTGGACTCATCGCACAGCATTCCGGTCGGGTTTCCACCTACAGCCATGAAACCAACGCCTGGATCCGCCGGCTGGATATGCGGGACATCGGTTTTTCTATCAACTCGACCAACGCCGGTGCTCATCGCATAGACCTGCTGGGCGAGCGTATCGTGCTGTTCAATCAGGACCGCGCGGTAATCAGTGCCCCCGGCACCACCGCTGCCACCCTGGATAGTACCTCCTTCTCGGAAATGACTACCCTTGGCGACATCGTGCCGATAACGATGCATGCCTTTGATGACACCTGGCTCATTGTAGGCGGCATTCGACAGATTGAATCGTTCGGCATCTTTTTCACCGGAACCACCCTGCACCGCAGCACCGATGCGGGGGCTACCTGGCAGGAAGTGACCCATGACATCCCCTCCGGCGCGCTCTCCCGGGCGCCGTATTTCAAAGGGGCCAAAACCGTGGTTCACAACAACAAATGGTACCTAAGCAGTGAGCGTGGATTCCTGCGTAGTGACGATGAGGGCCAGAACTGGACCCGGATCGACCAGGGCTCGCGGGTAGTTCTGTTTTCCTTCGACGGCGCGCTGTTCATGTCGAGCAGTGACGATTTCGGTCACACCATCATGAAAAGTACCGATGACGGGGACACCTGGGTCACCTGGCACGATGGCCTTCCGACAACCAACACCTTCTCGCGCCGCACGCACGGACTGGTACAGATTGACGATGTTCTGTACACCTACAACGACGCCCGTGCTTCCATCACACCCGAACCGGGCGAAACCGGCCTGTTTGAGATTACCTCAGCAGGCGATTCATGGTCGCTGGTGGAGGGTCACCCGCTCATGCCCTTCCGTCCCAACCTGATGCTGGCCAGCAACGGGTACATCATGGGAATTCAACCCAAAGCCGGCTACTGGCGCTCACCCCTTGTGGGCTCGCCAACATCCGTTGAATGGACGGGAACTGCGATGGCAGTCCGGGCCGAGCTGACAGGGAACTATCCCAACCCGTTCAACCCGTCCACAACCATACGGTACACCGTTCACGAGTCCTCCGTGGTTCAGGTTCGCATTTTCAACGTGCTGGGTCAGCAGGTATTTGAAAGTGCGGCAACCCTTCACACACCCGGCAGCCACGGTTTGTCGTTCAACGCCGCGGGACTGAGCAGCGGATTATACCTGTATCGTCTTGAAGTAAACGGTACCGGAGTGGATTCCCGTACGATGATGCTGGTTAAGTAGGGGGACGCTCCCCCGGTCGCAGGTTATCTCACCGCGATTGACTACCTGCTCACCCAAACCGGGGACGCTCCCCGGCCGCAGGTTATCTCGCCGCGATTGACTACCTGCTCACCCAAACCGGGGACGCTCCCCGGCCGCAGGTTATCTGCCGAACATACCCGTCATCACAAGCAACAGGACCGTGGAGAATCCCAGTCCCCAGCTTACTACAACCGCCAGGCTGGTCCACACCGGATCCGAGCCAAACAGGATGAGGGGAAACAGTCCGGCTACGGTGGTCAGCGAGGTGATGATAATGGCCCGAAATCGCGCCCTGTACACGTAAACCCAGCTTCGCAGCCCGAAAACACCCCCTTTTCGCAGGCGCTCTTTTTCGTGCATCAAGAGGATCGCGTTGTTCACCACCACCCCCACACTGAGCAATGTGCCCGCGATGGCACCCTGAGCGAAGTTCAATTCGTGAAAGAGTACGCCGCTCATCACGCCCAACAGGGCCAGCGGCACCGAAACAATCACCCACAGCGGATCCAGCCACTTTTCCAGCAGGGCCGACACGATCATCCACACAGTGAGCAGGGCCATCAGCAGGATGAGCATCATATTCTGACTCGATTCCCGGGTCCCGAACGACCAAAACGTGGGTTCCTGTACCTGAACGCCGATGGGCAACGGGAAGGTGGCGAGTACATCATCCCGAAATTGCCTCGCCATCGGGTTTGGACCCAAAAAATCGTAGGATATGCCCCGTGTATAGGCCTGGTCTTCCCGGCGGATGTCGCTCATCACATCGCGAAGTTCCAGCGTCGCGATTTCGTCCATGGTAAACATCGTCTGGCCATACTGCCTCGGCCGGTCCTGAAACTCCATCCAATAGGTGGATGCACGCGGACCGGTGCCCATCAGGTACATTTGCTGGCCCTGAAACTCGACCCGGCCAAACGTATTCTCAGGGTTGATGTCCACTTGAATGGCATCCAGTACCGATCTGCGGTCGAGTCCCCTGGCCTGAATTTCCAGGTCATCCAGCCCAAGCGAATACTGCTTCATATCGCTTCTGCCCCAGAATCCGGTCTGATTGATGTCCACATTTTGAACGCGGCGGTTTTGTTCCAGTCTCTCCTGTAGCCGGCGGGCGGTTTGCTCAAGTTCCAGGTAGGAATACCCGCGCAGTGTTATGGTGGAGTTCACACTGCTGCCCCCGCCACTGAAAAAAGAATCACCCAGTCCGGTAACCGAGATACGGGAGTTGCCCGTTCGGGCGGCCAGGTACGCCGCTTCGGCGTAGAATAGATATGGGTCGGGCTGCATGAGGGACTCCGGTTTCAGATAGAAGATGAGTCGTGCTCCGAATTGCTCGGACACCCGGGTTTCGTAGTAGTCGAAATACTCGGCATAGGGCTCGGCAACCACCTCGAAATTCCGCGCGATGGTGTCGATCTCGTCGAGGGGGGTGCCCTGTGGCGTGTTGATGCTCACGAAAACCGTCTCTCCGGTTGAAAATCCCCAGGGCTCGCCGAAGTAGGTCTTCTTGAAAAACCGGTAGCTGATGCCGCCAATCCATGGATCAATCGCGCTGCGATTCTCGAAATAGGGCCTGGTGATGGATTTCATCCAGCGGGATGTCGTCTCCCCAAACGATGTCCCGGTTTCAGCGCTGGCCGGACGATCCATCGGTTCGGGAATGGCGAAGGTCGGGATGCCAATGGTCAGCACTACGGCACCAACCAGCAGCCATCGCAGACGACGACGCCAGTAGAATATGCGCAACAGATTGATTTTTCGGAAGATGCCACCCTTGCGGATGTCGTTGAAGGTCACCCGCTCTTTGATGCCGGCCGGAACCAGCCAGATCAGGGCGTAGGGAATCCAGGTGAGCGATACGAGTACCGAAGCCAGCAGAGTGAAGGACAAGGCGGTACCCAGAGGCATGAGCACGGCACGGTTCGCCTCCAGGGCAAAAATGAGGGGGATGAAAATACCGATGGTGGTGAGGGTACTGCCCATGACCGGCACGATGGCCCTGGGGATGTGCTCGCGCAGGTGGCGAACACGCGCATCCCTGCCCTCGGGCAGACCCGGATTCACGATTTCGAAGACCACCACGGCATTGTCGATGATCATCCCGATGGCAACGGTGAGTCCGGCCAGGGTGAGGATGTTGATGGTGAGTCCCGTCAGTTGCAGCAGACTGATACTGATAAGGATGCTGAACAGGATGCTGCCCAGAATGATCACAGGCGCCCTGAACCGGCGAATGAACAGCAAAAGCACCAAAAACACAGCGAGCAGGCTGTACAGGGACTGTGTCCGGAGCTCGACCAGTTGCCGGCGCAGCTGTTCGGTGTTGTCCTGCTCGAGCCGGAGTGTGATGCCTTCGGGGAGTTCCGCCTGTATCTGTGCTATGCGGGACTGTATGGTTTCGGAGAGCGAGAGGGCATCGGCGCCGGGTTCTTTTTCAAATTGTAGGGTCAGCGCCGGATTCCCGTTGATGCGCCTTCGCTGAAAATCGGGATAGTCGCGAACCTCGACGCGTGCGATGTCGCCCAGAACCAGCTGTCGCTGAGATCCGGGCAGCACAATACGCTGCTGCTCAATGTCTTGTATGGAGGTGAACTGCGGGGGAACGAGCAAGGCGTAGCGTTGCGACGACTGCTCCGTGAAGCCGGCGGAATGCCAGTTCAGACTACGGTTCACCTGGCTCAGTATCTCGGCCGGACGTAATCCCAGAAGTTCCAGCTGACGGGTATCAAAAACGACGGTCAACGCCGGTTCGCGCACGCCGTCCAGTTGCACACCGGACAGTCCGTCAAGACCCATAAGCGGCAGTCGTATGCGTTGCCGGGCCAGTTCCAGCAGGTTGCGCCGGGGTATATCGCCGTGCAGGGAGTATACCAGAAACGTTTGCATGGCCTGCAGCTCGGCAGGCACGGAGCGGGAAATCGGTTGCTGTACCACGCTGGAGGGCAGGGTTTCACGGAGGGCGTACAGATCCTCCTGCAGCTCGATCGACCTGAAGTCAACGGGTGCATCGCGGCGGAATCGAATGGTTACCGATGAATATCCCTCACGGGTGGTGGAGGTGATGTTTTCAACGTCACGCAATCGGGATGCGGCCTGCTCTACCTTGCGCGTGACCTCCTGCTCCATGACTTCCGGTGAGGTACTGCCCCAGCTATGAGTGACCGTAAGGGAAGGCAGCTGCGCGTCGGGCGCCAGCTCCATGGGAATATGCATCCACGATACCACCCCGATGGTCGCCACCAGCAGGTAGAACAGGGAAATCAGGTATCGTCGTTGAAAAAAACTCATGGATGGTACAAAACCCGGATGTAATGAGATCAATCGTTGCAGCGTTGAACCTGCGCATGCAACAGATCCTGCGTAGGTGCAGGCTGTTGCATTCAGTTCATCATTCTGACATTCACGCGCTGTTGGTGACTGAGCGCAAAGTGTCGGTCGAAGGCGAGGGTGTCGCCGGCGGTGAAAACGGATTCGTTCAACAGGATATACTCCGGCGTAATCATCTCCGGCGACACGTAAATCCACTCGACCATCGACCCGCGGAGACGGAAGACCAGGTGCCGGCCATCGCGCTCAAGGAGCACGCTTCGGGGAGCACGCAGTACGCCGGACCGTGTTTCGGTTAGAATTCGACCGTTTACGGTCATGCCGGTCTTTAGCAGTCGATCGGAATTCGCCACTTCAACCAGTATTTGCCCGGTTTTTCGGTCCCGGTTCACCATGGGCGAGATGGTGCGTATCCGACCGTTCAGAGTCCTGCCGTCGGCTGTGGTGAGTTCAACGGTCATACCTTCACGCACGGAGGCCAGTTCCGACTCGAGTACATCGAAACGCACCAGCACGGTGCGGTGATCAAGCAGCTTTCCGAGCTCGTTTCCCGGACCAATAAATGCGCCTGCCGACAAATTCAGTGGAGTGTGGATTTCCCCGGAAAAGGGTGCCTGAAAAACGGTATAGCTGAGGTCCAGTGCGGCGCGTTCGTAGGCGATTTCAGCCTGAAGCAGTCCGGTCTGTTGGCGAAGCATACGATCCTCGCGCTCGCTGAGCTCCCCCTCGCCGTTGCGGGCCGATCGGGACCGCAGCTCGCGTTCAATGCGATACTCCTGCTCGGCTTTGAGCCGGGTGTTCAGCGCCTCCCTGTAGCGCAGCTGCCATTCCTCATCCGCTATGCGCAGCAGGGTGTCGCCGGCGCTTACCCTCATCCCCTCATGAATCTGATGTCGGTCGATGAATCCGCTGAGGCGCGATTGGATGGGGAGCTCCCGGGCCGCCTCAACAATACCGGTACTTTCGAGGTAGCGGTGAATGGGCTCGCCGTCCGTTTTCACGAAGACCACATCCGGACGGATTTCAATGCCCTGTGGTCGTTCACGGGTTGACGCTTCGCTATCCTCACGGCTGCAGCCAGCCAGTATAAACAGTGCTGAAATCATCATCAACAAGTGGCTCGTCGGCTTCATCCGTCGACTCATCACCCGAGTGCTTCGTACCCTTGCACCATAGTAATGGTCATTTTCGCCAAGGTTCAAACATCCTGCAGACGACGTTGGCGCGATAAATATTGGAAGTATCATAAATGTTCTGATGGTTGAGCTGAAAATGGGTGGTTCCGATTCACAATCCGGAACAGTACCGGAATGACAAATAAGGTGAGCAATGTCGAGGTGAACATCCCGCCGATAAGCGCCGTAGCCAGGGCCTGACGAAATTCATATCCGTCGCCGAAGGGAATGAGCATGGGCAAAAGTCCCAAAATGGTGGTCATGGTAGTCATCAAAACCGGTCGAAATCGATGTTTCCCGGCCTGGATGATGGCCTGACTCAGATCGCCGGACTCCTCCAGGTACCTTCGCATGAAATCCACCTTCAAAATGGCATCGTTTACCGCAATACCGGTGAGAATGAGCAGCCCCATGAAGGAGAGCATGTTCAGGCTTCCTCCCAATATGTACAGTAAAAACAGGGAGCCGATCCAGGCGAAGGGCACAGCGACCAGAATCAGTGCAGGATAACGCAGGCTTTCGTACTGAACGGCCAGAATGATGTATATAAGGATGAGGCTGATGCCCAAAAGTCGGAGCATGTCGCGCAGGAGGCGGTCCACCATGAGTGCCGATCCTGCGATGCGCACTTCGATGCCGGTTTCGCGGGTGAATTCCCGCACGGCATCGCGAATTTCGCGGCCGTTGAACCACCAGTCGGCCAGGGTGAATCCGGTGCGGTAACTGAGCACCGCGGCCTGACCGGCGCGTTCGAGCTGTTCGGGCTCCTGAACCTGTTCAATGGCCAGGAGTTCGCGAAGCGGGATGTTGCGTCCGCCGGCGGACATGACCAGCGACTGGGGATCCACAAAGGATTCGCGGTCGCTGAACAGGCGAATGGCTATGCTTTCATCTTCCCGATTCCATTCGGTGACCAGATTACCCCGCGCGCGGGACTCGAGGAAATCGATCACCTGATTCTCGGTGAGTCCGAGTTGCAGCAACCGGGCGCTGTTGAACCGAATATGCCAGGTATCGACCACTTCGGGATATTGCTTATGCAGGGTGCTTCCCGGGATTCGGGCGGGCAACCACTCCATCATGGCTTCTGCCACTCTTTCGCTGAATACCCGGTCCGTGCCCACAAATTGCAGGATGACGGGATCGGTGTTCCCGCCGGTTAGTGTGCCAAGTGCGCTGTCGCCTTCGAGTCGCTCGAGCGTCCAGCCGGACTGCGATGCAATGCGCTCGCTCATCAGTTGATCGATGTCGGTGGCCCTGTATCCGGGCGGAACGGCAATTTGAATGGTGAATTTGTTGAGTCCTTCCCGCGCGATGCGACTCAGGTTGGTCTGATCGGTGTAGCCTCCCATGACCAGAATGCCGCGGGTTGGAGGCGCTGATTCCAACACCGCAGCCAAATCGAGGGAGAGGTCCCGCGCCGCTTGCTGCAGCGTAAGCAGGGAGGTGTTCCCGGGCAGACTCACCCGGTATTGCACACGATCCGGCTCGCCTTCGGGGAGCATGGCTTTCGGCAGCTGCCAGAACATCCATCCGGCAAGAATTCCCGGAATAAGGGTAGAAACCAAGACCAGCGCAGGCCGACCCAGCGCTAACTGCAGCAATCCCTCGTAGAGGCGTTGAACCCGGTTGAGTCCACGAGCGAAAACGTTCCGTTTTTCGTCAGGGTTCGCTTTCCCATCAACTGTGAAACCTGCATCTTCCTTGTGTGAACGGCTTGCTGCTGCATCTGAATTAGGGTCTGAACCTTCGGCAAGGGCTCTATCGTGCATACTGACTGGATCTTCGGCAAAACTTTCATCCTGTTTAACGGGGGGCGCTACACTTTTCTGCCTCGCAGACCGCTTCTGAAACGAAACCACCATCACGGGGATAATCCCAAGCGCTAGCAGCAGCGAAGCCAGTAAGCTTACCGACAGAGTGAAGGCCTGATCTCGAAATATGGCGCCTTCAAATCCACCCAGAAACAGCAGGGGCAAAAAGACCGATATCGTTGTGAATGTAGAAGCCGTCACGGCAAGGGCGATTTCCCGGGTTCCGCGGTGGGCTGACTCCCGAATATCATGTCCGTACTTGCGATATCGATTGATGTTTTCCAGCACCACAATCGCATTGTCCACCAGCAGCCCGATTCCCAGCGTGAGTCCGCTCAGCGATATGATGTTCAGCTGAATACCGAACAGATACATCACGAAAAAGGTGAGGAAAATACTGGCGGGAATGGCAATTCCGATCGTAAACGGCATCCTGGGATCGTTCAGAAACACGAACAGCACGATGAAAGCGAGGATGCCTCCGTAAGCCAGGGTTTGCAGCAGGTTTTGGATTGTATTCTTTACATATGAGGCGTTTTCCTGCAGGATTTCCACCTGTATGCCCGGATATTGCCCGGTGATTTCTTCAATCAGCGGACCGAGCGATTCGAACACCCGAACCGTGTTGCTGCCGTAATCCTTTTTCACGAGCACCGTTAAAACCTGGCTCCCATTATATAAGGAGAACGATGTGGGGTCCTGCTCATCCAGATACACATCGGCGATTTCGTGGAGGCGGAGGATGCGTTGGGTGTCGGTGAGGCGGGTCACCGCCAGCATCCGGATATCGTCGATGGACTGAATACGGCTTTGGATGGAAAGCGAATAGCGATACCATCCGTCGCGCAGCTCTCCTGAAGCCGAGAACACGTTCGCCTGACGAATAACCTCGCGGATTTGGGCTATGGAGAGTCCGTATTGGTCGATGTCGGCCTGACGAAAGCGGATGTGTACCTCCGGAACAACGGCTCCGACCAGAACGGCCTGAGCGATACCCTCCTGCTGCTCGAGCCGACGGGTTAACACGTGCTCGGACCAGCGTTTCAGGTTGAGGCGGGTTGCGAAATCGGGATCGGGCTGACCGGAGGCGGTAATCGAAAGCACAGCAACGGGTTCATCGGCGGGAGTTGTGTAAATCAGGCGAGGTCGACCGGCCTGTTCGGGCAGCATCATGCGAACCTGATCCAGTTTTTCGCGGGTGTTGAGGAAAGCGAGGTTCATATCGCGTCCCCAGTCGAAATTCAGGGCAATAATGCTTTGTCCTTGCCGGGCGAAACTGTGCACACTGCTGATGCCGGGAATGGTGCTCATAACCGCTTCGAGGGGTTCGTTGATGCGTGTTTCGACCTCACGGGCTGAAGCGCCCGACCACTCGGTTTGCACCAATAGCGATGGGCGGTCGACATCCGGCAGGAGATCCACAGACAAGCTTTGCAGGGCAATCCATCCGAAGATAAATGTTGCCAGCACGAGCATCAGCGCTGTAACGGGACGGTCAAGTAGCATCAGTTGGGAATCAAGATGAAGTTATGGTCAAATGTACGATGGTGGTTAACTCGTACGAGCAGACATGACACCTGACTCATGAGTGTTGCCAAACTCTGGCAAGTGATCAAACTAGTGAGCATACCCAAAATCAGGTTACGTCAGGCAGCTCGTGATAAATATCTGTAAATATGAAGTACTATCCACCCACTTTTAGTGTGAGATATGTGCATGTTTCTGCAGGTATACCGATGTACATCCTATTTTCATTTAGTTCACATGACGTTGAATCATAAAGAAATCCGATAGTGGAAAGTGATCAGGTCATTTTAAATGGTGAACGATGGAGTCGGCGGATTCCGGTCACGAGGTCAGGTACCGGGTACTTTTTCCTACAGAAGTCGGGCGATTCAAACGTTGAATAACCAAGTCCCGGTTCATTTATAGTGCAAATTATTCACTATACACAAGGAATATGCACTTATGGAATAACGGGAACAATTAAGTTGCGAAAATAATACTTATTAACCATCTTGCTACTCAATAATGAGTTAGTGTGCTTTATCATTTCCTTTCATATACTCTAATATTTCCTGCATGATCTAGTGAATTTATCAACAGAAGTTTTTCACCGACGAACCCGATATTGCGCGCATGTTCAGGTAACAAAAACTCACCAATAAATTCTCCCGTTTCCGCTTCAAACACCATCAGTTTTGAAGTATGTTTCATTTTCTCCAGCAATGCATCGAAGTTAAAAGTATATCTCATTTGCTCCAATCGTGAAATTGTCTCACCATGAAAATGCATAAATACAAAATCATTGTGATAATATATTCCACGACTTCCTTCAGGATGACTTCCAATACGAGGCATCATATAACCCAAATTCTCAGAATCAGCAACCGGTAGATTAAATCCATTGGGTATATTCGAAATCCACTTGATACCATTTTCATCAAGCGCAATTATGAATGAAGCAAATTCATTGCTTAAGTATATGGCATTGTTAGAATTAGAAATGAACATCGCTTGTAACAAAGCAAAGTTTTTAAAATCATTTAATTCAGAATAGTCATCCGTTGATATTTCAAATAGAATATCAGATTCGTTCACGTACTTTGAGTTAAACCGATAGCCTCGTATAAAACTTTCTCCATTATCGATTAAGATAAGTGTAGAATCATTTACTAAACCAGCTTGGTAGATTCTGTTGCTTAAAGCAGATCCACTTAGGTCGTATAAATACTCGAGATTTGAGCCATATTTTGTTAGTCTTTGATTTCCAGCGTCGAATAGTAGAATACTGTTATCTGAAAACTTTGTAACTCTTTTGTATTGCGTTGGGCTTACTTCACCTGGTCCCTGTCCAACTCTCAGGGACTTAATCGTATACCCCTCCACTATATCAATAAGCTTAATAGGTTCTTGTTTATCCGCCAAATCGTTCACTATGGCGTATGATTCATCAATCGTCCACATATCATATGGATTATATACAACTTCTCGAATTTCGCTTACAAGCGAGTAGTTTAAATGGTACTCAGCGGTAGTCGTAACTGATACGACTACCACTAAGTATGTTAGTAGTTTAAATCGCATTATGTGATTTATCTAAGGTTGTATTATTGTCACGTCACCGCAGGAAGTACAATTTTGTCCACCTTTACATAGGCGTATAGTTTCTCCGCGGCACTGGCCCAACCAGTTGATTCTCTCAGCACATGTACATGAAGCACAGTTTGCTTCAGTCGGTGTTGTGAAAACAAACCCAGTTGACATAATCATTACAACTGATAAGCCAAGTAGTATTCGACGAAACATACTAGTATCCATAATTTCTTCTATTTATTATTGTATTTTATGGGGTTAAGACATGCTGCACTATACTAATAAATTTAATAATTTGTTCAAAATAATAATTTTACTGCTATTTCGCGCACACTAACAATGGTTTCAAGCGGTCTCGCCTACTAGGTTTTGATGGGCTTGGGAGTTTGCTTAAAAGAACAAAGTCTTTAACTTAATGCAATAGGCTCGCCGCTTAAACCAAAGGCCGTTATGTTGCAGTCTAATTAACTAGATTGAAACAGTTAACATTTGAAGATGAAACGCAATATATAATACATATGAACTCAAAAAAATATCTTTGCAAATTGATCTCTATTTTTATTGTTTTTTTGATGGTTCAACCATTAAAGGCTCAGGGTTTAACCGATGAACGAACTGGAACACAAACCTGGTTGAAATTGGGTATCGGCCATTCCGGGGCAGAAAATTTCAGGGGTGTTACCGGGATTGTCAGCGCTCACTATTTTTCAGCGTATGGTGTTATTGGTCTGCGTTATATCGTCTCTGACCGAGCAGGTGTTGACCCCGGCGTACCCCAAGTAAACAGAATTACAGGAATGAATGAAGTGAGTATGAATTGGGGATATTCTTCAAACGTATCCATTCTATCGCTATCTGCCTCGGCGGGTCTCGGAAGCCTTTGGTGGCATGAACAGGTAGCAGGTGATCAGGAAAGACTGGTGGTAATATCCGTTCCGTTGGAAGCTCAAATTCTGATAAAAACGGGTCGTTTTTTGGGTATAGGAGCTATGCTATCAACAAGTTTGAACAAAAAAACTACAATTACAAGCGGAATGCTGGTACTACAGATAGGAAATTTTAAATGACAAAAAATTAAATGAATAAATTTTAAAAACGGGAGGAGGCCATGCAGAGGCCTCCTCCCTCGAACGCCGTATTCCCGAAGGGAATGCTCTAACTAACGATCAGAACCATAACCTCTTACAGGAGATACAACATGAAAACAAAGCAAAATACCGAAAAACAACGTAGATATATATAATTCTGCGTGCCAACATGGGACTGCTTGCGACCTCTCTTGTGCTCATTTCCGGTATCGCAATGGCTCAGACCAAAGCGGATACCCCTGTGCCAGGCGTAATCAACATCAAGTTTAAGCAGGAAACACTGCAGGTAAACAGGCAAGATATCTATCCTGAGGAAATAGAGATATTCGAATTAAGAGCGTTACTGTCCGGGCACGGGTTCGCCCGGGGAGAAAAAATATTCCGGCATTTCGAAGCAAGAGATACCCTGACAACTTCAAGAATAAACGGAGAGCCTGTCATCCTGCTTGATCTGTCTCGCTGGTATACCATCTGGGTTGCCGATACGGTTAACACCCTCCGTTTTGCCGAACAATTGATGGAATTGCCAGGTGTGGAAGCGGCCTCACCGGAATTCCTGATGTATCCGCAGCAAGTTTTTCCTAATGACCCCCGTTTTCAATCAAATAATCAGTGGGGGCTGTATAACTGGGCCAATCCCGGAAAAGATATTCATGCTCCACAGGCTTGGGAGATGAATACCGGAAGAAGTGATGTGATTATTGCCGTAATTGATGGCGGGGTCGATTACACCCACTCGGATCTGGATCCGGGCAACCGCAGCCGGATCATCCAGGGGTATGATGTAGCCGATAACGATTCCAACCCAATGGACGACATCCCTTCACAGTATGGATTCGCCAATCATGGGACAGCTGTAGCCGGTATTATTGGTGCGATTACAGACAATAACCAGCAAGTAGCCGGAGTCATGTGGGATGCAAAAATTATGCCTGTGAAGGTCGCTCACACCAGTTCGCCTTGGTGGGATCCGTTTGGCTGGTCCATGGGAGGTGCCCCTCACAGCAAAGTAGCTGCAGGGGTGGATTGGGCAAGACAAAATGGAGCCAATATCATTAACCTGAGCTTAGGCGGACAAGGTGTTTCGGGAAACTGGTACAGCACATTTATCAATAATCCTGTCACCCAGGCAACCTATAATGCATATCTTAGTGGTATTTTAGTAGTAGCAGCTATGGGCAATGACGGAAATCAAACCGTGAATTACCCGGCCGGGTTTCCCTGGACAATAGCTGTTGGAGCCTCCAGTCAATCAGACTTTAAAGCTTCTTTCTCTAATTCAGGAAGCCACATTGATGTTGTAGCCCCGGGAGTCAGTTATTATTCCACCTATAGAAACAATCAGGATGGTTCGTTCAGTGGCACTTCGGCAGCGGCTCCTGTCGTTTCGGGGGTAGCAGGCCTGATCCTCTCGCAAAGCAGAGATTTGGGCTTGAACCTGACCCATGATGACATTCGAAATACTATTCGAGTGACAGCGGATAAAGTCAGTGGAATGGGTGCTCATAATTTTACTAATGACTACGGCTATGGACGCGTCAATGCTTACGAAGCTTTAAAATTGATCAGCCCACCTAATATCGTAGAACACGGCACTGCGTATGGAGGCAGTTCGACATTGTTTTGGAACAACCATACCCATACATTTTACCGGGGGATGGGGACTCTGGCAACAGGTGTCTACTACGGTGTCAGAACGTATAAAATTACCGGCTTTACGAGTTTTTCCAATTATTTTGATGAACCACCTGTAGTTTGGATCCGGGATCAAACTACAAAAGGTTGGAGTGGCGCAAATCCAAATATGCAAGTGCCATGGGTAAATATCACCAGTGTAACTAAGTCTGGGTTTTATTATGAAACATTTGTTTACTGGATTGGAACCAATTCTGCGGGACAATCAATCAATACCTATTATCCGGCTTCTCCGTCAAATGCAAGAATTGATTACACCGCTGTTGGTAAGCTTTCTGGTGATGTTTGGAGTGGTAATATGAATATTACTTCCACTTACACTGTAGAGGCAACTGATCTATTAACTATCACCCCTGGATCCTCCATAACGTTTACTAACAATTCAGACTTCATTGTAAATGGAGAGTTGATAGCTAATGGAGTTACTTTTGATTTTGTTACTCCATCCAATAACGGTATTAAATTCAATTCTGGTTCTTCCGGTACTATTTCTTACTCTACCATTAAGAATGCGACGACCGGCATTTGGGCGACCGGTTCCAGCACCTCAATTAATATACATGACAATGTGATTTCCGACAACGGGACCGGCGTTCATCTGACATCCACTGGTACGAATGTCCTGATTACAGATAACGTAATTGAAGATAATACGATTGGAATGTGGTTGTACCAGTCCAATGCTTCCGTTTCTGGAAATATCATTGAGAATAATACCTATGGGATGAACGCCGACTATGTGTCTACTACGGCAGAACACGACGGGAACAAAGTCCGCTACAATACGGCGCGCGGTCTGTTTCTAAATTCCTCTAACCTGTGGGTTACCACCAGTGTGTTTGCGGGAAACGGCGGCAATCAGGTGCTGATCAATGACGGCTGGCCAAGCTTTGCCGAATCCCCGGGATTCGAAGGGTATAACGTAATCGCCTATGGTGCTGGTCCGATGCTCAAGGCACAAAACGGGGCATACGTATTTATGGGTTATTCCGCCGATGGCGGATACAATAGTTTCTACGAAACCGACATGCCCCATATCCGGGCGGAAAACAACTCCGGCGTGTGGGCAGACAGAAACTACTGGGAAGGTGGACCGGGCAACTCCATGGACGGTACATCCTGGGTGACCTCGAATAATACACTTAGCACCGACCCGAATCCACCTTACTACCAGAAAATGATTGCTGGCAATAGTACTTCCAATAGGTACGATGACACCGATAATCATACTCGCGTCCCTGAAGAACTTTTGACGGCAATGCGTGTGAGCATGGGCGGTGAGATAGAACAGGGTTTATCAGTTTTAAAAAGCTACATTGAAAATGATCGTCAATCTTCGTTTGCTCCATTAGCTTTGATTGGTTACAACGCCCTCGTACACAGACAAATGCAGGGCTTGGCTTCTGAGGGGCCGCGTCAAACATTGCAAGCCGAATTGACGGCGTATCTACATTCTCAGTCCACAACCGGCCAATCGGATCCCCTCTGGCCCTATGCGGTGCGTTTGCTGGCAAATAACGCCATGCTTGAATCAGATTATGAAATTGGCCGGAATCACTTGCTTTCGTTGGCCGAATTTTCATCGTACGATTCTGTTCATAATCTACTGGCACAGTATAATCTGTTTACCTACTACCTCGAAGTGGAGCAAAATTTCGAGAAGGCAACCTCATATTTAAGTCAATTGTTAAGAAATCACCCCGATGATGAATTGACCCAAACAGCGCAAGTACTTGCTGGTATTTACCTTAATAGTGTGCCCGATCCTATTGCTGAGCAGCATGGCAAAGAGAAACAAATTTCCGACATTGTCCAGGTTGGAGCTTATCCCAATCCATTCAACCCGAATGCGGTAATCCGGTACAGCATCCCGGAAGATGGTCAGGTAAGGCTTGCCGTATTTGATGTTTTGGGGCGACAAGTGTCAGAGCTTGTCAATGGTTCGGTTCGAGCGGGTGTCCATGAAGTGGCCTTTAACGGCGCAAATCTGGCATCGGGAATTTACGTGTATAGGCTACAGGTCAGTGGTCAGATTATCACTGGCAAAATGATGCTACTGAAATAAGTCGGATAAAAATTCATAAACAGGTCTAAACTGCAACATAACAACGGTTTCGTGCGGACAGGTGCTGAGTTACAAGCCTTAGTAGAACTTTTAGCCCCTGCCGCACAAACCGAAAGGCGTTATGTTGCATATAGGAATCCGTCCGTAAACATGAATTCAGCAAAGATTATTTTATTTTACGTGATCATTAGTATGACTCTGCTTGGTTGCAATAGCTCTGGTATTATACCATCTGATGCAGAGGACTTGAACTCTGGCTGGCACGAGACAAGTATTGAACATGGAGATATGAGTCGTGTGTTTCGTTTTTATATTCCTGAGTCTATATCAGAAAATGCGGAAGTAGTTATTCTGCTTCATGGCGGAACACAAAGCATGGACAAGCTTTTTCGTCCCAATGCCGGAGGAACGCAGGAGTGGCAGCAAATTGCAGAAGAGGAAGGATTTTTGTTGATGGTGCCCAATGGTACCAATAACAACACCGGTTCACCGACAGGAGATAATCAGAGCTGGAATGATTGTCGGCCCCAAACCCAGGGCAATCCGGATGCCGATGATGCCGGGTTCATCGTTTCGATGCTGGATTGGGCTGCCGGCCGGTTTGCGCATGAATCAATTACACTTAATTTGAATCGAGTGTTTGCAACAGGTGCATCAAATGGTGGGATGATGACGTACAGGCTGGCAACAGAATATCCTGACAAATTTATTGCGGGCGGTGCATTTATCGCGAACCTGCCTGACCCTACAGAATGCGCGGAAGCAACTACACCTGTACCTATGATCATCGTTAACGGAACTGAAGATCCGTTCATGCTATATGAGGGAGGCAGCATTATAGGTGGCCGAGGCGAGGTATTATCATCTGAATCGACCCGGGACTACTGGATTGAAGTCAACCAGGCAGATTCATCAAATCCAATAATCACCGAGTTTGAAGATCTTGACCCTGATGATGGTAGCGTTGTCATATGTGAATATTACTCATCGGCTTCAGACGGTGCGGATGTCCATTACTGCAAAGTCGATGGTGGCGGACATACTATGCCATCAATTAACCATCCAACCATTGGCAGGCAGAATCGTGATGTGGAAGGTGCTCGGTTGGTTTGGGAGTTTTTCGCTAAACAATGAATACCGGTGCAACATAACAATGCAAATCAAGCGGACGCGTTAGTGTTTAGTTTCTTACATTCAAGGACTTAGCCGCGCCGCTTATTTGCCAGACCGTTATATTTCTCTGAATCAACATGCACAAATTTCTGAGTAAATTATACAAAGTTGTTGGTGTTGAGCTCGGTGATATTTCCAGGAATTTCGAATTCTTGGAAATCAAAACACTTCATGCTCTAAATAATTCTGATCCCAGAGCGAACAAAGCTGGAGTTTATATTCACTACACAGACGAGCATCAAGTCATTAAGGTTGGCAAGCATAACACCAATGCCAGAGTTCGTGCTTTGCAGCACATTCGAGATAATACCAAGAACGATGTGGTTCAAATGTACTCACTCGCAAGTAATCCAGAGGCGTTGATTTTTTTCATTGTACTAACAGATACGTCTAAAATTCATTGGGTCCTGGCATTAGAAAATTACTTGGAAAAACACCTTAATCCCACGATTCGCTCCAAGAGATCCGGGTAAGGTGATTGCTGGGCTTGATAGATGTTCGCATTTATGCTAACTTATTAAATGCGGAAAATAAACTTCTATCACAGCGAAAATGGAAAATGCCCGGTGCAATCTTTCTTAGAAAGTCTTCCAGATAAGACGTCAAAGAAGATAGCGTGGGTGTTGAGAACAGTAAGAGAAGTTAATCCGGTTCCCGCTCAATACCTTAAAAAGCTGACCAATACTGACGATATTTGGGAAATAAGGGCTACTTTGGGTTCGAATACGTTCCGGCTATTATGTTTTTTCGACGGTAGTGAACTCATAGTCGCGACCAATGGATTTGCAAAAAAAGACCAACAAAGTACCTCAACAGGAAATTAAACTTGCCGAAGAACGAAAACGCGATTATTTCAGGAGGAAAGATCATGGGTGACGATTTAGAACGATTTATCGAAAAGAAAAAAGCGGAAAGTCCAGAGTTTGCTGAAAACTTTGAAGAAGGCTACTTGAACTTCAAGATTGGTGTCATATTACGCCAAGCACGTGAAGATTTGGGCATTACCCAACAAGAGGTGGCCAATAAGTTGAACACGACAAAATCGGTAATCTCGCGCATGGAGAACCATGCCGATGACATCCGTTTGTCTACATTACGAAAATACGCTCGAGCTTTAGGGCGAAAGGTAAAGCTAGAAATCCAGTAAAAGAGAAATATAACAACGTTTTCACTTCGTGGCTTTCAGCTCGTGCTGACAGGTGCTGATTTCGATACTTTTGCAAAGTTGGCATCCCCTGCAGCACAAAACGAAGGCCGTTAAGTAACAAAACAATACACTTATAGCAGGTTTTCGAGAAGGTTAGCTGAGTTTTGAATATTGTTCTTTCTAAATGTGTCCAATAATTTGGTTGCAGGAATTGAGGGGTTATTCAGGTGCTCTACCTGATTTAAAAAAGCTTGAGTGGCTTTAACCGGTGATTCTTTGATTAGTGAAGTCAAAAACTCATCCGGGTGTATTGATTTTAAAGCGTGTGTTATCAACTCCTTAGAGGGAAAATCTTTGATATTGAAGGTTACAATAAAATCGGCTTTAGCCTTTATCGCAGCTGCCAGCACATGATTATCACCCTGATCAGGTAAACTTAACCCTCCCATAAAATGGTCATAGTCCTTTACATTTGCATTTGGGAAGGCTTCATCCATTAATACGCGTAGCCTGTGAAAACTATGTTCAGATAAATCTGGGCGGTTTTTAAGTACATTATGAATCCATTCATCATTGATACGATCGCTCCAACGGGGTTTGTAAAGTTTCTGCTGGGCTAAGTGAAGCAGAAAATCTCGAAGTGACGCCGAATACAACACACACGCATCCAAGACAACAGTTTTACGCATGGACGGTTAGTACAAGTTTAGACGCTGGGACTCGTCGGTAAGCTTCTTGAGTTTTTGCAAGGCAATCTGTTGCTGCTTCTCTTCATAGTTTTTAAGCTCGGAGAACAAGACTCGGCGATGACGGCCTACTTTTTTAAAGGGTATTTTCCCGGACTCCAATAACCGAACGACAAATGGTCGTGAAACGTCCAGATAATCGGCGGCTTGTTGGGTGGTCAGGTATTGAGTTTCACTGATGATTTCAGAGGTCTTTCCTTCTGCGAGGTTTTTTAGTATTGTTTCGATACTGTCTAACGCAGCTACTGGAAGTTGAAATGCCGTTCCATCCTGTGCAACGGCAAATTCAATAGAATTAGCGTTGTTCTTATAGAGCTTTGATAGCTTGCGGAAGCTCTTTAGAGAACGTTTAGCGAGGTCTTGATCCGTGGTCGTTGGGTTTGCCATAGGAATGTATTTGTTATGGTATGCGGTATAAAATACACAATATTCGAATTATTCGAACATTTTAAACCATACTGAACTATGGTGTTGTTACTTAACACGCGGTTCATGCGGACTCGCTTAGGGTTCCCAGCCTTAATTTTAACAAGTCGGCTCGCCGCTTAAACGCTGGGTCGTTATGGAGCGTTATAACCCGATCCTATTTGCTTCTCCCTTCCGCCATCATTTTCAGTAAATTCCCCCAAAACGCTGGTATATATTAACGTGGTATTAGGGTTGATCCAAATAATTGCTTATCTTTTGCGTTACTAACGCATGAAGTTATGATCATATCTTTCGGATCAAAACAGCCGGAGCATATTTGGCTTGGTAAAAGGGTAAAGAATATGCCTTTGGACATCCAAAATGTTGGTCGCAGGAAATTACGCATGCTCAACAACGCACAAACTATCAGTGATTTGACGGTTCCCCCTTCGAATAGGCTTGAAAAATTGTCGGGTAATCTGAATGGATTTTACAGTATCCGAATCAACAAAAAATGGCGCATTGTCTTCAAATGGAGTGAAGGTAACGCCAGTGAGGTAGAAATCATGGATTATCACTAAAAGGCAGAAATTATGGAAAAGTTATCGAATGTACATCCTGGAGAGGTTTTGCTCTATGAGTTTCTAGAGCCACTGGGCGTATCGGCATACAGGTTGTCGAAGGATTTGAACATCCCACAAACACGGCTCTCGCAGATCATAAAAGGTAAACGCCGTATAACCGCAGATACGGCGTTGCGGTTGAGTAAGTATTTTGGCGTATCCGCGAAGTTTTGGCTTGGATTACAAGACGATTACGACCTTGAAGAGGAAAGAGAATCGAAAAAAGACGAGCTCAGCGAGATTAAATCACTTCTTAAGGGTGCGGTATAATAGGTCGGGTACTTTCTGGGTTTGAAGTGAGCTAAACCCCAATGCAAATCAAGCCCTTATTGTACGCTCCATAACAACGCGTTTCACTTCGTGGCTTTCAGCTATTAACCAGTGTAAGCTTCCTACATTTTTCGAACGTTAACAGAAACCAGATTACACCCCAAACTGTTCGAGGTGGTGCGTGAGATGCTTGCTGTGGAAGACCTGCCACTCGTCGTACGTCAGGGGACCCATTACCGGATGGACCGGTCGTGAGCCGGGGTAGTGTTGGAACCACCCTTCAAAGGCATCGATTTCCTCTTCCAGCGCGTCGATGGCCGCATTCAGGCTCTCATACTGATACGGCAGGGTTTCGTTTTCAGGCAAAATAGGAGCTTTGAAACCCTTCGGAAAGGCCATGTCCGACTCCAGTAACCTTCGCTTGGTGATGTTGGCCAGTCGTTCGGGAGTCGTCTGGGCAATCTCCATCCGACCATTAGACATCGAGAACGTCAGGCAAACATGCTCCACCATGTGCTGAGCCGTCATCAGGCCAAACGCCGGTGCTGTATCTGGCGTAAGCTTCCGGAATCGATCAAGCAGGTTTTTCCGGTCGGAGGGGGACTTGAATTGAATCATAAAAACCTTGTTAGTCTGCGTTTTGAACAGGGAACAACGTCCCGTTGGCAAAAACATAGTGCCGACCGTCCTCGTGCTGTAACGATAAGGCCGGATCGCCGCCAATGCCCGGGAACACCGGAGGCAATTCATTCTCAAGAAGTACACGAAATGGCAAATTCTGGGCCTCGCGCTGCACACGATCCGGCTCAAGGGCATATACACGGAAATACCCGAATCCCTGACGAAGCAGTCGCCGCCAGTCTTGTTCCAGCAAAACGTCGAGACTCGCAAAGATCTCCGGATAGACCTTCATGTTGCGAATTTCGAAGCCCTCTGCGTTGAATTCATCGTAAGAGCCAAAGGTGGAAACATCGCCCACATCCGATAAACGCCAGCTGTAACGATCCAGCTCAGCACGTTGATTCAGCACTTCCTGGGCGCGGAAGGCCAGATCCAGCTTGAATGATATGGCTGCGGAGGATGGCCCTGTAGCGGCGTTGGATGCCGGCGTTCGGTCTGTACCCCCTTGTTCGGATGCGGCCCTATCCGAAGCTGGTGTTCCCGTACGCGACGGACTCCCGGAGGATCCCGACTGCCGGTCTCGATGTCCGACAGTGGATGACTGCGCTGTAACCTGAGCGTCCGGCACAACGCTACCGTTTCGAAGTACATATCCGAATACGCCGTTGAACCGGTTCATGGGTAAATCCAGATACTCCTGCAGGTCCACATCGGCATATTCGTCGCGGGCGATGTAGGTGAATGAACTGAGCAGCATCATGAAATGCAGCTTGCGCAGGTACTGCTTTTCGGTATCTTCCCGGAAACCGCCCGATTCAATCAGTATGGTGGAGGTGCCCCATCGCTGCATGTTGTCGCCGAAGGCGCGGGGCTCGAAGGTATCGTCGTACCGGGCAACCTGACCGGGAATGTAGTCGCGGAGGTCGCGGTGCAGGGCGCCGATGAGGCGTTTGGCGCGCTCACGCACTTCGTTGGTTTCTTTTTCAACGTTGTAGGCCGGCGCAAGAAAAGCGATGGCTACGGGGTCCTGGGCGGTATCGGTGCCGTAGAATACGCTCTGGTCGTGAAGGTTGAATCCGAACAGGGCGTTGTACCGATCGCGCACGCCCTTGAGCAGTACCGACTCCGGACTCGACAGCCTGAGCGCATCCCGGTTCAGGTCTACATCCAGCGCGTTTCTGCGTTGATACACCTCGGCGCCATCGGGATTCACCATGGGCATGAAAAGCAGGGTCAGCTCCTGCGACCATTCCCGGCGTTCATCGTCAAATTCATCCTCCCCGGCAGCCAGGAAGTTGAACACATCCATCAGGGCCATGGTGGCGGTAGGTTCGTTGCCATGCATCTGCGACCACATAAAGACCGTTTTCGGACCATTGCCCCACTTTACGAGATAAATGGGCCGTCCCTGAACCGAAACGCCCTCCTGCTGAACGGTAAAATCGGGGTGGTCACGGAGTTGATTAATGAGCGGGTCGATGTCGGCCTGTTTGAAAAAGCGGTCGGTGATGGTGCTGTCGGCGAAACGCTCAAAGGCTTCATAAAAGCGGTGCGGAAGCGCCTCCGGTGTGGGATTATCGGACGCGTGTTGGGCTGAGGGATTCCATGTTGGGCCGTAGCCTTGGCCACCGGAAGAAGCATCGCGCTGCGCTGAACCGATCTGCTCTGGTGTCTGGTTATCCGAAGCATTGCCATCGGATGGATGGTGGCCTTCGGTGTGATGTTCCCGGGCATGGTTTTGGGCCGATTGGGGCTCAGATCCGCGGTAGTCGTCGGGATTTCCCGCGGCCATACTGGCAAAAAGCAGCATAATCAAGATGTTCATGGTGGTGCGTGGATTGATTGACAAAAGGTTAGCACAAGTTGGCTAAATCCACGCACACCATCAAGTAAATTGCTGTAAGAAAGCAATGCCGGCTTAAGGTATCTTAATTTCCTCTGTTTCGGCGTGATCTGTTGAGCTATTGATTCCGGCGATGGCTCAATACGAAAAAGGACTACGGTCCGTCTGCGCAGTCGTGACAACTCAAATCCGCACACCAAACCAATCCCTACCCGAATTACTATACAGAGGTGTTCGACCGAATCTTAGCGTAGAGTTTCTGCACGGCCATTTTCGGGGTTCTGTCAATGTGAAATACTCCCCAGTGCTTTTCAGGCTCGAGAGGCTCGGGTGAGCCTTTCCAGTCTTCATCGAAGGCCTCAAAGAAGAACGACATGATACCCTCGGAGCGGGTCCAGGCCTCCAGCTTTTCAAAGTAAATGTTCTGATAGGTTTCGTTCACATTCTCCGGATCAATACCCCGACCATTGGAATTGGTGGCCCAGCCGGCTTCGGTAATAACTACCGGGGTATCCGGATATTTGTTGGACACGGCATAGTAATTCTCTTTGGTGTAGTCCAGTCCCTCGTCAATGTGCTTGTACTCCCAGACGGGATAGGTATGGATGGAGATGAAATCCACCTCCGCGGCCAGCTTTTCCAGCTTGTACAGCCAGGGGACGTAGTTTTCGCAGAACGTGACGGGCTGTTTTGCCCCCGCTTTCACACGGCGAACATACTCCAGCACGCTGTTTTCATGCACATAATGGTCGGTCCACTCCACACAGGCCTCATTCCCCACCGACAGCGACATTACAATGTCGGGATATTCATTCGCCCAGGCTATGAGCCTGTCGATTTTCCCGGAATTGAGGTCCACATTGGCCTGCAGCTGTTCTTCAGAGTACACACCGCCGCCCCAGGGACAGTTAAAATTATTCATCTCAGCCTCGATGTAGGCCCCGAGCATGACCTTGAAGGGGAGTTTCTCCTGCCGAATTACCTCAAGTACCGTTTTGGCGTGCTCATCCACATCGTACATGCGCAGGTACAACCAGTGCGGTTTGAGCAGCAGCAGATCTTCCAGAACCTGCTCGTAGGATGGATGTTCGCCACCGGGGTACTGTCCTTCCCGATAGCCGGAATAGCAGATGGCCCTTCCGGGCTGGAGCTGGAACTTTTGGTAGATGGTATTGGTCACGATGTTCCTGAATTAAATTTCGGTAACGGTTCACATTGTTGTGTACCACTAAAAAAATAACCCCGGCCGGCAACCCCAACAATTGGAGAGCCGACCAGGGAGTAAAGCGCAAGGCTCTCTCTCTTTATGTTATGGATGGTAATTAATCAACCATGCTTTGTATTCAGACAATGGGTAGTATCAATTTGCCCGAACATTGAGCAAGGCTTAGAATTTCAGGTTCCCCTTGCTGTCCCAGATTCCCCAATACGCACCTACTTCACCCTCGGCACCCTTCTTCCAGTCTTCATCAAACGATGCGAAGTAGAATACCGGTATGTCTGCCTTGGCCGACCATAACTGGGTATTGATGAAGTAATTCAATGCATTGGCGTGCGTAGGAACCGCTCCGCCGAGGGCTTCACCCTGGCTGGGCCATCCGGTTTCGGTAATCATAACGGGTTTCCCTTTTCCGGCCTGGGCAGCAAGATCAAACATGTGCCGCATATGGTCGTATCCGTACTCGATGGGTGTTCCCTCCCAGTATGGGTAGCAATTCGTAAGGATGATATCGCAGGCGTCCGCAATAGCGGGTCGGGTCACAAATTCGTAGTAAGCGTCAACATAACCCACCGGAATATCCGGCAGTGCTTCCCTGACCTCTGCAATGTAGGTCAGCAGCTCTTCTTCGCTGAGATCTTTACGGTAAAGTACCTCGTTCCCAACGGCTGCAACATCCACCAAACCATCGTTAGCCAGGGCAATCAGGGCATCAATTTCTTCCCGGTTCTTCTCCGCATCGCTGCTCAACCAGGCCCCTACCAGGGTTTTCATCCCCATTTCCTTTGCCACACGCGGAATATGTTCGTTACCCTCGATGCAGGAAAATGATCGCACCCATTGGGTGTGGGGTTTCAGGATGGCCAGTCGACGGCGGATTTGCTCCTCGGTAATCACATCGCTGGGTTTTTGCCCTTCCTCGTAGAGACTAAAACAGAATCCAAAGACTCCATCAGCCATAATTTCACGGAAGAGATCCCGGATTTCAACGTCCGATTTGCTTTTCAGGAAGCTGTTGCCGGAAAGCGATTCAATCGCCTTGTAGTTAAGATAATTTTCTTGACGGAATGACATGGATGTATTTCGATTGATTTATTTTTTAAAGTTCTCCGCGGCGACTTACCAGTTCCGCTTTGATTCTGCGTGCTTTTTCTTCAGTAAGGTCATATCCCCACATGACCCAGATGGCCAGTGCGGCTGTAAGTGACGGAATGATTATATCGGCCAACCGGAGACTGGTCATGGTCTCTACAGACTGCATGGCCAGGTTCTGGTCGAAGCCGACCAGTTTCAAGACCAGACCACCCAAAACCAGAGCAATTCCCTGCCCTAACTTAACCATCCACCAGTAAATAGCCCCGAACATGCCTTCCTTGCGGGGCATACCATTACGAAGTTCATCGAGATCACACACATCGGCTGTCATACTCATCATCAGGGTGAAAAGACCACCGAGACCAAATACCATAAACGGTACCGGCATGAAAATTAGCCAGGGATTTTCCGGACTGAATCCCCACCATTTGAGCAGATAACCGATTATGGAAAGTATAGTGGAAACGATAAAGGCATTGCGCTTGCCCCACTTATTAGACATCCAGGTAACTACGGGAATAATCAGAAACGCTGTAGCAACAGCACTGATGGTTGAGAACCAGGCCGGCCAGTTACCCGCGGCACCATAATCGCCCTGAAACATGTGAAAAACGATGATGAAATAGCTGAATGAAGCTACCATCTGAAATCCGTTGAACACCAAAAAGGTAGCACCACAAAGTCGGGCAAACGGCTTGTTTCGTGCGATGAGGGCCATACTCTTGGCCAGTTTCACCAAATTTATAAACGCCGATTTAAAGCTGAGATCAGCACGATTACTCAGGTTCTTCTGGTCTACTTCCTTACAGAAAATAGCCGGCATAATACCGAGGATGATACAGGCTCCACCAACTACTACGGCCAGTTGATGCACGCCTTGTGCCTGGGTTTCAAACAGATCAGGATTAGCAATCAGCACCCAGAACCAGGGTACAATCATCCAGGCAATCTGTCCGATGGTCTGGGAAAAACCCATCAGACGGGTCCGTTCGTTGTAGTCCGAGGTCATTTCGTACCCAAGACCGATCAGCGGGGTGGAGAATGTGGTGTTTCCGATCAGGTAGATGAGGGAGAATATCAGAAAGTACCAGAAATTGTACGATTGGGAATTGTCCGGATCCAATTGCCACAGAGCGATAAATAACAGTCCACTGGCGATGGCACCGATGAAAATATACGGTCGGCGTCTGCCAAAACGCGACTTCGTATTATCCGTGATGTAGCCCATGATGGGATCGGTTACGGCATCAAACAGACGAGGCAGACCGCCCAGCAAACCGGCCAGAAACGGGTCCATTCCAAATGCGGTAAGCAGAAAGAAAGAAAATACGCCCAGGGCGCCGGGAAGCAGATTATTGACGAGATGACCGGAGCCAAAAGCCGCTTTTTGCAAAAACGGTACTCTGTCTTTGGCTGGAGTTACATATTCAGACATGTGGTGGTGATTTAAGGTGTTTGTGGAGGGCACAGTCGCAGAAGCCCTGTGGATTCATTCGGCTACAATTCAGATTTCAGGTTGGGATTTCAGCTACAGATTATTCTCTCTCGGCCAGACGACGACGAATTTCAGCGTCGGTTGGCGGCACCAGTACATCCTGAAGCAGGGAGTCCAGGTCGCCATTATACGTTTTGGTTACAGGCATGCCGTCGCGGGTAAGACCATCAAATACCCCCGCATCCACATACTCCCAGATAGGATATTTGGCCTGAGCCTGCAGGTTGATCAGCCCGAAATGGTTTTCAGATCCCATTGGATTAGCGGCATCTTTCCAGGGCTCATCAAAGGCCTCGAAATAGAAGACCGTGATATTATTTTCGTTCGACCACTCCCGGATGTGTTTGTAATACAGACCCGATTTGTACTCATCAATAGCCTGAGCTCCGCCCTCGCCGTATTTTTCATTGGATATGGTGGCCCAGCCGGTTTCTCCGATATGTACGGGTTTGTCTACACCCAGGCTCTCCATATAGTCTACCACGCTTTGGAACTGATTGATGGCGTAGTCGCGCGAACGGATCATGGCAGAGTGTACTTTTTCCAGATCACTGAGTCCGGCTTCGCTCTCCGGAACACCCCAGAAAAGCGGATTGTAATGGGTGTCATGCATGGGATAGGTATGCATGGAGATAAAATCGACCTCGCGGATGAGGTCGTTCAGATCCTCGTTGTGGTATTCCTCGCCGCCGCCGCCCCAGGATGCGAAGTTATCGGAGGTGGTAATCCAGAGGCTTTCGGGGAGCTCACCCTGAACCTTAAGATCCTGCAAGTGACGTACCCATCGTAAAATAATGGAAGGCTCCACATAGTATTCGGCCGCCCAGTGGACCATCGCTTCGTTACCCACAGCAATAATCTTGACGATGTCAGGGTATTCCTGGGCCAGCTCTACGGCACGGTCAATTTCCTGTTTGTTGCGGGGTGCATCTACGTCGCGGATACGCTCGGGTTCGTCGGTCCATGCATTCTGGGCGTCAATCCATGCGCCCAGCATCAGATACATTTCGAAATCGGGATCTTCTTCCTTGATTTCGCGGATGGCTTTGAGCAGGTTGGTGGCTTCGGCCAGGTATACGTTGTAGGTGCGAAGCAGGCGGATTCCCATGGCATGCAGGATACGGAGGTCATCCTTTAGCTGGGGAATGGTAGGCTGGATGT
Source organism: Bacteroidetes bacterium HLUCCA01 (assembly GCA_001314545.1). Taxonomy (GTDB): domain Bacteria; phylum Bacteroidota; class Rhodothermia; order Balneolales; family HLUCCA01; genus HLUCCA01. The sequence goes on from LIHN01000021.1 coordinate 117,383, forward strand.
CGCGGGTATTTTCCCGGTAAGCACCAAAGGAAATGGCCTGATAGGCCGGATCCCCGAGGATTTCCTCCGCTGTTTTCCCGACGTTGGAGAAATCGTGACGGGGTGATTGCACACAAGAAAGCATAAAAAGCGCGGTAAGAGACAGTATTATGGATACATATTTCATGACGACCTTGATTTTAGATGAGGTGGTCCTCCCGGAGGGTGACCTGTATGTTCCTGATTTCGCCGGTACGGTTGAACACGGCATTGCTCTGCGATTCATCCAGGATTAATCCTGAATAGGTTTGCTGCCCGCTGGCAGTGGTTACGGTAATGGTATCTTCGGCACCGATGGTATAGACTACGGGAACCTGACAGCAGGTGAAACACAATGATCGCTCAGGCAGGGTCAATGTGTCGTTTTGCTGGTGCAAGTTCACATAATCGAGTTTCCCGGCTTCCCGCGTAAATTCAGCCTTGCGCAGCAGGGTGGGTCTGAAAGCCAGTTTCCCGCCGGCAATGTGAACGCCCAACTCGCCCAGACTCACCAGGATGTCTTCTTTAACCTGTCCGGTCATGCCGGGTTGTTGTGCACCACGGTGCTGCGGTGTGTGCGAGTAAGGGTCGGTTGGGAAAGCTCCGTATAGTTCGGGCGACTTATGCACGCCGATGCCCTCTCCGATTTCCTGGAAGTGTCGGAGCAGACTTTCGGTACAGTGGTAGTGCTCAGCCTGGGCTTTCAGGCAGACTTCCTGAACAGCCAGATGCAGTTTGGAAACCATGTGCCAATAGATAGAGCCCAGTCCTTCATAGGCAAAGAAGGTACCCGACCTGCCGGTGAAAGCTTTGTGATTGAACACCTGCTCAAACAGATTGAGCACATACTGCGTGTCGGTTTCAACCAGATTGGCATACCCCTTCAGCCGGAGTGCTTCCAGCGCTTCCTTCACATCGGCTGCGTTGCGGAAGTTCCCGTTAAAATGAAATGCCCCGCGTACATCCCGGGTAATCAGCTGCAGATTACCATCGGCAACAAGCTTCTTGAGCAGAGGCGATCCGGCAACGGCCGACTCCTCCATGGTATTTTTCTGCAGAAAACGGGGGAGTTCCTTGTTGGGATACAGCATATAGCTGTTCTGATCAGGGCGGTACAGGGCGCTGCTGCGCAAGGCATCCAGCAGACGCGAGCTCTGCTCCGAGGTCAGATATCCGGAGCTGAGTACCGCTACCTGACCCTCCAGCATTTCACTGAGATGCGCAATTGCGATCCCGTCCGGATTCATGGTCATGATGTTATAGCTGTGATACAGATGATCATCACGGCGGTTGGCATCTATAGATTGCTCCAGATACTTCAGGGAAATCTCCACAAAACTCCGCAGTTCTTCGATGGTCAGCAACGTGGTATTACCGCTGAAGCTTTGTTCATACACAGCAATCCGATAATCGCTGCCGGCAGTTCCGAGGGCATCGGTTATCATCTTGCGGGATGCATCGTCAAATCCATCTTCCAGAATACTGGTGTGCGAGGTGAGCGCCGTGAGAATCTGCGTAAATAGTGTATGCACTTCTTCAGATACCGGTACTTCCTGCAGACTTGCGTCACTGAGGGTTTGTTCAAAAAATTTGAGGAACCGGCGCAGATAGTACAGTGTGACCATAGACACCCCGTTACCCACAAGGGCATTGTTGGCATCGTTCCATTCCGGTCGTTGGGTGTTCATCCAGATTCCGCCTTCCGGTATGAAATTAGATACCTTGGCCAGTACTGTAACCAGTACTTTTTCCATAAAATTTACCCGGTGGATGTGTCCGTCGCGACGACGAATCAACGCACCGTCTGCACCCTCCAGGGCTACGCGCTCACGAATGGCGTGGTCCAGAGGCTCATCAAAGTCGATCGTGTTTTTCGGATCCCTTGCAATGTCATCATAGGGCTTGATGCGATATGGGACATTAGCATAAACGAAATACGACTTATCGAAGAGCCCTTCCAGAGCATGGGGTTCATACTGACGGTAAAACTCCAGGAATTTGAGCAGATAGATAATCTGATGATCCCCCCAGTAACCGATGTACGACCACGGATTATCCGGCTCGATGGTTTCCCAGTCGAACCCACCTTTGGTCACGCGGTAGGGGTTATATCCTTCAAACGTGGAGGTGTTCAGGAACTTGAAAATCATCCCTTCAATGAATTCCGGATAGGAATGTACGAGGGCTTCCCAGTTTTGGAATATATCCCTCCAGTTACCTTCATAGTCCAGAATTTTGGACCCATCAACTTCGCTATTGGTGTTGATGGAGAATTTATTCCATGGCCGGCTCGGGTCACCGTGACGTCGGCTAAACTTAAGCGGCAGATATTCCTTGCAGAGCCGATACAGGTCCGGGTCATCACAACCTTCGAGGCTGGAGAACAGGGTTTGCTTGTCCAGCACATCACCAAGTTCCTGCAGGAATTCCCGGTTACGTTCGGCAACAGGCTTGCTGGCGTTAGACAGATACGCGTTTAAATCGGCCTTTTCAATGGTATAGTTATGATCAAAGGTGCCTCCACGCATTATGTTGAAGAGCACATTGGAGTAATGACGAGCATCTTTGAGCGGGTCACCGGATTTACGGAAACCATCGGCTCCGGATATAAGTCGGGCCAGCGCCTGACTTCCCCGGTCTACGTCAGAACGAACCTCGTCCATCAGCTCCGCGGGTTGCTGGCGGATGCGTTCGTGCAGCGCCACAACCTGAGCATGATTTTGATTTACATTGGCTACAATGTCCCAGCTTTTTGCTTCGCCGTCTGTCAGGGAAACCGATGCATGCAGAAAGTAGGCCCCCTTCTCACCCTTTATATCCGTTTCCGGGGTAATGGGCTGGTGACGCCGGAAGGCGTTGAGCTGGAGGGATGAGAGCAGGTATCGGGGGTTTTCCAGTCCGTTCGACCATACCACATTGGCTTTAAGTGCTTCGCTTGGCTCGGCCTTATCTACAATGATAGCGCTCAGGGCGTAAATACCCAGACCTGATTCGGCCAGTTTTTCGCTGCGTTTATAGGCATCGGCCAGATTGCTGGATGCAGTCTGCATATCAGGCTCAACGCCATAGGGCATGAGATTCTGCAGCCCATCCAGAACGGTAACATTGCGGGTAGTGCCGGACTCATTGCGCAATTCAGCCGTGCGAACGAAGCCATACATAGCGCTGGACTGCCAGGTGTACCGGAAAGTCAGCCCCAGATCATGATTGACTTCCTCAAACATTATTTTATTGCCGAGGAGGTTTTTACTCAGATTTCTGGTGATTCTGTGTTGCCCGGTGAAGCGATCGGAAAAAGGCTCCCAAATAACGGTTTCGTTTCCAAGTCGTACCTGGAAAATGGTTTTACTTCCTGTGATATCGGCCGACTCGGTGATTTTATCGTCCGTATAATAGGGAAACAGTGCATATTCACTGTTTTTCCGACCCGCGGTCAGCCCGCCGTTACTGGAAATGAACATCCAGTGATTGGAGTCACTGACGATGCTCATAAAAAACGGACGCATACGGTCGTGGTCTGAAATTTTAAACCACTTTTCGTTCAGGTGAAGTTCGGTTGAGATAGACAAGGTAATAGAAACGTTTTGGTGTTATACGGACACTTGACAGGTAAATACAGCACTAGTGTATCACCCGTATGTTACTCTGAATAGACCCGCACATAGTCGACCAACATGGTCTGGGGGAAAGGGGTGCCGTCATCGGGAGGGCCTACAAAGGTACCGCCCACGGCAATATTCAGAATGATATAGAACGTGTTGTCATTAAATACCCACTCGTTACTGCCGACGTCAGCGGGAGTAATGGTATTGTAGAGCTCATCATCAACGTAGAAATCGATGTAATCTGGTCCCCACTCAACGGCAAATACGTGAAATTTGGTGTCGAATCGCGCATTGTTGAGTTGGTAGGAATCCGTTACGGCATTACCGGCTGAGTAGCCGGGTCCGTGGATACTTCCATGAATTACGGTTGGTTGCTGTCCACGGTATTCCATGATATCGATTTCACCAATCTGCGGCCAGATAACGGTACCGTTGGAGTCGTTACCAAGCAACCAGAACGCCGGCCAAATACCCTGACCAAAGGGGAGTTTTATACTGGCCTCGAATCGACCAAAGGTTGTTTCGAACAGGCCTCTGGTAAGAATTTTAGCTGAAGTGAAGTTAGATCCGTTGAAAGACTCCCTGCGGGCCGTAATATGCAGCATTCCACCTTCTACCTTAATGTTTTCAGGTCGGTCGGTGTAGTATTGCTGCTCCTGATTTCCCCAGCCCGGGAGGCCAATTTCAGCTCCGGTACCGATATCAAATATCCACCGCTCAGGGTCAACGGGTCCGTCCGTATTAAATTCATCAGACCAGACCAGGTTTGTGAATTTTTCTTCCGGTTCATTCTGATCGCCGCAACCCCATGTGAGGGTTGCAGCGATACAAAATGTGCACAACGAAATCAGTTTTCTTTTCATCGTTTAGTGCGTTAGAGCTGATTAGTTCGCCGCATCGGCGTTGTATAGGTAGATGTTATCTACCCAGAGCGTCTGACCTCTGAAGGCTATATTATTATCGCCATCTGCGGCAAGAATAATCTGCCCGAGATTAGACCGGTCAGCCATGCCGCGGATGTCAACAACCAGCGTTACCCACTGACCGGAAACCAGTCGGGGACTACCAATATTCTGGAAGATAGTGGCTGTAGCCGATGTTTCGCCGCCACCTACATTGTTCACAATACGGGCCAGCAGGGAAGATCCAACCGGTACTTCATTTGGAACGAACACATCCATGGTAAGGTGCGTCATATTGGTTCCGTCAATGGATGGTACATTGGTGCGGAACTCAATACCTACAAAGTTGAAGTTTTCGTAGGCCAGAATGTTGTCTCCATTGACTTCAAAGTCGTTGGATGTAGTAGTCTGGAACGGCTCGTAGAACCCGTTGTAGAAGTCAACACCCACATTATCATAGGCATTACTGAAGATGGAAATGACGTTGGCAGGATCACGGGTTGGTGTTGGTGCAGAAACGAATTCGCCCTGCGATTCAACTGTGAGTGATCCCGTGGCAACATTGCCTGCCAGCGATGCGGTAATTTCAGCCTCTCCGGTTCCAACCACACTGACTTGTCCGGTCACATCTACCGTTGCAACATCAGGATTGGAGCTGCTGAAGGTGAAGTACGCTGAAGATGGTACAATCGTCACATCCTGGCCATCAGCCTGATTGATAGTGTACCCCAGACCGGTAACCCGTGTACTCGAGCCGATAAATGCAGTTTGCGTTACTGCTTCACCGTTGAAAATGGATGGACGAGGTTGTGCCATGTTTTCAATAGCCTCGTATTTCAGGTCATCAATCCAGAAGGTGTACCCTTCTCCATCTTCAGGACCTTCCGAATACCAGAACAGTCCGCGGCTTTCGTCCAGTACGGATGCATCCGGAATCGGAATCACATACTTACGCCAGTTGGTGGTAAGCTGCAGATTTTTTCGGGATACTTCATACTGGTTTCCCAGGAAGTCCTGTCCGAAACCGATATCGTTGATAGATCCACCTCGTGTTGCCTTAGCATAAAAGGTGAGCGCATTATAGGAAGTAAGGTTCCGGCCGCCAAAATCATCTCGGAAGATGGCGCCTGCAAATGCACCGTTCGGATCTCCGACATTAGGTATATCGAAGCGCATAGAGGCGCCACGATTGCCAACTTTGTTATCAGTATCCACCGAAAATGCATTGTTCAGGGAGCCTTCATACGGATAGTATTCCAGTCCGGGACTGAAACTGTTGATGAAGACCTCCGGGTTAGCGGTGAGGTCTGGTTGCGACAATCCGTCTACCGACCGCTCACATGCGGTTACGGTGACCAAAAGCACAACGCCGGCGGCCAGGACTCGTTTCATAGTGTTTGATGCTAAATTCTTCATGCTGATTGACATACGTTTAGTTCCTTATATGTTGATCTGAATGTAGGTTCTAAACTCCCACTCATTGCCATTCCCGAAGCCGGGGGCCGTAGGATCGGGTACAAGCATACCGCTCGGATCCAGCATGTATGCAGGCGCATACCGTGGTGAATATTGATCCAGGGTTCGGTACGTACCGCGTACGCCAAGACGGGTTCGCGGCATATTAAACCAATCCTGCTCACCAAGCGACATGGACACATCGGCCATTAATTGCAGGGGGAAGGTTTGGTTGAAATCACGGTGATAGTCATAGGGTCCCCAGTCGTTCACACGAGCGAAAGAGTTCAGCATGATGTTTTTGTAAATCATCCGGAAGTCGCCGCCAAATCGTGTTACAGTTCGCGGATCACTTCCGTTGGCCTGCGCATCTCCGCCGTAAATACGGGCTATCATACCCAGATCAGGGCTGATACGAGATACAATCCTGGCGTGAACCTCCCACAGATCCTGTGCAGGTGGTGCACCGGGAAATGCGAATGTGGTACGACCATCAGGCAGAATACCAATGGCAGCATCCTGGGTGGTAGGCAGATGACGGTATACCAAACCGATACTGGCCGCAAATGGCGAATCTTCGCGATAATCATTGTTCCAATCGAACATATAGGTAGCGGGTGTCGGATCAAAGGTTATCAGAAGCTCACCAGCCATCATCTCGCGATTGGCACGAACTACAAATGGGTCGTCGAGGATGTTTCTTGGTCGGGCAGCGCCACCGGCTTCTGGTGTAACAGGACCCTCAATGGGTTGCTGCCATAAGAAGTTGGGTGCAATCTGAATATTACCTAACTGGTAGGCGAAACCACTCAAAACGTTGTACTGGTTTCCACTGCCGGTGTCCTTAAGTTGCCATCCGGTAAAGGTCATGGTTTGGTCGTACCCCCCCTGAGCTACCAGTCCCATTACCGCAGACTGTGCATACCAGTTAAAATTACCTCGCTGCAGGGTAAGTTTAAGCTTTCCACCCCAGTTATCTTCGGGCTTTATTTCGTCTAAGTAGACGGTTTGGGAACCATCTGCATTCTCACGCATGAGTTGAAATTCACGACCGTTCAGCGGCTGACCCGCCCAGATCACACCCGCTTCCAGTCCCAAAGAACCGAAGTCTCTGCCGGCTGCAAAGGTTAAACGACGAGTTTTCGGCTGGGGAATAGCAAAGGAGCTTTCAGCCTGACCTTGCTTGGCAACGTCTTCATGGTAAATAGCGGCCATATCCCATACACCCGGCTGGAACCGGTACTTCAGCAGGAATGCCGGGTTGGCACCCCACCATAACTGCGGTCCAAATGCGAATTTCAGTCCTTGATATTTACCACGTCCGGCTGCTTCGAAACCAAATGGTGCGATACCATTATACACATCAATCTGATCGCCATAGTTAGCTTCCGGATACAATCCAAAGAAATCCCCTTCATAGCCCCAGTGGTACCGACCTGTACGGTAGAATCCGGTCAGGTCAAAGTGCTGGTGTGTCCAGCTGTAGCTGGCATTGTACACCATCACCCGGTTGATATCCTGCAGGGTTGCAATGCCTTCGGGGGTGTTTACTTCCAGCTGTCGACCCCGGTTTTCATAGAAGATCTCATCGATAGGGTTTTGAGCTACGTTACCAAGCACATTAAACTGAACTTCGGCACGCATATTCGGAGCGGGTTCTGCTTCCACACCGATGTAAAATGACTGCATGTGATCAAAACCCTGTTCGTCCGGGAATTGTCGGGTATTTGGATCGGCTGCATCGGGGGTTGTAATCAGGTCGCCACCGGTATTAAAGGTGGTAAACTCCGATGTAAACCGGCTCAGACGGATACCGGAGAGACGCTGTACCTGCTGTGCTGCACGATCACCCCGTGCCTGGAGCACGGCGTCCATTATGTTGATATCTTCAAAATACTGTGTAACGCTCTCGAGGGTGGTTCCGGGTGCGTATACATCCAGCTGATGGGCTCGTTTGAGTACGTAGTAAGCAGCCCGGGGGAAAAGTTCGAAATGACCTGCTGCATCGGTCGGGCCTTTGGCCATGATACCAAACCACTCTTCGTTCATGTTGTTCTGTCCGGCCACAAAGTCGATAGGGTACCCGCCGTTGGCCCAGGAAGCGCCGGTGTTATGAACATCCAGATCTTCGGTTTGTCCGAGTTTCCACCAACCGTCGCTCCACTGGAATGTAAATCCACCGATGGAGTTGTCGGCGCGACCCATACCTGCTGCGTTCTGGTAAATATCCAACCAGTTGCGATGTTTGTAGTAGGCCTGCATCAGCTGGTCTTCCTGATTGGTCCGGGCGTTGAAGGCATCAGAACCAAATTCGGTAAGCAATACCGGCTTCCCGTACTCGGCAGCTACGCGGTCGTATAAATCGGTGAAGGTTTCACCACGGTACACGTTAGCGCCGAAAATATCAATATCGGGTGCGTAACGAACCACCAGATCCATGAACAGCAGGTCACCGTTAGCCATGGCTATCGGCCGATCCTGGTCGATGGCTTTCATGGCCAGTGCGCCTTCGTTGAACAGCTGGTACATCGCTGTTGCACGAATTGTTGAGTTCCGGTCTTCTATCGGGATATCTTCGGTTTCAGCGCCGCCCCAGAAAAGGCCGTAGTTGTTCTCGTTACCCAGCAGGTACAGAAGTAATCCGCGGGTACCGCGGAACTCTTCAACCATAGCGGTCACTTCGCTGATCAGCAGTTCCTGAACGCGGGGATCGGAATACTCGGTGTTGGCCATCCAGCCATCTTCCAGCATTACCCCGTAGCGACCAAACGAATGGTTTAGCATGGTATAAATGCCATAATTATCATAAATATATTCGACCCATCGTGGAGTGATCCCCGTGTAAACACGGATGGCGTTCACTCCCATATTTTGGAGCAGCCCCATTTCATAGTCGAGGGCGTTTTTGATAAAGCTGTCGGGTTGTCCCCAGAAATTGTAATCATAATTGGTACCAATCGGGAAATAATCCCAGTTCATACCATTGACCATAAGAGGTTCTCCGTCTACGAGCAACCTCCATCCGTCCGCATTTTCCTGTACAATCACGCGATCTGTCTGGGCAGACGCGGTAACTGAGATACATAGCAGTATGCTCAGCAAACTCAAATAGTGTTTCACTCTTCTCATAACTGTGGATTGGTTAATAGATGGTATGGAAGTCGCTAAAGTTCCGTCGAGAGAAAAAAAAGGGTTCGTACCACTCCGGTAATTAGCCGGTCGAGGCACGAACCCTAACAATCATTACTTGATGAGTGTCATTTTCTTCATCATAGTATTGTTGCCAGCCTGGAGACGATACAGATACATGCCACTGGAGAGGGCACTTGCATCGAAGGTTACCGAATGGCTGCCGGCCGGGCGGGTTTCATTCACGAGGGTTGCTACACGCTGACCCATCATGTTGAATACTTCCAGTTGAACCTGTCCGCTTTCGGGGAGGTCAAACCGGATACTGGTAGTCGGGTTGAACGGATTCGGGAAGTTCTGGCTGAGTGCGAACTCTACAGGCATTCCTGTGAGATCATCAACGCTGGTTCCTTCTCCGCCGGATACTACCGTTGCAAGAGCAGGCTCAGAAATCAGCTCTGTTTCAGTATCGTATTGATACAACCAGAAGTTGTATTCCGTTGCCGGATCCAGACTTGCGATGATAAACCCGAAAGCTGCGTTTCCGTCGCCATCTCCTGCGGTGGTACCAAACTCATATTCGGTTCCCTCGAGTGGGTTTTCCAGAGCGTCAGCGGTCTTGGCGTAGAACAGACGGTAAACAATATTGGCCTGCTCAGCATTATTCGGGCCGGCAGCCAGGAAGGCTTCACCGGCACCAACGGGGGTCTCGCCAATGGTATTGCTGGCCTGGAAGCCAATCGGGGTACCAGGAGCAGTAACTGCCGCTTCTCCACCGAAGGTCATGTCATCCCAGTAGTAGGTTTCACCCGTACCCGGTGTGTTGAAATCAAAGAAGACGGAGGCTTTGTTATAGCGGCTGGCAAGATTGAGTGCCGCGGTACCTGCTGCCTGATTGGCAAAATCAAATGTAAGGGTTTCCCATTCACCGGCAACAGTGGTGCGTGCTTCCGTTTCAACAGTTACAGTTGGGTCATCCGAATTTTCCACTTTTAAGCGAACCGGGATATCAGCCGTTGGTGACCATACCCGAAGGCTCATGGTAGTATTCTGCTGATCGAATGGAATGGCGTTTGCAAAACCATCTGGTCCCTCATCTTCACCCACGGTTGTTCCGGCCCATCCTTCAGATGGTGCTGCATCAGTACCCTTAACGGTTCGAACAACACGATTGGCGCTATTGGTGGGATCTTCAACAATTTCAGAAGCTGCACCGCCGAAGTCGGCCAGTTTGTAGTCCTGCTCGGTGTCTTCAAAAGTTACGGGCAGGTCCAACGTGTTGGTATCATCCCCGCCATCACCACCGCCGTTATCTCCGCCGTCACCATCACCGGCCGTAGTAGCCGTAACAGCTGCCGGCGCAGAGTATTCCTCTGCATTCGTATCATACTGGTACAGCCAAAACGTGTACGAAGTAGCAGGCTCAAGACCGCCGAGTACAAATCCGAATGCTGCAACACCGCCGCCATCACCGGCAGTGGTGCCGAAGCTATATTCTGTGGCTGTGAGCGGATCTTCTACATTATCGGCTTCCGGGGCGTAGAAAAGACGGTATTCAATTCCACCCTGACCAACGTTATTGGGTCCTACAGCCAGGAATATATCACCGGGATTCATCGGTACTGCGGCAGGAGCACCGTCTGCGGCAAATCCTTCCGGAGCAGCCGGTCCGGTAGCGGAACCCTCTCCGCCAAAGACCATATCATCCCAGTAGTAGGTTTGTCCGGTGCCTGGTGTATTAAAATCGAAGAAAATGGAGGCTTTATTATAGGTACTGGCAAAATTCAGTGCTGCGGTACCGGAAGCCTGGGAAGCGAAATTGAAAACAAGCGTTTCCCACTCACCTGCAACGGTGGTGCGGGCCTCAGTTTCAACTGTCATCGTGTTGTCATTGGAGTTTTCAACCTTGAGACGTACGGGAATATCAGCCACGGGCGACCATACACGAACACTCATCGTGGTGTTGCCGGAGCTGAACGGAATAGGCGTGGCAAAGCCGGAAGGCTCACCAACCGTCGCACCAGCCCAACCCTCTGAAGGCACACCTGATGTTCCTTTGGTGCTGCTTACCACCAGGTTTCCGGAATCGGTAGGATCGGTAATAATCTCGGAGAAATTTCCACCGAAATCGGCCAATGCATAGTTCAGATCGGCGTCTTCAAATGTAACAGGAAGATCCAGACCGCTGGCAACAGCTTCGGTTTCAGTCAGAACAACGTTGTCAATGTAGACATCATCGTTGCTGAGCCCCATTTCGAAGCCTACTTTCATTTCAGGATATTTGGCGGAAAGCGTGAAGGTAACTTCGTACGTTTCCATGGTAGTGGTCAGTTCTACATTACGCTCCGACTGCACAGCAAAGTTGCCGTTGTTCTCACCGAAGAACAGTCTGACCTGCCGTTCTGCCACGTTGGAGCGGGCATCAAATGATACCTTATATGCCTGCCCGATTGTGAGTGCATCTATTTGCTGTTGAGTGAGAATTTGGTTGAGCTGAATATGCCAGACGGCACCGCCTGCTCCGGAAATTCCGGTTACGGCTACCTCGCCGTCAACTATATTGAACGATGCGTTTACATTTTCAGCCTGGAAATTGGTCCAGGGAGCCAGTTCACCGCTGGCAAAATCGCCATTGATGAGGATGTTGTCAGCCGTCTGAGCCTGCGCTGTACTGGTTACGCCGGTAAAGACGAAACCCAGTGCAACGAAAAACATCAAAGCTGCGCGTTGTACGTTTTGTTTCATAACAAGGTGTGTTAGTGATTGATATTGGAATCGCTTCCAAATTAACTTACCGTAAACACTAATGCAAATATTTTTCCTATTTGTAAGATTTTTTTTCCCTCTTTTCCCCGGCCGCCACAACCCACCGCACCGATGAACAAAAAGTCAAAAATCCCGAATTGTGTTTTTTTATTTATATAAATATTGATTTAACCTTATTTATTTATTGTTTGACAGATTTATATTTATTTTTTTAGCCCATATAGCCTGTAAAACGACTTTTGAAAATCCCCGCAAATGAGTTTTGTTTTCACTGTTGTGAAAATATTTTTCACAATCGGTAGTTTTCACTTGCAAGTCTGCACACTTCCTTGTTAGTTTGTGTGAAAATATTTTTCATCCCCAACATTATCCGGAAAGACCCTTCGTTTTTCGTGTCACCGGACATCTACATCGGCAGGTATCCACATGATTAAAAAAGTCACCTTAAAAGATATTGCGGAAGATTCCGGTCTTTCTATTTCCACGGTTTCGCGGGCTCTTACCCGAAGCGGGAAAATCAGCAAGGAAAACGAACGCCTTGTTTTTGAAAGCGCACATCGCCTGAATTATCCGCTGGCTGCACAGAACACCCCCATCGAACTGCGCGAAAATATCAACATTGCCCTGGTGACCCGCCATTATACCGGTGAGTTCTTTGCTTCACTTTTTGAAGGATTCGATCTGGCAACCGAACGCACCAATACCCGCATGAGTCTGATCAGTGTGAGCCATCGCTCATCAACCCCTGCCAAGATCCTTGCCAGCCTGAAACGACGTCATTATGATGCCGCTGTTATTTTCCTGCCCGACTATACCTCGTCTGATTACACAACGATGCTGGCGTCCATACCGGCAGATTTTCCGGTTATATCCATCGCACCCATTGCAAATCCGGTCTTTGATACGATTACCTTTGACAACTACCGGGGAGGACATCTGGTTGCTCAGCATTTTGAAGAACTGGGGTACAGAAACCTCGGTATTGTGCAGGGACCTTTCAACAAATCCGAAGCCATGCTCCGGAAAAACGGCTTCATCGATTATATACAGGCTTCTCCACAGCTGAATCTGGTCTGGGAATTCAATGGCGACTATTCCATACAGCGTGGAAAAGAGGCTTATGAGTTCTATAAAAAATCGGTCGTCAAACCGGATGCCATATTTTGCAGTAACGACGGAACCACCATCGGCTTCATGCACAGCGCTATCCGCGATGGAGTAAATATCCCCGGGGAAGTGGCCGTTGTTGGGTTTGATGACCTGCCTACCTGCGACCTGTACACTCCCACCATTTCATCAGTTCATACCTCCTATGAGCTGCTTGGTCGTAAGGTCATTGAGGTTATTACCGAAAAACTCTCCCAGGATAGTCCAGCCCATCAAACCGGGTACATGAGCCTGGTACCGGTATCACTTACCGTCAGGGAAAGTTCCACCGAACTGACCCGAACTTTTAAAAACCACTATAAATCCCTGACCTGATTGCCCAATGACAGGTCAAAAGACCACCGCCGGAAAGCCGCCGGCCAACGCCCCCTACAAAAACCCAACCCTGCCCGTCAGTGAGCGCGCCGATGATCTTCTGGGTCGGATGACAACCTACGAAAAAATCGGCCAGATGACCCAGCTGGACATTACGCTGATCAACACAACAGGCAAACAGCGCGACATCCGGCTGGATGCCGGTAGGGCCCGGCATCTTATCCGCAACCATCATATTGGTTCGTTTCTGAATGGCGAGGCGGTTGACGCGGCTGACTGGTACGCTTTTATGGAACCCTTAACCCGCATTGCGATGGAGGAGTCCCGACTTGGAATTCCCATCCTATACGGCATCGACCATATCCACGGCGCTACCTATCTGCAGCATTCCACCATCTTCCCCCAAGGCATCAATCTGGGTGCTACATTCAATCCGGAGCACGCCCGCAACACCGGTGCCGTCACCGCGCTGGAATGCGCCGACCTGGGCCATCACTGGGTGTTTGCCCCGGTGCTCGACCTCGGCGTGAATCCACTTTGGGCACGATTTTACGAAACTTACGGGGAAGACCCTTACCTCGCCGGGCTCCTCGGTGCAGCATTTGTGGATGGCATGCAGAACCACCCCGAAACCTCACCGTATCGCGTTGCTGCCACAGCCAAGCATTTTCTGGGATACTCCAACCCCGCATCCGGATGGGATCGTACTCCGGCCAGCCTGTCCATGCAGGAAATCCACGAATTCCACCGCCCGTCTTTTCAGAAAGCCATTGACGCCGGTCTGAAAACCATCATGGTCAACAGCGGCGAAATCAACGGCATACCCGTGCACGCATCCCGGGAAATTCTGACCAATCTCTTACGGGAGCAAATGGGCTTTGAAGGCGTCATCGTCACAGACTGGGATGACATCGGCAAGCTGGTCGACTTCCACTACACGGCGGCCAATTTCAAAGAAGCTACCTTCGATGCCATAAAGGCCGGAATCGACATGAGCATGACTCCGCTCCATCTCAAATTCAACACCGCCCTGCAGGAACTGGTTGAGGAAGGTCGGGTCAGCACGGCGCGTATCGATGCCTCCGTGCGCCGCATCCTCACCCTGAAGTTCGAACTGGGCCTTTTTGAACACCCTTTCCCGCGCAAAGATCGCCTGCACCGCATCGGGTCTGCCGCCAACCGGGCAAAAGCCTCCGAAGCCGCCCGCGACTCCATTGTTTTACTCAAAAACGAAAAAGAAACGCTTCCGGTGATTAAACCCCGGAAAATTGGTGTCTTCGGCATGGCAGTCCGAAGCCGTCGTAACCTATGCGGGGGCTGGACGCTGGCCTGGCAGGGTGGCGATGAAGACCGATTCCCCGGGGATATGGCCACCGTATTTACCGCGCTGCAGCAGGAGTTTCCGGACGCTGAAATTGTGCATCTGGATGTACCGGTGGATACGCAGCCGAAAAAGGACCCGCAAACATCACATCTCCATCTGCACGATGGAACAGCCATAAACAGCACGACGCTCAAGCCAACACCAGTTACCGGTAAAAGCCGCAAACAGTTTGAACAGAATCTTAAAGGGTGTGACCTGCTGATCTACGCCGGAGGCGAGGAGCCCTATTGTGAGTTTGTGGGCAACATCAACGACCTGCATCTACCTGCCGCCGAAACCGCCGCTATCAGAGAGGTTCGTTGCCACAGCAATGCCCCAATGGTCATGGTCTTGATTGAAGGTCGACCCCGGCTCATCCACCACATCATTGACCTGGCAGATGCCGTGCTTTTTGCCGGCCTTCCGGGTCCCGAAGGCCCAGAGGCCATAGCAGGTATTCTGAGTGGCCGGCACAACCCCGCAGGGCGCCTGCCCTTCTCCTACCCTATGAGCCCGAACCATCATCTGACCTACAACCACAAGCGAAGCAATCTGTATTTCTTTGATCCGGACGTGGCCAATCACATCATTCAGGGCAACACCACAGCCTCGCTTTTCCCCTTCGGTTTCGGTCTGAGCTATACCACATTCGCCTACAGTAACCTTCGACTGAGCACCACCAAAGCCCTTCCCGGTGATGAAATTACGGGAACCGTCACCGTCTCCAATACGGGTAACCGCGATGGCATAGAAACCGTACTCTGGTTCACTTCCACCCACCACGGAAAAGTATCCCGACCGGTAAAGGAGCTCAGGCACTTCGAAAAAGTATCACTGCCCGCGGGCGAGTCGGCCACCGTCACCTTCCGGTTCACCCCCGAAATGCTGACCTACCCGAACGGGCACGGTGAGCCGGTACTAGAAAACGGCAGCTATAGTGTCCGGGTTGGCGGGCTAGAACGAAAATTCAGAGTGGAACAGCCATCGCGTTCTAAAAACGTCTGAAAGTGCAGACCTCACCCCACGGCAGGAACCAGCACCGCATCCTCATCCAGTACCTTTCGTGTGACATGCTGTTCGTCTGAGAGAATCCGAAGCCAGACCTCATCGGCAAACCGGTAAAAGGGTTGCTTTTCATGCAGCCATCCAAAATGCAGGAGCACGGGTGTAACTTCCATATATTCGTCTTTGCCGGGGAAAATGCCCAGCAGACGGGTCAGCACCCTGCGCAATTCAACGGCTCTTATGCCCCGAAGTGCATGCACCAGCGGCGAGGTATATAGTCGGCAGGAAACCTGCTCAAAATTGTGATCATGGGTAGTCAAATCGGCGATGTAGTCCATCTGCGCGCTGGTGTGTCCGTTAATCCACGGGAAGACCGGTACATCCAGGTCCGACATCGCCATGGCCAGCGACCACTCGCACGATTCCTCCGTACGACCTTTTTCCTTCAGCCGGCTCTGAAAATGTGTGAGGTGCATGTTGTCCAGAAACCAGGCCGCCTTCGTGCAGACCTGTTGGGCCAGCTCCCTGTCCCGCACATACATCACGCCAGACTGGACCCGGTTCAGATAGGTCAGTCCAAAGCGGGACAGTGTGGTACGACGTCGTTGCAGCAGAATATCTTTGAGCACGCCCAATCCCTTGGGACCGCCAAAAAAGGGATCGGAACTCAGGCTTCCCGTTGCGGTAAACCGGTACGCCCTCAGCGCGGTCCACAAATCGTCGGGTTTGCGACAGAAAATCATGTCTGCATCCAGGAACAGCGTGCGGTCATACCGGGCATAGCGATGCACATTGTGCTTGAATCCGGTAATCGATCGGTGTTCCGGCTCCAGAAACACGATATCATCCACCAGATGACGGATGTCCAGTCGGCGCAGCAGAGCCTCGTGCTGGGGTTCGCAGGCCAGAGCCACCGGTCTGTGCGCATCGTACCGACGGAGCGATTCGATGGAGGCAATGGCGAATTTCAGGTATTTGACATCGCCATAGACCGGATAAACGTATCCTTCCACATCCTCGTGCAACGGGGTTGGTCGGGACTGGAGAAAGTGAGCCAGTGAGGATAGCTGATTGGAAGTCATGTAGGGCAAATCTGAAGGTGGATGGTAAACACCCGTAAGATCGCCCTGCTGTATTAGCGGAATACTACCGTCGTGTAAAGGTTATGTTAACAAGAAAAAAACACCGGCTTGCCGGGCCGAGGCAGACCAGCAGCAGCACCCTCAGGATTTCATATTCTCGAACTGCACCGGAATTTCCAGATTCTCCTTGCGGAGCATCGCCATCACCGCCTGTAAATCGTCTATTTTCTTGCCGGTAACCCGGACTTTATCGTCGTGGATGGATGCCTGGACTTTGAGCTTGGTATCCTTAATCAGCTTAATGATGATTTTGGCGTTATCCCGGCTGATACCTTCCTTCAGCAGCACGTTGAATTTGAGTCCGCCGTGCGAGGTCCCCTCGGGCTCCTGAAAATCGATGGACTTGTGACTCAGATTCCGCTTCACGAAGTTGGCGGTGAGCATTTCCTTGACGGCCTTGACCTTCATATTGTCTTCGGTAACCACCGAAATGACTTTATTTTTCTTGTTAAATTCCACCTCCGTGCGCGAATCACGGAAGTCGTACCGGGTCTGGATTTCCTTGATGGTATTGTTGATGGCGTTATCGACTTCCTGAAGGTCTATCTGGTTTACTACGTCTAATGATGGCATGATGGGATGTTTTTGGGACGATGATTGGCAAATACCGCTATATTTTAAGTGAAGTTACGTATTTAATCCAAAAAAGGCGCTCCCGCATGTTTCACCTCGGCCAGTACCAGATTCTAAAAGTGGATGAAATCAGCGATTTTGGCTACTTTCTCATCAATCCGGACATACCGGAACCCGATCCGGACGAAGAACGGACCGAAGAAGAACGCCGCGCCCGTCGCATCCTGCTGCCGAAACGACTCACGCCGAAAGTCCCCAAACCCGGCGACCTCCTGCGGGTTTTTGTCTACAAGGACAACGAAGAGCGCCTTACCGCCACCCTGCAGGAACCCCTGATTACCCTGGGCGGCTTCGCCCGCCTGGAGGCCCGCAATGTGGACGAGCGGGGTGCCTGGCTGAAATGGGGACTCGACAAAGATCTCTTCGTACCCTACCGGGAACAGACCGTGAAAATGGTGGAGGGAGGCAAGTACCTGGTCCACCTGTACATCGACGATAAAACCGATCGGCTTGCTGCCACAGCCCGCATCGACCGCCACCTGCAAAATACCGATCTGTCCCTGGCGGAAGGACAGCAGGTTTCCCTGATTATCTGGAAGAAAACCGACCTCGGCTACAACGTAATCATCGAGGGTAAGCACAAGGGACTGGTCTACCACAATGATATCTTTGAGCCGGTGCACAGTGGCGAGGAACGCACCGGATACATTCAGACCATTCGCGAAGACGTGAACCTGGACGTAACCCTCCGTCCGGTGGGGTACCGTAAAATTGAGCCCAAAGCTGGGAAAATCCTGGAGGCGTTGGACGAGGAGGGCGGAGTGCTGCTGCTGCATGACAAAAGCGATCCCGATGAAATCCGGAATCGCCTGCAGATGAGCAAAAAAACCTTCAAGCAGGCCATCGGCCGGTTGTACAAAGAGGGTCGCATTGTGATTACGGACACCCATATTGAGCGGGTGAATGCTACTCCGGAAGGATGATGCAGGGATAGGCAGCCGCCGGGCATCCGGCTTAGCGGTTGAATCTGCTGCTTTGGATAATACGCCGGCGATGGGAAGCGACCTGGGAGCTTTTATAAGACCGGGCTGCCGGCGATGGATAACGGCTTAAAGGAACCGCTGCGGGTTCTGCCGATGGAGCGGGGGCGTGTCCGGCGATACGATTGCACGAGACTGTACGAACATCCGGCAATATTTCGGGTAAAATCGTACCTTTAACTAAACATATGCTGACTCACACTGTACTGTCATGACCCTATCCAAAAAGCGCAGAATCATCTTTGTGGCCCTTGCCGCAGTCATTGCATCCATTGTGATTATCGATGCCAATCGCATTTTCAATCCGGATGAGTACATCATAGTACCGCATGGCAATCACAATCACTACCTGCCGCGCGACCGTGACGAGAGTGTGCCGGTTCACAGCTTCCCGATGGTCAGACCGCGACCCAATGAAACCATCACTCCGGACGGCAGGGTGGTTCCGCGCGAGGATTTTCAGCCTTAAACCGACACCGCACGGGTGGTGTACAACTGACCATCGTCGTTTAGCGCTTCAATTTGGCGGTCAAGGCTCCGTGCAGCTGATTCAGATACGCCTCCATCATAGGCGCCCGGTCGTCCAGCGGTCGCTGAAAGAGCTCTGTGAGATGGGCCAGTCCTTCCGGGGTGAGTCCGGGCAGCTGGTGCAGCCACCGCCAGGCCGTAGTCCCCCTCGCCACCGGTTTATTCACCATTACAAAAACGGCATCCAGCAGCAACTCGGTGTAGATGCCGCATAAATACGCCTGCAGGCCGGTATTTTCGGTGCGTATAGCCGAGCGCAGTTTCATGCGGGCTTCGCCTACCCTGAAATGTACATCCTTGATGGTGGCAGCGCTGTGTGAGAATGATGCAAAACGCTCGCGTGCGTCGGTGATAAGCTCGTCAACCGTACCGGCCGGATCGCGCACGGGCGTGGCGTCCATCAGCTGATACACATACGGACCGCCCCGGGAGATATCCAGGGTGATTTCATCGTAGGTTCTCCATCGCACCTCCACCCGTCGGGCGCCGTGAATTCGCTCCAGAAAGCCGTGATAGTCGGAGGTGAGCACGTAGAAGTCCACATCCGACTCATCGGTCATGCCCCCGTAGGAGGCACTGCCCGATACATAGCACCCCATGACGCCGGCATCTGTGGCGTACAGGTCTACAATCTCATTAAATAGGGCATCCAGATTCATGGATGAAAGATAGCAACTCGCCGGAATTTCACTTCATAAAAAGGACCGGCATGGAGTGCGCCGCGCCTGACTCGTGGCGGAGACGGACCACGTAGAGGCCCGAGGCCAGTCCTGAGGCGTCAAAGGTCACCCGGTGGGTATCAGTACCCCCGATCAAAACGTTTCAGCAGCTCATCCTGCAGCGCTTTGGCTACGGGGCCGCGCCGGCCGTCGCCCACCGGGGCTCCGTCCAGCGTCACAATCGGTTGCACGTCCGTGGTAGTACCGGATACAAACAGCTCGCTGAGGCGGGAGACCTCCGTATCACGTATGGCCACCTCGCGCAGCGGAATACCCAGGTCGCGCGCCATTTCAACGACCGTCATGCGGGTGATGCCGTTCAGGATGTAGTGGGATACCGGATAGGTGTAGAGCACCCCGTCTATGACTCCGAACACATTCGCATTGGGCGACTCGGTGAGCACGCCGTCACGCACCATCAATGCAGTGCCAACCCCCGCTTTGGTCGCTTCGTTGGTAGCCAGTACATTCGGCAGGAGGTTCACCGTTTTCAGATTGCAGCGCGACCATCGTACATCACTGATGGTAATGGCACTGATACCGCTGTCATGCAGTCCGGTATGGGGAACAAAGGCTGCAGCCGATAAAAAAACCGTCGGTTTAACCGGGGGCAGCGGAAATCCATGGGTTCTCGGGAACGCTGTTCCCCGGGAAATCTGCAGGTATACCGTGGCCTGACCCTCCGTCAGATTGTTTTTTTCGAGGATCTCCTGATGCAATTCGGGAATACGCGCACGCTCATCGGCATCCAGTTCTATGCCCAGTCCGGCCAGTCCCTGATCCATTCGGGCGAGGTGGTCTTCCAGGCGAAAAAGGTGGCCATTAATAACCCGGGTAACCTCGTAAATACCATCCCCGAATAAAAATCCACGGTCCATGGGTGAAATTCGAGCCTCATCGGCCTGCTGAAAGGATCCGTTCAGATAAACATACATGGTGTAAACTCCTGCACTTTGGATATTCGTAGTGTGAATACAGGAATATAGCAGAAATTGGATTTTGCGAAGGTCTCTGCAGTCAAAAAATATTTTCCCTCGTACCACTTGTACTTGGCTTTATGGTGAAATGCAGCGTCAACAAAACAGAGTCATTCTATTCAATCAGTACTAACTCCTCCGATGTAATGGTTTCAGGAGATATTAAAAAAAGAGTGGTTTGAAAGGAAGCCTGGATCCAAGTCACCAGATCTCACAGTTGCATCTGCAGGTTGGGTCGGTTATTATAGCTCTGTTCAATCGTTATTAGCAGGAATAATTCATGTCCGAAACTACATCACCCTGGTTTGCGCACACCCCCCATTGCCAAACCTGACAATGCATATGGGAGAACTTACGGTGGAGACTGCACCCGGCCCGGGAACCTGTATAACCGTTGACCTGCCGATTAGTCCCGGGCACATTTAGCAACGGGTCTTACTAATTTCAAACCGGACTTTTCTACATTATGTCCAATCGCGCTAAAGACAGCTACAACACAACCTTAGACGATTTCCTGAACGAGGATGTGCTGGTGGTATGTCCGTCTTGCGAAGGGAAAGCCATCGTCAAGGCCGCACCGCTGCGCCAGGCTGCCGATGATGAACAGCGTGTACGGGTAATCTGCGCCGGATGCGGCTACAGCAAAACCCTCCGGGAAACCCCGAAGACTGTACTGTATCAGACCTCCCGACGGACGGTCACCGGACGGGTTTTCGGCATGGGCGGGGCGGCAGACCCCTTTTTCGAACTCCCCCTATGGCTGACCACACCGTTCGAGGGTGAACTGCTCTGGGCCTACAATCGCAGTCACCTCCTGTTTATCAAAGCCCACGTGGAAGCGTCCCTGCGCGAACGAAACGGACAGGAAAACCGCAATCGCAGCCTTGGGAGTCGACTGCCGCGATGGATGACATCGGCCAAAAACCGGACTTCCGTGAGTAAGAAAATCGACGAACTGCTGGCGCGCTGCTGAAAAGACCGCTGCGTGATGCGATGAGCACGGCATTCCCAAGCAAGCTATTTGTTGTTTAAACAACTATTTGGTATTTTCCGTGTGAAATACAACACAAAATGTGAAACCCAACCCATATGGAACTCGGACTGTACACCTTCGTTGAAAACACCCCGCTGCCCGGCGGCGAAATCCTGAGCACCCGCCAACGAATCGCCAATATGCTGGAAGAAGCCGAACTGGCCGATCAGGCCGGACTGGCGATGTATGCTATCGGGGAGCACCACCGGGAGGAATACGTGGCTTCCTCGCCGTCAACCCTGCTGGCCGCCATCGCCGCGCGCACCCGGAACATCCGGCTGAGCAGTGCCGTGACCGTGCTGGGCAGTGAAGATCCGGTTCGGGTGTACCAGCAATTTGCCACCATCGACCAGCTCAGCGGCGGTCGGGCCGAAATCATTGCCGGTCGGGGCTCGTTTATTGAATCCTTCCCGCTGTTCGGACAAGACCTGAATGACTACGATGAAATTTTTGCCGAGAAGTTGCAGCTGCTGATGGCTCTGCGGGAAAACACGATCATCGACTGGAAAGGAAAGCATCGTCCCCCGATTGACGGTCGCGGTGTGTTTCCACAGCCGCTTCAGGAAAAAATACCCCTGTGGATTGCCGTGGGAGGCACTCCGCAGTCGGCCTACCGGGCCGGATACCTGGGACTCCCCATGGCCATAGCCATCATCGGTGGGTATCCGGAGCAGTTCAAAGGCATGGCCGAGTTGCACCGTCGGGGCGCCGAGGAGGGCGGACATCCCCGGCAGCGACTCAGTATCAACTCCCACGGATTCATCGCCGATACCTCGCAGGAAGCCTCCGACCTTGCATTTCCGGCGTTCAAAACCACCATGGACAAAATTGGTCGGGAGCGCGGCTGGGGTCCGATGTCGCGCGCACAATTTGACGCCTCCACTACGCTTCGGGGCGCCAATGTGGTGGGGAGTCCGCAGCAGGTCATTGATAAAATCCTGTTTCAGCACGAAGTCTTCGGGCACGACCGCTTCCTGCTGCAGATGAGCGTGGGCAGTGTACCGCACAAGAAGATGCTGCGATCTATCGAGTTGTTTGCTACTGAAGTGAAACCGGCCGTTGAAAAAGCACTGGGGGTGACGGCATAGGGCAGTTTCGATGAAAACCCGGGTGCAGGGGCACGCTTTAGCGCCGGACTTCGTCAGACCACTACCTTAGATGGATGCAATACAGGCAACACGGAGTTTTTGAAATCACGAAGGTTTCCCGTGACAATTGCATCGATGTCTCCAAGCTCCAGGGCCGTATAATGGAGAATAGCGTCTTCTATATCACTGAAGTCAGATGACAGTGCCAACGCAACCGCCCGATGCGATACGGGCACGATACGGATGATTTCAATAAGTACACGGAGATGTTGCCTTGCCTCAGCTTTATTCCCTCCCCGTGCGAGCACGTACCAGCTGGTTGAAATACACTCGGATGTAGCATACAATGCGACCCGCCCCTCCCGGGCAAGCTGTAATACCCTGGCTGAATGAACCACATTCGGCTCTCTGTTTTGCAGAACATCCAGCACAATATTGGTACCAATAAACAACTTTTTCAAAACTATATCAGACCATTCTATGAGCCTTTCAATCAATGGCAACCGCTGTTGGCTCGTTGTTATATTATCATACTCCCTTTGGATCCGGGTCTGTAACAGATACATTGCGACGGGCCCGCTGTTCACGTGCATAAGTTCTTCCATCGGGAGGAACATCCGGGGAAGCAGCACCAACTAAAGCCTGAATTTCCGGAGAAATGACTGCAGAAACACGGGTGTTTTTTGTGGTGATTTCCGTGAAATAATTACCCACCAGTTCTGAAACCGAGACACCTTCCTGCTGAGCATATTCTTTAACTCGCTGAATTAGATTCTCATCAACGTACAGCGTTAATTTCTTTCCTGTAGCCATCTTTATACGTATATGTTTTATCTATACGTATAAACTAAATCGATACACACAAAAACGCAACCCGCAATGCATTTTTGTCTCGCCTTAACCGGTGCAGCACTGTGAGTACATAGCGCAGCATCGTTTTTATTTAAGATATTATTGTCTTATTTATGAGTTACCCCTATCTTGATATTAGTACACACAATGCAATTTTGTTGCATTTGTCAGCTTATAAATGGGTATTTTCAGCGTATGAATCTGCGAAACACCGTTACGGCCCTCTGGATGGTATCCCTGCTGTCCGTCGTATTCAGCGACCTGGTGATTGTTGCGTCATGGAAGCTGAACGAGGCCTACATCGCCCGTACAATGTGTGTTGAGCGGGATGTTGCCGAATCCGATTGCGGGGGTACCTGCTATCTGACGGCCCAGCTGGAAGCCCGGAACAATCCGGAACCGGACAGCGTGCCTCTGGCCACCCTGCTGGAGCAGTCTCGTTCGCTGACGGCCACTCTCCCGGAGTCGATGGCCGCACTACAGCCCCGGAAAAAGGAGCATGAGGGTGCATGGACCGGCCATGAAACACCACCCTCCGAGGAGCTTGTCGCGGAGATTTTCCATCCTCCGCGCGCGTAACGGCCTCCACGCGCGCAATTGCCACTCCCTTCCTGCCAGATGTGATGGATTGAATCCTGCAATACGACGGGCTGTCCCGAATTACTGCGCGGTGACTCCGTGTAGTATGCAGCGCCGAAAACAGATGCAGGCACACCCATCCCCCAATCTTGCCGGTACTGGGGTCCACCGGATAAATTCCTGTACCAAACCGTAATATCGGGTGGGGAACCTCACCGATGGGGAGTTGGCGTAACATCATGCCGTTACCAAATCGCGTCATGCGCTGTACATACAGCGCATGCATCGCGCTCACTAAAATTAGTTTAACCATGCAATCAGCTATTATTAAGACATTTTTATCTCTTTTATTCCTCGGCGCCGTTCTTGTTCCGGCGACAAACCTCAAGGCCGCAACGCAGTCGGAGGATGAAGCCCTCGCATTCGTTGTGCGCAATGAAGCCACCAGCCAACCCGTGGCGCACGTGCTGTATCGCTACGGAAACCAGCAAGGCAGCACCACCCAGGACGGTCGCATCCAGCTGACCCTGCGCGATGAAACCCTGCTGGAGCTCTCGCATGTGAGCTACGGCTCGCGCACCCTGTCCAACGAGGAGATCCGGCAGGTCGCAACAACGGGATCCCTGCTGTGGAGGGAGCGCACCACCCAGATGCAGCCGGTTACCGTGGTTTCGGTGCGACCCGGCGAGCAGTCGCGCACCGTACTCGACCTGGACACCGGCGATAAACTCTCCCACGATGCGGGGTCTTTTCTGCAGAACCTGGCTGCCTTCTCGGGCGTGCGCAAAGGCGGAGGTTACGGGTACGACCCGGTGCTTCGCGGGTTCAAATACGATCAACTGAATGTAGTGATTGACGGGAGTATGAGTGCCTCTGCCGCTTGCCCGAATCGCATGGATCCACCCACCTCGCAAGTAGCCATGAATATGGTAGAACGGGTGGAAGTGCTTAAAGGTCCGTACGCCCTTCGCTACGGCAACGGTTTCGGCGGAACCATCAATTTTATCTCGGCCGAACCCGATTTCACCGAGCAGCTCACTCCCTATGGCCGGCTTTCAGCCAGTACGGAAAGCAACAATGCGGTCTACCGCTACGAAGCCGTCACCGGCGTGCGAACCGCCCGGAGCGACGTCTCGCTGTTCGGGTCGTGGTCGGAGGCCGATTCCTACACCGACGGCCGGGGACGGGATATCGCCGCGGCCTATGAGCGTGGAAGCTACGGCCTGAAAGCCGCCGTGAATCCATCGCCCGCTCACCGGGCTGACCTGAGCCTGCAGCGGAACGTTGCCAGCAACACCGAATTTGCTTCCCTGCCCATGGACCTGATTTCTGATGAAACCTGGCTGGGGAACCTGACCTGGCAATACACTCCCACGTCACACGCCTCCCATTCCGGGGATCAAGACCGGGCGCGTGGCGGCAGCCTTGTCGCTGGCGGCAACCACACTGCCGGTGCCTCACCACAGGCAGCTCCCACATCCGCCTCCCATAGCGGGCTTCTCCACCATCTGGAAGCCAACATCTGGTTCTCCTACGTGGACCATTTCATGAGCAACGAGCTGCGCGACCTCAACCCGCGCACGGTCAACGCCGGTACCCAGGCTGAAACCCTGAACTTTGGCGCCCGCACCGAAGCCCAGATGAACCTGCCCCGCGGCGGAACAACCTACCTGGGCATCGACTTCCGTAGTGAACAGGCCGAGGGAGTCCGCGAGCGGGAAATGCTCATGGGACCGATGGCAGGTCGAACGCTGTTGGACAATGCCTGGCAGAAAAGCCGCATCCATACAGCAGGACTCTTCGCTGAAATGCAGCAATCCGCCGGCAGCTATCGCTATGTAATCGCCGCGCGGCTGGATGTAAACCACGCCGAAGCGCTCGACCCTGACGAGCGGTTTCTGAGCGTGAACACGGATCTGACCGTCACCCAGCTGAATCCATCGGTGAGTGCGGGCATCATTCGCAGCTGGAATGAAGCGTTGGAAACCGGAATCTGGGCCGGTCGGTCGGTACGCAGCGCCGGCATTACCGAACGGTATATCAATTTCTTCCCCGTCGGCCTCGACCCCTACGAAATGCTGGGCAATCCGTCGCTGACCCAGGAGGTCAACCATCAGATTGATGTCATCACGAGCTGGAACGCGCCCACACTTCGTGCCGAGGTGAACCTGTTTCAGTCGCTCATCACCGATTACATCACTTCGCGTATTGATCCCGATCTGGCCCCGCGCATGGCAACGGCTCCGGGCGTGCGACGTTACGTCAACGTAGACCGTGCCTGGATTGCGGGGGTCGAGGTGAGCCTGAACCAGCTTCTGGGCCGTCATCTCAGCCACGGCGCACAGCTGGCCTGGACCTATGGGCAAAATCTGGAGACCGATGAAGCCCTGCCTGAAATTGCCCCCCTCGACCTGCGCTATCATCTTGGAGCGACCCTCTGGGAGGGGCGGATTCAGCCCGAGGTATCGGTAAGGCATGTTCGCGCCCAGGACCGGGTATCGGCCAGTTTCGGGGAGCTGCCGTCCGAGGCGTTCACACGGGTAGACATGCAGCTGGTGGTCAGGCCATCGTCGGCCGGTGCGCAGTCGGCCTGGAGCAACCTGCGCATCGTAGGCGGGGTACAGAACCTGTTCGATGTCGCCTACTATGAGCATTTGAGCCGGAACATCGCCGGGGTTGGCCAACCCATCTACGAGCCGGGCAGAAATGTGTATGTAACGGTAGGCTATAGCTTCTGATGGGAGATAGTGAGGCTGGGGAGTTATGGGAAAGCAGGCCTCTGCTGGCAGAACCCTCAGCCTCACTGTTCAACGTAGCCGTCTTGATTTTCTTAACGGTGAATCGCCTCATAACAAAAACAAAGACGAATCCCACAATCACGCAGGAATGGTCGATTTACAGAGGTTCGGACTGTTAAACTTTTTTTGTGGAAACCAGCCTTTTTGTGTGAGGCTACTAACAGAGGCAATCAGAGAAGCTCTCTCAAGCTGGAATCATTGATTACAAACGCAGGTAGTGAGGGGAAGTTTTCACTTGTTCATAACAGAAAATCCAGGCTATAAGCACTACCCCCGATACCGCACCAACAACCACGCTCCCGAAAACAGCACCAAAACCCCCGTAAACAAGACGGTCAGTTCGAGCCCTGCCCTGTCGGCTATGACCCCGGCAAAAATAGCCCCCAGCGCATAGCCTCCATCCCTCCACAATCGAAAAACGCCTACACTTTCCGCGCGGTCGACAGGATGGGTGAGGTCGCCGATTGCGGCCAGAAACGTTGGATAAACCATGGCAGTGCCGGTTCCAAGCAATGCCGCCAGGATGAGGTACATCCAAAAGAGTCCGCCGGAGGCAAACACGGAAGCAGAAGGAGATACCAGACTAAAACCAATGAGACTCGCGCCTTGAACGAACAATCCGCTCCACAACATCGCCTTCCGTCCTGTGAAATCTGATAACTTTCCGGTGGCGATTTGCAGTAAGCCCCAAAAAGCGGGATATACAGCCACCACGATGCCGGTTTGCGCAAGACTGAGTCCCGATGCCATGAGCAGCAAGGGGAATACCCCCCAGGCCATCCCATCTTTGAAATTGGTGAACATCCCCGCCTGCGATACCGCCTGCAGATTGCGGTCTCCCCAGCTGACATTCCAGAAGATGCGTTCACCCCTGGGCTGCATGCTGGTTGAGGACGCCTCGTGCTGCACAAAAGCTGCCGTATCGCGAACCAGGAAAATCGACATCAACAGTCCGGCCACGGCCAGACCAATGCCCAAATAGAACGGATACGGACGCAATCCAAACTCCGTGGCGATCCACCCGGTGAGAAATGCCACAATGGCAACGGCAAGATACCCGGCAAATTCGTTGAGCCCCATGGCCAGTCCCCGGTCTTTTTGTCCGGCCAGATCGATTTTCATAATAACGTTGGCCGACCAGGCCAGTCCCTGATTAATCCCCAACAGCACGTTAGCGGCCACAATCCAGTTCCAGTCGGGTGCCCACATCAGCATAAAAGGTACGGGAATGCCAAAAATCCATCCTAAAATGAGCATATTTTTGCGCCCATACTGCTGGGCAAACCGTCCGGCAACATAATTAGCGAGGGCTTTTGTGATGCCGAACACCACAATGAAGGAGAAGATGGCGGAACGTGCCGCGATACCGAACTCCGTTTCGGCGATCTCCGGGAGGATGGTGCGCTCAAGACCGACCATGCCGCCGACGAAGGCGTTGATGAGCACCAGCAGGGAAAATTGAGGCCAGTTACGGCGAAGTCCGGGTGTTGACCTAGTTAGCAACAAAATCCAGTTAGTAATTTATTTCCTACTCATCCAGACACCAACTTCCGAGCATTTTCAAGGACATCATCAACACCAACACGATTAACGGTACCCGACTCAACCTCTTTTTTCCTTCGGATGGCTACTTCGGTCCATGCCTGCTCTATTCGAGCATCACCGCGTTTTTCCAAACTACGTAACAGCCGGGAAGCTAACCTGGCACGATCTTTACTATTAAGCTTTAGCGCAGATGTTTCTATTTCGAGGAATTGATTTGACATGTACATCTCATTGTTTTGATATATTAATAATCTACAGAATAAACTGAAAAGTTTACAATCCAGTTCAATGTAACTATCCATTCAAACTCACCCATGCCTGATCACACCCTCGTTGTAATTGGTGGAGATGCCGCCGGAATGAGCGCCGCCTCACGCGTGCGACGCACCCAATCCGACCGCCCCATCATCGTTTTTGAAAAAGGTCGCCATACCTCCTACGCCGCATGCGGCATGCCCTATTACATCGCCGGGGAAATCAGCACCTCCGGGAAGCTCATCGCCCGCACGCCCGAGGAATTTCGCGAAAAACATGCCATTGATGCGCGCACGGGTCACGAAGTCACCGCCATAAACACCGGGGCCAAAACCGTAACCGTGCACAACCTCGCCACCGGCGAGACGTTCGACCAACCGTACGGCGACCTGCTCATCGCCACCGGCGCCTCCCCCATCCGCCCTCCCATCGATGGTATCAACACGCCGGGTGTTTTCAGCCTCAGCAGCCTGCAATCGGGCATCGATGTGTGGAATTGGCTGGATGGGCGTAAACCCCGAAACGCGGTGGTGGTGGGTGGAGGGTATATCGGACTCGAAATGGCGGAGGCCTTTCTGCGGCGCGGACTTCGAACCACCCTCATCGATATGGCAGCGCAGGTAATGACGACGATGGATGCCGACATGGCCGGGCTCATTCCCCCGTTCATGCGCGAGGCCGGGGTGGAGGTACGTCTGGAGGAGAAACTGGTCGGCTTTACATCGAATGACGATGGCGAAATCGAGTCCGTCATCACCGATAAAGGTCCCATTGCGGCCGATGTGGTTGTGATGGGACTCGGCGTGAAGCCCAACGCCCGTCTCACGGAACTGGCGGGCATCGCACTGGGTGCAGGCGGAGCGATACACGTGAATCAACGGATGGAAACGTCGGCGCCGAACGTATGGGCAGCGGGCGATTGTGCCGAGTCGTTTCACCGGATTTCGGGCAGACAGGTAGCCATTGCCCTGGGCACGATTGCCAATAAACACGGCGTTGTTGCCGGCACCAACATCAGCGGCGGGAATGCGGTATTTCCGGGGGTACTGGGCACAGCGATTACCAAATTCAACGAGCTTGAAATTGCCCGAACCGGACTGAGCGAGCGGGAAGCGCGGGAGCTGGGCATGGATGTGGAAGTGGCCATGATTAAGAGTCGAACGCGATCGGGATATTATCCCGGCAGCGATCGCATTACCGTTAAATTGACGGCGGAGGCCGACACGGGCCGGCTTCTTGGCGGACAAATCATCGGGATGCCGGGGTCGGGCAAACGCATAGATACCGTAGCCACGGCGATCATGGCCAACCTCACCGCCCACGACCTCGCCTTTGCCGACCTATCGTACGCCCCGCCATTTTCCCCCGTTTGGGACCCGGTACAAACGGCCGCCCGACAGCTGCTGAAATAGGGGGTGCCCTTAGCGGCAAGTCAAACAGATGGATAGAACACCCATTCATTCGCTACGAACAACCAACACGTTTATATATAAAATAAGCCGATTTCGACCCAACTCTCGCTGGCAACCATTATAAAAGTGGGGGTTTAGATTGCACAATCAACATTGTAGCAACGAGCGTTATTCTGTATTTTGATTAAAAGGAGAATGGAGAATTTTATGAAACCTACAAGTTTATTAGCTCGAATTAGTCGCAAACCGGATATTTACCACGGAAAACCCACTGTCCGTGGATTACGCTATTCGGTGGATATGCTGCTAGAGCTTATGGCCTCTGGAATGACTCACCAAGAAATTTTGGACGATTATCCCGATCTAGAGAACGATGATCTTTTGGCTTGCTTGGAATATGCCGCTAGGCTAACGCAAACTAAATCGTTTCAACGAGTAGCTTTGTGAACGTTCTGGTAGACGCCCAACTTCCGAAAAGACTCTCGGATTTCTTGAAATCCAAAGGTCTGAATGCTATGCATACGATCGAGCTTCCCGATCAAAATAGGTCGTCCGATGGATACATCATTAAGATAGCCGAGGAGCAAAGTCGCATAGTGATTTCGAAAGACAGTGATTTTTTGGACAATTATATTTTATCAGGAAAACCATCCAGACTGTTGATTGTTTCGACAGGTAACATTACCAACAATGAATTGATTACTTTATTCGCCAAGAACTTGGTTGAGCTTAAATCACTCTTTGCAAAGAATTCAGTTATAGAAATAAGCCGTACCGAAATTATAGTGCACTACTGATAGTTAGTAATGCCCTCAATTGTAACCCCCTCAACGAGCTTGCTACAAACCGTTTTAAACGTTCGTGAGCTTTTTCGCTGTAGGGCGGACAAGCGGGTTGTTGGACTGTATCACCCTGCTCTATGTCAGGTACCTGTGAGTAGGTGACTACCGGGAAAAGCAGTAAACCGAAGAGTACTAGAAAAGAATATGTTTTCATGGTGGTTTTAATCAAAACCTATCCCGGATACCCGCCAAAAATGTAGCCTTTAAGGTCCTCGATTTCAAGATTTTTCTGTTCGATGGTGGCCTTAACCAGGTCACCGATGGAGACAACTCCCACCAGTTTCTGGCTGTCATCCAGTACGGGAAGGTGCCGGATTTTCTTTTGCGTCATGATGTTAAGACCGTGGTCAACACTGTGCTGAGGGCCTAAGCAAATCACGCGATCGGTCATAATTTCACTTACCTTGGTTTCGCGTGAAGCTCGACCCTTTAAGATAATCTTATTCCGATAGTCGCGTTCAGAGACTATTCCACACAATCGGTCTCCATCCAGCACTACAAGCGCTCCCACATTATACTCCGCCATTTTCTCGATTGCTTCATATACCGTATTGGCGGGTGTTACATGGTAAATGACCGTACCTTTTCGACTGAGAATATCCTGAATGGTCATGGTGTTCCTTTATTTTGAATCTATTGACGTATGATGGCATGCTTATGGGGTTGCAGTTGCGTACCCATAACTGGAGTGTGAGTGCCTTGCAACCGGATGCAAGGGTAAAAACCCTTGCTTGCAGCGGGGACGTTCAGGCGATCCGTTTTAGGGGATGCGTACTGAAGAGGTGTACCCTATGTAACTCTCATTATAATCAGAAATTTAACACTGTCAACCCATTGATGAATCAAGCTCCATAAATATTCAGTCTGAGTGTCGTCCTGGTCACCATAGCCAACCCCATCCAAACTCTGCACCGTTTGAAACAGGTGAAGATGACAACCTCACTCAAACTCTGCACCATTTGAAACAGGTGAAGATGACAACCTCACTCAAACTCTGCACCATTTGAAACAGGTGAAGATGACAACCTCAAGGCTCAAAAGCTCCACGTAATCGAAGCCGTAAATACCCGTCCCGAGTTTGAGAATATGGAGTCGCCGCTGCCCGCAAACCACTGTCCGAGCACCTGAACATCCAGATTTTGTGCGACCGACCCTATAACGGCCGGACTCACAAACGCCCCCTTTTCATCGGGGTACCAGATGGCCGCCAGGGACCCATCCACCAACGGATGTAGCGCGTAGCGTACCTGGGATGTGAGCTGATAGCGGGTCAATGAAGGGTTATCCGGCGCGAGGGTGGCTCCGAAAAGCATGAAATCGTCCGTGCCACCCCGATGATTGTACAACGCCTCGATCACGCCAAACATCCCGCTCCGAAACATGTATTCAACCGAAACCGCAGCAATGTACGCGGATGAAACCCCCTCGCGCCCGCTGTAATAACTGAGCTCACCCTTGATTCCGGCTCCCCGGAAATCACACGCAAATCCGGCTCCAGCCACGAAACGCTCCCTATAATACCCTCCCATCAGCTGAATGTCATAACCACGGGCACCAAACGCATACAAGAATGCCGCTACGCTCTGTTCCAGGTCGCTTGCCGGACGCACAGCCACCTCCATGCGGGAATTAAACCCCAAAAAACGCTGTACCCGCACCGCACCACTGCCCGGTCGCTCGGGATAATCAAAATCGTAGAAGGAGTACTGATTAAACAGGTCGTTCGGGTTGCTGATGAGGTTCACACCCCAGTTCACGCGCTGTCGGCCTACGCGTATGTTCCAGTCGCCACGGTCCCACTCGGCATAAAAGCGATCGGGAATGTGATGCAAAAACCAGGAATCGCGCCGGGCAACCATCCACGATGCGTTCACCAGTCCGGTATCGGTGTCGATCAACCCCGCATAACCCGGAACATCGCGTACCAGATCGCCGGCAAACAGACGGGTTCGCATCTGCCAGTGCATGCTGAATCCGCTGTCAGACACATACGCCAGATTCAGTCGTTTCTGGAGGCGGTACTCCCACCAGATTCCATCGGAGGCCGCGCCCGGCATTTCGGCGGCGATGCGCACCGGACTGCCCTGAACGTAGCCGCTGAACCGGATATGTTCGGAAAGCTGCGCAACGGAGGGCGAGGCGGATGCGAACAGGAGCAGCAGCATAAACAGGGGCAGCGACCGCGTCAAGGCCGGCATCCGTACGAAGTGACCGGTTGTCGTTGTTTTACCTGCCATGGTGCTCGATTTCCCTGGTTTCGTCCTCGCTAACGGCCCCATCCACCATGGTAATCACCCGTCGGGCACGTAGAGTCGGGCAAAGCCTTCCGACAAAAACCCGGGATTATGCACCTGAACATGGGTGATTTCGCTCTCGATGAGGTAGTTTACCCGTTGCTGCATCATGCCGTTGATCATACCGACGGTAACCACGCCGGCCCAGAGCCCGACCGTGATGGCAGCCAGCAGTACGCCGCTGCGGGCGGGCTTCCTCCAGATGTTTCTCCATGATAAAATAAAGAGGGTTTTCATGATCGTGCGGCCTCCAATACGTTTAAACGGTAGATTTTAAGCAGCGGAAACAGGAAGACCACCACGGCAATCAGGAAGACAAAAAACGCCTGGGTATAGAACAAATCGGGCGCGAACGACATGGGAATGACCGGATCGAAACCCATTTCCAGCACGGTTTCAGCGGAACTGCCCGTCAGGTGAATCGGATCAATCAGCTTGAGGATGGTCCATGAAAGGGCGATGCCGCCGACGGCACCGATACTGCTGATAAACAGGGTCTCCAGCAGTATCACCATCGACAAGCTGCCGCGTTTCATGCCCACCGAAAGCAGCACGCCAAACTCGCGAAGGCGCTCCATGGTCATAGTGAGCACCGTGCCCCAGAAGCCAAATCCAATCACGATGTACAAGATGACCGCCAGCAGCCGGGGCATGGCCATATCCATCTCCATGAGATCCAGGATTTCGGGCAGCAATTCGGGCCAGGTGTACACCACCAGCTCGGTGCCGTCCAGTTCGCGGCGCAGCGATGCGGCCACGGCGTCGGTCTGGCGCGCCTGCGAGGGATTGATGAGCAGGGCGGTGATATGGTCTTCGGCGGAGAGCAGAAACTGGGCCACATCCAACGGCATGAATACCGCGGTGTTGTTCATCTCCATCACCGGCGGTGATGAGGGTGCGGCGACGGTTACGCCAGAGGTTTCGCCAGGCGAGTTTGAGGTACATCATGGCGATGTGCGTTGGGTGTGTGTAAGTGGATGGCCGAATTTTCCGGCCATCTCCGGGTTTGGATTATTTCGGGTTGTGGGAGATTTTAGGGTTTATGTCCGGTGTAGGCAGCTATCCGGATTTCAGGTGTTATCCGGGTTAAGGACGCATGCGCTGCATGTTGGCACGCGAGAAAAAGGAGGCGTCGAGGTCGACGTCAAAGTCGATGGTATGTTGGGTGAGGATGGTGCGTTCGTTCGACTTCCCGGCGGGTGTTACGGTGATGCGGGTCGGTACCCGCCGGTTGCCGAAGGACTTGATTTCGTCCATTTCCATGGTGGTGACCCGATGGTCGCGCTGATCGTAATTTTCGATACGCAGCTGAATGTAGTCCTCCGCGGCGACCCACATCAGCACTTTGCCCCATACTACCGGGGTGTCAGGTTTGGGGATGAGTTCTATCACGTAGGCTTGCTGACCGTTGTAGGTTTCGGTGCGCAGCAGACGGTGTTCGAAATCCCTCACCGGGTCGGACTCACGTACGAGGTCGTCGTTGGTAAAGTCGGATCCCATCCAGGATTGTGCCATCATCGACGAGGGTAATCGCGTGGTGCGGTCTATTCGGGGGTCGTAATTCCAGATGTCGTTGCCGCGCATCAGGAAAGCCGTACCCTGATCGCGCGCAGGTGCAGTAATGATGATGAGGGAGTGGTCGGTGCCCATGTGCCAGGAGCGCATGGAAACTTCGCGGCTGTAGCGGGGACGTTCAATGGTCATGGTCATTTCCGCGTATTGTCGCTCGCCGCGCATGGCTTCTTCCATGTTGCGGATGATTTCGGTGGGGTTGGGGTCGGAGTCGGGTGCTGTTTCGGATGTAATGCCGTTACGGTTGACGGATGCCGTGGTCACATCAACGCACACCATCAATGCCGATAAAAGAAGGATGTATGCATAGTTCATGGCTTCCTGTGTTAGGTGTTTTGGGGGTCGCGATCGTTGATATAGCAGTCTCTTCCGTTTCCCATTTGGTTAGAACCTGCTCAACTTCGCTGCCAAACCATTTTTTAAAACTATACATTTCGAGGGACATTTGATGTAAGCAAAAATGTACATACATTACACATGTTCGCAATTGGCGTACATTTTCGTACATTTATCATAACACTATGCGCGTTAACCTAATCAAGGAAGTTACGATTCGAAAATTCGCACAGAAACATGCCCCCTCTGCTAACGCTTTCGCAAATTGGATTTTCACAATAAAAAATGCAGACTGGAAATTCCCGGAAGATGTTAAGAAGACGTTTAATTCGGCATACTTTTTGGGTCAAAGCAGTCGTAAGATTGTATTTGACGTAGGAGGGAATAAGTATCGTGTTATATGCTCATATCATTTTGGTGTGAACAATGTATTTCCTTTCGTTAGCTGGATTGGTACGCATGCCGAGTACACGGAGCTATGTAAAAGAGGGGAACAGTTTGAAGCTGAAAATTTTCAAAACTATGTATAGAAAACCATGAGCGACTTAAAATACAGCGTAATAAAAGACATCGAACAGTATTACACCTACTGTAAAACATTAGAGACCCTGCTGGTTGAGGAAGGTGAGTCTGTACATAATCAGGATGAAATTGAACTGCTCACACTGCTAATCAAAACCTGGGATAAGCAGGATAGCAGCGAAGCAACGATAGATCCCGTTACTTTTTTAAAGCAACTGATGGAAACAAATGGCTTGTCACAAAATCAACTGGCTGAAATAGCGGGCGTCGGGAAAAGCTATATGTCTGAAATTCTGAACTACAAGAAATATATGTCCAGGGATATCATTCGGATACTAGCCCGGCATTTCAGCGTGCAACAGGAAGCACTCAATAAAACCTATGAACTAACTGGTAGATCAAAAACATTGCGGGACAAAAAGCGTCACCAAACTGCCTGAGTCTGAGCGCAATGAGTACTGACCGTCTACCTGCTCAGCACACTATCTAACCAATAAGCGCGCCCGGCACACCAGACCGTATGTCCTTTAACACACCCCGTCCGGACCGCACACGTCCCCGTCGGTTCCGGCCACGGTTACGGGTTTCATCTCGTCCCTAACTTTCTCCAGGACCTGCATAAAAATCGATATTGGCTGGGCTCCCGAAACCGCATACTTCTGATTCACCACGAAGAACGGAACCCCCTGGATCCCGAGTCGTTGTGCGGTCATACTATCGGCATCAATCTCTTTTTCGAGGGCTGCATCCCCCAGGGCTTCCCGGATGACGGCCTGGTCGAGTCCCGCCTGTGCGGCAACATCCACCAGATAGTCGGTACGGTCGATGTAGCAAAACGGACAAACGACGTCAGACCAGATGTCGATTTCGATGGGAGCAGCTTGGGATGGTTTCATAGCAGCAGGCTTGGGCGTGAATAGGATGGATGATGTCACGGGTAAGTTACGGGAATTTACCAAACCCCGTAACGCAGCGTGACGCCCGTCATGCCGAAACTGATATCGCTGCTGGTGAGGTCGCCCAGCGGATGTTTCGTGAAAAGCTCAATGGCAATGGCATTTCGTCCGGGACGAAACGCGTACATGACCGACACGTTCAGCAGCCGGCCGGCATCCACCCGTTGAAAAGCCCCTGTCGTACTGCGAGTTTCGTAGCTTTCTACCGATGCGTTGGTCCAGACGCTGCCTTCGGTACCGGCTAACACCTCCCCTCCGTATCGGAATCCCTCCGCCACCGACGACTCGTTCAGGTAGACCATAGATGAAACCCCGGCGGCAATGGATAGTCCCCGTCCTGCCTGACGATACACCTCGAAAACTCCCTGCAGCGGGATTTCAAAAGCCAGCAAATTATAGCGTGTTTCGGTGGTAATGCGGGCATTAACTTCGCCGGCACGCGATGGAATAGCACTGACTTGCTGATCCACATCCGGATTGGCGGTTGCGAACTGATTATACGCGAGGAGTCCGCCGGTGGAAAGGCTGATGCGACGGGTGATCTGCCAGTGACGCAAGGCTCCGGCTGTGAACCCGATTCCATCGGTACCACCTTGAGCGGTATGCGTGGTGTTGGTCCCCATCACGAGGGAGGCGCGGTTGCGGGATGCAGACCCTGGTGAGCGCAGCTCGTGGGTTTCATAGCTTTCGGGAGGGGCAGCAGCTAACGCTGTTCGGAGAGGGCCTTCGGTGAGCGGATATTCGTTTTGAGGGATGTCGGCTTCGGCCGGTGCCTCGCGAAGCGTGTCGGTTGTTGCTGGATGCAGATTCTGAGCGATGATGTTTTCGCGAAGAGTATCGGTCGGCACGGAACGGTGGCCCTGTGCAATTGCATCATCACGTTGGGGATCTGCCTGTACGGGATGCAGATTTTGTGTAAGGTCATTTTCAGGATGGAGGGATTCATCGAGGGAATCGTCCTGCGCTGCAAATAACTGCGCCACATGGTCCGGACTACCCGGGGGAGCATCCGTGACGGTGCTATTCGTGACCGTTTCGTCCGGCGCAGAACCAGCCGGAACAGTACCACCCGAGACAGAGCTACTTCCAACATCGCCTCCTGATACCGCACTTTCCGGAACCACAGCGCCATTCGGAACCGATTCGCTCGAGACAGTACCATCCGAAGCAGTACCACCGGATACTGTACTTTCCGGAACCACAGCGCCATTCGGAGCAGCGCCGCTCGTGACCGTTTCGTTAGGACCTGCAACACCACTCGCAACACCGCCTCCCGGAGCGCCTCCCTCCCGCCAATCCAATCCGTAATACCCCATCACAGCCAGAACGCCCAAAGCCAGTACGAGCCCGGCCGCCATCCGCATCCAACCCGGAAACCTCGCAGCACCCCTGTTCAGCGACTGCTCCAGTCGAGCCAACGCTGCCGGATCAACCTCCTCATGGTAGGCATCAAAGACCTCCCGCACCGAGTCGGCAAAACGCTCATCGAACGGTTTCATGATCGCCCTCCGAATTGGTTGATGTACAAATATTGCAGCCGTTGCCGGGCGCGGGTCAGATTCGAACGCGATGTGCCCGGCGAGATGTCGAGCAGTCCGCCGATTTCATCGTGACTATATCCTTCTACCTCAAAAAGGTTGAAGACCAGGCGTTGCATGGGTGGCAGCTGGTCGAATAATCGGATGATGTCTTCGGCGTTGAGCTGCAGCTCCTGGGTTGCCTGATATTCGGTTTCGGGTACATCCTGATCGGTAAGCATGTGTGTATGATACCGGCGCGCAGCGCGGTAATGGTCGAGCGCAGTGTTCACCAAAATGCGACGAAACCAGGCTTTGAAGGGCCGTTCGGAGTCGTATCGATCGATATGTTCGAATACTTTCATGAAGGCATCATTTACCATTTCCAGCGCCTCCTCCCGATGGAAGGCATAACGCAGGCAAACCGACATAGCAAAGGCATAGTACCTTGTAAAAAGGTCTTTCTGGTGCTTTGGGGACCGTTCCCGGCATCCGTCGATTAACTCCTGATCGGGGTTCAATGGGGTGGTTTAGTCGATATCTGGTGCATTGTTTATGATGCATAACCTACTGCCGGCAGCGATCAGGAGCAATAGTTGCGTACTGCGGAGGGATGCTTTGCGTACATTATTCAGTGCGGGGATCAACCACATGTCCCATAAACAGCAAGGTGTTGGTCGTTCGCTCACGAATTCCGTACAGGAATGGCCGGTCGATGACGAAGGTCGGCTTTGTCGGTTCGGGTCCCACACTTTCAACCCGGATCCCTATGGTCGTAATGGCCGCGGCCTCCGTACCTTCTTCGTTCACGTCGATGTAGGAGTCCTGCTTCACGAAGCCTACGAATACCGGCGTGTCCGACAAGGCTGAAAAATCGGCCGCTCCTCCCTCAAAGGCCTGTTGCATACCCAAATTCTGCAGGGTTTCATTCAGGAAGAAACTGTTTGTGCGGTACTTGAATTTGGGCAGGTACACATCCGCAGCCATCCATTCGTTGGTATTACCAAGCCTGCGGGTAACCTCCAGCCACTCCTCGCCGTCGAAGGCGTTCATGAAGGATTCAAACGCATGATCATCGGGAATCACAATGACCATGGAAAAGTTGCGTCGACCATACGGAAGCTCCACAACGCGGTATCCCTCGCCGGACGTGTAACGCGCGGTCACCTCACCCGACATAGTCGGAACCTGTGCGGTAGAACCATCCAAAAACGTAAACGTTCGGTCCTGCGTAGCACTCTCATCAAATTTGTTGGTCCAGTCGCCCTTGTAGTAAATCGCATTCATGAGCACCATCACCAGGTCGGGCGTTAGCTCATTTAGCACGCTTTCGATAAGGCCGTTGGTGTTATCCGATGCCCATTGATTGATCACATCCACCGAACGGGGATCACTAAAATCGAGGTCCTGTACCAGAGCATCAAATTCTGCTTTCAATGCGTCGGTGAAGGCAGGCTTGACATCGAATACGTGGTGATAAAACACGCTGTTGGCCAGACTCAACTTCACGGTTTTGTCGGCTTCGAGCAGCTGTTTCACGAGGTCGCGGTACACACGGTTGATATCGGCAATATCCAGGTCGGCAGGATACCCGAGCATGTCGCGAATCTGCGTGTAGGTCTGTCCTTCCGCGCCATTAAGCAGCATGGTGAGGGCCGCCGACGCGCTCAGGGGCGAGAGCATCAGGTTTTTCTGGAGGTTGCCGGAAGCGGCTTCCATGTAGAAGGACACCCCGAAGCGGTTATTTTCTTCAATCACCTCGGCCGACTGGGGGCTGAGGCTGAACTCAAATGGTTCGGGAACTTCGTCGGCCTTATTCGCATCACTGATATCACAGGATGCCAGCGTGAATACAGACAGCAACAGGAATAGGACTCCAGAAAGCATGAGCAGCGTTGAACGGTGGCTGCACAGGTCGGGTGGTGTAGGTTTCATGATCAGGAAGTTGAGGTTTGGTGATGGGTATACCTGTAGGTACGCAGACCAGACATCAAACGCTGCAAGAGAACCCATACAATGTATTCATCCGGGAGTCACCAAGCTGAATACCGTACATCAATCCGCTGTTACACCGGCTCAATTACGCACCGGTGGTAATCATCATCTGTAACCATAAAACCGTGGTTTATTACAGGTTCATCGGTATCCGACAAGACACACTACTGATTTGAGAACACGCGCGGAGCGACACGAAGCATCACAAAGGCCCAGCTTTGGTGCGCCTGCGGATTCACCGCGCCTTTCACAGCATTCATGGTATCGGTCTGCAACATAATGGAATACCCGAAAACGAAGGAAGCCGACGGGGCCGGACGCCAGGTCGCTACAAAATCCAGCTCGGTGCCCAAATACGAATCCAGCGTCTGGCCCGTGCCGGCATCCACTACGTCGCGATGGGCCATGAACTGATGCACGTGCAGCGCCAGGGTCAGATCAGCGCGGGCCGACCAGCTGAGCTTCTGAAATACATCCACCAGTCCTACGTCAAAACCGCCTCCGGGCTGGCGAAAGGCATTGCCTACGTGAAAATAGTCCATAAATCCATAAAACTTATGATTGGTGCCATACAAGGGCATAAAGGAGTTGTTCGAGGTGGAACCCGATTCCGACCCCGATGAAATATCCAGTCCCAGCCCCAGGGTCAGATCATCCAGTTTGCGGGTGGATTCCAGCCCGACCAGCCAGGCAGCCGTTTCGTTACCGGCCGCATCGTCCCCGGTTTGATAGTATCCCTCGCCCTGCACATTGTACTCACCGAGACGATATTGCATGAAGGTTCCCATTGTCTGCATCCAGGCCATACTTTCATCGGCCAACTGACGGCCGTCGTTGTGCAGCAGCACACTTACCGAGGCTTCATCGTATTGCTTGTTCACCCAGATAAACTGCATGGTTTTATTGTTGGCGGCCCCAAGGGGATAAAAATTGTCGATAAGCCTGGCAGGCTCGGCAAAACCGGCCTGGTTCCAGGTCAGGGCGACATCGACGGTGATGCGCAGGGGTGTCAAGGTATGGCGAAATAACAGGGCATCGTGGGAGCGACCCTGCTGGGCCCAGTCCAGATTACCCAGAAAACGGGCGTTGTCATAGTTGAGCTGCATCCGGCCGAATCGCACCAGCCAGGCCTCGTTGAATGCATACTGCGCCCAGGCTTCGTACACATTGCTCAGATTGGCTTCGGTTTTATAAATCTGTCCGTGGTTGCCCCAGATGCGCACATCCTGCATCACCAGTCGAACCGCAATAGGCGAATCCGTGAAATTGAGCGCCAGACGCGAGCGTTGTTCCACAAACGCCGCCGGATTTTGCCCTTCCAGGATGGGGGTTTTGAATCCGTTACGAACTTCCAGCCGGGGACGAATCTCCAGGTCGGCGGTGAATTGCTGGGCGATGCTGTCTGTAACGGTTGAGAGTACTGCGATGAGGGCTGCCAGGGCGATGGCGGCGCTGGTTAGAGGTGTTGCGTGCGTAGGTATCATGAGTAGTTAACGGATAGTGATGCTTGTTGACAGAATTCCTGACGGATCTGCGAAGTAGTAGATTTTTTTCCAATGTTGACGCCCCCTGGTCAGGAGCCATTCGCGTATTGGTCCGGCAACCGGTACGCCGGGCTGCACCAGCAAACGGGGCACCTAAGAACCGTGGACCGTACCAGCAAACGGGGCACCTAAAGACCGGTGGAATGACCTTTAACCGGTGTACGTATGCACACTATTGGCCGCTGAAGGCAGGTAATTCACCCCAAACCAGCAGATCATCAGCACGATGAAGGCCATAGACAGCACCCAGAGCGGACCTACAACCTGCCGCGGACGATGATGCCGGTAGTGCACATAGGCCAGGTACATAATCCAGGTGAGGAAAGCCCATGTTTCCTTGGGATCCCACATCCAGTAGTGACCCCAGGCTTCTTTGCCCCAGAGCGCCCCGAAAAGCAGTCCCAGGGTAAGAAATCCAAGGCCGATGTAGACCAGATTATCGGCCAGCTGCATGGACCAGGGAACGACCTTACCGTCCGCATCGGTTTCCGGTCCGAGAACGGGCAGAAATCGGCTCAGCGACAAGGCCTGTTTCTCGAAATAGTACAGCCAGAGCCCTTTCACAGCTACAATTGCCGAAACGGCCAGCACGGCATAGGCAAACATGTACACAATCACATGGGGCACAAACCATATGCTTTGCAGGGCAGGCATGAGGTCGCGGTCGTACACACCGGGCCGCATCAGATTAATCATCAGAAAGACAATGGCCATCACCCCGCTGTAGTGCAGAATCCATTTGTAATTCCATCGGATGTAGGTCGTATACCCAATAGCCGGCAGGAACAGGGCATACCAAAGCCGGGTTTCTCCGAGGGTACGCATGGGCGGTCTGCCCAGATCCATCCACAACATCCAGGTAAATCCGGCCAGTACCAGGATGCCGGACAGGAAGGTGGCGTGGGCCAGCAGGGTTACCGTACGACGCTTTCCGGCACTCAGAAACAGGAACATGCCCAGGGCCCACATACCGATGGCCAGGGCTTTATAGGGAGTTGGGTCGAGGTTCATCATGATACGAGCTCCGATTCATACGTGGGGGTTACGGCTTTTTTCTGCGGATTGGTTGATACCGCGTCTTCTTCTACAAGCATAGCGAATGCACCTTCATCATGAACCTGCGCTTCCTGCCCGGTTTCAGTGTCTTCCGCCGGAAGCGGGGCCTTGCCCAGGAACATCAGGTAGACCGATCCCAGTAAAAGCATGAAAATTCCGGTATAGACCACCGGCAGCCAGGGGTCGCGTATCAGCTCAATCACCGAAAGCTGGGAGTACCGGCCGAAACGCTGGTCATAACTGTACTGATACAGTTTCCAGCCCTCGGCGCTGACGGGCTTGTTCACCTCGATGCGGGTATCAAAAACATCACCGGAAGCCGTGTAAACAGCCACATCGGAACTGTAGGAGGCTGAACCCGGAATGGTCATAGCCACCGCATAGGTGCTGTCAATGGGCAGGAACATGTGCGTCAGCATAAAACTGCCGCTGGAGATCCACCCCTCGATGGAGCGTCCCTGGCCCGACCTTGCCCGTACCAATGCCGCCGGAGCAGCACCGTGTTCGTTTACCGGCTCGTATCGACCATCAAACGCCATAGCCAGCGGATAATATTCCAGCACTTCGATGTCCAGTCCGGCGATGGTTCCCCGTGCACCTTTCGTGATTTCGAACATCTGCGTTTCGATGCCATCTACCATTCGGGCGGAATCGGAGGTAACAACCGTCATTTTCGGATTGAACTCTTCCATGTTGAAACTGTACAGCTGCAGGGCTACGGGTAGTTCACGCAGCTGTCCGCGCTGATCAGTTCCAACCCAGACCACCTCTCCGGGACGCAGATCCATGGTTATACGCTGCAAATCGGCTGCGCCGAGAATTCCGGCCAGCAGGGCGATGTACAACCCGGCATGATTCAGAAAGAAACCGATGTTCCGACCCCTGAACGGGAGCAGTCGTTTCAGGGTGGCCATGCCCAATGAGGCCGTAAAAAAGGCGATTCCAAACAGAAACGGCCATGAGCGGGTCATGTGGTTTAGACCGAGTTTCTGAACCCAGACCGGATTACCCTGGCTGCCCTGCAGGGTAAACCCCATGAGCAATACCAGAAAAGTAATCAGGGCGATGGAAGTAATGGCCGCCGGGGCCCTGGCCAGCCAGCGGACGATTTCCAAATTTCGCGCAAACGACCACAACACCACCAGCAAGAGCGTAATTCCGCCCCCGAGGTACGCATTCAAAGGCCAGGAAAGCGTCTGCGGGTCCAGTCCGCCGATGGTGAGCTGCAGGGAAAAACCGGTAATGAGCAGGGCCAGACAGATAAACCAACCCTCGGCATACCCCCAGGGTTTAACCCAGATAGGTTTGCCGGAGCCGGATGTTGGTGCTGAATTCATAACGGTTAGTCCTCAAAGATATATCTTCCTTCAAATTCAGGATCGTTGCGCAGTTCATCCCATCGGTCGTGGCGTGCCGCGGCTTCGCTGAGCCATTGCGGAACCACCTCGTCCAGAAATACGTCCTTACGGGCGCGCCAGTCTTCCAGATCGATGCCCAGATACGCCTGTGCAAGCTGCTTGCTGGAAACATCGGGCAAGGGAACAGGACCGGTATGACCCAGTTCGAACAGTACCTGCATGATTTCACGATGGGCACGGTGCGCCAGATCCAACCCGTCACCGATGGTACGGGTCAACTCCAGAGGCGCATGGAAGGAACCACCGTGGGTGGCCGCCGCATAGTCCCATCGCCATTGGGCATGGCGTACCAGATGGA
This sequence comes from Bacteroidetes bacterium HLUCCA01, assembly GCA_001314545.1. GTDB lineage: Bacteria > Bacteroidota > Rhodothermia > Balneolales > HLUCCA01 > HLUCCA01. The sequence continues at coordinate 161,999 of LIHN01000021.1, forward strand.
GGGCGTCACGCATCTGGTCATCGGTAGCACCCATATTCCAGGCATATTCAGCCGTGAGATGCACCTCCACCAGAATCTCTTCCAGTTTCACGCGTACTTCTTTGACCATATCCTGCCGGTCGATGACATTGCGAATCAGTTCCTGCTCGCTTTCGCGGTGGCAGGTCTGGCAGGAATTGGAGATGTTATTGAGCGGACTCTGAATGCGGTGGTCTGTGAATTTTACCCCGCCTTCGGATTTATAGGGCATATGACAGTCGGCACAGGAAACACCCCGCTGGTAGTGAATCCCCTGCATGAAGACTTCATAATCCGGGTGCTGGGCCTTAATCATGGGTGCTTTGCTGAGCGGGTGAATCCAGTCGGCGAAGCCCATGTTGTCGTAGTATTCAGCCATTTCTTCGGCGGTAGTACCATTGTCCCAGGGGAAAGTCAGGTAGTTGTTTTCTCCGAAGTAATATTCTACATGGCACTGGGCGCAGGTCAGATTCCGCATCTCCTGATGGGAAGCTTCTTCAATATTGATACCGAGTCGGTCGTAGGTTTCGGCCAGGGCCGGCAAGGTGATACGCAGGGTCATGGTTTCCGGATCGTGGCAGCTGGCACAGTTGATGGGATTAACCACCTCGGCGCCGGTTTCCGACAGCATCATGGAGTAGAAGCCGTCCGGACCGTGCTCTTCCATGACGCGGGCCACATCGGGCGACTTACACGTCCAGCAGGTAGCCGGCATCGGACCGTCACCGGGATTCATCGGAGCGCCGGTTCGCAGCGAGGCCCGTACATCCTGAATCGAATAGGTGTGGCCGCGCGACAGGTTATAATCGCGCGAGAAGGCATAACCGGCAAACAGAATCACGAACTGTGGATTTTCCTGGAGCAGGTCGCGCCGCTGGGAACCCAGGTGTTTACTCCGGAAGGAGGTATCCGCCATCTGAGCATAGGTGCCGAATTGCCGTGGAAAGTACCGGCCCCAGGCTTCCGCACGTGGCTCCAGCGAGTCCAGATCGGTGGTTCGAATCTGCGTGAACTGGGCTTCGGTACGGCGTTCTACGATGGTATAGGTGAACACACCCAGCAGGAAGACGACCAGCATCGTGGCCAGAAAGATAGCCCATCCCAACCAGGGTTTTTCTTGAATAATATTTCCGAGGGATTTCATAATAGTTGTTTTTCAGGTGTTTAGTGCAGCGTTAATACTAATTTCTTCTTGTGCTTTTTTATGCTGATGCGGGAAGTGGAGTGTGCAGCAGGCGGTTCATGCAACCCCTTCTACCCGATGGATTAATGTGGGTTGGTGAGATTCCGGAGCCATTCCGGCATGGGGGAATCGGGTAAGGGAACAAAGCCATCAGGCACCGATCCCGCACTGCGTACCGTACCATGTGGAACATCGCGGTGACAGTCCCAGCAGACCGGTCCCTGCCCCTGTTTGGCTTCGTCAAAGCTGGTGTGCCCGGCCACCACCTGATGATTCAGGTCGTCATGGCAGCGCTGGCAGTTCGCCTGTACCACTCTTCGGCCCGGCTCGTGCATAATGATGACATCGGGTTCGGTTCGCAGGGTAAAAATAGTGGCATGTCGCAGCCCGTCTTTGGCCTTGAAATAGTAATGTTCCACCACATTGGTCTGTGGGACGTGGCAATCGTTACAGGTAGCATGCTCGCGATGGGAACTATGAAACCAGGTGGCATACTGCGGAGCCATTACGTGGCAGTTTACACAGGTTTCAGGCGAGTCCGACATATAACTGATTGCGTTGGAAACAACCAGTGCATAAATCGTGAGTCCGGAGAAGGCCCCGGTCAGTATGAGAACCGGTAAGCGCCAGTTGGGCGGCGGCAGAATACGCTTGATGATTTCAGTCAGACGTGCCATGACAATACTATCGATTATTGTGTGTAGCAGACCGCTGACGCAGGAATAATAAACCGCCTAAGGCCAGACGGAAGCGTCCGATCCGGATACACCCGGGTGCATTTAAATATTTTTTACAATACCAATATAACGATGAGCGATGTCAGTGACAATAGATATAAGATATATTAGTCTTTATTTATAACCAGTTAAAATTAGCCATATTGTTGATAATATCTGTTAAGCAAAATATGTCAATAGCCTTATAAAGAGTTTTTTAGCATAATTAGCTCCATAAAAAAACCGCATCGAGGCGGGCTATAAATTTATGCGGGAGGTTCCGGCAGGTAGGTTGCTGCACCTTTGGCAGCAACCTACCACAGGCACGGATTTCAAAAAGCGGACATCGTTTGCGAAAAAAAGCTGTTCGTCTCCCGAACAGCACTGCAATCAGATACCGATCTCCACCTGAAAGCGCAGGTACCAGTCTTCACGATCAGGCTGGTTACCAAAGCGCCAGTCAGACCGGGTACGGGTGACCTCGCCCTGCAGCTTCAGCGAATGCTCCCAGATGTAGCGGGTCACCCCGAAACTCAGCTGATTGCGGTCCGGATACACCGCCGCTACATCGCGCAGTACGGTCTGCACGGAATAACGGGTAATCAACTCATAGTTCGACCGAAACAGGTAACTCAGCTGCACATCGTGACCGTCACCGGCAAACACGGCGCTGTACGAGCCCACCGCCGGCATGATGAGGTCCGGAGCCAGGTTGCTGAGCATCATCTGATCCGGGAACTCCGCCGTTATGGCCGTGCCGTCAACCGACCGCAGCATATAGGCGTACATGGCAGAAAACCCCTGATACTTGAACATCCCGTCAAAAAAGAACGAGGTCAGATCCCGGGTATCAAACAGACTCCCGCCGGTCTGCCCCCCGGTGCGCTGCGCGCCCTGATTGAGATGATAGGTGGCCGACAACAACAGCTTCGGGGTTTGATTCCGGCGGATGTCGCCCTCGAAAAACATGCCCATTTCACCAAAAGGCATCACCTCTACCCGACCGGTATACGCCAGGTCGGTGCTCAGATTGCGGGTCCAGTTCCGACCATTACCCGTACTCACCGCCGTTTTGATGTTCCACGAGAAGGCATCATCGTACTCATTGAGGTAGTAGGCATGCACCCCGTAGTCACGGTCGATGGTGAACCGGGCGTTGTTGATACTTCGGTCGGTCAGCTGGAGTGCACCGGATGAGTTCAGCCGCTGCCGGTTCCCGGGAAGCTTGGTCTGACCAAATCCGAGGTTGATTCTTGGATTCGGCCGGTAAAAGAACATGGCATCACGAATAATGTTAATGCCATCCCCATCGCGCAGGGTTCCCACATCGCCGGGTGAAAAGGATAACTGAATGGCGTACAAGAATTTGGGGTTCCCAACAAACCCGTCAAACCGGAGTCGGAGTCGACGAACCACGCCTTCCACGGTATCGTCCCGACCATCATTCAGATTGAGGGTCGACCGGTTCTGCATTCTGAAACGGATGTTCATCCGGAAGGTACTGTCCGGCGAGGTAATGCCCAGTCCGGAACCGTAGGTATAGTAAGGAAGGGTGGGAAACCGGATGTCGTCATCCAGCAGATCGAGTACAATCCCCAGGCTATCTGCGCCAGGGGAGTATACCGCTGCGGGTGCATCGGCCTCCGCAAGGGAATTCATCGCTGAAGAAGGTCCCTCAGCCGTCGAGGTTGCGGCTTTCGCAGATGCCTCGTTGTTGGATGATAGCGTAAGGGGCTGACGGGCATGAACAACCCATGGAGCAAATACCAACATCAGTGCGGTAAATAAAAAAAGCAGGTTTCCGGATTTCATAATAAACTGTGTATTTAGTTGCAGGCTGTTTACTTTTCGCAGATAAGGTAAAGACAAATTCTAAACAGATTCTGAATCGTATGATTACACCCGAACAGGCGGGAAAATTACTCACCGAGTGGATTGAAACTCCCAACCTGCAACATCACTGCCGGATGGTGGCCACGGCAATGCAGGCCTGCGCACAGAAGCTGGGGCATAACGAGGCTACGGTGCAGGAATGGTGGCTGGCCGGCCTGCTGCACGACCTGGACTGGGAAAAGTATCCTGATGAACACCCGAATTACGCCCTTGAGCATGTGCTGCCCCAAACCGGTCTGAGCCAGGCCGCTTTACTGGCAATAAAAGCCCATGCACCGGAACGTACGGGAAAGCAGCCGGAATCTGAAATCGAGCGTTACCTTTTTGCCTGTGACGAACTCAGCGGATTCATGCATGCGGTTTCCCTGATGCGACCCGACGGATTCACGGGCATGAAAGCCAAATCCGTTACAAAAAAGCTGAAAGACAAGAAGTTCGCTGCCAATGTGAGCCGCGAAGATATTTCCCGCGGCGCAGAACTCATAGAGGCAGACCTCAACGCCCATATTGAGTTTCTGGCCGGGGTTTTCGAAAAAATGCCGTAATTCCTACAGGTATTCTTCTATCGATTCGATGTGGTTGTTCTCATCAGTGAACACAACCAGAGGAATATGCTTGTCCAGCTCCTCATCGGAAAGGGAGCAAAATGCCAGCACGTGAACAATATCGCCTTCCTTGGCGTGCAGGGCGGCCCCACCGTTCATGCACACCTCACCGCTTCCGCGCTTGCCGGGAAGCACGTAGGTCATGATACGCGAGCCGTTCGATGCATTGTTGATATAGAGCTGCTCGTACTTTTTAATTTTGGCCGCATCCAGCAGGTCCTCGTCAATAGTAATGGATCCCTTGTACTTCACGTTGGCCTCGGTAACCCGTACAGTGTGGATTTTCGCTTTAAGTATGTTATGATGCATAATGAATTTCTGTTATAGATGTGTTGACAGCCGAATTATGGCTTGCTACGGTCTCGAAACAAAGTTTTTGCCCATTTTGTTCGATGGTTGCCTTCATGGCATGCGTATCATAGACAAACCGGTAAGGTTCCCCGGGATTGAAAGCCGGTCCGGTCGACTGACGCACCTCCACGTCAAAATCCAGCTCCCCCCGTACCGTGTATCGTTTCAAGATAACACATTTTTCACTTTCGCGGATGAGTTCATGCCAGCCTCCCTCGCCCACTCCGCCAAGCCACTGCGCCGTAGTCGGCACGCCTGCAGGACGAATCCGGGGTTCGGCAACATAACCGGGATTGCTGTCGTCACTGAGCGACAGGTAATCGCCCCAGAAAAAGTTGGCTGAAACCTGACGCAGGAAGAAGCGTAGCGATTCAATACGGCCCATCGGGAAGGTGCGAAGTTCACCGTTTCGGTAGGTGTATGTGAGGTGGTCTTTACGGGCGTTGATCACATTACTGATCGGACTGGCTACAAAGGTTTCGGGGAAATCGACCTGCCAGCGCATAACAGAGCCCTCAGGAAGACCTGCTTTAAGTACCTGCTCCACAAAACGTGAACAGTTGTTATTTCCCTTGGCAAAAGCACTGTAGATAACGCAGCCTTCCAGACACTGGGCATCGGCCGACAGCCGGGCCTTATAAAAGGAAATGTGTGGCGCGAGGGAGCAGTATAAAACACCGTCGCCATGGGTGTACACGTTGTTGGCTTCCAGCTCTTCCAGCAATTCAGGCAGGTTGACAACCCGGGTTTCGTCGCCCGCACCTTCCACCTGACAAACGGTATGCAGCCGGAGTGCGGGATCGGTAAAAGCACTGCGGGCCCGGCCATAGCCACGGGGCGTGATGTAACGACCGAAGTCGTAGTAGCAGGCCTCGCCGCTGTCTCTGCTGATCAGAATAATGGCCGCATGCCCGACTTTAAAATTCAGGTTTTTGACGATGCCCATTTTTTTAAGCCACATATACCAGCGCTCATCACCACGGGCTGTGACGTCAGGCCAGGCCAGAACCAGGGCCAGATCGTTGTAACCGGCGAACTCCGGGGTTTGTTCGATGACGGGTTTATGCATAGACCTCTCCGTGCGGTTTGATATTGGCCTTGAGCCACTCCTTATTGTACAATTTGCTCAGATAGCGCGAGCCGTGATCGGCAAAAAACAGTACCACGTGGTCGGTCGGGGCGAAGGTGTCTTTACGCTGCAGAAACGAACCGGTAACAGCCGCGCTGGAGAATCCGGCAAGAAATCCGGTTTTGTCTTTCAGCCAGTACGCCGCCTCAACTGCCTGGTGATCGTGTATCTGCCAGATATCACTGACATAGGCAACATCCAGATTTCCGGGCAAAAATGACCTTCCGATGCCCTCAATCTGGTAGGGGCCGGGTGAGCCGGGAACCCCCGAGCGGTAGTATTCCTGTAAAACGGATCCTACCGGTTCAACGCCGATGATCTGCACCTCCTCACGCATGGATTTCAGATAGCGACCGGTTCCCGTGATAGTTCCTCCGGTTCCCAGTCCGGCTATAAAATGCGTAACCTCACCCCGCGTCTGTTTCCAAACTTCCGGTCCGGTAGTCTCCATGTGGGCCAGACTGTTGGCGTCATTGAAATACTGATTGCAGAAGAACGTCCCCGGGGTATTTCGCACATAAGCGGCAGCCCGACCAAGTGTGGAATCGGGATCGTTCATATCTCCGGAGGAAGGGCACTCGGTGAGTTCAGCATCATACAGGCGCAGAATTTCACGCTTTTCTTCGGAGCACTTCTTGCTGATAAAAAAATGACTTTTATATCCCCTCGATTTACACAGCATGGCAAGTCCGATTGCCGTATTGCCGCTGCTCGCCTCAACTACGGTATCACCCGGATGGAGCAGACCGTCTTTTTCAGCACACTGTATCATGTACAGAGCCGGACGATCCTTGGATGACATACCGGGGTTAAGATAATCTGCCTTGATGTAGACAGAACATCCCGCCAATTGACTAAGAAACTCAGAATGAAATAAAGGGGTGTTGCCGATGCGATGTAACATGAATTACGTTCAGTTCTGATTCGCTTGCTCCCGCGCCACGATTACCAGCCCGAGAACAGTGTACGGGCATATTATGGTGGCAAACTACGGTTCAAATCTGTAGGTTTTCTGTAGAATCCACACCAAAATCAATGCGGACCATATGCAGATTTTCCTGAACGAGGTAGTTTAAAGTAAAATGGTAGGTTTCACAAATCTGCCGGGCAATGGCCAGTCCCAACCCTGTATTGCCATCATCTCCGCGTATAAAACGCTGCAGTAAATTCCGGGGGTCACCCGTGTAGAGCCTGCCGGTATTCACCACCTCCAGCATGGTTCCGGTATAACTGACCCGGATGAGTCCGCCGTCAAGATTATGTTTGACGGCATTTTTGATCAGATTGGTGATGAGCACCACAGCCAGACCATAATCCATACGAACCCGGTTGTCCTGCAGCTCCGTGTCAATCCGGATGTTCCGAAGCTGGATAAGCTCCCCGAACTCTTCGAGAGCCTGCTGAATAATGACCATAGGTCGGACCAGAGAGGTGTCATCAAACTCCTTATTTCCGATTTTACTGAGCAGCAGCAACGACTTGTGAATATGGGAGAGCTTGGTGGCCGCAACATAGGCCCTTCGCGCCTGATCCAGAACCACTTCATTGCCGGCATACTCATTGATCAGCTCTTCGGTAGTGGTCTTGACAACGGCAAGGTGCGTCTGCAGCTCGTGCGAGATATTTTCATTGAACTCCTTGACCCGCTGGTAGTCGCCGGACATCTTCTGAAGCATGGCGTTCAACGTCTGGTTAAGCATATGAAATTCGTGCACATCCGATGCGTCAAAAACCGGAGCTTCTTCCTGAACCCGGTAGCTCCCGAGTTTATGCAATGTGCGGAAGAAAGGCGACCAGATGCGTTCAGTCTGAATGTTGACGACCACCAGAATGGTCAGGGTCATGAGCAGCAGTAATCCCATCGTAATAAAAACCGATCCCTTGGCGATTTCGCCTTTACTCAGGGTAATCTGTCGGAGAATGACTGTACCCTTATTGGGGCGGCCACCCGATTCCAGAACAAAGCGGAGCTCACGGTAGCGTTCGGGTTCAATATCCGGGTAGATTTGCAGCAAGGTGTCTGTAAATACGGGTTCTGTCACCAGCAGACTGCCTTCAATCAGCTCGCTGACCCCCTGAACCTCGGGCAGAACGCCTGTCCGCTCAAAATCACGCTCCATCCGTTCCATTTCATACGTCAGGTATTCATCGGCTTCCTGATAGGCAATCCACCGGATGGTGTAGTTGATAAATACCGTTCCCACAATCATGACCGGAAGCAGGGCCAGGCCAATTTGATTGATGGTTTTTCGGATGAGTTTCATGATACGTTCTTCTGATTGAATTCACCTTCATGACCCGGAGGGGGGCAGACCAAGACAGGCTTTATGACGGGATTTACGACGGACGTTACGGTGGGCTTTACGACAGACGTTATGACGGACGTTACGGCGGGATTTATCGCAGGCTTAATGACGGGATTTACGACGGACGTTATGGCATGCGTTATGACCGGATAAACGGTGGGCTTTATCTCAGGCGTTATGACGGAATTTATGGCAGGCGGAAGGTACACGTTATAACCTGAGGTTAGGGTATTTCCAGCTTGTAGCCTACCCCGTAGACCACTTTAATGGGGTCTTCGGCACCTGCCTGCCGGAGCTTCTTCCGGAGATTTTTGATGTGGGAGTAAATGAAATCGAAGGAGTCAGCAACATCCATATGATCGCCCCACACGTGCTCGGCCATACCTTCCCGGGTCAGAACCCGACCCGGATTGGAGGCGAAAAACAGCAATAACTTATACTCGGTTTTGGTCAGGTCCAGCAGATTATGCGCAACGGTCACCTCCTGTTTTTGGGTATCGATGATAATACCGCCGATTTGCAGAGATTGGCGACCGTCAAAACGGTATCGGCGAAGCAGCGACTTGATACGGGCCATGAGCTCTGCCATATCGAAAGGCTTGGAAATGTAGTCATCGGCCCCCAGATCGAGGCCTTCGATACGGTCGTTGACGGCATCCCTGGCCGAGATAATCATAATGGCCGTCTGGGGTTTGCTCTGTTTCATTCGGCGCACCACCTCCAGACCGGATCCGCCGGGCAGATTCAGGTCTACTATGAGCAGGTCATAATCGTAGACAGTCGACTTCTCCAGAGCCTCTGGCAGGCTGGAGGCGGTTTCGCAAACGTAGCCCTGCCGGTCCAGCATCTGCTGAATCTGTTGCTGAAGCGGGGTATGGTCTTCGATGAGTAAGATTTTCATGCAATGAAAGTTTGCGTGGTAACACCCATTCCGGATCGACCGGTACCGGAGTCTACAAAATCCGCGGTGAACCCGGCCTGCATCCGTGGCTGCATCCGTGGCTGCATCCGTGGAAAACATACGAAGTTAACAGCATTAAAATGGATCAATCCAGATTGTTTACAGATTTGCTGTTTAGTTTTTTATCTTTTTCGGCGTTACAGCAAGGTCTTATCGTCTGGCAAGTTGAGCGGGTTGATGCATAGCGCAGGCAACCGCAACATTGCCCGCGTATGGGTCTGTGCATGCTCTTCACCTATTACAAATTACTATGATCCACGCATTCAAAAAAGGCATCCTCCGCGATATTGTCCTGGAAGTAGTTGACATTCGCTGCCTGGCTCACCTGCGTAACCTCTACAGCGATTACATTCCGTGGTCGGGTGCGGCCATACGGCCAACGGCGCTGGTTTACCTGCTCAACGATATCATTATGCACCAGCGAACCCACGTTGTGGAATGTGGCAGCGGGATTTCGACATTGCTGATAGCCAGCATGATTAAATCCAGTGGTATGAAAACCCGGTTTTGTTCGGTCGACCATAACGCGCAATGGCTGGACATTCTGCGCACCCAGCTCAAAGCCAATGACACGCTGTCTTGCGTGGAGCTGATTCACGCTCCGCTGTCCCCAACCCAGTCGGGCTGGTCGGGCGAGGCCAACTGGTACGACGAGGAAACCCTGAAAAGCTGTCTGAGCCCCGAACCGATCGACCTCCTCTTTGTTGATGGCCCTCCTGCCAATGAAAGCCACATTTCACATTCCCGCTACCCGGCCCTCCCGTTTTTCAGTAACCGATTACACGAGGACGCCACGGTCATTCTGGACGATTCCTGCAGGAGGCCCGAGCGCGAAATCGCCGCCCGCTGGAACCGGGAATTCGGTCTGAATCTGGAGCAGAATGTACTGAAGGGCGATATCTTCATTCACACCCGGGGCAACCGGTTTAACGTGCTGTAGACGCTGCACTTCAAAGCTTCAGCAACTAACATCGCCTGGCAGAGATGCCGCATGACCCTCACGGCAACTAACGTCGCCTGGCGGAGATGCCGCATGACCATTACGGCAAATAACGTCGCCTGGCGGAACAGCCGGATGACCCTCAGAGCATCTCCCGTCATCAACCGGCGGCTGTCATCCGATTTTGCCGGGAATCGCACACATCCTGAACTAATCGAACACCTGAATCAAAAAAGCCGGCATTGACCGGCTTTTTTGTTGTTGAAGTACAGCGTTACGGTCACATACTCCAAGTAAATCGGGGCGTGTGACTAAACCTTAGAAACGCTCTTACGGGTACACGTAGCTGGACTGCAGCCCGAGGGGTATGCCCAGCGCCCAGTAGGCCAGCAGAAAAAGCGTCCAGGTAACCAGGAAAATTACCGAATAGGGCAACATCATAGATACCAGCGTCCCGATTCCGGTCGACTTCACGTAGCGCTGACAAAAGACCACAATCAGCGGAAAGTACGGCAGGAGCGGGGTAATAATATTAGACACCGAATCGCCCACACGGTAGGCAGCCTGGGTAAGGTCAGGCGAAATTCCCAATTGCATGAGCATGGGCACAAAAATGGGTGCAATCAACGCCCACTTCGCCGAAGCCGAACCGACCAGCAGGTTCACAAAAGCCGAAAGAAAGATGATACCGACGATGGTTGCCTGACCAGGTAACTGCAAGGCTTCCAGAAAGTTGGCTCCTTTCAAGGCAATCAGGATGCCGATATTCGACTGACCGAAAGCATCGATAAACAACGCACAGAAAAACGCCATAACCATATAATAGCCCATACTCTGCATGGCCTTGGTCATCGTTGAAATCATATCTTTGCTGGACGTAAACACCCCGGCAGCATAGCCATAAATTATACCGGGCACCGCGGTTACCAGGAAGATAATCGGGACGATGGAGCGCATCAGCGGTGCGGCGAAGGTAGTCAGTTCTCCGTCCGGATCCCGCAGGGGGGAGTCGCCCGGAAAGGCCCATAGCACCAGGAGTCCGAGAAAGCCCATCATGCCGAGGGTCGCAAACCAAAACGCTCTCGACTCCTTCGCAGAAACATCTTCCATCGTAGGCAGCTCTTCGCCATCTGCGGGTTCAACCTTCACGCCCTGCAGCCGGGGTTCCACAATCTTGTCGGTGATGTACCAGCCCACCAGGACGATCAGAATAGACGATGCGGCCGTAAAACCCCAGTTATTCAACGGATTCAATAACATCTCCGGATTAACCAGCTGGGCGGCTTCCTGGGTAAAGCTTTGCAGGAGGGGATCGATGCCGGATGGAATAAAATTCGCCGAAAATCCACCGGAAACCCCGGCAAAGGCGGCTGCAATACCCGCCAGCGGATGCCGGCCGGCTGCATAGAAAATCACACCTCCCAGCGGAATTACCAGCACATATCCTGCATCCGCCGCCGTGTGTGAGACGATGGCAACCAGAATAAGCATGGGCGTGAGGAGTGCCCGTGGCGTAAATCCGAGTAATTTTTTCAGTCCCACGTTGATGTAACCGGAATGTTCGGCAATACCAATCCCCAGCATGGCTACCAGGACCACACCCAATGGAGCAAAGTTCATAAACACCGAAACCATCGAGGTCAGAAACAAGGCCAGTCGCTCTCCGGTGAGCAGGTTGGTAACCTGAAGCTCCTGCCCGTTCCGTGGGTCAATCTCCCCGAAATCGATGGGCGAAAGAAGGGCGGAGAAAATCCAGACCAGCAGCATGAGTCCGAGGAAGAGCATGGCCGGATCGGGGAGCTTGTTACCGGCCCATTCGATGAAATCCAGTGCCCGACCCAGCAGTCCGGTCTGTTTAGTTGAATCCTTATCGGTAGTTGCCATAAAAAATATCCACTTAGGTGAAGGTGTATATCAACGCCGAAGTGCCGGGGCACAACGGCTGGAAGTGCGACTTTCGGCCAGCCGCCCGCAGTTCAATCGTGGAATATAATGAATAGCAGGGTGAATTTCGGAAGGAAATGGCAGCAAATACGGTAGATGTGACCACCCGCGACCAGGCACGCACTGCAGGGCTCATCGCTGACGGTACGAGGCAAGACGAAAACAATCCCCCAGACCGGAGCACGGGTGGGGCATTTCAGTACACTGCATTCTGACGCGGGAAACATCGTCCCGCAGGCGGGAACCGGCGCAAAAAAAAGGCCTGACCCACAAATGTGAGCCAGGCCTTGTAAATACAGCCGGAATCTTCTGCAAACCGGCGTTTTTTAGTAGCGGTAGTAATCCGGCTTGAACGGACCTTGTGGATCAACACCGATATACTCGGCCTGATCCGGACTCAGCTCATCCAGCACCACACCCAGTTTGGCCAGGTGGAGTCGGGCTACCTGCTCATCCAGATGCTTGGGCAGTGTGTAGACTTTGTTCTCGTACTGGTCTACGTTGTTCCAAAGCTCAATCTGAGCGATAGTCTGGTTGGTAAAGCTGGCCGACATCACAAAACTTGGATGACCGGTAGCACAGCCCAGATTCACCAGCCGACCTTCGGCCAGCAGGATGATATCCTTGCCGTCAACCGTGTATTTATCCACCTGCGGCTTGATCGTATCTTTCGTATCGCCAAAGTTTTCGTTCAGCCATTTCACATCGATTTCATTATCGAAGTGGCCGATATTGGCAACAATCGCCTTGTCTTTCATCAGTCGGAAATGCGCTCCGGTAATGATATTCTTGTTCCCTGTTGCGGTCACTAAGATGTCGGCTTCCTTAACGGCTTCCATCATGGGCTTGACTTCGAAACCTTCCATGGATGCCTGCAGGGCGCAGATCGGGTCAATTTCGGTAACAATAACACGGGCACCGGCGCCGCGCAGTGATTCAGCGGAGCCCTTGCCCACATCGCCAAAACCGCCTACAACAGCTACTTTACCGGCAATCATAATGTCCGTGGCACGACGGATAGCATCCACGCAGGACTCACGGCAACCGTATTTATTGTCGAATTTGGACTTGGTGACCGAATCGTTCACGTTGATAGCCGGCACAGGCAGGGTACCTTTTTTCATACGCTCGTAGAGTCGGAGCACACCGGTGGTGGTCTCCTCGGAAATACCCTTGATGGCCTTGGCCAGCTCGGGGTACTGGTCCAGAACAACGTTGGTCAGGTCGCCTCCGTCATCCAGAATCATATTCAGCGGACGGTCTTCGCTGCCGAAGAACAGGGTTTGTTCGATGCACCACTCGTACTCGGGCTCGCTCATACCTTTCCAGGCAAACACGGGGATTCCGGCGGCGGCAATGGCGGCAGCGGCGTGGTCCTGGGTAGAGAAAATATTACAGGACGACCAGCGGACTTCAGCGCCGAGTTCAACCAGGGTTTCAATGAGCACCGCAGTCTGGATGGTCATGTGGAGGCAACCGGCGATGCGCGCACCTTTCAGCGGTTGCTTCGGGCCGTATTCCTCGCGCAGTGCCATCAGGCCGGGCATTTCCGCCTCGGCAAGGGTGATTTCCTTTCGACCCCAGTCGGCCAGGGAAATATCTTTTACTTTGTAATCCAAAACTTTTTCTTCAATCATGAATGCTTATATAAAATGAATAAAATTAGCGCATTAAGTTACGACGAAATGCGGGTTTTCCCAATGCTGTACGGCCTGAATTGATGGTAAACTTAACGCGAGGCGACGCCCAGGTGTTCCTGAAGCATGGCAACAATTTTGTTATAATCGCGCTCGTGACCGCCGGTTCCCATTTCGGTGCTGATGTATTTTCCGTCCGGACCGATGAACACTTTGTAGGGGATTCCTGATATTTCCAGGGCGGTTGATACCTCGTTGTCATCGTACACATAGATAAAGGAATACTCGTGGTTCGACTTAAACTCACGAACGTCTTCCATTTCATCGCTCCATCCCGGTGAGACTGCCAGCACCACAAATTGATCAGGATATTCATCCAGGATTTGCTGGAAGGTGGGCATACTGTTCAGACAGGGCACACACCAGGTCTCCCAGAAATCGACCAGCACCAGTTTGCCTTCAAAATCGGATACGTTGATGCGGGTTTCGCCGTCTTCAATAGCTACAAAACTGGCGTTTTCGATGGTCGTCAGGTAGTCGGGATTGCCGGATACTTCACTCCCGCCCTTGCGCATGTCGATGAACATGACGGCGAAGAGTGCGATGATGGTGATGACGGCCAGTATTTTGATTACGGTTTTCATAGGGTACGGAGGTACATCGGGATAGATAAACCCGGGCAGATTGTGGGCTGCGTGGGTTGGTTTTCGTATGTTATAGCTTCAAAGGTAACGCTTTTTGATGGCAGATAGTTTTAAATGAATTAAAATTCACCCGGTTACGCCGTCCCCGATTCAGAAAATCACTCACGTGCAAGCTCCCTTGATTGCAGCGATGTGTTTAATCCCTCCAATACCGTTGACCGACCGCCTGGTGCAGTAAATTATTACCTGCCAACCATTCCCAACTTTCACCCCTCCATGCATTGTCCCTTATGTACCACAGAACCCGGCGCTGATCCGGCCTCCGGCCGCCCCGAACGAACGTCAGCGGCTGGTCTGTCGCGGGATAGTAACCTCACCGGGCTGGTTTCCGCTGACCGGATCACTCGACCTCCGGATCGGCCATCAGGGCCCGGTGACACAGGGCATGAGAGCGCCGCCGGCCTGGTCTCTGCAGACGGCCGTCCGTTTCGATGGTGTCCGACCTGCTGGCTGGTCTATTACACCGGGGCATCCTATCCGAATCGGGAGGAGGAGCGTCTTCGATACGAAACGCACAACAACGAGAGCGATGACCCGGGATATCAGTCCTTTTTACGCCGGGCTATAGCTCCCATAGGAGATTTCCTCCACCCCGGGATGCGCGCGCTCGACTATGGGAGTGGTCCGGGTCCGGCCATGCCGGTGGTACTCGGGGATTTGGGAATATCGTGCAGCTTGTATGACCCCATTTATGCCCCTGAGAAACCGGAGGGGTTGTTTGACCTGATTACCTGCACCGAAACTTTTGAGCATTTTCATCGACCGGCAGAGTCGCTCCGTCACATAAACGGCCTGCTTGCTGCGGGAGGGTTACTGGCCGTCATGACCGAACAATGGACCGATTTGTCCCGTTTCGGCCGATGGTACTACACCCGTGATGAAACGCATGTGTGTTTTTATCATCACGAAACCTTCAACTGGATTGCCGAAGAGTTTGGATTTAAGGTATTGCACGATGACCGCAGGCGCGTGGTGTGCATGCAGAAAACGAATTAATGACCGAATCGAAATGTGCGGGAGATGGATGGACAGCAATTCGCACCCAGATAAACGGAAGCGTACTGTGCTATACCATATTACAGCAAAACGGAAGATCGTACCCGGTAGCCGGTGTTGGAATCCACCTGTTTTCGCACATGCATGTTGACCTCAAGCCATGAACTTCGTATATTTCAAATCTTGAAAAAATGCACCCGTAGCTCAACTGGATAGAGTACCTGACTACGAATCAGGCGGTTCCAAGTTCGAATCTTGGCGGGTGTACTTGATAAAGCCCGTAACCTATTTATTTACAATTGGTTACGGGCTTTTTTTATGCCATAGGTACCAACGTAGGTACCAACAAAATCTCGTTTTGCTCTTGAATTTGCAGAGACCTGCCCTTTCACATACTTCTACCAGTGAGTGCTTTTAAAGCTATGTAACAACAGCGTGATTAGCTTGCCTGGTCGTTTAGATGCTTTCCAATCGTATCTCTGAACCAATTCCGTCCACGGGCATTGGCGATATCAGACAACTCTAAGAACCGGTCCCGGTAGTAGGGCTTAATGCAACTGGTTGTGTAATTTTGTGCCAGTAATCGGGATGTTCCAAGAAAAAACAAGATAGGAGCATGTGCTATTAACTAGCAGTACCACCTGTACTCCAACGGATGTAGGTAACTTCAAAGGCTTTGCAGGGTCTATATTGCTGCAAGCGATTGGCAAAGGTGAAGGTGTCGTTCATTTCATAGTGCTGGAAAATATCCAAGCCACGATCCAGGGATATTTTCCAACCGGTATCCGTAACAATGTGGCGAGCATGGATGGTGCCAGCAGAATCATAACACCACGTGAAGGTAATGCCTACCGCACTGGCAGCTTCTTTCATTTTATCAAGGTTTTCTTTCTGCTGATCCCCTTTAAACTCGTCTTCTACGGTGAGTAATTCGACCGTCATTTCCTGGTCGGCCGCTTTGTTCTTGGCCACTGTTTCAAGAAATTCCATAAAATTCCGCATTTGATAGAACAAGCGTATATACGGGTCAGTGACTGTAATTTTGGTTGCACCTGTGAGGTATGGACCAAACAGCGTGTCGTAGGTAACACCTCTCTGATTTTCCTGAATGGTCAGATGTTTCTCTTGAAGCTCCGCAGTAATAGCCACCGGAACCTCAAGTTCCAGTTGTGCAGAGGTTGATGTCGTTGCTTCGTGCTCTTCACCATCATCTCCCGATAGAACGACTTTGTTGTAGAAACCCGGATATTCCGTCTCTTCCAGGGTTTTAACCTGTTTGACATTTCCGGTACCATCTTCATAGGTGAAGCGCACTTCGCCGTAGGTCGTGTCTATTCGCATGAGCTGATCTTTGACCCGTTTACGACCTTCGATTGCGAAACGCAATACTTCTTCTACTTCTTCCTTCGTAGCTCCCCCATGCGGAAACAAGATTTTCATCAGTCCGGAGAACGTCTTGTTGATGCCGTCTCTATCGCGTGTTGAAATATCACTCGATAAGGTGAAGTAGTCTTTGTACTGATCAGAATAATCCTGATTCCGCATAGACCTGAGAATTTCAGCTAAATAGTCCACCACAAAACCATAGCCCGCAGAGAACATTTCACCACGGATGATATCAACCTCCCAACCGGGTATGTAAAAATGAATACGGTCCAAGAATGCAGAGTCATAGAACTTGTCCGGAAGCTCGTAAAACAGGTCCGAGTGTTTGAGCATATAAGGAACCGTGTGCCGGGTATTACCCACAAATACCATAGACGCTTCTGCACCCAGGGTTTCTACCCCACGCGAGAATGTCTTATTGGCCATGTAGTTTTTCATGATGTCTACCAAAGCCTTATCTACACGTTTCTGCTTTCCGGCAAATTCATCGAAAGCTACACAATCCCAATATCCAACCAACCCGATTTTCCCGGAGGAGTTGTTCACAAAGAGTTTGGGGACGGTTACTTCACCACCGGATATTAAAATTCCGTGAGGGGAGAACTCGGAATAAATATGGGATTTTCCAGTCCCCTTCGGCCCCAATTCAATCAGATTGTAATTGCGTTCGCAGTAGGGAATTAGGCGTATTAATTGCGTGAGCTTACTGCGCCGACCGAACAATTCGGGATTAAATCCAATGCTCTGGATCAACAGGTCAATCCATTCTTCCGTTGTAAACTGCTTGCGCAATTCAAGATAACGCGCAAAGTCGAAATAGGATAATTGTATGGGCTTTAATGACGATAAAACCCACGGACTAACACCCTTATCTTCCGTAAACTCATACTCCAAATCGGCAATACACCAAACTCCGCCTACCAATAATTTTGGGTGTTTTTTTACGGTACCCGAGTCCACCAATACTTCTTTGATACCCAGGTTGGAAAACTGAGCCTGATACACATCTTTCTTGTCATTAAGGTCAACACTGATTTTATCAATGACCTTGTACCGACCTTTTTCTTTAATATTCGAGCGTACCAGGCCGGCCTCATTCCGGTGTACATAATGTTTCGCCAGAATCTCTTTCACCGTCTCTATACCCGTTTGGATGGTTTCCTCGTCACTGGTCGCACAGTATTGACCCAGCAGGTATTCCAACACATACGATGGCACAATCGCATTACCTTTGACGGTTTTTACCAGATCTTTACGAACTACAAGCCCGGCAAAATGAGTGTTAATTTTTTGATCAAGCTGGTTCATTGGATACTATTTTAAAGGTCAAAATCACTGGTAAACGAGCGACGTATGGTGTACCTCAACGATTTATACTCTTTGTAGTGGGTAGTGCCGGCATGTTTTTCTTCAAGGCGTAGTATAACTTCACGACCATTCGATTCGTCTGCTTTTCTGGACAGAATAAAACGAACTTTTACTTCCCGGTCTCTGGGATTTTCGGATGTGAGGTCAAAATTCACTTCATGGCTGTCGGATATAAGCTCCTCATTTTCATTGAAAATCCCTGCCCGAAGTTTACGCATTTGTACTTTGTCGGTAGCCGGTGATGTCTGATATAACGTTACAGCAAACTGACCCGAAGTAATCACGGTGTTGGCTCCACGAATAATCTCCACGTCAACCATGTTGACGTCACTCAACCGTTTTTTCCGAATCTTAACAACCGGAATTACAACTTCCTGCAGTGTAGCACCGCCATGTACAAATCGGCTTCCGGAGCCCTTTAAACGAAGACGATTAATTGATTTTGGGACCTGGATTTCCATGGCACCGGACAGCCCCAATTGGGCACTGGTGAAGGAATGCAGACTTGGTTTCTTTTCCAGACCTTTACCCAATATAAACCTTCGATCCCGGTACAGTATCTGGTCTCCCTCGGCTTCAACACCCGAAAAGTCACTATCATCAATAGCGCGGTTCTGGTAGATGAATCCGTGGTCGGCCGTTACCAAAATGTTGCTGGCATTGGCATTGGTGAGCTTTTTTATCAACTTTATTATGTCGCCGAACGATTCCTCAACGGCTTCAAAGACACGTTCTTCGGTCTCTCGTTTATCGCCGGTAGCATCGATACGGTTGTGATACACATAAATGACATCATGATCGCGTACAAGTTCGCGACTCTCATCGCCTTTCATCGCCATTAACTCATCGGACTTGCACACTACGGCCCGACTCCCAAGTAATTGGGCCAATATTTTCTGGCGATTGGTTTTACCCTGTGAGGGCAGTTGGTCTACCAGCACTGTACCCGAGTCGTTGTCAGCGATGGTAAGCGTTTGATTTGGGAGTAACGCCGCCATACCCAGCTGGGTGTAGCTGGGAAGCATCGAAAGCATCGGCTCCAGTTCAGCACCGAACTTGTCTTCCTGACGAACCAGACTTAAAAGTTCTTTTCCAATTTCATAGCGCATCGCGTCTGATATAATCACACACACCTTCACCTGTTGGTCCAGGTAGGGCTGTACCCAATGTTGAAAGAACTTGTTCTGGCTCACCACAGGCTGAGCGTCCCACGCATCACAGGTATCCACGTACTGCTGAAACTGATCACCCAGTTTGAGCAGGTAGTTATTTGAATACAGGTTTTCAATCTGATCAGCAAGACTTGCCATCAATGACGCCTGACCCGACATTCGCACGTGATAGGTAAACTTGCGGTAGAGCTGATCAATCTGATGCCAGTGCAGGGTATACAATTGTACCCCATCGGTGAAACTTTCCATGGTTAATCGGACTTCGCTGAGCACTTGGATAAATGATGCGGCATAATCGATAGCCTCATAGAGATGATCGAAGTCGTCATACCAATACCCCCGCCGACGTTGCCGGATCCATCCTTGTACGTCACCTTGAGAGACGGTCTTGCTTCCAACCGCCCGCACCAAATCGCTGATAATTTTTTGATCAATCAGCCGGAAATAATCCAATTCAAGCAATTCCCTGAAATCACGCTCAGAAAGATCCTGCTCAATAGCCAATACTGTAGCACATTCAGCAGACAAACGCTCGAACGATTGCTGATGCCGGCGACTATCTTTCCAGCGTTTCAAAAAAACCAGGGCGTCGCCAGACAATTTTATATCCCCGTCTGTACCCATGGCGTAGCACGACTTGAACAGCTCGATGCAAAAATCGCGTACACTTGGTTCATCCGATTGGTAGCCATACTGTCGGCCCAATTGTTGCCACAGGAAATCATCCAGACGACACCGTTCGATGAGCTTTATCTTTTCATCCCGTTCTTCAGCGAGGTCTTCAAGCAAGTTTTCCGTTATGGTATCAATACGCGCCTCTGCGGCTGAACAAACGGCCAACATTTTCAGACGCACCAATCCTACGGTGTCATCATTTTTGAGCAGCTTCTTGAGGTCTTCCCGGCGCTTTGCTGCATGAAAAAACTCGGGATGTTTCTCTACAATCTCTACGAATTCGATTCCCAACTCCAACTCGGAAAGCCAGATAGCGGCCTGGTCGGTGCGAAACTCACCATGCGCAAGTTGTACATCAAGCAGCCAGTTATCCAGGTCCGCGGGCTGTGGACCCTCATGATACAGCAGAAATTTCTGTTCCGGTTGCTCACGCAATATCCTATACTTGACACCAAACTGGTTATTGGTAAGTTCCAGTTTCTCGACTTGCTGAAGATCAACGGCGTCAAATTCATTGCGTAACTCCTGTTTTGCATCATACCAAAGTACGATACGATGCTTCTCAAAGAGTTTTTCAAGAGCTTTTGCCATACGGTCACTCATAATTCACCGGCCTTTAATCGCGATTCGACAACCGTTTTTATTCTGCACGAATACCATGCAGAATAAAAACAACAATCCATTAAATACTTGTTATTCATATATATAAATGAAGGTTCCATCGTAATTTATTCGGCAAATCTCGACGTTTATTCTGCATTTTACCCCACAAGTTGCCAGACAGGACTTTTTTTTGAGCCCTTATTGACAATAGTACCCCGTCGCCTAAGTTTGGTTAGTATATTTGCAACCTTATTCGACTTTTGAGCAGCATCCAAGGCATCGCTTAATTTTTTTTCCAAGAGTTTATCAATTTCCGAACGGGAAGCTTGACCAAACTCTTTCAGATAATCGGTTATTAGCTTGCAGTAATAATCGTCGTCCTGAGCACGCATTTTGATATAATCCGCTTTGCTCGCAGTTACCTTGGCAACGGAAGCGGACACATGGAAATTGGGTTTTCTACCCTCAATTAAACCATCACGTCGTAATTTCTTTATTACATCATCATTGAGCGGCAGTCGTTTTTGGACGCGATCCAATGCCAATATCTTTTCCAAAGACAAATCTGTTTTCTGAATGAGAAGACGGCTGTAAGCCGGATCGACCAAACCGCCATAGACCGTCATTTTCACAGAATATGGGTCACTCAAATCATAGTCTGGCATAGGCAAGTAGCGCTGTGCCTGTCCCTTGTGAATCGTGTGGATGCCGTAACCCATGGTATCAATCATATTAAGCTCGACCATAGCTTGCGCAAGAAATGGGTTACGGTAACGTCGAGGCGTTAATTCACCTGTCATGTAGTCTTCTGGACGACCCTCAAAAAATGCTCCTTCATTCTCAAAAATTAAACGGTCGGGGGTTTCTGTAACAACTATTCTGCCGTTTCGGGAGTAGTCTTGATGAGCAATGCAATTATGTAGGGCTTCAAGTACAATACGTTGGTCATATTTTGAAACCTCGACCGGCAGTAACTGATCATCCGGCAGCAATCGTAACTGAATATTTCGAATCTTCCGATATAGTTCCGAGGTGTTTAGCAAAAATGGGGGACCGAAATGTTCGTACGCTTTTTCTGGCCCCTCCAACTTCCAGGTTATTTGTGCCGGATATGGGCTCAAGAAATATGAAGACTCCGGCTTACCCAACAAGAGTAATGATGTACGGGTTAACTTTCCATCAAAGGTGAGTTTGGCTCGATCAAGAAAAGTCTCCAAAGGCCATTGCATTACCTCTTCAGGATTCAATCGATTCGAATGCTTTTTGGCAAAGAACTCACGTGCCTTTAGTAATGCTTTTTCGTCAAGATTGGAGGTTGTTGCCTCGGCTACAATTTGAGCCGACCAATCCAGTAAACGCGTTTGCTGGCGAATTTCATCCTGTTTGTCTAAGCCGAGACTGGTTAGGCTTTCTCCAGCACGGGCGTAATAATGTCCTTTCCATGCAATAGGCATGCCTCGAGGAGCCGGGGGGATTTCGAACAAAATTACTCTACCCTCACTCAATATTAGCTCATGAATATTGCGAAATGTGATACTTGGTTCTGTATTCTCGGCAATCTGCATTTTAGTACTCTGTAGCCGTTCATGATTCTCCCTGTAATCACTACCAATCACATCCCTTTTCTTGTTATCAACACCAAAAACCAGCCAGGCTTTTTCCATATTTCGCAAATTTGCTTCATTGGATAGGGCAGAAAAGTACTCGCCAATTTTATCTGTGGAATAATCTTTACCAGCCTGTTTGAATTCCACAATCTCATTTTCCCAATCTGTAATTAAATCGGTTAATAGGGAGTGCAGCTCTTTATCTATACGATTCTTTTCGCCCATCAGTCCTCCCTGGCCTCCAAGCCCGGTATCTTCTTCAAGGCCGCGCCGAGTTTGGGGTAGTTGACCTTCACACCGTCGTCGAGGTCGATCTCCACCTGCTCGGTGGCAAGCGGGTACAGCACCTCGCGCTCGTACTCTTCCAACTCGGAAATCATCTTGGTGATCTTCTCGATCTCCTTCAGGGCCTTAGTCTTCTCGCCCTGGCTGCTGCTGGCGCTGATGCTGACCGCCTCCAGGTGATTCTTGTGCGAGGTGAGCTTGGTGCGGAACTCGCGCAGATAGTCGTTAAGCACCACGCTGACCGTATCCGGGCGGTAACGGTGTATGTAGATCAGCGCATTGAAGCTGCCCTTGGGGCTGGAGAACAGCCAGTAGATGGGGCGCTTCTTGTAGCGCTTCACATGGTCGGTGTAGAACTCGCCGAGGAAGTAGTCGCGGATGCCGTAGTTGCGCTTGCCCTTGATGTTCAGCCCCTGTTCGACGAACCGGAGGTTTTCCTCGTAGTGCTCCTCGCCAAAGGCCACGCGCAGGAACTTGCGGAAGCGCTCGGCGATGTCGTCGGTGAACCAGTCTCCGTCGAGCATGGGGATGACGTTGTCGTCATCGGCCGGAAAACTCGGCTCCGGGACCTGCTTCAGGTAGTCCTCGATGGTCTCGCCCTGGTTGGCCAGGATCAGCCCCGGCTTGTCCAGCGCATAGCGGCCAAACATGCAGCCCACGGCATAGGAGACCAGCTCGCGCATGGTGTCGGCCAGCAGCAGTGCCTCCAGCTCGTCCTCGCTCTTGTCGTTGCCGTAGCGGTAGTGCGGGTTGCAGGTCAGGGTGATCTCGTTGAGCGGCACCTCGGGAGTCAGCTCATCCTGCAGGCCGTATGCCTCGATGAAGATCCGGTTGTTCTCTTCCTCCAGCCGCTGCATCTCCAGCGTCATCTCGCTCCAGTGGGAACGGAGCTTCTGGTAGGTGGCCTTTAAGCTTGGCTGGTGGTAGTCGGGATTCAGCAGCGGCAGGCTGGTGAAGTCCCAAGATGTTTCGTAAGAGTCCCAATCTGCTTTTGCCAAATACACGTTTTTCTTTGTACGGCCTGAAAGTTCAGGGTCGTCAACCTGCTTTAATGGCAAGCTAAGCACATGCGATAATTTGAAATCCAGGGTTGGCGCTAGCATTCGCAGGAAACTACTCGATACCTTGCTGTTCAGAAATGCTTCAATTACTTCACAAGAAACAGAGCTGTTTACAAACCCCATCGGGCCTTTGGCATCGAACATGAAGCCGACCGGAACATCTCTAACAGCAAAGTCATTGCTGGAAATGCCAGACCAAGTAAACCCTGCTCTAAACCCATAGATACCATTGTAGTTATGGGACCTGATCCGCCCTGTTTTTTCATCTTTGAAATTCTTTAGTTCGACTCCATCATCAAACCAATTAACAAAGTGTTCAAAGTTTCCATACCATCGGCGTGATCCACCACCCTTCACATAAGGAAACCACCTTTTTTTCGACTCTTGAGCTGAAGCTTCGTTGGCCATTCCATATGCCACTTCGCTCTGAGATACTTCGTGCCATTCACGAAGAAATAGAGCATTGCTGCCAGTTGTGAGTCCCTCACGCGTCACAATATATTCAGAGATGGTGGGGTAATTATGAAATGCTAAACGGACTTGTTCTGAGGCCCAAAAAACTAGAGGTTGCCCGGGGATTATTAGAAAATCATCGTCGCTAGCAGAGAATCTAATGTCGCTTTTAGGATTTTTGGCGGCACTTAATAGAGCCCGGTTCTTCTCGTCTTCATTTTTCCCTTCAGTTAATCTTATAAATTGGCCTTTTAGGCTTGGGTTTCGATTATTTGACAGAACAAACGCAGTCGTTGAAACAACCTCTCCACCGATAGAGTCAAATGCCCTTTCACCTAATTGCGCCATAGAAAGGATGCTGCAATTAGTCAGGATGTTAGAACGGATCGCCTCGTACCTTGGTGCGAACATCCAGCCTTGCATCGTGATCATCGCTACATACCCATCACCAACGGCAAGTTTGGCGTTTCGGAGGATAAAGGCTTGGTATAAGTCGTACTTGCCGTCAACGAAACTGTTTTCAAGCCAAGCTTGAAGATTGTCATTTAAATCCGCCTTTTTCTTATACGGCGGATTGGCAATCACTACATGGTATTTCGGGCTCAGGTAATCGGCCTGCCGCAGGGCCTGTAGCACCTTCTGATGGGTCATGCTGATAAACATCTGCCCGGAGACGTTTTTTGATTCCAGAATCCTGAGCATGCCGTCCACGTCGGTGACATCCGGCTGGATCAGGGACCCGAAGTTGTCGGCCTCTTCGAACTGGCGCAGGGTGGTTTGCAGTGGCGCGGTGAACAGGTCGCGCCCGACAAAATCCATGTAATCCTTCAACTCATTGCCGTCGAAGTGGACGTTCTCCAGCACGCAGATGTTCGGCTTGACGCCCTTGTTGAAGAACCGGCGCTGCTTTGCGCGGGCCTTCATGGTGAGGGCAAAGGCCGCCAGCTCCCCGGCGCGTTCGTCTATCTCGATACCGTAGAGATTGTTCGTGAGGATCTTCTCCGGGATCTCGGCAGGCTCGTAGCCCTCCTCCTCGTAGATGGCATAGAGCAGGTCAAAGGCATAGGTGAGCATGTGGCCGGAGCCGCAGGCCGGGTCGCAAATCTTGATCTCTTCCGGCTTGGCGATGCGCAGAAAGTCCGATTCGGCCTGTTCGGGCTTGATGTAGTAATCCATTCGCTCAACCAGCTTTGAGCCAGGGCGGTTGAGCAGCCACAGACGGCCGAGGGAGTTTTCCACCAGGTAACGGACGATCCAGTGCGGGGTGAAGAGCTGGGTGGCGGCGGGAATGTTCTCGGGCGTGATCTTCTTGTTCTTCTTCAGGCCGTCGAACACCTCGTCCTTCTTCTCGGAGATGTAGAACTGGTAGAGCCAGCCGATCACCTCGACATCCTCGCAGGCATCCGGTGTCATCGCCTCGCGGGTATAGGCAAGGATGGAGTTGCCCGAGAGCAGATCGTCGGGCATCAGCAGTTCGGTGTAGTCGTCGATGCGCTGGAACAGGAACGGCATGGCCTTGTTCCAGTAGTTGCAGGCGGCCACCACCAACAGGCGGTAGGCCTCGCCCTGCGGGTCGCGACTGGGCGCTTTGCCATCGAGCAGTGCGAAGATCTGCTGACGGACCTTGTCGTGGACCATCTCTTCATCGATGTGGCCCATCTTGGCCTCGGCCAGAATCTCAGGCTGGAACTGTCCCTCTGAGGGCGACACCACGCCGATGCGGGTGTAGCGGTTCACGTCCATGAAGCGCAGGGCGCAGAAGCGGTTGAACCAGATGTAGGCCACCCGTTCGATGACCTGTTCCTTGCCGTGCCCCTTGATCGCCTCTTCGAGCTTTTTGACGGCCTCGGCACGTTCACGCCGGGCGGCGCTGTTATCTGCGAGCACCAGCTTCAGTTTGGCAGAGACCTGCTCCAGCAAGCTGCGCCGGGCGAACTGGGCGAATTTTTTTAGTTTTGCTGTTTCCATCTATTTAGGCTCCTCCGGGGCTGCAACGGCCAGGCGGGTTACCGGCCACTTGGGGAAGTTTTCATTCCATTTGTCCAGATTTACGACATGACAGCTTGTGGCCAGGGCCTGGACCCAGCGGCGTGATGCTTTGCCCACTGGCAGCTCCTGTTTCAGGCCGGTGAAGACCGTGAGGTTTCTCAGTTCAAGACGCTCAATCATATTTGAATCCTTTTCCCTTTGCGGATTTCATCCAGTAGTGCATCACGCATGGAGTTCAGATAGCGCTCTACGTCGGACTCGTCAGC
Source organism: Bacteroidetes bacterium HLUCCA01 (assembly GCA_001314545.1). Classification (GTDB taxonomy): domain Bacteria; phylum Bacteroidota; class Rhodothermia; order Balneolales; family HLUCCA01; genus HLUCCA01. The sequence goes on from LIHN01000021.1 coordinate 188,247, forward strand.
CAGCCAGGCTTTGTCGAAGGTTACCCGTAAGGAGCGACTTGGGACGTACTGGATGGGTGCTATGGTCTGGGATGGCCGGTTTGCTGATGAACCCAAATCGTCAGCCTGCGTGTTAGCCGGTTGATCGGGTATGGGTTCGTGTTCTGGGGTAGTCTGGGCCCAGGTGGTCATCCGCGACAACAAACGTTGGTACTCGGATTCCTCAAAACGTCGCCGTGTATCCCGTATTACTGCAATTAATGTTTGGTCTGCAATTTGCGTGCGAAACTGATCAAAGGGATGTAGCAGCTCCTTTTTTTGCGATTCACTGAGCATACCAAACTCATCCATACCACAAAGCCGATCTTTCAGTAGATCAATGGAGTTTTTGGCGTTGGAAATCTCACGCTCCAACTGGGATCCGATCATTTTTTGTAACGTTACCACCTGATTGCGAACTTGCTGCATACGGTCACCTTTGAAGCAAGTGGGGTCGTTCAGGGCCTCTCCCAGAGCCGCAGGAGTATTCGCATCGGGTGTTTCTTCGTTGGTTGCATTGGGGTATTCCTCACCGATGTAGGAGAAGTTAGCCTCCTGTTTCTGCATGAAGGCCCTGGCCTCGTCGTAAATTGCTTTTTGAGGACCGCTCATGAACGTACGGATAGGGTCCACAACCGATTCTTTCAAATCCAGCAAGGTATCATGTTCTCTGCTAAATTCGGTCAAAAACCAAGTATACGGTTTGCCTTGGTGGGTTTCCAGTTTGGTAATGACGGGATTCAATGCTCGCAGGAATGGGTATTGCGAGGTTTCGGCCACCAGAATCCGTAGTTCCTGGATAAGCTGTACCAATGCTGCGGCGGTGTCTTTTCCAAGCGCTTTGGCTTCGTTTGAGTGGGGGGGCGTGTCGAAGAAGTCTTCATAGAACTCTTTAAGGGCACGGATTTGCGATGCTGTAAATTCCATTTGAGGATCCAGTACCACGTTACTATGTCCGTGGGTGTTTCGCAGCGCCCGTTCCAGTACCGATTCTTCGAGCAGGTTTCCATCTGAGCGTACTTCCACTTTCCCCCGGGCGCATATTTTGGCCAGAGTACATAGTACAGCAGCATAGGGCCAACCGTAGGGTTTACGTTCAAACTTCTCTAACAGCCCTTTGAGCGTGGTGCGAACACCGCCCCTACTATTGCTTTGAATAAAGGCGAATAATTCCTGTTCCGATTCTGGTACTGTAGCAGCATCATTTCCAAAGAGCCCGTCATCAGCGTATTTCAGACATTTTGTAATATCATTCTCTGTGTACGTTATGCCTCGTAGCATCCGCAAGTTAGGGTAGGTACGCGCTATCAGTTCATAAAACCCTTTCAGAATTCGGGTTTGCGGATCTTCAGAGCCGGTTTCAATATCCGCTCCTGCCACCAGAAGCTGGGCCTTACTTAACAGGATCTTTACACGTGTTTTAAGCTCCGCATAGCGTTCCTGGTTCTGGAAGCCTTTGTCGGTGAGTATCCGTCGTACGGCATCCTGTTGTGTGGAAGAAAACGTTTGTCGCACATACTTTTCGGTACGTTTGTACATTAGCAGGTCCCGTACCAAGCGTTCATCCGGTGGAAGTATGACCAGCAGTTCGTCACGGCCCATGGTTTGCATTCGCAGGGTGTCTTCCTTATCTGCGTTTTCATGAAATGGACTTATTACATGAATAGCCAGTTCATATTCTTTGCCGTGCAGGCGGTCGTCCAGTTTCTTTGAAAAAGGGTAATCCTGTCCGTTTTCGGTGTACCGGATTTTGTTGTGTTTGATAACGTGATCAAAAATGATCTTTTCAAGTTCATTGGCTACATCGCTGGCATCGACCTCCGTGTTTTTGATTTCCTGTTCAACGTCTTTTTCTTCGTCGGTCAGAAAGCCAAATAAATCGCCATTCCGCTGGATATAGGTTTGCTGTTCAAGCAGGTTTAAGGCTTGTTCTACCTGTTTTTTTAAAGCTGGAATATCCTTACTGAAGCCATCCAGCATGAGAATACACAGGTTGCGTAGCGTTGGCTTGAACTCATTTACATATTTAACCAGAAAAAGCACTTTAAGCAGACGAACGGCAAAGGGGTTGTTCAGATGATTTTCAGCCTGAAGCACGGCTCTTTGAATATTGGCCTTCAGAGCGGTTCGAATACCTTCAAACATGAGGTCGAAGGTTGCCAGTTCACCAATTGCATGGTTACCAATGTGGATGGCTACCTGCTGAAAAACTCCCAGCATAGAGCGTTCTCCTACCGAGCTGTGCTTCCCCTCGAATGCATTGTGTTGTGACAAATTCTGTATGGCAGACTGAAACAACGCAAACTGGTAGGGTACAAACGGGTAGCTTGCTACGAAGTGATCTACATCCTGGAAGTTCTTGTACTCTCGTGAACCGTCTGAAAATCCGAACAGGGTTTTGAAATTATTGGATTGTTCCGAATACAACGTTTGTAGTTTCGCAACTCCCAGTTCTGTTTTTGACAGAAGGCGCTTTTGAATGACTTCATCCACATTTTTGCTGGTGAGTTTCATCCGACCGGGACTTCTGCCGGTTTCGCAGGCAAATCGTGCTTTAATTTTAGAGAAGTCATTGGTGCTGTGCGATCCTCCTTGCCCTATCACGCTGTCAAGGTCTTCCTGGGAAGTGACCACAATCCACGAGCGTCCTTTACATTTGGTAGCAAGACTTTCCGCGACCGTTTGCAGATTGGTCATCAATTTGACATTATCCGCGATATATTGACCAACCTCATCAACAAAGAAATTCAAGCGAAAATCGGTTCCTTGTTGATTGATGTAAGCATTAACCTTTTCAGCAAAATCTTCGATAGATACGCGGTAGTCTTTACGGTAGCAGTCCAGAATACCTATGGCTTCACTTTCCTCGGAACCGGATACGCGGGCATAGGCTTTGGCGATGTTTGTTGACTCCAGCAGTGCTTGCTCACGGCCCCGCTGCCAGGGTTTTCCTGCTACAGACTCATATTCTGCCATAAATGAAGCGTAGAGTCCCCGACTGTCCAGATCTCGTTCGAATTGTGCGATATGACCTTGTTTACCGTAATAGCCGCAGGTTTCATCAAAGACTTTTACAAAAACAGCCAGCAGGGCATCGGTCTGCGTTTTACTGATTACATCCGCTTTTTGATCGATGTTGAAAAGGATGCTTCTTGATGGAATAGCCGCCGCTCTTCTGAGTTCACCACGTAGAATTTCATTGTCACCGCACTTGGTTAAAAAGATGTCGAGTGCCGGTACACCATCCAGTTCTTTGTTTTCAAGTAGTAGCGCCAGCATCTTAAGTAAATGGGATTTCCCGGAACCGAAAAATCCGGACAGCCAGGCGCCGTTTACGTCTTTTGCGGAAGTATATGCTCCGAGGAAAGCTTCCAGGCGCTGTTCTACTTCATTCGTGAGCACGTACTCTTCAACTTCTAAACGCAGGCTTGCGTTATCATCGGCTTTAATGACTCCCTCGATGGGGCGGTCAACGGGTTTTGTAAAAATTGAGTTCAGCGTCATCGTGTCTTGATAGGTTAAACTTCGTAATGATAGATATTAAAGGCGCGATAGTATTTATCGTCTTGCAGTCTCCCGAATAGATTGAGTGAGGCCCCGGCTTCAAGCGAATGGTTATAGCCCCCGGGAAAGAACATTACGGTTGGTTTGTCTTTTGCAGTACTTTGTAAGTTGTTCAGAATGTTATGGGATCTGATATAGGGAAAAACTTCACCGACCCCGGTCAAAAACAACATTTCATACTCTTCGGTGTTTAGCTTTGCTGCTATAGCAGGGACTACATGTGTTTCGGAGTCCAGAACCCCCTGAAGTAATTCGAATAATTCCGCTTTTTCGTAGGTCGCTTCCTCTGTAATAATCTGGTCCCAAATTTGACGTTCTTTCAACAATTCAATAGTAAGATCGTACAGGTTGATGTCGATGACCCGGATACCCTGCTGATGGAGACGGTTTTTTAGTTGGCGCTGGACGCGTGACATATCAACGGCTTCTTCCGGTTTGAATGGACAAATGAAAAAAGGCACTTCGTTTCCAAGTCCCTCCATTTTCAAGAAGCGGTTGCTTGAAAGTACGTTTAGCAGATGCTCAAATCGCTCTTTTATTGGTTTATTTTCAGAAATGTTTGTCAAGGTAAGACTCCGCTAAAGATTGTAATCGAATATAGGAAAGAATGACAGTTCTTCTGGTCTTTGCTGACGTATTAATTCAAGTAAATTGTTGCTCATCATAGATGGTAGAATAATATTATCTGTGCTTAGAAGACCCGCCTCCCGGAGCATTTTAAACAGGACCTGGCGCAGTTTACTGCGTGTCATTGGGGTTATTCTTTCGATCTCAGGATGCCACTGTGATTTGCGATTAAAAAACGAGTCGAAGTCTTCATGATGGAGGTCGGTTTTTAAAGAAAGGTAGCGTTCTCTCAGTACTTCGCTTGCAAATTCTGCAATGAATGGGTAACGCCTGCAAATAGAAATCCAAATCAGGTAAGCCTGGTCGGTTTCATTTGCAAGAGCCAAAAATTCAAGTTCTTCCTCACGTAATGTAACTAATCGGGAGAAGACTTCGCGATATACGCGTTTCAATGATGTTGCGGTGCGGGTTTGCAGAAGGTTGGATTCGATCGTTTGTATTCGAACTATATCCCAATCTTTGACTTCAAGATACCGTGTACACAGCTTGACCGACTCTGCATGGAAGAGTCCGCCAGTGGAAAAGGCCATGCTGTAGGTTTCAGGCTTCATCTTTGACTAAGGTGTACGGATACAGGTTTCAATAGTACGGTTTAAGCGCTTGTAAAATAGTAAATGGTCTATGTCAAAAAGTGATACTGAGGCGACGCGATATGACCTGATACTTTCACGTGGTTAGCCTCCAATATAGCAATCTATCCTGGTGTATTTTGGTGAAATCGAAGGTGTCTTTACCTTAGAACGGTAACAGGAATACGAATTATACCATTACCGTGATGATCTGAACTACACCCACCTTGCCGCACTGACATCAAACAGGCCGGTCGGTGTTTTGAGGTCTTCTTTGCGGTAGAAGTCTTCCGTCAGTTGGGTAGTGATTTCGTCTGACATCGCCAGCGATAAGCCAAGTGGAACGATCAGAAAGTCCATCTTTTGCTGCCAGTTTGCCGGGTGCACGCTTTCGGATATCTGTAACTCTCGAATGGGTTGCACATGTACATGTGTTTGTTCGGCCGTGAAGCTGTCGCGTACACCATTATCATGAATGAGTATCCGTTGCAGATAGCGTTCTGGATTCGGGTCTGCAATGGGCATAAGTGCTCCACCTCCGTAAATATAGCAATAGGTGTCTTTGTAGATGGCAGTGGCGTTGAGCTTTTGTGAACGAAAATATACCTGACTGTTGAACATCCGGTAGACCTGCCGGTTGATATTCTGTTGAACCCAGTTAAAGGCCTTCGTGTAGGTTTTACTTCGTTGAATGCCGGGCTTGCTCAGGTTTTTTAGCAACTTCTCGCGAAGGTCGGTTAATCGCATATCAGCCCCGAACATCTGTAAACCTATGTCGTTGGATGCAACCATCACCGATTTGGAGGCAAGGTAGGTGAATGTGTTGTTTGCCTCTACTTTGAAGAATGATACATCCGTACTGCCTCCGCCGATATCCAGTGCGAGGTAGTATTTGTCTTTGGTTAGTTTATTGGTCCTTACCAGGAAGTGTAATCCAGCTGCAGTTTCAGGAAAAACCGAAATACGTTTAGTATCAAGAAGTGCATTCCAGTCGCGTTGATCGACTTCACGAACACTCTTGAGATTGAAAGCGGTAAGCAGGTTCTCGAATATGCGGTCCACCTCAAGCTGCAGTTCCCCGGCAGTCCATGTTTCAATTCCGGTAATTTCAGACAGCTCTAAAGCCATGTAGAGTATCTGCTGAAACTTGCGCTTTCGCAGTGCATTATAGCGCTGCTGATACTCGGTTGGCACTCCCATCTGTATGGTCCACTCATAGGTAAGACTCTCATCTTGAGATGCCTGAAACCGCGCTAAAAAACCTTTCCGCTCCGTTTTTTGCTTCCCAGGTTTAAGATCGTTGACGATGTACCCTTTTATCTTTCTGATGACATCGGCCAGATACACAACGGCCAGGAATTCGGGGGTATAGGGTTTAAAGCGGCTGGGGTCGTATTTGGGTTGCGAAGCCTTGATGTCAAGTCTAAACTCTTCGTCTTCGGCAGACGCTATTTTAAAGAAACTGAACGTGAAACGCGCATCATCGAGCTGACGTCCATAGATGAAGTGTTCGTCTGCTGTTTCGGAAATCACGGAAGGCAAAAGGTGGGCGTCTAAGCCATCAGCCAGAGGATTCAGCGGAACAAAGTGATACTCAGCCGGCATATTGGCTGCCCGTTTGAAGCGCACACAGGCTTTCGTCTGGTAGGTTCCGAAATCAAGTCCTATTGATATGGGGAATGTTGATCCGCTCATACGACCTCCACGAGGGCTACAATACGTTCGCTCATCCGGGTACTTATTTGGGATGCTTTCAATAACGCCATTTTGTCATCCAGCTCTTTTTGGAGCTTGTCGATTTCAGCGCGTAGAATGGTCTCGATACCTGCTTTTTGCATGATGCGCTTATCCCGTACCTCCATTTGCCAGTCATAGAACTCCTCGAATTGACGAGCGTACCGCCCACGTGCGGATTCCAATCGGATACGTTCCTCCTGTTCGACTTCTTTGCGTTTCTTTTCCAGAGCCAAGGCTGATGCGTAACGTAGCGCATCGGCAGCTTCAGGCGGTATAGGCATGGGGTCACTCAATGAGGGCTTGCTCGTTTGGCAGTGCTTGAATAGCATTTCAGCATCTTCATCCGATAGGATGATGGGTTCGTCACTATTAAGGTCAGAGACGAAGGGGATGAGTAGCTGCTGGGTACGCCGTTGACCTAACCACTGTTTTTCTATTTCCAGCTCGTTTAATGCGAGGAGGTAAAGTCCATGATTAAGGGTGAAATCCTGTATGCCGTCTCGTTCGATCTTGAAATTGAAGGCGTTGTATAAATTTATTTCTTTGTCTTTGAACACCTGCGTGGCCGCGTATACCAGTGGATGGTAAGGACTCACATAATGCAGGGTACGGTTATGAAAGGCTTTTTCACTGTCAAAGCACAGGTGTAGTTGTTTTTGCCTGTGTAGTTCTATGAGAAAATCGTGCAGCATGAGTTGAAGCTGCTGTTTTAAACGCGTTGGGGCAGAACGGGTGACATCTTTAAGGTAGTATTCCAGTCGTTCAACGACATGTTTGTCCAACTGTAATATCATTTCGCTGTCGGAACGATGAACAATGTTTATCTGGGTAAATTCATGCCTGATGAGTCCCTCAACATAGTTTACCAGATTGGATGGGGTTACATATCGTTCGTTCTGAACTATTTTGTTGATTTCGTCCCGGAAGTAATGGTCTTGCACCATCGCATCGGTCAATTCAGTCTCAAGTACTTTTATATTCTCCCGCTGATTGACTAATGCCGCTGCGTGTTGGTCGAGCTGGTCTTTAATCTGCTGTGGGGTCAGTTTTTGGCTGTATAGTTTTCTTTCCAGCGCTTCAATTTCTTCAAAGGGATTAGACTCACCTTCGTCAGACAGAATGGCTTCCAGTACGCCTATGCTTTCCTCGAAAATGCGGATTTTCATCAGAAGCCGGTCGTATACCTCTTCCTCAATGGACCCGTGAACTACCATGTTGTAGATATGGATGATGTCCGATTCCTGACCGATACGGTCGATTCTACCGATGCGCTGTTCCAAGACCATGGGGTTCCAGGGCAAGTCGTAGTTTACCATGGCATCGCAGAATTGTAAATCGATGCCCTCGGTACCTACGCGGGAGGCCAGTAACACGCGGGTTTCAGCATCATGCTGAAACTGACTGAGCAGAGCGGAGCGCTCTTTGGGGTTGTCACCGGTAATGACGGCTGTTTTGAGGCCTTGGTCTTGCAGGCGATGAGCGAGGTAGTACAGCGTTTCCTTGAACTCGGCAAAGACGATAATCTTGTTCTGCTTCTTTACGACCACCTCTTGGATGATTTTATTGAATTCATCGAATTTGCTATCTGTTTGGGGCCAGCCTTTCCCTCGTTTTTTCAGATAAGCTGGCAAACAGCTGGCCATAGTTCGGGATAGCGTAAGTATAGGTAATGTACGGCTATGGTGGTTTTTATCGTCGGCAGCTACTGCGTTATATTCCATATACAATGCATGCTCTTCCCGTTGCATTGTGGCGGCTTCTTCCGGAGTGATTCGTACCAACGCCTTGTATGGGTTTCGTATTGCTGAAACCCCTTCAACGTCTTTCTTTTTAGTACGACTGAACAGGTAGTTGATGGAGTTCAATTCGGCCAAATCTCTCTGAATAAGAACCCTGTTTTTAATGGAACTATCGCCGGATTGCATACGACTAATGACACGATTAAACAATGGATCATCTTTGAGTAAATCGCTCAGTAAAGCAGTTTCAGGTCGTGAATAGTCACCGTAGGAGAACTTCTTTGTTACGGTTGAGTCAAGAAGTTCTTCCAGTACATCACGGGCATTGGCTCCCCTGCTTAGTTCGTTCTGGGCCCGTATAAACGGTCTGTTAATACTGACGTCATTCTCAAAATTTTCACTATTGAAATACCGGACGGGATCGAGGAGTTTTAATAAATTGAACAAGTCGTCAATCTTGTTATTTATAGGAGTAGCCGAAAGGAACACTACATGACTGGCGTTGGTGATGAGCGGCTCAATAGCTTTGTATCGCTTGGTTTCCCGATTTCGTATCGCCTGAACCTCATCACAAATGATCAGATCAAATTGTGTATTCAGTTCATTCGTGAATTTTCGAAGATTTTTATTTGCAGAAAATTTGTCATAGTTAATTACCCCGAAGAATTCATCCGGGGGCATCTGTAGCGAGAAAGTTTTAATTAGCTGCTTTGCATCAAACTCCTGAAATGGAAATCCGAATTTTTCCTGCATTTCCTGTTCCCACTTCGGGATAAGGGTCTTTGTGCAAATAACCAGCACTTTTGATATGAGCCCTCTGGCATAGAGTTCAAGCAGAATATGACCAGCCTCGATGGTTTTTCCGAGCCCAACCTCATCGGCAATGAGCAGTCTTTTTTGCTGGTAGTTGAGCAACTTTACCAGGGGAATAAACTGGTGGGGTTTGAATAGCGTTTTTGAGGCTTTCAGGCTGGAGATGGTATTATCAACGGTGTTCTGGATCTTGTGGTAGATCGTGTTCAGTACAAAATCGTTGTAGCTGTAGAAACTGGAATTCCCGAGGTTTGCCCATGGATCCGTTTCTTCTTGCTGGAAAGTGAGTTCATCAGCGCGAAGCATACTTGTGCCGGTACGACCTGCTGTGTAGGTAATTCTGACCATTTGGCTGGATCCATCCCCGCCGAGAACTCCATCTATGATGCCTTTATTCTGTGGATTAGCTATCTCTTGAACGCGGTCGTTAACCTTGAACATCTCGGTACTTTTATGTGGGTGCAGCTTAGTGGAATGCTCTTGATGAATGAGACAGTCCAGGTGCTAATGACATATAGTGACTGCAGGGTATTACCTGATCACATAGGATGGAGAGCCAATGCAGTCCTTGGCAATCTCGGAAAACAATACGAAGCTTGCAAGGACAAAAAACTTAACCTAATTCGAATTCATAGCGTTGATCATTCTTTATACTTGGCAAATTTGGACCCTGATGTACTTGAAGCTATTTTACGTGCAATAGCTTCGTTGACACGGTCGAGATGGTAGGAAAGACTATTCCCAAGATCTTCTTTGTGATTCGCGTCGTACTTTCCATGGAATTTCAGCATCCTATCCAACGCTTTTAGGGCATCATGAAGCTCAATCTCCACCTCCTGAATTACTACTCCGTCCGGCGTTGTTCGGGTCCGTTGCCGGAGTTTTTTTATGGTATGCAGCTTCGTGAGAGCTTCATCGGAAGTAATATCGATGGTAAAGTTACCCTTCGTATCGAATTTCAGAAATGGCTGTAGTGAAGCTCTGGCAATATCTGAGAGTCGCGCAGTAGCCTCTTCAGACTGCATCGACATTTCATCAAGGCGTTTATTGATGGCGTCTCGAATGGTTCTTTTCTGCAGAAGCTCGTGAGCGGTAACCTTTGCTCGTTTTTTGGTGTAACCAGACCTTTCAGCGGCCTTTGCCCCACAAAAGTCTACCGTGTATTCCTGGATGAATTGCTTTTCTTTTGGCGTCATAGACAAATCCGTTATATGGTTATGCAGCTCTGCAAATCAATGCAAAAGTTACGTTTCGTTACGGTAATTCAATTATTGTGGATTCTCGTATGGTCAATACTCATAAGTCTATTGTGGCATCATGAGGTATCAATGTATCGAGCGTCTTATTGTATTCTGTATCAGTCATCACATTTAAACCCATGAGTAGCTCGAAATGGATTAGTACTGGTATGATACATGTCGACTCTTTTTGCGGGTGTCTGCCTTTAAACCATAGCGCAAGATTTGAGAGTTTGTCAATATCACGATAAATTATCCAACTCAGATACAGTCGTTCCCATAAATGGTTAGCTAATAATTTATCTCCGCTTTTCTTCCCCAAACCCTTTATAATTGCAGGTCTTTTGTAGTTTGTAACTACTGCTAATTTTTGTTCAATGTTTTCCATTCTTCGACTATAGTTTTTAGGTTCAGGTTCTAATTCGCAATTACGAGTCCCATGTCCTTGTGAATCATGTGGAGCCGTCTGTGTTGAAGTTCACCATCTCTGACCTTTTGCTGCTTGATGTATACTGACCTTTTGTCAATTCGATTGCCATTCCAGTCCAGCGCGGCATCGTTCCCAGTATCGATCAAATCTGCTATTACAAATGGTCGAAAAACAGATGTCATTAAGTGTGCATCCTGCTTTATCTGTTGGCTTTGCCTCACGTCATTCAATCTTGGTTCCAGTTGCCAACCTTTTCTCAATCTGGTGTCAATGGTAACCTGTGATAGAAGGTGTCCGACTATCTGCAGCTCTTCCATAAGTTTGGTTAGTTCTTTGCTTACGTACTCGGTAACCTCATGCCGCAACTTCTGATTCTTTGACTCGACATTTTGTATGTAGTCAATCACCACATAGTCTATTTCATGCTTTCGCTTTAAAACACGTATTTCACGCTTTATGTCTTCTATCTCTCGATTTCTGGATGTTATATAAAAGTTTAGAAGTAATCCCGAATCTACCATTTCAATTCGTTCAAGTGTTTTTCTTGGACTATCTTCAAGTTGAAACCACGCTACTCGGTAGCCCTGCTTAAGCAGCTGTATTGCTTTGAACATGGCGTAAGTTGTTTTGCCATGGGAGCTATCAGCTATCGTGATTTCTACTTGCCCTCGGTATAATCCACAATCGCGATATATTCCCTCGTCAAGCCTTGGTATACCAAGAAGAAGTTTTGGTGATAGTGGGGCACTTCTTAGTCGCTTCAACATTAAATCACCTCTTTCAGCCACGTGATGTGTGGAGCTACTATTGATAGAAGATATCATTGTCGCTAAAGCATCAACCGCATCGTAACCGTCCATCTCTCGGGCTTTTACGGACAGTTCCGCTGTTTTGTAGACTACCTCTCTTCTCAGATATTGCCCTTGTAATTGATACAAACTTTGTTCTACTATACCATCGTGTATGCCCAAGGTTAGAGATTTCTCGAGGTAAGCTGATCCACCAACTGAATCCAACGTTTCGTCTTCTCTCAAGTTGGCAACTACCAAAGTCATGTCACAGTTTTTATTCGTATCCCAGGCGCGACGAATAGCTTTATATAGAGCTTTATTTCTTGTATCGAAAAAGTGATTCTCCCCGGTCGATATCATCACTAATTCTGCAACCGAATCGGATAACATACACCCCATTAGAACATAGAACTCGAGCTCTTCGTTAAACGGAGGCACAAGGTCACTATGGACGGAATTACCAAGAGCCTTCATCAATTACTCCTCCCTTCTTTTTCCCCTCGGTACTTAACTTGAGAATCCCTTGATTGTAGCAATTGACATAGTCACTACGCCAGTTGCGAATATTCGTAAACTGTGCGTTCGGTCCTTTGCCCCTGAGAACAGTCCAAGATTTTGAGTCACGCATGTAGAAGTAAGACTCCCCATAACCAGGCTCATGGCCGTGCATTTTAGCAACTTCTATGCACTGCTGTATGGTTGGTATGTGTAGCCCATCTGTGGATGTTGGAGCTTGCAGGATTGTCCCAGAGACTGTGTCTTCGGACTGTGTATGTATTACATTATTATCATTATTGTTAGTTGCCCTTTGACTGACCTCATACAGCCCATTTACAGCCGCTTCAAAGCTCTTTTGCTTGCCCTCTGCGGTATGCTCGCCTTGGTAAGTGTTGTAATTACAAACTGTTAATAGGGTGCCTTTACTTGCCCTTCCTTTTGCCTCTTCTTTACGCACTTCACCAGTTAACTCAAGTTTCTCGAGTGCTCGCCTAACTTGTTTGATTGATAGTGAGGTATCTTTGGCAAGGTGAGCAATAGAGGTGTAAAGTTGTCCCCTATCAATATGCAAGCCTCTCCATTTTTGTGGTTTATGGTTGCACGTAAGGAGTAGATGGATAAACAGTACCTTAACTGGTATGTCATCGTACCACTCCCATTCTATTATTGACCGTTGAAGCTTTATCCATCCAGTCATCAAAACCTCCTTGTACTTTGATTAAGTGGCTCAATCTTGTGTGTCTTCCTTGATTGGCCGCTTACCTAATCGGTTTGATGTGACATTTTTCAAAAAACTCCATCATACCATCATAAGGGTAGAGGATTTTTTTTCCATGCTTCACAAATGGGATTTGCCTGGTATCACGAAGGTGTTGTAGCGATCCATCACTCCAACCGGTAAGTTCTTTAACCTCTTGTTTCGTAAAGTATTCTTTCCGCGTAGCCTTGTGGATAAGTTCAGGAACGAGTTGCCGCATTGCCCGTTCAACAGCTTGTGATACAACTGAATCGAGTTCAGATTTTGTGGGAATATAAGCTTGCATATCGAATAGCGTTAGTTTTGGATTCTGTTTTACCAAAACTTATACAGGGCTATGGCTTATTTCACCAAGTTCAAACTTTTATCATCTTAAAAGAACTTACCAATATGTAAAATAGTGCAAAATATATGTCAGCTGTTATTTTTTTCGTACTTACTTTCTTCAACGTCATACCATTTCATCCATGATTTGTATGTACTGTTCGCTGCCTCATTTTTCTTTATAGTCTCCATTTCCTTGAAATCTAAACTATTTAATACACTCTTTCTGAATAGAGCATCCTTCTTATCTGAAGTAATCCAACTCCTTTTGCCCTCCTCTTGTTTCTGTTTACCGTATTCGGTTAAGAAAACTTTTAGCAAGTCTGGCTTTCTACAAGTGTGTGAATCAATGACGTTTTTAATGATTTCATTTATCCGCTTTTCACCAGGTGGTACCCCAGTAGCATTTTTCAGGACTTTTAGCTTTAATCTATATGCTGCTATAAAGTAGACTAATTTTTGATCAGTCAGATCATCCGGTAGCGCTGGCCAAATAAGATTGAATATTACCTTATGGTAATCATTTCCATAAACTCCCAAGTCTTTTAATTTATCACTTCCAAAAAGACGGTCTTCTATAAGAGCGGCTGTAACTGATTCCACAGCAGTAACCGAAACGGAGCTTTTAATTCTCTTATTTGCGTATTCAAAGTTAACTTGGTTGGGGCTAAAGGACGCTTGGATGATATCTAAAACTGATTCAGCCCATTCCAGTATTTGATTAACAGCATCACTTTCTAATGTATTTAGAGCTTCAAGTTGGTATCTGGAATCTTGGAGAAAAATTTGGACAGGATAATCAGGTTTTACATTGCTAAGAAGGCTCCTTAAATCCTGTTCAAGTTTTTTGTCGTATAGTTCAGAAGATACCATGATTACAATCCGTTGTTGAATAACTTTTCCATTTCAGTATCGAGGCTTGTCTCATCGAAGCTCTTGAGGTACGCCTGCGTAATTGTGATATCGGCATGGCCCAACGCTTTGCTGATATTGTAAATATCCATACCTGAAGTACGTGCATAGTCTGCGAAGCTATGCCGGGCAACATGAAAGGATACGTTTTCTTCAATCCCTGCCAGCCCTGCCAGTATTTTTAGGTTCCTGTTTACGATTACATTCTTGCTGGATATCTGTGCCTTCAGAAATACTTCATCCGAGTAATCAAGCCCGGCATCAAGGATAGGAAACAGAAACTCTTCTTTGTCCGGGGTTACCGGTCTGTACTTGTCCAGTATGGTAAGGGCTGGTTTTAGTAGGTGGATATTCTTACCGGTGCCTGTTTTGCTCATGTTGTATTTCAATCGACCGTCTATAATATGCTTCCATTGAAGCCGTGCAATATCTCCAAAGCGGATACCGGCGTTGTAGAAACTAAACATGAAGGCATCCCGTGTAACATCAAGCCATGAACCAGGTGGTAAATCAAGAGTTTCAATCCCCTGGACCTGCTTATAGTATAGCCGGGCTTTGTCGGTGCGCTGCTTCTGTATAGGCTTGAATTTCAGGAATGGGTTCGTGTTGATCACGTCATCCAGAAGAGCTTGTTTAAAAATACGCTTCAGGTTCTTGAAGTGATTGTAAACCGTATTGGCTTTATTGCCGTGCTTCTTAACTTTTTCACCGTTCACGGTTATCATTCGGGGCTCCTGTAAGAAGTTCTGAAAGCCGTGCAATGTGTCGGCTGTAATTTCATCAAAAGGCACATACCCCTTACCCAAATAGCTGGTAAAGAATCGCAAAGTTACCTTAGTGTTTTTATAGGCTGATATCCGCTTGCTTTGAATCAGGGAATCGCAGAAGGCATTAGCGTACCCGAAAAAATCGAGGGCCGTACCGGATGCTGAAAGTGCACTTTTCACTTCCGTGATGCTTTTCTTTTCATCAGGCATATCCCAGACCGTTTCTTTTGCTGTCGCAAGGATATCATCAAGCCGGGCATTGATACTGCTGTGCCGGGGGTGGCTTTTGCGTACTGTTTGACTGGATTCATTCCATTGCTTTTCAGGTACTGAAACACCAGTTGAAACAATTCTGTACTTCCTGTCTTTTGTTATGCGCAAATAGACCGGCATTTCACCATTGCTTTTGCGTTTACGCTTAAGCAAGAAAAGCCTGAATGTGATACCATTGTACATGATTTTCAGTATAGATTGCTGTTTCGGAATAGGTACCAACGTAGGTACCAACAAAATATACATTATCCTGTGTTAAGATATGCTTATTTAAAACAACAATTGGCTTTATAAGCATAATAGCGTAGGGTTTTGGCATTTTTGACTATAAGATGCTTAGATTGTTCGAATCTTGGCGGGTGTACTTGATAAAGCCCTGCATCCCAATAACTTACGGGTGCGGGGTTTTTTCGTTTAAATAGGTCGTGTTCGTCCGGGGTACACACGGGGTCTACACAGTGTGTGCCTTGCTACTTTTGAACATAGCGTCTATGACCTTCATATTGGCAAGGGCATCTTCCAGTGGCGTTGGCACCGGGGTGTTATCCAGAATCGAACGGCAGAATGCATCGACCTGAAGCCGGTACTGGTCCACAGCCTCGGTTACCAGGGTTTTGCGCACGCCGTTTTTGGTGATGTGGATGTGCATCGGTTGATCCGGCGGCGGGTTGAATGGCCTTTCCAGCTCAATCACACCCCCGGTGCCGAAAACAACAACGCGTTGATAGTTTTGCAGACGGGTTGAACAGGTGAAGGTGGCCGTCTTGTCACCAAAAGTGAGGATCCCGGAAGCCTTCCAGTCAACCCCCAGCTCTGGCAATATATCCATCCTGCCACTGACACTATTGGGCTCTTCACCGTACAAAAAACGGGACAACGAAATACAGTAGCACCCGATGTCCATGAGTCCGCCCCCTCCCATCTCGGGACTGTTCCGGATATTCGCCGGATCATCATTGTAGTAGGTAAACACGGATTGAATATTCTGAACCAACCCGATTTCTGCGCGCTGATTGTGCGCGATGTTTTTTCAAAATCTATTACGCACGTATTCACTTCCAAAATACGGTAACTTGTGTTTTCACCATTTACGATACTTCATGGAATTCACGTTCACAACGCTCATCAGAATGCTGGCTGCTGTATGCATCACCATTGCGTTTTTACCCCAGGTAATCAAAACCTGGAAGGCTAAGTCGGCGAAGGATTTGTCGCTGCGTATGTTCTCCATTCTCGCCTTTGGCGTAACCATGTGGCTGATTTACGGCATCAGATTGGGTGAACTGCCAATTATACCGGCCACTTGAGCGTTGCTTGTATAAGGTATCATCTCAGACTATATTACACGTATGGATTACAAAAAATACATTACTATTGAGGCGGACAAGCGTGGTGGTAAGCCTTGTATTCGAGGCATGAGAATAACTGTGTATGACGTTCTGGAATATTTGGCCTCCGGTATGTCTGCTGAGGAAATCCTGGTCGATTTTCCACAACTCACCGCAGATGACATCCGCGCTTGTATTGCTTTTGCAGCGAACCGTGAACGGGAACTGACCAAAATATCGGCTTGAAACTGCTGTTCGACCAAAATATCTCTCACCGAATCGTTGAAAAGGTGAGTCTTCAATTTCCGGAATCCGTGCATGTACTTGAAATCGGTCTGGATAATGCTTCCGATACCGCTATTTGGGATTATGCCAGACAGGAAGGATTCGCCATTGTGTCTAAGGATTCTGATTTTCATCAGCGAAGTTTTGTTTACGGACATCCGCCAAAGTTTATCTGGGTCAAGAAAGGGAATTGCAGCACAGAAGAAATCTTATCCATTCTTCTGAGACACCATGAGGAGATTCTCGCCTTTGGAAAAGATACAACGAGTTCATTCCTGGTATTCGAATAGTCAATTTCTACTCGGTCTTATTTTAATTAACAACTCCGCTCCCACTCATCGCGGAGACTGCTCCGGATATTCGCCGGATCATCACTACAGCAGGTAACCACGGTTTGAATACGCTGAATCAACCCGATTTCTGCGCGCTGATTGTGCGCGATGTTTTTTCAAAATCCATCACGCATGTTTTCACCTTGAAAATACGGTAACTTGTGTTTTCACCATTTACGATACTTCATGGAATTCACGTTCACAACGCTCATCGGAATGCTGGCTGCTGTATGCACCACCATTGCGTTTTTACCGCAGGTAATCAAAACCTGGAAGGCTAAGTCGGCGAAGGATTTGTCGCTGCGTATGTTCTCCATTCTCGCCTTTGGGGTAACCATGTGGCTGATTTACGGCATCAGATTGGGTGAACTGCCAATTATTCTGGCCAATGCGGTTACACTGCTCCTCATTTTGGTTATAATGTATTTTAAACTCACAATGGACCGACCGTCAAAATTGTAGAGCGTAAACTACCCGATGATTCTACTAATGAAAGAATACAACCGACTCTATGGATGCAGGCGGTTTTGGACCTTCGTGCCGCGCACCACGGGCAGGCCTGGTCTGGTGGTTTGGATGCTGCTTAGCGGATGCAGGCGGTTTTGGACCTTCGCGCCGCGCACCACGGGCAGGCTTGGTCTGGTGGTTTGGATACTGCTGAGCGGATGCAGGCGGTTTTGGACCTTCGCGCCGCGCACCATGGGCAGGCTTGGTCTGGTGGTTTGGATACTGCTGAGCGGATGCAGCCCGTCGGACCGGTCGCCGTCCTGGCAGGGTCAGGCGACGGTCAGCAGAGAGGCCGGCGAATCTACCCACGAGTCGTATAGCGACAAGCATGGAACGGCAGGTGCACCGGCAACGGTCAGCGCAACAGATCCGGATTCCGCAACCATGCTAATCTCGCCCTCCGACCCCCTCGCCACAACGCAAACAAAGGCTCTTTTCCGCAACCTGAACCAGGTACGCATTAGTAACACCCTTTTTGGCCACCAGGACGCTCTGGCCTACGGGGTCTACTGGATGAACGAGGCAGGCAGGTCGGACGTACTCGAGGTTGCAGGTTCATACCCGGCCGTGTACGGATGGGACCTGGGCGGCATTGAACGAGGCGGTGCGACCAACCTGGATGGGATAGCCTTCGAGCAGATGCAGCACTTCATCCGCGAAGTACACGCCCGGGGCGGGGTCAGTACGCTGAGCTGGCACATGGATAATCCCCTGACCGGCGGTGATGCCTGGGACGTTGCCCCCGGGGAAAGACCCGTACACAACATACTCCCCGGCGGAAGCCATCACCACATCCTGCTTCGGAATCTGGACAAGGCGGCCGATTTCATCCGTGAACTGACAACTGCCCCTGGTGACATCGAAGTACAAAGAACCAACCCTGATTTTTGGGAAACCGATGGTTCGTCATCCGGCATGCCCGCCGACACCATTACCAATCTTCAGCACGCCTCAACTGCGCAAGCCGCAACCCTGCAACCCGGATATTCCGATGCCGGTCGTTCAACCGACATCGTACCTGCAACAACTCCCACAGCAGGGCCTCATCCCATACCCATCATTCTTCGACCCTGGCACGAAATGAACGGATCCTGGTTCTGGTGGGGTTCGCCACACACCTCGCCGGAGGCATATAAAGAGCTTTACCGGTTTACCGTGACCTACCTGCGCGATGTACACCAGCTTAATCATATTTTGTGGGCTTACTCACCGAACTCGCTGAGCGAGCTGGTGAGCCCGGAGCAGTACTGGGAGTGGTACCCCGGCGATGCCTACACCGATGTGCTGGGTTTCGATGATTACTATACAACCTGGGGTGGCTATGGCGATGAAGACGGCGTTGAACGCATGGCAGCCCACCTGGAATGGCTGGTGACGGAAGCCGAGAAACGAGGCAAAATCCCGGCCCTGACGGAGACCGGCGAATATACCATGCTTTCGGATACGACCTGGTATACCAACCAACTGCTGCGTGCAATTGACCATAACGAGGTAACCCGCAGAATAGCCTGGGTACTGGTCTGGCGTAACGCCAATAATAGTGACAGTCGGGCCGACCATTTCTACGTTCCGTACCCCGGTCATCCGGCAACCGGTGACTTCATCAAGTTCGTGTCCCACCCGATGATCTGGCTTGAAAATGATCTGCCTGATCTCTATCAATGACCGGGCAGGGAGAGGGCGGTCCGTGACAATGCGCTCGCAAGCACAGTGACAGGTATCGGCCCCCTTTGACCATCTCATACCCTTCTGAAGATTAACCACGCCGGGCCCTCATGAGGTGGACTTAACACCCCTTTGACCACCGCATACCGTCATACAGCTGTGTGCTCTGCCCCGTTACGCTGCCCGACTTTTTTAAAACGTATTACGCTAAACTTTACATTAATTTATTGTAATTGTTTACCGGTTTTCAGATTACTTACATTTAATTTGTTGTGAAAAAATATTTTATACTGGTAGTATCAGCAGATACTGCCTTGTATCAAAAAAAATGCCATAACAGTTTAACTGTCTACACTAAACAGGGGTTGACAACCTGCCGGTGTAAGATGCGTTCTGTGTTCTTCCGGCTTTCCTGCTGTGTGACTGGAAATACCATAAAATTTATCCGGGGACGGGAATATTTCCAGTGTTGTGTCTGGTTGAGTTATGCCATAATTAAAGGTAAACATGAGAATTCTGATTGTTGAAGATGATCGGGTGAACGTACGCGTTCTAACTGCAATGACCAAGCTCAAAGGCCATGAGGTATTGACTGCCTGGGACGGATTTCAGGCACTCAAAATCCTCGAGGAGGAAAAGGTTGACCTCATCTTTATGGATGTGAACATGCCCCTTATGGACGGATTCGAAACAACCCGCCGGATCAGGAAAATACCCGGAATGGAAACGGTTCCGATTGTAGCTGTGACAGCTGATAATGACGCTGTAAAAGACGAACGGAACATATCCAGTGGCATCACCGATGTCGTGCTCAAACCCTATCGTGTTGCCAAAATCGATGAAATTATCACTAAATTCACAACGTCAGCCTGACGACTTACCAGGCTCTCTGACCTCGTACCGACCACTCAGAATTTGTAGCAAATACCACCCAGGCATCATTTCGGAAGACCTCGGTATAAGCGCCGCTCAAAGCCCCGTCCTGCACAGCGCTCAACTGATTGTAGAGCAAATCAAAGCGTCGAAACATATTCTCTGCGGCTGGAACCAGGATATAAGAGGCCATCTCGGGATTCGATAAATAGGTAATAAAATCGTTTTCCATCGGCAATACAAACTCCTCCGACCTGCCGTGAAAAGCAATAACTCTGTAGGTTGTAGCGTCATCGGCCATCACCCGCTTATCTGTTCCGGTGTGGCTGCGAAGCCAGCGGGCCACTTCCTGATCCGCAAGCGTTGTCCCTGATACGCCTCCACCCAAAGCCACCTGAACAAATTCACGCTCAGAGGTATGGGTGGAGCTGGCCATATAGGTATAGTTGAAATAAACCGAAAGAAGACTGAGTAGCAGAAAGATACGTCCAATATTCCTGCGTGATACATACTGCTGTTGCATCATGGGCGCCGCCGTAATAACGGATATCCCGACGAGCATAAATAAAGGCATGTTGACAATGGCGATGTTCTCCCGACTCAGATGGAAAAAGACAATCAGCAGCGGTATTGACAGAATGTACACCTTCAGCGGATCTTTCAGACTGGTGATCAGCAACAGGGTTGCGAAGGGGACCGCCGTGAGCAGGAGCAAAGCAAAATCGAGATTCGACAAAGAGAAAAAGTAATACTGCTGAATTCCGGGAACCGACTCAATGGAGCGGCTTGAGATAAGCTCCGCATTTACCGAGGCACTGTTCAGGAAGAACATACTGTAGCCGGCAAAAAGGTGATTGTAGTACATATACAATGCCAGTGCGCCAGCGGGCAGAATCAGTAAAAGAAAAGACGTTGCCAGCACCTTGCGCACGAACAGGTTTCGTCGGTAGCTGTCGTCAAAGAGTATTTCCAGGGTCAGCTGATTCCGGACCGACTCCACCTCCACGCCTCGCAGGGATATCAACAGCAGAACCGGCAGTATGAACACGAAAATCCAGACATAGCTGAATTGCACAAAAATAATTCCGGTGTAGAAAACGCCTGCCATGGCTATGGAAAAGGTAGAAGGCTCATCCAGATAGGTAAGCATGTAGTACAGAAAGCCACTGAAAAAGATGAGCAGCAGGTAAATGCTTTGACCAGACATGGCGGCATATAAAAATCCGGGATTGGCCAGAAATATTACAAGTAAACCCAGCTTCCAGCCCCATTCCATCCCGCGTTTTTCGGCAACTGACCACAGAAACCGGAATAAAAAGGCCATCCCCAGAGCGGACGCAACCACGGGGGTAAACAGTCCGGTAAGGGGGAATAGTACCAGTACCGCCTGGAACGGCAACAGCGGAAAGGTGACCCCGAATACAGCCAGCCGGGGTACAATTCCGGAATAAAACATATCGGCCTTGGCCACATAGAAAAGGGCCTCCGAACTGAAAAACCCCTCCTGCTGCATCCACCATCCCAGGTTGACATACACAGCCGCCAGTACCATCGCAAGTATACTTCCTGTTAAGGCGCTGTATTTCATTGCTTGGGAGTTTTGTGCGAGGTGAGTCCGTGTGTGGTTTTTTCCCAATAGAACGGACGGGTAATCAGCTGCCATAGCCCCTTGTAGGCGCTGATGGAGTGCATGAGCCAGTACACAGGGTTGAACAGGGCGAAGAAAATCAGGTCGAAGTATTTCCGCTTGAAAACAGCCATCATGTTCACGTAGATAATCAGAGCATTGCCCAGCATGAGGTTGATAATGGAGATCCCCATCACGAAATCGGGAAAAAACAGGCCATAAAAGTCCGGGGTGAATACCAGGTAGATGATAAACAGGGCCAACAGGATGGGGTACAGCAGAAACGTCATGAAGGTACCACCGATAAACAGCTGAAAGCCGAAGAACCCTTTCCAGCCAATGGTCCGGATGAGTTCAACGGGGTGGCGCATGTGTACCAGCCAGGTCTGCATGTATCCCTTGATCCAGCGCGAGCGTTGCCGTATCCAGTTGCCGGGCGCCTTGTTGGCCTCCTCGTAGGTAGTGGAATCCAGCACCCCTACCTTATACCCGCGTGCATAGGTCCGTATGCCCAGGTCGGCGTCTTCGGTTACATTGAACGGATCCCACCCGCCCAGTTCCATCAGGGTGTCAAACTTGAAATGGTTACTGGTACCCCCCAGGGGGATGGGAACTTTGAGCATATGGAGCCCGGGCAGCATGTAATCGAACCATCCGGAATACTCCATGGTGAACATGCGGGTAAGGGCATTTTCGCCCCGATTATAATAATTCAGACAGCACTGAATAATGACGTACTCCTCGGGAAGCTTGGCAAACAGGGCCACGGCACGTTTCAGCTGATCACTGTCCGGGATATCTTCGGCATCGTAAATGGTCAGCATCTGAGCCCTGGTGTAATATAACCCGTAGTTGCAGGCCTTGGGTTTCGTCTTAGGCTGATGATGAGGTATAATCAGGGGTTCAAATACGCCCGGAATGTCCAGATTACGCAATGCATCCAGGGTAACATCGTCATCTTCCTCCACCAGCAGCTTGACATCCAGGAGGTGGCGTGGGTAATCAATGTTCTTGATATTCCCGACCAGCTTGGTTACCACCTCACTTTCTTTGTATACGGGGAGCTGGATGGTGTAGGTGGGGAGCTCGTCTTCATTGAGGGCCAGCACTTCATCGCGGGTGACAACAGTTTTGGTTTCGACCTGGCTGCCCAGTAACGCCAGCAAAAATTTAAAGAACACCGATCCGAAAAAAATCAGACCAATGGCTGCATTCACGGTCACAATGGTGGCTACCGGAAAGAAAAAGAGCAGCACGATGGTTGCCGCTATAAGCAGAAAAATGATCAGCAGCTGTGTTTCGGTGAAGGAGATAAGGGCCGAGCGCTCCCGGTCTTTGTCGGCCAGCTCAAAAACGGCTCGTTTAACGTTGGGAATGCCGTAGTGTTTATGCATAACCCACA
The DNA here is from genome assembly GCA_001314545.1 of Bacteroidetes bacterium HLUCCA01. Lineage (GTDB taxonomy): Bacteria > Bacteroidota > Rhodothermia > Balneolales > HLUCCA01 > HLUCCA01. The sequence continues at coordinate 211,323 of LIHN01000021.1, forward strand.
TTACATCCAGGTCAGAGGCGTATACGGGATCGGCTTTGAGTCCGCTGATACGCTCAATCTCCAGCAATGAGTCGTAGTCGAAGGGATCGCACATGGCAACGGTAATCTTGCCGCCGTGCGTGCGCAGGGGTGCCACTACCCTACGGTTCAGCCATTGAATGTCAAACAGCTCGGTGAGAGGTGTTTCAAATTCTATGCTCCTGACATCCGTAAACGTGATGTCTTCGGCCTCTTTGAGCTTGAATTCATAGTCCTTGCGAACGGCAAAACCATAGTTTAAAACCGATTTTATCGGGGAAATATCATGAAAATCGGCCGTGAAGCGTATTTGCTCCAGCTGATATTCGCCAACCAGCTCGTTGGCAACCAGAAACTGGTAAATATCGCCTCGGTATTGAATATCCATGGTTAAATAAATACCAGTAAACTCAGGTTAAATGCCCTGCCCAGGGCTGACTGTCGACCGGCATAGTCGGTGTAGAAGGTCCCGATAACCCCGAATTGTTCAACCGGCTTCCACATCAGCCCGATACCGGCCTTGTGAGAGAAGAAGTCTGTATTGAGCAGGATATTCTCGGGGGTAAAAACGTTGCCGCTGCTGCGCGAGGCCGTGCCGCTCAGCTCATACAACAGCTGCCATTGGGGAGCCAGCGTAAGACCGCCTGCCAGAGTATACACCCATTGCAGGATGTCGGAACCGGGGTACAGACGAAATCCGGTATCAGCAGAATAGAATGCAGGTCGACCAGCCAGTTCATACCCCCCGGCCAGCATAATTCGTGCATCCAGGCCGGGTTTGCGGTATCCCGGAACCGGATTGAGTCCATCGCGGTACAAGGGTACCAGAACCATGCCCTGTATACTCAGGTGGTACGCAGCGTCCGGTCCGCGGCGGATACGGTACCGGGCCCCGACCTCGGCATCGGTAAAACTGCGGGTATCGGCTCTGGAAAATGCGTCTTCGTAGACGGCAGTGGCATACGGAACTGAACCGAACAGGGTGAGGTTTCCATCGATGCCCGCTTCCACAAACAGTTTGGTGGTAGCACTGCGGTACGACCCGTCCGAACCGTAGCGCTGCAGATTCAGGTCATTATCCCAGAATCGGGAGGCCAGATAGCGGTAATGATTCAGAATAAGGGTGACCTCGCCCGGCTGTTTGGGAAATCCACTGGCTTTCAGCGATGAAACGGCGCTCAACAGCGTAAAAATTATAGCAAACCCGATCATGACTACAGACCGCATAGCCACTGACGGTGGGCTGACCTCCGCCTGTCCGGGCGATTCCGGATGACTGCGATGCGGGCAGGATACTGCTCCATAGCTTACGCTGCTCTTGATCCAGCATCGGTTAACAGCCGCATCGCACGGATAGTTGTTGCGCCTGCCTGTATACGGTCTTGCATTCATAGGGCCATCACTGAAACTGTTTACGGGCTTCCAGTACCGATCGCCGGATAGCCAGGTAGCCAAAGACCAGCAGCAACAAGACGGCCAGTAAGAGCACAAACCCGAAACGGTCGAACCAATATTGCCAGGTAGTGGTGCCATCGCCTCCGGTCACTCCCGTGTATTCGTTGATGTTGAACAAGTGGTGAGTTTCATGGTTGGCGATGCCCAGATTGTTGGTAAGGCGGAAACGCTGATCGGAAATCACCGAGGCGATATATTCGTGGCCGGCACGTGAACGCCCTCCCATTGCGGTCAACAATAGTACTGGCTGAGCATTTTCGAGGAAGATTTGTGCGATGCCAACGTTGGCCGTGTCGGCTGTAGCGAATAACTCCCGACCCAGACCCTCTGACTGAATCCGGAAGGTCTCCCCGGAACGTACCATAGCCCCATCGAAATGGGAGGTTAATGTACTGCCGCCCACGCCGAATCCTATTACGGGGCGGGAACGAAGGAATTGGCGATCCACCTCGTTTTGATAGTAAATGCGCGGAAACAGCAGCATCCGCTCCTGCACGTTGGTATTCAGAAAAGCCACGGTTCGGGCCACGGCATTCAACGTCCGGAGAGCCGGGGCACGGTCGATGAGCAGGGTGGTTTCAGGGTGATAAAAAACCGTGGGGAAGTGATGAAACGATAAGGGTTCCGGCTGATATTCCCTGCCACCGTTAAGCACCGATTGCCGCGTATCCACGCGGGCAGAGAAGTCGGCGGTGACGCTTTCACAACTCATCTGCGGAGGATAGTACACGAACTCAACGGTAATGGTGTTGAAGGGTTGAAGCTGATCGCGCCGAAAACGGAGCTGATGGCTCAGATAACCACTCTGATCCAGGCGCTGACTGGACTGCAGGAAGTCGTTGATATACACATTCAATATGCCACGGTCTTCCGGATCAATACTGCTGTATCTGGCATTCAGAACCATATCAATATTTTCGGGCAGGTAGCCGAAATCATTCAGTGAGAAGTTATATTCTACCTGCTGGGAGCCTATCCCCTGCAGGGCTACGTCAGGAGCCCCCAGGTCGCGCAGGGTCAGCGTGCGATTACGGTACTGCGAACGCACCTCATACGGGGCAACGGCGCTGGCCACACTCAGATAACTGCCAAAAGCCGTACTCACCTGGTTACGGTCGAGCAGGGCGTTGACCGCATTTTTATACCCGGTTGAGTCCCTGCCGGTCACAATCAGATGGCGATAACGACGGATGCTCTGACCATCCCGGTACTGCCGGCGGATTAGCTCAAGCAGACCCTGACCCTGTGGCTGCGACTGCGTTAAGCGGTTGACCAGGGAATCCGGTATCACTCCGTTCATACCCAGCAATACACTGCCGGACGGTTGCCGTATCGCCTCGGCATAGGTGGTAATTTCGGCCGACTGGTTCCCCCAGGTTTTATCCAGAAATGCCTTCAGCCAGACAGCGGTTTCCATATCAACCAGAGACGGGTTGTCTGGTATGCCGATATAGCGAATCGTTGGAACGAAGGAAGCGATGGTAGGTTCGGCCACCGCACCGGTCCGACGTACATGGAGGGTCGATCTGCCCGAAATGGTCACCCACATGGTATTGAACAGCACATCTTCACAGCGATCATCGGTAATGGTCACATCGGTTCCAATCTCCAGTTTCACGAAGTTATCCTCCGGAAGTAGGGTTCCGGCCAGTGGAACACGAAGCGTACCCGGGTCGGATGAAAGTCTGCGTGACGTGACCGGCATATCATTGACCCTGACCGATACAAATGACCGGTTCATCATGAGCACCTCAGACCACCCCAGCTGCAGGGTAATGTAACTGTTGGCCAGGTCAATGTCGGAAGGAACCCGGAAAAAATAGGTTGCCGTAGAAGAACGACCGGTCAGAATCACATCGTTGTAATCATAGGCCGTAAACGGTAACGATTCCGGCTGGGCCTGCAGCGGTGTTGCCGTAACCAAAACCAAAACCATGGTTACAAACAGCCCTATCATCCTTCCGGGTGACCGGCTGCCGGTGAATACGTCAGGAAAGCTGCGGGTATTAATAGGTGATTTCATGATAGTCAGATAAGTTGGCATAATTGAATTCCACAAGAAAATAAAGGCCGGTTTGTTTGTTGCTGGAGTAGTACAGTGTAGCCTGCATACGCCTGAGCAGCTGTCGGGAGAGCGACAACCCAACTCCGGTGCTGCTCTTGGCGGATTTACCCTGTTCGGTGAGCGTTTCCAGACGGTTGAACATTTCGTCAAGTTCCTTGTACTCCACCGTAGTAGCAGCCTGGGAAATGTGACAACGGACCTTATGTCCCTCCTGCTCCACCAGTACCTTCAGTTCGCTGTTATTTTGCGACAGGAGTACCGCATATTTAAGCAACCCCGTAACCGATTGTTTCAGGTAGGATTCATGCGCCATGACCGGCAGTTCACGGGAGGGTTTCAGATAACTCACGGTAATGTATCGGTCGTCCGCTTCCGTTTTGACCGCAGCCACCGCGGTATCGATTACGTGCAGCATATCCGTACGTTGAAGCGCGAGGGGTTCGTTATCGTGTTCGATGGTTTGCACGTCCAGATACTGATCTACCACTTCATTAATGTGCGTAGCCGCCTGTTCCATATCCTCATGCATGGAGCGAATCTCTTCCGGCAACGCATCGCCATATTGAATTTTCATCAACTCCAGCAGTCCCAGAATTCCGTTGACCGGGTTCTTGATTCCGTGGGTAGAAATATTCAGATGACGCGTTTTCTGGTCGTTGAATCGCTTCAATTCGGCACTTTTCTGCTCAAGAAGTTCTTTCTGCCGGACAATCTCAGCAACCTGTTGCTCCAGTCTGAGGTTGGCTTTCTTGCGGAAGATATCGGCCGATACCTTGCGCGACTCATACTCATAGCGTACGGCGGGAATGAACAGGGATAGGGTAGCGGTGACAAAAAAGAACATCCCACCATATTCAACCAGCAGACTGATGGGATGTGGGCTGTAGGTCAGATTTAATCCGATGAAGGCACCCACGGCGATGAAGAGCTGAAGCAGACCGTTGTAGGGCTGCCAGAGCATGGCCAGGTTGATGGCTACAAAGCACAGCGACCAGGCAACCATGTAGTAGTAAAACGCCGTAAGGGGTGCAAAAAGGGCAAACCCAACCATCTGTAAGGTGATACCCGTGAGAAGAAGGTGTACCGGTGCGAGCAACCACCGGTCTGATCGGGAGCTGTAGTCGTACAGGATGTATACCCCGGCGAGCAGAATAATACGGGCTGTGAGCATCTCCAGCCAATAGGGCTCGATGTACAGATAGTCCAGAAACGTGAACAGCGGATACAGGAAAAGGGTGGTCCAGATGAGCAAGTTCAGGTAATGCCGGCTCTGGACACGCATTTCACGATTGATTTCATCGGTACTCACCGAGATTTCATCGTAAAATATGCCGGCCCTGGCCGCCGTGCGGGCCATTTCGGCTCTGCTTCCTGCCGGTTGATCTGAAGATTTCATAGTTGCGTAGGCTGATGGTGTTAACTGCCGCAAGATTACGGCGATATCACGCGGTCACAGTATTTTTTGGAAAACCCTAATTTTTTAGGCGCCTTGTGTTTTTGAACAACGTGTTTTCTGTTCTGAAGTGCGTATTTGTGTTTAGTACCAGAGCCCATTTTGTCTCACTCCACCTGGTATCTGGCAGGGAAAGAGGCGTTTTAACCGATAGATGTAAAGAATCCGGATGTTGCATTTAGTCGGGCAAGGGAACGGGCCGGACATCAATACCCGATTTGCGGGTGACATATTCAGCCAGCATACTCACTTCGGTCTGATCGTTGTATCTGCCGGTTACGATTTGGTATCGACTCCCGGAAGGGATAGCTATAATCCGTACCTGGTTGAATCCGATCTGATTCCATGCGTCTGCAACCATTTCTGCTTGCGTATGCGACGTAACGGTGCCCAACAGCAGGGTATAGCCCTGCGCTGATGGATTATAATCCGGGGCGTCACCAAAGACCCTGAAATCTGTGTAGTGATGCAGTACGATGAAAGCTTCCTCCAGGGCCTGATCCCCCCCGGCAGCCCGTATTGCATTGGCCGCGTCCCAGTAGGTGGTGTACTGTCCCACACCCACCAGCCATCGCACAAAACGACCTTCACGATACTGGGGAATAAGCGTGACCCGGCCGGATTCATCCTGATCGAGCAAGCGCTGATAATTTCTCAGCGCCAGGCTTCCGGTGCTGTTGACAACCTTCACTTCGAAATAATACCGGTCACTTTCGTTCCAGCTGACCGTGTAAACCGGTTCGGGTAGTGGTGTTTCCACGGGACTATCCGCAACGTCGGGAACATGGGTTTGGTCGACACCGGATGCAGCCTCTGACTGTTCCAGCCGCTCGGTTGCCTCCGCGGCAGCCTCCGGTATGATAACTGGTTGCCGGATTGACTGGTTTATTTGCAGGGACTCCTGAAACACGGAAGACAACGGGAACCCCATTGATACGATCAGGGCCGAAACCACGCTCCATCGGACCAACCCACCAGACATAGTACCGGCTACCAGAAGTGTGGTGAGCACCGATGCAGCCAGTATCAGATCAGGTGCTGTAACATGACCGTTATCAGACTGCCCGACCGCAGCTATGAGGAGCGACAGGAACGGGGCTGCACTCACATAAAAAAGCAACGGTCGCGATCCGAGCTGCCACAACGCAATCCATGCCACAAAAAGGAAAGCGACCAGACGAGGGGTGATCTCCATTGGAAATCCGTCAGAGATCAGCATGACCGGTAACACAGAGGCCTCCAATGGAGGCTGGTGACCTGCTGCGGTTACGGTATCCGGATCGGGTAACGACCAGAACTCCGGCGAAATCCAGACGAAGCCGGTTTTAATCGCCGTATAACCCAAAAAGACCACGCCGGGGAATACCAGAAACAAGCCGATGGACTTAAGAACAGGTTTGACAGCCGGCCATTCCAGTGGGATGTCGCCATTCAGGCAGGATGAAGTTACAGAGACTACGGGCTTCGGATCCCGTTCGGCCGGTTCCGGGATACGGTTTATACTGCCCATTGCCTGGTTCACGGCTAAAAAAAAGAGTACCGGGAACATGAGAACGCCCAGGGGAACAAAATGGGCATCCAGAAACATAAGACCCGTCCAGCAAACGGCCATGTACCCAATCTGCTCTGGTCTTCGCTCAGATACCCATCGTAAAACCACATAAATAAACGTCGCCAAGAGCAGCAGGGTAAACGAGGTATCAACCACACTGAGAAGCGTATCGGATATACGATATTCCAGGCCTGAGTAAATCAGAAACAGGGTTATCGTGATTCCGGTAAACGGCACAGCCTGTCTCATACCTTCGCTGATTTAGCCGGAATTACAAAAGGAAATGCAAATCGTACGTAATACACGCCCTCATCGGATCGCGTGTGCAGCAACGTGGCCCGCATTTGGTGCAGATGGGCAACCGCCTCAAGTACACCTATCGGTTTCAGCTCGGTGTACGGCTCCAGCCCGGGAGCCAGCTCGTCCAGAGCTGCACTCAAGGCCGCAAAGTCATCGGCCGCAATGCCTGTATCTGACACGACGACGTGGATGAGAACGAGGTATTCATTGGCCTCTGTCATTACCTGAATAGATCTGCCGGCCGCTTTGGAAATAAGTTCATCGCACAAATTTAGTAGTGCTTTTTGCGTGTTTTCCGGATGCACCCGGACCATGAGTCCGTTTCCGGGGCGAATCAGTTTAATTCTGACATCGTTGGATATTGACTTCTGGCGCACATCTTTAAGCACCTGGCTCACCAGCTCTGACAAATCGACCCGTTCCAGGTCAGCAGTGTCGGTTTTCACCCGTCGTGAATACGCTTCCTCGAAGGTTATAAAACGGGGACGACCCTGCGGGTCGGACCGGGCAGACAATGGTTTGTCATTTCGATTTTCAGCGTTGCTTTCAGCGGCCTCATCCATCCCGCCATGGGATACTTTTTCCGGTTTAATCACCCCTTTTTCAAGCAGAATGCGCGTCAGGGCAACCTCCCTGCGAAATGGTCGGGCTATACGCGGTATCAGCACCCCCGCAGCAGTGGTGAACAGCAGAACGAGTCCTCCCTGCAGATAAACCTCCACGGAATGCGGAATCAGCAGGGAGAATATGAGTATAAACACAGCAGCAACACTCCATTGAAACAACATATGTCCTGTACCCCACAGAACAAACACGGGGGTTAACAGGTAGACTGCTGCCATGAGGTGAAGGTAGAACAGTCCGGTGCCGTGTGATAAAGAGCCGGTTATCCAAAGCGTATGCACAAGACTGAGCAGTAATGCTGCATGAATACAGTGAAAACGAAGGGTTTCGCTGTTGCGGGTTTTATACCAGATCAACGGCACCAGTATTGCCACAGCAATTCGGCTTGCTATAAAAGGCAGTGATGCAGAACCCAGAAACAGTATATCCAGTATGCTGGTCAGCGTCAGCATAAGGGAGAAAAATCCTACTGCAAGTTTGAGATAATGTGCGGTATGGATTTCATAACGAGAATCAATCTCGTTGCTGCTAACCGGATAAACTGAAGCAGGATTTTCCATAACGGAGGGGGTTCCATCGGGTGAAGCCACACGAACCTTTGATTACAAATCTATAATTATTGACACAGCGGGTGTACCATGAGGCTCCCGGATTGACTGAACATGTTCCACTGGAGCACTCCCTAACAACAAAAAACGTTGGTTATTCTGCTAAATGGCTCTAAAAAAGGGTGCTTATTTCTTAATGTCTACACGTATCTCAAGCTACTTGGTGGCTCCCCATAAAAAAATTAGATTCTTCTATAAAACGATCCCGTCTGCCGCAATCAGGGCTCAGGCTCCCCATTGCGGTACACCCTCATTCGTACCAGCTCTCCTCTGGGATTCCACTGTTCATATGTACCGTTAAGTTCACCATTTTGATAGGTAGCCCGGATATGAAGTACCCCGTTTTCAAACCACTCTTCGTATAAACCATGCTGAAGCCCCTGCTCAAACCGGGCCACGGTTTTTCGGTTACCATTTGGGTACCAGGTCTCCAGAGATCCATGCAGCTGGTTATCAGCATAACCGGCGCGCATAGAACGCCGGCCATTCAGGTACTGAGTCTGGCGGATAAACTCGCCGCTGCGGCTGAATTCGTCGAAGTCGCCCTCGCGTAAATCACGCCGATACGTCCCGAGGAGGCGAATATTTCCATTGGGGTGCCATTCTTCGAGTGACCCGTTCTTCTGTCCGTTACGGTATTGTGTTTTACGGATAAGACGACTGTTTTCATCAAACTCCTCGAAATATCCCTCGCGTAAGCCCGATATAAACGAACCCTGCAGCCGGAGTGTACCGTTATCGTGCCACTCGGCAGATTCGCCATGCAACAGTCCGTTGAGGTAGCGCTCCTGTTTGATGAGCTGTCCGTCAGCATTGAAATATTCAAACAGTCCTTCCCGGTTACCCTGCTCATAGGTCCCTGTAAGCCGGATGGTGCCGTTGGAATGCCATATTTCATACAACCCGTGCATGTGTCCATCCTGAAAACGGACCTGGCGAACCAGCACATCGTTTTCATCAAACTCACGGAAAACACCATCTGTGTGAAGTCCGTCCTCCTCCTGCTGCAAGATTGCCAGGCTGGTGTCGAGCGTTTCTTCGGATAGTACCTGCCCGGCCTGATAGACGACCCGCTGCTGAAGCTGACCTTCCGGAGAGAATAGTTCGAAGAGCCCTTCCTCCAGATCTTGCTCAAATTGACCGGTCTGGCGGAGGGTTCCGTCGTCATACCACTGTTGCTGCAGTCCCTGGCGCAGGCCGTGCTCGTAGTTGGTTTGCCGGACCAGCTGACCCTGTGCATTGAACGCATCGTAAACCCCATGCTTCAGACCGTTCTGGTAGGTGGCCGTACTGCGAAGCGTCCCGTCGTCATACCATGTGTTCACGGAACCATGAAGGAGGCCGTTTTCGTAGCCGGCCTGTCGGGTGAGCTGTCCGTCCGAATTAAATTCAGTGAACTCGCCGGTGCGAAGTCCTTCGGCGTAGACCCCCTGCGTAAACAACGTCTGGTTTTCGTGCCATGCCTCGTACAGCCCGTGGAGGTTTCCCTGTTGCCAGTTAGAGCGGACTTGCATGGCTCCGGATGGATACCAGGCCTCTAGCAAACCGTGTCTGCGACCCGCCTCCATGGTAACCTGTTGGTATAACTGCCCGTTTTCGTGCCATTCCTTCCAGCTTCCGTGTGGGATGCCATCGCGATAGCGGATTTCAGACAGAAGCTGTCCGTCAGGTCCTTCAGTGAAGGCAACACCGGTATAGGGTCTGCCATGCAGGCGCAGCAGTTCATCGGACTCGGTGAGGTAAACGGTGCTGAGGTAGCGCTCAGAGCATGAGCTCAACATGAGGACTCCGGCAAGCAGGGCGACGACCGCAGGCAGGGGAAAAGCAGATGGTTTTCTACGCATAGCTCATTTGGTTTGCATCGCACTTAACGGATCAGGAGAAGTTTACGTGTCTGAACCTGCCCGGCCGATTCCAGTCGGTAAACATACACGCCGCTGCTCAGTCCCGTGGCGTCAAAGCGGACTTCATGCCAGCCCGCCGGCAGCACCTCGTTGCGAAGAACGGCAACACGCTGGCCGATGGTGTTATAGACTTCGAGCCGGACCGGGGCCGATTCAGTGAGTGTAAAGGGGATGGTGGTCAGTGGATTGAACGGGTTGGGATAGTTCTGACCCAGCGAGAAGGCTTCCGGCAGGTCTGTTGCCAGTACCGGAGCCGATACCGATACCGGGACGGCGTCCAGGGCGATGTTGTTGAATGTGACCCGGTCGCCATTAGCGAGGGAAGCGTCCTGCACGTCGAACCGGATTCTGACTCTGAAATGCGGGTTCTGCGCGGCCTGCTCAATCTCGCTGAAATCGACCGAAAAAAGCTGGTAGGTATTGTTGAGCAGCGATTTATACCGATCTGTTGACACCAGCCCTGCGTCGGTCCAGGTATGTACGGTATCAACGCGACCATCGATGGTTGACCGGGTTTCGAAATCAACGGCGTAATCTATGTAAAGTCCGTACGCTCCGGCATCTTCGTCTTTAGCCGCAAAAGTCAGCACCGGATCATCAAAACCGGTAGTGGGCAGGTGTAAAATCAGCGTATTTTCAAGTCCATCGGTACGGAATGGTTGCCGGACCTGCAAAGCACGAATGCTGCCAGCCTGTTCGTACGATATTCCGCCGTTTCCTTCAGGCCGGTAGTTCAGCGGCGTTGGTTGATTTCGGCGCTCCATGGAGGCGGTTCGCCAGGAGGGATGCGCTGCATCAAAGGGGTATCCGGCGAGGCTGGAGCTGAAAAACAACGAGGGACTGCCCGCGGTGTCGTCAGAATATACACTGGCTATACTTTTAAGCGGGGTATCATTGGGCAGGTTTTGGAAGAGGAAGTAGTGAACCAGTTGGTTTTCAGGAGCCGGCTCAGCGACCTTATCGCTGAAATATGCCGTAATATGGGTATCGGACTGCAAGGACAAACTCAGGCTCTCCTGATCCCATCGTTCTCCGTTAATCATCCAGTGGGAAAATACATACCCCTCATGCGGCTGCGCTGAAAGCTGAACAGGAACATCTCCAAAGTACCTGCCCGACCATTCGTTAAGCTGGAAAACCACACCCGGGGTATTTTCGGCAAGGTACATGCTGTTGAGTTTTACAAGACCCTGATGGTTGTTGGCAGCAGAAACCGTCACCGTATATAAATCGCCCAGATTGAAAAACTCCTGAAGATGCCCGAAGACCATGGCAGGCCGGTTCACACCAAATTCACGGACACGGTTTAGTTCCTGTTCCCATGCAGACATAGATTCAATGACATATCTCCACCGCGACAGGTGCGCGGGCATTTCAGGTCGGATACCCGCGGTGAGCTGATCCAGCAATGAAGAAAAACGTGCTGCTGTAAAGGCCGTGTTCAGCTGATCGGTGTATCGATTGATAAACTCATGGCGAAAGCCTTCATTTTTCAGCAAGCTTCGGAGTATCAGGGTAGCCCATGGCGGATTCTGCCAGCTATCACTATTTTCGGCTGTGGCGTAGGCGAGGGTATTGAATGTCCAGTCCTGGTCTATGTCAGGGTACAACGTCATAGTACGGTCCATATCATACATCAGCCATCGCCATCGGCCATCATGACCGTACGGTCGATTCGGCTTATATTGGTCCGTCCGCAAACGCCAGTATTGAACGTTACTGCCCGGCCAGTCCAGATTTTGCACAAACATCTGTGCAATCTGATAATCCATGAAATTCTGCGGATCCAGACGGGTAGTGATATACTCGTAGTGTTCGTCAGCAGCCAGGTCGTGATCCAACATGTACTGAATGGTGTTGAAATAATGGACAACATCTCCGTCAACCGGTACAAAGTTGGTTTCATTGATATCCAGGTTATCGGAATCAAGCCCATATTGAATTCCCAGATAATGTCTGTCAAGACGTTCTCTGATATCATGAATACCCCAATATTCACCATTTATATACAAAACTGCAGGTCGGTAGGCCTGGGTATCAAAACGCATATGGGAAACCAGGCTCTGCGCCAAAGCGTCACGCAGATAGGCATAACGAAAGTCCTGACCTGCATTCCGGAGAATCAGGCGACGGTGCGTTTCTCCCGGGACACCGCTAAAAAATGGATAATTGAAGACCTCATCTCCGTAACGTCCCCGGGCATAGAGCCTTAAAGATTTATTGGGATTTCGCCGGGCAGTAAATCCGTGGATACGTATACCGGTTTCCTGCTCGATGGCAACGGCAGGGTTATCCGGTTCGAAGAAACTCATGTAGCCGTTTCGTTCTGCATCCTGCCCTCTGCGGTGATAATTCGCCGCTGTATTTGATTCAGCGGTTTCATCGGGATTCTCGCTGCGCCACTGATCAAAATCAACCCCGGGTACATAAATTCCATCGTCATAATCGAACAAGCCCGAAGGATCCGTCACGAGGGAAATTACGGGAAGATGGGAACGTTCATTTTGGGGAATGACAAAGTAGCTGCGGGTGATAATTTTACTTGGCAGTGCGCCGGGCTTATAGGCGATTGCCCGGATAACAGCAGCTTTACTCACGGGAGTGTCCGGCAGGTAAAACGGATCCGCATCCCAGGTGGATGGAATCATACTGAACCGGTTCGGTTCCGGTGTGCGGTCTTCAATGGTCAGGGGCTGCGTGTACATGTAAGATCGTAACGTATCTTCCACGATGATCCCCGTTTCTTCATTTGCAAACCGGTTATAGCTGGTTTTGTAGCGATATGGAATACCCTGCAGCGCCTGTTCCCCGGGTTCGGACCCATCCAATGTGTAAATAATCTGTACTTCAGGGTCCGGGTGCGACAACGTTAGATTAAATCCGGTGTTATAGAAGCCGCTGTCATGCGAAAATACCGGCGGACTTAGTACCTGTGAAGCAGTCGGAGTGGTGTTGGCAGCGCCCGGTGTGGGTTCACTGAAAAAAACCCAGGCAGATCCGCCGGTTGGGCTCCGGCCATAGGAAACATCAGCGGGTATCGCCGTAGGCAGGAGCACATCCGAGCGCACTCCGTCTGGTCGGGTCAGCACAACTTCCTCACCCTCAGATGCCAGGGCAAAGTTGGTATGCAGGGTGGAATCGGGATGTATACGGTTCTTGCCGGACGCCCGGACGAGCAGGTAATCACCCGGTCCCAGGGTAACCGCGGGAAACGCCCATTTAAAGGGTTCCCCGAAATCATCGCTCAGACCGAACCCTTCCAGATTAACCGGCACACTGCTTCGGTTGTGGAGTTCAATCCAGTCTGTATAGTCTCCGTCATCGTCAGCCAGTACCGTCCTGTTAGAAGACATCACTTCACTGAGGTATACCTCCGGCAGGGTCGATGCCAGGGCAGGCATCCATACCACCAGCAGGATTATCAGCAAAACGGCTCTGGATTTCATAGGAAGATTCATTTAGAACCAACAAGATAAAACGAATACTCTAATGCTGACAGATTCTATGAAAACTGTAACAAACCGTTGCTAAGGCAACACGGAGACCGAACCCAATTCCAGCGTGAAGACACTTGCATTTTTGGGTTTAGTTGCCCATGTTAGACGTTCGTTTTTATGAAGGGGTATTTCATTACAAGATACCTTCGGGGGAACAGTCTACTATAAACCGTTCGTCTGATGCCGGGGTATTTACGTGTCTCCCCAGCGTGTACACTCACCATTATCGACCGTTGTACTTGTGGATCCGGATGACCGGCCGGATATCAATATATTTATGGAATCAGCTTCATCCCATATCCAAACTGAGGTTACGCAACTGCTCCACGGATTGCGCTCGGGCGATGAGCATGCCACAAAGCTGCTTTTTGACATCGTCTATGATAATCTCCTTCTCATTGCCCGCAATCAGTTAAACCGTGAAGGTCCTGACCATACCCTCAGCAAAACCGACCTGGTACACGAGGTGTTTTTCAAGCTGGTAGCCGTTTCCGATACCGACTGGCAGGATCGCGGGCATTTCTACGCCATTGCCGCCCGGGCTATGCGACAGGTACTCACCGACCACGCCCGCAAACGACTGGCCGCCAAGCGGGGCAACAACCCGGAGAAAGTGCCCATCGATGAACGTACGATGGCCGTTGAAAAGCAGGCAACCGAGCTCATCGATATCGACGCAGCGCTCACCGAACTTCAGGATGTAGACGAACGATTGGCTAAAATTGTGGAACTTCGCTTTTACGCCGGGCTCACCCTGGAGGAAACGGCCCAAAGCCTGAATGTATCTTCACGAACCGTGAACCGCGACTGGATCAAAGCCCGGGCCTGGCTGCACGGTCGTCTGCAGAAGGAATTACCCTGAGCGAAGCAACCAGGGCAACATACGCAACGCGACCTGACCGGTTTGATGCGCTCAATAAACCCCGCGCAGATTCCGCAGCAATCAACGCTTACCCCACGCAAGCTTCACAACTGCATCGTGGAAATCAGTCCTTAACAGGCACCCTCAGTGGAGCGTTAGTCCGGCAGCCGGCCCCGTGAGAAGCGAACCATACTATGGTCTTCCCCGTGCAGGGCAATGGTATTGGCTATGGACTGTTCAATCATAGCCCGACCCTCATCCGGCCTGCCCGTATTCATCATAATCTGGCCTGCCAGCGTTCGGGCCAGCTCCGGTTTCTGGCTGCCCGGCTCATAATTCACATCGTACACACGCAGCGCTTCGCCAAAAAGCCGGCCCGATTTCTCCAGATCACCGGCAACCATCCATGCATTGGCCAGCCAGAACTGCTGATCCGCTATACGAACACTACCCGGTTGATAAAGTCGTTTCGCACCGTCCACCGAACGTTGCAGTACCTCAATCGCCTCCTCATTTCTTCCGGCCCTACGAAGCGCCGAACTCATATTCGTCTGGGTGTTTATGGTGCGGTAGTGATTATCGCCATAAAGCGAGGTATAGATTTCCATTGCCTCCCGGAAATACGAAATACTCAGCTCCGGGTCTTCAAACCGGGTGTCAAGGGCCATAGAATCGTAGATATTGGCCACCCGGTAGTGATAACGCCCCTCGCGGGCCTCTACCAGTCCCTTTGCGACCTCATATAACGCCATTCGATCGGCATAGTCTGCTTTAAGCGATGCGTATTCGATCAGGGCGAGGGCGTATTGCTCATCGCTGTAATCAAACAGAGAATGCATAATCCCCAGATAGGCAGCGAAGTACAGCGCTGCCCGGTCGCGGTTTTCTTCATTGCCCTCTTCCAGCCGGTACAGATACCAGCCCTTGCGGTGCAGGGCCCGGGCATGGGGTTCAGACACCCGACCATGCTCTTGTTCCGTGAGCAGCAGGGCTTCGTCAATGGTTTCAAGACTGGCCGGATTTCCGGTATGATGCTGCACTTCCGCCAGTTCGGTCAGGGCTTCGCCGAGTGTGAGCGCGTATCCGCCGCCCCGCTCCTGCATAATAGCCACGCCTTCGGATATCATATCAAGGGCCTGCTGATTATCGCCCAGGCTCAGAAATGAACGACCCACCGCCAGCAACAGCTCCGCACGCACTTCGGGATTATCCTGCAATCCCGTGGAGAGCTTAAGGGTACCGGCTTGCAGCAGATTGGCGACGGTAGCCTCCTCCGGTGGCACGGCCATTTCATCGTAGTCCAGCAAGTCAACCAGAAAACCGGCCATCTGCTCAAACTTCGCAGCCTCATTCCGGGCAATATCCCGTTCGGCACTTACGGTAACGGAGTGGTAGATAAAACCGGAAAGCAGCATCAAAAATACCAGCGCCGCTGTTGCAGCGGCGGCGGCATTGCGGCGCAGAAACTTGCCTAACGTATACAGGTAGCCGGGTGGACGGGCCTGGATGGGTTCGTTATTCAGGTAACGGCGGATATCATCGGCCATGGCCTGTACCGATAAGTAGCGCCGTGACGGTTCTTTTTCCAGGGCTTTCAGTACGATGGTGTCCAGATCGCCGCGCAGCTGCCGTGCCGTTACCGCAAACCGCCGTATCGGTTCCCCACCGACTACCTCGCCCGTTTTTTCTTCATCCACCTTCCTGCTCGGCGGTACAACGGGGTCTTCACAGATAACCTGCTGGATAGCAGCCGGGGTTTTATCCTCTGTGGTATAGGGAACCTTCCCGCTTAACAGCACATAAAGCAGCACACCCAGGGCATACGTGTCGGTGGCTGTAGTCACCGGCCGACCGCTGATCTGTTCGGGCGAGGCATACGTGAGTGAAAAGAAATTCAGGCCGGTACGTACGTGACCCTCACCGGAATCCGGGTCGGCCAGGGTGGCGATACCGAAATCGAGCAGTTTGATGTCTCCATCGGGTGTGATGTAAATATTGGAGGGTTTCAGGTCGCGGTGAATAATCAGGTTCTGATGGGCGAAGTGGATGACATCACAGATCCGTGCAAAGAGATCCAGGATTTTTGCCGGTGGCAGCTGTTTCCGGCGAACATATTCGGTTACCGGTTCACCCTCTACATAATCCATGACGATGTAGGGAGTTCCGTGCTCATCGGTACCGGCATCGTACAGGCGTGGAATGGCCTCGTGCTGCAAGCTGGCCTGGATACGCTGCTCGCGCTTAAACCGTTCAATCAGGGTAGTCTGCTGCAGTTCGGTCCGGATGAATTTGAGGGCCACGCGACGATCAAAGGCACCGTCAGAGCGTTCAGCCAGGTAAACGGCCCCCATTCCTCCGTAACCTGCCTGCCGGATGATGCGGTAGCTGCCAATAAGCCGACCCTCCATAGGTACCGGGTCGTCCAGTTGTCCTACCAGATCACCGATGAAGTCGCCATAGCGGCTGAGGGCTTCATCGCCCAGAAACGATCCGCCGGCCTTTTCGAAGCGCATGATTTCCGTAAGACGGCGATACAACGCAGGGTCGGTTTGTGCCAGTTTCTTCAGGTAGGAAATCCGGTCGGCTTCAGGTAATTCGTAAAGCTCATCGAACAACGCCGAAGCGCGTGTCCAGGTATCATTATCCATATTGCAACTCGTTAAAATACAGGCACGGTACAGACGCTGTGATCCGATTGAACAGTCGCCCTTTGCACCGGCCGCCATCCGGCAGACACCGCAACCCCGCAATAACAGCGCATCGGGAGGGCTGTTGGCGCACGTGAATCCTTCTCTTTATGTAGCGTACATCTTCCGTCAAAACCGACATCGTATTAAAGCATCGCCGCGAATGTCGCGCAGGTTCAGACCGGCAGCCATGACTTTTGAACCCCGCAATGTTCACAAAACGTGATTATTTTGGGTGAAAATGTGGTCTGCTGCATCCCCTATACAGGCTGGCACAGCAGGGGCACCCATCAAAGATGGGTCAGGACCACCTTCAGTGTCTGTTCCATCTCCTCCAAAATAACGGCTATCTCCTCGCGCGACAACCCCCGGATCTGGAGCTTGCTTTCGGCAAGGAACATACCGATTTCATGGGGAGTACGATCCAGTTCGCCGATCAGAACCCGTTCCAGCACCGTGAGCAAACCACCCAGATGGTAGGCCAGCACCATATCCTGATCCATGTACACAAAACGCTCACCGTAACTGTCGTACCGCCGGCGCGACATCTGCTCCATAAAGCGGAGGATGTGTTTTCGGAAGAGTTTATGCGGTACAATGTTGAGCATGTTCCGGGCGAAGGACTCATTGGCAAAGAATGCCTGAATTTTCAGGTAATCGTCAACCGCCTCATGGGTGAGGGGATTGATGGTCAGATTATACTCCCCCGGATCAAACTCATGGTCCCAGATTCGGTTGATGACCGACTCAATCAGACGCATCATCAGATCGTCTTTGTTGGGAAAATAGAAATACAGATTACCGATAGAAGTACCCGCAGCCCGGGTAATATCCTTCATGGTGGTCGACTCAAACCCCTTCTCGGCAAATAGTTTTTCAGCTGCATGCAGGATAGACTGCCGCCGCTCATCCACCCGCTGCTGCATCCGGTCGGTCCGACGATAAGCCATAAGTATAGAATTAGTGGTAGAATGTGGTTCTAGGCACCAATATACTTATACAACATCTTAGCTACCACATCTTGTTGCACAGGTTTAGCCAGAAAATCATCCATTCCCGCATCCATACAACGCTCCTTGTCTTCCGCCACAACGCCGGCGGTCAGCGCAATGATTACGGCATCATGATTACGACTCCGAAGGGTACGCGTGGCCTCAAGACCGTCCATTTCGGGCATATGAACATCCATCAGGATCACATCCACCGGATTGTTCATCGCTATATCCACGGCGATTTTCCCATTTTCGGCCATCAGGATATGTGCATCCGGGATAAGCTTGTTCAGCACAAGCCGGATCAGATTGGCGTTCAACGGGATATCTTCGGCAATCAGAATGGTGGGTGAGGGTATAAAACTCAGGCCAGTACTGCCTGTGCGGGTCTTCACCATATCTTTTTTATGAACGCTGTGACGGTGACCGCGTACCAGGGGTACATCGATGGAGAAGAAAAATTCTGAGCCCTTGCCCGGCTCGGAACGGATGCCAATCTCACCGCCCATCTTGCCAACCAGCAGGTTGGAGATGACCAATCCCAGTCCGGTTCCTCCAAAACGACGCGTTGTGGACCCGTCGGCCTGACTGAATGCCTTGAACAGATTTTCCCGGGCCTGCGGGGCAATACCAATCCCTGTATCGTGCACGGAAACCCGGAGTCTGCCCATTCCGCTGGGGAGTTCATCCAGCTTCAGTGCGAGGGTGACCGACCCCTCATCAGTAAATTTGACGGCATTGCTTACCAGGTTCAGAATGACCTGATTGAGGCGATGGGGATCCACAACCACATTGAAATCCGTGGTTTCATCCACGTCCAGCACCAGATCCAGCTGCTTTCTGGAAGCCTGATATTTGAACATAAGCAGGGCTTTGTCGGCCAGCTCGTGAACATCCGCAGGAACCGGATCCAGGTCCAGCTTACCGGCTTCAATCTTGGAAAAGTCGAGGATATCGTTGACAATATTCAGCAGCGACTGCGCGGAGATTTTCACCGTTTCCAGGTAGCGGTATTGCCGCTCGTTGAGCGTGGTATCAAACAGCAGCTCGGTGTAGCCGATCACTCCGTTCAGTGGTGTTCGGATTTCATGACTCATATTAGCCAGAAACTGTGATTTTGCCTTGCTTGCCGCCACGGCGCGGTCCTTGGCCTCAATCAGCTCCCGGTCAATGCGAACCTTATCTATAGCGTCACTGAGCATGGTGGCAACCAGCCGGAGCTTGCTGATGTCGTCTTCAAACCAGGTCCGGTAGTCCCTGACGGCATCAAAGCCGAAGAATCCGAGCGTGATACCCCGCAGGAAAATGGGGACTACCAAAATCGACTTGATATCCTGCTCTTTTAGAATCTGATATTCCATGGAAGCCTCAGCTGGCATGGTATCAATATCATGAAAAAACACCGGGTAGTTCTGGGTAAGCTTACTTGTCCACCAGGGAATGTACTCCGCACTGAGGTCCTGCAAATTGTGGATTTGGGGCTCAATACCATCTTCCACCCATTCATGGGTGTTAGTTGCCACTGTACAGTCTTCATTGTAACGGAACAGATAGCTGCGGTCGGCGTTGAAAAATCGTCCGAACCGCTGCAGGATGGAGTCTACCTTCGCATCGAAGTTCTCATTGGTTACATTAATCAGGGAAGCCGAGGTCTCGGCAATCAGCTGCTGAAACGCACCGTTCCGCTCCAGAAGCAGCTGCTGCTCTTTCTGCTCGGTAATATCCTGAAAAATGCCGTGTACATACACCGGTTTGCCGTCTTTGAGGGTAGGGTAACCCAGTACGCGAACCCATCGTTTATTGCCCCTGGCGGTTATAATGCGGGTCTGCACGTCAAAAGGCTCACCGGTAGCATACGAATGATTGACGGCCTGAACCAGGGCTGCGTGGTTCTCTCCCCGGTCATAAAAATGAAATCGCGGAACGGAGTTGGCATCGAAGTCAGGCGGTACTTCATGGATTTCCCTGGTTACTTCCGACCAGTAATCACGGTTGTTGACCAGATCTTTTTCCCAGCCGCCTACCCGGGCTATTCGGCCGGTACGGGCCAGCATATCCCGCGCTTCGCTGAGCTCACCATACTGGTCAGTCACATCGTAAATGGACACCGCAAGAGTGCCGTTGTCTATCGGAACGATGTCGGTTTTCAACCAGCGATGGGTGTAGCGCGAGTATTCGGTGGACTTACTGATTTTTTTGTCCCGAAGTACCTGCGTACAAAGTCCGAAAAAATCGACTTTCGCCTTGTCATCAATAGCCGGAATCATAGCTCTGAATCGTTGCCCGGTCAAATCGGTGTCCGGCGATTTGCCAAAAATATCCAGCATGGACCTGTTACAGCTCAGAAAACGGGCGTCCGTCACAACCTCGTTTTCATACAAAGGCTCAAGAAGCATAAAACCGAAGGGGGCCTGCTCTAAAAAACTGCTGTAAAGTGACACATCGACCTGCATTAATTCCCCATAAAGTCAAATAGTGGATCCGTACAGAAAATACTACGCATCCAGCTTCAGTCCTAATCTATCGGTTAGGTTCTCGACCATTTCCGGCATCAACTAAATAAAAAAAGCCACGCTAATCTATCAGCCTGGTTCCCGGCCCTCTCCTGCATCAGCTAAATAAAAAAAGCCACCGGGCTACTACACCCGATGGCTTACTGTTTTCACCTTCACTACTAAGAATCGGATGCCCGTGCAGGTCACGCCGGCCTGCAGACGGGCATCACAACCGGTGGATAGCGATCTGCAGGAGAACAGATGCATCCGAAGACCGTGCCGTATGTCAAACGGGGAGGGTTACAACAACAACACCACACCCCTCCCTGGGACCAGCCTCTGTACCGGTTTTACCCCGTCACCACACGGGGTTCAAATTGAATTTCTGATTTAATGGATCTTGAAATCAAACAGATATGCTCAGCTTTTTCCAGCAGTCGTATACCTTTTGCCTCCTGAGCGGCATCGGCCACGGTCAGTACCGGTCGGAGTATCACTTTTTCCATGATAAACTTCCCGTCAACCTTACGCATGACCCCTTCACTTTCAATCTGAAGGTCCTCAAACGGAAATTTGGAATATTCGGCTATGGCCAGAAACGAGGTGAGCAGACAGCTGACCACCGAGGCCGTATACAGGTGCTCGGGCGACCAAACGCCGGCAACGCCCCCATCGAACTCAGGCGGGGTGGCCACTTCAATGGTTTCGGTCAGGTCCGGCGAGGAGAGTACCCCCTTGCGACCTCCCGACCATTTCAGGTTCACGGCATAGCTGTGTTCATCAAACGAGCTCATAATCGGCAACTTTTTGTTTTATAATCGCTTCCAGTTGACTGGCCTGCACTACCCCGGCCTGCTGCCAGAGGATGTGACCATTTTTAAACAGGATGAGCGTGGGAATTCCGCGCACCTGATACTGAATGGAAGCAGCGGGATTTTTTTCGGCATCAATTTTAATAATCTGGAGGGCGTCGCCCATGCGCGACTTCACTTCCTGAAGAATCGGCGTCATCATTTTACAGGGCATACACCAGTCGGCATAAAAATCGACCAGCACGGGGGTATCGCCTTTGATCAGCTCGGAAAAAGATTTTGAAACGGTTTCAGCAGACATAGCTTCTATGGTGTTGTTTAGCTTTGTGATTCTACATTCTGACGTAAAGCTACAACCCCTGGAAACCCCGTTCCGTCACTTAAGTTACATTCGTGATTTTTTTTAGTGACCGGATGAAAAGGCGGTGCTCCTGTGAAAAGGTGTTACACCGGTAAAAAAACGTGCGCCGGTTGAAAAAGTGGTAGTCGGGAAAACGATAGTACTCCGGCAAAAAAGACCGTACGCCGGATGAAAAATTTGGCGCGTTACAACAGCGTAATCTGATTCCGGCTGAGTTTAACCAATCCCTCTTTCTCCATTTGCTTGAGCAGTCGGGAGACCACCACCCGGGCCGTCCCCAGCGCATTTGCCAGCTCCTCGTGGGTGATAGCAATCGTTTTCTTCCCCGCTGCGGTCGCCATTTTTTCCAGCAGTTCAGCCATCCGTTGGTCCATTTTCTTGAACGCCACAGCATTAATCACATCCAGCAGCTCCTCGAAACGCTGGTGATAGATCCGGAATATGAAATGGGTCCAGGCGGGATGCTCCTGCAGCAGCGGACCGAGTCGGGTGACCGGAACCATCAGGATTTCAGCGTCCTCATCGCACTCCACACGAATTTTGCTGACCTCGTTGAAAAGTCCGCCCAGGACCGACATAATGCAGGTCTCGCCGGCCTTCAGGTAGTACAGCAGCATTTCACGGATGTCATCGTCTGACTGAAATACCTTCAGACTGCCTGACAGCACGATGGGGACACTGGCAATGGTGGCATGTTCATTCAGCAGGATATCGCCTTTCCTGTAGCGTTTCACTGTTCCGACGTTCCGAAGTTCCTCGATGAGCTCCTCCGACTGGCGGAAATCGGGGATAAATTTAAGTTGATTCATGGATACTGATTCGGGGGAAAAAGGCCGGGGTGCCGGCCTCATTCCTCATATAAAAACGGGGTTTGGGGATAGCTTGGGTGTGGATCATTCAACCGTCACGGTAACCGGCAGGATGAGGTCGTCACGACCCGTAACGCGGTCGTTATCACGGATAATAAGTTCGAAGGTGTTCACGCCCTGTCGGACCGGCAGCTGCGCGGAGCTGCCCCGGGCGAGGGTCTCGCCGGAGCCGGAACGTTGCCAGGTAAAGGTAACGGCGGCATCGGCAGGACGATTAAGTTGCGGAGCCCGAACCAGAACGGTGCTGTTAACCGGATTATACGTGGCGGATACATCGATACGATCGGCGTTGGCCTGCAGCGCGGGCAGCATTGGGACTTCGAAGCCGTACACTGCCAGCACCGGAGTATCCTCACCCCGAGGCTGCCATCCTACAAACAGCCGGGCCGTTTCATCCCCGGCGTTGCTCCCGTCCGCCTCCCCGGCAACCCAAACAGAAGCACCCGTCAGCCCCGCAGGGAGCCCCTCACCTACCAGCGCCTCCCCCGGCGTAAACACCTGCCCCGCACCCCATCCCCCGGAGTCCAGCAACACAAACCCATCCGGCAGCGAAAGCTCCTCGGCGCTGATCGCCGTTCCGGCCACCACCACCTGGGGCAAAGCCACCCGCGGCACCGGAACACCGCGCACATTCAGCACCCTGCGCACCGACGCCACCGAATTCGACAACCCAAGCCCGTTATCCTGGCTCAGCGTAATATCGTAGCGGGCTCCGCGGGCCGTAAACCGAAGGCTGCGGCCCCCGTCCTCCACGCGCGCATCATCCCCGTCCAGCTCCCCGCCGTTGACCACCCACGCAGACACGACCGCGTTCCCGGCCCTGTCCGCCACATCGGCCGCCTGCACCGTCACCTCCTCCCCGGCATACACCACGTCCGGCAGCGTAAATTCCGGCTCCGGAGCCGGACTCACCAGTACCTCGCCCGAAAGGCGTACCTCGCTGTTACCTACCCCGGCATCGTCACGGGCAATCAGCTCAACCCGGTGCGTACCAAACTCGCCGACCGGCATGGGAACGGTGAGTCCCTCGCCGATTTCCTCTCCGTTGAACAGCCAGGTAAACCGACCGATGTAGCCGTCGGGATCAGCGGAACCCTCGGCCGACAACCGGAACGGCCGGTGACGGGGATGTTGCTCGGGCAGGTTCCAGCTGAGTTGTGGAGCCGCATTGACCCGGACTACACGGGTAAGGCTGTTCAGACTGCATCCGGCCTGGTTATCGGTGTTAATCACCAGCTCGATTTCATAGCGGCCCGGCTCCTGCGGGGTGTAGGTATTGCGCATCCCGGTCAGGGCGGCAACCTCCTCACCGTCTTTGCGAACCGTCCATCGGGTGCTGGTAATGGTATCTTCCGACTCGCTCTGTGAGCCGTCCAGGGTGATGGTCTGGCCCGGGGCAACTACGGAGGGGACCTCGAATTGTGCCATCGGTGCAGCTACCACGGTTACCAGGGCGGTGGCCTGACTGATATTCGGACAGTTGCCCGTACCCGATCCGGTTATGGTCAGGGTGACACGGTAGGTTCCGGGACGGGTGAACAAATGGGTGGTTTTCTCGCCCACTGCGGAGTTCATGTCTCCGAAGTCCCAGCTATAGGAACCGATCATGCCGTTGGGATCGGTGCTGCCGCTGCCGTCAAAGGTGATCGGACTGTTGGCGCAGACGGTGAATTCACTGCCCTGAATACGGGCCTGCGGGGAGCCTTCAATGATGACGGGAATCTGTCGGCGGGCGGGGGTTTCATTGAAACCATCATCCAGGGTGATACTTGCCGTGTAGCGACCGGGATCGGCGTAGCTGTGTACCGGATTGGGTTCGTTGCTGGTGTTCCCATCGCCGAAATCCCACAGGGTCTGGAAGCTGTCGCCGTCGGGGTCAAAGCTTCGGGCTCCGGAGAAGATGATGACCTGGTCGGTACACGACTCAATCACCTCATCTACTACGGCTACCGGTGCGCGGTTAATCAGGATTTCGATACGCTCGGTCACCCGACTGTTGGAAAGGTCCTCGGTATCATCAATGCGGAGGCTGATGGAATGTACACCGGGCTCGGGCGCTGTCCAGCGGAATGCCGATCCGGTTCGGGTTTGCCCGTCGGGGAGGGTCCAGGTGTAGCGCAAGTTGTCTCCGTCCGGATCATAACTCTCGGATGCGTCAAGAAGCACCGTCATATCGTTGGACCGGATGCGGGTTTCGGTGACCAGTACCGGCTCCTGGTTTACGCGAATACTGCCCGTTTGGGTGGTAACGGAGTTAGAAAGACCCTCGCCGTCGTCTGCGATGATGGTAAAGTACACCTCGCCCGCTTCACCGAATTCCCGTTGCACTGAAGCTCCGTCCAACGAAATACCGTCACTGAATTCCCATCGGATATCCAGGTTTTCGTTGTCGGTATCGTAGGTGGAGGTCGCATCAAAGATGGTGGTTTGTCCCGGAGCGGTAACCACGGGATCCGTCTGGTAGGCAATCACGGGAGCGTGGTTTACCCGCACGGTTACCGAAGCGTTGTCTGAGGCGTCTTCGAAGGGCGTATCATCACGTACCGTGACATTCAGGTTGTGTAGTCCCGGCTGGTTGATGGTGTATTCGGTGCGGGCATCGGAACCGATTTCCGTGCCGTTGTGCGACCATGAAAAGCGGAGGGGGTCGCCGTCAGGATCGGTGCTGGCGGAAGCGTCAAGGGCTATGGGTTGTCCGGGCGCAACAATGGCAGGGGCGGTGGCCTGTGCCACGGGGTTTTTGTTTACCCGAATCTGGTGGGTTGTGCTTTGCCGGCTGTTGGGCACGTTGGTACCGTCGTCAACGGTAAGGGTGACGGTGTAGGTGCCGTGCCGGGTATAGGTATGGGTCGGGACGGACCCGGTGGAGGTGTTGCCGTCGCCAAAGTCCCACTCGTAGGCTTCAATTTGCTGATCGGCATCGGTGCTGCCGCTTGCGTCAAAGGTGACGATGGGATTGTTGGTGAAATCGGTGGCCGCAATGCGGGGCTCCGGAGCGGCGTTCACAATCACTTCACGCGCGAGCGTTTGAACGGAGTTGTCAACCTGTTCACCGTCGTTGGCCGTAAGGGTAATGGTGTAGGTGCCGGGGGTGGAGAAGCTGACCTCCTGGACAGGACCGCTGAGCTGTCGGCCGTCGGAAAGCTCCCAGGAATAGGCCAGTTCATCGCCGTCGGGATCGCTGCTTGCACCGGCATCCAGGGTGAGCACCTGCTCCGGGGCCAGATAGGTGGGAATATCGAAGGCAGGTACCGGAGCGGCGTTGATTTTATAGCGAACTTCGGTGGTGTACTCCGCGTTGTCAGTGCCGGAGTTATCGTTTACCCGAAGCATCAGGCTGTAGCTTCCCGGCTCGGTATGCCGTACCGTGGTTTCCGTACCGGAAGCCGGTTCCTGCACACCGCTTCCCTCCCAGGTGAACGTTAACTGGTCACCGTCGGCATCCAGAGCGTTGACCACCGTAACCGGACTTTCCACGCCTCGGGCAACGACCGTCTCATAACGGATTTCGGCGTAGGGCTGGGTGTTGACCACAATGGGCAGGAATTCTACGGTCTGGGTACAGCTGGCGTTGGACTCATTATCGCTTAACACCAGCCGGACGTTAAAACGACCAGACACGCTGGTGGAAAAGGTGAAGGTAGGGGTGTTGCCACGCAGGTCATCGTTCACAAACCACTGGTAGCGCAGGTCGCGGCCTTCGGGATCGTACGACATACTCGCATCCAGGGTAATCCGCTCCCCGGGCGCCACAATCGGTCGGTAATTATTAACCTGGGCAAAGGGCGGGGTGTTTACCAGGAGCTCACCGGAAGCTGCCACAAACTCAGGCACATGCCGGCCCCGCGTGGGTACCAGCACCTGATACGCATATCGGCCATAATCGCTGAAGGTGTGACGGAAAGATGCACCGGTGTAGCGGGTATCGTCGATCTCCCACTGAGCTTCATCTACATTCAGGGAAAAACCCCGGTACCCTGCTTCCAGACCGTACACCAGGCACTCATCGCCCGGCACCTGGGTGATATCCGGGGTGCCTGCCGTAGTCTCGTTCAGAATAATGGGATCGTAGACAAAGGGTACGATCTCGTTCACGCCCATCAGCACCCGGTTATTGACCCGCATGCTGGATCCGGTCATTTCCACGGCCCAGGAATTGGGTTTTCCATAGCGATTCAGCTGAAAATCTGTCCACTGCTCGAAAAGGGGATGGGTTTCGCCGAAGGCATCCATCAGATAGACCTGGCTGTCTTCCTGTCCGTCTACCCGAAGCAGCGGAGGCGGCGAGTCCGACCAGAGCGGTCTGAACTGAAACCGGTTGTTGGGGCCCGACTGATACAAACCTACGGCAAGGTTAAGGGTGATAAGCTCCCAGTCTTCTGCGCCGGGACCGGTAATCCTCAGCTTGAAATCGTTCACATCATTGCCGTCATCGGTACGTACCCGTACGATGAATCCGTTGACACTGCCCGACTCCCCGAGCTGAAAAAACGGCACCCACCGGTTCAGAAAGCGGTCTTCCGCTGCGGCTGATACCGACTCAAGGGCCGTTGCCGCTGATTCCGACGGGGTAATGGCACGACGATCCAGCTCATAGAGGCTGTCGAAAGGATACAGCTGAAATGTGGTTACCGTGCTGGGCTGGCCCTGGAGTACATCGGCAAAGCCTCCCAGCCCGGCGTCAAATACTTCAACCGTAGCAGGCCGGGGATTCTGCACCCCTTCGGCCGGACGAAACCAGTAGTCGTACTGGTTGGTCCGGTCGCCGGAGGTAATGGTGGTAGACCGACCTGAAATCGAAAAGTATACTTCCTGGGCGATGACAGAGGGCGGAATGCATAAAATCATCCCCATCACAGCCGCTACAAGGCTGTGGGCAAGCAACCGGCGCTTAGCGGTGGCGTTGTTCCGTACACCAGCCTGATGCATTGCAGGCTGGACCATGCGGCCGGGCCGGACCGCACCCGTTCCCGGTCGGTTAGATTGATTTTGGTCAGGGTTCAGACGGGCATGCCGGACCGCGCGGGTCGGCTGACTGGATGAACAGACCGCCGCAGGTGAGGTGAAATTCGCCATGGTGGGATAAATAGTAAGACTTAGTTTAACTCGAAGGACTGCTCGGCGATGGTCTCGCCGCTGGAGCGATCTTTGAACGTAATGATTATGGAATCGGCGTTGCCGGGGGAAATTTGCCGGCTCCATTGCCCGGTTGAACCCACGGGCATCTGCCAGCGCTGGTCGCCAGCCTGAATTTCAACCCGCATGAACGGCCAGGCCGAACCACTGATCAGAATCCGGGGTGTCCGGGTTACCTGGTTTCCGGTTACAGGAACCGACCATGATAAATCGAACAGGCGTCCCGTGTCAATATACTGTATTTTCTGCGTCACCTCACGGGTATTCCCGGCCGGATCAATCGCCTGAATCCGGACACTTCGTTCATCCTCCACGGTAAGGGGAGCAGCAAACCGGCCGCTGATATCGACCTGCACATCACTCCCATTCACCAGCAGACGCACATCGGGCTGGGTGGTTCCCGTGAGTCGGAAATCCTGTTCATAGGTATAAATAACCTGTCGGTCACGCTGATCCAATATGATGGGCGGAGGTGCGTCTGTAGCGATGCGAAGAAGCCGGAGCGGGGCGGTATTGTTGCCACGAAGTCCGTTCTGGTCGAAGGCCCGGATCTGCAGGTAGCTGATTCCAACGGGAATACCGGTCAGGGCCGCCACGGTTCCGGAAGTCCGTACCGTGCGAAGGCCCGCATCGAAGGTCCGGCTCGGGGCCATATCTACCTCGTAATAGGAGGCGCCGTTTACTTCCTGCCAGGTCAAATCAATTTCATCATTATATATAACCGAGTCCGGACTGCTCCAGCCGTGCTGCGGGGCCGTGAGCAGTCGGATAGGGTCGGATGGCTCCCTGCCGCGGATGACGATGGTACCCTCGTTTTCCTGCAGCAGTACCTGTCCGGCTTCGGCCCTGACGGTCACCTCACCGTCAAAATTCGACATGGTAACGCGGTCTTCGGAGGCCGTTTCAGCCCAGAAGTTCCCCGAGCGGATGTCTGTGGTAGCTGAGCCGGCGTTCAGGCTGTACTCCGACTGGTTGCGGGCAGCGGCCGAAAGCCGGGTGAGCAGCCCACCACCCGAAAGCTCAATATCAACCTCGGAGCGATTGGTAAGCCGGTCTACCTGCGATTGCCGGATAACCGCCGTGGTATTTTCATAGAGCACAACATCGCTTCCATCCAGAAACACAAGCTGGGCCTGCGACTCCTGACCGGTACGGATACCGTCTTCCCGGACAAAAAGTTCACCGGTTGCGGCAGGATTCCACTCAGCCAGCAGTCCTTCCCGGCGGTCAACCTGACCGGTTTTTTGTTCCAGACGCGCTTCGATGTCGGCCTTGCGCCGGGTTTCGATCAGATCATTGACCTCCTGCACACGCTCATCGATAGTTCCGCTCAGACGGATACTCTCCGGGATATTGGCTTCGCTGACCAGACGCCGGTGCCGGGCAAAAAGAGAGTCGATTACAACCAGCTCTTCAGCGGCAAAGACGCGCCCTCCTTCCAGAATCAGCTGAGAAAAGCGGGTCCGGCTGGCCTCCAGCTGCGACCATGCCGTGCTGAACTGTGCCAGCGTCTCCAAGTTGGAAGGCAGAATGGTAAAGCGATTGGTCTGGGCATCATACTCGGCGAGACTGCTCAGTACTGGCCAGTTTTGAGCGGCCCCGGCGTAGCGGGCCGCGGCTTCAGACAACTGGGACGCCGGAAAGTTCAGGCTGTCCGCCACGTTGTTCACGTTTTGTGAATATGCCGTATTTACACCTGCGACAGCAATACCCGAAATCACTGCCAGCCATACTAAAAGTTTCATCGTTCCCTGTAGTTATGCGTTTGCATCCGTCAGGGGCTTGTACGGAAGCCTGACCGTAAACCGGGATCCGATATCCGGATTCGAATCTACGGTGATTGTTCCATCGTGCAGACGTATTATTTCCCGCACATGCGGCAGCCCCAGCCCGGTTCCTTTCTCCAGATCATACTCTTTAATCCGGTAAAACTTCTTGAAAATCTTCTCGCGATGCTCCTCAGCGATGCCGTAGCCGTAATCGGTAACACTGAAAACCACATCGGCCTGTCCATATCCAAAGGTATCAAGTTTCAGCGAGACATCAATAGTGCGATCACGACCACCGTATTTTATTGCATTTGACAGCAGGTTACGCACCACATCCAGCATCAGCTCATAAGATCCGCTCACATTTTCAATGTTTTCGTCGATATCCACCCGGAATTTCAATGCTTTTTCACTCAGCAGGATCTTCATCTCAGCGGCTACCTGACGTACAATTTCCGGCATGTAAATCGGGCTCTTATCAATGTGGGCGAGGTTGGACTGCAGCCGGGAAACCTGCAGAAAACGCTCTACAAGCTCCTGCAGCGACTGCGAGCTCTGATCAATAAGCCGATAAATCTCATGGAGTTCCTCTTCTTCAAAGTCAGGGTCGTCCAGCAGGGCCGATGTGAGCCCCTGAATACCTGCAATCGGATTTTTAAGCTCATGCACAATGATGTTGATCATATCATTACGAAGCTGATCCAGCTCCCGCTCCCGGGTGAGATCGTAGAGCAGCAGCAGTCCGCCCAGCAAATCGCCTTCTTCGTTGTAAACCGAGATACTCTGCTGGTTGTAGAAATACGCTTTGTCTTCATCCTCATCCACAAACCGGATTTCCCGTCCTTCATTGCGAACCACCAGAGGTCTGACCCGATATTCAGCCGGGTCATCAACCTTCACTTCCGTATACAGAGCCGAACGCTGAAATTCGGGCACGGAGCCCGGCGCCGGCTCACCGCCATGCAAAAACAAATCCACAAACCGGGTATTCCGGAACGTAAACTGGCTCTCAGCATCAAAAACCGCAATCGGGTCGGATGAGTACTCCATCATGAGGCTCAGACTTTCCTGATTCATGATCACTTTTTCCACATTGATCCGCTGATAATACGCCAGCTGCCCGCGAATCTCTTCCAGCTTCACACTGATGTCCCGTAATTCCGGGATGGCAGCGGTACGCACTGGTCGGGTAAAATCGTAGGCTTTAAACGGCTGAATATCTTCAATAAACCGTCGGATGGGAAGGGTGAGCTGATGAAACATGGCCACGGAACCCAGAGATAGGGCAAAAAAGGCCATGAACAATACCAGCAAACTGTGGGAAAAAAGCCGGCGAACCGGACCATAAATTGATGATTTTTCAGCATAAATGACGTGCTGGGCATTCAGCGAGGGCACCGGTGAGGAAAGAACGATGCTGGCCCTGCCGTCTACATCCGCCTCGCGGTAACGCGTCACGGGTTCAATGGGTGGCTGCATGCCCGGCAACTGGCCTGAGCGACTAAAACCATCGCCGCTGCCATCAAACCAGAGCACCGCCTGGGCCGGGATTCCCAGGGTGTGACTCAGAAGAAGGTATTCGATCTCACCACTGTCGAAATAGGCCACCAGTCGATAGGTATCGTTTCCCAGGGTAAATACGGAAATGAGTGCCGCGTACCCGGATGTACCCGACCACGACAAGAACATGTTCTGGGTTTCCGAGGGGTCGAACCGGTTTCGGAATGTACCCAAAGGACGGGGATTCAGTGCCTGGCCGTCCGGCATAACGTCGGAACCCGCAGCCCGGAACTCCACAAACTCCCCGGTAGTCTGCTCAATGAGCCGTAACCCGATAATTTCCGGAGCGAGGGATGAAAATCCACTGAACAGCAACCGGGTCTGGTTCACATCTCCGAATTCAATCAGGTTTTTCTGGACCTCCAGCAACGCACCAATCCAGATTTTCAGCGCATGTTCGGCCAGTTCAATACGTTCGCGCTGCTGCTCGGCCATGATGGTCACGCGCTCGTCCAGAACAGCATCCTCATAACCGGGTCGTACCCCATACCACACCGTAAGGCCAACGGCCAGGAGTATGACGGCGAGAAACAGGATAAATCGGGTTTGCAGGCGCATACGACACGTAACAGGTTACCGGAACCGGCTGTTCAGATTGCAAATTTCGACGATACAGACTCTGGAAAAGGATCCGGCATTACCTGTAAGATTGCTATTCGTGAGGGTTATGCCGTTTTCATTCAGTATTTTTAATATAATCAACGAATTGCTGAATATATGTTTGAAAATCGCAATCTTCATACACCCGCAACCCCCTGATACCCATGCTTTCATGGCTTTCCAAATGGTTTGGCCCCACGGCACCCGCCGTGCCGGAGTACACAGAACAGCTGCGTCTTTCCGGCCACGACCAACGATTCTTCGAGCAGGCTGTCAAGCTGTATATCTTCGCCCGGCATACCGATTCCCGCCACATCGCCCCGGAACTTGCCGAACAGCTCTCCTACTGTGCCCACATCGTATACAGTCTTATGATTAACTGGATGCGCGATGGGAAACCCTCTATTGAGTACCTTGACTTTCTGAATACCCGGCTGAATGAGCTGCGCTCCCTGCCCGCCAGCCTGCTTGCAGGACTGGAAATCCAGCCCCACGAAATCCAGGAAATCGAGCTGATGAAACAGGTCCGGCTGCAGTTCACCGACGAGGAAACCGGCGCGCTGTGTGCCCTGCTGTATGAACCGGAGTCAGGGTTATGCCGTTTTGGTTTCTCCGAAGGCAAAAAACAAGATTGACTTTTCTGAATTATACCTTAGCTTGCGTTTGTTCTGTATGCACTTAGGCGTAAATGTATGGTTGTGTAAGTGGATGGTACTACACATGGTGATAAGGCAGCCCTCCTGACTAGAAAGTGGTGAATGTACAATACAACGACACCACCCAGCAGCATCGTGTTACCAATTATGCACTTCTGCCCGGTTACATCAGAACAGGGGTACTACGCTTTTCAATGCAATCACTTTTTTTAGGAGAATATCTATGTTGTCACAACCAAAAAATCCTGGCAGCACCCTGGTTGCGGCCATGCTCATCATCAGCAGCTCAGCCCTGCTACTTCAGGCACAATCGGGTCAGCTGAACTTCACAGGTTCACCCAATTACGGCGAGGTCCGCCTGCAGGCCAACTTTGAACCGGACCCTCATACGGCCTCCGTGACATCCGGCGGCGCTGTGAACGCTTCCTACCTCCCCGGTGCATGCATGGGTTGGGCGGCAGCATCCCCGGATTACCGCATCACCTGGTCGGGCAGCAGCGACGAGCTGCGCATTCTGTTTGAATCCGAGTCGGGCATGGAAGATGGTACGCTGATTATCAATATGCCGGACGGAAGCTGGGTGTGCAACGATGACGCCATGAGCGGCTCCCTGGATCCGATGGTGGTGCTGGATGATCCTGCCCCGGGCCAGTATGACATCTGGGTGGGCAGTCTGGGCGAGGGCGACTACATCAGCGGTATGCTCATCGTCACGGAATATCCTCTCAATCCGGGCGACTATGACTGGGTATCGGAAATGTCTGGCGGGGCGACCTCATCCGGATCCGGCGATAACCTGCTTGATTTCACGGCCGATCCCTCGTACGGATCGGTTGAACTTCGTTCGGGTTTTTCACCGGACCCCTACACGGTGGCTGTAGCTGCCGGCGGATTTGTGAGCCTCGGCGAAAGCAATGCAGCCATGGCCGGGTGCCGGGGTTATGCCACAACCAATCCGGATTTCAAACTCAATTGGGATGGTACCACCGAAAATCTGCGCATTATCTTCGAGGCGGAGACACCCGGTGAAGACGCCGTGCTGGTGATCAACACCCCATCAGGGGAATGGATATGCAATGACGACGCGGCCGACTACACCCTGAATCCTCAGGTACTGCTCTCCGGGTACCAGTCGGGACGGTTTGACATCTGGGTGGCCAGTTTCGAGGCTGACGCAATCATTGGCGGCATCCTTACTATAACCGAGCTGGACATCAACGCTGAATGAGTCCGATGCCGACCGGCTATTTTGCCGGAACCGGTACTACGGGAACACCCCCGCTGGTGCCTCCCCGGCCCCGTCCGACGCCTGACTGGCGTAATTGCCTTCTTAGCCACGACAGAAACGGACTCCGCCCGGCATCTGCGAGACGTGAGAATACGGAAATCCGGATTTCCGTTGCCATGAAAACGGTATTCACTTTCAGTTGAGAACACATTGTTTGGCATACTTTATGCGGTTACATTAATTCTCTGTCCATCGTGCCGATAACTGCACGTACATGAGAATGCATTTTCACGTCAACCAAACCCATGTTCTCCTGGTCTATCTTTAAGAAAGAGTACGCTCCCGGCTCCGACCTGCGTTCGTATGCAGTGCAGGTACTGCCCAAGGTGCGTTGTTTCAGCCTGCGACTCGGCGAAATGGGGGTACTGACCGATACCACCTGGGTGCTTTTCAGCGAACAGATCAAAGACAAAACCATTTACCTGTTCCGACCCAGCGGCAAGGTCATCATCCACCAGAAAGACACAGCCCGGGAAGGTCGATGGGAAATCATCGGAGAACGCACGCTCATGGTCAAGGTAAATGACAAAACCTTCATGTTTCAGGCTGAATTCATGGATCATACCCTCCTCGCCCTGAAATATGACCGCCACGAGGAATATGTCATCCTGGTATCCGAAGAGAAGTATCCCATTTTCCTGAACAACATCGGCCGGATTAACACCTATCTGAAAAACACCTACACCCGACCCTCCCATAAATCGGCCGTCAAGCCCATGAAAACCGTGTACAATGCCCATGTACGATACACGGTAGAAGAGTGCGAATACTGCGGTGCCTATCTGTCGCGCTACGCCCGGGATGTGTTCAAAGTGGGCAACTATCAGATCTGCTCCAATTGTGCCGAAGAAGCCTCAAATGTCACCCGATATACCGATCAGATTCCGGTCAGCAGCGAACTGGAGCAAATGAAAAGCGAAACCGGTTCGTAGTAAAAACTCGTTAAGTTTTCCAGACCTGTTTCCGATAACGTTAGAAATCTCTAATTTGAGAGCATAGGCTTGTGAGGTGAGTTACAGAACTGCTGTGTGAACTGTATTCCGGTAAACGGATCAGTTTTCAAACCTTAGTACCAGGGTTTGCAGCATATCAGTGGATTGAACATCCTTTCCGGCAGTCGGCCCGGCACCAGTCCGGCAATGGAAATCTGTACCAAACCGAAGCATCCGTTCTTTTTGCACTCATACATCGATTCTGAACCCACTGAAATGAACGAAGAACCAACACCCTCCCTGAATATTCTTATCATCGAAGACGATTACACCTCCCGGACCCTGATGCAGCATATGCTCAAGAACATCGGGGAAACCACGGTTGCCAATAACGGCCTGCAGGGTGTTCACGAGTTCAATACGGCCCTGAAATCAGGCAAACCCTACGATCTCATCTGCCTGGACATCATGATGCCCGAGCTGAACGGTCACGATGTACTCAAACAAATCCGCGCCATTGAGCAAGACAACAATACCCGGCCCAGCGGGGGTGTGAAAATTATCATGACCACGGCCGTAGACAAGCTCTCCAGTGTGCGCGATGCCTACTTTGAGCTGTGCGATGGCTACCTGACCAAGCCCCTGCACAAAGACAAGCTCATGGACGAGCTGAAATCGCTCAAGCTGATCGATTAGTCTGGGTATCCGGTTTTGGGCCGCTTTTGGGTCCTGATGGATACGCCACGAACGCGGGCCGGTCTCTTTTACACCAGCCCGGCAGTTGTCATGCTGTCATGCTCTGTAGTCCCCGGCCTGCACACCCGCCGTCTTGTCTGCGGTCCCTTTAAACCCCGCCGCGGCTTGTCCTCCAGTGCACGGTCCCTGCATACCTGCAGCCCTCCGATTCACCCCGATCTGCGGGACCGAAGCGCTCCTCCGGAAAATATTTCTGCCAGCGGAATTACCTGCGAAACCCCTGAGAAATGATGATTCAACTCCCCCGCGAACTTTTTTTTCGCAACAAAAAACAGTCCCCATGCGCACTAAAAGCCGATTTTGTGGGTCTACTTCTCCAATGCAGGCATCCCGGATAAACTTTTTTTTAAAGGTCGGGAAATCCGAGCGATAACTGTTTCAGATCGCAGCCGCCGCTTTCGGTTACGGTCTTAAACATTAACTAACGCTTTGGAGAAACATCATGTCTAGCTTTGGAGACATCAACAGAATTAATACGAACGTTCAGGCTCTGGACTCTCGCTTATCACTGAACCGCATCAATAAAGGGATTGCGGAAAACCAGCTCAGAATGTCGACCGGTATGCGGATTAACCGCGCCGAAGACGATGCAGCAGGTTACTCGATCGCATCTAAACTTAATGCACGGGTTGCAGGTTTGGATCAGGCCCTGTCAAACGTAGGCGACGCCAAGTCCGTCCTGGACATCGCCGAATCGAGCTTTGATACCGTCATGGATCAGCTCATAGAAATGAAAGCCCTGGCTACCCAGGCTGCCAACGACACCCTCGGACAAACCGAGCGGAATTTCATCGCCACCCAGATTTCAGCTTTGGGCAAGGATATCAATGAAATCGCTGCCCAGACCGTATTCCAGGATTACAACCTGCTGAGCGGTGACGAGGGTGGGAATACCGGCGCCTTTACCCTCACCTTCCAGGTGGGCGAACGTGCCGAAGACACCATCGAAACCAGCATCAGTGCGGTCAACGTATTTGAGCTGTTTGGCGGCGCTGGTGAAGGCAGCGTAGCGGGAGACTACCAGTTGGGAGCCACAACGGGTGCTATCACCATCACTACCGACGGAACTGCCGTGGTAACAGGCGCCGGTGACATCGGTGCGGGAACAGCGGGAACGTTAACCTTCGCAAATGACGTGGAAAGTGCTGATTTCCGGGTATTCATGAGTGCCATTGATGATGCCATTGAGGCTATGGCCGACCGTGTAAATGAGATCGGGGTAACCCAATCTTCATTGACCCTGAGGGAAGTAACCCTTTCGCAATCCGTTACAGCCAACAGTTCGGCCGCCAGCCGGATCATGGATACCGATTTTGCCAAGGAACAAAGTGAGTCTGTCCGACTCCAGATTCTCCAGCAAACCGCTATCTCCGCCATGGCCCAGGCCAATAACGGTCCGCAATCCGTACTCGGATTCCTCGGATAAACCTGACGTACGGAGTGCTGCCTGATTACCGGGCAGCACTCCTTTCTTAAACCTTCGGTTAGCAAATCTGACCATCCGGCCACCCCGGTGGCAACGATACAGCAGGATTCTTCAACGCATACAGATGACCCAGACCTGACCTGGCATCCGGCGAGACGAACCACACAGAATATACAACGGTTACTACAACACAAACCCTTTCGGTGGGCTCTGTCCTGATTGGATTTTCTCCAAAGCAGGCGGGGCTCACCGTTTTTTATTTTTTAAACCCTGGCAAGTAAATGTCAATCCATCCCGGGTAAACCAAACTGCCAGGTAACTTCCCCTTCGGCTGTTGGCCCACTGCTGCGCCAGGCCAGGCTTCTCTGAACTGACCATCACAGTTCGTACAGGAGGGTAAGGTTGTGTGATCCTCAGATACCTGTAAACCGGATCAATACGAGTCGTGGAAAAAGCCGGCAACCATAACACGTTTCAGGCCGATCCGCCTCCGCCATTATTTCAGGACAAAAATCCGGACAAAAATACCCTCGCGGAAAAGTTTTCCATCGTCGTTTCCTGCTCCAACATATTGTTTTTGAATAATTTTTTCGAGGTTTCTTGAATCAAAAACAGCCCCCTGAAGCCCTATAGGGCCATTTTTCAACGTCCCATCGCACGAAAAGAGCGTAACGAGACCGCTGCCCGCATCTTTTTTTTAAAGTCCGGGAAATCGGTGCGATAACTCTTACAGATCGCAGCCGCCGCTTTCGGTTACGGTCTTCAACAATAACAAATGCTTTGGAGAAACATCATGTCTAGCTTTGGAGATATCAACAGAATTAACACGAACGTTCAGGCTCTGGACTCTCGCTTATCACTGAACCGCATCAACAAAGGGATTGCGGAAAATCAACTTCGCATGTCGACCGGTATGCGAATCAACCGCGCCGAAGACGATGCGGCCGGTTACTCGATTGCATCTAAACTTAATGCACGGGTTGCAGGATTGGATCAGGCCCTGTCAAACGTAGGCGACGCCAAGTCCGTCCTGGACATCGCTGAGTCCAGCTTCGATACCGTTATGGATCAGCTCATCGAGATGAAAGCCCTGGCCACCCAGGCTGCCAACGATACCCTCGGAGCCGCAGAACGCAACTTTATTGCTGATCAGATTACTGCCCTGGGCAACGACATCAACGAGATTTCATCCCAGACCGTATTTCAGGATTACAACCTGCTGGATGGCGCACTAGACGGTGCGGGTGACTCTACCTTCACCGGCGACTTCACCCTGACCTTCCAGGTAGGCGAACGTGCTGAAGATACCATCAGTACCAACATCTCTGCTGTAAACGTAGCTTCCCTGTTTGAAACGGGCGCAGGCGGTGCCGTTGAGGGTGTAGATGAAAACGGTGCGGTTGCAACCATAGCCAACATTGTAGTGGCAACCAGCGGAAGTGACCAGGGAGCCTTCACCTTTACCAACGCTGAATCTGTAGACTACCGGAACTTCCTGGGCGCCATCGATGACGCCATCGAAGCCATGGCCGACCGCGTGAACCAGATCGGGGTAACCCAGTCGTCACTGAGCCTGCGGGAAGTGACCCTCTCACAAGCCGTCACAGCCAACAGCTCGGCAGCCAGCCGGATCATGGATACCGACTTTGCCAAGGAACAAAGTGAGTCTGTCCGACTCCAGATCCTCCAGCAAACCGCTGTCTCCGCCATGGCCCAGGCCAACAACGGTCCGCAATCCGTACTCGGATTCCTCGGAAACTAATAAAGCAGGACGGGATGCCGCCTGAGCAATCAGGCGGTGATCGTCTGCCGACGAGAGTGCCAATGGAATTCCCAGACAGGGTACGTCCCTGATTCCCAAAACCTCTCAGCGTCTGTTTTGCCGATCAGAAGGATGCTTACCAAAACAGCTTCTTCTTAAAACGGCTCAAATTCTCCAAGGCACCGGTTTACAGTTGCTGATCGGTGAGCATCCTCTGGAAGATCAAGCAAATAGAGACTCGATAAAGGCTGCTGCAGGAAAAGGGTTAGTCCGTTCCCTGATTCAGCAGTCAGCCTAACAACGCAAAAGCCTCGGTGGTGTAACACTGCCGGGGCTTTTTCTTTGCGGAGCACCCCGGGAGCTGGTTAACATCGGCTCCTTTTTTTATTTCCTCAGAAAAACCTCAACTTTTTTCTAAAGAGTGGTTTTTTGCGGGCGATAACCTCCCTAACGGACACAACAAACCTACACTAACCTCAATCTGGGGAGATTATCATGTCAAGTTTTGGTGATATCAACAGAGTGAACACGAACATCCAGTCATTGGATTCGCAGTTATCGCTCAACAGAATTAACAGAAACATGGCCGACAACCAAATGCGGATGTCGACCGGTTTGCGCATTAACCGCGCCGAAGATGATGCAGCCGGCTACTCCATCGCTACCAAGCTTAACGCGCGGGTAGCAGGACTGGATCAGGCCCTGTCGAACGTCGGTGACGCAAAAAGTGTACTCGACATAGCCGAGTCCAGCTTTGATACCGTCATGGATCAGCTCATCGAAATGAAAGCCCTGGCCACCCAGGCTTCCAACGATACCCTCGGGGACGTAGAGCGTGAATTCATTGCAGAACAAATTACTGCACTGGGTAACGACATCAACGAAGTAGCCAATCAAACGGTGTTTCAGGACTATGACCTTCTCAAAGGAAATGGTGGCGTCAATACCGGTGGTCTTACGCTGACCTTCCAGGTGGGTGAACGAGCCGAAGATACTGTTGAAACAACCATTAACGCAGTTAACGTGTTTACCTTGTTTAACGGTGCCGGTGAAGGTAACCCTACAGCCGATGCTGAACTAGGTGCCACAGCAGGCACTATAACGATAACATCGGTTGGTGCGACATTAGCTACAAGTGGGAATATTGGGGCCAATACGTCTGGTAGTATAACATTTGCGAACGCTGAAAGTTCGGACTTCCGGGTATTCCTTAGTGCTATTGATGAAGCAATTGAAAACATGGCCGATCGTGTCAACGACATCGGGGTAACCCAGTCGTCGCTGACCCTGCGCGAAGTAACCCTTTCGCAGTCCATCAGCGCCAACAGCTCGGCGGCCTCGCGTATCATGGAT
>LIHN01000014.1 GCA_001314545.1 Bacteroidetes bacterium HLUCCA01
CAGATCAGCTTCAGCCTGCCGCAGGAGCAGCAGGTGACCCTGGAAGTTTACACGGTAATGGGACAACGCGTAGCCACCCTGGCCAGCGGCCGGATGGCGCCGGGCGCGCATGCAGTTACGTTCAACGCCGCCGGACTCTCCAGCGGGATGTACGTGTACCGGTTAACTACCGAGACCGGTTCATTGAGTCGTACGATGATGCTCATTAAATAAGGCCATGTTCCGCGCCCCGGTCCGGATCAAAACCGGTCCGGGGAGTGGGTGTAGCCGATCCATACAGGATTCCAAACCCGAAAAGGCCGGACCTCCACTGCGGAGACCGGCCTTTTTTATGCCGTTTTTGTTTGAATTTTGGAAGTTAACTTCCAAAATTATACGAAATGGTGGAAGTTGACTTCCATAATTATTAATTTTGTTAATGTAAAGCAAATTATAATAAGTATGATTCAACGAACCATCCATCAGACTATAACCAGGTACCTGTTTCAAGGAAAAGTTATCGTTCTTTACGGCGCCAGAAGGACGGGTAAGACTACCTTGTCAAAGGCCATCATGGAGAAACATGGGGACGCTGCCAGGTATATTAACTGTGAAATTCAGCAGTATCGGACCGCATTGCAGACAACGAATACGGCCATGCTGAACGACTTTCTGGGCAATTACAAACTCATAGTACTTGATGAAGCCCAAAGTATTCCGGATGTAGGTCTTACGCTGAAAGTACTGACCGATACCCGGCCAGACCTGCAAATCATTGCCACAGGATCATCGTCATTTGATATGGCTCAGACTGTAAGCGAGCCACTTACCGGTCGTTCCAGAACCTTTACGTTGTACCCGTTTTCACTGGCGGAAATTTCA
This sequence comes from Bacteroidetes bacterium HLUCCA01, assembly GCA_001314545.1. Lineage (GTDB taxonomy): Bacteria > Bacteroidota > Rhodothermia > Balneolales > HLUCCA01 > HLUCCA01. The sequence continues at coordinate 862 of LIHN01000014.1, forward strand.
CAACAAACCCATCCCGTTGAATGGGGAGCCAGGTTGGATAACATACTTCGTTTTGGTATGTACCCTGAGGTTTATGGAAGGTCGGACGAAATGGCCTATGAGGAACTGCGCGATATCGCTACCAACTATCTGTACAAAGATGTGCTGCAATACAACCAGATAAAACGATCAGATCTTTTGTTTAACTTGTTGCAGGCATTGGCATTACAGGTTGGTAACGAAGTATCCTACGGTGAGCTGGCCCGATTGCTGGGAGAAAATCATCACACAGTCCGATCCTACATCGATCTGCTGGAAAAAAGCTTTGTAATCATCCGGCTTGGGTCGTTCAGCCGAAATCTTCGCAAAGAAATTTCGAAATCATTTAAAGTCTATTTTTTGGATAACGGTATCCGAAACAGTCTGATCAACAATTTCAATCCACCATCACAACGCGATGATGTTGGAGCACTTTGGGAAAACTTTTGTGTTACGGAGCGGATTAAACTGCTGCATAATAATCGGTTGTTCCCTAATTCCTATTTCTGGCGTACATACGACCGTAAGGAAATTGATTACATCGAGGAGGAGGGAGGCAGGCTGCATGCTACAGAGTTCAAGTGGAATGTCACGGCTAAAGTGAAGCGACCTAAAGAATTCCTGCAAACGTACCCCAACAGCGATTTCAACGTCGTTACCCGGGAAAACTACCCTGCATTTCTACTGAATCCGAAATGGCCCCATACCGATTAACAGATCGAGGTGCCTGGATTACCAGGGTCCGGAGCAATCCTCCGGGGCACTCTTTTTTTCGTGACACCAATGTAGCATCATTCCTGCAAAACACGGTAAAAAACCATGAATAACGTCGTTTATATAGGCGTTAAGGGCCGCAAAAAAAGCCCTGTAAACGCTTGATTTACAGGGCTTTAACGGGTGGGCGCAGAGGGACTCGAACCCCCGACCCCCTGCTTGTAAGGCAGGTGCTCTAAACCAACTGAGCTATGCGCCCGTTTTGTTGGTAGCATCAAATATAAGCACGGTTTCTACACCAAAGCAAGAAAAAAGTTAACGAACCCCGGTTATTTAATGATTGGAAGATGCCTTAACGCATGAATTGTCCCTGCTCACGCACCGAAACGAATTCCTGCTGCCGGCCAAGCTCTGGCCACGCGTAAGCAGGTCGGACGAGCCACCTGCGCTCACGCACCGAATTCCTGCAGCCTTCCAAACTATGGCCACGCGTAAACGGGCCAGGACGAACATCCGCTTCTTACGTTGACGTCCCCAGGGCTGCCTCGATTTCAACACGGAGCGCCTCGGTCTCAATCGGTTTGATAATATAACCGGAAGGATTGGTAGCCATGGCCCGCTCCCGGGTTGCGGGATCCGAGTTGCCGGTAATGTAAATCACCGGAACCGTACTGAACCGCTGTATTTCGTGCATGGTCTGTATACCGTCCAGGTCACCATTGATCTTAATATCCATCAAAACCAGATCAACGCCGCCGTCTTTCACCCGCTGAATAGCGCCCTCACCGTTAGCCACTTTACCTACCACCATATACCCCAGCTTACGCACCTGCTTTTCAATAAGCATGGCAATAATAAATTCATCTTCAACAATCAGAATGTTATGCATGGAATAATCGGCTAGGTACAGATAATGCAGCAAGAACACTACACCATATTATCGGATGAGGCAGGATTTCAATAAGCAGGCAGACAACTTTACAGGACACATCCCGCAATATACTATCCGTCGGTCGATTTATACAATTTAATCGTCAAATGCCGCCGATTCTCACGCGAACTGCCGGGCTGCAGCAACCACGCTACCCCGTAACCTTCCCCAGCGTAAACCAGAACGTTGCCCCCTGTCCCGGCTCCGACTCCACACGAATCTCCCCGCCATGCCGCGAGATAACCCGGTAGACGGTCGACAACCCGATGCCATGGCCCGGAAAGGCATCCTCACTCACCAGCCGACAAAAAGGTCGGAACAGGACTTCCGCCCGATTCATGTCCAGCCCGATTCCATTATCCCGCACGAAATACTGTACCACACCGTGCTGCTTGCGCGTACCGATTTCAACGGAGGGGCGGTCACTTCCCGAGGAGAACTTCACCGCGTTGGAAATCAGGTTTTCGTAGACAACCTGCAGCAACCGTTCATCCGCATAGGCAACTATATTTTCTTCCAGCGAAAAGCTCACCGCCGACTGCTCATAGTTTCGCAGAATGTAGCGGCACAGCCGGGTCACATCAACCCGCTCGGGCTTCATTTCGGCCCGGGTAACCCTCGACAGAAACAGCAAACTGCTGATCAGGTCGTTCATCCGGTCGGCGGCAGCACGGATTCGCTCCAGATACTGATAGGACTGCAGGCTGATACGGTTGGTTTTATCGGCCGCGAGCTCCTCACTAAACCCGGTAATAGCCCGAAGCGGCGCCTTGAGGTCGTGCGAGACACTGTAACTGAAGGCTTCCAGCTCAGCGTTGAGCGATTTCAGCTCCCGGGTGCGCTCCTCCACCTTTTCCTCCAGACTCTCGTTGAGCTGCTGCAGCTCCCGGTTCGACTCCAGCACGAAATTGCGATGCAGCCGGATGAGAAAATAGAGCGGGAGGGAGGTTGCAATCACGTAAAACCATCCCTTGTAGGTCTGAATGCCGGACAATACGTCAGGATCGTCCGAAAGGCCGGCCACCCACTGGTCGGAAAATAGTATCCATAGCCCGCCTGCGATGGTGTACAACAGGGCGATGGTTGCCGGACTAAGTAAATTTCGGACACGCATGATAAACTCCAGGATTCCAAACGCAATTTAATCTATTTGTTTGGAAAAGCAATTATTTACCGTGGAATCACGCAGGAAATCATCCGGCTCCCGGACATAAAAAAAGCTTTGACCGTCCCCGGTGCAAAGCCTGATGTATTTGGTTATGGTGAAGGGGGTGGGGCTCGAACCCACGACCTACGGCTTAAAAGGCCGCTGCTCTACCGACTGAGCTACCCCTTCAGCTGCCGATGAAATACCGGATGTATAGACCAACTATCTCAAACAGCGAAGACTTTAAATATACGAATTCCACCCGTTTTTACGCAAGTAGAAATTTATGAAAATGGCACATCCAGCGCCATCAGCACCCGGGCCCTAGCCGGCATCCAGCGCCGAGCGCACCGCAGCCACGATCTCCGCCATCTCCTCCGGGGTAAAATCCACCTTCTTGCCCAGACTGAACCCCCGTCGATCTGCATACATCGGAATCAGATGCACATGCGCATGCGGCACCTCCAGTCCCTCCACAATCACGCCCGTCCGGATCGGCTGAAACGCCGCATCCAGCGCCCGGGCAATAGGTTTGGCAAACTGCATGAGTCCACCGAGGACTTCATCCGGCAGGTCAAACAGGTAATCGGTTTCCAGCTTCGGCACCACCAGGGTGTGGCCTTTCGCGGCCGGATTAATATCCAGAAACGCGTAATAATGCTCGTTTTCGGCGATTTTATAGCTTGGGATCTCGCCGTTGATGATCTTCGTGAAAATGCTGGCCATTTTGAAGGTATTGGATAAATGGGTATATTATGATATCAACTAATGATACTATGTCGTTGCGTAGTAAACACAAGAAAACAATACAGAAAATCTTCGAAAACCCAATACGATCTGATGTGCAATGGAGCTCCGTTGAATCACTCCTGCTTGCATTGGGCGGTGAAATTTCGCAGGGACGCGAATCACGGGTCAGCGTAGCGCTGCAGGGTGTCCGTGCTGTTTTCCACAGGCCACATCCCGGCAACGTTATGGATAAAGGCGCCCTGGTATCGTTAAGAAGATTTTTAGAAAATGCTAACTGTAACCCCAGCGAATAACACCATGCTTGAACATAAAGGATACCACGGTCACGTTCTTTTCGATCAGGAAGCCGGCTATTTCCATGGCGAAGTCCTGGATCTTAACGATGTAGTTACATTTCAGGGACAAAGTGTCGATGAAATCACTGCGGCATTCAAAGATTCCGTTGAGGACTATCTCGCGTTCTGTGAGGAGCGGGGAGAGGAGCCCGACAAGCCTTTTTCAGGCAAGCTGATGCTTAGAATACCCACCGATTTACACAGAAAAGTCTATCTCAATGCGAAAAAGTCAGGGCAGAGCATCAATGAATACATAACGCAACGATTATCGGAGGCGGGATAAGTACACAGGGGCTAACCGCAGCTAGACCGGCAACGTAATACCCAGTGCCAATAGCCGGCAACTGCTACTCCACGGTCACGCTCTTGGCCAGATTCCGCGGCATATCCACATTACATTTTCGCGCCACGGCGATGTGATACGATAACAACTGCAGCGGTATCACCGACAACAGCGGCGTAACCGCATCATGACACTGGGGGACCGTAATCATAAACTCCGACAACGCCGCCACCCCCGCATTATCCGGCGTCGCCACCGAAATAATGCGACCCTTCCGCGCGCGGACCTCCTCAATATTCGAGGTCATCTTCTCATTGACATGGTCGGCCGTAGCCAGCACCACCACCGGCATATGCTCATCGATGAGCGCAATCGGACCGTGTTTCATCTCCGCCGCCGGATATCCCTCGGCATGGATATAGCTGATTTCCTTGAGCTTAAGCGCGCCCTCCAGGGCCACCGGAAAATTATAGCTCCGACCCAGATACAGGAAATTCGGCGCATAGGTAAACGTGCGTGATAACGAGGCAATTGCCTCATTCTGCTCCAGAATTTCGGAAATCTTCTCCGGAACCGCCGCCAGATCACGCACAATAGCCGCAAACTCCTCCTGCGGCAACGTTCCCCGATGCTGAGCCAGATGCAGGGCAATCATCGTCAGCACCGTCACCTGCGCCGTAAACGCCTTCGTAGAGGCCACCCCGATCTCCGGACCCGCATGAATATACACCCCGGCATCGGTCTCCCGGGCAATGGTCGACCCCACCACATTCACCACGCCAATCACCGTAGCCCCCTTCGACTTCGCCTCCCGCATCGCGGCAAGCGTATCCGCCGTCTCGCCCGACTGCGAGACCACAATCAGCACATCATCCGGCTCAATAATAGGGTCGCTGTAGCGGAATTCCGAGGCGTAAGCCACCTCAACCGGAATCCGCGCCAGCGCCTCGATCAGGTACTCGCCCACCAGGGCCGAATGCCAGCTGGTACCACAGGCCGCAATCAGAATACGTCGGGCGCCCAGCAGCTTATCCATCACCGGCTGCAGTCCGCCCAGCTGCACCCTGCCTTCCTCCACCAGCAACCTACCACGCATACAGTCGGCCAGGGCACGGGGCTGCTCAAAAATCTCTTTCAGCATGAAATGCTCATAGCCGCCCTTCTCAATCTGCTCCAGATCCATAGCCAGCTGATGCACCTCCTTGCGGATAGGCACGTTGCGCGTAGTCCGCACCTCATAGCCGTCCGGCGTCACCACGGCCATCTCCTCATCATCCAGATACACCACCTGCTGGGTGTACTCGATAATCGGCGAGGCATCCGACGCCACAAAAAACTCCCCGTCGCCCACGCCCAGCAGCAGGGGCGAACCCTTCCGCGCCGCAATCAGCGTTCCGGGCATATCGCGGTGCACAATCACGATGCCATACGTTCCCTCTACCTGGCTGAGCGCCTGCTGCACCGCCGTCACAAAATCCTCGTCAATCGCCGCATCGATCTCCTCAATCAGGTGCGCCAGCACCTCGGTATCCGTCTGGGAGGCAAACACATGCCCCTTCCGCTCCAGCTCGGTACGCAGGGCCGCATAATTCTCGATAATCCCGTTATGCACCAGGGCAAACGCCCCGTCGTTGCCCGAATGCGGGTGGGCATTCACATCGTTCGGCTCCCCGTGCGTGGCCCAGCGGGTATGCCCAAGCGCGGCCCAGACCGCATTTCCGTTCGGACTCGTACCCGAGCTGTTCACAAAATGTGAATCCGGATGCAGGATGTTCACCCCGTACGCCGGATGGGGGTGCCCGTTCCCGGCCGGACGGCGCGAGGCGTCTTCCAGAATCTCCGTAGCCGCATCGGGCGCCAGGGCACGGGCCACAACGGCCGCATCCTCCCCGCGACGCAGCGCCGAACTCGAAACCGTCGGCACGAAGTCGGCCGGAAGCTCCCGCATGTCAATATGCGACAGGTCGACGTTGGCCAGGTCCGGTTCAACCGGCCCCGCAACGTCGCCCTTTCCAGCTCCCGACCTGCCGCTGGCGGGTGCCGCGGCGCTGACCCCGTCCGGGTGCGAACCCCGCCCCTCAGCAGCGGGTCTCTCTCTCAAGTGCGCAAACTCGTCTTCTTCAAAAATGGATAACTCGCGGCCCTCGCCGGAGGCGTCACGGGCTGGTGAGGCGGCTGCGGTGCCGGGCTGGCTACTGTCGGACTGTGCCGTACCGGAGTACCCTCTCGTGCCGGACTGCGTGCCAACAACCGATGCACTGCTTCCGGCACCATGGTCCGTCGTTGGATCAACGCTTGCGTTGCCAGATTTTGCCCCGGTGTTACCGGAGCCGGAACCGAATCCCGATAAATCCGGGTCACCCGGTCTTCCCGCAGCGGAACCCGAACCTGCAGCCCCGCCAACCCCCGCAAACGCACCTTTGCCCCGGGCAAACGCATCCGGAATCATCGCTTCGAGCGCCGAAACCCGACCTTTCGTCTTGAAAATCTGCAAATCGCCGTTCACCGCGGCAAATCCGGCCGAGTCATACCCCCGGTACTCCAGCCGTTTCAGGCCCTTGGTAATCACATCACGCGCGGGCCGACCGCCCACATAGCCTACAATTCCACACATAAATCGGGTTCCTTGTACTCTCTCAAAAGGGTGAAAAATTTGGGTCGACGTACATCTTCATATTGAGCACATCCAACCAAAATTACACCTTTAGGTTCCCGATAAAAATCCAAAACCGCTTCCAGCGCCCAAATTACGGCAATTTACCGAAGCCGATTTACGTAGATGTACGGAGGTTTCAAATGCTCCCGGCCCCGAGACCTGCAAACCAATAACAACCAAAGCAGTACCAAGACTGCCCCGTCTGGCGTATACCCCGAACCGCTGCGAGAGCCCTGAGATACCCCGGCTGCGACCACGGATGCTATCACCCGGCAACAACGCAGCACTGTCCGAAAGGCTTCACCATGATCATTGACAATGAGTACGCAATCGCGTACGTTACTGGTATCTCTCAACTAGATTTTATGTTACAATGAAAACGATTACCGCAACACAAGCCCGAAAAGATATCTACCGATTGCTTGACGAAGCCTCTGAAACCCATGAACCTGTACATATCTCGGGAAAACGGTCCAATGCCGTTCTGCTAAGTGAAGAAGATTGGCGGGCAATCCAGGAGACGCTCTATTTGTCTTCGATCCCCGGTATGGCAGCCTCTATAGTGGAAGGGTTGAATACGCCGCTCGAAGAAACCGATGAGGAGCTCGACTGGTAAACATCGCTACATGAGCAGGTACAAAATCGTCTACACAAAGCAGGCAAGGAAAGATGCCAAAAAAGCATCTTCATCCGGACTAAAACCCAGGATTGAGGAGTTACTGGAAATCCTCCGTGTGAATCCTTTCGAAGCATATCCTCCCTTTGAGAAGCTGGTCGGTAACCTGGAAGGAGCCTATTCCAGGCGCATTAATATTCAACACCGATTGGTTTACCAGGTTCTTGAAGAGGAAAACGTTGTGAAAGTTATTCGGATGTGGACGCACTACGATTGATGGGTGTCCGTAAACACATTCATGAAATCTCGCGCCAAACATCCTCATCGGTTAACAGCCCCTGTGCTTCAGCGTAAGGCAAAAAAGTATTGCAACACCGGGCCGTTTATCCCGAAATACATCAATCTACCCACCCGATTTACGTAGATCTGCGATGGTGTAAAACACGCGCTGCACTTCGCACCGTGACCATCTCCTTCAAACACCCGGCGCCGCACCAAAGCGCTCCACATAATTACGGCGGAACGTCTGCACCGACCGGTACCCAACCCTCGTGGCCAGTTCATTCATCCGTATATCCGCACCACCCTCGGCAAGCCGGGCCGCATACTGCAGGCGAACCTCGCGGATAAACGCAGCCGGCGTCATACCCGAATCCCGCTCAATTTTGCGGTAAAAGTTACGCTCGCTCATCGCAAAAGCATCCGCGAGCAGCGTCGCTGTTAAATCCGGATCCGAAATATGCTCCAAAACGAAATTCTTCACCCGATCAGACAACGAGACCTCCCCCGGCACCGCATCGGCGGCCACCTCCACCCGGTACGACGCGCGGCGATGGTAAAAACGCAGCAAATTATCAATCTTGAGCCGAAGCTCCTCCGGATCAAACGGCTTGGTTATGTAGTCCACAATGCCCACCCGAAGCAGATGCAGCCGTTCATCGACATCACTTTTGGCCGAAACCACTACAACCGGCAACGTCGACAAGCCCGGGTCGGCGGCCATGTGCGCAATGAGCTCCCCGCCCGACATTTCCGGCATCATTAAATCCGTCACCACCATATCTACCGCCGACCGCCGCAGGAAATCCAGCGCCTCCACCCCGTTCCTGGTTGTGTGTACCGTGCCCACCTCGTTTAAAAGACCGCTGAGATAGGCGTTCATGTCCGGATTGTCCTCCACCAGAAGGAGTCGGAGGGAGACGGCTGTCGATGGAGACTCCCCGGCGCCCGTACTACCGACCGTTGCCGCAGCCCCGGCGACCGTCCGCGATGGAGACTCCCCCCACTCCCGGACCCGGTGCACCGTCAAACCGGCATCCAGCGGCAAGGTAAACCGGAAACAAGCCCCGCCGCCCGGACTGTCCGCCACCACCAGATCGCCATCATGCAGCCTCGCCAGCGACCGGCTCAGCTCCAGACCAATCCCCAGTCCCTCCACATAGGGCTTATCCGGCCGCTGCAGCCGATGAAACCGCTCAAAAATTATCTCCCGGTCCGCCGCAGCAACCCCCTCGCCCTCATCGGTTACATCCACCTCCACCCGTTCCTCCTGCTCATTAATCCGGGTTTCAACATGAATCCGGCTACGCTCCGGACCGTACTTGGAGGCGTTCAGCAACACATTCGATAAAATAGTATGCACTTTTTCCCCGTCCGCAAACACCAGGGTATGCGGAGTGCCGCTGCGAAAATCGACCTGCTGATGTCGTAAGCCGATGAACGACTGATTGATGTCCAGCACACTGCGGATGATTTCATCGAGGCGGTAATGCTTGCGGTTCAGGCTCAGCTCGCCCTGGTCCGAGCCGGACAACTGGAGGATTTGCTGCACCAGCGCCGATAATCGCTGTACATTACGAAGCACCAGGGAGGCATCTTCCGGCGGTATATGAACCCCCGCATTAGGCTCACTGCCACGGGCAGCCTTCTGCAGCAACCCGTCCAGAATGGTGGTCGGCGTGCGCAGCTCGTGCGATACGTTCAGGAAAAACCGTGTTTTAAAGGCTTCTTTTTCTTTCAGCTCGCGGGTGCGATCAAGCACTTTTTGCTCCATCTGCTCAAAAATATCCACAAAATTCAGGGCGATGGACAGGGTGAAGCTCACCGGAACCCCCACGTAAACCAGCAGTATGGCCAGAAAGTAGAGCATGTGGCTCTGGGGAAACAGCTGAATGTAAAGTACCGCATACACAAAAGCACCCGCAAGCATCATCACAAAACCCGAAAATACCAGGGCTATGCGGTACACAGGAAATGTTTTCAGGGCCATCCGCAGCAGGTAGAAGGCATATACGAGGGTCAGGCCCGACACAATCGGGAGCACGTAATTGATCAGCGGACTGTACCAGAGGCTGGCAAACACAACCAGCACGATACTTCCGTACAAAACTCCGCGCAGGAGTCGGTCAGGCAGGACCAGCTGGTAGTACGAGCCGGTGACGTGGATCATGGTGTAAATTACCAGCAGAAACAGTACAGGATGGCTGAGCAGAATCACCGCCACCATAGCGCCGGACCACCCAAAAAGCGCGTCACCCATCTGCAAAACGGCATGAAGCAGGAGTAGGAGGTTGGTCCAGAAGGCATAATAATGATAGCGATGTACCGATTTGACCGAGAGATAGCCATGTATCAGGGCGAGGAGGAACAGCACCAGTGAAACCGCTCCCATCGAAAATATCCGTTTTCGGTAGAAATCCTCCAGCGAGGCCTGGTTGACGGGTTCAGCCAACAGCGCAAGATGGTAATTCAGACCATCCGTGCGTACCGCATGCAGCCACTCGGGGACCTTATGATGGGAAAACTCAACGAGCAGGTAATTCGCGCCTGCTTCCAGCTGTGCCGGTCCGGTGCGGATGGAGTGATACCGTCCCGGAATTTCCATTGCCGGGTAGGGCGAGGGCGTCCCATGCTGAAATACCTGTCGACCATTCAGCCACATCCGGGAAGCCCCGTACCCTCGTCCGCGCATGACCCAGGGGTCTTGCGCCGTCCGGGGATCTACCGTAAAGACGAGCTCGGCCCACCCATAGCGGACCGGACCCAGAACAGTTGCCAGTGAATCGGCATGAAGGCTGTGTACGGCCACACCGTCCGGCAGACTCGGACCATGTACGATGGAGTCCGGGGCCGAGGGGGTTACCATCCACCCATCAGCTATATACAGGAGCATATTGCCGAACCGGTTGGTAATGCCGGTCAGGTCGGTGACCACCGGCCGATTTGGCAGTTCAGTCGCGGCTGCCCGATCTGCCGGCTCGCGGCCTGCCAGCGGGCCTGTTTGCGCAGACTGCGCTGCCGCGACAGGCTGCTCCGAGAGCATCGGGATGACTGTCAGGTGGCCTGTTTCAACCCGGTCTTGCGCAGACTGCGCTGCTGCGATCGGCTGCTCCGAGAGCACCGGGATGACTGTCAGGTGGCCTGTTTCAACCCGGTCTTGCGCAGACTGCGCTGCCGCGACCGGTCGTTCAGCTGCCACCGAAGCCCGCACCGACATCAGGGCCAGCACCAGCAGCAGAGCAGCCCGCAGCCCCACACCCCCAACAGACCGCAGCACGGCACCGCCGGCCGGCAGCCGCAGCCACGGGATGGTAAACAGGTTTGGAAGCATCAAAGCAGCAACACGTTGGCAGAGCAGGTTACACCGTACGGCGCGTGGCGGCGAAAGCCGCCACGCAACCCGCAAAATATTGAAATAATTTACTTTATCAGCGTCATTTTCCGTGTCTGTGTAATGCCGTTGGCCTGCAGTCGGTACACATACGTGCCCGATGCCAGCCCGGACGCATCCCACGATACCCGGTGCTCGCCGGCCGCATACAGGCCTTTGGCCAGCGTTCCCACACGCCGACCGGTCATCGAGAAGACCTCCAGCTGCACCTCGCCGGCTTCCGGCAAAGCAAAAGCCAGCGTAGTGAAGGGATTGAACGGATTCGGATAGTTTGGCATCAGGGTCACCGCACCCGGCAAGCCCAGACCCTCATCATGCAGATCCACCGACTCCCCGGCGGGCATCACCCCCATGAACACCAGCCGGTTTCCGTTGGCCGACAACGCAATGTCATCCAGCTGCAGACTCCCGTCGAAGTCGCCGGTGAGCGTGATTTCAACGCCCTCACGGTATGAGGCCACAATGTCCAGCGGATTGGTACCAAACGGACGGGTCTCCTCGTCATACACAAAGTCGCGGCTCTCCGCCCCGGACCCTTCCACATTCCGGGCCCAGATGAAATTCCCGTCCGCATCGAACTTCGCCATGAAAATATTCGATTCCGACTCCGTGCTCAGAATCACAGGCTCATCGCTGTAGATATCAAAAATGACGCTCTCCCAATACCGGCCCAGTACAATCACATCCTCATTGAGATCCACCAGCACCACATCGGCCGTGGCCAGCCCGTATCCGAACTGCTGCACCCACTCCAGTTCCCCGTTCAGATCGTACTTGACCAGATATCCGTCGCGCTCACCGATGGAGGAGGCGGACAGCGAAGAGCCGTCAAAGCTGGCAAATCCGCCGAAAAAGCCCGACACATAGATGGATCCGTCCGGGGCAGAGGCCACGCTGTTGCCAACTATATTATCACCGGCGCCAAGAAACCCTACAAAATACCACTCGCCATTGATATCGTAACTGATCACGAAGGTATCATCGCTGCCGGTGTCATTGTCCCAGTACTGCTCCGAGTCGGTCAGATCCATCCGACCCTCACCCACTACGCCCAAAATGTTCAGGTAGCCCAGTGAATCTACAGAAATGGATTTCGCATAATCCCAGTCCGGCGTTCCGATCACATCGGCCCAGAACGGGGAGCTGCCGTCTTTGTCAAGCGAAACGACGAAAAAGTCGGACTCTCCGTTCACGCTCACTTCCTCGCCGAACAGGTTGGTTCCGGCAAAACCACCGGCTGCGTAGGGATACCCCTCCCGGTCGATGATGATGGAGTTGACGGTGTTGATACCGATATGCAGGCTGTTTTCGGCGGCCGGACTTCCACTGTTGCCGCCTTCAGCCCACAGCAGCTGCCCGTCACGATCGTATTTCGCTACAAACGGTTCGAGGTTGATCAGGTCGTCATCGCGACCGTCACTCAGGGTAGTCAGCGGCGCTCCGGTTTCGTCCAGGAAGGTCAGCTGCTTCACAAAGGCGCCTCCCACATAGGCCTGACCCAGCTGATCGATGGCCAGAGCCAGGCCGCCGTCCAGGGAGAATGCATCGTCGATGGTTTCACTGCCACGGGCTACCCGGTACCAGAGTACCTCGCCCTCGGGATTCAGCTTGGCCAGGAAGAAATCGTACCCGGCGGAGCTCTCCAGGGTCACGCCGCCGTAGGACAACGTGCCGGTAAATCCGCCCGTGACGTAGAGGTTGCCGTCGGCATCAATGGCCGTCTTGCCCACCTGGGTTATGCCATCGCCGCCGAGGGTAGTCGCACGGGTGAAGGCCAGATCTGGAGTGGTTGCATACGAGGCCTGCAGATTGTACACCTCCTGAAATTGCATGCCGTTGGGCATGACGTAGTCCGAACGGTCGATGTCGGTGCGGATTTTCACATTCGCCCGGCCGACCAGAATGGAGGAGGCCAGCAGATCTCCGGCCAGCAGGACCAGCAGGAGGGTAAGCAGGGTCCGTTTCAGCAGAGTATACGACCGGAACGGGGTTTCACGGCGAACGTACGGACGGCTCGGGCCGGATTTCATGGGGCAGGGATGGACGGGCTTGTGTGGCCCGGACACAGCGCCGGTACTCAAATACGGCAGTTGCGGCGCAGTCTCGGCGCCGGGATGATGGTTTATGTGGTGCTTCATGGGTTTGGGATCAGAGGTGATGGGTTACAAAATGGCAGCTGAGCGGCGCAGAACCACCAGCAGGATCAAAAAAATGACACACAGCCCCGGAAAGGCGTGCGGGAATCGGTGATATAAGGTCAGGGTCTGGCTCAACGGAACCTCGCCCACAGAATAGCCGGAGGTAAACGGGTCGATGACACCGTTGACTTCGCCGAAGGGGTTGGTGAAAAAGCTGTACCCGGTGCTGGCACTATTGATGATGGATTTCCGGGCTTCCACGCTGCGCAATCGGGTGTAGTTTTTCATGCCGAGCAGCGACGTTTTCAGGTCGCGACCAAACAGGCGACCGCTGGTGTGGGCGGTGATGAGCTGGGCCTGGCGCAGGTTCCCGGCCGTATGGGTGGACGGAAACAGGATGTCCCAGCAGATGTAGGGCAGCACCCGGATTACGCGACCGTCTGCAGGGGAGGAGGACTCCGGGCGGCCCGCCGAGAAAAAAGCCAGCGGCGGAGCGGACGTCCCCGCACTCAGATGCAGATGCTCGCCATACTCCATAGCCAGCTCCGACAGCCGCGGAAAACGCTCGCTTCCGGGCACATATTCGGTAAAGGGCATGCGATTAACCTTGCGGTACACATGCAGCGCCCCGGCCGACTCGTTCTCCATGAGCACCCGCCAGGCCAGCTGGGGGGTAACCATAGCCACGGCATTGTACAGCAAATAATCGCGCCCGAGATACGCCTGCAGGGGAGGGAGCGCGCCGCGCACGGGCTCAACATCCGACAGACCCGTAATCAGCGAGGTCTGCCATCGCAGCACCCGGTCGGCGATAAAGGTGAGCCCCTCCGGATCATGGCGGATGGAAAAAGGAAGCTCGCCCTCCGGCCAGACCAGCAGTTCGGGCCGGCTACCCGTTGCCAAGGTATCAGCCAGGGCCGCCTCACTCAGCTCCAGCGTCCTGAACAGCATGGCCTGCTGCGACTCCTCACTGTCGGGATCCAGCAATGGATCCGGGAAGCCGGGCTGAATCACCGCCGCCGTAACCGATCCCGTGAACGAGCGCGGCAAAACGCTGTAGGCATAGGCCGCGTAGAGCAGGGGCAGGGAAAACCAGACCAGGACCAGCGCCACCCGGACCGACCGCTTCTGATGCCAGGCTGCAGCTAAACCGGTCGACCGCGCCACCTGCAGCACCAGCACATTCAGCACAATCACCCAGCTGGCCGCGGCCGTAGCCCCGGTGACCGACATAAACTGGATAAACACCGGGTAATTCGACAAGCTGATATCAAACAGGGTAATCGGAAAGCCAAGCAGATGCTCCTTGATAAACCAGGTATGCGGCGGCCAGATCAGTCCCAGCAGGGCCAGGCTCCAGGTATCGGTGGTACCCAACCAGCGCCGTACAACAAAAAGCGCCATAAACGGCAGGGTAAACAGCACCGAACCCACCAGAATCATGATCGATCCCGCCACCAGCTCCACCCAGGCAAATCCCAGCAGGGCCAGCGACATCGCTGCCAGGGAAAACACCCATCCGTGCAGCATCCAGCTTTTCCAGTCGGCCGACCGTTCCAGCGCGATGAACACGCCCAGCATACAAACGGGCAGCAGGAACGCCAGGTTGACCCCATGATTCACCGACAACCCGATCATCAGGCCGCTGAGCAGGGAAAGCCCTGTGGACGGATATACTCGTAGATTTCGCATGGTGACAAACTACTGCCTGTCGCCAACGCAGTCCTGCCAGGATTGGACGATTTTCTGCCAAATGCGCTCCTTCCGGCGTTAACGTGAGGAAAAGTCGGCCCGACGCTCCGTACCCTCGCGCAGCCGACGGATATTCTCGCGGTGTTTCAAAATGATAAACCCCATCAGCACGCTGCTCACCACCAGCAGGCTTCCGTCAATATCCTCAAACCCGAAATATTGACGGAGCATCAGCAGAAAAACGGGATAGCTCACCGCAGCGCTCATCGAAGCCAGCGATACATAGCGCGAGGTTGCCAAAACCCCGAAAAACACCACCATTGCGAGGGATATCGAAACCGGTTCCAGTCCGTAGAGCATGCCCGCCGTGGTCAGCGCCCCTTTTCCGCCGCGAAAACCGGCCCAGACCGGGTACATATGTCCCACCACTGCTGCCACCCCGGCCGAAACTCCCAGCAGGGAGGCCGTCTCCCAGCTGCCTGTATAGGTGGGCAGGTCCGACCATTTCAAGGCCAGACCGCCGATATACGCGGCGGCCACGTAGCCCTTTCCGAGGTCCAGCAGCGACACCACTACACCCGACTTCCAGCCCAGAATACGGAAGGTATTCGTGGCCCCGGCGTTCCCGCTGCCATGCTCGCGGATGTCGATGCCCCGGGTTACACGACCGGCCCAGACGGCCGAAGGTACCGATCCCAGCAGGTAGCTGAGTGCAAGCATCATGGCCAGCGCAGGTATTGAATCGATCATCAGATTTTTGTGGTTAACGGCTTACCCGAATTTGTTTATCGACTTTCCGGGATTGAGAAGTTACTGGAAATCCTCCGAGTGAATCCTTTCGAAGTATATCCTCGCTTAGAGAAGCTGGTCGGTAACCTGGAAGGAGCCTGTTCCAGGCGCACTAATATTCAATACCGATTGGTTTACCAGGTTCCGTGATAAGCACCGGTTCCTGGCTTTCCCGCATTTCTTTAAGGACTTTTGTAGCCTGCCTTTTAAGCGTAGTAACCAATTCTGTTCTCATAGTATGACTATAGTATTACATATTTTCATTCAGTACAATATTTTTTCCTCGCCGTAGGGGCGGCGGTCCATAATACAGGAGCCAATCCCACCCCATGCGCCCAAAATACGCCAATCTACCTACCGCTTTTACGTAGATCTACCGATGCATTCTCCCCGCGAAAACCGTGACCTTTAACGCACGGCAAAACCGGAGGGGAACACCGGCGCTGCATTGGGGTTAGATGGCGTGTTCAGCAGTGCGTCGGCAAACCAACGTTTGAGAGATCCAAAACAGAGAGAAAACACCGAATTATGAATATTATCTTCTTCGAAGACGCCCGCGTGGTGCGCTTCTATCCGAACGCCCTGACCCGTCCGCTCGACAAAATGCGGCTGGGCATCCTGACCATCGGCGAGAAATGGAAACACATCCTGGACATCAACCACGCCACCCGAACCCTGCGGCCCTGGCTCAAAGGCGTATTCAACTCCCCGCTGCCCCGCACTGACGAGGCCCACATCTGGATCAACTCCCGCTTCGTGCCGCATAAACGCATCGCCGAGGCTGTCCACGCCCTGCAGCCCAACCAGGGACTCACCTGCAACGGCACCCCCGTCATCGTCCGACTCAACGGCGAGGACACCGCCCGCGAATACCGCCGCCAGCAGGACTGGATGCGCGGCTTCGAGGAGCACCTGCAGCAGGGAGGAGGCAAATACCCCATCCAGCCCATCGACTTCGCCGACCATATCGACTTCACCGAAACCGACCATGGCATCCTGCTCGACCATGCCTGGGACCTTTTCCACAACAACGCCGACCAGATCCAGGCCGATCTGCTGCTCATGCGGCCCTCGCGCACCCTCAACCACTGGCCGCTCAAGCACTTCTACACCATCAACCCCAACCAGGTCTACCTGGAAGAAGACGTCCGACTGGATCCCGGCTGCGTTTTCGATGCCAGCGACGGACCTATTTACATCGGTCGGGGCAGCCACGTCATGAGCGGCGCCCTGATCAAAGGTCCCGTAGCCCTGTGCGAGTACTCCACCGTGCGGATGGGCGCCAAAATCTACGAAGGAACCACGGTCGGACCGCATTGCAAGGTCGCCGGTGAGGTGAGTACCGCGATATTTCAGGCGTACAGCAACAAAGCCCACGACGGCTACATCGGCAACTCCGTCATCGGCGAATGGGTCAACCTCGGGGCGGACACCAACAACTCCAACCTGAAAAACAACTACTCCAAAATCCGCGTGTACGACTGGGAAACCGGCGAATTACAGGACTCAGGGCTTCAATTCTGTGGATTGTTCATAGCCGACCACAGCAAATCGGCCATCAACTCCATGTTCAACTCCGGCACCGTCTGCGGGGTGAGCAGCAGCATTCTCACCAACAACTTCCCGCCGAAATACATCCCTTCCTTTGGCTGGGTCACCGACGAAAAAATCGATGTATTTGAGCTGGAGAAAGCCCTGGAAACGGCCCGGCTGGTTATGGCCCGCCGCAAGAAAATCATGAGTCCGGACTACGAAGCCATGATGCGCTATTTATACCGCGTTCGTGACGGTCGGGAGTAACGACCGTCGGTTTTTATGTTATACGTAAATGCCATGTTGTCTATCTCCTCAATTACTGTTCTGCCTGGTACTCGAAAATTGGATAAAATTTCCAGTTGTGTCAAATATTTTTTTAGCTCGCGATGGTCTGGCACCTGCTGGCGAAGCGTTACCAAAGCGCGACGAACAATCACACACAAATTTCACAGTGAAAGCGGTAAACTGCAGTGGCATGCAGGAGAAAAGCTATGCAAACGATGCGTGCAGGTGATGACCAAAAAAAGACCCCGGCAAAGGGCTCGATAGTCGTAAATACGCATCCAAGATACCTGGCGAGC
>LIHN01000010.1 GCA_001314545.1 Bacteroidetes bacterium HLUCCA01
TGATTTCCCTTACAGCTTTTAATGATAGACCTGTGATTTTAGCGGTTAACTGAATACTAACACCGTTTTTTAAACTTTCGCGGGCAATGTTGTGAGCACTCTGCTCAATACCTTGCTGATACCGCGCGTCACGTTTTATGTCGTAGGTAAATGCCATATCATCAATCTCGTTGATTACAATGTTGTCATAGTCTCTAATATGTGACAAAAGGTCTAACTGTGTCAAATATTTTTGAAGGTCACGCTCATCCGGGACCGCCTGCCGCAGGGTGACCAGAATGCGCCGGATGATTGCCGCGGCGTCTTTTCGCTTGAAATCGGCTAACACGGAGGACACAATGAGCTCCGGTACACCCGACTCAACCAGTGGGGCAAATTTAACCTTACTCATATGTACCAGCTCATAACGAAAATAGAGGTTGTCTTCTTTTATCTCCGTGCGCATAGTAGATCCTTTACCTTTCAGCAAGAGTACATATTGCCGTACGCCAATGCCAAACCGCCTGCGAAGCAGCGCGTTGTACTCCAACATGCGCAGGTGCATGAGCTTGTCTGTCTTTGTCTGAAATTCCAGGTGCATAATCACCGGTTCTCCGGAAGGCTGCAGTACAACTTTGCGCAGGTAATCCGGCTCACGCTCGCTGGTTTTGGGTTGCGATAGCTCTACCCGCTCCAGGGATTGTGTGCGAACGCCCAGGACCTCCCTTACAAAGACCTCAAACACCGGCGCTACATTCTCCCTGAAAATATGATCCGATGACCCCGTCATGCCTCCATTCTGCTAACACCTGGTCACCCGGACGTTCCGGGCGTTATCTATATAGAGTCGCCAAACCCCGAATTCTTACCTTTTTTGTCACAAATTTCACAACGAAAGTGGGAGAGGTGCTCTCTCTGTGCCCTGTCTGTATAATACAGACCCGCATAGCCCGATGGCGCTACAACTGAACCCCCCCCCCCCTTTACAACCATTAGAAAATCATTATGAAAGCGTTTCCAGCGCAACAAATGTTTACAGAACACAAAAAAATGTTTGCTACCTGAACGGCACCGACCTATCTTTGCTAAACAATAGATGAATAGAGTAAATCTTTTACACAATTTCAGAGAGCAAAAAGGACAACAACACGAGAGGACTTAGCACAATCAATACGCTTCTCCACCCAATCTGTATGTAATCCACGATTTCCGTGCACAAATCACGGCAATTCACCGCCTCCCTGTAATGAGTAACTTTTTTACTCAATAGTACGGCCCCGTGCCATACCGTCTGTTGCACATAACCGGCTTGCCCGCACGGCATGCAACCACGGCAACCGACTCCCCCAACGGAGTCCGCGCCTGCCCGAAAAACAGGGAACATTACCCTGCACCGGGCGTTGCACCCACGGACGAGCACGATCTTCCCGCCACCGCGGTCCCACACCAACAATGGGACTGACGACGGCGAAGCCGTGGCAAAAACCGGTATAAAACAGCGAAAACCGGCCATAACCGGCCGAAAAAAGGCCCAAAAGACCGGATTACAAACCGGTACCCCAAAAGGCCCGAAACCCGAAACAAATACCGGCCCCGCGGCAAGGCCTTCAAGCCCGAATCAACCGCCGGCCACGAACAATCCCGCGGTAAGAAGCGAAACCGCCCACGAACAACCCAGCGGCAAGAACCAACCGCCGCCACCATCCCCGGCGCCCAACCAACGCAGCCATACGCCCGACAGACCCCTCAGCTTGTGCTCGACGTACTCATATCCAATAAAACCCGTATCAAACTCCTGTTCCGGTTCTTCCTGAACCCCGGCCAGGCCGCCTACCTGCGCGGACTCGAAAAGGAGTTCGATGAAAACTCCAATTCCATCCGCATGGAACTCAACCGGTTCGAAAGCGCCGGAATCCTGAGCTCCTACGAGGAAGGCAACAAAAAAATGTATGCCGTCAACACCAGCTACCCGCTGTTCACCGAGCTGCAAAGCCTGGCCATGAAACACTTCGGCGTAGACAAGGTGCTCGACCAGATCACCGGCAAACTGGGCAAACCCCTCAGCGTCTACCTCACCGGGCAACTCGCCCGCGGGCTCGACTCAAACATCATTGACCTGGCCATCGTGGCCGAAACCCTGGACCGGCCCTACCTGGCCTCGCTCATTGACAAAGCCGAGCGCCTCGTAGAGCGCAAAATCCGCGTCATGATCGTCAAGCCCCATGAACTCGAAGACATCCCGGAACCCCGCATGCTGGTTTATGGGGAATAAGGCATGACCTGGCGCGCCTTCTATACCCGACCCCGCCACGAACTTAAAGTGGCCGCACGCCTGGAGGAGCAGGACTACGAAATCTACTGCCCCACCGTACAGGTCAAGGTCAAATGGAGCGACCGCTGGAAAAAAGTCACCAAACCCCTGTTCACCAGCTACATCTTCGCCAACGTCGATGAAAAACAACGCATCGGCATTCTCGAAGACCCCGGCGTCAGCCGATGTGTACACTGGTGCGGCAAACCAGCGGAAATCCGCGACGATGAGATTCAGGCCATCCGCCTGCTGCTCGAAGGCGCCGATGCCGACAGCATTGACGTACGCCCCTTCGAGCCCGGAACCCCGGTTCGCATCACCGACGGACCCCTTAAAGGTCGCGCCGGCGAACTGATCACCTACACCAACGCCAACCAGGCCATCCTGCGCATCGAAGCCCTCGGCACCGAAATCCACGCCACCCTCACCCCGGCCCAGCTGGAAGCCCTGCAGGCTTTATAGCCGGCGATTCAGCAATTTCAAGTATATTTAAGGATGCAGTTCAGACGCCAACCAATTTTTACAGCATGACGGATACCAACGGACATAACACGAACGGATATAACGGACGCTACCGGGGCGAGGAAATCGCCAACCAGTATAGCGGACAAGCCGGCCTTCAGCGAGAAGATAATGACGATGAAATCGATCTCCTCCAGATTTTCGGGCTCCTCTGGCATAATAAGTGGATCATTATCACGCTGACGTTACTGGGTGGCGTATCAGCATATATCTATGCCCAATCCCAGATTCCTATTTTCGAAAGCAACGGAAGCCTCCAAATTACAGAAGCCGGAAACCGATACTCCATGGCCGGATCCGATCTGAGTAACCTCATGGTGTCGAATTTCGGGATAGGGATGGGGTCCAGTATTGAAAATGAAATCCATGTCTTACAGTCGCGTACGTTTACTGGAGAACTGGCCCAGCGAATTTACGATGAGCGTTACCAGCCGGATGGTCGACTTTACCCGGTTATCTGGCGTGCCTTTCCGGAGGATTCGTCGATTGTGACAGCGGATACCGTCTTTGCACGCCTTTACGGTAACCTGACCTTTACCCGTGCGGATCGTAACTCGAATCTACTCCGAGTAAGCTACCGCAGCCCATCCCCCTACGAAGCCTCCCGTGTAGTAGACCTGGCCATTGAAACGTACACCGATGTGTCGACCCGGATTAACCGCTCCCAGGCTCGCAATGCCATCGATTTTCTGGACAGTGAGTTGGATAAAGTAAGCATGCAGCTCAACTACAGCGAAGAGCAGTTACGGGATTTCATGAACCAGAATCAACTGGTGCAACTGGACGCGCAGGCTCAGCAGTTGATTGAAACGCTTTCTACCTTGGAAGCCGAAAGTCAGGGAATCCAGGTGAAGTTGGTGGCGGCAAATTCGGCACTAGAAGCCTATCAACAGGAACTAGATCGACTCACGCCCGGGCTTTCCGAGCAGCTAACGGCATCGATTGCTCCGAGAATCAATCAATTACAGGTTTTTTTAGCGGATCGCGAAACACAGCGTACATTATTACTATCCCGTAATCCACAGCTTCGGAATACGCCTGACGATCCGAGTCTTATTGAAATCAACCAACAGATTGAAGGGCTACGAGAAGAAATCGCACGTTTAACCAATGACCTCATTCAAAGTGATGCGGGGTTATCTTTTTTTGGGTCGAGTGATGGAAACGTCTCCAACCGGTTTATGACCTTACGGAATGAAGTGCTGCTCCTGGAAGTAGAGCGACAACAACTCGAAGCCCAGCGCAATCTCCTGGAAGAGCGGGCTGCAGAGTACAGAGCTTTTTTTGAAGACCTACCCGATAATATGATCGAAATGGCTCGTTACCAGCGGAATATGCAAATCAACGAGCAATTATTTTTGTTGATTTCCCAGCAAGCGGCAGAGACCGCCCTCTGGGAACAGACCCAGAGCGGTTTGGCACGCGTAGTAGATATGTCCTTCATTCCACGTAGTCCTGTTGCTCCCAGGAAAATGATAATCCTTTTGGTCGGTCTCATGTTAGGTGGAGTAATTGCCGTCGGATTTGTATCCATTCGTGAGTTCTTTAAAGTGGAGATCTCCAGTATCGACAAGCTCATGAAGAAAGGGTATCCTCTGCTTACCATCATCCCGGATATGAATAGACATATCAAGGAGAACTTCGACGGGGCAGAGTATGTGACCATTCGGGGGAATACGCTATCTACGGGTTTGGTTATGGTGTTGGACTCGATTTCGCCCCTTGCAGAGTCCTTTCGTCGATTGCAGTCCAACGTCAGTTACTCCCAGCCGGATAACCCCCTCAAAACCATTATCGTGACTTCGGCGAATAAGAGTGAAGGCAAGTCTACAGTATCTACGAATCTATGCGTTGCCCTTGCCGAAGCCGGTAAGCGCGTATTACTGGTCGACTGTGATTTTCGTCGACCCCGTGTACATAGTTATTTCGGTCGGGAGCAAGAACCGGGATCTATGGACATCCTTTTTGGTGGCCAGGAACCAACTGATGTGATTCAAAAAACCCTGGTTCCTGGGGTTGAGATTCTGACCTCAGGTAAACGGCCACCCAATCCGGCGGAAATTACGCGTAGTGCGAAACTTCGGGAGCTGATTCGCAGTGTGAAAAACGACTACGATCATATCATCATTGACTCCCCACCTTTCGGAATTATTTCTGATGCTGCACCGCTGATTGGAGAAGCTGATGGTGTGATATTGGTGGCACGATTTAACCAGACCAAGTCGCCCGAACTGGATCTGACCATCGACAACCTCAAAAAAGTAAAAGCAAATGTTATCGGTACGGTCATGACGGCCTTTGATCCGAAGAAGTCCACCGGATATTACTATAGCAGTTATTACTATAAATATGCATACGAAAGCTACGACAAATACCACGAGGAAGCTTAAAAGATGAAAAAAAGCTTAGTAAAAACACTTTTAATACTTCCTTTGTTTTGCTTTGGTTCATTAACCATGCTACTGGCTCAATCAAACAATGTTTATCAAAGCCAGAACTTTCGACTAGGCGAAGCCCACTATCGAGTAGCTGAACCCACCCAAATTGCAGATACCATTTTGGTTTGGGGTGATGTGCAGCTACCGGGTACGTATTTGGTTCCGCGAGGTATAAACCTGGCCCAGATGTTGGCCTATGCGCGCGGCCCTATCCGCTTGCGAACCAGTGAAACCGACCTGGACTGGAGTAAGGTGTTTATTGAGGTTAATATCTCCAACCGTGACACAGGGGAGAGCATGCAGCTTATTCAACCGGTGGATGGGAGTGTTACACCCATCTTCTTTGAGAAAAGAATGGAAAACTTCGATACGGTGATTATTCGGGTACGAAGACAACCTAACTTCTTAGATTATGTCAGAGCCTATTCCCCTGTTGTTGGAACGGTATTAAATACGCTGTTGCTTTATCGCACAATAAGGGATTTGTAAAATGGCTATTATAAATCTGAGTGATGTCAACATTGATTCAATAATCGACATCGCTATAAAGGCCGGGTTTGCTATTTTAGAGGAGTATGACACGTTAGCACCTCAGTATGATACGAAGGCAGATAAGTCACCGCTTACAAGGGCAGATTTAAGGGCTCATACCATAATCAAAACGGAACTGGAGAAAATCTTTCCCGGAATACCTGTACTATCGGAAGAAGGGAAAGAAATTCCGTATGAAGAACGGATGAATTGGGAGTATTTTTGGTGTGTTGATCCTATGGACGGGACCAAGGAGTTTTTAAAAAAAACGGGACAATTTACCGTTAACATAGCCTTAATTAAGAGAGACAGGCCGGTACTGGGCGTAATCCATGTTCCTGCTGAGTCGGTGACGTACTATGCCAAAGAAGAGGAAGGTTCGTTTCGAAGAAAAGGGAAAAGGGTGAAACGCATTGAGACCCGTGAGCTTGATTCAATGAATATTGTGTTGGTTGCCAGCAAAGATCATGCAGGAGCTATGGTTGCCAATCTCGTTGAGCGCTTTCCAGATGCTAAACGGTTAAGCATGGGGAGTTCGCTAAAATTTTGTCTGGTGGCCGAAGGTAAAGCGGATGTTTATCTGAGAGATGTTCCCACGTATGAATGGGATACTGCCGCCGCCCACGCAATTATTAAGGAGGCCGGCGGATATTTGGGTACGTTATCAGGGGCGATGCTGGTTTATAATAAACCAAGTTTACTGAATCCACCGCTGCTGACAACGGGGGATCAGGCTGATTTTTGGCGGGAACACGTACTCTCTTAAAAAGTTATCACTCATTTTTTATCATGACGGATAGCTTTATCACACTGGCGTCACTGTCTGGTATGCTGATGCTGCTGATAAGAGATACGGTCAGGCCGGATTATGTGTTCCTGGGGGGACTGACAGTTTTACTGGTCACCGGGGTTTTGACACCGCAACAAGCCTTTAGTGGTTTCTCAAACCCGGCTGTTTTTACAGTTGGGGCATTATTTATAATAGCAGCAGGAGTACAGCGAACAGGTGCGTTGTATGCTATTGAACGTTTTATTTTTAAACCAAATACCGGCTACCGGTGGGTCTTGACTAAAATGATGACGATTACCGGTGTATCATCTGCTTTTCTGAACAATACGCCCATTGTAGCCATGATGATACCGCAGGTGACGCGCTGGTCTGGCAGCACACAGCAGAGTGCGTCACGATTGCTTATTCCATTGTCCTACGCAGCAATTATTGGCGGAATGATAACACTCATAGGGACATCAACCAACCTTGTAGTCTCTGGAATGCTGGATGAACGGGGTTATGAACCGTTAACTATGTTTGAACTATCATGGATTGGAATACCCGC
The DNA here is from genome assembly GCA_001314545.1 of Bacteroidetes bacterium HLUCCA01. GTDB lineage: Bacteria > Bacteroidota > Rhodothermia > Balneolales > HLUCCA01 > HLUCCA01. The sequence continues at coordinate 7,119 of LIHN01000010.1, forward strand.
AATAACTCTCGTTATCGCTTATTTTAATCTAATTGGTTATAAATGGCTTCCAAGCCGCGTAAATAACACTAAACTTAACAGTAATACTCAGTCAAACGGCTATCAGTTCGATTACAAGATACCGGAAAATTCCAAGCTGGATGGTTTAACGGTAGATAGGGCAGGTCTGCGTGCACTGGAAAAGGCTTTTTTGACTCATATATACAGAAACAGGCAGATTATTGGACCAATAGGTCCCCAATTTATTTTGCAGTCAGGTGATGTACTTACCCTTATGGGTGATGTAGACTTTGTTAATCAGTTAGCAATTGAAAAAGGTCTGGATCGGGCAGTTCCCAGATTAAAAAATGTAGCGGATGAATTACCACTATTTGAAGCTGTAGTTGCTCCTACTTCAATCCTAGTAGGGAAAACACTAAAAGAAATACAGTTCAGGGAATTATTCCATGCAGTCGTTGTGGGAATTCAACGACGGGATGAAGCGATTCGTGGTGCTTTGGGTAACATTGCTGTCAAACCTGGTGATTTGCTTTTAATTGAGTCGAAAGTTGGTTTTGATGAGCGTTTTGGTAGTGATAAGGATAATTTTTATGTAGTGTTGTCAAAGGGTACACGTATTGCTACTTCCGCCAATAAGTCAAAGTGGGCATTGGGAATACTGGTTACCTTAGTCTTATCGGTTAGTTTAGAAATACTCCCCATGGTTTCCGCAGCGCTAGCAGCAGCTGCGTTGATGGTGATTACAGGGAGTTTACCCAAAAACAGTGTTCGTAGTGCATTGAATTTACCGGTTTTGGTTGTGATTGCGTCTGCTATTGGGTTCGGGCAGGCATTTGAAACCACAGGACTGGCTACATATCTGGGGACCATACTTCTTGATTATAGCAAACCTTTTGGTGCTGTTGCTATCATACTGGCGTTATACCTGACAACCAACGTTCTTACCGAGCTTATCACCAACAATGCTGCCGCAGTATTGATGCTACCCGTTGCATTGGTTATTGGGATTGAAGCGGGTTTGTCTGCACATGCTGTGGCCGTTACCGTGGCGGTTGCAGCCTCGGCCAGCTTTTTAACCCCTATTGGATATCAGACTAATCTCATGGTTATGAGTGCCGGTGGATATCGTTTTCGTGACTATGCAAAAGCAGGCTTTCCGGTAACCCTAATCCTTATGGCAGTTACGATTTTAATAGTAAATTGGAAATATAATTAATATTTGAAATGAAGAATGCACATCTGAAGGTACTCGAAGACGAAGCAATTTACATCATGCGGGAGGTCGCAGCGCAGTTTGAACGACCCGCACTGTTATTTTCAGGAGGTAAAGACTCCATTGTGATGGTTCACCTCGCGTTAAAAGCATTTTATCCAGCTAAAATACCCTTCCCACTATTACATGTTGATACCGGGCACAACTTCCCTGAGACGATCGAATTCAGGGATAATCTCGTGAAACGTCTTGGTGTAGAGTTGATTGTTGGAAGTGTGCAGGAATCCATTGAAAAAGGCAGAGTCAAGGAGGAAACCGGGCCGGATGCCAGTCGTAATGCTCTGCAGACCGTAACCCTTTTGGATACGTTGAAAGAGCATCAGATTGATGCAGCGCTTGGGGGAGGAAGAAGGGATGAGGAAAAAGCGCGTGCCAAAGAACGGTTTTTCTCCCATAGAGATGTATTCGGACAATGGGATCCCAAAAATCAACGTCCAGAATTATGGGACCTTTACAACGGTCGAAAAAATATGGGAGAGAGCTTTCGTGTATTCCCAATTAGTAACTGGACCGAGATGGATATCTGGCAGTACATCGCTCAGGAGAAAATTGAAATTCCGGAAATATATTTTTCACACGAGCGTAGGGTTTTTAACCGTCGCGGCGTATGGCTAGCGGATACGGAATTTGTCAATCGTTTACCGGAAGAGGAAATAGTCACAAAAGTTGTACGATTTAGAACAATCGGGGATGCTACCTGCACAGGTGCGGTTCTTTCTTCTGCCTCTAATATGGATGAAATTATCCAGGAAGTAGCTGCAGCCCGACAGACTGAACGCGGAAATCGTCACGACGACAAACGCAGTGAAACAGCCATGGAAGACAGAAAACGTCAAGGCTATTTCTAATAAAGTGTGTATTAAATTTTTAAAAAAAAGTAAACATAGATTCAATGATTTTAACTCCAGAGCCTGATACCCACTATCTGAATATGGACCTGCTTCGTTTCACAACGGCAGGGAGTGTTGACGATGGAAAAAGCACCTTAATTGGTCGTCTCCTCTATGATTCCAAGTCCATATTTGAGGATCAGATGGAAGCGATAGAGAAGACGTCCCGTAGCAGTGGGGAAGAAGAAGTCAATCTGGCTCTTTTGACGGATGGCTTGAAAGCGGAACGGGAACAGAAAATTACCATCGATGTTGCATATCGGTATTTTGCAACGCCCAAACGAAAATTCATTATAGCTGACACGCCCGGCCATATACAGTACACGCGGAATATGGTTACCGGTGCATCAACAGCCAAACTTGCCATCGTTTTAATTGACGCATCCAAAGGTGTTTTAACCCAGTCTCGTCGACATGCCTTTATTTCATCGCTTCTTCAAATACCCCACCTGGTTGTTGCTGTTAACAAAATGGACCTGGTAGATTATGATGAGACTGTTTTCAACCGAATCGTTGCAGATTTCAGAGAGTTTGCCCGAAAATTAGATATCCAGGATATCACCTATATACCCATATCTGCACTGAAAGGTGATAATGTGGTATCAAAACGTAGGACTGATAAGAATGGTGAAGAAAAGGATTTCATGCCATGGTATAATGGCTCAACCTTGCTGCATCATCTGGAAACAGTACGTGTTGATGCATCCGATAATGCAGTCGATTTTCGTTTTCCTGTACAGTATGTAATCCGTCCCAACCAAAATTTCAGGGGTTTTGCGGGGCGAATTGCATCCGGCAGAGTTAGCGTTGGGGATGAAATAACGGTTTTACCCTCTCGAACAACCAGCAAAATAAAGGAAATTGTAACCTATGACGGGAATGTAGAGCAAGCTTTCCCCGGAGATTCGGTTACGTTAACCATTCAGGACGAGGTGGACATTTCTCGAGGCGACATGATTGTACGCCGAAACAACGTACCAGAGGTCACCTCGCAGTTTGAAGCCTATCTATGTTGGATGAATGAAGAAGCTATGCAAACAGGCAGGCAGTATTTGCTCATGCATAGCACCAAAACTACGTTAGTGTATATTGACGAAGTTATCTATCGTATGAACGTGGATACGCTGGAGCGAGAGACTTCAGATGAATTATTACTTAATGAAATTGGGCGCGTTCGACTAACAACTGCTCAAAAGGTATTTATCGACGCCTACAGGTCGAATCAGAAAACCGGTAGTTTCATTATTATCGACCCAGCTTCCAATGTTACCGTAGGAGCAGGAATGATACGTTCAAAAACTACAGGGAAAGTTTCTGATACAAATAACGATACTAACGCTATTACAGAAGATAATCGCAAGATTTCACCCAACGTAGTTTGGGAGCCGTGGAATATTGATCGTGAGGAGCGTGAAAAACGCAACGGTCATAAAGCAATGGTATTGTGGTTTACCGGAATTTCGGGTTCCGGTAAATCGACGATAGCCAAAGCTTTGGAGCGAAAGCTTTGGGAATTAGGAAAACACACAATATTACTCGATGGTGACCAGGTACGTCATGGTCTCAACGGCGACCTTGGCTTTAGCAAACAAGATCGATCCGAAAACATTCGTCGTGTTGGTGAAGTAGCCCGTTTATTTTTTGAACATGGAAATATTGTAATCTGTACGTTTGTATCGCCCTACGCTGAAGACCGGGCCAAAGTGAAGTTATTATTTCCGGAAGGAAGATTTCACGAGATATTAGTAACCTGCAAACCGGAGACCGCCCAACAAAGAGATCCCAAAGGACTCTATGACAAGGCAAAAAAAGGCGAAATAAAGGGTCTTACGGGTTATGACGAACAACATGAAATGAGCAATGAACATACAATAGTCATTGATACGGATAAAACAACAGTTGATGAATCACTGCTTACTATTCTAGACAAAATAAATTCAGAGGATTAAATCATTTGCTATGATAGATGTGCAGTTAAATAAAATTCAAAAAAAACAGTTTACGGTTGGTATTATTGGTTTGGGGTACGTGGGTTTACCATTAATGTGGACCTTTCATAATAATGACATGCGGGTGCTTGGTTTTGATATCGATGAAAAAAAGGTGGAAAACCTGAAAAACGGCATTCCCTACATTAAGCACCTTGGCACCGAGATGATGGAGGCACTGGCCAATTCTGATATTGCCGATGCCACCACCGATTTCTCCCGCCTCAATGAAGCCGATGCTATATTGCTCTGCGTGCCCACCCCGCTCGACCAGCACCGCGAGCCGGATATGAGCTATGTGGAACAAACCACTGAAACCGTCTCCAAACATCTGCGGAAAGGACAACTCGTGATCCTCGAATCTACCACCTGGCCGGGGACCACCGAAGAGCTGATGATCCCCATCCTGGAAAAGAACTCAGGCCTTAAAGCAGGAACCGATTTTTATGTAGCTTACAGCCCCGAACGCGAAGATCCAGGCAACGCTGATTTTAATACCGCCAAAATCCCCAAAGTGGTGGGCGGACATGGCCCCGAAGCCCTCAAGCTGGCGCTGGCAATGTACGATACCGCAATTGTGGAAACCGTGCCGGTGAGTGATTGCAAAACAGCCGAAGCCGTAAAACTGACCGAAAACATCTTCCGCTCGGTGAATATTGCCCTGGTAAATGAGCTGAAGGTGGTGTATGAAGCCATGGGTATTGACGTACACGAAGTGATTGACGCCGCGGCCACCAAGCCCTTTGGCTTTATGAAATTTACGCCCGGACCCGGACTGGGCGGACACTGTATTCCCATTGACCCGTTTTACCTGACCTGGAAAGCCCGCGAGTTTGAAAAACACACCCGCTTCATTGAGCTGGCCGGAGAAGTGAACACCAATATGCCGAGCTATGTAGTGGACCGCACCATGCTGGCCCTGAACGCCCATAAAAAAGCCATGAACGGCAGCAAAATCCTCGTGATCGGACTCGCCTACAAACCGGATGTGGACGACATGCGGGAATCCCCAACCTTTAAGATCTTTGATCTGTTGAAATCATTAGGGGCAGAAGTAGCATATTACGATCCTTTTATCCCTGAAGTACTTCCAACCCGTGAACATTCGGACTGGACCGGTACCAAATCCATTGAATGGAATAAAGAAACCGTTTATGAATTTGATGCGGTGCTGATTTCTACCAATCATTCTACAATCGATTATGCTGAATTAGCGGAGTGGAGTGAATGTGTCGTGGATACGAGGAATGCCATGCGGGGGGTGGTAGCTAAAAATGATGTTCACATATTTAAGGCGTGAAGTGGTAATGAAAAATTCAAAATTAAAAATGAGGCGACAAGCCAAATAAACTCCCAGGGTCATTCACGTACAGACGGTAATCCAATTGCACTTATGAACTTTAGAAATCAACAAACAACCCAAATTCCACCAACGAGTTTCCCTTCCAGAGAGGGACGTAGGGGTGGGTTAATGTGGTCAATGGCCGTAAACAACCTCTCAGCGTGAGATAGTTCCTGCGAGCGTTGTAGTGGATGATGCAATATTGTTGACGAAAGCTTCCCCTAACTAGCTACGTTTGTGGGAGGAGGTCAGTAGCTTTTTACCCCAACCTCTAGCGCAAGCGTCCCGTGAATACGGGATGCGGTTGAAGGTGCTACATTTTTGTGGACAGAGGGTTAAGTCATAAATTGGAGCGGAACTCCAAACCATGACCATTTATTCAATGAATCATATAAAGGGAAGAAAAACATATACTAAAGAATATAAACTTGATGTGATCCAGCAAAGCCATATACGTGATAATATCAAGGAATTAGCCGATGAGTTAGGCCTTCAGGCCGAATTGATTTATCGCTGGCGAAGGGAGTATCACGATGATAAAGACACCAGTTTCCCAGGCCAGGGTGTTGAGAAAAAATCCATTGAGCAAGAAGAGCTCGACCGTGTTAAGAAAGAGAATGAAGATTTGCGGATGTAGCGCGATATCCTAAAAAAGGCCATTGGCATCTTTTCCAAGAAAAATGGGTGATCTATCAATTTATGGCCGATTATAACCACGTATATCCCATTGAGAAGATGTCGAAGGTATTCGGGGTCAGCCGAAGCGGTTAGTACCGTTGCTTAACTAGGCCACCTTCGCCCCGGGCTGTTGAAAACCAGAAGTTGAAAAAAAGATGGTAGAAATCTGGGAAGACTCAAAGAAAAAATATGGGGCACCGCGTATTCACCAGCAATTGCTTCGCCAAGGCTATACAATCAGTCGTCCTCGCGTTGCCCGCCTTATGCAGAAAATGGGGATCGCCAGCAAAATACGTCGAAAATGGGTGGTAACTACCGATTCCAAACATGATCGTCCAGTAGCACCAAATTTGCTGGACCGCCATTTTTCACCTTCTCATTTGGGACAGGTCTGGGTGAGCGATATCACCTACCTCCCAAGCGAATAAGGCTGGTTATATCTGACTAAGGTCATGGATCTGGCCGATCGATAAATTCTGGGATGGTCGTTGTCAAAGAACATGAGCGCCGCGCAAACCAGCGTGCCTGCCTTCAAACAAGTTTGCCAGAGGCGTCCTATAGGCCGGAATTTGCTCTTTCATTCGGATCGTGGTATTCAATATGCCTGTGAGGAGTTTACCAAATTGTTGAACCCTGGAAAACGAATTACGCAAAGCATGAGCCGTAAAGGTAATTGTTGGGACAATGCACCGGCTGAGAGTTTTTTTTAAAACGCTCAAAGCAGAACTGGAAATACCTGGCACGTATCCAGACTACCAACAGGCCCGAAAAGCCATTTTTGAATTTATTGAAATCTGGTATAACCGTAAGCGGATGCACTCGGGACTCGGTTACCGAACCCCGGCTGAAGTCGAAATCAAACTGTTACAAAAACAAGCTGCATGAGTGGCTTAACTTAATGTCCATTTTTTTGTTGCAATTCCACAACGATGAAAACTATTGAAGCACGTCAGCAATGAATGCGATAACCAATCCTTGTCCCTTGCCATCCGGCTCTTCGATAGTAATTGAGAAGTTGTTCAACCACCGCAGTGTAAGGGTGCGCCTTGGTGATAATGTAGCTCAGCTAAATCTCGCAGATCGTTCCGAAGAAGTTGAAAATCTAATCGACCTTAGAAAAAAGTGCGTTAAGAAACGGACGCAATGTAGCGTTAAGATGGAAATCATACCGCATTGATGGTTAATTAAAGGAAAACCCCGAGAAGGAGCATTGATTTCTTTTAGCGTAATGAAGGAGATTTTAGCATCTTTTTTCACAGCTTTGACCTTTTGTTACTTTTGGGTCTAGCCAAAAGTAAGGGATGTATTTAATGGCAAAATTGCTCGAAACCAAGCAGGCCTAAAGGACATAGCTTGTTCATTACATGGCAAAATTAAATAAGGAATCTTGAATCAAACAGGAAATACATTGAAAATAATAGTAACCGGCGGAGCAGGCTTCATAGGTTCGGCTTTAGTCCGATTGATCATCAAAGAAACAGAACATGAAGTTCTGAATATTGATAAACTCACCTATGCCGGACATTTAGAATCATTGAAGGATATTGCCGATTCTCAACGCTACCAATTTGAAAAGGTAGATATTTGCGAAGCAGATGAAATCAATAGAATTTTTAATGAATTCCAACCGGATGCCATCATACACCTTGCTGCTGAGTCTCATGTAGATCGTTCCATTGATGGATCTGAAGAATTCATTAAAACCAATATAAACGGCACGCATATACTTCTTCAAGAAGCCAAAAAATACTGGGCTGAGTTGGACCAAGAGGTGAAGGAAAATTTCCGGTTTTTACATGTTTCAACCGATGAGGTTTATGGTGAATTAGGGGATGAAGGCTTTTTTACAGAAGATACTCCTTACGATCCTCGCTCTCCATACTCTTCAAGCAAAGCTTCCTCCGATCATTTGGTGCGCGCATGGTATCACACGTATGGATTACCAACATTAATCACCAACTGCTCCAATAATTACGGACCTTACCAATTTCCGGAAAAACTTATTCCGGTGGTCATATTAAAAGCCCTTCAGGGAAAAGAAATTCCTGTTTACGGAACCGGCGAAAATGTGCGCGACTGGCTCTATGTGGATGATCATGCCAGAGCGTTGCTAACTGTTGTAGAAAACGGTAAACCGGGAGAAACTTACAACATCGGCGGTCATAACGAGAAGCAAAATTTAGATGTAGTGCACACGATCTGTAATACGCTGAATAAATTATTGGCAAAACATCAAAACTACAGAGAGCAAATAACATTTGTTACTGACCGCCCCGGACACGATTTCCGCTACGCCATTGACGCCTCAAAAATTGAAAAAGAATTAGGCTGGACACCCGAAGAAACATTTGAAACCGGTATTAAAGCCACAGTTGAATGGTATCTGAATAACATGGACTGGGTAGAAGCGGTAACTGGGAATAATTACAATTTAGAAAGATTAGGGACTGGTCAAAAGTCGTAAGGTCGAAGGTATGAAAGTCTAAAGTCTTTTAGATCACCAACCAACAGACCTTAAGACCAAATGTCAACAGTAAACAAATATGAAAATCTTAGTGTTTGGAAAACAGCTCGGGGAATTGTGAACGAAATTTACTCCATCACAAAAATATCCCCTTTCTCAAAAGATTTTGTGCTTGTAAATCAAATAAGGCGTGCTGCAATCAGAATCATGTCAAATATCGCGGAAGGGTTTGAATCTTCTTCTGACAAAAAGTTCGCTAATTATGTGTATATTAGTTAAAATTCAGTTGAGGAATGCAGAGCATAGGTGTACACCTCAATAGATCAGGGATATATGGAATCAGTTCAAAACGTGGGGAGATGCATAGATTTTGGAGAGTCTAAACAGAAAGAAGTTGGTATCGGAAACCCCTCGTTGCATTGCCCTGAACCCTTTGATCTTGGCATTGAATGACTCAGCGGAGGCGTTGGTAGAGCGGTTTTCGAAGTAATTGAGAATATGCTCGAAGTGTTTTTCAATGGTATTGGCCATACGTTTAAATCCGGGCGTTTTATGTTTTCTACTGCGTATCATCCATTCTGAGAGCTGTCTGAGAGCCTCATCGCGGGTTAGTGGTTTACTGTAAATCGCATTGAATTCTCGCACATGATCGTATGCCTGACGAAGTTGTGGATACTGTTCAAACAGGATGTTCATGCGTAAACGCTGATTATTGGTCCACTTCACCGGACTCTTGTATAAAGCATATCGACTTCGGGCCAGCAGTTGCCTGGCCGTATCACCATTATAGAATTCCTCTGTACGGTAGGGTAATCCATCACGCTTTGCTTTTTTGTAGGCTTTGTTTTCCTCATTGATGAGCTTCCAACGCAGTTTTACCCGCAAACCCTGAACAATCTCATGGCCTAACTGCTCGACATGATACGAAGTACCGCGAAGCGCAAGCGGTCTGCAACGATTTTCGCATTCGGGAACAACTCCTTGACCGCCGCAGCCATATTCTCGGCCAAATCCAGGGTCACTTCCTGTACCAGCTCACGTTGCGCGCGAGGGATACGGCTAAACTGTTTGACAATCTCGTCGGTTTTGGTCGACCCTACCATGGCAACCAATGTACCTTTCCGGCCCCTGGCGCCCTTGTTGGACAGTACCGTATACAATTCACCTTGACTCACGCTGACTTCATCTAAACTCAGCTTCGTGCCGATATTCTCCGGAAATACCAGATACTCATGAGCGTGGTGGCGTGCAGACCACTGCTCATACCCACTCACCCGCCGGTAGGTGTGATACAGCAGGCGATAGTCGATTCCACGCAATTCAGCGATACTTTTCAAGGATTCGGTCCGCGTCTCCACGAGTTTCTTTTAAAAAAGCCGCCAGTTCGGCGGTTATTTTATACCCTTCGGCGATATGCGAGTAGTCATTGGAAATCGTCCGGTTGTGATCCGTGCGGTGGCGCCAACGACGGCGTTTGATGCTCAAATACACCATTTTATCCCGAATCGGAAAGTCCACGAGCTTGCGAACACGATGAAACCCTTTGCTCTCATACTCCTGGGGGTCGTAGTGAAAGCTTCCCCGAAAGTAGCTACAGTATAAACTGTAATAAATAGCTACCTTAGGAAACCATGAAAAAATCCAATTTTACCGAAACACAGATTCTTAAGATTGTTGCCGAAGCCGAATCGGGCCGCAAAATCAACGATATCTGCCGCGACCATAACATCTCTCAGCAGACCTTCTATAACTGGCGCAAGAAGTATTCGGGTATGCAACCGAATCAACTCAAACGCCTCAAAGATCTGGAGGCGGAACTAGCACAGTTCAAACGCATGTACGCCGATGTGTCGTTGCAGAACCAGGTACTCAAAGACGTTATCGAAAAAAAGCTCTGACACCAGCGGAAAAACGGGAGCTGGTGAATTATTCCCGTACCGAGCATAAGCTGAGTTTGCGACAGGCATGCATGCTGTTCGCTCTGAGTACCTCGGTGTATTACTATCAAGGAAAACGTAAACCCGAAGACGAGCAGATTCATAAGGAGCTCAGCGCCCTGGCTGAACTGCATCGCAGTTGGGGTTTTTGGATGATGTTTCACCATTTAAGGCTTTTTTCTTTTACGTGGAACCACAAACGGGTGTACCGTGTGTACACGCATATGTATCTGAACTTACGTCGTAAATACAAGCAGCGCTTGCCTTCACGTATTAAAATACCTTTGATTCAGCCCTTGCATCCGAACATGAACTGGAGCATGGACTTTATGAGCGACAGCCTGTTGGGTGGTCGAACGTTTCGAACCTTCAACATCATCGATGATTATAATCGCGAAGCCTTGAATAGTACCCTAGACACGGCAGAATCACATTTGAAGTGCCCGATTTTCATTTAGGGGTCATCGGTTAATTTTTCAATGTTGGATTCACCGAAGAATACTTCTTTGGGGGTTAAATAGCCAAGTTTTTTGCGGGGTCTGTTGTTACGTGTTTCACAAATCTGTCTGAGTTCTTTAGGTTGAACGAATTGC
>LIHN01000016.1 GCA_001314545.1 Bacteroidetes bacterium HLUCCA01
TACAAGACCGACTCAATGAACGGCCCAGAGCAATTTTAGACTTTGACACCCCTAAAGAACGAATCACTCAACTTGTTGCATTAAAAACTTGAGACCGCCGAGTTTGCGCTGTAACGGCCTTGCGGTTGTGCTGCCGGGTATCCCAATGTAGCCAAAACTTCCTAAACTTCCACCGGTCAGCACGAAACGCCTTGTTATGCCACACTTAAACGTTTGCTTAACTGGCATAATGTATTCACGACAGCTTAGTAATATTCATTGTGGGATATCCCACTTATGGCTATATTGCAATCGTTATCACTCCATTCCAAGCAATTTATCATGTCACAATCAATCAAAGAATATGACGCCCGCTTAGATGCCAAAAAGCGAATTACCCTTCGCGGAGCTAAAACGATGTTTTATCGTGTACGCGAGAAAGGTGATGGAACCATCGAATTAAGTCCGCGAGTTTTAGTACACCCAGACGAAATCTCAGTAAAAACGTTAGCCACGATTGACCAATCTGTTGCTAACATGAAAAAGGGTAAAGCGTCCAAAGCTGTGGATCTGGATGAATTAGACAAATTGTTGGACTAAATGCCTGCCTATACTATTCGAATGGGTATTCCAGAAATGGAATCGTTTTGGCAAGATTTGCTGGAAAAGAAAAGGTCTAATGCATTAAACCCTGATGAAGTGGATTTGTTTACCCGTTTTGGTAAAGCCATCCAGAATTTAAGTGCAAATCCCAAGCACCCTGGTTTAAAAACCCATGAAATTAAGCCATTGTCGAAGAAATATGACATGAGAATATGGCAATCATATTTAGATCAAGGGAAAACTGCACGTCGTTTCTACTGGGCATATGGTCCAAACCGTATGGAAATTACAATTTTAGGGATTGAACCACACCCAGAGGATAAAAAGTCAGGTGCATATTCTCGTATTAAATTATCTGAATTGCCGGATGAGTAAGTAATAGTGGTCTCGAGTCGTGTGGCATAACGGCCCTGCGGTTTAACCGGCTTGGCCTTACTGGATGGTAATGTAATTAAAACTCGGAATTTCTATAAGGAACGGTATTTAGAACCGGCAAACAGCGGCCATGTCCGCGTTGAAACCGTTGTTAGCAGGCGAACATCGGACCTTAATTAAGATTTTCTTGAATTTTACTATGTATATAATCTTTGTTTAAAGGTTCTGTATAGTCAACTTTAATTAACTTAACATTTAGTTCTTTGCATAAATCTTTCTTCTTCGCATCCCTTTCTCTTAATTCTTCAAGTGCTTTTTTACCACCCCATGCTTTAACTGGATGAAAGTGTTGCTGTCCTTGATATTCAATTCCCAATTTTAATTCAGGAATATAAATATCTAATTCTAAGCCATCTAACCATTTTGGGCGATGATGCCTTAAAATTTCATTTTCTGGAAGTATCCTTTGGACAATTTTGGTTAAAATAGTTTCACTTACATTTCCTTCCCCAATTTTTCTAAATCCAAATTCCTCTCGTGTGATATTTTCAATTTTCTTGTTGATACTTTTTTTGAGCTTTGATATTTCCTTTTGGCACAACTGAATTTCATCAGACATTTGGGAAACCTCATTTTCAATTTGATTATTTATCCATTCTTGTTTTCTCTTAATTTTATCAACCTTTTCAATAAGATCATCTGGTGCATAATTTTCGATGTAATTTGAATCACGAATACCAATCCGAAATGCAGTTTGTTTGATATTGCATATTCCGGTGATACTGACCCCCTATTCCGGAGCAAGCTGACCCCTCAGCAGGGGGTTGTGGCGGCTTGCTACAGCCTGACAATATTACTGTTTTTTCTCATGCTCTCACCTTTTAATTCAATTCGGTAGGCGGTGTGAATCAGTCGGTCCAGAATAGCATCCGCAACCGTACTTTCACCGATCACATCATACCAACTTTCCACAGGTAGCTGCGATACCATGATGGTGGCACACCGTTGGTGACGGTCTTCGATAATATCCAACAAATCCAGTCTTTGTTGTTTATCCAGAGGTTTGAGACCAAAATCATCGAGAATAAGCACATGATGCCTCGATATTTTGTCAAGCAGGGATAAGATACTGCCGTCAGCACGGGCTAAGGTAAACCGTTGCAAAAGCTTTTGCATGTTATGGTAGCTTACTTTGTGCCCTTGCGTGCACGCATGGTTACCCAGTGCCGAGGCTACATAGCTTTTCCCGCTCCCCGTGGGTCCGGTAATGAGCACAGCATTTCCGTCGTTGATGTATGCGCCCCCAGCAAGTACACTCAGTGTATTTTTGTCCAGACCACGATGCTGTAGATAGGTAATCTCGGCCATTGTGGCGGCGTAGCGGAACTGCGCAGCTTTGTTGAGCCGGACGACTTTGCGTTGCTGACGGTGCAGCAATTCACTCTCCAACAAGACCTGCAAGGCCTCAGGGACGCTGATCTGGTGCAACGAACGGGTTTGTAGCATGCCCTGCCAGTGTTGGGCCATGCCGGCTAGACGTAGTTGGTCAAAAAGATCTTCGATAATGATAGTAGATTCCATGGATTCAGGTATTGAGTTAACGGTAATAAGAGTTTCCGCGCACGTTTGTATGCGCAGGAAGCTCCTGTGAGGGTGGATTCACTGTAGCTACGCCCCTGGCCATACCCGATGTGATAGCGTTGCGAACGAAGCCCAAGGAATAGGTATGCAGGCGAAGGGCCAGCTGTATGGCCGACACGAAGGTGTCCGGGTCACTCTTGCGTTGCAAGGCTATGAGTCCATCGCAGCGTCGGTAGGCATGTTCGGGATGACGAACGTTCTCAAAGACCTTCTCCACAAACATCGCCACATCCGAACCCAAGCGTAGCCCCCACTGCACATAGAAGTGCGGGCTACGCTTGAGCCAGTGCTGGTGGTTCGAAGGCAGATGCTCGGCAATCGTGGTATAACGATTGGCTCTGCGATCGCGTGCATGTACGGCCAGAAGTTGATGGTTACCAAAGATATGTACGTGGTCGTGGGTGTAGCGTACCTGAACAACCCGACCAATCCAGGTGTAGGGAACACTGTAGTAATGGCGGTCCTCACGCAGCTCGATATGTGCGTTGTTGGCGACCTTCAGGTCGCGGTACTTCCTGATCTGGAAACGTGTGGCCACAAGTGGTTGCAGACTTGCACGCTCTATGGTATGGAACAGCTCGGCCCTGCTTACTCCGCGTTGGTTCATCACGCGATCCATCCATCGCCCCAGCTGGACGGTGATGGCCGCATTGAGCTGGTCCAAACTAAAGAACCTGTGATCACGCAGTGGCGCGTAGATGTTACGGTATACTTGCTGAACCGCGTTCTCTACCAACGCTTTGTCTTTGGGTTTGCGCCGTCGTGCCGGCAACACCGTGGTGCCATAATGTTCTGCAAAATCACTGAACACCTGATTAAGGGTGGGTTCGTAACGATCGGAGCGCACCACGGCCGCCTTCAGGTTGTCGGGCACCAACGTTCGGGGAACCCCGTCATAATACTCCAGGGCCAGTGTCAGCCCATGTATGAACGACTCGGTAGTCTGGTCTTGGCTCGCTCGCACGAAGGTGAATTGGCTGTGACCAAGTGTAACCACCAGTACAGCAGCCGGTACAATCTCACCGGTGGCAAGGTCTGTATAGTGCAACGATTTTCCGGCATAGTCGATATAGGCTTGGTCACCGGGGTCATGGGGTAAGTGAGCCATGGTCACTTTGGTGCTCATGTCCAGCCGCTGGAGTATATAACAGAATTGGCTATAACTGTATCCATGGGGCTGGTCGTTGCGATAGGTAATCCATAAATCCAATCGAGTTACTCCGGTACGCAGTAACTCTTTGGCGTAGTACTCATAGCGATCTTTGACATACTCATAGCGTGCTTCTTGCTGAGTTTGCGTCGCTGCAGGATGGAGTCGTTGGTGGAACTCGAGGTCGGAAAGTTCAAGCAGATCTTCACCGGAACTTTGTTGTAAGGCAAGGTAACGCCTGACCGTGTTACGTGAGATTCCCAGATCGCGGGCAATACGCTTGATTGGCACCCCTTGGATGTGAAGTCGTAAGATTTGTTTAATTTGATTCATGGGTTTTGGTGTTGCGGCCATAGTGCTTTTTACTTTATGAGAAGGTTGAATGTCCCATAAAGTACGCCGCCAAAACCCAATTTGTATTACCATGCTGACGTTCTGGCAGATACTGACCCCGGGGTCAGCTTGTGCCAGAATGAGGGGTCAGCTTGCTCCGGAATAGGGGGTCAAATTGTTCCGGAATATGCAGATACCAACCATAATATTGTTTGAAATTTCCTCCATACATCTCATGACAAAACCGCAATGTAGGTGTTGCCATGATACATCGATGACAAAGCTTTTTCTTAAATCGTAACAGTTTTGACCAGTCAGTTTTTAAAGAAGCTTTGCTAATTCCATTTGGGAAGAGATGACTTGACAGAGGTGCAGCTACTTTTTCATCAGACCAATTGTTTTTTGACTCATATTGAACCAATTTGAAAGAGTTATTTACAGCTTCATAGCAACATTCGCAAAAGTAGGCCTCTTTTCTGAGTGCTGATGAAAACATGAAGAAAGCACCATAGTGATTAGGATAATGAACAAATTTTAAAGGCAGATCTTCTTCAACTATTGGTGAATCAAGAGCAACTTCAGGAAGTTTACCTTTTCTAGGACCAATCCTTTTTGTTGTTTTTGCCATCTTGATATGAGTTTGTTAAACCAGTCAACATTTAATTAGAAGGTACTTTTATTATGGTTTTCTGAGTGTGAATTTATTTTCTTGACCATCATATACTGCATAAAAATTCTTCAGACGATACTTATTTTTAACCTTTGATTTGATAGATAACTTATCTCTTAAATCCCTTTGAATTTCTATAATTTCTGGTGGATTATTATAACCTGCTTCCTTAGTTATTGTAAACTTTCCCTGAAAAAAATAACTTTCATGTGCAGGAATTGGACTAAACTTTAAGTTCCCATTAGTTCTATAATTTATTCCTTCTATACCATTGAATTCTATTTCAGCATCATAACCATCTATTTCTGAGTTATTTAGAATCGAAAATTCAAAAGATATTTCAAAATTATAATCATAGTTTAAATCATCTGCATAAGGTGGTTTATCACTGTCATGAGGGTAATTAGTAGCCGCGCCTCTTTTTCTTGACCCCGTCATTCTAATTGATTCTATTTCGAGTCTCGGTCTTCTGAACAATTGGAAAATTATAAACCCGAGAAAAGGTATTACAAAAGCCGAAAGTATCGTCAGAATTGTATCAATATTTTTTGAAATAAATTCCATTCATTCAATAAGGGCTACAACATTTACTATGTAGTTAACTTTGTCGAATATTTGCATTACCAGAAATTTTAATCGACGCGCCTTTCCCAATTTTTATTTCTGTTCCTTTTGATTTCAAAGAAGTGTTCCCACCAATAGTTGTTTGACCTGTACCTCTACCACCAGTCTGCAAAATAGGAGCCTCTATTATACTTCCTTGAATGGTCACAATTCCATTTTGGTGATCAAACCTGATTCCTTTTAAGGCTTCTAGTAAAGCCTCGTTTACATCAATTTTGCCTGATCCAGCTGCTGCATCAATAACACCTACCGCTTCCTCAAATACTTTTTCAAAATCTTCAGATGTACGTGCATTTTGTATTTCATCCTCTAATGAGGGCTCAAGTTTAATAGCCTTCTGGAAAAAATTTACGACTGAATCAGATGTAAAATTGACAAAATAGCCAGTAGCTAAACTTGTCAAAATTGAGATTGTTAATGGATCCATAGTATTTGATTTATGAATTGTTGTTAAAAAAGCCTGCTAACGGCCTTCGGTTTGTGCTGCAGGGGATGCCAGTTCTGCTAAAGCCTCGAAACCATCACCTGTCAGCACGAAACCGTTGTTATGTTTCACTATCCATGTTTTATAGCAATAATCTCAGCAATTCGAGCAATTAAATTGTTAAAATAAGCTAGCTTAAGATTATTTTCTGAGGATGGTAGGATTACTTTGTTTTCACGCCTTTCCCGCGCATGTACTATACAATTTCGAATTTTGGTTAATGAATCTATAAGCTTTGGATGCCACATACTTGACCATGAGGATTTATCTGTGGTCTCAGATATCATTGCTTTTAACTCAAAACCACCATCAAATACTACTGGCTTGGAAAAAAAATCTATATTCAGCTCAATTTCTCTCCATATTGTTTCAGGCTCGATATAAGATTCAACAATATTTCTCATTTTGACATCGTCATTATGGTTCAAATCAATAACTGTGTTAAATATTTCAGATATTTTTTGATCTGAACAACTCACAATCGATGGGTTACGGAGTAGTTTTGTAAGTTTTTTCTTTACAACTTCATCAGTATATGTATGTGACAAATATTCGATAACCTGATAATAATATAAGAAACTCATTCTAGTCGATGATCCCCTGGCAGTTTCAAGGAGTCTAAGTGCTATATCATCAATCCTTTTCAGAGATATAATACTCGGAAAATTGTCTTCGATTAAAGATACTTCTTTGTGCCTTTCTTCGTTTTGGTCATTCTCATTTCTAATGGCTATTATAGGGGCTGTTCTATCGTAGTAATGAGATATTGCGTTGAGATTTCTAAATATGGTCTCTAACTCTGCTGTTTTATGAAATTCAACTCCTTCTAAATGAAAGTTTACCGGCAATCTTTTTTCAAAATACTTTTGGTTTTTTTCAGGTAAATCATCTTTACCAAAATCACAGAAAGGTGCCATTTGATTCATTGCTTCTGCATACGATTTTGGTTCACGCTTAAATATTTTTGAAAATTTCCAGAACTCTTCTGAAGGTGAGCCGAAGTGTGCTTTAAAAGTCATATCCTCAAACACAAAGTCAAATTTTCGTTTTAAATGTGAATTATTAGCATTTAATTCAGATTCATCGAAAAAGCCATATACGAACTCTATTCTTTTCTCTGAAATAAAAATTATCCCATCAAATTTTGAATTAATAAGTAGGTTGTTGACTAGGGCAATTGATGTTTTATCGTCGATTCCAAATACAAGTTTAATGTTATTGTCTTTCCAAACATTTGAAACAACAAAATGGTCATCTTCTTCCACAATATTTGATTCAGGGTGATTTGATTTGAAATTGGAAAGATGATAATCAATGAGTGTTTTTTGAGTCATGGCATTCTATTTGGAAATTGAAAGATATTTTTGTGAAACATAACTCATTATTGAGTAGCGAATTGGTGAGTATATAATGGCGAATAAGTTGGTTAAGAGCAACTTAATTGAGCATGACAGGTAAAATTTTTTAAAAAATCCTGCCGGAGGTGTAATAACGGCCTGTTGTGCTACTCAATCATATAAGTAGTACATCGTAACCGTTATGGAAAGAATGTTCTGCTTCCTGTTCAAGATGCCGCATAAGTACTTCCTTTTCTTGTTTCTTGTAAAACTTGAACGAATAGGCAGGTACTTAATGAACAAAGATTTGTATTGCCACCCTGTACGTATTCAAACTAATAACAGATTATGCCTTATGAAACTCCTTGATCGTCTTCGCACTGATATCCGTCGGAAAGGCCTGAGCCGGAGTACGGAAAAAACCTACATTAACTGGACACTCGACTATATTAGATTCCATGGTAAAAAACATCCCGCTAATCTTGAAAGCAACGATGTCACTATGTATCTGAATTACCTGGTAAATCAACGCCATGTTGCCCCATCAACGCAAAATCAAGCGCTCTGTGCCATTTTGTTCCTTTACAGAAATACACTGAGTCAACCCGACTTTTATATTGAACATATCCAATGGTCGAAAAAACCCAGGAAAGTGCCCCTCGTCCTCTCACAACAAGAGGTGAAATCTCTGTTGAACCATATCCCTTTCAACGAAAATTTACCTATTCGACTCCTGTACGGCGGCGGTCTACGGGTTTCAGAGGTTATCCGTCTACGTATTGCCGACATCGATTTTGAACACGCACAACTCCGAATTGTAGATGCAAAGGGAAAAAAAGATCGAATTACCCCATTCCCACAATCACTGCATAACGAAGTCCGAAGACAGATCGAGCGCGTACGTACTATGCATGCCACTGATCTTCGCCACGGCCTCGGTCACGCCGAACTCCCGCACGCACTGCACAGATCAACCAAACAACCAGTAACACACTACAACCGCCATTATCACGCCGGTCAGATCCGCAATCAAACCCGCCTGAATCGCATACCGGGTCTTACGCACTCCCACCGCACCGAAATACACCGCAATGACATAGAACGTGGTCTCGGTCGACCCGAACATGGTGCCAGCCATCTTCACAAAGATGGAATCCTCCCCGTAGGTCGCAATCATATCAGCCATTACACCCACCGAGCCACTGCCCGTCAGCGGACGAATAATTGCCATGGGTAACACCTCAGCAGGGAAACCAAAAAAACCAAGTATCGGACGTAACCCCAGAATCATCCAGTCCATTGCTCCACTGGCCCGAAACATCCCAATGGCAAACAAAATGGCCACCAGGTAGGGGATAATCCGAACCGCAATGTCGAACCCGTCTTTGGCGCCAACCACAAACTCTTCGTAAATGGCAACCTTTTTGACCATTCCGTAGGATACAATGCCCACAATAATTACCGGAAGTATGAATAATACCAGAATGTTCATGATTAGCTGTCTTTCGTGTTTTGGTTGGAGGATGTAGAACCGTCAGGACCGGTTGTGTTGTCATCGGATGTACCCCTGCCCGAAGTACCGGTAGTATGAACGCCGCTACCCGGGCCCGCAGCGCCGCCACCCGGGGCACCTTTGCCACCACCCGGGCCCGAAGCGCCACCACCCGGGGCACCTTTGCCACCACCCGGGCCCGAAGCGCCACCACCCGGGGCACCTTTGCCACCACCCGGGGCCGTAGGGCCACTGCTCAAGGTACCTTTGCCGCCACTACCCGAACGGGTCTGGGAAGCACCAGCATCCGCCGTATCAACACCAACCGCAAGCAACTCCCCGCTTTCCGAAAGCACCGGCGGATACCGGCGCGCATACAACTTGGCCGCAATGATGGCCGCAGCCGTTGAAAAGATGGTTGTAATGGTGATCGCAACCATGAGCTCATTAACCCGCAATCCCATAATCGCCACCAGGGTGACCGGTGGCAGCAACTGCACGCTCGACGTATTCAAGGCCAGAAACATAATCATGGAGTTGGTGGCCGTATCTTTTTCCGGATTCAGTTTCTGCAGCTCCTCCATCGCTTTAATGCCCAACGGAGTAGCCGCATTGCCGAGACCCAGCACATTGGCCGCAAGATTCAGCGAAATCATACCCATCGCCGGATGATCCTTCGGGAGTTCGGGGAAAAGCCATTTCATGAAAGGTCGAACCCCCTTCACCACTATATAAATCAACCCGGCTTCCTCGGCTATTTTCATCAGACCCAACCACAGGGCCATAATTCCCACCAACCCCAAAGCCAATGTCACGGCAAACTCAGCCATGTCGAAGGCGGCCTGGGTTATGGCCCGAAGCTTGACAAACTGAACCTCGGGCAAAACCAGCCCGGTCTGCAGCACAGCCCCGGAATCGGCACCCCCCGATACCCCGGGATCCGTGACATACGCTCTGATTTCCTGTTTCCGGCTGGACGACTGGTTTTCAGCTACACGAACCCAGTGATCAGGCAACCCCTCCTGAACGGGAATAATCAGTTCTGCCTCCGCCTCAACCGGATACCACCGCGCATTGAATTCCGTGCCGGAATCATCCAGGGAAAACCGGACATTCTGATTCCGGTCGAGGTCGGCGTTGGCCGGGAAACGAATCTCCGCGGTAATCTCCTCGCCGTTTCGCCAGGTATTATTGACGATGTCGGAGGCATCGTTGACCAGGGCAAAGACCAGACTGAATACAATCAATCCGCCCCATATATAATTGAGCATAGTTTTCGGACCTGTGGTTGTTGACTTCGCGGGTAAGGGTCTGCAGCTGTTTTTTCAAACCATGAAAATGCGAAAAACAAACCGATTTTGTAAATCCAATTTCGTAATCTTTTGTACGCACACGGGGCGGCCACACCAGACACCGGACCGACCACCCGTTGAACCGGTCGATACACGGGCTGCCGCGGGCGGGAAACCCGGCCACGCATGCGTCGACCGTGATGCGAAGCAAAACCAAAAACGGTAAGCAGGCTGCATTAGCCTGACCATTACCAATGTCATAACCACCAACCACCATCTCCAGCTACATGCACATCCAAACCCGAGCCATTCACGCCGGCTACAGCGCCGAAGGCCCCGAACAACCTGTTGTTTCCGCCCTGCAACCCGGCACCATCTTTACCCATCCTGAAACCGGCTTTGACGCCAGCAACGGCAGCTTTGGCTACGCCCGCTACGGAAACCCGAACCGACTCGAACTGGAAACCATGCTCGCAAACCTGGAAAACGGGGAGGTGGGCGTGGCATTTTCCTCCGGTATGGCGGCTATAACGGCTGTATTTCAGGTACTCGCCCCGGGCGATCACGTAATAGTGTGCGATGACGTCTACCACGGCACCCGGGCTGTGCTGAACCAAATTATGGCGCGATGGGGACTCGAATGTACCTACGTGGATGTGACCAACCCCCAACATGTTGCCGATGCCGTACAACCCAACACCCGGCTGGTCTGGCTGGAAACCCCGTCGAACCCGCGTATGCTGATTTGCGATATCGCCGAAATCGTGCAGCGGGTTCGCGCTCAAACCCCGGCTGGCAACTATATCCATATCGGTGTTGACAACACCTGGGCCACGCCTGTGCTTACCAATCCGCTCGACCTCGGCGCCGACCTGGTCATGCATTCCTGCACCAAATACATCGGCGGTCACAGCGATATCCTGGCCGGAGCACTCATCGCACGCACGAACGATGCCTACATCGACGCCATCCGAACCCTCCAGAAACAAACCGGAGCCGTAGCATCCCCCTTCGACTGTTGGATGCTGGTTCGAAGCCTGAAAACGCTGGTTCCGCGGATGCGTTCCCACTGCGAAAATGCCATGGCGGTAGCACGGTACCTGCACGCACACCCCAAGGTAGAAACCGTCTACTACCCCGGCTTGCCCGATTCACCCGGTCACGAGGTCGCCAAACGGCAGATGCGCGACTTCGGGGGAATGATCTCCGTGCTTTTCGCTGTGAAAAAAGAACAAATTTTGAAAGGAATCGCCTCGGCGAAACTCTTTAAAGTAGCGACCAGTCTGGGCGGCGTGGAAAGCCTTTGGGAACACCGGC
Organism: Bacteroidetes bacterium HLUCCA01; assembly: GCA_001314545.1. Lineage (GTDB taxonomy): Bacteria > Bacteroidota > Rhodothermia > Balneolales > HLUCCA01 > HLUCCA01. Next base: position 11,298 of record LIHN01000016.1, read on the forward strand.
AGTCCAGCGAGGGTCCCACGTCCAAAACACCGGAAAATCTGGTGCGGATATCGGTGGGAATAGAACATCCTGATGATCTGATTGCCGATCTGGAGCAGGTGCTGGCTACCATGTAGACCACCGCCCGTGATCTGTGGTCAACGCAGGTCGCCCGGCTGAATTCTCTCGGATCTGCCAGGCAGAACCCCGCCCGGTTTGGTATGCAGTATGTTGCCGCATAACCAATCTGAGTTGCCATCGCTTGCAACATGGCCGTTCGCTCCCGGGAGTGTTTGAGATTACAGCGTTGTTGAACGGAAGGCGACCCCCCTCGGTTATACAGGCCAGTGGATTCATTGTCAGCAGTTGCCTCGGTACCATGCAGGCGATGAACGTACGTACCGGATACAAAGTTGACTATATCCAACGGATTAAAACGGTCGTGCAATGCCTTTGCATCCTTAGGTTTCTGAGTGTATGAACAGGAACTCTTACATTGGTATGGATACGGAATCCGACCTACATAACCCAAAATACCAACCCATTATCACGAGCTATGATTACTACCGGCCAGAAAATGAACACCGATTTCGAATTGAAGATTGTGCAGAACGGCGAGGAAAAAACCGTCAACTTTGCCGACCTCCTCACCCGTCCCACCATCGTCTCGGTCTATATGAAAAACAATACCGGAAGCTGTGACAAACAGAATATCTCCCTCGCTGCAGAACAGGAAGCCTTTGAAAATAAAGGTGTTAATTTGGTGACACTCAGCAAAGACACCTGCGGATCGCATAAAAAGTATGCCGAAAAACATGGAATATCCTATATATTGGCATCCGACCCGGATCTGCATTTTTCCAGGGCTACCGACTCTATCGTTGAAAAGAAAATGTACGGCAAAACCTATGACGGTCCGGCCCGTGCCGCTTTCTACATTGATACAGACGGTAAAATCCTGGGTGTCATCGAAAAGGTAGATCCCAAAAATCATGCTCAGGAACTTCTCGGACTCATCGGATAGGCTATTCCGGGTATATTGCCAAATGTACCTTTTGCTGACCTTCAGCCCGAGACGTGAAATCTGAACCGTGCGCAAAATAAGACCCGAATCAGTGCCCGAATGGCATGGGTTCGAAACAAAATAACTGTGTGCAGACCGGCCCCGGCCGTTTATGCTGGAAATGATTGGATAAACATCCCCTATGAAATCACTCGTAATTGTTGAATCGCCCACCAAAGCCAAAACTATTCGCAAGTTTCTTGGCAAAAATTACACGGTAGATTCCTCCTACGGCCATATCCGCGACCTGCCGGCCAGTGCCAAGGAAATACCCGCAAAGTTCAAAAAGGAGAAATGGGCCAACCTGGGAATCAACACGGACGACGCCTTCGAACCCCTTTACGTGATTTCGGCCGAGAAAAAAAAGGTGGTCAAAAAACTCAAAGATTTGCTCAAGGATTCGGACGAGCTCATTCTGGCAACGGACGAGGACCGCGAAGGGGAGGGCATTGCCTGGCATATTCTCGAGGTACTCAAACCCAATGTGCCGGTCAAGCGCATGGTGTTCCATGAAATCACCAAAGATGCGATTAACCGGGCGCTCGAGAACTTCCGCACCATCGATATGAACCTGGTTGATGCCCAGGAAACCCGCCGCGTGGTGGACCGCCTGGCCGGCTATACGATTTCGCCGCTGCTCTGGAAGAAAATTGCTCCGGGGCTCTCGGCCGGCAGGGTGCAGTCGGTGGCGGTAGAACTGCTGGTTCAGCGCGAACGGGAGCGCATGCGCTTCCGAAGCGGCTCGTATTGGGATCTGCGTGCGAAACTGACCCCATCCGGACAACAAACACCCTTCCTGGCCGACCTCGTACAGCTGAACGGAAAGCGACTGGCAACGGGGAAAGACTTCGATGAATCTACCGGAAAGCTGTCGAAGCCGGATTCCGTAGTTCTGCTGGATGAAAAACAGGCATCCAGCCTCAAAGAAGCCCTGGAAACCCGCGCCGGATGGACCGTAACCGACCTGGAAACCAATATTCAGGAACGCTCGCCGGGGGCGCCGTTCACTACTTCAACCCTGCAGCAGGAAGCCAACCGCAAGTTCGGATTTTCCGCCAAAGATACCATGCGTACGGCCCAGAAGCTCTACGAAGAAGGGTATATCACCTACATGCGTACCGATTCTACCACGCTCTCCGGTCAGGCTATCAATGCCGCCCGCGAAGCTGTTGTATCCATGTATGGCGAGGAATACCTGTACAAATCTGTGCGGTCGTACAACAAAAAAGCCAAAGGCGCGCAGGAAGCCCACGAAGCGATCCGGCCGGCCGGAAGCGTATTCCGCGCTCCCCAGGATACCCCGCTGTCAGGGCGTGAACGCAAACTCTATGACCTGATCTGGAAGCGAACCATGGCTACCCAGATGGCCAACGCACGCCTCGAATTTACCAATGCATCCATTACGGCATCGCTGCCGCCGGCTGCCGGTACCGATCCGGTCAATGCCGTTTTTCGCGCTACCGGCAAGCGTATCCTGTTCCCGGGATTCTTCCGCGCCTATGTGGAAGGCAGTGACGACCCTGCAGCCGACCTGGAGGATCAGGAAAAACCACTCCCCAAGCTGGAAATCGACCAGAAGCTGAATCCCGAGTCCATCGAGGCCCTCTCCCACGAGACCAAGCCTCCATCGCGCTACACCGAAGCCAGCCTGGTCAAGCAACTCGAAAAAGAAGGTGTAGGCCGACCCAGTACGTACGCTTCCATTATTGACACCATCCTGAATCGGGGGTACACCCAGAAACAAGGCAACGCGCTGGTACCCACCTTCACCGCCTTTGCCGTTACCGAACTCCTCGAAAAATACTTCCCGGACCTGGTGGATGTGCAGTTTACCTCTGAAATGGAGAACAAACTCGATGAAATCGCCTCCGGCAATGAAGACCGTACCCGCTATCTGGAACGCTACTATGCCGGTGAAACCGGACTGCGACAAATGGTAGAGCGGCAGGAATCGCAGATTGTGGCCGCCGAAGCACGCAAAATTGACCTTCCCCTGGAAGGACTTGATCAGGTGGATGTATTTGTGGGCAAGTTCGGTCCCTATGCCCAGCTTAAAAGTAACGGGGAGACCGTCAGTGCCTCCCTGCCGGTGGACCTGTTTCCCGGCGATATCACCGTGGAGAAACTTCACGAGCTGATCCGGCAGTCGGAGGAGGGCCCGTCTTCCCTGGGTACCGATCCTGATACCGGACAGGAAATTTACCTGCTCAGCGGCCGATTCGGTCCGTATGTGCAGCTCGGCGAAGTGACCGATGACAATAAAAAGCCCAAGCGGACTTCCCTGCTGAAAGGGATGAAACCGGAGGATGTGGACCTGGATACGGCGCTGCGTCTGTTATCGTTGCCGCGGGCGCTCGGCAGTCACCCGGATACCGGCAAGGAAGTGCGTGCCGGCGTAGGTCGATTCGGACCCTATGTGGTACACGACGGAACGTTCAAATCCCTCGGTAAAGATGATCATGTGCTTACGGTTGAACTGGACCGCGCTGTGGCCCTGCTGGCCGAAGCCAAACAATCCAAACGAGGGTCTTCAGCGCTCAAAGACCTGGGTCCACACCCCGAAACCGGTGAAAACGTTTCCGTTATGACCGGACGGTACGGTCCCTACATCAAATACGGTAAAACCAACGCCAGTATTCCCAAAGGTACCGACCCTGAAAGCCTGACGATGGAACAGGCCATTGGTTTCATCAACGATAAACTGGCCGCAAAGAAATAGAATTTCGTACCTTACGGCATGATTAAACGCAGCGAACAATATTTCCGCTATCCGCCGAACCTGAGCATGCTCGATCTGGCCACGGTGGTAAGCATGTACCGGGGTAGAGGTGAACCCGTGAAAGCTCCGGCAGGAGAGTACTTCGGGTGTGCGCATAGTTTTAAGCTGGTTCGCGAAGCCAAAACCTGGTTTGGCCTGTATTACACCCAGTTGGCCTGGGATCAACTCCTGACGAAAGATTCCGGGGGATATCCGCTTACCGAAGTCGAAATGAATGTACTGGGGCTGGCTGCCGGCCGGGATTCCCACCCCCGAACCCGTGACTACATCGAAAAGAATTCGGGTATCATGCCCCAGGTCGGTTATATGATTGTCAACGACCTCAAGACCTTCGGCTTTCTCGAGGAAACCGATCAGGCTGAGCTAGCGCTAACCTCGACCGGCGAGGATGCCCTCAACGGAATTGCCCGTCGTATTTACGAAAAGAAATTCATCCCGGAGATGCTGCTGGTCAATCGCGAACGCTACGTCAAACCTACGCCTGCGGCCACCAAAGGCGACCACGACACCTCCCGCGGACCGCAAATTGATTTGTTCTGATGGCACTCTCTGATGTTGCAAATGCTGCCTCCGGCGGACTGCAACATCGTGTTCCCTCGGAAATATCGGTTCGACTCCTACCAGGGAGCACAATACACGTGTGCGCATTGGATTGATACGGTAGCTTCAACAACGAGCAACGAGGGCATTCGTCCATTGATGATCTCTCGCTTTCACAGGTATTCCATCGAGCCGCTTGAACGTTCTCAGGTTTCCGCCAGCTCCAACCCTTCAGAGGATATTTTCGCAATGTACCCCTCCAGGGTCTCCTTCGCCTCCGGCGTCGCAACCACAGCACCCAGTTTCATGAGCATGCGGTAGAGTCCTACGTGCAGCCGGCTTACGTAAATGAAATGCCTGGATCCCCGGGGCTCGGTGAATTTCGTAGCTTCACGCGCATACTCGCCGATAATCCGCTCATAGGAAGGGTCGCCGAAATCAAAGGTTTCCTGCGTGTAAGGCGATAAAAAATGGTTGCCAAAGCCACGGCAGAATGCATAAAATCGTTCCTCAAACGCGGTATCCGTCGGATTTGGGTCGATCATCTCCAGATTCTGATACACCTCGCGCATCCCGTACGCATCGTCACGCATGTGCACATCAAACAGACGGATATAATTGTTGAAAAAATCCGGCGGCGACTGCTTAATACATCCAAAATCCAAAATCCCCAGCCGGCCATCGTGCGTAAACAGGAAATTTCCGGGATGGGCATCGGCATACACAGTATAGTTATTATCGATTTGAGCGTGGAAAAAGTCCCACATCAGCTGTCCAAAGTGATTCCGTTCTTCCTGTGACGGGTTCTCAGCTAAAAATGCATCCAGATGTCGTCCATCTACAAAGGTCATGGTCAGAACACGCGGTGTTGAGAATTCAGGAATCCATCGGGGCGTCACGAACTTTTCAGAATTGAACAAGCCGGCATAGGCCTCCATCTGCCGCCCTTCATTCAGATAATCGGTCTCCTCCAGCAGCTTGTCCCGAACTTCAGCGAAGTAAGCATCGGTGGAGGGGTGGTCTACGATGCGCTTGAACACGCTTTTAGCAATGCTCAAATCTGAGTCTATAGTTTCCCGGACGTTCGGATACTGAATCTTTATGGCAACTTCCCGTCCGTCATGCAATGTAGCCCGATGTACCTGTCCGATGGAGGCCGCTGCTACGGCATCCGGTGTAAACTGAGCGAATAGCTTTTCCGGGTAGGCACCGAGTTCGCGTTTTATGATGGTTCGTACCAGAACACGGTTAATCGGCGGGACCTTGTATTGAGCCTGCGCCATCACGTCTACAAACTCCTCGGGCAACACACCGCTGTCCAGACTCAGGGTCTGGGCCAGTTTCAGCGCGGTACCGCGCAGTTTGCTGAATTCTTTGAATATTTCGGTGGCGTTCTGTGTGTGCAGGGCCTTTTTGTCGGCCTCGGTGCGTGATCCGAGTACCTTTTTCAGGTGATATCCGGCGTAATTGGCACCTACTTTCAGTCCTGTTTTGGCGATAATGCTGCCACGCTGAAACCTGGATGATGGAAAATCACTCATGCCGATGCTCCTTTGTCTGACCCGGAATCGTCTGACGGCGTGTCTTCGATGGGGATTTCAACGGACTCAGAATGTTTTACCATCCCGGTGTTGCTCGTATGGCGGGGTGTTTCCCGGCACGACTTCCAAAAGCTGCTCCAGCCTGATCCATTACACGGAAGATGCTCTTCAACGCGTTTCCAGCTCTGTTGAAGATCTCCGGTAAGTTCTATGCCGGTTTGCTGCATCCGTTCGGCAAACAAAGCCGCATCGCGGGAAATGCCCTGAAACCGAAATTTCCAGATGTTATTTCCTGCCAGATACTTAACCAGGTCAAAACCTTTGTCGATGATACCGGAGTATACCAGTTCGTTGGCAAAAACGGTGAGCTTGTCTACCAGTGCGAGGGTGCGCTCCGTACCGGGACTGTCGTCCTGCAGCCAGAACCGGATCAGCTGGAAATACTCCCTGACCAGCACCGGATACACGAAATCCGGGATAATCATGGTATTTGCACCGGGTATGCGGGAGTCGTCCTGGATGAACGAGCGAAACAATGCGACACTTTCGGTGTGCCAGTAGGTGTCACGTCGGTTCAGAACCATCGCGGAGAAGGTTTCCTCAGTGAAGTCACGATGCGCACTGAGTACGTCAAAGGTGGTGTAGATGTAGTTGGATGCCTTCTCACCAAAATTGAGCGCCTCGTATTCGGGGATCAGTACCGTCGACTCCCGGTACACATCCGGAATTTGATCATAAAAAGCCCTTAATATGGCTTGTTTTCCAGGGAATTGCTGCTGGAGTTCAGCCAACTCGCACCCGGCTTCGGATGCAATGGCTCGCAGGGTAAAGCGGGTTTTGTCTTCGATATATAGGGTCAGCGCAGCGTCAATGATTCGCGCGCGAAGGTCCGGGGAGGGGTCTTCCATGGTGGGATTACGTCTGCTGGTTAGATAAAGTTGGTCCGTAAATGAACCGATGAAATGATTATGCTGTTACAACATCGATAGTAGAGACAAGGTTCACCCGAATGCATGGAAAAGCATGTTTTATGGTCTGAGAGCGCCAGAAAAACTTCGTCGGCTACCGGGTATGGATTTGGCTCAACATCATCCTGAAACGGGTATCTACCCCGTAAATTGCAGTATCAATACCAAACGGTCGGAAAACGATGTCAATCCACGCAGCAGAACCGAACCCTGTCACTGAGCATAACCACAGCGCACACCCGGAGTCCTACGGGCGCATGGGAGAGGATAGACGCGAGCGGCAACGATATCACCGCGACGTTCTGTTTCTCACGCTTTGTGCCATATTTCTCACGGCGCTGGTTATGGGGAACATCATCGGCACGACCAAATTCGTAACGCTGTTTTCGCTTACCATACCAGACTGGCTGCTCCCGCTAGTACCCGGGCTGGTTCGTTCAGGCAGTACCTATGCGATGGTGATTCCGGTCGGACTTCTTGCCTTTCCCGTAACCTTTCTGGCCACGGATCTGGTATCGGAATTATTTGGCCGCAAGCGGGCCCAGCTTCTTGTGTGGGTCGGATTTTTCATGAACATCTTTATGATAATCGTGATGAGTGTCAATGCCTGGCTCCCGAATGCTTTCGGTGTCAGCGGCGGACTGGAGCTGTTCGACGGGGTGTATAGTTTCTTTATCGGGAACACCATCGCCAGTATGCTGGCATACCTGACCGCACAATCCATCGACGTCAGGTTGTTTCACTTCTGGAAAGACCTGACCAAGGGTAAACATCTATGGCTTCGCAACAATGCATCCACCATGATATCGCAGATGGTAGATACCGTGGCCATCATGAGTATCCTTTACTTTGCGGGCAACCTTGGCGAGTCGGTCAATACCTTTGGGGCGTTGCTTATTCTGATTGTGAACGCTTATCTATTCAAGTTTTTCGCCGCTCTGTTTGATACCCCCCTGTTTTACGCCGGGGTCAAGTTGCTCAGACGTTTCGAGGAAGACCCCTCCGGGTATCGGCTCTACGATGAGAAAGCCGGGTAATCTTTGTTTTCGCCGATAAGTGATTGTGTATTACCCAACAATTTAATATCGTTGCCAACTGACGATATTTCGGTAACAAAAATAAGTTTATTATGTCCCAGCCTACCAATGCTTTCTGGCGTGAAGTCATGGATTTCCTTCCGGGCCTTACCCTTCTTTTTCGGATTGATGAGCAGGAAATTGCCCATCTTATGTTTGTGACGGATGCCATTCGTAATGAACTCGGCTTCGCTCCGGAGGAGTATGTGCTGGCCTCTGAAGATCCCGGAACCGTAGTCAGTGCCGACCTCGACCGTCTCATAGAAACAATAGCGCAGCTCAGTCATGGTAACGAAATATCGTCTTCACCCGCCTGTTCGCTGACTGACCGTACTGGCCAGAAGGTATCCTATGTATTTGACTTTCGGTTGTTCAGAACGAAGTCGGCCCGGCACAATCTGATATCGGTGACCTTGTTTCCTCAAGGAACCATCGCCGACAAATCAACCAGTTCCAGTGCCGAACCCCAGGCAGAGGATACCTTATTTGTGGCTGAGAGCCCGATTTTCAAAGATGTTCTGGAGCGCATAGATATGCTCAGCAAACAGGAACATCACGTGTTGATTCGTGGGGAACGGTCGGTTGGCAAGAAAGTTCTGGCAGAGAAGCTGGCCCGTAAAGCTGCAGTGCTCAAGGGAAATCAGCAGGTTTGGATGCTGGATGTGAGAGAGCACAATGACAGTTCACCGAAGTCAGCCCGTTTATTTGCAGGTATTGATCCGGATGATCCGCAGGACAGCATATTGGATGACATCGACAAAGATTTACAGCTGGTTATTATTGAAATCGGTGCGATGCGGCTTGCTGATCAAAAGGATTTACTCAATCTGGTTGCTCGCCGGCAGCAGGCTGGTCGGTCGACCCGGATTGTGGCCACCTCCAGTGAATCTATGGAGGAGCTGGTACACCAGGGTAAGGTGGATGCGGCCATGCTGTACCGGATGTCGTTCATGTCTGTATTTATTCCTCCGTTACGGGAGCGTACCGAGGATGTGCTGGCAGCGGGTCTTCAGTATGCCGGCAGATTATCCAGAGCACTTGGAGGAGCTATGCCGCTGGTTAGCGAGAACGTACTGCGAAAGATACTTTCCGGCGGTTTGCCACGGAATTTTGCCACCTTGTTTGACGCGGTGAGGGCAGTGCTTTTGGGTGGTACGGGTTCGGCTACATCGGCTGGTATGAAGGGTGGAATCGGAGGAAAGGGGGTGGCTGGAGATGCTTTTTTTGTAGTTGGTTCGCCGCAGTCGTTTGACCTGGTCGCGGCGGATTATCTGCGTACGGTATTAAAATACACGGAAGGGAAGGTATACGGATCGGATGGGGCAGCGGCGCTATTGAAAATGAAACCGACCACTTTGCAGAGCAAACTGAAGAAGTTGGGAGTACGTTGATTTTTTTTTAATTCGATAGGTTGAATAAAGCTATACGGTTAGGTCGGGCTATGGCGGAATGCTCGGATTAAACGAACTCCGGTATGGTTGACTGTGGGTAAAAAACCACCGTATATTGATTGCCCTGCTGCTAAATTTTGCGGGGAGATGGTGTTGGATTGTCTCAGGGTGTCCGGGCTGTTTTTCTTCAAAAAGGTGTTGACACTGGCCGATATGTTTTGTAATATTGGAGTCTGCGCCGAAAACGGGGCAGGGAAAGCGTTCTTTGATTTAGTGAACGACAAGAATATCGCATAGCGAGCCTTAATCAATTAGATGAGGAATACAGAGCACAGGCAAGCTCAATTGTTTTGTATATA
>LIHN01000002.1 GCA_001314545.1 Bacteroidetes bacterium HLUCCA01
ATGTACGCTGAAGGAAGGCGTTGAGATGGTTATGCCGGGCGATAATGTGTCTCTGACGGTGAACCTGATTCAACCGATTGCCATGGAAGAGGGTCTGCGTTTTGCGATTCGCGAAGGCGGCCGTACCGTAGGTGCCGGTGTAGTAAGTAAAATTCTGAAGTAACTTTAAAGCAGATATTGTGGCTACTCAACAAAAAATCAGAATTAAGCTGAAATCATACGATCACAATCTGATCGATAAATCAGCCGAAAAGATTATCAAAACAGTCAAATCTACTGGCGCTGTTGTTTCAGGACCTATTCCACTACCAACAGACAAATCGATTTTTACGGTTAATAAATCTGTTCACGTCGATAAAAAATCACGTGAGCAGTTCGAAACCCGTTCTCATAAACGTCTTATTGACATCTTATCAACGGGTTCACAAACTGTTGACGCGCTGATGAAGCTGGAGCTTCCTTCCGGCGTGGATGTTGAAATCAAAGTATAATAAGTACCTGTCTAGCTAAATCTACCATGAGCGGATTAATTGGAAAAAAAATTGGTATGACCAGCATTTTTGATGAGGCTGGTAACCATATCGCTGTGACAGTTGTTGAAGTTGAACCCAACGTGGTCACTCAGATTAAAACTGAAGAAAACGATGGCTATCAGGCACTTCAGTTGTCTTCTTTTTACCGTAAGGAAAAGAATACAAGCAAAGCCCTTGTTGGTCATTTTGCCAAAGCAAATACAGAATCCAAAAAATATGTGGTCGAGTTCCGTGATTTTATGCCCGATGGGGTAAAACTCGGTGATGAACTACGTGCTGAGGACGTCCTTGCCGAAGGATCAACTGTTGATGTTGTAGGTACATCCAAGGGTAAAGGTTTTCAGGGCGTAGTTAAAAGACATGGTTTCTCCGGTGTAGGTGGTCGTACACACGGTCAGCACAACAGAGAAAGAGCCCCCGGATCTATTGGTATGGCCAGTGATCCAGCCCGTGTTTTTAAAGGAATTAAAATGGGTGGTCGTACCGGCAATGAACGTGTTAAACACAAAAATTCAGTTGTTGTTAAGATTCTGCCCGAATCAAACCTGGTCCTCATCAGAGGTTCTGTACCCGGACCAATCGGCCGTATGGTCCAGATTCATAACAGAGCTAAATAAGGTGTGAATAATGAAATTGAATGTTTTAAAAACTGACGGATCGGATTCCGGTAGAACTGTAGAACTTCGGGAGGATATTTTTAATATCGCTCCTCATGATCAGCTCATCTACGAAGACATCCGCTCTTACCTGGCTGCCCAAAGACAAGGTACTGCTAAAACCAAAGGACGAACTGAAGTTCGCGGTGGAGGCAGAAAGGCATTTCGACAAAAAGGTACCGGTGGCGCCCGTCGTGGATCGCTTCGTTCCCCTCTGCTTAAAGGTGGTGGTACCGTCTTCGGACCAAAAGTGCGTACCTACTCGGTTCGTCTGAACAAGAAAATGAAGCAACTGGCACGTAAATCAGCACTGACGTATAAAGCAGCTGAAAACGGTATTGTAGTCATTGAAGATTTTAATTTCGATGAGCCAAAAACCAAGCAAATGAAATCACTGATTTCTACTCTTGGTCTGGCCGGTAAGAAAACGTTGCTCCTCACGGCTGATACACAACTCAATGTGTATAAATCAGCCCGTAATCTCGAAAAGCTGAACACTATGGAAGTCTTCAGAGCAGCTACATACAATGTAGTCAACTGCGATGTAGTGCTCATACAGGAATCGGCAATGCAAACACTTCAGAATTCATTCTCCCAGGTTGAGGAGGTACAGGCATGAGTACAGTACTGATCAAACCATTGGTAACGGAGAAACTTGCAGCACTTCAGGAAAAGCAAAACAGATACTCCTTTGAAGTGGATATCAAAGCTACTAAGCCTGAGATTAAGGCAGCAGTTGAAGCAGCCTACCCTGAAACTTCAGTAATTAAAGTGAATACGATTATCATGCCGACCAAGCCGAAAGGCCGTTTTACAAAAGGCGGCTATATTGCTGGTCGTACGAAAAAAGTAAAAAAGGCAATCGTTACTCTTAAGGAAGGTCAGGAAATTGACTTCTTTAGCGAAATTTAAAGGTAAAGCATAATGGCAACCAGAAAGTTAAAACCAAATACGCCCGGTACTCGACACAGAATAGCACCTGTATTCAGTGATATAACCACGAGTACGCCTGAGCGATCATTGCTTGCACCGGTAAAGAATAAAGGTGGAAGAAATAATCGCGGACGAATGACTGTTCGTCACCAAGGTGGAGGCCATAAGCGTCGTTACAGAATCATCGATTTCAAACGATATAAAATCGATATTCCAGCTAAGGTAAAAACCATTGAGTACGACCCAAATCGCACAGCCCGCATAGCACTTATTGCTTATGCTGACGGTGAGAAAACCTATATAATTGCTCCAGATAAGCTTCAGGTTGGTGATACCATTATGAATGGAGCCAATGCGCAGCCTGAAACAGGCAATTGTCTCCCGATGAAAAATATGCCTCTCGGTACGGTAATTCATAATATTGAAATGACACCCGGCAAAGGTGGTCAGATTGTACGAAGCGCTGGTACCAGTGCTCAGCTGGTTGCCAAAACGGAACGTTATGTAACCGTTAAATTGCCGTCCGGTGAGATGCGTATGTTTCTCAATAATTGTGTGGCGACCGTAGGCGTTGTAAGCAATCCAGACCACATGAACGTAACCCTTGGCAAAGCAGGAAGAAGCCGATGGCTTGGTGTCAGACCTACGGTACGTGGTGTGGTTATGAACCCGGTAGATCACCCGATGGGTGGTGGTGAAGGTCGTGCTTCCGGCGGGCATCCAAGATCACCCTGGGGGCAATATGCCAAAGGTAAAAAGACACGCTCTCCCAAGAAGCTCTCATCGAAATTCATTGTACGTAAACGTAACGCTAAATAACAGAAAGCATGCCTAGATCCCTAAAAAAAGGCCCTTTTGTACATTACAAGCTGCAGAAAAAGGTTGATGACCTTAATGCCAGCGGCTCAAAAAAAGTAATCAAAACCTGGTCACGTGCGTCCATGATAACACCCGATTTTATCGGGTTAACGTTGGCTGTACATAACGGCAAGCAATTCATACCGGTTTACGTCACTGAAAATATGGTAGGACACAAACTCGGTGAATTTTCCCCTACCCGTCAGTTCCGTGGCCACCCTCAGAAAAAAGCTGATAAAAAGAGGTAATTGACAAATGGAAACGATATTGGAATACCAGGCTAGAGCCATACAAAAACATTTACGCCGACCTGCACGGAAAGTACGTCTGGTTGCAGACGCAGTTCGGGGTATGAATGTGCAGAAAGCTATTAATATGCTGCAGTTTCAACCACAAGGTGCTGCCGGTGATGTAGCAAAAGTCATTAAATCAGCTGCTGCAAATCTGCGTGACAAATTTCAGGACGAAGTCTTTGACAACGATGATCTGTTTGTTAAGACAATTATGATTGATGAAGGCGTTACACTTAAACGTATTCAGCCAGCTCCGCAAGGCCGCGCCCATCCAATCCGCAAACGATCGTGTCACATCACTGTAGTGGTTGCACGTCAGGACAACAACGAACAAGAATAAGCAAGAAGGAAACAGTTTTGGGACAAAAAGTTAATCCAATAGGCTTTAGACTGGGAATTATTCGCGGCTGGGAATCCAACTGGTTCACAGAAGACAAGAATTCCTCAAACTTGCTTGAAGATCACAAACTGCGTCAATACTTGCAGACACGTCTTCGTTCAGCCGGTTTATCACGTATAATTATTGAGCGGACTCCTAAACGAGTGCTGATCACACTGCTTACCAGTCGACCTGGTGTCATCATTGGGAAGGGCGGTGAAGAGGTTGAAAAATTGCGTGAAGAACTCAAGAAAGTCACGAATAAAGAAGTTCAAATCAATATCAGTGAAATCAAACGTCCGGAAGTAGACTCCAGTTTGGTCGCTCAGAATATTGCACAACAATTGGAAGCACGTATTTCCTTCCGACGAGCGATGAAAATGGCCATTTCCTCTGCTACCCGAATGGGTGCCAAAGGTATCAAAATCAAATGCAGCGGACGGCTTGGCGGAGCTGAAATGGCCCGTACAGAACAGTACAAAGAAGGTCGAATCCCGTTACATACTATCCGCGCTGAAATTGATTATGCTAATGCTACTGCCCAGACTATCTACGGATCTATTGGCGTGTCTGTCTGGATTTTTAAAGGTGAAATCATTGGCGAAGTTGATCTAACTCCTGCAGCTGTAACGACACGGAATGAGAAGACGTCAGCACCACAGCAGGAACGAAGACGTTCACCTCGACGTAACAGACGCCAGGGTAAAAATTAATTACAAACACTGTTTTTGAGTAAAAATCATGTTAGAACCAAAACGTGTAAAAAGAAGAAGAGTTCACCGTGGCCGCTTTCGAAAAGTTTCGAACAGAGGACACCAGATTGCATTCGGTGAATTTGCAATAAAGGCTCTTGAAGCAAAGTTCATTACTGCGCGCCAAATTGAAGCCTGCCGTGTTGCTATTAACCGGAAGATGTCTCGAGAAGGTCAGATCTGGATTCGAATATTCCCAGACAAACCCAGAACCAAAAAAGCTGCCGAAACAAGAATGGGTAGCGGTAAGGGTGCACTCGATCATTTCGTGGCTGTTGTGGAACCGGGCAGAATCCTTTTTGAGGTAAGTGGTGTATCCAAAGAGTTGGCTCAGGAAGCGCTGAGACTCGCACAGTTTAAACTACCTATCAAAACCAAATTTATCGTTCGCCGTGATTATGACGGGGAGTAAGACTAAGGTATACCTATGAAAGCACACGAACTGCGAGAATTATCTATAGCTGAACTCGAATCTCGTTTGAAAGACGAGGCAGAAGCTATCAAGCAAATTCGCTTTAATAAAGCTGTTGCCGGCCCTGGAGACAATCCTGCAAAAATACGGATTCACCGTCGTGAATTAGCCAGGCTTAAAACCATTATGGCAGAAAAATCAGGTGAAGAACTGGTAAACGAATCTACCGATTAATTCATAATAACATGTCAGATAACATTACTCGCAAAGAAAGAAAGCAACGTACCGGTAGGGTAGTTAGCAATCGAATGGATAAAAGCATTACGGTTGCCGTTGATCGTCAGATTAAACATCCTATCTACGGGAAGTTTATAACTAAAACGACCAAGTATATGGCTCATGACGAAAACAATGAGGCTAACATCGGTGACATCGTTAAGATTATGGAAACCAGGCCTTTGTCAAAGCGCAAGCGCTGGAGACTGACCGAGATCATAGAGAAAGCTAAGTAAACATCATCGTTTAAGGATTATTAACAATGGTACAAGCACAAACATACCTGACTGTTGCAGATAACAGTGGAGCCAAAAAGGTCATGTGTATTAAGGTTCTGGGTGATTCAAGACGCAGATATGCCCGTGTGGGTGATCTGATTGTATGCTCAGTAAAAACCGCAATTCCCGGTGGAAATGTGAAGAAAGGTGATGTGGTCAAGGCCGTTGTGGTCAGAACAGCTAAAGAGTTTCGAAGAAATGACGGATCGTATATTCGTTTTGATGAAAACGCAGCTGTACTGATTAACAAAGACACTGAGCCTATCGGAACCCGAATTTTTGGGCCTGTTGCCCGCGAATTGCGTGAAAAAAACTTTATGCGAATAGTTTCCCTTGCTCCTGAGGTACTGTAAAAAGAACAAATATGTCTAGGAAATTCAACAAACAAAACAAGTTACATGTCAAAAAAGGCGACATTGTAACCGTAATTACCGGCAACCAAAAAGGCCAGTCTGGTCGTGTTCTAATGGTTTTCCCTGAAAAAAACCGTGTACTGGTAGAGGGGATTAACATGCGAACCAAACACCAGAAGCCAAGTCAGGAATACCCCCAGGGTGGCCGGATAAAGCAGGAAATGCCTATTCACGTCTCCAATGTGCTTCCGCAAGACCCTGTATCCAAAGAACCTACACGGGTAGGTAGAAAACGTATCGAGGAAGAAGGAAAAGGTCGATGGGTACGTTATTCAAAACTCAGTGGCGAAGTACTGGACAAATAAGTTATAACAGATCATGGCAGAAGCAAGACTCTATACACAATACAAAGCAGATGTTCTACCCGTTCTTCAGAAAGAATTTGGTGTTAAGAATGTCATGGCGGTACCCAAATTAACCAAGATTGCAATCAATGTTGGCGTAGGTGAAGCTGTTTCAGACCGGAAAAAGCTTGATGATATTGTCAATAATATTGCATTGATAACAGGTCAGCGTCCGGCAATCACTACAGCCAGAAAATCAATATCTAATTTTAAACTTCGTGAAGGTATGCCAATCGGGTGCCGTGTAACGCTGCGTGGAAAAATGATGTATGAATTTCTGGATCGATTTATCAATCTGGCTCTGCCCCGTTCACGTGACTTCCAGGGTATACCTGATAAAGGATTCGATGGTCGAGGTAATTATACATTAGGTATTAAAGAGCATACAATCTTCCCGGAAATTGATGTTGATAAAGTATCACAAATGCATGGTATGGATATTACATTTGTTACCACAGCTGATACTGACGAACAAGCGTTTGCGCTTCTCAAACATCTTGGGTTGCCCTTCAGAAAAAGAAATAAATAAGCAACGTAGATATGGCAAAAAAATCCTGGATAGCTAGAAACGTAAAAAAAGAAGCTGCAATCCAAAAATACGCTGAAAAGCGTAAGCAGCTGAAAGAAGCCGGTGATTACGAAGGACTACAAAAACTCCCCCGTAACGCTAGCCCTACACGACTAAAAAAACGATGCAGCCTAACCGGAAGGGCTCGTGGATATATCGGTAAATACGGTATTTCACGTATTAAATTTCGGGAACTGGCACTCAACGGGAAAATACCCGGCATGAAAAAAGCCAGTTGGTAATCAATTAAGCAACTTAATAATCATGACTGATCCAATAGCAGATTTTCTTACAAGAATTCGGAATGCACAGCAAGCCGGTCACAGAAGAGTTGATATACCCGCTTCTAAATTGAAGCGTGCTATCACTAAGATACTTCTGGATAAAGGCTACATTCAGAATTACCTGGATATCGATGATAACAAGCAAGGCCTGATCCGAATCTTTCTGAAGTACGATCACTACGGTCAGCCTGTCATCAAAAAAATTACCCGTGTTTCAAAACCCGGTCTACGCAAATACAGCAAGTCTGACGAAGTGCCTAGAGTGCTGAATGGACTGGGAATTGCTGTAGTAACTACCTCACAAGGTGTGATGACAGACAAAGAGGCCCGGAAACTGAATGTCGGTGGTGAAGTACTTTGTTATATCTACTAAATTTAACTGAATTATGTCACGTATAGGTAAACAACCGGTACCAATAGCCAAAGGCGTTACTGTTAATGTAAGCAAAGGTAATCTGGTTACCGTAAAAGGCACTAAAGGCGAATTAAGCATTCAGGTTGACCCAAATCTTACCCTGGATGTTTCTGATACCGAAGTTATCGTAAACCGGCCTTCAGACGACAAGCGATTCCGTGCAATGCACGGTCTGTACCGTTCTCTAATCAATAACCTGGTCGTCGGGGTATCAGAAGGATTTAAGAAAGAACTTGAAATTATCGGTGTTGGATACAGAGCCAGTATTAATGGCAACATTCTTGAACTTGCTCTGGGATACTCCCACCCGTTCTTCTTCCTTCCACCAGACGGGATTTCAATAGAAGTTGATACAAAATCTTCCAAAAATCCACGAATCATTATCACCGGTGCCGATAAGCAGCTGGTAGGACAGGTTGCTGCAAAAATACGATCACTACGCTCACCGGAGCCTTATAAAGGCAAAGGCGTTCGCTATCTGGGTGAACAGGTTCGTAAGAAAGCAGGTAAATCCGCAGGACGTTAAAAATAGATTAATACAATGACCAAGAATCAGAAAAAACTGCGCCGCGATAAAATACGCAGACGAGTACGTGCAAAAATCACCGGTACACCCGAAAGACCACGTCTGTGTATTTACCGAAGTCTCAAGCATATTGATCTTCAGATCATAGACGATGCAAAAGGCGAAACACTTGTGGCATCATCTACCAAGCAATCGAATCTTAAAGATGAGCTCTCCGGAAAAACATTTACCGAACGTGCAGCAATTGTTGGTAAAGATATCGCTCAAAAAGCGGTAGAAGCAGGTATAACTTCAGTTGTTTTCGACCGAAGCGGGTACCTGTATCACGGTAAGGTAAAAGCTGTTGCAGAAGCTGCCAGAGAAGGTGGATTAAAGTTCTAACACGATACAATTATGCCAAGATTTAGAAGAAAAAATTACAACATCAAGGCCAGTGAACTGAACCTTGAGGACCGACTCGTACACGTAAATCGTGTTGCTAAAGTTGTTAAAGGTGGTAGACGATTCAGCTTCAATGCGATTGTTGTTGTTGGTAACAAAGAGGGAATTGTAGGAAGCGGACTTGGTAAGGCCAAGGAAGTATCGGATGCAATTCAGAAAGGCAATGATGATGCCAAGAAAAACCTCATCAGAGTTCCAATCGCGAAGGGCGGAACCATCCATTTTCCTGTAACTGGTAAATGCGGCGCGGGTAGAGTTCTACTACTTCCTGCATCTGAAGGTACTGGCGTTATTGCTGGTGGCGCTGTCAAAGCCGTACTCGAAAGTGCAGGCTATCACAACATACTGTCCAAATCTCTGGGATCTTCTAATCCTCATAATATGGTCAAGGCAACTGTTGATGCACTCAAGCAATTGGTTGACCCGGCCGAAATAGCACAACGAAGAGGAATCCCGCTGAGAAAAGTCTTTGAAGGCTAAATCTTTACTTACGCTTCACGATTAGCATCTCCATAATTATGAAATTACATTCCATAAAAACGCCCAAAAATAACCTGAAAACACGCAAACGTGTTGGACGTGGTGAAGGTTCTGGATTGGGAAAACAATCTGGTAAAGGCCATAAAGGTCAAAAAGCCATGAGTGGGTACAAGAAAAAACTAGGATTCGAGGGTGGTCAAATGCCCTTAATTCGACGAGTACCTAAATTTGGTTTCAAGAACCCGTTTCGTGTAGAGTACACAGGAATAAATCTTGATACCCTAGATGATTTCCATGCAAAAGGCAAACTTAGTGACGTCATCACAGTTGAGAGCCTGATTGCTGCAGGATTGGCTGACAAAAATAAGCCGGTCAAAATCCTTGGCAGAGGTGACGCTGTCAAAAATTTGACTATAGAAGCCAATGCTTTCACCAAGTCTGCTCTTCAAAAAATTGAAGAAGCAGGTGGTAAGGCCAACGTAATCTAAACGTGTAGTTACGCATATTTCAGTCCCTACCAGATGAGTTTAGTTGAAAATTTCAGAAACATCTTCAAAATAGAAGAGCTTCGAACCCGGATTCTGTACACCGTAGGAATATTGATGGTGTACAGAATAGGTACATTCATCACAATGCCCGGGGTTGACGCCTCGCAGTTGGTGTCTGGTCCGTCTAATGCAACCGATCTTTTAGGATTGTTTGATTTGTTTGTTGGTGGAGCTTTTGCAAGGGCTGGGGTATTTGCCCTGGGTATCATGCCCTATATCACTGCTGCAATTATCATACAGCTTATGGGTGCCGTTGTACCCTATTTCCAGAAACTCCAGCGTGAGGGGGAAGAAGGGAGACGGAAGATCAATCAGCTTACCCGGTATGGTACTGTTGTAATTACTATGGTTCAGGCAGTCGGTTTTGCAATAAACCTGATGTCTACTTCACCGGATGCCATTGTAATATCCAGAACGGCATTCATTATAAACAGCGTCATCATACTCACCGCAGGTACGGTTTTCGTAATGTGGCTCGGTGAAAGGATTACCGAACGAGGTATCGGTAATGGTATATCCATTCTGATCATGATTGGAATTATTGCTGCACTGCCTACCAATCTGATGAATGAGATTACGACTAAGAATAATCTCATTATTGTGATAATTGAAGTTGGAGTGCTCATATTGGTTACAGCTTCGGTTGTATTGCTTACGCAAGGCCAGAGACGAATCCCTGTTCAATATGCTAAACGAGTAGTCGGCAGAAAGGTATACGGTGGTACAACACAGTATTTGCCGCTTCGGGTAAACGCTGCCGGTGTGATGCCGATTATTTTCGCTCAGTCTATCATGTTTATTCCCAGTACCATCGGCACCTTTTTCCCCGACAGCGAAACGGTACAGTTTCTTACGTCATGGTCTGCGGATTTCACTGGTGTTACGTACTCTATAGTATTCGCAATCATCTGTATCTTTTTCACGTATTTCTACACAGCTATTGTTATAAATCCACGTGAGATGGCTGATACTATGAAGCGCCAGGGTGGGTTTGTTCCCGGTGTAAGACCTGGAAAACAAACCGTAGAGTTTATTGACAATATTCTGACCAAAATAACATTACCCGGTTCCATATTCCTGGCTTTTGTTGCCATTATGCCGGCAATAGCAGCACGACTTGGCGTTACTCCCGGTTTTGCTATGTTCTATGGTGGAACAAGCTTGCTCATTATAGTTGGAGTTGCCTTGGATACGTTACAGCAAATTGAAAGTCATCTTATGATGCGTCATTACGATGGTTTCATGAAGAGTGGCCGTATCAAGGGCAGAAAACGAATGTAATGGTTTACCTCAAAAGCGAAAATGAAATAAACAAAATGCGCGTTAGTGCGCAACTTGTGTCAAGAACGCTTGCTGAGGTTGCACGTTATATTAAACCAGGCATTAAAACCGGTTACCTTGACAGTGTTGCTGAAGATTTTATTAGAAAAAATAACGGAATACCTGCTTTTAAAGGTTACGGGCATCCGGGCAATCAGTTTCCAGCAGCACTGTGTATATCTGTTAATGAACAGGTTGTACACGGAATCCCTGGCAACTACGAGTTGAAAGAAGGTGATATCGTCTCAGTAGATTGCGGTATTGTCAAAGATGGTTTCTACGGCGATTCAGCTTATACGTTCGCGGTTGGTTCTTTACATGAAAGTGTAGAAAAACTGCTTCGAACGACAGTTACATCCTTGTATAAAGGTATAGAAAAAGCAATCCATGGGAACACAGTGGGCGATTATGCTTACGCGGTCCAGACGCACTGTGAAGAACAAGGATATTCAGTTGTTCGAGACCTTGTAGGTCATGGTGTAGGAAGGAATTTACATGAAGATCCTTCCGTACCGAATTTCGGAAAACCTGGAAGAGGAGAACGACTCCGATCTGGAATGACTCTGGCTGTTGAGCCTATGATTAATATGGGTACACACAGAGTGAAGACGTTGAAAGATGGCTGGACGGTAGTAACAGCTGACGGAAAACCTTCTGCACACTATGAACACGATATCGTAGTGAGAGAAGGCTATGCGGAAATTCTCAGTACTTTTTCATATATTGAGGAGATTACCAAGTTTCAAATTGACAATAATTTTCTAGATGGCCAAGCAAGACGCGATTAAACAAGATGGTACAATTCTCGAGGCATTGCCAAATGCTCAGTTCCGTGTACAGCTAGACAACGGGCATGAGTTACTGGCGCATGTATCCGGTAAGATGAGAATGTATTACATCAAGATTTTGCCTGGTGATCGTGTTACTGTTGAGATGTCACCATACGATTTGAGTAAGGGCCGGATTACATACCGGTATAAATAACCATTTCTGTTTTAATTAACGTTTATGAAAACGAAAGCATCAGTTAAAAAAAGAAGTGCCAGCGACATTATTGTACGTCGTAAAGGCAGGATCTTCGTGATCAATAAAAAAAATCCACGACACAAACAACGACAAGGTTAATTGGTTAAGCTATGGCAAGATTAGCAGGTATTGACTTACCAAAAGAAAAAAGAGGTGAGGTCGGATTGACCTACATTTTTGGTATCGGACGTTCACGTTCACAGGAAATTCTGGAGAAAGTGGGAATTTCCTATGACACCAAAGTATCTGAATGGACTGAAGACCAGGTCGTTGAGATCCGTAAACTTCTTGAAGCCGAATATAAAGTTGAAGGTGCTTTGCGGGCGGAAGTCACTACCAATATCAAACGTCTCATGGACATTGGCTGCTATCGTGGATTACGTCACCGTAAGGGGCTTCCTTTAAGAGGGCAACGCACCAAAACGAATGCCCGGACAAGAAAAGGCAGAAGGCGTACTGTTGCCGGTAAGAAAAAGGCACCTTCCAAGAAGTAATACAATTTATAACTGAATATGGCTAAAAGACAAACCAAGGCTGCTGCCGCAGCGGCCAAACGCAAAAAAAAACAAATAAGTGATCCTTCGGGAATGGCTTTTATCAAGGCTACATTTAACAATGTAATTGTTACGTTGACCGACGGTGAAGGGAATGTTCTTTCATGGTCTTCTGCCGGTAAACAAGGCTTTCGTGGTTCCCGGAAGAACACACCCTACGCGGCACAGCTCAGTGCTGAAAATGCAGCTAAAGACGCGTATGACATGGGTCTGCGCAAGGTCAAAGTATTTGTCAAAGGTCCCGGATCAGGTCGTGAAGCAGCAATACGTGCGCTTGCTATGTCTGGAATTGAAGTATCCCAGATTAAGGATACTACACCGATTCCGCACAATGGATGCAGACCACCCAAAAGAAGAAGAGTTTAAAATATCTAAAGCAGAATACACAAATGGCACGATATACTGGTCCAAAGCAAAAAAAAGCACGCAGATTTAAAGAGCCGATTTTCGGCCCCAGCAAAGCCCTGGAAAGAAAGCCCTATGGTCCCGGTCAGCACGGCAGATCCAGATTTACCAAAAAATCTGAGTATTCAGTACAGCTTGAACAAAAACAAAAGGCAAAATACACATATGGTTTGCTGGAAAAGCAATTCCGCAGGGTTTTTGAACGAGCCAATGCAAAAGTAGGTGTGACAGGCGATAACCTGCTACGTTTTCTCGAAGCCAGACTTGATAATACGGTTTTTCGTATGGGTTTTGCTGCTACAAGAAGACAAGCCAGACAGCTGGTCAGCCATCGCCATATTGCCGTTAACGGTGTTTTGGTTAATATCCCTTCATACGAAGTAAAACCGGGTGATATTATCACTATCCGACCAAAATCCAAAAATCTAGAAGTTATCAACGAAGCACTTGATAATTCTTCCAGGAAAAAATACAAATGGCTTGAAGTTGACAGAAAGCTGTTGACCGGAAAATTTCTGTCTTATCCAGAAACAGAAGAAATTCCTGAAAATATCAATGTTCAGTTAATCGTGGAACTTTACTCCAAGTAAACTGACGGTTTCCACTTAAATTTATACAGCTAGAATATGAGTACTACCAATCTCCAAATGCCGGACAGCCTGTTGGTTGAAGAATGTACTGACAATTACGGACGGTTTGTTCTGCAACCATTGGAACGAGGCTATGGTGTTACAATAGGTAATTCATTCAGAAGAGTACTCTTATCCTCCCTGCCAGGAACAGCTATCACTGCTGTAAAAATTGCAGGTGTCGAGCATGAATATGCCAATATAGAGGGTATTTCTGAAGATATTTACGATATCATCCTGAATCTGAAAGGGGTTCGGTTCAAACAGGTAGAGCAAAGCAGTGGCGTCATCCATGTAAGTTTGAAAGGTCCGGCAACATTTCTTGCCGGAGCGATAAATGACTCTACATCGGAATACACCGTTCTTAATACAGAACATCATATTGCAACGCTCTCTGAGGGAGCCTCCATTGAGATGGAACTCAGATTGGGCAGGGGTAAGGGCTATGTTACCTCAGAAGAGAATGTTGGCGAAGATGAAAATGACATTTCAGTTATCCCGGTAGATGCAGTCTTTACTCCCATCAAAACGGTTAAATACTCTGTAGAGAATGTTCGTGTAGGACAGCGAACTGATTACGAGAAACTTGTTATGGAAGTGAATACTGATGGATCGATAAATCCTAAAGAAGCGCTAACCATCGCAGGTAAAATTCTTAAAGATCACATTGAAAAATTCATCACTGAAAAGATTGATGAACCATTCAAGCAGGAGGAAGATGAGATTGATTCTGAAAAACTGCGTGTTGGAAGCCTTCTTAAAACCAGTATTGAAGATTTAAATCTATCGGTTCGTGCTTATAATTGCCTGAAATCAGCCAATATAAATTCTATTGGTGAACTTGTGTCGAAGAATGAGTCTGAGTTGCTGAAATTCAGAAACTTCGGGCGTAAGTCACTTGCTGAACTTACCGAAGTAATTGAGGAGAAAAATCTCCAGTTCGGTATGGATGTTTCCAAATATTTGGATAAATAAACGATTAATTACGGAATATTAAAATGCGTCACAGACTAAAAGGAAGCAAACTTGGACGTACTGCTTCACACCGTAAAGCGACACTTCGTTCCTTATCGGTTGCTCTACTTACACACCACAGGATTGTTACTACGCTTACTAAAGCCAAAGAACTGCGCAGACATGTTGAGCCGGTGATTACACGGTCTAAAGATGACACTACGCACAACCGCCGGGAAACATTTTCTTTTTTGCAGGATAAAGTTGCGGTCACCAAATTATTTGATGAGATTGCTCCGAAAGTTGCAGACCGGCCCGGTGGATATACTCGGGTTGTCAAGTTAGGTACCCGGGTTGGTGATGGTGCTGAAATGGCAGTTATAGAATTGGTAGACTTCAATGAATCTGGTAATGATCAGAAAGCTACCAAGAAAAAACGAACTCGTCGGGCAGGAAAAACTGCAAAAACTGCTACCGATGTTTCTCCTACAGAATCGACTGTCAACGACGCTAATGACACTGTTCAAGAGGCCACGGTAGTCAATGAAAGTGAGGTCGACGGACAAGAGTCTGCGCCTGAAGCGCCTGCAGATTCGCAAACAACGAGTACGTCTGAGGTATCTGAAGACCAAGTTCAATCTGAAGACGACACTGAAAATCACAAGAAACCCTGATCAAAAAGGGACTTGCCAAAAAAAGGGATACTCAACAGCAATGGGTGTCCCTTTTTTTATGCGAATATGGTATTGACTCGTGTTGGAGTTTGGTCGTATATTGATTGCCCTGCTGCTGAATTTTGCGGGGAGATGGTGTTGGATTGCCTCAGGGCGTCCGGGCTGTTTTTCTTCAAAAAGGTGTTGACACTGGCCGATATGTTTTGTAATATTGGAGTCTGCGCCGAAAACGGTGTCAGGGAAAGAGTTCTTTGATTTAGTGAACGACAAGAATATCGCATAGCGAGCCTTAATCAATTAGATGAGGAATACAGAGCACAGGCAAGCTCAATTGTTTTGTATATA
>LIHN01000017.1 GCA_001314545.1 Bacteroidetes bacterium HLUCCA01
GGTTTGTTGCGTAGAAACGGCGGTATTTGTTTGCTCTCATGCGTTGTTATCCGGGTCAATCCGTTGAGTTCAATGCAGTGTGATGGCGCAGATATAAAGTAATGTAGGGAATTAATGTTTTTGCTTCCCTATGCTTTTTTTGATTTCACCTCGACGTATCCCGGTTAACGTACCTGTAGTCCGGTCAGGGTTTCTTCGACTCAGAGCCAGGCTTTTATCTCAGCAGGTTATTTCTGTTCGACAGCTTCCAATAAACGTTTTAATGGTGGAGGGGCTCCAGCCCCCCCCTTGAATTAAAAACCCTCACCCCATCCCAAACACCAGCGGGAATCCGAAGATGACCACGAACAGCCAGATGATGTACACGGGCAGGTAGCCGGCTATGCGCCGCTCTACACCGTCGAGGTTGCTGCCGCCACGCACGGCCTCGAGCAAACTCATCCCGATGCGCACCAGGTGCACCAGCAGCAGTACGTTGGCGCCGAAGACCGCCATCCGGTTGGGGGTGAATCCGCCTTCTGCAATCCGGATTACAATGGCCCACAAGGCTACCAGATTGATGAGCAGGGTGACGATGGACAGGCCCAGCAACACCAGGGTGCCAAATCGTACGCTGCCGGACGTGCGGCCGGCGAGCTCAGAAACGGAGAACAAAATGAGGGCCATGACCGCCAGCAACACCAGGTTGAAGGTGAGCAGGAAATCGCGGTCGGCAAACAGGGTGTCGATCCGGATCAGGATCACCACCAGGTACAGGGTGAGCATGACCAGCGCCGCAGGGGTGAACACGCGGGCAATGACGGGCGCTACCAGGGAGACCAGCCGGGGATTGGCCAGCACCAGCCAGGTGGCCGCCAGCGGCACACCGGGAATAATCCACAGGAAGAAGTACTCGCCGAGGTATTCGTAAAGCCGCACATCCACCAGCTCGAACAGGGCGATGGTGAGCCCGGAGAAAATCCCTCCGGCCGCCATGAGGAGTCCCCCCATCACGGCTACATCGCCGTTAAACCGCAGAAAACCAAGCCTGCGTGAAGGCTTCGGGATCCCGGCGATAGAGCTGTTCAAGCTCAACCGGTTTATCGAGGTTGGTTTTGATGTGTTGATACATAGACTTGGTGTAGGTTAGGTGCTTTTAACAGGTGTTGTTGTCCCGGGAGAAGGTGGCACACGTGCGCCGTTCAGGGCGTTGGTGGCAGAAACGCTGCGGATGCGGATTTCCCTGCTGCTCGCGGAGAAGTGCATAACGCGATGGTACACATCAAAGTATATCGCCGGCACGTGAATGCAAAATAAAGTTGTGCGCCGGGGCCGCCCGACAAAACGCACAGCACCAGGACCGCAATCGACTGAACAGGAAGGCACCGTTGAAGCGCACGTCAGAGTCAGACAGTGCCAGGCCGCGAGCAAACAACATCAGCTCGGTCGCCGGGGCCGCGCGGAGCTATACCCCGGGGTGCGAGGCGGAACGGGTGGAAGCAGTGCTATCCCGACCGCCTCGCAATACCCTTACTGCCAGCGGGCGTTCCGTTCGTATTCCGTCCACCGGCTTTCGCCCTCCCACATGAATCGGGGCAGCTTGTTCACGCGCTTTTCGGTGAAGTTGTCCACCACGTATTCGAAGACATCATCGGTGAGGGGAAACCATCCGGAGTGAACCTGATGGGTGTGCATGGCGATGGAGATGTCCAGCGAGGGGATGTACATGAGGATGTTGCGGTAGTCCATCAACGCCCCGGTGTGACCGTGGTGCGGGATGCCGGCAACGGTCCAGATCCGGGTGCCCAGACCGTAATTGGATCCGCCGAGGCGGGCGCCGATGTTCTCGCTCATCAGCCCGGATAACGACGCGTCTACGTACCGGCCTCCGTACAGATGCCATCCGAAACGGGCTACATCCGATGCCGTTGCCGCCACGGCGCCGGCCGCACAGGCCGAACTGAGATGATACTCGTATGAGCGACTGTTAAAGGCCAGGTTCTCGATGGTGTTGGACGCGCCGCTGAAATCGTCATACACGCTTTCCTCCAACCCCAGGGGATCGAATAACACGGAATCGAACGCCTGGCGCAGTGACTGTTCGGTCATACCTTCAATGATGCCGCCCAGGGCGCAGAATCCGGTATTGGAGTAGCCGTAGGCGGCGCCGGGACTAAAACGCGAACCGTTGGTGGCGGCGAAGCCGATGATTTCGTCGATCGACCATACCTTGGTGGGGGTTCGGGAGGGATGTCCCCAGAAGCTGCTGGCGTTGAGATGGTCGAAGATGCCGGCGGTGTGCGAGAGCATTTGCCGGATGGTCATGATGTCGCCGTTGGGCATAGCCGAGGGGTAGTGATCATGGAAGCGGTCGCTGAGGTTGAGCCGACCTTCCTCGGCCAGCTTGAGCAGGATGGCCGTGGTCATGGGTTTGGTTACGCTGGCCACACGGAACAGGCTGTTTTTCTGAATTTTAGGGGAGGCGGTGCTGGTACCCATGTGTCCGGTGTAGGCGGTGTACAGGGTCCCGTCTGCATCCACCACGGCGATGGAGATCCCCAAAAGGCCGGGCGTGGTCATGCTGACGAAGCGTTCGAGGTTTTCCTGCAGCTGGAGTTCGCGCATGGAGCTAAACACCCGCAGCTCGGTGGTTGCGGTGATGCCGCTGACTGAATTCTGGGCGGTGATGGTGAGCTCGAACCGGCCGTCATCGCCCTCAACCGGGGTTCCCTGCAGGGATTTCGTGGCCGGAACGTACTCCAGCCAGGCGGGGAGTCCTTCCACAAGGAGCTCCGTTTCCAGGTCCTGGGGATCGGTTACGTTGATGGTGTAGTCGACCGGTTGCCCGACGATGGCGTCTATTTTGGAGGGCAGGTTCAGCACCGGGGGAATGGCCTCCGGACCGGAGTCGGTGCCGCAGGCGGTGAGTACGAGGGTGGTGAAAACCAGGGCGGAAAGTCGGAAAAGGGAGATTCTGTTGAGCATGGGGACAGATGTAGAAATGGGTACGCGGTACGCGCTGAAGATGATTCCTTAAAGTAAGGTATCCATCGCTTATCTGAAAATGTGGTAGTCACGGACTGCCAGCCGGTGTGAACTGTACTAACCGCATCCATCGCTTATCTGAAAATGTGGTAGTCGCGGACTGCCAGCCGGTGTGAACTGTACTAACCGCGTCCATCGCTTATCTGAAAATGTGGTAGTTTACGGAGGTGGATTTCAATCGGTGGTCAGTGACCATCGTGGGTCCACCCAACCTGCCAGAACTACCCGTAATCCAGCCTGAATCACATAACAGACATTCGATAAACCATCCAAAATTACCGGAAATGCAGCCTGCATTGCATGCTGGTCTTTCGTTCAACTCCGCAAAAACTACCCGCAAAACCGCCTTTATGACCTACCTGACTGTCGACAAGCTATCCAAAAACTACGGCCTTAAGACCCTGTTCGAAAACCTGACCTTCGGACTGCAGAAAGGCGATAAAACTGCACTCATTGCCCCGAACGGTACCGGGAAGTCGACTCTGATGCGGATTATCGCCGGTCAGGAAGCCGCTGACGCGGGCGAGGTTACCGTGCGGAACGGCATCCGAATCGGATTCCTCTCCCAGGAACCCGAACTGGATCCCGCCCTGACCATCCGCGGGTTCATCGGCGGCGGTCATGCCGGACTGGCCCGCATCGCCCTGGAATATGAACGCGCTGTGACCGAGCAGTCGCTCAACTATAACGACCAGACCGCGGCGGCCTTTGAGCGTGCAACTGCGGCCATGGATGCGGCCAATGCCTGGGATTATGAGCAGCGCCTGGAGCAAATCCTCGGCAAGCTGCAGATTCATGACCTCGGGCAACCCATCAGTACCCTCAGCGGCGGGGAGCGCAAACGCGTGGCCCTGGCTTTCGTGCTGCTGGAAGAGCCCGATGTGCTCATCCTCGATGAACCGACCAACCACCTTGATGTGGAGATGATTGAGTGGCTGGAGGCGTTCCTGACCCGAAGCACCATGACCCTGCTGATGGTCACGCACGACCGCTACTTCCTGGATCGGGTGTGCAATACCATCCTGGAGTTGTCGGACGGTACCCTCTACCATCACAAAGGTAATTATGCCTACTACCTGGAGAAACGGGCCGAGCGCGAGGAGGTCTTTGCCACGGAGGTGGCCAAGGCCGGACAACTTTTCAAAAAAGAGCTCGAATGGATGCGACGGCAACCCAAGGCCCGTACTACGAAGTCGAAATCACGCATCGATGCCTTCTATGAAACCGAGAAAAAGGCGAAAACCCGTTCAGACGACGGGGAGGTCCGCCTCGAGGTTAACATGACCCGCATGGGCAGCAAAATCCTGGAGCTCAAAAAGGTTTCGAAGTCGTTCGGAGACAAAATCATTCTGGACGGGTTTGATTACTCCTTCAGCAAGGGCGAACGCATCGGAATTATTGGTCGCAACGGGGTGGGGAAAAGCACCTTTCTGAAAATACTGACCGGAGAGTCACACATTGATTCGGGCGCCATCGACACCGGCACCACCATCGTTTTCGGACATTATCGTCAGCAGCATGAGCCCCTTCCCGAACAGATGCGGGTAATTGATGTGATCCGCGAGGTGGCCGAGGTCATTGAATTGGCAGACGGGTCGCGTATTTCGGCCACGCAGTTTCTGGAGCATTTCATGTTTCCGGCCTCGATGCAGTATGCGCCGGTTGCCAAGCTGAGCGGCGGGGAGCGACGGAGGCTGGCGCTGATGATGGTGTTGATTAAGAACCCCAATTTTCTGATTCTGGATGAGCCCACCAACGACCTGGATCTGGTTACGTTGAATAAGCTGGAGGACTTCCTGCTGGGTTTTGGCGGGTGCCTGATTCTGGTCTCGCACGACCGCTTCTTTATGGACAAGCTGGTGCAGCATTATTTCGCCTTTGAGGGAGCGGGCCGGATACGCGATTTCAACGGTCGCTACGAGGAATACCGGCAGCTGCTGGCGGAGGAGGCCGCTGGTCGGACGGGGTCGACCGGAGGTGCCGGGTCCGGCAGCGGATCGCCTGGCAGTACCGGGTCCCGATCGGCATTAGCCGGCAGTTCCGCAACCGGCAATGGACCATCCGGGTCCGGCAGCGGGGCAAATGCAGCCCGGAGCCGCGGCGCCCATGGGTCGACCGGCGACGGATCAGCGGCCGGTAGCAAGGAGTCCTCAGCCGCCGGCGCAACGAGGGCAGCTGGAACCGGGAACGGTGCAGATGCGGGCGGGCAAACCCGACCCGCACTGACCTTTAAAGAGCGCAAACAATTTAGTCGCCTCGAGGCTGAAATCGCCGCTCTGGAGGACGAAAAAAGCACCATCGAGGCAGCGTTGAGCAGTGGGGAGCTGGATGTTGAAACCCTCACAGAGCACTCCGGACGGTATGGCGAACTCATAGCCGAACTGGATGAAAAAATGCTCCTCTGGATGGAAATGGCTGAAAGGGCGTAACCCCTGTAACGGGACAACGTCGCTATACGTGCCTTATTTGTTCGTAACGTAGCAGCACTGCTCCGGGGCGCAGTAGTGTTGCTAATCCGGATGGATATGGCCGGGCAGGCGTAGATTATGACCGTCATAATAGCATTCACGTAACGTCCGGTTAACCTCCGTTTCCCGTTTTTTTTTACTGTGTAATCAATCAAATCCTGTATCCATCGAACCGTCTGCTGTACTGCTTGTGTATTATTGTATCCACCGTCTTGTTCACGGTTTGTGAATTTGTTTTTTTTCTGTATTCTGACTAATATCAGTTTTTAGGTCATGGCATGCCCTGGGGGGCGTCTAAATGTTGGAACTGTGATGAGCGATATGCAAAGTCCGCCGGAGCTAATCCGGAACGAGTTACTTGACAGTGATGGAAAGTACCGCCTGCTTACGGAGAATACCTCTGATGTGGTCTGGTTGCTGAATATGAATGATTTTTCCTTTGAGTACATCAGTCCGGCGATTGAGCGGCTGCGTGGGCTCACTGTGGATGAAGCGATGCAGGAAACCCTGCAGGACTCCATGACACCGGAGTCGTTGGCCAGGGTTCAGCGGCGGGTGGCTGAGGCTATGGAGTACCTGAAAACCCACCGGGATGAACCGTTTAATGTAATTGAGGAAGTCCAGCAGCCCTGTAAGGACGGCTCCCTGATCTGGGTTGAAGTTTCCACCCGGTATACCCGCACGCCAGACGGCACGCTGTACATCATCGGCGTGAGTCGCAATATTCAGGACCGCAAGACCGCGGAGGAAAAACTAAACGCGGCCCTTGCCGGAATGGAAGAACTCAACGACGAGCTGACGCAGGCCAACGAGGAACTTTCCATAGTAAACCGGAAGCTGGAGAAAACCAACGCGGAGTTTGCGCGCGTCAACGCGAGTCTGGAAGAGGCCAACGCAGCGGCTGAACGCTACACGGAGGAACTGACCACAACCAACGAGGAGCTCGCTGATATCAACGTGGAACTGGAGCAGGCCAACGCGGAGAAAAACCGGTTCTTTTCGATTATCTCGCACGACTTGCGAAGTCCCATCGCAACTATGGTCGGTTTTGCTGAACTTTTAGGCTCGATGCCGGCCGTAAAACAAGAACCGGACGTTGCCGAATACACCCGCCACATCCTGGATACCGGTCGGAATGCGATGGATTTGCTGGAGAACATGGTGACCTGGGCCAGGGCTTCTTCCGGCAGGCTTACGCCGTCTTTTGAACAGGCAGACCTCGCCGAAACACTTCGGGATGTTGTGGATTTCCACAGTCCGATTGCCGCTCGGAAGCAGATTGAGCTGCACCTTGATGCCACGGAAAAAGTCGTAGTTTCCGGCGACCCGTCTATGCTGAGAACGCTGTTCGGGAATTTAATATCGAATGCAATTAAGTTTAGCCATGTTGGCGGACGGGTTGACCTCACGCTGGGGCACGAGCATGGAATGGCGTGGGTGGAGGTTGCCGACAATGGAATGGGTATGCCTGCTGCCATCGTCAACGACTTATTCCGCATCGACAAGAAAACCGGTCGGGAAGGGACCCTTAAGGAGCCGAGCAGCGGGTTGGGTTTGCTGGTCTGCAAGGAGTTCTGTGAGCTGCATAACGGGAAAATACAGGTGGAGTCGGAGCCGGGTAAGGGCTCTATTTTTACGGTCCGGTTGCCGCAGTACCGGGCCTGACGGAGGCGGGGACAGGCACCGTCCGGGAGCCACGCAAAAAAATCAATGCCGTGTATTAACGAAATCCCCGTTTAGTGCACTATATTTGGCAGCAGTCATCATCCACTTCTCCTCAGGGTATTTTAACACATTTTCGTTTATGGGTAAGTTCGCTGTCTGGGCCCGTTTTACTGTCCGTTCACGCTGGTTCAATAATTTTATCATGCTGGTCATTCTGCTGGCCGGGGTCATCGTGGGTATTCAGACCTATGGCGACCAGATTGCGCGCTGGCAGACCCTCCTATACCGGATTGACAAGGTTATTCTTGCCATTTTTGTGCTGGAAGTGTGGATCCGGATGCTGGCAGAAGACCGCCGACCCTGGCGCTATTTCAGCGATCCGTGGAATGTATTTGATTTTACGATTGTCACGGTGGGATTGCTGGCGCTGGTTATGCCGGAAATCAATGGTGCTTTTGTTGCTGTGTTCCGACTCGCCAGGGTTTTGCGTGTTTTCCGGCTGGTGCGGACCATTCCCAAGCTGCAGCTGCTGGTTAATGTGCTGCTGAAATCCATTCCTTCCATTGGTCATGTTGCCACATTGATGAGCATAATTTTCTATATCTATGCCACGATGGGGGTGTTTCTGTTCGGGGAAAATGATCCGGTACACTTCGGCGACCTCACCCTGGCGCTGCTGTCTCTGTTCCGGGTGGTGACCCTGGAGGACTGGACGGATATTATGTATATCAACATCCACGGGTGCGACCATGAAATCTGGGGATATGCAGCCAGTGCGGGGTGTCTTACGCCCGATCCATCGGGCTGGATTGCTACGTTTTTCTTTACATCGTTTGTGCTGCTGGGCACCATGGTGATGCTTAACTTGTTCATCGGGGTGATTATCAACAGTATGGATGAGGCCAAAATGGATGTGCAGCGGGAGAAAGAGATGCGTCGGTCGGCCAAACCGGCACTTACCGCCGAGGATGAACTGGCCCGGTTGAATACCCGGCTTACCGAAATGCAGAAAGAACTGGAATTTACCCTGTATCGATTGAAAAAGTCGGACCGCGATGTTTCGGGGGACCGGTAACACTGTGCCCGCGCGAGGAGAGCACGGTTCTCGGTTAGTGTAAGCCCCGCGGGAAGCCGACACGGTTATGGCTCACGGACAATGTAAGCACTTCGGGAGTTCGCCACGGATACGGCCCACGGGTAGAGTAAGCACTTCGGGAGTTCGCCACGGTTATGGCTCGTGGATAGTGTAAGCGCTGCGCGAGGAGAGCACAGTTCACGGACAACGTAAGCCCTGCGGCAGGTGGGCCGCGCAGGTTTAGTGGTCGCTAAATATGACGGAGGGCTGTTTCAGGCGCATATTCTGCTATCTGATGTATCATATTCGCCAGGTAATACGATTTTACACCGATTTTACAAAATACGGGCACGTTTTTCATATAAAATGCCGTTTTTAGTGTTGCCTAACTTGTTTAGGTAAGCCTAAGTTTTCGTGATACAAATGCTTTAAATGAAAATAATCTCAATACTATGAAATCGACAAAAATTGCCTTGTTCTCAATGGTAGCCCTATTTTTTGTAACAGTTACCGCCTGTGATACCAATGCTTCACAGCAAAATAACACTACCGAAGCGACCAGTATGCCGGA
This sequence comes from Bacteroidetes bacterium HLUCCA01, assembly GCA_001314545.1. Classification (GTDB taxonomy): domain Bacteria; phylum Bacteroidota; class Rhodothermia; order Balneolales; family HLUCCA01; genus HLUCCA01. Next base: position 8,804 of record LIHN01000017.1, read on the forward strand.
AATTACCGAGGCGATGGTGCTGGAAGCCCAGCAAGCCTGGATCCGCGCCCTGGTTTCCATCGGCGAAGCTGAAGATCCGCAGGCCCGTGCTAACGAAGTGCTGACCAATTACTACGACTATGACAATGGCTCGGTGCTTTTCAAGCCAACCCTCGCATACGGTGATCTGACCTTCCGTCCGACCAAAGAAGGTGCGCTCAGCTATTTTGTTGGTGGTAATGACGATTTTGCTCAGGATGGCGGTTTTGCCCTGCGTCCATACGTATCCGGCGAAGTTGAAATGGGCGGTGTGGTTTCCTTCGGCGATGTAGCTATTGCCATGAGCAACATCACATTGACTGCTGCCGACGGATCGACCGTTATGGTTAACAAGACGTTTGCCTACCGAATGGACGATGAAGGCAACATGCGCATCATCACCCACCACTCATCCCTTCCTTTCTCACCAAACTAACCACAAAGCATCGGCTGTCGGGTAAAATCCACTTCGTGTAGCAGTGCGAACCATGTGTATGTGAGTGTGCATCGGTGACTGCTGCCACACTATTATCCGGCAGTTGTACGTATCACACGTGTTAGGGCTGTCCGTCGACGTGCTTTTCAAAGCATCCGGCGGGCAGTTTTTTTTTGCGTTTTCAGGCCTTGAACTGCAGCCGGATATTTTCGTATTGTAGCTTTTACCATCACGAAAATAATCCCGACATGTATACCATCGCACCTGAAAATACCTGGGCAACCCGCTATCAGCTTCACAAAGACGAACAGCTTCTGGGCACCATCGTAACAAGCGGCTGGATGTCTGTGTACACCATCACGCTGCCTGACGATGAAATTGTGCTGAAAAACCGGAAATGGTATTCCTTGGACGTCAGCGTGGTCCGCAATGGCGAGCTGGTGGCCACCGCAACGCATGTTATTTTCAGTTACAAGCCGGAAGTGCAGATTCAGTATAACAACCGGCTGTTTCGGGTAGTCAATACCTCGGTATGGTCGCGCGATTTTACCATTCATCTGGATGATGCAAACGGAGGCATGCAAATCGGGACGATAACGCGGTCGGGTACGTTCACGAAAAATTATGCCATCGAGGTGCCCGATTCCGTTGAGCCGTGGTTTGTGGGCCTGATCGGGGCTCTGTTGATTAAACAATCGAATTCACAGGCGATTTACCTTTGACCATATCACAACCGAAACGGGCGACTGTTGATTAAACAATCGAATTCACAGGCGGCAGCCGGCGCCAGCTGACCCGGATTACTGCCTGATTTCAGGTACTCCCTTTATTCCGTTTACGCAGGAGCATTGCCGTATTCGACCGTGTTCCTGCAGCGATACCGATTCAGCACTGTAGCCGGTAATCAATTTCATCGCCGAAACGGCTGGCGATAATCGGTCAGTACCCTGCCGCCTGCCCGTCTACGGCCACACGACACGGCCATCGTAGGGTGTCGTGTAACCAGATTGGAGGGGTCAGTACCCTGCCGCCTGTCCGTCAATGGCGACACGACACGGCCATCGTAGTGTGATGTGAACCAGATTGGAGGGGTCAGTACCCTGCCGCCTGCCCGTCTACGCGCGACTCGCTGGCACCGAAGTAGACCCCTTTGTCGCGATCGAACAGAATACCCTGGTAGCGACCATAAAAACCGCCGCCAATCTGCACCGTGTGCCCCCTCGACCGTAACGCACGCACGGTCTGATAATCGATGTTGGACTCAATCTGCACACGGCCGCCGTCCATGAGCATGTCATCGGCACTGTCGGTCGGTTCCGTTGATCCGGTGTGCAGCCATCGCAGGGCATCGCCGGCTTCCTGGATGTTCATTCCGAAATCGATGACGTTGGTCAGCACGCTGACGTGGCCCATGGGCTGAAATTCGCCCCCCATTACGCCGAAGGTGAACCATCCCTCCCCGTCTTTGGTGGCCAGGCCGGGAATGATGGTGTGAAATGGTCGTTTGCCGGGAGCGTACACGTTCGGATGGTTGGGGTCCATGGAGAAGAGTTCACCGCGGTTCTGGAAGCTGAATCCGGTGCCCGGAGCCACCAGGCCGGTGCCCATTCCGCGGAAATTGCTCTGGATGAGGGATACCATGTTGCCATGGCGGTCGGCCGTAGTCAGGAAGATGGTGCCGCCATGTTTGAGCCCTTCCACACCGGAGGCAATCCGCCGGGCGGCGCGGTCACCGATGAGGGCCCGTCGTTCGGCCGCGTACTCCTTGGAGAGCAGCGTTTCCATCGGGATGTCGTAGAAATCGGGGTCGGCATAGTGTTTGGCGCGGTCTTCGAAGACCAGTTTTTTGGCTTCAATCATGACGTGGAGCATCTCCTCGTTCATAAAGCCCATGGCTGCCAGATCGTAGCCTTCCAGGATGTTGAGCATTTGCAGCACCGCGGTTCCCTGGTTGTTCCCGCCAATCTGGTAGACGTCGTATCCGCGGTAGTTGGTGGTGATGGGATCAACCCATTCCGAGGTATGCGTCGCGAAATCATCGTAGGTCAGATAGCCGTCAATTTCGCGCATGTAGGTGTCGATGGCGCGGGCGATTTCCCCTTTGTAGAAGCCGTCGCGACCTTGTTCTACGAGGATGCGGAAGGTATTGGCGAGGTCGGGATTGGCGAAGATTTCCCCTTTTTCCGGTCCGCGACCGTCAATGGTGAAGGTTTCGCGGAAGGCGCCGGGCTGATCGATGAGTCGGGGTACACTGCGTTTCCATCCCCCGGAGATGGCTTCGGTGACGGGGAAGCCGTTTTCGGCGTAGTGAATGGGTGCAGCCAGGATGTCGGCCATGGAGGCCTCGCCGAAGCGCTCGTGAAGCTCGAACCAACCGTCAACGGCGCCGGGCACTGAGACTGACAAGGGACTGAGCGGGTGGATGGTGCTGCGACCCTGTTCCTCGAGCAGGGCTGTGAGTTGTTCCAGGGTCAGGTTTTTGGGTGACCGACCGCTGGCGTTCAGGGCGTAGACCTGCCGGCTTTCAGCGTGCCAGACCAGCGCGTAGAGGTCGCCCCCGATGCCGTTGCCGGTGGGTTCCATGAGTCCCATGGCGGCGTTGGCGGCGATGGCGGCATCAATGGCGTTACCGCCGTTTTTCAGGATGTCCAGCCCGATCTGGGTGGCCAGGGGGTGGGAGGTTGCCACCATGCCGTTCTGGGCGATAACTTCAGAGCGGGTGGCGAAGGGCAGTCCCGCTTCACGGTCGCCCTGGGCGAAGGATGGGTTCATAGCGAGTACAAGGATTAGGAAGGCGGCTGGTAACAGACGGAATTGTACAGGATTCATGACCAGGACGGTTAAAGGATTTGACAACATAAAACATACATAGCGGGCAGGTTGCCCGGGCCGGTGAGGGCTGACAGACCTGCCACTGTTCGACCTTGCTATAATCGTGAATTTAGGCGTTCGCGTTCGTTATTAATTGCAAAAAGCGGAAGCGGTTGTTGGGTACGATTCCCGCGTGCATCTAACACGCGCTCTGCAACGGGCCGCATCGTACGCTGCAGGAATGTTTTGAAGCATGGTCCGTAGCGCATCGTGGAGGGTATGGTGCAGGAATGTTTTAAGTATGGTCCGTAGCGCATCGTGGAGGGTACGCTGCAGGAATGTTTTGAAGCATGGTCCGTAGCGCATCGCAGAGGGTACGCTGCACACGCAGGATACGCATGGAGGCACCGGTTAACCGGCCATGGCGTCATCGATTGGACTATCGGGTTTGCATAGCGAGCTGATGTAGCGGATATTCCGTGTAGTAATTTTGAAGTCAATAAGGGTACATCGCATGAATATCAAACAATTTGAAGTCAGGCTCCGGCCGCGTCCGCGCGGGTTTCATCTGATAACCCGTGAAATTCTGGATGTGATTGGGGATGACCTTTCCGGCATGTCGCACGGACTCTGCCATATTTTCATCCAGCATACCAGTGCGGCGCTGGCCATTAACGAGAATGCGGATCCCGATGTGCGGCACGATTTTGAGACGCATTTCAACAGGATGGTGCCCGAAGACACCTCCTTATATCGGCACACATTGGAGGGACCGGACGACATGACTTCGCATATCAAAAGCTCCATTCTGGGTCATGAGCTTACCATTCCGGTCAGCCGGGGCCGGTTGAATATGGGGATCTGGCAGGGCGTGTATCTGTGTGAGCACCGGAATGCCGCCGGCACCCGAAACCTGGTGGTTACGCTGACGGGTGAGTGAGGGTGGGTGGCGGCATGCGGTCGGCACCCGAAACCTGGTGGTTATGCTGACGGGTGAGTGAGGGTGGGTGGCATGCCGGGCTTAGTCGGGCCCGCCAAAGACTGCGAAAAGCTCACCAGGCGTAGTTGTGGCATGCCGGACCCAGTCGGGCCCGCCCGTGCCGGCTTTCCCGGGAACACCGGACCCCGCCCCCGAAATCGGTTCTGGCACGACTTACCGGTGCTTTGATAACGGATGCGTCAGGACGTTCTGATGATGATCGACTCGAACAGGCATTGAGGGAAAAGTATGGCTGTGGTTCAGGCCAGGCCAGGGTGAATCAAAAACCGAATCCAAAGCCGAGGCTTACCCCCCACTGATTCCGACCAAAGTGCAGGTTGTCTACGTTGTTGTAGTAGGAATCGGTACTGGAATAGAAGCTAACCGACCAGGGTTGCCAGACAAGCTCAAGCCGGTATCCGTAGGAGAGCATGTGCCGGTCGGCGCTGTTGAACAGCCCCGGGATGGTGTAATCGCTGTCGGGGCGGGTATCCACGTACCAGCCGATGCCACGGATAAAGAATTCGGCCTGGCGTTTCAGGTACATCGCTCCCCGCAGGCCCATCGCCGGTTGCCAGTCGCCCCCGTACCCAATCTCGCGACCGGTGGAATTTTGCTCGTAACTCCCTTCCATTTTCAGGTAGCGGAAGGTCGGACCAAGCTCCAGGAATCCGAGCATATGCAGGTTCAGGTGGGCGTTGATGTAATGGGAGGAGACATCCAGACTGCCCCGGGAAAGCTGTTTGTTGCTTAATGATTCGCTGAAATGCGCGCTGGCGCCGATATTTAAGCCGCTGGTTGAAGCCGGATTGAACCAGACGATGCGCTCCAGGCTGAAATAGCCGCCATCAATGTCATCGAACGTGACACCGCTTCCCAAACCAACACTCGGACTGAAATCGGTTCCTGAGTACACCAACTGCATCAGCAGGGCACCCCGCATCAGCCGGGTTGATCCGCTGCGTAACTCATTGGTGAGCCCGCCAATAACCACGGCCGCTCCTGCGGCGGCAGCAACGGCCTGCACCGTGGTTTCAAGAGCCTGAATTTTATCGGCCAGCTGGGGCGAGGGTTGATAGGCATAGGCCCTTCGGTAGAATTCAAGTGCCGCGGCATAGTCGCCCCGTCGTTCAGCGGCCTCGGCATCCTGCATGGCGTAGTAATAGGGGTTTTGATTGCGCCGATTGCGCTCATTGTCGGCCGCAGCCTGATCAAAGATGGCGCTGAGCTGATCAGAGAGTCGTTGCTGGCACTCCTCAAGGCGCTGCCGGTCCCGTTCTGAGCTGGCTGCATTCATGGCCCTGCCAACGGCACCTAGAGCCTCTCTTACACTGGCCTCATTGTTGCTTACTCCTCCGCAGTATTGCCTGAGCACATCCTGTACCGAATTTTGAGCTAACGCATCTCGTTTCAGCCGACCGAACTGTTGCCAGTGGTCCCAATCAGAGTCCCAAAACTCAATGGAATCAATTTCGAAATTTCCAAAAAAACTGATTTCATGAACTGCATCACCAAAATACTGACCCAGATCAATAAGCGGGCTTTCAATGCGCTCTCCACCATAATAATGGTCATGATGTGTGCCGATGTTGGTTGTAGTGGTATGTTGTTCTCCTTGGAATGAAAATGTGACCCGAACACTAAACCGGATCGATTCTTTCTGGATTGAAAATGGAGTGGAGTAGCTACCTCGTACGTTACTTGGAATGTTTTCCGCACCCGGAATGATACCGGAAACCTCACGACTATCCCAGTATGCTTTATTCAGGGTTACGTGGCTGTAGGTAAATCCCAGACTGACATAGCGTATGAGGCCGGAACTTGACTGCTGTTCAACTATATAGGAGCTTACCAGGGCACTGTAATCGTTGCCGTTAGGGTTCTCTGTGCGCAGTATTACATTCCGGGTATCTGTAACATTGGCTTCACTGCTCATTTGCTGCGCTTCAGCGGAATAGGTGCATAGAATCAGTAATCCAAACAGGGATAATCCGGCTAAGGTATAGTTTGTCTTTTTACGTATCGGTTTCATAGCCTGCTTCATCTCCTATTTCGTGGAAGTATCGCCGGAATACCTACGATGGAACAACGCTGAGGTTCCCCCCGACCATTGTATGATTCCGGAATAACGAAGGAGGTGAAAAGCTCCGATCTGTTGCTATCGAATACCTGAAATTGGTCTGAATCTAGGTAGACCAACAATCCTTCGGTATCTTTTCGGCATTCACTTGGCCGTTCAATGGCGCGGGTTGGAATTTCAATGATGAAATTGGCATTCTGTTGCACATTTCCATACAGTAATATCCTGCGTTTTTCCCCATACACTGTGACAAGCAATTCTTCGTATTCCTGTTGCGACATGTTTTGAGATGCGGCATACGAGGGATGGTACTGGTGGTAAAACACCACCGCAAAATCTCCCGAAAACGGTGTGAATGGGCTGTCTTCAACGAGTTCGGGGCCTTCAATGCAGCCGCTGAAACATAAAAGCAGGCCGGTCCACAACAGGGCCGACCGGTTACGGAATAAGGAGTATTTCATACATCAACGATAAAAAACAGCCGGATTAACCCGTAGGCTGATCCGTCCGTGCATGTTAATTAAAATAAAGGCTTACATGCGCCCCGTGGTGGGTTCATCAAGCCGGTGATCACTATCCGTGCTACCCGATTCGTAATCCTCTATCGCCCGGCTGCAGGGGAGGGTGAACGCATGCAAGGTGCATCAACGAGAACGCATGCAAGGTGCTTCAACGAACCCTCTCCGGTGCAGTGTCGACCAGATTACTGACTGGAGTACTCCGTTATATGCAGGGTTGTCTGGACAAAATCGCTGCCGTAGGAGCCGACCCAGATTTTGTAGGCCCCGCTTCGGGGATTGTCAAATCGAATCCCTGCCCGAACCCCTTCGAAATCGTCATTGAATTCCCACCGGCCATCCGGGGTCTGGATGAGGATAACGGTATCTTCCTCCGCCTCGCCAACCTTGATAATCAGGGGCAGCGAACCGGTACCGGCGGTATAATTCACCACATAATCCGGGGCAGTTGCAACATAGCCTACATGACCATAGCCACTCAGGTCATTTGAGCCACCCGCCAGAATACTCTGGGTGTGCGGATCCGGGGTAAATCCGGCACGTAAATTGACCGACCCGTACTGTGGTTCCCTGGAGGGGTCTGGTCCGCTTCCGTCACCCAGGGTTCCGCTGCCGCCACCATTGGAATCATCAGCGGACAGTTCGGTGATGTACACGTTGGCGCTGGCTGTAGTCTGCGAGTAGGTCCCGATCCAGATATTGTACACACCACTCTGGGGCGACTCCATTTCAATGCGAGGATTACTTCCGTCGAAGTCGTCATTATACGCCCAGCTTCCATCGGGTTTGTTTATCAGCATCACCAGATCGGTGCTTGATTCCGCGCCGATATACAGCGGGAAGGTGCCCGAGGTGTAGTTCAGATTGAATGTAGGAGGCACGCTTACAAATCCAAATCCGTCGAAGTTGCTCAGATCCACATTATTGTTCGAGATGCTGTACGTGCGGGTCCACGGATCGGGAGTGAAACCGGCGGTCAGATCTACCGTCCCGTTTACGGGCGATGCGTTCAGGTCGGGCTCGATCACATCCGGAGCAGTAGGAACCAGGGCAACATCCACCCGGGTGCGACCTTCAAGTGCGATGGTCTGACTCACATAACCCTCATTGGTGATCCGCAGCGTTGCATTCTGATTGGGCGCTGTGATGGTGTAACCACCCTGTGCGTTGGTGGCGGCGGAAGCGGATCCGCCCTCTACCGAAACGTTCACACCGGCCAAAGCGCTGCCGGAACGTGAGTCGGTGATGGTTCCGGTGATGGTTCGCCGTGCGGCCTCCTGCTCGCGACGGATCCGATCCTGCTCGGCACGTTGCGCGTCGCGGTCACGGATGCGCTGGCGGACGGTACTGATTTCGGTCAGAGCGGTTTCATTGTCGCTGTCGCGGTCCAGTACCGACTGATAGGTAAGCAGGGCCGCGTCAAGATCGCCGGCAGAGGCTTGCGAGGCACCCTGCTCCAGCAGGGATGCAATGCGGGCTTCACGATCGGCCTCCGATTCCTGCCGCTGTCGTTGCACCTCAGCGATGCCGTCGAGTGCATCCTGATTCTGGCTGTCGCGGTCGATGACCATCTGGAAGGTGATCATGGCCGCTTCAAGGTCGCCCGACTCCAGGTGACCATCGGCCTGCTCCAGCAGGGACAGGATGCGTGCCTGCTGTTCCGCTACGTTGTTCATGTACCGGGTAAAGCCAAAATACCCACCCCCTGCCAGTACGAACAGCACGATGGCGGCGATGATCCATTTGCCGGCGCCGCCGGATTTTGGCGCTGGTCGGGGCGTCTGCAGGCCTCCGCCTCCGCCCCCACCAGCCGCCGTAGCCGCACCGCCCGCGTCCGCGGCAGCGGCGTCCGAAGCCTTGCCTACCATGGTTTTCTTGCCGCCCGGGTCGCCGGCGCTGCTGCCTGCCGCGGCCCCTGCCCCGCCGCCTGCCGCGCCGGACCCGGAGCCACTGTCCCCAAGCGCTGCGGCAGCCGCCTCGGCCGACATCGGCCGGGTTTCCCGGCCGCCCGCACCACCGCTTCCCGGCGCCGATGCAGATCGGTCACCAGCACCACGCTCCACCGCGCCGCCGGAAGCGGAGGTGCGCGGATCCTGCTCCTCGCCCCCATACTGCGCGCCGGCCGCCGCCGCACCGATTCCCGCCCCCGCACCGCCGGCAACGGCACCCAATCCGGCCGTGTCAATAATCTGGGTCTCCCTGCCGCGCGCCGGCCGGCCCGCGCCCGCGCCCGGAGCACCCCCGGCCGCAGGCCAGGATCCGGTACGCATAAACTGCGATGTAGCCTCCACCAGCGACTCCGGCGTCGGCCGGTCTTCCGGTCGAACCGCCATCATGGAAGCCACCAGCCTGCGGAAAGGCTCCGAAAACGTCTCCGGAAGCTCCGGCACGGCCGCGCCGGTCTGCAAGCTCACGCCGCCATTGCCCATCCAGGGCACATCGCCGGTAATCATTTCGTAAACCAGTACACCAAGGGAGAAAATGTCACCCGCCGCTACCTGCTGCGGCTTGGCCGCAAACCGCTCGGGCGGCGCATACGCCACGGTCATGGCCTTCACCATACCCGTCTGCTTGCGCAGCGTGCTGCGCATCCGCATACTGATCCCGAAATCCATGAGCAGGTATGTATCGCCTTTGCCGATGAGGATGTTGTCCGGCTTGATATCCTGATGCAGGATTTCATGGGAATGCAGATGGGCCAGTCCGTCGGCTACCTGGCGAATCAATTCAGCCGACTGCTTTTCGTTAAACTCACCCTCCCGCTCCAGCTTGTCGTACAACGACCCGCCGTCAATCAGGGGCATAACCAGAAACGGCCGACCTTCCCAGATATCGAAGTACCGCGCTGTAAGCAGGTTGGAATGGTTCAGATTGAGCACCACGGCATACTCCCGCCGAAACTGCTTGAGCCCCTGCTCGTCCATGCCCCGCTCAGGCGCATAAATTTTGATGGCAATTTCAGCATCATCGGCCATCTGGTCGATGGCACTCCAGACTTCGGAGAAGCCTCCCATCCCGATGCGCTTCTGCAGTTTGTAGCGGTTGGCAAAGATTGTATTCGGTTCCATAAACGGTAGTGATTGAATGGTTCGGACCGGCAGAAGAACCGGCCGAAGAATGGTTAGTCCTGATTTTGAATTTCGACTTTCAAGGTGGTGTCACCAATGGTGATGATATCGCCGGGCTGCAATTCGGCGCCGTACTCATTCACGCGCCGACCCTGCACCAGCAGTCCGTTGGTGGACGGATACCAGCCCTTTACCCCCCCTTTGTCACGATACTGCCCGTCCCGGATGGTCCACCGGAAAGTGTTGGCATCGTACTCCAGGGTGCAGTGAAAACGGGAGATGTACTGGGTGAACAGCTCGGCGATGCCGATGTCATTGCTAAAGGGGTCCTCCTCGTTGAACCAGCCCACGGTGAGAAAACGCTTGTTCAGACTTCGGGAGAGGGCGGTCAGGTTGTATTTTCGACCAATTTCCTCGCCATTTTTGACCTCCAGATACCAGGTGGAGGCGGCCGTGACCGGCACCATCGCTTCATGGCTGTTCAGCTTGATGGAAAGCGCATCCATGACTTCGGTGATGTTTTGGTAGCGGTCTTCGGCTTTGTAGCGCAGACAATTGGAGATAACCTTCACCCAGGTTGCGTCCGGACTCATCTGCTCCAGCAGCTCCCGGTTCCAGGCTTCGTTACGCTTGCGAAGCTCATAGCCGGCCATATCGTTCATGAACGACTCAAACGAGCCGAAGGGCAGGCCCCCGCGGGTGATGAGTTCGTACATGACGGCCCCGAAGGCATACACATCGTTGGTCGGACCCATGACTTTCATAGCCTGCTTCGGATCCATCTGCTCGGGGGGCGAGTAGGTGCCCGTGGCAAAGACTTCCTTGGCGTGCCCCATGAAATTGGCCACGGTATGCCGTTTTTTAACCGAGGCGGAGATGCCGAAATCGGCCAGTTTCGGGGTTTTATGCCGGTCGAAGAGGATGTTGTCCGGCTTGATGTCGCGGTGGATGATCCCCTCGGCGTGCAGGTCGTAGAGCCCTTGCAATATCCCGGCAGCCAGCTGGCGCAGTGTCGGGGGATCCATCGGCTTGCCGATCAGGTCGGTAAGACTGCCTCCATCGCACAGTTCCAGCACCATAAACGGGTTCCCCTCGTAGGTGTCATAATCCAGGCAGCGCACAATGAAGCGGCTGTTCAGCGACGACCCGTACTCGTATTCCTGACGGAACCGCTTGGCGTATTCCAGGCGTTCGTTGGGCATGAAGGTCCACATCTTGGTGACCTTGAGCGCATAATCGGTGTGATGATCGCGCACTTTGTACACGCTGCCAAAGCCGCCCTCGCCCAGTTCTTTTTCAACCAGGTATTCGGTTTTGCGCGAGGGGATGCGGGTTCCCTGCCGGATGTCTATGGAGGATGGGGCCGACATTTAGGGTTCGTTGATTTCGATGGTGTAAACTTTGTTGCCGATGATGATTCTGCTGCCCGGTGCTACCTGGGTGCGTTCTTTGGCCTGTACGAAGGTGGCACCGTTGCTGCTTTTATCCTGCACGATGAGGTTGCCGTCGAACACGGAGATGGTCAGGTGTTCTTTGGAGGAGATGGTTTCGTTGGCGGGGTCGAGGTCGGACCGGTTGAGGCTGAGCTGCACGCCGCTGAAGGCCACTTTCCGACCGGTTTTTTCGTCGGTGAGCACGATGATGGGTTCGTCGGAGGAGGTGTCGCCTACCTGAAAATCAGAGAGCCGGCGGGTTTTGGCGTCGCTGGGTTTGGATTTCGGGGTTGGGGGCGGGGTCGCTGAACCTACGTGGACCCCGGTGCCCTGATCTGCTGCCGATCCCATGCCCGGATTTGCCGCGTTGCCGGCTCCTGCACCTGCGGCTGGACCGCTGGCACCCTGCACACCGGCCGGACTGCCCGTGAACCCGCAATTCGGGCACGGAGCGTTGACGGAAACGGCTTGTCGGAGCGGATAGTAGCCGCATTTATCGCACCGCTGGACGCTGGCGGATGCTGCGCCGGGCGAGGGTGCTCCAGCCGGCGGCGGAGGCGGGGCGTTGCCGGTATCCCATGACGGGGCTTCGGAGACCCGGCCCACCATGGTTTTTTTGCCACCGTCGTGCTCCGGCGGAATGTGCATCCCGCCATTGGCTGGCGGTTGTGGGGCGGCACTGCCGGAGGAGAGTTTGGTTCCGCATTTGACGCAGATTTTGGCGTCAGGGCTGTTCTGGTATCCGCATTCGAAACATCGCATGGCTGTGGGTGTTGATTAAATTTGGGGTTTGGGTACGGGGTTTTCTGCTGTTTGGCTGGTGGAATCCGGAGCCGGATTTTTTTCGGGTTCCGCTTCCCCGCTGTCCGGTTTGCTGCTACCCTCAGACTGATCGTCGGTGGGTATACGGAAGGAGGGTTCACTGGGTGTGGGTTCAACGGTTTCGGCTTCAGCCGGGGCACTTTCTTCAGCGTCGCTGCCGTTTTGTGAGGATTGCCCATCGCCGGTTGTCTCTTCAGGCGGAGCGACTTCGCCCTCCCGACCTGCACCGGAACCTGAATCGCTGCCCGACCAATCAGCCTCTCCGCCGGTTCCGGTTGGTGATTCGCTGTCGGTTCCCGGACCTATAGTGGCACCATCGTCAACAGCGGAGTCTATCGGGGTTTCCGGGTTATCACCGACGGTTTCGCTGTTTTGTACTTCTTCCGTCGGGTCGGTGGTCACATCGTCTTCATTGGTTTGAAACAGCGTGAAGTAGGCAACGGTCCCGGCAACCAGAAGCAGTACGGCAATAATAAGCCATAGCCTGCTGCCCGACCCGCCCGAGGTGGTATTTTCAGCGGCGTATCCATCGTCAATGCCGTAGCGGTCGGAAGCGCCGCCGCCGGGGTTGTCCACTCTGTCACCGGAACCTCTTCCGGATTGGCCGACCGAATCCGGCAGTCCCGGATTTTTAACAGTGGTTGCACCAGCGCTGCGCACCGTACGTACCGTTTCACCGTTAGTACCGGCAGCACCGGTTGCGGCACCCGGTCGGTCATCGGCCTCAAGTACATCCAGCAGCAGGCAGGTGATGTTGTCTTCTCCGCCGGCCCGATTGGCATGCTCTACCAGCTCGGCACAGGTATCAGCGGTACCTTTGTTTTCGGATAACACCTGCTCGATTCGCTGATCGGGTAGCATGCCGTTGAGTCCGTCGCTGCACACCAGCACACGATCGCCGCTGTAGAGGGTAGTGCTTCGTGAGGAGGGCTTCGGAGGTTGTTCAGGCGAGCCGAGGCTTTGCAGAATCAGGTTGCTTTCCGGGTGGGTGCGGGCTTCCTCGGCCGACAGCTTTCCTTTTTTGACGAGGTCCCAGACCATGGAGTGGTCGTCAGTGAAGGGCAACAGCGGTTCTCCCGGGGTGTACACGTAGCAGCGACTGTCGCCGGACCAGGCGGTGTGCAGCTGATTACCGATGACCCAGGCGATAACCAGCGTTGTACCCATCCCGGCCGTGTCCAGGTTGGCGTGCTGATGCGCTACAATGCGTTCATGGGCCTTTATTATGCAGTCCCGGAGAAAAGCTTCCCGTTTTGCGGCAGAGCCCGGTACATCGGTGAGCTGCTGAAATGCTTCCTGTACGTATTCCTGTGCCAGATGAGAGGCAACCTCGCCCGCATTGGTTCCGCCCATACCATCGGCTACTACCAGCAAGGCACCGGCCTCCCCGGCCGGCACGATGTCGCTTCTGCGGAAGCCCCAGGCGTTGGCGGCGATATCACGGGCGACCACAAAGTTATCCTCATTGTGGGAGCGCTGCCGACCAACATCGGTGATGCCGAACAGGGTGAAGGTTTTTATCATAAGCTGCGTGGGATTCGAATACGTTAGGTTTACAGGTGGCCGGGCTGCAGTGCGTTTACCAGGGTGTTCAGACACAGCGACCGGAAAGGGCGGCTGCGCGATGGTTCAATGCGCAGCCCTGCACCTGATATGCATCAACGCCACGGGAATCAGAAGTTACCGATTGGGGTGATGTAGTCAATTTTGGCATAGGCTCCGGTAACAATGCCGATGACGGTAGCCTCGCCGTTGTGAAGCGTGAACACAGGTCCGCCCGAGTTTCCGCCGTCACTTCCGGCTTCCGCGGCCTGAATTACACCGTCTTCAATGCCAGACAACGCCACCTTCGCGGTGGAGAAGTAGGGTTCGAGGTTGCCGGAGCTTCGAAGTCGTTCACCGTAGCTGTAACCAAGCACAAACAAATCGGTTCCGTTGCGCAGTTCGCGGGAGAGGGGCTTGTTGTAGGCCAGACCGCCACTGAGCGGGGTTTGCATGTAGGCCCAGTCGGCACCGGAGAAGAAGCGCGTTTCCCGTACTGCACCCTGATTGCCGCTGCCCAGGTCAATGCGGTGCATGGGATCCTGACTGAAATCGGCCTCCAGTTCCTTGTTGGTGAAGGAAAAGCGGATGGCCCCATCGTACGATTCTGCTGTGAAGTGGAAGGTGGCACTTCCGCCGCTATGCTCAATAATATTGGCCTCGGCGAAGGGGGAATCTTCTTCCAGATCGTACAGGTCAATGCAGTGCCGGGCTGTTACAAAAATACCATCCTGCATTAAAAAGCCGGTACACATGAGCTGTCCGCCCAGGTCGTACGACTCCTCGCTGCCGCCGAAGCTCATGTCAAGCCGATGCAGGCGGAGGGCCAGAACGTACCCTTTCAGCGGGTCAATGATATCGGCAAAGTTGACGTTGCCGCCGGACGCCAGCAATCGTTCGCTTTGTTCGCGCAGTTCATCGATGGTTGATTCCATCTGCGCCCGTTCCTGCTCGCGGCGTGCGCGTTCCCGTTCGAAGGCCTGTTGCGTGGTGGCGAAGCGGGAGGAAAGGTCTACATTTCGGGCATTGAGTGCGGCCAGGGAGTCGGCCTGCGACTGGGTGATTTCGGCTTGCAGGGCAATCAGGTTTTCCTGCTCCACGAGGGTTTGCTGCATGTTGTAAATCAGAAATCCGGCGACGCCGATGGAGAGGAGCAGTACCATGCTTATGGCGATGACGGCCGTGCGGTAGGGTCGGATCGACTGCTGCATAACCAGGTTCATCCGGCTGGTGAACCCCATTTTGGCTGTACCCTGTTTGGTGGTATTGTACCGGAGTCGGGGACCTTCCAGCGAGAGCTGGATTTCATCGCCGTTGTTCAGGAAATAGCGCTCGTTAACCGGTCGGCCGTTGACCAGGGTCGGGTTCGACGTTGATAGGTTCAGGATGTAGGTTTCGTTGCCTTTTCGTTCAATAGCCGCGTGCTTGCGGCTTACGGTAGGGGTATCATCGCCGAACCGGATTCCGCAGCTGCGGTCGCGACCCAGCTCCACGTAGGGAACGACGATGGTCTCAAAGGCTCCTTGCTGCTTGCCGTTGGCCGGCGAGAGGTATTCAAGGGTAAAGGTGGGTGTGTTGACGCCGCCCAGTACTTTCATGCCGGCGGTCAGGGATCGAGTAGCTTTATTTGCCATAATTTTCGTGTTCGTGTTACGGGAGATTGGAAGTTATTGAAACGTCACGTCGCCTTCATCATTGACATTAAATTGCAGGAGGACGGTTTTTTCGCCAACGCGGCGCATGGTAGTGGGTTCTATGGGCACGCTGCCATCACGGAAGAAAATGCGCCCTTTGGCGGTCGATGAACTGGTGCCGGAGGGCATGCTGTACAGGTTGGCTTCCACCAGATAGTTGCCGGGCTCGGCCTCGCGGATTTCCCAGACTTCGGCGCCGGGACCGTTAACCACGTCCTCGCTGAGTTCGCCGGGTCGACCGGGATGGGTGGCTTCGGCGTAGAAAAACTCCGCCCCGGCGGGATCGGTCACATGAAGGTCTACATCCACCCCCTGCTCGGGCCACTGAATGTAGATAACCAGGAAGGTCTTGGCCAGCTGCTCGCGGGCGGCCTGAAGTTCTTCCTCAAGTTGGGCCATTCCGGCGTTCTCCTCGTTGAGCTGCTGCTGGGCATCTTCCAGCTCACGCGAAGCCTGCTGCAGTTCTTCCCTGAGCGCATCGGCTTCATCCTGTGCGGCCTGCACCTGTTCCTGGAGCTGTTCGTTTTCCTCGCGGGTTTCCCGCAATTCGGTAGTCACTTCCTGTACCTGCTGCTGCAGATCGTTGATGCGGTCCTCCATCGCCTGAAACTGCGCCATCAGCTCTTCATACATGGCTTCCGGAACCGATTGCCGGTATTCATCCAGGATGGTACTGATTTCCGTGAGATCTTCATTCAGCTGGTCTACCTGCTCCAGGATGTCCGACTGCTCGGCCGTGAGTTTGGGCACAATCACATACAAAATGATGACCGCACCGAGCGCGCCGGACAGCAAATCCAGGAAACTTGCCCCAAATACATTTATTTCTTTGCGGGCCATCAGGTGACGTCTATTTTGTTGATAAGGTTTTCAACCACAAACTCTTCGATATCCTGATGCAGAACCTCGGTTTTTTCCTGCAGGGCATGGAAGACATACATCAGGATAAGACTCAGGACCAGGGCCAGCAGTGTGGTGTCAAAAGCGACGCCCAGGGCGGCGGTTATTTCTTCGATGGGGGCGGTGGCTGCAATACTCAGCGACTGAGATATCCCCAGGATGGTGCCTACAAATCCGATGGAAGGGATGGCCCA
The DNA here is from genome assembly GCA_001314545.1 of Bacteroidetes bacterium HLUCCA01. Lineage (GTDB taxonomy): Bacteria > Bacteroidota > Rhodothermia > Balneolales > HLUCCA01 > HLUCCA01. Next base: position 25,299 of record LIHN01000017.1, read on the forward strand.
GAGCATATAGCGTATTCCGGATTGCACCGATTCGGCTTTTTCCCGGTTAATTCGACTTTGGGACTGGACGATGGCGAAGGCCGACTCCGCTGAGTGGTTGGAACGGAAGCGGGTACAGGCCTTTTTTATAATTGCAAGCAGATAATAGGCCCCTTGACGGTCTTCCTGACGCTTTTTGCGGAGGTAGTCGGCCACTTGAATACGGATTTTGTTGACTTCATCGGCGCCCAGAACGGCATGTTCCTCGCCGGGAAGCAATTCAACCGACAGGTATTTTCGCTCGAAGTCGGCCCAGAACAGTGCGTGCCGTACCTCGATCAGTCCCCAGAAAAAAGCGAAGAAGGTCAGAAACTGGATGTATCCGCCACCGGCAATATTGCCACCCAGCAGTATGGCGATGCGCTGCAAGGCATCGGCTTCTGCATAATGATACAGTGCAGATACCAGAAGCTGCACGATAACAGCAGCACCTATGGCAATCAGTGCACGCGTGGGTTTACCCATCGAATTCATATACGACCCTGTCTGACTGTGAAGGTTAATACTAGCATTGCTCCCTGTGCTTCTGTCCCGGTAGCTTCTCGGCCAGGCAGGACTGAATCCCCTGTATGCCTGTGTCAGGTATGTATGCCTGCGTCACGTAGGTAAAATGACGGGTTCACATAGTGACATCAATCCGCGTAGCTCTGATAGAACAAAACAGAAGATTGGATAAGGTAAAAACTTATACATCATGCACAAATTCGTGATCCCAATGCGCTTATAAATACTCATAAGTAAGTATAGTAATCGGTGTTAATATAGTCAGTATTTCATTGGGCGGGGATTCGGCGGGTGGATTCTGGGTTTGGATGGTGGGTATCGGTCCGGTATATCGACTGAAGTTCCTGTACGGATTTATGCAGATCGTTCGGTGTGAGCTCTTCCAGGATTAATTTGGCCAGAAGGGTGCGTTCGGAGGTTTTCAGGGATAGCAGCGCCTGCTGCAGTTCGTAACGGTTCATGACATTTCAGCTAGTGTTTAGTGTTCTACGCTTCCCCCGAAGTGTGGCCTGTGAGCTGATGCGGTGTTGCGGCGTTCGGCCTGACCGCCGTTTAGGCGGTGCGGTTTCTGGCCTGTCAGCTGGTGTGATGTTGTGGCGTTCAGCCTGTCATCTGGTGTGCCGGTACGGTATGTGGTCCGCCCGCTGTTGCGATGTTGCGGCGTTCGGCCCGCCCGCTGGTGAGGCAGTGCCTTATAACTATAGAGTGCGAGAAAGGCTGATTATTTCATGATTTGCACAAATTTCACAACGATTTGGTCGCCATGCCGACGGAAAACCGTACCTTTTACTAAGAAACTTGTGCAAAACTTATGACCTATTTCGCTGCAATTTACGGAGCCGGTCTGGCCGGTTGTGCGATTGCCAATCAGTTGCTGGATGCCGGCAAAACCGTACTTTTAATCGATCCGCATGCCGGGCCCGACCATACCCCCGGTGCACCGGCTGCCCTGGTTAACCCGGCCATGGGAAGGTATGCCAAACTCAGCTGGGAGGCAGAAGCCTGTTACAATTCCGTACGCGCCCGGGCTGAAGAACTGATGCAGTTCTCCGGCGACCGCTCCATCATCGCGGAGACAGGCGTCTTGAGACCCGCCATCAATGCCGATCTTGCCCATAATTTCCGCGGTGCTCTTGACGCGCACGACTGGCCTGAAGGATGGATTTCCTGGGTTGCGGCGGATGAAGCCGCTGAAAAGGTGCCCTTTTTGGGCGAACAATACGGTGGCTTGCTGGTGCATAAGGGATTTACCGTCTATGTAGAACGCTACCTTAATGTTTACCGCAGACTGCTGCTCCAAAAGGGGGCTAAATTAATCACCGAAACGCTGCCGTTTGAGCGAACGACCAGTAAAAGTTCACAGAACGTGAACACCCACAGAACAGCAGAAGCGTCACAAATTGTGACTAATACACGCACTGCATATGAGAATACCGATGGGAACACTGCCGGGAGCTACCCGGGTTCACAGAACGTGAACGCCGATAAGGTCCCGGATTATTCACAAAACGTGAATATTGGTAAAGGCAGGTTTCTTCTGGGTGAGTTCCTCGCCGAAAACATAATTATATCCGCCGGATCCGGAACGCTCGATTTCCCTGAGTTTGCTCATGTCCCGCTGCACCGGGTGAAGGGACAGATTGCAATGTTTGAAGCCGACCATGACCTCGACTGGGATATTGCGGTCTCTGCTATGGGTTACATTTTGCGTGATGGCAAGCGCGGCATTATCGCCGGGTCGACCTATGAGCATAATCAGAACAACATTCAACTCACCGAACAGGCATATCGGCAAATCCTACATAAGCTGTTCACCATCCTGCCCGGGCTCTCCGGTCGTATCGTCAAAACCGGTCAGCACGCCGGTATCCGTGTTACCACCCCCAACAAACTGCCGGCCATCGGATCGCCTTCAGCCCACCCCGGCGTGCATATCTATACCGCATTGGGGTCCAAGGGGTTGTTGTTTTCAGAGTATGTAGCCGGTGTCCTGTCAGGCCATTTGCTTCAGGGCGATGCACTACCACCCGATCTGGACGTCAGGCGCTTCGAGTAATGAACCCGGAATCGTCCCGCGAACCGTTGCTTACCCTCTCATCATGGCTGCCGTTGAATGCTACCGGCCGCTACCGAATGCTACCTGCTGTTACCGGACGCCACTGAATGCTACCGGCCGCCACCTGCTCGCCCGTGAGCCGGATTCCGGACGCTGGGTCTGTTCAGTTCCCATCTCGCATGGGTGTCTTGAACATCCCCTTCACCGACTGACTATCTTCATCGTCCATATTATCCAGTCCCAGCTGAATCGATTCCGGCTTTTCGTTGAGCCGGAAAGTTCGTGCCAGGCGGTCCCAGACAGAAAGCAGGGAGCTGTAATTGGAGTCGGTTTCCGGCTGCCAGCGGGAATGGTGAACCCGATGCATATTCGGCGTGACAATAACCACCCGCAGCAATCGGTCGATGCGCTCGGACAAGCCGATGTTGGCGTGATGAAACTGAACTACGGCAAACATGAGCACCTCGTAGAGAACCAGCTCCCAGAAATACACACCGAACAGCATAATCAAGGGGATGCGGAACAGGGAAGAGAAGAGGATTTCGCCCACATGAAACCGGCTGGCCGTGGTCACATCCATCGTATGATCGGAATGATGGACCTTGTGAAACCGCCAGAAAAACGGGATTTCGTGATTCATGCGGTGCCACAGGTAGGTCCAGGCATCAAGCAGTACAATGGCTCCCGCGGCGTGGGCCCACACGGGCAGATTCAAACCGTCTTCCAGCCAGTGCATTACACCGAAACGCTGGGATTCAGCAAAAACTGCGGCGGTCAGCCACAGTCCGGCAAAAACTCCGGAAACGAGCAGGGCGTTGACCGCACCCACGAACAGATTACGTAGTCCGTGCCTGCCGCGGGATTTCAGGTCGCCCCGGAAGAAGGCAAAGAACGGATGTACAGACTCCCATGCCAGCATCAGCAGTAAAACCGAAAGCATGGTCAATATCTGATAATCCTGCAGGAGGTCGGTCAAAGGTGGCATAGGAGGAAGCATTGGGATGTGTATATTGAATCGCCCGATATGGGAAAAATAATGTAAGGATTCCGGACCGGTAACGACTATCTGCCTGTAACGAACGGTACATCGCACAGCGTTCACATGCCTCCGGGCTGTCTCGTAATCACTCACCCTCACGAAAAGTATCAGCCGCACCAATGGAACAGATATGGAGCAATTTTATTACCTGGTTCATGGCCCTGGGAGAGCCCTACAATGTTAATCCAGTCATTTTTGGCAGCATTTACCTGGGTGCAGCTCCGTTTTTCTGGTTGAGCCTGGCCTGGGTCATCCGTAATGTAAAACAGAAAAAGTCGTTGGTGGCACCGGTGCTGACGCTGGCGTTCTTTACGAGTTCCTCCTATCTGTATGTGATTATAGCAGGGGAAAATGTGCCAATGTGGGTTTATGGAATAATCGCCGCCCTGCTGGGTTACTCCGGCTGGTCGGTTCATCGTACCGTTCGAAAAAAGATGAGAAATAACACCCGAATGATGGATTCCCAATGAGCTATGACTTTGACATGATTGTACTTGGCGGTGGTGCCGCCGGGCTTACGGCCTCCGGGGTTTCGGCCGGCTTCGGGGCCAAAACCATGATGATTGAAAAGGAGCGCCTCGGGGGCGACTGCACCTGGTACGGCTGTGTTCCGAGCAAGGTCCTGCTTAACGAGGCCGCCAAACGATGGGTCAGCGGAAAAGCCACGGATTTCGAAACTGTAAAACGAAGGCTGGATTCGGTGCGGAATGCGGTTTACAACGATGCGGACCATCCGGATATTTATACCGATATGGGGATTCAGCTGGAACAAGGAGCCGCGCGATTTACCGGTCCGCACACAATCGAAGTGACTGACACGAGCGGGGCAGCATCGACCTTCACATCCCGGTATTTTATCATTGCTGCAGGAAGCAGTGCGATGGTCCCCCCGATTCCCCGCCTGGCAGACACACCCTACCTGACCAATCACACGCTTTTTGAACTCCAATCACAGCCCGAAAGCATGGTAATCATTGGTGCGGGTCCGATCGGCATTGAAATGGCCCAGGCCTTTAATCGCCTCGGGACCCGCGTTACCGTGGTTGATATGGCTCCCGGTATCATGGGCAAAGATGATCCGGAGCTGGCGGAGGAACTCATGGATATCCTTGCAGAAGAGGGCGTCCGGTTTGTGCTGGGCGCCGGTGTGCAGGAAGTCCATGGAAATGACCATTCAGTCACCATACAGGTAGAACAGGGTGGTGAAACACACACCATCGCCGCAGAAAAGATGCTCGTTGCCACTGGCAGAAGGCCGAATGTTGAGAACCTAGGGCTCGATCAGGCGGGGGTGGCGTTTACCCGAAGTGGCATTTCGGTAAATGCCCGGTGCCGCACCAATGTTCGACACATCTACGCGGTGGGCGATGTTACCGGCAGCTTTCAGTTTACCCACATGGCTGAGCATACCGCGAAAATTGCCGCTACCAATGCCCTTATGAAGATTCCGATGAAAACCGACGTAAAGCATATTCCCTGGTCTACCTACACCGATCCGGAGCTGGCCCACGTCGGGGCTTCGCGCCGGGAGCTGGATGCTGCGGGCACATCGTACGAGGTCTATAAATTCCCCTATCATAAAATTGACCGTGCAGTCACCGATGGCAAAACCCGGGGGTGGATTCTCGTGTATGCCCGCAAGTTTGACGGCAAAATATTCGGGGCTGATATTCTGGGAGCACACGGCGGCGACCTCATCGGCCAGTTTGCTCTGGCCATGCGCAACGGGATTACCCTGCGGAAATTTGCCGACACCATTTTTCCGTACCCCAGCTACGCTTTGGGCGCACGCAGGGCGGCCGACCAGTGGTACATTCGCAACCAGAGCGTTGGTCTTGTGCGGTGGATACAACGGATCTTCGGTTATAGCGGTAAGCTGCCGGACCTCAGTGACCCCGACCGCATTGTGTAATTCACGGCGCGAACGGGTACTACACAAGCCCGGCCTGGTTTATAACACCCTGACTTCGGGTGGATGATGGCAAGGGCCAGGCCAAATCCGCTGATACCATTTTCATACAATAACCTGCCCTGACTACCCCACGGCGGACTTTTCCGCCGGGACGGGACTCAGGCAGTTCACAAAAAACAAATCCAACCATGAGCAACAGTTATTACGACAAGTCCCACCTTGCCAAATTTGGCAGCATAACCGACCTTCAGGAAAAACTGGGCACGAAATTCTTCGACTATTACAACGCGGTCTTTGAAGGCGGCGAGCTATCGGCCCGGGAGAAAGCCCTCATCGCCCTGGCTGTAGCGCACACCGTTCAATGTCCGTACTGCATTGATGCCTACACCGAATCGTCCGTTAAGCACGGCATTTCCGAACCGGAAATGATGGAAGCCGTGCACGTAGCCTGTGCCATTCGGGGCGGTGCCTCCCTGGTGCATGGCGTGCAGATGATGGAGCAGGCCAAGAAACTAAACATGTAATCGATCCGCATCCACCGCCCCGGCAGGTACTCCATCGTAGTTACCCTGTCCCGCAGGGCCCATCCAGGCCCTGTACGGGCGCGTAAACCGGGCTGTATATGAAATGTCGGGCGGTGGCATACAGCCCGGCCCTGTACGGGCGCGTAAACCGAATAGTACCCGAAAGACCTAATTTCTATGAATAACAAACGTGTTGAACTGGATTTTCACCCTGAACTGGAGCTCCTCCGCAACAGGACGGAGACCCTTCGCGGCTTGCCCGGTTTTGAAGAAAAGCTGGATGATTCCGGGCTGTACCCGCTCACGCCTACCGGACTCGACATTCTTCAGGTTAACGTAGGGTATATGTGTAACATGACCTGCAAGCACTGCCATGTGGATGCCGGTCCGCACCGCAAGGAAATTATGCCCCGGGAAACCCTGCAGCACTGTCTGAATGCCTACGATGCCGGTGGATTCAAAACCGTTGATATCACAGGCGGTGCCCCCGAGATGAATCCGGACTTCCGATGGTTTGTGGACGAACTCCATCAGCGCGGAGCCCATATCATCGTCAGGTCCAATTTAACCATACTCGTCACAACCCCGCGTTATCGTGAGTTGCCTGCTTTTTTTGCAGAACGAGGTGTTGAGGTAACCTGTTCCCTGCCATTTTACAACAAAATCACCACTGATCGACAACGTGGCGAGGGTACTTACGACCGTTCCGTGGAGGCTTTGAAAGCACTCAATGCACTGGGGTACGGGAAAGGCAACGCCAGACTGGAACTGAATCTGGTCTACAATCCGGCTGGAGCCTTCCTGCCCCTGCCTCAACAGGAACTGGAAGCCGATTTCAAGCGCCAGCTCCTTGAAAAACATGACATCGTGTTCAACAACCTCTTCACCATCACCAACTTGCCTATCAGCCGGTACCTGGACTACCTGCTTCGATCGGACAACCTTGATGACTACATGGTCACATTGGTCAATGCATACAATCCGATGGCCGCCGACCGGGTTATGTGCAGGAACACCATTTCCGTGGGTTGGGATGGTCGGGTGTACGACTGCGATTTCAACCAGATGCTGCTCATGCCGGTTGATGTGACGGAATCATCCTCTGATTACACCCACATCAAAGACTTCGACGCAGAAATCCTGCTGAAACGTCGTATCCGCACCGGGCAGCATTGCTATGGTTGCACAGCCGGTGCCGGCAGCAGCTGTGGCGGAAGTCTGGCCTGAATCTCGTATGTTTTTGTCATGGCCCCACCCGAAAAAACCTCAAGAGGACTCATTGTTTTCCTGCGAAATCCGGTCCCGGGACAGGTAAAAACTCGTCTCGCTGCCGGAATAGGTCCTGTTGCTGCGCTGCATATTTACCAAAAGCTAGTTGACCACACCCTCCAGGCAGCGGCAGATAGCGGCGCTCAGATGTATCTGTTCTATGATCAGAGACTACCCGAAACATCCCGGCGTATCCCCGATGCGCAATACCATCTCCAGGAAGGAATGGATCTCGGAGCACGCATGTATAACGCATTCAACGTTGCACTGAACGATGGCTGTGATCAATTGGTCATTATTGGTAGTGATTGCCCGGGCCTCACCGTCGACCTGATTCAAAGGGCATTTGTATGCCTCAGGGAGTATGATTCGGTACTTGGTCCGGCCGCCGACGGAGGCTACTATCTGCTGGGGGTTACCTCCCCGCATCCATCCCTGTTTACCGGAAAAAACTGGAGTACGGAAACCGTGCTGGAAGACACGCTGGTCGCTATCCGATCGCTTAACTGGTCGGTCACCACCTTGCCAACCCTTACCGATATTGATACCGTTGACGACCTTCGGCAAATCCGCCCCGACTGGCTTATTGAGACCGGAGGTGCCTGACCGATGCATACATCGCCCTGCTTTTCCATCGTTATGCCGGTTCTGAACGAAGCCGCGGGCATCGCGCTTCAACTGGGCCACCTGCTTTCCTTGCCCGGCCTGGCAGAAAACGCCGAAATCATTGTAGTGGACGGAGGGAGTACCGATTCAACCTGCAGTATTGCAGCAACATTTCCCGTCAGGCTCATACATTCGCAGCCCGGTCGCGCCCGACAGATGAATGCCGGAGCCCGTCAGGCACGAAGTCGACACCTGTTTTTCATCCATGCCGACTCCATTCCGCCCCGGACTTTTGTTCAGGATGTACGGGAGCTGATTCGCCGGGATGCGGTAGGTGGTTGTTATCGCCTCGCCTTTGATGATCCGCATCCGTTGCTGCGACTCTACGCCTGGTTTACACGCTTCGATGTACAAGCCTTCCGGTACGGCGACCAGGGGTTGTATGTACCCGCCGCCATATTTCATAGGTTGGGCGGTTTCAATGAGGACTATCTGGTCATGGAAGACAATGACATGGTGCTCCGACTGCGCCGGCACAGCCGGTCGAGGTTTCAAATACTACCCGCACCCATGATCACCTCGGCCCGTCGCTACCATGATAACGGCATCCTGCGGCTGCAGCTCATCTTTGCGGCCATTTACCTCCTCCACAACGCCGGCATTCCCCATGCGGAGCTTAAACGATTCTACAAGGACTGGATCACCGGAAGACCGGTAGTTTAATCGGGTTACCCGGTGTGATCCGCATCCATGCTATTGATGGATAATGGGGTTGAACCAACGTCCGGGCGTGTCTTGTCGTGCCATGTTCGTGGCTCACGCGAATGACCCACACCCGGGGCGCAATCAACCCCCATTTACATCATTTTATTTCGATGCTTAGCGGATAAGGTGTACTTTCGGGCATTGTGTCGAAATCCAAGGGTCAATTCAATCGTATCGTATGAAATCTAATCACGCTCACCGGAGCACGGGCAGTAGTCCTGTGTATACCGGCATCCTGTTGTTTTTACTGGCGATGTTGCCGCTGGTACTGCCCGGCGGACTTGCCGCGCAATCCCAAACCTCGCCGGTTGACGGGATGCACAGCAACACCCCGGCCGTCCATGCATTCACCAACGCCACCATCGTGACGGCTCCGGGCACCACCCTGACCAACGCCACCCTCGTTATACGCAACGGTATGATCGAGGCGGTTGGTCGCAACGCCCGCATTCCGGCCGATGCCCGGGTCTGGGATATGCAGGGCCAAACCCTGTATCCGGGTTTCATCGACGCCCACTCCCACCTGGGGCAACGCGAACCCCGTGTGGAGCTGGACCGTGGCAACGCCTCCTGGAATCCCCAGCTGCGGGCCCACCTGAACGCATCCGCGGAGTTCAACAGCGAAGATGACGGTCGGGAGACCCTCCGCAAGGCCGGGTTCACCGCCGCTGCATCCGTGCCCACACTCGGGCTATTCCGCGGACAGACTGCAGTTTTCAGCCTGAACGATGGTGCCCCCGCCGACCGCCTCATCGCCGATGGCATCGCGCAATCGATTTCACTGGCGCAGAGCCGGGAGTTTGGCTTCACGTATCCCACCTCGCCCATCGGTGTCATCGCGCTCATCCGTCAAACCCTGTACGATGCAGCCTGGCACCGTGATGCCCATCAGGCCTACCGCCGTACGCCCGCCGGCCTGACCCGACCTGAGCATAACGCCGTACTGGCCGCCATGGAAGATGCGGTTTCCGGTCGACAACCCGTTGTTTTTGACGTACGCAGCGATGAGGAGCTGCTCCGGGCCCTTCGTATAGCCGAAGAGTTTGGGTTGCCGAATCCCTGGATCAAAGGCAGCGGCTACGAGTACCGCATTGCCGACTACCTGAAATCGCAGTCGGTTTCCCTGATTCTGCCCCTCACCCTGCCGGCAAAACCCGATATCGAAACCCCGGAAGATGCGCTGAATGTGAGTCTGGCAGAGCTTCGACATTGGTACCTCGCCCCGGAAAACGCCTTTCGGCTGTCGGCTGAGGGGGTACAGTTTGCCTTCACCGCCGAAGGATTGGACAACCCGGCCGATATCCTGCACAACCTGCGTCATATGGTCCATGCCGGCCTCGACGCCCGAACGGCCCTGGCTGCGCTGACCACCCAACCGGCTTCCATGCTGGGTATTGCCGCTACCCATGGCACCCTCGAAACCGGGAAATCGGCCAGCTTTTTTGTAGCCGACGGGGATATTTTCGTGCCGGGCACCCGCATCATGGATGTATGGACGGAAGGAACACGGCATGTTGTCAATCGCAATCCGGTGCATAATCCGGCAGGCGTGTGGGCGGTGAGCGCCAGCGATGACCGGATCAACGGCGAGCTGCAGCTTACCGAATCCCGCAGCGGTCGGTTTTCGGGGAAACTGGTGCGCGATGGAGAAGAAATTGAGCTCATGAACGTAGCCTACGACGATGACACCCGCAGGCTCCGGGCCGACTTCCTGCACGAAGAGGGCGGATCCAGCACGATGATACGGCTGACCGCTTCCCTGACCGATAACCAGCTGCGGGGCTGGGGCGAGCGCAGTGGTGAAGCCCGCATGCAGTTTCAGGCGCGGCGAACCGGAGCCGGTGCGCAGCCTGAAGCCCGTACCACCGAAATGATGGCCCGAACGCTGACCCTCCCGAATATCCGTCCGGCCATGGAATACGGCAGGGAGCGACTCCCCGAGCAGCCCCGCCATGTGCTGGTCCGCAATGCCACCGTCTGGACCATGGGTCCGCAGGGTATCCTGGAAAACGCCGATCTGCTGGTGCGCGAAGGTCGCGTGGTGGAGGTGGGGCAGAGCCTGCGTGCACCCCGCAACGCTACGGTCATTGATGCAGAAGGCAAGCACGTAACACCGGGACTCATCGACGCCCACCTGCATTCCGGTGTAACCGGGGTGAATGAGGTAGGGAATGCCATTACCGCCGAAGTACGCATGCGGGATGTGCTGAACATCCACAATATCTGGATGTACCGGCAGCTGGCCGGCGGACTCACCACGGCCCATGTCATGCACGGATCAGCCAATGCCATTGGCGGACAAAATGTAACCCTGAAAATGCGCTGGGGCGGCTTGTCGCACGACCTCCCCCTGGATGGGGCCCGCCGAACCATAAAGTTTGCCCTGGGCGAGAACCCCAAACGGGTGGGAACCGACCGGTACCCCAATACCCGCATGGGCGTGGAGCAGATCATTGCCGACCGCTTCCGGATGGCCGAGGATTATCGGTCGGCCCGCGAGGCCTGGGAGCGTGATCAGGCCGGCATCCCGCCCCGCCGCGACCTCCGGCTGGACGCCCTGGTCGATATTCTGGAGGGCAACCTCGATGTACACAGTCACAGCTACCGCCAGGATGAAATCCTGATGCTGATGCGACTGGCCGACGATATGGGCTTCCGGGTAGCCTCCTTCCACCACTCCCTGGAAGCGTTCAAAGTTGCACCGGAACTGGCCGAGCGGGGCATCGGTGCGGTAGTCTGGTCAGACTGGGGCGGATTTAAGATTGAGGCCTATGACAACACCAATTACAACGCCCGGTTGCTGCATGAGGCGGGTGTGGTGACCTCCCTGCACTCAGACGATTCTCAGATTGCCACCCGAATGAACTGGGAAGCCGCCAAACTGGTGCGTACAGGAGTTGACCGCGAAGTGGCCCTGTCAATGGTTACCAGTCGTACCGCCGAACTGCTGGGCATTCAGGACCGGGTAGGGTCGCTGGAGCCGGGCAAGGACGCCGATTTTGTGATCTGGAACGGGGATCCCCTTTCAACGATGACCATCCCTGAGCAGACCTGGGTGGACGGACGGCGGTACTTTGATATCCGCGAAGATGCGGAGCTTCGCCGCGCAGTTGAGCGGGAACGCGCTGACTTAATCCGTCTGATCATGGAGGCCGGTAATGACTAATTCTCACCTTGTACACGTAATGCAATCGGTTATGAAAACAGTACTTTTAGCGCTGCTGCTTACGGGTTTCAGTGCGATGACCGCGCTGGCCCAGACCACCCCGGCACCCCGTCAATCCCAGCCGGTAGCCCTGGTGGGCGGAACCATTCATACGCTGGCCGGAGAGGCGATTGAAAACGGAACCATCTTGTTTGAAGACGGCATTATCACGGCCATCGGCGTTGATATCGCGCTGCCTGAAGGCACGCTGACCGAGGATGTTACCGGCCGGCATATTTATCCGGGCCTCATCGACGGCTGGAGTCAGCTCGGTTTATTCGAGATCGGTGCGGTGGATATGACGGTGGATGTGAACGAGCAGGGACCGGTGAATCCGAATGTGATGGCCGAGCGGGCGTTTCATCCGGAGAGCCGGCATATTGCCGTGGCACGGTCGGCCGGGATCCTGACGGCGGTATCCTCGCCCGGTGGCGGACTGGTTTCCGGGCAGTCGGCCGCGATGGCGCTGGACGGCTGGGCCTGGGATGAGATGACGGTACGGGCGAGGGTGGCCATGATGGTGAACTGGCCGAACCCGAACAACGCGCGGGCCTATTCCGGACAGGTAGACGAGCTGCGTGCGGCGTTTGCCGATGCCCGGGCCTATAAGCAGGCGTTTGACGCGGCCGTGGCCGGAAATGCGGTACGACCCGGATTCGATTCGCGCTGGCATGCCATGATGGAGGTGTTTGACCGGGATCAGCCGGTGGTGGTCAGCGCCAATGAAGTACGCGCCATGCAGGATGCCATAACGTGGGCCTCGGAAGAGAACATCCGGATCATCCTGCTGGGCGGTCGCGACGCCCATCTCATCACCGATCACCTTCGCGAAACCGATACACCGGTGCTGATAACCAGTGTACAGGCATCGCCCAGCCGGTGGTGGGAGTCGTACCATGCCTGGTATGAGCTGCCCCGTCAGCTGCATGAAGCCGGCGTGACCTTCGCTATTGTGGGAACGTCGAGTGCGGCCAATGCGAACCGGCTTCCGTTTGAGGCGGGTACGGCCGCGGCGTTTGGATTACCCCTGGATGAGGCCCTGAAATCGCTCACGGTGTATCCGGCGCAGATTTTGGGACTCGACGATGTGATTGGTTCACTGGAGCCGGGCAAGCACGCCAGTTTGATGATCACTGACGGAAATCCGGTGGAGTATGCTACCCAGGTGCTTCAGGTCTATGTGCGCGGTCGCAAGAGTGATATGAACGATGCACACAAGGAGCTGTATCAGCGCTATCTGCAGAAAGTACAGGAGTATCAGGGCGAGTAAATGGGGTGTGGGCCGGTGACCACGGCCGGTACCCTTTTCCGAATCCGTTGTCAGGCAAGCCGCGTTTGCCCGGCAACGGATTTTTTTTATGCTGACCGAGAGTGTACAGGGAGCCTGGCACTTTCGCCTATGCACTGCTTAACCGGCCGCTGAGTGCGACCGGTACTATTTCGGCAATGCTTTGCTTACCGGCCGCCGGGCTCGGCATGCCGTTCTACCCATTCCCGGACCGTATGATACCAGTGAATCGAGTTGTTAGGCTTGAGAATCCAGTGGTTTTCATCGGGATAATACACCAGCTTCGACTCCACTCCGCGGTGTTGCAGGGTGCGGAATAACTCGAACGCCTGGCCTACCGGAACGCGTAAATCGGTCTGCCCGTGAATGATCAGGGCCGGGGTGTTGAAACTGCCGGCATAATAATGCGGAGAAATCTCTTTGTAGATGTCCGGATTGTCCCAGTAGTCGCCGAACCGCACGGAATGCACCGAGAAGTCGGCGGCCATCTGCGAGTACATGTTGTACACCGGAGCGTGTATCAGCAGGGCGTTGAAGGGATGGTCAACACCAAGCAGAATGGAAGACAGATATCCACCGTAGGAACCTCCCCCGGCTACCATCCTGTCGGCATCAATCCAAGGTTTTTCTGCGAACCACTGCGCCGCCCGACGGGTATCTTCCAGCGGTTTGGTCAGCCAGTCAGGATTGATGGCATCGGCAAAGTCCTGCCCGAAACCGGAACTACCATGGAAGTTGTGCCAGGCTGTTACATACCCCCAGGAGGCAAATGTCTGGGCATTCCAGCGAAAATGAAATCCATCTGTGATGCCGTTATGCGGACCGCCGTGGATGAGCAAAAACAGCGGGTATTGCTTGGTTTCATCGAATCCGGGCGGATAATGCACCCACATCTGGATGTCCTGACCATTGGCTCCGGTGTAGGTTACGCTTTCGTAGGTGCCGAGATCTACCTCCGCCAGAATATCGTCGTTAATGGTGTCGATGCGGGTGGTGGCGCCGTTGCGTGTGTTGACCATGACGAGCCGTGGCGGGTACAGAAAGCTGTGATTCTGGGCTACCATGGTGCCGTTTCCGGCGATGTCGATGGCGGGAAAGTCAGTTTCCGCGGTAATGCGTCGTGGCGTTTGATTGCGTCCTGCCACCGGGATGTACCAGATGTTGCGCATGCCGGCATCATCAATGGATCCGTACAACCCATTCCCGTCCGGTGCCCAGACAAGTCCGTCGGCGGAGCGGTCCCACTCAGTGGTGACCTCGCGGATAGCCCCGCTGTTTACATCGTACAGGTTGAGGCGGCGGGTATCCGAGTAAAACCCGTTGATTCGCTGGCGGGTGAACGCAAGAAGGCGACCGTTTGGACTGAAAAGGGGGCTGGCGTCAACGCCGGGGTTATCGGTGGTGATGTTGCGGGCCTCGCTGCTGCCGGGCGCTACCAGGTAGATGTCCACGTTGGAGTCGGTGTCGTCACGGTTGGTATCGGTAACGAAGGCTACCAGCGACTCATCCGGGGAGACATCGTACGAACTCGCGGACCATCCTGTGGGACGGGTGATGGCTTCAACATCGCCGCCGTTAGCCGGTATACGGTAAACGTGTGTTTCGCGGGATGCATCCAGGTATCGGTCCCATGAGCTGAAGGGGAGTTCGGTCCACTCGAAGGCGCTGATGTGCGATGCCCGGTCGGCATCCAGTTGTTCCTGCATTTCTTCCCACGTTTCCAGTTCTTTGAAAATGCTGGAGGTGAAGTAGATGTGGTTGCCTACCCATTTCGGATTGCCGACACCGGTGGGGACTTCGGTAAGTCGGGTGGCTTCACCGGGCTCGTTGAGGGGCAGGATGTAGAGCTGCGAGGCACTGTCGCCGTCGCGTCGACTGATGAAAGCCAGGTGGTGGCCGTCGGGACTAAATACCGGCGAGCCATCGGCTGCGCCGTGGCGTGTGAGCGGCCGTTCAACGGATCTATCCGGGGTGAACAACCAAATATCGGTGTGCGCTTTGTCATCGTCAACGGTATATCGTGTGACCGGAGCGACAATCCACCGCCCGTTCGGTGAAATTGTGGGTGCACCAACGCGTTGCATTTCCCAGAGGCGTTCCACGCTGAGGGTTCGGTCGGGGGCATCTGTGGCAGCGTGATGGTCGGCGGAAGATGAGTTTGTAGTTTGTTGTTCGGAGGCGGAGCGTAGGTCGGGAGATGGGTATTCTGCAGAGCGTTCATCGACCTGGTGAGAGCCAGCTATAGTAGGAGTTGTTGCGTGGATGCCGGCGGCGTTGGATGGAACGGGTTGCAGGGCTATGAGTGCGACAACCAGCAGGAGCGTCGGCAATGTTGCGAAATAGTAGTTCTTAGACATAGTTTGACGATTGGTAAACAGTTGATTTGAAAAGACACTAAACGACTAATGTGGTGAAAATATTGGTGATTTGCAGGGGGTTCATCCATTTTCACACTTGATATAGTGGAAGCATTGGTAACAATCAAAGAATGATCATTTTATTGGCTACAAAATAATTTATTAAAGATTAAATGCAGCCTCCATTAATCGTCTCTGAGCTGATGGGATGCCGATTTTTAGAGCTAAATCATCCCATTTTGATTGGGTCGGGCATCCCTTTCCAATGGGAGTAAACCTTAATATCGGTTTTATCAGAAGCCATACTTATAGATTCATATCTTGCAGTTTCCGACCAAATTCATCATCTGCTGCTAACTTCAGAAAATCCTCGTGTAAGTTCAGGACTCGTAATACATTAAAGTAAGCACCAATAGCCACTGACTCAGCAGTCCTACAGGGTGTTGAATGACTTCTGGCTACAACCCGATCAACGTGCTGTTTTTGCCAATGACTGGGACGGGTTATACACCGAACACTATCGCTATGGCTATGATTTCGACCTCAACGACAATACCGGACAGGGCCAAAATGCCCAAGGACAAAACATCCTGCGTATTCGCCTGGCCGATAATGGCGACGATGCCATCGCCCTGCGTCGCCCCGACGGCTCCATCGAAGACTACATGAGCTGGCGTGGAACGTCCTACGGTGGCTATACGTGGAACCTCACGCAAAATGGGGACAAAACCATGTCGCTACATCGTCAGCACGTAAACTGTATTACCGGCTGTTCCAAGCCCGGGGACTGGACGGTAGGCCCGCGTGCACCCTATGCCGCCGATTATTACTACGATGCCAACGGAAACCGCATCATTGACAAAGACAGCGGAATGGCCATGATGAATGGCGACGCCCGAGGCATGCATTTTACCTACGACGAGCGTAACCTGCGCATTCGCATCGGCGATGCGCGTTATCGCTACAACGCCGAGGGGCATCGCTACTACAGCGAAGTGGGAGGAGTTGCCACGGTGACCATCATGGATGGAGACCGAAATGTGGGCACCTTTCGAGGGGTGAACGGGACCAACTGGCAACTGAGTTACTGGAACATCCATGGCAACGGACTCGAAGGGCGTTATGATAATCCCAATGTGGTGTTTCATAAGCGTTACTACCACAAAGACCATCTGGGCTCCACCCGCGTGGTGGTGAATCAAGACGGTACGGTAATCGGCTCGTACGACTACTACCCGTTCGGCCTTGAAATGCCGGGGAGAAGCACGACCACTGGCTCGGCTACCCGCGAGAAGTTCACCGGCCACCAACGCGATGAGGAAGTCGGCCTGGACTACATGGTCTGGCGCCGCTACAACCCGGCCTTCCCGGTGTTCTTGAGTGTGGATCCGTTGTATGTCTTATTGAAGTGGTCCGAGATCTTAGGACAGCGATTAAGTGTTTCTTAGTTTGATTGATAAAGGTTAAGCTGCCCAACGGAACGGGAGTGGATAACGTATTGTGGTGTTGCTTTTATGAGCGCACGAAATGTCCAGTAATTTATATAAAAAACTGGACAATAGTGTTTCCATTTTGTAAATTAAAGCCCATGAAAACCACTGAATATGTATCATTTAAGATAGATCGACTACCTAGGGGTTATGTATTCACCCATGAAGACTTTAATGGTGGGGTGAATAAGAGAGAAGCCATCATAAAAGCATTGAATAGAATGGCATCATCCGGTAAGATTGTCAAGCTGAGCAAGGGTAAGTACTACAAGCCTGAAGTTACTCCGTTTGGTGAGCTACAACCACCTCAAAAGCAAATAGTCAAGGACTTGTTGGAGGATAATGGTAAAGTTACGGGCTATTTAACTGGGTACAGCGTTTTTAATGAACTTGGATTAACTACACAGGTAAGCAATACGATTCAAATTGGCCGGAACTGGGTGGGTCCTGAGATAACTCGGGGGAAATATACCATTCGGTTTGTTCGCCAAAAGAATACCATAACCGTAGAAAGCGTACCCCTTCTGCAACTACTCGATGTGTTGCGCTTTATTAAAAAAGTTCCGGATACAACCCCCGCCCAGAGTGTTAAACGCCTCCAAAAGCTAATAAGTAATCTTTCTAAAGATGACTTGAGAACTATGGTACGTTTGGCTCAAAAGTATCCCCCATCAACACGCGCTCTATTGGGAGCTATACTTGACGACTCTGGGATTACCGAATACGCTCAGTCTCTTCGTGCTTCGCTAAATCCGATAACCACATATAAGATTCCTGATGTATCGAAGGTACTTCCATCAGCAAACTCATGGAATATTTTATGAAGTTACACGAAGATCCCAAGCTTTTTCGTGAAGCTTTACGAGCGACATCAGACTATATGAATCTCAGAGAGGTTTATTTAGAGAAAGACTACTGGGTAACATATGTGTTAAAATTGATTTACGCAGAAAAAATAGGGCAGGATGTTGTATTCAAAGGAGGAACGGCACTTTCAAAATGCTATGGTATTATCCCTCGATTTTCTGAAGATATAGATCTGGTTGTGTACCGACGCGATGGTGAATCAGATACTGCATTAAAAAATAAATTGAAAAGGATCAGTTCACTGATTGATTCAGTACTCCCTGAGATGTCGATCGATGGGATTACTAGAAAATTCGGCATGAATCGAAAAACAGCGCATGGTTACTCGAAAGCAGTTACAGGTAAATATGGACAAGTTCGTGATTTTATCGTTGTTGAATCAAGCTGGATGGGCTTTCCAGAGCCCAATGTAAAGCATGAAGTGTCTTCATACATACACGACATGATGATTGCACAAAATCTGATTAAAATGATTGAAATGTATGACCTGAAACCTTTCGCAGTGCAAGTTTTGTCTTTAGAAAGAACATTTTGTGAGAAAATCATGAGCCTGGTTCGTTTTTCGTACAGTAATTACCCATTGCTAAATCTAGCGAATAAAATAAGACATACTTATGATCTTCATTTGATGCTGAAAAAAGACAGTATCAACGATTTTCTTAGGTCAGAAAAATTTGATGCGTTACTTATAAGCGTTGCACAAGATGATAAAGCTAGTTTCAAGAGCGGAACGGAATGGCTATCTAATCATCCTGCAGAAGCATTACTATTCCGTGATTTAGAAACTGCGTGGAAAGAGCTTATTCCTGCCTATAGCATTGATTTTCGAGCAATAGTGTATGGAGAGTTTCCGGATCAACAAGAGGTTTATAACTCGCTGAGGGATATACAAGCTAGACTCAAAAGAATTCACTGGGAACTGTAGCTACTACGGACTCAATGTAACGTAACATTGATAGAACGGATTTCATTTGTGAGGGGTGGTCAAGAGGGCGCAAGCTCCTCTAATATTCTAACAGTGATAAAGTTGAGAATTCGTTTTTTTCACCTCCTCCCACAAAATAGAATCCGCTAAAGCTGGGATGAGCTGCCTGTCCAGCTCCCAACATTTGACACAAGCATACACCACCCGAATTCTGTAACTTAATGTCGTTCAACACAGGTCACGGTCTCAATTGCATGAGCAAAAGGTGGCTCCAAAGCATGCTCACCGCCCAAACACCTCCGGCACACTATGAAACCAACAGAACGACAACAATTCACGCAGATTCGCGAGCAGTTTTTCACGGGAAGAGCCATTTTCCTGCTCGGACCGCGCGACGGGGGCAAACAGGCATTTCTGAATGCCCTGCTGCAGGAGGTGTCGCAGCGTGCGGAGTTATCTGCCGATAACGTGTTGATGCTCAACGGCGAGGACCCCGACCAGCGATCCCGCGCCCGGTCGTTGTCGGCAAAAAAACTTCTCGAACAACGTCCGTTGTTAAAGGTTCTTTGCTTTCTGGAGGTGCAGCGCTTCCCGGAAATCGACACGTTGACACGGGAAATACTCGCCGCACATCCCGACCTCCAGCTGCTATTTTTGTCCTCATCGCGAAACGACACCGTAGTGCGACTGCAGGAGGCGTGCGCTGGTCGAAGGGCAACGTTTCATGTGCTGCCTCCGGCCATGGCCGAGCATCCATCCGACCTGAATCAAAGCATGGTGCACGGTCGATATCCCTCGGCGCTTGAAGATCCGGCATCCGCCAGCCTGCACCTGCAGCAAATCCTGCGACAAACCATTCAAAAAGAGGTGCTGCATTCCGGCGAGATTCGCAAGCCGGATGTCCTCGATGACCTGCTCGTGCTATTGGCGCGAAATCTGGGCAATGAACTCATCATACGGGACCTTTTCCTGGCACTCGACCTCGATCCGAAAACCATCCTTCGGTATATCGGACTGCTTGAGAAGGCATTTCTGGTGTTTCGTGTTCCCTCCTACTTTGGATTTCTGGAGAATGAAGTCACGGCTTCGCGGAAGCTCTATTTTTATGACAATGGCATCCGAAACGCCATTTTGGGTGCGTATCAGCCGGTGACGGTGCGACCTGACGCCCCGGCGTTATGGGAGAATTTCCTGGTGAGCGAGCGGCTCAAACAGCTGAATGCGCGGCGCGAGCGTGTGGGCGTGCATTACTGGCGAAGCACACAGCGACAGGAAGTCAGTTATCTGGAGAAGCGCGAGGAAGGGATTTCAGCATGGCAATTTAACTGGCAGGGCAAAAAACCGGTGCGTTTCCCGAAAACGTTCACGAAAAACTACGGACCGGTAGCGCAAGAGGAGGTCCGCCCCGATAATTTCCACGACTTTTTAGGGATTGTGCCGATGGAGCGTGTGGCTGTGCCCGCCGGCGAAGCCATGACAACCAGCATGTTCCGCAACGTACTGGCCGACCTCCGCAAGAAGCCCGGCAAATGAGAAAACATGTCCAAACCCAACATATTAATTATTGGCGCAGGCCTGTCGGGTCTGGTTACCGCCTTTGAACTTGCAAAAAAAGGCGTGAAGGCCGTCATCCTCGAAGCGCGACCTGAACCGGGCGGACGAATCAGGACCCTGCGACCAGCGCCGAATGCCTCCATCGAAATGGGGGCTACCTGGCTGGGTAACCAACATCGAAACCTCATCCAGCTGCTTCGCGAGCTGCATATCAACATCACCGAGCAGCACATGGGTCGGAAGGCGTTTTACGAACCGATGTCGGTGTCGCCGCCGCAGCTGGTCGACCTCCCTCCGAACCCGGACCCCAGTTACCGCATTTCCGGGGGCACTGACCAGGTTATCAACGCGCTTGTAAACCGGTTGAGCCCCGAACAGCTGCACGTGAATCAGGTTGTAACGGCCATTTCGCAGTCCCATGACGGATTTCAGGTTGAAACAACCTCCGCCACGTTTGAGGCCGACGTTGTGATCAGCACCCTTCCGCCAAAACTGCTGGTCGATTCCATTGCGTTTAGTCCAGCCCTGCCCGACGAATTCCTTTCCATTGCATCCCAAACCCACACCTGGATGGGAGAGTCGATCAAAGTGGCGGTGCGTTTCGATGAACCCTTCTGGCGGCAACCCGACTCCAGCGGGACGATTTTCAGTAATGTGGGCCCGGTCACCGAGATGTACGACCATTCCAGTGATGCAGGGTATGCGCTGATGGGTTTCATGAACAGCGCTTATCACGCGGTTTCACAAGAAGAACGCAAGGGGCTCGTACTACAACAGCTTCGCCGAATATACGGTCCCAAAGTTGATGAATATCGTGCGTATCACGATGTTGCCTGGAGTAAGGAGTCGTTCACGTACCGGACGTATCGTCAGCCGGTAATTCCGCATCAACATAACGGTCACCCGATTTTTCAACAGCCCCTGTTTGGCGGGAAGTTCATCTTGTCGGGCTCTGAAACCGCACGAATGCATCCCGGTTATATGGATGGTGCCGTTGACAGCGCCCGTAGGGCGGCGGATGGGGCGTTGGCCGTTCTTCGCGGAAAAAACGGGGAATATGAGTAGAAACGGGGAGTATAAGTAGAAACGAGAAGCATGAGTATAAACGAGGAATATGAGTAGAAATTGGGAATAAGAGTAGCCCGCGGGAAACCTGAGTAAAAACGGGCTCATCAAAGCATGAAGGGCTTTAAGGCCTGTCGCCCCTATCTCTTCTGTTATCCATAGCCGATAAACCTTTGAAACGACCACCCTGAAAATAAATTTCAGGATTTTTCATTTCTACTTTGTGGTGATTACATTGCCGTGACCTTCCCAATCCGATGAGAAACCACCGCTATGAAAGCCACCAATACGCAGTCCGTCAGAATCGCCTCCATCATAGCCCTTGGGGGCTTTCTCATGGGGTTCGATGCATCGGTAATCTCGGGTGTAGTCCGGTTTATTGAACCGGAATTCGGCCTGACCAAACTGCAGCTGGGCTGGGCGGTAGGCTCGCTCACCCTTACCTCAACGCTGGCCATGCTCTTTGCCGGTCGGCTTAGCGACCATTTCGGCCGCAGAAACGTCCTGAAGGTCGCGGCCGCACTCTACGCTGTCTCTGCGTTGCTCTCGGCCATCGCCCCTACGTTTACCACGCTGGTCCTCGCCCGCATGATCGGCGGACTGGGTGTGGGCGCCTCGCTCATCATCGCTCCCATGTACATCGCTGAAATCGCCCCGCCCCGACTGCGCGGTCGACTGGTGAGCATCAATCAGCTGAACATCGTCATCGGCATATCAGTCGCGTTTTTCAGTAATTATTTCTTGCTGCAATGGGCCCGGCTTGACACCCCCCTCGTGCAGCTGCTCCTGATAGATACGCATACCTGGCGGTGGATGCTGGGTGTAGAAGCCCTGCCGGCCATCCTTTACTTTGTAGGCTTGTATTTCGTGCCGATGAGCCCGCGCTGGCAGATCATGAAAGGGCAGCGCGAGGAAGCCCTGCAGACGCTGGGTGCATTGGTTGGCCCGGAGGAGGCACAAAAACAGCTTGCTGCTGTAGTGCAGTCGCTCCAGAAGAACCAAAACCGGGAAAAAGTCCGCCCGCGCGACTTGCTGCATCCCTATCTGCGTTATGTGCTGGTGGTAGGTGTTGTACTGGCTATTTTACAGCAGATCACCGGTATTAACGCGGTGTTTTTCTATGCGCCTATCATCTTTGAACAGTCCGGCATCGGTACGGATGCGGCGTTCATGCAGGCGGTGCTTGTTGGACTTATCAACCTGGTATTCACCGTTGCAGCCATGCTGCTTATTGATCGTGTAGGTCGCAAACCCTTGCTGCTCATTGGAATGACGGGTATTGCCATTACCATGTCGCTGCTGTCGTGGGGATTTGGTGCGGCTACGTATCAGCTGGATGCCCAGGGAATCGACGCGCTGGAGTTGTCGGTTGATGTCGCGCCGCTTTATGCACTCACCGATGTTGCCTATGCCTCAGACATTGAGTTCAAGCGGGCGATGGCCGGTGCGCTGGGCGCCGAAGCTGCTGCCGCCAACGAGTCGGCAC
Source organism: Bacteroidetes bacterium HLUCCA01 (assembly GCA_001314545.1). Lineage (GTDB taxonomy): Bacteria > Bacteroidota > Rhodothermia > Balneolales > HLUCCA01 > HLUCCA01. The sequence continues at coordinate 48,250 of LIHN01000017.1, forward strand.
TCATCCAGGCCGCCATCGATATTAATCCCCGGTTGATACTGTTTGCCATTCTCGGTTTCGTGGCTTCGTTTGCCATCTCCATCGGACCGGTCATGTGGGTCATGTTCTCGGAGCTGTTTCCGCTGCGAACCCGCGGTCTGGCTATATCCTTTGCCGGATTTGTGAACTCGCTGGTCAGTTTTCTGGTCCAGCTGGTTTTTCCCTGGGAGCTGGCCGCCATCGGCACCAGTCTCACCTTTTTGTTGTACGGCCTTTTTGCGGCTGTAGGACTCATTTTCGTGTGGAAGATGGTCCCCGAAACCAAGAATAAATCGCTCGAAGAACTGGAAGCTCAACTTATAAAAAAATCATCATGAAGAACGTTGCTGCACGAATTTTAGGGATTGTTGTACTCACCGTAGGGTTTTCGGGTCCGTTGCCTGCACAGGATGCTTCGGACTCCCCGCTTGTCCCTGCCTCAACGCTATCCCAGACACCTGGATTGCAGGGGGAAACCGGCCGTACGGATACGCAGAGGCCGCTCCACGCACAGGAAACACCCCGCTATCTGGATCCATCCGCTCCGGTGGATGAGCGCATTGAAGACCTCCTCGGCCGCATGACCATCGAAGAGAAAATCGGCCAGATGAATCAACTGGATTTTTCCCTGGTCAATGCCGACGGGCAGCCCATCATCAATCTGGATGAGGACAAGGTGCGGAATCTGGTGCAAAACTACCATGTGGGGTCGTTCATCAACGGCGGTGCGGTGCCGCCGGCTCAATGGTTTGCCTTCATGGACCGGCTGACCCGTGTTGCGATGGAGGAGAGTCGACTCGGCATTCCCATCATTTTTGGCATCGATCATGTGCACGGAGCCAGTTACATGGCCGAGTCTACCATTTTCCCGCACGCCATCAACCTGGGCGCAACCTTTGACACCCTGCACACCTACCACACCGGCTGGGTTACGGCCCTGGAAATGGCCGATGTGGGCCACCACTGGAACTTTGCACCCACGCTGGACCTCGGCGTGAACCCCATCTGGCCCCGACTCTATGAAACTTTCGGCGAAGACCCGCACCTGGCTTCGCGCATGGGGAGCTCCTACCTGTATGGCTTTAAAAATAATGAGGAGATCTACCCGTACCAGCTGGCCTCCAACGCGAAGCATTTCATCGGGTACTCCAATACCGTTTCGGGGTGGGACAAAACCCGCGTGCAGATGGGCATGCAGGATTTGTATGAGCTGCATGTGCCGGCATTTCAGGCGGCCTTCGACGCGGGACTAAAAACGATTATGATCAGCAGTTCGGAGTTCAACGGGATACCAACGCACGCATCGTACCCTATCCTCACCGAGTTGCTGCGTGAGCAGCTGGGTTTTGAGGGAGTCATCCTGACTGACTGGGACGAGGTGGGTAAGCTGGTCGATTTCCATAAGACGGCGGTGGATTACACCGAGGCGACCTACATGGCTGTTGCGGCCGGCATTGACATCAGCATGACGCCGCTGACCCTTAATTTTTATGATTCCCTGCTGGAGCTGTATGAGTCGGGTCGGGTGAGCGAGGAACGCATTGACGACTCGGTGCGGCGGATTTTGCGGCTCAAGTTTGAAATGGGCCTGTTTGAGCATCCGTTCCCGCGAAACGACCGCCTGCACCGGATTGGCAGTGAGGAGAGTCGGCTGCGCGCGTTGGAGGCGGCCCGGGCGTCGATGGTACTGCTGAAAAATGAAGACGGGGTCTTGCCGTTGCAGAACCCATCGCGCATTGTTTTGGCCGGTCCCTCGGCCACCAGCAAGCGGAATCTGGCCGGTGGCTGGACCCTGGCCTGGCAGGGTGGCACCGAGGATCAGTATCCGGAACGTATGCACACCATCTATACCGCCCTGCAGCGGGAGTTCCCTGATGCCCGCATCGATCTGATTGAACAGGTGGACGGCGCTTCTTCCGGGCAGGTGCGTTTGCTGGAGTCGGCCGATGTGATTATTTACGCCGGTGGCGAGGAACCCTACTCCGAGTTTCTGGGCAACATCACGGATTTGAACCTGCCGGCCGCGCAGAAAGACGAGCTGCGGGCGCTGGCTGCGTATGAGGCACCGCTGGTGGCGGTCATGGTGCAGGGTCGACCTCGTGTAATTACCGATGTGCTGGACGGGATGGATGCGTTGATTCACGCCGGTCTGCCCGGGTTCGAGGGCGCCGAAGCCATTGCGAATGTGCTCAGCGGGACGGTTAATCCCGGCGGTCGGCTGCCGTTTTCCTGGCCGGCCTTTACCGGACACCATCTCAATTACAATTATCGTCCCAGTGATCTGTACTTCTACCATCCCGACAGTCAGAATCACCTGGAGGAGCCGAATCCCAATACCATGCTGTTCTGGTTCGGCGAGGGGCTCAGTTACACCACCTTCACCTACAGCGACCTGACGGTGGATGCAGACTCCATAGGCATGGATGGTCGGATCCGCGCTTCGGTTACCGTGACCAACAGCGGCGAGCGTGCCGGTCAGGAGGCTGTGCTCTGGTTTCTGACCGATGAGACGGGCACCATCGCCCGACCGGTTCGCGAGTTGAAGCATTTTCAGAAGGTGTTTCTGGAGCCGGGCGCCTCGCAAAGGGTTCATTTTGACATTCTGCCGGAGGCGTCGCTCTGGTACCCGGATGTGGACGGGAATCGGGTGTATGAGTCGGGCTATTTTCGGGTGCGCATCGGTGGCGACTACCGGCGGTTCTGGTTTGCCGGGCAGTAGGGAAACCCCATGTAAGCGCATACACCGCAATGTAAGCGGCTTACGCTTCACTTTCATGGCTTACATAACCGGTTTTTATAGAGCATCTCCCCGAACCTTGGTATATTGGGTGCTGGTATAAATGCACAAAAAACAGCCATTCAAGGCAGCTTGAGCGCCTGAAATCAACAGCGGTCTACCGAAAGCCAGCTGCGTTCGGATTCCGCCACACCCCCCCCCAATTTCGAGGATGACTATGGGAAATGCTTCTAAAAAACCTTTTTTCGCCCCCTGCGGACCTTCCTGCTCCACCGGCGACAGCTTCTGCTCCCGCCGGGGAATTCCCGCCGTGTTCTGCACCCCCTGCATCTGGGCCTGGATGCTCGTTCTGGCCCTCATGGCCTTCGGGTGCACCGGGTCCCGTGATGCGGCACCAGCCACCGATCTGCCCGAGGCCCCGGTTGTGACGGCCATAGAGGGAGCGGCGGCGCACTGGATCCGCGGATCCAGCCTGATCTGGGACGCCCCGGCCTCCGCCCATCGATTCGAACTTCGGTACAGTCCGGACGCCGATATAACCGTTGACGAAAACGGGGTCGCCGGCGGACAAACCATCGCCCTGCAGTCCGGTGCAGGTCTGGATTTCCGCATCGCCGATCAATACCGGCACATCGCTGCCCGACCCGTATTCAGCCTCGATGCCCCACGTGAGGTGATGGTCGAGGCCCTTCGCTCCCAGCTCATCGCGGTGGCCTACAACCGTGCCGGTCAGCCCGTAGCAGCCACCCGTGTGCAGGCCGCCGGCGTCATCGACCAGCTCTTCTATTTTGACGGTACCCTCGGTCCGGAGTACCAGCAAGACACCATCACCCTCCGCGTCTGGGCGCCCACCGCGCAAAGCCTGAGTCTGGTGCTTTACGATGCCGACAAAAACCGCCTCCGGGTGGTTGAACCTGAACAGCAGCAACCCGCCAACGGCGTATACACCTTCCGCGGCAGCGCCTCCGAGTGGGACCGCCTCTTCTACCGGTTCACCATCACGGTCTATCACTACCAGGCCGATGCGGTGCTCACCTATGAAGTCACCGATCCGTACTCCGTGAGCCTTTCCACCGACAGTCAATATTCACAATTTGTGAACTTGTTCGGCGATGCATCCCTGAAACCCGACGGGTGGTCGGATCTGCGCAAGAGCCTGCCGCATCCGGCCGATATCACCTTGTACGAGGGCCATGTGCGGGATTTCAGTGCCTGGGACGACTCCGTTGCTCCGGAACACCGCGCCACGTACACCGCGTTCACCTACAACGGCCGGCGCCGGGCCCTGTCCAACGGCATGCGCCACCTCGCCCGACTGGCGGAATCCGGGATGTCGCACATCCACCTGCTCCCCATCAATGACATCACCACTGTTATTGAAGATCGCAGCCAGCGCATCAACCTGGATGATCCCTTCTCCCGCGTCTGCGAGGTCCTTCACCCCGATGTGGTTGCGGCCCATAATATAACTCCCGACTGCGAAACCTATCAGGATGTTCCCGTGCGCGAGGTTTTCACGCAATGGGCAACCGATGACCCGGCCACCGAGCGCATCCAGCAGCTCTACAACGCTGTTGATGGTCAACCGGGCCTGCAAGCCTACGACGGCTTTAACTGGGGCTATGATCCCTGGCATTTTAACGTGCCGGAAGGCAGTTACAGCACCGATCCGGATGGTCCCCGGCGTATCTATGAACTTCGCGAAGCCGTGATGGCGCTCTATGAAATCGGACTGCTTGTGGTGGTCGATGTGGTCTACAACCATACCTCCGCCTACGGATTGCATGAAAAATCCGTGCTGGATCGCGTGGTTCCCGGCTACTATCAGCGCTTTGACGCCACCAGCGGCGCCATCGAAACCTCAACCTGCTGTCCCAACACGGCCTCTGAGCATCGCATGATGGAAAAACTCATGATTGACTCCATCCTTCTGTGGGCCGAAGCCTATAAAATTGACAGCTTCCGGTTCGACCTGATGGGGCACCACTCGCTCACCAACATGACCCGCATCCAGAATGCCCTGAAAACCCTGACCCTGGATGAAAACGGGGTCGACGGCGCCAATGTTTATCTGTACGGCGAGGGATGGAATTTCGGCGAGGTGGCCAACAACCGCATCTTCGACCAGGCCACCCAGTTCATGACCGCCGGCAGCGGCATCGGTAACTTCAACGACCGCCTCCGCGACGGTATCCGGGGTCGTAATTTCACCGATGTGGGTCGTGCCCAGGGCTTTGTCAGCGGTCAGCTGCTTTTCCCCAACGAAGCCGACACCAGCAGCGAAGAAGAGCGTCGGTCAGGGCTACTCTACCAGGCCGACCAGATTCGCGTGGGGCTGGCCGGTAACCTGCGCACCTACAACTACCGCGACCGTACGGGTGTGATTGGCGACGGGGGTCGTGACGGGATTGGTTACACCCTCAATCCGCGCGAGAATGTCAACTACATCGATAAGCACGACAACGAGACCCTTTTTGACAACACCCAGACCAAGCTGCCGCTGGACATGACCACCGATGACCGCGTGCGAATCCACACCCTCAGCAACGCCTTCATCCATTTCGGACAGGGCGTGCCCTTCTACCACATGGGTACGGACATCCTGCGCTCGAAGTCGCTGGACCGCAACAGTTATACCTCCGGCGACTGGTTCAACCGGATTGATTTCACGATGCAGACCCACAACTGGGCCACCGGTATTCCGCCCCGCTGGGATAACGAGCGCCGTTGGGACGAAATCCGCGAGCTCTTTGAAAAAGCCAATGTTCAGGTCACTCCGGACCACATCCGTCTGGCCCACGAACTGTTTCTGGAGCAGCTTCAGATTCGCTACAGCACCCCCCTGCTTCGCCTGCGTTCGTCGGCCGATGTCATTGAGCGGGTTCGTTTTCATAATGTGGGCAGTCAGCAGGAAGCCGGCCTCATCGTCATGAGTGTATCCGACGGTAACTGTGCCGGAACGATACTCGATGAGCACTATGACGGCATTCTGGTGGTCTTCAACGCCGATTTGCAGGAACGAAGCTTTACGGTGGACCTGCCTGGTCTGGAAGGTATGGAGCTGCATCCGGTGCAGGCGTCCAGCGTGGACCCCGTAGTGCGGACGGCACGGGTGGAGGGGACCACGTTCACGGTTCCTGCGCATACAGCCGCTGTTTTCGTCAAGCCGACCGACCTGCCCCTGCAGGAGTTTCCGTGTAACGGGTACTGAGATGAGTCGGGTTGACAAATTTTGATACGGGCGGGGTCGTGGCCGGCCCCGTCATGTATTGTTTTTGCAGGAAACATGAAGAATCCTGCTATTGTGCTACTTCACCAGGGTCATGGTGCGACTAAGGGTTACTCCATTGGCGGTCAGCCGGTATACATAGATACCGCTTGCCAGTCCGGATGCGTTGAACACCCGCTGATGCACCCCGGCTTGAAGCTGCTCGTCAGCCAGTTCAGCTACCTGCTGACCCATCGTATTGTAAACCGATAACTGAACCGGTCCGGCCTCGGGCATCTCCCAGCGAATGGTGGTGGTGGGATTGAACGGGTTCGGGAAGTTCTGTGCCAGGGCCACAGTTACCGGTACGGTCTGGCCGCCATCGATGGAGGTCGGGATGCGGCGATTTTTCAGGTCCATGATGCGTGCGTACGATGCATCGATGCGGGCAGCGGGAATCTCACCGGAGTCAACCCGGGAGGCAATCAAATCAATGGCGTACCGAACCAGGGATATCGGGTCGTCGGAGCCGCAGTGCGAGGTACACAGGTTTCGGTTAAACAGCAGGATGTCGGTACCGGAATTCACGGCCAGCACAAGGGCCTCATCGAAGGAATAGTTATCGGTGATGGCCTGCATGAACAGCTCATCGCTGATGACCACCCCGGTATAGCCCATCTCATCGCGGAGCATCTCGGTTACCGCTTTGTGGGAGAGCGAGGCGGGATAATCCGCATCGATGTTACGGTGAAACAGGTGTCCGGTCATGATCATGTCCGGCATGAATTCATCGAAGATGAGCTCGTACGGGGTGAGTTCGCGCTCCTGCCAGGTGCTGGTGATGTCTGTGAACCCGAAATGGGAGTCGGACATGGCGCTGCCGTGACCGGGGAAGTGCTTGGTTGCGGTGATGATGTCACGGGCGGCATGCTCCTGCATGAAAGCGATGGCGTGGTCGGCTACGACGGTTTCGTTGGGGGAGTAGGAGCGTTCCAGTCGACCAATGGCCGGACTGTCGCTGTTGATGTTCACATCGACCACCGGGGCCAGGTTTACGTTCAGGCCGGCCTCGTCAATCCAGCGGGCCATGATTTCGGCCTGGCCACGGGTAGCCTCCACGTCTTTGAGTACATCGCCGGTGAAATTGGCCGGAAGGGTGCTGGAATAGCCGTTGTTGGCGTTGAGCCGGGCCACACGACCCCCCTCCTGGTCGACCGACAAAAACAATGGTGTATCGGCAAAATCCTGGAGTTCCGCGGTGAGGGCGGTTATTTGCTCCGGGCTGGTGATGTTGTTCTGGAAAAAAAGCACGCCACCCAGGTTGCGGTCGGCAATGTCTATGAGCAGGGTATCTTTGGGTTGACCGAAGTTGGTCACGGCCACCATCAGCATCTGGCCGATCTTTTCTTCCAGGGTTTGGGCGTGGGTGTCAGCAGCGGGGTAGAGGCTTGCGCATAATATGCCGGCGGTCAGAAGACCGATTTTCATGATGTTCATCACAACGGGGTAGGTTTAGTAGTTGATAACGGCAACAAAATAAGGATAAACCCGCGGGTTGCCACAAGATTAGGAAAATAGTAATGAGTGGGGAGAAGACACCTTTCCGGTAGCCAGGAATGGCAGGCTGTAGGTTTAGCGGAATGGTTGAGCATCGTTGAAAGGCTTTGATCTTTCCGGTCAGCCCTGCTTTTCAGCGATGCCGATATAAAAATAACCCACGGTTTTCGGGGCATGCTCCACGTAGTGGGCGTCCTCCTGAACGTGAACCAATCCGGCCTGCTCAATCAGGCTGTGTATATCGCGATTCAGATTGCACCCGTCGGCTATTACATTCTGGAGGGGGTTGAGTCGATGTTGCCATCGCCGAACGTTTTCGTCGGGCGCCAATCCGTGCTCCACGTACGTAAACCTCCCGCCGGGTCGGAGCACCCGGTGTACCTCGGCCAGTGCCCGTTGTACATCGGGAATGCTGCAGAGCGTCCAGGTTGAAACCACGGCATCAAACCGGGCATCGGTAAAGGGCAGGGTTTCGGCTGATAATACGTGTTGATGCAGTCGGATTCCGGCCTTTTCGGCTCGTTTTTCAGCCCTCGACCCCATCCCCGGATTGGGTTCAATCGTGTGTATTTCCTGCACCTGCGATGGATAATGCGGGAAGTTGAGCCCGGTTCCGGCCCCGATTTCCAGCACATCCCCCTGAAGTCCGCGCAGCACCGTGCGCCGGTACCGACTGAATAGCCGACCCCGCATGCCGAGGTCCATAAAAAAGGGGAAAATGTGTGTTTTGTACATATATCGGGCTGCTTTAACCGCATTTCCTGCCAATATACAGTATTACAAGGGGTAAGACCTTGTGTTATTCTGTGTGGATTCATGCGTTGATAACCTCAAGAGCTGGCCTGCAGGCCTTCCGGATGCACCGGAATCAGGGCCGGAAATATGGCAGGTGTTGTGATTGGATCTCTGGGTCGTCGCACCTAAATACCAATCTTTTGTAAGGACTCTTTTCCGGCAACGACTATCTGCTTGAATTTACCTTCACCTTCTGATATGAATACCTATCACCATCCTGCCACGCAGGCAATATTCGGGGTTAGCCGAGGTTCTTCGAGTACAATACCCGAAAATCGTTTCATGAAATTTATCTGGAATGATGGTGACGATGATATGTCAATCCTCATCGACGCGCAGCCTTTCGTCCTTAGACCGGCTCAAATCTTGTGTGTAACCTATCTGAATGTAATCGAGTTACCATTGCACGAATCGGCCCTCAAAACGCTCTGGTTCAATCGGGAATTCTATTGTGTACATACCTATGACAGTGAGGTGTCATGCAACGGGTTATTGTTCTTCGGTTCCAGCAGCACACCAGTGGTGCAACTTGATACGGCCGAGACCATACGACTCCGAACATTGTTCGGTGTGCTGGAGGAGGAGTTTGGGATTGTGGATGTGAATCAGGAAGAAATGCTTCGGATCCTGCTTAAGCGTTTTATCATTCGTTGCACCCGACTTGCCCGTAAGCAGCTGATTAATGAACATGCAACCACCTCGGATATCGACCTCATCCGGCAATTCAGCTACCTGGTTGAAGAGTATTTCCGCAGTAAAAAAACGGTAGCAGAATATGCTGCTCTTATGCACCGCTCTCCTAAAACCGTGACCAACATATTCAGCAAATTTGCTCCGGAAAGTGCGTTGCAGGTCATTCATAACCGGGTTGTGATGGAGGCGAGGCGAATGCTGGTCTATACCGATGCCTCCGCGAAGGAAATCGCCTGGAAGCTGGGCTATGAAGACCCGGCTCAATTCAGCAAACTCTTCAAGAGACATGTCGGATTGTCGCCGTCTGACTATCGCAGTAGTGTTTCGAATGGAGGTTTCGGGCAATATTGACAAGGGGTGAGGCAGTCCTGTCATGGTATATCACCTTGAACGTGCTGAACTTGTAAGCGTCAACAACAACGCAAACTCAAAACCATAAAAAATTATGCGACCATTTGACGTTCCCCAATACGATCAGGTAACTCCTGAGAATCAACAAATCTTTGATAATTTGAAATCCAAGGTGGGATTTGTGCCCAATATTTATGCCACCTATGCCTATTCAGGTACTGCCCTCGGCCGCTATCTGACGTTTGCCAATGGCAAGACCAGTCTTTCCAACAAGGAGAAGGAAGTGGTCAACCTGGTTACCAGTCAGGTTAATGGCTGTAGCTATTGCCTGGCGGCCCACACGGCTATCGGTAAAATGAATGGGTTCACCGACGAGCAGGTACTTGAGCTTCGGTCAGGATCGGCTTCATTTGATACCAAGCTGGATGCGTTGGTTAAATTGGCAGGTGCCATCGCCAGCCATCGCGGTAAAATTGAAGATAGGGTCCTGCAAGCGTTTTTTGACGCAGGATATACCCGTGAAAACCTGATTGATGTCATTGTGAATGTAGGTGAAAAAGCAATCACCAATTTTTTACACAACGTGACCGATATTCCGGTGGATTTTCCTGCCGCTCCGGTTCTTGAAACCGCTGAAACCCTTTAACCGGAGATCTTATGCACACAATTAACTGGAAAAATGCGATTCTAGCCGGGTTGGCTGGAACAATCCTGTTTGACCTTTTCGGTCTAATTATGGGTATGGGATGGTGGGATATCGCCGGAATACTGGGTGAAAAAACCGGTCTTGGTCTTGCCTATGGAGTTTTTGGACACTTCAGTAACGGAGTACTTCTTGCTATTCTGTATGCTGCAATTGCTCCCTCTTTAGTGGGTCCATACTGGTTACGTCCTTTCATTTTTATTACCGCACAAACGGTAGCCCTGGTGTGGTTCTTCATGCTCCCACTGTTGGGTGCCGGAGTTGCAGGGCTAAACGTAGGCGCTGATATGGCTATCGGCTCATTGGTGCGCCACTGGATTTACGTCATCCCATTCATTTTTTTAATAAACAAGGAACAAATAAAAAAAATCGATCAATCTGTGGCTTCTCAGGTAAGCTAAGTGCAGCGAAAAGCAACGGTAGTCTTTTATTAAAGACTACCGTTGTTATATCCCGAAAGAACCGCCCCTGTCTTTACAGTTGAGAAGTTCGGGTACCAATTCAAATACTCTTAACCATCCATAAACAACACCCTTATGAATAAATCCCTGAAAATAAAACTGGCCCTGGGAATTTCTGCTATCGTAACACTCTCGGCGCTTTTGATACCATCAATGTTAGTTTGTAATACCAGTTCACTGGTACCGTCGGGCCTGTCAGACAATGCATCGGTCATCCAGGCATCAGCAAGTGGACCGACGCTCTCTGATAACCATGTCACCGATGAGATACGCCTAATTGCTGTTAAAATGGACGCCGTCTGGTGTGGTCGGTGTCAGGTTATGAATCCGAAACTGGACAATGTCCGCCCCACTTTTGCCGGTCAGCCTGTACTTTTTGTCAAGTTTGATATGACCGACGATTTCACCACCTATCAGAGCAGTTTGCTTGCAGACCGGTTGAATCTCACAGAACTATATAATAACCATGCCGGTAAAACAGGGTATCTGGTGTTGATTGATCCACGTGATGGTAGTGAGCTGGCTGTTGTTACCAGCGATCTTAGTGAAGAAGCCATCCGGCTGGCAGTTGAAGGTCAGCTCAATAACATGTTAATTGAATGACGTCTGCCAACTACATTGCGGCTTTTTTGGGAAGCCTGTCAGTCGCTGCAGGTACGGTCTGTTCGTTAAATAATGATTCAGCCACGTCCTGTATTTTACATCCTGCTGTAGTCATGGTAACGGAGAGACTTCAAGACGATACTGCTGCCGCTGTAGCTGATACCCTCGCAATCGGGCCATTTTCTGCGGCCGATACCCTTGAAGGAAGCTTCCCAAAAGGATGGAGACCGATGACTTTCCGCGGGATTCGAAATACAAAATACAGACTAACCAGCAGTGAGGGTACTATGGTGATCAGGGCCGATGCCGAACGCTCATCATCGGGTCTGATTTATCAGCAGGATATTGATCTGACCGAATACCCGGTGATTGAATGGTCGTGGCGTATCGAAAATGCCCTCGAAAATGGCGATGTTACCCAAAAGTCGGGCGACGACTACGCTGCCCGTATCTACGTAATATTTGACTACGAACTGTCAAACTTACCCTGGGGACAGCGCAACATGATACGGGCATTGCGCACATTCTACGGTCAGGTACCGGCACGTGCCATTAACTACATCCATGCAACTAACGCTGAACCCGGATTAATAACACCCAATCCATATTCCGATCTGGTAACGATGGTTGTAGTAGACTCAGGTATCAATAACCTTGGGCAGTGGCGCAGTTTCCGTCGTAACATCTATGAAGATTATCTCATGATTTATGAAGAACCACCGCCCACGGTCAGGGGTGTCGCCATTATGACCGACAGTGATGACACCGGTGAAACCGTTACGGCATTTTTCGGTGATATACGTTTCCTGGCCGAATGATACAGGGTGAAAACTATGCCGCGGTGTTAAGGGTAGTCTGTGTTGCTGGTATGCTGACCACGTGGATGGGGTTTGCATCGGTTGCACCCGGTATTTCAATCTCTATTTTCATGCTCGCGGATGCGTTCAATAAGGTCTTTCTTTTCTTCAACAGACAATCCACCCTTTTTGCCGGATAAGCCACGGGTCAGCACCGCATCAAGAAACTCGGATTCCTTCTGGTAGTGTCTGCAGGCCGAACACATCCGCGTGTGTATGCCCAGGCGGAGGTTGTCTAGCCGTGAAAGAGGCTCCAGTTGCCGTTGATCAATCAATTCCGTTGCCCGTTTGCATGAAAACAGGGCTTTTTTCATGATTTTTCCCATCATAGCCAGTTGACCTCCAGGCATTTTTTCAGCAGCAGCTTGGAGCGGTGTATAATCTGCCAGTAATTAGACGAGGTGATGTTCATCTCCTTACAAATGGCTCCGGCCGACTTTTCCTGCTGATATCTGGACGTAACTGCAAGTTTCCAGGTATCAGGTAAGTCGTCAATACATTGATAAAATACCTGTATGAACACCGGGTTATCCATGAGCCGGGGCTCATCGGCCCAATCTGCTGAGGTTGCTTCGGCCCAGTTTCCGGCATCATCAAAAAAACTGCGGGTAACCTGTTCCGCCTGCTCTTCATCCATGGATTCGGTCGTCCTCCCAACACGTTTCCGGGATCTGTAATAATCCACAATTTTGTTATTTAGGATTTGAAACAGCCATGTTTTTACCGAGCTCGACGCACTGTAACTATCGTAACCAATTGTGGCAGCGAGAAACGTATCCTGAACCAGATCACGTGCAACCGACTCATCTGATACCTTAAATCGGGCCCAGTCGTACATCGGATCGGCATACAGCCGGACCCACTCTGTAATGACCTCATTCTTTTCCATAGCAACAGTTAGAACGTATTTAAAAACCTTGCAAATACAACCAAGTCGAAAACAAGATGTGCAATTATTTCGAATTTTGACGTGTCAATTTAGCCCGGACACCTGTTACGCTATGGTAAAAAAACGAAACCATGAGAGGCTTGCAGAACTGGTTATATTGGACACGGCCTCATTTTTATAGCCTACTCCGCATAAAACCGGGCGATTTCATCCAGCGACTTACGGGTAAGGTCCGGAACCGTGGTACCCTCGGCCGGATACCCCACGGGCATGAGTAAAATGGCCGACTCATAATGCGGTCGCTCCAGGATGTCATTCATGAATTTCATGGGACTGGGGGTGTGGGTTACCGTAACCAACCCGGCCTGATGGATGGCCGCCAGCAGTAATCCCGATGCAATGCCCACACTCTCATTCACGTAATAATTCTTGCGCCGATAACCCTCCTCGTCAACACGATAGCTCTGCTTGAACACCACAATCAACGCCGGAGCCTCCTCCAGATACGGTTTGGATGCATCCACCGGCAACCCACCAATATCCGCCAGCATCTCCGCGCTGTAGCGGCTGCTGTAGTTCAACGCTTCCTCATGTTCGGCGGCAACCCGGATGCGACGTTTTATTTCGGGCGAGGTGACCACGGTGAAAAACCACGGCTGCTTATTAGCCCCGGAGGGCGCCGTTCCGGCCGTTTGAACGATGTTTTCCAGCACGCCGTCTGGCAGGGGCTCGGAGGAAAACGTGCGAACGGTGCGCCGCCGCTGCATGAGCTGCAGAAATTCGGAACTGTTTTTAAGAACGCTGTCGGGTGCAGGTCGCTCGTAGTCAAGGGGCTGGTCGGGTTTGCTCATAGCGAAAGACTGAAATTATTTGGCGTAGTATATACAACGGCACACGGTCGCCCTGAATGGGTTAATCAAAAGGGATAAGCATACAGAAAAACTGATATGCATGGTATCAAGTTAAACCGGTAATAGCAACTCCGCACCGGTACGTAACGGGGCAGAATATCACCCATATGCCGGGGTTAACTTCATCATCCATCTTTACCGGCAAAACCGTATTTTGACACCGATGCACCGGTGAAAGGTAAAACCTCGCCGGGCAATCACCCGTCAAAGGCCCAAAATACAGCATACGTGAACCAAGCCCTGCTCTTATCCGCCGACGACATGAACCGCACCCTGCGACGGTTCGCCCATCAGTTTATTGAACCCTACGAAAATCACACCAACCTCGCCATCATCGGCATGCAAACCCGCGGCGTCTACATCGCCCGGCGTATTCGCGATATCCTGGCATCAGAACTCAGTGCAGAGGTTCCGCTGGGCGTGCTGGACGTAACCTTCTATCGCGATGACTTTCGCACCAAGATGAAAATGCCCGAGGTGAAAGTGACCGAAATTCCCTTCGACCTCGACCAAAAAGACATCGTGCTGGTGGATGACGTGCTGTATACCGGTCGGACCGTGCGCGCCGCCATGGAAGCCCTGATGAGTTTCGGCCGGCCCCGAAGCATCAAATTCTGCTGCATGGTAGATCGCGGTCACCGCGAACTGCCCGTTTCCGCCGATTACGTGGGACTGCAGGTCCCTACCCACAAGTCCGAAGAAATTCGCGTGCACCTGCATGAACTCGATGGTAATGACGGTATCTATGTAGTACAACCGGATGATTCCCCGGCAAACACCTAATCCCCGACTGTTTTGTCTACCTCCGAATACTCCTTCAATCAGCGTCATCTTCTCGGACTTGCCGATTACTCCGCCGATGACATTACCTATATTCTGGAGCAAACCGACACGTTTCGTGAAATTCTGGACCGGCCCGTTCCCAAAATTCCCACCCTGCGCGATAAAACCATCGTCAATCTCTTTTACGAAAACTCCACCCGCACCCGTATTTCCTTTGAATTGGCCCAGAAGCGTATGGGGGCCGATGTAGTCAACTTCTCGGCTTCCTCGTCCAGCACCAAGAAGGGAGAATCGCTCAAAGACACCATCCAGAACATCGAATCCATGAAAATCGATATGGTGGTGGTACGGCACGAAAGTCCGGGCGCGGCCCATTTTCTGGCGAGGGTGGTGGATGCCAACATTATCAACGCCGGCGACGGTGCCCACGAGCATCCGACCCAGGCCCTGCTGGATATGTACACCATGCGACAGCGCTTCGGCCACATCCGGGGACTCAAAGTGGCCATCATCGGGGATATTCTGCACAGCAGGGTGGTCCGCTCCAATATCATCGGCCTGACCCGACTGGGGGCGGAGGTCGTTCTGTGCGGTCCGAAGACCTTCATGCCGGCCTTCATCGAAGATATGAACGTGCGCGTTACACATCGTCTGGATGAGGCCCTGGAATGGTGTGATGTGGCGATGTCGCTGCGCATCCAGCTGGAACGCCAGGAACAAGGCCTCTTCCCCAGCCTGCGGGAGTACCACGAGCGATTCGGGATCAAACGAACCCACCTTCAACGCTATCCGGATTTTGTGGTTATGCACCCGGGACCGATCAACCGGGGCGTGGAACTGGAAAGCGAAGTGGCCGACAGCAACCGGGCTATCATCCTGAATCAGGTGACCAACGGACTGGCCGTACGGATGGCGGTTTTATACCTGCTCAGCGGCGGAAGTCGCGTTTGACCCGGTCCCACGTACGAACGTATCCAAACCCATAGCTGAATGCGAATAAAAAAACTACTCGTTATTACTCTACATTTTGGTGTATTAATTGGCACAACCAGCAATGCATTATCGGCGCAGTCCCACCCCGGCACAGCGGATTCGTATTCACAAAACGTGAATATTTCCGGTCTTTTAACACCCGCCATAACCGGAGGCGCCCTTTTGTCGGGTGAGATGAGCTATCCTGCTGCGAACAATCCGATGAGCGCGGCAGACAGCCCGGGTGCGCAATTCTCCTATCCCATGGGGATGTGGCACGCCACCGACCGCGACCCCTTCACCGATTCCCTCCATACCGTCACAGCCCGTGAACTGCAGGCTATGTCGGGCGGGGATGGGTCTATTATCAATTTCATCTGGGGCAGTAATTTCATCTTCGGAGGCGCCTCCAATTATCGTGTGCAGTGGCATAAAGATCTGCTTATGCATCTGAATGATGCCAACGTCTACCTCGTCCCGAATGTCCGGTTTACCAGTGCCGATTACACCTCCGAGGGCGACTGCATCCTGCGGGATGGTCGCATATCAGACGAGGAGTTCACCAAGGTTGCACGCGCCATTGACGATATCCTGGACTTCGAGCAAAACCTCATCGATACCCCCGGCAACGGATACACCCATTCCCGCATCATCGGCTGGGCCATCATGGATGAACCCTTCGCCATCAATAACCGCATCCGATCCCAAAACCTGGACACCGAAGGCTGCGGAACGCCCGCACTGGTGGAGCCCGGTCCCATGAAATCCTACCGCGACCGGCTGTATAACCATCTGGAACGTCGCAACTTCCCGAACCGGAAATTCTACCTTTCCGAAGGGGCGTCTATGGGTCGGACCGTGCGCGACGGACTGTTCCGCCGGCATAAACCCATCGTGCAAAATTATGCCGAATTCGCCGATTCGTACGATGTGCTGGCCATTTTCTACTACGATTACATCATTAATTCCGAGAATTCTCACCTCACCGACGGGGGGGAGTGGTACAACCACGGAAACCAGCCGGAAGGCTCGCTGCGGGGCTGGAACTACATCTGGGAGAAGGTGCAGCAGGATCTGGGGCCGGATACCGACAAAGAAATTCATGCCATCCTGGTCCTGGGTGAAGAGGTGCCGGTTCGCGGAGCCAACGGCGGACTGAATTACGATACCTTTCAGCCCGACTATCTGCAAACCCACGCCATGACCCATGTCAGCATCCGTAAAATGTACGAGATGGGCTTTGACGGTATCAGTTTCTACGACTGGAAGCACATCCCCGACGAGTACCGGGAGGATGCCATCTGCTGGTGGGAGCAGGAGGTAGCCGACCTCCCTCAGTGCGCCGATGCCGGGGTGGAAACAAGTCCGTATTACCGGGAAGCCGTGGCCACGGAGATTCATGATCGCGCCAGCCTGGTGCTCAGTTTCTCGGCTCCGGGCGCGGATGGTGCCGGAACTGTACACGGATTTCACACGATGCATCCGGGTGGATGGGCATCCAATGATGGGGCGGATGTGCTTACAGACGCCGCGTTTGTGTTTGGCGACAACGGTTCAACGGCTGCATCGGCGGAGCCTTCACCGTCCGGGACCGTTACGGATGGCATCGAGTCCACCAGTGCAGCAGGCATGCCTGCAGATTCCGCAACCCACGCCGGTCGATCCGTTCTGACGGAAGCCCCCGTTCAGTTTATCGCCACCGGCGACCTTTGGGAGGCCTCCCCAGCAACGCCGGACGCCACCTTTCTGCTTGCATCCACAGAACGTCGTTCCACCAATGCCGATGGCGATGATGAGCTGGTGAGCTTCGCTGCCGGGCCGTTCCAACGTTCAGCCACCGGATCGGTTTCCGGGGCGCCTGCCGATGTTCAGCCCGGTTCAGACCCCGGCACACACCTCCATTTCCATGAGTCGCCCGAAAGCCCGTTGGAAAACACGCACGCTCCACTTTCCCTGGTCGGGGAGCGCTACGTCACCGATCACCTCCGGCTACACTACAGCTGCACTGACCTTCCGTGCGAGGCCGCCGCTGAAACCCACATCGTCACGGCCCTCACCACCGGCGACTTCGATGGGGATGGGGATGCGGAACTGGTTATGGCCCTGTATGACACATTGCACCGCACCGGTTCGGTACACATCAGTCCGAACGGCCTGTCGCCCGCGTCACTGAGTTTCTCCCTGCCCGACTCCGTAACGGCGCTCGCGGCCGGCGATTTCAACCGGAACGGTCGGGCAAGCCTGGTAGCGGCAACCCGAAACGGAATGCAGACCCGCATTTTTCATGCCGATATCGCCTCCGGTGAGCCGCTTTTCAGCGAAGAATCAGTCATCTCCCACCATACCGATATCCCGATAGTGGTCCGCCACATGGCAGCCGGTAATTTCGACGGCAGTTTCCGTGATCAGCTGCTCATAGCACTGGAGCACACCCGCATCACCTGGTCGAGGCTGACATTGAGTCAACCCGGGGCATCATCCCTGTTCCGCGACCCCCTCTGGAGCGGCAGCACCATATGGACGTCGATGTCGTACCGGGTCACAGCGCTGGTCGCCGGCCATTTCTACGGGGGGTCGTCCGCCGCTCAAGGTATCCAAACTACCGGTACGCTCCCCACTCCGGAACATGCACGTCATCACGGCCGAACCGATCAGCTGGTATCGGCCTTCACGCATGTCGGAAACGGAGAAACCCTTGTGTTTTCGGCTGCCCTAACCGATGGCGATAACCCATGGCAGCAGATGCTCATGCGCCTGGATGCGGTCCGGGTGAACAGCCTGGGAGCCGGTCAGTTCCGTGAATCCCTGCAGCATGTGGTCAACGCTGAGGCGCCAGCCACCGAACCGGATTCCTGATCCCGGCACCGCCATGGCCCGTCGCTCACCGCACCATTACCATCCTGATCCATCCACATCCCATGCAAACAGCCCTCTATCTGATTCCCTATCCGCGATTCTTCTCCCAGCACAACAATGTGGGCGGACACGTAGCCCACGCATATGGAATAACCGCAGAGCTGGCCGCATCCGGCGTTGAGGTTCACATCGTGATGGATGAAGACATCGACCTGATGCACGGTCGTAACCGGACTGTGCACCTGGCACCGCTGGCAGATAACTCGGCTTTCAAACGCATACTTTGGGGAAAATCGCTGGTGCAAAAGGTAGCCGGACTGGTTCGTGAGACCGGTGCGGAGGTCTGCTATATGCGCTATTCAGTAGGATTTCAGAACTGGTTGCCGGCGTTGAAACGGTCGCTGGGCACGGTACCGCTGGTGGTGGAAGTCAACAGCTTCGGAAGCCAGCGCCGGGGCTGGATGGCCCCGTTGGAAGGCCGGTTTTTGGCGGCCGCCGATCTGATTGTGGCTATTTCAAAGCCCGTTGCCGATAAAATGGAAAGCCTCTGGGGGCCGCGCATTGCCAATAAGACCATCATTGTGAACAACGGCGTTGATCCGGGTCGCTTCCCTGACTGGGATCAGGCTGCAGCCCGACCATTCGGTACGGTAGTCCGCGCCGGATACACCGGTCTGATGGAAACCTGGTACGGACTGGACGATGTAGCCCGGGGCTTTCTGCAGGCTAAAGCGGAGTTCACCGGTGAAGCAGCGCTGGAACTGCACTTTGTGGGCGATGGACCCCATCTGAAAACCATGCGTGAACGCTATGCCGATCAGCCATCCATCGTCTTTCATGGCGCCCGACCCTTCAGCGAAATGCCGGAAATTATCAGCGGTCTGGATATTCTGATCAATTCCGACTCCCCCCGAAAAGCGTACACCTCGCCCATTAAAATTTATGAGTATATGTCCAGCGGCCGTCCCATACTCTCCGCCTCCACCGCTCAGTCGCGCATGCAGCTGGAAGACGGTCGTTTTGGCTGGTATTACGAACTCGATCAGCCCGAAAGCGTGGCCAAAGCCCTGCAGCATCTCCTGGAAACCCCGCAGGATCGAATCGAAGAAAAGACCCGGGCCGCCAGAAAGTTTGTGGAAGAAAATCACACCTGGAAACAGCGGCTTGCCTACATTCTCAGCAACATTCCCAAAGGTCAGCCATAAATCGGCACCCGGAACGAATCGCTTCCGAAGGTGGTGCATACGTCGGCACCCGGAACCGATTCTCCAAAACCTGAAATTTTTTTTCTGTATGAATCCGCTGGAACGACTCATCTACAACACCCTGAAAGGCAATCCGGCCCTGAAAATGGCGGTTCGTGACATCTATCAGGCCGCCTTCGACCTCCTTCCGGCCAAGCCTACCCAAAGCATCCATCCGGTCAACGTGCGCGAGGGGTACTTTTTTGGCTTTCACGACCATACGCCGTTCTCCCCCGACAATACCATGCTGCTGGCCCATCGCTACGACATTCCGCTGCGCATGCCTGCAGCCGGTGAGCAGGCCGGGATCGGAATTTTTACCGGTGACAACTGGTCGGACTATCGCGAACTGGCGGTAACCCGGGCCTGGAACTGGCATCAGGGGGCTAAATTGCAGTGGGTGGGCAGCCAGCCGGTCTGCGTGTATAACGACCACGAGGGGGGGCGGAACCTGGCCCGCATGCTGCATGTGGAAACGGGTGAAAGCACCGATCTTCCCGAGCCGGTGGGCACCGTCAGCGCCGATGGTCGCTACGCGGCAGGCTACAGTTTCACCCGCACCGAGCGCTACATGCCCGGGTACGGCTATCCGTATCCGGTTGCTGAACCCGGACTGGAAAGCCCGGTAACCAGCGCATCCGGTGTGTACATGATGGACTTGTCGAAACAGCAGGTCCGCCAGCTTCTCACCGTTGAAGACCTCGCAGCTCTCCATCCCGACCCGTCCATGGACGGGGCCAGCCATTTCGTAAGCCATGCCCTGTTTTCACCCTCATCGCGCCGCTTCGTCTTTCTGCACCGCTGGGTAAAAGGCGATCTGCGAAACCGGTTCTCGCGTATGATCAGTCTGGATGTGGAGGGACAAAACCTGCATATTTTCCCTACATCAGGCATGGTTTCCCACATCGGATGGAAAAACGACACCCAGGTACTGGCCTACAGTTCGGTGGATGGCGTGGATGGGTACTACCTGTTCACCGATCAGTCCGAGGATACCGCTCGTGTGGGCGATGGATTCTTCCGCGCCGACGGGCACCCTTCGTACAGTCCGGTGGCACCTGCCCGCATCATCACCGATACCTATCCCGACCGCTCCCGACGATCGGCATTGTTGCTGTTCGATGAAGCCACGGGCGAGGGGAAAACACTGGGTCGGTTTCGTCACCCGAAAGCGTTCACCCGCGCCAACCCCCATGAAAACTGGCGGTGCGACCTCCATCCCCGGTGGGACCGTACCGGCAGGGTGGTATGCTTTGACTCGGTACATACCGGCCGGCGGGCGTTGTGTACGATGAAGATCGAATGAGAAAGTGACCTCCAGCCTACCGCTGAACCCCCATCAACTCGAGGGCAAACTTCCGGTAATTCTCATCACGGTCGTATTGTGATGCCCACATCGAGCGGGCCTCGATTCCCATCGAGGGTAATTTGCCCTCCGTCCATAATCCGGATATCAGGGTGGCCACTTTTTCCGGGCTGTCGTCCGGATGAAACAACAGGCCGGTTTGCGGTTCAATGAGCTCGCTGATACCGCCAACATCCGGCGCAACGGCCGGGATACCGCAGCTGAAGGCTTCCATGATGCTGACCGGTACGCCCTCGGTAGTGCTGTAGTTGATGAACAGATCGGCCTGTTCCTGCTGGTAGTACTGAATGATGGCATCGTTGGGTGCCCTGCCCGCCAGATTAATATGAACGTTCCGGGGCGCGAGGGTTGCCTGTGCACGGTCGGTTTCAATGGCTGCAAACCCCGGACCATCACCAAAGTGTGTCCATCGTATGGTACGCTCCGGATGCCGTCGGGCCAGCTCCGTCACCGTCTGATAAATCAGATCTACCCGTTTGAGCGGTAGCACCGTAGAACAGGACACCAGATGCAGTGCATCCCCGCTACCCGGAGTGTGGGGCGTAACTCCACGATCGGCCACGCCCAGCCGGCTGACCGAAAACCGATTGCCGATATCCGGATAACGGTCTGTCAGATAGCGCGCACCATCCTCCGAAACAGTGAATATGCGCGATGTTCCCCGGATTTTCGTTTCCTGCCAGGGCAGGTAATTGCCGGGGTAACGCTCGGTGTACAGATCGCCTCCGTGGGCCCTCGAAACCAGCGGCCAGCCCAGCTTATCGGCAGCATGCACCCCGCCCAGACACGACTGACTCATCCAGTAGGCGTACACAATCCCGTCACGGAGGCCATATTCAGCAACGGTCTGCAGGATGCGTTGTTCAATGCGCCGGGCAATGCCCAGGGTACGGGCAACCAGATAGAGTTGAGCGAAACTTAGCGGAAAACCGGGCGACTTCCTCCATTCACTGATAAAGCCCCGGCTGGTTAACCCGCGTAAAAAATCGGCCGACTTGCTGCAGGACGGGGGCGAGGGGTTCAACAGCGTGACTCGCTCATCCAGGGGGCGTTGTTCTCCGTAGGGCAGCATCGGCAGGAGGTAAACCTGGCTGAAATGGTCGGCCAGAACCGAAAGTTCATTTTCCAGAAACACCTCGCCCGACCCGTACGGAAAGTACGTGCTCAGCAGAATCAGCGGTCGGGTGGATTGTTCAGGCATGGCGGGCTTCGTTTTATGGCGCTAAGTTAGTCAGTTTATACCTAACTTTTCAGCCATGCTGGACAAACTCAAAAACCGGTTACGCGCGTTATCGTCGTCTTCATTCCTGCGGAATATCGGAAAGATGATGACCGGGACGGGGTTTGCCCACCTGCTGGGGGTGCTGATTATTCCGGTGCTTACCCGACTCTACACCCCGGATGAAATCGGTCTGTATGCCAGCTACCTGTCTATGTTCACCATTCTGTACTCGGTAGCATCCCTGCGTTTCGAATATGCCACGCTGATTCCCCGCACCCAGCGCGAGGCCAATAATGTTACGGCCCTGGCAACGGTTCTGGTGACGGTATTCAGCGTGCTGCTGCTGGCGGTGCTCCTGGCCTTCGGACCGGCCATCCTTGCCCTGCTGGGTCAGGAGTCTTTGGGCAGGCTCATTTACCTGCTTCCCGTTTCGGTTTTTGCCTACGCGATGTTCATGGTACTGGTGTTCAGCCATAACCGGGTACGTACCTATGGCGACATCGCACGCGGGAAAATTCTGGGCTCGGTCAGTGTGGCCGGACTCCAAACCGGATTCGGATGGCAGGCGTTCAATCAAACCGGCCTGGTTTTGGGTAAGACACTGGGCGATGTTGCCGGGATGGCCTTTCTGGCATGGAAGCGATGGAAACTCGGTACCTCGGTCCGTGCGGGCGTTACGCCCCGTCGTATGATGGCCATGGCTAAACGATACCGGAAGTTCCCGGTCTGGAACGCGCCACATGCACTGACAACGTCTGCATCGAATAATATTCCGGTACTGTTGTTCAGCAGCTATTTCTCGGAAGCCATTGCCGGATTTTACGCTATGGCGGTCAAGGCGCTGTATTCGCCGGTTCAGGTAGTAGCGCAGGCCGCATATCAGGTGTTCAGTCAACGGATTGCAGCCAAATACGCCGCCCGTGAGGAACTGCTCCCCTTTATGCGAAGCACATTGCTGCTGCTTGGCGGGGTGGGTGTGGTGCCGTTTGTGATCCTCTTTTTTGTGAGCCCTGCACTGTTTTCCTGGTTTCTGGGACCGGACTACCGCGTAACAGGTGAGTTTGTGCAAATTCTCACGCCGTTTATTTTCCTCGTGTTTGTGATGACGCCGCTGAATTTCATCCCGTTGATGCTGGGCGAGCAGAAGAAGGCGTTTTTCCTGGATGTCCTGTATCTCCTGCTTCGTCTCGGGGCCCTGGTCACCGGCATTGTGCAGGAAAGCATCACCCTCGCACTTATGTTGTA
This sequence comes from Bacteroidetes bacterium HLUCCA01, assembly GCA_001314545.1. Classification (GTDB taxonomy): domain Bacteria; phylum Bacteroidota; class Rhodothermia; order Balneolales; family HLUCCA01; genus HLUCCA01. The sequence goes on from LIHN01000017.1 coordinate 71,721, forward strand.
TTCCGGTGTAGGGGTAGTATACAGCCTGTTTATGGTATGGTGGTTTTTCAGCCTGGTGCGCCGTGCCGGTTAGCTGTCCGTTCCGGCATTCTCAGATAGATGTGCATCGCCAGAATAATACCGGTGGTAATCCAGAGCTGATTGTCCAGAAATCCGGATCCAAGGAACTGATAGAAAATGCTGTAGGCCAGAAAGGTGACCCCCGTGGCGCTGGTTACAATTTTCAGTTCAACCGTGTCGGCCATGCGGAAATTTTGCCAGGCTATGTAGGCAATTTTATACACAATGAAGCCAAAAAGCAGCAACCCGATCAGTCCGAGTTCAGCATACACCAGATAGGTGACATTGTGCGGCTCGAAAACACCATGGGTTTGCTGGAGGTTGTAGTAACTGAGCAGGGCATCCGGGAAACCACGCCATCCAACGCCCAGCAGCCAGCTGTCGAAAAACATACTTACCGACGCGTCGGCCAGCATCACCCGGATGGTATTGGACGTGTCCAGTCCGTCGGTGAACAGACTGATAAACCGGTTCAGAATGTTCATGAATATGAACCGGAACTCCGGGATGGCAGCGATAAGCAGGATGGCGGCAATGATACCCCCGGTGAAGAGGCGGTACTGACGGTACAGCAGCGCCAGCACTACCAGCATGGCAATGGCGGAAACCCAGGAGCTTCGCGAAAACGTCACCAGTACGGCCACAAACATGACGACCAGCGCCACGGCCCCCGCTCCCCGTAGTACGAGGTTGACTTTGGAGAAGACCACCGCTGCCGTGAAGGCCATAGGCAGGAAAAACATGGAGGCAAACACATTGGGATCGTGCTGGCCGATGCGCGCCCGACTGGCATTCCGGGTTCCGTCGGTAAGGACATCCTGAATGATGGCCTGGGGATTGTTAATGGTGCTGTAGATGGCCAGCGCTCCGAGGAAAACACTGATAACGGCAAGGGTGCCCAGAATCCACACCGCCTCACGCGGTTGGCGAAGCCAGTTGACAAACAGATACAATATCCCCGACAAAACCAGCACCCGTAAGGCATGCATGAAGCCGCGTTCGGCATCGGGCGTCCATAGCAGCGACAAAAATATCAGCCCGAAAAATAGCGCGTACTCCAGTTCAAATCCGGTCTTCCTGAAATCACCCAATCCTCCGGCAAACCACCGCATGATGAACACACCAATGGCCCCCAGATAGGTAATCTGAAAAAGTGAAAACGGGATGAGACCGTCTTCCACAATGTTTACAATGTCGCCGAGCATCGATGCAATGGTAATCACACCGAGCAGCAACACGGGTGTGGTTATACCACGCATCATTAACTGGATTTACGTCCGAAACCAAGCTGCTCCTGCAATTCCCGGATCTGCTGGTAACGTCTGGAGTTGGTTCTGGCACCGTTGGCCATCATGTTTCGGTAAAACACAATCAGAAACGAAAGGAAAATACTGAACACCATGCCGCCCAATACGATGAAGGCCCTTCGCGGAGCATCTTTATAGGTGGGCAGATGGGCTGCATCCAGTACCTGAATTCCCCGTCGCGCACTTTCCAGATTCAGCTTTTGAAAATCATACTGAGGGAACAGGGTTTCGTAAATACGACCCTGTACCGTCACTTCGCGGAACAACCGGTAATATTCCAGGGCCAGTCCCGGTACGTCCTGCATGGCGGGTAATACCTGCATACTGCCTGCCTGCTGTTCGCTGCGCTGCAGCAGAGACTGATACTGTCCCTCCAGGGCAGACAAGGTTCGCTCGAACCGAAGCAGTTCCGGATTGGTGGCGTTTACCGTTTCACGGAGCACCGCAACAGCTACTTCGGTTTCAACGATTTCCGCGCGCAGTGTGGCGATGGTGTTGATCAGGGCCTTACCCTGCTCCTCGATTTCAATGATGCCGTGGGTTTCCTGAAAGCTGCGAAGCGCATTTTCAGCCTGTTCCAGTTCGGCAAGATTTCGCTCAAAGCGACTCTCCAGCATTTGAAACTGCTCAGTGGCGTTGTCGCGGTTGATTTTATTGACCGTCTCGTCAACCCGGCTGACGATAAATTCCGCTACCTGCTGGGCCTTTACCGGATCTTCATCGGTCACGGATATCCGCAGGGCTATAATCGGGTTGAATCCAAAACCGCCCTCCCGACTCTCCTCCACTGTGATGGCTTCATTCAGCCTCATCAGAATCTCTTCCATGATGTCGGTTCCATACGCCTCGGCCAGATCAAACTCCTCTACAATCTCAACACGCAACGACCGGCTGTTCAGGATGGTCAGGATCACCTCCGGACTAATCTGGGGGGATCCGCCCAGGCTGATGGGCAGGGCGCCACCCAGCATGCCGGCAAGCCCGCTGAGGCTTTGCTGCTGCACAGGCGGCAGTATCACGGCGGTGGACCTGAACGATTGGGGCCAGATCAGACTCACGCCCAATGATACCAGCGTGATTGAGAACACAATGGTGAAAACCATGGTTTTATACCGGGCCAGCACAATCAGGGCGTCCAGTAGATTTATATCGTGTTTTGATTCGTTGTTTTCCATAATTCGGTTACCATTTATACATCGTGTTCGTCGGAGAGGGTGTAGTCCGGGACTCCGAATCCGGATTCAGGTCCGAAGCCGTTTGATTTTCCTCCAGAGCCTCGGCCAGTCGCCGGGCCCACATTTTCCGGTCGAAGTGTTCCTCAACAAAGGGTCGGGCATTGGCTGACAGGCGCGCGCGCAGGGCTGGATCATGCTTTAACTGCCGGATGGCCGCCGCCAGGGCTTCCGGATTGCCGGGCTCTACGGTCAGGGCCGCCCGGCTGGCATCCCCAACCTCGCGGATAATACCCCTCGCACAGTTGATTACAGGTACGCCGCAGGCCAGGTATTCAAAAAACTTCACGGTTAAAATGCTCTCAAACACCGGGGTGTCATTAACGGGGTTCAGTCCTACATCCAGCTGGCTCAGATAGGCCGGGATGCAGTCGTGGGGCCGGTTGCCAAGCCAGTACACGTTATTCGGGCTCAAATCCTGAATAATCCGGCGCAACTGGTTGGACTGACTGCCCTCGCCCACCAGCACGATGCCGATGTCCGGATCGTCTTCCAGGAGTTTGGCAGCCCGGATTACCGTATCCATGTCATGGATAACACCGATCGTGCCGACATAACCCACCCGGAATTTGCGTTCCTGCCAGGGTTCCGATGCCGGGATCTCTCCGGCCCCGGTGCGATTGAAAACCGCGGTGTCCACCCCGTTGTAGGCCACAAAGGTGCGTACTTCAGGACAGGTTTTGCGGATGAGGGCTTCGGAGCGGTGCGTTACCGGTATGACCAGGTCGGCCTTGCGGTACATCCATCGTTCAATGCGCTTGCTGATGCGATAGCTCAGATTTTTGTGCTCGAGCTGACCGGTGGCTATGGCCGCATCCGGCCATAAATCGCGTACTTCAAAATAAAAAGGAACCCCGTACAACCGGGCCAGAAGCAGTCCTGACAGGGCACTGAAAATGGGTGGAGAGGTGGCATAGACCGCATCGTACCTGCCGGGATGCATCATGCCGTAAATCAGGCTGCTGAACATGTAGGAGGTAAACATCGCAACCTGCTGAAGTATGTTTTCACGGCGTGTGGGTATAACCCAGGTCCGTACCACCTTGCCGCCCTTGTCGGTGGTTTCGTGCGACCAACGCCCGCGGAATTCTTCTTCAATGATACTGGATGGATAATTGGGCAGCTCGCATAATACATCAACCGTCCATCCGCGCTCTACAAAATACTTCCGCAGTGTACTGGCTCGCGTGGCGCCTGCACCGGTTTCAGGGGGATAGTATTGCGAAAGAAATAGAAGTTTCATGCATCATTCGGCCCGTTTTGCTATCTCAGTTCAGAAAAAGCTGCCGGGGTGACGAGAGTCGGGTGAGCAGGTTATGCGTTGTTCGGGTGTTAGTTGCGTAAAATAGCGTAGGCCGACAGTACGATAGATGCTGTGGACGTGACGATGGCAAGCACGCTGGTATCGCCCACAAGAAAGCCCCGCAACGACTGACGCACTTCAATGACATCGCCTCGTTCTATGCGAACCGATTCCCCGTAAAGCACCGTGCCATCTTCCCGGGTTACTTTCAGGTTGCGTAGGGTTCCCACCGGCAGCAATCCACCGGCCAGGGTGATGTATTCTCCGGCTGTGTAACCGGGGATGTAGCTGAAACTGCCCGGAGCTCCCACATAGCCGTGCACCGCAACCTGCTTCTCGGCAAGAAACTGAATCTGGTCGCGCGGCTGCAGTACAAACTGATCAAACTCGGTGATATTGATGTTGATCAGCCGCTGGGTTCCGTCAGGTTGCAACCGTGTGATGAATACATTTTCGAGATCGGCCTGACCGCGGATTTCAATGGTTCGGTTGAACAGCTCTCCGAGGGTTTCGTTTTCGCGGATAATCCGGTAACCGAAGGTGTTGATAGCCCCGGAAAGGAGTACCGCATTTTCATCGAAGGTGCCGAAGGGTACGTAGACGCGGTCGCCCATCTGCATGACCGGATTGTTTTTCGTGCTTCCTCCAAAGCGGTACGACATCAGGTCTGCGTTGATAACCTCACCGTTTTCACGGGTAATCTGTATGTCAAAACTCAGGGCCAGCTGCCGTAACTGTGCTTCTTCGATGACATCCTGAAGCCGGTCGATGGCAAAGACGTCATAATAGCCGGGCTGCACCACAGCTCCATACACAAATACCTTGAATCGACGCAGACCGATCAGACTCACATGAACCACTCCGTCTCGCACTTGCTGCCGTACTACGGCTTCGGCCTGCTCCTGAACTTCGCTGAGCATCAGGCCGTTGGTGTCAACGGAGCCGAATCCCGGGATCAGAAGATCGCCGGCCGGACCTACCTTCAGGGTCAGTGCCATCGGACGGGTGGCTATGATGTTGATCAGAAACTCATCCCCGGGCCCGACGGCATAGCTTTCCGGATTCACACGCTCTACCAACGCAGGCTGATTGAGCGGAAACATAGGCTGCATAAGGGGATCAAACTCGCCCTGCTGTCCGGGCTGGGTGCGTTGCTGGCCCTGTTGTGATGTATTCGTGCCGGGACGATTGATCTGAGCCTGAACACTCTGCGTAAATATAAGTCCGAGGACGGCCAGAATAATCAGGAAGGAAGGTTTGTGTACATTCATCGAAAGAACGGATATGGTTGTATCGTTAACGGCCAATAGTACGCAATATTTGGCTACTTTTCATTAATCTTACCCTGTTTTGACTATTTATGCCGCGCTATGACGATGCCTGCAATAACTACAGCTGAGCCGGCATATTGCACCAGGGTAAGTTGCTCGCCCAGAATTAAAAACCCCAGAATAAGTCCGAGGACCGGAACCAGGTTCTGGTAGGTCGCCGTGCGAACGGCTCCTACCTGCCGCAGGCCGTAGTTCCAGATTATGTAGGACACGCCTACGGAAAGCAGCCCGTTGTACAGCACACCACCCAATGCCAGCGCACTGATCTGCGTGAAGTCCAGTTCAAGTACCCAGGGTAAACCCACCAGCACCAGGGATGTTCCGCCTACCGTCATAGACATGGTGGTGAGCTGTATGGGCGGATAGTAATTCAGGAACCCTTTTGACATTACGGTGTAGGAGCCGAACACGAAGGCTGCGGCCAGCGTAAGTAAATCGCCGGTGAAGGTCTCGCTGCTCAGACTGATCCGCTCCGGCTTGCCCAGCAGGATCAGCAACACACCGGTAAAGGCCAGTGCCACCCCCACCGCCTTGAACCGGCTCATTTTCTCTGCACCGCTCAGGTGCGATAAGACCGCCACCCAGATGGGGATGGTTCCCAGCATTACCGCCGAGTTCGCTGAAAATGTGCGATTCAGCCCGAAAATAAAAAGCAGCTGATACACCAGGTTACCCAGCAGTCCCAGAACAATCAACCTCGACCAGTCGCCCGGTCGCAGGGGAACCCATCGGCCGCTGCGCAAGGTAAATCCCCACATCAGCAGGGTGGCCAGGAAAAATCGCATGGCGTTGAAGCTCATGGGGTCGATCTCCTGAAGACTCATCTTGGAGACCGAGAAGTTCAGCGCCCACACAAAGGCCACGCCCAGCAGCAGAAATTCAATAACTTTATTCGATGCAGGCACTATTTAACTGGAGGATTAAGAATGCATAAAGGGACTTCCGGGCAGTCGCTCTGCAGGGGAGTTGCAACATACACGCCATCTTCGGCAACCGGACCCCTTCAGTTTCTTTCAGACAATCTGCTAAGTTACCGCTTTTTCGTATCTTTGACGCTCCGGAATTCACCCTGCCAACCATCCCGGCCAACGCATTAACGACATCCAATTTAACTGTGATACAACGAATTCAATCGCTTTACCTGCTTCTGGCTGCCCTGTTAACGGCCGCCACATTTCTGACCCCGCTGCGCGACCGGCTCCTGGAAGATCCGGCCGCCTGGATTTTGAGCGCGTATGTTGCTGCAACCGTTTTTTCAGCGGCCCTCACCGTGTTCAGTATCCTGAAATTTGCCGACCGTCCCGACCAGGCACGATGGATAAACAAAGCCATGATTTTTCAGGTAATATCCGTTGGTGTCGGCGTGGCCGTATTCTTCACCCTCGGCGATATCGGTTCGGCTCAACTGGGCGAGGCACTGGCTGTCGGGCTCCTGGGTATCGCACTGGTGCTGCAGTTCCTGGCCAGACGTGCGGTACTGGCCGATGAAAAGCTGGTCAAATCCATCGACCGAATCCGGTAATCCTCAGCACCGGACACTATTTTGTCACACAATCAGATACCCGTTCGTACCTACGTCATCCTGGCTGCAGGCCTGGCGATGTTCGCCTTTGCGCCCCTCATGGTTCGCGGTGCCGGTGCGGAAGCCAACCCGGTTGCCATTACTACCATCCGCACGGTCAGCGCCTTCCTCCTGCTGCTTCCCTTCTGGTTGTGGGTCCGGATTAAAGCGGCCTGGAACCGTGAGCCCGTTGCCCGCAGGGTACTGACCCGTGCCGAAGTGGGATGGAGCGCTCTGGCAGGTTTTTTTCTGTCCGCCCATCTCATGCTGTGGATAGGATCTTTATTCTTCACCTCCGTAGCCTCGGCGTCCGTTCTGGTAACCATCCATCCGATTATGCTGATTATCGTAGAGTCGGTCTGGCTGAAAAAGAAATTCCCGATAGCCAGCTGGGTGGGGGTTGTGGTTGCTTTTTCCGGGTCTATTGTGCTTGGAATCACCGATTCCGGTCCGAATGAGACCTTTGCCAACCCATTGCTGGGGAATGTGATGGCCCTGGCCGCCGCTTTCCTGTTTGTGTTCTACATCCTTATCAGCCAGAAAATCCGCAAAAACTCCGGCTGGCTGGACTATGTTTTTTCAGTTTATGGATTCACAGCGCTGGGCAGTGTGCTTATTGCCGCCGCCCTGGGGGTGAGCTGGTGGGTGCAGCCGCTGCCTACCGTACTCTCCGGACTGGGCCTGGCTATCGGGGCGTCCATTATGGGACACGGATCGATGAATTATGCCGTGAAATTCATATCCGCAACGCTGCTTTCTACGTTGATTCTGGCTGAACCCGTTTTTGCAACTATTCTGGCGTATTTCATATTTGATGAAATCCCGGTGGTGGGTTCCATGATAGCCATGGTAATCATCATGGCCGGGGTATTTACCACCTGGTGGGCACGGCGGAGGAAACTGGAGGCTGAATAATCCCCCGAAGGCTGAGTTCACGTTCAGGTTCCATCCACGACCCGGTCAGCGCCGGGCTAAGGCAGTGGCTTAATACCGTTTTCAACAGTTCGTTCCGGCGCAGACCTGTGTGCTCTTCCCTCAGAATGTGTAGGAATAACGCAGGGTAAGATTCCTGCCCGGACCATCCAGGCTGCTGGCGTGCTCCCGGTAAGTCGTGTCCAGCAAATTGTCCGCGAAAAGACGTACCTCGCTCTGTTCGCTCAGTTTCCAGCTGCTGATCAGCTGCAGAACTCCAAATCCATCGGTTCCTGCCTGTGAAACCCTGAAATCCTGTTTTTCCGCCTCAGACAAACGGGTGTGTAGCAGCGCATAGCGCGACTGAAAAAGAATCTGAAACGTTTCACCGGGATGATAACCCAGGTATACTTTACCGTTAATCGGTGGAATACGGTCTACCGGGGTGCTGCTTCCCATACCATCGTGTAGTTCCCCAAAGGTGTAGTTAAGCGTGAGTCCTGCTGCAAAATCCCTGTAAAATCGGAATTCGGCATTGCTTTCAACTCCGTACAGCAACATCGACTGTTCGTTTCGATGTGTGACAATCAGCAGCTCTTCTCCGCTGCTATTTACTGCCACGGATCCCGTAGGCACACTCTCAATTTTGTCGGCATAACGGATGCGGTAAAGCGTAAGCTCACCGTTTACACGGTCAGAGGACCATCGGACCCCAAAATCCATATTTACGGTTCGTTCTGGACGAAGCGATGGGTTCGGAATCTGCAGGAACCGCGATCTTCGCTCACCCAGCTCCGATAAATCGGCTACGTTGGGAGCCCGAAATCCCGTAGAGAGATTTGCCACAAACTGCAAAGACTCCGAAACCGACCAGGAAGCACCCAGTGACCCGTTCCAGGATGAATAGGGCTGGCTGAACCGGTCGAATCCACGCTCCGAACCTTCCCCTTCCAGCGCCAGATTCGCCCGGATAACGGAGTACCGAAGCCCGCCTTCCATCCACAGTGAGGGCCTGATCCGCTGGTTGACATGGGCAAAAACGCCTCCTTGTGCATACGTGGAGCCGTCCGGATAGCGAGGAAGCCGGTAGACTCGCCCGCCAGACACCGTGGAATTGGTACGATAACGACTGCTGCTTATCCGGTCGTAACTGGCATCGGCGCCGAAGCGCACTAATGTATGGGTCCGCGGTGTGGCTGATCCATCCACCGAAACCAGCAACTGGTCACTGGTGTTTTTGTCGAAATCAGTGACATCTGATCGGGTGAAGGTGGCTCGATTGGTATTGAAATCGGGAGGTGTACCAAAAGGAATCGTCTTTCGATGATCCATCAGGCGATGATATGCGGCGGTGATGCCCAGAACCGATAAAAAGCGGTAAGGGAGCGATGAGGTCAGGTTAATGCTATGGGCGGCGAACAGAAGCGGGGCCGTATTTGAATCATAGGCCGCATCCGGTGCAGCACGGTCGGGGATAATCTCACGACTAAAACCCATAATCATGCGGTCAAGACGCGGAGCATCCGGAATAGCCCCGGTGAAGCTGACCAGAGTCAGTTTACTGTACGCACCCAGCCGATACCGCAGACTGCCGGTATAAGCCAGATAGTCGTACCCGGCTTCATCAATCCGGTTGCCGTATGGAAACCAGAGCGCCGCATCCGATTTCCGGCTCGTCTGATAGTAGCTGAACTTCCGAACCGTACCGCCCAGATACCAGGTGAGCCTCGGGGATGCATAGCTGGTATGGGAGTGCAGCGTGCGTTCACCGGTGGCGCCCTCGTTAATCTGGGTAATAACTCCGCCGGACCAGGCACGGTCCTGCGTAAACGAAGGAACGACCGGCGTTATATCCAGTCCGCCCGACAGGGCATCGCTGCCAAAATACACGGAAACCGGTCCGCGGAATACCCGCATCTCCTGAGTGGAAAACGGGTCGATGACCCCGAAATATTGATTCTGTCCGGAACGCACAAAGGCCGGATTCATCCGTAACCCGTTGAACAGGTACAAAACGTCCCGTCCGGCCCGACCCCGGATGTAAACACTTCCTTGTCCGGGCGAGGTCTGCTGTACATACACACCTCGTTCGCTGCGCAGAACGTCCACCCCACTGGTATTTCCGCTGCCCAAGGCAACGGCCGGCTGTATCGAAGTAACCATGGCAGGGCTCTTGCCATCCAACCCTGCGCTGAGCCGACGGTTGTCAACGGTAACCCCATCGAACTCATACACAACCGGTGTCAGCGTTACATGAAGCAACATTGTGGACTCGGCAACCCGCCGGGTCTGGGATTCATAACCCAGCGCCGAAATCCGGACTTCCACCGGAAAGGAAGTCCATTCAAGGAAAAACCGACCGTTAGCCCGTGTTGCCGTACCGGGATTCCCGGCAACGGACCCCGCACCCGACTGCCCGGTTATAATAACGATATGGGCGTCCTGCACCGGTTTTCCGGTTTGAGCGTCAAAAACATGTCCGCCAAGCTGCGCAATTGTAAAATCTACGTTTACAAACAGCAACAAAAAAAGCGCTGCCAACCCCTTTGAAGCCCGAATCGGACCCCTGAATTTACACAAGTGAAGAAACCTTAACCTTTGAAAAGGAACACAAACCGTTAAAAAATAGTATATTTTCACTAATACGTTTTAGCAACAATAATAAAATCATGTATATACGCAGTTACCTGCGTAACAAAGTGACCAAAACTGCCGCAATACGGAACGGGCAGTTCTGAAAAGAGAGGAAAAAATCAGATAAAGTCTACCTGATAGCATCTTTATGTCAGGTGTCAACAGGGGTTAACCGACCATTCTCTCGCCCCGCCCACCAAAATATCCTTGCATGATACGTAATCGCTACATAATCGCTGCCCTGTCCGCAGCCGTAGTGTTGGTAGCCGGTTTTTTTGCCATAAGGGGAGCTTTTTATACCCCCGGCTACATCGCCGATCAGGCTGACCGGTATGAAGCACCTGTCGATTTCGACCTTGATGCAATAAAAAACCGCGGTACCATACGCCTTGCCACCCGTTACAGTTCGGTCTCCTACTTCCTGCACCACGGTCTGGAGCGCGGATTCGAGTTTGAATTCTTTTCCGAGTTTGCCTCAGAACATGGATTGCGGGTAGAAGTGGTTATCCCTTCGGGCGATGATGACCCCATCGATCTTCTCAACCGCGGAGAAGCTGACGTTATAGCACAAAACTACGTCATTACGCCCGACCGTGTACGCTACATCGAATTTACCGAGCCGTACAATGTAGTTGATCAGGTTGTGGTACTGCCTGCACTTATGGAACGGGAAATTACCTCGCTCGACTCCCTTGCCGGCATCACCGTCACCGTTCGCCGGGAGAGTTCCTATTACGAAACCCTGCTGGGGCTGCAGCAGCGCGGGATTGATGTAGCCATTGAAACCGTTCCCGAAACCCTTGACACCGAAGCTCTGATCCTGGCTGTTGCCGAAGGGCAGATTCAGGCTACCATCGCCGATGATAACCTGCTGCGTGCCAGTATGGTATACATTCAAGGCGTTCAGGAAGGTCCGCGTCTGGCCGCCCGTGATCTGGTTTCCTGGGGAATACGCAGCAGCGCCCCTGCACTCAAACAGGCCGCTGACGCCTTTATCACATCCCACTTCCGTTTCAGTGAACCCGACCAGCAGCCCCGCCGATCAACCCTGCTGAATATTTTGCGTGAGCGTTACTTTGAAAACGAACGCATGATACATCGCTTTCGGGCCCAGTCGCCGGTTACCCCGTACTCCGGCCTGCTCTCTCCGTATGATGGTCTGGTACGACCCATAGCCGAGGAGATGGGCGTTGACTGGAAGCTGGTTGTCGCAATCATGGCCCAGGAGTCGCAGTTTGACCCCAACGCCGTAAGCTGGGCCGGCGCTGTAGGACTCATGCAGGTTATCCCACGGTTTTCTCCGCTTACCGAAGAAGAGCTGTTTGACGAGGAGGCCAACGTCCGGGAGGGAATCCGTATCATCAAGCAGCATCTTGATCATTACAGCTACCTGGATTCCATCAATCAGATTTCGCTGGCCCTGGCTACCTACAATGCCGGTATGGGTCACGTAGCCGATGCCCGTCGCATTGCCATCGACCGTAACCGTGATCCCAACCAGTGGGAGAATGTAGAAGATGGACTGCTCAAGCTCATGAACCGACAGTTCTATATGCACGCCCGTCATGGATTTGCACGTGGTATTGAAACCTCCAACTACGTCCGGGACATCATGAGCCGGTATCGTATGTATGATACCATTGTGAATCTTGCATCGGAGCAGCAGGAATCGCCATCCCGATGGACACTCAGCCTCTCATCCTTCCTTTCCCAACGCGCCGAGTCCTTACTCAACCCGGAGACCGATACTGAGTAGCCGGCACCGGGGGTTAATTTTTCTTCAGTACAACAATGGTGATATCGTCGCTATAACGGTTGCCGGTAAATAGCTTTACATCTTCCAGAATTGCGTTGAGAATATCCCGGGCACTTAATGAGGCATTGCACAGCAGGCATTTCTGAAGGCGCTCCTCGCCATACTCTTCCTCGGTTTCATCGAGGGCTTCGGTAACACCATCGGTATACATTACCACAATATCACCCTTTTGAAGGGTAACATCGGCAGACTTGTACGGTATCATGGAGGGCATGGCTCCAAGGAGTACGCCGCCTTCGGCAAGTAAATCCGCTTCACCCGAGCCCGACCGTAGCAGCAGGGGCGGATTGTGGCCGGCGTTGGTGTAGGTGAGTGTCCGGGTTTCGTGGCTATACCGGCTCCAGAAGAAACTGATGAATTTATCGCTGGGGGTATTCTTGTAAATGATATCGTTGATGCGGGAGGTAGCATCGCTGAGTGATTCCGACGTTGGCGTGAGCACGTGCAACATCGCCTGAAGATTGGCCATCAGCAGGGATGCGGGTATTCCTTTGCCGGTGACGTCTGCTATGGCAATATAGGTGCCGCTATCCCGGGTGAGTACATCGAAATAATCGCCTCCAACCTGATAACTGGATACATTGGTTGCCGCAATCTGCAGACCCGGAATCGACGGAATAGGGTCTGGCAGCAACTTTCGCTGTATGGTCCGGGCTATGGAGAGTTCCTCTTCCAGGCGTTCGTTTTCGATGCGTTCCTTGAGCAGGTAGGTTTTCTGCACGGAGAGCAGGGCCAGGTTGCCGAGCGACTGCAGGAAGTTGAAATCCCCCTCGCTGTAACTCTCGTTGGTAGCCCGTTTGCCAACACCCATCAGGGCCGTTTCATCCTGCAGCCGAAGCCGGATCAGGGCTTCTATGCCGTTGTCTTCCAGCAAGGGAAAGCGTTGACGCAATGAATCGCTGGTTCGGGTAACATCCTGCCGCACGTTCAGCAGCTGGCGCACTTCATCGGTACTGAAATGGCCTTTTATCCCGTTTTGAACAACCACCTGCGGATCGGCATCTTTACGGTCGTAGATGAAAAAGAAAGAGCGGATGAACATCTGCCCCAGCAGGGCAAATTTGAAGATTTTCAGAATGGGTTCAAGGTCAACATTGGCGTTGAATTCCTTGCTCAGGTCGAACAGGGTATGCATTTCCTGTACACGACGATCCAGTTGCAGATTGGTGCTGCGAAGTTCACTGACCAGCTGTGAGTTGGCGATGGCAACCGCTGAGATATTGACCAGATTTTCAATGAAATTAAGTTCGTGCTCCGCAAAGGGTTGTCTGTTGGCTTTCCCGCCCATGCACAGATAACCGATGTGTCTGGTACTGGTTTGCATGTTGAACATAGCGCACATCGTACTGCCGGAAAATGGTTCCGGAAGGCTGCCGTCGTTGTCTTTGTCGCAGTGGATGATGCTTTTGCTGCGAAGTTGTTCGCTCAGATTCAGCGATAGATACTGTCCGTCGTTCAGTCCGGTACGACCTTTATTCCGGGCAATCTGATATTGTTTCCGGGTGGGATCGTATAGCAGGATGGTGCCTTTGCTGCTGAACAATTTGCCCATACTGATGAGCAAAAGGTTGTTGAGAACGAAGGTGAGGTCGTGCGACTCGATGAGCATGCGGCTGGTGTCTAGCAGGGTTCGCAGCTCGAATCGGGCATGGCGGTCGTCGTTGTGGTCGGAGTCAGAACTCACATGCGGGCCTTCTATCTTTTTTTGGACATCAATATTTCGTTGTATTTGCCGTCTTTACGGTATTCAACATCATCCATGAGCTTTTGAATAAGATACACGCCTACGCCGCCGCGTTTACGAAGCATGACACGTTCAGCAACATCCGGTTTTTCGTAGGATGCGGGGTCAAATGCGGTGCCCTCATCCGACAGGGATATGGTAAATTTGCCGTTACCGGTACTGATTTTGACTTTTACCTTTTTGGATGCATCAAAATTGTAGGCATGTTTGATTACGTTGGTATAGGCTTCATCAACGGCGAGGCGGATGTCATGTACATCCTCATCACTGAACCCGTACGCAGCGGCATGGCGGGCCACAAAATCGCGGACATCGGCTATTTGAGCCGTAGATGCGCTTACTGTGATGCTGTATTTGGATTTGGTAACCACGCCGGAACGAATCAGATGGTGAATTTAACGATGGCCTCTTCTTCAGTGTGCAGAATATCGTAGAGAGTGGGAAAACCCAGTAAGTCAAAAACATTATAGACTTTGTCGCTCATGTTACTGAGTTTGATGTCGCCGCCAAGTGAGCGTACGTCTTCAATGTACGCCATGAAAACTCCCAGCCCTGCGCTGGAAATGTAATCAAGCCGTGAAAAGTTTACCACGATATTGAATTGCTTCTCTTCAATCAGGGATTTAAGCGAATCTTCCAGGTGCGAGGCGGTATGTGCGTCCAGTTCTCCGTTCAGTTCGAGAATATGGATGCTGCCGCTTGTGCGACTTTGTATGGTAAAACTGCTCATAAATGCGATTTGGTTTGGATTACCCTATGCCATAAATGCGTTGAATGGTACAATATACTGTCTGGGAATCATACGAATTGTATCAAAATGTACCGCCAATCCAGTTGCTACGTCCAGATTAAAGGCAAGTTGCAACCCGAAAAGCCAAAGAAAAGATTTAACAACATACATTGACCGATGTTCTTGATGCCCCCTATGGTGCCAGTTCAATCCACAGACCGGGACCGGTTTGTCTGCCGGTTCCTCCGGGAACCCGGGAGCTGACAAAAAAGCTGAACATTGCTCCTGTTCAAGGTCGGGATTTCAGACAAAAAAATAAGGCGACCCATGTATCAGATGGACCGCCTTTAACTATTCATCAAGAGAGACGCTACTTGAGCGCATGAGTAATATACAGTTTTACAAAGGGTTATGCCAAATTAAATTTCACGTCGGCTATTAGAATTATCTATAATCTCATCGAAAAGCCAGCTTTAACGGGTATATACCCACTTTATCCCAGACATTCTCCGTGATGTAAACCTCAGATTTCAGCCAGTTTTCCACCTCTTCGAGCGATTCCATCTCAACAATTACCACGGATCCCATCATTGTATTATCAGGACTGAGCATCGCGCCGGCAATCAGGAGAGAACCGTTTTCATGCATGGAACGGGCAGCAGCGAGGTGCTGGTCTCTGGCACCCATGCGCCGGTTCAGGGCTTCTGCATCAGTGTGGTCGAAGGCGTGTATTAAAAAAGTCATAGTACGTTAGTCAGAGAGTTTGCAGGTGGTTGGTTTTCAGCAAAGTTCATGAAAAATGGCATTAAATTGCTACTTTATTTAAAAGCCACAATATCATTACCTTATAAGCAGTTATATATTTTACAAATTACAGGGAGTTTTATGAACAGAATTTTTACCCGTGTCCTTGCCGTTGTGGCTATGATGCTCGTAGTTCAGGCATGCGGACCGTCCGAACAGGAATTGCAGCAACAGGAACAGGCAAGATTGGATTCGCTGGAGCGAGTACGCGTAATGCAGCTTGAGCAGGCCCGTGCAGACAGCCTGGCGATGGTGCGTCTGGAAAACGAGCAAGACGAAGCCGAAGAAGAAGAGGCAGCGGATGTCATGGAAGTGGTTTTTGAACCGAATGGTGCGTTTGCCGTTCAGGTCGGTTCCTGGAGATCGGAAACAATGGCCGATAGTCAGGCTGAGCTCTGGAAGGAGCGGGGCTATTCCAATGCGTACACCGTTCAGTATGGCGATGAAGAAACGGGCGATGTTTGGTTCAGGGTACGTCTGGGACGTGTTGCAGACCGCGAGATGGCAGAACTTCTGCAACGTGAAGTAATGGACGAGCATGGGGCTGAGTCGTGGATTTCCTTGCTGCGATAAAGGACTTGCGAAAGTAATTGTATTAAAGATTTGTCAATCTGCTGAAAAATCGTATAATTAAAGCATAGCTATAACAAATTTACAATCTTCTGATTGTGGGTATTGTGTAGTTGTATCCGTTGTGCCGGGCGTTAACCACGCCCGGCATTTTTTTTGCCTGCATTACGGAATCCCCCGGCGCGCCAATCGGTTACGCAGGTTATAGGTCGCACCCAACGCACTCCGCCGGCACCCCCCACCGGTTCTAATTCACACTCAACGGGGACTCCGGTGCCCCCACCGGTTCTAATTCACACTCAACGGGGACTCCGGCACCCCCCACCGGTTCTAATTCACACTCAACGGGGACTCCGGCGCGCCCACCGGTTCTAATTCACACCCAGCGGGAACCCTCAAAACGTGCATATTTGTTTAAACAATAAAATAGCTATATTGTTTTTATTACACGTAAGGCAGTACCCCGTTACCGTCACGCGTTACAACCAGCATTCATCGCCATACATCCATGCGACTCGAGGACGAAATCCAACAATACACCTTCCGTAATGTGCATCAGAAGCTGCTCATCAACCTTTTTTATACCTATAATGTATTGAGCTCCAGCACCCAGGAAATACTCAAGGCTGAAAACCTGACCATGCAGCAATTCAATATTCTGAGAATCTTGCGGGGGCAGCATCCCCGACCTTCTACCAATACTATGGTAAAGGAGCGGATGCTGGATAAAAACTCAGATGTGACCCGGCTTATTGATCGCATGGTCAGGGACGGATTCGTTTCCCGCCGTAACTGCACATCCGATCGCAGGCGTGTAGACATTACCATCACACAAAAAGGTCTGGATGCACTCAACGCAATCGACCGGCGCAGTCAGGAAATGGATGCCATTGCCGCGGGTCTGTCCGAGGACGAAGCGCAAATATGCAGCGATATGTTGGACAAGCTCCGCAGCGGAACGAAGTAATTGGTCATTTGGCTTCTTAGTTGTGTATAAACAAGCACAACTGTACCCGTAACCGTACCTGCTGCAGGTGCCAATTAAACCGTGAAGCCGATGAAAACACAAGACACTACCGCGCTGCGAAGCGATTCAAATGCCGCTGATATCAGCCGTAAGGCCTTCCTGAAAACCGCGGGTTCCGTCGCTCTGTTTGCCGCACTGGGTATCACACTGCCAGGGTGCGGTTCGGAGGATGCAGAAAATATAATGGGGCCTGATCCAGAAGAACCTCCCTCGCAGGATACCGGTATCAGTATCAGTGGCAACACAATCACCATCGATTTAACCAAAGATGATACCTCTTCCCTCGCAACAAGCGGGGCATGGGCGCTCATCGCAGCCGCACAAACGCTGGTTGTCAACGTGGAAGGTACGTTCAGGGCCTTTACCAGTGTGTGTACCCACTCCGGATGTGACCGACAGTGGAATTATTCCAATCAGCTATTCACCTGTACCTGCCACGGTTCGCGTTTCAATAATCGTGGTGAAGTGGTTCAGGGTCCTGCTACACGCGATCTGACCGAATTTTCCGTTACCCGCAATAATAACGTGGTGACCATACAGAAATGAGGCGTATTGCACCGCTCATACTGTTGCTGCTTAGCTCAGCGTATGCCCCGCTGCAAGCGCAGAAGTACTTCGGCGAAACCGGATTCGCGGAGTTTGAGTCGCGTGCACCCGCCCTCACCTTCACCGGGGTTAGTAACAACCTCGCCGGATTGATTGATCTGCAGACCGGTATGGTTGATTTTTATCTCGATCTGACCACGCTGGATACCGGAATAGCGTTGCGAAACCGCCATATGCGCGACAGCTATCTGAATACCCGCAACTTTCCGTTCGCCGAATTTACCGGAACATTTCAGTTTAATGAGCCTGCGGTCGATACGCTCCTGCAGCCCCGACCGGTAACCGCAACCGGTGTATTCACCATCCACGGTATTTCCCGTGACAGGCAGGTAGAGGGGACGGTACAGTTTACCGGTGACGGTACCGGCCTGGTGCTGGAAGCTTCGTTTGAAGTAGCACTTGAAGACCATAATATTGACCGGCCGCGGGTGGTTTTTTACGAACTCAGCGATATTCAGCGGGTACGCATCCGAATTGAAATGGAACAATATGATGAATAAGTCTTTTGGAAAAGCCGTGATCTTTGCAGTGCTCACACTCGGACTGGTTTTACCGGTACGGGCACAGCTTGAACGGCGTATGGTGGTACAGGACCGCCCGGTTGAACTGACCTTTATGGCGCCACGCTCAATCAACCTGCTTACAACCGAAATGTTGTCACGTGGCGAAATGCATTATGCCATCATGCACTCTTTTGGCGAGCTTGAAAATGGATGGCGGAACTTTTATGGTATTGATAATGGTGCGGTGATACGATTCAGCCTTGAATATGGGATTGCAGACGACTTTTCGGTCTTTGTGGGCCGGTCGGGGTTGGATAAAGTTTTCGATACGGGAGTGCGTTACCGTTTCCTCAGGCAGATGGAAGACGGATCCATGCCGGTCAGTGTTGCGTTAACAGCCTCCACAGGCCTGAATTCATCGGAATATAATTTTCTCGGATCTACCGAATTTTCACTCTATGATCGCACCTCCTACTATGCAGGGCTCCCTGTTTCCCGTAAGTTCAGCGATAGTGTGAGTTTGCAGCTGACTCCGATGATGGCTCGATTTAACCGTACCGGATTTGAAATATCCATCCCGTCGGATGCACGCTGGTATTATGGGATAGGGCTTTCGGGCAGGTACCGGATTACAGGTCGACTCGCACTGACCGGCCAGTTTATCTGGTCTGAAAATGATCTGGGTGATGCTGTGCGCAATAATGTGGCTCTAGGATTGGATATTGAAACAGGCGGACATGTTTTTCAGCTGTTTTTTACAACAACGCAGTCGCTTAATGATGCCTATGCACTGGCTGGTCGCAACGGGAATCCGATGGACGGAGGCTTCCGGTTCGGGTTCAATGTAAACCGGCTATTTATGCTGCATCGTTAAATTCTTATCACATGGTTGCAGCAGGTGTGGTAATATCCGATACTTGGTAGTAACACCTACATTTCAAATTACGTCCATGCGATTTTCTGCTGCTCTGTTGCTGTTCCTGTCTGTGAGCGTTGTTGTGCGAGCTCAGGATTGTTCTCTGTTGATTTCACATCCCTCCGGCTGGTACGATGCTCCTGTATCTGTAACGATGATGCCGTCGCTCGGGTGCGCAGGCGCTGTTCAAATCCGCTATACGCTCAACTCGGATACGCCGGATGCCGGCTCGCCACAGTACGAAAATGCCTTGCTTCTTGAGGATGTTTCCAGCCGGTCGGACCGCTTCACGTCAATCCGGACCACCATCCCGGATGAAACCTCATTTCTGGATCGCTTCATGCCTCCGGAGTCGGATGTCCATAAGGCCGTAATCCTGCGTGCAGCTGTTTTTTCCGATACGCTTCGGGTCACGCCGGTATACACCCTCAGCTACTTTTTTGCCGAGGAACCCCGGTACGGGTATCCGGTATTTTCGGTTGTTACCGATTCGGTCAACCTTTTCAGTACCCAAACCGGTATCTATGTTCCCGGCGACCTCTACGACGGGTCCAATTTCAGAACCGCCAACTTCGCTCAGACAGGCGTTGAATGGGAACGGCCGGCGCATGTGACCATGCTGAACGCTGAGGGTGGGCTGAACTTCTCCATGGACGCCGGTATTCGGCTTCACGGCGGTTTTACACGCAGGGCTGCCCGTAAATCCCTGCGATTTTATGCACGCACAGAGTATAGTCAAAACAGGTTCCCCTGGCCTCTTCTGGAAAATCGTAGTATCGGAGAGTACCGCCGGTTTATTCTGAGAAACTCCGGTCAGCAGGTTTATGCATCCTTGTTTCTGGATGCCTACAACCAGCGACTTCTGCGGGGTACGGACTTCACCTACACCGAGTCGTCGCCCGCGTTGCTTTATCTGAACGGCGAATACTGGGGTATTCACAATATCCGTGAGTTTCAGGATGAGCATTTTCTGGAGAGCCTGCATTTTGTGGACCGCGACCAGATTGATTTTCTGGAAAACTACCTGGAGGTTCGTTCGGGTACGTCCCTGCATTACGAGCAGTTATTGCAATTCGTGGCCGACAACGATTTTACCTCTGAAACGGCATGGCAGCAGGTGAACACCATGATGGATACCGATAACTATATCGATTACCTGATTTATCAGATGTTCATCGCCAATGTTGACTGGCCGGGATTCAATATCCGGTACTGGCGAAAGCAGACATCGTCTTACCAGCCGGATGCTTCCTATGGCCACGACGGGAGGTGGCGATGGGTGATTCATGATACGGATGGGGGAGTTGGCAATGCTACCAGCTGGACCACAAACATGTATACCGTCATGAATGAACCCGATGGACCTTCATGGCCAAATCCGCCCTGGTCAACCCTCAAATTCAGAAAGTTCTCCGAAAATGCCGATTTCCGTCGGGAATTTGTTAATCGGGTGGCAGATTTCATGAACACCGTTTTCCAGCCCGGGTTCATGCAGGCGGAACTGGATTCCTTCATCGCGGTATATCGCCCTGAACTCCCTGATCACATCAACCGCTGGCAGCGACCGGCCTCGATAGCCGACTGGGAGGCATCCATCGTGCCAGTTCAAAATTTTATTACCCGTCGGCAGTCGGTTTTCCTGGAACACACGTCGGCCAACTTTGATATCAGCGGCGAGATGTTCACCCTGACCGTGACGAACAACGAGCCGGAAAAAGGCCTGGTTTACGTGAACCGGATTCCGTTGCGCGCTTCATATCCCGGCATTTCAGAGGAGGTATACCCCTGGAGCGGACAGTATTTCACCGATCATCCGGTCAGGCTGCAGGTGGATCCTGCCGACGGCTACCGTGTGAGTGGCTGGCTGACTTCAGCCGGATATCAGGCCGGCGAGGAGCTGGTGATTACCTCGGGCTCAGCCTTCACAGCAGAGCCCGTATTTGAGACGGTGGAAGTGATTGATCCGCGGTTCCCGGATCCGATGGTACTTGCCTCAGATGATTTCAGCTTTACGTCCTGGAGCCAGGATGAACCCGAAGGCCGCTTCCCTCCGTCCATGGTTTTTCTGCAGAGTGAACGCAGCGACCCGGGCCTTGAGGATCCCGCAGATGTACCCTATCACATCCCGTACAATTCGATGGATGATAATGAATATCATGCCAATGACCTGGGTTCAGTTGGTTTCCCGTACCGGCTCACTGGTCGGACCCGAATCAACGGACTTGGTAACGATGGTATCTCCATGATCAACACAGGTCGGGGTCGTGATCTGGGGGCTGTGGTAGCGGCCATAGATACACGCGGGGTTGAAGACATCCGGGTATCGTTTACGGCGGGCACCGTTATTCCCAATTCCCGAACCTACAACCTTCGCCTTCAGCTTCGAACCGACCGGAATGCCGCGTGGCAGGATCTGCTCGACAGCCAGGGCGAACCGATTGAATATCAGCGAAATGCTGTTGCCGGACATTCCCGTCAGTTTTCGCAAATAGCTCTCCCTGATTCCGTTGAGGGCAGGCCGTATGTGCAGCTGCGATGGAAGTACTACCATACCGGCGAACGCTTGAGTGCAGAGAGCGGGTCGCGTGATATGCTTCGTCTCGATGACATCATTATAACGGCATCAACGCTGGTATCGGTTGCTGACGAAGATAACTCGCCCCGGCAGGTACAGCTCGACCAAAACTTTCCGAATCCTTTCAATCCGGTGACCACACTTCGTTATCGTATCAACGAATCATCAGCGGTCAGGCTGGAGGTGTTTTCGATTACCGGGCAGCGGGTTGCAGTGCTGGTAGATGACGTCAGGGGAGCCGGTGAGTATACGGCCCTGTTCAACGCTTCGGCGCTGGCAAGCGGTGTATACATCTATCGGTTAATCACACCCGGGCAGACGATTACCCGGAAAATGACGCTTATTAAATAGTGTGACCCGGCCGGGACTCGAACCCAGATCTAGAGCTTAGGAGGCACTTGTTCTATCCTGTTGAACTACCGAGTCAATAAAATCAATGACTTACGACAATTTTTGACGCGTTTTGGGTAATTTTTTAACGCCCAAGAATACCTAAAATACGCATATCAGGGTTCTGATGCCCCAGCGGATATTCAGGTATGTTACACAAAAAATTACACCTTTATGGCACTTCCGCTGGTCTGCCTCTGAGCATACGGGTCAGGGGTCGGCGCACGTCTTCTCCGGCTTCCCGGAAATATTCTACCTGCGCGTGCTCTCCGGGCTCACTTTCGTCAATCCGGATACCCCACAGCGGCGATAAGGAGGTCGGGAGCATGGCATAGCGTGCATCGCCAAGCACATCGGGCTGATCGGGGTGATAAACCAGATACCCTTTGGAAAGCCGGTGAAAACGTTGAATGTCGAGGTACATCGTACTGCCCTCGTAGACAGTATACCGGATCGGATCAACGAGGGGTGAGCGTTCGCCATCGTATGTAATGTTGTCGCTTATCCATGCCAGGCGTATGCCGTCGGCGTACACCGTGTCCTTGCTGATGTAGGTTGACCGCCATAATACACGGTTTCCCAGGGTGGGTTTAACGGTCATCTGTTCGATGATGTGCCCCCGTTCCCGCGCTATGTCGTAGGCAACGCTTCGGGCGCGCTGGTGCTGTACATAGCCAATCAGAATCAGAAGCCCCATCCACCCGAGTCCGATGTAAGCCCAGGTTGAACCTTTTGGCGGACCCATAATGTGTCTTTCTTTCCGGAACAGGCGGTAGAATGCGTAGAGCAGGCCACCGGTTACGAGGGGGTCAATAATGGGCAGGAGGTTCCATGCGATTCGCAGATCCGAGAATGGCCAGAGTAGCTGGGTCCCGTAACTGGTGAAGGCGTCCAGGAGTCCGCTGGTGGCAAAACCGGCCAGGGAGATGATATATACTTCTACTATACTTAGATGCTGCCGCTGAAACCAGAACATGAGCAGGGTGGCAATCAGGGCGCCGACAGGAATAAAAACCAGCGAGTGGGTAAACTGACGGTGCATTTCCAGGGTAAACAGCGGATCGGCACTGCTGCGGATTAGTGTGTCAAGATCGGCAAGCAGCGCGGCAAAGAAACCGGTGATGAGGGTGGGTCTGATCTTACGGTGCCGCGTGAGACCCTGTGCTGCAAGCGCTCCAGCCAGTCCGTGGGTTAACGGATCCATGAATCGTGTACAATTAAGTTTTGGGGCAGGTAGGGGTGGGGTAGCAAAGACCCGAACCAGAACGTATAGATGATGCGGGTGTACTGAACGGCTAACGCACGAAGTGTGGTTTACTTGTCTGCAAATCGCATGTAACTGAAAATTTGCAGGAAGCGTACACCTTCTGATTGCCTGTCTACCCAATAAAACAAAAAAATCTAGCAAATGCGATTTTTACTGAGCGCCCGGATGTTTCCTGCATGCCTGACCGTTATCGCTGCCCTGTTGACGTTGTACCCGGCTCTTGCCGTGTCGGCAGGCGATTCTGCAGCGTTATCCTACGCAGATGATACCGTAACGGAGGTAGCCGGAACTATTGCAGATGCAGTGACCGGAGAGCCACTCATTGCGGCAACCGTACAGATTGAGGGAACCTATCGGGGAACCATCACCAATGCGGATGGCGATTTTGTGCTCCCGGTCGGTCCGTTTCCTTCAACGCTTATTATCCGCTATATCGGCTACGAAACCCGGCGCGTTGAATTGGATACACCACCCGGGGATCGTCTTGACATCCGCATGAGCCCGACCACGGCACTACTCGAGGAGGTGGTTGTGACCGGTGAAGATCCGGCTGTGCGGATTATGCGCGAGGTCATTCGTCGTAAGCCTCTGTGGAGAAATCAACTGGAAACGTATGTTGCAGAGGCCTACACCCGTCAGCGACTGGAAAATGATCAGGGTATTGTTTCCATCACCGAAAGCGAATCGCGCGTTTTCTGGCATCGCGAGCGCGGATCGCGTGAGGTCTTGCTGGCCCGTGAACAAACATCCAACATGGAGGTGGACCAGAATTTTGCAGCGGCTACCCTGGTTCCCAATTTTTATGACGATGACATCGAAATATCCGGATTTGATATGATTGGGGTTACCCATCCCGATGCGTTGCGTTACTACTATTTCGAACTGGACGGAATCCGGGAGCTGGACGGGCAGCCGGTATACGATATTCTGGTCAGTCCCCGAAGAAGGCTGCAACCCACATTCGAGGGTAAAATTGCCGTTCAGGGTGGTGTATATGCCCTGCTGGAAGTAGATCTCCGACCCGGCGAAGCGGTTATGTTTCCACCTCCCATCCAGGAATTTGGCCTGTGGTATCGGCAGCAGTTTTCCAATTTTGGCGGCGATTTCTGGCTGCCGGTTGACGTGCGTATTCAGGGAAATATCAAGTTTGGTTTTCCGGGACTGCAATTTCCACCCATCGCATTTCATCAGCTATCCCGGCTGACCAACTATGAGGTCAACATCCCTTTGCCAGATACCTTATACTCGGTAACAGCGCGGTTGCTGGATGCTGCATTTTTACCCGAAACCTACGATTCAACCCGAAGCCTGATCCGGCAAATACCCCTGGAAGACCAGGAACAGGAGGCCTACGCCGGACTGGACTCAACGGATACGCTCGATAAGGCCTTTGAACCTACCGGCGCTCTTGCCCGCTTTGTGCGCGACGAAGAAAACGAACGGGAGTCGAGGATGCCCGGATTCCTGGGTGATTTGCTCACCGGGTTTTCACCCCGGGTGGGTTATAATCGCGTGGACGCTGCTCAACTGGGGGTTAACTACACCCGCAGGTTGCATGACCGGTTTCGGATTACCGTAAACGCTGCCTATTACACCGGCCCGGGCGATCTTGCTTACGGGGGAGGCATCCGCTACATGATCCCTATGCAGGCCGGAACGTTACCCTCTGGTCGGCCACGTCAGCGCCCGTTACGAATGGAAGCCGGTTACAGCTATGAAACCAGGCACCTGTTCCAGGAATCCCGGATACATCCAATGATGTCTGCAGGATTTATGCTTCTGGGTGGGGATGACTACTTTGACTGGCACCGGGCTGAATCCGGCTACCTGTCTGTGTCCCGAAGGCTTCGCAATGGCAGCTTCCGCTGGACCCTTTCAGCCAACACGCAAACGTTTACCTCGCTGGATAAAACGACCAGCTACTCCATTCCGGGCGGGATTGTGCAGCGGGAAAATCCTGCTTCCGATGAAGGGATCAACCGCTTTGCCGAATTTTCGCTGACCTACGGTGACGATGTAACTCCTTTCGGAATAACCGGGTCTCAGGCGGCTTCCATCGCTATTCGTCAGAGTGCGTCTGCCTGGCATAGTACCTGGGATTACACACGTGTATCGGCCCGGCTCGACTGGCAGTTCGAGACTTTCTATACCCGTCGGCTATTCAGCAACACCCTGGATGTGCGACTTGAGGGAGGGTTCCTTCTGGGAGATCAACCCGTACACCAGCTGTTCGGGTCGGACACCCGACTCTCTTATTTCACGCCCTTCGGTGTGTTACGTACACAGGAGCCCATTCCGGTCATGCGCAACGCCAGTGCTGCCCTGTTCTGGGAGCATAATTTCAGAACCATACCCTTCGAAGCCATTAATTTTGGTTATGCCGTTGATAAAAACTGGAGCCTGATCCTTTTTGGCGCGCATCGTGTGGCCGGTGAAGGTGCCGGAATGGGTTCCGTGTCCGGGCCCGTGTTGTACCATCATGAAGCGGGAATCTCCTTAAATGGATTATTTGGGATACTCCGGGCAGATGTTGCCCTTCGGCTTGATCAGCCGGGAATCTACGCCGGGGTTTCAGTTGCCCGAATTTTCTGAGCTGTTTTGCATAAAGCTTCCAATAGCAGCAAACTTGTAAACCGATTGTGGCTTACGTAAACTTAGCCCATGAAAACTCTACTTTTGGGCTTACTTTTTTCAGGCCTCCTGGTTAATGTGACTACGGCGCAGGAAGACCCGGCTGCGTTGCCGTTCGATACCTGGCAGGTGTACACATCCCAGCAAAACGTAACGGCCCTGGACCTTCTCGATCAGCGGATTATTGCGCTGACAACCGGGGGCTTTTTCCTGTACCATCAGACAGACGGAAGTGTGGAGGTGTACAATACAGGAAGCGGTAAGTACCGGTCGGAGGCCACCGCCATGGCGGTAGATGCCGCTGCCGGAAAGGTCTGGCTGGGCTATGCCGATGGCACACTGTCGGTTTTTGATCCTGAAACATCGCGATTCAGGCATTTCAATGATATTTCACGAAACGACCGGTTTATATCTAACCGGATCAACGGGTTGGACTTCCGTGATGGTATGCTGTATGTGGCCACCGATTTCGGACTGGTTCTTTTTTCGGGGGAGACCAACGTAGTGGTAGACTCCTACACCCGGTTTGGCGGTTTCCCTTCACCGTTGGCAGCCCGTGATGTTTCGGTAACGGATGCGGGTATATTCCTGGCAACCTCGGAGGGAGTTGCCATTGGCAATCCGGACCAGGACGACCTGAAACTGGCCGCATCCTGGGTTACCTACCCTTCCTCAGTTCACTTCCAAAACCAGGCTCTGAACCTGATTGCTTCCGCACAGGGTCTGATAGTAGCTTCCTCGCCTGACCTCAATTTTTACTTCGACGGTGCTGGCTGGCAGGAATTTACAACACCACAGGGTACAGGTCTGCTTGGAGTTCAACCGGTTGAAGGCGCTGACTGGCTGGGGATAACTTCCCGACAGCTGGTCCGTATCGATACCGCAACCTTTACGGTTCAGATGCTTGCCGCTACCGGTGCAGGCACTAATTTATCAGCCGTAATGCAGTCGCAGGGCGCCTTTATTGCGGGCACAAACAACCGGGGATTCGCCCGCTGGAGCACACCCGAAACGGAGCCGGAGTTCTATGCCCCGAATGGTCCTTCCCACAACCTTTTTGAGCAGGCAGTCGTCGCTGAAAACGGCGATGTGGTCATTGCATCGAGTCCTACACCGGGCCGGTTTAATATTGGTTTTCTTGACACCGGCTTTTATCTGTTTCGTGATGGTACCTGGGTTAATATCAACAGTACCACAACAACGTCCATGCAGCAATTGAATGCCAGCAGTCTATTCACCACCGCGGTGTCTGGGGAACAGTATTTCTTCGGTTCATGGGGAGGCGGTTTTTACCGGTACGATGCGGGCAGGGAGGAGCTCACGCGCTACAATTCCGCGAATACCGGCCTGCCGGGATTCATGGAAGGATCGGCATTCATGGTTATTTCAGGTCTGGCTGCCGACCGCACGGAGGAAGACCATGTCTGGGTTGTATCGCGCAGCAGTGCAACCAATACGCTGGGTCGATACCGTATAGCAGATGGCACCGTTGAAACGTTTGATCGTATTGCCACAGGTTTGCCCGCGGATGCCCGCTATATCAAGGTGTTTACGGATTCCTATGGGCAGCTCTGGATTACCCTGGAAAATGCCTCGGAGTCAGGGCGGGGACTTCTTGTAGTTCGTGATCCGGAGGGTGGTGTAGATAGTTCCTTCCGCCTGACGGCCGCGGAAGAGTCGGGCGCATTACCGGATGAACGGGTGAACGTGCTTGTGCAGGATCGCAGGGGCGAAGTTTGGGTAGGAACCGACCGTGGCCTGGTCCGATACCTGTTTCCTGATCGAATCATAACGGGCTCAGCGCTGGAGCGGCGCGGACAGCCGCCGATTAATGCTGACACGACCGCCTTCGACCGAATTATCCTGCGAAATGTTCGTATAACCGCCATGGCCGTTGATGGTAATAACCAGAAGTGGATCGGGACCGACGGAGATGGGATGTATCTCATTGAGGAGTCGGGCCGCGCAATTCTGCGTCATTTTACCACCGAAAACAGTCCAATTACGTCAGATGTCATACGGTCGGTCGCAGTAAATTCACAAACTGGCGAGGTTTTCATCGCCTCCGAAAATGGTTTCGCTGTCTACAGCGCACTGGAGCAGGAAGGCCGGCGGAGTATGGGTACGCTGCGGGTCTATCCAAACCCGTACAGTTACCGGGATCATGCCGGTTCACCGGTTGTGATTGAAGGACTGCGCGATAATGCCACGGTAAGCATAATGACGGCGGATGGCAGGCTGGTCCGGCGTTTTTCCACCAGGGGGGGCAGAGCCAGCTGGGACGGGCTTGATGATCAGGGCAATATGGTAGCGACGGGCGTCTACTTTGTTGTTGCGAACGAGAATAACGGCAGCCAGACAGGCCGCGGCAGGCTTGTTATAGTACGGTAATTTGCTATGGACTGCAGTTGTTCTGCAGAAATAAAAAAGGCCTGTAACTTGTTTTTTCAAATTACAGGCCTTGCAGGTGGAGCTATGGGGATTCGAACCCCAGACCTTCGCGCTGCCAGCGCGACGCTCTAGCCAGCTGAGCTATAGCCCCGTTTAAGAGTTGCAAAGTTAAGCAAAAAATCTGTTTTTACACATCATGCTACGCTTTAAAAAAAGATTTTTTCAAATAATCTCCATAAAACAATATTATTGATTAACTTTCGTAACAATTTGCAGGGTTTTAAAACCCGAATGCCTTTTTGAATATTTACTGTAACTGTCAAATCAAAGGACCTCACATGAAACTGCACATCCGACACTATGCATCACTTGCAGTAATTGCACTGCTTGTTGTGACCGGTTGCCAATCTTCCGAGCCACTTCAGGATCCAGATCCGCTTACCATTGAATTCTTGCGCTCGCTGAGTGAAGAGCAATTACGTGAGCGTGATTCCGATGGTGATGGCCTGAGTGATTACGATGAACTTTTTGTTTACAACACCAATCCGCTCTCAGCTGATACCGACGATGACGGTCTCTCCGATACCGATGAAATCAATAATCACGGTACCGACCCCCTGAATGCTGACACCGACGATGATGGCCTTAGCGATGGTGACGAGGTACTGGTTTATGGTACCGATCCACTCAATCCCGACACCGATGGCGATGGTTTGTCTGATGGTGATGAGGTCAACGAGTACCGTACCAATCCACTGAGTGCAGATTCCGATGGTGACGGTCTGAATGATTATGACGAAGTCTACGTATACGGAACCGATCCCAATAACCCTGACACCGACGGGAACGGCTTCACTGACGGACAAGAAGTTGAAATGGGGACAAACCCGCTTGATGCCAATGAGCCAGCTTTTATCCGTGAACTCGCTACCATTAACTTCGACTTTGACCGTTCCAACATCGACTCCCGTGCTGCAACTGCACTGGCTGCAAATGTAGAACAACTCAAAGATGCACCAAACTTCCGTCTTCGTGTAGATGCGTTTACCGATCACGTAGGTGGCGACCAGTACAACCTGCGTCTGTCCGTCCGTCGTGCCAATGCCGTGCGACAGTTCTACGTAGAGAACGGTATTGCCGAAGATCGTATTGAAGTTAACGGACTGGGTAAAGCTCCGGTACCATGTGCAACTCAGGATACCGATGGTCGTGGATGCCGTGCTAACCGACGTGCTGAATCCCATCCGGTTAATCCGTATCCGTTCACCCCACGGTTTGTTGACTAAGGGATAACGATTTCAACGGATCAAATTTATTCAAAGGCGCAATTCCATCGGAGTTGCGCCTTTTTTTATACCCCTTCCTGACTATCCGGATGACGGATTAAGGAAAGTTCTGTCTGAAAGCAGCAGGCTGATGGGAAGTGACTGATTTAAATAGAGATATTCGGGTTTGCTGAAATCCTAAGTTTCAGCTAATATTCCTTTTGCCTGACTCAGTGAATTGCATAGCTAAAAATTTATGTTACGGCACCTCGGATTACTACTAGTGGCGTGTTTGGGTCTGTTCTGTTCAACACATGCACAAACGCTGGCATCGGATGACGCGCCGGTGCGGATAGAACTACGCGTAAATCCGCTGCTCACCGAAGCACAGGCCTTATCCCTGGCCACGCTTGGAATCAATACATCGGGCAGGGGACAGGAACTATTCGAGATCATCATCCAGAATACCTCGGGTACGCTACAGACCGATTTATACCTGCGAATTGAGGTGTATGCATCCCGATTCGGAAAAATTGCCGAAGTCTATTCCGCCCGTCGTCAACCCATAACCCTACAGCCGGCCCAGGTCATCATTGCCAATAATAATAATCTGGAAGTAGGTGTTCCCGGAATACCACCTCAATCACTTGTTGCCGCACTAACCACAGAAGGCGAGAATTTTGTTAACAGCCTGGAGGGCAGCAGCGCGATACCCGATGATATTTACACCACAAAAGTTTTTGTCTTCAGAGGGAGTCCGTTTCCGGGTGAGGGACAGCTGCTGGCCAGCGCCGAAGAGGTTGTAGGGGCCCGACCTATCCAGAACTCAGTCGATTTTGAATTGCTTCAACCCGGCGGACCTGTTGGTGGAGGCGATCTCAGTGTTTCCGTCACACCTGCTTTTCGGTGGGACGGTCCCATTGACCAGCGTTACAGGCTTATCGTAGTCGAAGATTTCGGACAGTCGCCGCTGAGCTTGCTTCAGGGTGCCCAGTCTACGGAAGCAGTACTGGGAAGCGGAGCCGCAGGCAGCAGATTACTGGAATTTGAAATGGTTGACGCGCTTATTCAGGGTACATCCTGGCAGTATCCGGTAAGCGGGGTGCGACCACTGCAGCCCGGAAGCCGCTATTTCTGGCAGATTTTTGCGTTGATACAAACTGCGACCGGGGTTCAGGAACGACCTTCATCTATCTTCGAGTTCACCGTTCCCGACGGTGGTAACCCCGGAGAATTTCAGACCGCAAACCAGGAATCGACGCCCGTGGTGCTCTCTATATCCCCTGAACTTGGAGCCGAACTGGTGGCGTTGATTGAGCGCGGCTACGAAATTACATCGGTTGAAGTTGATGGAATCCGTTACTCCGGCGCTTCCGTTTTAACCGTGCTTGAAGAATTCGCCAACGGTATCCGTTCCGGTGAAATAACCATCGTAACGCCATGAAAACCGTACTGCTTTCCGTAATCATCTGGGCGTTTACGGCGGTATCCAACCCGGCCGGTGCCAGTGGTTTGGCCATGCCATCTCAATGGGGTATGCACCCGTACATCGCCGCCGCTGTGACATTTACTGCCCCTTCTGAAACCGTCATCAAAAATGACGAGCAACCCCTGGCCATCGTCAGGCGGTTTCGTCCTACCGTCAACGTTCGTGAATCCGCTGCACAGCAATGGGTGGAAGCAAGAGTAGCGCAACCACTTTTTCACAGTGACACCCTCCGGACCGAGCAGGATGGGTACGCTGTTGTGCAGATGGTTGACAACAGTTTGATCAGGGTCCGACCCAACTCCATGCTTATTATTCGTGGTGATGTCAATGAGCGAGGCGGAGTTAATTCGCGGATTGACGTTGAGCGAGGTGGGCTGAACCTGCAGGTCAGCGGTCGAAACAGCGAATATGAAGTGGGAACGCAAACGGCAGTTGCGGCCGTAAAGGGAACCCGGTTCTCTGTAACACTGAATTCCGATGGAACTACCACCATTGTGTGTTTTACCGGTGCACTTGATGTTATCGCCCGTGAATCCGGCCGGTCGGTTGAACTGCGCGGTGGAAGGCGTGCATTGGTTAACAGCAGCGGACAGGCCGTGCAGACAGAACGCGTCTCCCGCAGGGAAATGCGCCGTCTGGAAGCTGAAGAAGTACAGCTTGAAGAGGCTTCTGTGCCCGATGTACTTCGAATCAGATTGCAAAACAGTGACGGAGACATCCGCGAAATCGAAATTCCCTATTTCCGAAACGAAAAACCATAGAAGAGTCATGTTTTGAGGAGTACTACCAGCTTATTGTGGGGAATACTGGTGGCCGTGTTACTTACGGTACGTGCTGACATTGCGCTGGGTCAATTTCAGATTATTCATACCCCCCTGCAGGAAGCGCAGGAAGGTCGACCCGCCATACTATCCTTCTCTGTGCCCGGCGCCGGCGGCGATCTTTCGGTTGAAGCCAGCATATTTTACCGTACGGACCTGCAGCTGACCTACACCCGTGAACCCGCTTTGTGGCAACGTAACCGCTTTGAAGCCCGGTTACCGGCTGACGCCGTTCAGGGAAGTACCCTCTACTATTACATCCAGCTGGATTATGCCGATGGAAGCATGGTTCGGTTTCCGTCGGGAAGTCCTGCTGCCGGTGTTATCGAAACACCCATCCGCGTGCCTCAAAACCAGCCTCCTGAAGGGCAGACGGCCCGGATTGATTACCGGATTATGTCGCCCCTGCCCGATGAACCCGTCGCTGCTGATGAAGCGCTTATTGCCATCGCTTTTTTTTATCCCGAGGGAAGTGTGGATGCCGGAGGCTTCAGGTTGATGGTTAACGGTCTGGATGTGACAGCTCAGGCCGAGGTAACCCCCTTTCTTATTACCTATGTACCGGAGGAGCTTCCAACGGGCGACAACCATGTGCGCCTTGTTTATCGCGACCTCACCCGTGATATAGAACTGATCTCCTGGTCGTTCGCAGCTGTTCCCTCCGGCTCTTTGCCGGATGACGGGCAGGCCGACCGTGAACCTCCGCTGACCGGAGACGTTCAGTTAACAGCCAGGAATCAGGTCAACGCGGGACAAAACTTTGATTTCGTCCGCGGTTCATTCAATGTGCGAGGCAGCCAGGGGAAATGGACCTACAGTGCCAACGGTCTGCGAACTTCACAGGAATCGTCCCGGCTACAGCCGCAGAACCGCTACGGTCTTCAGCTGGCCTACAGCGATATGGCCACACTCGAGCTTGGACATGTCTATCCGGTCATGAATCCCCTGCTAATTGCCGGAAGGCGAATCAACGGAGGACATCTTCGCATCAACCTCCCATCCCGTGTATTCAGCCTGCAGGTGCTCCACGGAGAATCGGTCCGGCGGGTTGACCCCCTGTTCACAGATATAGAGCAGGTTATTCGTACGAGGGAACTGGAAGGCGAAGTTATTGTCACGGATACCAGCTATGTTTTCGGGCTGCAATCGGGTGGGAGGGGAACCTTCACCCAGCATATCAGCGGTGCAAGACTTGGTTTTGGCTATGGTAACGGGGTTCAAATTGGCCTGAATGCCATCCGGGTGCGTGATCTGCTCAGCAGTATTCCCTATTTCAACGAGTACGACCCAACAGGTATGCTCGCCTGGCAGCAGGGACTTACCCCAATCCAGCAGCAACAATTGGCGGACAATCCCGAATGGCTGCAAATTACACGTTCGGCTGCAGCGCCGGTATCCAATACGGCCTTCGCCGCCGATATTCAGGTCAACCTCGACCGCAACCGCATCCGTCTGAACAGCGAGGTGGGAGCGAGTCTGCTCAATAACGACATCAGTGAAGGTCCGTTTACTGCCGAAAAGGCCGATGAACTTGGATTTGAGCTGGATGACAACCTCATCACATTGTTTGACCGCCTGGCATGGCTCATTGTTATCAACGAAAACATGAATGCCCTGCCGGTGCGCATTGAAAACGAACAGGCCGAAATTATTATTCCAACCGGAATTTTTGCTACCCAGCATCAGCTGGGGCTTAACTACGTTAATAATTCGCTGAACGTGCAGTACCGGTGGATTGGTCCTGACTTTGTATCGCTGGCCAACAACGGCATACGCCGGGATATTGCCGGAATTACCGTAACAGACCGTATCCGCCTTTTCCGAAATACGGTTTACATTAACCTGTTGTATGAGCAACTTCAGGACAATCTCATCGGTCAGCTGGAAGCTACAACCCATACCCAAACCATCGGTACGGGGATTAACTGGTTCCCTGTAGCTCGTACCTTACCCCGGGTTAATATTTCGGTCCGACATACCACCCGCGACAACCGCCTGTCCTGGAGCAGCCCGTTTCTGAATGGTGAGCAGTCGGGCAGCGACCTGGTTCGCAATGCTGTACTATCCGAAAACGATGCGTTATTGCAGGCCCCGACACCCCGACTGCAGCAAACCTGGCAGTCGTCTGCAGCCCTGTCCTACCCTCTTCAGCTGGACTATGCCACTCATGATATTGTACTTAGCTTTGGCACCATATCGACAGACGATCAGCGTTTCCGGTATGGCGATTTCACCAATCTCAGTATGGGGCTGGCCGTAAATACCGGCTTTTATGACTGGCCTTTGCAGACGCGTCTTGCCTTGAACTACACCGACTCTGACGGACAAAGCGGTCTGACCGAGGTGCGGATATTTGGGGTCAATCTGGGTGCCAATTACACCATGCTCAACGAAAACCTGCTGGCCGATGCAGAAGTAGCGGCGCTGAGTAACCGCATCCGAACCACACCCCTTCAGGTTGACGATGGTGGCGATGCTGCCAACGTTTTCAACAACCGGTTCATACCCGACCCCGCTAATCAATCGCGCGATGAAGCTTTTTCGGTGCTGGCCAGTGCCGGTGTGACCTACAAGCTCTACGATGTGCATCATTTCAGGCTCTCAGGTAGTTACACCAACGTATCGTCCAGGGTGCAGAATCTGCGTTTTTCCAACGATCACCTGCTGCAGTTTCGTTACACGTACTATTTTTGACCTCGGTGTGCGGTAAAAGAGTACCTTTGACAACTGACAACTGACAACTGACAACTGACAACTGACAACTGACAACTGACAATCGGCACCCCTTCATTCTCCTGGCCCTGAGTCATCCTCCCCATGAAATCCAAATCCGGCAAAGATCTGACCAAAACGGCGATTATCAGCTCCCTGACGGGCCTCGCTGCCGGGTTGCTGGCTTTTTTCATCACCGACCTTCCTCCGCTGCGCACGCTGGAGCTCAAATGGATTGACTCAATGTTCGAAATCCGCGGTCCACGGAGTCTTGAAGATGCGCCCATCGTGCTGGTAGCAGTCAGTGAACAGAGCGACTTCGAGCTGCCGGTAAAATTTCCCTACCCCACCTCCTACTACGCCCGGCTGATTGACAACCTGAACCATGCCGGCGCCGCCGTTATCGGAATTGACATTGTTTTTGACAAAGCCGATATCTATCACCCATCCAACGACTCCGCCTTCGCCCGGGCAATGGCAGAACATGGTAACGTCATCCTGGCCGGTGATGTCCGCCGTGAAGTGCAGCGAACCTCCCATGCCGAGCTTCGCAGTACCGCATCCGGGCAACAGCTTGTGCAGCCCATTCCGCTGCTCCGCGACGCCAATCCAAATCCCTGGGGCTTTGTGGCCGTCAACCGCGACCGTGACGGCTACCTGCGCAGATACCCCATCGTAACGTCGCACTTTGAGTCGGATTACTTCGCCTTCTCCCTGGAAGTTCTCCGTGTTTTTGAATCGATTCACCCTGATGAAATACATCCCACTGATAACGGATATCGCATCGGTCGTCACCAAATCCCTCTGTGGGACGACCGTAATTTTTTCATCAACTATGCCGGTTATCCCGGAAGTTTTCCTGAGTACAATTTCAGCGATGTTATTGACACCGAAGATTTTCTGACGCTGAATGAAGACGAGTTTTTCCAGATCAACGCCTTTGACGACCCTGAATTCGGGCTTCTTTATCAGGACATATTCCGCGATAAAATTGTGCTCGTGGGTGCAACCATGCCTGAGCTGCACGACTTTTATCCCACCCCTTTTGCGCCCAACGGCAATATGCCGGGTTACGAGAGTCATGCCAATGCCCTGCAAACAGTACTGTCCGAAGCCTACATCACCCGTCCTGCCCTGTTCTACACCTTCCTGACCGTCCTATTCTGCGGTCTGACAGCGGCACTTCTGCTCGGATTTCTGGATATACGCCTGGGAAGCCTGGCTTGGTCGATGGCGTTGCTGGCCTACATCTACGCCGTTTACACGCTGTTTGCCGGGTATGGGATTATACTGGAACTCACCGGTCCGGTCCTGGCCATGGTGCTCGGATTCGGATCATCCGTAGGGTACCGGTTTCTCACCGAGCAGCGTGAAAAGCAACGCATTCAGAATATGTTCGGAACATACGTATCGCCCGAGGTGGTCAACCGTATTATCGCCTCCGGACAGATGCCCCGACTGGGCGGTGAACGTACTCATATAACGGCCTTCTTCAGCGATATCCAGGGTTTTTCGGCCTTTTCCGAGAAGCTGACCCCCGAAGAACTCGTGGAACTCATGAACGAGTACCTCACGGCGATGACCGATATCCTGATTGAAGAGGGGGGCACGCTCGATAAATACATCGGTGATGCCATTGTGGCCATATTTGGCGCACCGGTGAAACTCGAGCAACATGCATGGCATGCCTGTGTGACGGCCGCCCGAATCCTGGAGCGACAGGCTGCGTTACGACAAAAATGGAAGTCGGAGGGGGATAAATGGCCCGCGATTGTTCACGGGATGCAGACCCGCATCGGCCTGAATTCCGGCGAAGTAATCACCGGAAATATGGGTTCACAGAAGCGCTTCAACTACACCATGATGGGCGATGACGTGAATCTGGCCGCCCGTTGCGAGAGCGGCGCCAAAAGTTACGGGGTTTACGCCATGGTAACCGATGCAACCCGGCGTCTTGCCGAACAGCACCGTCAGGAAGTTGTTTTCCGTGAGCTGGACCGCATCGTGGTGAAAGGCAGAACCCGGCCGGTAACCATGCATGAACTTGTTGACTTCCGCAAAAACTGCACCGATGACGATGTACGCTGTTTAGAGTTATACAATCGCGGACTGCATGCCTACTACAATCAGGATTGGGCGCAGGCTATTACCATGTTTGAACAGGCCGCTTCTCTGGAGCGATATCAACCCGGCAGGGACGCTGGCATCGACACGAATCCATCCCTGGTGATGATGAATCGGGTGCGCCACCTGCAGCAGCATCCGCCCGTGCCCGACTGGGATGGCGTTTTTGTCATGACCTCGAAATAGCTGCGTCCGCAGGCAGCCCGGCTGCAGTGCGATGCTCATGAACCGGTAAACGTGCTTAAGTTGCGGCTATGGCCAGGATGAGACATTGGCCATGTCGGAGTCCGGGCTGGTACCGGTATGCTGCATTCGCTGCAAGGATGCATACAGTCCGTTTCGGGCCATAAGCTCATCGTGACGGCCACTTTCGGCAATACGACCCTCCTCCATAACCACAATCCGGTGTGCATTTCGAACCGTCGAGAGACGGTGTGCGATGACAATGGATGTCCGGTTCTGCATCAGCCGGTCCAGCGCATCCTGCACAATAGCCTCCGATTCACTGTCCAGCGCTGAGGTAGCCTCATCCAGCAAAAGCACGGCCGGGTCTTTAAGCAAAGCCCGGGCTATGGCAATCCGCTGCCGTTGTCCGCCACTCAATTTTACTCCCTTCTCTCCGATTTGCGTGTCGTATCCCTCCGGAGTGGCCATGATGAAATCATGCGCATTGGCCGATCGGGCTGCCTCCTCAATTTCTGTATCGCTTGCATCCAGCCGACCGTACCGGATATTTTCGCGGATGGTGCTGCCGAAAAGGTGGATATCCTGAGGAACCAGGCCAATCTGCGCGCGAAGCGATTGCTGGGTAACGGTGCGGATATCGATACCATCAATACAAATACGGCCCTTTGTAACGTCGTAAAAACGGGGAATAAGATTCATCAGAGTCGTTTTTCCCGCCCCGGACGGACCAACAAGTGCGATAATTTCGCCGGACTGGATGTGTAGATTCAACGGATGAATAATGGTCCGGGCTTCTTCGTAGGCAAATGCGGCATTTTCAAAGGTGATTTCACCCTTAATAGGGGGCATCGGACTGGCATCCGGTGCGTCCAGAATCTCGGGGGTAGTATCCAGCAGCTCGAATATCCGTTCGGAGGCTCCGGCTGCCGTGTTGAAGGTGGTATACAGGCGCGACATCCCGCCAACGGATCGGGCGATGTTGAAAGCATAAAAGATAAAAGCCACCAGGTCACCGGTGGTTAGTCGGCCCGCCAGTACTTCGGTTCCGCCAAACCAGAATATCATAACCATCAGCAGCAGGAAGGAAAAACCGATACTGCTCCAGAAGATATTGCTGAGCAGGGCACGTTTTCGGGCTGTTTCAAAAAGGATTTCGGCTGAATTCTGGTATCTGCCCGTTTCAAAGGGTTCGCGGGCAAAGGATTTGACCACACGGATAGCCGAAAGCGATTCTTCAGCGATGGAGGTTGTATCGGCCAGACGATCTTGTACCTCCCTGGAGAGGCGTTTGATTTTTTCTCCGAAGTAGCGGGTGGCGATGGTAACGAAGGGTACGGTCACAAATATAACTGCGCTGAGTCGCCAGTTCAGGGCAACCATCAGGCCCAGCGAACCCATCAGGCTGATGGACTGCGTGAGTGCTTCGGAAAGCGAACTGGTAGCGGCACTGCGAACGGAACCGACATCGTTGGTCAGTCGGGAAGTAATTTCACCGAGTCGCTGGTTGGAAAAGAAGGTGAGTCCCAGTCGATGCAGCTGGGCATAGAGCGTCTTTCGCAGATCGGTCACCATCCGTTCGCCAATCCATTCCAGAATATAGGAGCCGGTGAATCCAAAAACGGCCTGCAGCAGGAAGATCCCAAGCAGCGCCAGGGCAATGGTGTTGAGCAGGCTCCGGTTACCCGCTTCAAAAACGGCATCGAGCAGTTCCCGAAGTCCAAGCGGAACAGTGAGCCATAGCAGGGATGCCAGCATGGCACTGCCCAGGGCGAGGAGGAGCTTGCCGCGGTAGGGTCGGGTAAAACCATAGATGCGCCGTAAGACGGCGCCCAGGGACTTTGATGTTGATGCCATAGCCAAGGATAACCTAAAATTGAAACAAATGATTCATAAAATGCGTAACTTGTATATACAATTAGACAAATAAACATGCGTATGAACTCTGTATCGGCTATCTATCCATTCGAAATGCACTGGGGAAACAGCGATTTTGTGGTACCCGAAATTTCTGATTACTACAAGCGTAAGGAAGCGGCTGCCAAAACTGCTGATCTTGACGAGCGTGAAGCGTCCGTGAAGGAGTCTATCGAGGATGTTATTCATCATTATGCCGGTGTGCGATTGTGGTGATACCGTCTTGCGCTGTTCCTGAGTAAACCTGAGGTGAGTCCAACATTGGCGCGCCCAATCTAACGGGCACGGATTTGTTTCGGTAACCGGTGAAATTGACAGGCAGACTGCCCGCAGCCAATCCGGCGGGCGACCCATAGATGTACAAAAAGAGTTGACAACGGCACATATTAATCGTAATATTGCGATATGCAAT
This sequence comes from Bacteroidetes bacterium HLUCCA01, assembly GCA_001314545.1. Classification (GTDB taxonomy): domain Bacteria; phylum Bacteroidota; class Rhodothermia; order Balneolales; family HLUCCA01; genus HLUCCA01. The sequence continues at coordinate 110,954 of LIHN01000017.1, forward strand.
TATAACAAACAATAGCCCTTACCAAAACCGCTATGGGAGCTACCAAAACAGGATTTTATACCGAACAGCAGGAGGCTATGGCCACCATTACCAAGGCCCTCGGACATCCGGCCCGAATTGCCATTATTCAGGAACTGGCAAAAAACAGCGCCTGCCAATGCGGCGAGCTGGTCTTGAGTGTAGGACTTGCCCAGTCTACCATTTCCCAGCATCTCAAAGAACTGAAAAATGCCGGACTGATAAAAGGATCCCTCACAGACGACCGGCCCTGTTATTGCCTTGATCGTGAAAAACTGGCTGAAGCCGCCTCCTTTTTGAAAGAAACCATGCTCCAGGCGTCTATGCAGGTGTCTGACTGCTGTTAACTCCCACATTCCATCGAAATACGATTATGAAAGTTGAAATATTTGAACCCAACCTCTGCTGCTCAACGGGTGTCTGTGGTCCAACCCCGGATAAAGCCCTGGTTAACTTGCAGGAGATGGTTTCTGCAGCAAAAAAAGCAGGGGTTACCATCCATCGTTATGCCATCAACCAGCAACCCCTGGCCTTCACCGGCAACGATGTGATCCGCGCCTATATCAAGGAAAACGGTACTGGAAATTTTCCGGTGACCCTGATTGACGGGAAAGTCGTCAAAGAAAAGGCCTATCCGGATCTTCAGGAACTTGCCGCTCACGTTCCCCAACTCGAGGGCGTTAAGCTCGCAACAACCGTACTCAGCTCGTTCAGCTAGAAGCGGACTTACCCATCATCCCACGTCAGCCCGTGCCACCATGCGCACGGTGCGCGTTGCAAACCCCACCAACGACAAGGCTACTGACCATGCAATCACATCCCGGCTCCGATTCCACGCAATATGTATTTTTTTCCGGGAAGGGCGGAGTAGGCAAGAGCAGCATGGCCGCGGCCAGGGCTGTATACGAAGCCGACCGTGGAAGGCGAACCCTGCTGGTTTCCACCGACCCTGCCGGTAATCTCGGAGATATATTTGAAGTGCCCATCAGCACCGACACGGTTACGGTAAGCCCGAATCTGCAGGTAATTCAACTGGATGCCGACAAAATTACCGATGCCTACAAGCGCAAAATGCTGGCTCCGTTGGAGGAAATCCTGGATGAACTGGCCATGGAGTCGGTAAGGGAGCAGTTCAACGGCGGATGCACGGTTGAAATCGCCACGTTCGACCGCTTTACAGATTTTCTCAGCAATACCGGTTACGATGTCGTGGTATTTGACACCGCACCCACAGGCCATACCCTCCGCCTGATGACCCTGCCCGGCGAGTGGAGCGATTACATCACAAAAAGTGAACAGGGTAGCGGCCAGACCTGCATCGGTCCGGTTTCACAAATTCAGGAATCCAAAAAGAAATACGATGCGGCCGTTCAGGTACTCCGGGACCCGCAACGAAGCACCATGTTTCTGGTAGCCCGGCCTGAAAAAACGTCCGTTTTTGAAACACTACGAGCCAAAGCTGAGCTTGAAAAAACCGGCATCACTCATTTTGAACTCATTGTCAACGGTGTTTTTCCCTCCGATGAAGCGGGTACTATTTTCGCTGAACAGCGAAAAAACCAGCAGCGCTACATTGAAACACTGCAAGAAAGTACCCTCCCGTTAATCCAGGTTGCCATGCAGTTGGGTGAGATTAAAGGTGTTGAAACCCTCACCCGATTTGGGAATATGGTATTCGGAGGGCAATCGGCCCGGGTATCCGTCCGCCATGAAGAAACCCAACCCTTTCAGGGCTTTGCAGGTCCGGCCGAACTCGACCGTCTTCTGAATCGTGCCGGTAACCGGCGTATCCTGGCTTTTACAGGAAAAGGAGGTGTCGGGAAAACGGTAGCGGCCTGTGCCATGGCCATGGAGACCGGTACCCGGGGTAAAACCCTGCTGATTACCACCGATCCCGCCGCTCATATCGGGCAGGTACTGGACACGGATGTAGGACACCTCCCCCGCGAAATCAGCACAGGGGTCTGGGCGGCCAACATCGACCAGCGACTGGCGGCGGAGGCCTACAAGACCCAGATTCTGGATGATGCCAAATCCAACGGCTACTCAGACGACGTGCTGGCCTCCATTCAGGAGGAGCTCGAATCGCCCTGTACGGAAGAGATTGCCATATTTGAGCATTTTTCAAAGTACATCAACGATCCGCAGTGGGAGTACATCGTGCTGGATACGGCGCCTACCGGACACACCCTGCGCCTGCTGGAACTACCCTTTGATTATCAGAAACAAATTCAGATGAAAGCCCAGGATCATCCGGATGACGCCTCCGGTCAGTCGCAGAAACAAAATCTGGAGACCGTGATTGAGCAGATGAAAAATCCTGCTATCACCACCTTCTTCCTGGTAGCCTATCCCGAATTCACGCCACTGCATGAAAGTCGCAGGGCGGCCGACGACCTCGCACGGGTTGGGATACAGGTGCAGGGCGTCCTTCTCAACCATGTACTCAATCGGGATGACTGTGACGGTGAGTTTGCTTCAGCACGTTACGCCATGCAGCAGTACTATTTACACGAAGCTGCCGGGTTATTCGACGTTCCCCTGTTTGCAGTTCCACTCAGATCAACCGAAATTACCGGCATCGACCAGGTCAATGCCCTTCGTTATTCACTCTTACCTCAAATTCTAAACGCATGAATGTAACATCCAAAGCAGTTGAAACCCTGCGTACCGTAATTCCCGCTGAAGACCTGACTACCGGCACCGTCCGTTTTTACATGGCCGAAGGTTGCTGCGGACCATCCCTGCAGATGGGACTGACCACAGAAACCCCCGAAACGGACCATCTTTTTGAGGTGGAAGGTGTACGGTTCAGTGTTGACCGTGACGCGCAGGAGCAGGTTGCAGAAGTAACCCTGGATGCCGATGAAACCGGATTCCGACTGGAAGGTTATATCGCACCGGCCTGCCAAACGGATAACTAACGATCCGGTCTGGTCGTTACAAGAGCCGATATCATCGGTACGCCAGGGTAACCGGCTGCGGGTGCAGTTCGCAACCATGCCATCCCCGGCAGGTTGTCTTCCGGTAAGCCGTGGTATCTATCGGACGGCGTAGTTCTCCAGTACATCGGCCATACCCCGGTCATTGGACAGCCGGGGTACCTTGTTTTGTCCGCCCAGCTTGCCGGCGTCACGCATATAGCTGCGGAACGCATCGCGTTTGAGCGGCGTAATAACCAGCGGTCGCAGGATTTTGCCCCTGATCAGATCGTCGTAATAGATGTTCTGTTTGCGCATTTCCTCGTCCAGCGCAACCGAGAATTCGTCCATAGACGCAGGCTGTTCATCGAATTCTACGAACCACTCGTGATAGGGTGGACCGCTTACAGGGTTCACCTGGGGCGCAACCGTGAATTCGATAGTCCGGGTATCAAATCGGCGGGCTGCTGCCATCATGGCCTCCTCAACTTCCTTGCCGATGACATGCTCCCCGAATGCTGAAATATAGTGCTTGATCCGACCGTTGACCCGCAGCCGGTAGGGCTTGACCGATAGAAATTCAACGGTGTCACCGATGCTGTATCCCCACAATCCGGCGTTGTTGTTGATAATGACCGCATAACTGACACCCGGTTCAACCTGGTCAATCATCAGCCGGGTAGGGTGCTCATTGAAGAACTCATCGGCCGGAATAAACTCAAAGAAAATACCGGAATCGGAGTTCAGCAACAGTCCCTGGTGGTCGGGCATATCCTGGAAGGCGATGAAGCCCTCACTGGCGGGGTAGGTTTCTACACTGTCTACCCGAAATCCTGCCAGCTCTTCCAGCTTCTTGCGATAGGGTTCCATATTTACGCCGCCATAGACAAACAAGCTGAAATTCGGGAAGATATCGCGGATGGTTTTCTTGCCGGTCCGTTCCAGCAGACGCTCATAATACATCTGCACCCAGGGTGGAATACCGGATATCATGGTCATGTTGGCATGCATGGTTTCATCCACAATCCGTTCTACCTTCACCTCCCAGTCTTCGATGCAGTTGGTTTCGTAGCTGGGTTTCTGATTGGTTTTCAGCCAGGCCGGAACCTGATGATTGACAATGCCGGATAGCCGGCCGGTAGGAATGCCCCCCACCGATTCCAGTTCAGGACTCCCGGACAGGAAGATAATCTTGCCGTCCAGATATGCGAAATTTCCGGAGCGTGCCGCGTAGTTGAACGATGCATTCCGGGCGGTACCGAAGTGATTGAAAAGACTGTCTTTGGTCAGGGGAATGTACTTCACCCCGGAGGTGGTACCCGAGGTTTTGGCAAAGTACAGGGGTCTGCCGGGCCAGAGGATGTTTTCCCCGCCCTCCTTGATCATTTCAACGTAGGGTTTGAGTGCCTCGTAATCACGGATGGGGACCCGTTCACGGAAGTCTTCGTAGGTGCGGATACCGGCAAAGTCGTGATCTTTGCCAAAGCGTGTTCCGGCCGCTTTTTTAACGATGTTTGTCAGAATACGGTGCTGACTTTGCGATGCGGTTGCGGACCAGGCATCGATATCCCGGGCAATTTTACGGGCGAAGGGCTTGACTACAAATGATCTGATTCCCATAGTGACAATTGGTGAACGGTTTTCCCTGAGACTTACCCGGCCTGATCTTCAAGCGGATTGGTTGGATCATCGAGGCTGGCGAAGCGACCGAATTTGAACAATACGGCCAGCAATATAGCAATTCCTGCAGGATAAATAATCCATGGTGAGACCGATAGCACGGTGGAAGCGATGATGGCTGTGATACTTACGCCGCCCACGACCAGCGCATAGGGGAGTTGCGTACGCACGTGTTCAATATGGTCGCACTGGCTGGCGATGGAACTCAGAATGGTGGTATCGGATATGGGTGAGCAGTGGTCGCCCCAGACAGCCCCGGCCAGTACGGCACTCACGCCGGCATAGATCAGCTGGTAGCTGGTTTCGGCAGGCAACCCTGCGCTGGTTCCCAGACTCCACACCAGGGGTACGGCAATGGGCATGAGAATTCCCATGGTTCCCCAGCTGGAGCCCGTTGCAAACGAGGTGCCCGCGGATATTACGAAAATAAGTACCGGAACCCAGTACGGATTCAGCACGCCGTCAAAAACCGATACCAGATATTCTGCCGTACCCAGCACCTGGGTGATGTCACTCAGCGCCCAGGCCATCACCAGAATCAGCAGTCCGTCAAACATGGTGTGCATACCCTTGGTCATAGCCTTGAGGGTATCGTCCTGACTGAGCAGTCGCTGCGCCAGGGTCATGCCAATGGCAACGGTCAGCGCCAGCAGTCCGCCCCAGGTCAGCGAGGTGTAGGAGTCAGCCGAGCCGATGATATCCTGCAGGGTGTCTCCCTCGCCCGTAATGAACAGGCCGGCTATGGTGGAGACGATGAGTACGGCCACCGGTACTGCTGCGTTCAGCCAGTGGGAGGTGACTTCGTTTTCGGAGAGGTCTTCCGCGGTGTTGTGGTGAATATTGTAGGTATCGTAGGCGGGATCGGTTTTGGCCCGCAGCAGATTCATGCGCGAGGTGAGCATAGGACCAAAATCGCGGCCGCTGAGGGCAATCATGATCACAAAGGCGATGGCAAAGAAGGCGTAGAAGTTGTACGGAAGGCTGTTGATGAATACCAGGTAGGCCGACTCGTTGAAATCAGCCATACCCGCCTCGGCGGAGGCGATGTAGGCTACCATGGCACCAATCCACGTTGAAACCAGAGCGATGGTCGCCACCGGTGCGGCGGTGGAATCGACCAGATAGGCCAGTTTCGCGCGGGTTATGTTCAGCTTGTCGGTGAGCGGGCGCATGGTGTTGCCCACAATCATGGTATTGGCGTAATCATCGAAGAATACCAGAAATCCCATCAAGGAGGTCATAAACTGACCTTGAATGCGGGTTTTAACCACTCTCATGAGCAGATTGATGATTCCACGGATGCCTCCGTTGGCCGAAATGATGCCCACTACCCCGCCAATGAGCAGGGTGAATATCATAATGGCCATGCGGTCCGGGTCGGCAGCACCGGGCACGATGTAGGTGCCGATGGTATCGAAAAAACCGGTAACTATTCCCGCGAAGGTACCACCGTTGGCAAGCCATGCTCCGGACCAGACCCCGATGAACAGCGCCAGAAGTACCTGCTTTAGCCATAGCGCCATGGCAATGGCAAACAGTGGAGGCAACAGGCTGGTCCACCCCGGAGCGGGAGTCTCAGCCAGGGAGAATCCGCTCAGTACCAGAAGCAGCAGTATGGCGATGAGGCCACGAAACGAAAACAAAGCTCGCATAATTTGGGGGCTCGTAGTAAGGTTTGTTGGCTGAAAAAACAGGTTGCGTGAGTCAGAAACGGATATCTTAAGAAAAAGACGGGGTATCTCCGCAGACCGGGTCGGAGTACGGGCAGCTGTTACAGGGTGTTGAGGGCTTTTTGAATCCGGCCTACGACTTCATCCTTGCCCAGCAACTCCATGGTTTCAAATAAATCCGGACCGCCACCCATGCCGGTTACGGCAATTCGGGCAGGGAGCATCAACTTGCCGAATCCAAGTCCGCGTTGCTCCACAATGTCACTGAGTGCCTGCTTTAATGCGGCGGCATGGTATGACTTCATGGCTTCAACCGCAGTCAGAAATTCAAGTAACAGTTCCGGCGTTTCGGCTTTCCAGGCTTTTTTCAGGGCTTTTTCATCATAGTGCGATGGGGCCTCGAAGAAAAACCGTCCCTGTTCCAGTATCTCGGCAGGTCGTGAAACACGCTCCTTCATCAGGCCGATGACGGATTCCAGGTAGGCACTGTTGAACCCGGATATGTTTTGCAGCTCAAGTTCCTGCTGCAGCAACGGAATCAGGTGCTCATCGGAGCGTGAACGCAAGTATTGCTCGTTGTACCAGGTGAGTTTGTCAATGTTAAAAACGGCGCCTGCCTTGCTGACGTCCTCCAGTCGGAACGCCCCGATGAGTTCCTTCATGGAGAGTATTTCACGATCGTCGCCGGGACTCCATCCCAGAAATGCCAGAAAGTTTACCAGGGCTTCGGGGTCGTACCCGCCGCTGATATAATCGCGAACGTTGACCGGTATGCCCAGTTCCTCGGCATTGCGTTTAGACAACTTGCCGCCGGCAGGACTCATAATCAGGGGCAGATGTGCCATCACAGGGGCTTCCCACCCGAGGTAACGGTACAGTAAAATGTGTTTCGGGGCGCTGCTGAGCCACTCCTCGCCGCGGATAACGTGAGTTACCCCCATCAGGTGGTCATCCACAACATTGGCAAGGTGATAGGTTGGCAGACCATCCGATTTCATGAGTACCTGATCATCCAGCTCCCGGGTCTGAAAGCTGACATGGCCGCGGATCTGGTCGTGAAACGTGACGACCTCGCCGGGTTCGGTCTTCAGCCGGATGACGTACGGGCTGCCGGACTCGATACGCTGCCGGGTTTCTTCCGGGCTCAGGGTGAGGCTGTTGGTCATCTGCGTACGCGATGCCGCATCATATTTCGGATTTTTATTCACCTCAGATTTCAATCGCTCCCGCATCGCTTCAATAGCTTCGGGGGTGTCGAAGGCATAGTAGGCATGCCCCTGCCCGATGAGCTGCGCCGCATAGGTCTGATAGATAGCAGAGCGTTCACTCTGTCGGTAGGGTCCGTAACTCCCGGGGGCATCAGGACCTTCATCGTAGGGCATGCCGGCCCATTTCAGTGCGGTAATGATATCGTTTTCAGCGCCGTCAACGTAGCGGTTCTGGTCGGTATCTTCGATACGAAGGATGAAAATGCCGTTGTGTTTTTTAGCAAAAAGGTAGTTGTACAGGGCGGTCCGTAGTCCGCCGATGTGAAGCATTCCGGTTGGGGAGGGTGCGAAGCGAACCCGTACCTGGCTGGTCATACCGTCTGATTTTTCTGAAGGGTGTTATTTGGCGCTAAAGATACGGATTTGCTCGTCCACCTGTAGAATATCGTACAGATAATGACATCCTAACCAAAAAGCGCCTGCAACACCCCATCTTCACAGTATGTTAGGAGGCTCTAACTACGGTCCTGCAGTCAAACACGTATTATTCAGCCTGATTAGCATCGCTTGCTTAGACAGCATAACAGCAAGTTATCATCTGCAGCTTATTACAGAGAGAAAAAGATACTGTAAGAATACTACAGGTCATCATAACGAGGGCATCGCGGAGACGCGGTGCCCTTTGTTTTTGTGCTAAAAGCCTGCCGGGTCTGTCTGTGCCGTAGTTTTACCGCTACCGCCAGCCGGCTTGTTCCCGTGGGTGCGTAAACCCGGCTCAGGGTCGGGTGTCTGACCAGACCCGTCTACATATGCTGCAGGCTGAAAGCAGGTTTATGGCCCGCGGTGGCATTAGCCGGACTCAGGCCTGCATACCGGAGCTTGCCCTGTCAGGAACCCAAACTCGGTTGCATCCCCAGAGACTGCAATTCAATGCGTATGGATTCGGCCATCTCTCCGTTGGGGTACCTCTCCAGGTAGCGGGCATACGCCTCCCTGGCACGGGCATAGTCATTGAGCTGCTCTGCGTAGGTAAAACCAATCAGAAACAGGGTTCGGGCAGCAAGGTCGTGATCCGGGTACTCCTCGGCCAGCCGCTCCAGGAATACAATGCCACCGCGGACGTCATCGTGAAGATCAGCATCCACCATAGCGGCCTGGAAAAGGAAGACCGCTGAAAGTGAGTCGCCCGGGAAGTTATCGGCAAAGCTCAGGTAGGCATCCCGCAAGGCAGCAGTCTGCTGAAGGCTTGCATCGGTTCTACCCTCTTCGTTCATCATAACCCGTGCGGTTGCTTCCATCCGTTCGATGGTTTCAAGTTCCAGCTCGCGGTCGGGTCCGGCCTGCGTACAGGCCTGGATCATCAGTGCCAGTGTAAGTAAGGGAACCAGTGTAGCGGCACATAATCTCCTGACATAGCCATGGGTGTTCTTCATGGTATCATCTCCTGCGTTTACTGCGTTTAGGCATACACACCGTTATTAATGTACACTATTTTGGCGGGGTTTTATAGCCTCGCCCGCCAAAATAGGTTTCTTTAAATTGTTGTATATTAGTTGTCTTTAGAATTTTAACCCAACACTGCTGCTCCTGTTATGGGAAAACGGTTTCAAGAAGTCAAGCAAGTCGATTATTCGAAGATTGAGCTGGAGGTCCTGGCCTGGTGGCAGGAACGGGGAATCTTCGAAAAAAGCCTTAAAAGTCGGGAAGACGGCATTCCCTTTACTTTTTATGAAGGTCCTCCTACAGCGAACGGGAAGCCCGGTATTCACCACGTTATGGCCCGCACGGTGAAGGATTTATTCTGCCGTTACAAGACCATGAAAGGGCATAAAGTCTTGCGTAAAGCGGGTTGGGACACCCACGGACTGCCCGTTGAGATTGAAGTTGAAAAAGAACTCGGACTGAAGGGTCGCGCCGAGGTTGAGGAGTTCGGACTGGCCGAGTATAACGCCCGGTGCCGCGAAAGTGTACTTAAATACAAAGGTCTGTGGGATGAACTGACCAACCGGATGGGGTATTGGGTGGACCTCCACAATCCCTACGTCACCTTTGAAAACGACTACATCGAATCGGTCTGGTGGGCGCTGAAATCGCTCTACGAAAAAGATCTGCTCTACAAAGGGCACAAAATTCAGTGGTACTCACCCGGCAGCAGTACGGTGCTGAGCTCCCATGAGGTCAGCCTCGGCTACAAAGAGGTGCAGGACCCGTCAGTGTATGTGAAATTTCAGCTGGATGAGGCCAATGACACGTTCTTCCTGGCCTGGACCACCACACCCTGGACCCTGATCTCCAACATGATCCTGGCGGTTAATCCGGCTATTGAGTATGTGCTGGTGCGCCACGGCGGCACGGAAGGAAATCCTGAGCACCTGATTCTGGCCAAATCCCTGCTCCATGTACTGGATGGCGAGTATGAAACCATCCGGGAGTTCAAAGGCTCCGAGCTGGTCGGCAAAACCTATCAGCCCATTTTTGACTACGCCCTCAAGCGATTCAAAAAACAGGAAGCCTGGAAGGTGGTAGCGGCCGATTTCGTCACAACGGAAGACGGAACCGGTATTGTGCACATTGCCCCTGCCTACGGTGCCGACGATTATGAAACCGGTAAGCGCGAGGGGATTCCCATGTTCAATCCCGTCGACCGCGATGGGTGTTTTACCGATGAAATCACCCAGTTCAAGGGACTTTGGTTCAAAGATGCCGACAAAGAAATTACCCGGAATCTCAAAGAACGCGGTGTTCTCTACAAGCATGTAACCTACCTGCACAACTATCCGCACGACTGGCGCAAAGGCACGCCACTTATGTCGTATCCCGTGGAAAGCTGGTTTATCCGCACCACAGCCGTGCGCGACCGCATGGTAGAGCTCAACAACACCATCAACTGGAAACCGGCCAGCACCGGAACCGGTCGCTTCGGCACCTGGCTGGAGAACAACGTTGACTGGGCTATTTCCCGTCAGCGCTTCTGGGGAACCCCCATTCCCATCTGGGTCAGCGACAAAAACCCGGAATACATCGAAGTAATCGGCAGTGTGGAAGAGCTCCGCGCCAGAGCCGGATTAAAAAAAGACGCAGAAATTGATCTGCACCGACCCGTTATCGATGAGATCACCTGGCCGGCCCCGGATGGCGGTACCATGCGCCGGATCCCGGATCTGCTTGACGTTTGGTTTGATTCCGGTGCCATGCCTTTCGCCCAGTGGCACTACCCCTTTGAAAGCAAAGACCTGTTCAAGGAAAACTTCCCGGCCGATTTCATCGCAGAGGGCGTTGATCAGACCCGCGGCTGGTTCTACACCCTCCACGCCCTCGGAACCATGCTCTTCGACAAACCCGCTTTCCGGAATGTCGTTTCCAACGGCCTCGTTCTGGATGCCAAGGGTGAAAAAATGAGCAAAACGAAGGGCAATACGGTTGACCCTTTCCGGGTACTCCAGCAATATGGCGCCGATTCTACCCGATGGTACATGATGAGCAACTCCGCTCCCTGGGAGAATCTCAAATTCAACGAAGAAGGCCTGAAAGATACCCAGCGCAAGCTCTTCAACACCATCGTGAACACCTATTCCTTCTTCGCGATGTATGCCAACATCGACGGGTGGACGTATGCGGGCTCCCAGATTCCCTACTCAGACCGTACGGAAATGGATCGCTGGATCATTTCCCGGCAGTTTACCACCATCAAAATGGTAGACCAGTATCTGGATGATTACGACGTAACCCGCGCGTGCCGCGAAATAGAGCAATTTGTGGAAGAGCTCAGTAACTGGTACGTTCGACGCAGCCGTCGACGTTTCTGGAAAGAGGGCAAGACCCTGGATAAAACCGCCGCCTACCAGACGCTCTATGAATGCCTGCTGAATATCTCCAAACTGATCAGTCCGGTAGCGCCCTTCATGGGCGAATGGCTGTTCCAGCAGCTCAACACCGTTACCGGTCATGATGAAGAGTCGGTCCATGTCTCATTTTATCCAACCGTGGAAGAGACCGCCATCGACAAGCAGCTGGAATACAAAATGGAAATGGCCCGTCTGGTCACATCCATCGCGCTGCGCATCCGAAATAAGGTTAACATCAACGTCCGGCAGCCGCTGCGTAAAATCATTATCCCTGCCAACACGGAGCAGGAACGACAGGCCATCGAGGCGGTTCGTGATATTATTCTGGATGAGATTAATTTCAAGTCGATTGAATACGTAAACGACGATTCCGGTATCGTTCACAAAAGTGCCAAACCCAACTTCCCGGTACTTGGCCGGAAGATCGGCGGATTGATGAAAGCTACGGCCGCCCGCGTGAGTACATTAAGTAACGATGAAATAACGCAGTTCGAGAAGAACGGTGCCTTAAATATCACGCTGGATTCCGGAGAAATCGTTAATTTAACAGCTGAAGATCTGGTAGTAGTTCGTCATGGTCTGGCTGGCTGGTCTGTAGAGACGGAAGAAGGACTCACGGTTGCAGCGGATACGGAAATAACCCCCGAACTGCAGCGTGAAGGATTGGCCAGAGAGGTTGTCAATCGGTTGCAGAATATGCGCAAAGAGGCGAACTACGAGGTCACCGACCGGATTACCACCGCTATTGAGTCGGACGAGGCCACGCTGGAGTCGGTCCGGCAGATGCAGGAGTATATCTCGAGTGAAACGCTGACGGAGGAGATGCAGTTTGTGTCCATGCCCGATGCTGATTTTACAAAGACATGGGAAATTGATGACAAGACCGTCACCATTTCCATCAAACGCAACACCAACTAACCGGTATGGTCATGGAAGAAAACACGAATATTGAACAGCCTGAACGCGTTTCTCCTTACAATGATGAGGAGCTGGAGTATTTCCGGCAAATCATTCTCAAAAAGCGTGAAGATGCTGAGAACGACCTGGATTTGTTGCAGCAGAATCTGCGTGACAACACGGAAAATGCCTCCGATGAGTCAGCGTATTCCTTCCACATGGCGGATGCGGGTACGGATGCTCAGGAACGTGAGAAAACCTACATGCTTTTCAATCGCACCAAGAAGTTCATCAAGTATCTGGATGATGCCCTGGTACGCATCGATAAGAAAACCTACGGGGTTTGCAAGGTGACCGGCAAGAAAATTTCCAAAGGTCGTCTGGAAGCCGTTCCGCATACCCAGATCAGCATCGAAGCCAAACTCAAGCGGCGGTAAGACCTGGTGACGTTGCTGCAAAAAAAATGGCTGACCTTTGGTAGTGTGGTACTCTTTGTAGTACTCCTCGACCAATGGAGTAAATTCATGGTGCGGACCCGCTGGGAACTCCAGAATATGGAGCTGATTCCCGGCTGGTTATCGTTTCATTATACCAAGAATCCCGGCATGGCACTGGGAATCGATATACTCAGCACGTTTCAAATCAGTGTGGTGGCGCTGATCGCCACTATTGCAATCACGGTGTATATTGTTCGGATGTTTGATACGGCCCCTATCCGGTTTATCGTGTTGATGGGACTGGTTATCGGCGGGGCCGTCGGGAATCTGATTGACCGTATTTTCATAGCGCGGATTATGGAGTACGGCGGCTTTCTGGAAGGACAGGTAGTGGATTTTATCCATTTTACGCTTCGTATAAACGACTGGCCGGTATTCCCCTACATCTTCAATGTGGCCGATATGGCCATCAGCTGTGCGCTTATCCTCTTCATTGTCTTCAACCGCAAGTTTGTGCCGCAGGATGAGGTACCCGGTGATACGGCCGACACGCCCGGCGAGGTTGCACCGGCCGTTCCGAAAGAGGATGCCGGTACGTAGCAGCCCGGGTCCTACAGTTCATCCATCCAACGTCTTCTGTACGCCCCTTTGGCGTCATACGTTTCGGCCTGTCGTTCCACATTGAATACCCGGTTGCGTGGATCGGTACCAACGCCGGATACATAAGCCCAGTTACCCCAGTTACTGGCCACATCGTAATCGTGCAGGTGGCTTTCGAACCACGCCGCCCCCCAACGCCAGTCAACCATGGCGGACTTCGCCAGCCAGGAGGCCACGTTTTGTCGACCCCTGTTCGACATGAAACCGGTCATCTTCAGCTCAACCATATTGGCGTTCACGAAATCGCTTGAGGTTCGGCCCTGAATACACTGTCTCAAAGCATCTGCATCGCGATGAAATCCAAATACATCCCGTGTTTGATCACTTTGTCTTCCGGATCGGCCAACCCCGAAATCGTTATCTGCAGCAGCAAGCCCATCTCCGGCCGGAAGCAAGACCGCAGGTTCATTCCCAATGCCGGATAACGTAAAAAGCTGCCCCTCGTATTTCAGCATCAGAAACTGGAAGAAGTCCCGCCATAAAAGCTCGAAAATCAGCCAATAGGTGCTGTCGTTGCTGGTCACCTGCTGTTCGAAAAGCTTGACATGCCGGTAAATGTGCCTGGCCGACAACGCCCCTACCGCCAGCCAGCCTGAAAATTTGGATGAGTATTCTTTGCCGATCAGACCATTTCGGGTTTCCTTGTAGGTGCGGATGCGCTGATCATCCCAGATGTAGCGCTGAAGATGTTTCAGAGCCGATTGTTCTCCGCCCTCCGCCGGCATGGCCGACTTATAGTGGTAAACCTGGCCGGCTCCGGGTAGTTCGATGTGGTCTTTGAGCAGGTGATCCAGGCGGAAACGATCATCGGTGCCCGTGAACTCCGGAAAGGCCGGGAAGCTGGTCACGATGGGCGTCTCGTCTCGGATTTCAGCGTATTTCTCGATTTTCTTCCGGAAAGGAGTAAAGACATCGGGCATTGATTCCAGCGGAAAAGGCAGGTCTTCGGGGTGGTAGAGGGTATGACTTTCATAAACATGCAGCCGGATTTGCATACTTTCAAGTGCCTGTTCCACAGCGTCAAGGTCGTCGATTTCTTCGGTGCCCGGGAGTTCGGTAGTGTATACATCGGTAATTCCGTACGCCTCGCACAAAGCCGTAATCAGCGCTGCCGGGTGTCCGTGCTGCACAACAAGCCCGAGTCGCTTGCTTCGTAGACTGTCCTGAAGATCGTTCAGGGCGGACTGCTGGTACCATTGTCTGCCCGGACCCATTTTTGGAGGGGCATCGCTTCCCAGAACTCCCCTGAGCAGGGGATTCGGTTCAAGTTCCCGCTGCGGCAGGATCCATACGGGCAGGATATGGTCAGCCTTACAGGCGGCAGCAAGTGCCGGATTGTCGTGCAGTCGCAGATCTTTGCGGAACCACATTAACGCATTCTTCATGCAGCTGGAAATCAGGATTCATGGTTGCTTCGCCGGTTACGCCGACATCGTTCAGAACAATACCGAACTTCATTCCAGTTCCGTTCCCATTTCTTCCTCCAGGCAAACGGTTTGCCGCAGGTCTGACATAGTTTCTCGGGGAGGTGTGGTTTTTTATGCACGGAACGTCCGTTACCGGTTAATCCTGGTGGTGTGGTTGCTCAAAAGCTTGTCGGGATCCATGGCGAACATCACCTTTTTCTATGGGTTAAGGTACCCAGAATTTGCTCTGCACCCTGCCGAACATCGCCGGAACCCTTGAGTTTCCACAGGGTATCACTCGCTTCCCGATAGGTTTTCCTGATATCCACGATGGGATGGGGATAGTCCTTTCCGATGGTGACTCCGAAGCTGTTCATTTCCATTTCGGAAAGCTTCCAGGGTTCGTGAATGAGTTTGCCGGGGATAGCACGAAGCTCGGGGATCCATTTGCGGATGAAGGTACCATCGGGGTCGTGCTCGTACGATTGTTTCACCGGATTATAAATTCGGATGGTGTTGATACCGGTGGTCCCGGCCTGCATCTGAAACTGGGAATAATGTATTCCGGGCTCATAATCCAGAAACATTCGGGCAAGGTGATGCGCGCCCGCCTGCCAGGGTTGCCAAAGATGATGCGTCAGGAATGATACTACCATGGCCCGCATCCTGAAATTAAGATAGCCGGTCTGTTGTACGCAGCGCATACAGGCATCTACGAGGGGATACCCTGTTGTGCCGTTTTCCCATGCCTGAATGAATTTTTGATTTTCGGGTTTATCAAGGCTGTTGTAACCCGGATTCACATTTTCGAACTCCATAGACGGGCGGGTTTCAAGCTTTTGCATGAAATGAGCCCGCCATCGCAGTCGATTGGCAAAGGAGGTTAAATCTCTTTTAGCAGGGCTGTTTTGTCTGGCAGGCTGAAGTGCGTGCCAAACCTCCCGTGTAGATAGGTTGCCCCATGCCAGGTAGGGTGAGAGGCGGGAACAGCTTGTCCGGGATGCTTCCGGTTTCGACATCAGCCGACGATACCCCTCAGCCCGTTCAGTCAGAAAGGACTGAAGGTAACGACGGCCTGCTCTCGACCCGCCCGGCTGAAAGCAGGAATTTGCTTCCGGCAATGTTGATGCATCGTGCAGGGCGTTGAGCAAGGCATCATCGGGCTTTGTATTCTCCGGAATATACACATCGGCCTTACCGACAGATTGCTTCGGAAATGATGGAGGGTACTCAAGGAGCCGGAGCTGATGCAGGTCTGTCCTTGCGGGCGGTTCACTCACCCATTTGTACCAGTGTTTGGACCAGCCGGTGCGGTTTTTTAGTCCACGTATGATGCCATCTGCAGGACTTTCATGCCATGAAACCCCGTTTTGGTTGGAAAATTGAGCCAATTCACGATCGCGCGACCAGGTGAATTCCGTTCCTGTTTCCTGATGAGACCATACCCGGGTTGTACGGAACTGTTGTTGTAACTCGGCAAAAACCGGAACAGCTTCACCCATAAAGCGCATTATCGGCGTTTTGCCCATCGCCACGAGTTGCTTGTCCAGCCAGGCAAGTGACTGCCAGATAAAGCGCAGATGCCTTCGGTCAAAATCCGGGGCCAGCATTACTGATGGCTCAAAAATGTACATCAGTAAAACAGGCTTGCCGGAGGTTGAGGCATGGTACAAAGGCTGATGATCGCTTAGTCGTAGATCACGTTTAAACCATACTATTCCGCATTCAGGCTTTGGTGGCGATTTTCTTGGCTTCATCTACGACGGTCTTGTAGGTTTTGCTCACATCGTCATAGAACTCGCCGAGACTGTCCTCTACATCCTGGGCGAAATCTTCTCCTTTACGCTTCAGCCTTCTGCGTACTACGGTACCTTTTGCAGGTGAGAAAAGTATTCCAACGGCTAGTCCGATGGCGGCTCCTATTACAGCTCCGGCTACAATTTTGCTTGCTTCCATAGTGGTGCTCCAATTTTAAGTGATAATTTGGGCGTTTTCATCAGATAAATAGTTCGTATTTGAACGCCATGTATCTATAACAACGGTAGCGGACTGGAAATTGTTCCGGATTGGTAGTGAAACCCCTTAAATCTACCATTAAATCCAAATTTTAAAGAAATCCAACGTAATCGGCTATAGGTGCGAAGTTTAGTCACGGCGAAGAAAATCGATCTATGCGTTCTATAAATAAGGATTTAGAGGGTGATAATAGGCGTGCATTAATTGAATATTAAGTAAAATTAAGATTAAGCATTTGTCTTTTGTTAAGATTATCTTATAATGTAGTGCAGAGACAGTCGCTCTGCCCGAACAAGTAATTAAATTTTCGGAGTTGTGTTCCTTGATTCAAACGGTGTCGCTGGAGATTTACCCATCTGGAAGGGATTAAGGAATATTGGAATAAAATTTTTTGGAATCGTGTGTTAAATATGTTTCTCTGGATTGCTTTTTTTCCGAAAAAAAATATTTTGCTTGTTGCCGGAGTAATCGTGTGATGGTACTGCATAAAAATTAATATGTGCTGGGTCAGCGGATAAGGTCATTCTGTTCTATGCTGCTCAGAGTCAACTCTAACGAGGTAGAAATCCCATGCGTGTGCTGCTTGTAGATACATGCCCCCTGGATGCCGACCGTGCCCGCAGTGCCCTGCGTGACGTACCGGATCTTCAGGTAGATTATGTGGATGACTATCAGAATGCCTTGTTGTTAATATCCAAATATGCCTATGCTGCTGTGATTTGCGATATCGTCCTGGGTTCGTATCACGCCTCAGATTTGCTCAGAGAGGTGAAAAAACTTGGTATAGAGACCGAATTTGTATTGCTTTCATCGCGACTTGAAGAAGCGGATGGGGTTGATTATCTGGAGTTGGGTGCCTTTGACTATGTACATAAGGAAAGTGTTCAAAAGTTGCCTTATGTGATCAGGCATGTGATTAAAGAATCACAGCAGACTGTACAAAACCGACTGATGGGCATTAGTATGCATGATATCATGTCGCCCATCACGGCTATAACCGGATATCTGGATTTGATGCGCAATCAGCTGGCGGGTGATGAGAAGGTGAACCGGACTATCTATGACTATAGCCGTAAAATCAGAAACGGAGTCAGTGATATCAGCTCTATTCTGGAGCAAATGCGCACTACAGCGCCTGAACGATTGCGTGAGCCAGAAGAACAACACCAGGATGAAGAAGCAATGCTTTGTCTTGATGTGGACCTGAACTGGGTTGCTCAGGAGGTCTGCGATATTATGCAGGGTGCCGTGAAGAGTCGTAATCACAGCCTCAAATTCTCTCCTTCCCAACAACCGGTCTACGTGAGTGTTGATATCCAGCACCTCAAGCGCATCCTCTACAATTTCATCAGCAACGCCATTCGTTATACTCCCGAAGGCGGATTTATTCAGGTGGAGGTCGGGAAAAACAACCAGCGTGCCTTCATGGCCGTAACCGACAATGGTATCGGTATTCCTGCCGAGAAGCACGAGCAGATTTTTCGCATGAATTCCAAATTGCAGAAATTCGATCTGTACAATAAGAAGTCTACCGGCCTGGGATTATACGTGAACGCATCATTGGCCCGGCAACTGGGCGGGGAAATTAAATTAAACAGTGCACCGGGTAAAGGGTCTACGTTCAAGCTGGAATTGCCCACTCAAAATTCCATGCAGCAGGCCGGATAAGCTCCCTGTACCGGATGCGGCGCTGCCGATTTCAAATAATAGGTCCGTAATTCTAACGGTGTAAACGATATCCCGTGCTGAAGGCGATCGAAGCGTGTCGATTAAGCTCATTTAACAGCGATGTCTGCCGGGCTTTTCAACCATCGGAATCTGTTGTTTGACACCGGAGCCACAGCATGAGCCGATTTTTACAGGCTCTCTGCCAGCCAGTGCTAATTCAGGCGGGCCGGAACACCGGAAGGTGCGGGTTTCGTATCAAAAATCATCAGGGTTCTGCGGGCGAGCAGTTTTGCGATGTCTTGCTGAATGAGATAGCGTTTGGTGCGAAGGATGTCCAGATCGGAATAATAGTGGTACAACGGGGAAAAAAGTGCCTTTGGCTGAATCCCCTGCTCATCCCGCAGTCCGTAGCGGAGCATGAATACATCCTGCTGTGAGGGCCGGAGTAAATGACGAAGCATTTCCCGCATATCGCGGTTAACGGCCATAAGCATCAGCTGAGAGAGCTCGGTTTCTTCAAATGAAGGGGCAAATTCTTCCTCCGGTTCCTGCAGCTTCTTTTTCTTTTCCCGCTTTTCTGAGTCTTTGTGCAAATTCATTTGCGACTCGTAGGCATGTTCCATTTCTGGTACCGGCGGGGTTGGAGGTTCCATCTGAATAAATTCAGCCAGCGCCGAGGTAATCTGTGATATTGGGCTGTAGCTGCTTTGAAACATGGCTTGCCTGCCGGTTAAGAGCGACTTTTGCGGTTATGTGCCGTTGGTATTACCGGATTTGGTGTCAACTGCCTGCGGGTTGATTCCCTTTTATGGCTGTTTCACGCCAATTCCGTGTGGGTTATCGTCGTATTTGGATTGATTCCCGACCCCGACCCTATGCTGCATTGCATAAAGCCGTTCCCGGAACGAATCCTTACAGGGTTATCGGCACGATCTGTTCAATTTCAATTCTTTTTTTGGCACGCAATTAGCTAGAAGTAACGGTGTGTACAAGCCTTTCGGAATATTGGGTTAAAAAAATTTAATCTCTGTGCCGGTTAGGCCGATACTTGTGGATGTATGACAACAACGAAAGGTTCCGTTCGGGGTTTAACTGTCGGAACTTTGTATTAAAAACATAAAATGCAGCTGGGTTTGCAAAGGTCACTGGGCAGTGGATTCCGGTGATGGCCGGTAAAAGGCACCAGCGTCCGGGGGGAATCGGGCTGCAATTGGTTAGTAACAACGGAAGAGGGATAAATACCATGGAAAACAATAACAGACCATCCGGAAAATCCGGTCAATGGACAATTGGTAAGCGACTAAGTATGGCCTTTGGTGCCATGATAGTGATTGTTGGTGTGCTGGGAGTAACCAGCTATTTCGGCGTCAGCCAGCTAAGCAGTAGTGTAGAGGAAATTGGTGAAACCAATCTGCCCAGCGTGGCCAGCGCACTTCGTATGGAATTGCAGTTAACTGAAATGATGGCTGCGCAGCGAACCCTGCTCATACCCGGCAATGATCTGGGAACCCGCCAGCGACAGTACGGTCGGATAGATGCCGCCGATGAAGTGTTTAACCGGGCCCGCGAAGTGTACGAGCCGTTGCCACGAACCCCGGAAGAAGACCGTTTCTGGAACGCCATCGCCAGCCAGATGAATGAGTTCAACCGATTGAACCAGCAGATTGTTACGCTGAATAAAGAAATTGACCGCGTTGGTGTATTGAATCCACAGGAACTGGTTGCCGACTTGCAGCAATTTCGCGGCGACCACTACAATGTGGAGATTCAGGCCGTTGAACTGATTACGAACGGAACAACATTTACCGGCGGCGATGACCACACAGCCTGTAATTTTGGTCGATGGATGAGTTCATTCAACTCAACTAATCCAGATATCAACCGAATGATCACGGCGATGGAGGGGCCGCACCAGGAATTTCACGCCAGTGTCCGTGAAATACGCGCTGCCGTAAATGCCGGAAACACTACCCTGGCCACGCAGATTATGAACGAGCAGATGATTCCGTCTGCCCAGGAAACCTTTGACGGTTTTAACCAGCTGATTGCCTTGGCCAACGATGCCGATGCCCGTTTTGATGAGATGACCCATCTGGCTCTTGAGGATGCCCGCATACTGCACGACGAATTTCTGGAAAGTCTGACTGCTATCGTGCGTATTCAGCAAGAATGGGCTGATGAATCCGTTGCCAACGGTACATCCACCGCCGCTATGCTGGAATCACTTTCCCTGATTATGCTCTTCGGTGGCATTGCGATCGCCGTTGTGATGGCCTTCTTTATGACCAAAGGCATCAATAAAGTGCTGCTTGAAATCGTATCGGGTCTGAACAGTGGCGCCGAGCAGGTAACCGCCGCCTCCGGTCAGCTGTCATCCACCTCGCAGGAACTTTCCGAAGGTGCCAGCGAGCAGGCCGCCAGTCTGGAAGAAACTTCTTCTTCTATGGAAGAAATGTCCTCACAGACCAAGCAGACGGCTGAAAATGCCATGCAGGCTGAAAATCAGATGAAGCAGTCGCTTGAACTGGTTGAACGCGGGGTTGTTGCTATGGAACGCATGACCAAAACCATGGCCGACATCGAGCAGTCAGCTGAGGAAACTTCAAAAATTATCAAGACTATTGATGACATTGCCTTCCAGACCAATCTGCTGGCCCTTAATGCAGCTGTAGAAGCGGCCCGTGCCGGTGAAGCAGGTAAAGGGTTTGCCGTAGTGGCAGAGGAAGTCAGGAATCTGGCTCAGCGCAGTGCACAGGCTGCCCAGAACACCTCAGATCTTATCAAGCGTTCGCTTGACAGCTCCAACAGCGGTACTCAGGTTGTTAAGGAAGTATCCGAAAGCCTCGGAGCTATCCGTGATGCAACGGCCAGCGTAAGTACCCTGGTGGTTGAAATTGCCGCTGCCGCCAAAGAGCAGTCGATGGGTATCGGACAGGTGAACACCGCCATGGGCGAGATGGATAAAGCCGTTCAGCGGAACGCATCCAGTTCGGAAGAATCCGCCTCTGCCGCTGAAGAACTCGCAGCACAGGCTGTTGAACTTCAGAATATGGTTGAGCAACTGGTGAGCCTGGTGGGTGGATCCAGCAATCCGTCCGGTCCGGTCCGTCAGCCGCAGCGCAAAGCCTCCAATACCGACTGGCGATGGAAGCAACAGACCAAAAAACCGGTTGCTTCGGCCCACAAGTCGAATGGTAACGGCCATGCCAGCACCAAAGGAAACGGTCATAGTTCGTCTGCCAAATCTCGTCAGCCGGAAGTTCTGATTCCGCTTGATGATGAAGAACTGGCATCCTTCTAACCTCTCCGTTGTGGTTACCGGATACTGTCAGGCTGCCTGGGTTTACTCCCGGGCAGTCTGAGACTCCGGCTTTTGCTGATTTATGGGATAATGTTTGTGGAGCCCGGATGAACTACGCCACGCCTGCGGCACATAATTTGCATGCCGGAATAAT
This sequence comes from Bacteroidetes bacterium HLUCCA01, assembly GCA_001314545.1. Taxonomy (GTDB): domain Bacteria; phylum Bacteroidota; class Rhodothermia; order Balneolales; family HLUCCA01; genus HLUCCA01. The sequence goes on from LIHN01000017.1 coordinate 132,835, forward strand.
GAAACACTGAAATCGGTAATACTCCAGCAACCACGCACTGAAAGCCGAATAGTTACTGATATCAAAACCAATTTGGAGATTACGAATGAGCAAGATTAAGGCACTCGTAGTTGATGACTCAAAAATCATGCGGAGTGCGGTGAAACGTACCCTGGACCAGCTCATGCTGGCAGAATTTGAGTATATCGAGGCCATGGATGGTGAAGACGCACTGGAGAAGTTCAGCCATGAGATTGAAATCATTTTTGTTGACTGGAATATGCCAAAAATGACCGGGGTAGAGTTTTCAAAAGAAGTGCGCAAAATGGAAAACACCTCCCACATCCCCATTATTATGGTCACGGCCGAGAAGTCTATGGGCAAGGTGGATACAGCCCTGAATGAGGGCGGTGCCAACGCTTACGTTACCAAGCCCTTCACTGCCGACCAGCTCTACACCGCACTGAGCAAATACATCGATGATAACGGAAACTTTAAACTGGGCGCCGGCGGCGGGCAGAAGAAGAGTTTCTTCAAAGATATGTTAAACCTTAAATAAGGAGTATCAGATATGCTTCCTCAACGATTAAGCGAGATTTCGGAGATACCTGATCTGATGCTCGACAAAGTTGTACTTTCAGTGCAGAATACCTTTGCTTCCATTTCCGGTGACGCACCGGAACTTGTAGAACAGGTGAATTCACTGCAGCCCATGAACGGGATTATCGGTAACATCGCCGTTTTTAATCCCGAGCACACCCTTTCCATGATGCTGGCCGTGCCCAAGGAAACGGCCGTCTCAATTTCGGTGAAATTTGTGGGTTTCGAGCTTGAATTTGAAAGTGATGACATCGGTGACCTCATCGGTGAAATTTCGAATATACTGGCCGGTGAAGTGGCCATGAATATTGAAACTATCGGCTTCCGCGGTCAATCTTCCCTGCCCACCGCTACCCGCGGCAGCGATCTGCGCCTCTTCCTGCCCAATAAACCGCCCTCTGCACGACTCCGGTTTGTGACGTCTGACGGTGAATTCTGGCTGTACCTGGCCCTGTATGAATCACAACGTTATTAAGTGAACCCATCATGAGCGCCGACTATCAAAAACAGATTGAACAACTTGCAGAAATCATTCAGCTTCTGGCCAATATCGGTCCGGGCGATCAGGACGGGATTATGCAGGCCGGCGCTAAACTGGAAGACGCAATTGAGGGCTTTGGTCACAATGCTACCCAGCTGAACCGGCTGGTGGAGCTGGCCTGGGAGGGAATCAAGCATCTTTATGCCCGTGACGATTTCTTCATGACGGTCAAAATGGCCACAATGCAGGCTGTAAACACGATTCGGGAATATGCGCTGACCAGCGGCGATATCGATGTGCGCGACTTTGAGCGGGCCTGCGATATCATGCAAAAAGCCTTGAAGGGTGACGGCGAGTCGGCCGACAAAATTATTGAACTGCCGCCCGAAACTCCTGTTGATACCGATTCCATACCGGTTACACCGGTTTCCCGCACGGTTGAGGCCGTAAGTCTGGATGAGGTAAATGCGGCCTTCATGAAGCTGGATGTCGAAACACTCACACCGGACCTGCTCCGCGACTTTTATGAGAAGCTGGATGCAGCGGCAAGTCAGTACGAAGACGAGGTTGGAGCGCTTCTGCAGCAGGCGGTTACCGCGCTTACCGAAGCGCCGGACCCGGAAACTATGATAGCATCGGTAGGACAGAAGCTGGAAGAAGCCTCGGAAGCCAAGATGATGCTGGATTTTGCAGGCGAGTCTGCCTCAGGGTCGCCTGCGGCCGAAACTATGCCGGATTTGGATGAAAACGGCACGGTAAAACCTTCTTCTGACACGCTTTCTGCTGATAACGCCGAAGCGGAAACTCCGTCATCACCGGAAAGCACGCAAACGGATCCGGTTGTGGCAACCACCGGGAATCATACCGTATCCGCTTCTGAAACAGCAGCCGCTAATCCGGATCCGGTTGAATCTCCAGCGACTTCCCCGTCCGTTCAACCACCTGCGCCACAAAGCCCGCCTCCTGCTCCGCGCACGGGGTCGGCTGTCATCGACCCGGCCGCTCCGGCTACACCGGATTTTGAAGTACCCGGGGATGCAGACACGGATCTGCTTCAGGAGTTTTATACCGAATGTACCGAGCTGATCGGAATTGCAGAGGAGGCCCTCCTCGAACTGGAAAACAATCCGGATGACGACGAGTTGATCAACCAGGTATTTCGTGCGTTTCACACCATCAAAGGTACGGCAGCTTTTCTGGGACTGGTTCCGGTGTCTGAGTTTGCCCATCATGTGGAGACCCTGCTCAGCATGGTACGTGACAATGAAATCGGGTATACGAATCAGGCGGCCGATATTACGCTGGACTCCCTGGATACCATTAAGTCTATGGTAGAGGAAGTGCCAACCCTGGCGCCCGGTAAGCTATTGCACATTCCACCGGCATTTGATGCGCTCAAGCAGCGCTTGATTTATGTGGAAGAGCACGGAAAATTTGACGGATTACCCGATGTAGCTGCGTCAACGCCATCGGCAGCGGCCGCTTCTGTAGAACGTGCAGGCGGGTCGGACGTTGAAGAAGCTCCCAAAGCGCCGGAACCATCTCAACCCGCTACCAAGGCGACATCCACCGAGGATGAATCCGTAATGGATGACTGGTCGGAGCCTGAAGAGACTGAAATGCAGCCTGTGGCGCCGGAGGCTGCAATCAAGTCGGCGGCCCCTGCAGCCACCAACGGCTCGGCCCGCAGTAACGGAAGCGCGCCCAAAGCGGAGGCAGAAAGTACGGTGCGCGTTAACACGGAGCGACTCGACCGGCTCATCGACATGGTGGGAGAGCTGGTGATTGCCCACTCCGTGGTAGCACAAGATCACGTTGTTGCCTCTGACAGTGATCTGCTCCGCAAGGTGACGCATACCACCAAGATTTTGCGCGAACTTCAGGATATCAGTCTGAAACTGCGTATGGTTCCCCTCAAGGCAACCTTCCAGAAAATGAACCGCCTCGTACGGGATCTTTCCCGGAAAGCCGGTAAGCAGGTGGCCTTCAAAACGGTTGGTGATGATACCGAAATTGATCGCAATATGGTGGATATCATCAATGAACCGCTCATTCACATGCTGCGAAATTCGCTGGATCACGGGGTTGAAACACCCGAGCAGCGTGCCAAAACCGGCAAGGATCCGGTTGCCAACGTGTATCTGCGTGCCTATCAGCAGGGCGGGAAGGTTGTAATCGAAATTGAAGATGACGGTCGGGGCCTGAATACGGAAAAAATTTATGCCAAGGCACTGGAGAAAGGTATTGCAGACCCGAACCGTAAATACACGGATCATGAGATCCATAATTTCATTTTTTTACCGGGTTTCTCCACCGCCGATGTGGTCACGGATCTGTCAGGCCGGGGTGTGGGCATGGATGTGGTCCGCCGGTCTATCGACAAACTTCAGGGCAAGGTGGATGTAAGTTCAGAAACCGGAATGGGATCTATGGTGACCATCGAGCTTCCCTTTACCCTGGCCATCACAGACGGAATGCTGGTACGGGTTGGCCACCAGCGGTTCATTGTGCCGACCATCAACATAGACATGACCTTCCGTCCGGATGAAAATGCCAACTTTACCATAATGGGCGACAGTGAGAACGTGATGTTCCGCGGGTCATCCATCCCGATTATCCGCCTGCATCGAATGTTCAATGTTCCCGATGCTGCTGAATCCATTCAGGACGGGGTATTGATGGTGATAAATAGTAACAGGCAGAAATATGCCCTGCTGATTGACGAGGTCCTCGGGCAGCAGCATCTGGTGGGTAAATCCATCTCCATGCCGGTGAAACTGCAGAACATCTCCGGTGGTGCTATACTCGGTGACGGGCAGGTCGGGCTCATACTAGACACGGTAGCTTTAGTGAGCTGACCCGCTGAACGATAATTTGATTAACCAAAAGTGGACAAAACCCTACAATTATGGCAACGCAAGAAACCTCTCAAAACGAAAGCAAACTGAATGTGGAAGGTGGTAAATTCCTCACCTTTTTCCTGGGCAAGGAAGAGTATGCCCTTGAAATCCTGAAAGTTCAGGAAATTATCGGCATGATGCCCATTACGCCCGTTCCGAATATGCCCGGTTACATCCGCGGCGTACTGAATCTGCGCGGGAAAATTATTCCGGTCATGGAACTGCGCATCCGCTTCGGTCTGATGCCGGTTGAAGATACCGAAGAAACCTGTATTGTTGTGGTTCAGTCGGGCAGTTACCTGATGGGTGTAGTGGTAGACAAGGTATCTGAAGTTGCCGAGATTGATACCAAGCAGATTGAAGAAGTCCCGACCCTGGGTGGCGCCATGCACAATGAGTACCTGTCTGGTATCGGTAAGTTTGAAAATTCCGTTAAGCTGTTACTGGATGTTGAAAAAGTACTGTTTGATGTTCCTGAAGCTGTTCTGATGGATACTGCCATATGATCGGCAGACCCAAAACGGACTTGTCGAGGGCGGTGCTGACCACCTCTCACTTTAACCGGGTTAAACGCATGCTGCATGATTACAGCGGCATTTTCCTGGGCGATGGGAAGGAGGCCCTGGTCAAAGCACGCCTGCTCAAACGTCTGCGGAAGCTGGGTCTGGACGATTTTGACGATTATTTCGATTTCATTGAAAATGATGCTACCGGCGTGGAGTTTCTCTCGCTGGTAGACGTGCTGACCACCAATAAAACCAGTTTCTTCCGGGAATCGCAGCACTTCGACTATATCAACGACGTGGTGATGCCCTCCATCAAAGACCGTGATGTTACCTGGTGGAGTGCCGGGTGTTCATCCGGTGAGGAACCGTACACCCTGGCCATGAACTTTCTGGAGCATAAGTCGCCGGGTTCGCGGGGGAAATTACGGCTGCTGGCCACCGACATATCGAGTCTGGTTCTGCAGCGGGCCCGCGAGGGTGTTTACAGCGGTGAGCACGTTAAAGATATTCCCACAGCCATGCTGCGGAAATATTTTACACGCATAGGCGCAAATCCGGAAGCGTGGAGGGTTGATCCTCAGATAGCGGCGATGATAAAATTTGCCCGGTTAAACCTTCAGGAGCCCTGGCCCATGAAAGGACCGTTCAACATTATCATGTGCCGCAATGTGATGATTTATTTTAACCGTGAAACCCAGCAGAAGCTGATAAAACGGTTCTATGACCTTCTTGAGCCCGGAGGATATTTGTTCCTGGGTCACTCGGAAACCATTTCAGGTCCATCCCTGGGGTTTGTGAGTGTTCGCCCGGCTGCTTATCAGAAGAAATAAGGAATAACAGATTATGTCACACATAATTGGGGTAGGTGATATAAAGGTTTCCTCGAACCAGGCTGATGTACTCATCACCTATGCGCTGGGAAGCTGTCTGGGCATTGTTGCCTATGATCCGGTGCTTCGGGTGGGAGGATTACTTCACGCCATGTTGCCCTTATCCAATGCCGATCCGGCAAAGGCCAAGGTGCGTCCTGCGATGTATGTAGATTCGGGTTTTTCCCTGCTCATGCGCGAAATGTTTGCCAAGGGAGCTAAAAAAGACAATATTGTGATATCCGTCGCCGGCGGAGCAAGTATGAAACAGATTTCAAACGACGATTATTTCAAAATTGGCCAACGCAATTTTACCGTTCTCCGGAAACTGCTCTGGAAGAACGGCCTGATGATTCATGCGCAGGATGTAGGCGGGGGCATTTCACGCACCATGGCCCTGCATCTGAATAACGGCCTGGTAACCATCAACAAAAAACCCATCACCAATTCCGGTGACGGAATGCAAACCGCCTCGGGAGCCGCCCTGGCTGCTAACCGATAAAACAGAGGGTTATATTTATGGCACTTAATGTTTTAGTAGTTGACGACTCCGCCCTGATGCGCAACATCGTCATCAAAGTACTCAAGCTCAGTGATATTGACATCGCTGACATCTTTCAGGCCGGCAACGGTCAGGAAGCCCTTGAACAGCTCAACAACAACTGGATTGATCTGATGCTTCTTGACATCAACATGCCCGTGATGAGCGGGCTGGAGCTGCTGGATATTGTCCGCGCAAATCCGGAAACCAAAGACCTCCCCATAATCATGGTAACCTCCGAAAGTCAGGAAAAACGGATCAGTACCATTGAACAAAAGGGGGCCGGCTTTGTTCACAAACCGTTTACGCCGGAGCTGCTGCGCGACCAGATTCTAAAGGCAACTGGGGTGACTCATGAATAGCGATCTTAACGAACAAATCCGTGTACTCGCACTCCGTGCTTTTGAGTCGATGTGTTTCATGTTTGAAATGGATGACGACTTCGGCGATGGCGATATGGCCATCGCAACGGATTACAAAGATTCCGTAGTCATACGCTTTGACGGTGATGTCAACGGCGGTATGCTGATCAGCGCGTCACCCGATCTGCGGCAGGCCGCCGCCATGAATATGCTGGGAACGGACGATGTAGATGAGCAGCATAAAAAGGATGCCTGTTTTGAGCTGGCCAATATAATTTGCGGCAACATCGTACCGCTGCTCAACAAAAATGACGGAGTGAGCTTCATTCAAAGTCCACGGACAGCAACCAAAGTGGAAGCCAGCGGCGCTGCGTTCAAGGGATTTCACGAAGAAGTGGTGTCACTGAGTCTGGATGAAGGAACCTGTGAAATCCGGGTTTATTACCTGTAGCCCTAGGAGAAACCTATGATCAGAGTACTTGTGGTTGATGATTCGGCCCTGGTGCGGAAAATTCTCACCGAGGAACTGAACAAACAGCCGGATATTGAAGTGGTGGGTACCGCGGTAGATCCATTTGTGGCCCGCGATAAAATCGTCCGGCTGAAGCCGGATGTGCTCACCCTCGACCTTGAGATGCCTCGAATGGACGGCCTCTCGTTTTTGTCGAAGCTGATGAAGCACTACCCTATGCCGGTGGTCGTTGTCAGCTCCCTGACGCCGAAGAACAGCGAGAATGCCCTGATGGCATTAAGCCTGGGCGCCGTAGAAGTGGTCTGTAAGCCGGGCTCAGCGTATTCAACCCAGAATATTTCGATGCAGATCGTCAAGGCGGTTCGCGCTGCATCCGTTGCCCGCTTCGATAAAAAGCCGGTTATGGCTGCACCGGTTGCCTCCTCCAACGGAGCATCCCTGCCCAATACCGCCGCCCGACTGCGTCATACCACCAATAAACTCATTGCCATCGGGGCATCAACCGGTGGAACCCGGGCCATAGAGACGGTGCTCACGCAACTGCCGCCCAATCTGCCCGGAATTGTGATGGTACAGCATATGCCCCCGGTATTTACCACCAGTTTTGCCAACCGGTTGAATCAGATTTGCCGGCTGGAGGTCAGGGAAGCCAAAGACCGGGAGCTGGTTGAACCGGGCGTGGCCCTGCTGGCACCGGGCAATTATCACATGGTTGTGGAAAAATCAGGGGCCTCGTACTATGTGCGCCTCAAGCAAGGTCCGCCGGTACACTATCAGCGACCCAGCGTGGATGTGCTCTTCGATTCGGTGGCGGAGGCTGCCGGCATTAACGCACTGGGCGTTATCATGACCGGAATGGGCGCCGACGGTGCCCGGGGAATGCTGGCCATGCGCGATAAGGGATCCCACACCATTGCTCAGGATGAGGCTACATCGGTAGTATTTGGCATGCCCAAGGAAGCGATTAATCTCGGTGCCGCCGTTGAAATCGCACCCCTGGGAGGGATTGCTCAATCAATCATCAAGGCCGCATCGCAAATGGCTACGGCTTAGGTTCAGCAAGGAAGTGCCCGTTGTACAAAGGGTAGGTACAGTCATTACATGCCCCATGTGCAGTGCGAAGTGCTGATCGGTATGAGGGCACAGCCTGATCGGGATAGTGGGTTTCCTATGGAGCGTGCCGCAACTGCAAGCCGCAGGCCGTGCGTCAACAACTACTGCGGAGGAAGCATGATCTCGAAGATGACGCCGTTTTCTGCATCGTTTTGTTTCAGGAATACCGAGGCACCTACATGGCGGAGCACGATGTGGGCCAGCGTCAGTCCGATACCCAGGCTGTTGGCTCTGGTGGTTATGAACGGATGGAATACCTTGTCTGCAATTTCTTCCGGGATAGCGCGACCATAATTGATGACCCGAATCCGGTTTTTTTCGACTTCCACCCGAACCGGTTTTTCACCGCGGTTAAAGTCGACGGCGTTGTCGAGCAGAATTTTCAGTGCGTGCTGCAGTTTGGCTTCATTGGTATAGACCAGGGGTTCCTGGCGGGGACGCTGCACAATGACCGGTTTTCCGGTTTCGGAGACCTTGCTGTTGGCCACTTGTTCGGCTGACCGCCCGATGGCAACCGGCTCTGAGGCATAGAGTACCTCGTCTTCGCGTTCCAGGGCCTGCAGTAAATCCAGTTCCTCCAGCATTTCCACCAATTGGGTGAGCCCCAGGTCTACTTTTTCCAGATACACGCTGGATCGGCCGATGTTGGCGGGATCTTTCAACAGGGAGACAAACCCTTGTATTCCGGTAATCGGAGAACGAAAACGGTGAAGCAGCACAGCGTTCAGGTCGCTCACGGCATTCAGCATATCGGACGTAGGCAGCTGGTCGTCCTGGAGCAGGACCACTTTAACCAGCTGTTCGCCGGCATACTCAAACGGAGTGTGCTGAATACGCAGCCATTGGTTGTTGAAATAGACCAGCTCGCCGAATTTCGGGTCGGAAACCGACTCGATGAACGTAGACAGTTCCCAGCCGGTGACGGCTTCGGTGCCGCAACCGGAAAACGCCGCTTCATTCGCGCATAAAATCTTATGATCCTGTGCGTCTATGACAAACGTCGGGTTAGGACTATCTGCTATGAGTATTTGCAAGCTTCGGAGGTCAAAACCGGTCTGCGGGCGGGTAGCCGGCAGATGCATGGTTGGATATATGGAGGTATTGGTGTTCATCATACACTCATTATCAGCCGACCCTCAGAATCTCTTAAGCTGATTTAACGACCTTACATACAGGTGGAAAAATTTGCCGTGAGAAAAGAACGGCGGAAAATCTTGAATGAACACGCGGCCGGATTACTGTGCCGGACTACACAGGTAACGCAGTTGTCAGTGACGTTGGTATGGCACGTGAAAGTGAAACGATGTGGTGACGGTGCAGTTACATGCGTCTGCCAACAACCTGACTGGGAGCAATGTAGCAAATTAACCGTTGATATCCACCTATATGATTTTTCCTTGCCGCCGGGGGCAGGAATGGCATAACTCTTGCTGTTAGTCTTACAGTCATTATGTTCAACGTTCATTTTTCGAGTCTTTTCCGATGAAACTCATCGACAGTGATCATTCCCTCTTATTAGGCAAGGCCATGGATGCCATGTCGCTTCGGCAGCGCATTACCGCCGCCAACGTGGCCAATGCCGACACGCCGGGGTATCGTCGCCATCAGGTTGACTTTGAGGAAGAGCTGCGAAGAGTGCAGGAATCGGGCAATACCCGCGCCCTGCGCGATGTGAACGCCAGTATCACCGAGACCAATGAGGAAGTGGTGCTGGAAAATGAGCTTATGGAAATGGCCGATACCCAGATCCGCGTGCATTTACTCACCCGCAGCCTGCGTCATCACTTTGATATGCTGCGCATTGGTATCACCGGAAATAACCGTTAATTCAGCAGGATTTTGCCATGTTAGCTGACCGCATGTTTACCACGTTTCGTACCGCAGCCCAGGGGCTGGAGGTTCAGCGTGAGAAAATAGCCGTAGCGGGAAGAAACATCGCCCATGCCAACACGTCATCACGACCGGGCAATGAGGGTGTGTACCGCCCGCAAACCGTGGTTACATCCCTCGGAGAAGCGCAGGACTTTCAGCGCATGCTGCTGGATAATGTCCAGTCGCTCCAGCCTTCCGGTAACGCATCGGGCACTGAATCGGATTCCGATCCGGATACCCCGGGTGTTCAGCGTGCCGCTGCATTCACCCACAATATGGGTCCGCGCATGCAGGTGGTAGAAACCGATGCCTTCCGCTATGAATTTGACCCCAATCATCCCGATGCCGACGAAAACGGCATGGTTCAGTACCCCGACGTAGACCTCATTCGTGAAATGACCCAGCTTGTCAGTGCCAACAGACTGTATGAAGCCAATCTGAGTGTGGTTGAAGCCGAAAAACAAATTATCCGACGATCCTTAGAAATCTGAGTCTTATCATGAACATCAATTCATTACAAGCACAGCAACTTACAGACGTCTCGCGCACATCGGGCCTTCGTAAGGCTGCCGAAATGGTGGCACCGCCCAAGCTCTCCCAGGATGAGATGAATATGATCTCCAAAGAGTTTCCGGCCGGGAAAACCATGACCTGGTACTCCAACAACGGCAGCAAACATGAAGAGCAGCTGGCCGTTCGCGGAAGCCGAATCGACATTAAAGTGTAGAGGCTCCTGGTATGAACTTTCCGATCAATGTCAACAGTATCCGGCTGCCCGAAAGTGTGGGCGGCGTTCAGCTTCCACAGGGGCTGAATAACCTGGATCTGAACAATCTGAATCTCAACGACCTTAACCTGAACGAGCTTCGTGAGCAGTTACCCGAAGAACTGGCAGGTATCCGTCTTGACGGAACAGCGAGTGCGCCGCGCGAACTGGATGGGATCCGGAATATGGGTCCGATGGCCCCCCGCGTCAGCGGTATGGGTGGACCCAGTTTCGGGAGCCTTCTCAGCAGTGCCATTAAATCGGTAGATGAATCCATGAAAACAGCCGATCAGAGCGGACAGGATTTCCTGGCAGGAAAAACTGATAATGTGCACGATGTGATGATCAATATGCAACGTGCTCAGCTCAGTTTTCAGATGCTGGTAGAAATACGAAATAAAGCCGTTGAGGCCTATCAGGAACTCAGCCGAATGCAAATTTAAAAGGTAACAACAGATGGAACGCTTCATCGACAGTCTGAAAAATTTTCTGGAGCCCCTGAGTCCTGCCCAGCGCATCATGTTCGCCCTGATGATTGGTCTGATTGTACTGTTTGTAGGACTGCTTATCCGGTGGACGCTCCAGCCCGACTATGCCATTCTCTATGGTAATCTCCAGCCCGAAGTGGCCAATGAAATTGTAACGGAACTGGAAAATCTGACGGTACCCTACCGTATCGAAGAAAGCGGAACGGCTATTTACATCCCCAGTGGAAAAGTACATGAAATGCGCATGCGGCTGGCAGCTTCAACAGCCACTGGTCCGGGTGTACAGGGGTACGAGCTTTTTGATGCCACTACCCTCGGGATGACCGATTTTATGCAGCAAGTGAACCGGAAACGTGCGCTGGAGGGTGAACTGGCCCGGTCTATCAACACCATCGAGCAGGTGGAATTTTCCCGCGTTCACCTGGTCTTGCCTGAGCGGGCTGCATTTCAGCAGGAAGGATCGCAGGCCACGGCCTCGGTTATCTTGAGTATGACCCGCGGACAACAGCTCTCCGGTCAGCAAATTGACGGAATCACCGCCCTGGTGGCGGGCAGTGTGGAAGGATTGAGCGCCGCCAATGTCACGATATTGGACCAGAACGGGAACCGGCTCACTCAGGACGGCGGCGGACAATTCGCCTCCGGCAGTACGCAGATTCAATTGCGTCAGCGTACCGAGGCTTACCTGACGGAGCGTGGTCAGAGCATGCTGGACCAGGTGCTGGGTCCGGGTAATGCCATTCTTCGTGTGGCTACCGAGCACGATTTCGATCGCCTGGTGCGTGAATCGGATCTCATCGACCCGGACAGTCGTATCGTGATTTCCGAAGAGCAGCGTACTACAACCAACAATGATGAGAGCTTCCAGCAGGTACCCGTCGACGAATTCACTCCCATCGCACAGCGGGGCGAAACGGTGTTGCTGGGCAACCGAAACAACGAGCAGTCGGTGCGAACCCGTAACTACCAGGTCAATCAGACCCGCGAGGTACACGAACGCGGTCCCGGGGAACTGCGCCGGATCACCGCCTCGGTACTGCTGAACTACAAGCAGACCTCGGTAGATCAGGAAGAAGGGCAGGAGCCTATCGTTCAGTACGTCCCCTACACACAGCAGGAAGTTGAACAGCTGCAGAATGTGATACGCAATGCACTGGGTTTGCAGAACAATCGCGGCGATGAGCTGACCATTACCCAGATTCAATTTTTTGATCCCCAGCTTGAGCTGGAATATGCCTCCTGGCTGCAGCAGCCCACGCCCTGGAATGAAATCATCCGGTACGTGATGATTCTCATCGCCTTGCTGGTGGTGGTAGGTCTGGTTTACAGTATGACCCGTAAGATGAACCAGGAAAGTTTTGATGTGATGTTCAAGAAACCGGGGGGTGAAGTGCAGCAGGATCAGCAGCAGCTGGCCGAGGCCATAGCCAGTGCCGGTGAGGACGAAGGCGACATCGATATATCCCCGGATGACTTTATGAGCAAGAAATTGAGCAAGTCAGCCCGCCGTCAGCTGGCCGAAAAGTCGATGATGATTGACGAAATCAAGAAATTTGTAGGTGAACAGGGCGAGGATGCCACGCATCTGATCCGAACCATGATGATCCGATAAACCCAACAGGTATTCACTATGTCAGCAGCCGTAGCCACATCTGCCAGCAAACAGCTGGAAGTAGCCAACCTCACCGGCATACAGAAGGTCGCCATTCTTTTAATCAGTCTGGGACTGGAAACAGCCTCCAAGCTCCTGAAGAATATGCGCGATCATGAAGTGGAAAAGGTCTCCCTGGAGATTGCCATGATGAATAATCTGAGTCCGGAAGTGGCGGATGCTGTGGTGGAAGAGTTCTACATGATCATGCAGAATAAGCAGTTCGGTCTGGAGGGTGGTATCTCCTACGCCAAGACTGTTCTGGCCGAGGCGCTCGGCAGTAAGGAGGCCAATGAAATTTTCCGCAAGATTGAAACCAAGACGGGTACCAACGTTTTCGGGGTGTTTGAGACCAGTGACATCAACAACATCGTCCAGTTTATTCAAAATGAACATCCCCAGGTAGCCGCCCTTATTCTGTCACAGCTCAAACCGGAGCGTTCGGCAGAAATTTTGTCGTATCTGGATGAGAAATTTCAGTTTGAGATTGCCTATCGTCTGGCATCCATGGACCAGATTTCCGTGGAGGTGATTACCGAAATTGAAGAGGTGATTAAGGAGCACATCGGTGGTATTGACGCACTGGGTGAGCGTGTGAAAGGTGGCGCCGATGCCGTTGCATCCATCCTCAACGAGGCCAATGTTTCCGTGGAGAAGAATGTGATCAAGAGCATCGAGGAAGTGGATCCGCTTCTGGCCCAGAAAATCCGCAATCAGATGTTCCTGTTCGAAGATATTGTACACCTGGACGACCGTACGGTGCGGCTTATCATCAACGAGATGGACAAGTCAGACATGGTACTGGGCCTGAAAGGGGTCTCCGAGGATCTGGTGAACAAGTTCCTGAACAATATGTCGGCCCGTGCCAAGGATATGATGCGCGACGACATGGACGCCCTGGGACCGGTACACATCAAGGAAGTGGAAAAGGCGCAGCAACGGATTATTCAGAAAATCAAGCAGCTTGAAGATGCCGGTACAATTTCGACCCGTAAGACCACCGAAGCTGAGCTGGTGGAATAACCTATGGCCAACCGGATTATAGATAAAAAAGCGATTAACTGGCAGGAGCAATCCAGCTCAAAGCTTAATTATCACCTGCTCTTTGACGGTCCGGCGGCTGGCAGACAGGAATCGGAAACGCCGGAAAAAGGAGAACCCGAAGCACCGGATATTGAAGAGATTCTGAAGCAGCGCAGGCTGGAGGAAGAACGAAATCTGATGCAGGCCCGGAATAAGGCCTTTGAGGAAGGTCGTGAAGCGGGTCATAAGGAAGGGTATGCCAAAGCCACCGAAGACATGCAGGATAAGGTGGCCTTTCTGGAGCAGGCCGTCCGTGAAGCCAGTGTTGCCTGGCAGCAGAATCAGGACTTGCTGAAAACCGAGCTGCTCTCGCTGGCCTTTGAAATTGCCGAAGCCGTTGTGGGTGTGCCGCTTAAATCCCCGGAGATTAAGCAACGCCTGGAAACTGAGCTGATGCCTATGATCCAGGAGCTGGACAGCACCACCCAGCCCGTACTCTGGGTAGCCCGTGAGGATTTTGAATTTGTGGAGTCGCTGGTAGAGGAGTATGGCGGTCGGTCAGGGGTGATTCTGCGTGTAGGAAGTACCTGCAAGCCCGGTGAGTACCAGCTGGAAACCAACAAGGAGAAGGTGGTGCGCGATTATAAAATCATTCTGAATGATTTCCGCGAGAGTCTGAATCTGCCGCATCCTGATTGACATATTGAACGGTTACGCCAGTTGCCAACCGATATATACCTGGTGCGGCAGCCTTGATGACCCTGAGCCATGGTGTAACAGCCGGCCTGCGGGTACGATGGTGACCTGATTTCATTGGTCGTTTTACCACGATGGATGTCCAACGCAGCGATAACAAAAGTCTATAACTATGAGCCCTTTAGCATCCCCTCCGCAGTCTCAATCGCTTGGCGGGTATTTTCAGCACATCCGCCGGCACCTGTCTGGCGGACCTCTGGGACCCCGCTATTATGGCCGGGTCTCGTCGGTGGTGGGGACCATGGTTGAAGTGGAAGGGCTGAACGCCTGTGTGGGCGAGGTGTACGGGATTCACTCGCAGCTGGGTAAAGTAGTTCAGGCTGAAGTAGTGGGCCTGCGCGACTCCAAGACCCTGCTGATGCCTTACGACCGGGTGGAAGGCATGCAGCTGGGTTGCCTGGTAGAGCTTCAAGGTCGGCCGTTGAGTATCCCTATCAGCGATGAAATGCTTGGCAGGGTGCTGGATTCGAATGGTAACCCCATCGATAACCTCGGCGGGGTACATGCTGTCACGCATCAGACCATCCATAATGAGCCGCCCGGACCGCTGGAACGCGGGCGCATCAACGAGATTATGTATACCGGTCTGCGTGCTTTTGATACCCTCAACTCCCTGGGTAAAGGTCAGCGGATGGGGATTTTTGCCGGATCCGGGGTCGGTAAAAGTGTACTGCTCGGCATGATTGCCCGAAATTCCTCGGCTGATATCAATGTCATCGCACTGATTGGCGAGCGTGGCAGGGAGGTGAGTGAGTTCATCACCGATGCCCTGGGTGAGGAAGGACTCAAACGCTCCGTGGTGGTCGTAGCTACGTCGGACAATGCGGCCATGAACCGGATCAAAGGGGCGTTTACCGCAACGGCCATAGCCGAATATTTCCGGGATCAGGGAAAAAATGTCCTGCTCATGATGGATTCCATCACCCGTGTTGCCATGGCCCAGCGGGAGATCGGACTGGCCGCCGGGGAGCCGCCTACAACCAAGGGGTATACCCCCAGCGTATTTGCCATGCTCCCGAAACTGCTGGAGCGGGCCGGAAAAACACGGACCGGCAGCATCACAGGACTGTACACGGTTTTCGTGGAAAATGATGATATGAATGAACCGGTGGCTGATACCGTACGCTCCATTCTGGACGGGCACATTGTGTTGTCCAGGAAGCTGGCGCATAAGGGGCACTATCCGGCTATCGATGTGTTGGAAAGTATTTCCCGCGTGATGCCCCAAATTGTCAAACCGGAAGACCGTTCGGTTTCCATGAAAGCCCGTGAACTGCTGGCAACCTACCGCGAAGCGGAGGATTTGATCAATATCGGGGCCTATGTG
Organism: Bacteroidetes bacterium HLUCCA01; assembly: GCA_001314545.1. Classification (GTDB taxonomy): domain Bacteria; phylum Bacteroidota; class Rhodothermia; order Balneolales; family HLUCCA01; genus HLUCCA01. The sequence continues at coordinate 148,541 of LIHN01000017.1, forward strand.
AAGGGGTCGAACCCAAAAATTGACGAAGCCATCAAAAAATATCCGGCTTTGGTATCATTTTTGAAGCAGGGGATGGACGAGGCCGATTTCAACCAGGATCACTGGGCGGTCTTGCAGAAAATCACCGATTCGTAAATCGTCATTCTGAGTCCCTATGACCTTCAAGTTTTCCCTGGAGCCTGTGCTCAAAGTCAACGAGCATCGTGAAAAGCAGCAGCAGCAGAAGTACGCCGCTCAGGTCAAGCAAATGCAGTCTATCAAAGATAAAATCGACGACCTGAAAGACCGTATCAGTCAGACCGATGATACTTCTGAAGCCCGGTACACCAGCATTCATGCCCTTCGTGCCCGCTACGGAGTTCTTGAGCAGATGCATGTGGAAATCGGCAAGCTGGAAAAAGAGCTGATTCTGGTTGATGAGCGCGTGGACGCCGAGCGTAAAAAGCTGGTAGAAGCCCACCGCAAGACGCACATGATGGAAACGATGAAAACCAAGGAATTTACCACGTTCAGACATCAGGTCAACCAGCTTGAACAAGGTCAGATGGATGAGGTGGCTTCACAGATTGTGAGTCGCCGTTAAGTTATAAGGTTCAACCTATATGGGCATTTTAAAAATCATAGGCGCTTTTATCGGCTCATTTATTGTGATGCTGGGCGCGGTTTTTTTCCTGTATCCGTATCTCAATGCCGAGAAGTACGAGGAGATTGTGATGCCCCGTAATGCTGACGGAGAAATTGTAGCTACTACTTCGCGCTATAACCGTGAAGAGTTTCAGGCGCTGACATCGGAGCTGGAGCGTCTGCAGCAGCATAATGCACAGCTCACGGAACTGGTTGATTCGCTGACCCTGGTTGCAACCGGACTCCCCTCGGTATCCCTCGACTCCCTCGTACAGGCTGAAATCATGGCCCGGAATCTGGTAGAAGCCGGTTCAGAGGAGGCACTTGCTTCCATCACACCGGAAATGATAGCTACCTCCATACCGGATGCGGTTCGTGAAGAAGCGGCGCCTGAGGAAGACGACGAGGCTATCCGCCAGCGTGTCAACAGCTTGCTGAACCTGGATGAAGAAGAAATGATGCCCATTGTCAGCGAGTTGAGCTCAGAACAGTTGCAGACACTCTACCGGGTTGCCAGCAATCAGCAGCGGGAAAAACTCCTGCGATCGCTGCCACCCAACCGCGCGGCTCGTCTCATGCAGGAGGTTCTGTTATGATGATCCCCCGCGACATTTCCGTTGCTGATGTATCCGGTCGACTCCAAAAGCCGGCCGGCGACGGATGGACTACTACCGGCTCTCAGGAAGAACCCGGCCGGTTTGCATCCCTGTTGAAATCGGCATCGGGTGACGGTGCGGCTGATGGCAGTAAAGGATCTGCGGCGGAAACTTCCTCCGGTTCCGGCACTGCTGCATCGGATACTACGGGCGAAACGGGTTCTGCCACCACCGATACTTCGGCTGATTCCAATCCGGAATCGCAGGTTCAGCAGGCTTCCGATTCGGAAGCAGAGGATGCGAAACAAAATTCGGAGGAGAACCCGACAAACGCAGGCGATACGGAGGAAACCCCCGCCGATGAAATTGTGCTCCATAATGAAATTCGTTCTGCCGGGAAGCCGGCAGATGGCGATGCTGATGCCGGACAGAATCCTGAAGCCGCTGGTGAGCGTCAAGCGCTGCGTGCAGAATCCGGCACTGCTGCCGGTAATGCGGTCAATCCGGACGGCACCACTGTGCTTGCTGGTGATGCTAGTGTAATGCAGACGGAAGGCGAGGTGAGCTCGTCGACAAATGGCGGCTTGGCTAACGGTGTCGTTGCTGATTCGCAAGGACAGGGAAAAGGAACCGTATCGGCAGATGGTGCCGGCCAGGTTGCGACCGATCAGGCCGGGACAGCGGCAGCTGAGGTGTCTCAGTCAGGCGATGCATCTACGGAAAAAGGCATTGCAGCAGCGGCTGTCAGCGGTGACGCAGCCAACGGTTCGATTCCCGGGGCTGGTTCTGACGCAGGTGCAGCGGCCGCCAGCGGTGACACAGCCAACGGGTCGATTCCCGGGGCTGGTTCTGACGCAGGTGCAGCGGCCGCCAGCGGTGACACAGCCAACGGGTCGATTCCCGCGGCTGGTTCTGATGCAGGTGCAGCGGCCGCCAGCGGTGACACAGCCAACGGTTCGATTCCCGGGGCTGGTTCTGACGCAGGTGCAGCTGTTGACCAAGCCGCGGCTGATGCAACCTCAACGGTGAGTGCAGAAAACCGCACTGACGCCCGAACCACAGCATCGGAGCCGGCCGGCGGTACCACCGCAGGCACTACAGCTACTGAAGGTACAGCGTCCGGCTCATCGCAGCCATCTGCCGGAGTGCCGGTCGATGCAGACGGTGAACCAATTGGAGGCGTACCCCCGACCGGAGCCAATGGTCAGGCAGCAAACGCTGCTGAAGGACCGTCGACCGCCACGGGAACCATCGCACCTACGGTGAACGGTCAGGCTGCGGAGGGTACCGCAACACCGGATGGTGGCAAGACAGCGGTAACGGAAGGCGCTGCGCCTGGTATGGAACGCACCCCAACCGGTGATCTTCGTACCGATGCACCGGCACCGGCACCGGAAGCCACACCCGCAGCACCGACCCAGGTAGCACAGGCTGCGGGCGCTCAACTGCTTCGTGAACTGCAGCAACAGGCCCAGATGAACGGTGCGCAAACCCGTCATGATCTGGTTTCCCTACAGCAACAGGCAACCGAGCTGCCGGAAGAGGAGCTTCGGGCATTACTCAAAGACATGCCTGCACCCGGATTTCAGAAACCGGAACGGCACGCACAGCCCGGATCAGAACGCACTCCGGTTGAGTCGGCCCGCGCCGAGAACGCAGCTACGTCCGTAACCGGCGCTTCGGCATCCGGTGGCGGTAACGACGCCTCCCTGGGCAGCACCCCATCGCCCATTCAGATAGCCAACAGTGTGATGATGAATATGCAGGGTGGGCCGGTTGACACCAAGGCCTGGAAAGAAGCCTTTGCCTCAGCAGGAATGGAAATTCTGCGATCCAAGGAATCTTCAGCCGATGCCATGACCCGTCTGGGGCAGATGGAAGTACCGCACATGGCACTGCGCCGTGAACTGCTTCCGGCTCTGGAGTCGATGGCCAAACAGGTCAGCAACGCCGCCAAGGCCGCCCCTGAAACCTGGCAGAAACATAATTTTACGATGGATGACGGACAACGTGTAGACGTGATGATCCGGCAGGTGGAGGGTGTCATGCACCTGAAACTGAGCGCATCCAGCCCTGATCTTTCCCGCTTGCTTGAGGAGTATGCTCACGAAATAGAGGAGCATTTGAAAGAAGCCCTGGCCATTGACATCAACCTGCAGTTTGGCCAGGGAGCATTTGACAGTCAGTCCATGGCCCGGGGCTATGGCGACCAACGCGGTAAGGCGCCCTATGCAATGGGTCTGGCCGATCTCAGACGGCAGGCCGCCGTACCGCAAAATTTCCAAAACGCTTCTTCGGTCCGCTTTTTTGGCTACAACCGGATGGAGTGGACGGCCTGAGGCCGCTAAACCAACCCAGATGTTATGAATATCAACGCTATCAATCAGCAGTCGTCTTTCATTAACACCGCGCAGAATGCCGGGAAAGGTAAGGAAATGGGACAGCAGCAGTTTTTGCAGTTGCTGGTGGCCCAGATGCGTCATCAGGACCCGACCAACCCCATGAACGGCTCTGAATTTGCCTCCCAGCTGGCTCAGTTCAACTCGGTTGAGCAGCTGATCAACGTGAATACCGGCATCCAGAGCCTGCAGGAATCGCAGGATGTGATGAGTGCCGGTCTGACCAATTCCCTGGCCGCATCCCTTACCGGCAAGGAAGTCAAGGCCTATACCGACGGGCTGTATTTGCCGCAGGGCGAGGCCGCTCAGGTTAACTACCGGCTGGCTTCTTCGGCCAACGAAGTCACCATCGTTATCCGTAATCAAACCGGTGCTGAAGTCCGTCGGGAGACAGTGAAAAGTATGCCCTCCGGCGACAATATGTGGCAGTGGGACGGCAGGAACAATTCCGGTGATCGTATGGCCGATGGAAACTACACGGTTTCCATTGAAGCAACAGCCGGTGAGAATCCGGTGAATGTTCTTCCATTTGTGGAAGGAATTGCCTCCAAGGTAAGCTATTCCGCTGAGGGCGTTTTCCTGACCGTGAATGGCGTGCCCGTACACATCAGTGATGTAGAAGAAATCCGCGCTCCGAAGTTCGGATTATAATTGGCAGCATTTTTGCTATAGAGTTTTCATGTGAGTTCAGACAGTCCGGATAACGTGTTCAACGGGCTGTTTTTTAAAGTCAGTCATTTTACAATCAATCAACGGATACGCCCGTTCAACCCGCCGGATATGCTTTCCGGCACCCGTGTTGTCGTGCATTTTTAAAATCGGAGTAAGTTATGTCTCTTATCAAAGCAATGAATTCTGGTGTGAGCGGGCTGCGAGCCTTTCAAACCAAGATGGACGTAATCGGTAATAACATTGCCAACGTTGAAACCGCCGGATTCAAATCGTCTCGTGTCACGTTCGCGGAATTGATGACGCAACGGCTCGGCCGGTCCGGTCAGAGCGGCGATTCAGCCCCGCAGTTGTCCAATCAGATTGGACTGGGTGTACGGGTTTCCTCCATCGACCGTGACTTCGCCCAGGGTGTACTTAACAGTACCGGGCGGAATACCGATGTAGCTCTTGAGGGCGAGGGATTCTTTGCAGTACGTGGTGAAGGACAAACCTACCTTACCCGGGCGGGTAACTTCGCCTTTAATAAAGACGGGTTCCTGGTAGATCCGTCCGGTCGTAATGTGCAGGGTTTCCTTGCCGACCGCAGCGGTAACGTCCTTCGGGCCGGTGCCACCAGTGATATTTATGTAGATTTCGAAAACGTGTTCCCGCCTAAAGCTACGGAGAAAGTGAAACTGGCCGGTAACCTGGACGCCAATACGAGCCGTACCCAGACCCTGCAATCGGTCAGCAGCCTGACCACCGATGACGGTCAACCGGCACGGTCGACCACCGCCATCAATGATCTGGCCCAGGTTACCACCGATATGGTGGATGGTGATACCATCACCTTTGATATGACGCTGCATGATGGCAGCCCGGCTACTATTACGTATACCTACGCAGCCGGACATACCCTGCAGGATCTGGTTGATTCGTTCAACGCGCAGCTGACACCGGATGAAGGCCGGATGGCCTTGCAGGATGGCATGATGACGGTACGATCGGCCACCATGGGCGATAGTGAAATGCGCATTTCCGGGGTAAACGTGGGCGGAACCGGGGTCTTCTCCTCCCCACCCTTCCAGGTTTCCACCGAAGGTCTGACCGGGACCCGTATTATGAGTACCTCCGTCTATGATGACCTGGGTCGTACCCACGATATGGTACTTGAATTCCGTCAGATAGACGAAAATACCTGGGAATACGAACCCCGCTTCACTGACGGACAGGAGGTAGTGCAGCCCGCAACGCCACCGTTTCCTACCGTAACCTTTGATGAGCTGGGTAATCTGCTCAACGGCGGGACCTTCAATCTGACGTTTGAACCGGGCAACGGAGCATCTACCACAACATTTGAAGTTGAGCTGGGCGATATAGAGCAAGGCATCAGCTTCACGCAGTTTGCCGGCAATAATTCGGCCAAGGTCTTCCGACAGGACGGATACCAGCAAGGGGCACTCGTAGACATGCAGATTGACGGTGAAGGCCGGATTCAAGGGGTCTTTGACAATGGAAAATCGCGTGTATTGAGTCAGCTGGCCGTTTCACAGGTCCAGAATCAAAACGGTTTGGAAATGATGGGCGCCGGTCTTTACCGTGCTACCGTGGCGGCGGGTGAGACCTTTACCAATACCGCCTCCGACTTCGCCGGGACCTCGGTAACTGCCGGTGCATTGGAAGCCTCCAACGTTGATCTGGCGAAAGAATTTACCGAAATGATTACCTCCCAGCGGGCGTACCAAAGCTCTGCCAGGGTCATTTCCACCGCCGATGAGATGCTCATGGAAACGGTGAACCTGAAACGATAAATTCAGCGATTAATCGCCTTTTTTGAGCCCCGGTACATGCTTTGTGCCGGGGCTTTTTTACTATATATCCCTGCTTAACCGGTATTTCATTTGGCCGATAACAGGGGTATGCTAGATAAATCATCCATTATAGGGTTAGCCGCGGGTTTCGGGCTGGTAGTCTTTGCCATTGTATCGGAAGGATCGCTGGTTCCATTCATGAGCTTGTCTTCCATTTTCATTGTGGGCGGGGGGGTCATTGCTTCAACCATGGTGAATTACAGCTTTACCGATATTAAAGAAAGCTTCCCGACCATCGTGAGCATGATTAAGGCCAAAGACATTGACCTGCGTACGGATATTGAGCTCATGAACCTTTTTGCGAAACGCTCCCGTCGTGACGGTCTGCTCCAGCTGGAAAACGATATTTCTGAAATTGACGATGGGTTTTTACGCGGGGGACTGCAGCTGGCTGTAGATGGTGTCAAAAAAGAAAATCTGGAGGAAATTCTCAGCGACCAGATTCAGGCGGCAAAAGGCCGCATCGAAATGACGGTAAATCTGTTGTACTCTATGGCCGGCTATGCACCGGCTTTTGGTATGGTGGGAACGGTAATCGGGATGGTGCTCATGCTCCAGAACATATCCGATGCGGAATCCCTCGGTAAGGGCCTATCGGTAGCCTTGCTTACTACCCTGTATGGCGCTGTTCTGGCCAACCTCGTATTTACCCCCCTGGCCGGTAAGCTGGATTATCTCTCGGAGCTGGACATCAATCGCAAACTTATGTTCCGCTCAGCCATTCTCTCCATGGTTGAACAGGAGAACCCCCGCATTATGGAGAAAAAAATGCTCAACTACGTGGACCCACGCAGCAGGGCTGAATATCTCAAATACTACGATACGGTCCGAAGCACGAAGGAACGTGAAGAGAAACTGTATCGGCTCTGGAAAAATCAACAAAACAGCACATGGGACGATCTAAGAAAGATACTGGAGGTTGGTTAATGACCTATGGTGACCTGGTCACCCTCCTTATGGTTTTCTTCGTGGTGTTGTATACGATGACGCCGGGAGTAGATCCGACCAAGTTCCAGCAGTTTTTAATCCCTTTTCAGGGCAACCGTATGGTCATGCAGAATGAATCGGTTATGAATCCCCAGGAGATGATTACCTCCATGAACCAGCAGGCCCAGCAGATGCAGAACCTGCAGGATTTCATTGAGGATAATGAGCTGCGCGATCAGGTAGATGTAGAGCTGACCCCGGAAGGGATCCGGATTTCCCTGAGTGAGGGAATTACCTTCCCGAGCGGATCGGCCCGGCTGCTGCCCGGCGCTATGGGTATTCTGGCTGAGATTGCAACCATCCTGGAAAAAGACATCCACGAAATTGAGGTACAAGGTCATACCGACAATGTGCCGGTCAGTGCCGGTTCCAGGTTCGGGTCGAACTGGGATCTGGGAGCCGCCCGGTCCGTCTCGGTAGTCCAGGTACTCATAGACAACAGTTCGGTAGAGTCCAGACGATTCCGGGCTACCAGCTTTGGAGAATACAGACCGATACGAGAGAATGATTCAGCGGAAAACAGACAGCGAAACAGACGGGTAGAAATCTATGTTCGGTATACCGAACTCATGCAGGGCGGGGCAGGTGTACCCTTTGTACTGGAAGAAGAAATACCTTCACGCTAGCATGCAATGAAATAAAGGAGAAAACGATATGGCAGAGAACGAACTAAACACTCCCAAACCGGGCGAACCGGATGCGTCTGCATCTTCGGGATCCGGGAAGAGTTCAAAATTCCTTGCGTTTGGAAAATATTTCCTGTTGCTGGCTGCCGTGGTGTTTCAGATTGGGGCAGCCTATACCCTCGTAGATGAAAACTATGAGCGGATTTATGTGAGCGTTTTCGGAGGATTACCTGATTTCTCGGCGGAATACCCCATGGAAGACATCGTAGTCAACCCCGCAAGGTCGAACGGACAGCGGTTTTTGGTCATCGGTATGAGTCTGGAACTCTATCACCACGATCATATCCCCTTGCTGGAGCGTAACCTGACCAATATCAAGGAAAATCTCATGCGCATTGCCGCCTCACGCTCCGTGAACGAGCTGGTGGCCTTTGAAGAACGTGAAGTCATGCGCGAGGAGATGATAAATGAAATAAATGAGATAACGGGCGTATCTTCGGTACGCAATTTGTACTTCACCCGATACATAATGCAATGATGCACATCTATCGGATAGTACACCGTTATGAGTTTTCCAAACATGCAGCGTGGGAGGAAGCGTAAGTATGTAGAAACCTACGACTTCAAACATCCCAAACTTTTTAGTAAGGAGATCATGCGTACCCTCAGGGCACTGCATGAGACCCTGGGCCGGAGCCTGGGCCGGACCTTCAACAGTACCTTGCGCAACAAGGTAGATGTGCAGCTGCTGCGTATCAATCAGGTGGTGATGAGCGAATTCATCACCGGAATACAGGCCCCCAGTGCCCTGTACGTGCTGGCCATTGAGGAATTGGGCGGCGATATCATCCTGGAGCTTCCACCGGGACTATGCCTGTATATCGTGGAACGGCAGAGCGGCGGGCGGGGCAACGATCTGACCCTGCGCCGAACGTTCACCACCATCGAAGAGAAAATCATGAACCGCGTGATGCAGCGTGTCAACAAAGACGTCATCACCGCCTGGGACCCTTACATCCAGTTTACGGTTCGCAATATGGTGTATGAAAGCAAGCCTGAAAATGTACACCTGATTAATGATGATCCGGCCGTCACCGCCGAGTATGCCGTGGAAGTGGCCGGTCACCAGTCTATCATTCGCCTGGTCTATCCCTATACCCTGCTCAAGGAATCGCTAAATGAGATGATTCTGCGTGTAGGCTCGCATCCCCGCAAGGAGGAACTCTCTCCGGAAGCCAAGGAATCATTTGAAAAAACGCTGAAGCAAATCAATGTGAATATCCGTCCGTTGCTGGGTAAGACCCGTCTGTCGGTATGGGATTTGCTTCACCTGGAAGAAGATGACATCATTCCGCTCGACCAAAAAGTGGAAAAACCGTTAAAGGTGACGGTGAACGGAGTGGACAAAATGGCCGCTTATCCCGGCACCGTCAAAGCCCGCCGGGCCGTGAAAATCTACGAAGTGTTTGAAGAAATTAAAGAAAGTGAACTGTTATGAATCTGGAAAAACTACTCGAAATTTTTGAAACGCTTCGCACCCACGTGGAGCAGTACATCACCTCGGTAACCTACGAGGAAACCCGCATCGAGGTGAAGTCGCAGGTGGACCTCACCCACGATGAAATGCTGGAACAGGCAGTACCGTCTGATATTTTCCTGTACGCACGGGATACCGAGCATAATGCCGATATTGTAGTGCTGATGGATGAAGCCTGGTTCGGGCTGCTTTCCTCCATCATGCTGGGTATTGAAGAAAAGTCTCTGAACGAGGTCACCCGCGACCTCCTGCTGAAATTCGGCAAGGAACTCTCCGAGGTGCTGGTTGAGAAGCTCGGCGAAGCGGAAATCACGGTCAAACCGGAGAACCTGCAGGTACTCACCGCCGCTCAGCTGGCGAATGAACTGACCCACGCCAAGTATTTTGGTATTACTCTGGCCGTGCATGGCGTAGCCGATGAGGATGTACGTGCCGGTATCATCCTGGGCGACCCGGCGGCTATTCTGCAGGAAGAACCTGAAGAACCCGAAGAGCCTGCCAGAGCCGCTGATGCTGCCGAGGGAACCCGCGGATCACAGTCGAAAACCAACGGGAAGTCCACCAACGGGAAGTCGGTTCATGATGAGGACGGCGAGGAGCTGAATCCGGAAGACCTGATTACCGCTCAGCGCGTGGAATTTGTGGATTTCGGCGAGGCCACCAACGTATTTGAAGAACTGGACGGTACCAATATTGAGCTGCTCAAGGATGTAAGTCTGGACGTATCGGTTGAGCTGGGCCAGATACAACTGCCTTTGGGCAAGGTGCTGCAACTCACCAAAGGCGCGGTACTGGAGCTGGATAAACTGGCCGGTGAACCGGTCGACATCCTGGTTAACGGACAGCGTATCGCCCAGGGCGAGGTGGTGGTTATCGACGAGCATTTCGGGGTTCGTATTGTCAACCTGGTATCAACCAAAGAGCGCCTGGCCAAGGCCAAAATGAACTGATCATGGACCTGAACAACGCCTTTCAGCAGAAACCTCCCCGCAAAATTCTGTCTATTGTTGTTGCCTTCGCGGGGGTGATGCTGGTCCTCTGGCTGTTGTTTGTGATCCGGATGGGCGAGTCGCAGGCGCCGTCGCCCGTGCCCGAAAACGACATCGACCGTGAGCGCCTGGAGAGCGTTCGGTCCCTGCGGGGCGAGATGGAAGTCATACCCGACCAGGAGCGCCGTGAAAACAACATCGTTGGCAACGGTGTGATGACCTTCTTCATTCTGGCTGTACTCATCGGCGGTGCCTGGCTGTGGATAGCCCGTAAGGGCGGACCCCTGGAGCCGGAGACCGGTCCGGCCACATTCAAAGATCTGGGCAAACACAGCATCGCCCCGGGACAGAACCTGCAGATTGTAGAAGTCAACAACGAAATATGGGTGCTTGGCGTCACGGGTTCCAGTATCAATCTGCTGCACCGTTACGACCGTGACGAGTGGGACGGTCCAGTTCAGCCATCGGCTCCATCTCCCACAAAAGCTTCTTTTTTAGAGATTTTTAAAGGAAAACAGTCATGACCGCGCTTCGAACATATCTACTCCGCCTGCTTTGGGGTCCGAAGCGCCGCAACGTGAACCTTCCCGCTGTTCCGGTTGAAATCCGGGAACAAGATTCAACGTTATTTCGGTACAACCGAAAGGTCATGCAGTTTTTCAATCGCTTTATTTCGGTGTTTCTGCTGGCACTGGCTCTCACGCTGACCCTGGGGGTGCTGAGCGTGCAGGCTCAGGGGATTCCTCAGATTGATCTGAGCGTAGGCGGGGAAGAGGGCGACCTTTCCCTGGCACTCCAGGCCCTGATCATTGTCACGATACTCTCCTTCGGACCTGCTTTTGTGACCATGATGACCAGTTTTACCCGCATCATTGTGGTGTTTTTCTTCCTGCGCATGGGCCTCGGAACCCAGCAGTCGCCCCCGAACCAGGTCCTCATCGGCCTCGCCCTTTTTATGACCATTTTTATCATGATGCCCACCTTTAACCTGATCAATGAGCAGGCCATTCAGCCCTATATCAACGATGAGATGACTCAGATGGAGGCCCTCACGGCTGCCGCTACCCCGCTCAAGGAGTTCATGGTACGACAGACACGCGAAAAAGACCTCATTTTCTTTATGGATATGGCCGGAATCAATACCATTGGTACCGTAGAAGACCTGCCCCTGTTTGTGGTGGTGCCCTCCTACATCATGAGTGAGCTGCGCATAGCCTTTCAGATCGGGTTCATGATTTATCTGCCGTTTATGGTTATTGACCTGGTGATTGCTTCCATTTTGCTGGCGATGGGAATCATGTTCCTGCCTCCGGTGCTGGTTTCCCTGCCGTTCAAGATCCTGGTCTTTGTGCTGACTGACGGCTGGTATCTGCTGGTGCAAAGTATGGTCAGAAGTTTTAATTAAGGAGCAACTATGAATACCGACATCGGCGTTTACTGGATTCAGGAAGCCCTCACGGCTGCGGTGGTTTTATCTACGCCCCTGCTGGTGGGCGCGTTGGCCATTGGTCTGGCCATTGCCATTTTTCAGGCGGCCACCTCAATTCAGGAAATGACATTGAGTTTTGTGCCTAAGATGCTGGTGGTGGTAATTATCATGTTCCTGCTGTTTGGATTCATGCTGCAGTACGCTATCAATTTCACTGAGCGGGTGTTTGATTTCATCCCGCAAATCGCGCGATGACGTGTTTGAGTCGATCGACTTCATCATTGGTGCTTTTCTGATTTTCGTGCGGGTTGGCGCGATGGTGATGACCGCGCCGTTTTTCAATGTCGCGGTGTTCCCCACCCGGGTGAAACTCTTTTTTGCCGCGATGACATCGGTCCTGCTTTTCCCCATTGTTCCTGCCGAGGCTGTTACCCCGGTTATGACACAAGGTGCAGTATTTCTGCTCACGGTGATTCTGGTTGAGCTGCTCACGGGTGTAGCCATGGGACTGGTAGGGCAGCTGGTCTTTGCCGGTATTGAAATGGGTGGTCAGCTCATCGCCGTACAGGCCGCACTGAGTTTTGCCAACATCGTAGACTCCACCTCGGAGATTCAGAATACGGTAGTCAGTAACTTCTACACAACCCTGGCCATCATCGTTTTTCTTACCATTGGCGGCGACCATTTGTACCTTGAAGCCCTGGTGTACAGCTTTCAGATTATTCCCATCAGCGGCGCCGCGCTGGACCTGACCACCCCTCATTTCATCGATCTGGCCACGTATCTGTTCATTGCCGGTGTGCAGCTTTCGGCACCCTTTCTGATTGTGCTGTTCATGCTGAACCTGTCGTTTGCCATCTTTGCCCGTATCATGCCCCAGGCCAATATCTTTTTTATTGCGCTGCCGGTCAAAATGGGTATTGCCATCATCATGCTGCACATGGTTATGCCGTACCTGCCGGTTGCTTTCGATGGGATGTTCATCCGGCTGTTCGAGTACCTCGGCCAGGTGATCGAAGCGATGGGGGGGTGACCGCTTGCGTACGCCCGGTAACAATCAAATCCGGGTGTAACGCTGGTGCCTTGCTGCGGACCCTCATGGTGAGGGCATCTGCCGGTGCATAAATCCTGTTGCAAACGGGCACCTCATGGGCAGGGCACCCGCCGGTGTGTAAATCCTGTTGAAAACGGGCACCTCATGGGCAGGGCATCCCGCCGGTGCGCGGGTGGCACTTTACCGGAAAAACGCAGCGTCTTTTTTCATAGCATGACGCATCTGCATGATAAGCTTGCCCACAATCTGTGAAATACGGGCTTCCGAGCGGTCCAGCAGCAGACCGATTTCACTGAGGGTCATATCTTCAAAGTAATACAGGGTCAGAATAAGCCGGTCCCGCTCATCGAGGTCGCCGATAAGTTTTTTGAGCTTGTCCAGCATGGCTTTGCGGTCATAGGCAGCATCGGGGTCCTCCGATTCCGGATCTGCAAGGGTGTCATACATGGTTGCCTTGCTGTCCTCGCCCAAGGCGCCGTCCAGTGAAAGCACATTGCGCTGCTGCACATTGCTGAGCAGCTGATGGTACTCCTCCAGGGAAATCTCCATCTCGGCGGCCACTTCCACATCCTCGGGAAGCCGGCCGAGCTGCTGGCTGAGCCGGTCAACCACTTCCTGGGCCTTGCCGTAGGTGGAACGCTGCAACCGGGGCATATTGTCAATCTTGCGCAGATAGTCAATTACACTGCCCCGGATGCGATAGTAGGCAAAGGTATTGAACTGGATGTTCTTTTCCGTGTCATACGAATCAATGGATTGAAGCAGTCCGCTCACACCCGCGCTTTCCAGATCTTCCCACTGGGTCAGCGGCAGGTCAGGACGGTTGATCTTGCCGATAATACTGCGCACCAAGGGCAACGACCGGGTAATGATCGCATTGCGCAGACTTTCGGACGGCTCCTGGAAGTACAGGTCGACCAACTCCTGAATGGACTGATTCGCCATGATTATTATTCAGATTGCGGGGAATTCGACTCTGAAGTGACCCCTGCTGTTTCCGGCTGAGTATGTTCAGTCTTCTTTTGTATTACACTGAAGGTAAAGTACGCAATGTACGATACCACAAACAACATAGTAAACACAACCAAACTTCGAAACACAGCCAGCTCAATTGCTGTTCCGGAGATGGAAAGCAACAGGAAAATAAGCAACGATACCGTTGAAATGAATCGGAATAACATAGTTTTGGATAATTCGGTTTGACTGTTTTGTTACACAACAATCTTTTTTCCCGCTTTACGCCGTTTTTAAGCTCATTTCGGCAGACGGGACTGCACGACTGATTGCAGCGATTGTCTAATCTTCATCAACGCAAAAATCAGACCGTTTTCCGACATCAAACGTGAAAAATGTGGCTTATTTCACGTTACTTCGCTGCAAATCACGGCGCTGCATTTCGCGCGCCAGGGCAATGATATTCTGTGCGATGAAGGAAAACTCCCGTTCCAGCTCCTCTTCGGGGTCCATACGCATCACCGGGGTCTGCTTGCGGATGGAATCGCGGATGGTATTACTCAGCGGGATGTAGCCCATCGAAGGAATTTCCGTCTGCAGGAAATATTTAACGATGGTATTGAACTTCTCATGTACCTGTGCAGCGGCTTCATCGCTCTCAGCCATGTTCACAATGACGGCAAACGGGTAGGTAGGATCAATGCCCAGTACATATTTGCAGAAGCGGTACACATCCGAAACCGAGGTGGGTTCGTCAACCAGCATAATAGCACCCAGCCGGGAACGGTCCAGCGCCCAAAGATTGAGCTCACCCAGTCCGGCGGGAGTGTCAATAACCACAAAATCATGGGTTGCCGCCAGTGCGTCAAGTACCTGATCCAGCGCCTGGATCAGCAGGTCGTGGCGATCCGTGAGCGGACCGGGTTCATTGGCTGTGGTCACCAGCGTAATTCCATCGGCATCCACCATCACATCCGTCAGCCGGCATTTGTCTTCCATCCAGTCGGTAACCGAGTAGGGCGGATACACATTGAACATGGTCGCCACGTTGGCCATACCGGCATCCACATCCAGAATAGCTGTACGATACCCCAGCAGCCGGAGGGTTTCGGCGATGTTCACACTGGCGAGGCTTTTCCCGACACCGCCCTTACCGCTGACGGTGGCAAAAATGAAAGGTTTGTGTTTGGCAGATGGATTCATAGGGAGGTGGTGTTTCAGCTATCCTGAAGAATGTTACGGGCGACTTCGGTTGCATCGTAGGGGCGGATGCCGGTTTCCTCGCTGAACCCTGCCCCGATGTACCGGCAGGGCGCATTCATCTCTTCCATAAACGGAATCAGCGGACCCCATTGCTGTACTTCATCCAGGTGGGTGAAGCTGACGGCGCCCGGCTGCAGGGTGTGATGCAGGGAAGAAAGGTAGCTCATGGCCGACGGACCGTTGGCGGCATTAACCACATAGTTCAATTCGGCATCCAGTCGTGGAATATTTTCCGTAACCGGACCATCAGGCTGAGCTTCCACCGCGGGAATCGACCATAATTGCTGCATCGACCAGGCCTGACGATAGGCTTTTTCTTTATTCATGGGCAGTGCGGGCGTATCCACCAGCACCATGTCGAATTCGTCTACCCGACCTTCCAGGTCGAGGATGCCCTTGTCCTGGGCCGAGATGTAGTGCGTAATGCCGCGGTCGGCACAGAACGGCTCCAGTACGGTATACCAGGCCGGATCCGCTTCCGGTTTAACGGATACCACGAGGGCGTTTTTGCCATGCTTTTGTGCATACACCGCCAGGTGTTTTACCAGATGGGTTTTTCCGGCGCCGGATGCACCCATGAAAACCTGAATGGGAGAGGCCGGATCAGCCGGCTGCCGGTCCAGCGCTTTACGGACCACGCCGGAAAGCTCCTGCATGAATTTTTCAGGCTGATTAAGCGGGTCGGTGCCTTTCTTGATGATACCGGTGAACCAGCGAGAGACCAGTGCCGGACGTATGCCGGATTGAACCAGCTGCTGAAAGGCAGGATGGGCAACCAGGTCGATGTCGGCTGCGGCAAGGTTTTCATCCAGCAAGGACTCGAGACGGTCGAAACGCTTATGCAGGGCAGCGATTTCCCGGCGGGATTGCTGTTCGTAGCCGGCGCTGAGCGACCGCAACGGCGACTGATCCCATCCTTTGGGCTCCGCCAGGGGCAGATCGCTGCTCTCAGGTGTGGATTTCTGGTAGCCGGAATCGGGTTTTTGCTCCGGAGGTGCAGCGTTGGTATGCGCGGGTTCAACAGCCTGTGCCGCTCTGCCAAAGCGGGAGGTTGTGGGAGCGGGCTCTTCGGGAGTGTCAATTTCGCCGGAAGACACGTACCGTCCGTCAGGATTGAAACGCTCGCTTGCAGGCCTGGATTTGTTGAGTTCTTTTCCCCGGAGGGTATCGTTCTCAGTGGCATACCGGCGCAGGGACTCCAGCCGCGATGATTGCCTGGCCGACGGGTCAAATCGCGTGGGCAGGGGTTGCTCCGGCATGAATCGTTCAGCAGACGGAGCTGGTTCGCCGGGCTTGTTCATCCGCACCGCATCGCTGCGTTTGTAAAATACATTCCTGAAATTCCCCGGGGGCGTAGCGTCGGTGACGGTCCGTTCGGCAACCGGCTTGTCAACCAGCACGGTAACGCCCGACGGCTCATTTTTCCCGTTGCCGGTAAAGGTTTCCAGCACCACAACATGCTCACCATACAAGCGTCGGGCCTCCTCGCGGGCCTCATCGACGGAATCACCAAGTATTTTCTTCAGAATCATGGGGCGGCTTGTTCGGCAAGTTCAGGCTGGTTCAGCGTAATGCGGTCAAAGGTTTTAATCTGTACATCGGTACTGATGTTATTATACGACAATACCGTTATTTCCGGTAACATGGGCACCAGAAAGTCGAAGAGGGTAGCGCGCAGTACCGGGGAAGTGAGCAGTACGGGTTCCAGTCCGCCCTGCATCATGGCCTCAAAGGTTTTGGAGGCGTTTCGGTACAGGGTCTCCAGGGTGTCGTGGGTGAGTCCGAGGGTATTGGAATTGAGCATGCCCTGCTGGGCCTGACCAATAAGATGGCTTTCCAGCTGGGAGTTGAGAACCACCACATGCAGCTCGTTATCCGGGGTGCGGTACATGTTGGTGATGGTCTCTGCCAGGGCATTGCGGCAGTATTCGGTGAGTACGTCTACATTTTTGGTCTGGGAGCTCTGGTCGGCCAGGGTTTCCAGAATGGTGACCATATCTTTCACGGAGATACGCTCGCGGAGGAGTCGTTTGACCACTTTCTGGATATCTCCGAGCTTGAGCTGATCGGGTACGAGCTCATCCACCAAAGCAGGCGAGTGCTCTTTTACGTTGTCTATGAGGCGTTTCATGGTCTGACGGTCGACCAGCTTGTGGGCGTTTTTGCGCAGCAGTTCCATCAGGTGGGTGGTCAGTACGGCGCCGGCCTCAATCACCGACAGGCCATATTTTTCCACCTGCGACTTATTCTTGCTGCTGATCCACAGTGCGTCCATGCCAAAGGTGGGATCTTTGGTCTGAATTCCCTGAATCTCCGGGCGGAAGTCGCTGGGCAGCAGTACCATATGGTAGCCGGTCATAAGCTCACCCTCGCCCTGAATAATCCCGCGCATTTTAATGCTGTATTTATTGGCATCCAGCTGCACATTGTCGCGGATACGGATGGGGGGAATGATGATGCCGAGTTCGGCCGCCAGTTGTTTCCGCAGGGAGGAAATCCGTTCCAGCAGATCGCCGCCCTGTTCGGTTTCAATCATGGGGATGAGGCTGTACCCGATTTCCAGCTCCAGGGTATCCAGCAACAGGTAATTCTCCACGGGATCGTCTGGTTTGTGGGCGGTAACTTCGGCGGCCTCGGCCTCCAGATCGTCGGCAATTTTTTTCTCCTCGGCGTTATAGTTCTTCAGGGCAACAAAGACAAAAATGCCGCTGAGCGTCCAGAAAGGCATGGCGGGCAGACCCGGCATCATCCCGATCAGAAAGATAAAGGCGGCGGCAATCATGACGGTTTTGGGGTTACCCAGCACCTGGGTGCTCATTTCCTCACTCAGGTTGGCCTCGGAGGCAGCGCGTGATACCAGGATACCGGCACCGGTGGAGATCAGCAAGGCGGGAATCTGTGAAATCAGACCGTCACCAATGGTTAGTACGGTGTAGAGCTCGGCGGCTTCGGCAATACCCATGCCCTGCTGCATCGTACCGATGATGAGTCCGCCGATGATGTTGATGGCGGTAATCATCAGGGAGGCTACAACGTCGCCCCGCACGAATTTACTGGCACCATCCATAGCCCCGTAGAAGTCGGCCTCGCGGGAAACCTCGCTGCGGCGTTTTTTGGCTTCCTCGTCAGAAAGCAGTCCGGCTGCCAGGTCCGAGTCAATGGCCATCTGCTTGCCGGGCATGGCGTCCAGGGTGAATCGCGCGGCTACTTCAGCGATACGGGTGGCACCCTTGGTGATTACGATGAAGTTGATGATGATCAGTACGGCAAAGATGATAATCCCGATGACGAAATTGCCCTGAGTCATGAATCCGCCGAAGCTCTGGATCATCTCTCCGGCGTACCCTTCGGCCAGGATGAGGCGGGTTGTGGCGATGTTCAAGGATAACCGGAAGAGGGTAAGTACCAGGAGCATCCCCGGAAATACGGCAAATTCCAGGGGTTTCAGGGTGTAGAAGGCCACCAGGAGTACCAGAAGCGAAAGGGAAACACTGATGGCGAGCAGGTAATCCAGCAGGACGGCCGGAATCGGCAGAATCATAATCAGCAGAATTCCTACCACACTCGACGAGACAATCACGTCGGTGCGGAAGAACATTTTCTTGAGAAATTCCAGATTAAAGCCGCTGTTTCCCATTTAGGAGATTTTTTTCTGCTTGAGTTTGTACACGTAGGCCAGGATTTCCGCGACGGCCCGGAAGAGATCGCCGGGGATGTACTGGTCTTCGGCAGCCGTAGCGAAGAGCGCACGGGCTACGGGTTTGTTCTCTACAATTGGTATGCCATACTTGGTTGCAAGCGCACGAATTTTCAGCGCTTTTTTCCGCTGACCTTTGGCCATGACGATGGGAGCCTCGTTGTTATCCGGATCGTACTTGAGGGCTACGGCGTAGTGCGTCGGGTTGGTGACTACTACATCGGAGGCCAGCACGGCATGGTCCAGCCGTTTTTTCATGCGCAGCTGCATCCCGAATTTCTTGCGTTTGGCCTTCACGTGGGGATCACCCTCCATCTGCTTGAACTCGTCTTTTACCTCCTGCTTGGTCATGCGCAGGTCTTTGTGGTACTGAAACCGCTGATAGGCGGCATCGGCAATGGCCAGAATCATCAGGGCCGACAAAATCCGGGTGACAAACATCATGATATAATTGCCGGATTCGCTCAGGGTATGGCCGAGGGGCATGACCGTGTACGATAAAAATCCCTCCACATCATTTTGAACCGTCCGGTAGATAACCAGGCTTACTATAGCCAGCTTGGCAATACCTTTGACCAGTTCCACCATACTGCGCATGGAGACAATCTTGCCGAGCCCCTTGATGGGATTCATTTTGGATCCCTTGACTTCCATGGCCTTGAAGGAAAAGTTGAACCCGGTCTGGGCGATGTTGACCAGCAGGGCCAGTACGGTGAGCAGGATCAGCACGGGCAGAATCATCTGAAAACCGTACCAGAACGCCAGTTCGAGGTGCTCCATGGCATGGTCAATATTATCCAGCGGGGCCGCGGCGTTGTTGAAGAAGTGCTCAAAGAGTCCTTCCATCAAGGTATACATCGCCGTACCGAAACCCGCCAGTATCATCAGGGAGGCAGCCAGCAGGACAACGGAAGATATTTCCTTGCTGATATTGACATTTCCATCCTCACGGGCTTTTTCAATCTTCCGCGCGGTCGGTTCTTCGGTTTTTTCGGTGTCTTCGTTTTGGTCAGACATAGCCGCAATGACTCATAACTGATATAGGAGGAGGCGGGGTAAACCGGAAGTTTTCCGGACGGCCGCCGTGAACACAGGGTGACTGACAGCCCTTCGTGCAAAATTGATACCAAAAAGGATGGCACAGCTTTTGCATGGTTTTGGGTGAATCGTGTTTCAAGGCAACAGCCGGTCCGGCGGATACCAATGTGTTTCCGGTTCGGTTTGATTGCAAAGATAATGCCGCCGGAGATGCTCCGGGCCGGGCTGAAAAGAGTCATTATATCATGCCTGTCGCGCAACCGATCCCTCCGGGGTTGGCCGCGAGGGGCTCACTGTCAAGTCAACCATGTTATGATCGATCGTTTTCAAACGCACATGCAGGCCATGCAAATGCTGCAACGTGCCCAGGAAATAACGGCGAACAACCTGGCGAACATCAACACCGCCGGATTTAAAAGCGGGAAGATGTTTCAGACGATGCTCACCGAGGAAATCGACGGGGAGATGTTTACCTCCGTTCGTACCGGGTCGCAACCGGTGATGGCCCAGGGTGTGCTCGAGCAGACCGGCGGTAAATTCGATTTCGGTATCAACGGAAAAGGATTCTTTGTAGTGGAAGAAAATGGTACCGAGTACCTGACCCGCAGCGGACGATTCATGCTGGACGGGAACGGGAACCTGCGCAACGAGCGCGGAGCCCAGGTAATGGGACAGGACGGACCGATTGCCCTGCCCGAACTCAACCAGGCCCTGGGCGAGAACCGCGAGGTGAAGTTTGAAGTCGGCACCGATGGCACGATCCGCGTCAACGACCGCGTCCGTGACCGCCTGCGTATTGTGGAGCCCGATAATGTGGCCGCATTACAACAACAGGCCGGGATGTACTTCTTTGCCGATGAGGAAAAAGTAACCCTGAACGAATCGGAAAACAGTACCGTCATGCAGGGCTATTTCGAGAAGAGCAATGTGAATGCGCTGGAAGAAATGGTTGACATGATGCAGACCATGCAGATGTTTGAATCGGCCCAGCGGGCCATGCGTACGGCCGATGAGATGCTCTCACAGGCTACCACCAAATTAGGACAATACTAAACCAAGACCGCTATCCTATGTTACGTGCATTAACAACCGGCGCCCTGGGCATGAGTTCCCAGCAAAAAACGGTAGACAACATAGCCAACAACCTGGCCAACGTGAATACCACGGGCTTCAAGCGCAGTTCCATCGCGTTTCAGGATATGTTCTACGAAAATATTGCCACCTCCCGACAGGGTTCGGCCGGTAACCAGGCCAATAACGATGCGCCATCCCTGCAGATCGGGCATGGCTCACGTGCAGTGGCTACCATCCGGAATTTTATGCAGGGTTCGGTGAGCGAGACCGGGAACCCGCTCGACCTGGCTATCAGCGGCGAGGGCTTTTTCCAGATTGAAATGCCCGACGGGTCGGTGGCCTACACCCGCGACGGTAATTTCAACCGCGATGCTTCCGGGATGCTGGTCAACAACTCCGGACTGCCCCTGGCTTCCCAGATTGAGATTCCCATGGACGCCATCGGCATCATGATTTCCCAGGACGGGGTGGTAACAGCCGAGCTCCCCGGATCGCAGGGCCTGGTTGACCTCGGACAGATAGAACTGGCCAAATTTGTCAACACGGGCGGATTATCTGCACTTGGTGATAACCTCTTCGGCGAAACCGAGGCTTCGGGCCTGCCTATTATCGGCGCGCCGGGTTCTGAGGGCTTCGGCGTACTCCGACAAGGCTTTCTGGAGCAGTCCAACGTGGACATCGTCACGGAAATGGTACGCCTGATTGAAGCCCAGCGGGCCTACGAGACCAACTCCAAGATGGTACAGACCGCTGAAGACATGATGCAGGTGACCAACGGTATTAAACGGTAATCCCTGCCCGCGCAGCAGATTGCTGCCTCCGGCTGCGTGACCAGTTTTGATTCGCCGGCCGACACCCTCAGCGCTTTCACTGATTAACCAGCCCGATTCAACAGACGGGTGCGAAACTCACCGAAATCCAAAACAATTTGTTATGAAACGCTTCCAAACAATGCACCGGGTCAGCATCGCCGCCAAAGCGGTTATACTACCGCTGTTGCTTGTCTGGATGTGCATCCTGCCCGCACATGCCGGCAGTCAACGTATTGCGATACAAGGGGAATCCGGCGTGGAGTCCTCTGCTTTGCCTGCAGCCACGATCACTATCCCGCCTGCTTTGGAGATTCGTGATCATCGGGAAGCGGTGGTGGAAACCATCCTTCAAAAGGCCGCCGAAGCACTGAATGAACGCGGAATCGCCTCTGAAACGGCGCGTTTTTCGCTGTCACCACGCTGGATCCCCAATCGCATTGCCGAGCTGTCGCCCTCGCAGATACGCTCCGTCACGCCCAAAAGCGGGGAAATACGAGAATACACCACCTTCGAAGTGCTCACTCCCGGCGGGAGCATTGACATTCAGCTGAAGGTGGAGCAATCGGCTATGTTGCCGGTTGCCACAACGCGCATCTTGTCGGGCGAGGAGCTCACAACCGACCAGTTTACCACCGAATGGGTGGATGTAACCCGGATGAATGGCGACTATGTGACCGATCTGGATGAAATCCGCGGTATGCAGCTGCGCCGGACCCTGCTGGCCGGCCAGCCCGTACGCCGCAGCGATATCTGGACCCCGCCCGTGGTCAGTGCCGGCGATCAGATCATCCTCGTCTTTATGACCGACTTTATGCAGGTTACCATCCCCGCAACCGCCCGACAAGACGGGCAGCCGGGCGATGTAATCCGAATTTACAGCTCAGAAACCCGTCGGACCTATCTGGCCGAAGTCAGCGGTCCGGGAGAAGTAGTATGGAAACAAACCCTATGAAAACTATCGCATTATTCACCCTCGCCCTGTTGCTCAGTCTGAGTGCGGCCCTGCCCGCCTCCGCTCAGCACTCGCTCTACCGTGACAACAAAGCCAACAAAGTAGGCGATGTTATCACCGTTGTCCTCGTGGAAAACATTTCCGGCAGTTCCACCCGGGATGAACGCTCCAGCAGCAATCAACTGGGTTCCATGCAGGGCTCGCTGGGAGGTAATTTTATGCCGCTCGAACCTTTTTTCAGCTCCGATGCCAGTGTGAACTCCAACAGCAACGCCAACTTTCTGGCCAACCAGCAACAGCTGCTCCAGGGGAACCTGAGTGTGCGCATTGTGGATGTAACGTCCAATGGCGATCTGGTGGTGGAGGGGTCGCGCGCCACCGAAATCAACGGCGAGAAGCACTGGGTAAAACTTTCCGGTATGGTGCGCCCGAACGATGTTGACAACACCAATAGTGTGCTCTCGTACCGGGTGGCCAACGCGGAAATATCCTACCAGAAGGAAGAATCGCTGCGTCAGGCGTGGCGCAGGCCCGGAAAACTGCGACGGAGTGTGATGTATGGCATCGGTGCCACCCTGGTGGGAGCAATTTTGGTACGGGAATTGCAGTAATCTCTGCAACAGTACAATCAGTCGTATTACATTATGAAATCAGCGTCTAAATACGGTCGTAAGACCCACCTGTCTACAGCGGTGTGCCGGGGCTTGGTTCTGTTGGGGTTTATTGTTGTGTTGCTCTTACAGGATGTGCAACCTGCCCCGGCACAAACCCGCTTGTCAGATCTGGTAGAGGTACAAAATGCACAGAGCCGCGAGCTCATCGGGTACGGACTGGTAACCGGTCTGGACCGCTCGGGCGACCGTACCACGGGGACCCGGGGTTCGGTGTTCACCGTGCAGTCGGTTGCCAATATGCTGGAAAATTTCGGCATCACCGTTGACCCCGAGCGTCTGCGTACCCGGAACGTTGCCGCCGTCATGGTCACCGCCCGACTCAGTCCTTTTCACGCGGCCGGCAGCCAGATTGATGTTACCGTCAGTTCCCTGGGCGATGCCAGCAGTCTTCAGGGCGGTATTCTGCTGCAAACCCCGCTGATGGACCCTGACAACCAGGATATTTTCGTCAAGGCGCAGGGAGCCCTCATCGTGGGCGGACTCACCGCTGAGAACTCCGAAACCCGTGTCACCCGCAACCAGACCCTCACAGCCACGGTGCCCGGCGGCGGACTGGTAGAAGGCAATCTGACCTTCAACCATAACACCAACATGCCCCTGGGCCTGGTGCTGCGCAATCCCAACCTGACCAACGCCCGTCGTATTGCCGAGGCCATCAACAACGGATTCGATGAAGACCTCGCCTGGGTCAATCACTCCGGACTGGTACAGGTTATGTGGCCTGAAGCCTTCCGTGCACCTGAAAATGCCAACATCTTTGTGAGCATCATCATGGAACAGTCCATCCAGGTAGACACTCCGGCCCGCGTGGTCATCAACGAGCGAACCGGCACCATCGTAGCCGGCGGCAACGTTCGCATTGATGAGGTGATGGTCTCCCACGGGAATGTATCGGTCCGCACCCAGGTACAGCCTTTCGTAGTGCAGCCCAATCCGTTTGCCGGTGGCGAAACCGTTGTAGGTGAAATTCCCCGTGTTGAAATCAGTGAGGAAGCTGCCCAGACCCTGGTTCTTGGTGACGATACCAACGTACAGCAGCTGGCCGCTTCCCTGAACTCCCTCGGACTGAGTCCGCGCGATATCATCGCCATATTTCAGGCTATTGATCGCGCCGGCGCCCTCCGCGGACAACTCATTGTGATGTAGCCATGAATGTAGACAACACCATATCCCTGACTCCGGCCGTGGTTTCGGCCACCCGGCATGAAGAAATCCGAAAAGAACAGACTGCCGTACAGTTCGAAGAGCTCTTCGCCCGACATCTGGTCACCGAAATGACTAAAAATAATTTCAGTATGACCGATAATATGAGTGGCGTAGGCGGATCTTCGGCCAGCATGTACCGGGAGTTTGTCACCGATGCCTTGTCCACCACCCTTGCGGCACAGCGCAAGCTGGGCATGGCAGACATGATAATGCAACATTGGACTCCCGCACAGCAGGATTCCAATTCCGATGAATCCTAATTCGTACAGCCATGACCGCACTAAATGACAGTCCGCTAAACGCCCTTTCTGAGCATGTTCATGCGCTGAACACCACGTTTGATCAGCTCTTTAAGACGATTGACGAACAAATTGATGCCATCATCATGCAGGATGTAGTCCGCATAGAATCGCTTACCGAGAAGCACGCTGCCTTACACGGCTCGTTTCGCTCCAGGGAAAAGGCGTTTGTTGACGAACTGCAGCGATGTATCCCCGCTGACCAGCGCGAGTCGGTTCCGCTTTCCCTTACCGGACTCAAATCGCTCTATCCGCAGTACACCATGTTTCTGGAGGAGTGGCAGGATGCCCTGGCCCGGAATATCAAGTGGCTGCAGCGTCACCAGGGACAACTGGTACAGCTTCTGGAGTTTGCCCAACGGCAGAACTCTGCTATGATGCGTGCCATGTACACCCTGGAAACGGAAAAAAGTGCACACTACAGCCACACCGGACAAAAAGCAACGTTTTCATCCGGCATTGCGGTTAATCAGGAGGCCTGATCATGCGGGCGTTATTTGAATCGGCAAAATCGGGGATGTACGTGGCTGAGCGACAGCTCGGTACAACGGCACATAACCTGGTGAACGCCAATACGCCGGGGTACTCCCGTCAGCGTATTGAGACGGCGCCGGTTGCAGTACGCATGGGCGTTGGTCAGATTGGCCTGGGCGTGAACGTTACCCAGCTCACCCGCATGCGCAACGATCTGGTTGACACCCAGCTCATGGACAAGCGCATGAATATGGGGTACCTGAGCAGCAAAAGTGCCATCTTCGAACAGCTGCAGTCTACCCTGGCCTCCGATACCGGCGGCGATATTGATGCCTATGTCAGTCGCGTGTTCAATGCCTTCTCCAACGTAGCCTCCGATCCCCAGGACATGAGCGTGCGCAACGCCCTCCTCGCGGAGTCGCGTCAGCTGACCGACAAGTTCCACGACATGAATTCCAGCATCCAGGTAGCCAACGAACTGGTAACACGCAACATCACCGATGACGTCACCCAGATCAACGGTCTGCTCAAAGACCTGGCATCACTGAACCAGACCATTTCCAGTTCTGTAGCTGCGGGCAAGCCCGACTACCGGAGCATGGATTTGCAAGGTCAGAAGCTGGATGAGCTTTCCGGGCTGGTCTCCTTTGAAAAGCATGTTGCTGAAAACGGTACCCTTGAGCTGCGCGTCGGCGGCATTCTGGTGGTCAACGAAAGCAAGTCGCAGCAACTGCGCGCCGAAATAGATACCGACCATAAGCAGGTTTACCTCCGGCTCCTGGACAACGGCAAAGTACTCAATCCTGA
Source organism: Bacteroidetes bacterium HLUCCA01 (assembly GCA_001314545.1). Lineage (GTDB taxonomy): Bacteria > Bacteroidota > Rhodothermia > Balneolales > HLUCCA01 > HLUCCA01. The sequence continues at coordinate 174,554 of LIHN01000017.1, forward strand.
CGGCGGCAGTCTGGCCGGCAGCATCGATATGTACAGTGAAGAGATTCCCGACATTCAGAACCGGCTGGATACCCTGGCGGAGACCATCGTAACCCGATTCAACGAACTCCACCAGCAGGGTTTTGGTCTGGACGATGACTTTCAGCGCACCTTTTTTGATCCCGATGGCACCACGGCGGAAAGCATTAAGCTGAACCCGCAGGTAACCGGTAATCTCCGCAACATCGCGGCCGCATCGGCGGCCGGTGAAGCCGGAAACGGAGACATCGCCGCACAGATCGCCGATGTACGCAACGAAGTCATCCTGGACGGTCGCAAACTGGTAGATTACTCCATCGAACTGATCAGCCAGCCCGGCAGCAGGATTACCGAACTTTCCACCACGATGGAAACCCGTGATGCGGAAATCCGCATGCTGGAAGTTCAGCAGGAGCGGGAGTCGGGCGTGAATATGGATGAGGAACTGGGCATGATGATACAGTATCAGAATGCCTATCAGGGCTCGGCCCGGGTACTGGCATCGGCCCAGCAGATGTATGACACATTACTAAGTTTGATACGGTGACCTTATGCGCGTTACCCAGAAGATAATTTATGACGACTTTCTGCGGGACATCACCAAAAACCGCACGCACATGGCCAGGGTCCAGTCCGACCTTTCCAGCGGAAAAACGGTACGCCTCCCGTCTGACAACCCCATCAATTTTGTGCGAAGCCGCAACATTGAAGACAACCTGCGCAAAGCCGAGCAGTATCAGGATAACCTGAGCAGCGGACTGCGTCAGGCCCGCCTCGCCCAGGAAGCTACCGATGAAATCATTGAACGCCTGGTGGATGTCAAGCGACTGGTCACCGGCGCTGCCACAGACTCGTCCAGCGCCAATGTACGCGCCACTATGGCCGACGAAATCAAGAACATCCGGGACACCATGGTGGCTTCGCTGAACACCAGTTATGGCGACCGTTTCCTTTTTGGAGGCACCAATTCCGGCGAGCCGCCTTTTGTGCTGGATGATACCCAGCCCTCCGGGGTGCTGAACCGGAGCAACGCCAACGCTCCGGAAATTGCCGTTGCTGACGGCGTGCGCATTGATATCAGTATTCCCGGTACCGAAGTTACCGATCTGGGTAACGGGAATGAGCTGTTTCAGATGATGGCCGACATCGAGACCGCCCTGCGGAATAACGACGGGCAGGCCCTGAATGCGCACCTCAACGATATAGATCAGGCCATCGACAGTACCACCATCGGTATTTCGCGCCTTGGGGGCAATATCAACCGGATGGAGTTTATGTTTGAGCAGTATGAGTCGACCAAGATAGTGCTGTCTACCGATATCAGCAGACTGGTAGATACCGATTTTGCGGCCTCCATCTCCGAAATGCAGCGTGTGCAGACCTCCTACGAAGCCTCCATGGCGGTGCAGACCCGCATGATCAACAACACCCTGTTGGATTACATCTAATGAAGAGGCGCACGCAATTACGGTAAACCTCCACTTCAATTAAGGCAAACCTCTACTTTGGCCGATAATCACAACGACAACAATCTACACCATCCGGCTATCCTGACTCCTGCCGGCACTACCCTGGTACCGAATCCTTTGGCGGTCCGGCCAGCCTGAACCAAGATGAAACCGCAACCCTTTGTAACCGGATGAAAACAGAACGCTAATGGACGCCGAGAGACAGGATTTAGCTATTGTACATTTCGTGACCGATCTCCGGTTTATGGATGCCGATACCCTGCGTGGATGGGTGGAGATGGCTGAAACCGTGACCCTGATCACCCCCGATCTGCCTTCCGAGCCATTGCCTGCAGGGGTTGACGTTGTGCAGTACGAACCCGGTTCATCCAAAGCCGGACTGTGGAACCAGTTTCTCGCTGATAGTGAAACATCTTTTACGCTGTTTCTGGAAGATGACGAGCGCTTTGAGCCCTACCACATGCCGGATTTGTCGCAGATGGATGCACGTAGCTTTTTCCCCGTACGCATTCAGACGGCAGACCGCGGCGAACGACAGATTTTCTATCAGGTTCGGTTTTTGCCCAACCTGAGAAGCCGGGTCAGCGGCGAAGTATTTGACGGCTGGTCGATTCCCGACGCCACCCGTGTGGTCTACAATCTGAATCTGGACATGCGCGATTTTGTGCTGCCCATCCGTCGGACCACCCCCCTGTACAAGCTGGTGGATCCGGAGGAAGAATTTGCCATCATGCCCCCGTCTATGCAGGCCTACCTTGTGATGGCCAGGGCCTACTTTGACGACGGGAAGTTTGCTCAGGCTGCATCGGCCTACCGGGCTCTGCTGAAGCGTACCCAGGTACTGCCCTTCGACCGCCTGGCGGCCATCAACGGACTGGCCAGCTGTATGGCCGAACAACACCGCTGGCCCCAGGCCCTGGACCTGGCCCGCCAGTCTATAGAAGCCGAACCCCAGCAGTACCTGCCCTATCTGATCCAGTTCCGCATCCAGCAGCTTGCCAAAAACTGGAAAGCCGCCCTGGACGCCCTGGAAGATTTCAAGTCGCTGGCCGGATGGCCCTCACGTGCCGGCTTCGACGTAGGCATGGCCTCCGAAACCCTGCTTATGCAGCTGGCCGATCTGGCCTTCAAAGCCGGACTACGCAAAGAAGCCTTCCGCTACTACGAGCAGATCTTTCATTTCCGGCAGGGCGCCGTTGACCATCAGCACCTCAAGCTCCTGTTTGTCTTCGCCACCGAGCTGGACGATTTCGAGAAAGCGGCGTATTACTTCGAGGTGATGTACGGTCCGCTGCTGCCCGCCAATGTGACCGATGATACCCGGGAGGAGGTCATGGAAGGACTCTCCATGTTCATGGAGAAGGGCTGGTACGATTACCCCACCGACCACTATATCAAACTGTTCGAGGTGGATCCGGCCAATCCCGATTACCGCAGGGCCCTGATTGCCGGCTTGTCCAAAACCAAGCGACTCAACGAAGCCAAGGCCATCTTCCGGGGACTCAGTGTCTTCGGGGATATGGAGTAGGTAAGCCTACCGCAGTTTATTACGAATGGTGCGATCTGATATCCCCAGAATTTTTGCGGCTTCCTTCTGATTCCCGCCGGTACGTTCCAGCGCCTTCTTGATCAGTTGCAGCTCCATCTCTTCGATCGGCATGAGCGGCAGATCTGAAAGCACTTCGCGACCCATCTGATGGTCCACACCCGAGAACATGTTATTGTCTACATGGTCGATGGTAATGGTGGATTCATCGTGCGATAAAATCACACCCCGGTGGATGAGGTTATCCAGTTCCCGCACATTGCCCTGCCAGTCGCGCTGCTGCAGGTGCTGCATCAGGGTTTCATCGAGATGCTTGGGCGGCAGCTGGTACTGGTCGGTATACTTCTCGCAGAAATAGTTGGCCAGCAGGGGGATGTCTTCACGGCGCTCGCGAAGAGGCGGAATTGTGATGGGGAATACGTTGAGGCGGTAGTACAGGTCGGCCCGGAAAGCGCCGTCGTTAATAGCCTGAGGGATGTTCCGGTTGGATGTGGCGATTACGCGCACATCGGTGCGGGTTGTTTTCTGGCTGCCGATGCGCTGAAACTCCTTTTCCTGGAGCACACGCAGCAGTTTGGCCTGTACATTGATATCAATTTCGGTGATTTCATCCAGAAGGAGGGTTCCGCCGTCGGCTTCATCGAAGGCCCCTTTCTTGTCGGATATAGCACCGGTAAAGGCGCCTTTCATGTGACCGAACAGGGTGCTTTCCACCAGCTCGGTAGGCAGGTTGGCGCAATTGATTTTGATGTATGGTCCGCTGGCGCGGTTGCTGTTCAGATGCAGCAGCTTGGCGTAGACTTCCTTGCCGGTGCCGCTCTCGCTCTGGATGAGCACCGGGGCGTCGTTGCGGGCGATTTTCGGCAGGATGCTCAGCAGCCGTTTCATGGCGGCCGTTTCGCCGACCATCACGGTATTGGGTTCGTTGGAGCCCGACCGGCTGATGTACGCCGTTTTTTCACGCAGCGCGCTTCGTGCGGCCGGTCCGCCCGATGGCCCGACGGTGGCAGTGGTCTCAGCGCCGTTTTCCTGACTGGTTCGGGGATTACCTCCGGCTTCCCGGCGGTTATCGAAATAGCGCTTGATCCGGTAGGAAAACTCCTGGGGGGTGAACGGCTTGGTGATGTAGTCGTAGGCGCCCTTGCGCATGGCATTCACCGAGTGGTTCACGTTTCCGAAACCGGTAATCAGGATCACGCCGGTATCCGGGTACTCGGTCAGAATCTGGTCCAGGACCTCATCGCCGGTCATCTCGTTCATTTTAACGTCGGTCACCACCAGATCGGTGGAGCTGGAGCGAAGGTGGTCCATGGCATCTACCGGGGAGGTAAAGGCTTTAACGGCATAGCCATTGAGGGTGAGCTGCTCTTCCATAAAGGAAATCAGCAGGTTGTCATCATCAATGAGTACTACGTTGCCGTTCATGTGCTACCGTGACCTTGTTGTTAGTTAACAGCGATGACCCGCCGGGGGTGGTTGCCGGGGCTGTTGTAAGACACTGTTGATTCAGTTGCGTTGTGCAAACGGAATTTAAGCGCAATTGTGCTCACATCAAAAGATATATGGAGACATAAAAAAGGCACTGCAACAGGGGCTGCAGTGCCGGAAAAGGGGTTGAACGATGCCGGTTTTGCCTGGTGGCCGTCCATGGTCCGGAATGTTGCCGTGCGACGGGTGCATTGGGTTTTGCCTGATCACCCTGCTGCGCATCCGGATTCGGGCGTTGATCTGACCGTCAGGCCGTTCACAAAGGGCGTGGGATGTTACCGGCCCAGCATGGCGTCAGCGATGTTCTCCCATACGGCGGGATCGTTCAGTTTGGCACCGAGGGTCGTTTTGGCCGCATCTTCCGGTGACGACTTCATCGCGTTTTCGTACTCCGTGAGTTCTGCTTTCATAGCACGCACTTTGTCGAAGGAACCGCGGGAGAGTTTATCGAGCTCAGTTTTGGCGAACTCGGCCTCGTTACGCACACGGCTGGAATCGATGGAGACTTTATCGGATACTTCGGCAGCCTTATTCGACTGCGCGGCGGAGTCCTGAACCGGTGCGTTTCCGCCCGTATTCGAAGTCCTCTGGGCCATGCCCGCCGACTGCGTATCGGTGATAATATTGCTGAGTCTGTTAATATCCATGAGGATGGTTACCCGTGTTGTGTTTACTTATAATACGAAATATCAGGCTTTTCGAGAACCTTTTGTTGCTCAATGCCGTGGTACTTGTTCTGCGCCTGGGTGTGCTGCCTGGCCTTCTGAACCACCGCGGATTGTTTTTCCTTCAAAGCATTCAACTTCGGCAGAAGCAGCGTGTTGATCCGATCGAACTCCTCGAACAGCATTTTCAACCGCTCCCGATCTGCATCGGTTGCCTCCAGTGCACCACCACGCTCCGACTCGGCCTGCAGTGCCTTCATCGGCTGCTCCCGCGACTCCATCAGCGAGGCTATATCCTCCAGGGATGGCGCAGGTTTGTCCAGCTCCAGCAAAATCTGCCGGCTGGCCTGTATCAGCGTGTCTAAAACATGGAAGATGTGTTCCACTGGTATAATGATTATCGGCAACGATTTGCCGGAAGTTAAATTTTCATTTCTTTATTCAAACCATTGATTATCAACAGGTTGCGGAATAAAAAATATTAGAGCCCTTTAATCTGGCGCATAACCGTGCGGCGCAGACGATAGCTGTACCTGTTGTCTGAAGCCAAAACCGTGCCGTGATTACTGCATGAAGCCCATCGAAGCCATGATCTGGTTGTACTGGGTCTCGCCCTGATCAATGATCATCTGCAGTTTGGTAAACTGCTCGCGTTGCCGCTCTTCATATTGGGCGAGGAATTTCTCCTGTTGGGTGATACGTCGACCCAGATTTTCGATGCGCTGGTCAACCCCGTCTGTCAGCGTGGCAATGAGTCCCGTTGTGGGTTCAGCATAGCTGTTGGCCTCATTCAGCATGGAGGTGATCGGACTGGTTTCCGAGGTGAAGAACTGCTGCAACCCGTCAGGATTGGTCTCCAGGGCCTCATTCAGCTTTTCAGTGTCGCCCACTTTCATGGTTCCATCGCGATCAAACTCGATACCGATGTCGGCGAGCCTGCTGAAATCCCCCGTACCGGCCGCACTGTCAGACAGGATGCCGAACTGTCGCAGATTCACGGTCAGGTTACGCACTACGCGCATATCCTGCAACGGACCCCGGCGATCGTTTTCAGCGTCCAGGAAGGTACGGTCGCGGATGCTTTTGTTCAGGTTGTTAAACGCCGAAACGAATTCGTCTACCTTGCTGCGGGCCTCTTCCAGGTCGCGGGTAACATCCATGGTGACCGCGCTATCCGATGCCTTGAGCAGGGTGAAACTCAGGCCGTTGACGCTGTCGGTCACCTCGTTGGATCCCCTCGTAAAATTCACGCCGTCAATGGTAAACTGGGCGTCCAGCTCATTTTCCGGGGTCAGTTTGGAGATGGTCAACGCGGCGAGGTCGCCGTTGGCACTGTCAATCTGGATGCGGTTGTCAAAGCCGGTTTCGTTGGATTTCATGGAGAACTGCACATCGGTGCTGTTCACACTAAACAGGGAAGCACCGGCCTGCTCACCAAAGGTAGTGTTGATGGACTCGCTGAGTTCCTGCAACACTTCTGAATTGGTTTTTCCGGTGGTGTCCAGGGAAAAGGTTTCGGTCACATCGCCGATGGTGATGGTGATATCGCCGGTTCCCGTGGCGGCCAGGTCGGTGCCGTCTGCGGCCAGGGTCTGGGTCAGGGCGATGTCTTTGGAGGCGAGTCGCTGTACGTCCAGGTTGAAACTGGCGGCGCTGGTGAAATCCGTGACGCTGTTGATGCGAACCACGCTCTCATCGGAAACCGAGTTGGAGAAGGGCGAAAACGGATTGGGACCTTCATCGCTGCGCAGACTGTCCAGCGTTTCGGTGAAACGCGTTACCGCCTTGTTTACATCCGAAAGCGCCGTTTTGCGTTCGTTTTGGGTACTTTGCTGCTGCTGAAGCTGGATTTTGGTGCGTGATTCCAGCTGGACCAGTTGCTGTACAAAGCCTTCGTAGGGATTGTTCTGTGCGATTAACGATGAAATACTGCTCATGTGCTGACCTCAACGGTGTTGTGTTATTAAACCATGGCGGGGATTTTCCGGGGCGATTCCGGTGCGTGGACCCGCCCCGGTCCCGGTTATTGTCCTACCGCTACCGGATGGGTATTGGCAGCCTGTTCCCAGGCGTCGCGCAGGGGTTCCAGCAGCTCGCGTATTTCCTGGTACTCGCCCTTGCGGGAAAGCTCCTGGCAATATTGATACAGCGAGAATAACTGACCCGAGATTTCATAATCGAAATTCAGCCCCTTGATCAGGGTGGAAAGAATTTCCCGAAGCCGCTTGTCGTCTTCGCGCCAGCTGGCCTGAATAGCCAGGTCGTAGAGCTTGACCACAATTTTCATCGGCGAAGCATTCATCACCGTTTGCTGCTGATATTTCAGATGTGGATTCTTCATCATTGCGATTGTCGTTTAAGGTTACCGGTTGAGGTGGCTGCTTTCCGCGCAGACACCGGGAACTGGAAACCGTCATACCTTCGATGAATACCGTTTTACAGGGAGCGTTGTGGTTCGCTGCAGGATGACAGCATCTTCAACGCCCGTTCTGCGGAATACATCGCTCCAAAGCAGACGGCCCGAAGTCCGGGGCACAGGCTTATATAGCGGTATGGTTCCACACTGCGCGCCTGATGCACCTGTTCAGGTTATCGGTAGTCATTTTGGGTTCTCAAATTTTTTTTGATGGTTCCCGGGATGATCCCGTACCGGTTTACAGCATAGCTATGGGCAAAATCTGTGCCATCGGTTTGGCATCTTTTTTGCGAATGCCAGTTTGTCGTGTGAAAACAAGAGACTAACCTACTAATCGAATCGTCGTGAAAGCCCAAGTCCAACGTGCCCAGAATCTGTTAAACCGAAAAACACCGAAACCCATCGAGGCCCTGGCTGTCTTAAAGCCCCTGATGAAATCCGGCACCCCTCCCTGGCCGGTCTATCATTTTGCCGGGATTGCCTATGCGCTTCTGGGCGATCATACCCGGTGTGAGGAGGCCATGCGTGCGGCGTTGGACGGTGGCAGCACGGAGCCGGAGACCTACCATACCCTTTCGGTGGCACTATACAAGCAGGAAAAGTATGCCGAGGCGGAATCTTTTGCCAGGCAGGTCGTGCAGATGAAACCCGACTTCGTGAAGGCGCTGCTCAACCTCGGACTCATCCTGCAGGCCCAGGCCCGACTCGAGGAAGCCCTGCAGATTTATGCCCGTGCCAACCAGCTGGACCCGGGTAATGCCGTCATCGCCTTTAAAATCGGGGTTATCTATAAAAATCTGGGGAATTTTGCCAAGGCGGTGGAGCTGTTCGATATTGCCATGAAAATGGATCCCACCTACGAAGGACCGGTGATTGAAAAAGCCGGTTCGTTGATTAAGCAACGGGATTTCGAAAAGTCCGATGAACTCCTGGCCGACTTCCTGCGCCGCAAGCCGAACAGTGTTGAAGCGCGATCGCTGCTGGCCGACTCCAAAAAGGAACAGTCGCTCTACGATGAGGCCATCGTCTTGTATAAAGAGGTCCTCGACGATAATCCCCGAAATCCCGGTGTTCGGGTGAATTACGGACTCTGTCTGCAGGAGATGGGCCGGTACGATGAGTCGGAGAAGGAATACCTGCGCGCCCTGGACACCCCGCCACCGATGATGGAATCCATGAGCAATTACCTCATGGTCATGCATTATAATCCGGAGCGTACCCGCGAATACATTTTTGAGGCCCACAAGAAGTGGGATGCGTTCTTTGCTCCTGCTGAGCGACCTGAACGGCCGGTGCCGGCGGACCGCTCGCCCGACAAGCGACTTCGGGTGGGGTTTGTCTCCGGCGGATTCCGGTCGCACCCGGTGGGGTGGATGATTACCCGCGGACTGGAGGAGCTGTCCCCGGAGGACTACGAGATTTACTGCTACACCACCAACAACATCAACGACAAGATCACCCAGCGCATCGCGACCCGTGCTGACAAGTGGCGGTCGGTGGTGGGATTTAACGATGAGGTCGTAGCCCGGCTGATCCGCGAGGACGAAATTGACATTCTGGTAGAGTTATCCGGTCATGCCGGCGACAATCGCCTGCGGGCGGTGGCCATGGAGCCTGCTCCCGTCATTGTGAAATGGGTGGGCGGACTGTTCAACAGCACCGGGCTGCGTTCCATTGATTATCTCATCTCCGACTGGAACGAGACGCCCGGGGGCGTGGAGGAATTTTATACAGAGAAGCTGGTGCGTATGCCCGATGACTACATCTGCTTCATGCCGCCGTCCTATGCGCCGGAGGTGTCGCCCCTGCCTGCTTTGGAGCAAGGCTTCGTGACCTTTGGCTGTTTCAACAATCCGAGCAAGATCAATCCGGAGTTGTTGTCGCGTTGGGGGGTGTTGCTGGCGAGGGTGCCGGGCAGCAAGTTGTTTCTGAAGAGTGGTCAGTATGACAGTGTGGAATTTCAGGAGCGAATATTGGGCGCGCTGGCCGATGCGGGTATTGGTCGGGACCGGGTCATTTTTGAAGGGCGGTCGCCCCATGAAGACCTGCTCGGAGCGTATTCGAAGGTCGACATCGCTCTGGATCCGTGGCCGTATTCCGGCGGGCTGAGCACCTGCGAGGCCTTGTGGCAGGGGGTGCCCGTGGTGACCTATCCCGGTCCGACCTTTGCGGGCCGGCACTCCGTGACCCATTTGCGTAATGCCGGCTTGCCGGAGATGGTAGCCGACTCCTGGGATGAATACGTTGATAAAGCTGCCGGACTGGCCGGCGACCTGGACGCCCTTGCCGGGCTCCGCGCGCGCCTGCGCGATCAGGTTTCGTTCTCGCCCCTGTGTGACGGTGAGCGCTTCGGCGCTGCCCTCGGCGACGCCTTCCGCCAGATGTGGCACGCCTACGCCGAAGACCGCCTCAGGCAAGATCACATTGCAGTATCGGATGCGGTTGGCCGCGAGGTATCGGTTGTTGGCAACAATGTACCTGTGGTGGGCAACGATGTGTCTGCAGGCGGTAGCGATGACGCCGCGGCGCGCACCTCCTCGAAAGTAAGCACCGCCGCTGGCAAGTCCAAGGAAGGGGATGGTGATGTATCCGGTGCGGCGGTTCAGGACATCCCGAAACGTAACATGGAGACCTCGTCAAACGCGAATAGCTCCCAAAAGCCCAATGAAACCGAAGTGGCATCGGATGTTCATCCCGTGGGTAAATTGCAGCAATCTATGGATACAACAATCGATGATGATTCCATCGATGAGCAGACTCCGAATAATGCTGCACCCTCCGATTATCAATCCCTGGACGGGTCTCGTCCGGCAACACCATCCTTCACGGAGGAACATCCTTCCGATTTACCTAAAGACAGCATGGATTCAAAAACCAAATCCACCGACGAAGAAATTGCGAAAATTGCCCGTTACCAATGGAAACACGGTAGTCATGAGAATTTGCAGGTTGAGGGGAAACACGGTATCAAATACAGCGTCCCGAGTTCTCTGGAAGTGATGTCTACCTATGTGCTCCTTGAACAGGGTCAATGGTATGACCCGGATGTAGATTTTGTGGCCGAATTTGTTCAGCCGGGCATGAACGTGCTGGATATCGGCGCCGGGTTCGGGGCCTATGCCCTGCCTGCCGCTCAAAAAGTGGGTCCGGCCGGGAAGGTATACGCCTTTGAACCCGTTGGGGAGACGCGGAAGCATCTGGATATCAGCAAAGTTGAAAATGGTTTCACCGGACTGGAGGTCGTAGGTCGGGCACTCGGAAGCGCGTCTGGCAAACGAGGACTGAGTAAAACAGCCACGCCGGAGCTGACGGTGCTGGAGCAGGATGGAAACGACGTTCAGGTAGTGACGCTCGACAGCTGGTGGGACTTTGAAGGAAACCCATCGGTGGATGTGCTTAAAATTGATGTCAACGGCAAGGAGCTGGACGTGCTGCAGGGAGCTGAGCGCATGCTGACCGAGCAATCCCCGGTGTTGATACTCGCCACAGGGAACATGACGCAGGCAACGCTGGATCTCTTGCAAGCCAAAACCTACACCTTCTTTGACTACATCGGCGGTGTAGGTGTATTGAGTCCGGTAGAAGACTGGTCGCAGCGTGATTCCTATGCGCAGAACGTGGTTGCAATAAAGCAGGAGCAGATAGCTGCGCTGGCAGCTTCAGGTTGGATTCACAACGAGACTGCCGATGTTGCAGAGCCGGAAATGGGTTACTGGAAGAAATCGTTACGAGCCATGCCCTGGACGGAAGAATTATTTTCGGAATGGGAAAAACAGTCGATTGTGCCCGGACACACGAACTATTTCCGTGCATTGGATTACATCTGTGCGGCGGAAGATCTGGTACGGGAGGTTGAAGTGCTGAGTGATACCGTTGAAATGGAGGGTTCAACGGCAACTGAAGCCGGCGATACAGCTGTAAAAGAGCTGGCAACGCACGAAGAAACGCCTGATACACCGGACAAGGGATTCACGAACGACGCAAAAATCGAATCGCGATTACTGAGATCACACAAAGCCACACTCCTGTTGGTCGCAGCTCAGGAGCTCATTGCCAAATACAATGCAGGCGAAGGTGGAGCATCCGTAGCTATGACCCTTGTTCGCGTCATGAACACGCTAGGTCGACGGGACCAGGCTGTAGCCATCATGCAAAAATTAATGCAAGACAGCAAAATGGGCCAGGACAATATGGATGTGGCCCTGCCATTCCTTCTGCCCATCCCAGCCATGGATCAAGCCCCCATCCGAACCGAATTCGCAAAATGGTTGATGGTACGAACCGTGGAATCGTGGTTACTACTCAAAGATTTGACGGGGTATCTGAGTGGGGAAACAGAAAGAAAACTAACATCACTTCTTATTGGCAATTCTGAATCTTCATCCTTTGAAAGTGTTAGCAATAGAGTGAATGAACCTATTTATAAGGGTGGAACAAGTGATTTATTTCAAACTAGGAGATATGCTAAAGCACATTTTGGAGTTGATGGATTATTTCATGTTTTGAACGAAAGAAAAATTAAATACGTAATTCTGCGGTGGTTTGAAAATCTACCGCATATAGATGAAGGAGAAGATCTAGACTTTCTTATTGCTGATGAAGATTTATATAAGCTTTCCGATGTATTTGAAAGTGAGCCATCGCCTGGGTCAGTGAAATGTGATATTTACAGTGTTACAGGTAAGAGTGGAAGTAGTTTCGAAGGCTTGCCCTATTACGAGTCAAGGTTAGCTGAAATTATTCTTGATAATTCAATTCTATACAAAGGTAAGTACCGAGTACCAGATCCCCTAAGGTATTTATTATCATTAGCTTATCATGTTGTTTTTCATAAAGCTGACTTTTCTGGGTTGTCAGTTAGAGACGGGGAGAAGCCTCGATATTTATTAAAGCAAGACCATAACTATGCAGTAATCTTGAAAAATATTGCTAAAGAATTGCAACTTGATATTGAGCCAACTCTAGAAGGATTATTAAGTTTCTTACGGAAGTACAATTTCGTTCCAAGTGTTGACTTGACACGAAAACTATCCATTAGAAGACCTTGGTTAAGAGAATTGTATCCACCAACAACACCCAAAGATCTCAGCAGTGGCGAATTAGCTGTATTTGTTATAAGGGAGTGGGCTACTGCAAACGGCTGGGAGGGATCAATTATAAAACACCTAATTAGTCGGGGTTTTGATATTAAAAGGATAATTAAACTCAATAAGTCTCAGCAGGAGGCTTCATCAAAATCGCTAAGAGGAGGAAATTGGAATAAAGGTCCTTGGCCAGTATCTGGTGGTAAGCCGAGTGTTTTGGTAGTAGCCTATGATTACACTCCTATATTTAGTTCGAAAAAATTAAGGAAATATCATCCTTTTTTGAGTAATGCCAGAGTTTTTGGAATTAAGCAGGAGATTAGAGAAGCTATAAATAAAAAGCTGCCTAAAGATAAAAGACTGAATCCAATACATACAACTGATGACGAAGTAGAGGCAATGGATTATGTTCTTACTGTTGGCGGAAAGGCTTTGAAATCCGATATACTTGATTCAATAAGTTTAGGCTACCAGGGTAGTAGTGATGTTAAAATAAAAGTCCATACTGGCTCACGAGCGGAGACGTATATTTCATACCAAACTGGTCAGCCAGCAGTTCTTAAACAGTATTTTGATACTAATGACGGGAATAATTCATTTTCCTCTGAGTTACTAGCAATTTCATTATTTAACGATAGAAAATGGTTCCCAAAGTGTATAAAGAACGGGAAGCGTTGGATTCTGCAAGAATATATTCCCAATTCACTCAGACTAGATGTATTAGTTAATTATTTAAATAAGGAAGAAAAAAGGACCATTGCTGGCAGGATACTTGATGTCATATTTGAAATATATGATAGTGGCTACGCTCACCGTGATATCCACGCCAAAAACATATTTATAGTTGATGGAAACCCCATACTTATTGATTATGAGACAATTATTAAGCAATCAAAAAGTGTAGATTTTTTAAAATCATATGATATAACTGCTAAAGGTCTCATATCTCCATATAACACATCAAATATGTGCTGGAATAACAGAAACTACAGCTACACCCTGCTCAATACTCTTGGTGTTGATTTAGAAATAGCGCAAAAATTTTCTACAACTGCTGGTCTCTCACATATTCACGGAAAAATTCAAAAAAATCGGTAATTTGTGCCAACTGTTGTCTCACTAAAGTCCATCGAGAGTGGGCAGAATCACATTTGAAGTGCCCGATTTTCATTTAGGGGTCATCGGTTAAATTTTCAATGATAGATTCTCCAAAGAATACTTCTTTGGGGGTTAAATAGCCAAGTTTTTTGCGGGGTCTGTTGTTACGTGTTTCACAAATCTGTCTGAGTTCTTTAGGTTGAACGAATTGCGCGTTTCTTGGGCAGATACTGCCTGACCAGATTATTAAGCTGCTCGATGCGTGCGGATTCGTTGGTTTGATACGGAAAACAGAACCAAACCTCCATTAAGATAGCGTGCTGTCTGCTGATGATGCGCAAACTCCGGACCATTGTCGTTGGTCATTGAGTTCATGCCAACACGAACGTCTTTAAGTAGTTTTCTGGTACCAATATGGGTGTTATGAGGTGTTTTACGGTGAATTTGTGCTAACCAGCAATAGCTCGACTTCCGGTCCACAATGCTCAGAATGGCCCCTTTTTTTGCAGGTCCTACGATGGTGTCACGTTCCAAATTACCGATTCACTCCAGTTTATCTACACAATCGGGACGCTGGTCAATAAACCGGCGGTTTTAATAATACTACGCAAGGTTTTGGTAGTGTTACGTTTTTTTGGCCTTCTTTCTTCCCGTTCTCAGGTAGGTGTACAAACGGCCACCATCGGCAGCATTCTGATAAATATGGCGGTACACGGTCATGTGACTTATGTTCATGTGGTTTCCGTACTCCAGGCACAGTCTTGGACCGATTCTGGCAGGTTCAAGTCCTGTTTTTTTGAGCAATTGAATGCATATATCGTATAATTCGGCTTTAAAACGATA
>LIHN01000009.1 GCA_001314545.1 Bacteroidetes bacterium HLUCCA01
TAATACGTTCTCTGTCATGAGCTGTGAGTCTTTTGTGTGTTGCCATAGGTTGAGTTTAGCATTAAACTCAACGTGTTGCATTAAAAACTTGAGACCGCCCTCCTCATCCTTTGATAATTTCTTGCCAACTATTCATTTCTCCTCGGGGATATCGTATCTAAATCGTATATTATCGTATCATATCGTATATGCTCGCTGTTCTTACATGAAAACATCCGTACATAATTTAACGCTCAATCTCAGTTGGGAGTTGATCAAACGAATTAGTCAAATAGACCGATTTGATGCGTCTTGGTCATCTATTGAGAAAAGAGAAGGACAAACCCTAAAACAGTTAAAATCCATAGCTACGGTGCGCAGTGTCGGGGCATCAACTCGTATTGAGGGTTCTCAATTAAGTGACGAACAAGTGGAGGCGCTACTGTTGGACGTTGATATCACAACGCTTGTCGATCGTGATTCGCAGGAAGTCGTTGGGTATTTTAACACCCATGATATGATTTCAGAATCGTGGAAGGAAATCGATATCACCGAAAATAGCTTGAAGTTTTTACATCAAACGCTACTGCGTTTTAGCCAAAAAGATGATTGGCATCGTGGTAATTACAAACAGCAAAGTAATGCGGTAGAAGCGAGAATGCCCGATGGTACATCACAGACAATTTTCCAAACGACACTACCGGGATTTCCAACACAGGATGCAATGGGTGCTCTCATTGATTGGTACGCCAAAGACCAACAAACACATCCTTTGGTTAAGTGTGCGTTGTTCTGTTATGAGTTTGTGACTATTCATCCGTTTCAAGATGGGAATGGGCGTTTAAGCAGGTTACTAGCGACCTTATTGCTGTTGAAACATAAATATGCCTGGATTGAGTATGTGAGTTTTGAGCATGAAATTGAAAGTCGTAAAGCGGAGTATTACAGGGTATTGCGTAGTTGTCAGGCCGGCAGACCCAATGAAGATGTTACCGAGTGGGTTGCTTTTTTCTTCGATGCTTTAGTTAATATTCAACAATTATTGACCGAAAAACTTAACATTACTGGTGTGGCAGCAACGCTATCTCCACGTGATAAAGCAATTATAACCTTTATTGAAAATCATCCTGGTAGTCGATCAGGTTTGATTGCAGAGCAGTTGAATATTCCAAGCCCTACGGTTAAGAAAGCATTAGCCGAACTTGTAGCGAAAAAGCTTTTGAAAAAACATGGATCCGGTCCGGGTACGAACTACTCGGTTTCATAAGCATTTGTTTGCGCTGTAACAAGCGGACAGTGGCTGCCTGGCGTTGTTTGGTTTTGGCGGGCATCTAACTACATTGCAGTTGTTATTCAAACCATAACCACGCCCGCTTAATCGCTGTGCCGTTACATGCCTGAAGAGTACCGTTCGTCACCACATCTGTATACGTAAGCTTGCTATTGCATGCATTCCGTGAATGTGTTAATCTTAGGTATGATCAAATCATTTAATGACAAAGCGACGCACGATTTATTTCACGGTTTATCCAGCGCGAAAGTTCGAAAGATTCCTACTCAGGTAAAAGAGTCGGCAATCTACAAGCTGGATATTCTGAGTGCCGCCACATCATTAGATGATTTACGTTCTCCGCCGGGTAGTAGACTTGAAGCTTTGCAGGGTTTTTATAGCATACGGATTAATGCCCAGTGGCGAATTATTTTTCGATGGCTTGACGGTCAAGCTCACGATGTGCAAATTATTGATTATCACTAGTAACCGGAGTTCATTATGATCCCCAAAAATAGAATAGCAACACACCCCGGAACTATTCTTCTCAAAGAGTATCTCGAGCCTATGGGAGTTAGTCAAAAGCAACTATCTACGCATTTGGGCATTCCAGTGCAGCGCGTCAATGAAATTGTGAAGGGAAAGCGTGGTATTTCACCAGATACCGCATGGCTATTTTCTCAGGCATTCAATACGTCGCCTGAATTTTGGTTAAATCTACAAACTACGCACGACTTGAGTGTTCATCGTCCTGCGAAAAAGGTTAAAACGTTGACAATGGCGTAGAAGTTTGGGTTAAATCGAAGAATCTAAAGTCCACTTGAAAGCTTCCCCTAACTAGCTACGTTTGTGATTTGACATGAAATTTATCGCTCGATAGTGCACTAACACGTGGTTCAAGCGCACGATGGCTGCCTGGCGTTGTTTGGTTACGGAGGACAATTCACTACATTGCGGTTGTCATAAATCCCACAGCCTCTCCCGCTTAACCGCAGGGCCGTTAGTAGCCCTTCGGGCTAAGAGCTATGCAGGTTGGAGTGCGAATCGAAATTTACCTGTGAGTAATTCTCCTAACTCCTGCTTGGTTACACCAAGGCGCAACAATCCCTTCAACATCAAGTCCAAAGATGTACTCGGATCGCCAACTTCCATTTTCGCTACCCGCGATTGACTGGATCCCAAGGCGCGAGCTAGTTGCACTTGCGTCCAACCACGTTTTTTTCGCTGGTAACGAATAAGTTCACTAACCTCTAGGCGAATCTCCAAATACGCTTCTTCTTCGGGAGACAATTCTAAAAAATCCGCGGTTGATCCAACGCGGAATCCAGCTTTTTCTAAGTTTTGACGTTTTAGCTTATCCATCTTTCAATCTCCTGTAATCTGTTTGTAACGTGATAATCGCTTTTTACACTGATCTATCACTTCTTTCGGGGTTTGTTGAGTCTTTTTGAGAAATACTTCCAGAATAACAATCGCCTCACTATCTATGTAATACACAATACGCCAAATCTTATTGGCATCATTAATGCGTAGTTCGTGACAGTTTTTGCCAATCGATGGCATTGGTCTGGAATCAGGCAACTCCAAATGCTCACCTTGCTGCAGTCTTCGCATCAAAAAACCGGCTTTCAGCCTAGAGTCAGCCCCGAACGGTGGAGTCTTTATTTCTCCGTGTAGCCAAACGATGTATTTGTTAGTGACTGCCATTCCTAAATATGTCACATTTGACATATAATGTCAACTACTAAAAGGGGCTACTAACATGCGGTTCAAGCGGACAGTGACTGCCTGGCGTTGTTTGGTTTTGGCGTGTAATTCACTACATTGCGATTGTTATTATTACCATAGCCCCTTCCGCTTAACCACCAGGCCGTTAATTTGCTATTCTTCTACCAGCCAGAGAATCAAGTCTCAATACGAACTCTACGCCATTGATTTACATGTGCCAATGGCGTACATTTAGGTAGTTCAATTACAACATATGCCGTTTATTGAAACACCCATTTTTACGAAACGGATTACCTCACTGTTGGGCGAGCAAGATTACAGGTTACTTCAGTTGGAACTTGCTCTTAGACCTGATAGTGGGGATTTGATCAAACAAAGTGGGGGTTTGCGGAAGATTCGATGGGCTGGTTCCGGACATGGCAAGCGAGGTGGTATTCGCGTTATATATTACTTTGTTGACACCAAACAGCAGATATACATGCTCTTCGCTTACGCCAGGAATGAATCGGACGATTTAACGGCTGATCAACTAAAACTGTTAAGAAACATGGTTATGGAGTATTTAAAATGAAACAAGAACTGTTCAACGAGCTGCTGGAAAGTATTCGCCAGGCTGGCGAGATTCGCAAAGGCAAACAAGTTGCTTCACGAATGAATAACATTGAAGATCCGGACGTACGTCAAATCCGCGACTCATATGATATGAGTCAGCATCAATTTGCCAGCTTACTTGGAATAAGTGTTGCAACACTAAGAAATTGGGAACAAGGCCGGCGCAAACCACAGGGTCCGGCAAAGGTCTTATTAAGAGTAGCTGCTAAACGTCCAAAGGCTATCCTTGAATCGCTATAACCAAGGTCTGCTTTGGGTTAGCCTCATGACGATGATTTGCCTTGGCATCCCGGCCTGCACATATAGCCCCGAGGAGCATCGAGTGGTGATTGATCAGGTCGTGAGACCGGGAGACACGTACACAGGCTATGTACTGGTAGAGTCTAACGTATTGCGCAATCCAACTGGATTTTTAAACACGTTTCCCAATGGAGGCATACCCCGGATTTTAAGCCAGGAAGTAAAAGTATTTGAAGTGCATGCAGATGACCGGGAGTCCAGGTTGCTGGCCGATATATCAGCTAATGATGCAACATGGGAATCCTTTTCAGGACACATTGTTGGTTTCGATGCTCAAAACAATCTATTTCTTGAATTGAGTGGCTGTGAAAAAGGTGGAGATTGCTATAATGGATTACGTAATCGTCGGTTTTTCCGCATCAATCGGGACAGACGTCTTGAACCAATTTCTAACGTACCTTCAGACATCAGACTACCAGGTATAATGCTGGCGAGGCGCCAGGGAGAGGTCAACTACGTTCGCTTTTCTATTCGGCAGGATACCCTGAAAGCCAGGTTTCAGGAAGATGGGGAATATACTTCTGTATTTGTAACGGACGAAGAAGGAATGCTCATACCGGTTCTAACAACTACGAGCCATCAGACCGTTATACCGGAAATGGCTGAAATACCCTAAGAACTCCGTAATCTTTGGTATTTTCAGCCCCTATGAATACCTACTTCAAGCATGTTATCCTGCAGTGTACCGGTGCGGAGTCTATTGGCAATACAACCCTGATTCAGGAGCTCTGGAGCGGTTACGGTCAGATCCTGCGGATGGAACCGCAGGGCGGACCTTACCAAAGCATCGTAGTCAAACATATCCAAACGAAAGCGACCGGCGACCACCCCCGGGGCTGGAATACCGACATCGGGCACCAGCGCAAGCTGAAATCGTACCAGGTCGAAACCACCTGGTATGAACGCTACAGTACAACAAGCAAAGCCCGGGTACCCCGCTGCCTCGCCGTGGCACATCACAATGACGATGTACTCATCGTTCTGGAAGACCTCAACTCCAGCGGGTATCCCCTGCGAAAGTCACGGCTCCGGTGGACCGAAATCGATCGGGTTTTGCAGTGGCTTGCACAGTTTCACGCCAGCTTTATGGGTATCGCTCCGGATGGATTATGGGAGCAGGGCACCTACTGGCACCTGAAAACCCGTCCGCAGGAGCTGGAGGCGCTCACGGATAAACGACTCAAAAACGCCGCCGAATTGATAGACCACACCTTACGTTCCTGCTCCTACAAAACCCTCGTTCACGGCGATGCCAAGCTGGCCAATTTCTGTTTTTCCAGCGAGGATGCCGTTGCCGCCGTGGATTTTCAGTATACGGGCGGAGGCTGCGGGATGCAGGATGTAGCGTACTTTATCGGAAGCTGTCTGGATGAAGACGCATGCGAGGTCACGGAAAAACGGATTCTGGATACCTATTTTGAACACCTCCACCGTGCCATAGGCACCGAAAATACGGCGCTGGAATCCGAGTGGAGGGCACTGTACCGGGTGGCCTGGGCCGATTTCCATCGATTTTTAAAAGGCTGGAGCCCGGGCCACTGGAAAATCAACAGCTACAGTGAGCGGGTAACCAACGAAGTGATCAACCATCTTTTGCCATGAAGTTACTGCCCCTGAAACAAACTGAACGTGAACGGGTTACCAACGCAGTCGTAAACCATCCTATACAATGAATCTGTTACCCCTGAAACAAACCGCCATTGAAGCCGCTCTTGCAGCGGGGAAAATCATCCGGTCGTACATGGATCTGGAGATCCGTTTTCAACAAAAAGACGGGGGCAGCAATTATGCATCCCAGGTGGTCACACACGTAGACAAGGAATGCGAGGCGGAAATACTCCGGCACTTGCGACCTACCTGCGAAACGCATAACCTCGCCCTGCTCACCGAAGAAACCGATGACGATGGAAGCCGGTTTGAAAAAGACTACTTCTGGTGCATTGATCCCATCGACGGAACCCTGGCTTTCATCCGGAAAGAGCCCTGGTTTTCGGTCTCCATCGCGCTGGTATCCCGGCAGGGTGAATCGGTGATCGGGGTGGTGTATGATCCCAGCACCGATACCCTCTACCATGGGGCTAAGGGGCACGGTGTGTACCGGAATGACAGCCCGTGGGTTGTTCCGGAGCCGAATGACTACCTGACCTACCTGACCGACAAACCCATCGATATAACGCCTCATCCGGAAGAGCTTCGGCAGCTGCTGGAGGGGACCGTAGATGCACTTGACCTTTCGGGAATGCGGGTGATTCAGGGCGGGGGATCGGTGCTGAATGCCATCCGGGTGCTGGAACATCCCCCCTCCTGTATGATCAAACATCCCAAGAAGGAAATCGGGGGTGGCAGCATCTGGGATTTTGCTTCCACGGCCTGTCTGTTTCAGGAGCTCGGCTTCCGGGCGACCAACTTTGAGGGCGGTCCGCTGGATTTAAACCGGGAAGACAGTACGTTTATGCATCACGAGGGGGTTTACTATGCGTGTGAGCCCCGGGAAAAGGGGTAGACAGCTGGCTTTTCCGTCTCAGATTCGCCTACACATCCGCAACGCCCCGGCTATCAGGTACCATTACTTTATAAGTGGGGTCTTCCATGACATTGACTTCAATAATATCCCGGGCGTTGGTCAGTAATTTGCGGCTGCACGACCACAGTTCAACCACTGCAAAACCGTAACATTATTTGACATTCTTGTGCCGATATTGCTTTGTACTATGCCCGTTCGTTGGTAAACTTAACACTAAGTAATATCATCTACAGCTCCTGTCTTTGGCTGAAACCGCATTCGCACTACCATGAATCTAGCTACACGCTTCCTGGGTTTAGCAACCCTGTTATTTCTCATCAACGCTGCATGCCTGTCAGCCCAGGACAAGGTTGTAAAAGGCTATTATATGTATTGGTCGAAGTCGACCCTGCCGGCCTCCCAGGTTCCGTGGGATGACCTTACCCACCTGGCGTATGCCTTTATCTGGCCGGATGCCAACGGCAACCTGGTAACCAGTCAGGCCGAACATCCCGAAATGATACAACGGGCACATGATGAGGGCGTGCTGCCGATTATTTCTGTAGGTGGATGGGGGCAAAGTGACGCCTTTCCGGCCATTGCAGCCGACTCCGTGCTGCGGGCTCGGTTCATCGGCAACCTGGTTGACTATGTGGTATCGAAGGGATATGGTGGGATTGATCTGGATTGGGAATATCCGGCTGCAGGCGACCGCGACAACCTTACGGTGCTGGTGCGCGAGCTGCGTGAAGCTCTGGACGAGCTGCCGGATGCCTATGAACTTTCCATGGCCATGCCATCGGTCGACTGGCGGAATGGGTACAATGTGTTTGCGCTGAACCAGTACGTTGACTGGTTCGGGTTGATGACCTATGATTTTCATGGCTCCTGGACCAACCGCGCCGGGCACAATTCCCCTTTGTTTGCTCCGTCCAACTCCCAATGCAACACGGGTTCCATTCACCAAAGTGTGCAGCATTACCGTCAAAAGGGTCTGCCCCGCAATAAAATTGTAGTCGGACTGGCCAGTTATGGTCGCCAGTTTAATGCGGGTGTACTGTGCGGTGTGGTGTCCAGTACAACCGGTAACGGGGCGGCCGTGCCCTACCACGAAGCCATGCGCCGGATAGACAACGGCTGGACCCGGGAATGGGATCCGGTCAGTCAGGGAGTGTATCTGTTGAATCCCGATTCCACCCGCATTGTAACCTTTGATGACAGCACCACCTTTCGTCTGAAGGCGGATTACATCGTTGATAATGAGCTGCGTGGTGCCATGGTCTGGGCCCTTGGCTACGACCGCATCGACGCGCGGCATCCGCTGATGCATGAATTAGGGACCTTACATAACAGGACCGTCAGCGTAGCGGAATCGACCGAGCTTCCGGCATCCGTTGAACTCCTGCCTAATTATCCCAATCCGTTCAATCCCGTAACAACCCTATCCTACCGTTTATCGGAAGCTGGTACCGTGCAATTGGCGGTCTACGATCCCCTGGGCCGGGAGCTGGCGGTACTCGTGAATGGAAACCGTCCGGCCGGACTCCATTCGGTTCGGTTTGACGCCGGTCAACTGGCCGGAGGGGTCTATTTTTACAAACTGCGTTTCAACGGAGAAACGCTGACCGGGAAAATGATGCTCATGAAGTAGCTTTTTGCCGTTGAGAATGCTACTATACTACGGCACCTGTGTTTTCCGTGTGTACCTACCGGACATTGACCATGAACGACTTGCGGTCATGGCTGCCGCCTGCGATGGCGCTGGTCCGGTAGCATCCTGAGGTTGACTCATGTGCTTCAGCAACCCATTTGAACCAAGAAACTCAGCACCTATGAGCACCAGCAAAGATAATGGAATCGGATTCATCGGCATTGGCCTGATTGTCGGGCTTACCATTTTTGGATTTTTCCTGAATAGTGCGGTAAAAACGTACCGAAGTTTTGACCGAACCGTCACTGTACGGGGCCTGGCGGAGCAGGAACATCTGGCTGATGTAGTCATCTGGCCCATTCAGTTTACCCAGGCCAGCAACAGCCAGGAAGAAATTTATCGCCTCCTGGATGATGGTGCCCAGCGTGTTGTAACCTTTCTGAAGGAAAACGGCCTTGATGACACCGAAATTTCGGTGGATGTACCTTCGGTCACCGACCGGTCGGCACAACGATGGGGCGGTGAAGCGGCACCGGTATTTCGTTATGTCGGTTCTCAGTCGGTTACCGTGTATTCTACCCAGGTTGAGCAGATACGGGAAGTGATGACCCGGATCGGCTCTTTAGGCAGACAGGGGGTTATCATCTCGGCAGAAGACTATCAGTATCGGGTAGAGTATCTGTTTACCCGTTTGAATGAAATTAAGCCGGTGATGATTGAAGAGGCTACCATGGAGGCCCGCAAAGTTGCCGAAAAGTTTGCAGAAGATTCGGATAGCAGGTTGGGAAAAATCAAGACCGCCTCACAGGGACAGTTTGCCATTACCAATCGGGACATGAACAATCCGCATATCAAGAAGGTGCGTGTGGTGTCCACCATCGTGTATTATCTGACCGACTGAGCCATAATGGCAAAAGCCGGACGCGTCGGTGGTACAGGCAGAGCCACGCCGGATGCGGGTGCCCGCTACGCTGAGCAAAAAGCCGGACGCAGCGGTGGTACAGGCAGAGCTACGCCGGATGCCGGCGTCCGCTACGTTGAGCAAAAAGCCGGACGCATCGGTGGAACAGGCAGAACTACGCCTGATGCGGGTGCCCGCCGGAAAATCCACAGGCATACGCACTTGCAGCCCCTGAAAGCAGCGCTATACACCCGAATGATTGCGTTTTTGAGGGCGGGGCCAAATATCAGTCTAACATTCAATAAAAATATTGAATGTTATTCCGCGACTTTCTATATTCGATGTGTATCAACCACCCATATATGAAATCGCGCGACGTAAAAACGGCTCTCTACAAAGAAGCAGCCTCGGTCACCAAGGCCCTGGCCAATCCCCATCGCCTGGAAATTCTGGATTTACTGGCGCAGGGAGCGGTATCGGTGGAGTACATTGCCGAGCAAACGCGGATGCCCGTTGCCAATGCTTCACAGCATTTGCAGGTGCTGCGCAAGGCCGGAATAGCCGTTGTTGAACGACGGGGCAAATACAGCTTTTACCGCCTGGCTGGCAGGCAGGTATACGATGTCTGGCATTCGCTTCGGAATCTGGGTTTTGCCCAAAACCGGCAGGCACAGGAGCTGTTAGACAGCTACCATCGGGAGCGGACCGACCTGCGCATATTGCCTGCGCGTGAATTTGCGCAGAAACTCGGCAATGAAAAACTCATCATTCTGGATGTTCGACCAGACGAAGAATATCAGATCAGCCACATCCGTGGAGCCATATCCATGCAGGCAGACCGGATCCACGACTATCTGGAGACCGTTCCGGACGGAGCTGAAATTGTGGCGTACTGCCGGGGCCCAATGTGTATGATGGCCGATACGGTAGTGCAGCAGCTGAACCAGCGTGGACATCAGGCCTGGAGGCTCGACATCGGCGTTGCCGAGTGCGCGTACTATGGAATTGCCGTAGACCACGACCCGGAGCAGGGTTGTCTGGAAAGTCCGGCCTCTTCGGAATTGAACGACCAGCAGTCCGCAATGCCTGCTCAAGTCACAAGCGTTGCTGCAGATGCAGCCCCAACCGAATCATTTTTGCAACAAAACAAAACAATCGATCAACACAATAACATGGAGAACGTGATGGAACATACAATTTTAGTACTCGGCGGCGGCATAGGCGGATTATGTGCAGCCCGTGAACTCAGTGCGCAGCTCGGCAATGAAGACGATGCCCGTGTAGCCCGTATTCTGGTCTTTGAAAAGGAACAGAAAAGCACCTACTCCCCTTCGCTGACCTGGCTGATGGTGGGTAAACGCAAGGAATGGCAGATAGAACGTGAGCTGAGCTCCACCTCCGGAGCCGGAATCGAGTTTATTTTCGGTCAAATTGAGCATGTGGATCCGGCCGAATTAACGGTTACCTCCGCAGGCACCACCTACAAAGGAACCCATATGGTGGTTTCACTGGGTGTACAGCAGGTTATTGAACAAAAACTTGATACGTTCGGACACAACTTTTACACCATCGACGGGGCTAAGAATTTTCATGACAATCTTATACACTATAAAGGTGGCAATCTGGTAGTGATGGTCTCGTCATTGCCGTACAAGTCGCCGGTGGCCCCGTACGAGGCCGCGATGCTGCTGGACAGCTACCTTCGCGAGCATGATATCCGTGATGCATCCACCATTACGCTGGTCACTCCGGAAGACGAACCCATGCCCTTTGCCGGTGATGAAGTTACCCGAAACATCGTGGAGCTGATGAAAGAACGCGGAATTACCTACCTGCCCGGCCATCATTTCTCCAGTGCCTCGGAAGGTAAACTGACCTTCACCACGTCCGATGGAAATACGGCCGAAGTTCCCTTCGACCTGCTCGCTTTCACACCAAAACATGAGGCCCCGCAGGTCATCCGCGAGGCCGGACTCACCGGCGAATCGGGTTGGGTTGAAGTAGACCGCCAGTCGCTGAAAACCGGTTTCGAAAACGTCTATGCCATTGGCGACATCACCACCATTCCGCTGGATGGCAACGAAAAATTGCCCAAAGCCGGTGTTTTCGCGCAATTTCAGGCACACATTGTGGCGCACCACATCACGCGCGGCATCTATGGCAAGACTCCTGAGAAGGTTTTTGACGCCGAGGGCAACTATATTCTGGATCTGGGCGATGGAAAGGCACGGAAGGTTGGCGGTAATTTCTACGATGACGAGGTCAATATCAACAATGCGGGTGTAATGACCCAGTGGATGAAGCAATTGCAGGAGAAATCCTGGTTTGCGAAAAACTTTTAATCTAATAAGGAAACAATACCATGAAAAAACCAATGATAGTTCTTGGCGCCCTGACCATGATGCTGATGATAGCAACAGGTACCGCCGTGCAGGCGCAGGAATCGGATGAAACCCTGTTTGTGATGATTACCACCGGTGACGCAGAAACCCAGATGATGGCGATGGTGCTGGCAACGCAGTCGGCCAATCAGGGCGCTGACGTGCGCATTCTGCTGTGCGGCGACGGTGGGTATCTGGCTGTGAAAGGACATGAAGCCCCCTCGTTTGCGCCGGCTGGTCGTACACCGGTACAACTCATGGCCGGATTGATGGAGCGTGGGGCTACCGTGGAGGTGTGCGGCATTTTCCTGCCGAACCGCGAACTGACATCCGATGACCTGCTGGATGGCGTAACGGCTGCCGCTCCGCCTGAGGTTGCCACATTTATGCGCCGACCTGACGTTCGATTATTTACGTTTTAGACGTTGATGCGGGTAACAGCTGCCTTCGATTCACCCGGGGGCAGCTGTTGGTGACTTTTGCCTGCTGAAAAAGCACACCATGGTACCCGTTCTTCGGCATCGATCCAACGACCACCAGCTGTCTCTACGGTGTAGTCACAAATCGTGCGATAACCGGCAGGTGATCACTGATGAAATCCATCGTAACCGGGTCGAATGGCGTTAAGATCTGCTTGGAACCCGGCACCAGATCGCGATTCATGTTCACGTTGGGAAGCACATAGTCCAGCTGACGGGTTGGGTTATCGGCCGGATGGGTGAAAGAATCGACATCGCCCAGAGGATCCACAAATTCCACAGCTGTGCCCTGTCCCAGGGCGTGGTGGTATTCCGGGTGATCGTTCATGATATTCAGATCGCCGGTGAGCAGAATGCGGGCTTCCGGATTCATAGCCAGCACCTGAGCGTAATGATCGCGCAGCAGGTTAAGCTGGCCGACACGCCAGTTGCGGTCGGTTTCGCTGCGACCTGCCTTCAGGTGTACACCCGTGAGCAGGAAGTGGTAGCCGGGTCGTACCAGCACATCCACGGATACCAACCGGTTATTGGTATGATGTTGCAGGGAGTTGTCATCGCGATAGGTGTAGATATTGGCATAGCTGTAGAGCATTCCCAGGGGGATGCGGCTCATAATAACCACGTTCATATACCAGGTATCACTTTCACGGCCCGTGAACAGCTGGTATCCCATTTCTTCGAGGAAATCGCCGGCGAGGGATGTGATGAAGGCCGAACTTTCTACCTCCTGAAATACAACAATATCGGCGTCAATAATCCGGAGGGCTTCCATGGCAAGTTCCCGGCGGCGGACGAGGTTGGAATCCGGATTGTTTTCACGGGGATGGCTGATGTAGGGACTGTCATGGTCGTCGGTAAAGTGTTCCAGGTTCCAGGTGAGCACGGAAATGGTATCATACAGGGCAGGATCGTACCATTCGGGGGTGTGGATGGAGGTCCATTCGGCGGAGGGGACTGCCTGCGGACGATCGGTGGCGGATCGGGTACCGCTGCAGGCCGACACGAACATAATCAGGAGCAGGGATGTTGCGAGGGTGACGTTGATGCGAATCATGGAAACGGGTTTTAATGAGAGTTGAGCGTGGATGGGTGCCGGGAGGCACCTGAGGTTTTGAATTTATTCCGACAACCGGTTGTACCGGCGCATGATTTCCAGAACCCGGTCCACGGGCAGCTGCTGCATGGTGCGGCCGTCAGCACCGGACATGGTTTCTGCCATGAACAGAGAGTTTAAAATAGCTTCCTCGGTGGCCTCCACTGCGGCAAGAAATAGCGGAGAGACGGCGGCATTGGGAAGTTCACGGTTGACTTGCACATCGGAGCCGGCACCCGGGCGAATTCGGACAGCGGGATGCGTACTGAATGCAATTACATAATCGCCGCTCCCGTTGGAGGCGAAGCCACCGGTTTTTGCGATACCCATGAACGCCCGGCGGGCGAGTCGTTCGAGGTTTCGGGAGGTTAACGGCGCATC
The DNA here is from genome assembly GCA_001314545.1 of Bacteroidetes bacterium HLUCCA01. Lineage (GTDB taxonomy): Bacteria > Bacteroidota > Rhodothermia > Balneolales > HLUCCA01 > HLUCCA01. Next base: position 13,279 of record LIHN01000009.1, read on the forward strand.
GGTGGCTACGATGATCATGATGGACCCGTCAACATCGAAATCGTATCCGTCGGGGTGGGTCGATGTACCGGCGGCAGGTTGCACTCCAGACGCGCGGAGCGATTCCCCTGCAGGGGTATGCAGGTCCGATGCTTCACTGAGACCACCGCCCGGACCCGCCGTATCGGCTGTTTCACGGACCGGGTTTCCCTCCGCGGCGCCGGTTGGTTGACCGGGAACGCTGTAAGGCACGTCCTCCGACAGATAAAAATTCCCGAGTTCCACGCCTACCGGAACTCCCGCCACTTCCAGAACACCTCCAAAGTTACTCTGAACCAATACGCCAACGGTATATCCGCCATGTTGTTGGGGCAGCACTCTGGATGATGTACCAATGCCCGCCTTATAACCTAGTGCCCGGGTACCGGTTCCGGCCCCGACGTTTCCCTCCGGTACCGGACCTTCCGAGGCAGCATCCAGCGCAGCCTGAACATCGGACTGCGTTACGACCCGGGCGCGGATATCATTGAGCCATCCGTCGTTGGTCTCACCCACTACAGCATTCACCGAGCGTACCTCCTCATTTCCGGGCAGCGAGAGCATGTAATCCGCCAGTCCGGCAGCGACGTCATAGACACTCAGCGTATTGGTCAGTGCGACGGGGGTTTCCAGTTCGCCCAATTCCTGAATCTGGGTGAAACCAACAGCTTTACCGAAGCCATTGCCGACGTAAACTGCGGCGGGAACACGGTTTTGGAACAGGTTTCCGTTGTGCGGCATAACGACGGTCACTCCGGTTCGCACGGAGTCGCCCTGAATCCGGGTGGCATGTCCAACCCGTACCCCATCTACATCGGTAATGGCATTATAGTGACCTGGTGTGAGAATGCCGGTGTGTATGCCCAGATCGCGGGCGCGTTGCTGCGCGGGTACAGTATTGGCCAAAAGTGTCATAAGCAGCAGGGTCAGGATTCCGGTTCGGTACAACATGGGGGATTGCGACTTTATCATGTATATTTGCAGGAATTTAATATAATGGTATACCGCTGAAATATAGCGATGGTGATGTTAATGCTGGTACACGGCTCATTAAATCGCCTCCCGCTTCTCAGATCCTCCCGTTAACCGCTTTCTTCAGGACCTAAAAACCGAAGCAGGTTCCCCACCGGAAAACCTATCGTCCACCAAACTCCTACGTTGTCTATGAACCGCCTGTCTGCCGCCTTCATCGCCATCCTGTCTTTAAGTTCCGTTGCCATTGCCCAAAGCCAGCCCGTCAATGAACTTTCCAGGGCCGTGGTACAGGTGACCGCCCCGGACGGGTCGGGTTCGGGCGTTTTGTTTGAACGCGATGGCGAGCTGATGATTCTGACCAACCGGCATGTGGCCGAGGGGTATACCAAGTTCGTCATCGGTGTTCTGGAGGATCTCCATCAGCCGGTTGTGCCCACGTTCACGGCTATTTTGCACTCTTTTTCACCCGAGCTAGACGCGGCCCTGCTTCGGGTTACGATGTACATGGACGGTCGCGAGGTAAACCTGCGCGAACTGCGCTGCCGCCGCAACGCCAGCGACTTCTGCATCCCTGAAATTCGCTTCGCAAGCGATGTACGCACGGTCAGCCGGGGCAATGAAATCGCCATCCTGGGTTATCCGGACATCGGCGATGATGAGCTGATCTACAGTGCCGGCCATATTGCGTCCATTCTGTACGAAGAATTCGGCGGCGAATCCGTCCCCATGTGGTTTCGCACCAACGCCACGATTTCTTCGGGAAACAGCGGCGGACTGGCCTTCAATCCTGCTACCGGTGAAATGTTGGGCATGCCCACCTCCATTAGTTCAGATGCCGAGACCTCCACTAGTCTGGGTAGAATCCTGTCTGTTGAAGCTGTTTGGCGTGCCCTGGAACCCGATCGGGTGATGACGACCTGGGAGGAGTTTCTCCCACCCAATGACGGACTGGATCCCGCGATGGATCCACATTACGGTGGTACGGAGCTTGCGGCCGGATTTGAACCTGATCTTTTTGAAGTCGAGGTTCTGGCCGGTGGAAGCAACCGCATCCATACCCTGCCAATGGAATGTACCGGATACGTGGCCTCGGCGCCCGACTTCCGGCTCGACTGGTCGGGAGAGACCACGCAGCTTCATCTGTTTTTCGAGGCTTTTGACAACAGCGATGATGCCACCATGATTGTGCAGGGACCGGGGGAAACCTGGTACTGCAATGATGACGGATCGGGTACACGCAATGGGTTGGATCCGGCCATTACCCTGGATAATCCGGCGGTCGGCACGTATTTCATATGGGTGGGCAGTTTTGGCGAGGGGGATTTCATCGACGGAACTCTTCGTTTTTCCGAAGTATCCCGGAATGATTTCTAACAACCTGCTGACGTGATGGGCGTTTTTCAAAAAGAAACCAAGCCTGAAACGGAGGGCTTGAACACTCCGCAGACACAACGGGACTGGTATACCGGATTGCGGCTCCCGGATGTCCTGGCCTTGGTCCCGGCCCTGGTGGCTTTTGGCGGGCAACGACTGCTGGCCGGGTACCCGTCGTTTACAGAAACCTGGTTCTCGGCGCGATTATTCCGCTGGATAGCCGACCCCATTGCCTGGTTCAGCTCCATGGTTCCGTTTTCGCTGACCGAGTTTCTGGTATGGTCGGCCCTGCCGCTGATTATTGTGCTTGGTTCAAGGGTGTATCGTCGGGCGCAGGTGCATGGGAAACCGGTGTGGGTGCGTGCAGGGGTGCATGGGGTCTGGATCGTATCCATCGCCTACCTCGTGTTTATGTTGCTTTTTGGGTTTCATTACGGGCGGTTACCCATGGCGGAGCGTTATGGACTTGAGGTTAAAGAACGCCCTGTAGAAGAGCTGGCAGGGATGACGCTGATGCTGGCGAAGACCGCTTCCGAGTTCCGTCGCTTTGTTCAGGAAGATGAGGAGGGTGTGATGGTACTTCGCAAGGGCAGCACCGGTGCGCTATGGTCGGGTTATCTTGGGTTTCAGTATGCATCCGCCGCCTATCCGGAGCTGAAAATGCCCCGTCGACGGGCCAAGAGTGTACTCAGCTCCGGGCTTTGGTCGTACACGGGCATCAGCGGCATGTACTTTCCCTTTTTTGTGGAGGCCAACGTCAACACGGACATGCCCTATTCGGCCATTCCTTCTACTACCCTGCACGAGCTGGCCCACACCCTGGGCTTTGCCCGGGAGGACGAGGCCGAGTTCATCGGGTTTCTGGCGGGAATCCACCATCCCGATCCGGATTTCAAATACAGCGCGAAACTGAATGCTTTCATCCACGCCAGCAACGCCCTTTATCGGGCTGATCCGGATACCTGGCAGGAAACCGCGGCAGTGCTAAGCGAGGGAGTTCGTCGGGATATCAACGCCCGCAGGCGCTACTGGCAGGAGTATCAGGGTCCGGTTGAGCGGGTTTCAACGCGTATCAACGACGCCTACCTGAAATCCAACATGCAGCGCGATGGGGTGCGCAGCTACGGGGCTGTGGTAGACTTACTGCTGGCGCATTACGCCGCCGATCGACTCAATACACCGTCAGTCCTGCCCGACGGAAGATAGCCCGGGCCTGCTCCGCTTCATCGGGTGTGGGTTCCGGCGTGTCGGCCAGGCGGTTTTCAACCCCCAGTTCCTTCCACTTATACTCGCCCATTTTATGATAGGGCAGGATTTCAACCCGTTGTATATTCGGCATGTCGCGGATGAAATCAGCCAGGGCCTGCATCGCCTCAGGCTTATCGGTGTAGCCCGGCACCAGCACGTAGCGCAGACAGACGGGCTTACGCAGTGCAGCCAGCCGTTGGGCAAATTCGAGCGTGGGCTGCAGTTTTACCCCGGTCAGCACTTTATACTCGTGCGGATTGATATGCTTCACGTCCAGCAGTACCAGATCGGTGTAGCTGAGCAACTCATCATCGGCCTTGTGGCCGGTAAAGCCCGAGGTATCCAGCGTGGTATGAATACCCATCCGTTTGCATCCCTCGAAGATGGCCTTTACAAAATCCGGCTGACACAGAGGCTCCCCTCCTGATATCGTTACCCCTCCGCCGGTAGCCTGGAAAAACGCCCGCTGCCGGGCAATTTCACGCAGCTCCGTGAAGGCATCGGTCTTGCGACCCTGCTTGAACGGTCGGGCGTCCGGGTTGTGGCAGTACAGGCAGGCGAGCGGACATCCCTGCAGGAACAGGATCCGCCGCACACCGGGACCATCAACGGTTCCGGCCGACTCAACAGAATGGATATAACCGGTTGGATTTTGCATAGCAACAGGTGAGAATGCGGCAGGCCTTAAGGGCACTGCCGCTATTCCGATTTAGTTGTTCTGGTGGAATGTGCGTGTAATCACATCCAGCTGCTGCTCTTTGGTGAGCTTGTTGAAATTCACCGCATAACCGGAAACACGAACCGTCAGCTGCGGATACAGCTCGGGGTGTTCCATGGCATGAACGAGGGTTTCACGGTCGAACACGTTCACGTTGACGTGGTGTCCGCCCTTGTTGAAATATCCGTCCATGAGTCCGACCAGATTCGAGACCTGATCTTCTTCGGTACGACCGAGGGCTTTCGGTACGATGGAGAAGGTGTAGGAAATCCCGTCCTGGGCGTATTCATAGGGCAGCTTGGCTACCGACATCATGCTGGAAACGGCGCCGTTGCTGTCGCGACCATGCATGGGGTTGGCACCGGGAGCAAACGGCTCGCCCAGCTTACGACCATCCGGCGTGCTGCCGGTTTTCTTGCCATAGACCACGTTGGAGGTGATGGTCAGGACTGACTGCGTGGCAACGGAGTCGCGGTACGTGGGCTGCTTGCGCAGTTTTTGCATGAACAGGCGGACCATATCGCGGGCGATGAGATCTACTCGGTCGTCATCGTTACCGAAGGTCGGGAATTCGCCGTCGACCTCATAATCAACGGCCAGGCCACGGTCGTCACGGATGATGCGTACATCGGCGTATTTCATGGCGCTGAGGGAATCAGCCACCACGGACAGCCCGGCGATACCGCAGGCCATAGTCCGGAACACATCGCGGTCGTGCAGGGCCATTTCGAGGCGTTCGTAGTAATACTTGTCATGCATGTAATGGATGGCGTTCAGCGAGTTCATGTACACGCCGGCCAGCCAGTCCATCATGGCGTCAAACCGGGGCATGACCTCCTCGAAGGTCAGGCGGTCGCCGGTGATGGGTGCGTAGATCGGGCCAATTTGCTCGCCGGTGATTTCATCCTTACCGCCGTTGATGGCGTAGAGCAGGGTCTTGGCCAGATTGGCGCGGGCCCCGAAGAACTGCATCTGTTTACCGATACGCATGGCCGATACGCAGCAGGCAATACCGTAATCATCGCCCCAATAGCCACGCATGAGGTCGTCATTTTCATACTGCAGCGAAGAGGTTTTGATGGAGATATCGGCGCAGAATTTCTTGAATCCTTCGGGCAGACGTTCGCTCCACAGCACGGTGAGGTTCGGCTCGGGGGCCGGACCCAGATTCACCAGGGTATGCAGGAAGCGGAAGGAGGATTTGGTCACCATCGTACGACCATCAACGCCCATACCGCCAACCACCTCGGTTACCCAGGTGGGGTCGCCCGAGAAAAGCTCGTTGTAGTCCGGGGTACGCATGAAGCGCACCATACGGAGTTTCATGACGAAATGGTCGATGAGTTCCTGGGCACCGGCTTCATCCAGGGTTCCCTCGGCGAAGTCCCGCTCGAAATAAATATCGAGGAAGGTGGAAACCCGGCCCAGCGACATGGCCGCGCCGTTTTGCTCTTTCACAGCAGCGAGGTAGGCGAAGTAGAGCCACTGAACAGCCTCGGTGGCATTCTCAGCAGGTCGACTGATGTCAAAGCCGTAGGATTTGGCCATGGCCTTGAGTTCTTTCAAGGCGCGGATCTGCTCGTTGATCTCCTCGCGGAGTCGAATGGTATGCTCATCCAGACTGGCGACTTCCAGGGAGTCCAGCTGCTCGATTTTATCGTCGATGAGTCGGTCAACGCCGTACAGGGCCGGCCGGCGGTAGTCGCCAATGATACGCCCGCGGGCGTAGGCATCGGGCAGTCCGGTCACGATACCGGAGGAGCGGCACTTGCGGATTTCCGAGGTGTAGGCATCGAAGACCCCGTCGTTATGGGTTTTGCGGATGGCGGCAAAGGCATCTTTGGTTGCTTCGGAGAACTCGAATCCGTTGCTTTCCAGGGCGTTTTGGGCCATACGCACCCCGCCGAAGGGCATCAATGCACGCTTGAGCGGTTTTTCTGTCTGGAGGCCGACTACTTTTTCCAGGTCTTTATCGATGTAGCCGGGTCCGTGGGAAACGACGGAAGAGACGATGGTGGTATCGGCATCGAGCACCCCTTTTTTCTGCTCTTCAATCATCAGATTCAGCACTTCCTGCCAGAGCAGCCGGGTATTGTCGGTAGGTTCGGCCAGGAACGTGCCGTCATCCTCGTATGGGGTGTAATTTTTCTGGATGAAATCACGGACGTTGATTTCATGGACCCATTCGCCGGTGGTAAACGAGCGATAACAGGTTGGGGTATCGGCAGCTAGGAAGGGAAGGTCGAGGGCGGCTTTGAATTTATTCGGTGCAGACATGATAGTATAGTTTTACGTGGTCTTTTGGTGAGAACCTCGCAAAATCGCTGCGGCAAATATGTTGGGAATCGATGCGGGCCCGCGCAGAGCATCGCCGCATCAGGGGCGATTTCACGAAGCCTCTGGTTTAAATAGTAACGTGATAATATTTATCCCAAACTTCACCCTAAGTTACAAAATTTAACAGTGACCCCCAAGGATAATCGGACCATATCATCCAAAATCGCCGATTATGAAAAACCTATTCACATGATACGGAAAAGCGCTTCCACTATGTGCCGGAAGCAATTAGTACTTGCATCCCGTCAGAAAGATGCCTATTTGTGCAGGACACATTGACAAAACATTAACCTGATTAAAACTCATGTTCATATCGACTATAAAACAACTTGTAACCGGAATTTGTACGATTCTTCTTTTTTCAACCGTTAGCATGGCCCAGATGCCCGGCCAGCAGCCCGCGCCACCAGTTCCGGCCGTTTCGGCTGATGTTACCGACGAGGAAGTGGGTAAATTTGCAACCATCGCCCTGGCTTTTGACGCTATTCAGGCCGACGTCGACCGTCAGATTCTTCAGGCGGTCAACGATGCGGGAATGACCACCGAACGCTTCACAGCCATCATGCAGTCGCAGCAAAACCCCACGGCCGCTGCCGAGCTGAATGTCACCGAAGAGGAAATGGAGCTGCTCAACGGTATTGGTCCGCAGGTACAGATGATTCAGATGGGTTCACAGGAACGTGTTCTCGCCGCTATTGAAGAGGAAGACATGACCGTAGAACGGTTTCAGCAGATTGCGGCCGGATCGCAAGCCGATGAAGAGCTGGCAGAGCGCATCAACACGGAAGTTGAAAATCGGGCCGAAGACACCGAGTGATTCGACTGAAACCTGGTTTGGGTAAGGCAACTTGTTGCAGCAGTCGCGGTCGTATCCGCTGCGACTGCGCACAGCCTTGTGCGATGGGCATCCCATCCTTGATAGCCGTGTGTTGCCGCATTGGGCAATGATTTCTACATCACCGTTCGTAGACAGCTAAATGACCGTTGTTGAACCGCACACCGTATGCCCCTCATCCAATCCATAAAAAACGACCTGGAGCGTGCCGGCAGACCCGAACGGGTGGCCGACCTTGCCCGGTTTTTCCAGTGCCATCCCGGCGGATATGGTGAAGGCGATTTCTTCTGGGCCGTAACCGTTCCTGCTCAACGGTCCATCGCCAAACGGTGGTACCGCGAAACGAGCCTGGGCGACCTCCAAGCCCTGCTGCGCGACCCGGTTCACGAGTGCCGGCTCACCGCGCTGTTTATGATGATCCATCGGTACGACAGCGGTTGGAAACAGCAGGACCTCATCGACCTGTACTTCCGGAGCACCGACTACATCAACAACTGGGACCTGGTAGACTCCTCGGCCTACCAGCTGCCCGGCAAACACTATTTTCCCGACCAACCCGGCCATTTGTACGAACTGGCGCAGCGCGATCATCTGTGGGAACAGCGTATCGCCATGGTGGCTACCATGTATTACATCCGCAAAGGCGTTACCGAACATACCTTCGCCATTGCCGATACACTCCTGAATCACCCGCACGACCTCATCCACAAAGCGACGGGCTGGCTGATCCGGGAGGCGGCCAAGAAAGACTTCGAAGCAGCGTTGGGTTTTCTGCTGCCGCGCTACCAGCGTATGCCGCGGACTATGCTGCGCTATGCTATAGAACGGTTCGATGAACCGCTCAGGCAGGATTTTCTGAAGGGGCGGGTGTAATAGTACCGACAGTTCGATGAGCCGCTCAGGCAGGATTTTCTGGAGGGCAGGGTCTGAAACCATTTGCTCCGTCGTGCCGATGAACCCCTGCGGCAGAACTTCCTCTGGGGCGGGGGGTAAAGGACTGCCTGGCTTACTCAGTTATCCAGTCGTTATTACATCCAACCGGAGCAGTTACCGGGTTACACCGACCCGGACCGGTTGCGTCCGGTAGCTTCACAATAAATCCGGATCCGTACGGACTCTCTTCGGGATAATCTGTACTGACAAATTGAGCCCCGCTTGACAACGCACGATCGCGCCTTTCTGTATCACCCGTTTTGGCCTCCTGGTTGGGTATATCAGACCGGGTTCGTATGATCATACCCTGCTCCACTAATGCGACAATCTCATCAAAATCGTTTAGTACGTCATTCATCTTTACAAATCCTGCTGTAGGTTCACCGGGTTTGGAGCTTACAAACATCGCCTTACCGCTCAAATTGGGTGATAATGACAGGTACATATCACGATGCCTTCCTGTATTATCGAGAGCCAGTAAAATCCTTCCACGGCTTTCGGCAAGTGTTGGCCAGCCATCCTGCTTCAAGGCCTCTTCCAGTGTAGCATGATTGCCCCGGACCTGATACGGTGTTATGAGATGCTCCTCTTCAAAGACACTAAAAATTTCACGGTCAACTTCGACCATAATATCTTCAGTAAATGGAATGGGTTGGGTAAGTGGAAAATCTCCCCTGCCGCCAGCCGGACTATCTTTCATTTCTACCAGAATCATGATGGGAAGATGGTTAGGATTTTGCATGGACCAATCCCTTATTTCAGTAAGACACGCAACCAATGTGAGGCAGGTACTGCGGTAGTCGATGTCCTGAACATGAAGCACTTTAAAGCCGGGTGCATCCATCTTAGTTCGATCAATAAACAGTGAATCACCGGCAAGCAAGGCCCCGGCCGGGCGGGAGAACCGTCCGCCTGAAGTATCCGCAAAAATATCCAATTCGAACTGTCTGATGCCAAAGTTCGCTAGTTGCTCAGTCAAGGTCCGGTGTCCGTACTGAATATTTTCTGACCAACCCGGACTGAAAGGCTCAATAGCTTGAATCAATGATTCAGGCAGATCCAGTTTATAACTGTTATGGGTTCCAAGTACCTGAATCTGATTCAAACGAAGACATTGGTCGGTGTTATCCGCGGTAAGTTCATCGCAGTTAACCACCCGTTCTGCAGGAGTGCAGCTGATGCAGAGTAACAGAATTGCAACCGACGAAGCGATATAAACTGAAAATTTCATACTTAATATCCTTGGTTTTGAACTAAATAACCTGATTCAATTTGAGCGGTTTCAGTGAGAGCATTTGGGGAGATATTTAATTTTATTGACTAACCTTATTTCACGTAATTACTGGAGCTGGATGACAACTGTATGCCCTGGCGATACATCAGTAGGTACAAGTTCAGGTTTGATTCCCCAAAGCGCTGTTTAGATAGTATTATACTTGTGTTAACCCAGCATTATCGACCGCAGATACCCATTTTCGTAACAATTGGACAACGTAATTAGACGTATTCCGTTGACATAGAGGTATGTTATGCAATTCATCTATGCAGATACTGAATTGGAAATTCTGCACGCTCTTACTAATTGCCGGTTCGGTACCATAAAAAAGGCCGGTTACCTGCCAGGTAACCGGCCTTTTTTATGGTACCGAACTCCGTAGTGGGGTTGCAGATAGTAGGCGAAATTATTTTTAGCTGGCCGATATACAACCCCACAAATGGCGCACGTTTACACTGCCAACCTATGAAGCCGGCAGTGTAAACATCACGACTTACTCGGCATCCAGCTGTCGCAACATCTCCTCGATGGCACGCTCCAGCTGCTCGTCACGACCGGCATCAATCACGCCCGGCATGTTCTTAACACGAATATCCGGCTCGGTCTGCAGATTCTCCATCCACTGATCGGCCTTATTACGGGCACTCACCGGTACCACTCCCCATCGCGTACCATCGGGCAATCCTGCCCAGGCCGCAAAACTGCACGTTCCCGGAACCGGCATACCCACGGTAACCCCGATGCCAAGCTCACGGTACATTTCGGCATAACAGTGGCCGTCGGAGTACATGGCTTCGTTGTACAGCGAAATGGTAGGCTTGGTCCAGCGGGATGTTGGTTCCCCGCCCACATCGCGGTCGGCGGTGGCATAGGTATTGAATTTCACCCCGGTGAAGAACATGGCCAGATCCGCCACGAGGTCGCCCCCGCCGTTGAACCGGGCATCAACCACCACGGCTTCGCGGTCTACCCATCGACCCATCATTTCCGAGAATACATTACGGTACGGACCGTCACTCATGCCGGGAATGTGCACGTAGCCGAGTCGACCACCGCTGCGCTCATGGACTTCCCGCTCGTTCATGCGCACAAACCGCTGATACAGCAGCCGGCGCTCCTCGCCAAGGGAAATGGGTTTCACGGTGATTTGTTTGCGGTCGTTCCGACCCGGACCGGTAATATCCAGCAGGACAAACTCCCCGGCTTTACGGTTCAGGAATCGGGCGATGTCCTGGTCCGGGGTGATCAGTTCGCCGTCGATGCGCTCAATGACCATGCCCGGCTCCAGATCAAAAGCAGCGCGGTCCAGCGGTCCGCCGGTAATCACCTCAGCAATACGGATTCCGTTTCCTTCATGCGCATAGTCCATGAAAACTCCCAATGACGCCGTGGCGTCGGCATTGTCGATGGAGCCGCTGTAACGGGCACCGGAGTGCGATACGTTCAGCTCACCCAGCAACTCAGCAGCCATCTCGGCAAACTCGTAGGAGTTGCCCAGGTGGGGCAGGTACCGGCGATAATGCTCGGTCATAGCGTCCCAGTCGATGCCGTGGAAGGTGGGCTCGTAGAAGATATTGGTCACCCGCAGGGCGATGATGTCAAACATGGCTTCGCGCTCAGCCACGGCATCGTACTCCATTTCACCGGAAATACTGATGCGCGAGGAGCTTCCGGCACTCAGATTCAGCTTGGATATACTGCCGCCGGAAAGCAGGTACAGGTTTTCCATGTCCTTATCCCACATGAGCTGTCCCCAACGGGTATTCAGACGAATAAGCTGTTTGGTTTCGCGGGTGCGGATGTTGGTCTCCCAGAGGTTGGCATTGCCTTCAAAGCTGGTGAGGTAGTATAGCTTTTCCCCATCCTTCGACAGCACGGCATCGCTCAGGCTGCTGGAGTGAATAGTGAGTCGTGCGAGGCGGTCACGGACATGCTCCAGGTCAAATTCAACCTGCTCCGTGGCTTCCTCCTCATCCTCATCGTCATCGTCGTCCTCTTTTTTGAGAGCTTTCTCAACCTCTTGTGTCAGTTTGAATTCGGCCTCGGAAAGGTTGTGGCGGTCCCAGGCTTCCTGGTTCATGAAGAGCATGTACGCATCCCGCTCGGTTGAGCCGCTGGTGGCATAGCTGCGAAGCCCGTCGCGGTTGCTGAAAAACAGGATGCGGTCGCCATCGCCAATCCATTTCGGCATAACGTCATAGTAGCCGCTTTCGGTCAGATTGACCCGCTCCGAACCGTCGGCCGCCAGAAGCAGCACCTCGCTGCGATGCAGCACCGGGTCCCAGCCAAAGGCAATCCATTTGCTGTCCGGACTCCAGGTAAAGTAGTGCTCCGTTTCGTTCATGTGATACAGATCGGCGGGGGTGAGCAGATCGCGGGTACGACCCGATTCCAGGTCGCGTACCCGGAAGAAGCGACGATTGTAGATGTAGGCAATCTGCTTGCCGTCCGGAGAGAAGGCTGCATCGTACACATCGGCATCCTCTTCAAACAACATGGATTCCTGCAGGAGTGTGGAGGCAAAAAAGAAGGGCTCTGCTTCCGGGCGAACCCGCTCGGTCTTGAACAGGCTCCACTTGCCGTCGCGCTCACCGGCATAGACCACGCTGTTCCCATCGGCCGACCAGGTTACGAACTGCTCGCGGGTTGGGGTGTTGGTGATGCGCTTGGTGAATTCGCCATCGGTAGCGGTCACAAACACCTCGCCCCGTGCTATGAAAGCAATCTCTTTGCCGTTGGGCGAGATGGCCATTTCCTGCACGCCGCCGTTGATATCAATGAAGCGGTCGGCGTTGGCTACCGGCTGGGTGCGGATAATCACATTGACCTTCTCCGGCTCACCACCCTCGCGCAGGGTATACAGCTCCCCGTCAAATCCGAAGGAAAGGACCCCGTTGGCGTGGCTGAGAAATCGCACCGGATGCACCTCGAAAAACGTCACCTGCCGGCGGTCCGCGGGGTTTTCCAGCGACATAAACCAGACATTGAAGGTACCGCTCTCATCGCTCAGGTAGTAGACGCCGGTTTCATCGGCGTTGAATACGGGCTGACGATTTTCCCCTTCGAAGGTGGTCAGCTGAGTGTGGGTGTTGGTGGCCGCATCGTACGACCAGATATCCCGGGCAACCGAGGAGCGATGGTGTTTTCGCCACTCGTTTTCACCGCCAACGCGGTCGTGATAGACCATGGTGTTGCCGTCAGCGGAAACCTGTACATACTCAGCAGGGATGGTGAAGACCTGATCAACCCGTCCGCCGGAAGCGGGAACCTGATAGAGTTCAGGCAGGTAACCGGCCGGATACTGCCGATGGGAGGCGAGATCCTGACGGGAGGCACCGAAGAGCACCTGCGCGTTGTCTGCGGTGAAGCTGTAGGGGAGTTCATCGTTGGAATGATAGGTGAGTCGCTCGGCCTGTCCGCCCAGGGCATCCATGATGTAAACATCGAAGTTTCCGTAGCGGTCGGAGGCGAAGGCGATACGGGAGCCGTCGTTGCTCCATACCGGCATGAAGTCGTGAGAGGTGTGAAAGGTGAGCTGCCGGGCTTCTCCGCCGGTTACCGGAACCCGGTACAGGTCGCCTTTATAGGTGAAGGCAATCTGCCGGCCGTCCGGAGAAATAGCCTGATAGCGGATCCACCGGGGATTTTGCTGGGCCAAAGCCAGACCTGCGGTTAGTACCAACAGCAGGGTTGTCAGGAAGGTTTTCATAGCGATGTGTTGACGTTAAGGTTGATGATTCGGCGCAATTTAACGAAATAAACACTTATGCATGGGGTATTGCACGATAATTACTATGTTTTAACCAGTGTGGCTACAGGATAAATATGATACAAGATCAAGATTATTACCGCGACCTCGAACAGCTGGAACGACGTGTTTTCGAACAAAATCTGCGTGGTGAGGCCATTGATGAGCTGCTTCACGCTTTCCTAAAAGGGTTGCAACGATTGCATCCCGGCATGCTTTGCTCGATTCTGGAAGTACGCGATAACCGTCTACATAATCTAAGTTCACCCGATCTGCCCGCTGCATACCTTCAGGCTATTGAAGGTCTCATTATAACCGACAACCTCGGATCCTGCGGAACCGCGGCCTTTCGTCGGGAGCAGATTATCATCGCAGACACCGTGAGCAGTGAAGCCTGGAAACCGGTACGGAAACTGGTAGAAGAACACCAGCTGCTGGCCTGCTGGTCGCAACCCATTATCAGCACCAAAGGTGAGGTACTGGCAACCTTTGCCTGCTATTACCGGGAAATCAAGGCCCCTTCCGGGCGTGAAACCCAGACTATTGAACGGGTCTCCAATCTGTTACAACTGATTCTTGAGAACCGGCAAATAACCCGGGAACTCCAGGAGTCCAACAACCGGCTGCGTCAGGTCAATATGGCCATTGATGAGACCATCTGGGAACACGACATCGAACGGAACACCAATTCCTACAACGAACGGTTTAAGTCGATGTTCGGCTACACACAAGACCAGGTGCGTGAAGCCGTTTCCTGGTGGTTTGGAAACCTGCACCCGGATGATGTGGACGCGGTCCGGATTAAACTGGACCAGATTCAGCGCAGCCCGGTCAACCGGTTTGAGCTGCGTTACCGGTACCGATGCGCTGACGGCACCTACAAACCGGTTTTTGATCGTGCTCTCATCGTACGTGATGCGCATGACAAACCGGTTAAGCTGATCGGCGTGATGCAAGATGTCTCGGAACTGGAAGCGCTGGAGAACGTTCGCAATCGTCTGATGGATGCCGTACTCCGGATAGCGACCAGCGAACGAATCATGGCCGGGCATGACCCCGAATTCGGGCTTCGTGCCGCACTCAAGGAAACCGTCCGTACCCTGAAAGCCGATTGGGGTGGCATCTGGCTGGTAGATGGTGCAAAAGACCGATGCATCAGCGCCGTTGGCCCGGTAGCTGCACTCCCCATTGATGAACGCCCCCTGCCGGTTCACGGAACATACCGCGAGATACTGGGAGATCAGACCCGCGTTGTCATCAACGATACCAGACATCCTTCCCTGGATTTATTCGCCCGGGATACCTACTTCACCCCCAACGGCATCCGTAGTGCGGTGCTTCAAGCCATCCGTATCAAGGGGTCGCTCAAAGCCATTCTCTCTGTTGAACTGTGCGGCACCACGCGCGACTGGCTGGCCGATGAGCTGCAGTTTATCAGCACCATGGCCGACCAGATGGCGCAGATTTTTACCAATAGTGCCATAATTGAAAAAGAACAAGCCCTGGAGCAGTCACTCCATGAAAAAGAAACCCTCCTTCAGGAAATTCACCACCGGGTTAAAAACAACCTGGCTATTGTGTCCAGCCTGATGCAGCTGCAGGCGATGGAAACCGAAAGCCAATCGGTTCGTGAACAGCTTCTCGACAGCACCACACGTATCCGGTCTATGGCACTCATCCACGAAGAACTCTATCAAAATGAAAATTTCACCTACGTTGACATCGACCAGACCATAAACGGTCTTCTGGATTACGTGAAGTCCGTCATGGAGTCGGATGTAGACATACAGGTGCGAAGGGAAATCGAAGCAGTGCGTATCAATATCAATCAGGCCGTCCCCCTTTCACTGCTGATTAATGAGGTGATTACCAATGCCTATAAACATGCCTTCCGGAACCGAAAAGAAGGTTGTATCTGCGTTAAAGTGACCAACCGGAATGGGCAACTGAATGTGGAAATACAGGACGATGGAGGTGGGTTCCCCGCAGGATTTAACCCGGGATCGGCTGCCAGCCTGGGAATGCAGCTGGTACAGACCCTCACCCAACAACTGGAAGGATCGTCTACCCTGGACAACGGAGAAAAAGGCGCCCGTTTCCGACTAAACTTCCGTATCCAGGATGTAAGCGGAGCACATTCAGCCTTGTGATTATGCTTGAAAAATCTGTTATATTACATCGTTATTTAGACAGAGTCTGCGCAAGTAGATCGTATGTTTGAACCCGTTGTCCGTGGTTCCGGCACTCAGCTGAACTCGGGTCAGGGTTTTGCCGGGCTCAACCTGCTCTGGATGCACAACCGACCTCACCCACTACAATATATCTCAACCGAATAACCGATAGCCATGAAATATGCCCTTTTGACACTGCCTGCCATCCTGCTCTTTACCGCCTGTACCCAACCCGATCCGAATGAAGGATGGGAGCTGTATGGCGATTACATTACTGCCACCGACTTTGTTGCACTGGATGAAGTGATTGACGAGTTCTCTGAAGAAGAGGAGAAAACAATGAAAATCGGCGGTACACTCAAACAGGTCTGCCAGAGTAAGGGCTGCTGGACCACCCTCGAAACACAGGACGGCCGGTCGCTGCGTATGACCTTTGCCAATTACAGCTTTTTCGTACCCACCGATGCGGCGGGTCGGGAAATCGTGGCGGAAGGACTTGCCTTCAAAAAAGTGACTTCCGTGAACGAGCTTCGCCACTATGCCGAAGATGCCAACGCACCGGAAGAGGAAATTGCGGCCATTACCGAACCTGAAGTTGAGTACAGCTTTGAGGCCAGAGGCGTATTGCTGCGATGAAACGACTGTTGCTCATCGCTGTTGCGGTGCTGGCAGGCTTCAGCATCATGACCCTGTTGCCGGAACGCGAGACCTATGAACCGGCAACGGATCTGCGCGAAGCTATGCAGGAGCGTATGACCGATATGCTGCGGATTCACGCTGCGCTGGAAGATGGTCGTACACCGGAGCCCAAACCGCTGACCCCGTTTGCCGGTCTGCCTCACTCTGAGCACGTGGATGACGTAAGCGAATATCAGGACTTTTTCGTCGTGTTTGAGTCGATGTACGATGATATTTACACCGCCGAAGATCCGCGGCAGCAGTTCAATATGGTCATGTCATCGTGCATAGCCTGCCATCAGAATGTATGTCCCGGACCGCTGCGCTCCATGAACCGGCTCATACTGCCCGCCACACTACCCTGAATCAACCAACTTTATATGCATCAGATCACAGGTCGCATCGTCGACCTCCGCAACCGCCGTATCTATCCGGGGGAACTGACTATCGAGGGAGACTGCATCGCCGCACTGCGTGAAATCAGCGGTCCGGTACCGGAACGTTACATCATGCCCGGCTTCACTGACGCCCACATCCACATTGAGAGCTCCATGCTGGTGCCCAGTGAATTTGCACGGATGGCAGTACGGCACGGTACCGTTGCCACGGTCAGCGACCCCCACGAGATTGCCAACGTCTGCGGGCTTGAGGGAATCGAATTTATGATTCAAAACGGGAATACGGTCCCGTTGAAGTTTTTTTTCGGAGCTCCGTCATGCGTGCCGGCCACTCCGTTTGAAACGGCCGGCGCAGTGCTGGATGCGGAGGCTGTGGCGACCCTGCTGGATCGTGACGACATCGTCTATCTCGCCGAAATGATGAACTGGCCGGGGGTGCTGAACCGGGATGCCGAAGTCATGGCCAAAATCAAAGCCGCCATCGACCGCGGTAAACCCGTTGACGGTCATGCGCCGGGATTGCGCGGTGATCTGGCCGGTCGTTACGCGGCGGCGGGCATCAGCACCGACCATGAATGCTTTACCCTGGATGAAGCCCTGGATAAAATCAAAGCCGGGATGACCATTATCATTCGCGAGGGGAGTGCGGCACGCAATTACGATGCCCTGCACCCGCTGCTCGGCCTGCACCCGGACCGCATCATGTTCTGCAGTGACGACAAGCATCCCGATGACCTTGTCAAAGGGCATATCAACCTGCTTGCAGCCCGGTCGCTGGCGCAGGGGTATGAGCTCTTTGACGTGCTTACCGCCATGTGTATTCGTCCGGTGGAGCATTACAACCTGCCCGTGGGTACCCTGAAACCCAGCGACCCGGCAGATTTCATCATCGTGCAGGACATACAGGAATTTCGGGTGGAAGAAACCTGGATTGACGGTAAGTGTGTGTATGGGAAGGGCGAGGTGAACTTTGAACGGCCGGATGTGCAGCCGGTCAATAATTTTACCGCGTATGCAGTCCGCCCGGACGATTTTGTCGTGCCAGCGGTGGAACCCGGGGCCGCTTCGGAGGTCCGCCGGGTCATTGTGGCCCATGACGGCGAGATTGTCACCGGCGCGGAGTCCCATGCCCTGCACATCCGTGACGGCAAGGTGCAGGCCGACCCGGAGCGCGACCTGCTGAAAATTGCGGTGGTGAACCGGTATGTGCAGGCGCCGGTCAGCTTGGGGTTCATCCGGAATTTCGGGATTCGTGACGGGGCCATAGCTTCCTCGGTAGCCCACGACTCCCATAATATCATCGCCGTGGGCAGCTCCGATGAAGATCTGAGCAGGGCTGTCAACCTGATCATGCAGGAAAAAGGTGGCATAGCGGCCGTACACGGAGATGCACAGCGGGTGGTCGGTCTTCCGGTAGCCGGAATCATGAGTGCCGCACCGGGCGGGGAGGTAGCCCGCGGGTACGAAGCCCTCAGCGCCATGGCGCGTTCCATGGGCAGCAACCTGCATGCACCCTTCATGCTCATCTCCTTCATGGCCCTGTTGGTCATCCCCAAACTCAAGCTCAGCGATAAGGGCATGTTCGATGGAGAATCCTTCAGGTTTGTGTAAATTGGTTGGAGCCGGTCTGCCCTTCACCGAACTCCAGGCTGAGTTGATTCCTGCAGCCCACGTTTCTGTCAGGGTAGCGGCTGCGTCACGGTTTCCGGTGCATTGGCCACGGTATTTACATGCCGCCAGAGCGCTGCATCCGTAATTTTTATTGAGTATTCATCCCAAGGCACCTGTCATGTACATACCCGACGAAAAACGATACGAATCCATCCCCTACCGCAGGACCGGCAAAAGCGGACTCATGCTGCCGGCCATTTCTCTGGGACTTTGGCATAATTTCGGAGAGATTGACGATTATAAAACTGCCAGGAACATGATTCACCGCTCCTTCGATATGGGAATCACCCATTTCGATCTGGCCAATAATTACGGTCCGCCACCGGGCTCCGCAGAAACCGTATTTGGAAAAATGCTCAAGGATGGGCTGGGGACCTACCGGGATGAGCTGATTATCTCCACCAAAGCCGGCTGGAGGATGTGGCCCGGTCCGTACGGCGATCTGGGCTCACGCAAGTATCTGATCAGCAGCCTGGACCAGAGCCTGCGACGAATGGGCATTGAATACGTTGACATTTTTTACCATCACCGCCGGGATCCGGACACCCCATTGGAGGAATCGCTTGGAGCCCTGGATCACATCGTACGTTCGGGCAAAGCCCTGTACGTGGGGATTTCATCCTACGATGCTGCCTCAACCCGTCAGGCCGCACAGATGTTGCGTGAGATGGGAACGCCCTGCCTGATTCACCAGCCGGTGTACAACATGTTCAATCGCAGCATTGAAGCCGAGCTGATTGATGCGTTGCGTGATACCGGCATGGGATGTATTCCGTTCTCACCGCTGGCGCAGGGTATGCTTTCCGACAAGTACCTGAAAGGCATCCCGAAAGGCTCCCGGGCCGACAAACCCCATGGTTTTCTGCAAAAAGATGCGATTACCGAAAACCGGCTGCGGCAGATTAAAGCCCTCAATGAAGTTGCAACCCGGCGCGGACAGTCGCTCGCGCAGATGGCCATTGCCTGGGTGCTTCGCATTCCGGAGGTCACCAGCGTACTCATAGGGGCCAGCTCGGTCGAACAAATAGAAGAAAACCTGGCTAGTCTGAAGAATTTGCACTTCACCAACGAAGAGTACGCCCAGATCGACCAGATTCTGCACGAGGGATAACAAATAAACGCCAACCGATCTCATCACATGAATCACACCCGCCTGAACTCAAGTCGCCGGACCGGATGGATAACGGCAAGCACCCGTTTGGCTTGCACTGTCCGCACCATCGGTCTGTCGCTGGCAGCCCTGCTTATACTCAGCGGATGTGATATCGTAGAAACCGAGTTTTCAGAGATCGAGTTTGATACGGTTACATTTCAGACGTATACCGTTGCCGAACCACAGGTGGTGTACTTCAACGATTATGAGTCGTGGTCGATGTTCTACCGCCGCCATTACAGTGGCATAAGCAACGGAACCACGATTCCCACGGCCCCTCAGATTGATTTCGACCTGAACACTTTGGTAGGTATTTTCTGGGGCGAGCAGCCGTCGGGCTGCACCCATGATGCTTATGCCGTAGACATGGTAGAGCGGCGTTCATCCACCCTGCGCATTACGGTTAATCCGCTCAACGACCTGGGCGACTGCCGGATGGTCACTTATCCCCAGCAATATATTGTCATTCCGGTGCGCACCCGTCTCATCCAGCTGGCCGGCAGTCCCCCCGCCGACATCGCCTCGTGAATGTTTAGCTACAAATTCGTGACGCTTTTGTGTGTGGCGTTCCGGCAGGAGCTGTGCTGCGGCTTTTTTTCCCCACCCACTTGACAGCGATATGCAGCTTTCTTATCTTTACTTGTAAATACAAGTACATTCAACTAAACACACCTAAGTAATGAATAAGCAAACTATAGTGATGAGCGTTGGCGGATTGATCGTTGGCGCAGTATTGATGGGAATAATCGGTTTTTACAGTCTTCCGGGCATGATGATGATGGAAGATGAGTCGCGCTATGATTTTGACACTACCGTAGAAGTTTTCGAGGAAAAAGTACGTGAGGCAGGATGGAGCATCGTGGTTACCCACGATATGCAGGAAATTCTGCAACGTCACGGGCATGATGTGATTGGGGTTAAAATTTACGAATTATGTTCCTCCCGCTACTCCGCTGAAATCCTGAAGCTGGACGATGAGCGCATTGTAACGCCAATGATGCCTTGCCGCATTGCTATCTACGAAAAAAGTAACGGCAAGACGTACGTCACCCGAATGGATTCGGAACTGATGGCCAGACCCTTTGGTGGCGTGATCAATGACGTAATGCAAAAAGCAGCGGTTGAAATGGAAGCTGTTGTGGAGCAGGTCATCCTGTAAATCCGCTTTAAAAAAGCGGTCCCCGGCAAGGGTGCACCGCAAATAATAACGGTTTTGAGCGCCGTGAAAGCCTGCTGAATACGGTTTCAGCAGGCTTTCTGCGTTTTTGTTCCTATATTGATACAGGGATGAGCAACCACAAAAACCGCCAAAAAGCCGCTATACATCATGTACTTCAGCACCACCGACGACAGCCTGGATCTGCAGAAAATCCAGCATGACATTGACTTCCTGCGAACCTGCTATACCGAAATGCTCGAGGAAATAGGCGAGCATGACGTGGTTCGCCGTCTTGAGGGCGACCTCAGCGGCGATATCGACCCCCACAAAATCAGCAAGGCGTATTCGCTCTATTTCCAGCTGCTTACCATTGTTGAGGAAAATGCGGCGGTTCAGCTGCGCCGTAAGCTGGAAAACGAGCACGGTCTTTCACGAATATCCGGCCTGTGGGGTAAAACACTGCGCGATCTTAAAGGTCGGGGACTGAGCGCCGAGCAGATTGCCGCCTCTCTGCCGGCCAATCGGATTGAACCCGTGTTTACGGCACATCCCACCGAGTCGAAGCGCTCTACCGTAATTGACCAGCTACGGGCAACCTACCTGCTGATGGTCCTTCGGGAAAACCCGGTCTACACCTCCAGTGAGCAAAAGCAGATTGCCGAGGAAATCAAGGCAGCCATGCAGCGGCTGTGGAATACCGGTCAGGTATTCCTGGAAAAGCCTTCCATACAGGATGAGCTTCGTAACGTGATGCACTACATGAAAAACGTATTTCCACAGGTTCTCCCCCTGCTCGATCAGCGACTGCGGGACGCCTGGGAACAAACCGGTTTTGATCCCGCCCTGATTGATGACCCCGGCCAGCTGCCCCGGGTGACCTTCGGCAACTGGGTTGGCGGCGACCGCGACGGACATCCTTTTGTCACGGCCGAGGTAACCCGTACAACCCTCAACGAATTGCGAAAGACCTCGTTGAATCTGATTCGGGCTGATTTGCGCGACCTCGCCCGGAAAATCAGTATTTCCGAGTTTGAGACAGACGCCCCGGAGATCCTCAGCGACGCCATTGCCCGCCTGTTGCGGGATTGCGGGGAAACCGGAATTCATGCCGCATCGCGCAATCCCAATGAGCCCTGGAGGCAGCTGCTCAATCTGATCATCGAAAAAATACCGCTTGACGGCGATGGCAACCCGATTCGTATGCCTATTTCAGAGCTGGGCGCCAGCCAGGAAGCAACCGCGCAGCAACGAAATCTGGAAAAACGCTACTACAGCAGGTCGACCCAGCTGCTGGATGATTTACATGTACTCTCAGAATCGCTCAGCGCTATCAAGGCCGACCGAATCCTGAAATTCGATGTTGTACCGGTGGTCCGCAAAATTCAGTCGTTCGGCTTTCACCTCATGGCCCTGGATGTGCGGCAGAACAGTAAGTTTCACGATGCAGCCATGGCGCAGTTGCTGGTTGCAGCGGGGGTGGAAGACGGTGAGCATTTCGCTGACTGGACCGAAGAACGTAGGGTTGACTTCCTGAATAAAGAGTTGCAGAGCACCCGGCCTTTTGTACGGCGGCGGTTCAAGCTGGGGACGGAGGCCGATGCCGTATTGGATTGCTACCGCGTACTGTACCGCCACTGCTCCCGCTACGGCACCAGGGGTATCGGCAACCTGATTGTCAGTATGACCCGCAGCCTGAGCGATTTGCTGGTTGTGTACATTCTGGGTCGTGAAGCCGGGCTTCTGGAAACCACCGATGAAGGACTGGCCTCCATCCTGCCAGTCGTTCCCCTGCTTGAAACCATCGGCGACCTGGAAAAAGGTCCGCAGATTTTGCGTGATTTCCTTTCGCACCCGGTAACCCGGCGCAGTCTGCGGCTTCAGGCGGCTTTCCGGGAAAATCAAACCCGGCTGGGCGAAGGTCCTGTTTCGCTGAAAGCGCTCAAGACCGGTGCGGATGCTCCCGAGCAGGTGCAGATGGTTATGGTGGGCTATAGCGACAGCAATAAAGACGGCGGCATTATGGCCAGTTTGTGGAGCCTTAACAAAGCCCAGCGTGAACTTACTGCCGTGGGGAAGGAACTGGGCGTCCGCATCCGCTACTTCCATGGTCGCGGCGGGACGATAAGTCGCGGGGCTGGACCAACGCACCGTTTCATCGCCGGACTACCGGCAGGAACCATCGGCAATGACCTTCGGGTGACCGAGCAGGGCGAAGTCATCTCCCAAAAATATGCCAACAAAATCACCGCGCTCTATAACCTGGAACTGCTGCAGGCCGGTACCCTCGGACTCACCCTCGGGGCCTATGAGCCGCATGACCTTGAGACCGATCGCTCAGCGGTTTACCAGCAGCTTGAACCCATCATCAACCGGGTCTATTCCTACAGTCTGGAACACTATCAGAAACTGGTACGCTCCGATGGCTTTGTGACCTTCTTTTCCCAGGCCACTCCGCTGGATATCATCGAAAAAAGCAGTATCGGCTCGAGGCCGGCACGCAGAACCGGCAAACGAACTTTTGAAGACCTCCGGGCCATTCCCTGGGTATTCAGCTGGAGTCAGTCGCGCTTCTTCCTGACCGGCTGGTACGGTGTGGGTGCCGCCCTCGAGCGGCTAAAAAACGAACATCCCGCCGATTTCGATCTGCTGACCGAGCATGCCGTCGGGTTCTACCCGTTCCGGTATATCATTACCAATGCTTCCAGTGCCATCGCCCTGACCGACACCGAAATCATGAATCAATATGCTTCTCTGGTGGGTGACGAAGCCCTTCGGGAGCGCATTCTGTCCATGATTTCTGAGGAATACGAGCGAACGCGGTCGATGCTGGAGATCCTGTACGGGCAGAAACTGCACGAGCGGCGCGGCCGGATGTACTCTATGATTGGCTATCGCGATGAAAAACTCCGACCGCTGCATCAGCTGCAGATTGAACAGTTACGCACCTGGAGGGGACTCGTTGCCGACGGCAACACCGATGCGGCTGATACGATGCTTCCCGGGATGCTGCTGGTTCTGAATGCCATTGCCGGAGGGCTTGGCACAACCGGGTAATCGTTTCCGGCATGAACCTTTCCCGGGGTGTTTCCACAGAGTGCGGGCCGACACGCTGAACTTCCCGGCGATGTTCAGAGCAGTGTAACAGGTTTTGTCTGAACGAGTCGGCCAGCTATCGGGTTGTTGTATAAAAAATGCTATATTGCATACTGTCTGCCACTGACGCGTGTATGTATGTTTTTTTTAAGGCCTTAGCCCTATCATGACACTACACGTAAACACTTAAAGCAAGGACTCCTGTTATGGTAAAAAACGTAGGCACAACCGATAAAATCATCCGCATCGCCATTGCTGTGGTCATGCTGGTTCTGTATTTCACCAATGTGGTAACCGGAACACTGGGTATTGTTGCCCTGGTGGCAGCCGGTATCATGGTTTTCACCAGCCTGTTCAGTTTCTGCGGTCTGTATACGCTCATCGGCGTTAATACCTGTCCGTTGGAGCAAAAAAAAACCTGATTTAATCTTACCTCTCTGTTATGCGTGTCTTTGTCGTCATCCTGGCGGCTGCCCTTGTTGCAGCCGCTGCCTGTAATCGTGCGTCTGATACCCTGGTTATCCATAATGTTAACGGGTATACCCTGTCATCAGCTGACGGAAGCCTGCTGACGTTTGAGGCTATGGCCATCCGCGATGGGAAAATATTGGAAATTGGAAGCGATGACGGCATTGTACTGGCCTATCCGCTGGCCGAAAAACGGGATGGCGAAGGTCGTACCGTATTGCCGGGCCTGACCGACGCCCACGCTCACGTGGTCCGTCTGGGCGAATCGCTTCTGATGGTCAACCTCATGGGAACCCAAAGTCTGGATGAGGCCCTTGAACGAATTCAATCCTACGCCGGCCAGTACCCGGATCTTCCCTGGGTTGTTGGTAGGGGCTGGAACCAGGTCCTCTGGGAGCAGGACTTTCCGACTGCAGCTGACCTCGACCGCATCATCCCGGACCGGCCGGTGTATCTGACCCGTGTTGACGGACACGCCGCCTGGGTGAACACAGCCGCCTTGCAGGCTGGCGGCATTACAGCGGAAACCCCCGATCCAACGGGAGGCGCCATCCTGCGCGATCAGAACGGTGAGGCCACCGGAATCCTCATCGACCGTGCCATGTACCCTGTTCGTTCCCTCATTCCCGAGCCGACCGAGGATGAACAGCGTCTGGCCCTGGAACTGGCCCTTGAAGAAATGCGGACCGTGGGACTGACCGGAGCTCATGACGCCGGCACCAGTGTAGCCCATTACCGGATGTACAAAGAATTTGCAGACAATGGCACGCTGACAGCACGGATTTATGCCATGATCAGCGGATCGGGTGAGGTTTTTGACGAGCTGGCCGCTGACGGTCCGGTCATTGGTTATGCCGATGACCTGCTGCACATGCGCAGTGTTAAGATATACTCTGACGGCGCGCTCGGAAGTCGTGGCGCGGCCCTGCTGGAAGACTACAGTGATGATCCCGGTAACCGCGGGCTGCTGTTCTACACCGAGGATGAGTTCACTTCCATGATTGAAAAGGTCAGTACGAGGGGATTTCAGGCGGGGGTCCATGCTATTGGCGACCGTGGAAACCGGATTATTCTGAACGCTTTTGAGCGGGTACGGGATCAGTACGGCGACCAGGGTCTGAGGCACCGCATTGAACACAGCCAGGTAGTCAGTCCGCCCGATATACCCCGCTTTGCCGAACTGGATATCATTCCATCCATGCAGCCAACACACGCCACCAGCGACATGAATATGGCCGAAGACCGCCTGGGGCTGATTCGTATATTGGGCGCCTATGCCTGGCGCACGTTCCTGGATCAGGGCAGTGTTATTGCCGCCGGATCCGATTTTCCGGTGGAATTAAGCAATCCCTTCCACGGACTCTATTCTGCTGTTACCCGCACGGATCAGCGCGGGAATCCCGAGGGCGGCTGGTATCCGAGACAGAGCCTGACGCGTGAAGAAGCCCTGCACGGATTTACCATCGGTGCGGCCTATGCCGGACACCTTGAACACGTGACCGGCACACTGGAATCAGGCAAATGGGCTGATTTTATTGTACTTGACCGTGACTATTTCACCATCCCCGAATCGGAGATCTGGCAGATACAGGTGCTTGAAACCTGGGTTGGCGGCCGGAAGGTCTTTGATCGCGATGAATAACAGCAGCCCGTCAAAATTAGCGCTTGTTTTATAGGCGGGCAGATGCCTATAATTCCATGACGGGGAAAATTATGTGCACATGGCTCCCGGATTACAGCTGGGAATGAACACCGCGACAGATATTTAACAGTTACATTATGGAATCAACAGAAGGTCAATCCAGCCTGCCGGTATGGGATCGGGAGGGAATGCTGGAGCGCATCGGCGGAGATACAGACATCGCAATGGCCGTAATCGAAGGCTTTTTGGTCACCATCCCTGATCAGGTTACGGTTCTCAAAGATTTTCTGGAAGAGGGAAACCTGAACGGTATTACCCATACCGCACACAGCCTCAAAGGCGTGGCCGCCACGGTTGGTGGTGAGCGACTGCGGCAGGTAGCTCTCTTGATAGAGCGTGCTGGCAAAGATGGAGACACCGAAACGGCACAAAATGCCTTTGCAGCGCTCAAACAGGAATTTGATACCCTTTTTGACGTAATCAACCAGTCTGATCTGAATCCGGAAAACGGATAACCAACCATTCCAGGGCCGGTAACTCCGCGCCGCAAATTGGACAAACTGGTCCATTTTTTACATGAAATATGACTTTTGTCATGGTTAGCGCCTTGTAAAAGGCCTAAGTTGCACATTGGTGTATTGCACTGACTGCACCTGAAAGCCGAAATCTGACATTAGTACTTTTTTTTCATGCATCAATTTCACATACCGGTAATGGGAACCGGTCACTCCATAGACACGCCCATGCGTGTTGCCCCATTTGGCATTGACTCCGTTATATCCATTGTAGACGACTTGCTGGTAGAACGCATCCGCAAGCATTACGCAGCCGAGTACAACCTGCCCTTTACCCAGATAGCCCGCAATGCCTATGACGGCAGGGCACGGCGTATCACCGCCTACCTTGATACCGTTCAGCACATCGTACAGGAACGTTTTGAAGCCATCAAAAACAGTCCCTTTGATGAAGACAGCCTGAAAACACAGTTTTTCAATATGCTGCCCGATGTAAGCCCCCTCAAAGCACGGTGGCAGGAGATGCTGGCCGAGGTCGATGAGACCCGCAGGCGTATCATGCAAAATGAGCTTACCAACCTGATGAAACCCGGCTCCATCGATGTAAATATCATGGCCAAGGTTGATCATCTGGCCAACGATCAGACCGGCACTCCCATGAGCCCGGAATTCAGTGATGCCTCGGCCGCACTACGCGGCTATGCCAACAGTATTGTTGAGTCGGCCATGGTGCTCTCAGCGGGTTTCAATCCTCGTCTGTTCGGCTATATCGCCAATTTCCCCCAGTTTTATCGTGATACCAGCGGGGAAATCAAGAAGAAGATTGTTCTGAAAGTCAGTGATTTCCGCTCGGCACTCATTCAGGGCAAATTTCTGGCCAAAAACGGGCTGGAAGTGTCGGAATTTCGTATCGAATCGGGACTGAATTGCGGCGGACATGCTTTTTACAGCGATGGCCGGCTGCTTCCCTCCATACTGGAAGAGTTTCGCGATAAAAAATCGGAGCTGAACGCTCAGTTTCGTCCGCTGGTAACGGCTTTTTATGAAAAAATGGGATGGGAGTATCCGGCCGACAAGGTTGAGGATGTGCCCAAGATTACCGTTCAGGGCGGCATCGGCACCTATGGTGAGACGATGCGATTGCTGGATGACTATCAGGTAGATGCTACCGGCTGGGGATCGCCGTTTCTGGTTGTACCGGAGGCTACCCCGGTTGATGATGAAACCCTGCAGCAACTCATTCACGCCGATGAAGACGACCTGTATCTGAGTAATGTCTCCCCTCTTGGAGTACCGTTCAACAACCTGAGACGCAGCGGTTCGGAACGATGGAAGTCGGCCAAAGCCGATACGCCCAAGCCCGGTTCACCGTGCCCAAAAGGGTTTCTGAAAACGAATACGGAGTTTACCGAAAATCCGATTTGTACAGCATCTACCCAGTATCAGTTGCTGAAAATTGCACAAATTGAAACAGCGGATCTGTCGGCCGATGAAAAAACGAGCCGGAAAGCAGCCGTGCTCGACAAAGCCTGCCTGTGCGATCACCTGGGCAACGGAAGTCTGATCAAGCTGGGTATTATCCAAGATCACCGGGGTCCCCAGGCAATCTGTCCCGGACCCAACCTGGCCTGGTTCAAGGGCCCGTATACGCTGAAAGAAATGGTCGACCATATCTATGGTCGGGGAGTTTCGCTCACTCCGGCTGAACGGCCGCATATGTTTGCCAAGGAAATTGACATGAACATGGATTACCTCGAGCGGATACTTCCACAAAGCGATTTGGAAAACCCCAAAACCCGTAAATATCTGCAGACGGTGCGGAAAAATCTGGAAGAAGGACTGCTGGCCTGTGAGCACATTGCTGCAGGTACGGCACGGATCAATGAAAACCTGGTCTCGGTACAGAAGGCTGTTGAGCGGGCGAGGTTGCAGTTGAACCGGCTGATGGAGTCCTATCTTGGAGAGCCTGCCGCTGCGGTATAAGCAAAAAAGAACGAGGCCTGTATGAATGCAATAAAGAAACCCGGAGGAATATTATTAACTATTCTGTCCTCCGTTTTTATCCTGTTCGGTGTGATGAGCTGTCAGCAGGGTGCTGATCCGGTAACGGAGGCACCTGTTACCCCTCATCCGCTGTTTGAAGTACTTCCGGCAGATGCGGAAGATCCGGAAGATAATATTCGGACCCCTGAGCGGGTTGATCTCGGGCACAAGCTCTTTTTTGAGCCGAAATTGTCGCGATCGGGCATTATCAGTTGTAATACCTGTCATGTGGTGGGTGCTGCCGGTGTAGATCACCGGGAGCGTGCCATTGGCGAGGGGGCCCGTGTGGGGCCGCGGAATTCGCCGACGGTGTACAATGCGGCCTTTCTGAAGGCGCAGTTCTGGGATGGCAGGTCGCCCACGCTGGAAGATCAGGCCATGGGACCAATCCAGGCTCACGTGGAAATGGACCTGACCCCGCAGGAGGCCGTTGACCGACTTCGACAGACCGGGTATATGCCTTACTTTGAAGCTGCGTTTCCGGATGAAGAGAATCCGCTTACCTTTGAAAATGTGGCCAAGGCTATTGCGGCCTTCGAACGTACCTTGCTTACACCGGGTTCCAAATTCGACCAGTATCTGGAAGGTAACCACGAGGTAATGACGGAAATCGAGCTGGCCGGTATGCAGCTTTTTCAGGAGAGCGGATGCGCCAGTTGCCATCACGGTCCGTTGCTTGGCGGAAACATGTTTATGGAATTCTCCCACATTGGCGGCGAGGATGTTGGTCGGGCGTCGGTGACCGGTTCTGAGAGCGACAATTTCGTATTCCGGGTTGCTCCGTTGCGTAATGTGGCGCAAACGTTTCCCTACTTCCATGACGGTTCGGCTGCCACGCTGGAGGATGCCGTCGCCGTTATGGGCGAGTCGCAGCTGGGTCGGACGTTCAACGATGAGGAAGTGGAGAAGCTGGTCGCCTTTATGCACACGCTGACCGGTGAATTCCCAATGATTCCACATCCGTCACTGCCCCGGGTTCAGACCCCGTAAACAGTGATGATACCGGCAGATTCGGTGGCTAGCATATCTGGCCTTGCCTTACCTCAGCACAATGTCTGGTAGCTGCGCACAGAACTTTGCCATGTAATTCGGCATAGCTGACTCAGCAGTTCAGGCTTTACCAGGCCGACTGCCTTTGGCCGGCGACGGTGGCTTTTCCAGGCCGGCTTTATCGGGCTGGCTTCCCCTATCCGGGTCCGCTGACCATCGGTCAGCGGGCCTTTTTCGTTGGCGTCAGGCACGATTCTTGCTATTGAGTGATGTAACACTCACCCGGAAAAGGGTACCGGCAGTCGGGAGGCATGCCGTTGCCTGCTGTAATTACATCACTTATGCTGTGCATAAATCGACCGATAATCCAGTTATGAGTACATCGTACAAAACTATACTCTCCAGCTTGGGCGTGTTCTGGAGCGAAAAGGCAGTACCCCGGGTAAAATCTGTTTTCGTTGCACGAGCGCTCTATTTCATGGCAGGATTCGTATCCCTGCTCCTGGCTTTCTTTGTAGCCCGATGGTGGATTCATACACAGCCTTTTGCAACACCACCTGTTGAGGTGCATCCACTGACGGTTCCCCTTCCTGCCGGTGTTCCTGATCCGGCCGATAATATCCGTACGCCGGAAAAAATTGCCCTCGGACACAAGCTCTTTTTTGATGCGCGTTTGTCGCGCTCAGGCACCATCAGCTGTAACTCCTGCCATACACTCAGCGGCGTTGGTGTTGACCATCGCACCGTATCGGTTGGCGAGCAGGGACGGGCAGGACCACGCAATGCTCCAACGGTTTTCAACACCGGGTATCTTGCTATGCTTTTCTGGGACGGTCGCGCTGTCAGCCTGGAAGCACAGGCAGCCAGTCCGCTGACTACACCCCATGAAATGGACATGACCCCGGACGAAATTGTTCTCCGACTACTGCGTTCCGGCTACCTCCCGTACTTTGCAGCAGCATTTCCGGAGGATGACGAACCGGTATCGTTCACCAACACGACCAAAGCCCTGGCTGCATTCCAGCGCACGCTCGTTACACCCAATGCCCCTTTCGACCAATACATGCGCGGTAACTATAAAGCGCTGAATGAACGTCAGCTCGCAGGGCTACACCTGTTTCAGGATGCCAAGTGCGCCTCCTGTCACCACGGACCGATGCTGGGCGGCGATACCTTCATGGAATTCGCCCACGGTGTGAGCACCGACAAAGGTCGTGGCGAACTCCCGGGTCAGGAAGATGAGCAGTTTGTGTTCCGGGTAGCTCCGCTTCGCAACGTAACCCTCACCTACCCTTACTTTCACGACGGTTCGGCAGCCACCATAGAACAGGCCGTGAGTACCATGATTAACCAGCAGGTAGGCCGACCATTTAACGAACACGAAGCGGGCCTGATTATCGAGTTTCTGCGCACGCTTGAGGGTGAATTTCCAAAAATTGACCATCCGGAACTCCCGGACAATGTACCCGACTACGCCGACTTGTTCGGGGTAGAAGAACCTTATTAACACCGGTTCCTGCCCGAACGTGTACCGGAACCGCACCCGGGTACCGACCAACATGCAGAATAGAGCCCTCCCCCGGGAACGGATCAGACTGTAACTACATCGACCGCCGGACAGCAGCCCGTCAGGGAAAAATCGTTTGACGGGTACGATCGAGCGAAGCACCTATACGTTCCAGCAGCGCATCATCCTGAATTCCGAAGTAGTCCGGATCGGCAACCACATTGGCCGCCGGCAGGATTTCATAAACGAGACGGCCATCGGCCCCTCCCTGCCAGTAGCGGTGTACCCAGGTTGGCATAACATGCACTTCGGTCACGGTTGTCTGATTCTGTTCATGATCTTTGCTGACCAATACATGCACCATAATGCCGTCTTCCGTGTCGCGATTTCGCAGACTCTCGTAGCGTTGATTGCTCAGAAAATTCCCCATCGACCAAACTACAAGTGTTTCATCCAGAAACTCAACTGCCTGTACCACATGGGGATGTGTGCCAAAGATGATATCAACGCCCTGACCGGCAAGCCATGAGGCAAGCTCCTGTTGGGCAGGTGTAGGTTCGTCAGCATATTCCTCGCCCCAGTGCATATAAAAAATGAGGAGATCGGCACCGGACGCCCGCATTTCCGTGATTTGTGATGCCATTCGCGGCAAGTCGGCGGTGGTGTTGGCGGGATTGTAGCTGTTTATAAGATATTCCTGACCTTCGGGGATGGGAATTCCGTTAATAGTACGTCGGTTTTGATGCGGCTCCGATTCGTACGTCCATGCGGCAAAAGCAACGGTTATGTCACGGATGGTGAACCGATTCCAGGTTGAGTCGGTGCGCGCTGTGCGGGTGCCGGCAGCAACCATACCATACGATTCAACACGGGAGGCGGTACGTCGGAGGCCGGCGGTTCCGGTATCCATGCTGTGATTGTTGGCCGTGACCAGGACGTCAAATCCGGACCGTTGCAGGTCCCGGGCCAGCGCATCCGGACTGTTAAAGGTCGGGTACCCGGTGAACGGACCGTTCGGTCGGCCGAGGGTGGTCTCCAGGTTGCCGATGGCCAGATCGGACAACAACAGGTAGGATCGGACCCAGCGGAAATTATTGGCAAAGCTGTAGTTACCCGTGAGCGGGTCGAGCTGGGCCCGAATCTGAGGTCCGTGCATCATGATATCGCCCACGGCGCTGATCACAATCTGTGAACTTCGGCCGGTGTAGACGATGGAGTCCGGAGCCGTAATTTCCGGCGCACCTGCGCTGCCGGGCAGCAGATCCCGGAGCCGGGTTGAATCACCGGTGCAGCCGCTAAGGAATAGCAGCAGCAGGACCAGGCAGGTGACATGGACCCTGCGAAGCTTCGTTGTCAATGCGCGGGTACACAACCGTCCGGTTATGA
Source organism: Bacteroidetes bacterium HLUCCA01 (assembly GCA_001314545.1). Taxonomy (GTDB): domain Bacteria; phylum Bacteroidota; class Rhodothermia; order Balneolales; family HLUCCA01; genus HLUCCA01. Next base: position 45,615 of record LIHN01000009.1, read on the forward strand.
ACCGGCACGGTCCATAGGGACATACCGCGTCCGGACGTAGCCCGGCTATACCTGCGGACCGGGCATCCGGCGGCACATCCGGCGCGCGCGCTGCGGCCGGTTCCCCGCTTCTGAATGATGCTGCAGTTGCGCTCAATCAGGTCACCACCTAGTTACGGTACGGCACACCCTCAGTTATCCAGGCCGGCGCCGGAGTCCCTTTCAGGTAATGATCGAAATATTCCTTCATTTTGATGGCATAGTCCAGTCGGTTGGCGAACACACGCAGGTGATGGGGTTCGCCGTGGTACTGCAGAAATACCGATTCCTTGCCGAGTCGGCGCATGGCCAGATACAGCTCGATACCCTGCTCCCAGGGTACCGCCTCATCTTCATCGCCAAACTGAATGAGCAGGGGTGTCTGAATACGTTCAGCGAAGAAGACGGGTGAATTTTCAATGTAGGGCAGGTGATTATCATACATGTTCACCCCCAGCCTGCTCTGGGTCTGCTCGTACTGAAACTGTCGGGCCAGACCGGTTCCCCATCGGATGCCGCTGTATGCACTGGTCATGTTGGAGACCGGCGCTCCGGCTACCGCTGCTGCAAAAATATTGGTCTGGGTGATGACATGGGCGGTCAGATAGCCGCTCCAGCTGTGACCGTGTAAGCCGATGGCCGCGGGATCTGCAATGCCCATATCGATGAGCTTCTGCACGCCGGGAACCAGGCTTTTGGTGGCGGAGTAACCGGGAAGGGGCACATCGAACCAGACATCCGGATAAAAAACGATATACCCGTCGCTGGTGTACTGGGCGGTGACCGGACGATGATTGGTGACCGGGTGATTGAAATCGTGCAGGCGCTGGGAAAATCGCTCGTAGTAGTAGACCATCACCGGGTATTGGCGACCTTCCTGATAATCGCCGGGGTAGAACACCACGCCCTGTGTTTCCCGGCCGTCCAGGTCGTTCCAGCTGATGAGTTCAGCCCGACCCCAGTTCCAGCGCTCATGCAGGTTATCGTGGAGGGTTGTGAGTTGTGACGGACGACGGAAACGTGTGTCTTCAGCCAGCCAGAGATTCGGGTATTCATCGTACCGCTCGCGGGAGTACAGGATGTGTCCGGAATCAGCGGCCCGGGCAATGAACCGGAATCGTGCGTCGTCTTCCAGCAGCTGTCGGGTGCCGGACACGCCCACCTGAGCGCTGTAGAATCCATAGTTCTTGTTGCGATCGTGGTACATTTCCAGCAACAACTCCTCATCCGGGGCAAAGGTGATGCGGTTTTCAGACAGGTCCCGGATGCGGAAAATCCGGTGTTCCGCCCGACCTTCGGTCAGGTTCAGGGCCTGGCCGGTACGGGTGTTGAACTGCCAGATATCAAACTTGTCCTGAATCAGTACGGCCTCATCCTGCCCCACCCAGCCCGCAATTCCGTAGCTGCCGGATGGCATCGGCCGGTCATTTTCTTCATCAGCGAATGGTACCTCCAGCGCTTCGGTAAGCTTGCGGGTCTGACCGGAGGCCGTATCCAGCAAAAACCAGTGTTCGTTATCGTAGTAGGCGTAGTACCGGCCCGATGGCGACAGCTGTCCGCTGAAACGGGCCATTTCCCGGATTTGTGCGGCCCGGCCGGTCTGGAGGTCTACCAGGAAGTGATCGCTGTACCGACCGTCCCAGGTGATGAGTTTCCGGTAGGGCAGATCCGACTCGCCCACCACCAGGTTGGGATTATGCGCACGCCGGATATCGGGCATTTCGAGGGTGGCCAGCTGCACGGCGCGGCGGTCGGCCAGGTGGATGACGCCATCGTACAGATGATTTTTCCGTCGCGACCAGGTCTGCTTTTCGTTGGTCTTGATCAGGGGATCGTCGGTGTGCCACACATCGCTGCTGACTCCCCGGAGGATGGTGTCAAGGTCGTACAGGTTGCCTGCGGTCAGGGAGTCGTCGGGGGTTTCCTCCTCATCGATGGCAACCATTTCGGCGGCCATGACTCCGTAAAAGAGTCGCTGCCCGTCGCGGGTCCAGGTCAGGGCGTTGCGGGACCGCAGCCGGAAATCGGGGTGCACGTCTGCGGGTGAGAGCAGGGTATCCGGGCGGGTTACGGGTGCAGCGGGAACCGGGGCCGACCATTGCACGATGTGGGCATCACCGGGAGCGTACGACCGGGCGGTGTCCAGCCGGGACGCAGTGTAGGCAATGCGCATGCGGGTATGGTCCCAGGTGATGTTGGCGAAGTGTCCGAGGGGCTCGGTGTGCAGTGCTGCTGGTTGTGGCTGGTCAGCGCTGAGGTCGTATACATGCAGGGCGTTGTTGGTGGTTGCGGTGTCAGAGATGGCGACCACCAGAAACCGGCCTGTGCTGTCGATGGCCGACTCCCGCACGAAGGGTATGGTCAGGCGCTGATCGCTGTTCAGACTGACCAGGGTAACGGGTGAGCCAATCGTGGCGTTGGTACGGGCGGCGCGGTCCAGGTCGTTGGGTCGGTGGTGCTCCAGGATCAGCCAGTCGGCGGCGGACGTAAATTGCATGGCGCGAACTTCATCAAAGGATGTCTGATTGCCGTTGCTCAGGTCTACCAGCACCGCACCGGATCGCGGCCGGTTATCACGGGGTGCGTTTTCGTAATCCAGGAAAGGCGGACGTTGTATAACGGCGCCAAAACGGGCGTCCGGGGAGAGACGAGGTCGTTCCCCGCGCTGCACGGTGTAGGTCCGGGCGCCGCGCCGGGCCCGTTGCTCAAAGCGTGCTTCACCATCGCCCCGCTCGGGCCACACGCTGTAGGCCAGCCAGCTGCCGTCATCGGCCAGAACCGGATGCTGCAGGTTTTCGAATTGCATCACACCCTGAAAAGTGAATTGTTCCTGGGCGTGCAGGGGTAATGCAGCTACGCATATAACGGAAAATAGCACGAAGTAATAACGAATTATCATGTTGTTTACGAGGTTAGATCAAGGTGAACCGAATAAAAAGAAAATACTGGAAAACCATTTTGCAATTGGTTTACAATTGTAAATACCGTAAAATCGTGTACTTCTCTGAAGTTAGGAGAATTGGCTCATTGAGTCGTTAATAGATTACTTATCCATTTAATGTGAGCTCATGAAAAGAACACTACTGTTTTTTGTGTTCCTGGGATTGGCATGGACCTCCTATGCCCAGAATCAGCAGGAACGAACGGTCACCGGCGTTGTTACTACCGCCGTTGATGACGCACCTCTGGCCGGTGTCACCGTTATGGTGAAGAACACCACCAGGGGGGTAATTTCGGGTCTTGATGGCACCTACTCTATTCAGGTTGCAGACGGTGAGACCCTGGTTTTCCGGTATATCGGTTTTGTATCGATTGAAATACCTGTGGAGGGTCAGTCCAATATCAGTGTCAGTATGCGTGAAGACTTTACGCAGCTGGAAGATGTTATTGTGACGGCTTTCGGTTCGATTAACCGGGAAGAATTTGTGGGTTCTGCGGTGCAGATCAGTGCCCGGCAGCTTGAACAGCGCTCTATTACCAGTGCTACCCAGGCTGTTGAGGGTGCCTCTGCAGGCGTGCTGATATCTCCGGGCAGCGGACAACCGGGTTCCTCGCCCAGTATCCGGGTACGTGGTATTGGGTCTGTGTCTTCCTCGAACGCACCGTTACTGGTAGTTGACGGATCCATTTTTTCCGGGGAACTGGCCAGTATCAACCCAAATGATATTGAGACCATTACGGTACTCAAGGATGCAGCTTCCACCTCGCTTTATGGCTCCGGTGCTGCCAACGGGGTTATTATGATCACGACGAAGTCGGGTCGGTCGCTATCCGGTACAGCACGTGAGCAGATTAATGTGCGTATGAGTCAGGGTGTCACCAGCAGATCGATTCCCGAATACGATCGTGTAGATGCCATGCAATACGCTCCGTTGATCTGGGAATCATACCGGAACAGCCTGAGCATGTCGGGCGATCTGAGCATGGAAGATGCCAGTCAGCGCGCCACTGACGACCTGTTCTCCCTGATCCGTTACAACCCCTACGGCGTGCCCAACAACAATATTGTAGGAACCAACGGGCAATTGAATCCTGGTGCCAGCCTGTTATGGAATGACGACTGGCAGGAGGAAATCACCCGCGTTGGAGCACGTAGCAATTTTGACATGTCATACAGCGGACTGGCCGGTAATACCGATTATTTCGCTTCATTCGGTTATCTGGACGAGACCGGATACGTTGTCAACTCTGATTTTGAGCGCTACAATGCACGCTTAAACATCAACTCCAGGCTGCGCGACTGGATGAAGGTAGGTATTAACACAGCCGTAGCGTTGGGTGAATCCAATCAGGCCGTTGACGGAGTATCCAGCAATACCTCCTTTGTAAACCCCTATCGAAGTACCCGTCTGATGGGACCCATTTATCCCCTGTTTGTGCGGGACCCCATTACCGGTGAACGTGTAGCCGGAACCACCTATGATCCCGGAGACACCCGACCCGAACAGACCGGTCGTAATGTGGTACAAGAAAACCTTCTGAACAGTGAACTGGCTAAAAATACCAACCTGAATTTGCGTGGGTATGGCGAGTTTTACTTCCTTAACGATTTCACCCTGACACTGAATGCAGCCGTTGACCGCCGTCAACTGAACGTTGACCGGTACCGTAATCCGATTATCGGAGATGCGGCTCCCGGCGGCGATGCCTATCGGGAAGCGATCATGTTCAACGGCTTGACCCTGAGTCAGCTGCTCAACTACCGCAAGAACTTCGGTCGGCATAACGTCAATGTGCTTCTGGGGCATGAAAGCTTCCAATATGAGCGCAACTATATGTTCACCCGTCGTGGGGGCGAGGTTACCGATGGCAACAACGAGCTGATTAACTATGTGGATCTGCTTGCCGGTACATCCAATACGCGGGAGTACCGCAAGGAAGGATATTTTACCCGAATCAACTACGATCTGGACAGTAAATACTTCATTTCGGCTTCGCTGCGCCGTGATGCTTCTTCCCGTTTCAACAGCGATGTACGCTGGAACAATTTCTGGTCGGTAGGTCTGGCCTGGCGGCTTGATCAGGAAGATTTCATTCGTTCGCTGAGCTGGGTTAACAGCCTGAAGCTGCGGGGTTCCTACGGTCAGGTAGGTAACGACTCCAACCTGAGTCATGCTTCCCTTTCGTTCTATGCGTACCAGGCTCTCTACCAGCTAGGCTATAACAACGCCACCGAAGCGGGTATTCTGCTGAGTACTGCCGGTAACCCGAATCTGCAGTGGGAATCGAACGACCAGACCGATGTGGCCGTCGAGTTTGAGCTGTTTGACAGCCGGTTTATTGGTACGCTGGAATACTACAACCGGGAAACAGCAGATCTGATTTTTGATGTACCACTGCCCCGTTCCTCCGGACTGGATTCCTATCCCGATAACATCGGTACCATGTTCAACCGCGGACTTGAGCTTACCGTTGGAGCAGATATTGTCCGAAATCGGGATATGGTCTGGAATGTTACCGTGAATGCGTCTACCCTGCGCAACGAGTTCAAAGAGCTCCCACAAGAAGAAATCATCACCGGGACCAAGAAACTCGTTGTCGGGGGTTCCATTTATGATTACTGGCTGCGACAGTGGTATGGTGTGGATCCGGCCGATGGTTCCGCCCTGTACGTCGCTTCCCAGGAGGCAATTGACGCCAACGGTGCCGACATCCGTCAGATTGATGGTCAGTTCCTAACAACCAACCATAACAATGCGGAGTATGGTTTTGTAGGCACGGCCATTCCCGATCTGTTCGGGAGCTTCAGCAGTACACTATCCTACAAAGGGTTCTCTCTGAGTGCGTTATTCACCTATCAGGTTGGTGGGAAAACCTATGACAGCAACTATGCCCTGCTCATGCACCCGGGCAGCGACTACGGTCGTGCAATGTCTACGGATATCTTAAACCGCTGGCAGCAGCCTGGTGACATCACCGATGTTCCACGACTGGACGCCAACCAGGCCGCGGCGTTCAATGCAGCATCAAGCCGTTGGTTGGTTGACTCAGATTATCTTGCACTGCGTAACGTGAACCTGTCTTATCAGCTTCCACGAACCTTCACTACCCAGTATGGAATAAGTCGGGCTACGGTCTATGCCAATGCTGAGAATTTGTTTCAGCGTACAGCGCGAACCGGTCTTGAAGCAGCACAGCAGTTTAACGGTACTACCCAGAACCGATACACCCCATCGAGGGTATTTACTGCTGGCATCAACCTTACTTTTTAACCGAGTTTCAGGATAGAATTATGAAATACAATAAATTAACCCTTGTTACAGGATTGATGATTCTCATGCTGGGTGTCTCAGCATGTGATGACCAGTTCCTGAATACCGTCCCTACCGAAGATGTTTCGGATGCGGTAGTAACGTCGAATCCGGCGAATATGATGCTGGGTATCAACGGGATCCACCGTTCGCTATATGTACGGTACCTGTCGTGCCAGGGCTGCGTGGGTCTGGGTGCACTGATGATCTTTGCCGATGCTATGGGTGAAGATGTGGTCATGACCCGAACTACCTCAACGTGGCACTACGGAGTCTATCAGTTCAACATTCAGCAGAATGCCAGCGCGCGTGATAACCTCTTCCCGTGGCTTTTCTACTACCAGATTGTGCGTAACGCCAATGTCATCATCGCTGGTGAGGAAAATGCACAGGGTGACCAGGCGGCCATTGATGTAGCTGTCGGTCAGGCGCTTGTTTACAGAGCGTTCAGTCACCTGATGCTGGTTCAGCTGTATGGCGACCGCTACGTACCCGGTGGCGCCAACGGTCACGATGGGGTTCCCATCGTATTAACTCCCGAAAATGAGGGGCTTCCCCGTTCCAGTGTAGCGGATGTATACGCCCAGATTCATGATGATCTTGATGAAGCGGCCCGGCGGCTTGCCAATTACAGCCGACCCAATAAGTCACATCTGGATCGAAGCGTCGCTTACGGAATCCGTGCCCGTGCATACCTCGCTCAAGGTAATTATCCCGAAGCGGCGAACTACGCGGCTCTGGCCCGTACCGGTTATCCCCTCATGAGTCCTGCTGAATTGCTCAACGGGTTCAATGACTACAACGTTGGGGAGTGGATGTGGGCTTCGCACATTACCCTGGATCAAACCGACCGTTTCGGAAACTTCGGTGCGAATATGTCGCGCAATAACAGCACCATCGTAAACCGTACCAATCCACGGGCAATCAACACGTTACTGTACGACCAGATGGCAGCTACCGATGTTCGTCGTGACTGGTTTGACCCTACAGGTGAGCACACAGATTTGGAACTCCCCGGTTCGTTCAGCCGTCGACCCTACACGCACCAGAAATTCATCGCGGTGAGCGAGGTTGACAGTCGGATGGACGTACCCTACATGCGTGCGGCGGAAATGTACCTGATTGAAGCCGAAGCCAAAGCCAGAACCGGTGATCCGACGGCAGCAGATGTGCTCTTTGACCTGGTTTCAACCCGGGACCCCAACTATGTTCGAAGTGCCAACACCGGGCAGGCGTTGATCGATGAAATCATGACGCATCGACGCATCGAGCTTTGGGGAGAGGGTTTCCGATACTACGATCTCAAACGGCTTGCCCAACCGCTGGACCGGACAGGAGCCAATCACTCAACCCAGGCAACCGGTGGTTTGTTTGAACTTGCCGCGGACGATCCGCGATGGACCTTCCTGATTCCACAATCAGAAGTCGATGCAAATCCGAATATTAATACCAATTAATACCCCGGTTTTTATCCGTATCTGACCTCAGGGGCTGGTGTTTAGTGCATCAGCCCCTTTTTTTTGGGGGGGGAAGGCGGAGGGTTAACGTTATATCCCCATAGCCTTTTGCACCCAGTCATAAACCACTGCATGATTTTCCGGCCGGGGAATCCGGCATGGATGCATGAACTATATGGTGTAAACGCCTCTCGTTCGCCTTTTTTACAAACCCGGACACCAATCCGGTGGCAAATGCCAGATTCCTCAGTGCTTTACAACAGCTTTTCTTCTACTTCGCCACGGTATGTTTTGCCGATGGGAACCGATTTACCATCGGTGAGTGAGATGGTATTTCCTTCGATGTAGGCCAGGTACGCTTTGTTTATTATCCACGATTTGTGAACACGGACGAACAGGGCGGCGGGAAGTGTTTCCTCAAAATGCTTCATCCGTTCGTTGACCAGGATGCGTTTATCAGTGCAATGAACGACCATATAGTCACCACCGGCTTCCACACATAACACATCCGGATAGGGAACCGACCAGATTTTTTTATCTGCACGCAAAAGAAGACGCTCCGGTGTTTTTTGCAGCATTGTTTCCAGTCGATGGACTGTTTTCAGAAATCGTTCAAAGGATATGGGTTTGAGCAGATAGTCAGCGGCCTGCAGATTGAACCCTTCTACAGCGTAATCGGGATAGGCGGTGGTAAATACAATCAGGGGCGGATCGGGCAGCATTTTGACCAGGTCAACACCGGAAAGCCGGGGCATCTGAATGTCCAGAAACAGCACATCCGGTTTGTGCTCGCGGACAGCCTGTATGGCCTGCATGGCCCCGGAGCAGGAGTGCAGCAGCTGCATGCCGGGCGTGTCGGCCACATACTGCTCCAGAATTTCCCGGGCGAGGGGTTCATCGTCTACAATCAGACAGCGGATCATGATTTTCCTCCGCGAATTTCAGGCATTACCACATGGTAAAACATGGTCTTCCTCCGTGGTTTTCAAGTATTTTCGTGCGGGTATTCATGATGTACCTCCCTGAATTTCAAGGGTAACCGTATAGCAGGTTGGACGGTGTTCGATGTCAAGTTTATGGGAGTCTTTGTAATAATACTCCAGTCGCTTGCGAAGGTGCATGATGCCGGTTCCGGTGCTTTGTACGGGAGGCGACGCCAGACCGGGGGCCCCGGTTTGATGGGTGCCCGGGCTCCGGCCGGTTGCGCCCGCCGCAGTACGCCCGGATACGGGCACCGCCTCCCGGCCTCGCAACGACTCCCCGCGGTCGGTGTGGGCGACGACGGGCCCGCTTCCGGCCTTCACACTCACCGAGGGATAATCATCGATGGTATTGCTGACCGCAAAACGCAAGCTATCATCCGTGAGCTTCAACTGCAAGGTTATGACCAGCTGGTCACCTGCAGGTGCGGCATGCTTGAATGCGTTTTCCACCAGATTGATCAGCAGCAAGGGTACAATCTGCCATCGTGCCATGAGCTGTTCATCGGGATAAAGGTCGACCTCCACACGGGCTTCGGATTCAAGTCGGAGTTTTTGCAGGGTAATATAGCTTTTGATGTAGTCCAGTTCCTGGTCCAGCGGTACGGCCCGACTGCCGGCATGTGCAATGGTATACCGAAGAAGCTCGGAAAGCTCAAGAATGGCACTTTCGGCGTGGTCGCTCCGCTTTCGTACGAGAGCGTAGATGCTGTTCAAACTGTTGAATAAAAAATGGGGATGCACCTGTTGCTGGAGCAGCTGAAGTTCCTGTTCCTGCTGATGGGCGTGCAGGGTCATGAGTTCCCGCTGCATGTCTGCCTCGCGGAACCAGCTTCTGGAAAACTGGATGAGGGTGGTCAGTAAGGTATAGGCAGCAAGATAGGCCGCGATTTCAGGGTAGCTCAGGTAGGAAATGAAAAAATAATCGGGGAAAGTCCACCCCGCCAGGGAGTCGAACGTGAACTGGTGCAGCCAGATACCGGCCAGCAGGGTAGCGGCCACAGCCACAGCGTATCGTAAGGGTCGGCGACGGGCAAGTAACATCGGAATCCACACAAAGCTGTTTAGTACCACAACCGAGCCTATACTCAGATGAAACAGCACGGAAAACCATACATCAATCCGCTCAAGACTGACTCCAATGGCAAAATGATAGGCCAGCAGACCCACCGAAGCCGACCAGAACAGCAGATACTCTGTGGTTCTGCGCGCGAGGCTGCGGAATCCCGATACGGTTTGTTCAGATTGCACTGCTGGATAAATTCAGGTTTTTTGCCATAACTAACGGTGTACTTACTCCATCTCAAAATCAAACTGCGGCTGGTCGGCAATCCTGCGGAACGTCTGGCTGTTGCGGTAAGCTTCTTCGATATCGCCGTACCTGCGCACAAATTCGCGCAGTTCTGCCGTTGGTGCTGTCAGCAGTACAGCGCCCTCGCGATTGATCTCGTGACGGATTCGCACCTGCCGGTTGGAAATGAGTCCCTTCAGCCACTCATCGTTAAAATAGTGCATAACTATCGTGTTTTCATCCTCAAGGGAGGCCTTCATGAACAGGTGAACCGGGAAATGGAACATGTCATCAATGTCAAAAGTAAACGGCCTGAAATCAAAGTATAAATTTCCCTCAATCTGAACCAGACCGGCAATGAAGATTCCGGATTCACGCCCCTTTCGTTGAACCAGGTACAATTTTTCTGCCATGGAATCATCGTAGCCGAAGCTGAACTCCGTTTTTGCATCTCCTGAGATCTGCACCTGCCCGTCCGCCACCGAACCATCCGGCAGTCCGGTGCCGTCCATGGTAACGGTGCGGGTGACCCGCGATGATGTTATGACCAGTGAGTCACCCTGCATTTCAGCCTCCTGATCAATCGACCACGTACCCGTGGAGTCGTCGAGTTGGGTAATGTATGCTTCCAGATTCCGGATTGGCAGCACATGCCAGGTGTCTGAGGTATTGTTGCGCTGCCAGACTCCGGTCAGTTCTTCTTTTACGATGAGGTCCTGCTCTTCATACAGCGGGTGGACCGAGGGAATGCCGCAGCCGCTCAGCAGTATGATGGCCAGGAGGGCGTAAGGGTGTGAATGAGCGTAGGTGGTTTTCATATCGAGGGGGTTTGTGGTGAATCGTGGCTGCCGAAGAGGGTTGTGTATTGGGGATTGGTCTTACGGTTTTTCGATGTGATTTCGAAGGAAGATTATGTTTGCGGTTTCGCTCCGGGCGTTTGAATACGGGTTCAGGGTTGTGATTCGACCGTAAATAACCGGATTACCGGAGTAATTCCCAGTTTAATCGACCAACGACCGTAATCCTTCGATGAACGGCATGAGTACGGTTGCCGGGACCGGCGCATGAATACTCCGTTCGGGTTATTGAGAGCGGGTAACGGGCTCGGTAACGTGTAGCGTGGGAGTTTCCCATTGTGATAACCATCAGTAGCCTCCACAAAAACCACTATCTAACCCATATCTGTTATGAACCCTGTTAAACTAACCCTCATCGCCCTGGCAGCGGTCGCGATCTCCGCCTGCTCGGTAGTAAGCCCCATTGTAGGCGACTACGCCGCCCGACTGGTCACCTCCAAAGAGAGTGATTTCGGTAATATGAGTGTATCCGTAATCACCTCCAGCAACCTGGATCCCATCGACAAGATCGCCAATACCCGCTCCCAGCAGCAAAACTGGATCGTTGGCGGCAACGCCGTAGCCATTCTGGCCACCAATCCACGCGGTATCGGACTGGTTAACTTCGACGGCGAAGTCATCATTGACGGAGAACCTGCCACGGTTATGTCGCTGCAAAATTTCCGCATCTATGAGGCGGGCGTAACCGGCACGAAAAATGTAATTATGCGAAATACCGCCGGACAGGAACTCAACATCAACGTGACCATCCCACCCGACATTCGGATAACTGCAGTGAATGACCAGTCGCCTGACGCCGTCACCCTGGACCTGCGGGAACCGGTTACCCTGCAACTGGAATACGATGCCGCCCTGGAAGGCAAAATTGCCACCGTATCGCTCGTTTCGGACACCGGTCTGCCAATGGGAACCCATCTTTACAATAATGTCGCCTCCTTCGCCGTAGCTTCTCAGGTCACCATCCCGGCCGGAGCATTCCGGAATCCGCACACCACCGGTGGTATCACTCTCGACGGGACCAGCAAAATGAAATACCGGGAAGACGGCTACCTGCGCATCAAAGTTTCTCAGGTTGAGCACCCGCAAAATAATCCCGGATTCGCCGAATTCCGTGTAGTACAAGACAGCTACGATACCGTTCCGCTGACCATAACTGCCCAGCCGGAAGGCATCCGAAATTCCAGTACTGTGCGGGCAAAACGCACCGTTGAAGGTGTTTCCGGAGAGTATGGCTACTTCGCCAGTGTGGCCAACGGCTATCATGGCGTGCCCCTGAGCGGTGCCGGTACCCGCATGGGCATTGCCTCCCTTTCCGTCACTGCCGACCTGTACGAACAAACCAGCAGCACCACCAGTCGCGAGAATTACTTCCAGGAAACCATAACCTACACCACCATTACCACCACCTTCCAGTTTCCGCAGCTTGATGATGCATTTTGGGATCAGTTTCTCAGCAATGTACACGGTGATATTACAACGATGCTCCAAAACAACGGTCTGACCGTGGTTCCGACAGAACGATTCACCTCCAGTCCGGTATATGATGAATTTTTTGATGTTCGCGAGGAGAATACACAACGATTTCTGTCGAAAAAGTATGGCCAGACCAATAGACTGGTCCCATCCGGACTCAGTGAAACCCTGGGTAATATGGAAGCGGTGAATTTCATGCCGGAAGTTGGTCGCGATATTCGTCTTTTGAACGATGCAGGCGCTGATGCCTACCTGAGTGTGGACCTTAACTTCCAGGTAGCCGGCGGTCCGGATGACACCATCGTCTTGCTGCCACGGCTGAACTACATTGTGACTGGTCGGTCAATTGGTGGTGACGGGGCTGTCTCAGCGTTCGCCAACGGTACCATCGCGGGGCCGGGAGTCCCCTTCTCGGAAGCCGATTTTGAAGATTTGAACGGACTGGACCGGGCCACACAGCGTGTTCGGCTCATGGAATTCATGAAGGAGAGCCTCGACGGGCTGATGCAGGCTCAAAATGACATGCATGCCACCGAGGCCTGGGCAGTAGCACCACGCTTTTGAAAAGCACCCAAATCGTGTGAGGACCGGGATTGGCAGAACCGTTAACTGAGCACAGACTGTTCTGCCGGTGACCCGTAGAGGCTTCAGCTGAGTATGACAAAACCAACGGTGCACCAGCCAGACAACCAAGCGAAGGCCACCCTGCTGCGCTCGGACCGGACCATACAACTGAGCACAGACCAACAATTCAGAGGGACAGCTAAACACAAAAAGTGCCTTGAAGGGGTTAGATCAGGCACAATTACGCCGGATGACTGGTTTGTCATCCGGCGTTTTTTTAAGTAAAATCTGAGCATATTTTGCGTCACTGTAGATTTTACCCATACCCTTGGTACGTTGTAAACTGGCAGACTGCAGATAAACTACCCTCAATCGACCTGATTCAAGGAATTATCCTGATACTGCAGGTTGACTTTCCTGGCAGACCTGTTTTCCGGCATCCCGACAATGATTGTGTAGCCATTAGCACTGATTATGTCTAAGCTGTTATATATGAATTTGTGCTAACGGATGGAGGTGAATTATGAAACTATATACAATTGTTTTCTCATTACTATTTCTGGCCACATTGCCGGTATCTTCACAGTCTGTGGTGAGCAATAAACCCGAAATTTTCGGCAGCTTCCGTCCGGTGTATTACGTAACCGAAACGCGCGACCGGTCGGGTGACTACAACACAAACTACACCATAAATGCCCGGTTTCAGCTCAACGTGCGGTATGCTCTGCGTGATGACCTGCAATTCAGAGCCCGGCTTTCCAGTCGGTTAAGCAACACACAGGATGAACTTTCATTCCCCATACAAAGCTACACCGGCAGTTCCGGCAGTTACCCTGCCGGAACCACCACGTTCGACATCATCCAGTTGCAATGGGATGTAAATCCCACAATCAGAATTACAGCAGGCCGTTTTCAGGGTCGCTATGCTTTGGCTGGCTTCATCCCCAAAGGCATGGACCGATATTATTCTGCCAATCTTAGTATCTCACACACCGACGGCATCTGGGTTCGGTGGAATATGAACCGAAACTGGCGACTGGATGGCATCATAAGCTACAATCCTGACGAGGGCTCATCCCACGCCGCCCGAGCACCATTGACCTTTACCGAACCCACATCACACATCACCACCTTTGCCAACCTTGCGCATCGCAACACCACCGGTCTTTGGGTACAACGCGAGCTGAGCGTATCCGTGTATCCGCAATCGTTTCAACGGGACGGATCCTGGCATAATCTTTCCATTTTCACTGCCCGAGCCATGCTCAGATTACCGATTCACGCTTCAACGGGTGAATACTGGGCAGGTGGTGAGCTGGGTTTCATACCGGATGCTCCTGATCCGGTCGATGCGGGAATACCCGTAGCGGAGCCCTTCTCGGCAACGTCTTCCATCGCCTGGCAGGTGTCGGCGTATGCCAACAACCTGTTCGACCGGCATACGCTGGGAATCCTTTACGGTCAGACCGAACCAAACTGGGTCATATCTTCCAGCTACAGGCCGAATAATACCATGTCAGAAATCCGGTATCGGTACACGTTTACCTCCTGGCTGAATTTCGAAATCCGCTACCGTCTGCGCACCGATTTGTATCGTCGCACCGGGTCGGCATTTACACAGCGCGACAGCGATTACTACATGCGGTTTAATTTCCGTTTCTGAAAATACTTGAACAGAACGACACTTCGCTGGGGCAACCACGTGTGGTGACCTTATGGTCATTACCAGCTTTTAAATAGTTTAACTGGGTGATTTGGTTAAGTTATTGGTAGTATTGGGCGTAAAATAACGCCGTTAAATCCAACTACATACCCAATGAAAATCTACCAGGAGATAACGAAGCTATGCCGGGCTTCCTTCTTGAAGCATATTCCGACTTTACTCTTCTTGCTGACGGGAGTAACCGTTTTACCTGCGCATGCACAATCCGGAAATCAGGCAAAACCTGAAATCTTCGGCACCTTCCGACCGGTATATGCCGTTTCTGAGTCGCGCGACCGTGACGGAAACACAACTACCGTGTCACAGCTGGATGCCCGCCTGCAGGTAAATGTTGCCTACCGACTTCGAAGCGACCTGCAGTTCCGCGTCCGACTAGCCGGTCGGTACTCCACCGAGCAAAGCGAATTTTCATTTCCGCTTCAGAGTTACACGGGGCCATCAGGCTCATACAGTGCCGGTGTGACCACCCTGGACATCATCCAGCTCCAGTGGCAGGCACACCCCGATCTGCGCATCACCGCAGGGCGATTTCAAAACCGCCATTCCCTCGCCGGGTTTATACCACGCGGGCTCGACCGCTACTACTCGGCCAACGTTGGCATCGCCCATACCGACGGTATCTGGCTGCAGTGGAATATGAACCGCAACTGGCGGCTGGATGGCGTGCTGAACCATAACTCGGTTAACGGAAGCTCCCATGCCGCCCGGGCACCTATGGTCTTTACCGAACCTGCATCCCGTGTCGGTGCCTTTGCGAACATCGGTCATCGCAACACCTCCGGACTGTGGGTACAGCGCGAACTCAGCATCTCGGTTTTCCCCCGGACGTTTCGTCGTGACGGGCAATGGCGCAACCTGACGGTCATTACCTCCAGAGCCATGATGCGGCTGCCAATACACGGTGCCGGGGCCGAATACTGGGCCGGCGCTGAAATCGGCTTTGTACCGGATGCACCCAGTCCGGCCGATGCCGGCTTTCCCGTAGCCAGTCCCCTTTTCGAAACCTCCTCCTTTGCCTGGCAGGCCTCGGCCTATGCCAACAACCTGTTCGAGCGGCATACGCTCGGCGTTTACTACGGTCAGACCGAGCCCAACTGGGTTTCATCATTCAGCTACCGTGCCAACCATACCGTTTCTGAATTTCGTTACCGCTATACCATCAACACCTGGCTGAACTTCGAGTTTCGCTTCCGACTGCGAACCGATCTGTACAAACGAACCGATGCGGCCTTTACCGCACGTGAGGGCGACTTCTACGCGCGGTTTAACGTCAGTTTTTAATCGTGGCAACAGCGGCAGGCGACGTAGACCACAGATCCGGAACCTTCCCGGCACCCGTTCTGACTACCCAAATACAACCCGTTTGCGACCTGCGGCCGGACGCTTCAACACAACGATCGTCCGGCTTAAAACACGATTCGGAGTGATGCTGAGGGCTGAAACCCCATGTCGTATACGGTCGCGCGCTCACTGCTGAGCCGGGACCATGGTCCCTCATTGGTCACCACCTGCCTGATCTCACTGTACCAGGGATTTTTACGGTTCAATGCATTGTAAAGCCCCAGCTGGATTTCCACAGACTGCACCCCGAACGAAGATCGGTTTCCTGAGCGACCGGTTTCAATCCGATATTGTAAACTCACATCAACCCGCCGGTACCCGCCCATCCGCTGCTGTGCGCCGGCCAGGCTGCTGAAATGAAGGCGGTCCGGGATGCCCGAAGCCAGGTAGTAACTCACCGAGAGATCCAGGCCTTCCAGCGGACGCAGCATCAACGTGGAAGTGGACTGATGCCGGCGGTCGAAACCCGCGAAGAACCAGTCTCCGCCATCAATTATGTCATTACGGAGCCGGACTTCGCTGAACGTATACCCTTGCATAAGCACAACATAGCGGTGATTATGCACCAGGGTAACCTCCACACCGCGGGCAAGCCCCTCGTTATCCGTGTACCAGGGCGATCCGGCCAGAGGACGCTCAATTTGCTGGATGTTGATTTCATGGAGTCGGAGGTTTTGTTGCCGACGGTAATAGGCCTCCACCGAAATCATTCCGCCCGACCAGGTCGCCAGTGAAAATCCGGAAGACCAGGTATGCGCCAGGGTTGGTCGCTGATCGGCATCGGCCTGAATCCACATATCGCTGGTGGTTGCATTAAAAAACCGGACTTTATGCATGAACTGATGCGTTGTTGAATAACTGACGCGCGCCTGCAAACCCGGGGCAGCCTCCCAAAGCAATTTCACGCGGGGTGAGGCGCGCAGATACCCGCCGTTACTGAAATAATGCAGCCGAAATCCTGCATCGGCCTGTAAACCCAAACCAAGCTGCCATCGATTTTCAATAAAGGCTTCGTTGAGCCAGCTGTCAGACAACAGGTAAAAATTCGGACGGTTCAGTGATTCCTCCAGATAAGCTGTACGATGCCGATGGATTGATGCACCAAAACGAAGCTGCGTAAATCCATCCGGCTGCACTTCCAATGAAAGATGACCGTGGTTCAGTTCACTCGCATTGCTGAAGGGTGTAACAAAAGTGACGGGCTGGTCATCACTGGCTGAAGGTCTCTGGTACGTAAAATCTTCTCTGCTGAAATGGGTCAGATAATAACTGTAACCGGCCGTCAGTTGAAGTTGTGTCCCTCCAGCAGTACGGTGTGAAAGGTGCGTGGCGAGGGTATTGCTGCCCCAGTTATTTTCTGTTTCGAACTGCTGCTCCTGAAAGAGACGGACCAGGAAGAGTCCCTCCGCGGAAGGATCCGGAACCGTGGAAAATTCACCACGGGTGAGGCGACTGAGCTCCTGACGCGTGTCATCAAAACCGGAATAACCGGTAATGGTCCACTGCGTGCGCGAATCCGGTTCGAAAAAAAGTTTTCCATGCAGGTCATAGAACCGGGCATTGGCATCCAACCCCTGAACTACGGGTTGGCCGCCGAGCTGATCGGTAGAGGCAGGCCGATTCACATCCAGTCCCCAGGAAATCAGGTTATTGGTGGTGGCTAGCGGTGAGGTATTGACCAGGGATGTTCGTCCGGCAAGCATCCAGCTGGATTTCCCGCGTTGCAGCGGTCCGTCGAGGCTGGCACGTATAGATGTTCCTGTAACGGCCGCCGAACCACTATACTCGTGAAGCGACCCGGTTTTGGTTACCAGGTGAAGCAGTCCGCCGGGAGTTCCCTGATAGCGGGCCGGAATTACCGTGTAAAACAATGCCCCGGTTCGAATCACATCGTGATTGAATGCGTCGAGGAGGCCAAAAAGGTGCGACCGGTTGTAGACCACGGCCCCGTCCAGCAGTACCTGAAAGGCATCCTCGTTGGCACCGCGAACAAAGAGACCGTCACTGAGCGATCCACCCGTTGATACCGATGGTAACTGTTGTACCGCCCGGATGGCGTTTCCTTCGCCGAGAGGACTAAATCGACCGGCCGACAACAACGTGGATCGCAATGTATCCGATGGGCTGCCGAGCGCGTGCCCCGTAATCACAATGCCGTCAGCCATAACTGTCCGGGGCTGCATCCGCACACTCAACTCACCGCCCAACGCCGCAACATCCCCCCCGCGCAACGCCACCCGCTCCGTGCCATACCCCACAAACGACACCGAAACCCAGACCATCTCCCCCGCACGCACCGACAACTCCGCCGCAAAACGACCATCCGGACCCGAATGCAGCTCCCGCACCACACCCCCCTCCGTCTCAATACGCACACCCGCATACCCAAGCCGCTCACCACGCTCACCGTCCAGCACCACACCCCGCAACACCTGCGCCTGCATCGCCCCTTGCCCATAGCCTGCCGCACCTCCCACATACACCACCGACTGCCGCCGGTCATGGTCCACCCGCAGCCTCAGACCATGAAGCTCCAGCAAAGCCCGCAAATCCTCCTCCCAACGCCGGGTATATTCAAATTCCGCCGTGATACCGGCAATCTGACCCTCCCTAAACAAAAAGCGATACCCAGACAATCGCTGAATATCGCTTATGATGGCGTACAATGACTGCGGCTGCGCCGCAGTCATTGTATCAATCCCGGCACGGTCATAGCGGCGCTGATCCGGCCCAACGGTGGCACCGCGCAACCCGACAACCTCCACCGCCGCAGTCATTGTATCAATCCCGGAACAGTCATAGCGGCGTTGATCCGGCCCAACGGTGGCACCGCGCAGCCCGACAACCTCCACCGCCGCAGTCATTGTATCAATCCCGGTACGGTCATAGCGGCGTTGATCCGGCCCAACGGTGGCACCGCGCAGCCCGACAACCTCCCCCGCCGCAGTCATTACCCCCGAAACATTCTGGCCAGGCTGTCCCCCGAACGCAGTACCTGATCCGGCAGTCGCAACCGACAGCCCCAAAAACGCCCAAACCAGTAAAAACAGGCCGTCACGCATAGCCCCTGCCGATTACAATTAATTAAGTAGATACGTATTATCGGCAATCTCCAGCTGCGCTCCAAGCAGTAAGGCAATATCCTGCAGGACACGACCCGGCTCATCCAACACGATTTGTCCGTCCAGCGTTTCATCGGCCAGCGCAGCACCCAATACTACCCGGATACCAAAATGTCGTTCCAGTTCATCTGCAACATCGCGAAGCGATCTGCCATCAAGCAACATCTCATTGCGGGTCCACAGCAGGTAATATTCAGCCCGGGGGAGCTCAATGTGGCTGCTTCCACGCTCACCAACGCGAAGCGCCTGTCGAGGCTGCAGCACCTGCTGTTCCCCTGACGCCAGCGCCGAAACCCGTACACCACCCTCCTCCAGGAAAACCTCCGTTTCCATACCCGTAGATCGGACTACAAAGCGGGTACCGGTCACTTCAATCAGCGCATCCGTGGTAGTCACCGAAAAGACACGGTCCGGGTTTTTGGTCACGGTAAAGCGTGCTTCCCCTTCCAGCCGCAAGGCATAGGAATCGCTTCTGCTTGCATACACCGCTGAATTGGGTCGAAGCGTGAGCACCGATCCGTCAGGCAGCGTATAGGTTTCGATAGCGTCTGTGGCCGATGCCAGAAGGGTTTCGTCAGGACGCACCTGGGTATACAGCAGCAATCCACCCAGGAGCATCACCGCAAGCACAGCCGCAACACGAAGGTAGGGAGTAAATAAGGATTCCCGTGTGCGCTTCAATGGCGAGGCCGACGAATCCGGTACCGCCATATCATATCCACCAGTAGTCCGGCTATCAGCAACAGCAGATGCTCCCATACCCGCCTCAATTACCGACCACATCCGGCGGGACGCTTCTGTGTCAGAGGAGGCCCCGTAGGTTGTATCGTCACCCGTAATAAGCTGCATCCCCGGTCGCTCACCCGTCTCCTCCGTCACGAAACCTACGCCTCCCGCACCACGACTTCCACCCAAACCACGCTCCAGCTTGCCGGAGCGTAATTGTACGGCCGACTTATACGACGCAAGAAACCCGAGCAGGGGATCTTGCCGGGTTTCTTCACGACCATCCAATGATCGGGCCAGCTGCAGATGCAGCGGATCAGGATTGGTATGGGGGTCGGAAGTGGTCATTGTGCAAAATTTGTGAGAGGATTAACGAAAGTGGTCGATGGAAGTCATATTGGAAGAGGTCTGTTTCTTACCCGGATCGAGTGGGCTTCCTGCACGGGCCGTTTTTTTTCGGGGTTCCGGAGAATTCCCCAACGGTAAAAAAAAAACTAACCCGCTAAACAGAACAGGACCGGCCTTGCGGCAGGTCCCTTCTGTGATGCATAGTTACTCCACTTCGCCGGAGTACAGGCCGATGCGGAAGATATTGCTCACACTTCCGAAGCGAAGCAGTGCGGTTCCGTCGCCGTCGAGTTCAATCACACCTTCAATGTCTTTTTCTTCGGTTTCGCCATTGAATTTGGTTTGGGTCATGGTCAGGCGATAGCTGATCAGACCGGTCACACCTTCTTCAAGAGTACCGTTTTCCTGAACCACAGCCTTGTCAATGCGTACGTCTTCCATGCGGAATACATTGCTGAAGCTTCGCTCAGCGGTACGCTCGGCGCGGGGAAGCGTTACCGAGGCACTGCCTTCGTTGTAATGCACACCGTCCAGGGAAACAATCGTTGAGGCCGTGGA
Organism: Bacteroidetes bacterium HLUCCA01; assembly: GCA_001314545.1. Classification (GTDB taxonomy): domain Bacteria; phylum Bacteroidota; class Rhodothermia; order Balneolales; family HLUCCA01; genus HLUCCA01. The sequence continues at coordinate 66,324 of LIHN01000009.1, forward strand.
AAGTCCGGTTACGAACAGGGTATCGGTGCGGGTAGCGGTCGACTGACGTACCGGTCCGGCAAATTCACCGCTGCGAAGTCCGGTAAAGGCAATGGATTCTATCAAATCGCGCTGCTCACCGGGAAACTCGATGAAATTACCGTCAGCATCCGTGTAGATGTATACATTGGTTACACTTTGTGCATTGCTGACTACAGCATTCTGTACGCCACGGGTGAAGGTGACCGTATGCTCACCGGTTTCCGGATTGTAGACAACACTGTAGTTGCGCTCGGCTCCGCGACCGTTGGCGTTGCCCGGATTACGGGGTGGCTGACCGTTGAAAGGACCCTGTTGCAAGGATGCGGATACTTCGCTGGCCGATCCATAGGTAATTCCACTGTCGTCTACTGTAGAAAGCGCATCGTAGAAGCTGGAGAGCATCCCGCCCGACTGATCAGACAGCGATTCAGCGATAATCTGGCTCGCAATTTCAATTTCTTCATCGGTCAGCTCTTCATTTTCAGGGCTGAGGGTATTACAGCCACTCCACAGCAGCAAGGCTGCCGGCAACATCAGATAACGGAGGTTTAAGAAAGATTTCATAGGTAGTTCCGGTTAGGTTAGTTCAGGTTTTCCTGTTGTCTGCCCCTTATACACGAAGCGGAACAACGCCCCCTAATGCCATTTTAAAAAAAATTATGCTGCCGACCGGGATTCCAGCATTTCATTAATTTTTTTCATGATAACCGCGTCTTCATAAACGGATGCATCGTTCAGCTTTTTATGGTCAAGCAGCCAGCGGGTCACATCTACCCAGCTCCAGATCATCGTTTTTGTTGTCACTCCAGCCAGGGGAATCGGAAAGGCACCACTTCCACGATGTCCGGATATGAGTTGTTGGACGGATTGCCTGCTGCGATTGAGTCTGCGGGCAATTTCCGCACTTGTAACAAAATCGGATGGTTCTATCCGCTTGATTTTATTCAATGAAGACTCGCCTTCTACCTGTTTGATTGCAGAGAAAATCGCCTCCTCAAGCGACGCAGCTTCCCGGTCGAAATCAAGATAGACAATACCGTTTCTGCTTAATAGCAATGCGTCATCACAACCGGCTTCAAAGAGCATATTTTCGGTGGCGTCGTTAATTTCAAAACCGTTGTCAAGTACCAGTGTAAATTCATGTTTTTTCATAACCTATCCTTTATGCGGGCAGGTATTGACCGCCTTGATTATTTGTCGCGCATGATGCTCGGGCACACGGGGGGTACTCCATATGGAGATAATGCAACCATCACGCGATCGCTCTGGACACTTAAGCCTGCCCCATGCGTGAGATGATCCGCCTGTTTCCTGCAAAACCCACCCTTTCGATAGTGCGAACATGATGGCCAGATGTATTTCCTTATGTTGATGTCGATTACCCAAAAAACCTCCTCCACACACAAACTACAACTATCGTTGACAAATGTCAACAGTTTTTGCAGCGCACGTTACGTTAATTAAGGCTTTCAAACATCATACCCTCACCTTTCGATGCCTTTGATACGCTTAGTGGCAATCTGTAAAGGAGGATAGGGCCACTGGCTCGCCCGCTAATTCCCGGCATAGCTGGTTGGTGCCAGACTGCACCAGTCACTTACTCCATATACCCACGCAGGGCCTCGCGAAGCTCCCGAAGGGCAATGGCCATGTGGTTTTCGATGGTCTTCACACTGACCCCCATCGCCTCGGCGGCCTCCTTATGGCTTAACTCCTGCAAATAACACAGCTCGAACACCTCCCGCCGGCGCTCCGGCATGGTCTCCAGCCTTCGGTGCATCGCCTTTATAGCCTCCGAAGTAATCGTGGCCGACTCCGGACTCCCCTCATCAACCTCCTCCGGAACAAAGGCCAGTCCCACCGACTCCGCTTTGTGATCGCGGATGTGATTGAGCATGCGATTATAGGCGATGGTGAACAAAAATGAGCGCAGACTGCGGGATGCATCCAGACTGGCGCGCTGGTCCCAGATAGTCAGGAAAGCCTGCTGTACCAGGTCCTCGGCCACCTCGCGACGAATATTCTTGGATAGCAGAAACTGCAGCAACGCCGCATGATGCTGATCGAAAAACGTGCGAAACGCACGGGCATCCCCCTCGCGGATCAGGGCCGTAAGCTCGCGCTGTGCATCCTCCGGCAGCCTGGAGGCCGACATCGCGAAGAGTACTAAAAGTTCCGTTAGCAGCATACCGTAAAATACACAGTTATCAGCACAGTAGTAGCAGTCGGCCGGCGGAAGACAGAGCCATGATGCACGGGTTTGGGTTCACCATGCAGGCCAACCCGGTTTCGGCCCGAAAAACACGCACTGTGCACTATAGAGCGGGAAAAGAACCCTGGATGCCCATAGCAGTACCGTCAGACCCGACGCTAACAAATCAAGAATTTCACAACGGTTCCGGCCAAAGTTTGCCTGATTTTCCTTACCTTCGGAACATGTCCGATTCCTACAAAGTCCTCACCCGAAAATACCGGCCCCGCTCGTTTGACGACGTAGTTTCCCAGGAACACGTCATCAGCACCCTGCGCAACGCCATCGCTCAGAACCGCATCTCGCATGCGTACCTGTTCTGCGGTCCACGCGGTGTGGGCAAGACCACCATGGCCCGTGTCGTGGCCCGGATGATCAACGGCGTCAGCATGGATGTGGACGGCGAGGAACTGGGCCGCACCCTGGACATCATCGAAATTGATGCGGCCTCCAACAGCGGGGTCGACGATGTGCGCAGTCTGCGCGAAGGCGTTCGCGTGCCACCCCAGAACGGGACCTACAAGGTGTATATCATCGATGAGGTGCACATGCTCAGCAAGCAGGCCTTCAACGCCCTGCTCAAGACCCTGGAAGAACCGCCTCCGTACATCAAATTCATCTTCGCGACCACCGAGCCCCATAAAGTGCTGCCCACCGTGCTCTCGCGGGTGCAGCGCTTCGACTTCCGGCGCATCAAGGTCACCGAAATTGTGGACCGGCTCCGGTTTATCAGCGAACAGGAAGGGATAACCATCGATGATGCCTCCCTCCACGTGATTGCCCGCAAGGCCGATGGCGCCCTGCGCGATGCCCTGAGTATCATGGATCAGGCGATTGCTTTCTGCGGCAATACCATCGACCACGACGCCCTGCTGGATGCGCTGAACGTGGTCAGCAACGACCGCCTGTTTGAGCTGATCGATTGTGCCAAAAACCACGATCCGCGTCGAGCGATGGAAATTATTGACGCCCTGCTGTTTGAAGGGCACGACATTCAGGAATTCCTCGGGGCGCTGACCGAGCACCTGCGGAATATGTATCTGGCTCAGGATGCGGGCAGCATGCAGCTGATTGAAGCCACCGATGACGAAAAGTCCCGGCTGCGGCGTTCGGCCGAGGGGTTCACCGAGCAGGATCTGCTGCGGATGATGCATCTGACCAGCGAAACGCAGTTTCGGGTGCGGGAGGCCCAGCAGCCTCGCATTCAGCTGGAAATGGCCGTTTTGAGGCTGACCACGATGGATCGCTCGGAGGGGTTGAATCAGTTGCTGTCAGAGATACGCGACCTTAAAAAAAAACTCCATGAGTCAGGGGTGACGTCGGCCGGGTCGGCCGATGAGGCCGGTTCAGCAGATTCACCCGGGTCGGCCGATGAGAACGCTGACCAGGCCCCGACGGCAAGCCCGGGTCACATGCAGCCTGAAACACCTGTACTACCTGAACAAGCATCGTCGCCCGCCCCTGCCCGGACCACCCGAGCGGCCAAAAGCGCCCGGCATGAACTGCCTGAATCGCCCGATGAACCATCGCCCAAACCGGAGGTTCCGACCAAAAACACACAGACAGATCGCAACGGGAAGGCGGATACCGCTTCGCAGAGCACAACGGTGCAATCGCCGGACGCTTCCAGCCCGGATACACGCTCAGCCACGCCCGCCACACAGGCTTCCGGCTCGCTGCTCGACCGTTACCTCGGTGGGTCGGCCATCAAAAAATCGGGTAAAAATAACGGAAACGGCACCCGAAATCGGGCCTCAGACCGACTTGCCAACCATGGCAGCGCCGGACAGGTCAACGAGTCGGTGCCGGAAAACAGTAACGGAGCAGGCGGCGACCTCCCCGTCAACGGAACGAACGGCACCCGGCCCAACGAAGCGCTGCAGATCCTTGCCCCAACCCCTGACATCGACGCAACGGACCACACCACCGACATCTATGTGGAAGAGCCCGATCCCCTCGAGGAGACGGTTAGCGAAATCCAGGACCGCGATGTACCGCTGCATGAGTTGCAGGAAGCCTGGCCCCGCTGGCTGGAACAAGTCAAAACCGACTGTGCCCAGCTCGTTTCCTTCAGTATCAGTCGCACCAAACTGCTGGACGTGCGCGGTCGCATCATACAACTCGAGTGCCAGGACGAGCTCACCCTCCAGTTAATCCGGCAGAACGAACAACAGCTGACCGCGTGTTTCGAGAAAGTACTGTCGGTATCGTTGTACATCGAGGCCACCGTCAGCAAGGTGCAGCCCGAAAACCACAACGATCCCTACACGCAGTTCAAGAAAATACAGCAGGCCGACCCGAAAGTCCGTGCGATTGTGGATATTTTCGGCGCGGAGCTGGACTATTAACATTGCGGCGGGCAGCGCGGCTGTTTCGCCATCGAAAAACCTTAACCCGTCGGCGGGAGGCTTCGGCAGGCAGTAACGCCCCAAACGGTCGGGAGACTGTTGTCAGCGCCACCGTCGATCTGAACCGTAGAAGGGCTGCATCAGCGGCCCCATCGACCTAAACCGAGAAAATTATGAGTTTCAACATGGCCGACATGTTCGGCAAAGTACAGGAAATGCAGCGCAAGATGGAAGAAACCAAGCAACAGCTCGGGGAGCTGGAGGTTTCGGCCGAGGTAGGCGGCGGCATGGTCCGCGTGACGGCAACGGGCAACCGCGAGCTGCGCAGCATTAAAATAGATAAAGACGTCATCGACCCGAGTGATCCCGAGATGCTCGAGGATCTGATTGTGGCCGGAGTGAACAAGGCCCTGGCCGAGGCGGATCAGGTGGGCAAGGAGAAGATGGCCGAGATCACCAAGGGCATGATTCCGGGCGGTGGGATTCCCGGCATGGACCTGAGCAAATTCGGGTTATAGGAGTCGCGAACCGGCATGCAATTAACCTCCGAAACGCTGGAAAACGCCATCGAGCAGCTGGCGAAGCTCCCGGGCATGGGTCGGAAGACGGCCCAGCGCATGGCCATGCACCTGCTCAAGCAGAGCGACGACCGGGTGAACCAGCTCGCGCAGTCGCTCATCGATTTAAAGACCAAGATCAAATACTGCTCGGTGTGTTATAACGTCACCGACAGCGATCCGTGTCCGGTGTGTACCAATGCCAAGCGCAAAACCGGCACCATTTGCGTGGTAGAAGACCCGAAGGATGTGTACGTCATTGAGAAAATGAACGAATTTCGGGGTCGGTATCATGTACTGGGCGGGGTGATTTCGCCGATGGAGAATGTAGGTCCGAACGACATCCGCATCAAAGAGCTCATCGCGCGGATCAACGACGAGGCCGAAGGCGTGGAGGAGCTCATCCTGGCGCTCAATCCCGACGCCGAGGGGGAAGCCACCTCCTTCTACATCAATAAAATGGTCAAGCCCTTCGGCGTGCGCGTAACCCGGATTGCGCACGGAATACCGGTCGGCAGCGAACTCGAATTCATCGACGAAGCCACGCTCAATCGCGCCTTTGCCGGACGGGTGACGTTTTAGGGGTAGAACACAAAATCCGGACACATTAAACGAGGAACATTCCGTTCAATTTACTATACTCGTTATGAACAAACATAACGAGCATGCAAAAATTCATCAACTTAATGAGCGTAAGAAGGTACAGTCCACGTACCATGGAGGCCTACACCACCTTGGTACGCACCTATCTTAAGGTCCTGGGAAAATGCGCCCCGGCACGTGTACGCGATGAAGATCTCACTCGGTACATAAACAAATACTATGTAGAAAAAGGCTACTCACGGTCATACCAAAATCAGGTAGTCAATGCGCTGAAGTTGTACTACTCGGCAGAATTTGGACGTAAGATTGGAGAAATTCCCCTTTCACAAAAGGCGTTGGAGCAACTCCGCGTGTACTACAAACTATACAAGCCAGCCGAATATCTGTTTGAAGGACAGTTTGGTGGGATGTATTCCACCACGAGTATCCAAACCCTATTTCGTAAAGCCTTGAAAGAATGCAAGATCAAAAAAAAGGCAACCGTCCATACCTTACGACATAGTTATGCAACACACTTGTTGGAGAGCGGAACGGATTTACGCATTATTCAGGAATTGTTAGGCCACAAAAGCAGTAAGACGACTGAACTATATACCCATGTGAGTCAGCAAACCAAACAAAAAATACCCAATCCTCTTGACCAGCTCGGACTGTAATATTGTGCAACAAACATGCGCATATCACTCCAAATCAGCATGATATACGCATATTTATTGCGTATATAAACAAGTTGTGCGTCATAATAAAGAGAGTTCGTGCCTAAATGAATCAAAGATATGAGTGAAAATATTTTATATACGTTTGTTGCTGAAGATGCAATAAAAGATACAGAGATGTTTACCTTAAATTGTAATTGTGGAGGTAAGGTGATAATAATGTCTCCGTTTCAAGAAACTGAAGTTACATGTCCAGAATGCGAATCATTAATTAAGATTCTTGTCGTAAGCGGAGACCCTGGTTATATAATTGGTGCAGATGAAAATGGAGAACCAAAATTGGTGCCAGTTCAAGGAAGCAAAGCAAAACCGATTGAACTTTTATCTGAATCGGAAAAAAATAAAATTCTTTCTAACGTGAAGAATCAGATTAAAAAGGGCTAATAATATGGGTTTACTAAAGGAAAACTTGTTACTCATTAATAGTAATGGAAATGAGATTGACATTGATGAACTATTTAATAGTTACAGTGATGAATCTGATAGAGTACTTGCTAACGATGAAATTGGAACAATAATTTATACAGCAGACTTAGATGTATTTTCTCTTGAGGTAACATCAACCGGACATTTGATTCCCAAAAAAGTTAATCAACTTAGTAGGTGTAGATTTGGTACATCAATTATCAGATTACAAATTGGTAGTAAAATAGCATCTTATTCATCAGATACAATTTTCCATGTAAAAAAGGATGATTATGTAATTAAAGTACGAGCTGACAAATTAAAAAAAGGAATGGTACTATCAACAGGAGAAAAAGTATACTGATGAATTTTAAAAATCAATTTGAAAAGGCAATATACGATATTGCAATTGACGTTTTTGGAGGAGAAAGTGCTCAAATAGAACATAACAAGGTTATTTATATTGAGGATAAAACTGCAAAAAGTACAATCTCATTTGCAGGACCACCAAAGAAAGAAATTGATGTTTTAAATGTCACAATTTCAAAGGAATTAAAGACTCAGATTCTTATAAGTTGTAAGGATTTCAAAACTACAAAAGCAGAACCTGCTCATGTGCAAGAGTGGTGTTCTGTTGTGAGTACCATGAATAAACATGCTGTTGATTCAAATTATATCGGGATTGTTATTTCATCGAGTGGTTTTTCTTCTGGTTGTGAGGGATGGGCATCATCTGAAAATATTGCTTTAATTCCACCATTAAAAGGGATTAATATAACATTTTCCGAAGAACAGGTTGTAAGGATGTTTAGAAGAGTTTGTATTGCGATTTTGCGTAGATTAAAGTTCCCATTCGAAGATTTGTTAATTGCTCCAAACCTTTTTGATTTTTGTTTTACTATTACCTCAGACTTTGAAGGATTTGTTGGAGCAAATACAAGTTCGCGATATAAAAAAGTGAGTAAAGGTTGGAATTCAAATTTTTCAGAATTAGTAAACTCTTTGATTGGCAGAAAAATAGAATCAATACATTTTTCAAAAGAAAAGTTTTATCTAATCTTAGATGCAAATTTCATACTTAGTTATTCACAAAACCATATTGAATTTGGAGAGTTTGATAAGCCTGAAATAGAATGTGAAGAATCTCCACTCTGTACAAAAAACATTGATAATGAAGAAATATCTTTTGAATCTGTAAGAGATTTGATTGTTGGTGCAAAAGTTACAAGTGCTGCGGATTTTCAAGAATATATTGAACTTGGAATTGATGGTAAACTGAATTTAGGACTTATGCCTAATAATAGAATCCATGCAATGATTTTTGATGAAATAAGAGAAATGAATGAATAAAAATTACGAACGCACAACACGCGGTATAAAACATTGGGGTTTAAGTGGTTACGCAAGCATTCTGCCACGCATCAAGTTTGGTGTAAATGGACAGGAAAGTAGCCCGCAATCCCCAACGATTTCATACCGCCAAACGTTGGGGGGCATTGCAGAAAAACCGAATAAATGAACTTGCTATCTGAAATAGTACCCAGATTAAATGTCTTAAAGGACGATGACTTTGCAATTGCGGATGATGTTTTCATCGTCAATATATATAGTGCAGGTGACGTAATTCTCAGACCTGGGCTTATCTGTAGAAAATTATACTTCATTCAAGCAGGTTTAGTATACGCCTATTCAAATGACGAATCTGAAAGGATTTTGTGGTATGAATTTGGAGGTAATTCATTTACAGATGTTATTAGTTTCTATTCTCGGTTAGAGAGTAACATTTTCATCAAAGTAGCTGAAAATAAAACAAAAATAGCAAGTATATCTTTCGATGATTTGGATACGTTATATTCAAAACACCATAATTGGTCTATCTGGGGAGCGAGATTCCACCAACATGAACTTTTAAGATTGACACAATATTACGAAAGCCTTAGAACCAAAGATGCAAGTCAACGATACCACGAACTTGTAGATACATACCCAGAAATCTTACAAAGAATTTCTCTCGGTCACATTGCATCATACTTAGGAATAAGCCAAGTTAGTTTAAGTCGAATCAGAGCAGGCACACAAAAGAAATAAAATTCCTTTTTTTAACAAATGTAAAAGGAATGCTGATAACGAACCTTGATATTTGCATTATTTCACTAATTAGAGGTTCAAATAATGAAAAAAACAAAGGTTTTGTTAGCTGGAGGCACGGGCTATTTGGGCGGTCATATTTTAAAAGTGCTTTCTGAGCAGCAGGTTGATACAATCGCTATAGTTCGAAAAGGAAAGAAAGCAAGCCTTAAGAAACTGCCTTCAATTCATACATTAGAAGCGGAAGTAACTAAAGCCAATACACTTCAAGGAATTTTTGATGGGGTAGACATTGTAATCTCAACCATTGGAATAACACGACAAAAAGATGGATTGACCTATTGGGATGTTGATTATCAGGCAAACAAAAACCTGCTTGACCAAGCCATATCAGAAGGCGTAAAAAAATTCATTTATGTGGCATCGCTTAATGGTGAAAAAATGCTTGATTTGAAAATTTGTGAAGCAAAAGAACAATTTGTGACTGACTTAAAAACATCGGGTATTGACTACTGCATTGTACGTCCAAATGGATTTTTCTCTGATTTAGGTGATTTTTTAGAGATGGCAAGCAAGGGAACAGTATATCTATTTGGCAAAGGCAACTATAGAATTAATCCTATTGATGGTGAAGACTTAGCCATTGAAATAGTCAATATTTTAAGAACTAATAAAACTGAATTTACTATTGGAGGACCATGCTTATATTCTCATAATGAATTAGTAAGCGTAGCCTCTGATATTTTAGGAAAAAAAGTTAAGGTCACCTATTTACCAAATTGGATAAAAAAAATTATTTTAATTGTAATTAGAACATTTTCCTCATCAAAAATCTATGGACCAGTTGAGTTTTTTCTTACTACATTATCAATGGACATGATTGCTCCAAAATACGGTAATAAAGCGTTGAGTAAGTTTTTGAGAACTATAAACAAGAGTATGCATCTCGTTTTTAACAAATGTTAAAGGAAGAATCATATAAACTTCCGAACTTTGTAAAACAAATTAAAAAAATAGAATGATGAAAGCATTTGATAAAAAAGTTTCGATTCCTTCATACTTGCACGAATTACACGGTAAGCAAGCAAGTGTTTTTGATTTATTAATCAATTATACCACAGCAATAATTACAACTATTATTATATTGTTACTCGCCTGGGATTTAGCCTTAGAACCATTTAAGTTTATCATCCTCGGTTTGTTAGCATTGGATTTAGCAGGTGGTGTAGTTTCAAATTTTACCGAAGGGACTAATAATTACTATATCGAAAAACCGAAAATGCGATATGTATTTATTGCTTTTCACGTAGTTCAACCTTTGGTATTGATTTGGCTTTTCCCCAATGATTGGGTTGGAATAGCAGTAATTTCTGTTTATACGCTGACAGCAATGACCGTTATTAATAGCATTAGAGAACATTTGAGACAAAGAGTTTACGGTGCATTTTTGATGGTGATTGGGCTTTCAATATCATTTTTAGTTGGTGAAATGCAAACGATAGTTCACTTAATGCTAATTCTGTTTGTTGTAAAACTAATTATTGCGTTTGCAGTTAGATGGAAATAAATACAACGCCCCCCAACACTGTATAAAAGCAATAACGGTTTGGGTGTAAACTCGAACTGTTTTAGCATTTAATTAAGTATCTTGCTATCCGAAAATTATGTGCAGTAAACCGGCTACTGCTTTTATACTGACCGTTGCCACCCACTACAATAAGACGACCGAATTCCCGGCAACCGGCTAATGGAAGATGAGGTGTTGTTACAGTTTTATGATAGCGCAAGTTCACGATCACAATGAATTACATATCATTCACATAACTTGCCAATTCAAAATAAAGCACATTTCTTGCATGAATAATCATTCACTAATGTTTCATGCATGACTTTCTGACTGATAAATCATTCAAAGAATGGGTTCCTCTGAGCGACAAAGCATTAGCTGAGCACATTGGCGCATTTGTGCGGCATCATCGTCTGGAGCAGAATAAAACACAGAATGAGCTGGCAACAGCAGCCGGAATCAGTCGATCTACACTGAGTTTGTTATAGCGTGGTGAAACGGTTACGGTGACTACACTGATTCAGGTGCTGCGGGTTTTAGACCAACTATCCGTGCTGCATGTTTTTGAAGTGAGGGAAACCATACGTCCATTGGCATTGGCAAAACTGCAAAAACAAAAACGCCAACGGGCACGAAGTAAATCAGGGAAAGACGAAGAACAGGCTGTATCGGAGATTTTGAAGATAGGTACATCTGCCGGTGGTGCACGTCCAAAAGCGCTCATTCCATGGAATGAAAACACAGGCGAGGTAAAATCAGGATAAACCAAAGCACCAAAGGGATTTGAGCATTGGCTTATCAAGCTCGATGGGGTAAGCGATGTACAGTTTGGTATTTCAACGATACGGTTCTAACTTCCTTCAGGCCAGCAAACCCTTAATCATTATGCCTGACCTACACATCGTATGAGCGATTTTAAAAAACTGACGCAAAAGTTGACGGAATTCAGAGACCAGCGGGATTGGGCACAGTTTCACAACCCAAAGGATTTGGCCGTTGCACTGAATATTGAGTCCGGAGAGCTTCTGGAGGCCTTTCTTTGGAAAAATGCGGAGGACGCCAACGTTGACAAAGTCAAGGAGGAACTGGCCGATGTGTTTGCATACGCCCTCCTGCTGGCCGATAAGTACCAGCTTGATGTCTATGATATCGTCGCCGAGAAAATTGAACGAAACGGGAAAAAATATCCCGTCGACAAAGCGAAAGGTACCGCCAGGAAGTACAATGAGCTATGAATGCAGCCACGAATTTCGCGGTCGACCTGGTTAAGTATCCCTTCTCACGGAATGCCCTATCGGAAATTTCGGAGAATAAGTGGGTTAAAAAACAGTGGCCCCTGGTCTATATCATCAAGAACGATTCCAGCCGATTAGCCTACGTAGGCGAAACTACAAATGCCTATAACCGCATTAAAAACCACTTCGCAAACGATGAACGACTCGTATTAAATACCATCACGCTGATCGGATCCGACCGTTTTAATAAATCGGCCACGCTCGACATCGAATCGCAGCTCATCCAATACCTGTCGGCCGAGAATACGTACATCCTGCAAAATGGAAACGGGGGCTTAACCCATCACAATTACTACGATAAACCCTACTACCGCGAACTGTTTCAGGAGATCTGGAACCGGCTGAAAAGCGAAAACCTGGTCACCAAGTCGCTTGAGGAAATCGAGAACTCCGATTTATTCAAGTACTCCCCCTACAAAGCGCTGTCAGACGACCAGCGCGCTTCGGTGACAGAGATTATAGACGCACTGAATCGGGGACAGCAACCGAGTCTGTTCGTTCAGGGAAGCGCCGGAACCGGGAAGACCATTCTGGCAACCTACCTGATGAAACTCCTGCACTCGAAGCTCCCGGCCCTCGACGAGATTGAAGAGCTTGAGGGGTATCGGCTGGAAGAATACCGCTTGCTGGAGGCCTTTCAACAGCGGTTCAACAACGCCCGCATCGGCCTGGTAGTCCCTATGACGTCACTTCGCGGCAGCCTGAAAACCGTTTTTCGTGCTATCGGAGGACTGGATGCAACCATGGTCATCGGCCCGTCGGATGTGGTCAAAAAACCGTACGATATCCTCATCGTGGATGAAGCCCACCGACTGGCCCGCAGAAAGAACATCACGAATTACAAGTCGTTTGATGATACGAACCGGTTACTGGGACTGGGTAACGAAGGCACTCAGTTAGACTGGATCCTGAGGAGCAGCAAGCAGCAGATTTTCTTTTATGACGAGGCGCAGTCAATCAGGCCGTCGGACATTCCGAAAGAACGGTTTCAGGAATTGCAACGTCGATCCGCCGGACCCATTAAACTCACCTCGCAAATGCGGGTTACTGCCGGAAACGACTATATCAATTTTGTTGACCGACTTCTTAAATGCGAGTCCATGGAGGGCTTGACCGTTCCCAGCGACTATGATTTTCGTCTGTTTACCTCCTTCCGTGCGTTTTACGATGAAATCGTTGCGAGAGAGAAGCAATTGGGATTGAGTCGGTTTATTGCCGGATATTCCTGGCCGTGGATCTCCAAAACGGACAAGTCGAAGTACGACATCGTCATTGAGAATCATCATCTTCAGTGGAACCTCGTAAATCTGGACTGGATCAACGCGGCCAACCCCGAGCTCGAAGTCGGCTGCATCCACACCACGCAGGGGTACGACCTGAACTACGCCGGCATCATTTTCGGCAAAGAGATTACCTACAACAAGCGGCTCAACCGGATTGAAATCATTCGGGAGAACTATTACGACCGAAACGGCAGCGCCGGAATAGATGACGATGAGCGTTTGAAAGAGTACGTCATCAACATCTATAAAACGATCATGTATCGGGGTATTAAGGGCACGCTCATGTATGCCTGCAATCCGGATTTTCGGGATTACCTGCGTAATCACATACCGTTAGCCAACACCACCCAAAGCGCATCCGTTACCATAAGTACTGATACACTTGTTATGCAAGGCACCGGTGCCAGGGTGACGCCACATACCCCGGGTACACCATTTACCGAAACGCCCGGCAGCACGCGTAACCTCGATGCGGCAGGCATAGATGCCCCGGGTAAGACCATTACCCGCGTCATGCCTCCACCCGATGCGCCCGGTACAGCAGACACCCCCGTTACGCCTCCTACCGAAACCCCCATTCTGAGGGTTCTCGATTTTAGCGAGGTTAATCCCTATGTGAATGCAGTGCCGCTGGTCGACATCCAGGCAGCGGCGGGTAATTTTTCCGACGATCAGAGGCTCTCGGAATTAACCTGGGTTGCCAGGCCGGAAGGATTCTCCATCCAGAAAGGAGATTTCATCTGTCAGGTTGTGGGCGAGTCGATGAACAAGCGTATTCCAAATGGTTCCTATTGTTTCTTCAGACGTTACACAGGCGGTTCACGAAACGGGAAAATCGTGCTGGTGGAGTCAGGGAGCATCCACGATGATGATTTTGGCGCGGGATATACGGTCAAAGAGTATCACCGTGTTAAATCCGATACCTACCTAGACTGGTCGCATGACACCATCGTTCTGAAGCCATTATCTACGCTGGACCGGTACCGGGAAATCGTACTGCGTGGTGACGATGCGCATTCGTATCGAATTGTAGGTGTTTTTGAAAAAGTCCTCTGACGCTCGGGCGGGCGGTACTCGGCCGGGAATCCCTTCGCCAGACACTGTTTCTGCTAGGAACCGCTCCCACTCGGCCAGGTACCTCTCCACCAGGAACAGTCCAGTCAGACACCGTTCCGCCAGGAACTGCTCGACCAACCCCGCCATGCAACGAATAAACCACACAATTGTCGCACATAATGCGTCGAATAATTTTGATTGCAACGAAAAACGGGTATATTCATTGCATAATATGCAACGAATGTACATAATGAACTCATTTATTCATCAGCTAGACCATTGGCCTAACTTCACCTGGGATAATGATGATATCATAAATTTGTTGAGTGAGGCACGGAATTTACAAGGAAGACTCATTGGCAAAATGGAATCGTTAGGATTCGACCTGATACATGAGGCCATGCTTGAAACGCTGACACTTGATGTACTAAAATCGTCCGAAATAGAAGGAGAATACCTGAATCCTGAGCAAGTTCGGTCTTCTATTGCCCGCAAATTGGGCATGGAAATAGCCGGTTCTGTAGAATCAGACCGACATATTGACGGTGTGGTCGAAATGATGCTGGATGCCACACAGAATTGTTCTACACCATTGACAGCCGAACGACTTTTTGATTGGCATGCGGCATTATTCCCAACGGGGAGAAGCGGAATGTACAGGATCACGGTTGCGGATTGGCGTAAAGATACAACAGGGCCAATGCAGGTGGTATCGGGTGCTATGGGGAAAGAAAAGGTGCATTTTCAAGCGCCGGAGGCGTCACTACTGGAAAAGGAGATGAATCGGTTCCTGGATTGGTTTAATACGGATCTGGGAATTGATTTAGTACTAAAAGCAGCCATCGCCCATCTATGGTTTGTTACCATACATCCATTTGACGATGGGAATGGCAGAATAGCCAGAGCGTTGACGGATATGCTATTAGCTCAATCGGACAAGAGCAACCAACGTTTTTATAGTGTGTCGGCACAGATAAGAATACAAAGGAAGGCATACTATGCGATATTGGAAAAAACACAAAAAGGGAATCTTGATATCACAGAATGGATACAATGGTTTTTAAATTGCCTGATACTTGCCTTAAAAGCTACGGATTCTGTGCTAAGCAGGGTTTTATGTAAAGCAAACTTTTGGGCTACGCATGCAAAAACACAGATCAATGAACGACAGAAGAAACTATTGAACAGGTTATTAGATGGATTTGATGGAAAACTAACCTCTTCAAAATGGGCAAGGATTGCAAAATGCTCAAAAGACACTGCAATAAGAGATATTAATGACCTGATCGACAAAGACATTCTGCAAAAAGAAGCCGCAGGTGGTCGAAGCACGAATTATGAATTAAAGGGATGCATGTGAAAGCTTCCCCAGAAAACCTCTCTTTCAGATCCCTGCGAAATGCTATCGATGTGTACTTTGGTGAAACGGACCCCTAATTCTGGAACATACAATAGAACTTCAGATGGTTTCAGGTGCATCAGGAACACCGAAACCCATTATATTTCCTATTAAAAACCAGCGAAATGAAACCACGACTTTCAAATAGCATGATCAGCCTCGTACTGCTGTGCTGTATGTCCTGCGCCGTTCACGATAACGTAGACCTGACTGTCCAGTCCAAAGAAGAACTCGAACAAAAGCTGCGGACTGAAACCGAAAAGGAAGACCTTATTTCTGTTGCCTATGCCGTGGTGAAAAATGACGAAATTTTGCACAGCGGAGCTTTGGGATACGCCGATACAGCCAATGAGGTACTGGCGCGGGAGAACACCCGGTATTTGGTTGCATCGATATCAAAAACGATTACGGCCGTGGCGTTAATGCAGTTGGTGGATCATACAATTTAAGCCGTAGAATCTGCGTTTATTGATATTCTCATGTTTCAAAAATAGCGTAACCAGCCAGTTATCAGCATGTTAGCCTGCTGTGCATGGAACGATGTAAACAGTGAACGCAAAACAAATTTAAAAACGTAATCCGGAGATTAAACGCATGAATACCAGCAACATCCTCGATCAGCTGCTGAAATGTATATCGCCAGTGTTTTGATGGTGGATGAAGAAAATTTCATGGAGCGATCGTACCTCGAGGAACTGGCACGTCAGTTGAACCTGGATCCCGCGCTCAAAGTTGAGCTTGAAGCTCAGGTCCGCCAGCCGATGAATATGTGATTGCCAATCCCTTATGCCACCCTCATAAAGGATGCTATTCAACGGAATGGAAAGCTTTCCGTTTTTTACTAAATCGTAAGCAATCGGAGCTACACTATGAATTTTCCTGTTTTTCTCTACGAGTCCATCGACCGTAACGCCATAATTCTCCGGCCGAAACCACCTTATTATGCGTGGGTCAACTCCCTGAAGGATGGCCGGGATGTAGACGAGCGGGATGAAAACAACATCTATCTGATTCGCGAAATGGATTCCAACGAGGCCATTCATCGCTGGGTCAAACGCAACTTCGACAAGCTGTTCACCAACGAACTCAACGACTGGTGCACCGATGAAAATCAATGGCCTCAGAAACGAACCTTCGCGATGTTCTCGAAGTGGTTTGATGTTGAAGTGGCTTCCATGATTCTGGATCTGGAAGATTCCGAAGTGACCAAAGAATAGAAGTCAAACATCCGGTCGCTTAACGTCGGGTCATCGGCTGGCGTTGCATGTAGGTCAACGAGCGCCACAACCATTCCACCGGTCCGAACCGGTAGGTTTCAAGCCACGGGGCCGACCATCCATACTGCAGCGCCCAGACGCCCAGAGTGATGAGAAGCTGCATCGTACGGTCGACCTGGCCGAACAGCCCGAGTCCAACGCCATAAAATAGAAGTACCCCAATGACCGACTGCGCCAGGTAATTGGTTAACGCCATTCGGCCGATGGCTGCAAAGCGTCGTTTTATGCCATGTGCTGCATCCGATTGTGCAAAAAGCATGACCGCGCAGAGATATCCGAAACTCACCGCCAGACTTCCCCAATAGTTGTAGATACTGCCCATAAACATGGAATACTCCACCGACCAGCCGGCGTTTTCGTTTTGAACAATTCCTGCGATAATCACCGGGAAACCCACGACAAGTCCGGCCCATAATCCCCGCCGGTAGAACAAGCCGCTTCGCGAGGCCGTCAGTACACCCGTCTTGTACAGGGCCATTCCTATGAGCATCAGTCCGGAGACACGCCACAGAAAGAGGGTAAAAAAGACGAAGGTGTGCATTTCCAGCGCCGCAGTGGCGTTGAAGGCCAGTTGCTCACTGAGGGTTCCGGTAGCCCCGGCAATCAGTCCGGCGGTGGTATCAGCCGAAGGCAGCCAGCTCTGCTGAACAGAACGAAGCGCTACGTCCGGCCATTGGGGCATGGAGAGGTAGAACATCAGATTCAGCAGCGTGGGGATGGTGAGCAGGATTCCACCCAGTACAAACAACCTTCGGGGCGACCATCCTCGCAGTCCGAAAACGAGAAATGAACATAGGGCGTAGGCAACCAGAATATCGCCGTACCAGATCAGGTAAGCATGCACCAGTCCGATGATCAACAGCCAGAAATTACGTTTGGCATGAAATCGAAACGCCGATCCGGACCGGGCCTCCACGCGCTCGCTGACCAACAGGATACCGGCGCCAAAAAGCATGGAAAACAGGGTGATGAATTTCTGGTCGGCAAACAGGTGGCTGAACACCCAGACCCCGTAATTGAGCCCATCCAGGTCTCCATAGGCGGTGGGGTTCAGATAGGCCGCCCCGGGCATGGACATGCTTTGAATATTCATGATCAGAATCCCCAGGATGGCGATTCCCCTGAGGATGTCGAGGGATTCTATCCGTTCACCGGATGCGGTTGGCTGGAGTGGTGATGTCATGGCGTGGTAAAATTAGTTTTCAGTTCCGGCTGGATCGGCAACACACCAAGTTAAGGAAATCACCGCAGAGACGGATATTGCTTATATTGCATCTGATACTACCTGCTCAACCGATTGTATCGACATGAAAAACGCGTTCATTATATTTGCGCTCACACTTATCATGGCTGTCCTTCCCTCCTGTGAGGCATCGGATGTAATGGACAAACCATCGGCTTTGCATGAAACACGAAGCATTTCCTACGAGGGTGTAGAGGTCACGGTAGTCATCGACAAACCCGCAATAGAGGAAGTGGACGTGCTGGTTCTGTTTCACGGAACCGTTGTGTACGATGTGAACCTGATACAGGCAGCCAACAATATACTAGGACGATTCCGGGAACTAACCGATCGGGATGATGTGATGCTGGTTAGCGTGGCGTATCCCGGCGAGCACAAGCTCCTTGGCGATAACATCACAGAGGCCGAAGCTGCGCTTTTGTGGGTGAAGCATGTCGCCGGAACCGACTTGAACGTAACTATCCGAAAGATTTTCCTGGCCGGGCATTCACAGGGAGGCTATCTGGTAACCCGGTTGAATACCATGCACGCTACCGATGGGGTTATTGCGAATGCGCCCGGTCCGCTGAATCTAGTTTACCGATGTTATCTGGAGGAAAGCGGACGAATTGAGGCCGGTGCAGCGTGCAATAAGCTCAATGCCGCATACGGCACTACCGCTGAAAATCCGGAAGCCTATCGCGCCCGATCCTTGCGGCGGTTTACCTCGGGTTATCAATCCGATATTCTTTTCGTGCAGGGACTTGACGACTCCCCCATCCACATGTCGTCCTGGCCAACGTTCAAACAGCTGGTGACAGCCTGCACCGATTGTGCCGGTCGGGAATTTCTGGAAATCGATGGAGGCAGCCATGGAGCGCTGTTCGATAGTCCGGTTGCCGGGGCTGCGTTCAACGAGTTTATCAATCGATAGCAACCTTTCTGCCTGACTCGGCATGTTTTCAGCCGGATGTGATTCCTTTCGTAACTACGTCCTTAACCCAGGCGTAATGTAGTTATGCATAGTTTATTAAGACATTGAATCTGAATCATTTAAAACACCATCGAATGAAAGATTATCTCATCCCCGCCCTTGGCATTATCGCTGTAACCATCGTTCTGGTTGTCGTGAATGAACGCACCGAATCCACCTTTGTGCAGGATTATGCCTATTTTCTGATTGTTGCGGCCATGCTGGCTGGTGTGGTCCTGGCTAAGTTTACCGGAAACGATCGAAATAGCTGACCTCAGTCTCAGCTTAAAAACGTAGTCGTGTATATTGACCGGGAGCTCCAGCGGTATATCTTATGGGTACACCCGGTAGGGTGAAACCACAAAAACATCATATCAGCCCACCCAAAATCGCTGGCGAATGATTAAAACACTGCTCCTTGTCGGACTGGGCGGCGCTGCCGGAAGCATCCTTCGCTACCTGACCGGATACGCCGCGGATAAATGGATTCAGGCTGGTTTCCCGGTTGGAACGCTCATCGTGAATATACTGGGTTCGTTTTTAATCGGGCTGACCATCAGCCTGCTCGATCGCTATACAGTTACCAGTCCGGAGCTCAAATACCTGCTTGTGGTAGGTTTCCTGGGTGGATTTACCACGTTCTCCGCCTTCACCTATGAAAATGTCAACCTGCTTCAGACTGGCAATATCGGCACGGCCCTGCTGTACATGGTGGGAAGTGTGGTGGCCGGACTCGCAGCCGTCTGGGTTGGTTTTGCCCTGACACGATGAGCAGCCTGGAGCCATGACCATCACCGACATCCTTCTGACCCGCTCCCATCGCCCATGGCCCATGCCGGGCGGACCGTGGGTTTATTATCAGGAGTGGAACGAGGCCGTTTTTCTGCATTGGCCGGTGGATGCATCCCTGGTTCGACCGCTGGTTCCGGCCGGGCTCTCCCTCGACCTGCTGGATGGGTCGGCCTGGGTTTCCGTGGTGGCTTTCACGATGCAGCGCATCCGACCGCGATGGGTGCCCGCGTTTCCGCCCGTTTCCACTTTTCCCGAAATCAATATTCGAACGTATGTGCGCCGGAATGGATTGTCCGGCGTGTATTTTCTGAGCATCGAAGCCGGGAATCGGGTTTCATGTGCGCTGGCCCGCTCCCTGTCCGGGTTACCGTACCGGTATTCCCCGATGCAGCGTGGGTCTGATTATTTCCGGTCGAACAATCCGCAGCCGGGCGACCGCCTGGAGCTTCGCTGGCAAATGGGTGTGCCGCTGGTGGATAAATCGCCCGCCGATGTCTTCCTGACCGAGCGGTATGCCTTGTTTCAGGAACATAAGCAGCAACTGAATACCTATCAGATCCACCATGTGGAATGGCCGGTGTACGAGGTGAACCTGCAGACGCTGGATGTTCATTATCCGCGTTTCGGGGACTTGATTAGCGACCGTCCGGCGTTGACCCACTACTCGCCCGGGGTGCAGGTCCTGGCCTGGAGCCGGAGTTCGGAGCCCTTGCACCGGGTACGGTGACATTCCGGTGAAGGAAAACCTGCGGATGCTGCGCCGGGTCTGTCAGAAAAATGTGTAAGTTTCGAACCCCGTGCACGCCAACGGGGTTATCTCTGAAAAACCTGCACAATCAGATTTCGTTTTCATGAACATTCCTTTCTTCAGGATGGTTAGTCGCCTACGTCCTTCTTCAACATTGCCCTATCGTGAGCATTCCTCAACGTTTAAGCCAAATAAAGACGGTTCCTCCTCACGGGTGCCCCACGTTATCATCGGGCTTATAGTCGTGATGGTAACCGCGGTCAGCGCCCTGGCCTCCGGAGCCGACTGGCAGCAACGGGCCGCGTACGACATGGACATCCGGCTGGACGTAAACACCCATCGCATGGACGGTCGCCAGCAGCTCGTGTACCACAACAACTCCCCCTACACGCTGGATAAGCTCTACTACCACCTGTTTTTCAACGCCTTTCAGCCCGGCAGCATGATGGACGTCCGCTCGCGGACCATCAGCGATCCCGACGGACGGGTGCGCGACCGTATCTTCCACCTCGAAGAAGACGAAATCGGCTATCAACGCATCCATACCCTGCAGCAAAATGGCAGCGATGTACGTTTCGAGGTGCACGAAACTGTGTTGATGGTGCATCTGAATCAGCCCCTGGCCCCCGGCGACAGTGCCGTCATGGACATGACCTTCGAGTCGCAGATCCCCCTGCAGATCCGTCGCAGCGGCCGATACAACCAGGAAGGCATCGCCTACAGCATGGCCCAGTGGTACCCCCGCATTGCCGCTTACGACCAGCAGGGCTGGGCCACCAGTCCGTACGTGGGTCGGGAGTTTCACGGCACCTTCAGCAATTTTGACGTCCGCATCACCATCGACTCCACCTTCACCATCGGCGGAACCGGGTATCTGCAAAATCCTGAGGCCATCGGCAAGGGCTACGGCGAGGTTGATCCCGAAGCGCGGGCTGCCAACCTGGCACGGGGCTCCGCGGCACCCTCGCACGGCAACACCACCCCGGCACGTCCCGGCACCGAGCTGACCTGGCATTTTTACGCCCCGGATGTCATCGATTTTGCCTGGGCCGCAGACGACCAGTACACCCATCGCGTGTACCAGGTACCGGACGGTCCGCGCATCCACCTGCTTTACGTGGAGAGTCCGGCTACGCGGCACTGGCAGCTGCTCGGCGAATACACCATCCGGGCCACCGAATTCCTCAACGAGTACATCGGCGACTATCCCTATGAGCAGTTCACCATTTTGCAGGGAGCCGACGGCGGGATGGAATATCCTATGGCCACCCTGATCACCGGCAACCGGAGCCTGCGCAGCCTGGTAGGCGTCACCGTGCATGAACTTCTGCACATGTGGTTTCAGTCGGGCATCGCCACCAACGAGAGCCGCTATCACTGGATGGATGAAGGCATGACCGTGTACATGAGCAACATCACCATGCAGTACCTGTTCGGCGACCGCGGGAATCCGCACTGGGGCACCTACCTGGGGTACCTTGGCATTCAGAACGATGACCTCGAAGAACCGGTCCACCTGCATGCCGACCGTTTCCAGACCAACCGGGCCTACGTGGTAGCCTCCTACCGAAAAGGCGCCATGCTCATGCATCAGCTGGCCTACATCATTGGCGAGGATGCCCTGCAGGAGGCGATGCGGGCCTATTACCGCGAGTGGCGCTTCCGGCACCCAACCCCGGACGACTTCCGCCGAAATGCCGAACAGGCCAGCGGCATCATCCTCGACTGGTACTTCGATGACTGGCTGACCACCACCAACACCATTGATTACGGCATCGAGCAGGTGCGGCACCACGACGGCACCCTGCAGATTGACCTGGCCCGGCACGGTAATAATATCATGCCCCTGGATATTTTGGTCCGTTACGAGGACGAATCGGTCGAGCTCCTGTACATTCCTCAGCACCTGATGCTCGGCAGCAAGCCGGTAGAGTCGGAGTACTACGGCAGCACGCCCCGCACCGAGCTGCCCGCCTGGCGATGGGTGGACAACACCTATCGGGTGGAGCTGTACCGTCCGGGAGCGCAGGTTACTGAGCTTGTCATTGACCCGACCTATCGCATGGCCGATGTGAATCGCCTCAACAACACCCACCCGTTTCCTGTGGAGGTGGACTTTGCCCGGCCTGTTCGCGGCAGCTGGGAAACCTATCGTGCTTCGGTCCGACCGGCGGTCTGGTACGGCGAGGAGAGCGGCATTATGGGCGGCGTTGCCTATCAGGGAGCGTACCTTTTCGGGCAGCACCGGCTGGAGGGCAACCTCATGCTGACCAGCGGCAACCTCGACCAATCCGTAATAAATACCATAGATGTGGATTATAATCTACAATACGAGCAATCTTTGCGGTATTTCGGAAAAGGCGCCTTTGTCACGGCCGGTGTTCGTCGGTACTACGGGATTGGGGAAGAGTCCGTGGGCATCCGCAAGCACCTGGGCGATCTGGGCGTTGGTGAGCCCCTGCAGCGGGTGCTTGAGTTTCGGGGCTTTCACCAGCGTGCCTGGCGCGACCGCCAGATTCCGGCGTTGCAGTCGGGCTGGGATCCGGGCAGTACCGTGGGCATGGACCTGGCCTACACCGTCGGTGATATGGGGCTATCCGGTCTGCGATATCATTTCCGCACGGCCTCCACAGACGGCGCCCTGGCCGCCAGCTTTGCCACCTTCACCGCCACGCATACCCGTTTCTGGGGTCGCAACATGCGCACGCGGTACACCACCTCACTGGGCCTAGGCTCTGAGTGGATGCCCGCGCAATACCGATGGGCGGTGGGTGGTCCGACCTCCGAACAGCTTTGGCGGAATCACGCCTATACCGGCCTGGCCAACATCGATGCCGGTCTGACCGCCGATGTGCAGCTGCTGGCCAACGATGGAACCGGACTCCTTGGCTACGGACTGCCGGACGTGGGCTCGCCCGATGTAGCCGGGAACAACTACTTCACCGGAACCATCTGGAATACCTGGCGGCCGATGGCGGCCCACCGGACCCTGCGGTACCTGGAAATTGAGCTGTTTGCCGCGGCAGGCAAGAGCTGGTCGGGCCGGTTTGCGGGCGACTTCCCCGAGTTTGGTCAGGCCGATCCGATGTTGGCCAGTCTGGGAACGGGATTGACCTTTGATGCGGGCTCATTGCCGGTATTCAACCGGTGGCGACCACAGAGCCGGGTGCTGCAGGATTTGCAGATCAGCGTTCGGATGCCATTCTATCTGCACGGCATCACCGGCGAGGATGCGTTCGGTGCCCGGTTTGTCATCGGAGTAAGCGAGCGGTTTTGAGGGCCGTGTGAAAGCTTCCCCTGATGCGGTTCTTTCGGGGAAGCACTCTCCGATACAAGCTGACACCGTGTATTCCGGCCCAGGCTGGCTTCGCGGTCCGGGACCATCGGTATATGCAGCCGGAAACCGGTTTTTAAGCACCACCGTATTGTTTGCTCGTGAAGGGGTGCATAAATGCCGGAACCTCCGTATATTTTGGTTCTGTTCGGGATGTAGCGCAGCCCGGTAGCGCACACGCCTGGGGGGCGTGGGGTCGCAGGTTCAAATCCTGTCATCCCGACCAATTAAAAGGCTAATCTGTTAATTTACAACAGGTTAGCCTTTTTTTGTTAGATGCCGCTCAAGCAAGCGTTAAAATGTTAATGCACCGGATGAGCCCGTACAGCGACGTGGTGCTTGGAAGTAGGCCTGTACTAAAGCAAAGCATAATAACATCGCTCGCAGTTTTGGAAATCGTGCGGTTACCATCATAATGACAATACACGGATGAATGATGCGTTATCTTCCCGTGTTCCCAAAGCTGCATCAGCAGTATTAGGTTCGGCCTGCACGGTGAACGTCAACATGTCCGGCAGCATCGGGCGCTGAAAGGCACCCTGATACCCTGCCCAATCCACCAACCAAAACGGTATCGTCTATGTCGTACTCCCGCCGCGATTTCCTGCGCATGAGCTCCTTCCTGGCCCTGGCAACTGCCCTGCCCACCCGAAGCCTTTTCAGCAAAAGCCGGGTACTCACGCCCGAAAACTTTACTGAAATCCGGCGTAACGTGGGCTACTTCACCGGCCGGGGTGGTACCATCGGGTGGATGGTGAACCGCGAGGGGGCCGTGGCTGTCGACTCCCAGTTCCCCGACTCCGCTAGCGACTGCCTCCGCGGACTGGAACAGCTTATTGCCGGGCAGGTCAGCGGTATGGATGCATCCCCCCGCACCCAGCCAGAGCAGTCGGCCCAGATTACCGATCTCATGGTAGACGTGCTTTTCAACACCCACCACCATGGCGACCATACCGGCGGTAACGGCACCTTCCGTCCGCAAACCGAGCGCATTGTGGCGCATAGCAACGTGCCGGACCTGCAGCGAAGGCAGGCACAGATGCGCGGCGGCGAGGATGAAAATACCTACGCTGACACCACGTTCGATGAAAGCTGGTCGGTAGCCATCGGCGATGAAACCATCAACGCCCGGCATTACGGTCCGGCTCACACCGGCGGCGACTCGGTCATCCATTTCGAGCAGGCCAATGTAGTGCACATGGGCGACCTCGTGTTCAACGGCGTGTACCCGTTCATCGATCAGGGTGGCGGTGCGAATATCACCAACTGGATTACCCTGCTGGAAACCGTTGCTCAAAACCACGAGGCTGACACCCGATACATTTTCGGGCACGGAAATCCGGCCCGGGGCATCACCGGCAGCCGCGAGGATGTGCTGGCCAAGCGCGACTACCTTGCCGCGTTGATGGACCATGTCATGATCAGCCTGCAGGCCGGAATGTCGCTGGAGGAAACCCGCAGTATCACCTCCCTGCCCGGATTCGAAGATTTCGTGAGTTTCGGTCCGAGGTTGTCGCTGGCAGCGAACCTGGAAGCCGCCTGGAATGAACTCTCGGCGCAGTAATCCGTGAAAAGAGCACGTCGCTGCACAGTAACCCGCGACGATAGCTAACGGCGGGCCCCATGTGGCGCGGTATACGAAGCTTTCAACATCAACCCGCTGCTCACAAGAGGCGGAGCTATCCGTGACTACATTGGCCTGTTGACACCATGCCGGTCCCCACGCGCAGCCGTACGGTTTATAATCGAACGGTGGGTCCGTTGTTATCCGGTTAGTGTCCGGTCAACCTGCACGTAAAACAGTGTGAAGCCCACATCGGTCAATAGTCCAGCTCCCACTGAATCTCCAGGCCGTTCCGGTTATTATCGCTTCCGGTAATAATCACGTCCAGATTGCGGCGTATCTGATACTCCAGCAGCACCTGACTGCTGATATCCGTGCCCAGTTCCTGAATCAGCGCTACGAACATGCGGTCTGAAATGTACTTCCCGGCCTTGATGGTGGTGCCGGACTGTCCGGCCGTACGGGAGTTATCGATGGTCAGCACGTCAATGCCCAGCGCCTGGGCGGCCAGTTGTTCCACACGGTCGAGCAGAATATCAACGGCGGCATCGCCCACCCCTCCCTCTGACCGACCGGCGACCGACTGCTGCCAGCCTGCCAGGGCGTTCAAGGGTCTGCCGAAAAGCGTGTAGCTGATAATATCCCCGGTTTCCATCTCCGGATCACTCTCGTAGGTGAATGTGGGCTCATCCACCGTCCCGCCAATGACATACCAGATGCGTACGTCTGAGGGTTGCCGCAATTCATACAGGGTTCGCACCTGCAGCGCCGGATTTTCAGGTGTACCGCTGAACTGAACCTCGGCCTCTTCCAGGTCGAATCGCTTGCCCAGCTGGGTTACATACCCTTGCCTCGCGCCCATCGTACCAAATACCTGTACCTCTTCGCCGGGAGGTTTTACCACATCCAGTTCCCCCTGCAATTCCAGCTCAACCTCCGGCATAGAACGATTACGCACAAAGAAGTTGCGGTCGGTCACAAAATTGACTTCCATCTCCAGGTTATTCCACAGGTCGAGCTCTGCCAGCATAGACGGTTCTTCCTCCTCCTCCAATTGCACATCTTCCACACTGCGCTCCCCGAAGTTGTCCATGTAGAAATAACCCCGCTCAAGCCGGAGATTACCGTTGAGCACCGGGTTGGTTACCGCCCCGGAGAGGGAAATGTCCATGGAGAGAAAAGCCTGGATATCGCGGGTGTTGTAGGCTCTGAAACTGCGCGCATTCAACGATAACTCGGCTTCCCGGGGCACAAATCCGTCCAGACGAACCCGACCGGAACCTTCGATTGTACCCGAACTGGTTGCGGTGAGTTGTTCGATGGTGATGGCATCGGGGGTAAAGCCCAGACGGGCCGAAACATCACGTATTGTGATGTTGTTGGGGGTCAGAAAAACGGAGGCCTTGTCCAGTGCCAGCTCACCTTCCAGCTGCGGCTCGGTGAAGGTTCCGCCAATACGAAGATCGGCGTCAATTAAGCCCGTTATATTGCGGGTCAGGGCGGGATCAGCGAACTGATTGAATGCAGCGATGTCAAAGGCGTCGGATTGTACGGTAACGGCGATGGGGTTTTCCTGATCAGGCAGGCTTACTTCAAAGGTGCGCATATCAATCTGAAAGGGGATGTAACCGCTGACCTCGGCCGCGGTTTGTCCGCCCGATGTTACGCTTGATTCCAGGGTGAACCGGGCATCCTCGTGCAGATACGCGGCAGCCAATGAGAGCGAGTCGATGGCTACGCCGGAGACCCGGGCGTTGTTCATGCGCAAACCCAGCTCCAGCTGCGGCTCACCCGCCGTGCCGGAAGCATTGCCGGCCAGGGCCACTTCACCGGTCACACCCTGCAATCCGAGAAGTTCGGCCAGCGCCGGTTCCTGCTCCAGATTGATGGACCGGGTTTCCAGCCTGCCGTATACAGACCCGTCGAAAAAAGCCTCTGTGTGATTCTGATGATCGCCGGGTTCAAAAGGAACATCCAGCTCCAGGGCGGCCAGCAACAATCCACCCTCTGTTGTGCTCACGACCGCCTTCATCCGACCATCACGAAGCCGGAAATCACCTTCAACCCGATCCAGCACCAGGCTGTCTTTACGAACATCGGTAATATCAAAACCCGACTCCACATCGTAGCGGTAGGCATCCAGGTCGGCATCAAAGCGAAGATAACCCTCCATCATGCCATCAAAAAGCGCCTCATCCATGGCAATCCGCTGCAAAATGGCCAGATTGATTTCACTGGCTTCAACGCTTCCGGTAAAGCCCGAAGCCGCGTACTGGTCGACCTCCAGGGAGAGTCGGGCCCGGCTGTCACGACCCGTCAGTATCAGCGGCTCCATCTGCAGGAGGCCTTCGCGAACAGTGGTGACAAACGGCTGCTCCAGATTGTACTGGTAACGATCATCACTGAGTTGAAACTGATAGGTTTGGATGTACAAATCCAACTCCTCTTCAACCTTGCCTCCCCGGTAGTCGGCCCGGGTTACGAACCGGGTGTTTTCGGTAAAATCAACCACGATGCGGCAGGATCCGTCAAGTTGTCCGTCAACGGCAGTACCATTCGTAGCCAGCAGCACGGTATCAAGGTGGTATCCGGTTGTGGCCACGTCGGAGAACCGCAGGTCCATTTCATAGGTGGATTCCGGGGAAAGACGAAGTCCGGCGCGACCTTCAACGCGACCTGCCTGCAGGCTGTCGGCCCGCAGATTCCGCAGCCGGAGGGTGGCATCTACTACCTGAACCCCATCGGCATCGGGCATGAGGGTTCCCGTTGCCCGGCCGGAAGCTTCAAGCCGACTCAATCCGGCCAGCGGAGCGAGGGGGTTCAGTTCGCCGACTTCCAGGTTGAAATCGACCCGGTTATCCGGGCTGAAAATGTCATTGATATGCCGGCGCACATTCAGCTGACCGGTGGCAAAACTACTTTGCAGGAAGGTGTCGGTGAGGTAGACGATTTCATCCTGCAGCCGAAGGTTGGCCTGAAAGCGGTCGATGCGGGCGGTGTTGATGCTGCTGGAATCAATTTCCAGGGATGAGGTCACCTGCATGGTTTCCGGCCGGATGCCCGATCCGGTTCCGAGTGCGAGCAGGTTGATGGAGGTTGGAAAATTGTCATATCCGGTGAGGTCACTCAGGTCAAAGCCGCTGGTTTCCACCAGAAAACTGTACCCTGGTCGCTCTGCTGAATTCCATTGCCGGGCCGCGACGTTGACATTCAGAACCGATTGATTCACCGAGGTACGACTCACCAGTTCCAGTTCTTCGGAGGAGGCCCGAAGATTGACACGGACGGAGTCGATGGGTTGGGCACCGACCATGATGTCGGTCGCCCGAAGTTCTGCCTGCCACGGTGTGTCGCCCGGCTCCCAGCCGGTACCGCGTGCGTCCAGTTCAAGCGTGCCGGTGTACGCCAGCGCATCGTCAGCCAGCCAGCGGGCTGCATCCAGAGAACTGGTTGTAATGTCCAGCTGCCACGCAGGGTCGCTGGCAAAGACCTGACCGGCTGTGGCTTGCGCGCGAATCCATTCTCCTTCAAGCGAGGCGCTCAGGTCGGCGGATGCATCTCCTGCACGGAGCCCGGCTTCCAGGGCAACGGCATCCAGTCTGTAGTCTTCAAAGCGCAGGCTGTCCAGGCGAAGGGTGGCCTCTCCTGTGGAAGCGTGGAGGCTGGACGGAAGTGCCTCACCGCGGAATTCCAGTCGGAGTCCGCTGAGGATGGGGGATGCAGCCTGGCCGGTGAAGCGCGGAGCGTCCAGTCGGGCGGCCTCCAGATTGAATTCGGTAAGGCGCAGGGTATCGGCGAGGCTGGCGCGTGCTGCGATCTGAAACCCGTCTATACCAACGGCGTTGAGATCGAGTCGGGCCCGGAGGTCGCTCAGGGATCCGGTGATTTCCAGCCCGATTTCCACATCCTGCACGAAGAAGGGGTCTTCCGTGTAGGACTGCACATCCCGCCAGGAAAGCGGTCCTGCGTCTGCTTCGGCCCGGACGTCCCCGGCCGCGAAAGCATCCCCGGCGGCCGGGTCAGCGGCCGTGTCCATGGCCGGGTCTATGGCTGAATCTGCGGCCGGGTCAGCGGCCACGTACCGGGCCGAGGCCTGCAGCAGCGAGCGGCCCGTCGCTACAGTGAGACGGTCTAACGTATAGCGGTTGTCTTCGGCCGCGCCAGCCAGGTGTACGGCAATCGGCCCGGGGAGTCGTCCTTCACGGATGTTGAGGTCCAGGCCACGGAGCCGTGCAGAAAAACCATCCTCCAGCAAGGCAAACGAAGCATCCAGCATGAGCGAGTCCACCGATATTTCGTTATCGGGCAACAGGCCGGGAGCCACCATACGCACCGCTCCGTCGTTGATTCGGATATGGTCCAGCGCTACCTGCAAATCGGGTGCGGTGGAGGTGGTATCAGCCGACTGCGGAAGCAGATCCAGCACATTCCAGCTGTCGGACCCGGTTTGTCGCAGGTACACATCGGGTGCATGCAGACGGAATTCGTCAATCGCAACGCGACCTTGAAACAGGGGGAGCAGCCGGTAACGGACGTGCAGGGTGTCTGTGTTGAACAACGGCGTACCGTCATCTTCCAGCACCGATATTCCGGTGAGTGTCAGGGTATGAAACAGGTTTCCGGTCAACGACTCCACCTTCAACGTTCCGTTGAGTTGCTCATTGGCAATGCGTTCAACCTCCCCGCGGATCCTGTCCAGCACGGGGTCAGACTGTACGGCCCATAGCAGCAGCGAACCCAGCACCAGCAGCAATACGGCCGCAATCCACGGCCAGCGCCGGTGTCGCGGTCCTGAAGGCACTTCGCCGGCAGGGTTCTCCTCGTGATATGTTTGCGGATCTTTACTCAAAACGAATGTCCGATGCTGAAATGAAAACCCCATCGGTTCAGGGGCCCGCCAAAATCCTGACCATTATACACGTTCAGATCTTCATCGGTCGGATTTACTTTATAGCCTGCATCCAGTCGCACCGGTCCCACCGGCGACTGAAACCAGATGCCTCCGCCCACACCAAACTGGAGTTCACTGAGTTCTACCGCGCTGCGATCGCGCCATACCTGTCCCGTATCGCCAAAAAGTGTAATACCGAAATCGCGATGTATAAAGGGCACACGCTGCCTGATTTCAGCGTTTACCAGCAGGCTGGCACGCCCCCCCTCGGGCAGATAGCCACGGAAATCGCCATCCCCATCGAAGGAGGCCCGTTTCGGACCCAGATCATTGCGGCTCCAGCCGCGCACCGTGCTGTTCCCGCCGAGGTAGTACCGGATGCTGGAGGGGATCTCGTCCAGCGATTTTGTATACAGAACCCCGGCATTGCCCCGGAATCCCAGCTGGGTGGTAGACGTCACGTCCAGAAACCGGCGCACGTCCAGCGAAGCCCTTCGGTACTGGTAGGTTCCGGTATTCAGAAAACCGGATATCTCGAAAAACGGGCGGACTGCCCAGCCCTCACCCCGTTGGATGGTCGACTCGTTGTAATAGCCGGAGAATCGCACAACCGACTGGTTAAAAAACTGGGATGAATCGCGCGAGGTGAAGGTGATATCGCGCAGAAACTCCTCGTTGAAAGTGAACTCGTAGGAGATTGTTCCGGCCAGTTCCTGTCTGTATTGGTAGATGAAACTGTTGGTGGCTCCAATGCTGTAAAGCAGGTAGTTCGACTCGTTGGTGGTCTGGACGAACGGCGAAACGATGAACCCGCTGAAGGTATTGAAAACGTAGGGGACCAGGTATTCCATGCTGAAGCGCTGCTCAATAAAGGAAGCCCGGGCCGTTGTGGTGAAGCTGTGGCCGTTACCGAAGGGATTGCGATGCTGCCAGGAGACCGTTCCACGCAGGTATTCTTCGGTGATGAATCCCGCCCGTGCCTGCAGGGTACGAAGGGGGTATTCCCGTACACGGATGTCCAGGTCTACCAGGCTGTCGCGCGGCTGTTCCGGGATGGAAATAGTCACAAATCGGAACAGATGATGGGAAAAGATCTCCTGCTGGGCCCGGCCGATAGCCCGATGGGTATAGCGATCGCCGGAGCTGATTCCCGTTTCTCTTCGCACCAGTGCATCGCTTACCGATTCCTGCCCGCGTACTTTCAGGTCGCCAAAGTAGATCACCGGACCGGGATCAATGGCCAGCTCCACCGAGGCGGTATATTCCAGGGAATCTACGTTGCTTTTGACTTCTGCCCTGGCGTAGGCATGGCCCATATTCTGTAGCATGCGTACCACGTTTCCTTCCAGATCGGACGCTCGTACTACACGGAGTCGGGCGCCCTCCCGGAACAGCGTTCGCTCAAGCAGCTGCCTGAATTCATGGGAATCTTCAATTTCAGGGATGTTGGTTGTAGTCTCGGCGAAGCTGTGGGTGAAAGAGGTTATCCGTATGGGCTCGCCCGCATTGATGTGAAATGTGATATGCCGTTGCCAGCTTCGTTCGCCGGTGGTCACTTCCCAGTCAACCTCAACATCCGGAAAACCACGGCGTTGATAGAAACGCTCCAGGCGGATAACATCCCGGCGGACTTCCGCTTCACTGTAAATCTGGCCCCGCTTGCGCCAGAACTGGAGTCGGACGAGGGTGCCGGGGGGTTCGTTGGCTACCACTTCCTGCAGCACAATATCGGTGTACACCTCGTTTCCCTCGAAAAAAACATGCCATACCCGGGGTTGTTCCTCCTCGGTGCTTGCGTACAGAACTACCGGCAGCGCCAGAATGAATACCATGCCCGCTACGCATCGAAGCGTATGAATCGGGTCCGATAAACAGGGGAAGCACAGCAGTGGAACTCCTTGATTTAGATTGCGTTGGTTGAAAGTATGAATTTGAAGGCCCTCTGACGGATTTTGGTGCCATTCCGCCGGGTGCCTGGGTTGCCGGAACAATGTAGAGGCCAGGTAGCGGCTGACCGATTGTGATTGCAAAATATCATAAAAGACACGAAATATTGGCTAAAAAGTCGCATTTTGCCAAGGTTATCATCGGCACCCCTGAAAATCATCGGCACCTGTACCGAAATCCCCTCCGATTCCGGCAGTCGATCTGTTACATGGTAAAACGAATGCGAATTAACGGTGGTTTTCAGGCGGCAATCTGAATTCTCTCAACATACTGAACTGCTGCACACCTGCACACCTGCACACCTGCACACCAAATTTACTGAAATCCGAAATAGTCCAGCTTCTTTAAACTATGAAAAATTTGTCACTATCGAAACTTCTTTCTTTCATCGGTCTCCTCCTGCTGGTCCAGGCCTGTAAAAGCTCCGAATCCGGCATTATTGCCTATGATCCGCCGGGCAGGACTACGGAAACGAAACCCCTGGACCCCCATCATCTGCGCACCATCGGCATCGCTGAAACCGGCGTCTGGGCCAGCAATGAGTTCGTGGCCAGCCGAATGAACGATTTCTACCGGGTGGAAGACAATCTGTACCGGGTTACCATCGCGCCGGAAAATGCCCCTATAAACTGGAGCTCCTGGTACTCTTTTAAACTATGGAGTGACACCCCGCAGACCATCCGTCTGGAGCTGGCCTATGAAAATGGCTACCATCGCTATATCCCCAAGCTCAGTACCGACCGCATTCACTGGACCGCGCTGGACACTACGGAATTTGTGCATGACCGGGAGGCGGGTACGGCCCTGCTGACACTGGATGTGACCCCGGAACCGATCTATGTGTCGGCTCAGGAGCATATCACCAGCGAGGACGTTTATGCATGGGCTGATTCACTGACCACCCTGCCCTTCGTGGAGCAATCGGTCATCGGGCAGTCGCACCGGGGCCGCGACCTCGTCAAGCTGGTTGTCAATGCTACGGGTAATCCCGATGCTCCGGTTATTGTAGTCATGGGCCGGCAGCATCCGCCGGAGATTCCCGGTGCTATGGCGATGGAAACTTTTGTGAATACCTTTACCAGCGACGAGCCCGAAGCCATGGCGTTTCGCTCGCGTTACCAGATGATTGTGTATCCGTTGATCAATCCGGACGGGGTAGACGGCGGACATTGGCGCCATAATTTCGGCGGGGTAGACCTGAACCGGGACTGGAAGGCATTCAACCAGCCCGAGACGCGCGCCGTGGCCGATGATCTGATCGGCTATCAGGAACGCGGGGTTTTCATGCTCTACAGCCTGGATTTCCATAGCACTATCTACGATGTTTACTACACCTCGAACAAAGACATTCCCACCAACCTGCCCGGCCTGACGGACCGCTGGCTGGCCGGCATCAACGCCATCCTTCCCGACTATGAAATCCGTGAGGAGCCGTCGGGCGTGGTTTCGCCCGTGTCCAAGAATTTCATGTACCATACGTTTTTTAACAACGGTGTGACCTACGAGGTTGGGGATGCCACCCCCCGGCCGCTGATCCGCGATGTGGCCCGGGCCGCGGCAATCAGTATGATCCGCGAGGTCATGAAGCTGGACGCACCCGAGCTGATGAGCAATCCTGACTGGTACAATGCGGATTGGAGCAGCCGGCAATAAACAACGGCGGTTGCCTGCCGGGACCGAAACGGGTAAGATTGGGTGACACGGGGGTTTTCCGGCAGTCCGGCGGCATTCAATTGGTTGGCCAGTCCGGCGGCATCGGAAGCCCGTTTAACCCGGAGCGGCGCATTGCGACAATCTGTTTGGCGGCTTCAGATGCCTGCTCGATTTCTAATCGGGATTCGGTACCTTTAGCCGATATTTGCTTCGTCATGAACTCAAGCTTTCATCCATGTTACAAACCGCAGCTACCGTCCTGTTGCTTGCCGCACCGTTGATGCTCTTCGCCCGGCAGGCCACATCGCCCCCCGACCGGTCGACGGAGCCCGTCGCTATGGTTACGCAGTCCGCATCGCCGGCATCCGTATCCGGCAATTTCACCATACTGCATTCCAACGATGAACATGCCGCCCTGGTACCGGCCCCGGTTTCGGAGTGGGGTCGGCCCGGGAGCAAGACCACCGGCGGCATTGCCCGCGCGGCGACCGTCATCGAACGAATCCGCACTGAAAAAGGAGCGGCCAACGAAGAGGTGCTCGTGGTTTCGGCCGGCGACTTCATCAGCGGATCGATTTTCAGCTGGCTGGTGCTGGATGGAGCCTCCCCGGAGCTGGACCTCATGCTGGCAGCTGGCTACGACGCCGTAACTCTGGGCAATCACGAATTCGACTACGGTCCGGAGGAACTGGCTGCATACCTCCTCCGGCTCGGTTATCCGCAGGCGGCATCCCAACTGCCGGTGCTGGCCTCCAACACGGTCATTCCGCAGGAACATCCCCTGGGTGAAACTGGGCTGCAAAACACCTGGATCCGGGAGCTGGACAACGGACTTCGCATCGGGTTCTTCGGACTTATGGGTCGCCACGCCGACTCCGTGGCACCGGGCGCGGAACCCATTACCTTCGCAGACCAGCATGAAACCGCTCACGAAATGGTAGCATCGCTGCGCGGGCAGGGCGCACACGTGGTAGTACTGCTGTCCCACGCCGGTGAAGACGAAGACCGGGAGCTGGCCGCTGCTGTTCCGGGCATCGATGTGATCATCGGCGGGCATACCCACACCGTACTGTCGGTACCACTGCGGGTAGGAAGCACCCTCATCGTTCAAACCGGCACCGAGTACCAATACCTTGGCAAACTGGAGCTTCGCTATGAAAACGGTCGGGTTGTTATGCGCAATCACCCCTCGGTAACCGACCGTCCCTATCTGATTCCGTTGAACGATGATGTTCCCGAACATCCGGATATCACCCGCCGACTGGCACGGTATGAATCGCAGCTGGACAGCCTCCTGGCCGACATGACCGCCGATGCCATCAGCAGCTACCGGCAGCCCATTGCCAGCAGTGCTTTCCCCGTAAGCCGAAACCCCCGGCTGAGTGAAACGGCCATGGGTAATCTGGTGGCGGATGCCATGTTCTACCAGGGAGCCAAAATCAGCGGTATTCCGGTGGATGTAGCCTTTCAGGCCAGCGGTGTCATCCGGGGCAACCTCGAGCCAGCGCGTACCCTCGATAATCAGGGGACAATCAGTTTTTACGATGCCGCCAAAACCATAGGACTGGGCAGCGGGGTTGATGGCAGGCCCGGTTATCCCATGGTCACGGCCTGGCTCACCGGCACCGAGCTTCGTCGTACCGCCGAGGTCAGCATCCTGCTCTCCCAGCTCATGGGCGACACCTACTTCCTGCAGACCTCCGGCATGCGCTGGTCGTACGCACCCCAGCGCTCACTTTGGCTGACCATCCCGTTTGCAGGCACTCCGGTACCCAGCGGTCGGGCTATTCAGCAGGCGTGGCTCTACCGGGGCGATGGACGTACCGTGATGCCGGCCAGACTCAATGATGATTTCATCGAACTGCCCCGTACCGACGATACCCTGTACCACGTGGTATCCGATTATTACATCGCACAATTTCTGCCGATGGTGGGCGAGGTGGTTCCGGCACTGGCCATTGAGCTCAAAGACGAGAACGGACAGCCCATCACCTCTCTGGAAGACCGTATTTTGATGCGTGACGGTCGGGAGTATAAGGTTTGGCAGGCGGTAACAGACTATCTGACGAGTCGGGCGCCATCTTCAGCCGAAGCCCGGCTTGCTGCAGTCCCCGGCAGGTATCAGTCGCGCGAGAACCGGCAGGTAGCCGTTGACAGGAAATCGTTCGGGTACTGGGGTGGTTTCATTGGCGGACTCACCGTTGCCTTTATCATTGCGGTAATTGCCCATCGCCGGCGTCAACGCTAACATCGCCCCGCCATTTTTCAAAAAAAAAGAGTACCTTTAGCCGAACTTATTACAGGGTGGCGGAAATGCGCTTCCAGCCGCGTCATCACCCGTAAATCCCGTCTTTTTTTTATTCAACATCATTAAGTCACACGTTTTATGAACATTCATGAGTATCAGGCCAAGGAAATCCTCAAGCAGCATGGTGTTGCCGTTCCCGATGGCATCGCTGTATTTACGGTGGATGAAGCCGTTGCCGCTGCCGAAAAACTGAAAGCAAACGGCGCCAGCCTTTTTGTAGTCAAGGCACAGATTCATGCCGGCGGACGGGGTAAAGGTCGTACCAAGAAAAACAACGCCAAGGGTGTTATTCTGGCCAAGACCGTTGAGGAAGTAAAAGCCGCAGCCGAATCCCTGCTCAATGACGTTCTGGTTACCATCCAGACCGGCGAGGAAGGCAAACTCGTGCAGCGACTGTATGTCACCGATGGTGTTGACATCGACAAAGAATTCTACCTGGGCATTACCCTGGATCGTGCTACCTCCAAAAACGTGATCATGGTTTCCACCGAGGGTGGCGTTGAAATTGAGAAAGTAGCCGAAGAAACTCCTGAGAAAATTGTCAAGGAGTGGGTAGTACCCGGTCACCCCATTCACCCGAGCCAGGCGCGTCGACTCGCCTTCGCGCTGGGACTGGAAGGCAACGCGTTCAAACAGGCGGTCAAGCTGATTATCTCCCTGTACAAAGCCTTTGACGCCACCGATGCCAGCATTTTCGAAATCAATCCCCTCGTACAGACTCCCTCCGGCGATGTAATAGCCCTGGATGCCAAAATCAACTTCGATGAAAACGCGCTGTACCGTCATCCGGAGCTGGCTGCGCTGCGCGATGAGAGCGAGGAAAATGAATTTGAGCTGGAGGCCGGAAAGTACAACCTGAACTACATCAAGCTGGATGGTAACGTGGGCTGTATGGTCAACGGTGCCGGTCTGGCCATGGCCACCATGGACATTATCAAACTGGCCGGCGGTCAGCCGGCCAACTTCCTGGATGTAGGCGGGGGAGCGAATGTGGAAACTGTGAAAAACGGGTTCAAAATCATTCTGAAAGATCCGGCCGTTAAAGCCATTCTGATCAACATCTTTGGTGGAATTGTACGGTGCGACCGTGTAGCCAACGGTATTGTACAGGCCGTAGCGGATCCTGAGATTGCTGAAAAAGTCAAAAATGTGCCGATTATTGTGCGACTTCAGGGAACCAATGCGGAAGAAGCCAAGGTCATCATTGACAACAGCGGTCTGAACGTGGTATCTGCCGTGCTTCTCAAAGAGGCCGCCGAAGAAGTCACCAACGCCATCGCTTCCTGATGCATGCTGGCTGTTGCCGCAGGGATATACGCTGACTTCCGCTTGCTCACGTAATCTGACTACCTCCTGAGGGAGTCGTTGATGCGAGCACATCGATAGTTGGCGGTTCCGGTGGCGCCTTACATACTTAGGTTGCCGGTACTACGGCACCCAAATTTTAAGCCCGTGATTCACGTCACGGGCTTTTTTTTGGCACATGTGTCAGGGTTCGGCGAATAATTGCGCTAACACGGTTAGTACACCCCGGCAACGGCCGGCCCTGACTGATCACACATCACCATGTTCACAAAACGTGATTATGGCATATTGACACACCAGTCAGGCTGATCAATTTATGCCCGGGACAATTCGATAACAAACCATCTATCCTAATCATGTTTGGTCGCCCAACTACGTCCATAATTTTTGTGTGCCTCGGCCTGTACCTGCTAAACCCTTCCATCCTGACAGCGCAGCAGCAACCCCTGCCTGATCTGCCCGAAAATACCATCGTTTATATCGATGAATTCGAGACCGGTATCCGGGTTGAACGCAGTATCCTGCGATCCAATCTCAACGGAGAAGAAACCGATACCCTTGGCATGTACTTCGGTAACATCCTGGCGCTGCGCTATCTGCCGGAATCCGATGAATACCTCATCTCCGACAACCAGGGCAGCCGCATGTTACGCCTATCCTCCGATTTTACCCGGTACACACCCGTAAAACTGGCCCGCAACCTGGTATATTCCGTGGATTACGACCCCGCTAACGACCGATATTTCTATGCCCGTATCGGTGCCACCTCTTCAACCCGGGGTATTTTTTATTTCGACGGCATCCGGGGGGAGTCGCAGCAACTGGACAGCGGAATTGCCCGGTTCATGGCCTTTCACCCGGACTCCAACGCCGTATACTATGCCATCAACGGCACCGGCATCGTG
Organism: Bacteroidetes bacterium HLUCCA01; assembly: GCA_001314545.1. GTDB lineage: Bacteria > Bacteroidota > Rhodothermia > Balneolales > HLUCCA01 > HLUCCA01. The sequence goes on from LIHN01000009.1 coordinate 104,832, forward strand.
AAGCACCACATGGATCGGGATGAGCGCTCGGTACTGGTGCCCTACAACAGCTCAACCACGGGATTTCATCTGGATACCGAGCGCAATGAGCTCTACATGGTTTACTCCGATGAACTTTTCCGCTACGACCTGTCAGATCCGGAAGCCGAACCCGAGCAGGTTTTATTCATGGGATTTGGAACACAAACGTTACTTTCCATGAGCATGAACAGCCAGGAACAAATTGTCTACGTCAGCGCACTGAGCGGCTTCTCCAAAAACATCGTCTATGAAATTCCACTCAACGACCTCGATAGTGAAATCAATTTCAGCATTCCGCTCAGCAGAGAGCTGGAGCAGCTGCACTATCATGCCGGCCGAAACGAGCTGGTTTTTTCAGACGGTGGCTACGGTGCAGGAGGATTTGCCTTTCTGCGCGGCTATGATTTTGAAACGGAGTTGACACACAACCACAGTCTTCGTGACATCGTGGATGTAGCCGTTGACCCATCAACCGGCACGGTGTATGGCATCGACCGCTTTTTCGTTCAGGAGTCGATGACCGTGTTGTTCAAAATGGACATCGACGGAACCAACCGGGAAATTCTGCATCAGTTCCCGCTCGAACAAAAAGAAATAAAACTGGATACGCTAAATAACCGCCTGTTGATTATGGGTCGGGGCGAGGAATTTGACCAGGAGAGTATCTGGGCTTACGATCTGGATGCTTCCCGGGATGAGGCCCTGAGCGCACGTGTAACGGTAGATGCGGCTGACTTTCCCTTCGGACGAATCCTCTCTTTCGATGCCGATTTCGAAAACGACATCATTTTTCTGAACATGATTGAAGACGGGATCTATACCTGTGCCGCCGGTGAGGAGTGTCAGGTTGTATTGGATGCAGGAGACCGGATATTCGGCTCGAGCCTGGCGTTTAATCCCAACAACGAAACCCTGTATTTTGAAGACAACGACCGCGGGATTGCCTACGTGAAGACGGATGGTTCGGATGAAGGCACGTATTACAACAGTTTTGCGACCAAGCACGGGTTCCAGTACAACGGCAGGATGGACCTGCTGGTCTGGTCGTCCGTTCCCTTCAGCGGAGAACCCACGCTGCGCTATCGGTCGCCCGGGGCAGGAGAGGATGTTTTTTCAGAAGCTTTCTTCACAGGGCGTGAAATCCACGGCATGGATTTCATCATCACCAACCCGCTGACCGTGAGTGTGGATGAGGCTCTGGCAGCCACTCCGAACCGGGTTTCCCTCGACCCGAATTATCCGAATCCGTTCAACCCGGCGACTTCCATCCGCTACCGGCTGGATGCTGCTTCGGAGGTGCGCCTGGCCGTGTACGATGTTACCGGAAGGCTGGTTCGGGTACTGGAGGAAGGGATGCGTTCGGCCGGAGAGCACGAGGTGCGCTTTGATGGTGCGGGTCTGTCCAGTGGTGTATACCTCTACCGGCTGGAAGGTGGCGGTTTTTCGGAAACCCGGAAGATGTCGCTGATCAAATAGTTCCAACTCAAACGCAAAGGCGGATTCGTGCAGGAGCGCGGATTCGCCTTGAATTTTTGCTATACTTGGTTGTCTACCCAGCCCCAACCCAGGATTCACACACGAACGCCATGTTACGCCTCCGCTATGTTCTACCGGTTCTGCTCAGCCTGTTCATCCTTTCCTGCAGCAGTAATGACCCCGCAGCCCCTGCTTATGAGTACCTGGTAGACGCAGAGCCTACCGGTACCCTGACCCCCACCGATCTGCGGACGGAATTTGCCGATCAGCCTCAGCTTACCAACCTGCTCAGCAGTACGGTTGACAGCTGGAGGGTGGTTTATAACACCACCGATCCGCAGGGTAATGAAATCCAGGCCAGCGGACTCGTCGTGATTCCCCGTCGGGCAACCCCCTCGGTACTCAGCCTGCACCGCGGTACTACCTTCATCCAAAGCGAAGCCCCCTCCCTGTTCAACCCCATGCAGTCGGGCAGTAACGCCGGCTGGATTTACCTCGCCCCGGTCATCAGCTCCTTCGGGTACATCGTGGTTATGCCCGACCTGATCGGGTACGGAGCCACTTCCGGCAGCCGCCACCCGTTTTTCATCACCGATTCCGACGCGCGGCTGAGCATCGACCTGCTCAAAGCCGTTGACGAACTCCTGGATCGTGAGGAAATCATTGCCTCCGGAAGGCTGTTTCTGAGCGGCTATTCCCAGGGCGGCAGTACGGTCATGGCAATACTGAAAGCCCTTCAACAAGGCGAAACCCTTCCGTTTAACCTGGTGGCCGCAGCATCGGGCGGCGGCGCATACGACCTGAACGCCCTTGCCTCCCATCTGATCAACGAGGAAAGCATTGCCGGCTCGGCACATATCACCTTTCTGCTGACCTCCTACCTGCAAACCTACTTTCCGGATCGCGACCTGTCCGACATTTTTCAGGAACCCTACGCTACCCGTATCACGGCCGAAAATCTGTTTGGCGGCACCCTGAGTTTTGATCAGATTACCGCCCGGCTTACCGGTACCATCGAGGCCTTATTCACCGGGGAGTTTCTGCAGGCCATGCGGGGCGATGGAGAGCAGGCACTGAAAGCCCGGCTTGCTGAAAACAGTCTGCACGAGGTGGCCGCTACCATACCCCTTCGCATCTACCACGGTGATGCCGATGAAATCATCCCGGTTGAACCCACCCGGGAAGCCGTTCAAAATCTGATTGACGCCGGGTCGACGAATCTTACGTTTATTGAGGTGCCGGGAGGCACGCATTTTAGCACGGCGCTGGAGTTCGGCGGCGCATCACTCACCTGGTTTGCGTTTCAGTAAATGGGGAGGCGGGTCGGAATACAAGGCTAAGCCAATTCCCGGCCCGGATACGCCTCGAATTACCCGGCTAAGCCAATTCCCGGGCCGGACCGACTCAGCCAACGCCATCCCCATCAACCAGCTCGCATTGCGGGCTGGCGCCCCCACGGTTTTACCGTTTACTCAATGGTCGGCACCTTAAACTAAGAACCGGCTGTCGTTACTCCGCTTCTCGGGCGTTTCCGTTCTATGTTTCGCATTTGTTTTAACACGAATCCGAACCTGGAACCAAGATTATGCACGACCACTCCTACCCCGACAGCACGGAATTTTCCCGCATGCTGCTGCTTATTGCAGTACTGATTACCACGTCGTTTACGACCGTATTCGCACAGAGTCCCGGCTGGCCGATAGCCAGCGAGGAAGCGCAAAAAGACACCCTCGTACTGACCAGTCACCCCGTCAGTTCACCGGGACTTCACACCCAGCTGCACATCCGACCTCTTGGCGGGGCCGCCACCGATACCATTGGCCGGTATCTGGGCATACATCACCATTTTCAGTACCTGCCCGCAAGCCAGCGATTTTTCAAGCTGGATGGATTTACCGGTTTTTATTTCATCGACCGAAATTTTGAAAACAAAACGCCCGTTGAGTTTGCCAACACGCCGGGTGGATTCAGCTATTTTAACGGCACCCGCATCATGGTGGCCGATGAGCAGGGCGAGCATTTCTTTTATTATCAACGCAATGTACCCCTGGGTATCGACGGGTTGTACTACATCGGAATCGACGATTCCGTCAACACGCGGATTCATACCCGACCAGAAGAACCCAGCGAATTGATTCTGGATCATGACAACCTGGTGCTGTATGCGCGCTACGGAAATAACAGCGGCGACATCATCCGCTACGCGCATGCCACCGGAGTTACAGACACGCTGAGGTTTGCGCAGGCTCGGGTATCCGGTATGGATATCAACACAGCGAACGGTGACGTTTACTTCTATGACAACGGTCGCTTTTTCCGCTCCAATGTGTCCGACCCGGAGCAGCGTGAATTCATCATCCAGGCCAGTACCTTCTCGCAGGCCGGCGAATTCACGGTAGCCAAAATGCACTACGATCACGACCGGAACCGGCTTTTTGTAGCATTTCGCACATTTCCCCATCTGAACGAACTCTTTGAAATCAGCCTGGGGGAAACACCGGAGGTGACCACCCACACCCTCCCGAACCACGGCTATATCCAGAGCATGGCCTACTTCGAAGACACCAACAGCCTGATAAGCCTGGGTGCCGGATTGATGAACTTCAGCAGCGGCAACACCGTGCTGGAGTACAGCTTTGACTCCGTCGTGACCCACGTCCCGGGTGCCCACAAGACCGAAGCCATGGTGTTCGACCGTGAAACAGGGTACCTGTACCAGCTCGAACTGACCGCTGCCAATACCGCGTACCTGATCACGCGCATGTATCCGGATGGATCCGCCCGGGAGCTTGTAGCCTGGATGCCCATGAATTCCCAGGCAAACCGCTTTGTGAACACCATCCGCATCGACGAAACCGGTCGGCGACTGCTCTACCTGTGGATCAATGACGAAGGTAACGAATACATCGGTTCCATTAACCTGAACGATATCAGCGACCGCACCGTGGTGCACGAGTTCACCACCGATGGTCCCCGCATGATTGCCTCCTTCGACTATGACGAGGTGAACAACACCTATTTCTACATGCACTTCGAGGACGGTTTCTACAAGTGCGATGCTGCCTTCGACAGCTGCAACCTGCACTGGGCCCGCGGCAACGATATGTATGCACGTTTTGCGGACCTGAATGCAGCATTCCGGGACGTCCAGATGAAGGTGGTCCCCGAAAACAATCATGTATTCTTTAACGTAGCCGATGTTGGTATCCGTTATGTGAATCTGGACAACGCGCAGGAGGCAGCCCTGATCCGCCAAACCCCGCAGAACGGAATCATCCGAAACCTGCAGTATAATCCCGATTTACAGTGGATGACCATGTATGAGCAGGTTGGATTTCAGCGATCGGTCTGGGGTTTCTCCATGCCCGGCGCCGAGGTGGCCGTCAACGAGCGGATTGATTCAGACAATGTGCTGGAAGCCGCGCTGGTGGTCGTGTTTGATCCGTCGGTGGTGGTCAGTATTGACGATGAGCCCTTGCTGGCGATGCCCACCGGGGTGGAGCTCGGCCAAAACTACCCGAATCCGTTCAACCCGACTACGCGCATTCCGTTTACCCTGCAGGAGTCGGTCGAGGTGACCCTGGAGGTGTACGATGTAACCGGTCGAAAGGTCGCGACCCTGGTCAATGGTTTCCTTCCCGCCGGACAGCATGCGGCCTCCTTTGACGGTGCTGGACTTTCCTCAGGGCTGTACCTGTACCGGTTGACTGCCGGCACCCGTGTTGAGTCGCGCGCGATGACGCTCATCAAGTAATACCCGTGTGTTGCCGGATACGGCAGTGCACGTGAGCTCTCCACAAAAAGGGCGTATCCATGTCGGATACGCCCTTTTTTATGTCCGCCGCGCGGTTTGAACTCAGATCCATGGAGAAAACCCGTCCCATGAGTCTGTCCATCCCGGATACGCCCTTTTTTATGTCCGCCGCGCGGTCTGAACTCAGATCCATAGAAAAAACCCGTCCCATGGGTCTGTCCATCCCGGATACGCCCTTTTTTTGTGTCTATCGCACGGTCTGGACTCAGATCCATAGGTAAAACCCCTCCCATGGGTCTGTCCATCCCGCTATTTTACGACCCTGAACTCTCCGGGACGCACATCTAACAGATAAATCCTGCCACCCGGCAACCGTAGCAGGTTTGCAGCCGGAAGTCTGTCGCCAGGCCTCATGGCCGGCACCAAACCGGAGCCCGGGAACATCCGGCTAAATCCGCGGTTTTAAAGCAGACACAACCGCCGATTTCTTTTAAAAAAACAAAAAGCTGTTTCAGGAATGCAATTTTTCGAGTAGATTTCAGCATTTCTGTCATGGTAGCAGTAAATTTTTAAACCGTGTTGTCCGGCGTCAAATTGTGTTGTGTGATTGCCGGCTTTTCTGCTCTAGTACCTTTATTTGTGAACAAACTTACCTGCGTCATTGTTGACGATCAGCAGCACTGCGTGGATGATCTGAGCCAGCAGCTGCATCGTCACGTCCACCGACTTGAACTGATCGGTTATGCTAACGGCTATACGGACGCGGTAAACATCATTCGCACCCGCAAACCGGACCTTGTTTTTCTGGATGTTGAGCTGGGAGGCAAAACCGGTTTCGACGTATTGCAGGCCCTGCCTAAACCCCATCCCATCGTCGTTTTTGTGTCGGCCATGGCTCATTACAGCCTGAAGGCCATCAAGGTTAACGCAGCCGATTACCTGCTCAAACCCGTCAGTGATACGGAGCTGGAAGACCTCATTGTGCGTATTTCACAGGAAAAACAGGCCCGGACCAACCGTGAAGCAACCGAACTCATGGCATCACTGAATATCGATGCGGGCTTCCTGCCCGACCGCATCGCCATCCGCCAGACTGATTCCCTCAAACTGATTTATTACACCGATCTTGTTTTTGTGGAAGCCGACAGCAACTACAGTCGGTTTCATACCACCGGAAAAGACCGCATCACCGCCTCCATGACCCTCAAGGACGTGGAGGAAACCCTGCAGAGCGACCGCTTCCTGCGGTGCCATAAGTCGTACCTGGTCAACCGTGAATTTGTAGACGGGGTTGCCGGCGGAACCCAGCCCCAGCTGGTGCTGCGAAATGGTATTAAGATCCCCATCGCCCGCAGACGGGTCAAAGAGGTCACCCAAAGACTCAGCCAGCATTGATAACCGTGCGACCGGGTTCATTCAACAGGCGTTTCTGCCACCTCGCATTGATCTTGGGTCTGCTGCTGGCAGGCGTTGCGGTTAAGGGCAATGCGGCGGATTCCCCCCTGTTCGGGCCAACCGATCTGGGCATACAGCGGTTCGGACATGCCGACGGGCTTACCGCTACCACTACCTACGGACTCGGTGTAAGCGATAACGGAAACCTTTGGGTGTACTCCAATATCGGGGTTTATCGGTATAACGGTTTTCAGTTTCAGAGCCTGCCGCAGCTGGCCGGCAAGGAAGTCATCCACGCAGTCATGGTCAACGACTCGATGAAAGTAGTCATGAGCTTTGACAACAGCATCACCCTGGTCAATACCCGAAACCTGTCGCAGACCCGGGAACTGGTACTGCCGGATTCCATGCAGCTGCGCAGTTTCGCCCTTTCAGCCCTGGAATATGAAAACAAGCTGTTCATTGGAACAAGCGACGGTCGGTTGCTCATTTTTAACCCCAGTACCGAAGACTGGGATCAGATTCTTTTACCGACAGACAGAGGCAGTCCGCGCCGCATCGGTTTTATGTATCCAACCGGTGAGCGACTGCTGCTGGGTGGAACCAATGGCACCTGGGTATTTGACCCGCCTGACAATGTCCGTCCCCTGCAGCTGGAGGATGCCGTTTTCAGCAAACCTGCCGCAGAAAATGACGGCTGGGGTATAACCCGCAACGGATTTGCACGGATGACCGATACCGGTCTGGAGGTAGTATACAGCAACGAAACACTGGGACTCACCTCACTGGTAACCCAACACCTCTGGGTTACGGATCAGGAACTATGGCTTGCCACCCAGGCCGACGGACTCAAAATTGTTACGGCGGATTCACAGGGAGAAATCCGTGTTGAAACCTTCTTTGAAGATATGTTTTTCACCGGTATAGCCCGGGATCCCTCGGGAGCTGTCTGGGTCAGCACCCTGAACGACGGCATATTCAAATTTCAGCCCTGGTTCCGCAGTTTCCGGGATGTGAAAACCGCTGATAACGTGCCTTTGCAACAGGTGGTCTTCGCCGATATAAGCGCTGATGGCCGATACAGCATCATCAGCAGTCGTTTCAACAAAACCCGGTTGTATGATCATCGAAACGATAGCTGGCAGACCTTAACCGATGCCAATGTTGAATACGCCCGATGGATGAACGAAAGCACCCTCTTCCTGGCACGCTCCAACGGATTCGACCTGTACGATGTGGGCAGCAGGCAATGGCTGCAACAGTACACCGGTGCCGAATTTAACATTTTCATACAGCCACCGGTCAAACAGGCGGATTACCGGGACAATCTGATTGCCATTGCCACCCCAAACGGCAGCTTTGTTATCAACCGGCAGACCAATCGCATCGTTTTCTCCCTGCCTAACCGTGCAACGGCCATAGGATTTGCCGCCGCAGACCGCCTCATTGTGGGGCAACCCAACCGGCTGCTGGTTGCATCGATGGACGCACAGCAGGATCTGATAAGCTGGGATATCAACGTCAACGACCTCATCGCCATTGACAGCACCTCCTTTCTCATCGCCACCGCCAACAATGGTTTACTACGACTGAACACAGATTCCATGGTACTCGACACCCTGCATGCTGTCAACCCCCTGCGCAATCAGTCGTGGACCCTGGTGCGCAAACTCTCAGACTCACTGTACGGAGTTGCCGGCAGTATGGGTGCTTATCTGCTGCGCCTGGATCATGGTAAGACCGCATTTTATGATATTCCGCTGCGACCCGTAAGCCTCGGACAGACCTTGCGTGATATTCGATTGGTCGGAGACTACGTGTGGATGTCGACCGGGGACGGTGTTGTTCAATTCCCGCTGGAAACGCTCTTTAACCTGAACCTTCAACCCGTAGTACAGGTGAGCCAACTGTTTGCTGATGAAATAGAAATGGGCCGGCATGCGCTCACACGGCTGGATGCCGATATCAGTCAGCTCCGGGTTGAACTCTCCAATACCGGCTACCCGAATGCCGACCGTTACATGCTCCAGTTCCGGCAAAATAGCGCGGATGAGTGGGTAGAACTTACCCAACCTACTGTGGTCCTGGCACAGCTGGCCGCAGGCAACAGCTCCTTTGAGTTTCGGTTTCTGGATCTGCTCACCGGAAACAGCGTTTCGCCGGTTACTTTGGACATATTCAAGTCGCCGTTGTGGTGGCAAACCCCGGCATTTCTGGCATTTCTGGGAACCATACTCCTGCTTTTGGGCATCACCGTTACCTATACTGTGCAGCAACGGATTCAGCAACGAAAAGTAGCCTCTTTTGAGCGGGCCGATAAAATACGGAAGTTGGAGCGTGTTGCGGTGACGCAGTTACTGACTTCACACTACGTGTTTAATGCACTCACTACCATCCGGGCCCTGATGCGTAAATCATCGGATGAAGCGCTGGATTACATCGGCCGGTTCGCCAAGGTGATCCGCGTGCTGGTAGATCAGTCCTTTGAAATTGATGTGGATTTGCAGTCGGAACTGGACTGGATTGACGACTACCTTACGCTGGAGTCGACCAATCGCGGAATTGAACTGGATTACTCCTTTGAAAATACCACCGGGCTCGACCTTGAAGACATCGCCATACCTTCTTTTACCCTCCAGCCGGTCTATGAAAATGCCTTGCTGTACGGTACTGACGATGAGGGTCGCATAAAACTCCGTTGCCGTGTGGAAAAAAATGAGGACACCATAGAGATTATCCTCATCAATTCGGTCTATGAATCACAGTACAAATTTGACGGTTCGGGTACCAATCACCAGCAGGCCGGCATCGCGGATCCCCATGACCAGCCGGATGGTTTACTCATGTCCGGAGCGGACATGGCCTCCAAAGAAGACACCCTGAAAAAAGGGTCGGTGGGACTTCGGCTCATGCATGACCGGCTGCGCAACTGGGTCGCCTTCCATGGTATCAAAGTGGACGACTCGTTGCTGGAGAGCGGCGCAGAAGGCTCCTGGTGGGTAACAAGAATCCGCGTTCCCTTCATCCCCTACGAATAGCTGACTGGTGGGAATCTGAACAGCGGAACGAAAGTGCTGTAGCCCATCCGAAGACCAGTATCTGACCACACCTCCCGACTTCTGCATGCAACATCTTCAATGCGTGGTGTGACCAACGCGTAGATGGATGTAGTTCCCGGCATTTTCTTGCCGTTTACTCAATGGAGTCTGCCATTTACTCAACGGAGCCTGCTTCCGTCGAACCAGTTGCCGCAATCCCTGATTAAACTTGGTGCACTGAGCGCTGTAAGCCTACACAGCTGCATGCTTATGCATACTAATAATGAACAGGAACAAAACTACATGCTATGAAAAAAATGATACTAATGGTCGTCATGAGTGCTGCCATAAGCGCAACCGTCTCGGCCCAGTCGCTGGACCTGATGACCGGAACGGAGCTGCACATTGAGCAGAATACAACACCCATCTACATCGTAGATGCGCTATCGTACGCTTTTGATGTACAGAACGGGACCTGGTTTCAGACCCAGTTTGCTCAAAGTGCCCATAATGCTACGAATCCGTTGATCCCGATGCCCAACCTGACCGTAACCGAAAACTTTGTTAATCCCGGTTTCTCCGTGCAGCACGTGGTTGAAGGTGGAAGTCCAAACGAGATTTTCCGATATCTCGGCAACGACACCGAGTACCAGCAGGTTTTCCGGAATTTCTATAACAGCGCCGGCCTCCTGGACTCTACACAAACCGTAATACTTCAGTCAGATGGCACCGAGGATTTTGCTGACCGTACACTTTACAACTACGGTCCTGACTACACCGTCATGACCATGATTGATGGTTTCGGCCAGGTGTCACGCGTTGATTCCGTCATTAATGTAACTCCGGACTCTACCATCATTGCACGTTTTGATGCCTCGGGCAATCTGATGTTCGGCATAACCATCAATGCACAGCGGGAAGTGAGCAATACCCGGTTCAGCGGCAGTTACACAGCAGAATTAGCACCGGGACAAGTATTTAACAGTGCCAACCCACTTACCGCTTTCAGTCGCGAGACCTATACCGAGCTGGACCTTACCACCGGAAGTTCCGTTAGCCGCACGTTCACCCGAACCGCACAAGACGCACTGAATGGCGTTGCGTACCAAACCCAGCAGTACGTGGTAACAAACAGCACGGTCATCAATGGCTGGGAGCGCGAAAGCCTGACCTACACTATCAACATGGCTACCAATGATACCACCCTGTCCTTCGCCGTTGTAAACACCAATGAGAGCTTCGGATTAGCCAGTCGACGCTACGTCAATTATGGCGAAGCCAATGAGTACATCAATGCCGAAAGCCTCACCTTCCGTCAGGCGGGTGCCACACAGGATTCAACCCTTTTCGCCTTCTACAATCAGGATGGGGATATCCTCAGTGGAAACGCGAGTCGACGTACACTGTCTTCCTCCTTACCGACCAGCATCACCGGGTTTACGGTACCGGCCGTGCCTACGTCCATCGACAGCTACAGCGGCATACTGCCCCAGACTATTTCCCTGATGCAGAATTTCCCGAATCCCTTTAACCCGTCTACCACCATCGGGTTCGACCTTCCGCAAAACGAGCAGGTTCGCCTGGCGATCTACGACCTGCTTGGCCGGGAAGTGGCGGTTCTAATAGACCAACAGCTGCCAGCCGGCGTACACCAGGTCAATTTCGATGCATCTTCGCTGGCCAGCGGGCAATACCTGTACCGTATCAGCACACCCAGTGCTACATTGACGCGCAGTATGACACTCATTAAATAGCATATCATCAACGGGAGACGCTGACTTTTGCGCTGTGCAATGTCAGAACAAAACACATGCAGGTACCATAATGGCCCCACGGTCGCGCCACAGAACTATGCCGACTGCAGGGCAACCTTCACCTGACCCGGACCACGATCCGAAGAGTGAAGGGGCAGAACATAGACACAACACAATAAGAGGGGGCTTTCGGAAGGAGGCCTCCTCTTTTTTATTGTTTTATTGGCGGAGAACAAAATAGCACCCGGGTTCGCTTTGGTTCTGACTCCGGATTGATTGATTCGGCCTTGCTGATTCCGGATGCACCTTTTAGGGTTGATTCACCCCGAATTTACCAATCCGGGCCTACCGGTTCGGATTTAACGAGGTGCATAGCTGCCGATGTAAACTCTATAACGCCAGTACCCATAAACAAAAAAAGCCAGCGGTTCAGGCTGGCTTTTTAACATAACAATCAGTCGTTTTGTTACTTTCTTAGTCGTGTGTTCAAAGTCGTCATTATATCAGAGTCTGAAACAGTTATCGGCCAGTCCCGAAATTCTTTAACCTCCCGACTTCTATTTTTTTACTCTTACTGCAAACAGCCCGACTAAATGCGCAAAACAGCGTTTTTTTGCCATATTTGCCGCATTTTTCATTATGTTGCATTATCAAAAACAAGGAACACGCAGCGGAAATTTTTTCCACTACCCGGGAAACCCGGGCAAAACGACGTATAGATGTGCACATCTGCAGCGGTGCGGGCGACCTGCCTCCAACGTTGAAGCACCGTCTCATGCACCCGGTAACTGCCGCAGGGGGGGCACCATTGAAGCCGGACTGTAATGTCGCAATGTTAACTTTCCGTTAACATGAAATTTCCTATTTTAGGAGCTCTGTGGAAATGACGCTTTGCACCCATATGTTAGGATTAAGCCTACTTTATGAATTATTCGCTATTTGACTTCCTGCAGCTGGTCGGATCACTGGGTATTTTTATTTTCGGGATGAAGATTTTCAGCGACGGCCTGCAGAAAGTTGCTGGAAGTCGTCTTCGGGAAATCCTGAAGGGAATGACCCGTAACCGTATTACGGGGGTGTTAACTGGCTTCGGAACCACCGCCATTACCCAATCGTCCAGCACCACAACCGTTATGGTTGTCAGCTTTGTAAACGCCGGACTTATGACCTTCGTAGAGTCAACCGGCGTTATCATGGGGGCCAATATCGGAACAACCATCACAGCCTGGCTGGTAGCTATCTTCGGTTTTAAATTTCAGATAACCAGTGTGGCCATTGTTGCCATCGGTCTTTTCTTCCCGTTTCTATTTGTCAGCAATATCAAGCTGCGTAATGTGGCGGAAGCCATGATTGGCTTCGGTATTCTGTTCATCGGTCTGGATTTCATCAAAGACGCCGTTCCCAATATTTCGGATAATCCCGAAATGTTCGCCTTCCTCGACCGCTACACAGATTTCGGAATTTTTTCTACCCTGCTCTTCGTAGTCGTGGGTACCGTACTCACCCTGCTCACCCAGAGTAGTTCTGCGGCCACGGCCATCACGCTGGTGATGCTGGTGCAGGGCTGGATTACCTTCCCTATTGCAGCGGCAATGGTACTCGGTGAAAATATTGGCACCACGGTTACGGCCAACATCGCGGCCATTGTCGGGAACGTACATGCCAAGCGAGCTGCACGGTTTCACTTCTTTTTCAATGTAATCGGGGTGATTTGGATGCTGCTCATACTCACCCCCTTTCTGCACCTGGTAGACAACATTATTGCCTCTTTCAGTCAGATCGATTACTCGGTTCTCACAGATACCTCCGATGAAGGTCGGGCAACCGCTACCCTGGCACTCTCCTTGTTTCACACCTTGTTCAACGTGTTCAATGTGATCCTGATGTTTGCGTTCGTGCCGCTCATTATCCGGTTTGTTGAATACATACAGCCCGACCGGGGTGGGGCCGATGACATCTTCCGCCTGGAATACATCAGTGCAGGGCTCATGTCGTCTTCCGAGCTTTCCATCGCTCAGGCGCGTAAGGAACTTGGCTTGTTTGCCCGCCTGGTTGAAAAAATGCACTACAGTTTCACCGGATTACTTTTCAAAGAAAAGAAACGCCGCGATCGGTTTCTGAAGAAAATCGCCAAACGCGAGGAAATCACAGACCGTCTTGAAATCGAGATCGCTGAATACCTGGTTCGCGTATCGGAGAACTCAACGCTCTCTACCGAAGCGGTGCGTCGTGTCCGTTCTATGCAAGCCATGATCAACGATCTGGAACGCGTGGGCGATTTGTACTTTCAGATGTCCAAGTCCTTTGAACGACTTATGGAATCACAGGAGGAGTTCCCCGAGGAAGCAAAAGAGGAGCTCCGTGAAATGCTGGACGCCGTTCATGACACCATTATCTTGATGAAGGAAAACATCGCCCTGCCTTCCATTAAGGTGGACCTGAACAAAGCGATTGAGGCCGAAAACAAAGTTGATGACCTGCGTAACCGGCTCCGCAATACCCACTATCAGCGACTTGAGAGCGGAAAATACTCCGTTCAGATGGGAATCGTTTATCTGGACATCCTCAACAGGCTGGAGAAAATCGCCGACCACGTGATTAATGTGAGCGAAGCCGCTTCCGGCAAGACCATGAAGCAGATTCGCCAACAAGCCGACTAACGTTCAGGGGTATCAGCGGGGGCATCACCCCTCCCTGACAGCATCTTCAATTTCCCGAGGTATCCTGATTTTTTCGACCATGTCCTGAATCTCATCCGGTGGCGCCGGAGTCAGACGGGATACTACCAGTGACACACTCAGGTTCAGAAGCATACCCAGGGTACCGATTCCCTCGGGAGAAATGCCGAACAACCAGTTTTCTGCCTGGTTTAGGTCGGGCCGTATCATCGTAAAATAGATAATATACCCGGCCGTGAACAGAATTCCGGTTACCATACCGGATACTGCGCCCTGCATGTTCATCCGTTTGTAGAAAATACCCAGAAGTATCGCCGGGAAGAAAGACGCCGCAGCCAGTCCGAACGCAAAAGCGATGGTTTGTGCCACAAAGCCCGGCGGATTGATGCCAAAATAACCGGCAAAGATTACCGCACCGGCCGCCGCAAAGCGGGCGGTAAGCAACTCATGCTTCTCGGAAATATCCGGCTTCAGCGTTCGCTTGATCAAATCTCTGGATACCGATGTTGAAATAACCAGCAGAAGTCCGGCCGCCGTTGACAACGCTGCCGCCAGTCCGCCCGCGGCCACAAGACCCACAACCCAGTTGGGCAGATTCGCGATTTCCGGATTGGCCAGTACGATGATATCCTGGTCAACGCGCACTTCGTTGATGGCCGGATCGGCATTGAACTGGATCCTGCCGTCTGCATTCTTGTCTTCAAAGCCAATCAGACCGGTTGCCTCCCAATTCGTGACCCATTCAGGGACCTCATCGTAGGGGACCTCGTGAATGGTCTCGATGAGGTTCGTTTTTGCAAAGACAGCTACCGCCGGGGCCGTTGCATACAGCAGAACAATCAAAATTAGTGCGTAACCCGCTGATATCCGGGCATCTTTGACACGGGGAACCGTAAAAAACCGCACAATTACATGGGGCAACCCTGCAGTGCCAACCATGAGGGCCATGGTGATGAAAAACACATCCATCGTAGGCCTTATTCCCGAGGTGTAGGCATCAAAACCCAATGCAATATGCAACCCGTCCAGCTTGTCGAGCAGGTACGTTCCGGAACCGTCGGCAACCGTACCGCCGAATCCCAGCTGGGGAATCGGATTACTGGTCATCATAATGGAGATGTAGATTACGGGCACGAGGTAGGCAAATATTAGTACACAATACTGGGCTACCTGGGTGTAGGTAATACCTTTCATGCCGCCCAAAACCGCGTAAATCAACACGATAACCATCCCGATAACCACACCTGTATTGATGTCAACGCTGAGGAACCGGGAGAATACGATACCCACTCCCCGCATCTGTCCGGCCACATAGGTAAACGAGATAAACAATGCACAGGCCACAGCCACCAGCCGGGCTGTACGGGAGTAGTAGCGGTCGCCCACGAAATCCGGCACGGTGAACTTACCGAATTTGCGCAGATACGGGGCCAGCAGCAAGGCCAGCAACACATACCCGCCGGTCCATCCCATCAGATACACCGCTCCGTCGCGACCTAAAAAAGCGATGATGCCCGCCATGGAAATAAAGGACGCCGCCGACATCCAGTCGGCCGCGGTCGCCATGCCGTTGGCAAGCGGATGTACGCCTTTACCTGCTACATAAAACTCGGATGTGGAGCCGGCCCTCGACCATACTGCAATACCGATGTACAGTGTGAATGTGAGCCCGACAATCAGAAATGTCCAGAATTGAATATCCATTGTCCGTCTCCTTTAAATTTCTTCCACACCGAATTCACGGTCCAGACGGTTCATAAGAAACACATACACAAATATGATGATCACAAACACATACATGGAACCCTGCTGGGCAAACCAGAATCCGAGTCCGAATCCGCCGATACGGATGGCATCAAGTTGATCGGCAAATACAATTCCAAATCCATAGGAAACCAGGAACCAGATGACCAGCAGCACACCAATAATTCGCAGGTGCCGCTTCCAATATTGCGCATAGACTTCTTTCATATACAGAACGATAAGAGGTGATGATTGACGAGGCAAAGACCCGGTACGAGTCCGGCACTGTGCTTTTGGAACCGGAAAAGCCGGCAGGGAGACGCGGTCGATGCAGACAGGGCGGCGGCGTGCAGACCGCGATTCAGCCGCGATTCAGCCGCGATTCAGCCGCGATTCAGCCGCGATTCAGCCGCGATTCAAACAAACAAAAAAATTGCTCGGTGTCAATTTTAATTTACAACCCCGGCGTTCCGGTCTCTGTTAATTGCGCCGGCGAAACAGTATACTGCCTGTACCACCCTTGGCTGCGAACCCATGGCATCAACCCCATACCTTTACAACGAACACTTCCTCCGCGATGTCCGCACCCGGCTTAGCGGCGCAGACTCGGCTCCGGATGTAACCCGGTTCATCAGCCAGCACGCCGACGAAACCCTGCAATTTCACCTGAAAGAGACCCTGGAAACGGTTGGAACTCCTCCGTGCAACTGGGCACTGGTTCTGTTCGGAAGTGAAGGTCGCGGTGAACAGACCCTTAAAACCGATCAGGACAACGCCCTCATCCTGGACGAAAAAGCCCTGAACAACCCTGGGGTGATCTCCTGGTTTACCGATTTCGGACAAACCATTAACCAAAAAATGAACGATGCCGGATATGCGTTCTGCAAGGGTGGCATCATGGCCGGGAACCCCACCTGGTGCCTGCCGCTATCGGTCTGGAAAAAACAATTTCGTTCCTGGATCCGCCACCCTGAACCCCTCGCAGTCATGCAGAGCAGCATCTTTTTTGACCTGCGTCACGGGGCCGGTTATCCCGGGTTGACCCAGTCGCTGCGCACCCACCTGGACACGCTGCTGAGCGAACAGGCCGAGGTATTCTTTTACCATATGGTTCAGAACAGTCTGAAAATACAGGTTCCGCCCGGGATGCTGCGCAGACTCTGGCTTCGGTTCTACCCGACACCCGACCTCAAACATCTCAGTCTGCCCATTATCGGGCTGGCCCGCATTCTGGCACTTCAGAACAACCTGCACGCAACCAATACCGGTGACCGGCTCATACAACTCCGGGAACAGGGTATACTGGATGCATCCAAAGCCGACCAATTAACACAGGCCTTTAATCAACTTACCTACTTCCGAATCAGCAGACAGCTGCACGCATTGCAGGAACACCATCCCCCGGGTAACACCCTGCGATATGCAGCCTTGACGGTCGCCGAAAAAGACATCTTTAATCAGGCTATGGAAGGCGTTTTACTAGCCCGACTCATCCTCCGAAATACCATAGGGGCATACTTCTGACCCTTTTTCGTCCACATCGTGAAGAAGCCCCCCTTCCGGAACTGCTAATAATCCAACCCGGCATAGACCGATTCCCGCGACTTTTTCAGAACATCCTGCACGGTATGCACACCGGCATCACCGGCCAGTTCCATTAAGTGAAGAAACACCGAGGCCGTAGCCAGCGCATCCCCCAGAGCCGTATGACGGCGGGTAAACGGAACATTAAACCGCTCGGCCAGGGTATCCAGGTCGTGCCGGTCAAGGTGCGGCATCAGCGCGCTGGAGAGCAGCAAGGTATCCAGCGCAACCGGCCCGAACTGCAGATCACATCGCTTTTCTTTGTTTTTCAGGAAGCGCATGTCGAACCCCACATTATGACCTACCAGAACAGCTTGCCCGCAATAAGCATGGAACTCGCGGAGAACCGCACATATGGTGGGTGCACCCGCAACATCCTCGTCGCGGATACCATGAATAACGGTCGATTCCGGCGGTATGCTCCGACCCGGATACACAAGACGATCGAAATGGGTATCGTGCACAATGACCCCTTGCTCGATGCGTACGGCACCGATGGCGATGATCTCGTCACCGCCAGCCGGGTGTAGTCCGGTAGTTTCTGTGTCAAAGACCACAAAGGACGCGGTGCGAAGACTGGAAGCGCGCGGTGCGAGGTCGCCTGCGGTCGCGCCCCGGGTCTCGCTGTGCCGGGAACGCAGCTGATGATTTTCCCCAAGCACCTGATTTAAACCGGCAACAATCGATCGCACCGGCGGGAGCATCGCATCACCGATGCGGGACTGATGACGGTAGCGGGCCAGTGTGAGCTCATCGCTCACCCGATACAGGTCCCTGAAGTAGTACCGATATCCAAGCCAGGCCAGAGTCAGGACGGCACCCATCGTCAGAACCACACCTATAACAACCGTTGGAAACCAATCACCCGCTGCCCGGCCACTGTCGGCATCGTACAAAAAAAACCACCAGACCACCTGCGATGCCACTACAAGGAGCAGGGCCAGCACAGCGGCGGTCAGCAGGTACGACTGTCTTACGTGCATGGCCGGATAAACATAAGGTTAAGCAATCAGAAAGCCACTTTGGCTGCGATGCGATGGGTGTAACCCAGGTTGGAATTGGCTCCTGCAAAGCTGCTGAAGGCATAATCCAATACGATGCCGCCCAGATTGAGACCCGCGCCCAGCGTTGGGGATGCATACAGACGGGAAGACGCGTCGGTGAAGACGTCGGTGATGCCCAGGCGAATCATCACCGCATTCCGATAGGCGACTTCGGTGCCGAGATGCGGCTGAAAGCTCAGCGGACCGGCGTTGATATAGTACGTTCTGCGGTTTTCACCGTGTATAACCAGGTCGAAGGCCCCCGTGACAGAAAAGTCCTGTATACGCGTTGTATAGCCAACACCGGCCCTGACCGAGGGAGGCGAATACTCATTCTGTCCCGCCGGGAAGCTGGCATTCAGCTCCTCATCACTGAAAAAGTCGCGCAGGGGTTCCAGCTCCGCCTCGTTGACCGTCCACAATTTCATGAGGGTGGTCACATTATGAACGGTGACCCCCAGCTTGAATTGATTGCGGCGATATTGCCCGCCCAGATCTACGCTGTAACCAAGTCCGTCAGCAAACGGACCAAGCCGGCTGTAGACCACCTTCACCGATGTTCCCCAGGAAAGGTAGGCGTTGTATTGGGTGCCGTAGGAAAGCAGTAAAGCCATATCAGCGGCCGAGAACTCGGTAATGTAGTCCTCCGGGTTGGTCCGTGGACGATCCCGCTCACGGTCCCAGGCATTCAGTGTGTTTTTGATCCCATCCACACCCTGACGAAAAAACGTTACGGCAAAAACATCGTTCTCACCGCGCAATGGCATGGCAAATGCACCGTAATCGTACGCAACGATACCACCAAACCGCTCGCTGTGCATATACGCAATTTCACGATGGGTAAGGCGGGAAAGTCCGGCAGGGTTCCAGAAGGCCGCGGTCACATCCCCGACGAGGGCAACCTGGGCCCCGCCCATACCCATGGCACGGGCTCCGCCTCCTACGGAAAACAGGTCATCGGCGTTGGATACACGCTGAAATTGCTGGGCATACCCCTGACTGTACTGCAAAAAAAACAGTACGAAGGTTACCATCAATAACCTGCAGACACCGGAAGATATCCGATGCGAGGTAAATCGATGTGGGTGAAAACGATGGAAAACAGATGAGCGTGAAAGCCGCATGATAGTTGGTTGCAGTGGCGTGAAACTTCAAACTACTCAGAAAAACCCAATAAAAAAAAGTGCCCGAATACTACGTAACGGACACTTCTGCGTTCGGAATGGACTACCTGGTCTGTGTCATTTAGCCGATACACCGGCGGGCATCGGTCGACAGATGATACAGCTGTACCCGATGCGGAAGAACCCGGCATATTCCGGGCACAGCGTGGTCGTTTTTCACTACGCTTTCACACCCGCCAACACCTCAAAAAAGCGGGCTGAAGTTTTGATTCCACGATGAAAATCTTCCAGAGAAAACTTCTCATTGGGCGAGTGGATAGCATCGCTGTTAAGACCAAAACCCATAAGAATGGAATCGGCACCCAGCACCTTCTTGAAATCCGCCACGATGGGAATAGACCCACCCTCACGGGTAAACAGCGGCTTGCGACCATAAACATCCTCAAAGGCCTGCGATGCAGCCTCCAGACCGTAAAAGTTCAGATCGGTCATGGCGGCATGCCCCCCGTGATGCTCTTCAACCACTACCGTAACACCTGCGGGCGCTATCTGGTGGACATAACGGGTGAACAACGCCGCAATTTTCTTCGGATCCTGATCCGGCACCAGTCGCATACTGATTTTGGCCCCGGCTTTGGCCGGCAGCACCGTCTTGGCACCCTCGCCCTGATACCCTCCCCAAATTCCGTTCACATCCAGGGTAGGTCGTGAGGATTTTCGCTCAAGTGTGGTATACCCCTTCTCGCCAAAGACCTGCCCGATGGCAAGCGAATCCTTAAAAGCCTGCTCGTCAAAGGGCAACCGGGCCGACTCCGCGCGCTCCTCATCCGACAAAGCAATCACATCGTCATAGAACCCCGGAATCTGAACCACACCGTCCTTATCTTTCAGCCCGGCAATGATTTCGCACAGGGCATTCAGCGGATTCTGAACCGCGCCACCATAGGTTCCCGAATGAAGGTCGCGGTTCGGACCCTGCACATAGACCTGCATGTAGGCCAGCCCCCGAAGTCCGTAGGTAATACTGGGCACGTCTTTGTCGAACATGGAGGTATCCGAAATCAGCACCATATCACAGGCCAGCATTTCCTTGTGCTCCTGCAGAAAGGGAACCAGATTGGGCGAACCGATTTCCTCCTCACCCTCTATAATGACCTTGACGTTCACCGGGAGCCGACCTTCGGTTTTCAGCCAGGACTCAATGGCCTTCACGTGGGTGTACGCCTGTCCCTTGTCGTCACTGGCGCCCCGCGCATACACGTCGCCGTTGCGGACCGTTGGCTCAAAAGGCTCGGTTTCCCACAACTCCAGAGGATCCGGCGGCTGCACGTCATAATGCCCGTAGACCAACACCGTAGGCTTGTCCCGGCCCGCATCCATATACTCACCGTAAACCACAGGATTTCCCGGGGTCTCAAATAACTGAACCCCATTCAGGCCCATCTGATCGAATTGCTCACGGATAAACTCCGCCGCCTGGCGCACATCGCCCTTGTTCGAGCTGACTGCACTGATGCTGGGAATGCGGAGCAGGTCAAATAATTCTTGTTCAAAACGCTCTTTGTGCTGGTCGATGTACTCGAAATAACGTGCCATAATATTGGTTTGAAAAGGTTTTTATTCAGGTTGCTTCTGCCCGGTGATGCTTGCGCGCCGCATCCGGTTCCGATGAAAGGAATATAGCGGTTTCCCCGCTTCAGTGCCGGCTTTATACCGGGCTGCCGGTCGCCTGCCGGCCCGACCGGAGCTGATTTTGCTCTGCGTACTATTCCCGGCAACTCCGCCGTGGCGGCATACACGGTTCAGTGGCGGTACACCGCTTCTGCTGCAATCCACCCTCGTGAACCGTTTACCATCCGAACGCGTAACCAGCCGCTTTCGGGATCGCTCTCCCGCTGATTTACAATGTACCGGAATCCCTCAAAGCCTGTCTGTATAACTTCCGCATTGACATTGGGCATTTCATGGACCTGAGTTTCCCGGACTATTTGCACAGCCTGACTGTAGCCCCGGCTGTAAACCGTCAGGCTCAGACTTACGGTCAGCAGCAAAAGTCCCAGAACCCCAAGTGAAATTCCTGCAAGCCGGCCACCCTGCCGGAAGCGTTCGCGCAGCCATCCGACGATGAACAGCAATACCCCCGTATTGATCAGCACGATGCCTGCAACACTCAGACTGAGGTAGTTGACGTCAAACAAAACCCATTGATTGAGACGTATCCAGGCGAGTTCCGGTAAACGGGCACCGCGACGGGCCAGCTGTTCCTCCACAAAGTCCATCCCTTCACGGGCAGCAACCGCTGTTTCACTAAATCCTGAGGACTTGTAGAAACTAACCCATGCCAGTCCCAGGCTGTCGAGACGAACCGCGGCGATTCCTGCGTTCAAGTGCAGAGCGCCACTATGAAATCCCGATTCCTCGATAGCCTGGTATTCGGCCAGCGCCTCGGCCGTACGACCCTCGCCGAGAAGGTCGTTGGCAAGGACAAATCGTTGCTGGGGGCCGACTATGTCCGAAAGCGCCATCAACGGTGAACTGGCAACTACAAGAAAGCATATCATCTGGCACAAAATCCGGTTCACAAGGCCTCCGTAAGTGATCGGACCAGTACCTGAGCCTGCTCCAGTTCATAGCTTAAGTTCTCCCTGGCCGTCACGGGTGCAAAACGAATGGTACTGCACTTGGTGAGAATGCGCTCAACCTGGCGAATAACGGCCTGATCAACGTTCTTTTCACGCAAATAACGCAGGATATCCTGATCGGAATGTCCGGCCTCCGGAAGGTCTAACCGATCGGTAACCACCCGGTAAACAACGGTATGAATTCCGGCCATGACCTGTTTTACATCGCCGGATTGCCCCGCCAGCTCCCGGAGTCGTTTCAGTTCAGCCAATGCCGCCTCGCCGGCCCGCACCCGTCGGGCATAGGAGGTATCGTTGCGAAGCCGGTCATCTTCCTGCTTTTTCTTCCAGGCAAGTACCAGCAGCAGCATCGGAACCAGCACGCCGGCGTACAGCCACCACTGTTCCCAGACCGGCACTGCAGCCACAGGTCGCCATCGCACAACGCCGCTGACCGGACCCACTCCCAGGCGTTGTTCACGGGTCGAAGTCACGGCCGCACCGGCATCCTCGGCTACATTGATTACCCCCGCCGGCAACGTCACCGTTACATAGCTTCGCCGGTCGGGATTGTAGTAGGCCATCTGCGTGGCCGGAATTTCATAGGTACCGGGTCGGCGCACAATCATGATATCACGGAAGGTCCGGGTTCCGCTCAACCCGTTCACCGACCGGTTCAGGTTCAGGTTTTCCTGAGGCTGAAATATCTCAAAAACATCAGGAAGCTCGTATTCCGGTTTACTGATGAGTGCGAGGTTGCCGTTGCCGGAGATTTCGGTGATGATTTCAAGGGCTTCGCCGGTAGTAACCGTCGAGGGCGTGATACGCCGGGTCATGGTGAAATTGCCTACCGCTCCGATGGTGGCGCGGTTTCCGGCGTCGGGCAGTCGGCGCACGGTCACTTCAACGGGCTGGGTTTTGAGCTCAACGGTGCGCTGATTGGTACCAAACCCTCCGAAAAAGCTTCCGAAAGGATCGTTGGCACGGGCTCCGGTGCGAAGCGTGGTGGTTACGGTCGCCTCGCCAATGGTCAACGGTCCGGACCTGCTGGCAAACAGGGCATGGCGCAAAAGGACCGCTTTTCGGTAACGTTCACCTCCCAGAATGACGGATTCAGCCTGCGGCGAGGACCCGTCGCTCAGATTCTCCTTCCAGAACCCGTCGGTTGCCCAGGAGCTGCCGGTCTGGTAACTCACAATCTCAATGGAATTCCTGAAATAAATCACCAGATCTGCAAAAATCTGCTGCCCGACCACAGGATTTTGCTCTGACACCTCCATCTGCACATAGATATCGGGGCGTTGCTGCCCGGCCGATCCCTGCTGCGCAGTCCCCTGCTGATTGCCCGCTGGATTATTACGGTCTACAATCGTGTATGAGACCGGTTCGGTCTGCATGCGGTCTCCATCCACAGTGACCGTCACCGATGGGAACTCAAAGGTACCGGCCGTTTCAGCCACAAACGACCAGGTATAACTGTAGCTGCGGGTGGCCACGCCGTTGATCAGGGAATACTGCGTACTGGTGGATGGCTGCACTGAGATAGACCGCAGCCCCGGGATGAGCGCTGGAAGAGTGGGCCGGGAAACATTGCGGAAGCTGTCGCCCCGAACCTCAATGCGAATAGTGACGCGTTCACCTGTCAGAATCCGGGTCTCGCTGAAACTGGTAACCACACGCACATCGTTGGCCTGCGCGCTCACAGCAAGCAGCCCTAGAATCAGCGTAAACAGAACAGTGTAAGTCCTACCAGTCTTTGGCATGACGTTGGTTTTGCGGGACCTGGTTTTTGTGGAAATCTTTGAGGAGATCTTCTTCTTTGTTGTTCAGCGCATTCAACAGACGTTCTGCATCTTCCCGGGTCATTTCGTCGGGGTTTGGCTCACCCGACTGCTGGTTTTGGTCGGTTGAATCCTGCTGATCACCTTCTTGCTCCGACTCAGAATCCTGCTGGTTTTCATCCTCACCCTGCTGGTCATTCTGGTCTTGCTGTTGCTGCTGCGACGGCTGCTCATCGTTTTGCTGCTGTTCCTGATCCTCGTCGCTGTTGTCCTGCGGCTGGTTTTGCTGCTGCTGTTGCTGCTGTTGTAGGTTTCGATTGGCCAGCTCGAAATTAAACTTCGCCTCTTCATCATCCGGGTTTTGGCGCAGTGCACGGCGGAAGCTTTCAGCGGCCTGATCCCACTGCTGCTGCTCACCCAGAATATTTCCGATGTTGTAGTCGGCCAGGGCCCGGTCCTGAGGCGAATTGGTCTGACTCCGGAATTGCTCGTAGGCTTCCACAGCTTCCTGAAATTTCTGCTGCCTGGCGAGCGCATTACCCAGGTTGAAATGCAGCCTCGCGTCATCCGGGTTTTCATCAATAGCTTGCCGGAACGCCTGCTCAGCAGCCGCAAAGTCACCCCGTTCATAGGCTTCATTCCCGTTTCGGGCCCCATCCGGCGTGAGCAACAACATCGATAGTATCAGCAGTAATTTCATAGCATTGCGTTAACGTTGCAGCAGGCAT
Organism: Bacteroidetes bacterium HLUCCA01; assembly: GCA_001314545.1. GTDB lineage: Bacteria > Bacteroidota > Rhodothermia > Balneolales > HLUCCA01 > HLUCCA01. The sequence continues at coordinate 129,572 of LIHN01000009.1, forward strand.
TTTATGATAGAAACTCCACCATAGAAACGCCTGCAGGCATCAACTTTTTTCCATCACATTTTTTCGGCGGCGGCAATGGCGATCTCGTCCATCTCCATATTATTGAACACATTGGCCACATCGTCATTGTCTTCCAGCTTCTCCATCAACCGGAAGTTGGCCGTGGCCGTTTCTTCATCCACTTTAACCATGGTTCCGGGAATGTACTGGAGCTCTGCGGAAGCAACGGTGTAACCCGCCTGTTCCAGGGCTGTACGCACCACAAACAAATCTTCACGAAGGGTGTGTATTTCAAAGACATCGTCTTCAGACCTGATGTCTTGTGCACCGGCATCGATGGCGGCAAGGGTGAGTTCATCTTCATCAACCCCATCCTGCTTCACCGTAATAATCCCCTTACGCTCAAACATATAGGCGACCGAACCGCTGGTACCCATACTGGCTCCGTACTTTGAAAAAATATGACGGACTTCGCCGGCCGTCCGGTTGGTGTTGTCGGAGGTGGCCTCTACCATATAGGCAATACCACCGGGGCCGTATCCCTCGTAGAGAAGTTCAACGTACTGCGCCGCGTCTTTATCGTCGCCAACACCCTTTTTGACAGCCCGTTCGATGTTGTCTTTGGGCATATTGGCAGCCTTGGCAGCCTCAATGGCAAGGCTCAGTCTGGGATTTCCGGCGGGATCTCCACCGCCTTCCCGGGCCGAAACGTTGATTTCACGGATGATTTTGGTCCATACCTTCGATTTTGCCGCGTCTACTACGGCTTTTCTGCGTTTGATATTGGCCCATTTTGAGTGTCCTGCCATAATGTATCAGAGAAATTTGATTGAAAGTTGGAGGGCGTGCTGTGCGGGAGTGCTCCGCTTCGACCTGCACCGTGTCTCCGGATTAATCCGCCCTGCGGACAGGGTCAACTTCGCTGTGCACCCCGGGAAGTTCTGCGCGTGCGGGTGTTCACCTTCATGAATCAGCTGCTCCACAGATATGTTGAAACCCCTGCCGGTGCGACCACTGCAGCCCGGGTGGCTAAGATACACAATAAGGACAACATCGTCGAGGTTCCCGGCGGAACTTTACGTTCAGGATTGCAATCAGGTCTTGCACCGCCTCGCAAGGTCACCTCGCCGGGTAAGCTCACCAGCTCGCCGGATCATCCCAAGCTTACCCCGCCTCGCAGGGTCACCACACAGGGTAAGCTCATCAGCTCACCTCGCCGGGTCACCCCAAGCAAACGCCGCCTCGCCGGATCACATCAGCGGGTCAGCTAAACCCGGGTCACCTCGCCCTTGCACTTCCTCACCGGAACGAAATCGACCGGAGTCTTGTGTTAACTAATGGTATATTTAGAAGGTATGATTCAGACTTCAGCATAAACCCAGCGTTTTATGAATATAGGAATAGTAGGATACCCTACCTATGGTGGAAGTGGTGTTGTTGCCACGGAACTCAGCAAGGGACTGGCCCGGCGCGGTCACAAAGTGCACTTCATGAGCTACGCCCGTCCGCACCGACTCAACGGATTTGAAACCAACATCTCCTTCCATGAAGTCACCATCAATGCCTATCCGCTGTTTGAGTACCCGCCCTACGACCTTGCCCTGGCCAGCCACATGGTCAACCTGATTGAATACCAGAAACTCGACCTTCTGCACGTACACTACGCCATTCCCCATACCACCAGTGCGTTTCTGGCCAAACAGATACTAGGTCCCAAAGCCGCCCACGTACCCATCATTACCACCCTGCACGGAACCGATATCACCATTGTAGGCAGTGATCCCAGTTACCTGCCGGTCGTGAATTTCTCCATTAATCAAAGCGACGGCGTTACCGCGGTGTCCGGCTACCTTCGGGATGAAACCTACATGCGTTTCGAGATCGACAACGCCATCGAGGTAATACCCAATTTCGTTGACCTCGAGCGTTTCAAACGGGATGCCAAAGAACGTTGCCGCAAATCTATCGTTCAGGGCGATGAAAAAATCATCACCCATGTCAGCAACTTCCGCAAGGTAAAACGCGTGACCGATGTGGCCGAGACCTTCAGTCGGGTGCTGAAGTCCGGCATCCGGGCTAAACTGCTGTTTGTAGGCGACGGTCCGGAGCGCTCGACGGTAGAAGCGATGTGCCGCGACCTGGGCTGCTGTGAGCACGTCCGTTTTCTGGGCAAACAGGAAAACGTAGAAGAGATTCTGTCCATTTCAGACGCTTTCATGATGCCCTCCGCCTCCGAAACCTTCGGTCTGGCCGCCCTGGAGGCCATGAGCTGCGGTGTACCGGTCATTAGTTCCGATGTGGGCGGACTGCCGGAACTTAACCTGGACGGCAAAACTGGTTTTGTTTGCAAATTAGGCGATGTAGATGCCATGGCCGACCGCGCCATAGCCATGCTGAGTAATCCGGAACTGCATCAAAAAATGCAGCTTGCAGCACGGAAACGCGCCGAAGATTTCGAGCAGGATCACGTTGTGGCCATGTATGAAGCCTACTATCAGAAGGTCACAGAACGTCTTAAAAAAAGAGCAGGGCTTACAGCCGGCTGACAGCTTGCTTTTCGCACTCCTTTACCTATATTAATCCGATCGGTCCAGAAGTCACACCATGAAAGTCATGTCAAGGCAAATCAACAACTTCTCCATCGGCATTGAGGAGGAGTACCTTATTGTAGATCCCAATACCGGGGAGCTCAGCTCGGCTATTGAAAACATCCTTAAAGACGGGCATGACAAACTGGGCAACCATATAGCCACCGAAATGTTGCAGTGTCAGGTAGAGGTTGCAACGCCCGTGGCCGACTCCATACAGGAAGCCCGTGAGAAAATCATCCATGCCCGCAAAACCGTGCATGACATAGCGCAAAGCCACGGTCTGGCCATCATCGCAGCAGGAACCCATCCCTTTTCCAAGTGGGCCAATCAGAATATCACCGAACGGACCCGCTACCTGGGGCTGGTCACCGAGAACAAGGTCCTCGCCCGACAGCTGCTCATCTGCGGCATGCACATGCATGTCGGTCTTGAAGACGACGATCTGCGAATTGATCTGATGAACCAGCTCAGTTACTTCTGCCCGCATTTACTGGCGTTATCTGCCAGCTCACCCTTCTGGGATGGCTATGATACCGGCCTTCAATCGTACCGTTCGGTCGTTTTCGAAGCCCTTCCGCGTACCGGTATCCCGCCGCGGCTGCGCTCCTGGGGCGATTACATGGAATACATTGACGTAGCCATGAAAACCAACTGCATCGACGAACCCACCAAAATACGCTGGGATCTGCGTCCCTCGCCCAAGTTCCCGACGCTGGAATACCGTATCTGCGATGTATGCACCAAGGTTGACGAAGCCATTGCTATTTGTGCACTTAAGATTGCTCTGGTAGCAAAACTTCTGAAGCTCAGAAGGAATAATATGTCGTGGCGGGTGTACCGCAAGGAGCTCATTCAGGAAAACAAATGGAGGGCGGTACGCTATGGTTTGAACGGCAAACTGCTGGATCTGGGTCGCAAACGCGAAGTTGATGCCAAAAAATTGATATTTGAACTGCTTACTTTTGTGGATGACGTGCTGGATGAAGTTGGCATTCGCGATGAAGTTTCCTACATCCACAACATCGTGACGGAAGGAAACTCGGCCGACCGGCAGCTGCGTGTTTTTGAGCAAACCGGCGAAATGAAGGCCGTGGTTGACCACCTCATAAAAGAAACGGTGCAAGGGGTAGCGTAGGGGGAATCCAGCTGCGAAACCACCGTTTGCCAGCCATACCGGGCAGCGTATAAACACGCCTTCTTGCCTGAAGTTGATGTGCCGGGTCCAATGCGCCGGCTTCTGCAGGCAGATTCTTTAACCCGGGCCGATGTCATCTCAGCTATGGCCGCCGCCAGCTCCTGTATACAGACGCAACTTTTCCGGGCCATATCGTAATTGATCCAACTTGTAGCTACATGTTAATATAATTTTTCAAAATCGGCGTTTCCTGCACACTAAGGCTACAGACAGCAACCTGAAAAAGTCGTATCTTTACGCCGTTACAAAAATATCATTCTATACTATTACGTAAAAATTATGAGCGATTTCAAAGGAAAAACATTTGATGTAGTTATTGTAGGAAGCGGTCCTGCCGGACTCACCGCAGCGCTGTACGCTGCCCGCGCTGATCTGGCCCCCATCGTATTTGAAGGTCCGGAACCCGGTGGCCAGCTGACCACCACCACCGATGTTGAAAACTTCCCGGGATACCCCGAGGGTGTTATGGGTCCGAAAATGATGCAGGACTTCCGCGAGCAGGCAACCCGCTTCGGAGCCGACTGCCGATGGGGTGTGGTAACCGATATCGATATGAGCCAACGTCCATTCCGACTGGTGGTTGACGAGGAAAATGAACTCTTTGCGAAGTCCGTCATTATTGCCACCGGTGCATCGGCCAAATGGCTCGGATTACCCAATGAGCAGCGCCTGCGAGGCAAAGGGGTAACCGCCTGTGCCACCTGCGACGGAGCCTTCTTCCGCAATCAGCATGTTATTGTAATCGGTGGCGGTGACACGGCCATGGAGGAAGCAACCTTCCTCACCAAATTTGCCAGCAAAGTGACTGTAGTGCACCGTCGTGATGAGTTTCGTGCCTCCAAAGTCATGCAGCAACGCCTGTTCGACAACCCCAAAGTACAGGTGAAATGGAACAGCACCGTGGATGACGTTCTTGGTGAAGATGTGGTACAAGGGGTACGACTCAAAAACGTTCTGACCAACGAAACCGAAGTTCTTGAGGATGTTACCGGTGTTTTTCTGGCGATTGGCCACAAACCAAACACTGATTTATTCAAGGGCGTGGTGGATATGGATGAAACCGGATACATCGTTACCAAAGACAAGTCCAGCTTCACCAATGTGGAAGGTGTTTTTGCCTGCGGTGACGCTCAGGATCACACCTACCGTCAGGCTATAACCGCTGCCGGCAGCGGATGTATGGCCGCAATTGATGCGGAGCGCTGGCTGGAGTCGCAGCACGATTAACGGCAAGACCGGTATCGGTCGTTGATCAACGACCGGTACCGGATTCTGCTGACTACGCTATCAGCGCATCCGCCCGACTTAGTTATCAACCAGAATGGTGAAACGAGTGCCTTCCCTGCTCTCAATGGCTATCTCACCATCCAGCTGCTGAACCAAAGCATGCACCAGCTCCAGGCCAAGGGTTGAAGAATTGCCATTGCGAACCGCCTCGGGCAATCCCACGCCGTCATCCTCAACCACCAGCTCCAGCTTGTCTCCGGAATCGCGCATGGTGATGTAAATTTTGCCCTGATTCCCATTGGGGAAAGCGTATTTCAGGCTGTTGGTAACCAGCTCATTAACAATGATACCCAGAGGAACAGCTGTGTCGATGTTCACCATAATGTTCTCAGCCTCAATAACGGGATTGACGTTTTTGGGCATGTACGACTCAAACAAATAGGTTATGAGCTGCTCAAGGTAGTCGTTGTAGTTGATACTGGCGAGGTCGTTTGACTGATAAATCTTCTCGTGAACCATGGCCATGGAACGAACCCGGGTCTGACTCTCACTAAACAGCAACCGCACGGCAGGATCCTGTAACTGAAACGTTTGCAGCTCCAGTAAACTGCTCACAATCTGCAGGTTGTTTTTAACACGATGGTGAATTTCCTTGAGCATTACTTCTTTTTCCTGAAGTGAATGCAATAGCACGTCTTCGGATTGTTTGCGCTGCAAGGCAACGGAAGCTACGCTGATAAAGGTCTGAATAACGCCGGTGTTAACCCGGGGCGCTTTTTCGAATGCAATAATAACCACATTGCCATAGAGCTTGCCTTTCCAGACCAGGCCCATAGAGTAAACATCCCGGATGCCCACAATATCCTGCACATAATCACACACACGTTTGGGATACATCCCGAAGAGCAATTTATACAGGCCCTGCTGCAGGTGAATCAACTTGCCCGAGCGAAGCTCTTCTGTTGATTCCTGGTTCGGGGTAAACACCGTACCCTTGGTAATCTGTGTCGCATACCGTGAAATGCTTTTGTTGAGCGGCTCAATGCCGTAGAGCGACTCACACACCAGTACATTATCTTCCTCGTTGAAGCGGTTCACCACAACAACAGAATGCGGGATAATATCAGTCAGCTGCCGGCCGATGTAATCGTAGTGATTGTCTGAAACCGACAGATTCAGGTAACCGATGGTCGCTTCCGACAGTTTCTCGATATTATGCTCCTGATAAGCTACCTGCTGCTCTGAAAGAATTCGTTTTGTGATATCCCGTGTACTGACCACTACAGCGTTGATATCAGGGTCGTCAAGCTGATTATTGATCTTGGACTCGAAATACAGGAAGCGACCGTCTGCCGTTCGGAAACGGTACACATCCAGCTGCAGTGTACCGTCGGATTCCAGGGCTTCATTAAATTGCTTCTGCATCCGCTCCCGGTCCTGAACGTGCAGAAATTCGAAAGCCGACTTGTTGAGGGCGTCCCTTTCCGTATACCCGGTCAGGGCGTAAAAAGCAGGACTGTGATACTGTACGTTCCCGTCAGAGCCGACCAGGGAAAATATATCCGTTGAATTTTCGATGAGTACTTTAAAACGCTTTTCACTGGCAGCCAATGCCTGTTCCGCATTCTTTACCTTGGTGATATTCTTACTGGTACAGATCAGATCGCGCGTATTCATGCGTCGGTCTACCACCAGCCGGGCTTTGGTTTCCAGCCAGATAAAATACCCCTCGCCATGCTGAAACCGGTACTGTATACTACGGGTGGTCCCCCCTTCACCAACCATCTTCTCCAAAAAATCCCGCATCAGCTTATGATCGTCCGGATGCACAAAATCCAGGTACGACTTTCCCACGAGTTCTTCGTCGGATATACCGAACACGTCTTTGCAAGACGGGCTCACATAGCTGATCGTTCCGTCTGTAGATTTGGTGCAGATTATATCGTCCACATTTTCCAGGTAAACGCGGAGCAGGTCGGCCGTTTTTCCCGCTTTTTCCCGCGATGTTTTCAGAGACCGACGGGTGCGGGAATTAATAAACTCATTGCGTACGGCATACGGAAGCCGCTGCAGATTATCTTTCATCACATAGTCGCTGGCACCCCGCTCAAGGGCTTTCATGACCTGCTCTTCGGTAATGGTGCCGGAAACTACAATTACGCTGGCATCAGAGTCATAACTTTTGATAATGTCGAGGAAATCGTAAATGTGATATCCGGGGATGTCATAATCGAGGATGTACAAGTCAAACAGCTGGGATTTCAGCATTTCCCGAAGCGTTTCGGTCTGTTGAACGCGTTCGCACAGCACGGGGTTCTCCAGGTGCTGCAAAGACAATTTCATAAGAAGAAAATCGTCGGTGCTGTCCTCGCAAAATAGTACGGAAATATGTTCTTGCATGGGCTACGAAGGCCATAAATTGCTAAATGAAACGGTAATCCTGCATGTATAAGACCCTTTCACAGGCCACGTCCAATGCCCCCATTGAATGAAGTGGTTCACCGATGTTTGAAAATCCAGCCAGACAGCACCAACCCTCTGACCAGACTTTGCAATATAAAGAATAGTTAAACCAATCGCTTTTTTTTCCGGCAGTTCAGATAACAAGAAAAATCAACAGGTTATAGTGGCATAGTCGACCGATTCCGGGTATAACGGCTGAAACGCCTCCGGGATGTACAGTACATCAGTTGGTCGATTGCTTCCGGTATCCCGTGGGCGTCTCACCGGTAATTTTTTTAAACGTACGGTTAAAGTCGGTCACACTGTTGAAGCCGGTATCAAAAGCGATATGGGTCATGGTGTAGTTACTCTCGAGCAACATTTTTTTTGCTTTTTCAACACGAACCCGGGCCACATACTCCGAAAAGTTCATATCCGTGGCTTTTTTGAAAACCCGGCAAAAGTGACTGGCGCTCATATTGGCCACAGACGCTACCTGGTCCAGTGAAATGCGGTCATCACTATTTTTCCGGATGTATTCACGTGAGCGGCGTATGGCATCGGGTTCCGACATTTCGGGTATGACGGAAATCCGGGCTGCAAGCTCAGATATGTGTCTGGCAAAAATCTCCAGCATTTTCAAAACAGCCTCGTACTGCTTGGGCGACAAAATAGGACCGCCCTCCAGCAGCATCTCCATGTCTTTATTGTCCAGCTTAATCCCCCACTTGAGCAACTGCTCCGTTGCCTCATCCAACTTCTCAGCCGTCGGCTTCTCCAAAAGAACCTCCCCGGTCTGCAGATAGCCGATGACCTCCTTATTCACCCGTATGGGAACTGCGGCAACATTAACACCGGCAAAACATACATGGCGGAGCACCTCCTGATGATCAGGATGTTGCGCACTCAGATGCATACAGGTCCGGCAGCTGTCATTGTGTTTGCGCATGAATGCACAAAACTCATGTTCATTTTCAACCCCTTCCGGAATCAGGTCATCGGCATTTTTCGACCGCAAAACTAGCGGGAGTTTGGTTACCTCGGCATAGGCTTGCTCATACTCTCTGAAAACGTCGGTTTCCTTAATTTCATCCAGCAGTCGGTCAATGGCCTTTTGTTCCATAGTAGATTGTCGGGGAGCGTGCCGGCATAAGACAAACTCCGGTAAAACGGCATCATTAGTTAACACCATACAATACAAATCAACGAGCTTATTGTAAAGCCGGATAGCAGGGATTCATGGTATACTTTTACGATTTAGACCCATTCTAGTAAGTATATTTTGATGCCCCGGCCATCTGATTTCAGGAGCAGCAGGCGGTTATGCACCCCTGATGCACTATCAAGCCCATAGTGAAACACGTAGCCAGCACAGCCGGGTTACATCATTTCTTTTTCACCGATCATCATTAACCCAGCAGCAGCGTATGTCGTTTAGCCAGGATGCCATTATTGCCTCAATCCCATCTCACCTCCGCCAGTTTGTGGTTCATCAGCATTACGATGAGTACACCCCGCAGGATCAGGCCGTTTGGCGATATATTATGCGACGCAATCTGGATTTCCTCAGTCAGGTTGCCCACCCGGCCTACCTGACCGGACTGGAAAAAACGGGAATCAGTCTGGATGCCATCCCGGATATTGAAGACATGAACCGCCGCTTAAGTAAAATCGGCTGGAAAGCTGTAGTAGTTGACGGATTCGTCCCGCCGGCGGCATTCATGGAGTTTCAGGCACATAAAATCCTGGTCATTTCCGCTGAAATCCGCAACATCAAGAACCTTCTGTACACACCCGCTCCGGACATTGTGCACGAGGCAGCCGGTCACGCACCCATCATTGCCGACGAGACCTACGCCTCATACCTGCAAAAAATCGGGGAATACGGGGCCAAATCCGTGTTCTCCAAGCTTGACTATGAAATTTACGAGGCTATCCGGCAGCTTTCTATCATCAAAGAATACCCGGACGCGACCCCCGCAGAAATTGAGTCGGCCGAACGTGAACTGGAGGCGAAGGTAGCGGCCAACACCGTACCGTCAGAATCAGCCTACCTCGCCCGACTCCACTGGTGGACCGTCGAATATGGGCTCATCGGCCGGCCGGACGATTTCAAAATTTTCGGTGCCGGCATCCTGTCTTCGGTCGGGGAAAGCAAAGCCTGCCTGAGTCCGGAAGTACGCAAAATTCCGCTCTCGGTTAAAACGGCTGAGGTTGACTACGACATTACCCGCATGCAGCCGCAGCTGTTCGTAGCCGCATCCTTCCAGCATCTGCTGGATGTACTCGAGGAATTTGCGGATACCATGTGCTTCCGCAGGGGGGGGCTCGAATCAGTCAGGCAGGTCATGGCTTCCGAAAACGTAGCTACTATTGAACTTGATTCGGGCCTTCAGATTTCCGGTGTGATTACCGAAGCACTAACCGATAATCAGGGCAACCTGGCTTTTATCCGGACCGCCGGCCCGACCGCTATGGCATTCGGGGACACGGAGCTGGATGGTCATGGCATTGAATGGCACAAAGACGGATTTTCATCGCCGGTTGGCGAGCTTCGCTCTGGTGGAAAACAACTGCATTCATGCAGTCCGGACGAACTGGCCGGAGCCGGAATCCGTGAAGGTGAACACGTCTGCCTTACATTCACCTCCGGCTACACCGCCGAGGGTGTTGTGAGCGGATACACCTATGGAGGCGGCAATCTGCTCTTAATCAGTTTTTCGGAGTGCACTGTGACCAGTCCGGACGGCGATGTTGTTTACAATCCGGCATGGGGACCTTTCGACATGGCGGTGGGAACCAGGGTCGTTTCGGCATACTCCGGCAGTGCCGATAAGGAAAAATTCAATGTCTATCCGCCGAAATCTGAGAAAAAAGCCATTAAAGTGACCTATACAGCGCATCAAAAGGCTTTGTTTGCAATCTACGCGGACATTGACGCCCTGCGTCGCGCGGGAACCAATGCTGCACCGGAGAAATTGGATGAGGCCTATTCAGCACTTCAGCAGCATCCCGATGCCTGGCTTGCCCGGCTCGAGCTGCTTGAGGCCAGCCGGAACGCCGGTGCCGTCGAGCTTCGGGACAAATTAGAGCGCGAACTGGCATCCATCGGATCGGCCAACCCGGAAATTGGTGAACTGATTGACTCAGGACTGGCGTTTCTGGCCAACCCCTCTGACTAACCACTCTGGCCAACCGCTCTGACTAATCCCTCTGACTAACCCAGCCACCCTTCCCGATCCAGATTCCGGTACCCGATAGCCTCGGCTATATGGTGTGCCGCCACCGAATCCGAGCCGTCGAGGTCGGCAATGGTCCGGCTTACCTTCAGAATCCGGTCATGTGCGCGGGCCGATAACCCCAGGGTGTCCATCGCTTTGCGCAGCAAAGCCGTACCCGCCGGGTCCGGTGTGCAGTAGGACTTCAGCAGTTTGCCATCCATCTGGGCGTTGCAGAAAACACCCTTCATTCCCAAAAAACGCTGCGACTGTCGTTCACGACATAGAAACACCCGTTCACGAATCCGTTTGGAACTCTCCCCTGATTCGTAGGTCATCAGTTCATTGTACGGCACTTTGCGCACTTCAATATGCATGTCGATTCGGTCCAGCAACGGTCCGCTGATTTTATGCAGGTACCGCTGCATCTGCAACCGGTCTGTAGTGGAGGCCAGGTCAGGATCAATCCAGTCGCCGCTGTGGGAGGGATTCATCGATGCAACCAGCATAACCCGTGAGGGATAGCGAACCCTGAATCGCGCCCGGGAAATGGTTACAAAGCCATCTTCAAGCGGTTGGCGCATGACCTCCAGTGCTGTTCGCTGAAACTCAGGGAGCTCATCCAGGAACAGAATTCCGTTATGGGCCAGCGAAAGCTCACCGGGCATAGGTACGCTCCCGCCGCCCACCAGGGCAATACCCGAAATGGTATGGTGCGGGGCACGGAATGGTCGCGCTGTCACCAGTGAGCCTGTAGCAGCCGTCAGCCCTGAAACGGAGTGGATTTTACTGGTTTCGAGGGCTTCCTCCACGGTCAACGGGGGTAAGATGGAGGGCAACCTTCGGGCCATCATGGTTTTACCCGAGCCCGGCGGGCCCACCAGGATGATGTTATGGCCACCGGCGGCAGCTATTTCAAGGGCTCGCTTCACGTTTTCCTGCCCGCGTACATCGCCAAAGTCGCCTCCCTGGCGATTTTTTGATGCGGCAAACAGCGATTCGATATCGGTTTGAACGGCTTTGCCTGTATCAGGCATTTCCAGCCAGGAACACACCTGTTCCAGGGTATCGAAACCGAAGACACGGATACCACGCACTACGGATGCCTCCCGGGCATTGGCTGCAGGTAACAGAATATGGCGAAATCCACGTTCGCGGGCCTCAAGGGCTACCGGCAACACCCCTTTTACCGGTCGGAGTGTACCGTCAAGGGCAAGCTCGCCCAGAAGTACGCTTCCTGCAAGCTGGGCCGTACGCAGCTGACCGGAGGCTACCAGAAGCCCGACGGCAATAGGCAGGTCGAAGGCACTGCCCTCTTTGGGAAGGTCGGCCGGGGCCAGGTTTACGGTTATCCGGCCCCTGGGAAACTCCCTGCCGCTGTTCTTGAGTGCGGCTTCTACGCGGTTGGCCGACTCACTGACGGCCCGGTCCGGCAGTCCGGAAAGAAAAAAGCGCGGCAGACCAAAGGCAACATTGGTCTCAACACTAACAATATGTGCTTCAACACCATAGGTTGTTGCACACGGAACAGTTGCTAACATAATACTGGGTATGGGTTCAGGTTGAACCGCACGGCTTGTCAGGTAACAATCCGACATACTGTGCGTACTATATAGAGTACTTAAAGTCCCGTTTCTTACATTTTTTGCACAAATTTCACACTAAAAGGAGTTTTGTTATGGGGAAAACCATTTTTGAAGAGATTATCGTAACCGGTGAGGACCTGCTCAGACAGGTCAAAGATCTCATCCGCAAGGGAAACATCCGTCGACTCATGATTAAGAATAATCGGGGCCACGTCCTGCTGGAAACCTCCCTGACCATGGGTGCGGCGGGAATCGGGGGATTCATCCTGCTTGCTCCGTTTTTGTCGGCAGTAGCCTTCGTTGCCCTGATGGTCACCGAAGCCCGCATCGTGGTAGAGCGCGACCCTTCAGTTGACGACAAGGAAGTTGAGGCGGAGAATATTGAAGTAGTGGATGGATGAGGCTTGTGGCCGATAGTTACTGATGTACGCAATGCGCTGCATACAGCAAACCCGGCCCGTTACGAATCACAAATAAGCCCGGCATAATTCGAAGCAAAAGCAAATGCTTCGTAATCCACCCGAAAAAAACCACCCCGGGCGAACAAAGTACCGCTTCCATAACTGAAAAAAGCCCTGATAGCAATCGCTTTCAGGGCTTTTTTGATGCAATACCGTCATAGCCGGTTCTTGTGCTTACTCGCCGGCGCCGTGACAGTGTTTGTACTTCTTGCCGGAGCCACACGGACACGGATCGTTTCGCTTCACCTTTTCCCCAATCACAACCGGTTCCTGCTTCGGTTTATTTCCGCCGGCAACCATTTGCTGCTGGGCTGAGTTGCCTGTCTGCGCACCGCCATCAAAGCGGACCGACATATCCGGCGGGGATTCATGCTGGGTTTTAAGCTTGTTGAAATCAATCTTCCGACGGGTCGGTGCCTTGGCTTCCATAAGTTTCTGCTTATCGTTAGATCCCTCGGGCATCGCCTTCCAGATCATCGAGATAATCTCGCTGTTCATCTCTTCAACCAGCACGCCAAACATCTTGAAAGCCTCGCGTTTGTACTCCAGCAGGGGATCTTTCTGACCGAACGCCCGCAAACCGATACCTTCTTTCACGGAATCCAGCTCACGAAGGTGCTCCATCCATTTGTCATCGATGATGGATAGTACCGCAGCCCGCTCCAGTCCGCGCACCAGCTCCCTGCCATTGGTTTCCATCGCTTTATCTACCTCAACCACAACCCGAAGCCGCTTGATCCCATCGGTGAAAATCATCTGCACCTGCCGGGGTTTGTTCGGCATGTCGCTTTCCTGAATCTGCTTCAGGATATTCATGAAGGGCTCGGTAAGTACGCGGGATTTAACCTTGTACGATTCCAGCGCTTTCTCCACGATGATATCGGCCAGGCCGTCCTGTCCGGCGGAAGACCACTTCTCACGGTCAATTTCCACATCCACCGCCAGCATACGGAGCAGCTTCTCCTGAATGTTTTCATATTCAGCCATGGCATAATGCTCGTCCAGGATGGTGTCAACCAGATCCTGCAGCATATTGAAAATATCCGAGCTCAGCCGGTCACCCAGCAAGGCATTCCGCCGGCGGGCGTAGACCACCTTACGCTGATTGTTGAGCACATCATCGTACTCCAGCTGCTTCTTCCGGATACTGAAGTTGTTCTGCTCAACCTTACCCTGGGCCCGTTCCAGCGATTTGGTGACCCAGCTGTGCTGGATGACCTCGCCTTCTTCAAATTTCATGCGGTCCATCACACTGGAAATCCGGTCGGAACCGAAGAGTTTCATCAAATTGTCTTCCAGCGATACATAAAACTGCGACTCGCCCGGGTCACCCTGACGGCCTGAGCGTCCGCGCAGCTGAAGATCAATCCTTCGGGAATCATGCCGCTCAGTACCCAGAATGGCCAGTCCGCCCAGTTCTTTTACCTCATCGGTCAGCTTGATATCGGTACCACGACCGGCCATGTTGGTTGCGATGGTAACCCCGCCACGTCGACCTGCCTCGGCTACAATTTCACTCTCGCGCTGGTGCTGCTTGGCATTCAGAACATTGTGTTTGATGCCGGCACGCTGCAACATTCGGCTCAGCGTTTCCGAAACCTCCACACTGGTAGTTCCTACCAGAACCGGCTGCCCTTTTTCATGATACTCACGGATCTTTATAATGGAGGCGTTGAACTTCTCCCGTTTGGTCCGGAAGACCAGATCTTCATGATCAACCCGCGCAATGGGACGGTTAGTCGGGATTTCAATCACCTCAAGTTTGTAGATTTCAAAGAATTCCGATTCTTCCGTAGCGGCCGTACCGGTCATCCCCGCCAGTTTGTGGTACATCCGGAAATAGTTCTGCAGAGTAATGGTGGCATAGGTCTGCGTTGAGGCCTCTACTTTCACGTTCTCCTTGGCTTCTATCGCCTGATGCAGTCCGTCAGAGTAGCGACGACCGGTCATCACCCGACCTGTGTGCTCATCCACAATATTGACTTTCCCGTCCTGAACGATGTATTCATCGTCCCGTTCGAACAGGGTGTAGGCTTTCAGCAACTGGTTCACTGAGTGAATCCGCTCACTTTTTTCGGCAAAGCGCCGGTAGAGTTCCGCCATTTTTTCGGATTTTTCACGGCGGATGTCTTCGGTAATTTTAGCCTTCTGCTGCTCGGTATATTCCGCTGAGAAGTCGGTCTGATTTTCCAGTTCATCCAGCAGCTGCTGTTGTTTGCCGGCGATGTTTTCCTCTATCAGGGAAGTCTCCAGGCCCATATCCGGGATAACGAAAAACTCTTTGTCTTCCTGGGCGCCGGTAATCAGGTCCCGACCTTTATCGGTCATTTCAATGGTGTTCAGTTTCAGGTCGACCGCATAGTACATGTCTTCATCCACAAAAGGCATGTTTTTACCGTTGTCCTGCAGGTAGAAATACTCGGTTTGCTGCACGAGCTTCTGCATTTCAGGCTCCTGCATGAACTTCTCAAATTTCTTGTTCTTCGGGAAACCGCGTTTGGCACGGAACAGATACAAACCCGCCTGCTCCTGGTTGCCTTCTTTCAGGAAGGCATCTACCTTGCTCAGGTAGCCGGCTACGAGTTTTTTCTGGGCTTCTACCAGGGAGGCCACGCGGGGCTTGAGCTCCAGGTACTTTTGCGACTGGTTGTCCTGGGGTACCGGTCCGGAAATAATAAGCGGCGTCCGGGCTTCATCAATAAGAACGGAATCAACCTCATCAACAATGGTGTAATGATGGCCGCGTTGTACGAGCTGATCCTCTGTGAAGGACATGTTGTCACGCAGGTAATCGAATCCGAATTCGTTGTTGGTTCCGTAGGTGATATCAGCATGATAGGCGTTGCGACGGGCCTCGGTGTTAGGCTCATAGCGGTCGATGCAGTCGACCCGCAGGCCGTGGAAGTTGAAAATGGGCTCGTTCCATTCGGCATCCCGCTTGGCCAGGTAGTTGTTCACGGTGATTACGTGCACACCCCGACCGGCCAGTGCGTTGAGGTAGGCCGGAAAAATGGCGACCAGCGTTTTACCTTCACCGGTTTTCATCTCGGCGATTTTACCCTGATGCAGGGTAATGGCCCCGATAAGCTGCACATCGTACGGCACCATGTTCCACTCAATTTCGTTACCGGCAACGGTCCATTTTTTGCCCACGAAACGCCGGCAGGTTTCCTTCAGGGTGGCAAAGGCCTCGGGAAGGATTTCATCCAGGACGTCCTCGCAGATATCCAGCCATTCTTCGTCCAGTTCATCCAGCTCTTCGCCGAGCGATCGTCGTTCATCCACCGTCAGTTCGGTTTCAGGGTCGTCCAGTTTGGCCTTGATTTCGGTGATACGCGTGTCGGTTTCAGCGGTGGCCTCAGCAATGGCTTTGCGGAACTTTTCGGTCTGGGCCTTGAGCTCATCGTCACTGAGGACATGCATCTGGTCTTCGTAGGCCAGAATCTGATCAACGACAGGCTGAATTTTCTTGAGGTCTTTATCCGATTTGGAACCGAACAGTTTCGCGAAACTGCTGAATAACTTATCTAGCATGATGGTTTTGATGGAATCAATAAAAAATAGTACAGCATTGTAAGGTACGGCCAAATCGGGGCTTCATCAAACGCCGGACCGGGGGTTTTACTGTGAAAATTGTGGTTTTGAAGGTAACTGCATCCGCCGTTCTGCCTGCAACAGGGGTACGGGCGTGGTGGTTCGGGCGAGTCTTGCACCGGTTTAGGATGCGGGCAGACCGGCATCCGGTAAAAAAGGTGTACGAAATTAGAAATATTTGTCGTATTTTCGATGTCTTTCGGCAAAACGCACCTGCCACCCGGCGGGTATTCTTGCAGTTACAGATTTGAAACGGGATGCAGGATGCGGGTATTGCTGCCGGCTGAAGATTTTAACAACGTATTTATAACTGACGAAATCCATGAAACGCACGTTCCAACCCAGCAGAAGAAAACGCACAAACAAGCACGGCTTCCGCACGCGCATGGCAACGGCTAATGGTCGCAACGTACTGTCCCGCCGCAGAGCGAAGGGCCGTCACAAGCTCACCGTTAGCGATGAACGCGGGCCTAAGTAAGCGGTCTGCGGGTGCCTTCCGTCTGCCCCGGAGGTCTGTACTCCGGGGAAAAGATGCCTTTTCCGGGCTATTTAAAAACGGAACCCGCATTGCCGGTACGTTCACGGATCTTCGGTTCGTGGTAACTGAAGGTCCTGCACCGGATATCCGTGTTGCTTTCATCGCCGGCCGCCGTCTCGGCAATGCAGTACGTCGCAATCGCGGCAAACGCCTCCTGCGGGAGGCTTACCGGCTCCAACAGCACTTCCTGGATCCGGTCAAACAATCGTCAGCTACTGTTTTGCATATAGGATTTATACTCAAAAACTCTCGTGCCACCTACCCCCAGCTGCACGAAGAAACCGGCCGTTTAGTACAGAAACTGGCCAAAATGCTGACGGACAACCCTGAAGAATCATGAAATTTGTACTAAAGGCGCTGGTTCGTGCCTATCAGCTCATGATTTCCCCGTATTTTCCCCCGAGTTGTCGCTACACCCCCACCTGCAGTCACTACGCCATTCAGGCGCTGGACAAGCACGGGGCGTTGAAAGGCTCCTGGCTTGCCATCAAACGCATCGGCCGGTGTCATCCGTGGAGCGACGGGGGCTATGATCCGGTTCCCGAACCCGAAAATGCCCGCAGCGGCACCCCGGGTGAAACCAGCACGCCGCCTGAAAACCGGCCACAACCTACTGTTAACGACCCGAATTAAACCATTATACCGGAGTAGTTTTGGATAGAAATACTGTTATTGGATTAACCCTGATGTTCGGAATCATGATGGCATGGTTCGTCTACATGACCCCCAGTCAGGAAGAAATGGAGCGGATGCGGGAGGAGCGCCGCGTGCAGGACAGCATCCGGGCCGTCCAGGCCGAAACCGGCATCCTTCCTGATGATATCAACGACCTGCCGGGCGCGCAGATTACCGGATCAACGCCCGATGCACAGGAAATGCGTGATCAGCTCGGCATCTTCGGCACATCCGCAGTTACAGATACGCTCTATTACACCATTCAGACCCCATTCTACACCGCTGTTTTCTCCAATTTGGGCGCCGGTCCGGTAGAATTCACCCTGAATCAGTACAATAAGTGGGACGGTCGGCCGGTGCAGCTGATTGCAGACAGTTCCCGCTCCACCTACTCCATCGGGTTTCTTTCTGCCCAGAACTACAATATTGAAACCAATCAGATTCTGTTCGCCCAGCAAAATGACGGTAACGGAGCCCGACTGGCCGAAGACGGCCGGCAGAATTACGAACTTCGTTATGTGCTGGAGCTGGAAGACGGCTCGAGGATGACCTATATCTACCGGTTCAATGCCATCAATTACGATGTGATTCTTGATATCGAATTTGAGGGCATTCAAAATCACCTCGGCGACCGCAATATCGAGTTTGCCTGGCGTTCACCGCTGAATACCACCGAGCAGAGTCGCGCCTCCGAAGCCCTGTATAACGGGGCGTACGTCTACTCCGGCGGTGTACTTGAGAACTACAATCTGAGCGATGCGGGCAGGGAAGAGAGCATCATCACCGGATCGGTTGACTGGCTGGCCACCAAAACCAAGTTTTTCACCCAGATTATTAAGCCGGAAGAGCCCGGCACCGGCGCCATTGTTACCAGCGAAGTTACCGGCGACCCTACCAGTGAGCTGACCAATCACAACTACGCTACCGCGCTGAGAACACGCGTACCCGAAACCGGTGCCCTTCGCCTGAACCTGTATGTTGGTCCGCTGGAATACTACACCATCCGGGAGTTCGCCTACAACGCCTATGATATGGTGGATGTTGGATACAGCCTGTTGAACTGGTTCTCCAAACCCTTCGTGAAATGGGTCATCATTCCCGTAATCACCACCCTGGGCGACTGGACCGGCAACTATGGTCTGGCGATTATCCTGTTTGCCCTGCTGATCAAAATAGCCCTGTATCCGCTTACCAAAAAGAGCTTCGAAAGCATGGCGGCGATGCGTGAGCTGCAGCCCGAAATGAAAGCGCTGCAGGAGAAATACAAAGACGAGCCCCAGAAACAGCAGGAAGCCACTCTGAAGTTATTCAAGAAGGCCAAGGTGAATCCGCTGGGCGGATGTTTGCCCAACCTGCTGCAGCTTCCGGTACTGGTTACCCTGTGGAAATTCTTCCAGAATGCCATTGAAATCCGCGGGGAGTCGTTCCTGTGGGCCAATGATCTTTCGGCTCCGGATGTTGTGCTGAATCTGCCCTTTGAAATCCCCTTCTTCGGCGATTTTGTTGCCGGGTTTGTACTGCTGATGACCGCTGCGATGGTGGTACAGATGCAGGTTTCCGGGCAGGGCGGTGCGGCCAATCCGCAGATGAAGATTCTGCAGTATGTGTTCCCGGTCATGTTGCTGGTTATTTTCAACCGCTTCGCCTCCGGACTCTCGCTGTACTACCTCGTATATAACGTCTTGTCCATCGCTCAGCAATTCATGATCAATAAAAAAATTGATCACGTGAAAATGATGGAGGGCATTGACAAGAAGAAAGCCCGTGAGATGGAAAAAGAGCAGAAGCAAGAACAGAAAAAAGCACTGAACGCCAAAAAAGGCAAGTAAACCCTGCCGGCGGCCGGCTGTTTTTACAGGCAAGCAACCGGGTGACAGATGGCTCTTTTTTAGGCGAACAAGCTGCCGACGGCGGGTTTTACAGGGAACCATGCAGAGGTGGCATCGCAATCGTGACAGCCTCTTCGGTTAGCCCTGGTCTTATTGTTATATTGGCTTCCTATGGGCTCACTAATTACCAACCATTTCCCCATCGTACGCTTTGAAAACGGTGTGCGAAAGTGGTTCAATCCCGTGACGCGCACGCGGGCGGCCGACCGACCGGAAGAGCGGGTTCGATTGCGCATGATTGAATATCTGGTCCGGGAGGCGGGGTTTTCGGCGAACCGGATGAGTACAGAGCCCCCGGTTCCCATGCAGTCAACCGATCATGCCGGCCGGGCAGACATTCTGTGTTTCGATGAATTTCACCGGCCGCTGCTGCTGGTGGAATGCAAAGCCGAATCGGTCAAGCTGACCGAGCAGACCGCGGTGCAGGCCGCCCGCTACAATCGCCAGATTCGTGCACCCTACATCCTGCTCACCAACGGTGTGCGCGACCTGCTCTTCGCCATTCAGGAGGATGGAAACACCCGTTACGTTGCCGACTTTACGTCGGTTTTTCCGCTGGTGAACGACGGTGATTCTACAGATAATGAAACCACAAAGAGTATGAATTCAGCCAACATGATGGTAACACACGGCGAACGCACCCGCAGGGTTACACAAACCGGCGAGAATTCACACCCACGTCCCAGACCCCTGTTGTACTGGCAGGAACGCGGACTTTGGTCCACAAAAGAACGGCATGATACTCCCTCCACACATGAGGAGCATACTCTTGCGTCCTTCCTCACCCGATTCTGGACCACCTCCGCATTTGGCGAATCGACGCAATTCATTCCTGTGACAGATTCTCAGATTGCCGGCATAACCGGCACGTTTGTACGTACTCTCAAAACCGGGTCCGGGCACCTGGCAGCAGGAATCTTCGCGGACGCAGCCGGGCATCTTTGGCTGTTGCATGCAATAGCCAATTCGTCCGAAAACACGACTATCCGATACAAACTTTTGAGGAATACCGATATTTCGTTGCTTTGCAAATTTTCTGGAATAACGGATATAATTTATTGCAATTGAATAAATTAGATATGCCACAAAACATCGAAATCAAAGCGCGAATCCCTTCGGTAAAGGCCATTGAACCTCTGGCTGCCGCCATCGCCACGGAGGATCCCCTGGACCTGGAGCAGGACGATACGTTTTTTCAGGGTGCAGACGGGCGGATCAAGCTGCGGGAATTTGCCGACGGCTCGGCCGAGCTGATTTTTTACCGGCGCGATGATGCCAAGGGTCCGAAATCCTCGTTCTATATTCGAACGCCGGTGCCTGATCCGGCCGGGATGCGACAGGCCCTGACCCTGGCATGGGGTGAGCAGGGGCGGGTTCGGAAAAAACGCAGGCTGTATCGGGTTGGTCGCACCCGCATCCACCTGGATAACGTAGAAGGGCTCGGAGCTTACCTCGAGCTGGAAGTCGTTCTGGCGGATGCAGATGCATACGAGTCCGGTGTGGATGAAGCCCAACGTATCATGAAACAGCTGGGTATTGCAGTCGAATGGCTGGTGGAAGGGGCGTACATCGATCTGCTGGCCGCTTCACGGGGGTGAAAACGAATGCTCAATCCGACATCGATTTCCAGAAGAGTCATGTGTAGACCTGCCAAAGGCAGCGTTTCGAAACCGCCTCAATGGTCCCCATCCAATACATTGCACCCAAATTCAAGTTCAAACAACTCCCAACCATACCGGATGTGGTCACTCAACCTTCGCGCGAAGGATCGGGCGCCATCACGTGAAAGATGCACACCATCCATCAGGTACCCGGGTTCGGAAAAATCAGGTCCGTGAATGAGATGAAGCCGTTCATTTGCAGATTCTTGTCTGATATTGACCAATCGTTCGATTTCGTTACGCCACGCCTCCAGCGTAAATGGCGCGCCCATAGCAGGCTCCTCCACTGTAGTTACCAGTGGCGTAATGACCCAGATTTCAGCCTCAGGCTGTACGATAAGCAAGGTATCGAGCATTGCGGCATAGCGCACCGATGCCTCATTCAAAGAATTGTCACTCCACATCCAGTCGTTGAATCCGGTCGATATGGTGATGATGTCGACTTTTCTACCTCGAAGCATGGATGGAATCACCCAGCTGCTGCGTGCTCCCGCAACGGCCATATTGTACAGGTTGACATCGGCATACATCGCAAAAAGATGCGGCCATGTATGGGGGGTAGCTGACTCAACACCGGTACCATGCGCTATAGAATTACCGATGGCAACATATACATCGCGATTATCTTCAGGTAGTGGGAAAATATTGGCGTGTTCTCTGATCTCGACAGAATAAAGATCAACCCCAAAATGTGTGGGAAGATGTACCGTGATTTCAGCGGGAGTAGTCGATTTATCGTTGCGGACGTTAGCCACTATAAAATCAAGTGTATCAAATGACTGATGGCTGTTATTGTCGAATTTCTCGTACCTGGTTTCTACATCGGTCCGGAATACATAAACCCCGAAAGCATCACGAAGTGAAGATTGAGCTGCATCTTCACGAGCTTTAAAAATGAAACGAATGGAGTCAGAGTCGGTTCTGAAGCGGATACGCATGCCCGTTTGAGTAAATGCATAGGGCATGGAGGCATCACTGATTCCGGACTCCGGATGTTCGAGTAGTTCGTTGTCGAAACGGTTCAAATGCCGATAATTCTCAGCATAGTTGATATAGAAACCACCCTCGTACACTATATCGGGGTGAGGTAAGTATATGGGCAGAAACCGACCGTCGGTTGAACCCGAAACGCTG
Organism: Bacteroidetes bacterium HLUCCA01; assembly: GCA_001314545.1. Classification (GTDB taxonomy): domain Bacteria; phylum Bacteroidota; class Rhodothermia; order Balneolales; family HLUCCA01; genus HLUCCA01. The sequence goes on from LIHN01000009.1 coordinate 151,783, forward strand.
GATGTGTCCGAAAAACCTCCTATATCGGTGCTTAGCGTTACAAGTAGGATTAGAAATAGTGTATTCATGGTTTGCGCACAAAAAGTGTTGAATCTGTTAGACGCTGTAGATCTTACTACATTGGATAAAGTAGTCCAATCGCAGTAAAGTGCAAAATCATGTAACCTTTCCGGCGCGGAGATCATCTAAGGGTTAAAGCACACAACAACAGCCTCCAAAAAACCACCATATTATGCTATATATAACCATTCTCGGCGTCACCCTTATCGCCGCATTCTTCGCATCCTGGTACCTTATGCACGCCGCACGCAGCAAAGAACGTATGCTTCTGCTGGAAAAAGGCTACGATCCGGCTCAGCTGCCCGGCCATGAACTTCCCGCACTTCCCGCGTTGAAAGGTATCCGCATAGCCTGGAAGAAGATTGGAATTTTGCTCATCTTCGTAGCATTGGGGCTGGTAACCGCATCCATATTGCACGAAATTTCCGGTGGATTTGATCCATCTTTCGGCTTCGGCATTTTATTCTTGTTCGCAGGATTCGGGTTCTATTTCGCAGGCAAAATCAAAGACACCGACGGGAACTCCGAAAAGTCAAACTGATGTCCGATGAAACGGAATTACTGAATCGATGTCGGGATGGCGACCCCAACGCATTCCGAATCCTCGTTAATCGGGAAAAGGGCATGGCGTGGTCGGTCACGGCAGGACTACTCTCCTCCCCCGACCTGCGCTCCGAAGCCGTGCAACGGGCCTTTATCAAAGCCTGGAAAGGACTGTCCACATTCAGCGGGCAGTCCTCTTTTCGTACATGGCTGGTGCGTATTGTAATCAATGAATGCCTGATGCTGCTCAAAGAAGAGAAGCGTCTGGCCGTGCGTTATCCCTCCATCGATAGTCTGGAGGGAGCGCTACCACAAGAGCTCACCGATCCGTTTGAGGACCTCGATCACAGTGAGCATCTGCAGGCATGCATCGCCGAAGCTCTGAAGGAAATCCCGGAGGCGGAGCAGTTGGCCATTCGGCTGTTCTACCTCGAATCGTTATCGACCCGCGAAATTGTAGGCGCTACCGGATGGAGCCTTCCGAACACGAAAGTGCTGCTGCACCGGGGACGGCAGTCGCTTCGAAACGTACTCGATACCAAAATGCGTAAACACCAGGAGCTGTAACCTCTGATGAAAACTCCCTCGAAACCATATACTGACCAACATCAATCCTTCGACCAGCGCATGCGCTGTGGAAACCTGTCGAAACTGCTTGGTTCGGCAGCGGAAATCCCCATCCCACCTGACCTGGAGGATGACATCTTGATGAAAATGACGCAGGTGTATCCTGAATTTGGTGCAGCTGCTACGCCAGGTACCGCGCCTGAAAGTACAGGTATGGCATCTGAACCCGCGCGTGCGTTGTCGGGGCCCCTTTATGCAGCATCCGATACCATGCGTATTGAGACCCCCATCACAAAGGATATTACCGAACAAACCATCGCGGCGACATCCCCGCACAAAAACCGTCCATTGGTACTCGTTGCATCGGTTTTTCTGCTCATTGGGGTGATTTCGGGGATAAGCCTCACGTTGATTCTGCAGCAAATGAACTTCAGCGTACTGGGCATTCCGGGCGAGTGGCTCACTCCGGTTATTCAGATGGTCGCGGCAGTGGTCATTTTAACGCAATTCAACACCTTCGTGCGCTACACCCGCGATGTCTTTCCCGATAGCATATTCTCCCGACTGAAATAAAATCTTTTCACAATATTCAGATGTATGCTTTACGCAAGTCGGACAATCTTTTACGATAATCGACGGTTTCTGACGTGCACAGTGCCTAAATTTACAGTCATTAACAGCGTGTATGACTTCTGCCAATCAGAGGGTCGAAACAGGTGATGCAGGAACCCTCCCAAAAACAAGGCCTCATCCACATACGAGGTATTAGAGACCTATAATTTTACCGGGATAGTCCTTAGTTGCAGGCTAATTTTACGGTCAATACACGCGCAATTTTCTTCAATACTATCATTAATAAAAACACGAACATGAACAATTCAACCAACGGAAAGTGCCCGTTTCATCACGGGGCCAACACCGAAGTTAAAGAATCGGTTACCAACTGGTGGCCCAATGCCCTGAATCTGGACATTCTCCACCAGCATGATACAAAAAGCACACCCTACGGCAAGGATTTCAATTATGCCGGGGAGTTTAAAAAACTGGACCTCGAAGCCGTCAAAACCGACCTGAAGGCCCTGATGACCGACAGTCAGGACTGGTGGCCGGCCGACTGGGGACATTATGGCGGACTGATGATTCGTATGGCCTGGCACAGCGCCGGAACCTACCGGGTTTCAGACGGTCGCGGTGGCAGCAACACCGGTAATCAGCGTTTTGCTCCATTGAACAGCTGGCCCGACAACGTCAACCTGGACAAGGCCCGTCGTTTGCTGTGGCCGATTAAGCAAAAATATGGCAATAAGCTCTCCTGGGCCGATTTATTCATTTTGGCCGGAAATATGGCGTATGAGTCGATGGGTTTTAAAACCTTCGGATTTGCAGGTGGTCGGGAAGACATCTGGCATCCGGAAAAAGACATTTACTGGGGTTCCGAGAAAGAATGGCTCGGTCGTGACCGCTATGGTAACGATGATGACGCTGAGTCCCTTGAAAATCCGCTGGCTGCCGTACAGATGGGACTTATATATGTGAATCCCGAGGGTGTGGGCGGAAAACCGGACCCGCTGAAAACCGCCGCCGAAGTTCGCACCACCTTCAAGCGCATGGCCATGAACGACGAAGAAACCTGTGCTCTGACCGCAGGTGGACACACCGTTGGGAAAACCCACGGAAACGGCGATGCAGCGGCATTGGGTGCCGACCCTGAAGCTGAAGATGTACACGGACAAGGCTTCGGCTGGGCCAATCCGCAGGGCAAAGGCAATGCTGAGAACACTGTAACCAGCGGCATTGAAGGCGCCTGGACCACCACGCCGGACCGATGGAATCACACCTACTTCCACCTGTTGTTGAATTACGAGTGGGAGCTGAAGAAAAGTCCGGCGGGTGCCTGGCAGTGGGAGCCCATCGATATCAAAGAAGAAGACAAGCCCTTTGACGCTCACATCCCGGGGCAGCGACAAAACCCCATCATGACCGATGCGGATATGGCCATGAAAATGGACCCGGAGTACCGCAAGATTTCCGAGAAATTTTATAACGATCCGGCGTATTTCGAGGATGTTTTTGCCCGGGCCTGGTTCAAATTGACCCACCGTGATCTCGGTCCGAAAAGCCGCTATCTCGGAGCGGATGTACCGGCCGAAGACCTCATCTGGCAGGATCCGGTTCCCGCCGTGGACTATACCTTGACTGAAGGGGAAATTGCTGAGCTGAAGGCTACTCTGCTGAACAGCGGTCTGACCCGCACCGAACTCATCAGTACTGCCTGGGACAGTGCCCGAACGTTCCGTGGATCCGATTTCCGTGGTGGTGCCAATGGCGGTCGCATCCGGCTTGCTCCCCAGAAAGATTGGGAAGGTAATGAGCCTGCCCGTCTGCAGAAGGTGCTGGACAAGCTTACGGAAATTCAGTCCGGACTGAGCAAAAAGGTAAGCCTCGCCGACCTCATCGTATTGGGTGGAACCGCTGCCGTAGAAGCAGCTGCCCGGGAAGCCGGCGTGGATGTTACGGTACCCTTCCTGCCCGGCCGTGGTGATGCCACCGACGAGATGACCGATACGGAGTCGTTTGATGTTCTTGAGCCTCTTCATGACGGATTCCGGAACTGGCTCAAGAAAGACTACACCGTGTCTCCGGAGGAAATGTTGCTTGATCGCACCCAGCTCATGGGACTTACTGCACCGGAAATGACGGTATTGGTGGGTGGTATGCGTGTGCTCGGCACCAATCACGGCGGTACCCGTCACGGCGTGTTTACCGATCGTGAAGGCGTTCTTTCCACCGATTTCTTCGTAAATCTGACGGATATGAAGAACAACTGGAAGCCGGCCGGGAAAAACCTGTACCACATCGTAGACCGTTCGAGTGGTGAAACGAAATGGACCGCTACCCGGGTTGATCTCGTGTTTGGATCGAATTCCATTCTACGGGCCTATGCCGAGTTCTACGCGCAGGATGACAACAAAGAAACATTTGTACGTGACTTTGTTAAAGCCTGGGTGAAAGTGATGAATGCTGACCGATTTGATGTAACATCGGCATAACGATTGGGTCCGCTGGTCCCTACATGGACTATCGGCTCACAACTTTTACAGCCCGGTTCAGTTCTCAAACTGGCCGGGCTTTTTTTTTTAGAGCGCCAACCTAGAGCATCTAACCTCGGTCAGGAAAATTCCTGGTCGCTTGGCATCGGCCGGATCTGCGCTGCTGTGGTCAAGCGTCTGCGTTTAATAGGTTAGAATATGTTACTTAGGTTGAAGACCCACGGCAACGTGCAGCACCGCTTAGGTAGAGGAAGGATCGGTCATGGAACGAATATAGGCCTCATCCAGACCGGTAAGCGGGTGTACCGGTCTCCATAACAAAGTTCATGATTCCGATGAAATACACCTTCTCAAGCTCGAAATTCCACCTACTCCCGTGATTTTTTTTCGCCAGGGCAGCCTGATGCTGAACAGGCCCCAATTACATCTATATTAGAGAGTCAAAAAACCACATACTCTTTCACCACTTTCACATATTTCACAGTAAAAGTTCAGTAATTCGCCAGGCCTGCACGACAAACCACATCCAGACGCAGGTCAAAAACACTAAAACCACCCGCCCTTTCATGTTTTAAAACCCTCGCGAAAACTAGCTCGGGCGTAACCCATCCATACCCCTTCCAACCATAAAACCCCGGAATAACCCACATTTTTGCCGGTACAAATCCCGTCACAACCCCTGAATCACCGTTCAAATCCACCCATGCCCCCATTACCAGCCATCATCGAACCCATCCAACTGTCCGGCCTGACAAACTTCCTCCTGTTCGATGCCGGAGGAAGCCCGGAATCGCGCCAACGCTACAGCGAGATTCACCTTAAAGACGCCGTCTACGTCGACCTTGACACCCAGCTTTCAGCCATCCCCGCAGACGCCGCCAACGGTGGCCGGCACCCCCTGCCCCACATACACACCTTCGCACAGACCATCACCAACCTCGGTATACAACCTGACAGCCACGTCATCATCTATGACGACAAGAACGGCTCCAACGCCGCCGCCCGATTCTGGTGGATGCTCCGTGCCTTCGGCCACCAAAACGTTCAGGTACTCAACGGTGGACTGCAGCACGCGCGGCACCAAAACTATCCCACTGAAACAGGATGGCAGCTTCCCCAATCAGCCCCCACCCTGTACCCTGTATCAACGTGGCAACTTCCAATCATGCACCTTGACGAGGTAGCCCTCGCTGCACAAAATCCGGAATTCCGGGTGGTCGATGTGCGCTCCGAAGAACGGTACAACGGCATCACCGAACCCATCGACCTGATCGCCGGACATATCCCCGGTGCCATCAACATCCCCTTCACCGATAATCTGGATAAAGACGGGTGTTTCCTGCCAGGCGAAACCCTGCGCGAAAAACTTAACCGGCAACTAGACCATGTACCCATGGAAAACGTGGCTGTGCATTGCGGCTCAGGTGTTACCGCCTGCCACACCCTGCTTGCAGCGGCCCATGCCGGCCTACCTATACCCGCTCTTTATGTAGGATCGTGGAGCGAGTGGAGCCGTAACGACAAACCCATCGCGCCGTGACCCGCGGAAAGTAGCCGCGACGCAACATTCACCAATGAAAACACACACTGGGGTAACTTGTCACAAGGTAATGTCCCCGGGCGGGCACATCATGCAGCCTATGGGATGGCACATGCCATACCGGCAACCTCGCCCACGGCCCTGGCAACAGCCTATTTCGCACCCTCAGCCGAACCCTGCTCATGCAGGCCGGCCACGCCCCCTGATACAATAAACTTCATCACATCCCCGGGGGGCAGATCTACCGGTCGCACCCGGCCCGCCGGCACGATAAACATCTCGCCGGAAAAGTTATACGAGTGCGGGAAATACACCGCCACTTTGCCGTCCTCACCCAACCGACGCAGATCGGGCTCCGTCAAAAACCCCAGCTTCTCCAACCCCACATCCGGATTCACCACCACCAGGACCGGTCGGTTGAATTTGCGCTGATTACCCAGCAGCGATGAAAACAAATCGGCAAACGCCGTGTAAATGAAATTCAATAACGGAATCTTCGCCAGAAGTCGATCAATCCAGGATTTCAGGGGCTTGCCGATGATGGTCTGTGCAAAAAAACCCAGCAGCATCAACACCAGCACCACAACTACAAACCCCAGGCCGGGAATCAACAGACCCAGCACCGGCTCAAGAACCCGCTGCAGCAGACTGTCAATAAAAGTGAAGGAGATGTAAATAATATAACCGGTCACCGTCAGCGGCGCGATGAACAGCAACCCCTGCAGGAAGTAACGAAACAACTGTTTTTGAACGGGAGGATTGGACATCAGGATAGCATTTAGTTCGGGTTTGCAGGGTTGGTCGGGAGGCAGCGATCGGAGACATGCCTGCGATATTGTTAAACTAACGAATTAGAACCTCCAAACTGATATACCCCGAACACAAATACACTTGCTCTCACAATCAAACAAGTGTCGGCGCCCCGGCACAGGCGCGACCCCGACGATACAACGGATGCCGGTGACGTTACAGACGCCGACCGTAACAAGCTGCTGAACCCGACACTAAAATCATTGCATACATTTATTTGACATTCTTCAGAATTCGTTCAGTTTCTGCCGGTAGTTTTAGTGCATTCTTACAAAGAGCGCATGCCGGGCACCCCCGGCAGACGGCACACTCCGCAGACGTGTGCCTGACAGGAGTCCCCCCTCGCCAACAAAACTATAAACGGCAGTAAAGGTCCTCCCCCGAGATTGCCCGGCAACACAGCAAATTGCCGGGCACCCCCTTCACGGTAGCACATACGGTACCGCGACCCGGGCCTCAATCCGGAAACAAACCTGAACCCTGACCGGGCTCCAATCCGGAAAAACCATTCAAAACCATGAAATACATCCTTCTATTCTTCATCCTGTTCACGATAACCTACCAGTCCAACGCCCAGTACACAGGTCCCTCCGCCTCTGCCGACCGGCAAATGAACGTCGAGGAGGTCCTGAATAATGCCCGGCTCCTGCAAATCCGCGATATAGAGGTACAGCTTCGCGGCTACATTACCCAGCACATCCGTGAAGACTACTACCTTTTTGAAGACGCTTCCGGTGATCTCCTCATCGAAATTGACCGTGAGGTCATGCCAACCTTCCCCTTTGATGATACCACGGAAATCATCATGACGGGCGAGGTGGACTTTGACGTGCTGCGCGGAACCTACATCTGGGTCCGGAACATCCAGCGGGCACGAATTGAATAGGAAGTCTGACAAGTTTTCTGCATACTTGAAAACGTCAGCTTCCACTTCGATATTCCCGTTATTCAAGGCATGAACCCAATCACAGACCGGACGTACCACAACCTCGGCCTGCTTTTCCTGGCCATTACCCTGACCGCCTGCTCCGGCACTTTGAACTGATTAGTTTTCTGAATAATTTCGATTATCAGGAACATCGCTACAGCGTGCATGTATGTTTGTGTTGTGTTGTGTTCGTCTTTACGATGCATGATGCAGGACGATGTACCCGTGTATACAGCTTCACTACACCGTCCACGTAACATATAATGCTATGCGCTCAATCGTTGCTGCCGTAAGTCTTATGGTATGTTCGGTATGCGCCGGGCCGCTGCAGGCCCAGTCGCTCAACGCTGCAACCATCGGCTTCGCCGGCGGCTTTGTATCCGCTCCCGGAGTCTCGGTGAGTTTTTCGGCCGGCGATGTGGTTACCGGAACCCTCAGTGCTGAAGGAGTCAGTCTGGTTCAGGGGTTCCCGAACAGCTTTAACATCACCCCCACTTCGCTGGATGATCTTGCTGCCGAAATACCGCTCTTCTTTTCGCTGGATCAAAATTATCCGAACCCGTTCAACCCCTCCACCCGGATTCGCTACACCGTAGCCTCACCGGCAACCATCCGACTCGCCGTGTACGATCTGCTCGGACGGGAACTGGAGGTGCTGGTGAACGATGCGCGTACAGCCGGGGTGTACACTGCGAACTTCGATGCTTCACGGTTCGCCAGCGGGGTGTACGTGTATATGCTCCAGATCGACGGTCGCGTCCACAGCACCCGCAAAATGATGCTGGTTAAATAAAGCTCCGTTCGACCAACGCTCGCCTCACGATGTATACCACGTTAACGCTCGCCTCGCAACGTGCTCATCGCCTACGGTCGTTCTGGTCGGGCAACGATAATCGTTTTACACCACCCATTTTTTTATCCATTCCTTCAATCCATGTTTCAGGAGACCCTATGAAATCACTCTACCATCTTGTTTTTTCTGTGTTTATCATGTTTATGCTGGCCGATCTTGCCCTGGCGAATAATGTCGGACTTGATGCCTTAGTATTCGGTTCGCCAGCGAATAACTACGGGCTACGCGGAAACATCTTCTCGGCCGGCGTAGAGAACTATGGGGTCGCCCTGTCGGTGCGTGAGGGAACCAGCAACATCGGGCTGCAGGCCAGCGTTGATGGAACGGGCCAAAACACGGGCCTTCGTCTGTATGTCAACCGCGACGGGGCGTCCAGTATCGGTGCTGAAATCCATGCTGACACTGCCCTGGTGCTGCATGGCTATACCACCTCCGATTTTGGTGCCACTTTCAGTGGACTCCAGGTCAACGGCGACATCAACTACAGCGGCTCCCTCAACAACACCTCCGACCGTAATCTCAAGGAAAACATCCGGCCGCTCGGCAATGCCCTGGGCGTGGTCATGCAGCTGAATCCTGCATCGTACACCTTCCGCGGGAACGGGTCGTGGAACGGACTCCCCCTGAGCACAGGAACCCATTATGGCCTCATCGCACAGGAAGTTGAAGCTGTATTGCCGGATCTGGTGCGCGATAATGTACATACCTACACCGAACCCTCCGAAGAGGTGGGCCCGTCGGGCGGTGATATGACCATAACCATGGAATACAAATCCCTGAATTACACCGAGCTGATTCCGTTCCTGATCAAAGCCATACAGGAGCAGCAAACCCAGATTGAAGCCTTGCAGGCTGAAATCGAGCGACTGAATCGCGAATAGGTTCCGTCGCTTGACAGATCGACATATTCGTTATAGAATTGAGCAGAAAATAACACTCAATAGTAGGGAAAAACATACACTCACTAACGAAGAAGAAAAAACAACCGCCTCTTTGCGGTAATAAAACAGCATAAGAACCGCATATTTGCGGTGATAAATCCGTATATTTGCCGCAAATATGATTTAAAGCAATGGCAAAATACATCTATCAACATAAAAACTGGACGGAATTTACCTGGAATGACAAAGCCATAAATGCACTATTTGGGGAAGTTCGCCTGATGCAAGGTAAAATCATCGGACAAATGAACGCTTTGGGTTTTTCTGCAAAGGAAGAAGCTACACTTACTACCCTAACGTTAGACGTAGTGAAATCATCTGAGATTGAAGGGGAACTACTCAACTTTGACCAGGTGCGTTCATCCATAGCAAGGCGTTTGGGTATCAACACCGCAGGACTTGTGCCAAGCAGCCGTCATATTGAAGGCATCGTAGAAATGATGCTCGATGCTACCCAACGTCATAATTTACCATTGACAAAAAAACGTTTGTTTGGTTGGCATGCAGCACTTTTTCCAACTGGATACAGCGGACCTTATGAAATAGAAGTGGGCAGATACCGTACCGGGGAAATACAGGTTGTTTCGGGAGCAATGGGTAAAGAAAAAGTGCATTACGAAGCTGTAAAAGCGGAACTTGTAAAAGCGGAAATGGACAAGTTTCTAGACTGGTTCAATAATGACAATCAACTTGACCCTGTATTAAAAGCAGCAATAGCCCACTTTTGGTTTATCATCATTCACCCTTTTGATGACGGCAACGGTCGAATTGTTCGTGCCATAACTGATATGGTGCTTGCTCGTGCGGAAAATAGTAGCGAACGTTTTTACAGTATGTCAAGCCAAATTTTAGTAGAACGCAAACATTATTACGGCATATTGCAGAAAGTTCAACACAGTACAGGTGACATTACTGAATGGCTCGAATGGTTTTTACTTTGCTTGAAAAACGCAATGCTTGCTACTGAAAGCACCACGCAAAGAATATTGCGTAAAGCCGAATTTTGGAAACTGCACGAACAAACGCCTGTCAATGAAAGACAACGACTCATGCTCAACAAACTTTTTGACGGTTTTGACGGTAAATTACAAACCTCAAAATGGGCAAAAATTACCAAGACCTCTGCCGACACCGCTTTACGAGATATAAAAGACTTAATTGAAAAAGGAATATTAAAACAAACAGACGAAGCTGGACGAAACGCAAGTTACGTGTTAACTGACTTCAGACTAGAGTAACCAGTGGCCATAACAGACGTTTGGCTTATTAGTTTTTAGCATACGGCATCTGGCATCTGGCACTTGCTACCTGCTACATTGCCGCTTGACACTTGCCACTTGCTACCTTGCCGCTTGCTGCTTGCCGCTTGCTACCTTGCCGCTTGACACTTGCTACTTGCTACCTTGCCGCCTGCCCCCTGCCGCCTGCCATTCGCGGCGGGTCCTGCAGCTGAAGGAACGCCCTGCACGACCACTACGGAACCGCATACCGGAATACGCCCGAATATTGCTATGTTTTCGGAAAACACAACGCGATGAAACCCATAGAAAAACCCTGGATCGACGCCGGGTACCACATCTTCGCCCGGGAAGGTCCCCGGGGACTTAACATAGAGCGACTCGCCCGGACGGTCGGCAAAAACAAAGCGTCCTTTTATCACCTATTTGCAGACCTTCACCTCTTCACAGAGCGACTGCTCCAGTATCATCAGCAGCGGGCGAACATCATTGCCGGGAAAGAGTCGCAATCAACCCGTGAAGCTGAGCTGATCGAGGTCATCCTGGAACACCGTATCGACCTTTTATTCAACCGAGAGCTGCGTTTTCACCGGGAAAATCCGGATTTCGAACGCTGTTTCACCGCCATCAATCAACGTTCGGTTCCGGCCATCCTCCCTGTCTGGAAAAAAATAATCGGTATATCCGAAAACACCTCGCTGGCCCGGATGGTCCTGATGCTTAGTCTGGACAATTTTTACCGGATCACATCAAAAACTTGGGGATTGAGCTGAAGTTAGTAACTTCGGTTCAATCCCCAGTTTTTTGATTTTATCACACTATAGCCTTATTTCACGCATTTATAGTGTATTCTTACGCGCGACATACTGAAATTTCACACCATAGTGTGATTTTACCCACTATTACCGAATATCCTACGGCACACACATTAAAATATCACACTATATTGTGATTTTTGCCATATATTTATAGCCACATCGTATCGTTTACACTAAAATCACACGATAATGTTAGCTAAGACGCTTGGTGAAACCATAAAAAACCGCCGAAAGGAACTGAGAATCACGCAACCTCACCTGGCCGAACTGGCAAACGTCAGCACCAATACCTTGTATAAAGTAGAACGGGGACAAGGAAATCCTTCCTTAGATGTGCTCAACAAGCTGACTGAAGTATTAGGAATGGAACTAACCCTCGAAGTAAAGAAAAATAATACATGAGAGCGATGGAAATATACTACAAGGGGATGTTAGCAGGAACACTGAAGGAAATACATCGCACGCAGTATGTGTTCAGGTATGATGATATCTATTTTAATGATTCCAATAAGCCGGCAATAAGTCTGACATTGCCCAAAAATCAGCAGGAATATAGCAGCCCCTATCTATTTCCGGTTTTCTTCAACATGCTAAGCGAAGGCGTGAACCGAACATTGCAATGCACCCATTTGAGAATCGACGAAGATGATCATTTCGGCTTACTGGCTGCAACAGCGCAATACGACACCATTGGTGCGCTAACCGTCAAACCCATGGTGGATGGATGAAAACAGGTGATGAAACATATTGTCCGGGAACACTGGCAGGAGGTTTTACTACGTATAGTCCGGCCTGCTTACGGAATGTATTTAGTGGCAAAAAGGTCAGCCATATATTGCCCTACGAACAGCCCCGGCAAAACGAGGACGTTGCCGAACAATTCTTTGAAAATCGAAAACGCATCTCCATATCGGGTGTTCAGGAGAAATTGAGCCTCCTGTTAGATAAAAACGTTTTGCGGCTAACCGTAGAAGGGGAGCAGGGAACCTACATCCTCAAACCTATACCAAGAGATTTGAAAAAGGTCGACCAGGTTCCTGCCAACGAACACCTGACCATGCAAATAGCAAAACAAGTATATGGACTGAATACGGCAGAAAACGCTATGATTTTCTTCCGGGATGGTTCCCCTGCCTACATCACCAAACGATTTGACGTAAAAACCGATGTCCGCCTGAGGGATGGACACGTTAGTAAATGGGGCAAGGAAGATTTCGCAACGCTGGCCGGAAAAACGACCGACAATGCGGGTGCACAGTTCAAATACACCTACAGCTACGAAGAGGCCGGACAACTCATACAGAAGTTTGTTCCTGCATGGCGGATAGAAATAGAAAAGTATGTTTCCCTGGTAGTCTTCAATTTTCTGTTTTCAAACGGAGATGCTCATTTAAAGAACTTTTCCTTGCTTGAGTCCCCCAGTGGAGATTATCTGTTAAGTCCTGCGTATGATCTGGTAAATACCAAACTGCATGTGAACGATACCGATTTTGCATTAGATAAGGGCCTGTTTGCAGACGATTTCAAGAGTGGATACTACAAGAAAAGCGGACACCCATGCAAAAGCGATTTTACCGAATTGGCCTTGAGAGTTGGCGTTGCAGAAACCCGGATTGAGAAACTGCTGCATCCCTTCATAGAAAAGCAGCCTTTTGTGGAAACATTAATTCGTCGATCTTTCTTAACAGAAGCCAACAAAAGAGCCTACCTGCTGATGTACAACACAAAGAGAAATCACCTCAACAACATCGCGCCATGACCTTAAACGAAGACAACTATGTCGAAATCATCAACGGATACACCCGGGCCGACTGGCAGCCGCTTTTCAAACTCATTCCCGAATTGAATATGCCCCCTCCTGTAGCAAAATGAATAGCAGTGAGAGGCGAATTTCATAACTGGACGAATGTCCCATACGGCCACCGTCTCTACATCCGCACAATTAGCGAAGCTCGCATCCACAAAATGTGCATCCACGTTGCGAAGCTCGCTGCAATAAAAAATGCCCGGTAACTTGCGGATGCGACCCGAATAACCTATACTGCATTTGCTGGCAAGCAAGATAGACGCAAAAGAACCCGACTGCATCAATACCACCGTCATGGCACCATCCTCCCCGGATATGGAAAACCCACCACCTGAGCGATCCGGTAAGGTCGATGTGGATATAACCAGGGGAAGGGCCACGGTATTGGAAACAGATCATGGCAGGAAAGCGGATTTGGCTGCAAACCGGGGAACTTCCAAAGACGCGAAAGCAGATCATGTCGGGAAGGTCGATGTGGGCAGAAACCAATCGCATCCCAACGCCACCCCAACCGCACAATCCGCGAATAACACCCAACAGCCCGGATCTCAAATCGCCCTCGCCGCCCCGCCCTCCGGACTCTACGAGCAGCTCATCACCGACCTCCTCGCCCAGCGCCTGGAAACCCTCCCCACCGGCACCTACCACATCCAGACCCACCCCGTAGAACCCCTCGAAGCCGCGCGCTACCTCACCCAGCACGTCTCCGCCATCCTCCACTACGCCCTCAGCGCCATCCCCGCCAGCCAGCGACCCCTTGGACAAATCGACCTGGCCAACAAGATCATCCGACTCCTCGCCCGGGCCATCAACGACAGCGACCTCCACGGCGACCTCATCCACACCGAAGGCCGCCTCCTCGAAGCCGTCCTCAACCGGCTCCACCACCCCCACGCCGACCTGAAAGCCCGCATCCGCGAGATCATGCCCCACACCCGGCTCTCCCAAAGCGAGCTGTTCACCGGAAACCGCGCCGGCGTCTCCCTCGAAAGCGAAATCAACAAAGAAATCGCCTCCTCCGACGAAATCTGCTGGCTCGTCTCCTTCATCAAATTCTCCGGCATCCGCACCCTGATGCCGGCCCTGCGCGAATTCACCCGTCGCGGCAACCTGCGCATCATCACCACCTCCTACATGGGCGCCACCGACGCCAAAGCCGTCAACGTACTCGCCCGCCTGCCCAACACCCAAATCAAGGTCTCCTACAACCCCGAACACGAACGCCTCCACGCCAAAGCCTACCTGTTCCTGCGCAACAGCGGCTTCCACACCGGCTACATTGGCTCGTCCAACCTCTCGCGCTCGGCCCTGACCAACGGCCTGGAGTGGAACATGAAAATCACCACGCGGGAGGTGGCCCACATCATCGACAAATTCCGCAAAACCTTCGACACCTACTGGGCCGACAACGAATTCGACCTGTACGATGTGGACCGGGATGGAGATCGACTCCAACGCGCCCTGACCCAGCAACGCATGCGGTCCACGGGGAACACCAGCGACCAGGCCGGACCCGGCGGCGCCATCACCACCTTTTTCGAAGTCAGACCCTACGCGTTTCAACAAGAAATCCTGGATAAACTCCACGCCGAACGCACCCTGCACCATCGCACACGTAATCTGGTGGTCGCCGCCACGGGCACGGGCAAAACCGTCATCTCCGCCTTCGATTTCAAGCGGTATCGCGCGGCCCACCCCGAAGCCCGCCTCCTGTTTATCGCCCACCGCAAGGAAATTCTGCACCAGTCGCGCACCACGTTTCGGCATATCCTGCGCGATGGAAACTTCGGCGAAATCTGGGTTGACGGCGCCACGCCCGACCGCTTTGAATGCGTCTTCGCCTCGGTGCAGACCTTCAATTCCCAGCAGGACCGCCTCGCCCACCTGCCGCCCGACTACTTCGATATGGTGATCATCGATGAAGTGCATCACCTCACCGCCGCCAGCTACCGCACCGTACTCGAGCGATTTCAACCGGATGTGCTGCTCGGACTCACCGCCACGCCCGAACGCATGGACGGGGGCGACATCACCGAGGACTTCGACGGTCGTATTGCTGCGGAAATCCGCCTTCCGGAAGCCCTCAACCGCAAACTGCTTTGTCCGTTTCAGTACTTTGGCGTCACCGATGCGGTCGATTTACGCGATGTAGCCTGGAAAAACGGTAAATACGACGCGGCGGCCCTCACCCGGATCTACACCGCGGGGGATATGGTCGCCCGACAGCGGGTGCAGTCCATCATGGATGCCCTCGAACAGTATTGCACCGATCCTGCCGGGGTGCGCGCCCTTGGGTTCTGCGTCACCAAAGACCATGCCCGGTACATGAGCGATGCGTTTCAGCAGGCCGGATTCAAGGCCGATGTGCTGGTTGGCGAAACTCCGCGTGAGCAGCGGGAGGCGATGCGGGCCCGACTTCAGCGCGGGGAGCTGAACTACCTGTTTGTGGTCGATGTGTTCAACGAGGGGGTCGACATTCCGGAAATTGATACCGTCTTGTTTTTACGTCCGACCGAGAGTTTGACCGTGTTTTTGCAGCAGCTGGGTCGGGGATTGCGACTGGCCGATGGTAAAGATGTGCTCACCGTGCTCGATTTTGTAGGCAATGCCCGGGAAGAATACGACTTCGAACACAAATTCCGGGCCTTGATTGGTCGCACCCGGCAGTCGGTGCTCAAAGAACTGGAACACGACTTCCCCCACCTGCCCCTGGGCTGCTCCATCGTGCTGGAGCGACAAGCCCGGGAGTACATCCTGGAGAATATACGTCGGGCTACGTCGCTCAAACGACCGAAAATGGTGCAGAAGATTCAAGGGTTCCGGCATCAAAGCGACCGTCCTCTCACCTGGCGTAACTTCATGGAATTTCATCACATGGAAGCGCCCATGCTGTACAAATTCAAGATCGGCGGGAAGTTGATCGGATGGAATCGACTTTGTGTGGAAGCGGGCGTGCTCGAAGACTTCCGGGAGCCGCTGGAGATGGAGCTATCGCGGTACATCGGTACGCGACTGCTCACCACCCAATCGGAAAGTTACTTCCGTTTTGTGCTCGCGCTGTTGGATGCAGGGTGTGATGTGGAGGTTTTGATGAAGGATACGTATTCACAAAATGTGAATACCGATGTCAACAACAGTCGGTCCAAAAGTTCACATAATGTGAACATGAATAATGAGGGCAAGCAACGAGAATATTCACAAAATGTGAACATCTATGTTGCCAAAAGCCACCCCAATAGTTCACAAAATGTGAATACTGATACCAACAACAGCCGGTCCGGTAGTTCACATAATGTGAATATCGATATCAACAACAGCCACCTCAATAGTTCACATAATGTGAATACCGGCACCGTCAGCAGTCGGCCCAAAAGTTCACAAATTGTGAACTTCTTCAGCCCTGCCGAGACCGAAAAGTTCGCACTCATGCTCCACTACGACATCTGGCAAACGGATGGTCCGGCCAGCGGAGCAGCGAATCTACGTGAGAGTCTGCTTCGACTCAACAACAATCCCGTGATGCTAAATGAAATTCGGGAAGTCACCAACTACCTGCTCGACCAGCTTGACGTCATCGAAAAACCGACCGAAAGCATTACCGATTTCCCCCTTCGTATCCACGGTCGATACAACCGCGACCAGATTTTAGTCGCCATGCAGATGCACACCTGGGAGAAGTCCTCCAGCAATCGCGAAGGCGTTGCGGAAAACCGGGATCTCGGCGCCGAAGCCCTCTTCGTCACCCTCAACAAAAACGAAGAAGACTACTCCTCCAGCACCATGTACGAAGACTACGCCGTCAACGAAAACACCTTCCACTGGCAAAGTCAAAATGCTTCACGGCCCGAACGTGGTCGCGGCCTCTCCTACATCCAACACAAAGAAAACGGCAAACAGATGCTCCTGTTCGTCCGTGAACACAACAACGACCCGTACGGAAACACCCTGAGCTACGTCTTCTTAGGTCCCTGCGACTACATCGACCATTCCGGCGCCAAACCCATGAACATCAAATGGAACCTCCACGAACCCATTCCCGGCCACCTCCTCAACGAAAGCCGAAAACTCGCGGCGGGGTGATTATATGAGCAAATTATACCGTATAGTACAGTCGAAAGGAGCAAAAGACAGAGAGAATCCTTTATCTCAAAAAGCATTAGAACAATTAAGAATCTACTACAAACAATACAAACCTACGACCTACTTATTTGAAGGCCAGTTTGGCGGGATGTATTCTGCAACAAGTATTCAGACCCTATTTCGGAAAGCCTTGAAAGAATGCAAGATCAACAAAAAAGCAACGGTTCACACCTTGCGACACAGTTATGCAACACATTTATTGGAAAGTGGCACCGATTTACGCATTATTCAAGAGCTGTTGGGGCATAAAAGCAGCAAGACGACAGAGATATACACTCATGTGAGTCAGCAAACCAAACAAAAAATACCAAACCCACTTGATCAACTTGGTCTGTAATAATGCACAATAAACATGCGTATATACATCTATATAGGTCATATATACGCATATTTATTGCGTATATAAACAAGTTGGGCATAATTTGTGAAAATGGAAGAATTAGTAAACAGAATAGTTGAAATAATTGGAGATTATCGATCAGGTAGCGAAGCTGAGATTGACAGGGATCGTGTAATTTCATGGGTCGAACAGTTTGACGAATCAGATAGAGAGTTTTTATTGACAGAACTGATCCACATATTACCAAAATCATATATATCAGAAAAAGAAGCGAGAGAGACTTTGGGTGGCTCATTCGAATATTTAAGAAAGAAATACAATCAAGAATCAATTGATGAATTTTTACAAAACTCCAAGTTTTTGAGTTGTCAAGGGCTACATAAAAGTCAAACAAAACTTCTTGAGTTTTTACGAGAGTATGCCGAAGAAGAACTGAATTTTAATTTCGATGATTGTGGTATTGAAAGTGAAAAATATTGGGTTTATCTTGACGATGTTCTAGCTTCAGGTGGTACTTTCAGAAGAGAAATCATTGAAAAAATTAATGATTATGGTACGGAACGGTTCGTGGAAGACGACATTAAAATTATTTCAATCTTCTTTTTTCTTCATAGTTGGGGATGTGCCAATTCAAAGTATGTCATTCTAAAAGATTTAGGGAAGAATATTGCTTCTAGGATTGATTTCCATAGAGTTTTTGAAATTGAAAATGACCCCCGAATTAACTATTTCAATCCTAATCCGGCTTTTAACCACGCATTCCCTATGGATAGTTCTGAATCTTGGAGGGAATTTTTAGAAACCCTTGATGCTGACAGGCAAGCACAATATGCATTTAGGCCTCCAGAAAAACCAAATAAAGAAAGCTTTTATTCTTCCGCTGAAAATCGGAATAGATATGAACAAATTGTTTTAAACAAAGGAATTGAAATTATTGAAAGAATTCATAATGTAGGCGCTCCAGTTCGACCTTTGGGTTTCACTAGTCCTAGTTACAAAACTTTAGGAGCAGGTAGTCATGCATTCACATGGAGAAATATTTCTAACACTTGTCCACTAGTTTATTGGTGGGAGAGCAATGGTTGGTTTCCTTTATTTTCAGTAGCAAACCGTGGAATCTAAGAATAACACTAGAAAATATCATAAATCAGAATGCATCGCATTTAGAAGTACTAAAGAAGAATTCGGTGCTCTTTCTAATATGGCGGGTGGATTTCCTATAAAAATTGAAGAACACTGGATCAAAAATTCAGAAGTGCTTTATCAAGCTTTGAAATACCCAAATTATCCTGAGATTCAAAAACATATTTTTCACGTAAAAAGTCCAATTTTCGCAAAAAGAGTTTCCCGGAAATATAGAGAATATGAAAGAAATGATTGGTTAAGAGTAAGGTTCAAAATCATGAAGTATTGCCTAGAGTTAAAACTTCAAAACAACTTTCAACGATTTTCAAAGGTTTTATTGTCTACTAATGACAAACCTATTGTTGAGTACTCCAAGAAAGATAAAGTTTGGGGTGCTGTTGATTCAGGAGAATATTACGAAGGTGTGAACGCATTAGGGAGACTTCTTATGGAGCTTCGCGAAAAAATAAAAGATTCAGATACCGAGTTTGTAGCTACCCCACCAGACGTGGAAGGTTTACGAATATTGAATATAGATTTAAAAAAAACTATGCCCAACAATGGGTATAAAACATAGGGCAGACAGTGGTTTCCGCAAGTTTCGGGTTCTTAGCAAGCTTGGTTTTGGGCGGACATTTAAGTGCTTTGAAATGCCCTACGTTTCATACCCGAGAACGTTAGCGCTGAATCAAACACCTAACCAATGAAAGCCACCGAAACAACTATTTCATCTTTTCTTCAGCAGCCGAATGTGCAGTTTGTGATTCCGGTGTATCAGAGAAATTACGATTGGACACATTCGGAGTGTAGACAACTTTTCCAGGATATCCTCTCGGTAGCGCAGGAACAGCGAACCTCGCATTTTATCGGTAGCATCGTGTACATTCATGAGGGACCAATCGTCTTTGGCGATATTCATGAACTGGTGATCATCGACGGTCAACAGCGCCTTACGACCCTCACGCTCCTTTATGTGGCATTATATCGATTTGCCAAAGAAAACAAGGATGGAGCTACCGCGGAACGCATTTTTAATATGTGCTTGGTGAACCAGTACGCTCGCAAAGAGGAAGGCAAACGAAAACTTCGGCAGAACGACGTAAATGCAGCGGCCTACCTCGCCGTACTGAACGAATCGGAGCATACCTTCGAGCCCTATTCAAATGTGAAGGAGAATTTCCTGTTCTTTCGAAATCTTATCACTGAAACGAACTTCGAGCAGATTGAAAACGGCCTTAATCGCCTAATCTTCGTGTCGGTTTCCCTCGAACGCGGAAAAGATGATTCCCAGCGTATTTTCGAGAGCCTGAACTCCACCGGGCTCGAATTGTCGCAGTCCGACCTCATCCGAAATTACATCCTTATGGACCTCCCTCCGGAGGAACAACGCACCATTTACACCACCATCTGGAAACCGATTGAGCAAAACGCACGGGACCTGGTTAAGCAGCAGTCCCTCGTTTCCGACTACATCCGCGATTACCTAACCCTCCGAAACAAGAAGATACCGAACAAGAACAAGGTGTATCAGGAATTCAAGACCCTGTATCCAGACAAACGGGATCCGGCGTTTATCGAGGAGCTTCGCCATATCAAAGCCTACTCCGATCATTATCGCAAGCTGGTGAATCCGGCCAAAATGGCCAAAACGGAGGACATCGACCGTAAAATTCGTCGTGAGCTTCTATACATCCAGCAACTCGAAATCAATGTTGCTTTTCCTTTTCTCCTGCAAGTAATGGAGGATGTGGAGCAGACCGACCTGAATAAGCAGGACTTGCTGCAGATTCTTCGATTGATTCAGAGTTATGTGTGGCGGCGTTTTCTGGTCGGTCTGCCAACGAATGCATTGAACAAGATTTTCATGACCCTCCACAGTGAAGTGGATACCGAGGATTATGTGGACTCCATCGCGCGGGCATTGCTCAGTAAAAAGGGCAGCGGAAAGTTTCCGAGTGATGAGGATGTTAAACTGGCCCTGCGCGACAAAGATGTGTACAACACCCAAGCCAAGAATCGGCGGTACTTATTCGAGCGTCTCGAGAACTATGCCCAGTCGGAACTGGTGGATGTAACCAGCGAAAGCATCACCATCGAGCATATTTTTCCGCAACATCCCGCTCAGGAATGGTTTAGCGAGCTTTCAGATGAGGAGATTTTCCTGTTTAGAGAGAAATATTTGAATACGGTCGGGAACCTCACGTTGTCGGGGAATAACGGTGCGCTGGGGAATCGGTCCTTTACCGAGAAAAAGACGATGCGGGATGAAGATCGGGAGATGGGGTATGATTATAGTCCACTTTGGTTAAATCGTTACCTCCGTGAAATAAATCACTGGAACATCACGGAGTTTGAAAACCGCCTTCAGATTATAACCGATCGTTTTTTGAAGGTTTGGCCGTTTCCGCAGGTCGAAATTCCGGTAGAGTCCGATGGTGAAGAGCTCAATCTTTTTGATGCCGAGCCGCCAACCTTCCGGAAGTTGGAGTATTTCATATTTGAGGACACCCGTGTTGAGGAGGTTCACTTTGCGCGGATGTACTTTTATGTGCTGAGCAAACTGTATGAGAGGAACTCCCAGTTGTTGGTCGCCGGACAGGAAATTTTGAAGATTACACGGAATGCTTCGGATTTTCGTAGTGCGCAGGAAGTCGTCAACGGCTGGTATGTGGAGTCGAACATCGACAGCAATACCAAGTACGTGGTGCTTAAGAAATTGCTCACCCTGTATGAAATGGAAGATGAGTTGATGGTTAAGTATCAGCCTGCGGATGGTGTTGATCGGGGTCGGGGCAGTGGTTCTACCCAGAGGAAGAATTTCTTAAAAGATTACTGGGCGCAGCTCTTTCCATCGTTGGAGGGTACCACGTTGTTCAAAAACACTACGCCATCCAAGGGAAACTGGGTTTCAGCGGGTGCTGGTATTAGTGGTATATCCTTTACCATGATAGTGTACAAGGCGCATGTTCGCGTGGAACTATCGATAGCTTCGGCCGACAAAGACACGAATAAGCGCTACTACAAGAAGCTCTTGCAATATAAATCGGAAATCGAGCATCTCTTTGGAGCACCCCTTGAGTGGGAAGAGCTTCCCGACAAGAAAATGAGTCGGATTAAATATCAACGCTCCGATCTCAACATGATTTCCGAAACGGATTGGCCCGGCATCAACGACTTTTTCAACGATGTGATGCCGCGCTTCGAGCAAGCATTTCGGGGGTATGTGGCGCGGGTTAAGTAAGGGATGGATCCAGCAATAAATATCATAGCCTTACCCAAGATGGTGGTTTTGTACAAAAATGGCAATTTCAGTGTAAACTGACCCACCCGTTTCACTCGAAGCTGACCCACCCCTCGGAATAATGTACCTTTTTAACTAAACCAAGGCATACCGTAGCGAAACCACTAATTAAAGTGTAATTCAAAACGAATGTAGTTTATATTGTCTGATCTGCATTGTGTTCAACGGAATTGATTATTCATGCAAAACATTACCTTCTTCGATACTGAGGTTGATCAACGGAATCAGACAGTAGTAGACTTTGGTGCGATAAAAGGCAACGATAGCTATTTCCATGGTGCTTCTGTACATGGATTTGAAAACTTCCTTAATGGAACCGAATATCTGTGTGGACACAACGTAGTACACCATGATGTACAATACATCCGCAACCTCCTTCAACGAGTCGGTATTGGTCCTAACAATATTATTGATACGCTTTTCTTGTCGCCTTTACTCTTTCCAAAGAATCCATATCATGCGTTGGTAAAGGATGACAAGCTTCAAACGGAGGAGTTAAATAACCCATTAAATGACTCCAAGAAAGCCAGATACTTATTTCAAGATGAGGTTGATGCATACCAAAAACTAGATTCAGATTTAGCTCATATTTACTTTTTGCTCCTTCACCAAACGGGTGAATTTCGCGGGTTTTTTAGGTTCATGGGTAGCGTTCACCCAAAGCTCGAACTTGTTGATCTGATAAAGAGACGCTTTAAAAATGAAGTGTGTGATGGGATCAACTGGAGCAGATTGGCCGACTCAGAGCCAATAGCGCTGGCCTATGCCTTGTCACTTATTGAAGCAATGAAAGACGGTGAAGGCCAAGCATCGATAACTCCACCATGGGTTTTAAAAAACTTCCCGGATGTTGAACGGATTCTTTCTCAACTAAGAAACACGCCGTGTGTTCAAGGCTGTTCCTACTGCGATAGTAAGCTTGATATACATCTGGGTTTAAAAAAGTTCTTCGGATTTGAGTCCTATCGAAAGTATGATGATGAGCCTCTTCAGGAGCAAGCCGTTGCAGCCGCTGTTAATCATAAGTCTATCATTGCAGTATTCCCAACTGGTGGCGGAAAATCGATCACTTTTCAAGTACCGGCTTTAATAAGTGGTGAATCTTCACGGAGCCTAACGGTGATTATTTCACCGTTGCAATCGTTGATGAAAGATCAAGTTGACAATCTTGAAGAGCACGGTATCACCCAAGCTGTTACCATAAATGGGCTATTGGATCCGATTGAACGCGCGAAATCGTTTCAACGAGTTGAAGATGGCTCAGCTACACTTTTGTATATATCCCCAGAATCTCTGCGATCACGAACGATTGAGAAACTGTTACTCGGTCGCAAAATAGCTCGGTTTGTTATTGATGAAGCGCACTGTTTCTCAGCATGGGGACAAGATTTTAGGGTTGATTATCTCTATATCGGCGACTTCATCAAGTCTCTTCAAGAAAAGAAGAAATTATCTGAGGGAATACCTGTATCCTGTTTTACCGCTACCGCTAAACGCAAAGTAATTGAAGACATAAAAGATTACTTTCGTGATAAATTAGGGCTTGATTTAGACGTTTTTTCGTCAAGTTCATCCAGAAAAAACCTGACGTATCGTGTTTTTCAAAAGGATAGCAACGACGATAAGTATTTTGCTCTCCGTGACTTAATAGAGGAGAAGAACTGCCCAACGATTGTCTACGCATCTAGGACGAAAACAACCGAGTCACTTGCGAAACGGCTAAGTGATGATGGGTTTAATGCGCGTGCATATCACGGAAAGATGGAAGCCAAGGTCAAGACATTGAATCAGAATGAGTTCATTGCTGGAAATGTGGGCATTATGGTGGCGACCTCTGCTTTTGGAATGGGGGTTGACAAAAAAGACGTGGGTTTGGTTGTGCACTACGAAATCTCGGATTCGTTGGAAAACTATGTTCAGGAAGCTGGTCGTGCAGGAAGAGATGAAAATATCGTGGCCGATTGCTACGTACTCTACAATGAAGAAGACCTTGGAAAGCACTTTGTAATGTTAAACCAGACAAAGCTATCCATCAAGGAAATTCAGCAGGTTTGGCGAGCCATTAAAGACTTGACGAAATTGAGGTCAAAAGTTTCTAACTCAGCGCTTGAAATCGCACGTAAAGCAGGTTGGGATGATGCCGTTGCTGAAATAGAAACCAGAGTAAAAACGGCAATAGCTGCTTTGGAAGGTGCTGGGTACTTAAAAAGGAGTCAGAATGTACCCCGTGTTTTCGCAAATAGTATTCTGGCTAAAAACGCACAAGATGCTATCGACAAAATTGAGGCATCAAACAGATTTGATCAAAAGCAAAAAGTAACTGCTACCCGTATCATTAAAAAACTTATTGCGAGTAGGAGTCGGAAAGGTAGTCCTGATGATCAAGCTGAATCTCGTATTGACTATATCAGCGATCATCTGGGAATTACTAAAGAAGAGGTAATTAACACCGTAGGCTTACTCCGTGAAGAAAAAATCTTAGCCGATGATCAGGACTTGGCTGCTTATATAAGGAGAACCGAGCAAAAAAATCGATCCCTTCAAATTCTAAAGACCTTCATCAAACTGGAAAGCTTTCTTTTAGATCGCGTGAAGGTACCCGATGCTGTCGTTAATATTAAAGAGCTTAATGAGCTAGCAGAGCAAGAGGGATTACTGGATATTAGTACGCAAAAGATTAAACGTATTTTAAACTTCTGGGTGATTCGGAAACAGATAACACAAAAAATATCCAGGCAATCAAAGAATCATTTGAAATTAGAGCCTCGTATCAAGCTTCAAGAAATGAGAGAACGGCTCGAAAAACGTCAAGAATTATCTGCTTTTATTTTATCACACTTGTTTGAACAAATTCCCGAGAGTGATTTGGACGCTACCGATTCTCAGACAGAAGAAGTTTTGGTGGAATTCTCAGTTCATGCTTTGAAAAAAGCATATCTAGCTAGTGAATCGCTGTTTAAAGTGGATGTAGACATCGCTGATATCGAGGATGCCCTTTTTTATTTGTCACGCATCGAGGCCATTAAAATCGAAGGTGGTTTCATGGTCATACACAATTCATTGACAATTGAACGGCTGGAAGAAAACACAAAAAAACAGTATACAAAAGACGATTATCAAAAGCTTAACGATCATTATGAGAACAAGACGCAGCAAATTCACATTGTAGGTGAATACGCGAAAAAAATGATCGAGGATTATTCCGGGGCTCTGCAGTTTGTTGAAGACTATTTTCAACTAAATTATTCTGCTTTTTTGAAACGGTATTTCCCTGGAAGTAAGCTAGATAACCTCAAATTGAAAATGACTCCGGCAAAGTTTCAGCAGCTTTTCGGGGATCTATCTCCTCCTCAGCTAAGTATAATAAAAGATAATGAGGCGAGATATATCGTAATTGCTGCAGGTCCCGGCAGTGGCAAGACGAAGGTCCTGGTACACAAATTGGCATCGTTATTACTAATGGAGGATGTGAAACACGAGCAACTACTTATGCTCACATTCTCGAGGGCAGCCGCAACTGAATTTAAAAAACGCTTAATTCATCTGATAGGAAACGCAGCTAATTTTGTCGAGATAAAAACCTTCCATTCCTATTGTTTTGACTTACTCGGGAAAGTAGGGGACCTCGATAAATCCAATTCGATTCTCAAAGTAGCTACGCAAAAAATAATCGATAATGAGGTCGAGCAGAGTCGAATTACAAAAACGGTACTGGTTATCGATGAAGCGCAGGACATGAATGAAGATGAATTTGGACTTATCCGAGCGTTAATGTCAAAAAATGAGGAGATGCGTGTAATTGCTGTTGGTGATGACGACCAGAATATCTTTGCGTTTCGAGGATCAAGCAGTGAATACCTTCAGCGTCTTATCAGTCATCACGATGCTGCAACGTATGAACTACTCGACAACTATCGAAGTAGTGTTGAATTGGTCCAATATTTTAACAGCTTTGTGTCGAAAATTAATCATCGTCTCAAGAAAAACCCGATCATATCTCGAAAGTCAACCGGTGGTAAAATTCGAATCATTAAACATGACGAGCAAACACAGAGAAATTCCACGCTGATGATTCCGCCATTAGTGGATGATATTATCTCTATCGGTCTAAGTGGAACATGTGGCGTGTTAGTGAAGACCAATTATGAGGCGTTGCAGATAACAGGCCAGCTGCTCAAAAACGGATTTCCAGCTAAGCTAATTCAATCCAATGACGGTTTCTTACTTTATAATGTAGATGAGCTTCGCTACTTTTTTAACCTTTTAAAAAACGGGGATAACGATAAATATTTTATTACAGATGAAGAATGGGAGAATGCTAAGTCTAGGCTTACTACTGTATATGCACGAAGTACCAAACTTGAGCTGTTGTTAAATCTGACCAATGACTTTGAAGTAACAAACCCGAAAAGAAAGTTTTTGTCAGATCTAGAAGTATTTATTCGAGAGTCCAGCCTTGAAGACTTACATCGTCATTATGGAGAATCTATACTTGTATCGACTATACACAAAGCCAAGGGAAGGGAATTCGACAATGTTTTCCTCCTATTGGACAACTTTAGGATTATTGATGACGCATCAAAACGCTTACTCTATGTGGCGATGTCCCGCGCCAAATCCCTGCTTAACGTTCACACTAACAACGATTGCCTCAAGAACACCTTTGCAAATAACCTTCACTTTATCACACATGGAAATGGTTATAACCCGATAAATGAGATTGTTCTGCAGCCTACGCTGAAGGATGTATGGCTAGACTTCTTTATCAGCAAGCAACAGTTTTTGAATCGCGCCATATCTGGGGACAAGCTTACAATCAATGGCAATTTGTCTCTATCACTTAGTGGCCAAGAGGTAGTTCGTTTTTCAAAAAAGTTTACCAATGATAGCATATTGCCCCTACTGGGTGATGGGTATAGAATGAAAGAGGCCAAAGTCAACTTTGTCCTCTGGTGGCAAAAAGAGGATAGTAATCGGGAAATCAAGGTTATTCTACCTGAAATAATTCTGGAAAAAAGTGGTGACCGGGGCGATGAGCATCGGATTGGTTTGAATGGGGTTTAATGATTACATATTCCGATTCATTTTGGCTACCTGTTTCAGGCAAACTTTTATTTTTTTGAAGTGTGTTAGCTGTTGATCAAGCTTGACCCTACCCCCGAAACAATACCTGTTGGTGGTATTCTAAATTCTCACGGCTGGGCCAGTGCTGGGGGTCTCCGGGTAGCCAGATTTTGCGGTTTTCCAGTTCGTAGTAGGTTTTGCCGTTGTTGAATTCGTCTTTGAGCCGGGGGCTGACGCGGAAGGTGTAGTCCGGATCCACAGTGACATATCCGCGATCGTAGAGTTTATGGATGTCCGACCGCAACAATATCCCATTTTGAATATCGTGACTTCCCTCCTGGGCATACGGTTTAATGTGTGCCGCTGGTTTCCCCAAGGTGGGCTTTTTGAGTTTAAAGAAAAAAGAGTTCGCCTTCTTTGAGGGTGCTGAACCCGGCGTTACCCATGGTTCGCCAGAAGTTGAGCTCCTCCACATCGGTTCTGCGCACGTGGTAGCTGTACCAGTCGAAATCGGTATTTCCGACGAATAGATTCATGCTTTCTTTGTTAGTGGGGTGCACGTTGAAGCGGCATCTAGGCCAATACGCTCCAATCTTTATTTACTTAACGACGATACGATATAATGGCCAACGTTTCAATGTCAATAATCGCCTTTGCCTGGTATACAGTGGCGGATTCCGCCTCGCGGATTGGGAGTATCTCCAGTGTATCGCGGAATTACATGGCAGTGGAAGTGCATGATGGTTTGTCCGGCAGCGGTGCCGCAGTTCATGCCGATGTTGTAGCCGTCGGGCGGGTTGTCAAGCAAGACTTCGAGGCCGGATTCAGGTCGTTCACCAACCAGGCGCATCCTTCCGGATTCAATAAGTTTCCGGGCTTCGCGAATCGTTTCGGGCAGCATCGACTGTTCCTCCATCGTCAGGTCGAAAAAATCCGCCACTTCCCGCTTGCTCACAATCAGCAGATGTCCCGGACTCACCGGGAACCCATCGTTCATAATGTAAAAGTGTTCGTTTTCGAAGAGTCGCTCTTCGTTGGATTTCGCGCTGAATACACTCATCGTTGGTGCCGTCCTCCCGTGCACGGATTTTCGTTTACTTTGTACCGGCAAGTTCGTTATTTGCCTTCACTCCCACAACGCAACTATAGGACTTCGTGAAGATTAACGCTCATATCATTAACGCGATTCTCCGACGAGACGCCAAGGACTCGACCTATAAGTTCGCGCTGCTCCGGGCTTTGGTGCAGATTATTACCGAACAAATGGCGCATAAACGGTGGTCGGATAACCTATTTACAGGTAATGCCGATGGACTAAATCCCGCTTATCGGAATAGTATCAACGCCGCCGAACTCCATGACAACCAACGGTTCGATGACGAAAGTCATCCTCCAACTGATACTTCCAGCTCTTCCATTATAACCGGAGGTCCACTACGAACAGCGCCCTATTTGTACCGTTACCCGTTCGGACTACTCGTTTGGTATTGGCTTCAGTACTACTACCCAATTTTCGAGCACGATGCGTTCATTCCTCAGAAAAACGGCGAATCGAGTCGCTTGGAGAAGGGAAAAACGATGGCCATTCGCCGGGACTTCACGGCGGTGATATCCTATTACACGTCGAGGGGTGGATTCGCGCAGCTGTACTTTGATCTGTTGAGAGACCAGGTTCCGGAGGCGGTTTGTCCTGAGGTTCGGGCTATGCTTCGCAAAATCGCCGACACGATCTACAAGATGCCCATGTTTCACTTGGGGTATTCCGTGTTTAATGAGCCCTACTCTCTGGTTCATGCGCAGAAAGGAAGTATCAAAGGACTGAGTTACGGGTCGCTGCTTAAGGAGGCTGGCGATGTGTACATCCATCCCGAATTGCATGAAGTCATTGACGCGTTGGGCGGGTTGCTGGTTGGAGAGGATTCCATTTTATCGGGATGGGCGTCGTTTACGGCATCCATTTCGCGACGGAGTGAGGGCGCCGAGGTGGTTTCCGAAGAAACGGTTTTGACGCTGTTGCGAGCGGATCCGATTGGCGACCGGGATGTGGTGCTGGCCAGGAAGGTATTCGAGCAGTCGGTTCAGCGCTGTGTGTGGACCGGTCGACCGGCCGATATTCGCCATATCGATCACATGTTACCGTTTACTCTGACCCGGAATAACAGTCTTTGGAATTTGGTTCCGGTCACGCCCGCGGTGAATGCCCAGAAATCCGATAAGATTCCGGCGCCTGAATTGGTATGGCGCAGTGCGGATCGGATTGGGGTAGTGTGGAAGCAATTCGAGTCGAGTTACGAGGCCCTATTTTGGCAGGAAGTGTACGAAGGACTGGGCGTTGCTCGGGAGGCTGGCGTTGATGGAGCGCTTCAGTCGCTGCAGAAGCGGTGTGCATATTTGATTGATACGCGGGGGATGGAGGCGTTTCGGGGGTGATGGGGTTAACGCACTATAACAATCTCGCGATATCGTCCAACTTTTACTATATAAAGAGATGTGCAGTATATATATTGCCAACTTAACATAGATCACGAGTTTAAACGTATTGTCAGTGAAACAAATTGAAGTAGTAGCAGCTATCATCACGCATCAAAATCGCTATCTCTGCGTGCGTCGTGGAGAATCTTATTTAGATTACATTTCTAAAAAATGGGAGTTTCCGGGCGGAAAAATCGAACAAGACGAAACAAGAACGAGTGCATTAACTCGGGAAATACGCGAAGAGCTCGAAATGAACATCGGGAACCTAGAATATTTTACGACCGTCACACACACCTATCCTGATTTCAAGCTCACCATGCATGCCTACCTGTGTACATCCATTGAGCAAGATCCCACTTTAAGTGAACATATCGACTTCAAATGGCTTCCCAAAGAAGAGCTTTCATCGATAGACTGGGCCGCAGCCGACATCCCAATTGTGCATAAGATTGTAAACGACCAAGACAGGTTAACGTGAATAGATGAATACCTATCACAATCTAATTCAAAGTCTTCACACTGGATTCGTTAACCGGAAACTTGAGTCAAATCAAGCGTTCAGACCGTATCTCATTCTGAATGACCATCGTGCTGGAAAGAAAGTTCTTGCCACAATTCTAAAAGAGCTAAAAAATTGCGATGAATTCTGGTTTTCGGTCGCCTTTATTACAACAAGTGGCGTTGCAACCATTGTAGAAACGTTGAAAGAGCTTAACGACGCAAATATCAAGGGTAAAATATTAACCTCACAATATTTGAACTTTACCCAACCCGAAGCCCTTCGTCGACTAAAGCAATTCAAGAATATCGAGCTTCGCATTGCTACGGAGGGGAATTTTCATTCTAAAGGCTATCTCTTCCGAAAGGGAGACCTTTTCGACCTGATCATTGGTAGCAGCAATCTTACCGCATCCGCGCTCAGCTCAAATAGAGAGTGGAACCTTAAGGTTACGGCTACGGAACATAGTGATCTCATTTCCCAAACCGCACGTGAATTTGCTTTGGACTTTAAACAGTCTACGGTAGTAGATGATGCATTCATTGATCGCTATGAAAAACAATTTCAACAGCTAATTGAGCACAACAAACGATTACGCGAGAAAATGTATGACATTGAGTATCGCGAGATCAAGCCTAATTTGATGCAACGTGATGCATTATCCAATATTCGTCATCTCCGAGAAGCGGGAAAAAAGAAAGCCTTGCTGATTTCGGCCACGGGTACAGGAAAAACCTATCTGTCAGCATTTGATGTGCGTGAATCGAAACCGAGAAAGCTTCTTTTTGTTGTGCATCGTCGAAATATCGCAGAAGCTTCCATGAAAGCATATGAGGCTTTGTTCAAAGGCAAAATCACAACCGGCCTTTATTCCGGTAGTGAACAAGATATGTATGCCGATTTTATTTTTAGCACTGTTCAAACGCTTTCTAAGGATGAACACCTTAAGCGTTTCACTAAGAATCATTTTGACTACATCGTCATAGACGAGACTCATCGTGCTGGCGCAACCTCGTACCAAAAAATCCTGGGCTATTTTGAGCCGGATTTCTTATTAGGCATGACCGCTACGCCCGAGCGAACGGATGGATTAGATGTGTTCAAGTTATTTGATTACAACATCGCCTATGAAATCCGTTTGCACAAGGCTATGGAAGAAGATATGCTGAGTCCCTTCCATTATTATGGGGTTTCGGACTTATCCATTGACGGAAACTTGGTCGATGACGCTGCAGATTTCAATTTACTAACTGCTGAAGAACGTGTTAACAGGATTATAGATAAAGCAACGTTTTATGGCTGTGATGATGGAAACGTTCGAGGCCTAATTTTTTGCTCCAGAAAAGACGAGTGCCGTGCTTTGTCTGCGTTGTTCAATGAGAGAGGATATAAAACCATTGCGTTAACCGGCGAAGATCAAGAAGAAGCACGATCAAAGGCTATTTTGCGATTGGAAAGCGATGATCCAGCTGTCAAAATAGACTACATATTTACGGTAGACATCTTTAACGAGGGAATTGATATTCCGCGCGTTAATCAGATCATTATGCTTCGTCCTACCCAATCGGCTATCATTTTTGTGCAACAGCTTGGTAGAGGACTTCGAAAGATCGATGGCAAGGAATACTTAACTGTAATTGACTTCATTGGTAATTATCAGCGAAACTACTTGGTGCCAATAGCCCTTTACGGCGATAACAGCTACAACAAAGACACCCTTCGGAAGCTGATGTCTACTGGAAGTCAGTCCATCCCTGGTAGTTCTACGATTAACTTCGACAAGATTACCAAAGAGCGGATTTATGAAGCGATTGATAGTGCGAAGCTGAATCTTTCGAAGGATATGAAGAATGATTATCAGCTCTTGAAATATAAGTTGGGGCACATCCCAAGTATGTGCGACTTTGTAGAACATGGATCAAGGGATCCGTTTACGTTTGTTGATGCAAAGAAATCGTATTTCAATTTTGTGAAGTCCGTTGAGCGTGATATCGAGTTTAATATTGACGATGAATCCAGTCGCCTCCTTGCGTTTTTGTCTACTGAAGTAAATAACACAAAGCGTATAGAAGAATCGCATCTCCTTCATTTACTCATCACACATGGATCTATAACCCATGATGATTTTCGGGCATTTATAAAGGAACGCTATGGATACCAACCATCCGATGCGACTATAGCTTCCGCTGTGAATAATGTCAATTTGAGCTTTGTCACCCAAAACTTCGAAGGCAAGCTTAAGCGGATATCTGACATATTTGGGTTTAAAAACCTGTCCTACGATGGCAATAGCATTGAATTGCATGAATCGCTCGTAGATAGACTCCGAAATGAGCAATTCAAAGCATACCTGTTAGACAACATTCGTTGTGCCATCAAATTATATGATGCGGATTTCAATAGTGATCATTTTTTTGATGGTTTTCAGCTGTATCGCAAGTATTCGCGAAAGGACGTATTCCGAATTCTAAACTGGGATAAGAATCCGTTAGCACAGAATGTAGGTGGTTATATAATTGCTCCGAATAAAGAGAATTGTCCGGTATTTGTGAATTATCATAAGCATGACAACATCTCTGCCACAACCAATTATGATGATGTGTTTATTAATAGACAAGAATTTCAATGGATGTCTAAATCCAATCGAAATTTAAAGAGTCCTGATGTGGTCGCAATTCGCAATAGCCATAGTGATTCGAATGACTTATTTGGCAGCAATGAAGCTTCTGGAATGCGTATTCCACTATTCATCAAAAAAAGCAACGATGAGGGAACCGACTTCTATTTCATGGGAGATGTGAAACCTATTGACGAGTCCTTTGAAGAAACCCATCTGAAGGATTATAATGGTAATAAGGTCTCAGTGGTTAAGTTAGTCTTCAAGCTCGATCGGGCTGTGGATGATAATATTTATGAGTATATAGCGGATACTGTTTAAGAGTGATTGTATATCTTTTTGTGTATCAATGCTTAATTGATTCGACTGTTAACGATTATGTAGCAAAGATCATATCAATTATATTGCTGCAACCATTCGCATCCCCTTTAACAAAACGTCTTTGTGTATGAATAAACTACGGCAAGTCATCCAACGACTAGAGCGAGAAGAGCACCTCATCCATTTTTTAGATGCTGCTGAAAAACTCTACCACCATCTTGGCTTGACTAGGGATAACCCCAAAACCGCCGTGACAGTACTAAACAACCCAAAATGGAGGCTGGGTGTTAACCTCCATGCCCGGCTTGTTCTGGCTCTGTATAACAAACAGGGGAAAGACAAACTCTGGATAACAATGCGCAAATCTGACGCAATTAAGATTAAAGAGATTGAACGAATTAGCGACAACTCTTTTGCACTTCAGAAGGGTGAAGATGACGATGTGGTTGCCGTTACGGTCAGTGCCAAACAGTTTATTCGCCAGAAAGATGAACTACTAAGTGGGTTGCTAGCAATGGCAGGGATTTACAGCGACCTCAGGAAATCTACCAACTATAAAAAGTACCATAACCACGAATTGGAAGAGCTTATCACCAGTCCTACTTTACGTGAAGAACTGCTAAAGGATTCTGAAACATTCTATTTCAAGCATCTAATACATCGATATAAAGAGTACTGGGGAACAGCTCCGGTAGACGATGAGATATTTAAGTGGAAAGCTATCTCTCATTTTCAACGCCATTTTGACATGGATGCCGAAAACTTTGGTGCTATGTTAAAAGAGTGTTTCTCTGAACATACCAGGTTGTTTTATCACATCGGCTTAAGCGCTTTTCACTACATGGCAAGCTACAATCCGGATGCGATTAAAGACATTTTCACCACGATTTCAAATCATGAAATGAGCCTATCAGCTCGTTTTAGTGCGGCCAGGCAAATGGCGGAAGAAATTGCCCGGCAGATATCAGACGATACGGCTAAACCATTCAAACAACACTTCGATGAACGTCAGATGTCGGTAATCCTTGCATCTATGTTCCCAGATCGATATCCCATTTACAAAAATGACATCTACCAATTACTCCTGGAACAGGTTTCCGGTGATAAACCTGCTTTGGCAGGGCTTAAGTACGAGCACTACTCCCAGCTGGCTGAACAATTTCGAGATACTATTAGTCGCGACAAGGAACTGCAGTCACTCATCGATGAACGCATTGATGGCCATCCATTTAACTGGGATTCTTCCTTACTCATATTCCAAGATATTTTGTGGGTAAATAAACGCATGAACGACACTGAGCCGGATGAATATGGGGAGAAAGATGATAGTAATGGAAATACTTCTGGCGAGTCGCAGGAATTGGATGTGGCAAAACTTGAATTGACTGGTGAGAATATCCTCTATACCCGTGATGATATCCAAAATGACCTCTTCATGGATATCGGCAAGGTAGATGAAATTGTCGAATTACTCCTGTATAAAAAGAACATCATTCTTCAAGGTCCACCCGGTACCGGAAAAACATTCTTTGCAAAGCGTTTAGCCTGGTATATCATGGGTGAAAAAGATAACGATCGTATCACGACCGTTCAGTTTCATCCATCATACTCTTATGAAGACTTCATCCGGGGGTACCGTCCGGTCAAAGATAAATTTGAGCTACGCGATGGATTGTTCATGGACGTATGCGAACAGGCACGTGCAAATCCGGAACTGAAGTACTTCATGGTAATAGATGAAATTAACAGAGGCAACCTGAGCAAGGTGTTTGGCGAACTGATGCTTTTGATTGAGCATGATAAGCGAGGACCAGCTCACGCACTCACCCTGCCTTATTTCCGGGATAATGAGCCCGAATTCTACATACCGGAGAATGTGTATCTGATTGGAACTATGAATACAGCTGATCGTTCCTTGGCAATGGTAGACTATGCACTTAGACGCAGGTTTGTGTTTATAACGATGGACCCCCAGCTGAATGCTGCATTTAAAAAATATCTACAGCACTTGGGGCTGAATGAGGGTATTGCTGAAAAATGGGTTGAAAAAATCGAGTGGCTTAATGAACAGATTCGGTCAGATTCAAGTCTAGGCGAGTCATTTTGTATTGGTCAAAGCTATTTCTGTACAGGTCAACCTATTGATGACCCTAAACGAAAGTTTGAACAAATAATCCGTTTTGAAATCGAGCCTCTTCTGCATGAATATTGGTTCGACGACGAGAAAAAAGTACGTCGTTTAATCACGGAGTTGTTGATGGCATGAGTTCAGCTATACCAATTGAGAACCTATGTTATATGCTTAGCTATGCATGGGATATTCCGATTACAAGCAAGCACAAGGAATCGGGCATTGACGACTTTGAATCCCCTATTGAGTGGTTTTCCAGGTTACTATTGGTTGAGTGCAGTTACATATTCAGAAAAGGACTGCAAGTTGATTACAAGCCTGAGTTTGACGTTCTAAAAAAGGTGAGAGGTAGAATCAATGTTCGTGAAACAGCGCGTTTGATGTATCTCAAACATACTAGTGTATCATGTAATTTTGATGAGCTTTCAACACATACTACACTAAATATCATTTTAAAATCGACTTTAACTTATTTATTGAGATCATATGATATCACAGCCTCCACAAGAAAACAACTTCGTGGCTTTTTCATCAAATTGGGTGATGTACCAATTCTGGATCCTTCTGGAATCGTATCTATAAACATTGGATACACCCGAAGCAACCGCTACTACCAACTGGCGATACATATCTGCAAATTAATCGCCTCCCAAATCTCTGTACACCAAGTAGGGAATGCTACTCTTTTCATCGACTACGAACGTGATCACGCAGCTTTAGCCCGGCTGTTCGAAAGTTTTGTACGAAATTATTACACCCGCCACTTGACTGATGCTAAGGTTGGAGCGACAAACATCCACTGGAATTTTAATCCCACGGATGCAGCATCACGAGATATACTGCCCATCATGCGTACAGATATTGTAATTGAAAAATCAGATCAGATAGTTATTGCTGACACCAAATTTTATGGAAGAGCCACCGGATTCAGGGAATATGAATCAGGAAACAGGGAATCTTTACATTCTGGTCATTTGTATCAGCTAACTAGCTATATGACCCATTTTGCAAATGGCCATAACAAAGCATTAAAGGGTTTATTACTCTATGCAGCTCGAAATAACGATTTTTCATATGCTTACAGGTGGGGTAAGCATGACGTAGCAATTCGAACTATCAATTTAGATAAGCCTTGGCGTGAAATCGATGCAGCATTGAATGCGATTATCGAGAGTTAGAAAAGCCTTAGCCGAATATATCAATAGCACGTAGCTTACATGTTTTCCCTGTCCTATCAATCAACAAGTTGATTTTAACTATCCAATGATGACTTCGGCACAATTGGCGCACTTTACTCTGACTGAGATCAATAAATTACGAACTCGATTAACCGTTGAACACGAAGTACATCGCAAAACTTTCGGTTTCAGGTCTTGCTCCGGTTGAGATAGTATGGATCCGTTTTTGTCATATATCAATAGCGGAAAAATTCTGGAAGCTGTATCTACTGCGTGAACAGCTTTAGCAATGGTGGTGTCAAAAAATTCTTTTCTTTTGGAGACACGGTAGTCTGCTAACACCGAATGCGCGTATTGTTCCGCATGGTTAATATGACCTACATGTACGTAGTATACAAGTTCGAAATCGGTTGGTATAGAAGTTGATTTTGAAAGCTCTGCTAGTCGGTGGTATGGAAATTTTGACGTCATACCAACCTTTAGATATGACCCACTCAGTGCTCTGTTCCGCAAAACATAGAGCCAACCTACTTTTTTATACACTTTGCGCCGCTTATCCAGACTGGTAATCACCCGAAGACTCATAGGGAGATCGTGCTCATGAAGTATTTGCATAGCTAATCGATGTTAGTTAAAAGTGGCAATCTCACCCCCGAAACAAAACCTGCTGGTGGTATTCTAAATTCTCACGGCTGGGCCAGTACTCCGGGTCTCCGGGTAGCCAGATTTTGCGGTTTTCGAGTTCGTAGTAGGTTTTTCCGTTGTTAAATTCGTCTTTGAGGCGGGAGCTGACGCGGAAGGTGTAGTCCGGATCCACAGTGACGTATCCGCGATCGTAGAGTTTATGGATGTCCGACCGCAACAATATCCCATTTTGAATATCGTGACTTCCCTCCTGGGCATACGGTTTAATGTGTGCCGCTAGTACGGGGGTGGAGTGCTCACCGGAGACGGCACATTTTCCGTAGATGGATTTTATCTTTAGTCGAAATCCTCCTTGTCCGAGTCGTGGACGGGTAAGCATGGGTTCTCCGTACCGATCGCCCTCGTCAAGAATGGTGGTTGATCCGAACAGATCATCGACCAAAGGCATGCGGAGTAGTTCCGCCATTGCAAGACTATCGTTGTAGATTCGCCGTCCTACGGAATCTTGAATGGCGTAGGTTTTACCCGTTACAATTTGATCTTTCCAGTTTTCGGGCGCATCCACCCAATATTCCTTCGGAAAGAAAACCGGATTCGTGACAATGATACAGCCGATTTCATGGTGTAGGGAGGCCGACCCTCCTCCGTTTTTCCGCATGTAGTAATCGATGCGGTGCATCATTTCCCGCTGCGAGCTGACTCCGTTATTGAAGCCGAAGGTGTCCCACGCATCGAGTACGCGCATTTTTTGGAACATCAGAAATTGTCCGAACCCAACGATTTTCCCCTGGTGTGCTTTTTTGAGTTTGAAGAAAAAGAGTTCGCCTTCTTTGAGGGTACTGAACCCGGCGTTACCCATGGGTCGCCAGAAGTTGACCTCCTCCACATCGGTTCTGCGCACGTGGTAGCTGTACCAGTCGAAATCGGTATTTCCGACGAATAGATTCATGCTTTCTTTATGGGTGGGGTGCACGTTGAAGCGGCATCTTGGGTACTACGCTTCGATCTTTATTTACTTAACGACGATACGATATTATAGCCAACGTTTCAATGTCTATAATCGCCTTTGCCGGGGATCGGTTCAGGAGTCGGTGCGCAGGCTCTCTTACGATTTATAGGAGGTACGTTCAGTGCGGCGGGCGGTTCGGTATCGTCTTAAATACCCCCTTTCGTTCCGAAAGTTGTGCAGGTCGATGTAAGATTTCCGGGTTTCGCGACTCTATAAAGAAACGAACGCGAACGATATGGAGGGAAAGCATGCGCGAAGCAGAATCATTTTTGGATTGGAGG
>LIHN01000005.1 GCA_001314545.1 Bacteroidetes bacterium HLUCCA01
CAATGGCTTTGTACGGGGATGGCAGGAAGGTTTGATTATCCTTCCAACGTGCGCCGTTATGATGTAAGTCGTTCACGGCTACCTGGCGCTCGGTAACCGGAAACATGAAGTCTTGAAGGTTCATGGTATAAGAGATTTGGTGAGTATTAATGAGCAAGGCTCATTGTTCTTATACCAGAAACGGGGCGAGATTAGGGGAGTGGCGAAGTGGGGAAAGTTGTAAGTCTTGTTGGAGGTTGGATGCTACTGTTTGTATTTTCTTGAAAAGACGACCGTTGCTCAGGTTATAATTTTCGCCACTTCGCCACTTTGGGGAGCTAGTGCGTGCCTCGATTGAGTTGGAATGTGCGGAAAGCAAATGATGATTATGTGATGAATAGAAATTGCTAATGTGGATAAAAACGCATACACTTATAAGTAAATGTATGCACTTTAATCCATGTCATGTACACTTCAAAAGAAATTATTCGGAAAGCACTTGGTGTCTTTGAAAATAGGGGTGGAATTCTAAGAACGTCAGAAGCTCTATCAGCCGGTATACACCCCAGAACGCTATATAAACTCAGAGATGATGGTTATCTCACAAAATTAGACCGGGGCCTTTATACACTGGCCGCAGATTTTACGCTTTCCAATCCAGATATTGCAATTGTTGCAGCCAGGGTTCCCAATGCAAAAATTTGTCTGCTATCGGCGCTCGACTTTCATGAAATGACCAAAGAGATTCCTCATAGAGTTCATATCGCCATCGCACGAACTCAAAGAAATCCAAAGATAGATTACCCACCTGTTGAGGTATATCGATTTACCGATGAAAGCTTTACCGAAGGTGTAGAAAAGCATGAAATTGACGGACAAACAATCCAGGTCTATAGTCCGGCCAAAACTATTGCAGACTGTTTCAAATTCAGAAACAAGATTGGCAAACAAATTGCTCTTGAAGCGCTCCAAACGGGACTTTACCAGAAAAAAATAGCAGTAAAAGAAATTCTGAAATATGCTAAAATCTGCAGAGTTGAAAAGATTCTGAAGCCCTATCTGGAAGCAAGTGTAAATGGATAAAGATAAAAAACGAAAAGCCGCATCCGTTCATCAAAAACTTTTGAACAAAGCACGTGAATCAAACCGTCCGTTCAATGAACTTCTTCAGTATTACGCTATGGAGAGGTTTCTGTACAGAGTGAGCCGGTCTGAATATGTTGAACAATTCATACTGAAGGGAGCACTGCTGCTACGCATGTCAGGCATATCAGAAATACGTTCTACTCGTGATATTGATTTCCTGGGCACGAATGATTCAGGTATTGAAAAAATGAAAAGGGTAGTAGCGAATTGCTGTACTGTTCAGGTAGCAGAGGATGGTCTGGAATTTCATTCCAATGATATCGAAGCCGATGAAATCAGAGAAAATAATGTGTATCAGGGCTATCGATTCAGGATAAGAGGAAATCTTGGTAATGCGAAGATCTATATTCAGATTGATATGGGTTTTGGTGACATCGTCACACCAGATCCGATTTGGGTTGAGTTTCCGACCGTGTTGGATGAGGAAAATCCAATTATTCGAGCTTATACACTGGAAACGGCTATAGCTGAGAAGTATCAGGCTATGATCGACCTTGACCTTCTTAACAGTCGTATGAAAGATTTTTATGATATCTGGTTTTTGAGTAGTAACCTAAGTTTTGATGGTACTATACTGCAAGAAGCGATAAAACAGACTTTTGACAGAAGAAAGACCGATGTCCCTACGGAGAAACCATTCGTCTTTAAAGAGCTTTTTTATGCAGATAAAAATAAAGTCACTCAATGGCGAGCCTTTATAAAGAAAATAGGCCAGGAAGATTTGCCATCCGACTTTCGAACTGTTATGGAGCGGTTGGATAAGTTTTTATGGTCACCGACAGAGTGCTTGGTACGAGGAGAACACTTTGCGAGGGTATGGTTTCCGAATGAGGGATGGGAATAGTGAATTCCCGTTTTTTATTTATCTGGTAGTCGATTTGGTAGTCAGTATTTTTAAAATGCCCTTAATGAAGTATTTAAGCTTGATTTTCATCTGACTACGGATCAGAAGGTATGGGGTTCGAATCCCTACGGGTGTACCAGCAACATAGCCCTGAATTGCCCAACAACGCGGTTCAGGGCTATTTTTTGTGCAAGACCTGACTCTAATTGTCAGACTTGTACAGAACTGCGAACTCCACCGTTTCTACTTTCTTTTTTCAGGGTTTTGCCTGGTTCCAAATACAGAAAGAATTTGAATTGAGTCCTCTGCAATCCGATAGTATAGTGTATTGTTTTGATCAACCACCGCTTTGCGAATCTTTCTACCTGTGTTAAAGGTGGGAAAAATATCTGGATGACGGGATATGATTTCAAGAGTCTTATCGACAGCATTTGCGAATTGAATCAATTCACTCACTGTCCAGTTTTCTTCTAAATACTTTATCGTATCCGATAATTCAGACAACGCATGGTCTGTCCACAGGATTTTAAAGCCACTTGGCATATATCTTTCTGACTTGATCGTGGTCTTTCAGCTTGCCGGCATCAGCATCATCAATTCCCTTATTGATGGACTCCTTTTCAGCAGCTGATAAACGCTCCCAGTACGCTTCTTTTTCACTGTCCCGAATGGCCAGCAGTTTCTCAATGATAGTTGGGCTATCAATGGTTGAGAGCCATTGAATCAATTCAAGTTTTGTCGTTTGCAGGTTGTTTTCCATGGTTAAAAACTTACGGGTCGTATAAGATTCTGTGGTCAATTCTTGCCCAACTTGTAATACAGGCAATAAATGCATGCTCTTGATGACGTCATTGGCCTGTAGCAAATGCATATAAATATCATCGAAATAACGAATCCGCATTCTGCTATAACTTGCAAATAATCATCATCTATAATCAAATTTGATCAATTCGTTTCAGATAAACAACTTAATTGCCGCTGAATGACGTCATTTATACTTCCAGGCAGCGACGATTAAAATTCACCTTGTTTGTTCAAACGCTTAAAATGCACCCTTAATGCCCATTTAATGGAGACGGTAATGCCAGGAATCCCTACGGGTGTACTTTACATAGCCATGAATTGCCCAACAACGCGGTTCAGGGCTTTTTTTGTGCCGGATCACATCCCATGTACGTATTTACAGATTATTTCAAACGATGGGGGGTGTTGTGGGGTTATATTTAGTCAACGCCGTTCAGATGCCTGCACGCAATCCGGCACCACGTTTCGCCGGCCGTAAACGCAGGCAACATAATCAGGAACCGGTGCTTCGACTCTAATACTGTCCCTAATTTAATGTTGGTCAATTCCAGCTCTATCCACTGTAGAGCCAGGTTTTGACGCTGCTACCCCTAATTTAACCCCTTAAAACCATGATGGTTAACGTTTCTCTCTTCTACAGTGTGATTTTTATTGCCATTGGCGTAGTTGCCTGGGCAGTGACCGGTATGGAACAGGCTACAGCCCTGATCCCGGCCTATTTTGGTGCGCTGGTACTTGTTTTTGCTGTGATTTCCCGACTTAAAGAAGGACTTCGACGCCACCTCATGCACGCAGCCATGGCTATTGTCCTGCTCGGTCTGCTGGGATCGGTGGGCGGACTCTTCCGCTTTATCGGCTCGCTGTTCACCGGTGCTGAGCTGGCCCGACCAGCGGCTGTTTATGCACAGAGCGTCTTCGCTGTAGCCAGCATGGGCTATCTGTATGCCGGCATCCGTTCGTTTATTGACGCCCGCAAACAACGCGAAGCACAGGCCTGACCTGCCCGAAGTGCCGGTCAAGGCCTCCGGGCAGACAGGATAATCAGGCACGGTTCACGCAATGGGTGGATAATCGCGCGAACCGTCCAGTATTCCGCGTTTATTTCACCAGACTCATCTTGCGGGTGAGCACCGTGTTTCCGGTCTGCAGCCGGTACAGGTACACACCGCTGGCCAGCCTCGACCCGTCGAAGCGGACAACATGATACCCGGCCTGAAATCGGGTGTCGGCAACCTCGCTTACCAGTCTGCCGGTTACATCGTATACCGAAATCCGCACCTGGTCCGATTCCGGTAACCCGAAGCGAATGCTGGTCGACGGATTAAACGGGTTGGGATAGTTTTGCGAGAGCTCAACCTGAGCCGGAAGCTCCATCCCGCCGTCCAGACTGACCGGACCGCTTACAAAGGTCTGCTCTTCGGCAAAGGCCGATCCATTATGCAGGTTGTCAATGGCCTGCACGCTCCAATAATAGGTGGTGTTGGGCTGCAGATCGCGCAGGACCACCGAGGTGGCACCACCCACATTCCCGGGCCGGGCTACCAGCCGCTTCCCGGTATCCAGCGCCAGAGCGCTGATGACGTCGTTCCCGCCGGGCTCCGTACCCACGCGCAGGTTGTAAGTCACGCCGGAAGCCGGCGTGGTGCCCGCCTCACCGCCATCCCAGCTTAAGGTTACAAACTGATCAGGATCAACGGAGAGACCGACCGGCGCACCGGCAGCTTCGTACGGCGAGGCTGAGAAATTCCGGTAGAAGGAGGCGACGTTTTCCGCCCCGTTGCTGTCGCTGACCCGTCCACCTGCAAATACATCCGCCCGACCGCTGCCGAAGACGTCGGCCGCCGCCATCATGCCGCCCGGATAGGCCCCGATTCCCGTCACAGCTGTGAATTCCAGCGAACCGTCACCGGCATTAAGCAGCGCGCTGGCTGGATCCTGCAACGATTCCGTGCCGCCGTTGATAAGCAGATCGGCGTACCCGTTGCCGCTGATATCTGCCAGCACCGGTCGAACCGCACTGAACCCCTCGTACACCACGGCATCCCCGAAGGTGCCGTCACCCTGATTCGGGAATATGTGAATGTTGTGCACCGCCGAAGCAATTTCAGTGTCAGGACTAACCACAGCCACCACATCCGGATACCCGTTGGCGGTGAGGTCGCCCCACAGCGCGTGGTGGATGAAACCCTCGTCGAGCAGCACCACAGACTCGGTAAACGCGCCGGTACAGTCGCCTGCGTAGACCGTGAGCTGATCGGTGGAGGTCTCCTCGTCAAGGACCTGCAGCAGCAAATCCGCACATCCATCGTTGTTGAAATCACCGGCTTCTGCCGAGAGCGCCGGAGGCAGTACGATGTCGGTCAGTTCCAGCGCCCCGTTGCCGATGTGTCGCACGACCCGGGTGCTGTCGTCATCGGTAAAGGAGCCGGAGGCCACAATGATGCCCATCTCGCCGTTGTTGTTGTAGTCGGTCACGGCCAGGTCGTTCACCCGCATAGAAATCCCGTTTTCGGTGTCGGTGGAGAAGCTTCCGTCCTGATTGTTCAGACCCACAGCAAGGTAGTCGCCGTTGACATAGGCGGCATCCGGCCATCCGTCGTTGTTGAAATCGCCCCATTCGGCACGACTCCCCGGCACCATGTCAGGCTGCTCCACGAACTGTCCGTCGCTCAGCTCAAAAATGGAGACGCCGGCCGCGGGCGTTCCTCCAAACAGCGGTCGGAAGGCCAGGTCCAGGTTCCCATCGCGGTCGACATCCACCCAGTTCGGATGAAAAGCACCGCTGGCGATGGGTGCAATGAGGTCCTGTACGGTCGCGAACCGGCTGGCGGCGTTCCAGGAGGTGCTGGTAAACGGCGAGGCGAACCCATGGTGATTGACGGCCGATACCGAAATAACGACCTCCTGACCGGTTTCCAGGGGTGGCAGGGCGAATTGGGTGAGGAATCCGGCGTTGCCCGGTCCTTTGGTGCGCAGTACGCCGCTGGTGAAGCTCATGGACTCTGTGATGTTGT
Source organism: Bacteroidetes bacterium HLUCCA01 (assembly GCA_001314545.1). Lineage (GTDB taxonomy): Bacteria > Bacteroidota > Rhodothermia > Balneolales > HLUCCA01 > HLUCCA01. Next base: position 5,788 of record LIHN01000005.1, read on the forward strand.
CAAGGTCTTCTTCCAGGTCCGAGGTGCTGATGCGTACGTTGTAGGTGAGGGCTTCGGAGGGGGTGATGGCATCGGTGCCGGGATCCCAGCTTGCCACCAGATTCCCTTGCTCGTTGAGGGCAACCTGCAGGTTTTCCAGTGCGTCCGGACGGGTATAAAGCTGCTGCGGTAATCCGTTGCGGTAGGCGGTGAGCACGGGGTTATTTTTATTGTCGCTGCCGAAGGCCACAAGCTCCGGTTGTCCGTCGAGGGTGATGTCACCGGCGGTGATGCCGCCCCGACGCATGGCGGGCAGGTCCGGCGTGCTGATACTGAAGCTGCGCTCGCCCTGGTTTTCGAACAGATAGGATGTGCTGGTCCGGGTGAAATCGTTATCGGCGCTGTACAGGATATCCTGCAGACCGTCATTGTTGATGTCGGCGATTTCAATATGGAGGCCGAAACTCCCGGAGATCAGCGTGCTTCGGAAGAAGGTGCGCGAAAAAGTGCCATCCCCGTTGTTCCACCAGATTCCGATGGGGCTTTCCGCAGTGCCGGACCAGCCGCCGATAACCAGATCCATATGCCCGTCATTGTCCAGATCGCCCATGGCGACGGTTTCCATGAGGGTGCTGGACGATACCACACTGAGGGGACTGTCGGGATCGGCTTCAAAGGCGCCGTTGCCCAGATTGCGGATCAGCAGATTTTCCGTGCCGCCGCCTGATGCCTGCAGCCCCACCAGCAGGATGTCTTTGAGGCCGCGGTTGAAGAAGTCGAAGATGAGTACGGCGTTGGCATTGCGCGAGGCAATTTCCGGCAGATCGACCGGCTCAAACTGCATGTCACCCTGGTTGAGCAGGATGCGGGTGGCCCGGTTGTTATCAAAATAACTGCCTTCCAGTCCGGATAGGACCACGTCCAGCAGACCGTCGCCGTCGAGGTCGGACCAGGCCGCGGTTCCGCCGATGTCGGGCAGGTTGGAGGGAATCTCCGTGACCGTGCTGCCTACGTCAAAGAAGGCAGCGCGATTGGGATCGGCCAGGTCTTCGGGGTACCCGCTGATGAAGAAATACGGCCCGGCGTTACGGTCGGGTCGCACCCAGTGCAGGCCTCCCTGGGGAGCGTACAAGTCGGCAATGAGCTGGCTGTCATCGGTGAACTGATTGGGTCGGTCGGCGTTGGGAGCGGTCACCAGACGGGTTTGCGGAACCCCCTGCTGGTTGCGGCCCGACATCGCAAAGGACATCCCGACGGTGTTGAAGGGCAGGCTCCGGAACCAGGTGAAGGTGGGGAACCAGACCGGGTCGCCGGACAGGGCGCCGTTGAAGTAGGCGAGGGGTTCAAAGTCGGTATCGATTTCAAAGAGGTAGGACTCCCCGTCCAGGCTGCTGGTGATCCCGCTGAGCAGGATGTTATTTTGCATCGCCACGGCCGGCTGGTTGTTGGTGAGTCGTTTCAGGCTGCTCATCTCGCCATGGATATCGGTCAGGTGCGACCAGGTGCGGTTGGTTTCGCGCCGGTACAGGTGGGCTTTGTTCTCCCCGTAGTTCCCGATCAGCAGTCGATCGCCGCTGAGGTGCAGGGAGGTGCCGAAGGTGGTGTTTTCAACAGTGTCTGGTGCACGCAGGGTATCCATCGGTGCCCAGGTCTGGTTGGGCATACGGTCGAACAGGTAGACAGCGCCGGTGCTCGCGAAGGTGCCGGAGTCGTTGAGGTTGCTCAGGGCGAAGGCTGCTCCGGAGCTGGCGATACGTACGTTGCGAATGTTGGTGATCTCCGGTGCGGGAATGGCGATGCGCTGGGATTCGGTGAATTCGGTGCCGCTGATGCGCAGGATGTGGACATCGGTTTCGGTGAGGACGGCGAAGGTCTGGTGGTCGAGGATGGCGGGGTAGGGGGCGAGGGTGGCGTCAACGCCGGGGACTTCCACGCGGGTGAGGAAGTCCCAGGTGCCCGAATTCCGGATATAGAGGTAGACCCCGTCATTCAGGGTGCCGGCAATCAGGTAGTTTCCGTCGGTATCGAGGAAGCCGCCGAATTGGGAGAAGCTGTTTTCATTGGGCTTATCGATGCGCTGGCTGAGGGTCCAGGTGTCGTTGTCATCCAGTTCGAAGACGTAGATCGCCTCGTTACGGTCGCCGGAGGCGCCCACGATCAGGGTGTTTCCGTGGAAACGCAGGCTGTTGCCGAAACCGCGACTCAGTTCCAGGTTTCCGGGGGCCAGTTCCTGTTTCAGGGTGGTGGTGCCGTCCGGGAGGCGTTCGTAGATGAACACCATGCCGGTGCGGTTGGAGGTGCCGGAGGGCGACTGGTTGCCGGCCCCCACGGCGATCCATTTTCCGTTGATGGCGTGGGCCGAGCCGACCGCGTTTTGAAACGAGCCTTCCCGCAGCAGGGTTCGCTCGGGTTCGGTTGACAGGGTTGAGGCAGATTGGGCGGTGATCGACTGACTGGTGAAGGGGTTGAACCCGTCTATGCGTTGGCGATCGGGTTGGTCTTGTCCGTTTGCAGTTTGGGTTGCCGTCAGTCCGACCAGGACCAACAGTGCGAGGGTAATTGAAAAGAGTCGGTTCGTGTGCATGAATATGAGCTTGGATTCAGGGTTTTTCCTTCTATCCTCTCAAGCGCATAATCTGTTCGGGGAGCGACATGGCTCTTGTCGGCACCTAGATTTTATGGTCCGGTGCAGGACTCAGGGCCGGGGCACGGATTGGTCTCGTACTCGCATCCCCGGCTCACCATCGCTCCCGGACGCCGAGCTCTTTGGGCGATGCCAGCAGGCTGAAATGGGTGTGGGCGGTGCTGTACAGGACATCTGGCAGGATGATTGCCAGCACGGCACCGGCAGCAATGGCATTGGGCCCGATGAAATTGGTGCCGAATTTGCGGTCCGGATTGTGGCGGGTGGCATAGGCGAAGTTGTACCAGGACAGCGCGGCTATACCCGTGGTCACTGCCAGCAGTTCAGGCTGGTCGTTCAGCGCCGCAGGAATGCTGCCCAGGGCGGTGAGTGCGTAGAATCCACACATCGGATGATACGGAATCCGGTGTGCTATTGAAAACCATCTACTCCTTAACGGTCTCCAGCAGCTGAAAAACCGCCTCCTCGACCTGATAAAAGGAGGTTTCTCCATAGGCAAAGGGCTGCTTGCTGCCGTTGGTCATGAAAATAACCCCAGTGCCGGTAGCCGGATCAACATATACATCGCTGAGTAGTCCATAGGCAATGCCCGGGTGGCCGGTCATGGGCACGCCCACGAAAATCACATCCTTGCCGGGCTCTCCGGTAAGCCGGTGCAGCCCCAGTCCGAAGGAGCGCCAGAAGTCGTCCCAGGTATCACCGTTGCTCCCATCGTACCGCCAGTTTTCAGCCATCATCTCGCGGAGGGTTTCGGCCTGCAGGATGCGCACGGGCTGAGGGGTGGAGAAAGTGGTCTGCCCCTGGTTGAGCAGAACATCGGCCAGGGTGATAAGCCCACGAGTGCTGATTCGAAGTCCGCCCTGGGGTGCGTAGATGAGACCGTTGTGGCCGGGTTCGTACCCTTCATACCCCCGGTCAGCAGGGGGCGCATCGGCGTAGAAATCGATCTGCGGGGTCCAGGCATCGTTTTGGAAGCGGTACAGTGCGGCGATGTGTTCCGGACGGATATCGGTGATGTTGAAGGAGGCCTCGACCCCGAGGGGCTCAAACAGGTGCGACCGGGCGTAGAGATCAAATCGCTGTCCGGAGACGCGTTCGATGACGCTGGCGATGAGGCCCCAGGCGGCGTTGCTGTAGGAGAAGTACGTGCCGGGACAGTGTTCGGAGAAGATGTCCGGACTGTAGCCCGACCAGCGCCGGGTGCCGTCGGTGCCGGTGAAGAGCATGCGAAGGGGGAGGCGCTCGGCTATCATGGTGCGGGCGAAGGCACTATAGGTGGGACCGTCGGCAATGCCGGAGGTGTGTCCGAGGAGCATGCGCAGGGTCACGGGCTCATCGGGCCAGTGCGGGCTGCGAAGCTCCCAGCCGAGGTACCGGCTGACATCGGCGTCCAGGTCAACCAGCCCCTGCTCATACAGCTGCATGAGGGCCATGGCCGTGAGTGATTTGCTGGGAGAGGCGATGCGGACTACGCTGTTGGCATCGAGCGGTGTTTGGGTTTCGCGAACGGCCAGGCCGGTGTACCCCTCGTAGGCTACCTGAAAGTCCTGAATGTACACCACAGCCAGTCCCATAAGTTCAAAATCGGCAGCAATCTGTTCAAGTCCCCGGTCCAGGGTCGTGGTTTGGTCGGGTGTGAGCGGTTGAGAAGGATCCGCCGGTGTGCAGGCGGTCAGCTGCAGGGTTAGCAGGATGAACAGGCAGCAGGTGATTTTCATGAGCAACAGCAATAGGTGCGAGGGTTTCAGATTAGTGTGGGGAGGTTTTCAACCGTGATGTGTTCTACGTGTTGTTTGTGTGTGCGAGGGTTTCCGGGTTGGCGTGCGGAGTGGGCGCAGCACGGGTTGAATGTACCGAAAAGTTGGTTGTTTCAACGGGACTATCGTGTGTTACTCCAAATCCAGACGGTCGGTCTTGCGCACAATGGTGTGGATTACCGTATCAATTTCGTGGATGGACTGCTCGATGTGGCTGAGCATTTCGCGGGTTTCTCCATCGCACCCTTCATGGTCTTTCATATTGATAAGGATGGTTGACATCCGGCACAGAGGACCTCGCAGCTCGTGCGACTGCAGCCAGGCAATTTCCCGCAGTTTCTCGTTTTGCTGCTCAATTTCGCCGACCTGCTGTTTGACCAGTTGATTCAGCCTTCGGTTTAGTCCCAAAAACATAGCCAGAGCAACGATAATTAGTGCAAATGCACCGATGACCAGTTTGTAATGGAGCTCCCAGAATCCCGGGGCCTCACTCAGGGTGATTTCCATGGGCGACTGCAGCAGCATCTGGTCGTAATCGTCGGGCAGGGCATCCACGTAGCTGCTCAGGACGTCAAATAACTCCGGTTCCGACTTGACCACACCAATGGCCAGTTTCCATTCAAAATCGGATTCCGGTCCGAGCACCAGGTTTTGAATGCCGTAACGGCGGATCAGGTATCCGGCTGTGAGTACGTCGGTCATCATGGCATCGGCCTGGCCGTAAGCGGTTTGGATCATGGCGGAGAGTTCGTCTTCAACCGGAATCCATGTTGCATCGGGCAGTGTCTGCATCAGATACTCGGTCGATGCGTAATTGCGGACTACGGCCACGGTGCTGTTGTTCAACTCGGTTTTGGTACGGATGGGGGCACTACGCCTGGTCAGGATGACCATGGGGATGGTCAGAAAGGGATCGGTAAAGTTGAGGTAGGTTTCACGCGCTGGGGTTGGGTGGATTCCGATGGACAGATGCGCACCGCCGGTTTGCAGGGAGTCCAGGATTTCGGTCCAGGTGTTCAGCTGGATCCGCTGAATCTGCAGGCCGGTCTGAAGCTCCATCTGCGATACGAAATCGGCCAGAATGCCGGTATGTTCATCGCGGAAGTTGAAATAATCCAGGGGCTCCCAGTCGGGCGAGGGGGCGTAGATATAGGTGCGGGTGTCGGGCTGGGCTACGGTGGTATGAACGCAAAGGAAGGTTGCCAAAACCATGGTACACAACACGAACAGTCGGAATCGGGCGGACCGTAGCGAGGTATGGGGTGCCGGTGTTGCTATTGGCGGGGGGATGGTGCCCATGAGGTGAAATTGGTTTGATGGGTAAAAGATAGGCATTTATTCAGTTAGATATGGATTTCGTACTAAATCCGCCATTTGACTGCTGGGAAGATTTTTTTGGTGCGGCGCGGCAACCGGCGCGAAATATTCCACATATACATTGCACAACACCAAACTTTGTTACATTTTGCGGTAGGTGAAAAAAAGGTTCACGTTCAGTCGATTTTCAGTGCTTACTGTCTGTTCCGGCTTTTCTGCGTTTTATCAGCTCTAACCCATGTTTCTGTTCGCACATCTTATGGAGTCGGATTGGATTGAAGGCACCCGAAACGGTGATGAAGGGGCTTATCGCGGGCTGTTCAACCATTTCTATGCGCCGCTTGCTGCATTTGCCGCTGAGCAGGTGGGCTCGTACGATGCGGGCCGTGAAATTACCCAGGAGGTTTTCATCCGAATCTGGCAGTCGCGCGCGGAGTGGAATCCATCGGCCGGCGGACTGAAAACGTACATGTACAGGGCGGTTTACAACCAATGTCTGAATTACATCAAGAAAGAGAAAACCCGGAAAAAATATGAGGACCGTTCTGTTGAAGGGATGAATTTTACGGATGTTGCCTCGGATTCAACCGCACTGGAGCGGGAGCTGATGGTGATGCTGGATCGCGCTATTGAGCAGCTCCCTGAGCGCAGGCGCATGGTGTTTGTGCTGCATCGACAGCATGATATGTCGGTGCGCGAGGTAGCCGAGGTCCTGGCTATATCGCCCAAAACCGTCGAGAATCAGATGGGACTGGCATTGCGGGATTTGCGGGAGGCCCTGGGCGACTATCTTAAGTAGTGCAGTGCAAAGGGTCTGCGGCGTTCAGTTCCAAGGCACAGACAGCGTGAAGAGCTGGTTCAGCCGGGGCAGCAGCTTCAGTTTTACCCTGTCTGCAGGCCATCTGTGTAAACCTGAAATCCCGGCTCACCCAAAATTTTTTTGAAAAAAAATCACAGGTCTTTGGGGGAAAGCGCTTCCAGCGCTGTCTTAGTACCATATGAAAGAACACCAATCTGCATACAATGAAGAAGCGTGGCGCCTGATCGTCCGGTATCTTGACGGAAGTCTGACCGACGTGGAGCAGGTGGATGTAAGCGAAAGGCTTGCCTCAGACCCGCATTTCGCCCATTTGATGGAGCATGCCCGTACGCTATGGTCGGCCTCGCGTTACCGGTCCGGCGCCTCACCCATGCTGGGTGAAGACATCCGGCGCGACTGGGAAAAGGTTGCGGAAGCCATCCAGCGAGATACCCGTTCAACGCAGCGCAATCCGCGCGGCTTGTCGCGCTACGTACACCGACGGCATATTCAGGTCATCCGTCTGGCCGCCATTCTGCTGGTAACCATACTCAGCAGCGTGTTTATCACCTACATGGCCCTCAAGCCTGATCCGGCGCCGGTTCAGGAGATGGTGTTTCGCGAGATTCAGACCGATCGCAATCAGCGTGTGAATCTGATGCTCAGCGATGGAACCGGAGTAAGCCTTTCGGTGGAGAGTCGACTGATCATCCCGGATAAATTCGCCCCGGATGTCCGACAAGTAGAGCTGACCGGCGAGGCTCGTTTCGATGTGGCTCATGCCCCAAACCGTCCTTTTCTCATCCGCAGCGGGGATGTTACCGTTCAGGTTCTGGGTACCGATTTCGGTGTACGGGCCTATGAGAACGAGAATCGGGTAGATGTCGTTGTGAAGAGCGGCAGCGTGGCCGTTGAACGAAATGGCGTTTCAGACCCTGAGCGGGTTGTACTCTCGCCCGGCCAACTGGTGAGCGTGAGGGCCGGAAATCAGCCGATGGTTACCCGCGATGTCAACGCCGATGATTACCTGGGCTGGATGAATGGTCGCATGAAGTTTCATGAAACGCCGTTTTCCGAGGTTATTTCCCAGCTGGAGCGGTGGTATGATATCCAAATTGTAACGCGCGATCAGGAAATTAATGAATTTGTACTGACTGCACTGCTGGATGTGCGGTCTATGGAGCACGTGTTTGAGGTTATTTCACAGTCGCTCAAACTGAATTACTGGATTGAGGAAGATCGCGTGGAGCTGACGGTCCGACCGGTACGCTGACACGATAGATTACCTGCTGGTGCATCGAACCCACCGCAGGCAGAAACAGACAACCGGGACGGCACTTTCCGAACCGGTTTAACATTGGATTTTTGAATCTTGGAAACTGATTGATGGGCGGAGTGTCCCAGGGCGCATCCGTCATATGGCAGTTTCCCAATCTTGGATACACGAGGAAAAGGGCACGGTTGCCGTAAGGTGGCTGCTGCTGTAAGGGTCAACAAAACAAAGGTACGTCAATGATACATAGATGCTTTACAATATGTCTGATGATGTCTGTGCTGATTCCGCTTGCGGGTTTCAGTCAGCGCGCGGATCTGCCCGTTAATGCGCTGGCAGCCAACGCACTGATGATGCAGACCGAGAACACGGTATTTTATACGGTACGGGAGTACGGTAATGATATTGCTGAACTTCAGCGCCGGGTAGATGCTTCGTTCGTGGATCAGCCCAGAAAACAGGTGCTGCTCGAGATTGCCCGACAGGGGAACCTGGGACTGGCCATCAACGCCGAAATGCCGGTGATGAACGAGTCGGTCACACTGGAATTTGCCAATACAACGGTTGCCGATGCATTGCATCAAACCCTGGCAACAACGCCGTTCGAGGCCGCTATTTCACGACATCGTGAAATCCTGATTGTAAATCGCCCGTTGCCTACCCGCTCGCAAACCCGCACGCAGGCCCAGCAACGCCGCACCATCACCGGTAACATTGTGGATGCCGTCACCGATGAGCCGCTTATCGGGGTCAGTATTCTGGTCGAGGGTACCGCTTCCGGCACCACCACCGATTTTGATGGCAATTACTCCCTGGTTTTGCCCGAGGGCGGACAGGTTCTGGTGGTTTCCTACATCGGCTACCGTACCCAGAATGTTGAAATCGGGGATCGCAGCGAGATTGACATCCGACTTGAGCCCGATGTTCTCGGACTGGATGACCTGGTCGTAGTTGGATACGGGGTGCAGCAACGACGTGAAGTCACCGGATCCATCGCATCGGTATCTATGGAACAGATTCGCGAGATTCCATCGGCCAGCTTTGAAAATGCGATTTTGGGTCGACTGGCGGGTGTGCAGGTTCAGGAGCCTTCCGGTGTTCCCGGTGCCGGTCCTGAAATCCGTATCCGTGGGGTAGCTACTGTAACCGCCGGAACCGATCCGCTCTACGTTATAGATGGCTTCCCTTTCACCCGAAACCCATCGCTTCAGGGTCGGAACCTGCGACTTGGCGGGAACTTCACCGAGCCGGCCATCAACCCCATGGCCACCATCAACCAGAACGATATTCAGTCGATTGAAATTCTCAAAGATGCCTCCGCGGCCGCCATTTACGGTTCCCGGGGTTCCAATGGTGTTGTACTGGTGACTACCAACCGCGGACTTCGGGGAGGCGGCGCACCACGAATCAGTTACAACAGTTTCGTCGGTGTTCAGGAGGTGGGTCGACGCGTAGACCTGATGAACGCCGAGGAGCTTATTGACTTCGTCATCGATGCCCGTAACAACAACTTCCGTCAGAAATATCCGAATCTGCCGCTGGTTAATCCGCGGACCAACGAAGGTCGGCCGAATGACGGCAACGTATTGATACCGGAGAGTTTCATAAACTGGGACGGCACCGATACCGACTGGCAGAGCGAGATGTTCCAGCGCGCCCTTACCAGCTCGCACAACGTATCTATCGCCGGCGGCAACAGCGATGTGGGCTATTACATTTCAACCGGTGTGTTTTCACAGGATGGTATTGTTGACCGCACCGGGTTCGACCGCTACACGCTCATGAGTAACGTAGAAGCCCGCGTCAATGACAAGCTTGAAGTTGGCGTAACCTTTAATCCATCCTACGCCCAGCATCAGCGTCTGCCGGTCAATAACCCGTACTTCTCACAGCCTCCGGGCGTGATTTACTCAGGTATTGTGACCTCGCCGACCGTTTCGCCACGGAATCCGGACGGAACACTCAACCAGACCAATAACCAGGCACACATCGGCAACGGTATGACCGATGCGAGCAATGCCCTGGCCATTATTGAATATGTAGATGATGAAATCCGTCATATCCGCGCTTTCGGTACGATGTATGCCAACTATGAAATTCTTCCGAACTTCGTGTACCGGGCCTATTTTGGTGCCGACGTAAACGACTTCAAGCGTGATTTTTATCTGGCGCGTGACTTCCGTTTCCGTACGCAGACCACCGGGAACCCGTACGCACAGGCAAACGCGTCACGATCGCTGAACTGGATTACCGAGCATACCTTCAACTACAGCAACGAAGTGGGTGATCACCGCTATAACATGCTGGCCGGTGTTACAGCCCAGCGTGAGGATGTTTCTCAGAACATGGTTTTTGCCGTGAACTTCCCGGATGACCTGGTCCGTACCCTGAATGCCGGGCAGATTGCCGGCGGATTCAGCCAGGCGGAGGAGTGGTCGCTGCTGTCGTATCTGTCGCGATTGAACTATACCTTCCGCGACAAGTATTTCACCACGCTGACCATCCGCGCCGACCGCTCATCGCGTTTTGGTACCGATAATCAGTGGGGGGTATTCCCGTCGGTATCAGCCGGCTGGCTCATGTCAGAGGAAGGATTTATCCGTGATCTTCCGCAGATTAATTACCTGCGGTTGCGTGCCAGTATTGGTCAGACCGGTAACTTCCTGATTCCCAACTACGGTGCCATCGGCTTATTGGGTGCTGAAAACTATCCCTACGGAACCGGTGTATTTGGCGGTGTTTCACCCAGTACCATCAGTAACCGTCAGCTAAGCTGGGAGACTACTACCCAGAGTGGTGCGGGTATTGATCTGGGACTGCTGGAAGACCGGGTAACCATGACCTTTGATTACTACTATGCCATAACCAACGATTTGCTGCTGAATGTTAACATTCCGTCGGCTTTCGGATACACCACGGCACTCACCAATATCGGTGAAGTACTCAACCGCGGTTACGAAGTAGCCCTTACCACACGTAATCTGGTAGGGTCGTTTCAGTGGTCAACCGACTTCAACTACTCAACCAACCATAACGAAGTGCTGAAGCTGGGTCCTGAAGGGGATCCAATTCTCTCGCCGGGCGGTGCAGGTATCCGTCACATCACCATGGTGGGTCAGCCAATCGGCAGTTATTACGGTTTCGTGACCGACGGGCTCTACCTCACCGCAGAAGACCTTGCCAATCGTCTGCCGGATGCCTTCGCTCCGAATCCCGGTCTTGGCGACTTCAAATACAAGGATATCAACGGTGACGGCGTCATCGATTCGAATGACCGGACCGTAACCGGTAACTACATGCCGGATTTCATTTTCGGTATCACCAACCGGTTCTCTTACGGTGGATTTGACGCCAGTATCTTCTTCCAGGGTGTAGTTGGCGGCGAGGTGCTGAACCTCACCTCACGTCACCTGAAAAACGGTGAAGGTAACTTCAACAGCTACGCAGCCTTCAATGATCGATGGCGATCACCCGAAGATCCGGGCAATGGTAAATTCCCCCGTGCTGACCGTCAGACCGGTGCCTTTGGTGGCGGAAATGACCGGCCGTCTGATTTCCAGGTGGAAGATGCTACCTACTTCCGCATCCGGAATATCACCATGGGCTATAATGTTCCGGGTCGTTTCCTGGGCAGCTCCATAGCCAGTGCGAGGCTGTATGCCTCCGTGAACAACGTGTACACCTGGACCAAGTACCTGGGCTTCAACCCGGAGGTCAACAACTGGTCAGGTGCCAGCATGCTCACTCAGGGTGAGGATTACGGCGCCTACCCGATGATCCGGACCTTCACGTTCGGTATTAATCTGTCACTTTAAGGTCAAGGTATAACGAGGTAAATATTATGAAAGCAAAACTCACAGTTGTCATCCTTGCCTTTTTGGTAATGTCCTGCGGGGATGACTTCACCAATCTGGCACCGATATCGCAACGGAACGTTGACAACTTCTTTACGAATGCCAACGATTTCGAGCTGGCTGTAAATGGAGCCTACTCGGCGTTGCATCTGGATGGAATGTATTCTCAGAGTCTCTGGGTCATGTTTGAAATGCGTTCAGACAACACCGATCAGGGGCCTGATGTAACCGGTCTGGCCAATGAGCTGGCCGTGATTCACATTTTCAATGAAAATTCGCTGAACCAGTTCCTCGGCGACATGTACCGTGATCATTACGTACTGATCAGTCGAACCAACGTGATTCTGGATCGTCTTGGCGAGGTGACCATGAGCGATGCGCAGCGGGATCAGATTCAGGGGCAAGCCTTGTTCCTGCGCTCCCTGGCTTACTACAACCTGGCTATCGCTTTTGCCAATGTTCCGCTGATACTCAATGAAGTAACCGACATTAACCAGTCGATTACCCAGAGTAACCGTCAGGCCATTCTGGAGCAGATTGCCGGGGACCTCTCCGCTGCCGAGGGGCTGCTGCCTGACTCCTGGCCTGCATCACAGCAGGGCCGGGCTACCCGTGGTGCCGCGCTGGCACTGCTTGGCAAGGTGCACCTGATGCTGGGCAACAATGGTCAGGCAGAGACTGCGCTAAGAGCAGTCACCACCCTGGGTTACAGCCTGGTACCCGATTACGCCGACCTCTGGGGAGCTGGAAATGAAAACAACAGTGAGTCCATTTTTGAGGTACAATACCGCGCCGGCGGATTGGGTACCGGCTCGCCGTTTACCAACTACTTCTCACCGAGTCCGTTTCTGCAGAATGGTTTGGGCAATGCCCGTAACCGTCCTACCGAAAGCATGTGGGAGGCTTACGAGGCGGGTGATCTGCGACGTGACATTTCCATGGCCCGTACCTATGTGAATCCGAACACCAATGAAGTGGTTGAAGCCCTCCACATTCTGAAATACCGAAGCGAGCCATTCCAGAACAATGATTCTGACGTCAACTGGCCCGTTCTTCGTTATGCCGATGTACTGCTGATGCTGGCCGAAGCCATCGGGGAGTCGCCCGAAGCCTATGGCTACATCAACCAGGTGCGTCAGCGCGCCGGTCTGCCCGATATTGATGCAAATACCCCCGGTACCTTTGCCGACAAACTGCTGCAGGAGCGCCGGGTTGAACTGGCGTTTGAAAACCATCGATGGCCGGATCTGATCCGGTTCGACCGTGCTGAGCAGGCTATGCAGCAACTCGGGCTTACGGCCAGAATGCTGTTCCCGATTCCGCAGCGTGAAATTGACGTAACTCCGGGCTTCACCCAAAATCCCTGATCATCTTTCCCGCTCTGACTGAGCTCCGGAGGTCTGGACGTACCCGGTTCGGGCCTCCGGTTTTTTTAACCCCATAAAACCACTGCCAATCATGAAGATAAACCTCTCCATAAGCTTGTTTGCTGCGATGCTGCTGCTTGCCTCGGCCTTCATGCCGAAGACGGTATCGGCTCAGGAAGACCGACCGCTGCGAATCATTGCCATTTTTGCCCACCCTGATGATGCCGAAGCCAAGATGGGCGGAACCACCGCGCTCTGGGCTGCCATGGGCCACGAAATCAAGTATGTATCCCTTACAAACGGGGATCATGGTCACCATGAAATGGGTGGCGGACCCCTGGCCAATCGCCGACGCGGCGAAGCCGTTGAAGCTGCCCGTCGACTGGGTGTGATGGAATACATCGTCTATGACAATCATGACGCTGAACTTATGCCCGAACTGCATATCCGTCAGAATATCATTCGTGAGATTCGTCGCTGGAACGCTGATATTGTTCTGGGTCTTCGCTCCAATGACTATCACCCGGATCACCGGAATGCCGGGCTGCTGGTGATGGATACCGCCTATATGGTTATGGTACCCAACGTAGCACCCGATACACCACCACTGAAGCAAAATCCGGTCTATCTGTACATGCAGGATCGTTTTCAACGACCGTACCCGTTTCAGAATGACATCGTTGTAGCCATCGATGAGGTCATCGACCAAAAAATTGACGGTCTGGACGCTCACGATTCACAGATGTACGAGTGGCTCCCCTGGATTTCAGGGAACCTGGATGATGTACCTGAATCTGCCGAGGCCCGACGTGAGTGGCTCAGACAACGCTGGGCACGGCCTAACGTAACGGCCTTGCACATGCCGGCTCTGGAGAAGTATTACGGTCCGGAAGTAGCCCGGGAAATTCGCTACGTTGAAGGTTTTGAAATCGCCGAGTACGGTCGACAGCCTTCCGAAGATGAAATTAGACGGTTGTTCCCCATGCTGGGTAACTTCTAAACTCCACAGGGTACCCGGTGCATGAGCTGAAAGGCTGTGCCGGGTACCTTCTTATTTTTTAATTCAGGCTTCATGACCCCAACCTCATCCCAATCCGCGGATCACATGGCTGATTCAATACCTTCCGGCCGTGTTTCACATCCCCACAACGCAGTCTGGCTCCCGGCATTCCTTCCAGCTTCACGGCCAGCATCGCGACCAAGCTCACGGTCAGCATCGGGGTCAACCCCGCGCCCGACCCCGCGGAATTATCGCAGCATATCCCTGTATCTGATCGGTTTATTCACTGTTCTAAGTCTGGTAGCCGCTGTGACGGCACCCGCTTTAGCACAGGAATCCGGCAGCGTGCCCCTCCACGTTGATGCGGTTCCGGGGAGTCCGGTCGTGCTTGGAGTTCCCTTTCCAAAGGGAGCACTCCACTCACCGGATCATGTTCGGGTTGTTGGCTCCAACGGCGCTGAAATCCCATCGCAGATTACCGAAGTGTCAACCTGGGAGCCGTCTGACCGGAGCATCAAGTGGGTTTGGGTTTTCTTTTTTGCCGATGCGGCCGATGGGTATCGCCTTGAGTACGGTCCGGATGTTCGCCGTGAGGCCGCCTATGCCCACGGGATTATCATCAAAAACAACCAGCGACCGGCAGGCGGCATTGAAGTTACCACAGGACCGCTGCGAATTACGGTTGACAAGCGAACGGCCGGCGGATTTCTGGACCGTGTTGAGGTCAATCCCGATGCAGACGGATTTGGGGACGAACACCTGCTTGCCACCAGTCCGCTGGGACGGGGTTCCTTCCTGGATATGATTGATGATAACGGTCCGGACTCGTCCCGCGCCGTCATCCAGCAGATTTTTGTAGACAAAGGAAGCGGTCCGCTGCATACCATCATCCGCATTGAAGGAGAGTACCAGTACAACCGCGCGGATAACCCCTCCTCGCCCTTTGTAACCCGCGTTCATGCCTATGCCGGCAGGAGCTACATCCGGGTATATCACAGCATTGTCTACACCGGAACTCCGGATCGGAGTGAACCGCTGGGCGACCGCCAGCATCCTGCTGTGGCCACCCGCCTCGGACCGCTGGTTGACGAGCAGGCCCGCCTGGAAGATACCGGCATGACCGAACCGCTGGATATGATCATGGCTACCGGCTTTACCCTTTCACCGGCCTTTCGCGCAACCCAGATTGAAACAGGCTATTACGGTGGATCCTGGTGGAATCCCGGCGATGAGCAGGTTTACGCGGGAAATGCGGCCGCACGGGGTATAACATCCGTATTTCAGACCGGTCCGAAACCAACGGGTATCCCGCCGGTTCCCAATGCCACAGCCGATGAGCGAATTGACGGCTTCCTGGGCACTATAACGGCCGGTTCCGGGGAGGTGCTGCAGGCGGAGCGACTCTCAGGATGGATGCACGTTACCGATGGGGAGCGTGGAATCAGCATGGCTATCCGCAATTTTGTGGAGGAGTATCCCAAGGAGATTCAGGTGAACGCCGAAGACAGCCTGTTTACCGGCTATTTCTGGTCGCCGGAGGCCGGTCCGATGAGCTTTGAGCGTGCCAATACCCGTCGCGATGGCGACATGGTAGGCAATTTTGCCACAGGCATTGCCAAGACCACCGAACTGAGTTACTATTTTCATACCGCCGAACCGAATCGCGATGCGTTAGACCAGGCTCATGCACTGGTTCTCGATGCACCCGCTGCCCACGCAGAACCCTCGTGGTACGGAACATCCGGTGTATTTGGACCGATGGCTCCGGCCAGCGAAAAATACGCGGCCTACGAACGGGGGCTCTCCTACAAATTCGACTGGTTTCTGTTTAATCAGAAGTGGGAGCCCTGGTATGGCATGTTTTATTTCGGCGATGGGATGACCAATTATTACAACGACGACTGGTTCATGTGGGGCATCAACGAGCCCGCACAGGATGCGATGTGGTGGTATCAGTTCATCCGAACCGGTGATTCCAGATTCTACCATGCAGCCCAGCATATGAGTCGGCACTCCATGGACGTCGGTAACATACACTGGCCCGTTAAACCACGGTACCGGGGCGACACCAACCTGACCATCGACTGGTTTGAGCATGAAGCCCTCCCGGAAACCAGTCCCTATGTGGGTATGGGCCGGCGGCACGGTTCCCAACCCTGGGTCTCCGTCCTGTCAGCCCACGTCTGGACGCCCGGCTGGGTTATGTCGTACTATCTGGACGGCTACCACCGCGGGTTGGACATCGCCCGATTGACCGCAGATCACATCTCCGGAAGACACTGGGGAGAGCACGATTACCGCGGAAGGCGTTTGTACCTGGGGATTTTCAACATGGCGGCTGTGTACGATGCTACCAAAGACCCGCGCTATTATGACGAATTGCGCTACCGCATTGATAAGGCCCTTGCGCTGCAGGCAACCGACGGATGGTCGCTGAACATCGATCGTTATGGGTATTCCCAGATCTACAATTCCCACGGCCTGATGCAGTACTACTCCATCACCGGTGATGAAAATGTTGCCCGGGCGATGGTTCGCCATGCCCGCAGAGTGCGTGATGTGCAACCCTACGATCATGATTACGAGTCGTATCTGGCCAGTATCCACAGTTTGCTCATGGGTTATGAGCTGAGTGGTGAGCGAAGTCTGCTGGACAGAGCGCTTGAACGCGCTCAATATTTGAAAACCGGACAGCTTGGACCGGTTGATCCGATGCAAATCACGCAACGCTCGTACGCTGCTATGCTTGAAGAAGCCAGCAATCTGCCCGGATTTGACGAAGGCCGGGTTCACCCGTTTTTTGGCACGCGACCTATCTGGTCTATTACCAATGGGTTACGGGTTTTTGGCTGGACCCATGCCTACAACGTGCCCTGGCTGGTGCACTACCTCGAGAAATACAACATCGATCCCTGACCGGGGTCGATGTACCGCGATTCAAACCAGGTGATTATCGGGGATGGGTATCCTTTTCGGGTGTACCTTACCGGTGGGAACACCGGTAAGGTCAAGGGTAGGATTTCAGGTCAGGGGTTCCCGGCGGCCGATTCCACTGCCTCCAGCCATTCCGGAAGTACAGACAGGTCGATATCCCAAATCAGCGGCAGCAGGAAGTAGGTTAGCAGCACGATGACGATTACACCGATAATATTCAGCCACAATCCGGCCCGTGCCATTTGGGGAATGGTTACGAAACTGCTGCCAAAAACTACTGCATTTGGAGGAGTAGCTACCGGCAGCATGAAAGCAAAGGAAGCGGCAATGGTGGCGGCAATCATCAATCCATACGGATGAACGCTCATTGCCAGGGCCATACTTCCAAGAATGGGCATCATCATGGTGGCCGTTGCGGTGTTGGAGGTGACCTCCGTGAGCAATATGGTCAGCAGGGCAACGGCAAAGATCAAAATGATCAGATTGTAGCCCGATAAAAACAGGAGCGCATTGGCAATCCAGGCTGCAAGTCCGGTCTGACTGAATCCATGGGCAAGAGCAAGACCACCTCCAAACAGTACTACAATACCCCATGGAATTTTAACCGCCGTCTTCCAGTCGAGCAGAAATGCACCTTTGGCATAGTTGCTGGGGAGCATGAACAAGGCAAGCGAGCCGGTAATGGCAATAGCGGCATCGTTGAAATTGCCAAAATCCGTGAACCCGCGCACAATCCATAGGGCAGCTACAAGGGCAAAAACGACGGAAATCATGATTTCCTCCCGGGTTATCCGACCCAGTTTGGAAAGTTCTTCGCGGATAAAGGCTTCACCTCCGGGTAATTCCTTCAGACGAAGCGGAAATGCGAATTTTACCAGGTAAATCCAGCAGAGAACCAACATAATAATAGCCATCGGTACACCGTAGGCCATCCACAAAGCGTAGCTGATCTGCTGATTGAACAGGGTTTCAACGGTTCCCACAAAAACGGCGTTGGGCGGGGTTCCCAGAATGGTGGCTACGCCCCCGATGGAACAGGCATAGGCAATACCCAGCATGAGAGCAATGGCAAAATGAAAATGCTCCGGCCGGGTATCGATGTCTTGAATCTGATTTTGTTTGACCAGGTCGATGGCCTGTTTGATTACGGCCAGTCCGATGGGTACCATCATCATGGCCGTTGCGGTATTACTTACAAACATGGACAATAAACCGGAAGCAATCATGAACCCCAGAATGATACGTGCCGGAGCCGTACCGACCAGCCGGATGATGTTCAGGGCAATACGTCGGTGAAGGTTCCATCGCTCCATAGTTATTGCAATAAAAAATCCACCAATAAATAGGTAAATAATCTGATTTCCGTATTGCGCAGTTACAGCACCCGTGGGCATGACACCCAGCAGGGGGAAAAGACTGATAGGCACGAAGGCAACCGCAGCGATAGGAAGAGCTTCGGTGACCCACCAGACCGCCATTAATATGGCGATGGCTCCGACGGCATGTCCTTCAGGGGATAATCCTTCTGGAGTGGGAAGTAAATAGGCAATTAAAAATAAAACTGGACCAAGGATAAAACCCAGTCGGGAGCGGGTGGTGTAGTTTGGCATGATGTTGAATTTCAGATGGGTTGCCGGAGGGTGAATCGCGATGTAACAACATCATAAAATTGCTATTGAAAATAGATGTTGTCACCAGGGCCATGTCGCGCGTTGACATAGCCGAATAATCGCAAAAAAATCGCTTACATGCACCCGATTCTTCCATTTAATTTATTGTAAATCAGCATGTTGTGTCAATTATTGTAGAGTGAATAGAGTTGCGGTTCAAGTCCGTGCGTTCCGCAGGATATAGCTGGTGTAAACGCGACTCCGGATGTGGTGCCTCCTCCCATATTTAACAAAAATAAATTTTGCAAAAATTGCAGGGTTCTTTCATTAACGTATAGTTACTTTTCGTCTGTAAGATACTTTACTGAAATGCCGGAGTTGCAGCCCATAAGGCGGGTTAAGAAAGTCCGCCATAAATATCAAAAATAATGGCGACGTATACGTACGTTTTGATGCGCCTGAATAATTTTTAATTAGTTCATTAAATAACTTGTATCTGTCGGGCTATTTTAGCATTCTTAGTGCTTAGTTTATAACGCATAGGTTTTGCAGTGAAAAGGCAGATAACGGCTTTCTACGCAGTTACACAGCCCCCTTTGCAGCAACAATGATTAACCCGAATACTGTACCTTAAATTTCAGGAGAAAATACACGATGAACAGTACACATAGTGGTCCGTTAAGTTCACCGCAGGATCATACATTCCGTATCATTTTATTGTCGTCCGTAGCCGCAATCGGCGGATTTCTGTTCGGGTTTGACAGTGGGGTTATCAATGGTACGGTAGATGCCCTGCGCGGCGCTTTTGATTCGGATGCCGTGGGAACCGGCTTCAATGTGGCTTCCATGTTGCTGGGTTGTGCGGCCGGCGCTTTTTTTGCCGGAACCCTGGCCGATCAGTATGGTCGGCGTACCATCATGTTTGCGGCAGCCTTATTTTTTATGGTGAGTGCCTGGGGATCCGGCATTGCCGCTACATCGGCGCAGTTTGTCCTGTTCCGTATCATCGGTGGCTTTGCCGTTGGCGCGGCCAGTATCCTTACTCCGGCCTATATCTCTGAAATTGCACCATCCCGCATGCGGGGTCGGCTGGCCACCTTGCAGCAGCTGGCCATCGTCATCGGTCTTTTTGTTGCTTTTCTGAGTAACTACCTGATTGCCAATGCCTCCGGAGGCGCCTCGGAACCATTCTGGGGTGGATTTCAGGCCTGGCAATGGATGTTCTGGATGGAAATTTTTCCTGCAGCCCTGTTTTTCGTATTACTCTTCCTCATTCCGGAGTCGCCCCGGTATCTGGTTTCAGCAGGACGGATCGATGAAGCCACAGCCGTGCTGAAAAGCCTTTCACACGCCGATGATGCCGATAAAAAAGTGGCTGATATTCTCACAACGGTTACGGCCGACCGTAAGCCAAGGCTCTCCGACATCATGAATCGGGTCAAAGGCGGGGTGCATCCCATTGTCTGGGTTGGGGTTGCCCTGGCTATTTTGCAGCAGTTCACCGGTATCAACGTGGTCTTCTACTACGGTGCAACCCTGTGGCAGGCCGCTGGATTCACCGAAGGCGATGCCCTTCTGGTCAATGTAATCAGCGGAGCGGTGAACATATCCTTCACCTTCGTAGCCATTGCCCTGGTCGATAAAATAGGCCGCAAACCCCTGCTTCTGGTGGGGTCGCTCGGTCAGGCCGTCATGCTGGGTATTCTGGCCTTGTTTTTCGGGACAGCAACCCTCGGGGAGTCGGGCAATCTTATTCTGGAAGGCAACAACGGAATTTATGCCCTGTTGGCCGCCAATGCCTACATCGCCTTTTTTGCCTTTTCCTGGGGACCGGTAATGTGGGTTATGCTCGGCGAGATGTTCCCGAACCAGTTCCGTGGCGCCGCTCTGGCCGTCTGCGGAATTGCCCAATGGGGCGCCAATTTTGCCATTACCATGAGCTTCCCGGTGCTGCTGGCCTCCATAGGACTCGGATTTTCCTACGGAATCTATGCTTTCTTCGGCGTTATCGCCTATTTCTTCGTGAAACGCTTTGTGGATGAAACCCGCGGGAAGACGCTGGAAGAGCTTTCCAGGGATATCATGGGGAAGGTCGAATAAATTTATTATGTTAGGTTAACAAAAAAAACGGGATGTTAACCTGATAGTATGGTTTTAGAGAACGAACGAATCGGATTTGTCTCCACGCGATTCGCCGGTACAGACGGCGTATCGCTGGAGGCAGCCAAATGGGCTGAAGTCCTTGAATCAGACGGGCACGAGATCTTCTGGTATGCCGGTCGGCTCAACCGGCCGCGCGAGAACAGCATGTGTATACCCATCGCACACTTTGAGCATCCGGAAATTGAATGGCTGAACCGACAAATCTGGGGGCATACCAAGCGCTCACCGGCGGTTTCCAAACGTATCCGGAGCATATCGGATTATCTGAAGGAAACGCTGCACGACTTTGTGCGGCAATTTGATATCACCCTGCTGATTATTGAGAACGCCGTCACCATTCCCATGAACCTGCCACTGGGTGTGGCGTTGACCGAATTTCTACTGGAATCGGAGATCCCGGCTATTGCCCATCACCACGATTTCTACTGGGAGCGCAGCCGGTTTTCCGTCAACTGCGTGGGCGATTACCTCGCTATGGCCTTCCCCCCGCGTGATCCCGAATTGCAGCACGTGGTTATCAACAAAAACGCCGCAGATGCCCTGGCCTGGCGTAAGGGAGCATCCTCCATTTTAATTCCCAATGTGCTGGATTTCGATAACGCTCCGGATCCGGCCGGCGATACCTACACCGAGGGACTCAAGGAAGCGCTGGGATTTGAACCTGATGACATCATTTTTCTGCAACCCACCCGCGTTGTCCCCCGCAAGGGCATCGAACACGCCATCCGGCTGGTCAATATGCTGGGGAACCCCAAAATCAAGCTGTGTGTCTCCCACGATTCCGGCGACGAAGGCTTTGCCTACGAAAAAATGCTGCGGGAATCGGCCGAGCATGAGGGGGTAGACCTGCGCTTTGTAAGTACCCGGGTGGGCGATGAGCGCCAGGTTGACGATGACGGTATCAAGATTTACTCCCTCTGGGACATGTACCCCATCACCGACCTCGTAACCTATCCGAGTCTGTACGAGGGCTTCGGCAATGCGTTTCTGGAGGCGGTCTATTACCGCAAACCCCTGTTGGTCAACCGGTACGATATTTATATGCGTGATATTGAACCCAAAGGGTTTCAGACGGTGACCATTCAGGGATATGTAGCCCCCGAAACCGTCCGCGATGTCAAAAAACTTCTGGATAACCCCGATTTAATCGACGCCATGACGGAGCGCAACTACGAGCTGGCCAAACAATATTTCAGCTATACCGTGCTGCGCAAAAAGCTGCGCTTCATCCTGAACACCATCCGCGGTTACTAAGCCGCCGTGTACTCCCGATTATTGCCCCCGACGCACATGGTCGGGGCGCATCCATCCGTCATTACATACCATTTTCAACCCTGAACAATCTGTTATGACCGTTCCAAACATCACCAACATCATGCTCCAGCTGCACTCCCGCTTTGAATACCTCTACGGTTCGCAAGCCGACGCCTGCATGAAACGCTTCCAAATGATGATTGGCCGATACGGCATCGACACCTCCTACCAATCCACATTTCAGGTACTCGCAGACGGAACCCAGCCCGCCCGTGGCTGGTCGTCTGCCGACAGTATCCTGATCACCTACGGCGACTCCATCGTGCAGGAAGGCGAAGCCCCCCTGGAAACCCTGCGCTCGTTCATGATGCAACGGGTGGGCAAAACCATCACCGGCATCCACATATTGCCGTTTTTCCCCTACACCTCCGATGACGGCTTCTCCGTTCAGAATTACCACGAAGTTCGTGAAGACCTCGGCGGGTGGATGCATATTCGCAGACTCGCACGGGAATACCGTGTCATGGGCGATGTGGTCATCAATCACGTATCTGCCCAAAGCAACTGGTTCCGTGATTTCAAAAAAGGGATAGCTCCCGCGCGCGATTACTTTCACGTGACGGAGCCCTCGCCCGCGCTCGACCAGGTAACCCGTCCGCGGAACCTGCCCCTGCTCACCCCGGTGAAAACCCCGATGGGTCCGGTCCACGTCTGGACCACCTTCAGTCCTGATCAGATCGATCTGAACTTCGCCAACCCCGACGTGCTTTTTGAATTTCTGGACATCATCCTGCTGTATATCTCCCAGGGTGTGAGCGTACTGCGACTAGACGCCATCGCCTACCTCTGGAAACGCGTCGGTACCAACTGCATCCACCTTCCGGAGACCCACGAAGTGGTCAAACTCATCCGCAATGTACTGGATCTGCTGGCCCCTCACGTGACCATTATCACCGAAACGAACGTTCCGCATGCCGAGAATGTCAGCTATTTCGGTACCGGGGATGAAGCCCACATGGTGTATCAATTCAGCCTCCCTCCGCTGCTGCTGCATGCCCTGCTGCGCGGCAATGCGCGGTGGCTGACGCAATGGGCAGCAGGACTGCAGCCTGCCCCGGATGGGTGTGCGTATTTCAATTTTACCTCCTCCCATGACGGTGTGGGAGTACGACCGCTCGAGGGACTGGTGCCCACTGAAGAATTCGAGTACCTGGTCAACGCCGTACTCCGCCGCAACGGTCGGGTCTCCAATAAGAAAAATCCGGACGGATCGGAGAGTCCGTACGAACTCAACATAACCTACTACGACGCTCTGGCCTGCGAAGGCGGCACCGATGATGGGCATCAGACCGACCGGTTTCTGTGCTCTCAGGCCATCATGCTCAGTCTCCAGGGAGTTCCCGGTATCTACATCCACGCCCTGACCGGCAGTAAAAATGACCTTGAAGGCCTCGCCTGTAAGGGCTATAATCGTGCCATCAACCGTAAACAGTGGCAGCGTCGACATCTGGAGCATGCCCTTGATGATGAAAACACCTCCACCGGACAGGTGTTCGACCGGTACCTGCATCTGCTTAAAATCCGATCAGCCCAGCCGGCTTTTGATCCAGCCGCTGAGCAGAAGGTATTGGATCTGGGCGATGCACTTTTTGCCCATATCCGGTCTTCCGAGGAAGGAACCTTGCTTTGTTTGTTCAATGTGACCGATGCCCGGGTGGATGTACATGTGCATGCCGCCCTGCCCGAAGCGCACCGTAAAGAGGCCTATCGTGATGTGATATCCGGCGATATCCGCGGTCGCGACGGACATGTAACGCTGGCTCCGTACGATGTGGTCTGGCTGAAGGTGTGACCCCACGCGGAAATCTGCCTTGCAGCCCTGACCGCAATACGCATATTCAGCAATCAGGAAAACCAGCTTAACCATTGCGCCGCCGCAGGCCTTGTAGCCCTGACCGCAATACGCATCTTCGGCTATCTGGAAAACCAGCTTAACCATTGTGCCGCCACAAGCCGTGCAGCCGGATTGAGATGCCGGGCAGCATCGACAGCCATCCGTCAGGAGATCAGGGCCTCAGTCGCTCACAAAATGCCCAGGCATTGAATAGCCTGGGTGAGATGGGTGAAAACCGCGTCTGGTCGATGGTCACGGATAGCAGCATTGTCTTCGTGCAGGCGCAACGACTGCTGGTCGCCGGCAAAAAGTGCGGCATTAAAACCGACCAGCATCGCCGCATGTACATCCTTGAGCAGGTCGTTGCCGATGTACAATACCTGAGAGGGCGCAATGCCCCGTTTGGCCAAACCTTCGGCCGCCATGGTATACAGATAGTGAGAGGGTTTGGCCGCCTTGCATTCGTAGGAGTAGAAGCAAAGGTCGGGATCAAACCCCATTTCCGGAACCGATTTACCCGACAGAGCCTCTAGCGTCAGCGGGGTGTAAAACTGGGAGTTGGAGATAATTCCAAGGGCGATGTCGGTGTCGTTGAGTGTCTCCAGCAGCTCATCCAGACCGGGCATGAGCCAGGGCTGTTCCACCCGCGTCACGAATTCGACAATCAGCCGGGGAATCAGGTCCGGATCAATATCCTGAAGGGTGGGCAAGTTCTTCCAGATTTCGATGATATCCACCTCCGGAAAATCGATTTCCCGGGTTTTGCGTTGCTCCAGATGATCAGTGCGGATGTTTCTGTACAGGTCTGACATGGTCCGACTCGCATTCACCGAGGCCGGATGAAACCCGATGCTTTTTAGGGCATCAACGAGGGATTGCCGTTCATGGGCGGTGTTGCTGGTCAGCCCCGGCTCGTTGCCGGTAATCAGAATGGTACCGTACACGTCCACCATTACCGCTTTGATTTGCTTTGCGATGGGTATAATGGGCGTCATACCGGTGGGGATGGGTTGCCGGGGCGACGTGAGTTTACGTATGCGTTCAATCAGAAATGCGTTGTCTTCAGGCGATATTGGGGTAGACATTACGTGCTTTTTTAGATGAATTTCGGCTTTAAGGGTACGTAAGGCGTGTCTTTCGGAGGTGGATTTGACGCAGGAGTGTGCCAGGCAGGGAACCGGCCCGCAGCAGGACTCCTCTTTCCGCCAAAGCCCGGAGCAGCGACTTCCCGGATGGGTTGCTGACGGGAACCGTTCAAACCGACACCCGCTGTAGGGTGAACTGTTCCGGTTTGAGAAACTGCCCCAAAAGATCAGCCCCCGAAATGTAGTGAACTTCCTGAACCGGCGCGAGTACAACAGCGCGATACAGTTCCTGAATTTTTTGGAGGTGGGTATCGGGCGAATACGCCTGCAGCACCACCGATCGGTTGGATGCGATGATGTCAGCTGCAGGGTGTACCTTGTCGGACCGGTTGACACCGCTGAAATCCGCACCCTCCTTAACGATTTCATGGGAGGGTTCGACGATGCGTATGCCAACGGACTCCCCGTCGATACGGTCCTTTTCGGTGCGGGTGGGCCCCTCAGGTTCTTCCAGCCAGGGTATTGGCAGGGGAGTGTTTTTGACTGTTTCGGGGTGGGTTAAAACATAGGTAATGACTTCGCGCTGACTGTCATCGTCAAGTACGCCGAAATCGATGGTATCTCCGGTGAAGAGGGTCTGCATCCACCTGGAGGTCGCCGCCGCTGCATCCTGCCGGGAGAACCCGTAGTCGCGAAGCAGCTTGTTGATGGCCGACTCCAGCTTCCTGCCCAGCCGTTCGGTGTCCAGCCAGTGCAGCGGAACCATGGCGCGGGTATACATGCCCGGAAACTGCACCCCGCTGTCACTGAAATCGCGGGTGATATCGGGCAGTAACCGACCTGCGAGGGGTTTTCCGGCCAGCCAGGGTTCCAGATAAACCATGCCGAAACCCTCGGCCATGCTGCTGGTAAACACGCAGGTTGCGGTCTGAACCAGTTCTGGGAAGCTGCGTCCGAGATGCACGCCGGCCTCAAACAAGACCGGTAAGCGGTGGTCGGCGCAGAAGGTGGTCCAGCGGGAATAATGCTCGCGATAAGCCGGGTTTTTGGGCGGGAGGGTGGCGGCCCAGAGGGTTTTGCCGGGCGACTGCAGCTGGGATATGGCCGACCATAGCACCATTTCGCCGATGTTCTTGCGGGGGATTACCCGCACGGGGTACAGAATCAGATGCTCTGGCAGGCTGGTGGAGCGGGTCGGAGCGGCGGTCGCACCGGCCCCGGCTGCTTGAACCATTGCAGAGCGGGCGGTCGAAGCAGCCTCATGGGTGCCGGTACCGGGCTGCGGATCGGAATGCTGCCCGGCCCCCGGAACGGGATGTGGCCCGGGTCCCGGTTTGAGCCCAGAGTCGGCCCCGGATTTGGCACCGGCAGCGTCCGCGGCCGGATTCTCGACCGGATTGGGGAGCAGCTGCAGTTGGGCAGCGGGAAAGCCGGCGCCTTTCAGGTTGGCGTAATCGCGTCCGTTCAACACGGCGTAGTGTACATGGGGGCCGGTCGGATAACACAGTTCATGCAACGGGCGATTGCTGATGCGTAACCCCGATTGCTGAATTCCCCGGTAGTTGTGGGGTCGGTTGTCTTCGGCAAAATCGTGAATATGCAGCAGCAGCTTCCTGCCCTGCTCCGCCATCATCGCCACCATAGCCGTTACAACCGGGTTTTTCCCCAGCGCGTGGTTATGAATATGCCAGACGGCGGGTCTTCCGCCCATGGCCCGTTCAGCGGCGTCGTCCAGCCGGGACAGCAGGGTCTGCGGGTCGTTATGGGCTGTCAGCTCCCTGCCCCCGAAATGAGCCGAACCCGACTTTTCAGCCGCATCTGAAAGGCGGGGGGCTGGCTGCTTTAAGGAGGTGTTCGCCGCAGAATCAGGCGTATGGTTTACATCGCGCTTGCCTGGTGTGGTATCGGAAGCATAGCCCAGACCCGGAACGCAGACCACCTCCGCCGGAAAGTCGTCCGGACCCTCCTCGCCCGAAAAAACCGTTACCGCTATTCCCGCCCGACCGAGCAGCACGCACTGCTGGCGGATGATCTGGGTGACCCCGCCACCGCGCAGATGGTGGTGCACCATGGCTACAGACAAGGTCATCGGCATCAGCTCAACCCGAATTTCTCCCGGTATTCCGGTATGGTAATCATCGGCGGACGTTCATCTTCCACTATGAAATGCTCTACCTGCTCGAAGGAGCCTTTGCTTACCTGAAACTGCCGCAGGTAATGGTTCAGTTCGGTTTGTACCAGCAGTTTTTCATGGTCGCCGGCCCTGCGCAGGAAGGTCTGCAGGATACCGAAGGCCATGCGACCGAGGGCCTGGGTGGGTTGGTTGCGATGTACCCGCTTGTCAAGATCGGTCTGGGCAAAAGCTTCCATCCCGTATTTTTTGTAGATGTCGATGAGGTGGCTGGTTTCCACACCGTACCCGATGGGGAAGGGGATGTCATGCAGGATATGGCGCCGCACGGCGTACTCGCCGGACAAGGGCTGAATGACGGCGGCCAGCTCCGGATAGAACAGGGAGAAAATGGGCCGGGTAAGGATTTCGGTAACCCGACCTCCGCCGGAAGGACGTACGATGCCGGTGTCTGACAGGGGCCGGTCATAGAAGGCCTTCACATAGCCTACTTCCGGCCGGTAAATCATCGGACCAATCAGCCCGTAGATGAACCGGGGGTGGATGTTGGTGATGTCGGCATCTACATATACGATGATATCGCCTTTCAGCTGATAGATGGCCTTCCACAGGTTTTCGCCTTTGCCGCGTTTAGACTCCAGGTGGGGCAGGATATCGCTGGCCAGGTAGGTGTCGGCACCGAACTCGGCGGCAACCTCGAGGGTTCGGTCTTCCGAGCCGGAGTCTATGACCGCGATTTCATCGATCAGCGGGTAGCGGTCTATGAGTTCCGAGCGGAAGAGCACCACTTCCTTGGCGATGTTGTTTTCTTCATTCAGGGTAGGAATGCACAGGGAGATGGTCAGACCGTGCCGTTCTTTTTCCTCTACCATTTTGCGAAGGTCCCAGAAATCGCTGTGGTGGTAGGTGTTTTTTTTGAGCCAGGTTTCAATGTTCTTCACAATGTCCTCCATCTATTGCCATGAGTACAGACAGCAGTTTGGCCAGTCCGAGGTGAATTTTTCCGGGGTCAATGGTTTCATCGTCCATCTGCAGGTTGCTGCCGGTGGTCATGCCCAGGGTCAGTGCCGGGATGCCGCGGTCAATAAAGGCGGCCAGATCGGAGGTGCTGGGTTCGTAGCGGGGCTTGATCTGCAGGGCATCGAAGATATCGCGGGAGGCACGAACCAGGGGATGTCCGAAGGAGATGCCGCCGGGCTGCCGGGTGGAGAATATGTCGATGGTGATATCATCGCCGGTTTTTGAGGCGACTTCAGATACGGCTTCTTTGAGGCGAAGCTCAATTTCGCGCACAATCCCGGCCGACTCCGAGCGTGCTTCGAAGCCCAGTCTGGCTTTGGTGGCGCGTTTGTTCATGGCCGCACCGGCACGAACCTGTCCCAGTATGATGCTGGAGCGGGGTCGGCGTGGCAGCGGAATGTCGGTAATCTTGTTGATGATTTCATTGAGGGTCAGAATGGCGCTGGTATTGCCGAATCCGTTCCAGTCCAGCTCCTCCGGAGTCCGTACTAGTACTTCACCCCGGATGATACCGATGGAGGCATGGCTGAGCCGGTCGAGCTGCACGCCTTCGACGCAGACCCCGGCATGCACGGGCAGTTTGTAGTTGCTCAGGAAGGAGCGGAGTCCTTCGGAGTTGCCCCTGCCCAGACTCCGGGCGGTGCCAATCAGGATGAGGTTGTTTTTCAGGCGGATGTTCAGGCGGTTGAGCAGGTCGGGCAGGGAGGCGACCACCGCCAGACCAAGGCTGTTGTCGGCAACGCCTGCGCCGGTGACCAGGCCCGGCTGCACGGAGATGGTATGGTCGGTACTGTCGGGGTAGACCGTGTCCATGTGTGCCGATACGGCAATATTGCGTTTGCCCTCGCTTCCATGCAAAACACCGAAAATATTCGATTTATCGTCGTTTTCAACATTCTGCAGACCGACTTCACTGAACCGGTTGATCAGCAGCTGCATGCGGCGTTCTTCCCCGAACGTGGGCGCGGGTGTTTCGCCCAGCAGGATGAGATTCGCCAAAACGAACTGCTGCAGCGGTTTTAGCTCCTCGGCCAGTCCGACCGCTCCGTTGAGAATATCCTGGAAATTTTCCCAGCTTCTAGTTCCTAATACATCGTTCATAATGACCCAACCTTGCGATGCACTATGCGCTGCAAGGACTTGTTTAGTTTCAGATTTCCCTAATACACAAAGCTTGTTCCGTGCAGACTTCGGGAGGGGTTCCCTGAAAAAAATGTCTGCCGGGTGTAGATTTGCACAGCTCTCGGTTGCAATATAGTATATTTGAGGCATTCTTGCCCCAGATAACGCTCAAATCCTTGAAGACTTCACCCGATTATGCCGCACATCGCCCTGCTGACTGATTCCCGCTATGTAGCTGCCACGGCCGCTGCAGACGATTGGTACCATGCCAATATCCTTCACGATGACGCGCTTTTGCAGCAGGCCCTGCTGCGTCACAACGTTTCCTGCACCCGGGTAGACTGGGCCGATCCTGCCGTAGACTGGTCCGCATTCGATCTGGCTGTTTTTCGCACTACCTGGGACTACTACGAAAAATTCGAGGCATTCTCCGCCTGGCTGCATCGTACCGAAAAGCTCCTGCCGCTGTGCAACCTGCCCGAAATCATCCGCTGGAATATGGATAAACATTATTTGCGGGACCTTCACGATGGCGGTGTTCCGGTGGTGCCGTTTCGGTTTATTGAAAAAGGAACATCACCTGACCTCGGAAAACTGCTGGAGGAAACCGGCTGGAAGCAGGCGGTTATCAAACCCTGTGTTTCCGGCGGTGCGCGACTCACCTACCGGGTGGATGCGGGCTCCAGTGCCGCTGTTGCCCAAAAGGTAGCGCCATGGCTGGAAAAAGAGGCCTTCATCCTGCAACCGTATATCGCATCGGTAGAAACCACCGGCGAGGATTCGCTCATGGTTTTGGGTGGCACGTACAGTCACGCCGTACGGAAGATTCCCCGGCAGGGCGATTTCCGGGTGCAGGACGACCATGGAGGGACGGTGCATCCGCGTCAACCGGATGATAGGCAGAAAGTACTGGCGGAGCGAGCGATGGTCGCCTGCACGGCAACACCGGTGTATGGTCGCGCTGATATGGTGCAGATGCCTGACGGGTCCTGGGCCATCATGGAACTCGAACTGCTGGAGCCGGAGTTGTGGATACGGTATCATCCTGAAAGCGCCCTTCTTTTTGCTGAAGCTATGCGTAAGTTCTTTTTTTAGCATTATTTGGCTATACTTGAGCAACTAAACTTGTTGCTATGGCTCGTGTCGTATATCTGTGTGAGGACCACGAAATTGTTATTGACGGTGTGACGCGCATCTTGCTTTCCGATGCCCGATACGATCAGATTGTTTCCTTCAAAAATGCCGCCGACCTTTCCGGGGCGTTGCAGCATTGCCTGCCCGATATCCTCATTCTTGATCTGAACCTGCCGGATATCTCGGGGGTGGAACTCATGCCGGATTTACGGAGGCGTTATCCGCACCTTCCGGTACTGGTGCTGACCATGCATAAAGATCAGTTGCTTGCCGCAAAGTTACTCCGCGCCGGCGCCAATGGCTATTTATCAAAGGATTTTGGCGAAGACGAACTGCTTGCTGCCATGGAAAAGGTGGTTTCCGGTGCTAATTATGAAAATCCTGATTTCGGTGAACCCATTCTTTCATCCGGCAACGGGTACGACAAAACCTATTTTTTGTCGAAGCGGGAAAAGGAAATTGTCCAGCTGACGGTTGACGGACTGTCGTCTAATGACATTGCCGCCAAGCTTTTTGTGAGTCCCCACACGGTGAACACGCACCGGCGTAATATCTATAAAAAGCTGGGACTGCAGAATGTGAAGGAGCTCATTACCTTTGCCCACACCCATGATATCGCCTGATCCTCCAGCGGCACCCGGACCGGTTTTTTCCGGCCTCATCGCGACACTATTGCTGCTTTTTGGCGGGTGTGGCGTACTTTTTGCCGCCAATCCGGCGCAGGATGTCCTATCCGGATTACAGGCAGCTCATCCGACAGCACGTATTTCCCTGAATCCATCGGCTGACGGAAGCCGGGTCAACGATATCATCAAAGTGGATACATCCACGGCCATGCTCACGCCCGATCAGGTCTGGGAGCGCATGCACGATGTGGATATTACCGGCGGGTATTATGAAGGGTTTACTCAGGAGTTTCACTGGCTGGCCTTCACGCTGGATAATAATTCGGAGTCTGACATTTGGTTGCTCGAGATAACCAATCCGCATCTTAACGGGGTGAAAATGTGGATCCGGCCTGCCGAAACCGTACACTGGCAACTCACCGACAGTACGGGTCGCAACGCCGATTTTTACAGTCGGCGGGTTTCGCACTATAACTACGCTATGCGACTCGACCTGCCGTTGGAATCGTCAACGGACGTAGTTCTCATGCTTGACAAGCGGGGGTCATCTATCAGCTATCCTATACGCGTTTGGAGTATCAGTGCCTTTAACCGGGCCCAGCAGAAAAACTACATCCTTTACGGAGTGTATTTCGGCGTCTTTGCCATCATCCTGCTGGTCATTGCCTCAACCTACGTTTTTTCTCAACGCATCGTCTTCTTGTGGTACTTTCTGTATGCAGCCAGCGTGGCGGTGTTTGTTTTCAATGATATTGGTCTGGCTCACCAGTATCTGTATCCCGGCTCCGATAGTATTGGCAGCCTCATGCGGGTGGGAATGACCTATTTAATGGTACTCTCGTTCAATTTGTTCACCATTTCCTATTTTCAGACGAAGACGCTTTTCAGGAAGTCGCACTGGATTTTGTCAGGAGTCTGCGCGGGCGTAATGCTGCATGCCGGGCTGTATCTGATTATTGCAAGCTGGTTTCGTACCAACATTACCCCTTTGCTGTTCGTGCTCTACGCCATGGTGATTATTTCCATCCTCACGGCCCTGGTTGTGGCGTTCCTGTATGTAAAACGCGATCGTTACCCGGCGTATTTTTTTATTGCCGCCTTCGGGTTCATTTTCCTGGCTTCGTTTGTGTTCCTGCTGGGAGAATTTGGGGTGGTCGATCAGTTTGGGTACCTGTTCACCCCCATCCAGCTGGGGTATGCCGCTGAAATCATCTTCCTGAGCGGGGGACTTGCCTGGCAGGTTCGCTCGGTTGAAAAGAGTAAAATCGCTCTGAATGAGCGCATCGCCCGACTGGAAACGGAGAATCTCCGGGCCTTTATTGACGGCACGGAGGAGGAGCGTAATCGGGTGGCGATGGATTTACATGACAGTATTGGGAACCGGTTGGCTCAGCTCAAGCGAAGTATGGAAAAAGAGCGGATGAATCCCCTGCAGCAACAGCACGAAATCAGCGGTATCATCGCAGCTGTTCGACAGCTGTCCCATCGTCTCACACCGCCCGGGGTGGAGTTTTTCTCCCTGGAGGAGCAAATTCAGCAGCTGGTGGAGGCAGCCCGCAAGGATAGCAAAGTTACGTATGAATTCCAGGCGGTTGATGTTCCCGATGAGCTTCCCAAAGACATACGGCTTCAGCTAAGCCGAATCGTTCAGGAAGGGATTCAGAATATTGAAAAGCATAGTAATGCAACCCGTGCTGAAATTCAGCTGATCGGGCATCCCGATGAGCTGGTGCTCACCCTGGAAGATGACGGGGTGGGTGTGCAGGGCGAGATTCCCTCCGGCAAGGGCATCGGGATGGAAAATATCCGACGCCGGGCTGTGTTTATGGATGCCCTGGTTGCCTTTACGTCCCAACCGGGACAGGGAATGCAGCTTATGGTAACGGTTCCGTTGAAAAAGCAGTGAGCCAGACAGGCCTGCGGGCGGGAGCCGGCTCGCGGGTCGCCAGGCCGATTCTGAGGTTTCAGGCTCCTTCTATGCTTCAGGCCGCTATTGCGGTACCGGCAGACCCGCCGGACGGCTGAGAAATTCGATAGCATCTGCTGCGGTCGGTCCGGGAATTTCCTCCATGGGAACGTGACCGGCATCGGGGTAGGTAATGAACTCCGAACCGGGCATGCGCTCATGCAGAGCCCGGCCAAGCTCAACGCGGATCCAGGTGTCGGCCTCACCCCACATGATCAGCACGGGCAGCTCCATGCGTGTAACGGGTCGTGGATTTTCCGGCAGCGCCGGCAGGTGTGAACGGTCGCCGGTGGCACCTTCATTTCGGGTCAGAAAAGCAGCCCGGTTACCCTCGCGCCGAAGCAGCTCGAAGTAGCGCTGTACGATGTCAGGATCTACCAGCTCTTCGGTGGCGTACACTTCCTTGAGTGTCAGCTGAATGACCGCCCGGGGCGTCAGTACGGTCAGCAGGTTTCGCGTGCGGGGATGGTTGATGAGGCGGAGTCCGGGAGGCGGAGTATCGTTTTGGGCGCGGGTTATGGTCTGGACTGTGTCGGATGCTGCAGGCGCAGAGGATTCATCTGGCTGCTGAGCCGCTGGTGCGTTGGTGTTGGTTTGCTGCTGAGCCGCTGGTGCGTTGCTGAAAAGCCGCCCGTCATCCGGCGCCTCATTTTCTGCCCCGCCCGGGGCGGGTGTTGCCGGTGCGGGGGTGTCCGCGCGAACCGATGTGCTTGCGGTGGTATCAGGTTCCGGGAGTCGACCAACCGCGGCGTTGAGCAGAATAAGACGTTCGGTTTGTTCGGGATAGTACCGGGCATAGTCCAGGGCGATGCGTGCGCCCAGGGAGTTGCCGGCAAGCGACCATCGCTCAATACCGAGCTCCTTTCGCAGGGTTTCCAGTACATGAAGGCTGGCCCGGGTGGAGTAGTCGTTATCCGGCTGCGGACCGGTAAGCCCAAAACCGGGAAGGTCAAGCCGAACTACCCGG
The DNA here is from genome assembly GCA_001314545.1 of Bacteroidetes bacterium HLUCCA01. Lineage (GTDB taxonomy): Bacteria > Bacteroidota > Rhodothermia > Balneolales > HLUCCA01 > HLUCCA01. Next base: position 39,684 of record LIHN01000005.1, read on the forward strand.
AAGCTGTCGCGCATGGCCTGTGTCCAGCCGTCCCAGGTGTGCAGTGAGGCGAAGGTGCCGTGTATGAGCAGCACCGCGGGTCCTTCACCCTCATCGCGGTAATGAACGCGCATGCCGTCAACCTCCAGAAAGGCCGAGGTTTCATCGGTATAGGTCTCCAGGAGGCGGTCCAGCGGGATATCCGGTCGCATCAGCGAGGCAATGGTCATCAGGAACATCAGGCCGATGCCCAGCAGGAAGAGCAAGGTGTTGCGAAGTACTTTCATGCGATTGTGCAGATGATGTTGGGGGTATCGGAGCAGGGTATCAGGAGGTGGAATCGAACGGCTATGCGATGTTTTTGAACCGTCATGGCAGGCAGACAGCTTCTCAGGTGGTTCCCCATCGATCGAAAATGGCCTTATCAAGGGTTTCGCGGTGGTCGGGATGGGCAATATCGCGCAACATCCGGGCGCGCTGAAGCAGGCTCCGCCCGTAGAGGTTAACTACACCGAACTCGGTTACCACGTACTGAACATGGGCTCGGGTTGTTACCACGCCGGCGCCTTCCTTCAGGTAGGGCACAATTTTACTAACGCCACGCGGCGTGAGCGACTGCAGGGCTACGATGGGTTTTCCGCCTTCCGACAGGGACGCACCCCGTATAAAATCCATTTGTCCGCCGACCCCCGAAAAGTGCATGGTGCCGATGGAATCAGCACAGACTTGTCCGGTCAGATCGATTTCAATGGCACTGTTGATGGCGGTGACTTTGGGGTGCTGACGGATGACCGAGGTGTCATTCACGTAAGCTGCCTCCAGAAAGGCGAACAGGGGATTGTCATCAACGAAGTCGTACAACCGACGGGTTCCGGTTGCGAAGGAGGTAACCACCTTGCCGGGGTGCTTGCGCTTGTTCTTGTTGTTCACCACGCCCGACTCAATCAGCGGAATCAGTCCTTCAGAGAACATTTCGGTATGAACCCCCAGGTTTTTATGGTCGTCAAGGCAACGCAATACGGCATCGGGTATGGATCCGATACCCATTTGCAGTGTGGCTCCATCCTCAATGATTTCCGCTATATATTTGCCAATGCGCATATCCGCATCAGATAGATTTTCGCCATAGTTTAATTCTGGCAGAGGTGTATCGTGGGCAACCAGGGCGTCGATTTCGCTGACATGCACAATGCCATCGCCGTGGGTTCGGGGGATGTACTTATTTACCTGGGCGACCACATAGCGCGCCGATCGCACAGCGGAACGCGCTACATCCACCGACGTTCCCAGGCTGCAGAATCCGTGCGCATCCGGCGGACTCACCTGCAGGAAAGCGGCGTCCAGGGGGAGGTAGCCCCGTTCAAACAGTCGGGAAATTTCGCTGAGGAATACCGGCACGTAGTCGCCCCGTCCTTCACGGATGATGCCACGCAGATTTGCAGAAACAAAGAGGGCATTGAAAAAAAAGCTGTCTTTATACTCGGGTTTAAACAGGTCTGACTGACCCATGGTAGTGATATTGACCAGTTCCACATCCCGGAGTTCACCGGCACGGCGGGCCAGTGCATCCATAAGATAGACCGGCGTAGAAGCGCTGCCATGCAAAAATATCCGCTGATTTGATCCGATGGGTTTTACGGCTTCATCGGCGCTCATCCACTTTTCTTTCATCCTTCTTTCCGTTAGTTAATGACCATTAATGTGCAAGCCGCCCGGGGTGTGCCGGCTGCCGGGGGCAATGACGTGTTGCTTTCGGCCCTGCTTTATTCCAACGCATATCAGGTATCGTGCCCTCATACATCGGTTTATGCATCTACCGCACAGGGGTTGGTTATCCACCCAACAGATTTCGGCAAAAAACACTATTATCTGTCGGGCAGTACCGGCCGCTGAACACCCTCGTAAAAAACGGAAATTTTATGGAAGAAAGTATTCTCACCGCAGTTTTTTTGCCGCTGGCTTTGGCCTTTATTATGCTTGGAATGGGGCTCACCCTTACCCCGGCCGACTTCCGGCGGATTCTGATTGCACCCAAAGCCATCGTTCTGGGTCTGGTGGCACAGCTGGTACTTCTTCCGCTACTTGGTTTTGCCCTGGTCTACCTTTTTGGACTCACCGGTGCCCTGGCCGTTGGCGTAATGATACTGGCCGCCTGTCCGGGCGGACCAACATCCAATCTGGTATCCCATCTGGCAAAGGGAGACCTGGCCCTGTCGATCAGTCTGACCGCAATCAGCTCTGTAGTAACGGTGGCCACCATCCCACTGATCGTCAACTTCGCCATCCTGCATTTCGGGGAGGAGGGAAGTGTAACATTACCGGTGTTGCAAACTATTATCCAGATTATGGGCGTGACCCTGGTACCCGTAGCGCTGGGAATGTACATCCGCAGCAGGAGGCCTGCCTGGTCTGATCGGGCAGAAAAGCCTTTCAAGATGGCATCGGCCGTGTTTTTTGTACTCATCATTCTGGCCGCCATACTCAAGGAGCGCGAAAATCTGATCGAATTTTTCATTCTTACCGGACCGATTGCCCTTACCCTGAATGTAGTGACGATGGGACTCGGGTATGCATTGGCGCGATGGTTGCTGCTGCCGATTAGGCAACGTATTGCGATATCCATCGAATCCGGAATTCAGAACGGAACACTCGGAATTATGATAGCCGCAACCCTGCTGCAAAATTCCGAAATGACGATTCCCGTAGCCATATACAGCCTGCTCATGTTCTTTACGGTAATGGTTGTCATTTATGCAGGAAACCGTTTGGTTAAAGACGTCCCAACCGTGTGATTTATCCATAGCCTTCAACGGAAAAATGCATTCCACCGGGCGAGGTATGTTCTTGTGGGTGGTTTGTTTTGCAAAAAAGTGTTAAACTCCGGTCAAGGGTGCAGGGATGGTACAGTGTGTAGTCAACGCACCGCAGTATAATTGATTTTTCAAAACTTATAACCTTACCGGTCTGTTTACATCAATGGTAGTCAGGACCTTCCGGGGTTCACGAATAACAACGCAATCAGTCTAACCGAAACAACGCCTATGGATAGTCAGAAAGCCGACATGTTCCTCATGTCAAATGCCAAATATTTCCCGACGGAAATGATGCCTCAAATTAAGTCGGCGCTTGAAAAAACAGACCCGGGTCGCGACAGCCTCATCATGATGCAGTCGTACCGTGACCCGATGATCATGCTGGTGGTATCCCTTTTTGCCGGCAGCCTGGGGGTAGATCGTTTCATGCTGGGACAGACCGGAATGGGTATCCTCAAGCTGGTTACCTGCGGTGGACTGGGCGTGTGGACCATCGTTGACTGGTTTCTGATTATGGGGCTTTCGCGCGATCAAAACGTGGAAAAACTCAGGTCTACGCTGCGTTGAATTCACGTTTTACCCGGATCAGACGACGGATTCAGCAGGTGCAGCCGGTCTGGTGGGTCTGGGGAGGCGCTGCCGCAGCCGTGGCCTTTGTGCTTTCTATCGATCTCCAGCACCCGGGGGAGAGCCTGTGTTATTCCAAACAACTGTTGGATCTTGCCTGTCCTGCCTGTGGTATGGGAAGGGCGTTCAACGCGCTGCTGCACGTACACCTGACCCGGGCACTGGCTTTCAACCCACTGGTTTTGCCGGCTGCATTCTATGTGGCCAGTCTCATGGTTGTTTCCATGTTTGATGCGCTCAAAGGAACCCGATACACACACAAGCTTCTTCATATCCAATTCTCCAGAGTGGCCGCGCTACTGGCCATACTCGTGCTGGTACTGGTCTGGATCCGCAATCTCAGTCTTTACTAGCCGCTAATAACTACTGAATATTTTATCTTTACGCTGCTATGCTAACCTCAACCCAGGACTACGAATTTCCCGACCCGGAATCGCTCTATGAGCGGCAACTGGAGGAGGCATCCTTCGCCTACCTCATTCCCTTCGTTACTATCATCGGCGGACTCCCTCTACCCATCATCAACCTGCTGGTTTGCCTGCTGTACTGGCGCTACGTCCGCAAAAAGCCGCCCTTCGTCCGTTTTCACGCGCTGCAATCCCTCTTCACGACCATCCCCATTGTGCTGATCAACGCCGTTGTGGTGTTTTTACTGGTTAGGATGTTCCTGGGCGATCTGGACTATGCCAGCTGGATGGGTGGCTATTTTGCCGCCGCCGTGATGTTCAACCTCATCGAATTTGTGTTCAATATCTATGCCGCCATCAACGCCCGGAAAGGACGCGCCTTCATGTTCATTGGTTTCGGTCCGCTGGCGTATAATCTGACCGACTGGCAGGAGGTACCCGATGAAACTTTTTAAGCATTTACTGCTGTATTTCGGCTCATTTGCCGTACTTGTGTTTCTTTTTACACAACTTGATCTGTTCCGGGCCGACCGTGTGCAGGAATTTTCCAGGGATCAGGAAGAACGGTTGTCTGATTATCTCACGGAGGTCTTTGTAACCTCACGAACTCTGGTTGACGATGAGACCATAACTGCTGCGGTCGACACGATGACCCGGCGGCTGCTATCCACCATGGATGAGCCCCGGTATGACTACACGGTTTTTGTGGTACGGAACAGCTCTGTCAACGCGTTCGCACTGCCCGGTGGAAACATCGTACTGCATACCGGTCTTTTTGCCTTCGCGGAATCGCCCGAGGAGGTTGTTGCCGTCCTCGCCCATGAAATCGGTCACAGCGAGAAGGGGCATATCATGCATAAACTCGTCAAGGAAATCGGTTTCGGGGTTGTGTTTGCCGCCCTGACCGGGGGTGATACCGGTGCCATGAGCGAGATTGGTCGCAGACTCATTACCACGCGGTTCGACCGTGCGTACGAGGTGGAGGCTGATGCATTTGCCCTGGAGATGATGGAACAGGCCGGACTGGATCCCCGCTACCTCGCCCTGTTTTTTCACCGGCTCAGTGAGTCCGACGGGGATGTGATGGACCGGCTTGATTTTATATCAACACACCCGTCCAACAACGAACGGCGACAGGCCGCCCTGGCCTACGAGACGGATCCGGGCTTTGAACCGGTTCCACTGACCGGACTCAACTGGGAGCTGGTTAAAGGGCTGGCGGACCGGTGAGGTGGTCGGCAGGTAATTCCTCATTATTTGATGCACCCCCGGCCTTCGCCGGTAACCCACCCGGATGCCGACGAATCTGTTGGTCGCCGGCGATGCTGCATTCCAGGACTCACCGGTAACCCATCCGGATGCCGACGAATCTGTTGGTCGCCGGCGATGCTGCATTCCAGGACTCACCGGTAACCCATCCGGCAACCGACGCACCCGTTGGCAACTGTGACACGTTCGGTTTTCCGGGGTATCACCCCGGAAAACCAATCCAATCTGAATCCCTGCTACTTGATTAAGGTCATTTTTCCGGTTTGAAGCATGCCTCCGAACTCAATGCGGTACAGGTACATTCCGGAGGGCAGGTTCCCGGCCGTGAAGGGCAGCGCGAAGGTACCCGCACCCGGGAAAAATCCATCCCTCTGATCTACCAGCCGACCCGCCGTATCAAATACCTGCAACTGAACCCGACCTCCTTCCGGCAGGGTGAAGCTCACGCTGGTTGAAGGATTGAAGGGATTCGGGTAGTTGCCAAGCAACTCAAATCCGCCGGGCTGATCTGTGGCAGTAAGTGAGGTCGATGTAGACACGCTGAAGCTATAGTCCTGTCCGCTGTTATTGTCCCAGGTTCCGGCCCCGTTATTGAACACGAAATTGATTTCGGTGGCATCCGATGGAGCCTGAATCGTGAGTGTCCATTGGTCGTCCCGGCGGGTCATGGCTGTTGTGGTCACATTGCTCCATCCGTTGTAGCCCCAGTGCAGGTTCACCTGCGAGGCACCGGCAAGACTTCCGGCGTAGGTGAGCGTGAATTCCTGACCGGCAATCACGGGATCAGGTTCAACGGTGAAGACCGGCGGCGGCTCATTGCCTTCGCTATCCGTTACCGTCACGTTGTAATCGTTATCATTGTTGTTGTCCCAGGTATCGGCCCCGTTATTGAACACCATATTCAGCTCGCGACCGGCCTCCGACGGGACGGTCATCGTCAGCGTCCAGACGTCGCCCTGTTTGCTCATAGCGGTGGTAGTTACGCTGGTCCAGCCGTCGTAGCCCCAGTGCATATTCACCTGAGACGCGTCATTCAGAAATCCATCGTATGTCACGGTCAGTGATTCACCGGATATGGCCGGATTGGGGTTGAATCCGAGGGTTGCCGGTTCAGCCGGCGGATCCTGCGTGCCCCCGTCATCGCCCCCATCGCCCTGGGAACCGCTGGCGTCGGTCTGGAAGAATCCCGCACCCAGATCGCCGATCATGCCCGGGCCGTCCAGCACGTAAATCCCCGCCGAGGAGGGCGCCACCGTGAATCGGATAGAGCCGTTGGAAACGCTGATTTCGTGACCGGTGACGGCATCCCGGTACACACCGTTGCGGATACCGCTGAAATTGAACTCCACCTGCCCGTCTTTGGCAAGACCCACCACTGCATAGCTTTCCCCGTTGTTGTAATCGCGTACGATACCCACGCCGTTACCCCCGCCGTTGCCGCCCCATCGCCAGCTGCCTTTCTGAAGGGCCGGTATAGCCCGTCGGATGGCATTCAGCTTGCGGATGTGCTGGTAGACGGTGTGATTGGGTGCATCGGCAAACTGATCGCCGAAGTAGGCCCGACCGGTTTCGTCAATGGAGCGCTGATGGCCGCCGTACTGAATATCGGCATACTCCCCGCGCTTGAACTGGATTTCGGTGCCGTAGTACAAAGAGGGGATGCCTCGCCAGGTCCACATAAAATTCAAGGCTGCGGTGAGATTTCGGGCGTCACCCCCGTAGCGACGGTTCCAGTCGTTGTTGGGACCAAAATCATGGTTGTCCAGAAAGGTTACCAATTCATCGGGATTGGCGTAGAGATGGTCGTATCGGGCCGCTGCCATCACGTTGCTGAAGCTTTCACCCTTTTCAAACATGTGGAAGGTGGCCATGGCGTAGAAATCGAGCACGGCCATGCCGGAAGGTTCGGAGTTACCCACCGCGCCCCGCCAGGTGTACCAGTGCGGATTAATTTCCTCCACATTATGCAGTTCGTGACGTTTCTGGGCGACCTCGCCGAAGATGAACAGGTCGGGATTGATTTTTTTGAACTCATCCAGGAACCATTGAACGTCTTCTTTGCTCATGTGCTTGATGGTATCCCATCGGAAGCCGTCTACTCCCATTTCGATGTAGGTACGGTAGGCGTCCAGCATGTACTGACGCAGCACCGGTGATCCGGTATTCAGATCGGGCGTGTCTTCATGCAGGGCCCGGTTGTACAGGTTTTCGGTGTCATCGTAGCCCTGAGCGAAACCGTTTCCGGAGTGATGATACCAGTCGTTGGAGGTGGTATTGATGTAACTGACGGTGTTGGGCCAGTTGTAGGCAGCCAGGTTCTCATTGTAGGGTGCCGGCAGGCGGGCTACGTTGGCCCGACTCCAGATTTTGCCGTCATCGGGATTGGGCGTGAGGCCGTCATACTCCCAGTCAGGATTGTCAGGGAGGGGATTTCCGTTGAGGTCTTGTCCCCAGGGCTGGTCGGGGTCGGTGTTATAGCGAATCTCCGCGTGGTCTTTGATGCCGAACCGGCCGGAATGGTTGGTGACGATGTCCAGCACGATTTTCATGTCCCGGGCATGCACTTCGTTTATGAGATCCTGAAACGTAGCCCCGGGCGACTCCAGTCGTGGATCAACGCGGGTGAAGTCCCAGGCATGGTACCCGTGGTAGTCCAGCGGACTGCGATTGTGTACGATAGGCGTGATCCAGATTGCGGTAAAACCCAGGTCCTGAATGTAATCCAGCTTCTCGATGAGCCCCTTGAAATCGCCCCGCCAGGTTACATCCTGAGGATCGGTTATGGCGGGATTGATATTGGGATCCGGGTTGTAACTGGACCACTCGTTGGGCACATTGTTGGAGGGGTCGCCGTCAAAAAAACGGGTAGTAAGCAGGAAATAGATACTTTCCTCCCGGAAATCGACCTGGGCCACGGCCGTGGCCGACAACCCGATGGTGATAAACATACTCAGCAGAAGTGCCTTGACGGCTATGTAAGAAACTTTCATGTAAGCGCTTTCATAAAGGTGCGATAAAAAAGCCGCTGACAGCGGCCGAATCTCCTGTCAACCTATTTTTATTTTTTGTAAAATTCAAGTAAGCGCTTACAGATTCCGCAGCGAAATGATTTGCACAGCTGCAATGGGGTTATGCACGGGCCCATCTCTGTCTGTCCGGTAACGGAGGTTTTACTGCGACCGGGAAATGCGCGTGCCCGGCTCTGCCCGATCGGTTACAGAGGTTTAGCTGCGGCCGGGTTATGCACGAGGCCCGACTCTGCCCGATCGGTTACGGAGGTTTTAATGGGTGAATATGCTGCCTGCGGGGAGGTCCCGCCTTCCGTGGGGGAACGGACCTTTTTCCGTGGTGGAGTGGGTTCAGGTGTACAGCAGTATAGCGCTTCGTTGCTGCAAAAATTCCTCCCTGCCGGAATTTTCGATCTCCGTGAGTTCCTGCGTGCTGCCATTTCGCTCAATCCACAATCGCAGCGTATCGGTGCCATTGAGTATATCAATGGGCATGGCATCATTTTCGTATTCAAACGGAGGCGGTCTCCAGCCAAAATCAGTCCCCATACGATGATATAATTCCCGAAGTACAATCTGCGCGGCCTTCCAGCTGCCCGATGTCGGTTCCCCGGCGGAACTTGCAACATGTACCTGATATCCGTGACAATTCTGCCCCTGCCATTTCTCGAAGGTCGGGACAAAGGTGTGCGGCCTAAGCCGGAAGAGTTCACAGCCGCCCTGCTGCAAAGCCTGATTGATCGCTCTGACATGGGTATGCGCCAGCAGTCGGGGGTGACCGAAGAGTTCGAAAGGCCTGACCGTACCCCGACCTTCACTCAATACGGTCCCTTCCATCAGTACAAATCCCGGGTAGACCGACAGGGTGTGGAGGGTTGCCAGATTGGGCGATGGCAGTACCCACGGCAGTCCGGTTTCCGTGAATCCGGACCGGCGATTCCAACCGGTGCAGCCTATTACCACCGGCTCATCGCCGGCATCCAAGTACCGGCTGGCGTAACGGGCCACCTCGCCCGCAGTCATTCCGTGTCGCATGGGCAGCGGATGAAGCCCGACAAACGAGGAAAACGCAGGTTGAAGGAGGTTTCCCTCGATGGTTACGCCATCCAGCGGATTGGGCCGGTCCAGAATTACAACCCTGACGCCATGCTGATGGCAGGCTTTCATGGCCAGTATCATGGTCCAGATGTAGGTGTATACCCGCACGCCGATATCACTTAGGTCGATGACCAGGGTGTCAATATGCTGCAGCATTTCAGCGGTGGGTTCGCGGGTTTCCGAGTAGAGGCTGAAAACCGGGATACCATATACGGTGTGCTCCTGATGGGGCGACTCAATCATGTTGTCCTGCGCATCGGTGTTGAAACCGTGCTGGGGACCAAAAAGTGCGGTCAGCCTGGAACCCAGCAGGCGGTGCAGGATGTCGGCTCCGTGCTGCAGGTTGCGGTCTACCGAGGCGCTGTGCCCCAGGTAGCCTACCCTTCCGTGAAGGTGTTCGAGGAGTTCGGGTTCGTGTTGTAGTCGGTCAAGTCCGGTAAGCATGGGTCTGTCATAGTATCAGCATCGCATCCCCGAAGCTGTAGAAGCGGTACTTTTCGGCGATGGCGTGCGCGTAGATACGGTGCATTTCGTCCAGTCCGGTAAGTGCGGCAACCAGCATGAGCAGGGTGCTTTTGGGCAGGTGAAAGTTGGTAATCAGGGCATCCAGTCCGCGGTAGGTGTAGCCCGGCGTGATGAAAATATCGGTGCTGCCCGAGCCGGCGGCAAAAATCCGCTTATGAGGCTCACCATCGGCTATGGATTCCAGCGTCCGGGCGCTGGTAGTACCCACGGCTGTGATATGTTTCGAACGCTCAAGCATGCCGGCATTTTGCGCGTCAATACTGTACCATTCGCTGTGCATGACATGATCTTCAATCTGCTCGACTTTAACCGGCGCGAAGGTGCCCATACCTACGTGGAGGGTGAGTTCAACGATGGACCGGCCTGAGTCTTGCAGCTGGTCCAGCAGCTCCGTGGTGAAATGAAGTCCTGCCGTGGGCGCGGCTTTGCTCCCCTCGTCTTTGGCGTACACCGTCTGGTATTCATCGGCAAGCGACTCATCCTGGGCAATGTAGGGGGGGAATGGGGTTAGCCGATGGGGTTCCCATGCCGGCTCGGTGAGTGGGGGGTGCAGTTTCAGAGTACGCACTCCATCTTCCTGCATTTCCAGGGTTTCGGCAGTGAGTCCCGGAGCCAGTTCGGTAATTTTTCCCGGACGAAATTTCTTGCCCGGTCTGACCAGCGCTTCGGCCGTGGTATCATTGATTTGGCGGAGTACAAAGATTTCCAGTCCTCCGAAAACCATGCGTGCTTTTTCAACTTTGCTGTTGTTGACTACGATGGTTGTGTCTTTGGGAAGCCAGTTGCCGATGTTGTAAAACACATCGTCTGTGATTGCGCGGGTTTTACGGTCATAGACCAACAGCCGGGCGTGGTCGCGCGGGGAGGCGGGGCGTTGGGCGATGAGCGCCTCCGGCAGGGTGAAGTCGAAGTCGTTGATGGTATACATGGACGGAAAAATACGCAGATTTTTGATGTAGCGGGGTTGAAGCCCGGACATTCGGGTTGTTTTTTAGTGTCGCACTTTTGGTTGTGGTTGCTTAGCTTGCAAATCGGCGTTGTTGCTGGCTGGTGTGCGTATGTCCCGGCTGTCGGCGTTGTTGCTGGCTGGTGCGCTTGTGCCCCTGCACCCGCCCTGTTGCACCCACAGACGGCACCCGCCCGACCTGCAAACCGCATCGCAGCCCCGCCGAAATTCGTCGTACTGTTATTCCCGCTGAACAGACCTGCATGCAGGTCCGGTATCTGTAACCATCCCGACAAACCCCATGAAACTTTTCCTCGTACTCGCCCTGCTGACCTTGATTTCCTGCTCACGTGACGTCCTGCCGCCAACCGACGTTACCTACGATGTGCTCATTGAAAACGCCCGGATTATCGACGGTACCGGTGCTCCGGCCTTCCACGGATCGGTGCTGGTGCGGGATGGTCTCATAGCGTATGCCGGACCGGCTTCGTTGGCAGACTACCAGGCTGCGCACAGAATAGATGCTGCCGGCAGGGTGGTGGCCCCCGGATTTATTGACGCCCACGCCCATGGAAACGCCGAAATGAACCCGGTGTTTCGCAATTTCTGGTCGCAGGGCGTGACCTCCATCGCACTGGGAATGGATGGCCGGAGTCCGGGAATGGATGATCTTCCGGCATGGATGCAGCGTGTAGAGGAAGCCCGACCAGGGGTGAATATCATTCATTTTGCAGGACACGGCACCGCTCGGGAGTATGCCGGACTGCCCCTCGAACAGGGTGCCGCAACCGATGAACAGCTGGATGCACTTGTGCAGGTAATTGGTTCACAGCTTGCCGCAGGATCGTTCGGGGTGTCTACCGGCATCGAGTACATCCCGGGTGTCTTCGCCGACCGGAGGGAGCTGGCCAGGGTTGCGCAGACGGTTGCCCGTTATGACGGATTGGTAACGTCCCATGTGCGTAGTGAAGACGATGATGCGGTCAAGGCTTCGGTGCGGGAGCTGATTACGATGGGGGCCGACGGCGGAGCGCGGGTGAATGTTTCCCATATTAAAATTGTGTATGCCAACGATACCTCCGAGGCAGAGGGTGTGCTGGCGGTGATGGACAGTGCCCGTGCGGCGGGTGTGGAGATTACGGCCGATGTCTACCCATACACGGCCAGTTATACCGGAATCGGGATACTCTACCCGGACTGGGCCCTGCCTCCGAATAATTTCGAGGAGGTGCGCCAGGAGCAACGCGTGGAGCTGGCCGGGTACCTGCGTAACCGCGTAAATCGCCGTAATGGTCCGGAAGCTACCTTGCTAGGCACAGCGCCCTGGTCCGGCCGGACCCTGGCTGAGATTGCCGACAGCCTGGATAAACCCTTCGAAGAGGTGCTCATCGACCATATTCCGCCGGGTTCAGCCAGTGCAGCTTACTTTGTCATGAACCTGGATGTGATGCGACGATTTCTGACGGATCCCATGGTTTCTGTGTCGAGTGACGGGTCGCCTACGATGCTGCATCCACGGGGGTACGGCAGTTTTTCGCGTATCATCCGGCAGTTTGTTCAGGAGGAAGACACCCTTTCTCTGGAGGAGGCCGTCTACAAAATGAGCCTGATGACGGCAGAAATTATGCGGCTGGACCGCCGACGGGATGGGGAGGCTCTGGCCGGGGGCGAGCCGCTGACGGATATCCGTTATGCTCCACGCGGTGCGCTCAGGGAAGGTTTTGCAGCGGACATCGTGGTGTTTAATCCGGAAAATGTGCAGGATACGGCTACGTTTGAGCGGCCGCACCAGTTCGCACTGGGGATGGATTATGTGATGGTCAACGGGATTCTGGTGCAGCAGGACGGTGTGCCGACCGAGGTGCGGCCGGGCCTGGTGCTGCGCCGGTAAAACTTTTTTCAGCGGAGTTGACCTGTACGTTGCCCGACCGCTGCATCCTGCAAGCAGGCAGCATCATAGCCATGATAAGACCGCTGTATCCGGCAAGCGGGCAGCATCATACCCATGATAAGACCGCCCGGTGATGGCAGCGGAAGGACCCGGGAGGACTTCCTATGCGAACCCCTCCCGGCGTGCATCAGCGTTGGCGTCTGCCAATCTCGATTTCATAAAGCCGGCGTTGTTCCCGCTCGAAATCCGCCCGCTCGGCCATACGCTCCCTTTCCAGGGTATCGCCGGGCTCCAGCTGGTGCTCCCACTCAAATTCCTGTCGCCACCAGTTCAGCGAGCCGTCTTTGCCGGCCGCCAGCACGGTGTAGCCGGGCTTGAATCCCCGCCAGTTACCACCCCACCAGGCCGCGCTCACGCTTTGCGAGGTGATGTACCAGATTCCGTTGTAGTAGTAATCTTCAATCTGGTGGGAATGACCCTGCAGCACAGCTTTCACACCGTGGCGCTCCAGAATTTCCCGTAGTGCACGGTTGTCGTCTACCACCATGTGGTTCATGGCCCGGGCTTCGGGGTCGCCGCTGATCTGGCCGGTGTTGCAAAACGCCGCGATGTGCATGACACAAACGGTGGGCATCCCAGCATGGGCGCCCAGATCAAACCGAAGCCATTCCAGCTGTTCTTCCCCTATCCGGCCTACATAGCCGGGACCGTGTTCGGCCTGTACCTGATGGATGGTGTCCAATACTACAAAATGCCAGCCATTGTGATTAAAGCTGTAGTAGGGCGAGGGCATTCCGGTAGCTTCCATAATCATGCCTTTGCCGATATCCGGGTCGTCAGCCGGAACTTTACGACGTGCCGACAATCCCAGCACATCGTGGTTGCCAATGCATCCGTACCAGGGCATATTGAGCTGGTTGGAGGCAGAAGTAAACAAATCGATCATGTCGATGAAGTCGTCTTTTTCATTGTACAGGCCGTCAAAGGCCATATCGCCTCCCATGAGTACCAGCTCGGGCGCGGGATCAAGCGCGTTTACACTGGCAATACATTGCGCATACCCTTCGTGACCCTTCCGGAGCCTGCGAACGTGCATATCCGTGAGGTGCGCAAAGTGAAATGCCGTGTTTTCATCGGTAATGGTTGCATTTCCGGCCGGCATCACGGGCTGTTTGCGGGCAATAACCGGATTGGCAGCTCCGCCCAGCAGACCGAGTCCGCCGGCGCCCAGCGCCAGTTTTTTTAGAAAATCGCGACGTGAGTTGCCGTCGGCTTGCGGGTTGGTCTGCACTGCACCATCCCGGACAACTGAATCCGGTTTTTCCTGCGCTGAGGATGAGGCATTTGGTTCTGTAGGGGTATTCGAGGTGTTTGATTTCATGGTATTGTACTGTAGATGATAGCGTTACCTCCGGTTGCCGCCGGAGCCTATGGGGTCAATGTACGTATTGTATCGTTTATGATGAAATCGGCAGCCCGCGCAATGGCAAGCAATCCCGGATGCTGAATGGTTAAATCGGGAACGGTCAAACCGTGTACGAATATACCCAGCAGCCACATTCTGCCGTCCGGTGCCGATACCATAGCGGCTTCACCGCGGGTTGAGGTGACCCGACCCGTTTTACCGGCGTATGTCCAGGCGTCCGGAACAATGCGGGCTACCCCAACGCGATCCTGCTGAAGGTCGAGCATTGTTTTGCAAAATTCCACGGCACGCTCATCGGGCAACGACACCCCTTCACCCAGTGTATGTGGTGCATACAGTAGCTGCATTATTCGCAGCATATCGGCGGCGGTTGTCACGCCCAAGCCAAATTCCATGGATTCAGGAGTGTCAGGATGGAATACCTTCCTATATAACCGGGTATTCGCACACCCAAATATATTAAGCGATTCATTAACCGGTTCAATACCGGTCTGATCCAGCACCAGGTTCGTAGCCGTATTGTCTGATAGGGACGTCATCAGATAGCAGGCGTCGTCCAATCGAACCGTACCCGGAGTATGCATGTGTCTGAGAACCCCCATTCCACCAACTAAATCGTCTTTTTGCACAGGTATTTGTGAGTCCCAGGCAAGCTCGCCATTACCTGCCTGCATGGCGGTATGGATGAGTATCGGCAGTTTGATAGTACTTGCCGTGGATACCGGGGTATCGCTTTGGTACGACCAGGTTTTTCCGCTCTGCACCTCGATGGCGGCAACGTGCAGTGTGCCCTCAGGTAGCAGCGACTCAATGTTACGGAACGCAGGCTGGTGTGTCATGGGTTTTTGGCAGGGAATATAAAAAACCTCCGGAACAGGTCAGTGCTTCGGAGGTTAAAGAGTCCGGACCGGTATAATGCCGGTCCGGACGGGGTTTGGTAATGTTTTGACGCTTTTCGGCGCCGGCATCCGGGTGAAACTCTGTCTGTACAATTCACATGGATTCGCTTATGTGCCGTGGGTAAATGGACCATGATGGTTACCCAAAACCACATACGGCTCACAGGCCATGGTAATTCGCCCGGGACAATCATACCGGTTTACCCGCCGATGTAATCCTCATCTATAACCTGATCGTTTTTGCCGCTGAGTGCCTTCATGCGATCGGTTAGTGAGTCAAAGGCAGAGAACATAACCGGAACCACAATTAAGGTCAGGAACGTGGCAAAGGTCAGTCCGCTGATAATGGCCACGCCCATCGGACCCCAGAATGCGGTGTTATCCGAGCCAATCTGAAATCCGGGATCGGCATTGACCAGCAACCCCACAAAGTCGATGTTGATACCAAAAGTCAGCGGCACCAACCCGAGTATGGTGGTGAATGCGGTCAGCAGAACCGGTCGTAAACGGGTAGACCCCGCCTGAATGATGGCGTCTTTGCGTGCCGTGCCTTCATCGAGCAGCTGTTTGAGATAATCCACCAATACGATGTTGTTCACCGTGACAATCCCCGCAAGGGAAATCACCCCGATAAAGGTCATCAGTCCGAAGGGGGTCTGGGTGAGTATGAGACCGAGAATCACACCGATCAGACTCAATCCAACCACAATCATGATAATCATCGGGGCTACGAAAGAGTTGAACTTGATGAGCATCACAAAGAAAATCAGGGCGAAACTGATCAGCAGGGCGGTGGTCAGGAAGGTGAACGATGCGTTGAAATCCTCATTCTCACCGGTATAGCTCACACTGTAGCCTACCGGGATGGTCTCCAGGTAGTCGTCCAGGTATTCCTGAGTTGCAGCCAATACTTCCGGACCGTTGAATCCGGGCGCCGCCTGACCTTCAATGATGGCCGTACGTTTCAGGTCAAGTCGGGTAATAGACCCCAGTCCGCGGGTTTCCTCAAATGAGGCAACCGAGGAGAGCGGAATCTGCTGGCCGCGGGAAAATATGGTCAGATTGTCCAGACTCTGCAGGCTGGAACGGTCTTCCTCGCGTAGCCGGACCGTAATGTCATATTCATCGTCTCCATCGCGATATTTGCTGGCTTCCAGCCCGTTCATAGCAATCCGAACCGTCTGGGCGATGTCTGCAATGCTCAGACCATACTGCCCGGCACGATCGGTGTCTACGCGAACGGCATACTCCGGAACGGCCCCGCTGATATTGTCTTTCACATCCACCAGCCCGGGGATGCTCCCGTCCCGGGAGGCCTCGTCGAGCCGGGCCCGGATTTCACCGGATATGCGCGATATCACCTCAAAGTCTTCTCCGGTTACCTCAATATTGACCGGTGAACCGGTTGGCGGACCTTCCTGCTGGACCTCCACCAGAATCGAGATATCGGGTATCGGCGTCATGTACTCCCGCAGGCGATTCAACGTCACCGTACTGGGTTCGCTGCGGTCGCCATAATCCACCATATTCAACCGGATCTGGGAAAGTTCAGCGCGAGGCTGTCCGCCACCAAACACATCGCCGCCGGCAACCCCGACGTTAATTACAATATTCTCCACATTATCGCGCGATGACGGGTGTTCCTGCAACATCAGGTCGATGCGCTCCTGAACACGGCGTGCTGCATCATCAGACGCCTCCACATTCATCCCGATTGGTCCTTCAATGTTGATGATGATGGCAGCGGGATCGGTTTGCGGGAAGAACTGAACACCGGTAGGTGCCGCTGAAAACGCCGCAAAGATACTGATCAGCAGTCCCAGTACACCGTTGAGAAGCAGAGAACGGTTATCCGTGAGAATCAGCGGTCGATTCAGCTTGAGCGCCGTCCCGATGCCTCCAAAAAGAATCAGAACAATGGGAAGACCCAGCAGGACCGCCATCGCGGCGCTATCCATCCCGCCGTTGAATACATAGGCAGTACCAATGATAGCCCCGACAAAGAGCAGGAGCCCCAGACCGGTAAGCAGCACTGCACGACCACCGCGGAGGAGTCCTTCAACGGTGTGTATGAAGATTCCGCCAACCCCTGCCGCCAGTAAAATTCCGCCCAGAATCTGCGGGAGAACCGCCGCCTGAGGTGCTATGGAATTGGTCAGGGCGAACAGCAGCATAAAAATCACACCCAGGGTAAGACTCACCAGTGCGGTGATGTTCCGGGGCCAGGCCCATTTTACGCTGTAATCGCGCTCAAGCATGGTATTGAGCAGACCCTGGTAGCGGTCGATGACGGCAGGAACCAGATGGTGGGTAAACCGGTAGGCCAGCGGCTTGACCAGAAACCGGAAGGATACTACAAAGAATATCGTGACGCCTACCAGTACCACAAAGGTAATCCAGTTGGCCGCCAGAATAACCAGTCCGCCAAATCCAAGCAGGGCGTATTTGACTATGTTTGCAAATACCGTGCTCTTTACGCGAACATCCTTATCGATTTTCACAAAAATTACGGTGAGCGTAGGATAGAGCACCAGTGCTACAAACAGTGAGCTGAGCAATACAATAATGAGCGTTTTGGGCAGGAAGCTCATAAACTGCCCGATGATGCCCGGCCAGAAAGTCAGCGGGAAGAAGGCTGCAACCAGGGTTGTGGTGGCCGCCAGCAGGGCACCGCCCACCTCCGTAGCGCCCTTGATGGCCGCATCAAATCGACCGAGGCCGGCCTCGCGATACCGGAAGATGTTCTCCACAATAACCACGGCGTTGTCAACCAGCAGCCCGAGGGCAATAATCAGGGAGAACAGAATCACAAAGTTCACGGTAAACCCGCCCAGGTTCAGCACCAGAAAGCCCACAAAGATGGAGATGGGCACGGCCGCACCTACCAGCAGGGCGTTGCGGATTCCCAGAAAGAATACCAGCACCAATACCACAAAGAGCATTCCGCTGATGATGCTGTTCTCAAGATCGGCAATCAGTTTGCGGATGTTCTCACTTTCGTCACCGGTAATGAGGACCTGGGTTCCTGCCGGGAAGTTAAAGTTGTCGATGGTGGAGAAGATATCGCTGGAGGTGTCCAGAATGTTGCTTCCGGGCCTGCGCTTGACCGACAGACTGATCACCTGGAGTTCTTCAATATCGGCCTCGTCTACGCGCTGCATCATCCCGTTTTCGTCTTCCAGCTCATAGGCTTTCAGCCGGGCAAAACTTTCCCTTTCCTCAAAATCATAGACCACTTCGGCTACATCCCGCAGGTAAACCAGTCCCGGTGCAGGCTGGCCTTCCACAGGTTCCGGACTGGCAATCACGATGTCTTCCAGCTCGGCGGGATCCCGGATTTCACCGCTGACACGCAGCAGGTAGCTGAGTCGGTTTACATCCACTGTACCGCCGGGTATGGTCAGATTCTGATTCTGAATGGCGCCCACAAGCTGTCCCAAAGCCAGGTTATAGCTGGTCAGGGCTGTCAGGTCTACATTTACCTGCACCTCGCGCACAATGCCGCCCACCAGGTCCACCTCACGGATGCCGGAAATGGATTCCAGTTCGTCTTGCAGTCGCTCACCCAGCCGGGTAAGGTTCACCAGGGAGTAATCAGCGGCCAGATTGACGGTCATAATGGGGAAGTCGTCAACGCTGGCTTCAATGATGATGGGCTCTTCCGCGTCCGGGGGGAGATCGGCTTTGGCCAGATCTACCCGCTCGCGCAGGTTCTGACTGGCTTCATTATTGGGAACCGACAGTTCGAATTCCACAACCACAATGCTCACACTTTCCTGGGTGGTGGAGCGTATTTCCTTCACCCCATTGATGCCCTGAAGCTGGCGTTCCAGGGGTTGGGTAATCAACGACTCCATATCGGCCGGACCAATGCCCGGGTACAGGGTGGTGATGAAGAAGAAGGGTACGTCCACCGAGGGAGCCGACTCCTTCGGAATGATGATATACGAGAATATTCCGGCCACACTCAAAATGAGCGTGAGCATCAGAATGGCCGTTCTGTTTTTTAGGGTAAATCGGGTAAAATTCATGCCTTTGGCGTGTTAAAAATCGGGTGTTACCGTGAGTGAATCGTTTCCGAATCGGTGGTGTCAACAATGTTGAGCAGGTCACCTTCGCCAATGGCGCTCAGACCGGTTACAATCAGCTCATCGCCTTCCTGCAGACCGGATGCAATGACTACAAAATCACCGGATGACAGTTCGATGTCCACTGAGCGTTGGGTGGCGCGTGCACCTTCATCGCTGTTCTGCACTACAAAGACCGTGTTGCCGGACTCATCACGGATAACAGCCGTTCTGGGGATGACAATTTTTCCTTCAATTTTTTGGCGCAGCACGTGCAGATCAGCTACCATGAGGGGTTTGATCCGGCCATCAGGGTTGCGCAGTTTGACTTCAACCGGGAAGGTTCGGCTGTCAGGATTCACCAGACTGCTTGCGAAGCTGACCTCGGCGGAGGCGGGGGGAATGTCGTAGTTCCGGAAGTCAATATCTACCGGTGTTCCTTGTCCGATCATCCCGGCAAATCGCTCGGGAATTCCGCCGCTGATGCGGATTTCATCGGTATTGACCAGGCGCAGGACCGGTACACCGGGACTGGCAAACTGTCCGACGGAGGTGAACCGTTCTTCAATGCGTCCGGAAAACGGAGCCCGGAGGGTTGCATCGCCCAGTTGTTTCTCTATGGCGGCCAGCTGAGCGGCGGCCTGATCACGCTGTGAACGACTCTGCAGGTATTGCACGGTGCTGATCACCGAGTCGGCATGCAGTGCCGCCTGTCGTTGGTAAACATCCTCAGCCAGATCGTAACCCGATTGGGCCGCGGCGTAATTGGCCTGCAGGAGACGGTCGTCCAGCCGCATGATTACATCGCCCCGGTTCACGCGGGTTCCGCGCTCGGCTATAAACTGAATCTGTCCCGGGGTTTCAACGGCAATCATGGCATCATCGTGGGCGGTCACGTTACCGTTTATGCGGATGCGGTCTTCGAAGGAAACCGGCTGCAGGGTCATGGTTTCCACGGCAACTACACGCTCACGGGTCTGGCTGGTGGTCTCCGGCTCCGTGGTGTCCGCGTTTTCAGCCCCGCAGGCAGCTATAAACGTGGCAAAAGCAAGAATGAGAAGGGTATGGGTTGTTTTCATAAGTAATTTCACAGCAAAGTTGATCAGTCGTTAATTTCAATGACTACGGCGCGTTTGCCCATAGCCGTTTCCAGTTCGCCCCGGGCAATGAGATAGTCGTGCAGGGCCGTCATGTAATTGAGCCGGCTCTGGTCCAGCAAACTGGCCGCCTGGCGCTCTTCCAGTCGGGTACCCACCCCTTCACGGTAGCGGTTGCGGGCCTCCTGATAATTCAATTCGGCCAGCTCAATATTGCGCTGCTGGCTCTCTATGCGCTGCCAGGAGGATTCTACATTTCTGAGAGCGGCATCCAGTTCCAGATAAATGGACTCCCGAAGCAGGAGTGCATCCAGTTCGGCCCGCTTGACATTAACAGCAACCTGGTTAACACGGGCCCTGCGTTGAAATCCGTCAAATATGCTCCACTGAACCCTCAGGCCTACCGCAAAAGAGGTGTTCCAGTATGAGCCATCAAAAAAACTGTTGGTTTCGCGGGAGAAACTGAACGGATCGTCGGGGTCCGTAAGGGTCCGGTCACGATTATCCGGAACGTTACCCAGGTAGGCGTAGTCGGCAAAGGCGCTAACCACAGGGAAGTAGGCCGAACGCGCGAGGTTACGCTCTTCCTCACGAAGCCGGATGTTGCTTTCTACCAGCCGCAGGTCGGGTCGCATAGCCCGGGCCGCATCCAGTGCATCGCTCAGGTTCATCACTTCGGGAAGCTCAGCCCGGTAATCGGCCAGACGATCCGTGAGCACCAGATATCGTTCTACCGGGATACCCAGCATAATATTCAGACTGCGGGTTGCCAGTGCGGCTCCGTTCCGGGCACTGATCAGACTGGTTTCCAGATTTACGACCTCCACAGCGATGCTGTTACGGTCGAACCGCGGGGCCAGACCCTGCTCAACCAGGGCACGCACATCGCGTTCGGTGGCACGAAGCTGTTCCAGGCTGCTTTCCAGTAAGGCTACCTGCTCCTGGGCCAGCAGGGCGTTAAGATAGGCCGTTCGAATTTGCTGAACCAGCGTCTGGGTATCGCGTTCCAGCTGCTCGCGGACTATGCTCTTCAGGTGCTCCGCTCCGCGGATAGCGGCAAAGGCGGCTCCGTTGTAAATCGCCTGGGTTGCACTGATACCCAGCACAAACTGATTTTCAATTTCGAAGGGATTTCCACCGGTACTCTGTACGATGCCGGCATTTTCAAGTCCCTGCTGGCGTCGATCCAGATAATCCTGAAAGGTCAGGGTCGGGTTGCCCTCAATACGTTGCTGTTCGTTATAAAACAACCAGTCAATTGCTCCGAATGATGTGAACAGGTCGGCGGCATCGCTTCCGGCAAAGGGGTTCGGTGTGCGCACATTCCGGGTATAGCTTGCTGCTCCGCCGATCTGTGGATAGACACTGCCCCAGGCCTGCCGGATTTGCTCATCCGCTTCTTCAACACTCAGTCGTGAGCGTTGCAGGACGTAGCTGTTGACCAATGCTATTTCAATGGCTTCGTTCAGCGATATCCGGGCAGTGTCCGGTTCAGTTGCGGGGGGTGATGGCGCCTGTGCCTGTGCGGATAGGGTAATGCTCAGACTCAGTAGTATCCAGAGCATACAGACCCGGACCCATGCCGGGTGCTCCTGCGTTGGTATCATAGTAGTTTATCAGTTATTGTTGAGTGATATGCAGATGATTCAGTGTTTTTTCAGATACGATTCCGTCAAATCCCATAAAATCTCTTCTATTTGCCGTCGTGCCTGTAAGGTGTCGGTTCCCGGAAGTCCATAAACGCTGCCGTCGATGTTCAGGTTGGCCAGTACATGAAGCTGATTGACAATATGATCGTACATCCCGGCTACTACGAACATGAACAACGGAAGATTTACATTTCTGAAAATTCCGGAGGCTACACCCTCATTGATGCACGTTTGTATCATATCCCGGATTTCCGTGAATATCGCCTGAATAGATTCATGCATGTCAGGCCGTAACCGTATCCCGACTTCACGGTGTGCAATTACAATCGGTCCAGGCCGGGAAAACGCATATTCCAGATAGGCCGATGTCAGCTTTTTCAGGCGATCATCCGGAGGCAGGCCCGCATCGTATTCATCGCGCAGCAGAGCCAGGGCCTGTTCACCATAACGTTCGATGATGGCTTTGAGCAGGTTCTCCTTCGACCCAAAATAATAGGCAATCATAGCTGCGTTCACCTCCGCAGTCTCGGCAATTTCACGGGTGGAAGTGGAGTCGTACCCGTTCTGGGCAAACAACTGCTCTGCAGCGTTCAGTATATGTTGTTTCTTGTCCGGAGCAGGGTTTTTCATGGGGTGTAAATTTACTAATCAAACGGTTAATTAACATCAATAGTTTCAATTTCCTTATAAATTCTCAGCCATGTTATTTAATTGTTATATTGTGCCCTATTGTATCATTTACGGCATAACTTTTGTGTCTTTTGCACTCTTATGAACGACAGTAAACTCCAGCGGCAGCGCTTTGAATTCAAATATCGTATCACCGAGCAGAAAGCCCTGGCGATGCGTTTTTTTGTGCAGTCTTATCTGGACCTGGACATTTACGGGGCTATGCAACCGGATCTCAGCTATCCGGTTCACAGCATTTACCTTGACAGTCCGTCACTGAAAACCTATAATGACACGCTTAACGGGAACCGAAACCGGTATAAAATGCGTGTTCGTTACTATGAAAACGGTGCAGATGCGCCGGTCTATCTGGAAGTCAAGCGCCGCGAAGACAAAATCATCACCAAGAAAAGGGCTATAGTACACCGTTGGGCCGCCCAGGAAGTTCTCGATGGCGGCATAGCAGACAGCCGTTACCTTACCGACCCTACCCCCGAACAGCAGGAGGCGCTGGCTTATTTCTGTTCCCTGCGCAACCGGCTCAATGCCCGGGCTAAAACGCATATATCCTACCGTCGTGAGGCCTATGAATCCCGGGGCAGTCATGCCGCACGAATCACCTTCGACCGTCACGTTGTTTCAGGAATTGTCCCCGACGGACCACTGCGTTTCAACACCGAAATTGAAAACCCTGTTACCGTATTTGGTCCGGAGGTTATTCTCGAGCTCAAGTTTACCAATCGCTTTCCGGAATTTTTCAAAACGGCTGTAGAAGTGTACGGTCTGCGACAAGCCTCGGCTGCCAAATACGTAGATGGCCTCATTGAGCTGCACCGAAACCGAAAAGTACACCTAACCCACTGGTAAGTCTTTCATGAATGAATGGCTGCGCTATGGTGACATAGCCCCGATTCCTACCGATCTCAATACCATTTTACTGGGGTTGTTCCTGGCTTTTCTGAGCGGACAATTCATTGCGTGGATTTATATGTTCACGCACTCCGGCCTGTCGTACTCACGCTCATTCGTAAACTCCCTGATCATTATTCCCATCACGGTAACCCTGGTCATGCTGGTGCTGGATAACAACATCGTCACCGCCTTCAGCCTGCTTGCCGTCTTTGCCATTGTTCGTTTCCGGAACATCCTTCGGGATACGCTTGATACAGTCTACATTCTGGCCCTCATCGTGGTAGGCCTTGCCTTGGGTACACAGAAATTTACCACGGCTATTACCGGGGTGGGGGTTATGTCTCTGGCGTTTATGTACCTGTGGTTCACCAGTTTCGGCACCCGCCACCGCTTTGATATTATCGTGAATCTGGAATGGACCCGACCGCTGGAGTCCCTGCCTGATCTTGAAGCGTTGCTTGAGCGCCATGCTTCCTCGGTGGTTCGGGCCTCCCAGCGAACTCAGGAGGGTCGCGACGGAGCATTCATGTCGTACCGGTTGCTGTTGCGGAATCCCGAGGGGTCACCGCTGCTGATAACCGAACTCAAACAACTGGAAGGGGTGCAGGGCCTGAGCACCCTGAATGCCGAAGATGAGTCGGAGGCCTGAGTATGAACAAACCCGTGTACGAACCCGTCAAAACCCCGCTTTCCCGAAAACTGGAATATTTCCGCCTGCGGTACCTGCCCGTAATTGTCTTTCTGGTGATTTTGGGTATTGTGATTTCCCTGTGGAACATCCGCGTGTACAACCCTACTTTTGTTGGGAAGGTGGAAGGGGATATGGCCTGGCTTGCTGCACCGGAGACCGGTGTTCTCACCTTGCTGGCTGCCGATCAGTTCGATCGTATGCAGCAGGGCGATACCCTGCTGGTTATACAGATTGCCGATACCATGCAGATTCAGACGCAGCTGGAGGTCCTCAGGGCCCAGATTGATTTGCTCCGCTCAGGACAGGATCCGGTGAACAACTGGCAGCGTAACCGTATCAACTACGCAGGACTTCAGCTGGATCTCATGCAGGAACGCATCGCGCTGGCTACCCTGGATGTACGTCGTCAGCAACTTGGCAGAACCGTGTCCAGGCAGCAGCAGCTTGCCGAAAACCAACTGGTAGCTGCCCAGGAACTGGAGCTTGCGGAACTGGAACTGGATCTGGTGGAAACCGAAATGCGGGAGCGGGAGACCTACATACAGGACATGGAAGCTCTGCTCGCCGAAATCACGGAGCGTGATGCCTCGTACAGCGGTGAACCCGATGACCCGATACGGGCGGCAGTTCGTGTGCATGAGCGGGAAATTGAAGCCCTGGAACAGATGCTTAAACCCCGCGTGGTGCTAGCTCCCTTCGATGGCCTGGTATCTCAGGTGCTTTATCCGCAGGGTACGATTGTGCCACAGGGGGAACTCATCCTGCGATTTGAGTCGATTACACCACGCAGAATTGTGGGACACCTCCGTCAGCCTCTGCTGGTCCGTCCCCGGCCGGGCGACCAGGTCAACATCCGCACCCGCACACCGGACCGCCTCACTGCTGCGACAACTGTAACCCGTGTGGGTGCCCAGTTTGTGTTGATTGAAGAGACGCTGCAGCGACCCGGAATTGCGCTGGAGACGGGCTTGCCACTGGAAATCAGCCTTGAAGGACTGGAAGACATGCCGCTGGTTCCCGGGGAAGTGGTTGATGTGATTCTGCCTTGACGGGCAGGCGGGATAAAATAGAACTCTTTGCCTGCAGAACTGCCGTCAAAAGGGGGCATTGTCATAGCGATGCGGCCTTATTATAGCCACTTGTAAGTTGAGCTGCTGTGAGAAGCGCTGCCTTCAACGGGCTGTTGTCAGAGCCGCAGTCTTCCCACAAGAAGCGCATGTGTGAGCCAGATACCCCGTTCATCACGGTAACCGACGTGTTTTAACCGTGTCGTTTCAGCTTTTTGTGCACTATGCTCCGAGGCAAAATACCATTCAGTTCGTCGGCTTTTCACCCATAGGCATGGATGCGTGGTAATCGCGCCGTACCCGTTCCGCGTACTCATCCAGTAAACCGGTTATCGTTTCCGGATTATCACTGCGCAGTACCAGTCCTACGTGGTGCGATTCCTCCATCCTCCAGACAACTTCCGGTGCGTTGAACGGATGCATATCGGGGTTTTCCTGCCGGGCCAGGCTGATAAGAATTCCGGCAAAATCGTTGCGTACGGCAGGAACACTGTAGTCCTGATCCAGGGCGGCTGCGGTTTCAATACGGGCCCATTCCCACCACAGGTTGACTCCCGAGGCCGCCTCTACCATGGTTGCCAGGTGCGCTCCGCCTACCCGCGAAGAGGTTTCCAGAAAATAGAACCGACCGTTATCGCTGCTGCGGATAAATTCGGTATGGGAGGCGCTGTATTGCATACCGAAAGCGTTCATTACATCGGCTGTGAGGGTCTTCAGCTGATCGAATTCCAGGCTGTCCGGCGATAGTGTTGCCGACCGGAAGATACCGGCGCCGTGAGCCACCTCGAAGGGAGTGGTCAGGTAGCGGGAGACCCAGCAAAACTGCATATTCCCGCCAAACGACAGGGCATCGGCATGGTAGACATCGCCCGGCATAAATTGTTCCAGCAAAAACCGATGGCGGTTGTCGCCCAGGTTATTGATATGGTGCCAGAGCTCTTCGGTGGTATGCATTTTGCGGATACCCGCAGCGGAGGCTTCAGAACGGGGTTTCAGCACCCAGGGGGCGGGAACCAGTTCCGTGAATTCACGGACGTCGTCGTTGTTGAAAAGGGAGGTGAACGGGGGAACGGATATGCCGGCATCCTGAGCGCGCAGGCGCATGGCGAGTTTGTCACGGTAATACCGGCCCGTAGTCTGGCCCATCCCGGGGATGCGGAATTCTTCGCGGATGGCGGTGGCTTTTTCTACGTCAAAATCATCCAGGGCGATGACCGTATCAATGCGTTTCTCGCGAAGCAGCCAGGCAAAACCCTTGATGATGTTGTGAATGTTTTCCGGCGTATTGGCGTCGTTGTCCATATAAAAGAACTCATCGACAGCCTCCCGGGGCCAGGGCTTATGTTCCAGTTTCCGGTGGGTCAGCAGGTATACGGTGTGACCCGCTTTCCGGCACGACTTGAGAAATTCTTCACCTTTGAAATAAAACGATATACACAACACATTCAGCATCACGACCGCCTGAGTAGATTGTTAGATAAAATGACTGAAGTCCGGTGACTCTAATGACGTAGCGGGGGTTCATTGCTCTGGTGCACCGGTTGCAGGAATAGTAGCATTTACCCCGGCTTGTTGCAAGTTAAAATGCCCGCCTCATCATATTTATATAGTTCGATGGGGATCTGACGGCCAGGGAGGAGGACTTCGTGACCCGCCTCAGCATACGATGGGGACCTGACGGCCGGGGAAGAGGACTTCGTGACCCGCCTTATCATACGATGGTGATGGTTGCCCCGGCCGGTTCAGTTCATGTGTTTCATCACATTTACCAGCAGCAACACCCCGTAGCCGGTGGCATTCTTCATCTTGCCGAATTCGGTATCGCCAAAAACGGTACCCGCAACGTCCAGATGCGCCCAGGAAGGATGGTTTTCGGTAAAAACTTCCAGAAATTTGGCTGCGGCAATGGCTCCTGCAGTGGGTTTGCCGCTGAGATTACGCACATCCGCTACATCGGAGTGCAGCTCCGCGTTGTAATCGTCCCAGAGGGGGAGCGACCAGACCCGCTCTCCGGTCTCATCTGCGCTGGTGGTAATGAGGTGCTCCAGTTCCCGGTCATTACAGAACAAGGCTGCTGCCTGGGAGCCCAGGGCCCGCACGGCTGCTCCGGTCAGGGTGGCCAGGTCAATGATACAGTCGGGGTCCGCGTTGCGCACCATCCAGCTGAGCGCATCGGCCAGAATCAGGCGACCTTCGGCATCGGTATCGGCAATTTCAACGGTTTTCCCGCTATAGGAATTCAGGATGTCGCCGGGCTTGACCGAGCGGGAATCCACCAGATTATCGGTCAGCGGGATGACGGTTGTTAACTGGATGGGCAGACCGAGTCGGGCCGCTGCCAGGGTTGCTGCCAGTACGGTAGCCGCGCCGGCCATATCGCATTTCATCCAGACCATGGATGCGGTTGGTTTCAGGGAAAGTCCACCGGTATCGTATGTCACTCCTTTGCCAACAAGGCCCAGGTGCGGACAGTCACCATCGCTGGTGCCGTTGTAGCGCAGCACCGCAAAGCGTGCGGGATGTTCACTGCCCCGGTTCACCCCCAGAAGCAATTCAAACCCCTCGCGTTGAAGCCGGACTTCGTCATAAATTTCACAGTCAATGGGCAATTCAGCCGTCATTTCCACAATCATCTCGGCAAATTGGACCGGATTTTTCCGGTTCGAGGGGATGTTAATCAGGTGCATGGCTGTTTTCTGGGCATCAGCCAGCATTTCTCCGTGCCGGGCGGCTTCCAGAAGCTTGTCGGGGGTTAGTGCTGTACTGTCTGCCGGCGAATCGGCGTACACAAGTGTAAGGTTTTTCAGCGGGTGAGCACTGCCGGCGGTTTCCCGCTGATCCAGTTGATAGGTTCCGGCAAGGACACCGCTTACACAGATTTCGGTAAAGGGGATGAGCCCGTTCAGAGGTACCGGTTTACGCTTTCCGGCAGGAGTTCGGTCGGGAACAGTATTGCTGCTGTGGGGAATCAGACCGTTGTCCAGAAATAAACCGGTTTCCTGGTCGAGCAGCTTGCGATGTGTCTGAGTGAAACTGCGGAGTGCGCCGTACACCGACCGGGCGTCCGGGTAATCTCCCAGACCAACCAGAAGCAATTCCCCGGCATCATGCAGGACCCTCCAATAGCTCCCTTTCTCAGCCTGAAATGTCTCGAAGGTACGCATGGTATCGAAACCGGGAAAGGACTCAAACAGGCTGGCAAGCCGGTTGCGGTCGGTGTAGGTGCCAACAGGCACGATGATTTTTTCCAGGGCGGTGATCGACAGGGACTGAATAGTCAGCATAAGTTATGTTTTCTGGCAGTTTCAAACTGCGTTGGTGTAAAAGGGCACTATGGGCAGCGCCTGTTCACAAAATGTGAACATGAAATCACGAAATGTGAACGGTTGCCTGCCCGGCGTGTGAAATTTCGATATAAAAGAGCATCAGCGGCTGGCAGCGCAGATGATGCACATACGATGTCGGTCAGCTAGGTCGGGCTTACAGATCCTGGAAATAAAGCCACGCTATTGCACGCGGGAATTCCTGACCCCAGGCGGCCTCGTTATGCTCTCCCCCCTCCCGAACCGACAGTTCCACGGGAAGGTTTCGGCCGTGCGGGTTTTCCTTGACCAGCCCGTAGAGTCTGGTGAGGTGCTCCACCATATCACCTCCTTCGGCCGTGCCACCGTACAGGTAAATACGTCCGTAGTAGGTCGGGGTGTCGCGGACAAACTCTTCACTGAGTTCGGGGCTGACCCAAAGCGAGGGACTGAATATGAGCAGTTTGCTGTAGACCATGGGGAATTGCATGGTGGCGTAGATACTGATCAGCGCACCCATCGAACTGCCCCCGATTCCGGTGTGCTCCCGCTCAGGGAGCGTCCTGAAATGAGCATCGACGTAGGGTTTGAGGGTTTCAGCCAGGAATCGAGCGTATTGCTGACCGTCCCCGATTCCCAGTTGCGTCTCACGTGAAGGCGTGAACTCTGCCAGTCGCTCGGATTCAGCATGATCGATGGAGATAATAATCACATCGCCCATTCCCCGTTCTGCCAGCCAGGCCAGCTTACGGGGGACTTCCCAGCTGCCGAACGGTGCATGGTCGTCAAAGAGGTTTTGCCCGTCCTGCAGGTACAGAACCGGATAGCGTTTATCCGTGTGGTGATAATTGTGCGGCAGAATGGCGGCGATTCTTCGGGTCTTGATCAGCTGAGGAATTTCAAAGTGCTCGTCGATGACCTCAATAACCGGCAGCAGTTCCTGTTTGTAGTCCATACCATGTGATATTTGGGCGTGCGCAGTGCCTGCACAGGCCGTAATGAAAGCAACCAGTATACTGGCTTTGAAGATAAAATCCGACATCGGAACTCCTTGTGCTGGAATTACCTGTTGGCAGTGGTTTTCCGGGATACAAATTCCGTATCTCCGGACGTATCCGATAAAATACGTCCGGAACCGGAGTCTGGTACAGTCAAATTACACGTGTTGGTAACGCAGACCAGAAAGTGCTTCGTTTACTTGAAACGAGCTTTGCCGGAGCGCGCAAAGCCGCCCTTGCCCTTGCCTGCACCGCCTTTCCCGAAGGAAGAGCTTCCTTTACCTTTGCGGTCGTACCCGCCTTCTTTGTCGGGGCCGGACCCGCCACGGCGACCACCGCCGCTGAAATCGCCCCTGCCACGACCACCTTCGCCGCCACGGCCGCCATCGCCGCCGCTGAAACCACCTCTGCCACGTCCACCACCATCACCACCGCCGCGGTTCGAGGATGGAGGTGCGATGCTTACTTCCACTTTTTTACCTTTCACATTGGCACGATGCAGGGCATCAATGACTTTATTGGCCACGCCGCCTTCCACATCCACAAAGGATTCAAACTTGAGAATGTTGATATGTCCGATTTCGCCGGATGAAATACCGGCCTCACCGGCAATAGCACCAACCAGATCGCCCACCCGAACATTGTCGTTCCGTCCCACGCTGATTTTCAGGGTCACTTTGCCCGAATCGTTGAAGGTGCCGCCGGATACCGGAGCTTTTTCCTCCTTCGGCTCGGCGCCCACACGCAGTTTCATCAGCGCAGCGGCCACCTCAATCGGAGAGAAATCCGCCTGCTCTTCCAGGAAGGCTTCAAGCTCTTCAATAAACGGCTTAAGCCCGCCTTTTTGGAGTTCAACGGTGATATCCTTCATCTGATGAGCCACGCGCGACTTAGTTACTTCCTCCACGCTGGGCATGGGGAGCACCTCAAGTTTCTGCTTGATCTGATTTTCAATGAATTTAAGTGCACGTGTGCGGTTCGGGGCACTGAACGTAATGGAGGTACCGGTTTTACCGGCCCTTCCCGTACGACCAATACGGTGCACGTAGTATTCCGGATCGGTGGGGAGTTCATAGTTGAACACCACATCCACATCGTCCACATCAATACCCCGGGCAGCCACATCGGTAGCTACGAGCAGGTCCAGCGAGCCGGACCGGAACGCCCGCATTACTTTATCGCGCTGAGGTTGGTTCAGGTCGCCGTTGAGCACATCGCAGGCATACCCGCGCATCTGCAGGTCCTGCATGAGTTGCTCGGTGGCCCGCTTCGTGTTGCAAAACACCATCCCCAGCTTAAAATTATTCACATCCATCAGCCGGGCAATAGCCTCGGTACGCACCGAGTCGCGGATCTGAACCACGTACTGCTTGATATCGGGGGCGGTAATGGCCTTTCGTTCGATGGTTACACTGGCCGGATCCTTCATGAATTCCTGCATCACCTTCCGGATGAATGGCGGGAAGGTGGCCGAAAACATGACGGTCTGGATATCGTGATCAACATGCTTGAGCAGGGCTTCCATATCTTCGCGGAAACCCATATTGAGCATTTCATCGGCCTCGTCAAAGACCAGCATTTTCAGGTGATCCAGTTTCAGGGTGCCTCGCTGGAGGTGGTCGAGCGTGCGGCCCGGAGTACCGACCAGGATCTGGGCACCGCGTTGAAGGGTGGTTATCTGACGGGAAATGGGCTGGCCACCGTACACCGGTACGATGCTCAGTCCCGGGATAAATTGGCCCATTTTCAGCAGTTCACCGGTGACCTGGATGGCCAGTTCACGGGTAGGACACTGAATAATACCCTGGATTTCGCGCAGGGAGGTGTCAATGGTTTCCAGCAGCGGAATGCCAAAGGCAGCAGTTTTGCCGGTACCGGTCTGGGCTTGTCCGGCCAGGTCTCTGCCTGCCATAACCACCGGAATACATTCGGCCTGAATTGGGGTTGGGGCTTCGAAGCCCATGGAAGAGAGGGCGTTGTTCAGCGGTTCACTGAGCCCGAGTTCCGAGAAAGAAGTGATCTTCATAGATATAATTGTGGCATATATATGCCGTAAGAGAATTTTGGTTAATCGATTACTTGCACCGCGTGGACTTTCTGAAGTGCCGTTTCGTATCGTGTCATGAACCGTGAGAGATGATCAGCAAGTAATGCAACCAATTTGCCAGCGGGATAAAACGAGAGAGAGGTGCGTTGAATCAGCGCGTAAGATACTAACTTTATTTGACAATTGAGCTATGCCCTGCGGAACACACCGCGCGAAGCCCGTTTATGCTTCAGCGTAACCCTCCCCCGGGCAGCCGTTGATTCCAACCCGACCGCCGCCGCTGTGAAAATACTCCATTCGGAGCATTGGCATTACCGAATTTGTTCACGTAATTAGGCTATGGATAAAAAAATCACCATCGGAATTGCCGAGGATCAGTCGGCCCTGCGCAGACGCCTCATCGAACATTTTCGTTTCTTTGACGAGGTGGATGTAACCATTGCCTGCGAAAGCGGAGACGCCCTGCTGGAACGACTGCCCGCCCTGCCGGAGTCCCGTTTTCCGGTTGTTATCCTCATGGACATCGAGATGCCCGGTTCCAACGGTATTGAAACAACGCATCGGGTTAAGGAGCACTATCCGCAGACCGATATTATCATGTTTACGGTCTTTGAGGATGACGACCGGATTTTCGATGCTATCCAGGCCGGGGCTTCCGGCTATCTGCTCAAGGATGAACCGGTTGACGTGATTGTACAGGCCATGAAAGAGCTCCGTGAGGGCGGGGCGCCTATGTCAGCCCTTATCGCCCGGAAAATGCTGGGTATTATGCGCAGGGCACAGCTGGAACGGCAGCGACCTGATGACGCGGAACTGCCGTTTAATTTATCGGCCCGGGAGCTGGAGATTATCCAGCAGATTGTTCAGGGCAAAACGAATGCTGAAATCGGTGAAGCGATGTTTCTGAGTCCGTTTACGGTAAAAACACATATCAAGAATATCTACCGCAAAATGCATGTAGGCTCCCGTGCCGAGGCTGCTTCGCTGGCGTACAAGCGGAATCTGGTTTAGTTCGCAGGAACGCCGCCGATTGTCAGTAATGAGGTTGATAGAATCCGCCCGATGTGCTTATCCATCGCATTTATGCGCGAGGCGGAATACTGCCGGTTACAACCGATGGTGAACTGATTTTCAGCCCGGAAGCTTCTTGACAAACCAGTTTTCGCGGTGATCAGCTTCAAAGCCCATTTCCGAAAGGTACTGGCGGTGCTCGGACCGGTCGGCGTAGGCACGTATCTCCTGAATGCCTTTATCGGTAAACCACGATGCCTTTTTCATGAACAGAAACCGCCCAATCTTGAAATCCCGGTACTGGGGAATGGCATAGTCGATGTCAACGGTTAAAACCCCCTCGCCCGAACGGTGCCCCACCAAAAGTCCGGCAGGGACCATATTGCTTAGTACAAATAGCGTAATACTGTCTGCCTCCGGTGTTTTCTTGAATCCGGACTGGGTTTTACGCATGTCCTTTTCATAGAAAGCAAGAAAGTGCTGCAGGTATTTATCATCTACGGCTACCTCCAGCAGGGAAAAAAAAGTTTTGCTACGGTACATCTGCACCAGGTAATACAGATTAATCAGCACGATGAAGCCATTCATCCCGGCAACCGGTATAGAGCCGATCAGATACCCGTATAGGGAGAACGTGGCCGCTCCGATCATATTTACCAGTCGCAGGGTGAGTACCTTGCTCATCATCAGGGATACAGCCACCAGGACCGAAGCGGTGTAGCCTATGATTTCATAAAAAAAATTGGTTTCCATAGGTTATAATATCGTTGTGTGGATGTCCATGCCTGCCGGAATCTGCCCCCGGTCAGCGCGGATCTTCACAGTTGCGCCGCCGGACGGACCGCACCGATGCTTTTTGTCCCGCAGCCGGCGCGGAGCCTCATGCTCCCATGTGCAGCGCTGTGTGCCGCACTGAAGAATCGCTTATGCGGAACCATCAGCCCGGTCGACCAATGACAGGCCGTATTGGAAAGGTACAGGTAAAAACGGAACCTTTATCCTTTTCGCTTTCCAGTTGTATCTCTCCACCCAGTTTTTTTACCAAAAGTTTAACCACATGCAATCCGAGCCCTGACGATGGTTCATTGTCGGTAGGACGAGCGGAGAGTTTGCTGAACATTTCAAAGGCCTGAGCCTTATCAGCCTCACTGAACCCTTGTCCCTGATCACCTACTTCCAGGAACCAATAGCCGGCCTCGCCATACCCTGTACGCACACGCACACGGCTGTCAGGATAGCTGTATTTGATTGCGTTGGAAACCAGGTTTTCAACGATGCGTGCGTAATACTCCGGGTGGGTTAGGGCCTCCAGCGGCTGCAGCTCTGTCTGCAGGCTGATTTTTTTCTGTAAAGCAGCCGGAAGGTACGAATCTGTTGCAATCTGCGTGGCTTCTTCGATGTCAACACTCTCCATCTTCCCGCTGATGTCAACATTCTGAATGCTCTTGATGTCCAGCAAACCGTCAATCATGAGCCGTAGTTTTTCCGAGGAATGTTCGGCAATGGCGTAAATGTCATTGAAATCCGTATCGGTAGTGGCATGCAGATCCCGGATCATGTCCAGGGAGGAAACCAGGGCAGACAAAGGGTTTCTCAGATCATGGACAATCATATTGACCAGGTTGTCACGATACTCATTGAATTCCTGCAGGGTGGCGTTTTTCCGGCGTATCGTGGAGTTTTGCCGAATAATCATTAGCAGCAGAAGGGCCACGACCACGGCAAAGGCAACAAGTCCAAGCAGGATGTTTTTGCGATTACGTTCCTGCTGTTCTTTCAGTGCCAGCTGCTCGCGCAGCAAATCGTTTTCGGTGTTGATCAGGTCCAGGGCAAATTCGGAGCGCACCTGTTCCACGGCCTGCTGATTTTGTGCGGTGTTGAGTGAATCTGAAAGTATACCGAATGCTTTCTGATAATCAAGCGCGGTGCGAAAATCACCCTTCTGTTCGTAGTATGCTGCCAGATAGCGGTTGCTTCCCACCTGAAGCTCCAGATTCCCAAGTCGTTCCGACCATTCCAGCGCCCTGTTGGCATAGACCGGAAGTTGCGTGTAGTCTTCGGTTTCCAGATACCATCTGCCCAGTCCATAATTATGAAACATAATACCGGGAGACAGATTAATTTCCCGGCTCAATCCGAGTCCTTCCTGAAGGTAGGTGAGGGCCTCATCGTAATCTCCTGCATCCATGAGACTGGAGGCCAGATTGTAATAATTGCGGATTAAACCAACTGTGTTTCCGCTTTCCTGCTGATAGCGTACAGCCGACCTCAGGCTGTCTATGGCGGCCTGAGCTTGCCCCGTCTGACCGTATACATTGGCCATGTTGTTAAGGTTTTGGGCCAGACCGGCAGGAATGTTGTTGCGGGTGTTGATTTCATAGGAGCGGGATAGTTCCTCCAGTGCCTCCCGGTACTGGCCTGCCCGCGTGAGTATCAGTCCCAGGTTATTGTGTATAACGGCGATATTCCGCTGACTGATACCGGCCGCATCGGCCATGCGTAGTGCTTCCTGGTTGATGGCTACCGCCTCATCAAAACGGTAGCTTTTTTCCATCATGTTGGCCAGCGTTGTCAAGGCCAAAAAATGAGGCTGGTCTCCCGGGTTTTCCCTTCGGTAGCGCTCGACTATAGGTTCGGTCAGCTGTACGGCCTCTTCCACGCGGGATAATTCCACCATAATAGTGGCCGTTCGCAGGGTGTGGATATCCCGGGTCCGGACCTGCACCTCCGGATGGTTGCGTGCAGGGGCATTTTCCATCAGATCCAGGGCTTCAGCGTAGCGACCCGTAGACAGTAATATGAAGGAGCGTTCAATCACGGCACGCAGCTGCTGGTCGGGATTACCGGCAGCGGATACCGAGTCAAGCAGGGCAACCGAGACGGAGTCGGCCATCCGAAGCCGGCCCTGATTAAGCAAATCAGAGAGCAGGTCGACCTGTGACTTCAGGTACAACTCCATCGGCGAGTCTGGCTCAGACGGATCCGGTGCCTGCGAGGGCGCGCCGTTGCAGGAGATTACAAGGAAAGCAAGTACAACGGCGATATACTGGATCATCGGTTGTTTCGGGTTGTGGGTTCCGGCGTTAAGCTGCAGGGCGTTTATGAGTTCAAAAGTGACTTTATTAAAAAAAGTTAATAAATAAGATACGTGAACCAAACCTTAATTACGCGTTTTTTTAACGAAAAACGGGAGTTTTTGAAATTTATTTAGATTCTTTATGAATAAACAAAATCCGGGGCGCCACAGTATTCTAATTCTAATATATGTATTAGATTATATTTGTGGAAAATGTGGTCTCAGAATGAATGCAACCACAATTAACAGCCGCGTCAATTCTCCCTCATGCAACTTCTGTCAACAGGCTCACAATACGTGCTGACTGCGTTAATCCTGATTGGTCGCCGACCGGAAGGAGAGACCATATCGGCCACCGAACTGGCTGCCATGCTGAACAGCCCGACGGCATATTTATCGCAAATGCTGGCCAAATTGCAGGAGCCGGGCATCATCGGGTCGCGCCGGGGGGCCAACGGCGGGGTCTACATCGCCAAACCGCTCAAAAATATCCGCCTCATTGATATAATTATCACATTGGAGGGGGATGCGTTTTTCAGGCGATGCTTTCTGGGAATAGACGGTTGCGGCCATATTGAACCCTGTCCTTTTCACGACCAGTGGACCAGCCATCGTTCAGAAATTGGCAAGTGGTTGTCATCAACGACGCTTTACGACCTGTGCAATGACGTTAACGACAACTGGATCACGGAGCGACTTCGATTTAACCGGGCCGAAGTGCCCTGAAAATGCGGCACCGTGTGTGACGGTGTCAGATCAGTACGTATTTAGTGGATAGTGATGGCTATTATGCCGGAAACCGTAATACAACAGGATATTAAATGCACGCACTGCGGCGAGCCGTGTGACGATGAAATCATCCGTCAGGGTGACAACGTCTTCTGCTGCACCGGGTGTCAGACGGTCTACGGACTGCTCAACGAGAGCGGACTGGGCGCCTATTATGGTCTGGATGCAGAAAATCCGGGCATATCCATGCGCAAAGTAGCCGAAGACAGTCGTTTTGAATACCTCGACGATCCCACCGTGCTGCATAAGGTGCTCGACTTCTCCGATGGCAAGGAAGCCCGCGTGACCCTGAAGACCCCCCAAATTCATTGTGCATCCTGTATCTGGCTGCTGGAAAATCTGCATCGACTCAACCCGGCTGTTACGTTTGCCGAGGTCTACTTCGATCGCCGTGAGGTTGCCATCCGCTTTGATCCGGTCGCGCTTCCGCTGAGTAAACTGGCCGCGCTGCTCAGCTCTATTGGGTATACCCCTGATTTCAGCATGGATAAGCTGGATGGCCCGAAGGAGACATCGCCCAACAAGCCGCTGTATCTGAAGATCGGAGTGGCGGGTTTTGCCTTTGGCAACATCATGCTGTTCTCACTGCCTGAATACCTGGCCGGCACGCAGGGGGTTGATGCCCAGTTCCGTACCCTTTTCGGGGCACTGAACATCATTCTGGCCCTTCCCGTGTTCCTGTACAGCAGCCTGGATTTCTTCAAACCGGCCTGGCTGTCGGTGCGTCAGCGGCAATGGAGCATGGATATTGCCATTTCACTGGGTATTATGGCCATGTTTTTCCGGAGTCTGTACGAGATTTCAACGGGTATCAGTTCCGGTTATATGGATTCCTTCACCATGCTGGTGTTCCTCCTGCTGGTGGGCAGACTCTTTCAGAAAAAAACCTATGACAGCCTTTCCTTTGAGCGCGACTACCGTTCCTATTTCCCGTTGTCGGTCATCCGTCTGCGCGAGGACGGCTCGGAGGAGAGCATCGCGGCTACCCAAATTGCTGAGAATGACCGCGTGGTCATCCGGAATGGAGAGTTGCTGCCGGCCGATGCCATCCTGCTTGACGACCATGCCGCTATGGATTTCAGCTTCGTTACCGGTGAAAATGAACCGATAGACTTGAAAAAAGGGGATCTGGTGTATGCCGGTGGTCGGAATACCGGAACCAGCGCCCGGTTCAAGGTTGCCAAACCGGTTTCCGGCAGTTACCTGACCCGTCTGTGGAATAACGAAGCCTTCCGTAAGCCCCGTGAAGAGACGCTCAAGTCGCTGTCGAACCGGTTCAGTCGCTATTTTTCACCGGCAGTATTGCTTATTGCCGGATTGTCAGCGTTGTACTGGATGCCGATCAGTCCGTCTACGGCAGTCAATGCCTTTACCGCGGTCCTGATTGTTGCCTGTCCCTGTGCGCTGGCACTGTCTGCACCGTTTACCCTGGGCTGGGCCACCAATTTGCTGGGTCGCGCAAAGCTGTATCTGAAAAACGGAGAGGTTATTGAGCATCTTTCCGGCATCGATACCATTGTATTTGATAAAACCGGCACACTCACCGAGCGTGAAAAGGGCGAGGTTCAATTTGTTGGCCGGGATTTATCCGATGAGGAGCTTCGAAGCGTTGTACTCCTGCTTCATGAGAACACGCATCCCCTCGGCCGACAGGTCTTTCGCCATGTACACAAAACGGGGGCTCCGTTGCCGGATGGCCAGCTTGCTGCATACCAGGAGATTACGGGTAAAGGCGTTGGTGCAAATGTAAATGGGGCTGCTTATCGGATGGGTTCGGCGGCGTGGGTAGGTGCTGATGCGGCCGATGATTCCACTCAGACGGCGCGA
The DNA here is from genome assembly GCA_001314545.1 of Bacteroidetes bacterium HLUCCA01. Classification (GTDB taxonomy): domain Bacteria; phylum Bacteroidota; class Rhodothermia; order Balneolales; family HLUCCA01; genus HLUCCA01. The sequence goes on from LIHN01000005.1 coordinate 77,774, forward strand.
CAGGGCGATTCCCGCGTTTACCTGAAAATCGACGATGAGATTGCCGGTTATTTCAGGGTTCGTACCCGTTACCGTCAGGGCCTGGGTGAGCTGCTGGGTACACTGGGTCAACAGGCGAAGCTGATGCTGCTTTCCGGTGATAACGACCGTGAGAAGCCTCAGTTACTTCCGTATTTCACCGAAGAAAACCTGCGCTTCCGGCAGTCGCCCGAAGATAAACTCCTTGCCGTACAGCAGCTGCGCGATATGGGTCGGCATGTGCTCATGATTGGCGACGGCCTGAATGATGCCGGCGCGCTGCGAAGCAGTACCATCGGGGTATCCATCGCTGAAGATACCAGCTCCTTTACCCCCGCCAGCGATGTGATTATGGCCGCGTCTTCTTTTTCAAAGCTCGACCGGGTGCTGGAATTTGCCCGTCGCAGTAAACGCACGATTTATATCAGCTTCGCCATCTCCGTGGTCTATAATATCATCGGACTTGGTTTTGCGGTGACGGGTACCTTGTCGCCGCTGGTTTGTGCAATTATCATGCCCATCAGCTCGGTTTCCGTCATTGCCTGGACCACCCTGGCAACGCATTGGGCAGCCTACCGGACCGGAGTGAGCGCATGAGTGTGATGTACCTGCTTATTCTGTTGAGTCTGATTCTGGCAAGTGGATTTGTGATTGCCTTTGTATGGGCAATCCGAAGCGGACAATATGACGATAAATACACCCCGTCTGTCCGTGTTTTATTTGATGACCATCCCACTGAGGAACCTGAGGAAGGTGACGGGGATGGGTCGGATGAGAAAGTGATGGAAGAAAAGAACCAATAACTAACACGTAAAAAAACAAACAACACCTATGGCAACTGAAACCTTCTACTACGACAATAAAATCGTGCGCAATTTCGCCATTGCCACGGTTATATGGGGTATTGTAGGAATGCTGGTAGGCATTATCATAGCGTTGAAGCTGATTTTCCCGGAATTTCTGGGAGGAATCGCTGAACTGTCCTATGGTCGTCTGCGGCCGCTGCATACCAATGCCGTAATTTTCGCCTTTGCCGGTAACGCCATTTTCCTGGGCGTGTACTACTCCCTTCAACGACTTTGTAAGGCGCGGATGTGGAGCGATACGTTCAGTAAGATCAACTTCTGGGGATGGCAGGCTATCATTGTCTCAGCTGCACTCACGCTGCCTTTCGGCATAACCCAGAGCAAGGAATATGCTGAGCTGGAATGGCCTATTGCCATTGCCATCGCCGTAGTCTGGGTGGTCTTTGGCGTCAATATGATCATGACCATTTACAAGCGACGGGTCAAGCACATGTATGTGGCTATATGGTTCTACATCGCCACGTTCGTTACCGTAGCCGTGCTGCATATTTTCAACAACCTGGTACTTCCGTACTCCTTCCTGGGCAGCTACTCGGTATACGCCGGGGTACAGGATGCGCTGGTACAGTGGTGGTACGGTCACAATGCGGTGGCTTTCTTCCTGACCACGCCGTTTCTGGGGATTATGTATTATTTCATCCCGAAAGCCGCTAACCGACCGATTTACTCCTACCGGCTGTCGATTGTCCACTTCTGGGCACTGATTTTTATCTACATCTGGGCCGGTCCGCACCACCTGCTGTACACCGCTCTGCCGGGCTGGGCACAGTCATTGGGTGTGGTCTTCTCTGTGATGCTGATTGCCCCTAGCTGGGGTGGTATGATCAACGGATTGTTTACCCTGCGCGGAGCGTGGGACCGTGTTCGAAAAGACCCGGTACTCAAGTTTATGGTCGTTGGGGTTACAGCCTACGGTATGGCCACGTTCGAAGGCCCGATGATGTCGTTCAAGAACGTGAATGCCATTACCCACTACACCGATTATGTCATTGCGCACGTGCATACGGCAGCGTTGTTGTGGAACGGCGGACTCACCTTTGCGATGCTCTATTTTATAGTGCCCCGCATTTTCAACACGGAAATTCACAGCCTTAAACTGGCCAACTTCCATTTCTGGGCTGCCACGCTGGGAACGGTACTGTATGTTATCCCCATCTACTGGGGCGGTATTACCCAATCGCTGATGTGGAAAGAATTCACCGATGAAGGTACCCTGATGTACCCGAACTTTATGGAAACGGTAACCCACCTGATTCCAATGTATGCGGCCCGTGCCATTGGCGGAACCCTGTACTTTGTTGGGGTCCTGGCGGGCATGTTCAACCTGTTCAGCACCATGAAAAAAGGCACCCTTACAGCCGATGAGAAGGCCGAGGCCAATCGTGCTGAGTTTGCCAGTGACACTTCCAAGGGCAGCAGTTTCCACCGCTGGCTGGAATCCAAGCCAACGCAGTTCACCACCCTGGTGGTCATCGCTATTCTGGTCGGCGGACTGGTGGAATTTATTCCTACCCAACTGGTTAAATCCAACGTGCCCACCATTGAAAGCGTACGACCTTACACCCCGCTGGAGCTGGTTGGTCGTGATATTTACATTGCCGAGGGTTGCGTGGGCTGTCACTCCCAGATGATCCGGCCTTTCCGCAGTGAAACCGAACGCTATGGCGATTACTCCAAGGCCGGCGAATTTGTATATGATCGTCCGTTCCTGTGGGGATCCAAGCGTACCGGTCCCGACCTGCACCGGGTGGGCGGTAAATATCCGGACAGCTGGCACTATATGCACTTTATGGATTCCAGGTCTACATCGCCCGGCAGTATCATGCCGGCTTACCCCTGGTTCCAGACCCGTAAAATTGACCTCGAGCTGGTTCCTGCCAAAATCCGGACCCTTCAGCGACTTGGGGTTCCGTACCGCGACGGCTATGACGAGGTAGCTGTTGACGAGCTCCGTGAGCAGGCCATGGGTATTGCACAAGGATTGCAGGACAGTGGTTTCGATGCCGACTGGGACAGCCATATGGTAGCCGTGATTGCCTACCTGCAACGACTGGGAACCGATATCAAAGCCCAGCCGCAGGCCGGTACCAATACCACCACCGCGCAACCCGCAGCATCACGCTAAAAGGAGTCAACTATGCGACGTGACGTAATTGAAACCATTCAGGGGGTTGAAATCTTCCCCCTGATTTCCCTGGTCATCTTTGTAGGCTTCTTCATTGGCATGATTTATTACCTGGTCAGGCTGAAACGCAGTGATATAGACCGCTGGTCGGCCATGCCGCTGGAAGAAGACGAATCACACAATCAACTTTTTAACCATGACACCAAATCCAAGGGGGATTAACGATGTCGGACAAAAAAATTCATGATGACAACAAGCCCAACGTCATTCTGGATGACGAACGGGATCTGCTGCTCGACCACGAGTATGATGGAATCCAGGAGCTGGATAATGCCATGCCGCCCTGGTGGTTGTATGGTTTTTACTTTACCATTGCCCTCAGCGTTGTGTACCTGTTGTATTACGATGTGCTGGGTATTGGTCCGAACCAGATTGAGGAATATGAGCAGGAAATGGTGGCTGCTGCCGAACGTTTCGGAGGCAACGAAGAACCCGAAAGCACGGTCAACTATGCCGATCTGGAAGTACTTATGGATGCCGAAAGTCTGACGGCTGGTCGACAGATTTACGAGAGTCCCCGTAATCTGTGTACAACCTGCCACGGCCAGAATGCCCAGGGTCTTGTGGGTCCGAACCTGACGAACAATCTTTGGAAGCACGGATGCGATCTGGAATCGATTATGATCAGCATCAAGAGCGGATTCCCCCAGCGGGGAATGCCCGCCTATGGCAGCGGACAACGCCTGGATGATGTTCAGCTCCACCAGCTGGCCAGCTATATCATATCCCTTCGGGGCAGCAATCCGGACGGCGCGCGCCCACCGGATATGTCGCGCTCCGTTGAGTGTGAAATCTGATTGATAACTGCCGGTTCCCAATAACCGAACCGGCAGCTGACAGGAGCCCTGCTCCTGATGTGAATTTTCCGGAGGGACCAAACCGTTGGTCGCCTCCGGAGCTTTCATCTTGTAGTACCGACTCCAGCCAAGCCGAGAAGAACCCCCGCATTAGTACTATTTTCATACCTCTTCATCTGCACGATACGGAGTATTTTTTATGAGCAGAGACCGAAATACCATTAATCCTCTCACCGAGGAAGAAAGCTACCGCGACTTCGTCAATACCATTACCGAAGACGGAAAACGAAACTGGATTTATCCCAAAAAGCCCTCCGGCCGATTCTACCGCTACCGAACGGTACTAAGCTGGTTCCTGCTGGGTTTTCTGTTTGCCGGCCCGTTTATAACCATCAACGGCAATCCGTTGATCCTCATGAATATCCTGGAGCGAAAGTTCGTCCTGTTCGGACTCGTTTTCTGGCCGCAGGATTTCTACCTCTTCTTCCTGGCCATGCTGACCATCGTCATCTTTGTGGTGTTGTTCACCGCCATCTGGGGGAGGCTGTTCTGTGGATGGGTATGTCCGCAGACGATCTTCATGGAAATGCTCTTCCGCAAGATAGAATACTGGATTGAGGGCGACTTCCAGCAGCAGCGAAAGCTTGATCAAAAACCCCTCGACCGTGAAAAAATCCTGAAAAAGGGATCTAAGCACATTCTGTTTTTCGGTCTGTCCTTTCTGATTGCCAACACCTTTCTGGCCTATATCATCGGCATCGAAGAGCTGCAGGCCATTGTAACGGCTCCACCCACGGAACACCTTACGGGGTTCATCGCCATCATGATCTTTACCACCGTTTTTTACGGGGTATTTGCCCGCTTCCGCGAGCAGGTATGTCTGGTTGCCTGTCCCTACGGCCGGTTTCAGTCGGTGCTGGTAGATAACGACTCCCTGGCGGTAACGTACGATTTCGCCCGCGGTGAAGGTCGTGCCAAGGTTAAGGATCGGGTAAAAGAGGGCGATGTCGTCACGAATACCCCCAAAAACGCGGATGCTGGTGTAAGCAGCTATGGCGACTGCATCGACTGTGAGTTATGTGTCAAGGTTTGTCCCACCGGAATTGATATCCGTAACGGAATTCAGCTGGAGTGTATTAACTGTACGGCCTGCATGGATGCCTGTGACGATGTCATGCGTCGCATAGGCAAGCCCGAGAAGCTGATCACGCATACCTCGTACAACGCCGTTGTGGAGGGTGCCAAGGCTCGTTTCTTCACCCCACGAATTGTGGCCTATTTGTCGGTTTTCGTGCTGATGTTCTCAGTATTCACCTATCTGCTGGTGACCCGACCGGAAGTAAATACGGTAATTCTGCGAGAACCCGGTATGCTGTTCAATGAGCTGCCCGGCAACCGCTATTCCAATTTTTACAATGCCCGGTTCTTCAACAAAACCTTCAACGAAATGAATGTAGAACTGCGGCTTCTGCAGCCAGCCACCGGAGAAATTCGGTTCCTGGGAGAAATGGAGCCTATAGCCGGACAGAATCAGGTAGAACGAAGGCTGATGGTATTTCTGCCGGGTGATGTTCTGGCCGGGAGCCAGACCCAGGTTGAGTTCGGTATTTATCGCGACGGAGAACTCATACAAACGGTAAAAAGCCAGTTTATTGGTCCTGACCCTAACCGAAGAACGAATTGACCTGCCCGCCTGCGCTTCCGGGTGCGGGGTGACTGATGTGGCTGCATCGCACCGGCCTTACGGACTTCCCTTGCAGGCTTCCGGCGGAAAGCAGGGGTACTTCCGGATTGCCACGGGTGAATCGAATAGCCGCAAATGTAAATTTCAAATCACGTAACTGAACATACAAATGAATCTGACTAAAAAAGAAGGTTGGCAGTGGCCTGTTGGCATCATCGTTGCTTATCTGCTGTTTATGGGAGCCACGCTTGGTTTCGTATTCTTTACCTTTGGTGTTGAATGGGATCTGGTTACGGATAACTATTACCAGAAAACCCTGACGCATCAGGATCAGATGCAGGCCGAGAGCAACGCATTGTCCCTGCAGGAGCCCTTACGATGGGAGCTGCGTGAGGGTCGTTTAACCTTGTTCTATCCAACTGAACTATCGGGTGGCGGCATCGCCGGTGAAATCACCATGTATCGTCCATCGGATGCTTCACTGGATTTCAGTCTGCCCGTGCAGGCCGGATCAGACGGTGTACAGCAGGTTTCGGTAGCTGATATGAAACCCGGTAACTGGACGATGGAAATCAACTGGAACAGCCAGGGGATACCCTACTACACCAGGGCAAGTCTCTACATTCAGTAGCCAACGTTTTCCGGCGTGTTTGATCACCCAAAGGATACCAATGCAAGTTTCTACATACGGCAGGGGTAACGGGATGACACATACACGCACCAAATTTAAACCTCAGATTCAATAACAGGGTAACGGAATGGGCGGAACCGAATTATTATGGACCGGATTTATGCTCGGGCTGGTAGGCAGTGCACATTGTGCCGGCATGTGCGGACCCATAGCTATTGCCCTGCCCGGGGCGGAGCAACGTGGAATAAGCCTGGTAACGGGTCGACTGCTGTACAACGGAGGTCGGGTAATGACCTATATGGCGATGGGCGCTGTGCTGGGGTTCTTCGGTATGGGAATGAGTCTGGCCGGTTATCAGCAGTTTCTTTCGGTAGCTACCGGCGTGCTGATACTGGCCTTCGCCCTGCTTCCCGGCCGCTATTTCAACAAGATAATGCATGCCAGTCCGGCCATGTTTCAGCGGACTTTCGGCACGTTGTTTGGCAAACTCATGAAAAACGGCTCCCATGGCTCCCTGCTGGGAATCGGTCTGCTGAACGGTCTGCTTCCGTGCGGTTTTGTCTACATGGGACTGATCGGCGCGCTGGGGATGGGTTCTGTTGCCGGCAGCGCCGCCTATATGGGCCTATTCGGACTGGGTACGGTTCCTGTAATGCTGGGGATGTCGTTGATTACGGGACTTTTCGGCCCGGGCTTCCGGACCAAAATGCAAAAGGCATTACCCTACGCGGCGGCGGCAGTCGGGATTCTGCTCATATTGCGCGGTCTCTCCCTGGGAATTCCGTTTATAAGCCCGGTATTGGGCGGAGGGATGGAGATGGGGGCTGAAGCCTGCCACTGATATCACTCGATTTCTTTGAACTCGGCATCCTGTATATCCCGGACCCGCTGCTTTTCTTCCATCCTGGGCTGGGTTTTGGGTCGGCCGCCAACCATGGGTTCATCGTCACCGGCGGGTGCCGATGCATTCCTGTATCCCTGAAACGGTCCTCCGGCACCACCTGCATTACCCCGGACTCCACCCGTTCCAAAGTTGACGTAAAAGGAACGACGCGGCTTCGGACCTGCAATCAGCCGCCGAAGAATCCGGTAAAAGAGATAGAAAAAAATGAAATAAAGTATAAAACGCATAAACGCAGATTTTTCGGGTCTTGGTGAACCCGGATGTCGGTGGAAACTACCGGACCCGATCAGAGCACCTGTTCGGAGATGATCACGTGTCAGTATTTAACGGATTTCATACTGATAACGTGCCTGAAAGATACAGATTTACGGAGTGATATAGGTTTTCTGACTGCGTAAAGGCAAACGGAAGACCTGCTCTTCGATATAGCTGAGATGATCCTCGTTATTGACAAAGTCGATTTCAGAGGCATTGATGACCAGTAAGGGCGAGCGGTCATAGTGGTGGAAAAAGTGGTTGTAGGCTTCATTGAGCTCTTCCAGGTACTCCGGAGCAATGTCCTTTTCATAACTGCGACCTCGTTTTGCGATGTTCTGAAGCAAGCGGTCTACCGAGCACTGAATAAAAATAACCAGGTCGGGTTTGGCCGCTATAGTGCTCATAATGCCGTAAATCCGGTCGTATAATGCCAGTTCATCATCGCTTAGATTCAGGCGGGCAAAAATGCGATCCTTGTCAAAAAGATAATCGGATATCAGGAAATCACTGAAAAGGTCGCGCGAGGTCATGCTTTTCTGCTGATGGAAGCGGCTGGCCAGAAAGGCGAGCTGGGTCTGAAACGCATACCGTGCCCGGTCTTCGTAAAATTTGGGCAGGAAAGGGTTGTCCTCGAATTCCTCAAGGACCAGGCGGGCGTTGTGCCGTTGGGAAAGCAGTCTGGAAAGGGAGGTTTTCCCGGCACCGATGACGCCTTCTATTGCTATAAAATCGTAGGTATTCACGATGGCTAATCTACCACTTTATCCTGCTTTTGGAAAGCTGCAGCGGTGCGGCGTTGCGAATCAACGTATCGATGTGGTCTCCGTTTTCCGGGTCGGTCCAGCCCGGGGCAACTTCCCGGAGCGGACACAGCACAAAAAGGCGTTCACGGTACCGCGGATGGGGTATTTCCAGGTCGGCATCCAGATAAACCCGGCCATGATAGCCGATGATATCCAGATCGATGATGCGGTCTGACCATCGGGCGGCCGATAAATTGCGCCCTGCCTGCTCTTCGTACTCTTTGACAGACCGGAGTAAGGCTGAAGGTTCCAGCGGACTTTCAAGGGCCGCTACGGCATTCAGAAAGGTATTGCTCGACGGTCCTACCGGTGCGGTTTCCCAGATGGACGAGAATTTGGGTTCACCGGCCGAAACAGTCCTCAAAAAAGAAGCCGCTTCCCGGAGGTTGGCGGCTTTATCGTCAAGACTGGTACCTAATGCGATGAAGATCATATACTGGCCAGTTCAATGGAGTGCTGGATGTCTTTGATAATACGCTGATGCTTGGGATTCTTGATGCGCTCTTCCACAGTGGTAATGGCATGAATTACGGTGGAATGGTCGCGGCCTCCGAACTGCAGTCCGATGGTTTTCAGGCTGCTTTTGGTCATCTGTTTGGCCAGATACATGGCAATCTGCCGGGCTTCAACCACTTCCTGCTTGCGGGTTTTTTCGCGGACCTTATTGGGGTCAATGCCAAAGTAATTGCACACCTGGGATTGAATCAACTCGATGGAGATATGCTTCTTGGTCTCTTTGACCATGTCTTTGAGTACCTGCTTGGCCATAGCCAGGTCGATATGGTCGATTTTCTGCAGCGAAGAGGTAGCCAGCAGTTTGATGACAGCCCCTTCCATATCCCGCACGCTCGACTTAAAATTATGGGCGATGAATTCGAAGATATCCGGATCAAACTCTATGCCGTTGTCGCGGGCCTTGTATTCCAGAATAGCGTAGCGGGTTTCGAAATCGGGCAGCTGCACATCGGCACTCAGTCCCCAGTTGAAACGGGATATGAGACGTTCTTCAATGTCCGGCACATCCTTGGGCGCGCGGTCGGAACTCAGAATAATCTGTTTGCCGTCCTGGTGCAGCGCATTGAAAATATGGAAAAACTCCTCCTGCGTCTTTTCCTTCCCGCTGAAAAATTGGATGTCATCTACAATCAGGACATCAATATTCCGGTAGAACATGGTGAATTCGCTGGCGCGATTGTTCCGGATGGCCTGAACAAATTCATTGGTGAAGCTTTCAGACGATATGTACAGGACATTTTTGTCATCCCCGTAGTCCTGCTTGATTTTATTGCCGATACTCTGAATCAGGTGGGTCTTGCCCAGACCTACCCCGCCGTACACGAAAAACGGATTGAACGAATTGTTGCCCAGATTTTCAGCTATAGCCATGGCACCAGAACGCGCCAGCCGGTTACAGTCGCCCTCAATGTAGCGTTCAAAGACATAGTTCGGGTTCAGATTGGATTCAACCTTGGTTTTTTTCAGACCGGGTATGACGAAGGGATTTTGTATCACATTGGGAGCATAAGACGGATATCCCTGCATTTCCTGAGGCTTGACGGGGGGAACCGGACGCTGCGGCATTCGAACGGAACGATGATGCTGCTGGTCGTCAGATTTCTCCATGACAATGGAATATTCGAGCTTACCCTGCGGACCCAGTACATCGTTGATCGTTGCACGGAGCAGCCCGTAGTAGTGCTCTTCAAGCCACTCATACCAGAACTGTGAGGGTACCTGAATGGTTAAGGTTTCTTCTTCCAGTTTTACCGGCTTTACCGGTTCGAACCACGACTTAAATTTTTGGTAGTTAATCTTATCGTGAATGATATCCAGGCATTCACTCCAGGCCTTAGCGGCATTCTCAGTAGACAACGTGCGTTACCTCCTCGCTATCAACATTTTAAATAGTTTACCAGCGGACTGTCAACCCTTTCAGACCGCGCAACTTACGCGGTTATCCACAATAACAAACGGGACAGATGCTAAATTGTGAACTGAAAATGCCAAATTCCTGCTTCTCCTGCAAATGCCAATCAGCGAGTTAGGCACAAGTTATCCACATCGGAATAAATCTGTTAACCCGCTGTTTACCAACGGATTGTATGATTTATTTAAAAATCTGTCACAACCTCTTGACAGCGCTTAACATTGCGGTAACACGGTTTTTTACATACCCGAAGGCCCACCTAAAAACTTTCAAAAAGTTTTCAACAAGTTATCCACAATAAATATTGCGATTGCTATTGACTTTTTGGTTTAGACCTGAAAGTGGATTTCGGCGAAGCGTCTCCGCTTGGAAACATCATTAAAGATGGTAGTCTGAACGTGTTTTTGGGTGAAGAAAGCGTCTTCTTCCAGGTGGTGTTCCAGATGCAGTTCCACATACAAACTGCCTTCCGGCTGCAGTGTTTTTTCGGCGTACGAGCCGATGCTTTGGTAGACTTCCTGCCGGTTGACGCAGAACAGCGCGAGCTTCGGTTCGTGGTCGCGCACCTGCGGTTCCAGGCTGCTGCTCTCATCGTGGTGGATGTACGGGGGATTGGACACGATGAGGTCCCATGGACCGACCGGCATGGATGCGGAGTTCAGCAGGTCGGCCTGATGAAAGGTAACCGTTACGGCGTTGGTTTGTGCGTTTGTCCGGGCTATGGTCAGTGCCTCGTCACTCAGATCCAGCGCGTGAATCTCCCATGATGGTCGCTCCATGGCCAGGGCCACAGCTATACAACCCGAACCGGTGCCGATATCCAGAACCCGTCTGGGGGTATCATCCCATTTTGTAAGGATCAGCTCCACGAGTTCCTCGGTTTCCGGACGGGGAATGAGTACTCCGGGGGCTACACGGATTTCAGCGTTGTAAAACGAGGTGCTGCCGGTAATGTACTGCAGGGGCACATGCCGGGCGCGTTGCCTGACATAGTCGCGTACTATGGCCAATTCAGCCGCAGCCAACGGCCGGTCGTGTTGCACATACAGATTCAGACGGCGGGTTTGCAGGGCATCGGCCAGCAGCCACTCAATACTCAGCCTGGGCGAGGGTATGCCCCGTTGGGTAAACCACGCTGTGCCCCATTCCAGCATGCGCAAAACCGTCCAGACATCCGTCTGTGAAGAAGTCATGGGTTGTCAATCAGGAATTTGCGCCGGCCTTGTCTGATACTTCCTGAATGGTCAGTCCGAATCGTTTGCCGTAGTCCAGAATCAGATCGGTGACGGCCTCGTTCAGCGGGGTCTCGCCCTCCGGATTACTGCCACGGAAGCCCATTCTCCCACCGGTACTGACGATGTCGGCGCGCACAGAGCTGCCATTGTAGTGCAGCACCAGGGTTACGGATATGCTGGAGTTCATCAATTTATGGTGCTCCTCGAAGACCATGACAAACACGCTATGGCCGCCCTGTACGTCCACATGGTAGTGGTACTGGGGCGATGAGGCCTCCAGAATAGTTTTGCTCATTCTCTCCAGGGTGTCCGCGGGACCGAAAACCATCAATTTTTGCGTTGTACTCATACCTTTTGAAGGTTAATCTGCGTTAATAGTCTGTATTCTGGCTCAGAATATACGTATATACTGACTGTTTTTTAAAGCGTTGTTTATACACAAAAACTAGGCAGTGATCCGGTTTTTCGTGTATAGCGTTCGCATTGAACATTTATTCCGGTTACACGGGCGTAAGTTTGCTATTTTACACCACACTAAACGACCATACACAGCGTATCGTGCATACCCATCATCATAACACAGCAACACCCCTGAAACGAAGTCTGCTTTTTACCCTGATTTTTGGTTGGGTCCTGGCTGCTGCTGCCTCATTGTCTGCGCAGCCCGGAATAGAACCGCCACTGCGGGGAGTGGATTCGTACCGTACACCGCTTGACGACGGACTGCGGAATGCCGCGGCCTTCAATCTGGCTATCAACAACTTTGGGTTTGGCATAGCCGGGGAGTACCGAAGGGTGGTGGGGCCGCTGTCTGAGGTCGTTGTGGAGCTGCAGTTAACCGCCCTGCGTGATGTGACGGAGCAGAATTACCAGTTTTTCGGTCAGCAGATAATTCCGAACAAACGCAACCGCATCCTGTCATTTCCCCTCACGGCCGGATTCAAGCACCGTATTTTCCCGCAGCCGGTTTCGGATAATTTCAGGCTTTTTGTGAGCGGACAAGCCGGTCCTACAGCCGCTTTTGTGTATCCTTATTATGACGCAGAGCGAATTCGCTATGTTATGGAAGACGATCTTAACTCCGGTGCCGACCTTGAGGATATCATGCAGATAGGTCTGGTAGAGGCTAACATCGGACAATTTGTGAACGATGTGTTTCAGGGCTGGGGCGATGGGGAATGGCTGTTCGGAACGGCCGGTCAGTTTGCCCTGGGGATCGATTTCGGGGAGCAGTTCAACTCCGTGACGACCCTTAAAATTGGTTTTACCTTCAGCTATTTTGCCGGAGGGGTTCAGGTAATGGATCCGCTTAACGCCCTGGGGGTCATCCCGACACCACAGTATGAAAGCGATGTATATGTGCTCAGGGAGGGCACTCCGAAGCAGAAATTCTTCGGTTCTCCGTTCATTACCCTTTCTTTCGGCAGTATGTGGTAGCCTGCGGCGACGGTCCGCCTGCTACCAGCCCAGAATCTGCTCCGGTATGCAGCGACACTCCGCCTGCTACCAGCCCGGAATCTGCTCCGGTATGCAGCGACACTCCGCCTGCTACCAGCCCGGAATCTGCTCCAGTATGCGGCGACACTCCGCCTGCTACCAGCCCAGAATCTGCTCTAGTATACGGAAGTAGGCTTCCGGTTCCCGCAGCATGGGTACATGTCCGCCGCCTGTTATCGTGTAGGTCGCGGCGTTGTTGAAATAAGCGGCAATTCTGGGAGCGTAGGAAGCCGGTACCATCGGGTCATCACTACCCATGATCAGGGAAGTCTGCCCCGGATACAGCTTGAGCAGGGGAAGCAGTCCTGCCGCCCGTGGACTGATACCCGGATAACTCAACGAGAGCTTTTCGAAGACTTTGCCCATCAGCAGCAGCTTTTCTTCGCGGATATCCGGTGCCAGCCGAAGCAAGCCCCGTTTCATGAGCTGTTCCCTGCGCAGGAAAAACAGGAATGGCTGTCTCCTGAAAACCGAGAAAAGCCAGTCTTCTTTGGGCTGAAATCCGCCCGGTGCGGTCATAATCAGCTTCGGGAAGAGATCGGGATCATGAACCGCGGCCGCAATGAGTATCCGGCAGCCAAATGAATGTGCCATAACCGGTACATGCTGAACACCCATCGCGCGGAATGTAGCGGTCAGGGCTTCGGTGTAGTGCATAAGGTCAAGGTCGGGCTGGGTAAGCGGATCTTCACCGTTGTGGTAGGGAAGTCCGACGGAAAGCAGGGATTTGCCCTTGCCGGTAACCATCGGTGCAATACGATGCCAGGTTCGGGGAGATGCGGCAAATCCGTGGATACCTACCAGGTCGGGACGGCCGCTTCCCCATTGCATCCAACGGGTCCGGAAGCCGCCGATATTCCATTCCCCGTGCAGGGGCTCATCAGCTTTGGAGGAGCTCATTCAGCCAGTTGTGTGGGTTCTGCATAGATGTGATCACGTAATCCGGATTGCTTTCCCTGAGCTGGTCGGCACTGTAGGGACCGGTGGTAACCGCTACACTCCTTGCCTGGTAATGCTGCGCGCACAATACATCGTTGGGCGTATCTCCAATGATGATGATGTCTTTTTGCGTAAAGGTACGGTTGTAGGAAAATTCAGCCTTTTTATGGGCGATGGCGGGCAGGGCGTTGCGGTCAGTATGATCACAGCCGAATGCCCCGAAACGAAAATGGGCATCCAGACCCGCCAGACGGAGCTTGATAAATGCGGCCTGTTCGAAGTTGCCCGTGAGCAGTCCGTACGGGATATGCTGCTCGTTACACCATTGAATGGTTTCCTCAACGCCATCGTGTACCTCAACCCAGGAGGGATGCAGGTGTTCGTTGAGTTCAGCCAGGTAGGCCTGCCGGACTTCTTCAAAGCGGGCTGGATTGGCCGCGGCAGAGCCCATCAGATCCGAAAAGATAGCACGGTCGGTTCGGCCTGCAAAGGGAATCCGGTGGTGCTCCACGTCAATCAGTTCAAGTCGTTCCAGCAGACCGTGGATGAGGGTACGCATTCGCAGGTGGTCTACGGAAAGCAGGGTTCCGTCGATGTCAAATAGTATGAGTTTGTCTTGCATCTCCTAAGATACAAACCTGCAGGACGGCGGAAGGTTAAATTGCGTATAAAAAAGAAACCATCGATTCACACTTGTCTTTAAAAAATCGGCAGGATTTCGACAAGATTTTCAGGTAAACCGATGGTAGTGCGTCAGGGGTAGCGCCTCTCTCGTGGCGTGTCTATGTATGTTTGAGTACACAAAACCTACTTATTTGCACGGAGCTGAACCCGCTGATTGTATGAACGGTATTGTAGAAATGATGAACGGTCACAGAAACCGGGATTACCGCATCGGGACCGGCTACACATTTTCAGCGGGCGGAGGCAATTTTATGCATCGGCCGGGGGCGGATGGAGGGGTGGATCGACAGAAGGCACCTTGGGAAGGGTTGGTGTAATCGGCAAAGGGCGTCGGGCGCGGACGGACGGGGGGGCGGCTACCGCATCGGGATCAGAATCTGTGCTTTAACTCCAGCAATGTGCCCATCCCCGCGGGTCATGTTCTGAATCTGTACATCCCAGTCCATGCCGTTTTCCTGAGCCATGATTTCAAGACGTTGTCTGACCAGGGTAGTTCCCAGCGAGAGCCGGTCGGTTTCGGCGGTAGGACGACCCGGATGTCGGATTCCGGCACCGTTATCCGTTACCGTGACCAGAAGCTGTCCGGATGCGGACCGTTCCACGCGTATGCCGATTTCACCGGCTGTTTTGATGTGAGCAATACCGTGTATAATTGCATTTTCAACAAAAGGCTGAAGAATCATGGACGGAATACGGGTGGTAATGGTATCGATGTCATCGGTAACCTGTGCTGAAAATGCGATGGGATTGGCAAGTCGCGTTGATTCAATCCGGGTGTACAGCTCCAGGCGTTCCAGCTCTTCCTTCAGGGTGGCAGATCGCTGATAGGCCGATTCCAGTTGTTTACGGATCAGCTTGGAAAACGAAAGCAGCAAGCCGGAGGCCTTTTCCTTGTCGTCAAGCATAATCTGGTAGTGGATGTTGTTGAGGATGTTGAACACGAAGTGCGGACTCATCATAGCCTGGAGGGCCTGCTGTTCCAGCTCGTTAACCGTTCTTTTGAAATCGTGTTTTTGTTTTTCCTGCAGCTGTACCTGGTGTATGCGATAGCGGAACAGCAGAAAAACGCTGCCTCCCACAACCAGCAGGCTTGCAAGCCAGACCAGCGGCTGCATCCACAGGGGACGGCGGATGGAAAATGCCACCGAGGCCCGCTGTGTGTATACGGTACCATCCGGGGTAAAAGCTTCCACTTCAAAGCGATACGATCCGGGCGGCACACTGCGGTAGGTCACATTCGAAGCGGTTGACAGGGTCCAGTCGACCCCGCTTTGCTGACCGGTCTCAACAAGGCGGTAGCGATACCGCAGGCGGTCGGCATTGCGGAAAAGGATGCCCGTGTAGTCAAAGGTCCACTGGTTCTGACGAAACCGCACCGTGTGCTGGTCATCGGGTTCAACAGATTCTCCGTTGACCAGCACCTCTTCAATGAGCAGGGGGATCTGCATTCTGCTGGCGCCGGGTTCGGTGCGTTGAAGGGCTACCAGCAGGTTATTGCCGGCCAGGATGACGTCATCTGCGCGTGGCAGGATGCGACCAATCTGAGCCCCGAACAACTCTCCGCTGTAGTACTGCACACCGGTGGGAAGCATTTCCAGCTGGCGTTCCAGCTGCAGCTGCTCAATCAGCGGGATGAGGGTGAGTCCGGCACTGCTGGCAATCCACAGCTGTCCGTTTTCAAAAATCATGGTACGCACCAGGTTATCCGGCAGTCCGTTGTCTGCATTGAGCCGGAGTATTTCACCGGTGACCGGCTGGTAAAAGATGACCCCGGACCCGTGGGTTGCGATGGCGGCCCACCCGTTGAACAGATACTCTATACAGGTAATTTGCTCGTTTTCAAACGCTTCCGGAACCATAAGTTCCGTTCCGCTTTGATCGAACAGATGAAGCCCGTGTATGGTCCCCGTCCACAGAATTCCCTGCGGACCGGTTTCCAGCGCGGTAATGCGCTTTCCCAATATGCTCGTCTTGTTCTGCAAATCGGTGGTCTCCATCCGATACAATCCTGCCACAGTGCCCAGAAAAAGGTTCTCTCCGATTTCAAGGATGGTTTTCCCGGGCAGACTCTCCCGGTATAGCTGCCGCATCCTGCCGTTTTTATCCAGATTTGCAATGATCAGCGCACCTGCCGTGACGATGGCAAGCCTTCCGTCACGAAGCTCTTTCAGATCTTCAATACTGGAGCCGGTCAATACCGTGCCTGCGTCGTCAAGGGTGAGCGGGCTGCCCTGCTGCAGGGCAATCAGGTTGCCGTTGGAGGTTCCGAAAAGCAGGGTCCTGTCGCGCAGCTTAAGTGTAGACCGGATAGAGACATCATGCAGGTGCATTGTGGCAGCGATGTTCTCAATACCACTGTAGCTGCGGTCAACCCGGTAAACGCCGTTGTCCAGCGTTGCAATCCATAGCGATTCCTGATTGTCAAATGCCAGGGATGTAATTCGTTGTCCTGGTAGCAGTTGTGATATTTTCCGGCGCGTTTCACCGCCTTCATACTGGTAAAAATACACCCCATCGCCATAGGTTCCCACGGCCAAATAGACCGATTCCCGTCCTTTGATTACACTGGTCACGTTGTGGGAAAGTCCGAGTTGTTCACGCGACAGGTAGTATCGGGCAGCCTCGTCCCTTCCTGTAGATACGATTCCATGGGATGCCGGTATGAGAAACGTTCCGTCTGCGGTATGCTGACGTTGGATGTACCGGTGCGGCAGGTCGTTGTAAACTACCCATTGTCCGGCTTGCTGGTCAAAGCGATAGGTTTTCAGACTGCTACCCAGAAACAGGGTGCCCTGATGGTCCATCCAGCCCTGGCGCGCGGTTTCCTGCAGCCCGGTGGAGGGGAACCGTTCTACCCGGTCGTCCTTGTCTACGGTGTAGATGCTTCGCTCCAGTCCGAACAGCCAGATTGTACCCCGGGGATCTTCAAATACGGAAACGTGCATGTTGTCAAACTGCATTTCGGCCAGCCAGGGGGTATTTCCGGGGTTGTGGAATGCGCGGTTGTGGTAAAACGAGGGTATTCCGTTGAAACTCAGGAACCAGAGTCTGCCGCGGGAATCTTCGTAAATCTGGAAGATTTCATTGCCACCCAGGCCGTCTGCGGTGGTGTAGTGCCGGAATCGGCTGCCGTCAAAGCGGGAGACCCCCGAGTCGGTTCCCAGCCAGATATACCCGTCACTGTCCTGCATGACATGATGCACCACATTGGTTTGCAGTCCGTTGGTGCTGTTGAAATTCGGGTAGCTGAAATCCATCACGTGGCCTGCACTGCGCCCGTGCAGTACCAGCACCAGCAGCAGGATGCCTGTTACCGCGCGTAAACTGCTTGCTACTCCCGGAAGGGACGGCAACCGGGGAGGGGTGCATCGACTATTTTGGCGGCTCATTGCGTTGACCGGTAAGTTGAAAAACCCGCTCCATAAACTCCATCTGCTTGCGGCGTGCAACGGGGATCTGCCTGCCGGATGTGGTTGTGCACTGGTTGCCCTCCGACTGGGAAAAACTGCTCAGGTGGTTGAGGTTGAGCAGGTAGCTTTTGTGACAACGAAAAAACACGGCGGGCGAGAGAAGTTGTTCGAAGTCGCCCAGGGAGCGGGTAGTCAGTTGCTTGGTGCCATCGGTAAGGTAGATGGTGGTATAGTTCCCGTCGGCTTCCACACATTCAATCTCATCGGCTACCAGTACCCGGAATCCACCGGTTGAAGGGATGTATACTTTTTCAAGGGCGGTTTCCCGGGTTTTCAACCGACGGATTTCATCCAGCAGCAGCGCCACATTACCGGCGGTTTCCGGTCCGTTACCGGTTTCGGGGTTCTCGCCGCGTTCAATTTGTCGGAGCAGCCGGATTTCAGTTTCCTGAAGTTCTGTGGTATCAACGGGTTTGAG
Source organism: Bacteroidetes bacterium HLUCCA01 (assembly GCA_001314545.1). Lineage (GTDB taxonomy): Bacteria > Bacteroidota > Rhodothermia > Balneolales > HLUCCA01 > HLUCCA01. The sequence continues at coordinate 96,090 of LIHN01000005.1, forward strand.
CAGGAAGTCGAAGGCATGATTTTTGAGTGCCCGGATGGCATAATGCTCATGGGCGGTAACGAAAACCACGTTAAAATCGGGCTTCGGGAAGGCCTCCAGCAGTGCGAAACCGTCTTTCCCGGGCATTTCTACATCCAGGAAGACCACATTGGGCTGATGTGCCCGGATTTGGGTGACAGCCTCATCCACTGATGCGGCCATACCGGCAACCTCGGTATGTTCACAGTAGGAGTCCAGCAAAATGCGCATCAGATCGCGGTTGGCGAACTCATCATCTACCAGTAAGGCTTTGATTTTTTTCATGGGCTGGCGCGCAGATAGTGTGTAAAACCGTTGGACCACCGGCATGTGGAATCCCGTTTCAATATGGCAAAAAAAATCGACTTTTGTGTGCCGCGAAGTATATGAAACCCCTTCCATTTGTTTTCGATTACGGCCTTTTTGCCGTACCTTATCAGCCATACACCTAACTAAAATTATAGGGATTTACTATGGCAATTATTGAAGACATTATTGGCCGCCAGATATTTGACTCTCGCGGTAATCCAACTGTTGAAGTTGACGTTATTACCGAAGAGGGCATTGTAGGCCGTGCCGCGGTTCCGTCCGGCGCTTCTACCGGTGAGTTCGAAGCCGTTGAACTCCGTGACGGAGATGCTTCCAAGTATATGGGTAAGGGCGTTTTGAAGGCCGTTGAAAACATTAATGAGGAAATCGCCAGTGAGCTGGTTGGTTTTGAGGTTTTTTCTCAGGTTGACATCGACCGCTACATGATCGACCTGGACGGTACCCCGAATAAAAGCCGTCTGGGCGCCAATGCGCTGCTCGGAGTTTCCATGGCCGTGGCTGATGCTGCTGCGCAAAGCTGTGGTATGCCCCTGTGGCGTTACCTCGGCGGGGTGAACGCCAAGGTGCTGCCAACCCCGATGATGAACATCATCAACGGAGGCTCGCATGCCGACAACAAAGTCGATCTGCAGGAATTTATGATTATGCCGGTAGGTGCTGAGAGTTTCAGCATGGCACTGCGCATGGGTGGTGAAGTATTTCACAACCTGAAAAAAGTATTGTCAAGCAAGGGATACAGCACGGCTGTAGGCGATGAGGGTGGTTTTGCCCCCGACCTGAAGTCGAACGAGGAAGCCCTTGAAGTGATCCTGACCGCCATCGAAAAAGCAGGCTATACCCCCGGCGACGATGTGGTAATTGCCCTGGATCCGGCTACCAGTGAGTTTTACAACACCGAAACCGGTTTGTATGAGTTCAAGTGGAGCGACGGCAGCAAGCGCGACGCCGACGCCATGATCGCGTTCTGGGACGACTGGGTGACCCGTTTCCCGATTGTTTCCATTGAAGACGGCCTGTATGAAGACGACTGGGCCGGTTGGAAGAAACTCACCGACGCCCTGGGTGACAAGTGTCAGCTGGTGGGTGACGATTTGTTTGTAACCAACACCGAGCGGCTCTACAAGGGTATTAGCGAGGGTGTAGGTAATGCCATTCTGGTTAAAGTCAATCAGATCGGTACCCTAACCGAAACCCTGGATGCCATTGAAATGGCCCACAAAGCCGGCTACCGTGCGGTAATTTCACACCGCAGCGGGGAAACCGAAGATGTGACCATTGCCGATCTGGCCGTAGCAACCAACGCAGGACAAATCAAAACCGGATCTATGTCGCGCACCGACCGCATCGCCAAATACAATCAATTGATTCGTATTGAGGAGCAGTTGGGCGAGCAGGCCATTTTTCTGGGTGAAGACGCCCTTTAACGGGGCTTCGTCCGGCCGGGACAACCGACAGGCCATGGCATCCGAACGGATTGCCCGTCGCGGATTGCTGCAGCCGGTTTCTCAGGTGCCGCTTCCGGCGATATCCTGTAACGGCAGCAAGCCCGGTTGATATCGGCCTGAGAAAGCGATACTTTCGCAGGGAGGTCCGCACAGTGCGGGCCTCCCCTATTTTTGCAAACTAACATCCCATACATGAATATCTATGTAGGAAATCTGGCCTGGAAAGCCAAGAAGCAGGATTTGTCTGAGTTATTTCAGCATTTTGGCGAAGTAACCCGGGCATTTATTGTTCGTGATAAACGTACACGACGATCCAAAGGCTTCGGATTTGTGGAGATGGAAGATGAAGAAGCGGCCCGTGCCGCCATCGAAGCCCTTAATAACACCGTGTTTATGGAGCGGGCCATTGTAGTAAATGAAGCACATCCCCGCAAAGACGATGACGATGAGGACACGGATGAGTTTGATGAAGAATGAATGTAAGCGGGCTGGTTCTTACCTGTTTCCGTAACCACAAGGAAACGGCCGTTACCTGGGCCCCCCGCCTGAATGTCATTACCGGTCCGAACGGGGCCGGTAAAACCAATCTCATAGACGCCATTCACTACCTGTGCATGAGTCGGAGTTTTGTGGCCACCTCCGACCAGTACGTGGTCACCTCCGGGGAGAAGTCGTTCACGGTGGAGGCCCGCTTTTCCGGTGCAATCCGAAGTAAACCCTTCGATGTGCGGTGCACGTATTCACGAGGTGAAGGCAAGCGGATTTATGTAAACGACAGTCCGCTCGACAAGCTGTCGGACCTGATCGGCAGGGTGCCGGTGGTGGTGCTGAGTCCGGACGACAAAAAACTTACCCGGGAAGGTCCGGCCGAACGGCGTTCTTTTCTGGATGGATTCATCGCCCAGCTCTCATCGGCCTATCTGCGCGATCTGATTGATTACCGACGGGTTCTCAAGCAACGCAACGCACTGCTGGCTGACTACCGGATGAGCCGGGATGTGATGCAGGCGATGATTGAACCCTGGGATTTACAGCTGGCCACGCTGGGCAGCAGAATTGTGCATACCCGCGCACAGACGCTGCTGCGTTTTACCACCTACCTGGAAAAGGGGTACGAAACCATTGCAGGTATCGGGCATAAACCCACGTTTGCCTATAAAACGTTTATTAATACCGTTTATTCGGATATGCAAATAAACGATTATAGTCAGGAAGGGGGTGCGGATCCGGATTCTTCTGCGCCGCTCTCTGATTTCACCATTGCCGGAGGGCCGGACTCTGCGACTGCAGATACCCGGGCCGGCAACACGGAGGGAGTGGCGGCGGGTGAGGATGGTGTCTCCGGCGGCAAGCAAGCAGTATGGACTCCGGAAGAAATTCAGCAATCGTATGCCGAACTGCTTCAATCCGGTTTCGACAAAGACCGTGAGCGCCAACAAACTACCATCGGTCCGCACCGTGACGATATCGTCTTTTATCTGAACGACCTCGAACTACGGAAATTCGGGTCCCAGGGCCAGCACCGTCTCTTCGCGCTGGCGCTGAAACTGGCACAACGTGACTACTACACTGATGAGCTGGGCGATATGCCCATTTTTCTGCTGGATGATGTGTTCGGCGACCTTGATCCGTCCAAAACCCAGGTGCTGGTGCATATGTTGCTTGAACAATCCGGTCAAGTATTCATCACCGCGGCCAACCGGAATCTGTTTACGTCGATGTTTACCCCGCAAAAGGGGATGGATGCCCTGTATCGCGTAGCTGACGGGCAGGTTACACCCCTCAGCGAATAACATCCGTTTTGAGGGTATCAAGCAGTGCCCGGCAACTCCGGTAGACGATGTCGAATACATTTTTGAACCCGTCCATGCCGCCATAATACGGATCGGGTACCGCTCCGTCTCCGGGATCCGTATCGAAGTCGCGCAGCAGCACAATCTTCTCCTCGTGTTCATCCTTCACGGCCATTGCCTGCAGATCCGCTGCATTGCTGTGGTCCATCGCCACGGTGAGATCGAAGTACTCCAGGTCGGAGGCAAGGGCCTGACGGGCTCTGGACAACAATCTGATGCCATGCTGGTTGGCTATATCCTGACTCTTGGAATTTGCGGGGTTGCCCACGTGCCACGACCCGGTGCCGGCAGAGTCTATTTCGAAGTACTCCTCGAGTCCGTCTTCCATCACCAGATGCTGAAAAACACCCTCGGCCGTAGGGCTCCTGCAGATATTTCCGAGGCACACAAAATTAATTCGATACGGCTTTTCTTTGGTGATTGCGCGTCTGGGGAAGCTATGCATGATGGTATCGGGTTGTTTAAGCGGATGGATTAACGCACAAGTATAACCATAACCTCAGCCGCACACAAAACACAGTCGGCCGGGGATTGTCGTACCAGTTACAGGCTGTGTATACGCCACGGTTTTGAGCGCAGTGAACGCGTACTTCCTTGCTTTAAACGGATTCGGGGGCGGATTCAATCAGCTTCAGGCCTCCGAAAAATCCTTCGACGCACTACCCGGCTCCTCAAAGCATCACTGCAGTATCCTTTAAAGCCGCACTACCCAATCCCCAAAGCCGCGCTGCAGCATCTTTAGTAGCCGTGTTACCGACTCCCCAAAGCCGCGCTTCAGCATCCTTTAAAGCCGCACTACCCGACTCCCCAAAGCCTCGCTGCAGCATCCTTATAAGGCCGCGCTACCGAATCCCTCAAAAAAGCAGAAAAAGCTGTATAATCCGTATACATACCAGGCTATTTTGATGAGGCGTAGCGACACCATTACATGAATTCAACGAACTGATTATGAGTAAGCACGAGTGGGAAAAAGCAGCGAAGAAAGCCCTGAAGGGCAACGATATTTCGTCACTGGAGCGAGAAGTGGATGGCATCCGTATCAAGCCCTTATACACCTCCGATGACCTCCCTGAAGGGGTCCGGCGGCAGGCTGATTCGCCCGATGCTGCCGAAAAAGACGAAAACTGGCCGGGAATCTACCCCTACACCCGGGGTCCTTACCCCACTATGTACACCCAGCGAGCCTGGACCATTCGGCAGTATGCCGGTTTTTCTACTGCAGAGGAAAGCAACGCCTTTTACCGCAAAGCATTGCAGGCCGGGCAAAAAGGTCTGAGTGTTGCCTTTGATCTGGCCACACACCGGGGTTACGACTCCGATCATCCCCGGGTTACCGGTGACGTGGGAAAAGCCGGTGTTGCCATCGATTCCGTTGAAGACATGAAAATTCTTTTCAACGATATTCCGTTAAACGAAATGTCGGTGTCGATGACCATGAACGGTGCCGTATTGCCGGTAATGGCCTGTTACATTGTAGCTGCAGAGGAGCAGGGGGTATCGCCGGACCAGCTCAGCGGCACCATTCAGAACGACATCCTCAAAGAGTTCATGGTCCGTAATACCTACATTTATCCGCCGGCCCCGTCCATGCGCATCGTTTCAGACATCATCGACTATACCAGTCGTGAAATGCCCCGGTTCAACTCCATATCCATTAGCGGGTATCACATGCAGGAAGCCGGGGCGGGTGCACCGCTTGAACTGGCCTTCACGCTGGCCGACGGACTTGAATACGTCCGGGCTGCGGTCCGGCGGGGCCTGGATGTAGATGCCTTCGCGCCGCGACTATCCTTTTTCTTCGGCATCGGGATGAATTTCCTAACCGAGATTGCCAAGCTGCGTGCAGCCCGTAAGCTCTGGGCTGAGCTCATCCGCGCGGAATTTAAACCCAAAAGTGAGAAGTCGCTCATGCTCCGCACCCACTGCCAGACCAGCGGATGGAGCCTTACCGCGCAGGATCCGCTCAACAACGTTGTCCGTACCACGGTAGAAGCCATGGCGGCCGTCCTGGGCGGAACCCAAAGTCTGCACACGAACTCCTACGATGAAGCCGTTTCCCTGCCTACGGATACGGCGGCGCGGATTGCCCGCAATACCCAGCTTATCCTGCAGGAAGAGACCGATATTACCTACACGGCCGATCCGCTGGGCGGCTCTTATGCTATCGAGGCGCTCACCGCGGAACTTGTTGAACGGGCCAGAACCATCATTGATGAAGTGGAATCTCTGGGGGGGATGACCAAGGCGCTGGAGTCGGGTATGCCGAAACTGCGCATCGAAGAAGCGGCGGCCCAAAAACAGGCCGGCATCGACAGCGGGAGCATCACCATCGTAGGGGTGAACAGGTATCAGGTCCATGATGAGCCGGCCATCGATGTTCTGGATATCGACAATACCAGGGTGCGCGAATCGCAGGTTCGTCGACTGGAGGCCGTCAGAGCCGCCCGGGATGAGGACGCGGTCCGGCGCTCGCTTCAGGCGCTGACCGAGGCGGCCGGCGAGGCGGATACAACGCCGGAACGCAATCTGCTGCACCTGGCCGTGCAGGCTGCACGGGTGCGCGCAACGGTGGGTGAAATCAGCGATGCCCTGGAGGCCGTCTGGGGTCGACATCGTGCATCCAGTCAGACCGTAAGCGGGGTTTATGAGCGGATGTACGTCAAAAAAGATGAATATGCTCAGATAAAGGCCAGGGTCGAGGAGTTTGCCACAGCACGGGGTCGCCGTCCGCGTATGCTGGTGGTCAAAATGGGGCAGGACGGGCACGATCGGGGCGCCAGGGTGGTGGCCACGGCATTTGCAGATATGGGTTTCGATGTGGACCTTGGTCCGCTTTTTTCAACTCCGGCCGAGGCTGCCAAGCAGGCCGTTGAGAACGATGTGCACCTGGTTGGGGTGTCGAGTCTGGCCGCAGGGCATAAAACCCTGATACCGGAACTGATTCAGGAGCTGCGGGCCCAGGGTGCCGATGATATTCTGGTGGTAGCCGGAGGGGTTATCCCTGAGCAGGACTATCCTTTTTTGAAGGATGCGGGCGTTGCTGAAATCTTCGGTCCCGGAACGAACATTCCGGCGGCGGCACTTCGCGTGCTGGAGGATGTGCGTAACCGGTTTTCCTCGTAAGGCCGGCCGGGTCTGAGCAATCCCGGTTGAATCGCCGGCTTGGGTGTTGGCCGTGTTGCCGCGGCCGTCGCCACCATCTCCGCTGCCGATAGTACGGCCTGCCGCTGCCTAACCGTAACCGGACTGCCGTCGCCACCGTCTCCGCCTCCCTCGCAACCCGAAAAATGTGTGAAAAAAACAGGTGACTTTTTCCGATTTAGACCTTAACTTGGAACAAGTCTAAATAAAAAGAAGAGCCCGTCAGCCGTCTTGCTCTTCTCACATCCACGACGTAAACCGTCTGCAAGCCTGCCACCCACACAGGATTCATGTCGAATAGTCTGCGATTTACCTTACTATTGCTGTCTATGTTTGTTGTACTGCCTGCGATGCTCCACGCCCAGGCAGATGCCCACAATGAACTGCTGTATGACGCCGATCAGCCCGGGGTTTTCACCCTGACCGGCTTTGTGCGCACCCCTGACGGACAGCCCCTGTCGTACGCTACGGTCCGCACCCAGAACGACCGCTTCACCATCACCGACGAAGACGGCTACTACGAAATCCGCCTCCCGCTCAACCAGGTACGTACCATGATCTGGATTGAAGTGCGCTTCGTGGGCATGCAGACCTACCGCGAAGACCTCCTCCTGGAAATCGGGGCCACATCCTTCCGCAGAGACGTCATACTGCGCAACTCCGATTTATTCCTGCGGGAAGTCACCGTCACCGCGCGGCAATCGGAAGACAACGTCTCCAACTCCACCTACGTCATCGACCGCATCGCCGTTGAGCAGGCTCAGGCCTACACCCTGGGCGACCTCCTCCAGCTGATTCCGGGCCAGTCGGTGAGCAATCCCCTGCTGCAGGGAGCCCAATCTATCAATTTCCGGGCGGCATTCCCGGCCAGCGGCTCCACCCAGTTCACCAACAACAATGCCTTCGGCATCGGTATCTTCGTGAATGACGCCAACCTGAACAACAACGCCAACATGCAGGGGTATAACCCCGTGACCAACAACGCATTCCGTTCGTTCGGCTCTACCCGCATCAGTACCAACAGCTTCCAGACCGGCGATGCACCCGGCGGCGGATTCGACCTTCGTGAGCTGCCCGTGGGCGATATTGAGCGGGTGGAGGTAGTGCAGGGTATTGCCTCTGCCCGGTATGGCGATATCCTGGAGGGAGGGATTTTCATCGAAACCGTTGCCGGCAGGTCGCCCGTCAACCTGAATGTACGGCGCGCAGCAGGCAATACAAATTTCGGCATCAACAGGGGATTTCAGCTGCATCCCCGCCATGCGGTGAATCTGAGCTTCGATTACCTGTACAGCAACGCCGACCCGCGCGACCGGGTGAAGTCGTACAATCGCGTGACCGGTTCCCTTCTATGGACATCCTTCTACGGGGCGGAACGGCAGATCCGAAACACCCTTTCGGTCTCCTACCGCACCAACCTGGACGATTTCCGCATTGATCCGGACTTCGGCACCGAACAACGGGTTTATTATCAGAACACCGGTCTCTCCGTCTCCAACCGCATCACGGTACAGTCAGCCAGCCTGCTGTTCAACAACATAACCCTGTCGGTTTCCGGCAACGTTGGCAGAAGTACATCCCTGCTCAATCAGTTTGTGAATCCCGGGGTGCTGCCCGTCACCGGTGTAACCGAGGAGGGGGTATCGGAAGGGTCCTACCACCCATCCAGCTACCGGACCGAGCGACAGATTCTGGGCGAGCCGGTTTCCATGAACGGTCGCATTCAATTTAACCGCGCTTTTGTAACCGGCGGATGGAAACACGCGGTTTCCTACGGCGTGAACGGCAGTTTCGATGCCAACTACGGCGACGGGCGGGTCTTTGATCCCTACCGACCCATTCGTTTTGGCGGGGCTACCCTCTCAGAGCGACCGGTTTCCTACCGTGAACTCAGTCCGGAGTCGTTGCAGGGCGGTGCCTACCTGGAAAACACGGTATCCGGCAAAATCGCCGGTCGCGACCTGGTGACCTCCCTCGGCGTACGCGGGGATCTGCAAAACGGATACGCCAACCTGTCGCCCCGCTTCAATACCCGCTTTCACCTCAGCGAAGCCTTCTCCCTGACCGGCGGATACGGTATTCAGGTCAAAGCCCCGGGACTCATCCACCTGTTTCCCGGTCCCGACTACGAGGACTACACCCTGCTCAACAGCTATAACGGCAATGTCAGCGAAAGCATCTACCTGACCTACACACGGATTTCAACCAACGTGGCTGATGAGCTCAAACCCATGAAATCCTATCGTATGGAAGCCGGTTTTCAGTGGATTTTGCCACAGATGCGACTGAATGCCACGTTTTACAGGAATATTTCGGACGATGGGATCACGGTGCTGCAGGAACCGGCCTTCCTGGATCTGCCCGTCTACCAGATTGTCGACCGTCCGCCGGGCCAGACGCCCGTAATCGAAAATACCGGGGAGGTTAACCGGGTTATTTACTCCCAGGGTCGGGTGGCCAACATGCTCTACTCGCGCAACTGGGGGGTAGAGCTGACCCTGAGCACCCCTCGTATTGAAGCGATACAGACCTCGTTCAATCTGAGTGCGTCTTTTTCCAACAGCTATTATTTCAACCGGGGGGGTAATTTCAACTTTGCCGGTCGCGACCCCCAGCCCAACGAGGAAATCTGGTTCGGTATCTATCCGCCCAACAAGAGCAGAAGCGGCCGGGCCAATGCCATGCTCACCTCCATGCACCACATCTCCGATCTCGGACTGCTGATTACCCTGCGCTCGGAGGCGTTCTTGTACAACTACAGCGAGTCGCTGGCCAACTCCAACCGCGCCATCGCCTACGTGAACAACCAGCTCGAAATTGTCCCCATCAGTGAAGACGAAATCAATGACCCCCGCTTCGACGTGCTTGACCGTAACGCGGTGGAGGGCACCTTCCGGCGGGAGCCCCGATTCGTCTATTTCAACTTTCACGCCAACGTGAGTAAAAACATCAGCCACACGGTCCGACTCTCCTTCTTTGCCAACAACTTCCTGAACCTGCGTCCGGAAGTCATCAATGCAGAGGGGGATGTCATCCGGGTGCTGAACCAGGAGCCCTACTTCGGTATGGAACTCCGCCTCACCATCTAACCACACACCACACACCACAGGAATCATGATCAATAGAATACTAGCCGTTATTATCAGTTTCGGGTTTCTTGCCGTAGCCTGCGACAATCCCTCCGGGGTTGATCCGGTAGACCTTACCCTCTCGGTTACCTTCGATGAGAGCTACGGGAATCTGCCGGCTGCCGATGTACAGGTCACCATGACCAATGTTACCTCCCAGCAGGCCTTCAATGGCAGCACCGACACCGAAGGACAGGTGCTTTTTGAAGACCTTCCTTCCGGAAACTATGACATTCAGGCCCTGCTGACCCTTGACGCGGGCACCGTGCAATCCATCACTGGGGTATTACCCTCAACCGATGAGATTACCTTCAACGCCTCGGTAGCCAACGTGCTGATTAATCCAGGCACCCAGGTCCCGGCCATCGAACTGGTTTCCGGTCGACTCGGGGACCTGGTTTTCAAGCAAATCTACTTCGCCGGATCGGACCGGGTGGAGGGAGCCCTTTTCCGCGACCAGTTTCTGGAAATCTACAACAACTCCAATGAGACCATTTATGTAGACGGCCTGTATATCATGGGGGTATTCGGCAACGCCAGCACGAGTCGTACTGAATATGTCACGGAAACCGGCCAGTTCGACTGGAACCAGTCGATCGGCATGCCCACCGATATTGACGCCAACGCCGACTACCTGCACGCCAAATGGATCTATCAGATTCCCGGAACCGGTGAGGAGTATCCGCTTGAGCCCGGAGAAAGTATCGTAGTAGCCCAGACAGCGCTCAACCATCAGGCGCCGTACACCGATAACGGCGGAAATACGGTAACGGTTGGCGATCCTTCACTGACCGTAGACCTGAGCGATGCCGATTTTGAAGGGTATGTAGGCGACCAGTTCCCGACACCGCTGGCCTCCGATGTGGATAATCCATCGGTTCCCAACCTGCGACCCATCTATATTTTCGGTCGTGACATGATCCTGGACAACCTGGGTAGGGATGGTTTTGTACTGTTCCGTTCCGACGAGGTAGACGGTGCCGACCTGCCGGCGTATCCCTCGCCCATTTCCCGTGAAATCCGTGATAACACCCGAATGTATCCGCAGATCCCCATTGAGTGGGTAATTGATGCGGTTGAAACCCAGCCTTCTCCGGCCAATCAGATTCCGCGGAAGCTGCAGAACGTGCTGGATGCCGGATATACCTATGTTCCGGGCGGCGGCTATTCTTCCAACTCTGTCATCCGTCTGGAAGCCCAGCGCTTTGGCGACCGTGTGGTACTCAAAGACACCAACAACTCCACCGAAGATTTCACCTTCCTGGAGCGTGCCGCACCCCGGGTGGATGCGCCGCAATCGCCCAACACTACGGCACGGTATCTGTTCCGTACCAACCGGGTAGTGCTGGAAGATCCGTTTCTGGATAACCTGGAATCGCAGTGGGCCCGAAGTACCGGCCGACGTTAATGCCCTTGCTTTTCAACATACTATTCCTCGGAATTACCCTGTCCCTCGTCTTCACGTTTGAAGCCGGGGGACAGTTTCTTTCAGGCCATGACGGGCTGATGCGTACGGCTGAATCGGTGCATAATACCTCGGTCTCCCGGTTGCCGGTGCGGGTATTGTTGCTGGACGGGCGGCTGGGCCGCAGCAGCATCGGATCGCACTATGAAAACGGTGATCTGCGCAGCCTGCAGGACCCGTCACGTGCATTGCACACCAAACTGGAGTCGTACGGACTCACCCAATTCCGCAAGCTTCGTCTGGAGGGGACCTTCCGGTTTGTTCAGGAGCAGGAAGACCAGATTGGCTGGCGACTCAGTCGCGATGCGCTCAATCAGCCCTATTATTATGCCAATATTCGTCCCGGCGACTGGGACAACGACCGCTATGCGGTGCATGTTAACGGGGGAAGCCGGCTGTGGGAAGATCGCCTGCTGCTGGCCTTCGGGATAGACTACAACGTAGAGCGCCTCGCCCGCTACAACGATCCCCGGCCCTTGATTAATTACCATAATTTGTTTCTGAAGGTTCAGGCCGGGCTGCAGCTCGGAAATCATGTACTTGCCCTTTATGCCGGTTCCGGTGACGCTAAAGAAACCGGCATTGTGCGCAACTACAATCGCTCCAACGACAGCTTTGGCAGGACGGAGTACAACCTGATCACCGTCACAGGTATGGGCAGCTACAGTCTGCTGCGCCGAAGTCAGTACGAACGTCCGCTCACCCTTCAGCAGGCGGGTCTGACCTGGATTCGTGCCGGTGAACGCTCAACGCTGAGTACGGAAGTGGTGTATTCCCGCAGGGAGTCATCCTTTTCCCGCCGGGGCAGCTCGGGCAGCGGTGCCATCTTTGAGCCGATGGGCACCTATATTGAAAACGAAATCCGGTCGGATATCTTTGCTTCCCGCACCGTGGGCGATGTGATCCTGCAGCTGGTTTCCGAAACGGTATTTACCGACGGATACGATGAAAACACCCAGTTTCTGGGCGCCAATTATTTCAACAGGGGATTCCGTCAGGAACTGCATCTGCTTATGCACAACGCCGACGAAACGCTTTCCCTTCAGCTGAGCGGCCATGGCACCGACCGTTCCATCAACGACCGTAACGCATCCCATGCTATGGGCTGGACGCGGGCGGGCGGTTCCGCCGATGTACAGCTTACACGCAGTTTCTCCGCCTGGCGGATGGCCCTCATTCCGGGTGCCGGCTATACGGCCGCACTGCAACATAATTTGACCATTCCGGAGTCGCGACAGAATCTGTATTCTGAGTATATTGCCTATCCGATGTATGCGTTGAACACCAGCGATGTACTCTTCCTTCGGGGGGGACTTCAGGTGCAGCGCTACATGGCCGATTTCTCAGCGGCATTGCTCCTGCAATTTGAACACCAGCGTATAACCCGCGAAGGTCCGGTACATCCGGACGCGGCATTCCACCCCGGTACCATCCGGAACGGAGTAACGGTAACGCTTCAATTTTTTCATTGATGTCCAAAACGGTTTTTCTTTCCGGCATCCTATCCTCTTTGCTGGCATTCATCGCTTTTTTTGCCGCTTCAGCTCCTGCAGGCTATCAGCCGGAGGACTACAGTTACGATGAGCTCCGCAACATATACACGCAGGATTCCTCGCTGTGGCCCGCTCCTCATGTGGATGAGGGCATTGACTGGAAAGAGCTGCAGGCGATGCCGGAGAATCCGTTCCGCAACCAGGATAGTCTGGAAGCCCGAACTGAGCTGGGTAAAATACTGTTTTTTGATCCGCGCCTTTCCGCCTCCAACCAGATCAGTTGCTCATCGTGCCATGAGCCGGAACGCAACTGGCAGGATGGCCGGATGGCAGCGCTGGGGCACAACCATCGGGTCGGGAAGCGTAACACGCCGTCGGTGCTCAATACCTGGGGTGTTGAACCCGTATTCTGGGACGGTCGTGCGGCCACCCTCGAAGAACTTTCCCTGCACCCCATTGCCGATCCCCTGGAAATGAACATGGATCTGGAGTTTCTCCCGGACAAGCTCCGGGAAATCGAGGGGTATCCGGAGCTGTTCGAGGCTGCCTACAACGACGATCAGGTTACCCTCGAGCGAATCGCCTCCGCATTGGCGCAGTTTCAGCGGACCGTAGTGAGCAGGTCCTCCGACTTCGACCGCTTTATGCGCGGAAACCCCACGGCCATGTCGGATGAGGCCCTGCACGGCATGCATCTGTTCCGTACCAAGGCCCGGTGTATCAATTGCCATCACGGGGCTTTTTTCAGTGACGGTGAGTTTCATAACCTGGGACTGCACTTTTATGGTCGGGATCGCGAAGATCTGGGACGCTACGATGTAACCGGCGATCCGGCCGACATGGGTCGGTTTCGCACGCCGTTGCTGCGCGATGTGGCCTTCACGGCCCCGTACACCCATAACGGACTGGTACCCAGTCTGGAGGGCATGGTCAGTATGTACGATGCCGGCATGGCCCGGCCCCGTCCGCGCCCGGGACTGGAAGACGATCCCCATTTTCCGGTGACTTCCGAAATCCTGGTCCCCCTCGAGCTTACCGATGAAGAGAAAGAAGCGATAGTATCCTTTCTGCATGCCATTTCTGAACGACCGTTCCGGCTGCGACGTCCGGAGCTTCCGGGGCGGGATCAATTCAACTGAGGGTTCGGTCTGGTTTGCGATGGGAGGGCATTTCTGCCTACCTTTAGCGCGTACCCAACTCCATGTTTATCCACCAATACTACAACCATGGCTGTATCCATACAGGAATTGACCTCCGGTAACCGTCGCGCCCTGAGTAAAGCCATCACCCTCATCGAGAGCACCCGCGGTGAAGACCGCCAGCCGGCCCAGCACCTGCTGCAGGCTGCCATGCCTCATACCGGAAAATCCTGGCGCATTGGGGTCAGCGGGGTTCCGGGGGTAGGGAAGAGCACCTTCATTGAATCGCTGGGCATGCTCCTGATAGCCCGGGGACATAAGGTTGCGGTGCTGGCCGTTGATCCCAGTTCGCCGTTTTCGGGGGGCAGTATTCTGGGCGACAAAACCCGTATGGAAAAGCTCGTAGCTCAGCCGGATGCCTTCATCCGCCCGTCGCCCACCGCCGGAAGTCTGGGCGGCGTCACCCAGCGCACCCGCGAATCCATTCTGCTGTGCGAAGCCGCCGGATTTGATGTCATTCTGGTGGAGACGGTAGGGGTAGGGCAGAGCGAGTACGATGTGGCCTCCATGACCGATCTTTTTCTGCTGCTCATGCTTCCCGGCGCCGGCGATGCCCTGCAGGGTATCAAGCGCGGTATTCTGGAGCTGGCTGACGTGCTGGTGGTCAACAAATGTGATGGCGACAACCGCGATCGCGCCGAGGCCGCCCGCAGCGAGATTCGCCAGGGACTTCATTATCTGCGCCCACAGGACGACAAAGCCCCGGCCGATGTGCTGTTGTGCAGTTCGCTCACCAACGAAGGGGTGGAGGCTGTCTGGGATGAGGTAAGCACGCGACTGGAAGCCCTGGCCCAAAGCAAGCGACTGGAGTCGAACAGGCGCAAACAGAACCTGAACTGGGTCAAAAGCCTCATCGAGCAGCAGGTACTGCACCGTTTCTGGAACGACGGCAATGTGCAGGCCGACTACATGAAAATGATATCGGAGTTGCGTTCCGGTGCCGTTACCCCCATCCAGGCCGTAGAACAGCTGCTGGAAAACGTACACCTGGTGCGCTGATCCGGGCAGCATCCGCCCTGTTCCGCAGCCCTCCCCCGGGGCAACCCGCGCCCCGGGCAGCCGCAATTACCCGCCGAAACCCACGCTTGTGTAAAAAGTTTCCTATTCCTCTTGCTAACCGACGGAATAGTTTATATGTTTAAACAATAAACAGTTAAACAACTAAAATCAAAAACAGTACAAACACATGGCTACCTGGACACTCGACAAAGACCATTCTGAAATTCGTTTCAAAGCGAAACACCTCATGATTACCACCGTTACCGGACAATTCAGGGAGTACGATGCTACCGTTGACGCGGCCGATGAAAACTTCGCTGAGGCCCTGATCAGCTTTGCAGCCAAAACGGCTTCGGTTGATACCGGCAACACCCAGCGCGACGACCACCTGCGCAGTGACGACTTCTTCAACGCGGACCAATTCCCTGAACTAACGTTCAAAGCCAACGGTATGCAGAAAAAATCCGACTCCGAGTACGTACTCAACGGCGATATGACCATCCGTGACGTAACCAAGCCGGTATCCCTGAACGTTGAATTCGCCGGAACGGCCAAAGATCCCTGGGGTCAGACCAAAGCCGGATTCACCTTCGAAGGCAAGCTGAATCGCAAGGATTTCGGACTGAAATTCCACGTGGTCAACGAAGCCGGTAACCTGCTGGTCAGTGATGAAATCAAGCTGATGGGTGAAATTCAGCTGCTCAAAGGCGAATAAAATCTCACCGAAGAATACCATCGGTTCGCCCGGCGGGTATTCCTTTTTTGTTAAAGCCGGTATTGACGCGCCACTACGCGTTGGTACCGGCTTTTTTTATAGCGCCGAACCCTGTGCCGGGGGTGCACGTGGGCAGATGTGTGGCATCGGCGTTAAGGCAGCAGCAAAGGCACAAAATCAGGATACACGGACCGTCTCTTGCCGGAGTCGCTCCCGGGCTTGCAGTCGCCTGCCGCTTTATTTCATAAGCAGTTTGGCGATGGTCTGCAGCTGCATGAAGGTCGTGCCTTCGTAAATCTTGCCGATTTTCGCATCGCGGTAGAACTTCTCCACCGGATACTCCTTCACATAGCCATACCCGCCGAAAATCTCCACGGCCGAGGAAGCCACGCGCTCGGCTACTTCAGAGGAATAAAATTTGGCCATGGCGGCTTCTTTCAGAAACGGTTGTCCCGACTCCTTCAGCCGGGCCGCCTGATACACCAGGAGTCGGGCCAGCTCAATATCGGTGGCCAGTCGGGCCAGTTCAAACTGCATCCCCTGAAACGAGCTGATGGACTTGCCGAACTGCTTCCGCTCCTGCGCATACCCCAGGGCTGCGTCAAACGCCCCCCTCGCAATACCAACCATCTGAGCGCCAATGCCGATGCGACCTTCGTTCAGGGTCTCGATGGCAATTTTATAGCCTTTGCCCACCTCGCCCAGAACATTCCCGACCGGCACCTCGCAGTCCTCGAAAATCAGCTCGGTGGTGGAACTGGCCCGGATACCGAGTTTGTCTTCCTTCTTTCCGATGGTGAATCCGGGCATGCCGGGCTCTACAATAAACGCGGTGATACCTTTGTAGCCGTCTTCGGGATTCACAGTGGCGAAGACGATGAAAATGCCGGCTTCTTTTCCGTTGGTAATCCACAGTTTGTGCCCGTTGAGCACCCAGCGGTCGCCTTTTTTTTCGGCGCGCAGTTTCAGGGCGAAGGCATCGCTGCCCGAGCCGGCCTCCGACAAGGCGTAAGCGCCCACGGTATCGGCCGCCAGGCGGGGCAGACAGCGTTTTTTAAGGTCGTCACTGCCCCAGTGATTGAAAGCGTTGATGACCAGGGTGTTGTGTACGTCCACAAACACGCCCACGGCAGGATCCACGCGGGAAATCTCTTCAATGGCCAGAATCGACATGAAAAATGATCCGCCGGCTCCATCGTATTCCTCCGGAATTTCAATACCCATAAGCCCCTGCTCGAAGCATCCGCGGATGATGTCAGGTCGCAGCAGGGCCTGCTGGTCCATATCGTGCACGTGCGGGGCGATGGCTTCACGGGCGAAATCAGCGGCGGCATCGCGCAGCATCTGCTCGTCTTCGGTGAGGGTGGTCA
Source organism: Bacteroidetes bacterium HLUCCA01 (assembly GCA_001314545.1). GTDB lineage: Bacteria > Bacteroidota > Rhodothermia > Balneolales > HLUCCA01 > HLUCCA01. Next base: position 113,246 of record LIHN01000005.1, read on the forward strand.
GGGGGGCAGGGCGGAAGTGTAAGTCGGACATACTATTGAATTTAGGCATGATGATACCGGCCGAAGCACGGATTCCGGGTTGATTTAACAGTCCAAATATAGAAAAAAGGCGTCATTCACTCCGGCGAAAAGCGCTTTTCATGGGCGGAATTTTACCTGCCTTTGCCGGAAAAGGAATTGTTTTTCTGTTCAACGGATGCCCCGACCGCTCGTCTAATCTTTTAAATCGCGCGAATCAACACAATTAACGATTCAAAATCACACTCCTATGAAAACGCTTAAAGCTCTCTCCCTAACCCTCATTACCTTACTTGCCCTGGGAATCTTCACCGCTGAAGCCCAGCGTGGCATGCAACGCGGATCCGCAGACGGAGGGATTCTCTCCGCCGAAATGAGTGAGGCCCTCCAGCTCACCGATCAGCAAAAACTACAGATTCTGGAACTTCGTCAGACCCAGCAGGCGCGCATGCAGTCGCTGCGTGAGAACTTCCGTCAGGGCGATATGACCCCGAATCAGATGCGTGCACAGCGCGATGAACTGCGTAACGGCAACGATCCGGCCCTGCAGGAAATCCTCACCGAGGAGCAGTTTGCCAAACTCGTTGAACTGCGTGCTGAACGACGTGCCATCAACCAGGCCAACCGACCGGGTCGTGGTGGCGCCGACGGATACCAGCGCGGTAACCGTGGCAACCGCGGAGCCGGCATGCAGCAGGGTACCCCCCGTGGCAACCGTTCACCCCGACCATAACCCTGCCTTGCATCAGATTGGGCTGTCGCTGCGGGTGAATCTGCCCGCAAGCGACAGCTTTCCTAAGCCGGTAGTACGCGTGCATCCCTGTAAAACGGTCTGACCGACGCAGGCCGCACTAACCCGAGCCCGGTTCTGAACCCCGTCACTGTCTGCTTTGTTACATGAATGCTGCTGCCAACATACCTGAAAATGCCTTACCTTGGATTCTCTGGGGCCGTGCAATCACGCCGACCCCGTCCAACACCGCGACTCCGGCAGCCGATATGACAGCATCGCAATCCTACACCCCCGGCGATATCGAGCGGGAGCTGGAGACCCACTACGCACGGGTCTACCGCTTCGTGGCAGGAATGACCTGGGGCAGCGGACTGGATGCCGAAGATCTCACCCAGGATGTCTTCCTGAAAGCCTACCGCAACGCATCGGGTTTTCAGCGCGACAGCGCCCTGTCAACCTGGCTCTACCGCATCGCACGGAATACGGTCACCGACGCCCTGCGAAAACGAACGGTACGACGGGCTTTCAGCGCTTTCTGGCCCATGGATCAGGACCAGCAGCAGGTCGATATGCCGCATCCGGATTCTGAGGATGCCGACATGGATGCCCGCGAGATGCAGACCATGGTGCGTGAGGCCATTGCCGCCCTGCCCGAACCCTACCGAAGTATTGTGCTGTGGCGGGAAATTGAAGAGCTCCCCTACCGGGAAATCTCCGAAATAACCGGAGAGTCCGAGGGGACCCTGAAAAGCAGGCTGTTTTACGCCAAAAAGAAACTTCGCGATGCCCTCATCGCCAAAGGAATCGATTATGAAACCCAATAAACCCCTCAAAATAGACCAGCTGCGCTCGGCCTACGGGTCGCTGGAGCCGGATGGATGGGCCGTTACCCGCATGAAGGCGCGCCTCGCCCGTGAAAAATATGATCCCGAGGACGCCCTCTTTCAGCAGATTTTCGGTGTATTCCGACGGTATGTGCTGGCCAGTATGCTCGTTCTTCTGGCCTTGTCAGCAACCCTCGACCGGCTGCCGGCTACAGACAGCGCCAGCCAGGAACCCTCCCTGGCAGATGTTGAGATGTGGATTCTGGGCGAAAATCCGGAGACGATCGAACCGCTGACCGGCGAAATTCCGGAATACGTCTTTTTAATGGACTATTAAGTACATCGTATCAGTCTTCCGGCGATGCAGCCCGTGTAAACCGACTGCAGGTACCAAACCCCCTTAAACGGCGTAACATCACTGTCTTTTTATAAACCTACCAGCCATGATCAAGCACACATCCACCATTATCATCCTCTTCGCACTGACCTTTGCGGCAGGACTGGGATCCGGGTATTTTTTGCGCGGTGCGCTCGGTGCAGGCGATTCTCTGACCACCGGCTATCATGATACCCGTGGTGGCGCACACTATGAATCCGGCCAGGGCAACCGACAGCGACAGGGGGAATGGCAGGACCGCGACCGGCAGGGTATGCAGCAGGGGCAGCGCCAGGAACGTGACCGTCAGGCTGATTATGAGCGGTTTCGTACACGTCTGATTGCCGAGCTGGAGCTGGCTCCGGAGCAGATCGATCCATTCTTCGAGGTCATGACCCAAAGTAGGCGTGCCCTGCGCGACATTCGTGAGGATAACCAGGAAGCCCTGCGCCGTGAAATGCGTGAGCAGGCCGAAATCATGCATGAGCAGGTCGATACCATCCTGAACGATGAACAGTTTGAGCGCTGGATGGAAATGAGCCGTCGTTTGCGCCGCGATTAAACCGCCGGCAACTCAGACGGTCGTCTCTTTCCGATTCGTGATATCGATGGCAGAAGCCACAATAGCCTGGGGATTACCATCGTCATCATAGCTGTCGGCCTTGGCATAATCCATAATTTTGCGCACACTGCCGTCTTTGGTTACAATGCGGTAGGTAATGGTGGAGGAGAGTCCGTCAAAGGCCTTGAGCACGTGCTCGGCAACCATACCCCGGTCGTCAGGATGAACCAGATCGCGCCAGCCTTCCGGATGCAGGCATTCTTCAACGCTGAACCCGGTTACCTTGCGGAAGCCGTCGGATAACCATTTGAAGCGGAATTTGTTTTCATGATCCAGAATCAGCCCGTAGTTGAAATCCACCTTCCGCTCAAACATACGGGTATAATCGGTGGTTCGTTTTTTCAGCGTGTTCAGGATACGCTTGCGCAGGGTGAGATTACGCACATCGCAGCGGACAAAAAGTCCGGTACTCAGGTCCATTTTCTTGGTCTGGATTTCTACCTGCACGGGCAGACCGTTTTTATGCTTGAGCATCATGCGGTAAGTTCTGCCCTGAGAGAACTCTTCCTTCCAGAGCCGGTCGAACTGCACCTTGAGCGACTTGCCGAATTTCAGGGGCATTAAATCCCAGATGTACACATCGCTGAGCTCTTCCTTATGGTAGCCGATCATTTCCCGGAAGGCTTTGTTGGCTCCGACCACCGCACCGTTTTCAGCCAGATCTACGATGGTCCGCTTGGAATCCTCGTAGAGTTCTTCAGTATCGGCATTGGTGTTCAGTACGCTGAGTTCGGCGCGCTTCCGCTCGGTGATATCATGCTGGTAGGAAACCCAGTGGGTGATGTTGCCGTGCTCATCCAGAAGGGGATGGATGTCCCACTGGTTTACAAATTCGCTGCCATCTTTGCGGTAGTTGATGGTCTGACCGAAAAACGCGCGACCATTCAGCAGGGAGTACTTCAGCTTGTCCAGCACGGTGCGGTCGGTTTTGGGTCCCTGAAGAATGCGCGGTGTCTGACCGACCGCTTCCTCGCGGGTGTAACCGCTCATTTTGGTGAAACCATCGTTCACATAGACTATTTTCGGACCGGGCTGCTCCAGACTCATCTCGGTAATCAGGATGGAGTCGTAGTCGTTGCGGATGGCGGCCTCCAGCAGTCTGAGGTTTTCAGCCTTGCGCGAAAGCTCTGAAAAAGCTTCCTGAAGGCGTTTCAGGCTGGCTTCGTCTTTGGCACACTCGGAGAGCAGTTGTTGGATGTCGGTTTCAGGCATAGCTATTGTTCAAATATAAATTCGGCGTGAATGGGATGACTCATCTGCAGAAACACAACACCCGCAGTTTTCATTCATTTCCGATGTCGTTTTGCGAAATGAAAATGCCAAAGTACGCCAATATGACAGATTTTGCAACGACGGGAAAATTATGGCGGGGAAGTCCTCCGGAATTTGAATTATTGGTAACTTTGTGGTGTTGTCAGGTGCATGAAATTATAGTTCCACATCCGCGCCCGCCGTCACGTCCCGGCCCTGCCTGAAGCGGTATATAAACAGGCTTGTTATCCACGATCAGGTACACGAATTCACACCCGAACTTTCAGCTTAGCCATTCATGAATATTGATCTCGATTCACGCGATGTATTTGCCCGTCGCCATAACGGTCCTACTGAACAGGAACAATCCGAAATGCTGCAGGCCGTGGGCGCCGAATCCCTCGAACAGCTTATCCGTGAAACCATCCCTGCCGGAATCCGGCTCGCAAAGCCGCTGAACCTGCCCGAACCGCTCGACGAGCACCGCTTTTTGCGTGAATTCCGCGCGGTGGCACGGCAAAACAAACTATTCCGTTCGTTTATCGGGATGGGGTACTACGACACGGTGACGCCGGGGGTGATCCTCCGCAATATTATGGAGAATCCGGGCTGGTACACCGCCTACACGCCGTATCAGGCCGAAATCGCCCAGGGTCGGCTGGAGATGCTGATCAACTTCCAGACCATGGTGATGGACCTGACCGGCATGGACCTGGCCAATGCCTCGCTGCTGGATGAGGGTACGGCCGCCGCCGAGGCCATGACCATGCTTCATGCCGTGAAAAAAGGTCCGAAGCGCAGTGCAAACCGGTATTTTGTTTCCGATACCGTGCATCCGCAGACCCTGGAGGTGCTCAAAACCCGTGCCCTGCCCGTGGGTATTGAGCTGGTTATGGGTTCGGTTGACGAGCTGGACGTCACCGATGCCGCGCTGTTCGGTGTGATGCTGCAAAATCCGGACACCTTCGGGAATGTGCGCGACCTTTCGGCAGTGATTGCCGCAGCCCATGAGCATCAGGTGCTGGTGAGCGTGGCAACCGACCTGCTGGCCTGCACCGTCATCAAATCGCCCGGCGCGATGGGAGCCGACGTGGTGGTAGGCTCTTCCCAGCGTTTCGGGGTACCCATGGGCTTCGGCGGACCGCATGCGGCGTTTTTTGCCACCCGCGAGGAATTCAAACGCAACATCCCGGGTCGCATTATCGGTGTTTCCGTTGACGATACCGGCGCGCCCGCCTACCGCATGGCCCTGCAAACCCGTGAGCAGCATATCCGTCGGGAAAAGGCTACCTCGAACATCTGTACGGCCCAGGTATTGCTGGCCGTCATGGCCGGAGCCTACGCCGTATATCATGGTCCGCAGGGACTCCGCCGCATCGGCGAGCGGGTGTACGGTCTGACCTCCGTGCTGGCCTATGAATTGAGTAAACTCGGCGTTCAGATTCAGAATCCGCTCTGGTTTGACACCCTTCACCTTAGTTTCAACGACCCCTCGCTGGCAGATCGCATCCGCCGGGAAGCGTTGGATGCTGAAATGAACTTCCGCTACATCAGCGAAACGGAAATCGGGATTTCCATCGATGAGACCAAGTACGTGAGCGATGTAGCCGATGTGGTTGCGGTATTTGCCCGGGCTATGGACCAGCCTGTGGACTCCGGCAAGGCCGGGGAGCTGCGCGGCATTCAGGTCCGGCTGGCCTATCCCGATGCGCTCCTGCGGGAGGTCGACTACCTCACCCATCCCAGTTTTAACCGTTACCACAGCGAGCATGAAATGCTGCGCTACCTCAAACGCCTGGAAAACAAAGACCTTTCCCTGGTGCACTCCATGATTTCGCTGGGATCCTGCACCATGAAACTCAACGCCACCGCCGAGATGATGCCGGTCACCTGGCCGGAATTCGGTTCCATTCATCCCTTTGCCCCGTCCGACCAGACCCGTGGTTACGCCCGCATGAACGCCGACTTGTCGGCCTGGTTGTGTGAGATAACCGGTTTTGCCGCCGTATCGCTGCAACCCAACTCGGGCGCCCAGGGCGAGTATGCCGGTCTGATGACCATCCGAAATTATCACCTCTCCCGCGGCGACGCCCACCGCAACGTGGCCATTATTCCGTCCTCAGCCCATGGCACGAATCCCGCCAGTGCCGTCATGGCCGGCATGGAGGTCATTGTCACAAAATGTGATGAACGTGGAAATATTGATCTGGGCGATCTGACGGAGAAAGCGGAGAAATACAGCGACCGGCTGGCGGCGCTCATGGTCACCTACCCGTCGACCCACGGGGTTTTCGAGGAAGATATCCGTGAAATCTGTGCCCTCATCCACCAGCACGGCGGACAAGTTTACATGGACGGCGCCAATATGAATGCGCAGGTCGGACTGACCTCCCCGGCGGCCATCGGTGCCGATGTGTGTCACCTGAATCTGCACAAAACGTTCTGTATCCCGCACGGCGGCGGCGGTCCCGGTATGGGTCCGATCGGCGTTGCAGCGCATCTTGCGCCCTTCCTGCCCGGTCACCGCCTGGTAGACAACGGCGCTTCCCCGGAAATGACCGCGGTGTCGGCCGCGCCCTTTGGCAGTGCCAGTATTTTGCCCATATCCTACGCCTACATCCGTCTGATGGGGGGCGAGGGACTTACGAGGGCCACGCAGGTGGCGATTTTGAATGCCAATTACATCAAAGCCCGGCTCGCCGGACATTACGAGGTGCTCTACACCGGGAAAAATGGTCGCTGTGCCCACGAAATGATCATCGATCTGCGTCCTTTCAAGGCATCTGCGGGCATCGAGGTCACCGATATCGCCAAGCGACTCATGGATTACGGCTATCATGCGCCCACGGTGTCGTTTCCGGTAGCCGGAACCATGATGATTGAACCGACCGAAAGTGAAACCAAATCCGAGCTGGACCGCTTCTGTGAGGCCATGATTGCCATTCGCGCCGAGATTCAGGAGATTGCCGACGGGGTAGCTGATCGTGAGGTTAATGTGCTGACCCGCTCACCGCACACCGCCCGGGCGGTCATGGCGGAGACCTGGGACCGGCCCTACACCCGCGAGAAAGCAGCCTTCCCGCTGGAATGGGTGCGCGAGGCTAAGTTCTGGCCGGCAACGGGTCGCATCGACAGCGCCTACGGCGACCGAAACCTGATGTGTGCCTGTATCCCGATTGCGGAGTACGCGGATACGGCGGAGTAATGCCGTTGTGTTTCATGGCGTATTGACCTTGCAGTATGGCCGGGTTCCACATGGGCATCACGTGCTGGTGCTTGTAAGCCGACGTGTTCGGTCGGGCCTGTTTGGCGGTTAAACTGGCTGCATCAACCTGGAAATCCCCATGAAATCCTATGACGATATCCTGATCCATCATGCGAAAAACCCCGTTCATGCGGTGGAGAAGGGTTTTCGTGCACCGTGGGAGGGTCAAACGCAGGATGTTCAGGGCAGCGCTGACGACCTTAGCATAGCCCATGAACCCGTTGATGTATGGGCAGGTACGCCTGGTTCGCAACCACCGGCCGACCAGAAAACCGGCCAAATTGAGCATCGTAATCGCAGCTGCGGGGATGTGGTCCGACTCTGGTGGCGAAGTGAAAACGGGGTCATCACCCACATTTTTCATAATGCATCGGGGTGCATGCTGTGCAAAGCCTCGGCCTCGGTGCTTTGCGAGGTGGTGCAAGGGGTGGAGGCGGCCCGTATTCCCGAGCTGGTTCGTTCGGTAGAGCGGCTTACGGACAGGGAAGAGGAGCTTACGGAGGAGGCCATCCCGGGATTTCCGGAATCGGCCAATCGGGATGCCGGGTCCTTTCAGGACGCAACCGACGAGCAAGCCCGGACCCAGCCGAACCCGACCAACGAAGCGGGCGGCCGGGAGCAAAACCCGGCCGGAACGTCGCCGGCAGCAAGGCAGGCAACCAGGGCGCAATCCATGCAGGCGCTTTCTCAGGTGAGGGAATTTCCAACAAGACGTAAATGCATTACCCTGGCCTGGGAGGCGCTGGAAGCCTCCATATCGGACGAGCGATAAATTGTGTATCTTCCAGGTATGACACTCGATGAAGCACCAAAAAACGAACTTTTAGACCGATTCAGGCAGTATTTCGAAACCTGTGAACCGGTCGTTTTTTCGTATGCTTTCGGCTCATTTATTAATTCCGCCCAATTCCGCGATATCGACATCGGTGTTTATCTCGTTGAGCCAGTAAAGCTTCAGGTCATCGGTCGACTGCAATACGAGCTGCAGGATTTGGTCGATACATTTCTGATGAACAACAACTATGTTTCTGAATACATCGTTGATCCGATGGATCCGTTTTCAGGTGTCCCTGTAGATGTCGTTGTAATGAATGACCTGCCGGATGTAAACCCGGAACTCAGCCAGGATATACTCAATGACAGTATCTGCTTGAAACAAGCCGTGGATGAAGACCTCCAGCTGACGTACAGACTTCGTTCATTGCATCAATTTGAAGATACACGCTATCTCAGAGCGTTATCGGAGGGTGCATTGCGTAAACGCTTGAAAGAAAAACGATTCGGAGACCGAAACTATGAAAGCTAATCGCCTGGAACAGCTGGAGGAGAACATCGCTTCTCTGGTAAGGTTCAAAGAGGAGAACAGTGCGACGTCGGTCTTGCGTAACCGTACGCTGGAATGGTCACTCCGCTATGGTTTATTTGAGACGATTCAGCTCACCATCGACATAGCATGCCATGTTGCCGCACAGCATAATTTCGGCAGTTCAAAGACGTACCGCGAATGTATTGAAGCACTTTGCAGATTTGATGTGCTGGATGCTGCGTTATGCGAACAACTTAAGCTGATTGTTGGTCTCCGGAATATACTGGTCCATGATTATGTGAAAGTTGATGTTGAACAGCTCTACAGCCATCTCAATAATCTGGATGATTTCAGGAAGTTTGCCCGGCAGATAGCGGAGTTTACCCTACGCTGACCGGTAGTCAGATAAGGCAAGTAACTGACATAGGCGCTAACAAACCTCCCTTAACCCAGATGGGTGCGGAGCCGACATCACAACCAGATGAACGGTAGCAAAAGCAATCCCTACCCCAGGTGGGTGCGCAGCCGACCGCTGTTGCTCTTGGTGCGCAGTTTGCGGATTGCCTTCTCTTTAATCTGACGAACCCGCTCCCGGGTCAGATCCAGCTGCTCACCAATGTCTTCCAGGGTGAGCGCCTGTCCGGTTCCGATGCCATAATAGCTGATCAGTACCTGGGCTTCCCTCGGGGTCAGTTTGGCCAGCATGCTCTTGATGTCATCCTGCTGCGACTGTATCATCAGGTCGGCATCCGGTCGACCTTCTTCCTCGTCGGAGATGGTATCCATCAGGGTGAGGTCGCCATCGTAACCCACCGGTGCATCCATCGACAGGTGGTAGGAAGACCGTTTTTGCGTCTCCTGAATGCTGTTGGCGGAGGATTCCAGGTATTCGGAGAGCTCGGCGGCCGTGGGTGGTCGCTCCAGCTGCTGCTCCAGATTGCCCTGCACCTTCTTGATTTTGTTGATTTCGCCGATGACGTTCAGCGGCAGGCGTACGATGCGGCCTTTCAGGGCGAGGGCCTGCAGAATCGACTGGCGAATCCACCATACGGCATAGGAGATGAATTTGAAACCACGGGTAGGGTCGAACCGCTCGGCGGCCTTGATCAGACCGATGTTACCCTCGGCTACGAGGTCGTCAAGACTCAGTCCATTCCCCTGAAATTTCTTGGCTGTGGAAACTACAAAACGTAAATTGGCCTCTACCAGGTGATTTCGTGCACTCTGGTCGCCGGCAATAATGGCTTCAGCCAGACGTACCTCTTCCTCAACACTGATTTGGGGGTAATTGGCAATATCCGCAAAATACTGGTCGATTGTTCGGGAATCGGTACGGAATGTGCTTGAGGTCTCTTTGGGTTTAGCTGCCTTTTTTTTGCTCATAGTCACGCTGTAGTGATGGGCTTACTTTTAGGGCATGCGGACCGCGCCCGGCATGCAATGAATGGTTAAACGTAAAAAACGTATGAAGCCGATAATATTAATAAAAAATTTGCTTAAAATCAATTCTTTATTTGCAAATACCGTCTGAATTGGTTTACCGAAAGTGCCATGCCAGTGTGCAGAGCCTTTTTGGGTAATCGAATTTTGTGAAAGTCCCCCCTGAGAACGCTCCCGGCCGATACAGCAACGCGGACATCCGTTCAGATTCTGTATCGTATGGAGTCTGTTACCATGGGCTGCCACCTCGAAATCGGTTGTTTCAAACGATTATCGGCTCATGCCGGTTTTATCTGAAACTACCTGTCACGTATTCAGAATGACATCAAGTCCATGAAAATCGTTCATTATTTAATTTTTATAGCTGTTTTTTTACCGGTTGGATCAGGCTGTGCCCAGTCGACGGTTTCGGCTCCGGAACCCCCTGTTGAAACGAGCTCTTCGCTGGGCCGCTCGGGCACTGCCGATGATATACTAACGCAGCCGGAACCGCTAATATTTCTTGGCGGAGGCAGTACCGATGTGGATGTGGCCATGACCCGGTTTGCCGCCGCTGCACGGGGCGGAAATATATCGGTCATCCGTGCCTCAGGAAGCACCGGCTACAACGAGTATCTGCTGGAATTGGCCGATGCGGCCTCGGTGGAGACCTTCCGTATCGATTCCCGTGACCGGGCCAACCATGAACCGGACAACACCGTCCTGGCCGCATCCGAGGCGTTGTTCGTGGCCGGCGGCGACCAGTGGAATTACACCCTTTTCTGGGGTAATACCCTGCTTTCCGCCACGGTCCGAACCCTCTACACCGACCGGCGTGTGCCCTTCGGCGGCACCAGTGCCGGCGCCATGATCTGGGGCGGACGATACTTCGAGGCATCCGGTCGGTCGGTCACCAGCCAGGAAGCCCTCACTGATCCCATGGCCCGCGACATCGCCCTCCGCCCGGCCCTTTTCGGCACACCTGAAGTCCTTGCCGACCGCATCATCGACACCCATTTCACCCAGCGGAATCGTGAAGGTCGACTCATGACCTTCCTGGCACGGGCCTGGCAGCCGGATTCCGGCTACTTCCCCAAAGGCATCGCCATCGATGAGCGCACAGCCATGATTATCGACGAGGACGGAATCGGGACGGTCTACGGTGCCGGGTTTGTGTGGATGTATCTTCCCTATTGGGACAAGGGCGGCCCGGAAGTACTGCGCGAGGGGAGTCCGCTGAGTTGGAATCAGGGTGGTGCAGCGGTGCTGGTCTGGAAACTGGGTCCCGGCGACCGGTACGATTTTGCCGCAGACCGCTCTCTGGATCGACCGTCAACCTACCATGCCAGTGTTGAAAACGGGGTGTTTTCCATTCAGGCCGTAACCCTGCCGGAGTAGATCCTGCCAGGAGCGCCGGTTGCGCCGGTGAGCGCGCGCGCCCGGGGAATTGGCAAACATCCCACATAAACGCGCCTATCGGTTAACGAGCAGTTGGCAGCAAAAAGCGCCGGCCGGTTAACGAGCAGCTGGCAGCAAAATGCGCAAGCGCGGGCCGGTTAACGAGCAGGTGGCAGCAAAAAAACGCAAGCGCCTATCGGTTAACGAGCAGGTGGCAGCAAAAAGCGCGGGCCGGTTAACAACGGAGCAGTTGCCTTAGCTGTAGCCAATCCACACCGCAACAACCATCGCCACGGCCGCCAGGGCCAGCAGCTTGAGCATGAGGGGCGCGATGAAACGAAACCACCGCGCGTAGGGGATGCCCGCCAGTCCCAGAATACCCATCAGCACCGGATTCGTGGGCACAATCATATTCATCAAGCCATCGCCAAACTGAAACGCCAGCACCGAAATCTGCCGCGAAACCCCCACCAGGTCGCCGATTGGCGCCATGAGCGGCATCGCAACGAAGGCCTGACCGCTTCCCGAGGGGATGAAAAAATTCAGTCCGCTCTGAATAATCAGCATGCCCACGGCCGCCAGCTCGGCGCCCAGCAGGGCCAGGGGCGAGGCCAGGGCATTGACCACCGTATGCAGCACCACACCGTCTTCCAGCAGCAGGGCAATGGACCGGGCGAAACCAATGAGCAGGGCCGTAGAGGTCAGCTCGGCGGCGCCTTTCGCAAAAATCGTTGCCGTATTGTTGATGCCCTGTCGGGCGATGAGACCGGTGACAATGGCCAGTATCAGGAACAACGCCCCGAGTTCGACCAGAAACCAGCCCTGCCAGGCGATGCCGCCAATAAGTACGAGTAAGGCCAGGACCGTCACACCAAGCACCCATCTGCGGGTGGTATTCATCGCCGGATAGGCATGCTCCGCGTGCGACTCGCCGGAGACCACGCCCGCCATAAGACTGGCCGACGGGTCGCGCTGGATGCGCTTGACATACCCCCACACATGATGAAATCCCACGGCCAGGAAGGGCACCACCAGCGCCAGCCGGTATTCAAAACCCGACAAGGGCGAAAGACCCGCTACATTCTGGGCTACCACCAGGGTGAAGGGATTCATAAAGGCCACCCCGTAACCTATGCCATACCCCACCACCAGGGTGCCGATAGCCGCAATCGCATCCAGCCGCATCGCCACGCATAAACTGACCAGAATGATGGCAAAAGGGATGTATTCTTCGGCTACGCCGATGGTTGCCGAGGCCATGGCAAAGGTGAACATCATGCTGAGCAGCAGCCATTTCGGGCGGTCGCCGAAGCGCTCGAGGAGTCCGCCGAGGAAGGCGTCGATGGCGCCGGTTTCACGGATAACGCGGATGGATCCGCCGATGAGCAGCACGAAGAAGATGATGCCCTGGGCGTCGGCCAGGGCCCGGGGCACTACGGTGAACAGCGACAGGGGCGACAGATATTCCTTAGTTGCCGTTTCGGTGTAGGTGCCGGGTACTACAACGGTCTGACCCTGATCGTTGGGGGCCATTTCAAAGGTGCCCGACGGCAAGACCCAGGTGAGTACGAGGGAGAAGGTCATGAGGGCAAACATCAGGACCAGGTTGTGCGGCATTTCCAGCTTCATGGGCACAGGTATTAGGTGCGGATTACAGGATGACGATGCGGCCGGTGACGTTTACGGTGTGTTTGTGCTGTGCACGCCGGCGACCAGACCGGCTGGTATAATACGATGCGCATCGACCCGGCGCAAATCAGGCCGGAAACGTTGTGCGACAAGTGCGGCAGGGGGAGGGCGGCGGTCTCAGGGCGAAGCGGCTGCCTGCATCCGTCGGGTAACGGAATTTCCCAGGCGCAGGAAGGTGTCGCCGTCGAAGAACCGGGTGTCACGGAAGAGCACCTCGCCGTCGGGCGATAAAAAAATGAGGGTCGGGTAGGCCGTTACGTTGAAATCGGCCGCGGCCTGCAGCCCGTAGTCCGGATTTTCAGCGTCGATGCTCAGATTGATGAAGGCTTCGTTGAAATACGCCACCACGCCGGGCTCGCGGTAGGTCCCGCCCATCATCGACCGGCAGGTCATGCACCAGCCGGTGTAGAAGCTCACAAATACGGGCTTGTCCTGCGCGCGGGCCTCCTCGAGGGCTTCCTCGATGGTCATCGGTTCAAATACAATGGCGTTGGCTCCGGTTACGAAGGTGAAGGTGTACCCGCCGATGGCCGCCAAAGCCACCAGAAACAGAATCCAAAAGGGTTTACGCATGGTTTTTTTCTCAGAATTTCAGTGAATTGAACGAGGTTGTTGCTGCCGGGTGAACGGCCACCCTGCCGGGAAAATCGTCCTCAAGGGCTTTGGTTTGAAGGCTGGCACCCTGCCGGGAATGGGCGTTGCTTTTAAGGCCACTGCCTGACCGGTATCGCGACCGGGTGGTCACGCAAAGCTCAGGGTAGCTCTGCGTCCGTGCCTTACTTACGGATGCTGCCCAGAAGGTCGTGACTGTGGGGATCCAGCTTGAGCTCATGGCCCATTTTATCGCGCTTGGTTTTCATGTAATGCTCATTCTCAGGGTAGGTCGGCATTTCAATGGCCACCCGCTCCACAATTTCCAGACCGTACCCCTGCAGGCCCACGCGCTTGGCCGGATTGTTGGTCATCAGCCGCATTTTGGTAATCCCCAGCGAGCGCAGTATCTGTGCCCCGACTCCGTAATCGCGCAGGTCGGCCTTGAAGCCCAGGGCGATGTTCGCCTCGATGGTATCCATGCCTTCTTCCTGCAGTTTGTAGGCTTTCAGCTTGTTGATCAGCCCGATGCCGCGACCTTCCTGGTTCATGTACAGCACCACGCCCTTGCCTTCCCGCTCCACCTGCAGCAGGGCCGCATGCAGCTGCTCTCCGCAATCGCACCGCTTGGAGCCGAAAATGTCGCCTGTCACACACAGGCTGTGGACCCGAACCAGCACGGGCTCGTCTTCCTCCCAGCTGCCCTTGACCAGCGCCAGGTGATTGCCCCCGCTGAGCACTTCTTCAAAGGCATGAATCTGGAAGTCGCCATAGACGGTGGGAAGCTTGACATTGACCGCCTCGCGCACCAGCGATTCGGTTTTCATGCGGTAGGCGATGAGGTCTTTGATGGTGATCAGTTTCATATCGAACCGCCGGGCGACCTTCACCAGGTCGGGCAGGCGGGCCATACTGCCGTCATCGTTCATAATCTCGCAGATCACGCCGGCGGGTTTCAGGCCGGACAGCCGGGCCAGATCGATGGAGGCTTCGGTGTGACCGGCCCGTCGCAGTACGCCGCCCTGGACCCCGATCAGCGGGAAAATATGACCCGGACGACGGAAATCGTCGGCGCGGGAGCCGGGTTCGATGAGGGCTTTGATGGTGTTGGCGCGGTCGGCGGCGCTGATGCCGGTAGTGGTGTTGGCCCGGGCATCCACCGATACGGTGAAGGCCGTCTCCATGGCGTCGGTGTTGTGCTCCACCATGCGGTCCAGCTTGAGCTCATAGGCCCGATCGCGGGTGACCGGCGTGCAGATCAGTCCCCGACCGTGCGTAGCCATCAGGTTGACCGCCGCGGGGGTGACCAGTTCGGCCGCCATAACGAAATCGCCCTCGTTTTCACGATCCTCATCGTCCACTACAATGACTATTTTGCCATTGCGGATGTCTTCAAGTGCAGCTTCTATGGTGTCGAATAGGAAATCGTCCATGCAAGGTACCGGATGATATAAGTATGAAAATCAGGGGGAGGGTTGGGGATGGGTTCCTGCTGCCGGGGGGTAACCGGGCTATCTCTGCGGGGGCTTACCCGGATTGTCGCAACCGGGAGATCTTTGTAAGGTTGCCTCAACCGGGCTGTCGCAACCGGGCTGTCGCAACCGGGCTGACGCAGCCGGGGTGCATGCAGCCGGGACATCGTGCAGCCCGTTGTGGTTCAGGCAGGGCGTTGGAGTATGGCCGGAACTAGATTTTTTCCGGGTTTACATCCACAACGGCCGTCTTGAGCAGGCGAACCTTCACGTCTTTGTCGATTTCCATCATAACAGTGGTCTCTTCCACGCTCAGAGCCGTTCCCACCAGTCCGCCGGAGGTGACTACTTTATCGCCTTTTTTAAGATCGTTGACTTTGTTCTGGATTTCCTTCTGCCGCTTGGACTGCGGACGGATGATAAACAGGTAGAATACCAGAAACAGGGCTACCAGGAAGAAAAGCGATTCGAAGCCGCCGCCTTGCTCAGGATTTCCGGCTAATAAGAATAAATAGGTCATGGTTTTGATAAGGTTACGTATCGGATACTTGTTGGATGTGGCAAAGATACGGCTTTTTGCCAATTTCCGCGGAAACTTGCAAAACCGGATTCAAGGCATTGGTCCATTCAGATGCATCTGACCAACCGGGTTGCCAATTACTAACTGGATCGACCGTTAACTCAATAGGTCATCGGTTTCAGGAGCCTTCATGCTTGAAAGTGTATAACATAGCAACCTTACGTTTGCGACCATTTTGGTATGCATAACCAAACAATCTCATCCAAAACACGAAGGCATATGAAAATCGTATTGTTTTTTATCACACTATGCATGACGCATGTTGTTGCTGCGGCTTCATTCGGGACTACCGCTGCTGGCAGTGCTTCGGATCAAGCGAACATTCAGACAACAGCAGGCCCTCACCAGATGTTTTTTTCTACGCTCGATACAACCGAATCGGATCCGGTTTCCATCGCCCAGGCCCGTAAAGAACCCCTGGCAACTCCTGTAACCGTACGCGGGATGATTACCGGCATCGCAACACACGAATCCGAAAGTCAGGTTGAAATCTTTGTATCCGATGAGACTGCCGGAATTCGCGTTATGATGACGAGCGACCTTGTGGCGCAAGTGTTTGGTGACGATGGGTTTACGCGTGGAACGGTCCTTCAGCTGACCGGGCCACGAACCGAGGTTAACGGCGATCAGCGCATTGATGCTGTGGAAGCATTCCTCGCTGAAGTTCCCTTTGAAGATCTTAATCCGGTGCATATTTTCGACGACCTTACCGATTGGAATGTCGAGTCACCATATATGGGCTCACCGGTAATTTTACGCTCCGTTTCACTAGTCAAGCCGGAACAGTGGCCCGTTGTGGCTACCGGAGGCGATGCGGTTGTTGATGTTGCGGCCGGCAATGGCGACCTGTTTCAAGTTCGTATACCCGCCAACACAGCACTGAATCCCTCAGCCCGGCCACCGGTACAGTTCAGCGTGGCAGGGGTCATGGCAAACGATGGCGGAAAGCCGCAGGTTGTAATCGGTTTTCTGGAAGATAAAATCACCTCCACGGTCACCGGTGTTGAAATGTTTCGCTTACGGGAAGGTTTCCGCGATGTAACGTTTACGGTGGATGTAAGCAAGCTATCGGGCGGAATTTTCCTTCCGGAATTGGGAGACGAACTTAGGGTAGCCTATGACTTTCATGTTTGGAACGAAACATGGGGAATGTCCCGGGAGGGTGATGAAAGTTCTACGTATACCTTCACCGGGGTAGTTGGTGGAATGGCCGGCAACGTGGTAGAATACAAGTACCTGATCATTCCCGGGGATGGTCGTGACCTGCCCAACGGGGGATGGGAGGCGTTGGCAGATCCGATGACCGGTGAGACCGGTACTACGGGCAATCGCGTACTCACGCTTGGTACCCGGGGTGAACCCATGACAACCAACGATATCGCAAGTTTCCGGGCGGATGACACCACAGCAGAAGGTATTCCCTTACCCATTCAGCTGTTCAGCTCAACAACGACCGTGATGCCCGGCGAAACGTTTGATGTGTATGTACTGGTCGGGAGTCCGGAATTTCCCGGCGAGGGACTGTTCGGGGTAGGACTTGGGCTTTCCTATTTTGATAACGATTTAGCTTGTTTTTGTTTTCAGGACCTCCATCGTGTCAAAATGTTTGACGGAATTAACCTGGACAACCTGCTCGGGTTCGTTGATACCTCGACCATTCCCGGTCAGCTATTCGTCTCCTATGCGCTGAACGATAAAACAATGTCATTTCCCTCATTCGGTGAGTTGCTGCGCATTGAGTTTACCGTACACCCCGAAATGCCATCCGGCCAGTATTTCATAAAAACCTTCAACGAACGAGCCGTTGACCAGAATGGAACGCCCTTTGCCGTGACCGGCAGCACCCTTCAGATCAATGTACTTGACAATGGTCTGTATCCCGGTGATACCAATCGCGATGGCATTGTAGATGCCTTCGATGTGGATCCCCTGAGCAAATGGTTCCTGCGGGAAGGTCCCGCCCGACCGAATCCGTCTATGGAGTGGGCACCGCAGGATTTTGTGGCGTGGGCTGACCAGCCCGCAACCTTTGCCGATGCCGACGGGAATGGAATGGTAGACCAGAACGACCTTTTTCCAATTGGTCTCAATTTTGGTCTGACTACCCCGGAGTACAAGGCTCCGGAACCGGTTGTTTCCAAATTGGCTGCCATGACTGCACCCGTGGCCTTCACCCTGCCGGCCATGCAGCCGGGCGATGTAGTCCGTTACCAGGTGGAACTCGGCACAGACAACTATCCCATCACCGAGGTCCGTTCGCTGGCCATGAACCTGGGCTTTGATGCCGCTTCGCTTACGCTGAGCAGCGCCGAGGCCGGCAGCTGGACCGCCGATGCAAACCTGCTGCAGTTAAATCGCTACGATGCCGACCGCGGTCTGCAGTCGCTCTCGCTGGCCCGCACCGACGGCGCCGCGATGGTTGAAGGCAGTGCGGTGATGCTCACGTTCGAGGCGCAGGATGCCATTGCCGAA
>LIHN01000008.1 GCA_001314545.1 Bacteroidetes bacterium HLUCCA01
CGGATAACAACGCATGAGAGCAAACAAATACCGCCGTTTCTACGCAACAAACCTGCGCATATCCCTCCATATTTGGGTGATATACGCAGGTTTATTGCGTATATAAACAAGTTAGCAGCAAATGTAACAATGAACGGAGAAAATATAAACACAAAAAAGAAAACAAATATGACAATTAAAGAAGAACAAAAGCTCTATGTTTCTGAAGCTATAATAAAGAGACTCTTATTAAGCATTATATTAATAATTGGAATCACTTTTTTATCTTGTAAAAAAGACAATAATAACATAAATGACCCAATTCCAACGGAAATTAAAGCGGGTTATAAGTTTGTCAAAAGCCCATATAATGGACAAGATAGTTTAATGGTTGCAATATGGTATCCAACTCTTGACGAAGAAAGTGAATACAACTATAATACCGCATCTACAGGTTTAATCGTTAAAGGGAAAGTTTCCCATAATGCTTCTGAAATCAATGAAAGTCACCCAGTTATTATTTTCTCCCACGGATTTTCTGGTGGTGGTATTGGCTCTGTTGAAATCTGCGAAGCACTTGCTCGTGCAGGTTTTTATGTTTTTGTACCTGACCATAGCGATGCAGTTATGTCAGTGAGAATTCGAGGACAATCAAACGGTACTTTAGATGAAGCTCTCGATTATCTAAACGATAATCCATTCGGGAATGGAGAAAACTTTGGGTATAGAGTTTCAGAATTGCAATCAGTTATTGAATTCGTCAATTCTTCAAGTTTCAAAGTTGACAAGTCAAAAATAATATTGGGAGGACATTCTATGGGTGGGTGGACTGTAATGAAAGTCAAGGAAGATGGATTTCACCCGACTGCAATGTTCTTTTTTTCGATGGGAGAATTAAACTGGCTTTACAATCAAAACAGATACTTTGAAGCAAGTACTTTTCAAAATATAGATTTTCCAACCGCTTATTTTTATGGGGGAGCAGAATATGGTCAGGCAATATCAGCAGGTTTGGGGAATGTTTATGCAGCCTATTGCTTTACACATTCACCTAGTCCAAGTTATGGTTTGATGGTGAAACAAGGAAATCATTTCACTTATAATTCCGAAGCTGTTGCACCTGGCTCATTTGGCAGCAATGTGCAAATCAAATCCATCAATGATAGACTAATTAATTTCCTTAATAGACACGTTAAAGGTCAAAATGTTGTCGTAACAAATGAACCCGAAGATGTAATAAAATAATATATAGAAGTAAAAATTATGCAAATTGACAAATAGATGAAAAAACATCAGCTGCTAACATCGTATATAAAACATTTGGCAGTCAGTGGGTTATCGAACGTTTCGGCCCGTATCAAAAGTACTTGTAACTTGACAGGAAAGTGCTTCGAAATGCCAAACGTTTCATATACGTAACCGTTGTGTTTAATAGCCGCCAAGAAAAATTAGTGCTATGAATGAGCGACAGAGAAAATAAAAATAAAATGACTGAGACGGATTCCATAGGACAATTCACAGCTGACAAGCAAGCTACTGCTCAAAATCAAACTCGGTGGACATGGACTATTGGGCAATTTCGTGCAGACCGACATCTTTATAGCACAGGAACAATGAGGACTCACCAAGAAGAAAAGATAAAAATCCCCCACTTCGCATTTTTGAAAATTTTTGCAACCACATATTGCACACATTTGCAAAGCCACACAAGCCATCCCGTAACCCAAGCTTTGCAAAAGAGTGCAATTTTGCCACCGCACTGACTTAAGGATTTGGATATATATGTCGAAACATGGAACAATAAGAAGATACACGCTAATAATCGAAAAGATTGGGAGGAATCAATACCCAACATTTGAGATAATAAAGGATTATCTTTTTGAACATGGTTTTGAAGTTTCAACAAGGACAATTCAACGAGACATTGAACAAATCCGATTTGAATTCGGAATCGAAATAAAATATGACCGTCCGCGAAACGGCTATTTCATTGACACTGAAACCAGCATCAATCCTGACAGTTTTCTACGCTTTCTCGAAATAGTCAATACAGCTGAATTGCTGACGGAAAGCCTGAAAGAAAGCAAAGACACGCTAAACTACATTTCCTTTGAATCGCATGGAGACCTGAGAGGAATTGAAAACCTCAAACCGTTACTATTCGCAATTAAAAATCACAGAAAAGTTTCTTTCACGCATGAGAATTTTGATACCGAAAAGCAGCGGAAATACTCCGTAAGACCCTATTTACTCAAAGAGTATCAAAACCGCTGGTATTTGGTTGGGATAATCGGAGGCTTGAAGGAATTTAGAACCTTTGGAATTGACAGAATTTTGAATTTGGAAGTCAAAAAAGAAATCTTCAAACCTGAAACGAAAACTGACCCTATTGAATTATTTAAAAATACAGTTGGTCTATCGTATTCTTACAATGAACTGGAAGAAGTGGTTCTTTCTTTTACTCCACTTCAAGCTAAATATGTGAAATCACTCCCTTTGCATAAATCACAGGAAATTATTGAGGATAACGAAAAGGAAGTTCAAGTAAAGTTGAGAATCATTCCAAACTTTGAATTCAAACAAAAAATATTGATGCTTGGGGAAGCTGTCAAAGTTTTAGAACCCAAGTGGCTTGCGGATGACATCAAGAAAAGTTTAACCATTGCATTAAAGAATTACAAATGAATTTCACTCCGACATACTTTGGCGTAGTGAGACTATAGCTTTGTCAGAAAAATATAATTATGGCAAAGCAAATTCATAAAAGACACAAAGAGATAATGCAAAAACAGGAAATACTGAACAAAGCTAAGGTAATCCTGAAACAGGAGTTTATCGGTATTAACCTTGTAATTGATGAAGTCGTTGATGCCATTAGTTCCTGGTACTTATTTCCTGACTTGCAAGAAAAGCCTGTTGTTATCAACCTGTGGGGGTTAACTGGTGTAGGCAAATCTTCCCTTGTAAATCGACTTGCTCAACTAATAGATTTTGACAAGAAGTACTTTCATTTTGACCTTGGTGAAAATGACACAAGGGATTGGGCAATTAAAAGACAACTTGAGGAGATTTACGAAAATGTAAACGGATATCCAATACTACTGGCTCTTGATGAGTTTCAACATGCCCGAACTCTTGACGAAACTGGTAAGGAAATGGACAAAACAGCTTCTCGAATAATTTGGCAGCTTTTGGATTCCGGTAAATTTCAAATTTCACGATATAGTTATCACCTTGAAGAACTCTATGACCTTATACAAAAACTCCGGTATTTATTGAAAAACGGAGTGCGTGTTTCAAAAGGAAAGGTCATTTCAAAAAAGGAGTACTTCATTGAGCAAATGGATTTAAAAAAGGAATATGAGAAGTATGAGAATTCAGAAACCACACTGGATACGAATAATGTCCTTTTCGTTCCTACATCTTTTTATGAGGGCATCTTCTCATTGGCAAGAGAGCAATTTTCAACCCGTTTTGAAGTTAGGGAAAAGCTTGAAGCCTTAAACGGTTATGAGACGATAAAATACCTACTCGACATTTTTTCTATAGGAAATAGCCCAAAGCCCGTTGACTGCTCAAAAGGTTTGATTTTCGTTCTTGGAAATCTTGATGAGGCATACACTATGAGCAATGATTTTAACCCTGACATGGATGCAGACGAATTTCACGAACAATCCATGAAAATTAATGTGCCAATCATCAAGAAAGCTTTGAAAAGACGGTTTCGAAATGAGCAGATAGCAAGACTTGGGAATATTCATATTATTTACCCTGCTTTCAGTAAAAAGTCATTTCAGATAATTATCGAATTGGAGCTATCTAAAATTACTGAAAAAGTTAGTCGTCATCTGAAAATCAAACTTGAATTTGACCAAACCGTCCTTGATTTAATTTATAGAGAAGGAGTATATCCAACACAAGGGACTCGACCCATTTTTACTACCATTCACCAAATTGTTAATACAAAAATGGGAAGGGTGATTACGGAAATGATATTGAAAAATCTTACCGCATCAAGAATTGTTTTCAGAGCCATAGACAACAGGATAATTGCTGACTACTACGAAAAGGAAGTAAAAATTCATTCACTCTCTATTCAGCAACAACTAAACCTTGAAAACCTAAGAAAGAATAAACAGGATGATATCCAAGCTATCACAGCTGTTCATGAAGCTGGTCACGCAATAATTTCCGCAATTCTCTTGCACACAGTTCCAGAAGTAATTTTTTCTAACTCCGCAGAAGTCGGAACAGGCGGATTTGTTTATACCAAATTCAAATGGAAATACATCTCTCGGAAAGAAATCACAAACCGTCTTGCCTTATTCCTTGGTGGTCTTGCAGCCGAAAAAATCATATTCGGAGAAGAAAACATTACGACCGGAGCAGAAGATGATATTGAGAAAGCCACAGGCTTCATTACTGAAATGCTCAAACAATGCGGAATGGGCAAGCTGCCTGCTGCCTATCATGCAAAAGACCCACAGACAAGAAATTATTTACATGACGAAGGCAGTCAACTATGCAAGGAAGCAGAAATATGGATTTCAAAGGCAATGACTTTAGCGGTGAAAACCTTGAAAGAGCAAGAAGTTCTTTTGCTAAAAATGGCAGATTACCTAAGCGATAATCGTCAGATGAATAAACATCAAGCTACTCAACTGCTTGAAAATTATGCTCACAACTTTGATTTTGATTCGCTAATTGAAAATGGTGATTTGCTGTTTTACCGGCATCATCTCAAAGAGAAAGTTGCTGCAATTGAAGAAAAAACAGAAAGAACACCATCAATGAATTCATATGAATTTTCATTGAATAAAAAATCACCAAAATAAATTATGGAAGCATCAACATCAATCAAGCAAATGTTAGCAGGGAATAAAATTTTTGTTCCAACTTATCAACGTGCCTACTCTTGGGACACAGAATTTGAAAATAGCAAACTGCCCAAACAAGTAAACACTTTTCTATCTGATTTAGAGGCTTACAACCGTAGTACGACAAATTCAAAATACTATTTCGGTCATTTTCTATTTGAGGAACAAGCTGATAATAAGTTTGGTGTGATTGACGGACAACAACGACTTACAACAATAATTATTTTTCTTTCGGCACTTTTCACACGACTTGAACAAATACGACCATTAACGGATGATGAAGAAGTCTTAAAAGAAGACATGATTATAAGGAAATCCGTTTATCGTTTTGCAACTGTTGATTATGATAATCAGCTTTTTAAAGACTATGTGATTGACCAAACTAAAAAAGACAAAAACGGACTTGAAACTGAATCAGCCAAGCGAATTGTAAACGCCTTTAACTTCTTCTTTGACATACTTGAAAATAAAGATGAAGCATACCTTTTGAAAATGCTTGATACCGTTCAAGGTGCTTCTTGTACAACCCATCCGGTAACAGATGAATCAGAAGCTATTCAAATGTTTATTTTCCAAAATAACAGAGGTAAAAAACCTTCTAATTTGGAAATAATCAAAGCTCAATTTATGTTTAATGTTCACCTTTACGGAGGTGAAGATAAAGAATCACTCATTGAAGAAATTAAATCAAGATTTGAAAAAATATACAAATCAATTTCATCAATCGAATACAACATCAACGAAGATGATGTATTGATTTACACTATGAGAGTTCATTTCAACTCACTTTGGGAATCAAACGCGACTGAAAAAATCAACAAACTACTTTCTGAGGAAAATTCAATTTCCTTTATCAAATCCTTTACTTATTCACTTGCTTTAAGTTTTGAGCATTTGACATATTTCTTCGACAAAGACCACAGAGAAAATCTTCAAATTCATTCACTCATATCGCTTGCTGGAATAGGAATCTCAATTCCATTTATTATTAAGGCGTACAAATTTGGTCTTCCAAAAAGTGATGTATCGCAACTTTGTTCAAGTCTTGAATCATTAGTAATAAGGCATAGGCTAATTGGAACAAGAGCTGATATAACTTCAAGAATTAATGACGTTTACCAAAAATTCAAAGAAAGCAACTCAACAATAAAACCTATCATTGACCACATTGAATGGATGAAAAATGTTGATTCCGACTCATGGTGGTGGGCTTATTGGAACAACAGAGAGTTAGAAAGGGCTTTACAAGGTGGTGTTAACCACTCCACAGCAAAGTTTTTACTTTGGAAATATGAAAATCATCTTGAATCACAAGGTAAAAGTGGTTACTCACCGACAAGATTTGATGATATAACAAGTCCAGAGTTGGAACATATTGCACCACAAACAGAAAATCCAGAAAAAGGTTATGACACCTATGATGAAGAATTTATAAACGAACACATTAATAGTCTGGGAAACTATTTACTTCTTTCCAAATCTCATAACTGTTCGGTAGGCAATAAACCATTTGCAGAAAAAAGAGCCAGTTATACTCACTTAGAACAACAAAGGGAGATTCAAGAAATGACAAAGGATAATCAAACTTGGTCAAGAGAATTAATTCAAAAACGAAAGGAGAAAATCATACAATATTTAATGACTACTATATAATTAAAAGAAGGAAATGTATATTCCATGAATAGCAAGCACATTTGCAATTCCCTCTATGCGCCCCACCAGCCAAAAATTGCAAAAAAGCTTGCCACATTGGACAAATTAGAGAAAGAAATTTTCAAAAATGCCCCACGCTCGACTAAAAAGAAAAAAGAATGAAGTGCTTTAAGGAAACATTGGAGAAGGCGGCTACTAAAACACAACATTGTATAAGAGCAATAGCGGGTGAAGAGGTAGAGCAAAGGTCTGTGCATTTAATAAACTTTTGTGGTGGCGGACAGGGAATCACCTTGAATTCCGCTACTGCTCTTATACTTGACCGTTAGGTGCAAGCGTAAAAGACGACCGTGCCAATGAAAATAAGCTACAAATAATCGAAAAATCCGATCCGACAACTTGAAGCAATAAAAAAAGATTTTTGAAAACTGTGATTTTTTGAATGGACTTGCGAATAATTGAATAGACAGGTTTCACTTAAAAAAATCGCAAAATGAAGAACTTAAAAAATTATGCTTTTCTAACCTTCCTTTTTCTTGGAAGTACTTCTGTTTCTGCTCAGAGTATGTTGGATTTGTATTTCGGTGGCAACAAAGACAGCTTGATAATTGAAGCTACCAAACTTATACATACACCTGAGCCGACATTTAACCCCACAGTCCAGCTAACCGACCCTGACCCAGCATTAATTGCAGAAATGGGATTTGAACAGGTTTATAAATCAGAAAATCGATTTTTTGCTGTTCGTGACAATAAAAATATTTTTGCTTATAGGTTTGCCAAACAATCTGAGAATACCATAATTCTTATTCACGGTGTTGGTAGCAATGCTTATATGTACAACAAAACGGCAGGATTACTACAAGAAGCGACCCAAGCGGAAGTTTACGCTATTGATTTAAGGGGACACGGACAATCTGAAGGTAACAGCGGTGATGTTGATTACATTAACCAGTATGTAGATGATTTAGCTGATATTCTAAGAACAATCCGCAAAGAGAAACCCAATGGGATAATTATCATTGCCGGTCATTCAATGGGTGGCGGAGTAGCATTGCGATACGCAATGGCAAAGCAATATGAACAACCTGATGGCTTTTTACTTTTCGCACCACTAATCGGACATAACTCACCTGCCTTACCGCAAATACAAGGCACCGAAAAAATAGATGAAGAGCCATTTATGAAAATTCACATTGAACGGATAATAGGTTTGACTATGCTCAATGAAATTGAAAATCACGATTATGACAGCTTACCTGTATTATTTTTCAATTTACCTGAAGCCGTTCCTTTAAGAAAATATAGCCATCGTGCCAATAAAAGTATGACTCCTGATGATTATGTGGCAGGGCTGAAAGCAGTTGATAAACCGTTACTTGTATTAATGGGCAGCGAAGACGAAGCTTTTTCGCCAGAAGCAACCAAAGAAGCCATTTTGACAAACAGTAATGGAGCGTTTCAGATGATTGACAAGGCTTCGCATAATGGTGTAAGACATAACGCACAATCTTTTATTTTTATCAAAGATTGGTTTTCGAAATTGTAATGAAGAAACAAGAGCAACAACATATTTTTGAAAGTATTATTGAACAACACAAAGGTATTTTGTTCAAGGTTGCCCGCACGTACTGCCCTGACGAAGAAGACCGACAAGACCTAATACAGGAAATGATGATTCAGATTTGGCAGTCTGTTCACAAATACAATGACCAGTATAAAATTTCAACTTGGCTGTATCGTATTTCACTAAATGTTGCTATCTCATTTTATCGAAAAAATTCAACAAGAACAAAGAAATTTACCGATTTGAATGAGCAAATGATTGAAATCCCAGCTGAAGAAAAATCGGAAAACGAAACACAGTTAAATTTATTAGAGCAATTAATTAGCGAACTAAAAGAAATAGACAAAGCATTGATGATTTTGTATTTGGAAGACAAAAGTCATATTGAAATTGCTGAAATATTGGGAATGTCAGTAAGCAATGTAGGAACCAAAGTAGGTCGCATCAAAGAGAAATTAAAGACACGATTCTCACAATTAAAATCTTAAAGCAATGGACGAACTAGAAATAAAAAAACTTTGGCAATCTACCAATGATAAATTGGAAAAGAGCTTTGTAATTGACAAGAAAAACACCGAAGAGATAACCCATATGAAGGTTTTTAGCCTTTTAAGTTCAATGAAACCAATTAAATTTTTCGCTCTATTGGTTGGTATTTTATGGGTTGGTATTGGTGGAATTGCTTTGAGTTCAATTTATTTAAACTCATTTAATGAAGCGAATAAGTTCTTTCTTTTTTCGGCTTCAATACAGGTAGGGCTGACCGCCATTTCATTATATATTTACCTTTATCAGCTTATCACTATCTACCAAATAGATATAACAGAGCCGATTATTAGGACACAAGAGAAATTGTCAAGCCTAAAAATATCAACGCTTTTGGTAACTCGTCTTCTCTTTCTTCAACTTCCTGTTTGGACAACTTTCTGGTGGAACGAAACTATGCTAACAGATTGGGGTATTTTGCAATGGATAATGACTTTGTTTTTTACACTTTCATTTACTGTAATTGCTATTTGGCTATTCTTCAACATTAAATATGAGAACAGAAATAAGAAATGGTTTCAACTTATTTTTAGTGGAAAAGAATGGACACCATTAATGAAATCTATGGAACTGTTAGAGCAGGTGGAAGAATATAAAGACCAGAACGCCAGCACCTAACAGGGCAGAATCACATTTGAAGTGCCCGATTTTCATTTAGGGGTCATCGGTTAATTTTTCAATGTTGGATTCACCGAAAAATACTTCTTTGGGGGTTAAATAGCCAAGTTTTTTGCGGGGTCTGTTGTTACGTGTTTCACAAATTTGTCTGAGTTCTTTAGGTTGAACGAAGCGCAGGTCTCGTTTCTTGGGCAGATACTGCCTGACCAGCTTATTAAGCTGCTCGATGCGTGCCGATTCGTTGGTTTGATACGGATAACAGAACCAGACATCTGTTTTAAGATAGCGTGCGGTCTGCTGGTGATATGCAAACTCCGGACCATTGTCATTGGTCATAGAGTACATGCGATCACGGACGTCTTTAAGTAGTTTTCTGGTACCAATATGGGTGTTATGAGGTGTTTTACGGTGAATTTGTGCTAACCAGCAATAGTTCGTTTTCCGATCCACAATGCTCAGAATGGCCCCTTTGTTTGCAGGTCCTACGATGGTATCACGCTCCAAATCACCGGTTCGCTCAAGTCGATCCACTTCAGGCGGACGCTGGTCAATAAACCGGCGGTTCTTAATGATGCTCCGCAGGGTTTTTGTGGTTTTACGCTGTTTGGCTTTCTTCCTTCCCGTTCTCAGATAGGTGTATAAGTGCCCCCCATCGGCAGCATCCTGATAAATATGGCGATATACGGTCATATGGCTTACTTTCATGTGAACTCCATGCTCCAGGCACAGTCTTGGACCGATTCCGGCAGGTTCCAGTCCTGTTTTTTTGAGTAATTGAATGCATTTATCGCGTAGTTCGCCTTTAAAACGATACGGAGTGCGCTTTTGGGATCGCTTGTGTTGGTATCGCTTCTGGGCCCATTCGGGATTGTAGGCGCCTATACCCCCACCGCGTTGCA
>LIHN01000020.1 GCA_001314545.1 Bacteroidetes bacterium HLUCCA01
CAGATCAGCTTCAGCCTGCCGCAGGAGCAGCAGGTGACCCTGGAAGTTTACACGGTAATGGGACAACGCGTAGCCACCCTGGCCAGCGGCCGGATGGCGGCAGGTATGCACTCGGTCATGTTCAACGCCGCGGGACTCTCCAGCGGGATGTACCTGTACCGGCTCACCACCGAAACCGGATCGCTGAGCAACACGATGATGCTGATTAAATAATAGATTTGTGCGGTACAACGGCCTCCGGTCGGTAGCGACCGGAAGCCTGCTCCGCCACAGCGCCCCGTACAGCCCGATCTTCACAGCCGGTTTCAGCCGGATCCGGTATGCCGGTTGTGAAACGAGTACCGGCTGTACCCCTTCAGCACCCGTTTTCTCCATTCAAAAGGCCGGACTCCCACTGCGGAGTCAGGCCTTTTTTTGTATGGATGCCGGGCCAACGTATTGCACTGTAGGAAGTTGAGAAACTGTGCCCTGTATGTATGTTAAGTAAAATCAATGATGTAAAAATAGCTATTTGATATATCACTATTTATGCTAATCTTGATGCCACAAAAGCGCTTACTTGTGGGCGCTTTTTGGGGTCAGTTTGTGCCACTGCAAACTGTAAATACATGTCAATGATGTATCAGTCGATGGGCCTGAGAGCTCAATGTGTCTTCTTACGTTAATAAATTTTGAAATGGAGAGAATATGAATCACCTGCTTCGACGCCTGGCGGCCATGGTGCTGCTTACAGGCCTGCTGCTACCAGTCATGGGTCAGGCCCAGGATACCGAACCCCCGGTTCGATCACTGCTTCTCGATTTTACGGCAGATATGAACGACGTCATTAACGATGGTACGTTCAACCCGGAAACAGACGCACTTTATCTGACGGGCGACCTCACCGGATGGTCCTCCGATGAGCTGGATCTCGGCTCTTTTCAGTTTACTGCAAACCCCGATCTTATCGGTTTTTTCAACCTTTTGGTCGAAGTTCAGATACCGGATGTGCCTGAAGACCAGGTTTTGGATTTCAAAATGCTTTTCGTGAATGGTTCAGGTGAAACCGTTTGGGAAGCTGACCCCACACAAAGCTATGTTGTCAGCCCGACCACCACCGTAATCGGCGATGCCGAAATCCTCACTTTTACACCGGATTTTACCTACGGAGAGCGACTCGTTACCTTTGTCGTTGATATGTCAGCCGCAATTGAGCAGGGTGTTCTGCAACCTGAAAACGGCGACTTCGTGACCATTGCCAGTTCCATGAACGACTGGTCGACCTTAGATGCGATGATAGCCATCGATGGTACCCCTGATTTCTACGAAACCACACTGAGCATTCGCGGCCCCGAATCCGCCGACATGCAGTACAAATTCCGCATTTTAGCTGCCGATGGAAGATTGCTCCCCAATGGCGGCTGGGAGTTGCTTACCAACGAACTTGGTGAAGAAGTAAACGAGCTGAACCGGGTTTTTACACTCGGTCCCCGCGATGTGGATATGGTACTGCCTGACGCCGTGTTCGGATTACCCGCCAATCTGGAGGTATTCCCTGAGATTTCAACCATCGCCGATGCCCGACTTCAGGGATTTGGCGAACCGGCCAGTGTACGTGGTGTGCTCACCATCCCGAGCATAGCCAATAGCTCCGAATTCGCTGATTTCTATATCGCCGATGAATCCGGTGGAATCCGCGTTTTCGTGGCACCTCAGTTTATGGATAACATCCCTACCCCCGACATGCTCACTCCGGGTGTTGCCGTTGAAGTGTACGGTGTGCGGGGTGAATACTTCGGCGACCAGCAAATCAACGCCCAGCAAATTGTAGTTTCAGACATCGTCCCTGAGCCCGTAGCACCGGCCGTTATAGCCGATTACGTCACCGACTGGTCCATGGACAGTCCTTTCATGGGTGCCCCCATCGTCATAGAAAATGTTTCTTTACTTGACGCGGTCCAATGGCCTTTTGAATATCCCGGTACCGGTGTAGATGTCACCCTGGTGGATGAGCTCGGCCAGGAATACAATCTCCGTATATCCGGACCGGGGAACGGGTTAATGGGCCCCCTTCCTGACGAATGGAAAGACTGGTCCATCAAAGGCATCATGGGCAGCTTCAACGGCACACCACAGATCTTTTCGTACTACCTGGAGGATATCACACCCACATCCTTTACGAACGATGTACTTGTAAACGGTAATTTCGACAGCGGCGACCTCGCACCGTGGACTACCTTCATCGATGAAGTGGGTGGCGTCAGCGCAACCGTTGGTGTTGTGGATGGTGAAGTTGCAGTAACGGAAATCAACTCACCAAATTCCCAGGGCTGGCAGGTTCAGTTGAACCAGGTGCTTACACAGGAGCAGATGGACCAGCTTCTTGTTGGCGCAATCTACACCGTTCGATTTGACGCCCGTTCCAGTGAAGAAGGTCGACCACTCTTCTATTATTTCGGTGAAGAAGGTGGTTCATACATTGAAGAAGGTTCCGGCCTGGCGTCACTAAGCACCACCATGCAAACCTACGAATTCGAATTTAAGCTCAGGGATCTGCACCCACAGATGAAACTGGGCTTCGAACTCGGTGAAAGCAACGCCGACGTTGTTCTGGATAATGTGTTCATGTTTGTCAAGAATCCGGAAGCACTTGCCGAAGTAAGCTTGCCTGTAACTTTTGACGATCCGGATGTCAACTACGGAATCGTCGATTTCGGCGGGAATGTATCGGCCCTGGTAGAAGACCCCTTCAACCCGGACAATACCGTGGTTGAATCCATCAAAACCGGTGGTGCCCTGGAGTGGGCCGGAACATCCATTGGCGGCGATGCCGGATTCCTGCAGCCACTTCCCCTGGGACCGGACGATACCATTCTCTCCGTTCGGGTACTGTCGCCTTTTCAGGGTATTCCGGTGCTGCTGAAAGCCGAAAACTCGAGGGATCCCAGTGTGTTTGTAGAAACCCGTACGTTCACCGCAACCGCCGGTGAATGGCACACCATGGAGTTCGATTTTGCCAATACCTTCGGCGAAAGTCCGATGCTGGATCCCGACCAGATCTACGATCGACTCTCCATCTTCTTCAACTTCGGAACCGATGGTGCGGCCCTCGGTGATGATTTGTTCTTCTACTGGGATGATGTGTTCGCCGGCCCGGTTCAGGGCGAAGGCCAACGCGAAATTAACTTCCGCGTAGATGTATTCGATATCACCGAGCAGGGCATCTTCAACCCCGATGCCGATGAAATCTACGTGAAGGGTTCATTCAACGACTGGTCGACCTTTGAGCCTATGACCCGCTCCGGCGACTTTGAATTCGAGCAATCCTGGCTTGTTGACGGTCCTGAGGGTAGTTTCATTGAATACAAATACTTCATCGTGGATGCCAATGGCAATGAAATGCCCAACGACGGATGGGAAATGTTCTCCGATCCGATTACCGGTCAATCCTCTTCCTTCCTGAACCGCTTCCTGCAGCTGGGTCCGGATGGTGCCAATATATCCCTTATGGAGTTCTACACCCTGGAAGGCGATTTCTTCGTGCCGGATACCTTCCTGCCCGTGACCCTGGTCAGCTCCAGCGACGGTATTCTGCAGGGCGAGGGCCTGTCCATCGATGTACTGGTGGGCAGTCCGGAAGTCATTGCCGAGAACCTGTACGGGGTCGGAATGACCCTGTTCTACGACTCCGAAGTCTTCACCTTCGATTCCATTGAGCGCGGCGAAATGCTTGCCGGTTATGAAGACGTACTCCTGGAATTCCTGGATGTGACCTCATCGAGCGTGGAAATTTTCTTCTCGTTCACCCTGACCGACGACCAGCTCAGCCTGCCCGGGTTCGGACAACTCGCCACGCTGAACTTTACCACTACGTCGGACGCTCCTGCGGGGCTGTACTTCTTCTCCACTTCGGCCGAAGAAGCCATCGACAACAGCGGCGGATTCTTCGATATCAGCGGCGATTTCATCTTCGTGGACATTCTGGGTCCGGGGATGTATCCGGGTGATACCAACCGCGATGGTATTGTAGATGCCTTCGATGTAGAGCCCATCAGCGCCTGGTTCCTGGAAATGGGTCCGGCCCGACCGGTACGCTCCATTCAGTGGACCCGGCAGGAATTCTTCACCTGGGACTTTGAAGAGGCTACATTTGCCGATGCGAATGGCGATGGTATTGTAAATCAGAACGATCTGCTGCCCATCGGTCTGAACTTCGGTAAAACCACGCCAGATTACGCCGTGCCCATGAAAATAGCGCAGGAAGAAGCCGCTCCCGTAGCCTTCACCCTGCCGGCCATGCAGCCGGGCGACGTGGTCCGCTTCCAGGTAGACCTCGGCACCGAGAACTACCCCATCACGGAGGTTCGTTCGATGGCCATGAACCTGGGCTTTGATGCCGCCAGCCTTACCCTGAGCAGTGTGGAAGCCGGCGAATGGACGGCCGATGCAGCCCTGCTTCAGTTCAACCGCTACGATGCGGACCGCGGACTGCAGTCGCTCTCGCTGGCCCGAACCGATGCCGCGGCAACCGTTACCGGTAATGCCATGGTATTGACCTTCGAGGCGCAGGACGTGATTGCTGAAGGTACTCCGGTAACGCTGGAAGGTGCCCAGATCACCCACGATGAGGGCGTTTACTTCTGGCCGCGGATGCGTTTCAGCGATATCAACGTGACCTCGGCGCCGGTCAGTGAGCTGCCTGTAGCCCTGGAGCTCTCGCAGAACTTCCCGAATCCGTTCAACCCCACCACGCGAATCAACTTCAGCCTGCCGCAGGAGCAGCAGGTGACCCTGGAAGTCTACACCGTGATGGGACAACGCGTAGCTGCCCTGGCCAGCGGCCGGATGGCGGCAGGTATGCACTCGGTTACGTTCAACGCCGCGGGACTCTCCAGCGGGATGTACCTGTACCGGCTCACCACCGAGTCCGGTTCGCTGAGCCGTACCATGATGCTCATCAAGTAATCGGATTGCGCGGCAGCCTGCCGTCTGGTCCTACCCGACCGGATGGCAGCTCTGCTGAATAAGCCGGACCGCTTTGTACATCGGTCGGCATCCTGAACACCGCCTGCGGGCATCGTTCAATCAACCTGAAAGCCGGACTTCCACAGGAAGTCCGGCTTTTTTTTTTGAAGTCGTGATAACGTCAAAAAATCTGTAATTAGCAGTTTCTTTTCATTGGAAATCTGCACACATTAAAATGTATGTGGAAGCGCTTGCAAGAAGCGCCATTTTTGGGGTCAGATTGCTGCACCGCAATCTGTTAGTGCATAACAAAATGCATTCTTACGGGGTGAACAAGCCTCAGTATGGGTCAGATACTAAATTTTCTGGTATGGAGAGTATATGAAACACCTGTTACCAAGACTGGGAGCGCTCATCCTGCTTCTGGGTCTAATGATGCCTGCGACCGTCAATGCGCAGGAAACCGAACCGCCCACGCGTCCGCTGCTGCTGGACTTCACCGTAGATATGAACTTCACCATCGATGAAGGCATATTCAACCCTGATACAGACCAACTTTTTATGACCGGGGATGTTGCCAACTGGGCATCCGATCCGGCCGACCTGGCACCCTTCGAGCTGCAGCAGATTCCCACAATACCCGGCGAGTTCAGTTTCAACTTTGAAATACAGATTCCCGATGTCACCTACGATATGGGGCTTGAATTCAAGCTGCTCATCGTGACGGGTACCGGAGAAAAAATCTGGGAAGGAGATCCCACACGCTACTACAGTGTCACCCCTACCACCATGGTCCTCGGGGATACGGAAATTCTCAGTTTCGCAGACCCGATACCAGGTTACGGCGAACGCGAGGTTACCTTTGTTGTGGATATGAGTGTGCCGCTGGCCGAAGGCGTTTTTCAGCCTGAAATCGGCGATTTTGTCAGCGTACCCGGTGAATGGAACAATTGGAGCACCGTCGATCAACTGGTACCCATCGATGGAATGCCCGGTTTCTATGACGGCGTTATAAATGTGCGCGGCGTGGAAGGCCAGACCGCAGAGTATAAATTCCTCATCGTTGCCGCCGACGGCCGCGACCTGCCAAGCGGCGGATGGGAGCTATTTACCGATCCCGTTACCGGAATGGAAGATATGTTTTTGAACCGCTCCCTCACCCTGGGTCCGAACGATGAACCTATGATCATTCCGCATGTACCGTTCAGCCTGGCAACGATTACCGAACCCCCGCCAGAAGGCTTCGTGCCTGTCAGTGACGCCCGTATGCTTGACGACGGAACACCGGTCAGTGTTCGCGGTATCCTGACCACACCGGTCATTTCTGCCCCGGGTATGCATGTAGACTTCTATATTGCCGATGAAACCGGCGGTATCCGCGTATACACCCCCACCGAATTTGTACCCAACATTCCCGCTCCGGAGCTGCTGGTGCCCGGCATGCCGGTAGAGGTACACGGTGTACGCAACAATTTCAACGGCGACCTGCAGGTTGTAGCCGAAAGCATTGTAATGTCTGAATACGTACCCGAATTCATCCCCTTCGGAATTATCGACAACTACGCCGATTGGTCGGCCGACAGCCGGTTTATGGGACAACCCATCCTGATTCCCGAAGTCTCCGTGCTGGATCCTGCCACCTGGCCGGTCAACAACGACGGAAACGCCATGAACGTGACCCTCGTTGACGCCATGGGTCAGCAGTACGTGCTGCGCATCACACCAGACAACAATGAACTGCACGGAAGCCCCGTGCCCGAAGGCGTATTCGCCATCAGCGGGGTGATGGGGGAATTCAACGAAATACCCCAGATTTACTCCTTCTTCCTGGATGATATCATCTACGGCGACCTTCAGGATGACAACCTGATCACCAACGGCGACTTTGAAACCGGCGATCTGCAGCCCTGGAGCGTGTATGTAGCCGATTTTGAAGGCGTCAATGCCAACGTATCCATCCTCAATGGTGAGCTCGTGGTTGACAATATCACGGGCGCCGGTGCCGAAGGCTGGCACCTGCAGGTCAACCAGATTCTCGACCAGAACCAGATCGACCAACTGCAGGTTGGAAAAACCTACACCATTCAGTTTGACGCCCGCGCTGCCGAAGAAGACCGGCCGCTGTTCGTGTTCTTCGGTGAACAGGAAGGGGGCTTTGCCGCTCAGACCCTGGTACAGATCCCGCTGAGTACCACCATGGAAACCTATCTGACCACCTTCACCCTCACGTCCAAATACCCGGCCATGAAACTGGGCTTCGAAGGCGGAACCAGCAACGTTGACTTTGTGCTGGATAACGTATTCATGTACATGGAGGACGACCCGGGATTTGTCTCCGATCTGTACTTGCCCGTGACGTTTGAAGATGCAGAAGTGGACTACGGACTTACCGATTTCGGCGGAAATCTCTCTGAAATCGTGGCAGATCCCGAAGATCCGGCCAATACCGTGGTTCGCTCCGTCAAGACCGATACGTCCGAACTATGGGCCGGAACCACCGTTGGCGGATCGGCCGGTTTTGCAACCCCCATACCCTTCGAACCCGGTCTCACCACCATGAGCATCCGCGTGTGGTCGCCCCTGGCCGGAGCCCCGGTGCGGGTCAAAGTTGAAAATGCCCAGGACCCAACCATATCCGTTGAAACAGAGGCCATTGCTTCGGTTGGCGGCGAATGGCAAACCCTCGTGTTCGACTTTGCCAACGAAGCCATGGGAACTTCGCCCATCGATTTCAGTGGGGTCTACAACAAGCTCTCGATTTTCTACAACTTCGGGACCGCCGGATCGCAAGCCGGCGAGCTGACCTTCTACTGGGATGACATCTTCTTCGGCGGTACCGGAACCGACGGGCTGCGCGATGTTACCTTCAATGTCAACGTGGAAGACATCAACAATCGGGGCATCTTCAACCCCGATGCCGATGCCATTTTCGTACGCGGATCCTTCAACGGCTGGTCTGCCGAAATG
Source organism: Bacteroidetes bacterium HLUCCA01 (assembly GCA_001314545.1). Classification (GTDB taxonomy): domain Bacteria; phylum Bacteroidota; class Rhodothermia; order Balneolales; family HLUCCA01; genus HLUCCA01. The sequence continues at coordinate 7,912 of LIHN01000020.1, forward strand.
CCGATGGATCGCGTCGGTGATTTCGATTTCACCCAGACCTGGTCTGTTCCCGGTCCGGAAGGCGGTTTCATCGAGTACAAATACTACATTGTTGCGGCCGACCAGCGTGAACTCCCCAACGGGGGATGGGAGCTGTTCATAGATCCGTTCACCGGTGAGCCCGATGCCTTCCTGAACCGCTATCTGGACCTCGGAGCGGATGAAATGGCCATCGAAACCTTCGACGTATTCGAACTCGTTGAAGTGCCGACCAACTTCCTTCCGGTCACCCTGCAGAGCTCCGACAACGGCATCATGGCCGGCGACCCGCTGTCGATCGATGTACTCGTGGGCAGCCCGGAAGAAATCGCCGAGAATCTCTACGGCGTGGGTATGACCCTGTTCTACGACACCAATGCCTTCGTATTTGAGTCCATCGAACGCGGGGAAATGCTCACCGGATATGAAGATGTACTGCTGGAGTTTCTGGATGTGACCTCCTCCGGTGTGGAAATTTTCTTCTCCTTCACGCTCACAGACGATCAACTCACCCTGCCCGGCTTCGGTCAGCTGGCAACGCTGAATTTCACGGCACTGCCAGACGCGGTATCCGGCACCTACTCCTTCTCCACCTCAGCTGAAGAAGCGATTGACAACGTGGGTGGATTTTTAGATGTACTGGGTGATTTCATCTTCGTGGATATCATCGGACAAGGCATGTATCCCGGCGATACCAACCTCGATGGTATTGTAGATGCCTTCGATGTGGATCCGCTGAGCCTGTGGTTCCTGGAAATGGGCCCGCCCCGACCAATGCGATCCATCCAGTGGGCGCTTCAGGAGTTCTATCCATGGGAAATGGAAGCTGCCGCCTTTGCCGATGCCAGTGGCGACGGGATTGTCAACCAGAACGATCTGCTGCCCATTGGTCTGAACTTCGGCAAGACCACGCCGGACTACATGACCCCGCAGAAATTGGCTGTCGCCTCCGAATCCCCCGTGGCCTTCACATTGCCGGCCATGCAGCCGGGCGATGTGGTCCGCTTCCAGGTAGACCTCGGCACAGACAACTATCCCATCACCGAGGTCCGTTCGCTGGCCATGAACCTGGGCTTTGATGCCGCTTCGCTTTCGCTTACCAGCGCCGAAGCCGGCAGCTGGACTGCCGATGGGCAGTTGCTGCAGTTGAATCGCTACGATGCCGACCGTGGTCTGCAGTCGCTCTCGCTGGCCCGCACCGACGGCGCCGCGATGGTTGAAGGCAGTGCGGTGATGCTCACGTTCGAGGCGCAGGATGCCATTGCCGAA
>LIHN01000015.1 GCA_001314545.1 Bacteroidetes bacterium HLUCCA01
AAACCCCACCCCGACACCCCGGCAGCAGCAGCCCCCCTCCCCGGACGGCCAGGCCTTGCACGCACATCGGCTAGCGAGCCGCAAAGCCCGGACGGCCAGCCAACCCGAAGACCAACCGCTCCACCTCATTAAACTCCCTCGGGTATCTGCACTGGAATGTAAAGACATGTATATTATTAAACCGGAAGCATAAGTAAATGAAATTCAATTACTTTACTGCTTATAAACTCTATCCGGATTATGTTGTCTTGTTTTGATTAGGTCTTAATCTTACCTAAATTTCAATAGAAGCCAACACATAAATTCAGGAATATTTATTACAGTGATTAAAGAAAAAATTCTCGGTCTCGATACGAATTTCGAAGAATTCCTAGACCACTATAAAGCCGTTTTAGCAAATTTATTTTCACAACGTTCAAACCTTGAGGAAATCAGTTTGAACCGTGGTCTGCCCCCGTTTGTGCTGCGGGATATTATGTCATGCAAACCACTTTCAGTTTTTATTGATAAAGAATATGAAGGCAGAGGCGGTAACGTGTCGGAAGCTCTTTCTGTGCTTGAAGCTACTTCATATGAGTCTTTACCGCTATCATTAATGGTAGGTATTAATGGTGCGCTTTTTTTGCAGCCGGTAGGTATTTACGGTTCTACTGATGCGAAAGATCATGTTTTAGGTGACTTCCTGAATGATCGAAAACTCGGTGGATTAATGATTACTGAACCTGACTATGGCTCAGATGCACTTAAGATGAAAACATCTTTTACAGAAAGTGAAGAGCACTATCATCTGAAAGGGACCAAGCACTGGGCTGGTTTAACCGGATGGGCTGACTTCTGGTTGCTTACAGCCAGAAGGACAGACGAGAATGGCGATTTAGGAAGAGATATTGATTTCTTTATTCATGATACGCTTCACAAAGGCGTTGAAGTAACTGAAGTTTATCAAAACCTGGGCTTGTACATGTTACCATATGGTCGCAATGAGATTGATGCAAGAATACCGAAGGCACATCGACTTATACCCAAGACCAATGGTATCACGATGATGCTTGATATCTTGCACCGAAGTCGACTTCAGTTTCCCGGAATGGGTATCGGCTTTATCCGACGTCTGCTGGATGAAGCTATTGCCCATTGCAAAGAAAGATTTGTTGGTGGAAGTTCACTGCTTAATTACGATCAGGTTGTTCATCGTATTTCCAATATTCAAAGTTACTATACGGTATTATCGGCGATGTGTACATTTACATCAGAACATGCCGGTGTACACCGTGATTTATCCAGGATGGATGTAGCAGCGAATACCATTAAAACGGTTGTTACTGACTACATGCAGCAAGCATCTCAGTCGTTGCTACAATTAGTAGGAGCCAAAGGATACCGTTTGAACCACCTTGCCGGACGTGCAGTTGTTGACAGCCGACCCTATCAGATATTTGAGGGGTCCAATGATATTTTATATCAACAACTATCAGAGTCAATATTAAAGCTTATGCGCAAGACAAAGGTGTCTAACCTCTATGAGTTTTTAAAGGGGTATGAGTTGAGTGAAAACGCTGCTGACATGCTCAAGGACACACTCAACTTTAGTGTTGACTTAAAGATTGCACAACGTAAACTGGTTCAATTGGGTAAAATTCTGGGTAGGGTAATTTCCCTGAACATGGTGATTGAGCTTGGTCAACGTGGTTTCAGAATTGATATGATTGATAATGCCATTGAAAATCTCAAAGCTGAAATCCATAATCTGAATACTTCATTTCAGATTCAAGCAGAACCTGGTTTTACAATGGATTATCAAGCTGAGAGCAGTTGGATGAACTACACCAGAACGGTTTAATATAGGCGAAAGAGAAAATGTTCTGGTGTTCAATCAGACTGGAACCACAAAACCTATGACTATCAGATGAGTAACAAAAGCAAAGAGCTGGAGGTTGCCGCGGTTAAGAACTACTTACTGCCTTTTTTAAACCTTGAAAAACAGTATCCACTGTTACCGGGGGCTGGTAAACTGAATGGTCAGGCAGCATTTATTGGGATAAGTCAAGATGACCTGGCGGAAGCAAGACAGCAGTACAGATCTGTGACCAAGACTGCTGCACTCGATTTGCTCAAACAACAGGAGGTCATCGACGGTCTGGAGGCAATACCGTTTGGCAAAGATGATACCATCATGGTCATTGGTGATTCCCTGACGGATGATTTACAAGGCTGGTTTGAAGTGTTTCGCCATGTAGTTCAAATTGGGCTGGATGATTCCGGCCATAAGCTGGTGAATGCTGCAGTCTATGGAAGTACCAGTGTTGACGTACTCAAACAAATAGATCGTAACCTGGCGCTGCATAAACCAGATTGGGTTTTAGTTGCAATAGGCTCGGTTGATGCGCAACGCTTGCACGGAACAGGAGAAAGAACGTTGGTTTCATTGGCTGACTTTTATGAGAATGTGTCTACCATCGAAAGTATGATTGCCGAAATCACCCGTAAACCTGTTGTCTGGATTACGCCTCCACCACCAATTTCGGAATTGATGAATGACATGCCACTATTTAATGGTGTTTTATACGAGGAGGATTTAGCCCGATATCGGGAGGTTATCGCCGGTAAAGCCGGCATTATAGTTGACCCGTACGGCAGACGTATGGGCCAGCCTCCGGAAGCATGGCATTATCTGCCAGATGGATTTCATCCTTCCTTATCGGGTCATCTGGAAACCGTGAAGTGGTTGCTACGAAGCTTTCACTAGCAACACAACACCTGGTGGTGTTCTTTTGCGTTCAATGTGCCACCTACGGTTAAGTGCAGCACGAAGCTATTTAAAAGCTAATGCGTGCGCTGAGGAGATCTACTGTAAGGTTGTAGGTAGAGTGGGCAGGAGTATTACCTGATACCACCAGAGATGGGGTAGATATGATCGATGGATTAATTAATCCAAGCTGAACAGATTTTGATGAGCTGGTTGTAATTTGCATAGTCAACAGTCCATCAACCTGGTTTTGACGGTAACCTGAAGAAGATAAACCTGTATTGCTGTCACTCAGATAAAACGCATCAGCCAATCCGAATACAAAGCCACCGATAGCCCCCGCACTGGCTCCATATTGTATAGATGTAAGCAGATTTTCGTTGGCCATCAGGCCAATGGCCATGCCAATGACAGAACCTGTAACACTACCGTAAGCCGTATCCAACAGCACAATCAGTGACGTATACTCCGTAGAGTTGAATAGCCCCTCCACATAGTAATAGCCCAAACCGTCCAGGTTACTAATATCATAGGCTGCTACACCCAAACCAAATAATGTTCCGGCACCAATACCGAATCGCAGCGGGGTCAGATCAGCATTGTTAGTTAGCCCCATTACACTCAAGCCAATTGCAGCCCCGTTTGCAGTACCAATGATAGTGTTTCCTGCCGCAATTTTTAGTGCCTGTCCGTTAGTAATGGAAGTAAGCAGAAAAAGAAAAGCAATCAACAATCCCGTTTTTGACATTTTCATAAATTGATTAGTAGGAAATGTGGAATCTAGATGAATAAACTATTCAGAATACCGCAAAATTACAATCAAATTAGGGAATAAGTCGTCTGTATAGGGTTATTCGGGCTGACAGTTTCTTCAGGATTCCAAAGTGTGTTTTCATCCAGATATTCAGTTGCTCATAATTCTCAACTGATAAATTTTTACTCAGATAAATATGCAGACCATCCTGTTCAATGCGCATGAATTCATTTACATCCGCTGGCTTTTTGACCTGTACATCCAGTTTATCACCAGAATAGCCGTACCTTCCGGCTGAGGGATGTCTGATTATAGTAAGAGAATTACCTTTTTTGCGTATCTGTTTCATTGCTTCAGTACTGATAGCTACAAAGGGTAATAGTGACATGGAGGCAGAGTCTGTTGGAGAATTTGGTTTACTTGAAGTAACCGAACTTATATAGTCTATTAATTTCGTAGTCATTGAATGCGATTATGTGATAGGGCACTAAACGTTGATACTTGCTGATTGTTCCCTATCGGCAGTAAGGCATGAGTCTGTTTTTTTTGATGCTAGCCTGTACAGTACACACTAAACGAAAACACTAACTACCTAAAGTACGTGAAAAAACACTAACTTACTATAGTTTATATATGCTGGTACTTATAACCTGGCAGCGGTATCACAAACAGATAAAATATGAAGACGAAGGTCCCCAAAATATTTATTGATTCGCTTGGATGTAGCAAAAATACGGTTGATTCGGAGGCTTTTGCGGCACAGGCTCGGGCAAACGAATTTATCATCGTAGACGAGATTGAACAAGCCGATACGCTAGTCATCAATACATGCGGATTCATAGACGCTGCCAAACAGGAGTCAATCGATCATATACTCTCAGGAGTGGGACTTAAAGAGTCGGGCAAGTTGGAGAAATTAATGGTCATGGGGTGTCTTTCTGACCGATATGCAGACGAACTACGAGCCGACATCCCCGAGGTCGATGAATATTTTGGAAGCAGTCATACGTCCATTCCGCAGGTGATTCAGTATTTAGGGGGCGATTACCGTAAGGATTTACTCGGAGAGCGGTTACTTAGTACGCCTTCTCATTTTGCGTACCTGAAGATATCAGAGGGTTGCGACAATCCTTGTTCATTTTGTGCAATACCGCTCATGCGTGGCGGCCACAAGTCAGTACCGATGGAAGATTTGTTGCGGGAGGCTTTGCTTCTCAGACAGAAAGGCGTCAAAGAGCTGATTTTAATTGGACAGGATACAACGTATTATGGTCTGGACTTATACGGCAAGCGTACGTTGGATGAATTACTGCTGCGTATTTCTGATCTTGGCTTCGAATGGATTCGCTTGCTTTATGCATATCCTGCAAAATTTCCGGTTCATATTTTGCCTGTTATTCGCGATCGTGAGAACATTTGTAATTATCTGGATATGCCGCTGCAGCATGCAAGTACAGATGTATTGAAATCTATGCGAAGAGGGGTGACTCGAAGTCGGCTTGAAGATTTGATTGGATATATTCGCAGTGAAGTACCCGGAATCCGTTTACGTACAACGATGATTGTAGGGTACCCCTCGGAAAGTCGCGAGAATTTTGATGAGCTCAAAGACTTTATAGAAAGGATGCAGTTTGACAGGCTGGGGTGTTTTGTGTATTCACAGGAAGATGCAACTACAGCATTTCCGTTGGGAGACCCTGTTACTGCAAAGGAGAAACAGAAAAGACTTCGTGAATTGATGGCAGTTCAGGAACAGATCAGTTATGAAAAAAATCAACGACTCATTGGTTCTGATCAACGTGTAGTGATTGACCGCATACAAGACGGTACAGCCTGGGGCAGAACATCGTTTGACGCTCCGGAGGTAGATAATGAGGTGGTAATAACTTCGGCATCATCTGATTTCAGTGTTACGCACCTGAAAGTGGGTAATTTTTATCAGATATCGGTTGATGATGCTGAAGCGTTTGATTTGTTCGGTACCCTCATCGCCCCTCAGTAAGAGGGCTTTTCAACGGTAGCCCATTAAACAGTTGAGTGCGAAATGGTACTTTTACTCAGGTGCTTTGGCTGATTGCTGTAACGGGCCTTTTTACTACCTGAGTTGCGAGGAAAAGATCAGTGGGGTTTCGGGTATATGCGCCGTTATGTCTTCCAACGCAACGATACTCCATGCTCCGGGGCGATCCGCTGTTTCCGGTCTGGAAAGGACTGCAAACATGTGCGTCCTGTGGATATTAAATGCAGCTTTATTTTCAACTTTAATCGGATCAGCTGAAGGGAAGTCGATTCGATGGGGGTCAGCAGGCTGTCCGTTAACCCAAAACCGGTAACACAGATGCGGTCCTGTGGCCAGTCCGGTTTGCCCCACATAGCCGATTATCTGACCTTGCTGAACGCTTGTACCAGGTCGGATTCCTGAAGCTATTCTCGACATATGCAGGTAGCCTGACTCATAGGTACCATTATGGCGGATTCGTACATAGTTCCCGTTATTGTTATCAAATGAAGCCCTTGTTATTACACCATCTCCCGTTGCCCGGATTGGGGTTCCGGTGGGCGCGGCATAATCGGTTCCGTGATGGGGCATGTTCCGACGTAGGACCGGATGAAACCGGCGGTTTGTGAAGCGTGAGCTGATTCTGGAATATTCCAGTGGAGCCCTCAGAAAGGCCTTACGCATAGACTCACCCTGCAAATCGTAGTAGTTGCCGAATTCCTCATCCTCGCCTTGATAGTAGATAGCGTAATAGTCACGTCCGGCATGGCGAAAGTAGGCCCCGTGAATTCTATGAATACTGGTTACTACTCCGTCAATCACATTCTCCTCAAACATAACCCGGAAGGAATCACCTCGTTGTATCCGGTAGAAATCGATTTGCCATGCAAATACTTCGGATAAAGCATTGGCCAGTTGCGGTGTAGCTCCCTGGTTGATCAGCGTGTTATACAGTGATCCCTCTATAACACCTCCAATAGTTCGCATCCTTCGCGATACTTCCTTGGCATCCGTATAGACGGTCTGCTCAGCAATGTCAAAAACTACAAATTCACTCAGATTCTGTTCGTAAATGATATAATGCGGTGTTTCGGGATCAGATTCCGGGTAGTATACTGTCAGTGCTTTTCCGGCGATAACCCGTCTTACATCAAATACGCCGCTGCTCCTGTTCATGAGTGTATTCACTGTCAGCGGATCTATTCCGAGTCCGGTGAATATTGAAGCAAGGTTTTCATTTCTGCGAATGGGTCGGCGCACTTTATTGTAATCTGCAATTTGTATCCCATAAACGTCGGTCTGCACTTCACTGACGATGTGTACCTGTTGGAAGGTTGTTTCCACGGGGTCTGTTGGGGAATCTGAGTCATCGTGTAGCTGGCATCCCGATAGCAGGTAGATTACAGAAATGGAAAACAGAAAAGCTATTGAGCGTATAAGCATGATGTAGAATGGTCCAGGCGTGCTGGTTACGGTTGGTGCGGCGATGTAATGTAACATCAAATCTGAGCAACGTTACCGGAAATATTTCGTGATGTAGGAATTTTGAGTACAGCAAAGATACGCCAAAAAAAACATAGTCGGCAGTCTCAAGTTTTAATGCAGCAGCTGGGTGATTCGTTTATTGCGTGGACGGTATCAAAGCGCACCTCATTGCCGGGTTCAGACATCATCAAATCTTAGGAATAACGTTAATTTTGCACAACCACATAAGGAGCCGATTTAGGTTTTGCTTCACAGTTGTTAACACGATTGGGTTACCGCGTTTCGTGCAATATGCCGATATTAACTACAATCATCTACACAGCGTTCTGGATGCAGGCAGATTGCATTTTTTCAGCGGGTAAAAATGGTTTGCTGCATACGGCTCCCAATACCTTTAACGATAGTATACCATGTTCAAGAATGTATATAGACCTTTCGGTTTAATCGCCCTGGCGATGTTTACCATGTACTCGTGTAAGCCATCGGATGTGATTACAGATGATACACAACCCCCACTGTCACAGGAGGAAATACAGGTACTGGAAGTCAATCAGGCTGCAGAGTACTATCTGGAGCAACGCAGAGCCCGTAAACTTGGTGACGATCCTGTACTAATGCGGTTGGTTCAGGTGAGTGATGTTGCTGTTGACCACAGCCGGAAAGAAATTGATATCTATTTTAATCCTCGTTTTGCTGACTACCCTATCCGGCCCGGGACGGTTACTGCAGCCGACTCCTTGATTCGCTCAGTTTTGTCAGACCCCCTCCGTACCTACACAATCAGGATGTATTCCATGGGGTACGACATCCGTACGTTGATTCCGAATTATTTTCAGAATTCACCGCGTGACATTGATTTCCTTCGGCGCCCAATTGGTAATCCATCCTATCAGCCTTCCTTTGTGCGTAATCTTGATGCCCCGTGGCTGGGAGATCACGGCCTTCAAAACCGTCACATTGCATTATGGCACTCGCATGGATGGTACTACAATCTGAGTGATCAACGCTGGGAATGGCAGCGCCCACGTCTTTTTAATACTACCGAAGATATGCTGCCGATGGTTTTCACATTGCCCTATATCATACCGATGCTGGAGGGGGCTGGTGCTCATGTATGGGTGCCGCGTGAGCGGGATGTGCAGCGCAATATGGTCATTGTGGATAACGATGGTATATTCGGTGAAGGGGAGTACCTGGAAGCTGAAAATACAAGCACCAGTGTCTGGACCTCTTCGGCCAGTTCAGGCTTTACGCCGAGTGTGCTGCCCCTGACAGATGAAACCAACCCGTTCAATGCGGGCAGCAGCAGGCAAACCATCACAGACGGTAACCCAACGGCAAGTGCAACATGGATTCCGGATATTCCTGAATCCGGAGAGTATGCCGTTTACGTGAGTTACTCGGGCGGCGCAGATTTCACATCTGATGCGCGCTATACCGTCTATCATACCGGCGGCAGTACCCGATTTTCGGTAAACCAGCAGATGGCAAGCGGAACCTGGGTGTATCTGGGGCATTTTCATTTTGATGAAGGCTATCATCCGGAACGTGGATCAGTGGAGCTGATTAATATCAGCGACCAAACGGGTCGTAAACTAAGTGCCGATGCCGTTCGTTTTGGTGGGGGAGAAGGTGTAATTGAGCGTAATGGTCGTACCTCAGAGCGCCCCCGGTTTCTGGAGGGAGCCCGTTATCATATGCAGTTCGCAGGAGCACCCGATTCGCTGGTCTGGAAACTAAACGAGAATAATGACTACAGCGACGATTTTCAGGGTCGGGGTGAGTGGGTGAATTATCTGCGTGGAACACCGTACGGACCCAATCTGTCACGGGGAGCTGGCCTTGGTGTTCCCATTGAGCTCTCTCTTGCTTTTCATACGGACGCGGGTGTAACCCGAAATGATTCGGTGATCGGAACGCTTTCTATCTATACCCTCGGGGATGTAGACGATCGCCCTCACTTTCCAGATGGCATGTCCCGCATGGCGAATCGCGATCTTACCGATATTATGCAGACTCAGATAGTCAATGACGTGCGCGTACTTCATGATACAACGTGGGTCCGTCGGGCGCTGCGAAACGCCCGGTATAGTGAGTCTATGCGACCTAATGTCCCCTCTACCCTCCTGGAGCTGCTTAGTCACCAGAACTTCCGTGACATGGAGTATGCAATGGACCCACATTTTCGCTTCGACGTCAGCAGGGCTATTTATAAGTCGATGTTGCGATTTGTAGCCGATCAGCACGGGTTGGATTACATCGTACAGCCGCTGCCAGTAACCCACATGATGAGTGAAATAGCAGATGAAGGTGTCAGGTTGCGCTGGATGCCGCAGGAGGATCCGCTGGAGCCAACGGCATCGCCAACAGGTTATGTGCTGTACACAAAAGAAGGGGACTCGGGATTTGATAATGGCCGCGCAATTGCTGACACTACGATTGTATTGCATGATCTGGTTCCGGGTACGGTCTACAGTTTCAGGGTACGTGCGGCCAATGACGGGGGCGTTTCTATGCCTTCTGAAACCATTACGGTGGCGCTTGCAACCTCGCAGGATAAACCGGTATTACTGATTAACGGTTTTACCCGGGTAGGCACGCCGGCGGTTATAAAAGAGCAAGATTTCAGAGGTTTTGCGCACTTTCTGGATGCGGGCGTGGCGGATGGACTGGAACTTGGCTTTTCCGGTGAGCAATACAATTATGATATCAATGATGATTGGGTGTCGGATGACCGGCCCGGGCATGGAGCCTCTCATGCTGATTTTGAGGAGCGGTTAGGGTTAGGGAACACCCGTGATTTTGCGCGAATCTACGTGCAATCATTATTAAGTGCTGGTCGTAGTGTAGTTACCGTAAGCGAGGCGGCTATTGAAAGCGGTTTGGTTCAACCATTCGACTATGACCTGGTGGTATTGATGCTCGGAAAGCAACGGCAGATTAGCGGAGTCAATGCCTATGCAGAAGAGCGGAACGGTTTACGCTATGGCATCTATGCCAGTGGTATGCAGGATTTTCTGACCCGGCACGCGGAAAATGGAGGACGAATGTTTATTTCGGGAGCGCACGTTGGTACCGACCTGATTCATCGACCGGTGCCGGACTCGTCTGTCATCCGTTTTGCCCGTGACATTCTGGGCTATCAGCATGTGACCAATCATGCATCCCGAAGCGGGCAGGTTTTTGGTGCACCGCTTACACGCTATAGTGGTGATGAATCTGGTAAGGTATCATCGGTAAATGACGGTGCTGCGGCACGGCCGGGACAAACAACACCGGTTCCATCAACCAGAGTATTTTTGCCATCCGGACTTGAGTTCAATACACGCTATGGTTCTGAAATGTACCGTGTTGATGCCCCCGATGCCATTGAGCCGTCAGGGGATGGAGGGTTTACCCTGCTGCGTTACGATGAAACTGAATTTAGTGCGGCAACGGGTTATAAAGGCCGGCATCGCGTTGTGGTTTTCGGGTTTCCCTTTGAGACCATACTCGGACAGGCTGATCGAGATGAGGTTATGAGAGAGGTTTTAAAATTCTTGATGGAGGAATAGTATGGAAGTCTCGCCATTTCAGATAGAGAACATGGAGCGTTACAAGCTCCTGATTGGATCGGTTGTACCTCGGCCTATTGCCCTGGTGTCTACGCTTAGTTCAGAAGGGGAACCTAATCTGGCGCCATTTTCTTTTTTTACGGTCGCTGCCTACAATCCTATGATTCTGGTTTTTTTCCCGCTTCGGTACAAAAAGGGTCTTGAGTTTAAAGACACCGTACTCAACATCCGTGAGACGGCTGAATTTGTTATCAATATTGTAACTGAAGACATCGCTGAAGCGGTAAACACATGCAGTGGATTGTACGAAAAGGGAGCCAATGAATTTGTCATTTCTGGTCTGACTGCGGAGAAATCCCGTATTGTGAAGCCCTTTCGTGTGCGTGAAAGTCCTATACAGTTTGAATGTAGGCTTCACAAAATGATCACAATCAGTGAGGAGCCGGGAGGTTCTGATGCCATTTTTGGTGAGGTCATTCACATGCATATTAAAGATGAACTGATAACAGAACACAAAATTGATGTAAAGAAACTCAAGCCGGTTGCCAAGCTCGCCGGCCCGGAGTGGTCGACCATCGGGGAGGTTTTCAACCTCGACCGTCCAAAGGTTGGTTGATATGCTACGTGTTGAGCCGGGTTTACATACCGACTATGAGCTTCTTGATTTTGGTGGTGGCCGGAAGCTTGAGCGTTTTGGCAGTGTGGTCCTGGATCGACCTGAAGTTCTGGCTGCAGGCAATACACACATGGATTTTACGAAGTGGCGTGAAACAGCTGATGCCCGTTTTGAGGAGCTTAAAAACGACCAGGGGACGTGGGTGTTTACGGGGGCTAATCCAGGTGTCTGGAATATGAGATTAACAGAATTTGGATTGCAACTCCAGCTGGAATGTTCTCCCTTCAAGCATATAGGTATATTTCCGGAGCAGTATGCAAATTGGCTGTACATCCGCGAAAAGCTCCGGAACAGCAAGGCTTCCACTATATTGAATCTGTTTGCCTATACCGGTGTGGCCAGCCTTGTTTCCTGTAAAAGCGGTGCCAGGGTAACCCATGTTGATGCCAGTAAATCTGTGGTAACCAAAGCCCGCCAGAACATGGAATTGAGCGGATTGCGTGATATACGCTGGATTGTTGACGATGCGGTGACCTTCGTAAACCGTGAAATCAGGCGGGGGAACCGATATCAAGGAATTATACTGGATCCGCCTGCTTTCGGCCGGAGCAAGGCAGGAGGACTATGGTTACTTGAACAGGGACTAGCCTCACTGCTTCGTTCGGTCAGGGAACTTCTTGACTCCAACGGTGGCTGGGTTATACTCAATACCTATTCAACGGCAATGACGCAGGAGGAAATCGGTGAAATTGTGCGGAGCGTATTTGCGTCAGCTGGAAAGATCACAACAGATTGGTTGACTATTGAATCGAACGATGGCAGACAGCTTCCAATGAGCCTTGTCCATCGGATTACGTTATAATGGATAGTATATTAACACCAAAATAGAATTTAGTTATGCAGGTTGATGAGAATGTGCGCGAGGCAGTGGATAAGCTTTTTGAGTCGGCGGTTCCCAATATTTCAGATGTTCTTGGAATAACGTTCGAGCTTCTCAGCAGGGATGAGGTGGTTGCAACGATGCCCGTTGACGGTCGTACCCATCAGCCTTTTGGAATCTTGCACGGGGGAGCATCGGTAGTGCTTGCTGAAACTGTTTGTTCGGTAGCCGGTTACCTGAATGTGGACTATAAGACCCAGGCAGCTGTAGGACTGGAAATCAATGCAAATCACGTCCGACCGGTGCGTTCCGGTATTGTCAGAGCGACTGCAAGGCCCTTGCATAAGGGCGCCTCTACGCAGCTATGGGACATCCGGATTACCGATGAGCGTGGCAGACTGGTATGCGTGAGTCGGTGTACACTTGCGGTAATTAAAAAGAAGTAGTATCATACCAAAAGTGACCGAATGGTCATTAAAAACTTCCTCTGTAGGTTTTTTTGCTTCTGTCTGCAGTTATCTAAAGTACGTTTAGCACGTACCTAAACCCTGAAACCACAGCAGATTATGCCACGAAAAACTTTTTTACGACTCCCGGATGTCAAACGTGATGCATTCATCACAGCGTGTCTGGATGAATTTTCGCGCAACGATTATGATTCGGCCAGTATTTCGGCAATTGTGAGAAATTTGGGTATAGCCAAAGGCAGCGTATACCAATATTTCGAAGACAAGAAAGACCTCTGGTTATATTTACGCCAACGGGCTGAGCAAGAGCGACTACGGTATTTGAAGGAAGTCTACAGGTCAAGTTTTGATGATTTTTACGGTTATTTTGCGGCACTTCAGCAAAAGGAACTCTTATTCAGCAGGGAGCACGCTCTTGAATCACGGTTTCTTTTCCGAGCGGTTTCGTTGGAAACCAGCAGCGCTTTGCATCAGGAGGTAGAAGCCTGGAAGCAACAGCAGCTTCGATTTTACGAGAAGCTGGTTGAAGCTGAAAAGTTAATAGGCAGCCTGGACGCTTCGCTTCGCAACCGGACGGCCGCCATGTTTTTGCAATCGGTAAGTCATACACTCAGAGAATATCTAGCCGGAGTATCAGCAGATGTATCCCCTGAAGAGTCGGTTAACCAGAAAGAAAGCATGACCGTTATTGACCGGATAAAAGGTGTATTTAGTTCAGGCAGTACGGATCCTTACGAGGAAGCCGAGACGCTGGTCTCCGAACTGATGACGATGGTTCGTAAGGCTTTGGTTGGCTGAACGAGCCTGGGTTGTGCATGGCGGCTGGTGGAGGGGCTGACTTCCGGATATCTGTCAGAGCTTTTCGGGTATTTGTGTGCTCAGTGTGAGAACCCCGTCCAGTACCGTAACGGCTTGTCCGGCAATCTGTACTTCGTCAGGAACACCGTCTTTCACGGTCATATTTACTGTTACCAGTCCGGGCCGGCCAAGCGATTCACCCTGGCTGGCACTAAAGGTGAAGTATTTTTTCTCCTGATCCAGTAGTCCATTGTGCAGCAGGTACACGGCCATTGGTCCGTTTGCCGAACCCGTTACCGGGTCTTCATTTACGCCCAGAGCGGGTGCGAAAAAACGCATATGCCAATCCAGATCCTGTTCGCCGGTGTCTGTGGTGACTACGGCAAAGGCTGTGATTTGGTGGTGTTCGTACATTTTTTTCAGCAACTCCATATTGGGGTCGAGGCTTTGGAGGCTGTCATTATCGCGGACCGGCACAAAACAGTAACCATCGCGTGTGATTTGTGGTTTTGCCTTCTTACTCAGCTCAATTTCAGAGAGGCCAAGTGCACCGCACAGTACGGTAATGTCATCCGGAAATGGGAAGAATTCCGGTATAGGGAGGCTGAATTTGACGTAAGGGATCATATCTTTCCACTCTACGTCAACGGTCAGAATGCCCGATCTGGTTTCAACCATAAAGGTCTGATCCTCGTCAACCTCGAGACCAAAATAGCCATTTTCGGCCAATGCATGAAAAGCGGCGATGGTTGCGTGACCACACAGGTCAACCTCGCAATTTGGCGTAAACCACCGAAGGCGCAGATCAGCCAGGTCTTCAATGGAGGGCTGAAGAACAAATACGGTTTCAGACAGATTCATTTCGTTGGCAATCTTCTGCATCTGGTCTGCAGTAAGCTTGTCAGCCTCAAGTACAACTCCGGCCGGATTTCCGGTGAACGGTTTGCGTGTGAATGCGTCTACCTGTTTTATTCGGATGCTGTTCATGGTTTAGATAATCCTAATTCAAAGGTTCAGCCTGATCAGGCGCTGTTTCCCGGAATATACTGCATAGAATGGTAGTATGTTTATAGTCGACTATGGACTTGCCGGGCGAGGGGGGAGAATTTCAACCAGTTCAATATCAAAGCGGAGCGGGCTGTCCGGGGGTACAATCCCGGCCACTCCTTCCTTGCCGTAGGCAAGGTCCGGCGGAAGTATCACAGTTCGTTGTTCACCTTGCTGCATGTTGAGCAGGGTAAGATCCCATCCCGGTATGACCTGACCTACTCCAACCTGAAACTGAAACAGGGTGTCTCGCAGGAAGGAGCTGTCAAATACCGTCCCGTCAGGCAGATAGCCGGTGTAATGTACACGAACGGTCTGTCCTGTGGTGACCGTTGGACCGGCTCCGGATTTGTGAACCTGGAAGCGAATATCATCGGGGGTAACCTCCATCGATTGCTCATCGATGGTCCATTTTTCGGGCAAGGTGTGTATTGCTACAAGCTCTACTTCAAAACGGAGTGTATCGTCAGGAGGGATGATATCCGGAATGCCATTTTCGCCATATGCCAGGGCTGGAGGCGCAATAATGATGCGTTTTCCACCGGTGCGCATGCCGTTTATTCCTTCCTCCCAGGCCTGAAGAACCTGACCTGCTCCCAGCTGAAAGGTGATGGGCATTCCGCGTTCCAGGCTGGAATCGAAGATACTTCCATCGGAGAGATAGCCGGTATAGTGCGCAGTGAAGTAATCGCCCGGTCGAATAGGCGGACCTTGTCCGAGTTCTATATCGGTTAGGTGCAGACCGTTGGCCATGGTCGTGTCAACAGCAAGCGGGGTGTTTCCGGTATCGCTCTGCTTCCGGGGATCTGGTTCTGGCAGACACGAGAATAGCAGACTTGCCAGGAGTACTGGCAACCAAAGCGTTTTGTACATGAAATAATTACGGGTTAAAATTCTACCGGAATTTACGCAATCAGAAACAGAAGTTTATTTATCTTATGGCTTTTTTGGTAAATAAGCTCTTGAGAAAACCCTTTTTACGGGATTCGTTTTTTTGATTTCGTGCTTCATTGCGAACGGCACATGACTGGCAGAGCCAGCGGGTTTTGGTTTCTGTAACTACTTCTTCAATGGTTGTGTTGGTGTTGTAAACCGGGTGACTGAGACCGGCCCTTGCACCACATCGCTCACACGCTGAATGCTCAATGTTCATAGACTTTACCTGTATTTTGGGTACTCTCCTGTAACCCAATAATAGCAAGGTTTTGAATCTGGAATATTTTGTTAAAGAAATCTAATATTCCAGATTTATGTTATGGAGCCGGTTGTGGAAACGGTTATCAGAAATCTTTGGGCATTACAAATGCCAGAACGACGTAGATTATGAAGAATGATCCCACCCCGAGGATGGCGCCGATGACAAAGATGGCCCGTACAACAGTTGAGTCCATTCCGAAGCGCTGGGCCAGACCGCCGCATACACCAAAGAGCATTTTGTCGTAACTGGATTTGACTAATCGTGTCATAATTGAATTCCTTTTTAAAATAGATGGTTACCTGAATCCGCGATTGTGGGTATACCATCAGGTTTACACCCGGGATAAACCACTATCAAGGTTGTACTTAACCAAACTTTACGAATGAATCAACCGGATGTTAGCTAAACTGCTGCAGATAGTTTTTCAGATTGATTTTTTTTGCGGTACTCTGGCTGGTCATGTAGCGGACCTTCCCATACACGGGTCGTTCAGGTCCCCAGGCACGGTCAAACCGGCCGAAAATCCAGAAGATACCGGAATAGCTGTTCGGATCACGACCGTCTATGGCGTACTTGTTGTTTAGTTCAATCAGATACTCCAGTGCTGTTTGCGGATCGGGCGTCCATTCGAGGACTTTTTTACCCCATAACATGCGAAGATAGTTGTGTATGATTCCATCGCGTACCAGCTGGTTTTGTGCGGCATTCCAGACGGGGTCGTGGGTTTGTGCTTTTTCCAGTTGTTCAAAGCTGTGTACATAGGGGCGTTCATCCAAACTATGCTCCTCCAGGGTTTGCAGGGCCCAGTCAGGCAGGCTATTGTATTTATCGTAGTTGGGAACATGATGGCAAAAATGAAATCCGACTTCTCTCCATGTGATCAGTTCATCCAGAAACGATTCCACATTGGGATTTCCATTGAAGAATCCATCCCTCTGGCCTTTATTGAAGGTTATACTATTCAGTGACCAGTCGGAGGGTTGTTTATCTAAGGCTGCCTGCACAATTTCAAAGGCTGATATTTTGCCATAGTGTAACCATGGACTGAGCCCACTGGCTGCATTATCGTCAGGTTCGTTACGTTTATCTGCATAGAGGTTTAGTCGCTGGTTGATGAAGGCCTGCATTTGTTCCAGGGCACATTGCCGCGTTCCGGATAGTGGCAGAGCGGCAACGCTGTGATCGACGGGCAGCTTTGCAACTGTAGACGGGATGTCTTCATAATGTGGTGCCGCATCTGGCCATTGCCTGAGGATTTCTTCCGGGAGGATTACTTTTTGTTTGTTCTGGAGGTTGTCAAGCGGAGCTGGAGACGGGCCATGTTCGTAACACGCCACAAAATGCTTTTGCATTGTTTTCCGGAAGATGTAGGCTGAATAGGGGGCCTTGTCTGTCAGTTGCATGGGGATAATCCCGTTGCTGTCAACCGTGATATAGGCTACATCTGTCTTGTGGGCCATCAACCGGTTATATGGTCTGATGATATAAACGGGGTATTCATCGGCTACTACCAGACAGGCGTCGGCTGCGAGGGCTTCAACCAGGCCTGCGCCGTCGCCGGTGCGGGTTTCCAGGTAGCTGTAGTACGAAATGCCGTGCTTTTTGCACCAGGTGTGGGTTTCATGCATACCCTCAAGAAGAAACTGATGAAAGCGGTCGCTGGCCCAGGGAATACCGCAGCTGAGGCCTTCGTAAATCAGCAGCGGTTTGCCAAGTTTGTTGGCATAGCCCACAGCCAGTTCAAGCGCATAGTTATATTCCAGCCTGCGACTGATGGTCATCCAATACAGAACATATTGGCCGTTCTCGTTCACCGGATTATCATTGCGCTGGAATTTTCGCAGCGAGTTGACGTTTTTCATTAGTCGATGATAAAGTAGTTGTATTCACCGGTTTTGGGTAATTCACCCTCAATCCGGCAGTACACTTCACCCCGGAAGTCGACTACTTCACCGCCCAGGAAGGATCGTGCCGCTCTACGGGCAACCCAGGGTAATTCACTGAGCAGCGAGTAGGTTTCATCATCACGGGATCGGTTGATGCTCATGGTTCTGCCGTCGTTGAGTTGAATACTCAAGTTTTGGGCTAATTGTTTGCCGAAGGCCCGACTTTTGGTTTTTTCAGTGATTTGAGTGACGCCGTTAATGCGTGTTTCCCCACCGGAACGCGAAAGTCGATGCCCTACGGTGTATCGTTCATCACGGTCAGAACGCAGGAGGAAGTACAAGATGTCCCAATTATCCGGGCCGCCATGATGAACCATGCGGTAACCACTATGTACCAGTCTGGTTACGGAGCGGGTTTGCCAGGTTTGATCCATATAACCCGTTCCGGTTACCGCTCCTCCGTTTCCGTCAATTACGACCCTGCCCGTGACGTTTGCGTAAGGGATGTGGGTTACGATTCCCACGAAATCGTCATTCAGATGATAGGTAGCATCGCCCCATTTGTAACCGGGGTGGATGTCGCTGAATTGCAGATCGATGTCATATTCAATACCGGATTTTGTAGTATGTATTACAACACGGTGTTCCTCAGGCAGTTTTCCGGTAAAGTAAAGGTCTCGCTCATTTCGGTTTCTGAATGTGTAGTTCTCCTCGTCTAATACCAGCCAGTCCAGGTCGTACTCGCGGGTCAGGTTGTATGTCTCCTCAGTCAGCCCGAATGCAGTAACACGAACACCACTGACGGGCGCACGGAAGCTTCCGAAATTATTTACAGAGAAAATGATGTGGAGTTTGACGCCGTTGTCCAGATAAATCTGGTAATTCCAGAACTCATTAAATTCGCTTTCCTGCATAGTTTGGGGCAGGATATCGTCGGGTTGTGAGAGTAACAGCTCGCCGGATGGATTGCGCATCTGAGACGCAGCAATCTCGGGTCTGGTTGTTAGCAGCAGCAGTGGCAGCAGCAAGATGCTGATGAGCCGGAGTGTCATGAGGTAAATTTTGATAATCTATTGGCTGTTAAGCCGTAACTTGTAACGATAAAAACGAGCGGACTGGTCAGTTCATTGCCCGGTCTGACTTTTGGTAAAAGATAGCTATGATAACGGCAGCCCATCGAATTAAAGAACTAAAAGACCGAATAAATACGTTCCGGCGCAGTGAAACTGCCCGTAAGCTCGGTCGCTGGACGCGCAGATTGGTGGTATTTGCCATACTGGCTGTAATTGGATGGAATCTATGGAGTCTGGGTTGGGGGGAAGTTCTGCGTTCCCTGCCGATGCATCCAGGGTATTATCTCATCTTTGTGCTTCTGTATTTGTCCCTTCCGGTGGCTGAAGTGCTGATTTACAGACAAATATGGCAGTTTCCAACTGCAAGTGGATTTCGGGTCTTTCTGAACAAGCGGGTGTACAACAATGAAGTAATCGGGTACTCCGGTGAGTTCTATTTGTATTTGTGGGCCAAGCGCAAGCTGGGACTACCCGGAGAGCAGGTTATGAAGGATGTGCGCGACAGCAACATTTTATCGGCACTGGTATCCTATCTGGTAGCCTTGACGCTGGTCGGGATCCTAGTCTTTGGGGGTGTCGTTGACCTGGAGGTCTGGTTTGGGGAGATTGATCGATTGCTGGCAGCTGCAGCGGGTGTGGTTTCCGTAATTCTGGTCGTAGTACTCATCCAATTCCGCCGCCACTTATTTTCTTTACCGAGAATGATTGCTCTACGGATTTTCGGCATTTATGTATTTCGTTTTGTGTTTCACCATGCAGGACTGGCAGTTATGTGGATGCTGGTGATGCCCGGGGCGCCCTTGACCGTTTGGATGACCTTCATCGCGATGTATGTAGTGATCAACCGACTCCCGTTTTTTCCCAGCAAGGACCTTGTTTTTGCCCTTGCCGGTATAGAAATGGCCGGCATTGTAGGGATTAATCCTGCCGAGGTTGCCGGGATGCTGCTGGTCTACAGCGCCTTGAATAAAATTGTGAACATGATTTTGTTCTCGGTATTGTCCCTCAAGAAGGAGAAAGAATCCCTGACGGAAACGACCTAGGCTTTGCTTTTTGCCGGAATTGATTACTCTGAGAAGTTAATCTTTTTCCAGCGTGGCAGGGATTCAATAAAACGGGCAGCGTCTTTTCGGATGGTGTCTTTATCAGCCCGGGCGCGTTTGTCGAAGCTGTTCACCATAAATGAAACCCTTCTGTTTTCCTGAAATACATGACGGTGAGTATCTACAAAGTTCCAGTAGAGATAGTTGAACGGGCAGGCATCCGGACCGGTTTTGTCTTTAATTTTAAATCGGCAGGAGCTGCAATAATTGCTCATTTTATGGATGTAATTACCTCCGCTGACGTAGGGTTTTGAGGCCAGCACGCCACCGTCGGCGAAGGTTGACATCCCCAGTACATTTGGTAGTACCACCCAGTCGTGCGCGTCGGTATAGGCGTACCAGAACCAAAGATAGAGTTGAAACGGGTCGGTCTGCGTGAGGTTGGAGAAGTTGCTGAGAACCATAAGCCGGGGAATGTGGTGCGACCACCCGTGTTCATGAACACCTTTTACGATGTCGTCTACACAGGCCATTCCGGAGTCGGCGGTCCAGAAGACTTCGGGTACGTTTCTGATAAAGTTCAACGCGTTGGCCGTGCGTACCTCCGGCATCATGGCCTCATAGTACACCCGCACGAACTCCCTCCATCCGATAATTTGCCGGATGAATCCCTCAGCAGAATTTATGGGTGCGTGGCCGTGGTGGAAGGCTTGTTCTGCGCGCCGGCATAGTTCCATGGGGTTCAGGAGGCCTGTGTTGAGGTAGGCCGACAAGGAGGAGTGGAAAAGGTACGCCTCGCCTTTCAACATGGCATCTTCGTAAGGACCGAAGCGGGGCAGGCTGTGTGTGAAAAAGTGATCGGCCAGGGACTCCGCCTGTGCTCGGGTTACGGCCATGGTGAAATTGCCTGCGGTGCCGAAGTGATCCGGGAAAGTCGCTTCGGTGTATATCGTTGCCTCGGTGGTTATGGCATCGGGTTGAAAACCGGGGAAGTCCGGCAGGTCGATGGTGCGAGGCAACGGTTTACGGTTGTCTTTATCGTAGTTCCATTCACCGCCTACGGGTTGATTTCCGGAGTCCATCAGCAGGTTGTATTTTCTGCGCATATCCCGGTAGAAAAACTCCATTCGATACCCCGGACTGATTTTTGGTCGATACTCCTGTACATCGGCCAGGAAGAAGGTATTTGGGTGCAGGGTGATGTGCAGCGGGTTGCGGGCCTGCACGGCGAGCAGCGCTTCACGCTCGCCCAGGCTGGCCGGATGCATGCAATGCAGGGAGAATGTGGTATCGGGGGCAGCTGGAGCCGGGGGGGTGGAGTGGATTCCGTGTACGGGAGCGATGTTGCTGTCCAGCAGGGTGTTCAGGCAGGTACTGAAGGATTCATCCGTTATGGCGTAGTACACGGCCCGACCCTGCTCGATCAGTTCCACGGCCAGGTGGCGCATGGCGGCGATTTCGAAGACAATGCGTTTTTTATGAAAAGGGAGCAGTTTCCATCGCCGGGAAGACTCGATGAACAGGAATCCGGTTTCAGGCCGGGCGTTGTCGGGCAGGGCCTCCAGGAGTCGTTCCGGGTGCAGCTGGTCGGGATGAACGTACACCCAATGGTGCGGGGTTGCGGGCTGATGGCGGGAAAAAACGGATTGAAATGCTTGCATGGGCTTTTAAAGCGAGGCCAATAGTGATGTAGCAAAGGATGGTATACGGCTTTGAAAATGATGCAGCGGGTTTATTCGTTCCAGTTTTTTCTTACAGCACTTGCAATTGTATTAATATACTACTATCATAGTACTGTGAAAATAATACTAACTGAATAAAATCTTTATGAAAAATCCGACCCTCGCCATTGGCGATTCCGAAATGGAGGTGCTGAATCATGTGTGGGAGCTCAGACAGGCGACTGTTGCCCAGGTGCATGAGCGCATCTTGCAGCATCGTAAAGTTGCGTATACCACGGTGATGACCATGATGCAAAATCTGGCCAAAAAAGGGTATCTGTCTTTCACAAAAGATGGAGTAACCTACGTCTATCAGCCCGCTATTGACCCGGCGCAAGTTCGCCAGGACCTCCTCTCGCATCTGATGCGTAAGGCATTTCGGGGGTCACCAACGGCGTTGGTACAGACGTTGGTAAGTCAGGAAGCGCTGACGGATGCTGATCGGGAAGCGATACGGGCTATTATCGATACTATGGAGTGATACAGATGGAACCTATACGCCTGTGGCTGGAGCAGTTCGGGGCTGCCGGATGGATTTTTGTATGGGCACCCATGCTGTTCTGGAGCTTTTTTGCATTGTCGGTGTGGATGTTGCTGAAAGCGACGGGGTTTCGGTTGCATCCGGCCTATCACCACGCCGTGCGCCTCGCTGTCATTATAGCATTGCCGCTGGGGATTATGGTTACCGTGATAATCTCACGTTTCGCCTCATTGCCGGAACATATATTGCCCCTGATGGTGATGTTAAACGATGCCATGGCTGTTCAGTCGCTGCCAGAGATTATCGTCACAGACCTAGCGGAAGAGACGGCGGATGGCGGTTTGTTTACCCATATCGGTAGTGTATCGGTTCCTGTCTGGCTGGGATTGGGTCAGGTGATGGTCCTTACGGTTGGGGTAGGATTGCTCATCCGGCACGGGTGGAATCATGTCCGTCTGGTGGCGCTTCGACACAACGAACTGCGGCCTGCGAGTCAGGCCATTCATGAAGCAGCCCGGGACTTGCTAAACCATGCGGGCGCAGACCCGGCGCGTGTTGAATTGGCTGTGGGGGATGTTGAAGTACCGTTTACCTTTGGCTGGCTCCGCCCCGTTATTGTGCTTCCAGACCGGGAGTTCAATCCAGAGAAATTGAGGTCGTTATTGGCGCATGAAATCATGCACGTGCGCCATAACGATTATCTGATCGAGTGGATGGTGCAGGTATTACGCGCCGTCTGCTGGTTCCATCCGTTGGTGCAGGTGTACGCTCGCGACGTGCACCGGTACCGCGAGATGTTGTGCGATGCGGAAGTCATATCGGGCATGATCGCAGACCCGCGTTCGTATGCTTCGTTGTTGCTGGAGTTTTCCGGTGGTAACCGACAGCCTGCTTTGTCGGTCATGATATCCATGGCCACAACCGAATCACGACTTAAAGAACGAATACTTGCTATGCCAACATATCCTAAATCGCCCGAACAATTAGCCTTAACCCGTCGGACCAGTATACTGACGGCATTTTTAATCATGGCCACTCTCTTGTTTACCATGGCCCTTACGGCGTCACCGGCCGGTGATGTAACCATGCAGACATCGACTCAGCTTACCGACATTGCTGCAACTCCAGTCTCGAGTCATTCATCAGAACCCCTCGCAGCAGCAGATAGTGTGTACCGGGTTGCCGAAAAAATGCCCGAACCGGTGGGAGGGATGTCGGTTTTGTACAATAATGTACGGTATCCCGAATCGGCGCGGGCCGACTCTCTCGAGGGACGGGTTCTTTTGCAATTTGTGGTCTCTGAGCGTGGGGAAGTTATTGATCCCCGTGTTGTTCAGGGTATCCGTCCCGACCTGGACCAGGCGGCACTCCAGGCCCTGGAAGGTATACGGTTTTTTCCCGGTATTCAGGATGGAGAGCCGGTTAAGGTTCAGTTCATGCTACCCATCGTGTTCCGGCTTCAGCCCGGAGCTCCGCCGCCACCGCGCAATCAGGACCAACCTGCTTCGCACAACGGTGAAGACGTTTTCATCGTAGTTGAACAAATGCCGTCTCCAATTGGCGGTCTCGAATCCATCTACAACAACATACGCTATCCTGAAGCGGCACGCGAAGCCGGTGTGGAGGGTCGGGTTGTGGTCCAGTTTCTCGTCGACAAGGAAGGCAACGTAGTGGATCCGTTTATACTGCGCGGTATAGGGTATGGAGCTGATGAAATGGCCCTTGATGCCATAAAAGAAGCGAAATTCACACCCGGAGTACAGCGTGGTGTACCTGTTAATGTAGTGCTGCAATTACCCATCGTATTTCGGTTAGATAAGGAAGAAGAACAAGAGCGGGGCAGCCGGGAACGGATGCCGGATACCGGTGAACTGGATGCCCTGTTGAACGACCCTGCTTATGAGCATATTGGCGGGTCGTTGGTGAGAACCCAACGATCATTCTCCGAAAATTCCGGCACCGGTAACCAGTTTGCTGAACTCAGGGGGCGGGTCCGAGATCGAAGTCACCTTGGCTTCATCGCAGGGGCCAATGTGTTGGCGCGCCATGACGATAGTGGTCGTGAATACGGTGCCAGCACAGACCCTGAGGGCAATTTCCTGGTTCGTGGTCTGCCGCCCGGTAATTATTCCATAGAGATTACCTATCCGGGCTATCATCGCCGTTGGTTCGGGTTCAACGCTGTTGACCACGGTGAAATACTCTGGGCTGATGTAGTTCTTGGGATTCCCTAGGCTTAGCATTACCGTCTGTTTCGGCGAATCAATATATTGGGTGGTAAAGCTGAACATCAATCACCATCGCCCATGCCAACCGAACCCCGTTACTTTGTGTGGACCGAATCTTTCACGGTCAAAGCTTTTGAAATAGATACCGACGGGCATATTCTGCTCTCGGCGCTTGCCAATTATATGCAGGATGCAGCCGGAAACCATGCAGCCCGGCTCGGGTTTTCTATGGAGTCGATGGTAGCCAATAATCAGGGGTGGGTTCTCAACCGGTTTACCATCAGGATGACCCGTTACCCGAAATCCGGCGAAACCATTCGCATTGAAACCTGGCCCTCCGGGGCCGACCGCCTGTTCGGCTGGAGGGATTTTGACTTGTACGATGCGGATGGTAACCATATTCTGGCTGCCCGGACCGGGTGGATTATCCTTGACATCGCCCGTCGCCGCCCCATACCAACTCCGGAGGCGGTTCAGCGCGTCGGGGCAGCGAACAAGCGCTTTGCCAACGTGGAGGTGGCCAAAAGACTGCCAAAAATTGAAACGGAGCCCGATACGGAGGTCCCGTTCCGTGTCCGCCGGGCTGACCTCGATATTATGCGCCATGTGAACAATGTACGCTATATGGAATGGGTGCTGGAAGCGATGGGCGGCGGGCTCGAGCCTGCCCGGCCTGAGTATATTGATATCCAGTTTAAGGCTGAAAGTACCTACGGAGATCGGGTAATCGCTGAACAACACCCTCCAACGTCGGATGGGCGCATGTATCGGATTCGCCTGGATGGCGAAGAAAAGGAGCTGGCCGTTGCCCTGATACGGTAGAGCCCGGTTGCAGGCTAAATTCGCTGCAGTACTGCTGCAACAAACCGGCTGAAATCCTCTTTGCGGGAGTCGGCCACTTCTTTGATTTCTCCATGTTCCAGCCTGGCATGGGTCACGCCGGTCGACATGTTGGTCAGCAGGGTTATTCCCAGGCTTTTCATACCCAATTTCTGGGCTTCCAGCAATTCCGGTACGGTTGACATTCCTACGGCATCGGCGCCCATCGTCCGGAATGCTCTGATTTCAGCTGCGGTTTCATAAACGGGTCCTTTTACGAACAGGTAGGTGCCCTGGCGCAGCTCAATGCCGAGTTCCAATCCGGTTTTCCGTGCTACGTTAATGAGCGGACGGTTGTCATACCGTGTTTCGGCAAGCTGATTTCCGGAACTGCTGCGGAACCCTATGCGCATAAAGTCATCGATGAGCATGAGGTCGCCCACCTCAAAGCGGGTATTAATACAGCCGGCGGCGTTAGAAACGATGAGCCCATTGGCCTTAAAAGCGGCGGCGAGTTGCACCGGAATGACGGTTCGGTCCAGCGGATGACCTTCGTAGTGATGGAATCGGCCTGAAAACACCAGCACCCGTCTATCCCCGACCATACCCTGAATCAGTTCTCCTCCATGACCGGCCACGGTAACATCAGGAAAACCCGGAATATCCTTGTAGGGTACCGAAACAGCCCGGGTTACGGTCGATGAAAAACCACCCAACCCCGATCCCAGAATCACCGCACCATCAACGGTATCGTGAAAGCCTTGTTCGAGCAGGAAGGTCTTGGCGTCGGTTATCTTCATCTGGAAATGGGGTCTATATCATATTGCTGACGGGGGACTAAAGCTACTGCACCCCTCGCTCAAATACAAATGAGGCAGATGCGTTGGGTTCACATCCCGACCAATCCGACTTTTCATGCTGCCTGGCTGCTGCCGGTAATATAACTGCGATTGCGCCGGGGCATGGTGCAACCGATATTTGTTGTGCTGCGGGGAAAACGCACAGCCGGGTCAAACCTCGATGATGTTCTCCCGATTGTCATGGTAGGCCAGTATTTTGTATCCATGCTGCCGGGCGTAGTCGATGAGTTCGTCCCGTTTACGCTGACTGGCTTTCCCGTCGAAGTCGTACTTGGCGGCGTACTTCCGTGACAGTGCCCCCTTGGTGTTCATGACATCGCCGGCATTCAGATAGCGGTGTTTTTCCCCGAAATCAAAGAACCAGGCCAGACTGAATTCGGTGTGCCCGCCAATACAGGTGCACCGTACACCTTCCAGGGGCGAGTCACCGTCATCAACAAAATGCAGGTTGGCATGGACCTCCAAAAATTGCAGATATTGCTCGCGATCCGGTTCCTCAATACCAATGCGATGCAGCTTATCCCACTCTTTGCGGCTCAGATAGATCGTTGCCTGCGGATAGACCAGCTCCCAGAATCCATTTTCCCGCGTAGCCATCCCGCCTATGTGATCAAAATGCAGATGCGACAGGAAAATATGGCGGATGTCATCGGGTTCCGCTCCGTGGTTCTGCAGGTTTTCAATGGTGACCGGAATATGGCTTTCTGCGCCGAAATCACCCAGTCCGGTATCCAGCAGCATGGCAACTCCGTTATGGCGGATGAGGAAAGGATTCAGGGCTATTCGAAGGGCTCCTTTCCGGGCCGGTTCCTCACGGTTGATGCGGTGGAATATTTTGTCTGTACCAACGGAGAATGTTCCCTCATACAGAGGGATTACTTCGGTCTTGGGGGTCATAGTAGATAATCGGATTAACGAAGACCTTCTTCGTACTTATCGTAAGCCTCGATGATGTCACGAATCAGCTTGTGTCTGACTACATCGCTCTGGTCCAGGTATACAAAGTCGATGCCCTTTATTTTGCCCAGAATACGCGGAATTTCCACAAGACCGGAGCTGGTTTTCTTAGGCAGATCGGTTTGCGTAACGTCGCCGGTGATTATGGCCTTGCTGTTGATGCCCAGTCTGGTCAGGAACATTTTCATCTGGGTGGTGGTGGCGTTTTGGGCCTCATCCAGAATTACGAAGGCGTTGTTCAGGGTTCGGCCTCGCATGTAGGCCAACGGTACGATTTCGATGATATTTTTGTTGAGATGTATTTCGAGGCGATCGTGGTCAATCATTTCCTCAAGTGCGTCGTAGAGTGGACGCAGGTAGGGATCGATTTTATCTTTAAGGTCGCCGGGTAAAAAGCCGAGACTCTCACCGGCCTCAACGGCCGGCCGGCACAGAACAATGCGCTTGATTTGTCGTTCTTTAAGCGCTTTCACCGCCAGGGCTACGGCAGTGTAGGTTTTGCCGGTTCCGGCCGGTCCGATTGCAAATACGATGTCGTTTTTCGCATGCGATTCAACGATTTTGCGCTGATTTGCCGTTTTTGCCCGAACGGCTCCGCCACCGTGCGTGTAAACAATGACCCCCGACTCCTCCGGGGTGGTAATCAAAGGCAGGGAACCGTCTGCGGCGGCAGGAATTTCGGCAGACTTGGCTGCCGGTCTGGGTGGCTTGGCTGTTTTACGGATACTCAGCACTGTGCGGATATCCCGTTCACTGACAACACCGGTGCGCTGGGCTATACCCACCAGCTCATTGACAATGTTACGAATCTCGTGATACTCATTGAGCGTGCCGCTCACCCGAAGTACATTGCCACGGGCGGCGATGGTTGCGGCCGGATAGGCGTCTTCAAGCTGTCTGAGGTTGGCGTCATGGGGACCCAGCACGGTGGCCGGATCAACGTCTTCCATGACAATGGATTGATTGGTGAGTTCGAGCGTAGTAGAAGTATTCAGATCGATCTGGTTTTATTGGGTGAAGAGGATTTCGTATACCCGCAGTGCGTATCTGCAATGAACGCAATGTATCTGTAAAGATAAAATGAATTTATCATTAAGTCAGTTCCCGATACTCAGGCGGGTCTCATCAGATCCTGAAATTCACGTATCCGTGCCGGTATATCTTCTGCTCCAAATACGCTGCTGCCTGCCACCAGCACGTCTGCACCGGTCTGCAGCAGTTTGGAGGCATTGGCCGGACCGACCCCCCCATCGATTTCAATCAGGAAATCGGCACCACGCTCGCGACGTATTTTTACGAGTTCTTTTATGCGTTCGTAGGTATGCTCAATGAATTTTTGTCCGCCAAACCCCGGATTCACACTCATCAGCACAACCAGGTCAATATCCATTGCAACCGCCTCGATAGTTCTGACCGGTGTTGCCGGATTGATGGCTACACCCGCTTTGATGCCTTTATCCCGGATGTTCTGAACCGATCGATGCAGGTGGGGTGTTGCCTCGGCGTGAACACTGATTAATCGGGCGCCGGCCCGGATAAACGCATCAATGTAAAGATCCGGGTTATAGATCATCAGATGGACATCCAGAAAGGCGTCAGATGCAGCATTTTGTGTTGCTTTGACAATCATGGGTCCGTAGGATATGTTCGGGACAAAGTGCCCGTCCATGATGTCACAGTGAATCCACTCAATGCCGTTTTGGGTACACAGTTGTATTTGAGCGCCAAGCTGGGTGAAATCGGCTGCCAGAATGGATGGAGCCAATATGGGTTTGGAAGGAGTCATGACAGATGGTTTGTGCTCGTGACGTTCGTAAATGCTGGTCTCAGGATGGGTGCGGCGTTGATTTATGGGGTTTCAACCGGCGTTTCGGGTCGGAGTGTGTCGGCCTGTAATGACTCCAGCACATCCTGATTACCCTCAAAAACCGATCCGCTTTCCGTTTCTTCGCGTACCATAACCGGTTCTGATATCACCAGATTGAGGGATTCGCCTTCAAAAAGCTCGTCACGGTCGTTCGGGGAATAGTCCAGAATATGGTTCGGTTCAATTTCATTGGTGGCGCGGAACTGGATGGAACCCACCCTCAGGCCGGCATCGCGCAGCAGACGCTGTCCTTCGGCCAGCCGGAGCCCGATTATTTCCGGAATCTGTACGCGTTCCTGACCTAATCCGTCACTAATCACCAGATCAACCACGGTTCCCCGGTCAACGGTAGTACCTTCCGGAATAGATTGACGCAAGACAATGCTTCGGAAGCGGGAGCTTTCAACAGTGATATTTCCTACCCGCAGGCCATGATTCTGCAGCTGGATGCGGGCGTTGTTCAGGCTGGTGTTGACCACCTGCGGAACCGTTGCCGTTGGACGTTCGCTGGTAGCAACGGTCAGGTACACCTTTCGGTTGGGTTTGACCTGAGAAGCCCCAAGGGGTGACTGGTCAATAATGTAATCCGGCGGGAAGGCTTCGTGCGGTCGCCGATCGGACACCACAAAGCGCAGTCCCTGCGATTCCAGCAGTATACTGGCTTCGTCCAATGCCATCTTGGTCACATCGGGTACGGTAATCCCTTCATTGTAGTTGGTATACCATGGCATAATCAGGCGGTCCATGCTTAACACACCGGCGGTAACCAGCAGAATCAGCGAGATTATGTAGATATAAAACTGGGCGGATGTGAGTAAACGTTTAATCATGCTGGGAATATACGGTCTGGCTGAGTTAAAATCGCCAGGTCACCATCAGATGGTTTCCCATATAATCGGCCCTGGCTGTAGTTTCTAAACGATGCTGGCGCATTTTTATGGTGAAGTAGGCATCAAATGCGGAAATCACATGGTTGAAGATCAGGGTGGAAACCATGTTGTTGGCCAGTTTATAGGCATCGTTGAAACGACGGTTCTGAGCCGCATGGTTCAGCCACATGGCCGACATACCCGCATTACTGGCCAGATTGACCGAATTGACGGCGTCATCCCAATCGCGCCATCCGGGACCGAACTGCCAGTACTTGCTCATGAGCTCGTAGTATTGCTGCGATCCGAAAGGGTTTACTTCGTGGGTAAAGTTGGTCCCGCTTGTATATCGGCTGCGGCGTTCCATTTCATTGAGGGCCTCACGGTTAACCCAGCTCCATTCCAGTGGAGCGTTATAGGCCGGATCCGGAAATCCCGTTTCCGGATTGGCGGCGGCACGACCAGCCTCGGTAAGCAGGTCAGCCGGTAACAGGTCCGGTGCATCGGGATTTCGAGCTCCGCTCATATAGTAGTTGTGGACCCATGCGGTATACTTGACCAGCGACCAATTTGAATCACCGTAGGCATTGTAGCTCCTTTGCAGCCGGTCGCCACGACGAGATGCATCCACATACAGGTAAACAACGGCAACTTCTACGGCTGCCATAAGACCAGCCTTCCAATATTGTCGGTTAGCAGTCTGACCCAGTCCCGGAAGGATCAGCGAGGCCAGCAGTCCTTTGCCCGGGGAATTGCTGATTTGTTCAAAAACGGAACGGCCTTGTGAGCTGGAGACAGTTATGTTCGCAGCAGGTCGCATCTGTAGAATATCGGCACTGGCGTCGGGGGAAGAGGGGATATCCAGACGGTACAGGTCGGAGGAGGGCCGTATGTCAGGACGGTACGAGGTAAACCACCTTTGGGTTGACAGATTCACTTCCGGAAGGGAACGCGTAAGCGGCCGGTGTGTTCCGGCCGTTGCAGCAGCTGAAAATCCGGCTTCCGGCAGCGGCCAGGCATACACTGCGCCCGGGCCGGTCAAGGAGACAGACAGCCGTGGGTGGGAGGAACCCTGACCCTGCACTCCCTGCATGGCGATTGCGTGGCTTACAGAAAGCAAAAGCGCGATTGTTATGCCAAAAACGAGACGCAGTACCATAAGCTGTTGGCTGGTTAGAAGTCGAAATCGAATAATAATCCGAAGTTAAACAGAACTTCCCGTCCGAACTGAACTGAGCTTTGTCCTGTGGTGGTGATGAAGGACTCGGGCAGGTTCACATCGAACGTATCAAGACCGTATGCGGCGCTGATGAACAGTCTGGAGGGGAACAGGTAGTAGGAGCTCATGCTCAATCGGAGTTCGGCACCGATGCCGGATTTCAGGTTGTTTCCAACCTGCAGCGGACCACCCCAGCCGTTTCCTGTTTCCGCAAATACACGCATGAAGAGCTTGTCAATGGTGAACCGTCCGGCCTGATAATGGATGCGTTCAAACAGGGGCTGGTGGTAGTTGAGTTGGGTGAAAAACGTAGTATTACCGCCCAGAGCGAAGAATGAGTAGCTGCGCATGGCAGGCAAACCGCCGATGTAATCCAGGAAGAAGTATTCATCGCTGCCGTTGAAATTCGTAAAAAAGCGGCTTCGAACGTCAAAGAGTCGGTTTGATAGTGCCTGAAATCCGTAACGGATGTCCAGCTCAGTGGTATGTATGCGGTAGTCGTTGTACTGAGGGATGAGCTCTCCGCCGCGAATATCGTAGCCGTCTAGCAGGGAACTGGGCTGAAAGCTGTAGCGCAGGGAGGTGGTAATACCGCGCTGAACGATGTCGGAGTGCCGGTGGGGAGTGTTGACATTCAGGAAGTACCCGGCGGTATAGGTATTTCCGATGAAATACCGCGAGGAGGAGCCGCCTATGGTCTGGCGGAACTCCCGGGAAAAGAAAGCGTTGGTTGAAACCCGGTACGGACTATGATACCATCCCAGCTCTATCACACTGAACCGGTTTATTTTGCTTATCAGACTGATTTGGGCCTGCCAGATATCGTAGGCAATGCCGATGTTGGTGGTATCGGGCAGACAGGCGGTGCAGGGGAATTCCTCCACAGAGAGTCCGTCAGCTACATTGCGGCGAATGTTGAACAGCTCGATGGAAACCGTGGGCGACCATTTGG
The DNA here is from genome assembly GCA_001314545.1 of Bacteroidetes bacterium HLUCCA01. Classification (GTDB taxonomy): domain Bacteria; phylum Bacteroidota; class Rhodothermia; order Balneolales; family HLUCCA01; genus HLUCCA01. The sequence continues at coordinate 31,520 of LIHN01000015.1, forward strand.
CATCAATGAAGGGCAAACCACGGTATTCGGCCATCAGGAACAGATCGCGGTCCATGGCACTCAGACCGGCCGGGCGGATGTAGTCGCCCAGCTGTTCGGCATCGGTTGAACCGGGACCCAGCAGGGCTCCGCCGAAAATACTGAAGCGATCCAGCATTTCCCGGGAGCTGAAATACATACCAACCTTGGCATCGCGCCAGATATTGGCGCCCAGGTCGGCAATACGTCCTGAGGTGAGCAGGTCCGCATTGGATCCCTTGATTTTGCTGTAGTTATCGAATCGGAGGGCCGGATAGATACTGAAGGAGGTAAACGTGTCCTGGTAGGGATACAGGGTGCGCTCTGCAGGAATATCTGCCGGTGGATTTCCCTCCGAGGGAATCTGAAACGGGTGAGCTTCCATCCGACGGTTGGTGAACAGGCTGTCTGGCAGGGGGGTAAGGTCGGTATCCATAACGCCGTTCAGCCAGGAGGTTGCCTGCAGCTCACCGAGCTGCTCCTGCGGGGTATAGGGTCGCTGATAGGAGGGATGTACCTGACTGAGCAGTGAGCTGGCGTCAGTGGGGAACTGGATGTTTTCAGCGATCGGTGCGGGACCTGCCCTACGGATTTCATAACCGTGTGCAACGTATTCTGCATAATAGATATTTCCGTTGGTATCACTGTGTGGCATGAATGCGCCACCGGTCACGCTGGTGAGCTGGCTCACGGATCCGGTACGCAGATCCAGGGCATAGATATTGTAAATACCGTCGATGTCTGAGCTGAAATACAATGTTTCTCCGTCACTGCTTACGTGTGGGTCACGGAAGTCCGCGGCATCATGCCGGAAAATGGTGGACTCACGACCACTTTCCAGATCGAATAAGCGGATTTCCCGGTGTGCATCGCGAGCCCATGCGTAGTAGAGGTATTTGCCCTCAGGGTGCCAGGCAGGCGCGTAAATCTGCTCACCGCGGTCGAATCGGGTCAGACGTGTTAGTGATGGGCTGCCGGCATCACGTACGGGTTCATCCTTAGCTTTTTGAATATCCAGCATCATCAGGTTCAGAACACCGTCTTCCCGGATGAGTACCGCAGCACGGTTACCGTCAGGATGCACGGTTGGGTCGCTCAAACGGGCACCCTTCGAAAGGCGCTCGCTTTTTCCGGTATCGCGATCGTGCAGGAAAAGGTCGTTATAGGGTTCACCGAATCGGGTTTCCAGAATTCGGTTGTACAGAATCTGCCGACCGTCCGGCATGAAACTGAATGTGTTTTGAATGAAACGGATTTCCGGTTCCAGCTCCAGTCCGCAGCTAAGGGTGAATCCTTGCTCAACAAAGGCCCGGGAGGTTGCCTGAGGCAGTGCCTCGAGCTGACCGGTTGCTATGTCCCGGATGAACAACTGCACCCGCGAGTCGTCCCGGCCACGGTTCGACACATACGCAATTTCGCTTCCGTCAGGGGATATTACCGGGTAAAAATTGAAGAATCCGTCGCCCTCAATCAGCTCCCCGCCGGAGACCTTCCGGCCTTCCAGTTGTGAAGTGTAATGGTCGCGAAGGGAGCTGACCCAGTCCTCAAAAACCTGCTCGCCGGGCTTGCCGGTAGCCATTTCAAGGGCTTTACTTACATCGAAAACACCACGCTGTGAAAAAGCCCGGGTTATTTCGTTGAGTACCTGCTCGCCGTAGGTTGCCGCAAGGTAGTGGGTAAATGCGAAGCCCTGATTATAGGTTACCTCGCGTTCAATGCTGGTTTTTGAGGCAAACGTACCCATCCGCTCGAAAGACAGCTGTGTATTATTGAGAATGCGGGTACGCAGAATCATGTCGCGGTGGGAGTCCCAGTAGTCGTAGTGGATATCTGCCCGTTGATACTGAGCCGTGCCTTCTGCCAGCCACGCCGGTAATCCTACTGCCGACAGCGGGTAGCTGATTACGCCGCTGGGATAGCCATAGAGCACGTCGGGGCGCCGTACGTCTTCATAGCTGAGCCATTGCAGGTACGTTATGGCTCGCTGGCGCGGATTCTTCATGGAAGCCTGAATCTGTATGATATGCACAAATTCATGGGTAACCACATTGCGTAACCAGTTATGGGAGCCCCTCAGCGGGGAGTCAAGCGACGGCAGCCATATTTCAATTTTATTGTCGAGGAAGAAGGCTGCTCCGTTTGCGTAATCGAGTCGATCGTTCAATACTACTGAAACCTTGCTGTCTGGTTCGTAGTCGTACAGCGCGGTGATGTCCGGATAAATTTCCTCCAGAATCCGGGAGGTTACCTGCGCCGGACGACTATTACCCTCCTGAAAATGAACCAGAAAATGGTCGCTTTCAATTGTAAACCATTCCATGTGCTGCATGGGATAGCCATAAAACTGCGGATTCCTGAATTGAGCCTGTACGACGGCTGAACCAAGGCACAGTAATGCGATGATCAGTATGGATGCGCGTTTTAGCACGGTGCGGTGCCTCATCTTGCCACCACCATGGTTATGGTCATATGTTCAGTTTTTCCGTCGCCCCGGGCCGTAATACGGGCAAAATAAACGCCGTTGGCCCAGTTACGGGTGTTGATCCGCACATCGGTTGGCATCATGCCGGGGGTTTGTTGGCGGGTTTCGTAAACGGGTTGACCGGCATAGGTAATCACACTCAGGGAAACCTCGGCAGCGGCCGTGGTCATAAATCGCAGATGAGTATGGTCGGTTGCGGGATTGGGCCAGTTGTAGGTCTCCTCAGCCACGAGCAGCCCGCCGGAGGGCTGATTCTGATCAACGGCAAGGACAATGCCGGCCATATTGTGTGTCGGACTCCCAAACGGATAGGATGTTGCATTGCTGTAGCTCTCCTCCAGTCTCCAGCTTCGAAGTTCACCACCCGGAGCCACGCTATACAGGACACCATCCAGGAGAACCGGTTGCAGTAAAGTCCTGTCATTGCCGGTGCTTCCAATCAGCAGCGTTTCCACAGGTTGATTTAAACGGTCTGTCTGATAAACGTGCAGGGAATAGCTGTATGAATTGGTGCCGGGTATCAGCAATAGTGTTTCGTCGGACGAGGGGTGTTGAGCGATGAGCGGCGTACCGATGAAATGCCCTGACTCTGCCTGCTCAGGTCTGAGGGGGAATCCGTCAAGCATGGCTCCCAGCTGATTGCGTGCTTCGAGGGTCCCTTGGCTGTGATTTACGTACACGATGTCCGCCCGATGGTCACCATCCAGGTCGTGAAGCAGCGGCCATCCGTAATCAGCTGCAGCCATATCGGCTAGAATATCGCCTGATTGCCCGTCAAGGAAGAGAAATCGCTCCGATGTGATCACCAGAAAGACCGGTGTGCCGGTTTCACCGGATTTCGTTACGGCGAGGTAAAGGCGCTGCGAGGCCGATTCCGGACCGCTCAGCGTAAAGATATCGGATTCATTTTCGCTCTGAATCCGGCCGTCGGTTAACGCCCCATGTCGTGTGACGCCGTCAGCACTGCCTGATTGGTAGCGATTTACCACGCGGGTTTCTGCGATGGATCCGTCGGTTTTGTTCAGCACCAGAGGGGTTCCGGCAACCTCAATGGTCTGACTGTCGGATGGATTTCGGATCAGCGCGCTGGCCCCGTCGGGTATAGATTGATTCCACAGCTGCGTAAACTGCGATGACGGTATGTCCCATTGCACGTGGACAACTTCTCCCCGGCCGCCAAGGGTAATACCATCACTCCATATGAGCGGTTGAAGCAGGGGGGAGGGCAGATTGAAAAACTGTTCGTTACCGGTGCCGGTGTGCATCAAGGTAAATCCATTTTCAGCTGGTAGTACAAGCAGGGTGTCCGTCTGGCTGACAAACCGGCTGACAGCCAGCGGCGGTCCGCCGGTATCTTCCAATGTAAACGCGCCGGATGGCGATGCACCGGGTTGTGGCAGCTCCGCTGGTTGAAGCCGGACCGAACCACGATCCGCCCGCACATCGAAGGTTGCGTTAACCTGGTAGTCTGAAAAGTTAAGAAACTCAAAATAGGTACGTGCTCCGCTGTTGCTGCGGTTGTTCGGACGGGTGTCATCGCCAAACCGATTTTCATACAGTACGATGCGTTCACCATTCTGCGTAATGACGGTGAAATCATTCCCCGCCCACCAGAAGTCAAATGCTGCACCCTGTGCATATTGTGTGAGCCCGCCTGCCGGCCGGCCGATATCCTGGGCCGCATCGGCTTCAACCAGGCGCACACCCTTTTGATCGGGATTGTTATTGATGGCATTATCTTGAATCCGTTCGCGTATTATCTGGTCATCAATATGCCAGATGAGGATGCCTCCGTTCAGAAAGCGGTCGTCATCGGTGCCCGTTTCCCGGTCATCTCCGGCATCCAGCTGGCCCGGCAGGCTCCAGTCGAAATGGCTCACGTCTACCAGCACACCGGGGGGGATGAAATCGCGGATTTCGGAAAGGTCACTGTTGGAAAACCGGGTTTCATCACGTGGTATATTTACCGTTTCAAGAACTCCGTCGGGACGGCGTATGGTCAGCTCGAGGCCGGTACCCCGGGGATCCCGTATGCGATTTTCAATCAGGAAGTATTCGTCAGATGATATGGGCAGTTTGGCGATAGTACCCTGAGTGCCGTTGCCGGGCGCGGTGACCGTAACCTGGCCTGATGCGGCTACGGCGTCTGAAATATCGAACGGGGTAACCCAGCCGAGGTGCGTTTTTTCCCAGGCGGAGGGTTCCGGCGGGAACAGGCCGAAATAGGAGAAAAAGCCGGCACCGTCCATGAGTCCGAACCGACCGATTCCCGACTCACCGGTATCGGTGTTGAAAAGGTCGGGCAGCCCCAGAAAGCTGCCTACCGTTGCAGTCAGAATACCATTGATGGATAGTTCCAGCACAAAGGACTCGCCAATTACGCTTTCCCCGGGACGTGATTGTGTCTCCGGCAGAATCGCGCTGTTGTGCACGATATTTCCGTTGACATTAAATCCGCCAAAATCCGGAGTCTCCAGCAGACGGCTTAACGAAGTACGGGACAGAAATACGGATGGTATATCCTGCGGGGTCTTGGTCAGCGTTGTTCCCACCAGCTCCAGGTCGCGACCAACCCCGGCGTGAAAGATGACGTACATCGTGCGATCCGGGTCCAGGGTTCTGCCGCTGAGCATGCCCTGACGGTCTGCTTCCTGCCATACATCGCGGGCCAGGAAGGCCAGTTTTTCGTTCTCTTTCCCGTCTTCACCCAGAGGGCTGTAGGCAGCCATTTCCTGCTGAAGGGTGACAATTTCGGGAAGTACTTCGTAGGAGACGCTCAGCTGATCATTGGAAACCCGTTCGAAGTAGTTTTTTGCGAACAGGAGGTGTGCCTCAAAGTAGCCCCGGTCATGAGGAAGCGGATCGATGGTAATATCATCACGGTCCAGAAAGTCCGGATTAAAGGTTCCGTCCCCGGAGGTGAAACGGTTGTCATCGCGTTGAAACTCGACCATCACAGCAACGATGTGGATATTTCCGCTGGCGGTTACGGATGCCTGGTCATGCTGTGGCTGACCGGCAAAAACAGGCCAGGTGGCCAGGAGCATCAGTCCGATGCTGCTAAACCACCCGGTAAATGAGATGATCGTACGCAAGTTGGTGGGATCAGAAATTCAGGAGCAGAGAGAATCGGATGGTATTGGCGAGCGGGTGATTTTCCTTGAGGGTCTGCAGATAGCTGAAATCAACCCCGAAGATATTGTAGCGGATACCTGCCCCGAAGGTCAGGAACTGCCGGTCACCGTTGTTGGGCGACTCGTAAAAATATCCGCCCCGGAGAGCGAACATTTGGTTATACCAGTATTCGGCACCAATTCCAATCATCAGCTGCTCCGACAGGGGGACTTCCACAGTTTCCTGAGAAAGAGCATCAAAACGCTGGTAGCTGTCCCACGATCGGAACAGGGCTTCAAAAACGGGCATGGCTTTGCCGGTGGAGTCGTTGCGGGCCATGACTTTTGAAATGTCATTGGCGATGGTCAGTGTGTTATACCCCTCGGTGTCAAGGTCCATATTCAGCGACCAGCCGGCACGGAAAACGGTGGGCAGGGGGTCGCGCTGCTCATCGTCCACATACTGCATGCCCTGTCCGATGTTGGAAAGGTTAAAGCCCACGTTAAATCGTGCATCACGGTCTGCCACGGTAAAGGGGTTGGTGCGATACAAACCGGCGATATCGAACCCGACACTGGCTCCGTTCTGCGCCGTCTGACCGCCTACATCAATTCCGGCCGGTACCAGTCGGCTGTAGATGAATCGAAAACCTGCACCCAGTGCGAAGTTTTCGTTCAGTTTGATGCCATGCGATAAACCGGCGGCCATTTCGTAACTGCGGAATGTGCCGAGCTCGTTACCGATTTCATCGGTTTGTACCTGTTCGCCGAGATCGAAGTAGGTGATATGGGCGCCGAAATTCCCCAGACCGTTGACATGGTACTTGCCTGACAGGTAGTAGTAGGTCAGATCCGTATTGAAATTGGGCAACCATTCTGAACGGGTTACACTGACCTGGGAGGTTTCATCCTGGAAAGCGAAACCGGCGGGATTCCAGAACAGTGCAGTGGCATTATCGGCAACGGCTACGCCGGTATTGCCCATACCGGCGGACCGGGAATCGGGTTCAATCTGAAGAAAAGGAACAGCCGTTATACCTACCTGGGCAGATGCTGTGACGGCGGTTATTCCCGTAATCAGTATGGCTAGAAAATAAGTACGCATGCTCATCGTGTTTCGTTTTTTGATAAAGTTCGGAATATACTAAAGTCTGTGTGATAGTGTGAACGTTGAAACCGGTTATCTGATGATGACCAGCCGTTCAATTTTTTCCCGCGTTCTGGATTGTCCGTTAAAATCACTGCGAACCTGCACATGATACAGATAGGTACCGGCCGCAAGCAGGTTGCCGTCATCATCCCGACCGTCCCAGCTTAGCTGAATATTATTTCCGGCAGGGATGTAATTGTCGCGCTGAAGTCGAGCTACCGGCTTTCCACTAAGGGTATAAACCCGGATTAACAAATCCAGTTCCCGTCCTGATTGATTGTGCTCGAATACGAAGCGGGTGTAGGAACTCATCGGATTCGGATAGTTGTATACGTGTCTTAGCTCAAGATCCTGTGCCCGGGCGACTTCGAAGGTGACTTCCTCCTCGTTCATATTGTTGAATACATCCCAGGCCCGTATACGTAACGTGTATTGACCGTCCTGAAGTCTGTCCAGCGGGTATTCTACGGTTCCACGGGTGAAATCGTCAAGTTCGCTGCGGTAAAAGTTGTTCAGGATGAAGGTTTCTTCACTGCCGCTGCCGTCTGCGCGTGACAGATACCCGACCAGTTCATGGCCAACTCCTGCACCGGCTGTATTGATTCCGGACTGATCTTCCAGGTTCACGAGCAGTCTGGGAGTGTCATTGACCAGATCGCCGTCAGCAAAGGTTTCATCGTTCAGAAATAGTTGAATATCCGGGCCAGTTCCGTCGTTTTGGGCGTCCGGGTTACGGCCGTTGAATACAATATTGGAGAAGGAGGCCACGGCATCGCCCCCGTCCGGTGTGCTTCCGTACAGCAGTATCCTGCCGGTAGTGTCGTCGTAGGCTATGTCATTGGGCACAATAAAACGACCGGTGAAGGCGCCGTTTGTAACGGAGACCCTGCCGCTGAATATTACATCGTTCTGCACCCGATACTGGCACCCGGGAAGACTGTTGCAGTTGACACGCTGCGCTATGCTGATGAAGCGGTCAGCGTCATAGACCTGAATGGCTGCCTCACCATTGAAACCGGTGTTTATGCTGCCATCCGGATTGGTAATTACCCCGTTAATCCGGGCCTGATCCAGTGCCCGCAATGTGACACGATTGCCGGAATCGGTGTTTTGTGTATTGATTTGTGTAATCTGCGCCTGTGAGCGGGGCAGGCCGATGCGCATGGCAGGGTCACCCAATAAAACGAATTTCCTACTGTTGAAACTGGCCCCCACGGTGGTATTCTTCGTGTTCAGATAGATATCACCGAGTGTCTGTGGAAGGCCATTATTATCGCGCTCAACCATCTGTAGCGTGAGCTGGATATTAAGCCCGAAATTAAAACTGGTCTGACTGGTACTAGTGAATACCACGCGGGTGGTGGTGAAGGCTGCAATGGCCCCGCCGTTGGTCCAGTTAATGAGTTTTTCGGCACCGGAGTAATCGTCGGGATCGTCAAAACGGCCGAAATCGCAGGTTGCTGTTACGAAAATCGTAGGACGGTCGGCATTGTTTAGCCGTTCGATGTCATCGCTGGTAAACAGACGTTCTGCTGTGAGCTGTTGTTCACTGCCATGGCCCGAGAAGTTCATGATCAGGGTGCCGTTGTTGATGCTGTTGATGAACGCCTGTGTGGCTTCGGGTGCCAGCCGTCCGAGTGGGGTATTTACAGAAGGATAGCTTATTTGATAGACTTTGTTAATTCTGACTCCCGAGTTGTCACGATTGATACGCTCTGCGGTTCCGTCAGCATTCCACACGTGCAAGTCGTTTTCATTGGTATTAGGACCGTTTTCGTTGTTGTCAGAAGAAAATGTAAATATGGTCCGCCAGTCGCCGTAGGTTTCCGGACTTTCATAACGCCGAATCTTTTCAATCAGATTACGGGCTTCGGCACTCGTCTGCACCGGCAGCCGGCCCACGCCCATATCGATGCGTTCAAAGGTGGAAAAAGAGCTCACGGTGGGTGCCCACACCCCCTCATTACTGTCCAGAAGCACGAACAGATCATCGCTGCCGTAGGTTGATGTACGCCGCAGCGATTCTTCACTCTGGAATGTGAATACATGGTTGATCATCCGTGACGAACGATTGATACCCCTGAAATCGAAGGTCGTGTTGCCAAACAAAAGCAGATGTCTGGGGATGCGTTCGTCATCCATTCCGGCCCGCAGGTAAAGAAATCGCACATAATCACGAATGGCGGTTACATCCGGCACACCACCGGAAAATTCGTTGAAAATCTGGTTTTGCGTTACCACAACCGGCTCCCATCCCCCGCTGCTTCGCCGATAATCTGCGAATTCAAGGGCCTGTTCGAGTAAGTCATCACTGGTTACGATGATGTAATCGGGAAAACCGGTAATACCTCGGAGATTTTGAGCCGGGACAGCATTACCGCTTTCCGGTCGCAGCAGTCGGGTGTGAGCAACAAACCTTCGACCGGCCTCTGCATTATGGCGTACCCGGTAGTCGTTGCCCTCTGTAACTACTTCAAGCAACATGGGTTGAAGTGGGTTGGTTACATCCATTACGAAGGGGACACTCGCGAAGCCTGAAAGCCGGAAATCGGCAATTTCACCCGGCTGACCGTCCGTGGGCGACCAATAATGGAGTACACCGTTTCGGGCACGAAGCTCGCGGGTAGCGGTAACCCGAATCCAGTCAATCCAGCCGATCCCATCGTTTGACAGGGATGTGAATGTGGCCTGCAGGTTCAGGATGTCGTCATCGAGGGTGACGTTGTCGAGCGTCTGATTGATTTGGGAGCGGTTTGCGGCAATTCCGCTGGATGAATTGAGTGTGGAAGATGAAATGCCGGGTATCTGTGCGCTGCCTACGTTGAGTCCGCCAAGCTGAAAACTAAACTGGGAGTTACGTGTGCCGCGTGCAATCACATCAACGGAAATCTGGACAGGGGTACCTGAAACGTGACCGGAAAGGGTGTCAAGGAGTATGCTTTGGGTTCGGTTGACGGCATCGGCGTTAAACTGCTGACCGAACCACTGCTGACCCGACTTGGTTCGGGTATCAGGACGGCGAAGGTCTTCTTCTTTCCATATGAAATCGGTGAACGTACGCAGCGTTCGGTTTGCAGGTTGAGACACCGGGATTTCCTGCAGCCTGCTGCCCCGGGTATCACCCACGGTGATGAAAACATAGTTCAGGTTGCTGTAAGGATGAATGCTATGTTCGAAGCGGTTATTGGCTGTATCGAAGCGGACGTCGTGCTGACTGCTGCCGTAGAAAATAACAGCATCGGAGGCGTTGAGCTGTCCGTCGGCCTCACCGGTTACCAAAATCGGGACCTCCGTAAATTCAGGTCGCGGTGTTGCATTCAATCGCGGAAGCTCGGTACCCGGAGCGCGCCATACCTGTATATTCCTCGGATCAGTGTTATTTACATCAATTCCGAGGTTCTGAAGGTAGGCCCGGTCCAGAATGTAAATACCATCCCGGCTAATGGGGATTTTGTACCAGGTTCCGGTGGATAATGGGCCGGGTGTATCCAGCTGCATCTGCCGGGAGAGCCTGGTTTCGGTTTCATCCCAGATGGGTTCGTGATACACACGGATCACAGCCCGTCGGGTGATCAGCAGATGCCGGTCGGAATCCGGATCACGCCGGGTGACGTGTACCAGCAAGGACGCCACCCGCTGTTTGCGGTAAACCCCCGGGTTTTCCGTATGAATAACCGGTGAGTTTTCGGGTACCTCTTCCAGGATTTGATTCAGGTCGGCATCGTCAGCAATACGATCACGGCGAACAATTTCCTGCTCGAGCACCCTCCAGGTCTGACGGTTTCCATCGTGCGGAATGGTCAGTTCGAAGCGGTACACCGCGCGGAGGCTGTCGTTTTCCAGGACGTAGTCTGTGAATGAATCTGTTTGTGTCAGAATCTCAAGGGTCTGCGCACGGACGCCGTAACTGCACATAAGTACGGTTACGACCAGCAGAACGGATCTTCTAAAAATCATCTTACGGAAAGACAAAGCGTATTGCGCGTGTGTTAAACGAGGGTAAAACGTTATTCAGATACAGTAACAGTTTGACGCAATAGAGATCCGGATTGGTTAAAGGAGGGCGGTCTTAATGAAAGACGTTAATATTCTGAATTCTAATTATAGGAATTAACCACAGAATTACAAAGTAAAAACGATGCTCACAAAAGAAATACCCCTCTGTAATGCTGTCCGTATCAGATCCGTTCAATCACAATGGCCGATGCTCCGCCGCCGCCGTTGCATATTCCGGCACACCCGAGTTTCCCCCCGGTCCTGCCGAGGGCGTGCAGTAAGGTGACTATGATACGGGCACCGGAGCAGCCTATGGGGTGGCCCATACTTACGGCGCCTCCGTGGATGTTGACTTTTGCAGGGTCCAGCGCCAGAAGTTTGTTATTTGCCAGCGAAACCACGGAAAAGGCCTCATTTATTTCGAACAGGTCGATGTCTTCAATATGCAGCCCTGCACGATGGAGCGCCAGAGGAATGGCATCCGCCGGGGCTGTGGTAAACCATTCCGGGTCTTTTGCGGCACTGGCCTGCGACCGTATGCGGGCAAGCGGGGTAAGTCCAAGTTCAGCAGCTTTATCGGCTGTCATCAGCACCAGCGCGGCGGCACCGTCGTTAATGGAACTGGCATTCGCAGCGGTCACGGTTCCTTCTTTATCGAAAACGGGCCTTAGCGTTTTGAGTTTAGCAAAATCTACCCGCTGTACTTCCTCATCCATCGTCACCTCGGTAACGTTGCCTTTACGATCGCGGATGTTCACTTTAAGAATTTCATCGTCAAACCATCCTTCAGCTTGCGCTTTCTGGCTTCTGCGGTACGATTCTTCGGCGAAGGCGTCCTGGTCTTCCCGGGTGAACCCATGCTCGCGTGCACACAGTTCGGCCGCATTGCCCATGTGATAGTTTTTGTAAACATCGATGAGCCCATCGCGCAGAATGCCATCCTGTACTTCACTGTGACCGAGCTTTTGTCCGCCCCGCATGGAGGGTAGATAAAAAGGAACGTTGCTCATGCTTTCCATGCCTCCGGCAACAATAACCTCGCCTTCACCACATTGCAATTGATTGACGGCATACATGATGGCTTTCATTCCTGAGGCGCAGACTTTGTTGACGGTGGTAGCGGGGACGGTATTTTTGAGACCTGCCTTCAGGGTTGCCTGCCGGGCCGGGGCCTGCCCCTCGCCTGCGGTAAGTACATTGCCCATGATAACTTCGTCAACCCGGTCGGGCGCAATTTTGGCAGCCTTTATGGCTCCGCCGATGGCAATGGCACCCAGCTCAGGGGCGGTAAGTGAAGACAGGCTTCCGGAAAAAGATCCTATGGGTGTGCGTTTGGCACTGACGATGACTACTTCTTTCATATTCCAAATAAGTTACAGGTCTGACTCATCGCGCCAGCGAATCAGCTGCCAGCTGGAGGTGGTGTCAGCCCGGGTTAGGGTAAAGACCGCAGCGCCGTCGGTTCGGAATAAATCAGAACCTTCCAGCAGTACGGTGAGATTAAATCGTCTGACAATCCGGGTTTGCAGCCCGCCGGGGGCATCAATCCGGTCGATTATATTGTTCCATTGCAGTTGAATATCTCTGCTATTTTCAAAAAGACGGGTTGTAGAGTTCATCTCTTCAGAACGCCCCCAGCTGATATCAACATTTTGCTGCTGATCCCGAAAGGTAAAAATAAAATCGGGATGGATGAGCAGGCCGTACATGGTAGTATCGCGGAACTGATAGGCACTCTGAAAACGGGTATAAAACCCCTCGATGGTTGCCGGATTCCCCAGTAAATCGCCTAAAATATCGCCTTCCAGCATCTTCGGGGCAAAGGGATTGGAGCAGGATGCCATTGTTATGACCATCAAGCCCATTGCCAGGGATGCTATGAAGGCTTTTACGGGCATTACATCAGCATTTTTCCAGGGCTTGTCCGATATCTTCAATCAGATCGTCCGCATCTTCAATACCAACCGATAAGCGGATGAGAGAATCGCTCAGGCCGGATTTTCGGCGGACCTCCACCGGTATGGAGCCATGGGTCATACTCACGGGATGTGATATCAATGATTCAACACCACCCAGACTCTCGGCCAGGGTGAAAATCTCAGTCTGACTCATGAAATTCAGTGCTTTTTCAACCCGGTCGTCTTTCAGCGTAAAGGAAAGCATCCCTCCAAAATCGCGCATCTGATTTTTAGCAATGCGGTGACCCGGGTGGGTGCTCAGCCCCGGATAGTATACGTGTCCTACATCTTTATGATTGACCAGGTACGCGGCAATCTTGTGGGCATTGTCGCAGGAACGCTGCATCCTGACCGCCAGAGTTTTGATTCCGCGCAGGGTCAGGTAGCTGTCCATCGGACCGGGTACTGCTCCGCTGGCTTTGGTTTGAAACCGCATGTTCGCTATGATTTCCTTGTGCGAGGTGCAAATGGCCCCTCCAATCACATCGGAGTGCCCTCCCAGGTACTTTGTGGTGGAATGAATGACGGCATCTGCGCCAAGTTTAAGCGGTTGCTGCAGGTACGGCGAGGCGAACGTATTGTCAACCACCGATAAAATTCCGTGCCTTCGGGTAATATCGGTGACGCCTGCGATGTCAATGATGGAAAGCAGTGGATTGGTAGGAGTTTCAATCCAAATCATACGCGTTTTGGCGTTAATCGTCTCTTTAAGCAGGGCTATATCCGTCAGGTCAATAAAATGAAACCGGATTCCGTAGGGTTCAAAAACCTGGGTAAAGAGTCGGTAAGAACCACCGTAAAGATCATGTGTTGAGATGACCTCGTCACCCGGACGCAGCATTTTCAGCAGGGCATCCATCGCCGCAAGGCCACTGGCGTAGGCAGCGCAATCGGTTGCATCTTCGAGACCGGCGAGCAGATTCTCAAGAGCCGTACGGGTGGGATTGGTAACCCGGGCATACTCATGGCCTTTGTGTACACCGGGCGATTCCTGCGCGTAGGTTGATGTCTGAAAGATGGGGGGCATCACAGCACCCGAAGTTGACTCAGGATGTTGTCTGGCGTGTATTGCCAGGGTGTTGAAATGTAAATTCTTGTCCATTAGATTAATGCGTTGCTTTACGGGTTCACTTGTTCGAGCCATGCCTCGGCCTGATCTGTATTCCCGGTCAGGTTGTACGTGGCAGCCATACCATAGAGAGCCTCTTCGTTACCCGGAAACGCATCCAGCATAGCTTGATAGTAGTATCGGGCTTCCTCCAGAAACAGACCGACGGTCTGGCTTTGGCTGATCTGGTAACTATCGTTGAGTTCAGTTTGAAGGTCGATGTAGGCGCTGGCCAGGTCGATGTACTCGTTGGCTGCGAAGGGCCGTAGTTCGGGGTAGGCTTCGGTGCTTAACCGTATGCTGTACATGGCGTCTTCAACAGCCGGGGCAGAGAATTCCGTGTAGGTATCCAGAGCTGCATTACGAATTAAATACAGATGCTGAACGATGAGCATTTCGTGGTAGGGACCTGCTTCGTCCATTGCAGTAGTGAGTTCATTAAGCAATGAAATTGCAAGCTCCGTGTTCCCGGCCTCTGAAAGGGTATTGATGGCTCCGTGATAGGCGTTCAGCAGTGAACCTCTTTGAGCTGGATTGTCAGCAGGTGAAAGTGACTGACTCTGAAAAGATTTCATCCAGTCTATACTTCGCAGATACCACGAACCGGCCTCATCGTAATTACCGTTTCGTGTTTGGAGGTAGGCAAATCGCTCGTAGTACGCCCCATAACGATCTCCTGACTGGACAACAGGAAACAGGTATGTGGCTGCTTGTTCCAGATCACGCTGTTCCAGGTAGATTTCGCTGAGGAGCAGATGTACCTGAACACTGTCAGGGTATAGGGTAATGGCATTCTGTGCATGCACGGTGGTCAGTCCGCTGGCTTCCGGATCTGTTTGTGTGGCTTGCGCCCGGGCAAACTCCTGCGACCATGCCGTTTGCTGCAGGCTGTGCATATGGTCCAGTGCCGGACTTCTGTTGTCATAGTTTTGACGGGCTTTGTCAAAGCTGGTCACCATCAATTCATAAAAATCTTGCCGGTAGGGTGCCGTTTCTGCTACAGCCTGCCGGTACGCAGCAACACCGGCCATATAATGACCATCTGCCGAGCCGGGGTCATCGCGGAGTAGCTCCTGTGACTGCTCCAGCAATACAGCGGTTTCTGTTTGTTCTACGTTTTCGGTAAGCAGCTCGCGCTGTCCGGTGCATGAAATAAAGAACCCGAATGCGAGCACCAGGCTCGCCATTCGGGTCATGTTCTTTTTAAACAAATCAGGTTGAGTTTAGAATTCGCTCGTTTATCGTTAAAAACCGGCTTTTTCCTGAGCTTCAAGTGCTTCTTCAGTCATCCCGAGGGTAGTATAAACCCGGAACAGCGACAACCAATACTCACTGTTGTCAGGATCCAGTTCAGCGGCACGTTCATAATAAACAACCGCCTCACGGAGCAAGTCGCGAGCCTGTGTATCCAGCCGGTTAGCCTCGTCAATATCTTCGGTAACATTGCGTTCGTCAAATATTGCAGCTGCGCGGTTCTGATAAATTACACCCAGCGTGTTGAATACGAAGTCGTCATCAGGAGCCAGTTCAGCAGCAACAATCAGCTCATCTTCTGCCTGTTGCGTTAAATCTTCAATCTGCACGTACAATGTTTCCAATTCAGCGTTGGTTTGCTCAATGGAGGATTGTAGTTCAGCGATGCGGGCGTTGTCCGGGCTCGATTCACGCTCAGCGGCACGAAGTTCACGGTTCATTTCGTCCAGACCCCGATAGAGTTCACGCTGACGATCGCTTAGTTCAAGAACCAGCTGATATACCTGACTGCCGAAAACCAGTCGGTATTGGGCATTTTCCGGATCTGAATCAATCAGGTCACGCACCACAACCAGCGCCTCGTCAACCATCCCAAGCTGCAGGTAGGCATTGGCAAGCTCCTGGGCTATTTCAATTTCATCAGGAAAGTCAGTTCGAGCCGAATTCAGGGATTCCAATGCACCCTCACGGTCGCCGTTTTCTGATTGAAACAGGGAAAGACGCACCAATCGGAAAGCCTCGGGCACCGGAGCAACTTCAATGGCTTGTTCCATTGTAGTGATGGCGTTGTCCAGGTCGCCCAGCATATAGTATACCTCCGAAAGGACGTCGACAGACTGGACACTGTCTGGTTGAATTGCGTAGGCGTTTTGAAGGTGAAATATGGAACGCTCCAGCGACTCTTCGGTGGGTTCGCCTTCTTCGGGCACAATCAGATTAACGGCTGAGTTATACTCCTCACCCCATATCTGTGTTACCTGAAGGGGAATGAACTCGCGTTCACCTGCCCGACTCGACTGAGCTTCAAAAAGTTCTTCCGCCCGATCGAACGAGGCATGGGCCTCCCGGAAGCTTTCTGCGCGCTCGGCTACGGGCATTTGTTTGCCTAACTCGCTCAATCCCAGACCGCGGTAGTAGTGACCAAGCGGATTTTCTGCATTCATTTCAAGGGAAGCTTCTGCTGCGGAGACAACCTGCTCATAATCACCCCGGTTCAGATTCAGCTTAGCCGATTCAATGTTCGGGTCCCCGCCGCAGGCCGCTACGGTTACGGCCACCAACATCACCATAAGTGCTTTTGTAAGCAAAGATTTCATAATAATTGTGTTTCGTTTACGGATGAAATTCAATGTTTTAAGGTAGTGATAGATGAAACCATGTGCAATAGAATTGAATTCTCAATGCCTTGCTTGTTCATGAATTAACATGACCGACTGCTTTCGCTGGCCTCTCGATTCCGGGTTGTGTGCGTATGGCCAATTGCTGCCGGTGCAGTATGAATCAGGCAGACGTTACTGCACTCTGACCGGCTGCATCACGTTGATTACACTATTAATACAATGCACGGGGCTGTATATTATTGTACGTCTAATCGAAATCATTACCCATTTTCTATGAAACAAATCATCCAAACTCCGGACGCACCTGCTGCCATCGGACCCTATGCTCAAGCTGTAGTATGCAATGGTATGGTCTACTGTTCAGGTCAGATACCCCTCGATCCGCAAACAATGCAATTCGTGAGCGATGAGGTCGGTGAACAGACCATGCAGGTGATGAAAAACCTTCGAGCGGTACTGAATGCAGCCGGAACCGACTTTCCCAATGTCGTTAAATGCTCCATCTTCCTGAGCAGTATGGACGATTTTGCCAGTGTCAACGAAGTGTATGGTACGTTCTTTCCCGAAAATCCTCCAGCCCGTGAGACGGTTGCAGTCAGGACGCTGCCTAAGAACGCTAAAGTTGAAATATCCTGTATTGCATTTGTGTAGACCTAGCGGGGAACAGCTTCCAGGGTACTGTCCACTATGTTTCCGGATCGGTCGTGTAGTACAATGCGCAGGGTATTTAAACGTTCAGGCCGAAATTCCGGATGGTGGTAAATGAGTATACCGCCGAAGGGATCATATTCAGCTATTCCACGCACGCCATTGACATAAAACTCCGCGTTTTGATGGGTCACTCCTGACAATTCGTCCTGCACGCGTACCGTAGCAAACCACTTGCCATCGCTTCTTCGGAAAATTCGTGGTCTGCTGAGCTCCGGAGCGGTGGTATCAGCGGCCAGCGTAAATGTTCCGAAACTTCCGGACCGGATCCGGATGGCATCACCCGACCGGTTGCTGCCGGCATAACCCAGGCTCCGCTGGCCACGCGAGCGGGTACTGACCCGGTACATACCCATGTCGGGGGTGTTCTGTTCTGCTTCATCCAGCATGAATCGAAGCTCGTACGAACCCTTCAACGGCTCCGAATCGGTTCCAACCTGAATGACCGGCAGGTTTTCCTCGTCATAATAATAGCCAAATACCACACTGAGCGTGTCAAATACAGTGTTCGGATAAAACGTTAGCTCAAGACGCTGATCTGGAGTCCGCATTCTCGTAGTCTGACCGGGGTACACGCGGTGAACGGAGGCGGGAGTATCTCCAAAGTAGAGTGTTCCGAAACCGGTTTTTTCCAAAGAAAAGGTGGCATGCTCGTTGAAGGAGGTAATCACGTGTACGGAATCTGCGAAGGAACCCGCGGGCACATAGCTCAGTGACGTGCTGTTGCTTCGGGATGGATTGCTCACCCAATTGTTGGTCCAGATGTAATCCCGGCCGGTTTCCGGGATTCCCCGGACCTCTGCAGAGTGCCTGAGGGTATCAGCGTGCAGTGGATGAGAAGCCCGTTGCAGGGGCTGTGCCGACGCTGCCAAAACGGTTCCCTCGGCACTGGACTCATTCCCGAAGTAGTCCCGGGCTACAATCCGTACACGGTGCCGACCTGGTGGCAGGTCCAACAGACCTGTAGTGCCGGTATCGCGGTAGAATGGCAGGGTGTTGCCATCACGAATGAACAGTCGCTGATATCCCTTCCGCTCACTTCGTAGCAGTGGATACACCCGGTCTACAAACATTTGACGGGCTTTATCATAGCTGAAACTGTCTACCCTGGAGTGGAAATACAGACTGTCATTAACAAAGAGCTGCAGCTCGTAGACCGCGTATACGTTACGGAGTGCGTCTGCCCGATCGGACACGTCTACGGCAAGTCCGATGGTGCCCTGGGTTCGGATGGTTCCGAATGTATAGGTACTGCCCCGGCGGGTAATCGGTATGCGCGCGATACGCTTGGATTCATTTACGCGGGAGTCCGCGTTGATGGGTTCTGCAGCGATGCCTGAAAACCTGGGTGCGATGCTGTCTGGTACGCGTATTCCGGCCAGCAGGGGGTTAAACGGGTTGTTAATTGGACTTCGTAATTCGAAATGCAGGTGAGGCGGACCAATTCCGGTATTTCCGGTGAAGGCAATGAGGTCACCTTTTCGGAACTGGATGCCATAGGCTTCAACGTTGACGTCCAGATCGGCAGTGTAGGTTTCAAACTGGATGGAATCAGCCAATTGGCGAATTTCTGGCACGAAATCACGCAAGTGGGCATATATAGACTGCGTTCCATCCTCATGACGCAGGTAGATTACATTGCCGTAGCCATATGGAGAAATGCCGATACGGCTGAGGATCCCGTCACGACTGGCATAGACGTTGTAGCCTTGTCGACCCCACGTACCGATGTCGACAGCTGCGTGGAAGTGTGCCGAACGGGTCTCGCCGAAGGTTGCTGACATGTAGTCGCTGGCGCTGGTTGGCCAAAGGTAACGGGTCTCTGCCGACAAGAACGGGAGCCGGTCGGTATCCGGCGGGGCGGCGGGTTGCTGTGCCTGTACCTGCCAGGGAAGCATCAGGAGGGGGAAAAGAACGATGCGGGCGATCTTATGATACACGAGGAATAAGTACGTTAAGAGTGGGCTACGTTTACGGTAACGCTGGATAATTCAGCACCACGATGCCTGATACGTGCCGTGGCCAGATCTCCGTCTTTTAGGGGTCCCACACCAGCCGGGGTTCCGGTAAAGATCAGGTCTCCGGGCTGGAGTGTGAATAGGGCCGACAGGCGCACAATCAGGTCCGTTACCGGAAACAACAGGTCTCGGGTGTTTCCTTCCTGGCGAATTTGTCCGTTTACCTCCATGATCACGTCTATATCTTCTAGTTGGCCGGGTTTGCCCGGCGGCGTAAAATTTCCGACAGGTCCGAATGTATCAAGTCCTTTGGCGAGCAGCCAGGGCAGACCCTTTTCCTTAAGTCGTGTCTGTGCCGCACGGTCTGTGACATCAATGCCTGCAGCCAGCCCGGCTATGTATTCGATAGCTTGTTCGCGGATTATGTGCTTACCGGTTTTACCGATAGCGATGACCAGCTCGGCTTCATGGTGAACTTCCCCGGCACCGTGTGGCAACAGGATGGTACCATTGTCATGAATAATGCAGGAAGAGGGCTTGGTAAACATAACCGGGGTTTCCGGTACCGGATTATTCAGTTCCTTGGCATGATCTGCATAGTTTCGTCCAATGCAGTACAGGGTAGAAGGTTTTAGTTCTGGGAGACCGGGTAGTGTATTCATTGATAGCGTGAGAAAGCGTGGTGATGTAGCCAGGGATCTTTACATATGTGAGGACTGACCCCGACGGATTTTCTGCAGGGCTTATCGGTTGTGTATTCTTCAACAGACATGTACTAAAATACAAAAAGCCCCTACCGGAACCGGAGGGGCTTTTTGTTAAAATATTTGCCGAAGAAGGCTTAACTAAAGCCTGGAATCAGGCTTCTACAACAGATACGAACTTGCGTTTGTTGTAACCTACTTTAAAGGCTACAACGCCGTCGGTCTTGGCGAAGAGGGTGAAATCATTTCCTACCCCTACGTTGTCTCCGGGGTGGAAGGTAGTTCCACGTTGACGCACGATAATGTTACCTGCCAGTACGTGTTGTCCGCCGAATTTTTTTACGCCCAGACGTTTAGATTCTGAGTCGCGACCGTTTTTTGTGGATCCTCCACCTTTCTTATGTGCCATGAGTCGTGTACCTCGTTAATTAAGCAATAATGTTGTCTATGCGAATTTGAGAAAGCTTCTGACGGTGACCCGTCTTCTTCTGATACCCTTTTCTTCGTTTTTTCTTGAAGATGATAATCTTGTCAGCTTTGACCAGTTCAAGCACGGTAGCTTCAACTTTGGCTCCTTCAACTACAGGGGTGCCAACTTGTATGCCTTTTTCGCCGGCAACGAGGAGGACACGATCGATAGAAAGCTTGCCGTCAGCTGTATTTTGTTTATCTACAAACAATACCTGGTCTTTGGAAACTTTGTATTGGTGACCACCAATCTCTACAATAGCGTACATAACAGTATATCTGTACTTAAAAAGTGTGTTTTTTGGAAGACTCGAAATTTACGCGATTTCTCAACAATTTCAAAACTGAAAAATAGCGCGAAGTTGAATACGCTTCTCGTTCAGCTTCGGTTATTCACCTGCAGCGGGTAAATCTGTTTTTTCAGCGAGTTCCATAGCTGGTTTTGCCGGTTTGGTAATCAGTGTAGGATTCACGTCACGTATGGCCTCATGGAGCTGTCCGTCTTTGATCCAGGCCCGGCCACCATCGTGCTGGTGTCTTCTGAGATTTTTAAAAACAAGACCTTGATTGTGCAGATCGGTTGTGTGCTTTCGGAACATAGCGTTGTACTTAGTTTTGGATGGGAACAAATATACTGTTTATCATCAATACAATAGCATGCTGAATCGGCGACGGTAGCTTTTTGTGACCGGGTGATTCTCACCCAGCAGTGTAAACAAGGCTACACACGCTTTCCGGGCACCGTCTTCGTATAGAGCTCGGTCCGTTCCTAAAATATGAAGAAACCCCTTCAGTGCTTCTTCATACCGATGGCTTACTACCTGTCGGGCGGACTGCTTGAATGCTTCCTGCATGGGTACTTCATCCGGAGCTTCTGCAGCCAGTTTTGCCAGCCAGGCAACCGTGTCAATAGTCTGAAACTGGATTTCATATTTGCTGTCATGCTCATGGCCGGCAAGTATCTGCCTGGACTTCTCGGGGTCATCAGGAAGCCAGCTCATTGCCAACGCCGAGATGAAAGCCGCATTTTCCGGTTGTTTACCCACCAGGTATTCCAAAAGCCGGTGGGTTTCAGTGCGATTACCGGAAGCGATGGCCTGATCCAAAAGCTCCTCATGAGCCAGGGTGTCATCGTCCTGGCTGGCGGGCAGGTTCTCCTTTAACCACTGTCTGATTTGAGCTTCAGGCAAGGCGCCCGCAAACTCAGCGACAAGTTCGCCATTGTAGACCATTTTGACCGATGGTATGCTGCGAATACCAAACTGTGCCGCCAGCTGCTGATGTACCTCCGTGTTTATTTTTACCAGCTTCCATTGGCCTGCAGCCTCGGCAGCCAGTTTTTCGATAACCGGACCCAGAACCCGGCACGGTCCACACCATTCAGCCCAAAAGTCGAGAACAACAGGGGTTGTTTTGCTTTGTTCAACAACTTCGCTTCGAAAATCCTTTAATTCATAGTCCATAGTGTCGTTTAATAGCTTTGATCAAAAGACACCGTGGTCTGGCTACGATGCCTTTTGATGAACGTTTTTGTAGATACCGTTTCGATTTACATGACCAACATACTTGCCAATGATACGCACTTCCTCAAAAATATCCGGCTCAATATGAATATCCCGATACTCATCATTGGCCGGCTCCAGACGTAACCCGTTCGGACCGTAATAAATACGCTTAAGACTGGTTTGACCGTCGTACATTACAGCGCCAATATCCCCGTCACGGATATCATCATCAACCAGCAGTACAAAATCACCGTCATTGATGTTGGCATCACGCATACTTTGCCCTGAAACCCGAAGTGCAAACAGCTTATGTAGATTCGGGAAAAGATGTTTGAGTGTAATGTTGCCAAGATTCGATTCCACTGCTTCCTGAAGATAACCTGCGGAAATGATACCCCGGATAGGTATACCTCCGTAAAGGGGTTCTTCCAATTGCGAATCAACCTGCACGGTTTTCTTTTTGAGATAACGCTGGTGTAATTCGTACTCATTATCGTCCGTTTTAACCAGGTAGCCTTTTTTCAGTAATGACTGCAGATTCTGTGTCACACTGTTGGGCGACTTAAACCCAAACCGGTCAGCAATTTCCCGGTAGGTTGGCCAGATCTCATTCTCGTCACGGTAGGTGATGATATAATCTAAAAACTTCTTTTGCTTACTGGTCAGTTGTACATTATCCATGGCAGCGGAATTGGTTTATGTGTAATATATGTGCAATAAACACAATCCCGCCTTAAAGGTCAAGTATTATGTGCTAATTATGTGACATAACTTGTTCATATAGATTTACACGCAGGACAGGCCCTGGTAAAGCTGCATCCCGATTGAGTCCTGTAGCTATTGTCTCTGTTGAATCCTGTGTCTGCATAATGCCCGCCTGCATTTACACGATGCACGTTCGAGGCACGTTCTGTATATGCTGCGAAAAAAAAACGGCTGCCATAATTTCGTATGGCAGCCGGTCACACCCAAAAGAGGGCAGGGTTATGTTGTTCCCTTACAGGTCGTTTCCGCGGGGAGTAAACGATTGTATTCCGGTAATATCACGACCCAGTATCAAGCCGTGAATATCGTAGGTACCTTCGTAGGTATTAACCGATTCCAGATTGATGACATGATGGATAACCCGATATTCACCCGTTATACCGTTGCCACCCAGCATATCGCGGGCAACCCGGGCAATTTCCAGCGCTTTACCGGCATTATGGCGTTTTGCCAGGGAAATCATGGAAGGATGAAGCTCGCCGCTGTCTTTAAGCTGACCGAGACGGTGTACCAGCAACTGCATCCCCGTAATGTCTGTTAGCATATTGGCCAGTTTGGTCTGTACCAATTGATTGGCTGCCAGCGGGTAGCCGAATTGCTTGCGCTCAAGGGTGTATTGCCGGGCTCTGTGATAGCAGTTTTCGGCAGCACCTACCGTACCCCAGGCGATACCGTACCGGGCGCTGTTCAGGCAGCTGAACGGACCTTTGAGTCCGCGAATGTCAGGGAATGCGTTTTCATCGGGAACAAAGCAGTCTTCCAGGATGATTTCACCGGTGTGTGATGCCCGGAGCGACATCTTGTTGTGCGTAACCGGCGCCGAATACCCCTTGAATTCTTTTTCTACAATAAATCCGCGGATGACCGGTTTGTCGTCCTTATGCTCTTTTGCTTTCGCCCAAACAATGGCAATATCGGCCACCGGTGAGTTGGTAATCCACATTTTGGCACCATTAAGTACCCATCCGCCATCAACTTTAACGGCCGTGGTTACCATAGACCCCGGATCACTTCCGTGATCTGGTTCAGTCAGACCAAAACAGCCTATGATTTCGGCAGTTGCCAGCCGCGGGAGGAACCGTTTTTTCTGTTCTTCGGTACCAAATTCGTTGATCGGATGCATAACGAGTGAAGATTGCACCGACATAAACGACCGATAGGCCGAATCAACGCGTTCAATTTCCCGGGTGATGAGACCATAGGCGGTATACGATGCTCCAACGCCACCATATTGCGGGTCGATGGTAACACCCAGCAGTCCCAGTTCGGCCATTTCAGCCGGTATTTCCGGGTGAAATATTTCCTGCTGGTTACCCTCCATAGCACGCGGTTCAAGTTTCGTGCGGGCGTATTCACGGGCGGTCTCCATAATCATCCGATCGTCTTCACTAAGGAGCGATTCGAAGTTATAGGCGTCGTCAATATTAAATTTTGCCATACGTGTAGTGATACTAAAGTTGTAAGATTCTGTTCAAACGGGTTCGTGTGTGCATTGTGCTACTCCGAAAATACCAAAATGAAGGCTATTAACAGCGTGATTTTTTTTAGCGCCCTGCAACCGTCTGGACCACTGAACAACCCGAATCACTGTCAGCGGAAAAGATGCTTCCCGATAACCAGGCGCTGTATTTCACTGGTGCCTTCGCCAATCTCCAGGAGTTTGGCATCCCGCAGAAACCGTTCTACATGATACTCTTTGGTGTAGCCATACCCGCCGTGAATCTGAATAGCTTCCAGGGCGGCCCTGGTTGCCTGTTCTGATGCGAAAAGTTTGGCCATGGAGGCTTCAATGGTGTAGGGTCTGCCCTGATCTTTCAGCCAGGCAGCCTTCAGAATCATGTTGCGCGCGGCTTCATAGGCCACCATCATGTCCACAACTTTCCATCGTATAGCCTGGAATTCGCCGATGGGCTTGCCGAATTGTTTGCGTTCGGAAGCATACTTCAGCGATTCTTCCATACTTCCGCGGATAATACCACAGGCAATGGCACCAATGCCAATCCGGCCTGCATCCAGAATTTTCATCGTATCAATAAAGCCATGTCCCAGCTTGCCGAGCAGGTTCTCTGCGGGAATCCGGCAGTCTTCAAAGTACAGCTCGGAAGTGTCTGAGGAGTTCATCCCCAGTTTGTGAAGTTTTGGCCCATGCGAAAATCCGGGGGTGCCTTTTTCAACGATGAAGGCACTGATTCCCCTGGCGCCCGCTTCACGGTCGGTAACGGCCAGAACTACGAAGGTGCCCCCAACCGTACCCTGTGTGATGAAAATCTTCGCTCCGTTAAGCACCCAGTGGTCGCCATCGCGAACCGCTGTCGTCTTCATGCCGGACGCATCACTGCCGCTTCCGGGTTCCGTAAGACCCCATCCGCCGAGCACTTCTCCACGGGTCAGGGGAGTCAGGTATTTTAGTTTCTGTTCGTGCGAGCCGGCCAGGGCGATGTGAGCCGAGCACAGACTGGTATGTGAGGCAACGGTCAACGCCAGCGAAGCATCCCACCGGCCAATCTCCTCCAGAACCAGGGCGAAACTGACCGTATCGGCTCCCGCGCCGCCGTATTCTTCAGCGTGTACCATACCCATCAATCCCATTTCGCCGAGCTGTCGCACCAACTGATGCGGGAATTCCCTGGACTGATCTCTGTCCAGTACTCCGGGTGCTACAAACTGTTCGGTAAAGTCCCGTGCGGTCTCACGGATGAGCTCCTGATCTTCAGTTAAATCAAACGACAATCTGTTGTGTTGCAACGTAGCTTCCATAATTCCTGATAGTATTAAATTTCAAACCAAAATAGCTAAAAAAGCGCTTCCAGAACGGCATAAAGCTACTCACAGTCTGGCAAATACCCAAAAAAGGAATTGTTAAAAAATGAGGGGACGGATACTTATCCGAAGTTCCATTTAACACCCCGGCCGCGCTCGGGATCGGGGTACGACCAGCTCACAGCGCCCTTGTCGCAGGCGTACATGCAGGTACCGCACTCAATACAGTCTTCAAACTGAAAATGTACGTGACCGATTTCGTCGAGGGTGTAACAATTAGCCGGACAAACATAGGTAGTACACTTATGATCGCATTTGGTGTTACAGATATCGGTTTCAACCAGGATATGGGGTTTGGCCTCAGATAGTCCCTGGTTTACGTAGCTGACCGTGCCAAGTCGTTCAGCAATACTCATCTTTTTCATAGTGATCGCGCTCCTTTGATTCCTAATTTTATCATGTTCCACAGGCTGGAATGTTTGCTGACGGCATCTTTCAGCATGGCCGGTGTTTTGGGCGTGGGTTTGTTGTCTACCGTAAAGAAGCTGCGCCCGAATTCGTTCACTACCTTCGGAACTGAGGTGAACATTTCATGGCTGTGTAAAAACTGTACGGCGCTCTGGAAGTTTCGGAGATCTTTCATCACATAGCTGTCATCGAGTTTTTTACGGTACTCCTTCAGGGTATTTTTGCTGAAATCTCCCTTCGCTTTGGCCTCGGCAACTGTTTCTGCGGCCAGAATTCCACTTTCCATAGCATAATCCATTCCCTGGATTGCTTTGCCGGAATTTAACAGCAGGTTGGCCGACTCGCCGGCCAGCAGCACTCCGTCGGTGTAGAGCTCGCGCGGAAGCGCCCGCTGGTCGCCGGTGGATACCACGTGTGCTGAGTACTCAACCACCTCACCGCCGCGCAGCATATCTTTGACGGCGCTGTGGGATTTAAAATGGGAGAGGATATCATATACTTTCCGGTCCTGGCTCAGGTTCTCACGCATTGATTTCAGGTTCAAAACCAGCCCGATACTCACGGAATCTTTGTTGGTGTACAGAAAACCTCCACCCTCAACTCCATCGGAGGCAAATCCGATGAATTCATTGGTCAGTCCCGAGTTGCCATCCAGCTGAAACCGGTCTTCCAGTACGTTCTGATCAAAGCGGATAATTTCTTTGACCCCGGTTGCCATGTAATCAGCGGGCACATAGTTGTCCTGAAGTCCGACCTGACGGGTGAGCAGGTTGTTTACCCCTTCTGCGATGATGACCACATCGGCATGAAATTCTTCTTCGCCGGTTCGGATACCCACGGCGCGCCCTGATTCCATGATAATAGTATCAACCAGGATGTTGGTGGCGATGAAGGAATCTTCCGGGTAACTGCTTTCAGCAATGGCCTCTTCCACTTTGCCGGCCAGCCAGTTATCAAATTTGGAGCGGAGTACAATCAGTCCCTTGTACGGTTGCTCATTGAAGTGATCACTTTTGAAATCGATGGAAAATGCCGATTGATCATCCAGAAACGTCAGTCTACGGTGGCGGACATATCGCTCAAATCCGGCCTCTTCCTGCCAGTAATCCGGCACGAGGTCAGCCAGCCTGGAACCCCATAACACACCGCCGGATACGTTTTTAGCTCCACTGAACTCACCGCGCTCAACCAGCAGGAACTTCATATTGCTGCGTGCCAGCGTCAGCGCAGCGCTGAGTCCGGCGATGCCACCGCCAACAATGATACAATCGAATTTATCGTCCATAGTTTCAATAGGTTCGTGTACGAGCAACCAACCGGTTCGCGGCGGACTGCATATCCGGATGCAGCTGGACTGTGATTCAGGCAGCTGCAGTCTTCAGGTAGGGGGTCAGGCTGATTTCAACGCGCGGATTTCCGCAGTCAGCAGGGGCAGGATTTTGTACAAATCACCCACCAGTCCGTAGGAAGCCATCTGGAAAATAGGTGCATCCCCATCTTTGTTGATGGCAACGATAACCTTGGAGTTGCTCATTCCGGCTGTGTGCTGGACGGCCCCGGAAATACCAACGGCAAAATACAGCTCTGGTGAGACCACTTTGCCGGTTTGCCCGATCTGCGTGGTAGCCGGGAAAAGGCCGTTTTCAACTACAGCGCGGGATGCTCCTATAGCGGCACCCAGGGCATCAGCGAGTTCTTCCACGAGTTGCTTGCCCTCCTCGTCTTTAATTCCGCGTCCGGCAGCTACAACTACATTGGCTTCGGAAAGGTCGATTTTATCGCCTGCGCTGCTGAGCACGTCGCGCAGAACCTGGGATATATCAGCCGGCACGAAGTCGACAGGAACTACCCCGGCGACAACCGGGGAGGGACTGGCGTCATAGGAGCCGGAACGTACACTGACCAGGATGAGGTCGGCACGGGCATCGTTCTGACTCAGAATTTTCGCTGCCATTACAGGTCGCAGCGCTGAAACACCATCTGCGGTAACGTCGAAAGCGGCCACATCAGGCAGTGCGGCGCCACCGGTTCTGGCTGCCAGGGCACCCAGCACATCCTTGGTTCCCTCCGTGGAGGCGCAGGCAAAAACACGGGGCTTTGATTGCGCGATAACCTGCTCAAGGGCCTGTGAAACAGGAGCATTGAGGTGATTGATAAAAATCGGATTGCTTACGGTGTAAATGGTCTTTGCGCCGTACGACTGCAGGGTATCTATGTAGTCTTCGGCACGGGGATCCAGCACCACGGCAGCCAGTTCGAGTCCATTTTTACCGGCCTGCTCCCGACAATGCGAGAGTACTTCCAGTGAAGACCGTTTAACTTTTCCGCCGTTGGTGGAGATGTATACTAAAATGGATGACATTGCAATATATTCAATGGGTTAAAAATCAGTTCAAAGTACTTTAGCTTCGTTTTGCAGCAGGTTAAGCAGGTTGCTGACGAGTTCTTCGGCATCACCTTCCAGCTTTTTCCCGGCTTCACGGGCCGGCATCTCCCGGTAGCTGAGTGTTGTTGTTTTTACCGATTCGCGGACACCATCCAGAGTAAGTCCCAAATCCTCCAATGTCAGACTTTCTACGGGTTTTTTCTTGGAAGCCATGATTCCCTTGAGACTGGGTATGCGTGGATTGTTCATATCATTGGAGCAGGTCACCAGGCAGGGAAACGGCAAGGCGATCATTTCCTGGCCAGTATCGCCCTGGCGTTTCACCACCAGGGTGTTACCTCCATCAATATGCAGTCCTACTGCGTTGGCGGCGTAGGGCAGACTCAGATGCGCGGCCAGCATACCGCCCGCCAGACCGCTGTCTGTATCCTGTGACTGTTTGCCGGTTGCGATGACATCGCAGCTGTTTTTCTCAAAAAAAGCGGTTAGTATCTCCGCGAAGGCAGCGGAATCCAGCCCGGTGCTGTCCTCCACATGAATGTGATGTCCGCGGGAAGCGCCCATGGCCAGGGCTTTTCGAATGGTTTCTTTGGCCTTATCGGGGCCAATCAGAACCACCTCTACCTCCCCGCCGTGCTGCTCCGTGAGCACAAGGGCTTCTTCTACAGCCGAGGCGTCGTAGGCGTTAAGCACCATGCGGTCGGTATCCATAGAGAGTTCGCCGTTTTTAATTTGAAGAGGGGCGTAAACATCCGGGACCTGCTTGATGCAAACAATGAATTTCATGCCGTTTACTGTATTTGGATGATTAAATTGGAACCGCTTTTCTTTGCCTGAAAAGCCGATTATTTTACTGCCTCTGAAAATAAGAAAGCCGCCCCGAAAAACCGAACAATACGGTCAATTTCGTTATATTTCGCCGTCCGCTGGCAGGTTTTGACAGTCACGTCAATGTGCAAACGGCTTTTAACTCCGCTAAACCTCAATTGTGGCATTCTTCCGGCTAATCAACGCAACTAAATATTTCATATCTATGCCTGAATCTACGGTCATAACCCGTTATGATGAACTGTCATTTTCGCTCGCCGAAGTCCCGACTATGCCGCTTCCCAAGGAAGCGCTTATGGTAACACCGGAGTATTTTACTATTGACTATGTAATCAATCCTCACATGGAAGGACATGTGGGTTCGGTTGACCGGGACGCAGCCCGGCAGGAATGGGAGCAGGTGCGGGATGCATTTGTGCAGGCCGGAATAAAGATTCACGCCATTCAGGGACAGGCGGGCCTGCCTGATATGGTATTCTGTGCCAACCAAAGTCTGCCCTATATTTCGGAAAACGGCAGCAAACATGTTCTGATGAGCCGTATGCATGCCGACCAGCGGAAAGACGAGGTGGGTTTTATCCAGCAGTGGTACCAGGCCAATGCCTACACCGTACATCACATTGAGTCGGACACGGTGCGCGATTTTGAAGGTATGGGCGATGCCATATGGCATTCCGGGAAGCGGCTGATCTGGGGTGGGTACGGTTTTCGTTCCTCATTGGATGCCTACACCCAGGTTAGCGCGTTATTTGACGTCCCCGTTGTGGCCCTCGAGCTTCGTCATCCATCGTTCTATCATCTTGATACCTGCTTTTGTATGCTCAACAGCAAAACGGCCCTGATTTACCCGCATGCGTTCACCGATGAAGGGCTGGATTTAATCCGAGCTGTGATTCCGGTCATTGTAGAAGCCGATCAGTACGAGGCGGAAGCTCTTTTTGCCTGTAACGCAACATGCCCTGACGGTCAGCATGTTATCATTCAGCAGGGATGTACCAAGGTTAACCGCCAGTTGTATGAACTGGGTTTCACCGTACTGGAAGTGTCAACCGATGAATACCGGAAAAGTGGCGGAAGTGTATTCTGTATGAAGATGATGGTCTTTTAAAGCGTTTTCAGAATTGACCGGTCTTAAGTATTTTGGGCCTTTCGATGCACACACTCCCGTGGCTTGCATCCTCGCTGCTGGTCATCTCAAATAGAATCTGTCTCATACAAAGGCAGTACGGCCTTTCACCACTTAACCACCCTCCCATGCAGACTCCATCGCCCGATGGCAATCCTTCCGGACTACCTCAAAAAAAATCTGCGTTTACCCGATTTCTGGATGCCGTAGAATGGTTGGGGAATCTGCTCCCACATCCGGTAACCTTATTTGCCCTGTTTGCCTTTGGCGTGGTACTGCTCAGTGGAGTAGCTGATTATTTCGGTCTGAGTGCTATAGATCCCCGACCGGAGGGAGCCCGTGGCAGGGCGCCGGACGGTGTAATAGAAGTTGTGAGCCTGCTCAACGGGGATGGACTGCGACGAATTGTGGAAAACCTGGTAACCAATTTCACCGGGTTTGTGCCGTTGGGAACCGTACTGGTTGCCTTGCTTGGCGTGGGTGTTGCAGAGAAATCGGGGTTGATCAGTGCTGCTATACGGGCACTCGTGCTGGCAGCGGCCTCATTCAGGGTCCTTGAAATTCCATCAGTGGAAGGAAAATCGGGTCTCAGAAAGGTGATAGCGCTCTACCTCAATATCCCGGGACTTCGGCTGATTCACGAAAAGCTGGTCTTTCCGTTTTTGAATTTTATACTTGAACCCCGACGCCTTGTCACCGTGACCATTGTTTTTGCAGGTATTGTTTCCAATACGGCCTCAGAAATGGGATATGTGGTATTGGTTCCGCTGGCTGCTGTGATCTTTCTGGCACTGGGCAGGCATCCGCTTGCCGGACTGGCCGCTGCCTTTGCCGGGGTTTCGGGGGGGTACAGCGCCAACTTGCTCATCGGCACCATTGACCCGCTGCTGGCGGGAATAACCGAAGAGGCTGCTCGCCTCATCGACCCGGGTTACACCGTTCATCCGGCGGTTAACTGGTATTTCATGATTGCCAGCACATTTTTGATCACGGCTATCGGGACATTCGTTACACTGAAAATTGTTGAGCCGAAGCTTGGACCCTACGATCCTTCCAGGGCCAGTGAAGACCTGGGTGACGACAATAGCATGGAACCGGTCACCGCCAGGGAGAAACATGGACTCAAAATGGCCGGTCTTGCCGTGCTTGGGGTATCCTTTGCCATATTTATGTCAGCCTATCCGGAATGGGGCGTTTTGCGTAACCCCGAGACCGGAGATGTTCTGGATTCACCGTTGCTCCGGGGGATGGTTGCCCTGATTTTTGTCTTCTTTCTGATCCCGGGGTACGTCTACGGTCGGGCCACCGGCACGATGAAATCAGACCGTGACGTGATTGAAGGCATGGCGAAGGCCATGAGCACCCTCGGCCTTTACATTGTACTGGTGTTTTTTGCAGCGCAGTTTGTCGCTTTTTTCGGATGGAGTAATCTGGGTCCTATTGTTGCAGTGAAGGGCGCCGATTTCCTGGTAGCCATCAATCTTACCGGTCCGATGGTATTTGTACCGTTCATCCTGATGTGTTGTTTTGTGAACCTGATGCTGGGATCTGCTTCGGCACAATGGGCCATTACGGCACCGATTTTCGTGCCCATGCTCATGCTCATCGGGTACTCGCCGGAAGTGATACAGGCCGCATACCGGATTGGCGACAGCACCACCAATATTATTACACCTATGATGAGTTATTTCGGGCTTATACTGGCTTTCGCTACGAGGTACGATCGTAAGCTGGGTATCGGTACTATCATAGCGACCATGCTGCCCTATTCCATGTTTTTCCTGTTAGGCTGGGTACTGCTCTTCTATCTCTGGGTTTTCGGGCTCGGTCTTCCTGTTGGACCAGGCTCTCCAACCTATTACATCCCGTAAGCTCCGCAGTCCACTCAAAACCTTGATGACGGTTAATCAGAAGTGTGCGGGAGAAGCGGCAGCAAACTGGCTGCCGCTTAAATTAAGCCTCGATGGTATTTCACCAGATTGGGCATGGGATTTTGAAGAATTTCGCCGGTGGTAAGTCCATTTTCCCGCAGTACGTCCCGAAGCAGGGCGGCATTGTGATAGGCAACGGATCCTACAAAACCAACCGGCACTTCATAGACCCCATCGTACTTCAGGATGTGGCGCTGAACGGCTTCCTGCAACCCTTCCCTGAGAATGCCCTGGATATAGGGATGACCGGAATGTCGACCGATAAATTTTGCAAAACCTGCAACATAGGTATTGGGTTGCGGTTTTTTATACACGTTTTCCAGGATGGTACCGCGATTCATGTCGTACGATGCTTCCAGATCATTTTTAAGGTCTTCCGGCATTTCCCGGTAAAAATAGCCCTGTAGAATTTTTCGGCCGAAATATCCGGCACTTCCCTCATCTCCCAGAATAAAGCCGAGCACCGGGACATTATCAATCACTTTTTCGCCATCGTACTTGCAGGAATTCGCGCCGGTACCCAAAATTCCCGCAATTCCGGGTTTGTGTCCGCATACTGCGCGAACGGAGCCCATGATATCGCTTTCAACTTCCACCGTTTCTGTGCCAAATACATCAGACAAAACCTTCCTGAGCATGGTGGTGTGCTCATCGCCGGTGCAACCGGCCCCATAGAAATAGACACCATCAACCGGGATATTGTCTAATGCAGGGATCAGTTTATCGCGCAGGATCTCACCGATACTCTCCTCGGTGTGATAGTACGGATTCAGACCGCCGGTGAACAGGGTTTTTGAAGTATTGTCTTGCTTGACCAGACACCATTCTGTCTTGGTGGAGCCGCTGTCGGCCAGCAAAATAGTTTGCGATGATGACATTTTTAAAAATCAGTGAGCAGAAAGTAGATGATCATGAACCGGTTACGCCAATAGCCGGATCGAAAGATAAGATATTCACGGCAGTTTTTCACAGGTCTAACCTGCCTGCGCGTTATGGCCGAATTCTTGTATTTTGGTTCAGCTTGAATTGATTAGTAAACACGCTCACTTATGGACATTCTCTGGATTGGGGTTGCATTTATTTTAGGTTTGCTGGTAACCAGGGCACACATACCGCCCCTGGTTGGTTACCTTGCCGCAGGTATTGTGCTGGGCCTTTTGGGCTACGAGGAGGGACCGGTTCTCAAAGAAATTGCCCACCTGGGGGTCATTTTTCTGCTTTTTACGGTCGGGCTGCACATCAAGCTTAAAAATATACTGCAGCTCGAGGTGTTGGGCGTTGGTTTGATTCACCTGCTGGTAACATCTGCTATTTTTGTTCCTATATCACTGTATTTCGGACTTAATGTTGAATCGGCGGTCATAATATCCCTGACACTGGGATTTTCAAGTACGGTACTTACCGCCAAAACGCTGGAAAGCAGGGGAGAACTGGGAGCTTACTACGGCCGGGTATCGATTGGTATTCTGATAATTCAGGATCTGGTAGCTATAGCCATTATTGCCTATGCGGGTGGTGGCATACCCAGCGTGTATGCCTTGTTACTGCTGTTATTACCCCTATTTAAGCCGGTGCTGCTTTGGATTGTCAACAGAATTGAGCGCGACGAATTGCTGTTGCTCATGGCACTGGCCCTGGCCATTGGCGGTGATTCCCTGTTTATATGGTTCAACCTGAGCGGCGAACTTGGGGCGCTGGTGTTTGGGATGCTGCTGGCCGGTGAAGAAAAAGGCGAGCTTCTGGAGAAAAAAATCTGGGGTGTCAAAGAGGCCTTTCTGGTTGGATTTTTCCTTCAGATCGGATTGGAGGGGCTGCCGGACGCTGATGGGATACGTATTGCCGGACTTTTTTTGGTGCTGCTGCTGTTCAAGGCGGTGCTGTTTTTTCTGCTGTTTATGTTTTTCAGGATGCGAGCGCGATCCGGTTTTCAGGCAACCCTGTCTCTGACGGCATACAGTGAATTTACACTGATTGCCGGTGCCGTTGCTGTAAATGCAGATATTATACCCTCCACCTGGATCGTCATACTCGCACTGCTGACCGCGGTATCGTACGCAATCAATGCCATTATCGTCAAAAATGAAGACCGGATCTGGGAATTGCTGCAACAATATCTGATCCGGCTGCAACGAAGCGGGAAAACCCAGGATAAACAACTCAAAACATTGGGTAGTGCGGAGTATCTGGTTGTGGGTTTGGGTACCGCGGGAACCTCAGCCTATGACTGGTTGCATGAGCATGACCATAAGGTAGTAGGCATGGACATCGACCCCGATAAGCTTGAGCGTTACCTGGATGAAGGCCGACGTGTAGTTTACGGGGATGTGCAGGACCGTAGTTTTTGGGAAGACCTGGATATGGGCGATCTCAAAACCATTTTGCTGGCCATGTCAGGTGAATTCGAACTTAAAATGCATGCTGTGAAACTGCTCCAGAAATGCGGCTTTTCCGGGGAAATACTGGTGCTTGCCCTGAACGAACGGCAAAAAGAGCTTTTTGAGCAGTCGGGTGCCCGTTCGGTCATGATACCGGCGCTGCAGGTAGGCACGGAAATGGGACAGCAATCTGTGCGCCCGGATGGGAGATTGAGCTAATCAGCAGTGGTTTGAAAGGGCAGGTTCCGGGGCTTCACTTCTCTAAAATGTTTTTTAAAGCCTTCAAAAAACACTATATTCCAAAAATTTAGATTTTTATCATGGCAAAAGCAGACATTCTTAAAGAGTTCTGGACATTCCTGAAAGTTCGAAAGAAACTTTGGCTGGCTCCGATTGTTTTTGTGCTGCTTCTGCTGGGTTTACTTATTGTTGTAACCGGCAACACGGCTCTGGCCCCCTTCATCTACGCGTTATTCTGAACTGTGCAGTTACCAATTCCACTTCATTTCATCAATCCGACCCTTGTCTTTCAGGGAGTCGGATTTTTTTTGCACAGACATCGCATGATGCATTTTTACAGCTGTTCACTTATCCCCAAAATACTCTGATTTATGTCAATCCAGGAACGTAAGCGCGCCACCATCGCCCTGTCAGACGGCACCGTTGAAACCGGCTTTGCCATCGGCTATCATGGCACCAGTGGTGGAGAACTCTGTTTCAACACCAGTATGTACGGCTACCAGGAAATTTTCACCGATCCCAGCTACTATGGTCAGCTGATGATGATGACCTATCCGCATATCGGAAATTACGGGGTTTCATCGCGTGATGATGAAGCCCGGCAGGTGATGGTTGCCGGCGTGGTTGTCCGTGCTTTTTCCTGGGATTACAGCAATACCATGGCTGACAGCGACCTGAACACCTACCTGCGGCGTAACAAAATTGTGGGTATTACCGGTGTTGACACCCGCAAGCTGGTGCGTCATATCCGCGAAAAAGGTGTGATGAATGCCGTCATTTCCTGCGAGGAATTCACTGCCGGTGAGCTGGTTGAAAAAGCACGTAACTGGGTGCCCATGGAAGGGCTTGAGCTGGCCTCACGGGTCACCCGCTCTGAAGCTCAGACGGTATCACCGGAAAAACATCGGTATCGTGTTGCTGCCTTCGACTATGGAATCAAACAGAACATCATCAACAGCTTCACACATCGTGAAGTAGCCCTCCGCGTTTTCCCTGCCAAAACCCCCTTCGAAGAAGTGATGGACTGGAATCCGGATGGATTCTTTTTCAGTAATGGTCCTGGCGACCCGAACCCCATGGATTATGCCGTTGAGGTGGTGAACAAAGCCAAGGAAACCGGCAAACCCATGTTTGGCATCTGCCTGGGACACCAGCTTATGGCCCTTTCAGCGGGAATCAACGTCGGTAAAATGTACGTGGGACACCGCGGCGCCAATCACCCTGTTCGAAACGAGAAAACAGGTCTCGTTGAGATTACAACGCAGAATCACGGATTTTCCGTACTGCCCGAGACGGTAAATCCGGATGTGGCTGAAATATCGCACGTCAACTTGAATGACGGTACCGTTGAGGGGTTGCAATTCCGGAATTTCAACGGCTTCAGCGTGCAATATCACCCCGAAGCATCACCCGGTCCGCATGATTCCAGCTACCTTTTTGACGAATTCATCGAACGGATTAAACAATACCGTGGGAATTAAATCCCTGTGCACGTGTTGCACGGTTCTCTTTATATAACTGATCTACACAGACCCCCAAAAACCGAATACCATGCCCCGCAGAAACGATATTAACACCATACTCATCATCGGTTCCGGTCCTATTATTATTGGTCAGGCCTGTGAGTTTGATTACTCTGGTACTCAGGCTTGCAAATCGCTTAAAGAGGAAGGGTACCGTGTGGTACTCATTAACTCCAATCCGGCCACCATCATGACCGACCCCATGATGGCCGATGCGGTTTACCTCAAGCCCCTGACCACCAGGTCGATTAAGGAAATCTGCGCGATCGAAAATGTGGATGCCGTACTGCCTACCATGGGTGGTCAAACCGCGCTGAATCTGGCCCGCGATCTGCACCATGCCGGGTTTTGGGAAAAAAATAACATCAAAATTATCGGTGTGGATATTGATGCCATCGATATTACCGAAGACCGCCAGCAGTTCCGTGATCTCATGGAGCGGATCGACGTGGGGCAATGTCGCAGCTTCGTGGCAAAATCGCTGCTCGATGCCAAAGAAATCGTGCTGAAACTGGGTGGCTTCCCCTTGATTATTCGCCCTTCCTTCACCATGGGCGGTATGGGAGGCGGTATCATCTGGAACGAGGAGCAGTTCGAACGCAAGGTACTTCGTGGACTGGAGCTCTCACCCATCCATGAAATTCTGCTGGAAGAATCTATCATCGGCTGGAAGGAGTTTGAACTGGAACTGCTTCGCGATGACCATGACAACGTCGTTATCATTTGCGGCATTGAGAACTTCGATCCGATGGGTGTACACACCGGCGACTCGGTGACGGTTGCTCCGGCACAGACCCTGACCGACAAGCAATTTCAGCTGCTTCGCGATGCAGCCATCCGCATGATGCGCTCCATCGGGACCTTCGCAGGAGGCTGTAATGTGCAATTTGCTATGGAGCCGGGTACAGACCGCCTCGTAGCCATTGAAATTAATCCCCGCGTGAGCCGTTCCTCGGCGCTGGCCTCCAAGGCAACCGGATATCCCATCGCAAAAGTAGCTTCCAAACTGGCCGTTGGATACACCCTGGATGAACTGAAAAATCAGATAACCGGAACCACATCGGCATGTTTTGAGCCCGCTATTGACTACGTGGTTGTCAAGGTACCCCGATTTAATTTCGAGAAGTTTCCCGGCGTGGACGAGGAACTGGGTACCCAGATGAAGGCCGTGGGTGAAGTCATGGCCATAGGCCGGAATTTTGCCGAAGCCTTGAACAAGGCCTGGCAGGGTATGGAGATTGGCCGGGCTGGTCTGGGCGCTGATGGGTATGAAGTACTGGATCGCAAGCATGTGCGTGAGCGGCTTCTCAAGCCCTACTGGGACCGGTCCCTGCAGATTCGTAATGCCTTCAAACTGGGAGCATCCATTGAGGAGATTCATGATGTGACCTATGTAGACCCCTGGTTTTTGCAGCAGATCCGATACATGGTCAGTATCGAAAATCGTCTGGAAGGTCAGACGTTGGAATCGCTGGGTCGGGACGAACTTTTCGAAGCCAAGCAGGCCGGTTTTTCGGATAAGCAGATTGCCTGGCTGCTCTCCCAAAGTGCCACACCCGTGACGGAAGATCAGGTACGTGAGAAACGCAAGTCGATGGGGATGTTGCCATCCTTCAAGCTGGTTGACACCTGTGCTGCGGAGTTCCCTGCCCAGACGCCCTACTATTATTCAGCCTACGAGGGTGAAAATGAAAGCGAAATCAGCGACCGTAAGAAAATTATGATTCTGGGCAGCGGTCCGAACCGTATCGGCCAGGGCATCGAATTCGATTACAGCTGTACCCATGCCGTACTGGCGGCCAAGGAAATGGGCTATGAGACCATCATGGTGAACTGCAACCCTGAGACCGTGTCTACGGATTTCGATGTAGCCGATAAGCTCTACTTTGAACCCGTATTCTGGGAGCGTGTGCTGGATATTTTTGAACATGAGAAGCCGGAGGGGGTCATTTTGCAGGTGGGTGGTCAGACCGCACTGAAACTCGCCAAACATTTTCAGCGTTCCGGAATCCGGATTTTCGGGACCAGTTACGATATGATGGACCTGGCCGAAGACCGGGGCAAGTTTTCAGAACTGCTGGTACAGTGCGATATTCCCTTCCCACGCTATGGTATCGCTTCGGATGTGGCCAGCGCCCTTGAGCAGGCTGAAATTGTGGGGTACCCGGTACTCATCCGGCCAAGCTATGTGCTTGGCGGGCAGGGGATGCGTATTGCGGTTAAACCCGAAGAGCTCACTGAATATGTGGAGGATTTGCTCAAAACCCATCCGGAAAATGTATTCCTCATCGACCACTATCTGGATCACGCCATTGAAGTGGATTTTGACTCTATTCATGACGGGGAAACCCTGCATGTGAGCGGCATTATGCAACACATCGAGCCCGCGGGAGTACATTCCGGCGACTCAACCGCCGTTCTGCCGCCCTACAGCCTGAGCGATGAGGTAATCGCAACCATGAAGGATTATCAGAACCGGATTGCCAAAGCGATGCATGTAGTCGGTTTTATCAACGTCCAATATGCCATCAAAGACGAAGTGGTCTACGTGCTGGAAGCCAATCCCCGTGCCACCCGTACCATCCCCTTTATTGCCAAGGCAACGGGACGGCCGGAATCAGCCATTGGGGTGAAGGTCATGCTGGGCGCCCGGTTGTCTGAGTTCGATCTGAGTTCAAAACTCAAACATTATGCCATCAAAGAGCCGGTTTTCCCCTTTGACAAATTCCCGGAAGTCAAAAAAGAGCTGGGTCCGGAGATGAAATCAACCGGTGAGACCATCTACTTTATGGAAGACTTTGAGGATGAGCACTTCCGCAAGCCCTATGAATTCAAGAACCTGTATCTTAGCAGATAACCAAATCTGCATACAGGATGTACATTTTACGCTTGCTGGTCGGGTTTCTGACCTTGGTTTCTTGCAATAAAGACAATGATCTGCCCGGGCCGGTACAGCTGGCGCCCGGTGAGCGCTTCGCTATTGAAATAACGGATCCTTCCGGACTGGCCTTCACGCCCGACCTTCAGGCCCTCTACACCGTCAGCGACCAGAGTGGGGGTAGGGTGTACCGAATTTCATTCGATGGAGTCATTCAGGGTCAGGTGCCTTATCGTGGGGATGACCTCGAAGGGGTAGCCGCAGATGGACGTACCGGAGCGCTTTATGTGGTTGAAGAACGGTTACGTATGGTGCGGCAAATCGATTCGCGGGGGGAAGTCATTCGGGAAGCGACACTGCCTGTTGATAATGACCGACCCAATGATGGTCCTGAAGGTTTGTCCATCAATACAACGCTGAATCAGCTGTACATCGTTAATGAAAAAAATCCCCGTCTGTTTATTGCCTTGTCACTTGATGATTTCAGGGTTCTTGAAACACGGGAAATCGATTTTGGCGGGGAGTATGAACTCAAGGATTTGTCAGGTATTTATTACGATGGAATCAACGATGAACTATGGTTTCTGAGTGATGAGTCGGCGGCAATAGTGGTGACGGGTCGGGACCTGAATCCACGCAGAAAATACCTGACCGGTATGGAAAAGGGGGAGGGAATTGCTGTGAACGTCCGCGAGCAGCTTATTTACATTGTTAACGATGCTGATGACGAGCTGGTCGTATTTCGATACTAGCTGTTGTAATCGAGCAAACGTCCGGCAATGTATGAATCCTACAGGTATAGAAGCCGCCTGGAAACGTAATCAGAGTACCTGTTGCAGTGCTAAAAGTACAGGTATACGCTAAATTATGTAGACCGCCTCTAAATTGCATGGGTGCCGCGATTCGTCAGGTGACTTCACAATCTCTTCACAAACTATAGCGACCTTTACGCAGTAGCGGTCAACTATGTCTTTTTTTCTTTGGCCGGTATGGTAAACGCATTAATACAACAGGACAACCGGGCGCAATTATTAGTTTCAAGCCCTGACAAATTTTCGAAAAATCATGCATAAACCCAAATTAGGCGTAGTTGTAACCAATCTTGGCGGACCTACATCGGAAGAAGCTACGCGTGAGTTTTTGTATAATCTTTTCCGTGATGAAGATATCATCAAGCTGGGCGGTGGAAAGTTTCAGACAGGACTGGCATCGGTTATTTCCAAACTCCGATATAAAAAAATCGCTGAGAAATACCGCGAAATCAATGGCTGTCCTAAGGGTTGTATGGGCAGCAAGTACTGTCTGAACCGGGCAAATAAGGTGGTTTCGGACTGTTGCTCACCCATCAATCCGCTCACGGAACTGCAGCGAAGAACCCTGGAAAAAGCCCTCGGGCTTGAATTGCCTGAATTTCAGGTCAAGGTTTATACGGCTATGCGTTACTGGAGGCCATTTGCAGACCAGGTCATGAATGAGATGATGGAAGATGGTATTGAGCATGCCGTACTTTTGCCGCTCTATCCGCATTTCTCGTGGACTACAACGGGCTCCAGTCTGCGTGACTGGGAAAATGTGCGGGAGGATTTCAAAAAAGAAGGAAAAGAACCTAAATGGAATGAATATGCCATAAAGTCGTACCATCTGAGTCAGCCGTTTCTCGAAGCGGTTAATGAGCGGATTGACGAGGGTATGGCCAGGTTTTTGCCCGAAGAGCAGGCTAAAGTGCATGTTATCTTCACGGCACACGGAACCCCGATTCTGGAAGTGGAGAGTGGTGATCCTTACACCGATCAGATTGTGGATACCGTAGAAGCCATTATGGATATGCGCGACCGCCGCGAAAATTACTGGATCAGTTACCAATCCAGAGTAGGTCCGCAGAAATGGACACAACCCAACACCGAAGATCTGGTCAAGCGTCTGATTGACTACGGGATAAAACATTTTCTCATGGTTCCTGTGGCTTTTGTCACCGACCATATTGAAACCCTGCACGAACTGGGTATTGAACTTCCGGAAGAACTGGAAGAAGACGGCTATCATTACGACAAACTTGAAGTAACCGGGGGGCTGAATGACCACCCCAAATTTATCCGGGCACTGGTGGATGAGGTGAAATTCCGGATAGCTCATATTGATGTGGATAAACACGTCTCTTCGCACGATGACAGTCCGGCTGAGGCGGACGAAGAGACAGCAACAACAGTCTGATTTCGCAATGTCTGTACATACGGCAACACTATCGGATTTTCTGATAGTAGGGATAAGTCACTGGTATGCTGATCTGGATGTCAGAGAGCGGTTTTCGCTCAGTAATGACGCACAGCAGCATTTGCTTCGCGAGGCCGATGCACTCGGTCTTGGCGGAATTATGGTGCTTAGTACCTGCAACCGAACCGAACTTTTTGCACGAAGTGACCGGGCCGAAATACTGGCTGGTCTGCTTGTAAAATATTCTCGCGGAACCCGTTCTGAATTTGAAAAATTCGGCTTTACCAAGCGAGGCGAAGATGCCGTACAGCATTTCTTTCGGGTATCGGTCGGGCTGGATGCCCAGATACTGGGCGACCTACAGATCATCAAGCAGGTCAAAACAGCCTACGACCGCGCCGTTGATCACAACATGCTTGATGGCGTGATGCACCGCTGTGTTCAGTCCGTATTCAGAGCCCACAAGCGTTCCCGTTCCGAAACTTCTTTGGGCTCCGGGGCCGCAACTACGGCCTATGCCGCTGTTCAGGCAGCCCGCCACGAACTTGGTACCCTGCGCGACAAGCGCGTAGTTCTGATTGGAACCGGGAAAATCGGCAAAGTCACCTGCATGAATCTGATTAACTCCGGAGTGGGCAATGTGACGCTGCTTAACCGCAACGCGATCAAGGCCGAACGACTGGCTGAACGCTTTGATGTGGATGTGGCGCCTATCCAGGACATGCCGGACCACCTCAGCGATGCTGACCTTGTTATTGTTGCTACCGGAGCTTCAGAACCCATTCTCAAAGTAGAACATCTTCAACGTGTCCGCTCGCAGGGTGCTACACAACCCCTCGTACTTATGGACTTGTCAGTTCCCCGGAATATCGAGCCTGAAGCCGGAAATCTGCCCGGTGTACGCCTGATTAACATGGATATGCTCAATGACCGCCTCGATGAAACCTACAAGGAGCGTGAATCCAATATCCCTCTGGTAGAACAGATTATCAGTGAAGAAATCAATGATTTCAAACGATGGCTCAACGAGCAGCGTGTCGTACCCACGATTCGGGCCCTGACCGCCAGACTGGAAGATATTCGCAGTGCCGAAATGGATAAATTCACCCGCAGACATGGGGATGATGAAGCCCGGCATGCCGAGCAGTTAACCCGCCGTATTGTCAACAAAATACTAGCCTACTCCATTGACCATCTCAAAGAGCAGCATGAGCATGATGACCATGTTGCGCGCGTAGTGCAGGATATGTTCAAAATTGAACTGGAAAAATAATACCCCGGCCGCCCGGATCCGGTAAACACCTGCGCGGCTGTTTAAACAAGGAGTTTGAAATTGATTCGCATCGGAACACGTGACAGCAAGTTGGCTGTCTGGCAGGCGGAAATGGTAGCAGCTGCACTGGCCTCAACCGGAACCCCTACGGAGATTGTATTTATCAAAACCGAAGGTGATCTGGTTCTGGATACGCCGTTACCTCTGATGGGAGGGAAAGGGGTTTTTACAAAAGCACTCGATGAGGCCCTGCTAGCAGGTCGCATCGACATCGCAGTACACTCCCATAAAGATATTCCGACTCAGATGCCTGCCGGGCTGATTATTGCTGCGGTATTCAAGCGGGAAGATCCCCGTGATGTACTGGTTCTGCGTCAGGGGCATCCTCTGTCAGCCCCGGAATTTATGGACCAGGACGATGCGCAGGGAGTAATTGCTACCAGCAGCATCCGGCGTTCCGGACAATGGCTGCATCGCTTCCCGCAACATCAGACAACCGATATCAGGGGTAATGTACAAACCCGACTGCGAAAACTGGATTCCAGTACCTGGGATGGGGCTATATTTGCGGCTGCCGGCCTCAAACGACTTGGACTTGAAGACCGTATCAGTGCCTATCTGGATTGGATGATTCCGGCTCCGGCTCAGGGTGCTGTTGCAGTGATGGCACGAAAAGCCGACATGCACGTGTTTGACGCTCTTGAAGCACATCACGATGTGGAGACCGGTTTGTGCGTTCAGTCTGAACGGGCCTGTTTACGACGGCTTGAAGGCGGATGCAGTGCACCAATTGGGGTTTATGTTAAAAAAAGTGCTGACGGATCGGTCTTTGAGCTGAAAGCCAGCGTGCTTTCACCGGATGGTGTAGTGAATCTTGAGGCACAATTCAAAGCCCCGGCCAAGGACCCGGAGTCGATTGTGCGGATGGGGACCCATGCCGCAGACACGTTGCTAAAGGATGGTGCAGGTGCGCTGCTCAAGCAGATCCGGTCATGAAAAAGGTGCTATTTACGCGAGAATTGTCTGATTTTGATCTCCAGTTGTGCACCCGACTGGGAATAGAACCGGTGATTGCACCCCTGGTGGGTATACAACCGGTTGAACTCAGTGAAATCCGTGAACTGCCCAACCTGACTGCTACACTCCACCAGGCTACGGCCATAGCCTTTACTTCCCGACACGCCGTAGAGGCGCTTCTGGGCTCCATGCCGTCCGATCCGGACGACCAGACGGAACTTTTTTTTACCGAGCTTATCCGGATACTTCGCAAAAAACCCGTGTATACCGTGGGCGAGTCCACCGCTGATGTGCTGGATGCATACGGCATTATGGCGCGTTTCCCGGAAGATTACAACGGTACCGTATTGGCTGAAATGATGCTTAACGATGGGGTACACAGCAGTGTCATACATTTTTGCGGGGATATTCGCCGGCCTGAATTCAGGGAAGCCCTGCACGAAGCTGGAGTTGCTGTAGAGCAGATTGTGGTGTATCGGAAAAAAAACCGGCAAATTGACGTTAACGCATATGCAGCGTTGGTCAAATCGGTGCAGGCTGTTGCTTTTTACGCCCCCAGTGCAGTTGAAGCTTTTTGGAACGCCTCCCTGCATACCCACTTCAAAGGTGCATACTATGCAATCGGTCATACAACCTTATCTGCACTTGAATCCCTGGGCGCTGCTGCACGTGTTCCGAACGTACCGGTGTCTGAACTGCTCATCCGCGACATTGCCAAAAACCTGTAATCTAATATCATGCAAGACTTTCCTGAAATGCAAAACAATCTGCTGCTGAAGGCATTACGGGGCGAATCTGTAGATCGTCCTCCGGTTTGGATGATGCGCCAGGCTGGAAGATATCTGCCCGAGTACATGGAGCTTCGGCGTAAATATTCGTTTTTTGAACGGGTTGAAACCCCTGAACTTGCCGCTGAAATCACCATGCAGCCCATCGAGCGGTTTGGTCCTGACGCAGCCATTATTTTTTCCGATATCCTCGTCATACCGCAGGCACTCGGTCTGGAGGTGACCCTGAACGAGGGAGAAGGCCCAAGACTTCCAAATCCTATCCGTACCGCGCAAGACGCACTGGCAATTCGTGTTCCCGATGTAGCCGACCGGCTGCACTACGTAATGGAGGCGCTGACCATCACCCGAAAACGTCTTGACGGGCGAGCCGCTCTTATCGGCTTTGCCGGTGCTCCCTGGACCATACTCTGCTACATGATTGAGGGCAGGGGCTCTAAGGATTTTGCCCGGGTAAAACAGTTTTGTTACACCCAGCCGGAGGCGGCATCGCACCTGCTTGAGGTAATCACTCAGACCACCATCGCCTATCTGAAGGCACAGATTAACGCCGGTGCGCAGGCTGTGCAGGTGTTTGATTCGTGGGCCGGTTTGTTGGGAC
Organism: Bacteroidetes bacterium HLUCCA01; assembly: GCA_001314545.1. Classification (GTDB taxonomy): domain Bacteria; phylum Bacteroidota; class Rhodothermia; order Balneolales; family HLUCCA01; genus HLUCCA01. The sequence continues at coordinate 76,452 of LIHN01000015.1, forward strand.
CGGAGGATTTCAGCGAATGGGCATTTCCGTATCTGAACACCATCAGTCAAGCCATAACGGAAGTTCCGGTCATACTCTATCCGAAAGGCAGCTGGTATGCACTTGAACGGCTTTCCTTCAAAACAAATGCCGCTGCAATCGGGGTTGACTGGACGGTCACCCCGGAATATGCCCGCTCTGCAACCCGTAACGAAATAACGTTGCAAGGAAATTTTGACCCCAGCAAACTTATGCTTCCCCCGGATCAAATTAAAGCCGGTGTAACGCGTATGATTAAACGATTCGGCGTTCAACGATATATCGTTAATCTGGGTCATGGAATTTTGCCCAACATACCGGTACACCACGCCGGAGCATTCATCGATGCCGTTAAAGAATACCGGGCCTGATGCAAGCAATGAAAGAGCAATTCATTCACTTGATCCACGACCTTCAGAACCGTATCTGTGTCTCTCTTGAAGAGGTTGACGGCAAAGCCCGTTTTGTCATGGACAACTGGAAGCGCGAGGGCGGAGGGGGCGGGAAGACCCGTGTGATTGCCAATGGGAATGTTTTTGAAAAAGGCGGGGTGAATACCTCGGTAGTACATGGCGTATTGCCCGAGCTGATCCGAAGCCGGTTCGGGGTAGATCAGGGCTGGTTTCTGGCCGCGGGAATTTCTCTGGTCATCCATCCCCGTAGTCCCCTGGTCCCAACCGTGCATGCCAACTACCGGTATTTCGAACTGTATGACCACGAGGGAGGCACCTGTGTGGATGCCTGGTTTGGTGGTGGTGCGGATCTCACTCCGTATTACCTCGACCGGACCGATGCCCGGCATTTTCACCGGGTACATAAGCAGGCCTGCGACCAGGTTGCAGCGGATTTGTATCCGGATTTCAAAAAGCAATGTGATGCGTATTTCCACAACACCCACAGGGGGGAGTCGCGGGGTATCGGAGGTATTTTTTATGATTATCTGCGCCCTTTGGAAATCACCAGGTACCAGGATGAACCAACCCAATCTACGTCCCACACGGTACCGTCGCATGAGGATTCGCGGCAGGGAGTCGATTCAGATTCAGACCGAGGTCCCCGTACCGTTACCGACTCTGGCAATCATCAGAAAAGCAAGCATTCACTGACCTTTGATCAGCTCTACAATCTTGCCGCTCTTAACGGGCAGGCATTCATTGATGCCTATGTTCCCATCGCACGAGAAAAGGCTGGATTACCCTACACAGACGATCAGCGCTACTGGCAGGAGCTTCGCCGCGGGAGGTATGTTGAATTCAATCTGATACACGATCGCGGTACGTTGTTTGGCCTGAAAACGAACGGTCGGGTAGAGTCTATTCTGATGAGTCTGCCTCCACGGGTCCGCTGGGATTACGATGCCGGACCGCAGGAAGGGACTCCTGAAGCCGCTTTGATTGAGGTTTTAAGACAACCTGTTAACTGGTTGCAGGATTGAACGATGCGTTCATAACGGTGTAGCCAGGTTTGAATAAACAGCTATACTGGCTCATAAATCGGGGGCCGGACACACCTGAAATAGTACCATCGTGAAAGCCAAAACGGATCAGCAGCGTTTGCGGACCGGTGTGAATTTCACCGGGGTACACGGTGCGTTGGCAGAAACTACATGCATACCCAAACTATTTGGCGGATGTTGGCGTAGAATGATGGCATACTCCCGCATAAGCCGGGGCAAAACACCAATCTAACAGACGGTTATGAAATCATCACTCAAAGCTGCACTCTGGTCAGCGGTTATTTTGTTTTCTGCAGAGGCAACGCTCGTTGCACAATCTTCAGTAAGTACCCGATGGTGGTCGGCCGACACAGAAACCTATGGATTGCTTCATCGTCCGGTACGGGTTAGTCTGGTGCCCGGTCTGAGTACCAATGGAACCGATGCCACCCGGTACAGCGCGCGTTATTCACTGAACCTGATAGCCGGATACCATGGCGGACTGGAAGACGGCTATGAAATCGGGCTGATTAATATCAACAAATACTACACCTACGCCCGATTTCAGCTGGGTGGGGTCAATGTTTCCGGCGGGGATATGGCCGGCGTTAACCTGGGTTTTATCGGGAACTATGCCCATAAGGATTTGTTCGGCATTCAGCTTGCCGGAGGGTTGAATTTAACACCCGGAGAATCCGGTGGACTGCAGCTGGCCGGGTTGGCCAATATGGCCGGTGGCGACCTGGGGGGCATGCACTATGCCGGTCTTATGAACATCTCCGGAGGGGAAATCGGCGGACTGCAGCTGGCGGGGGTTTTCAATGGGTCCCGCGGTGAAATGGGCGGGGTTCAACTGGCTGGTATTGGTAATTTCTCCGGTGCTGATATGGGTGGATTGCAGCTGGCGGGAATTGGTAATATTGCAGTAGGGGATGCCGGGGGACTTCAGGTTACCGGATTATTTGCATCTGCGGGCCGCGATCTTGGCGGGTTGATTGTAACCGGCGGGGTTGTCCTTGCTGGTAGCGATGCAGCTGGCATGATGATCTCCGGATTAGGAACCGTTGCCGGCAACGGTATTGAAGGTATGGCCGTATCAGGCATCGGAAATCTTGCTTCCGGAAATATTTCAGGCCTGGCAGTCAGTGGAATCGGTAATGCCGCCAACGAGCTGGAAGGTCTCATTGTAGCCGGAATCGGTAATGTTGGTCAGGATATCAGCGGGCTGAGTGTTGCCGGGCTTTTCAATGTCTCCTATGCGGCAACAGGACTTCAGGTAGCCCCTTTCAACGTTGCCCGTCACTTCGAGGGAATGCCGGTCGGGCTGATCAGCTTATATGGCAATGGTCGGAAAAACATAGACATTTGGGGTGATGAACTTGGATTTGTTTCAGCAGGTCTGAAAACGGGAACCATCGCCAATCACAATCTTCTTTCGTTTGGTTTCAATCCTGCCATCACCGATCGTGATGTATTTCAGCTGGCCTGGCATGTTGGTCGGATCAAGACCCTGGATGAGGCCTGGAACCGACCGTCACTGGACCGCTATTTCGTCAAACGGGACTGGTCGTTCACGGTACTTATAGACGGAGACCGCGATCTTGTCGATCGTAACCATCTGATTCGTTACCGCTACTTGCTGGGGGTTCAGCCTGCAGCCGGATTTGGATTATATGGTGGACCGGTCTTAACCATGTATGTTTCGGATCACCCTGAGCGCGACGATTTTACACCGTACACTATATATGAGACCAGCAGGGGGGATGTCGACTACCGCTTCTGGGTAGGGTTAACGATGGGAGTGCAATTGTTTTAAACCCTGCATAATTCGTATCATTGTTTAGCAGATTTATTCACTTCGTACAGCCGGCACGCCCGGCTGTACTGCTTTTAACCGGCTACCGTTATGCATATTCGTCCGCGCAGACTTCGCACAGGCACCTCTATCCGTTCAATGGCTACCGAACACACCCTCGGAGCTTCCAACCTGATTGCCCCGGTTTTTATTGTAGAAGGCAGCAATGTACAGGAAGAAATACCTTCCATGCCCAACTACTTCCGCTACTCGCTGGATCTTGCCGTTGAAGAGGCCAAAACATTGTTTACCCTGGGCGTTCCGGCGGTACTGCTGTTTATCAAGGCCGACGACGCGCTCAAAGATAACAAAGGTACAGAGGCTGTAAATCCGGACGGGTTGATGCAACGCAGTATCCGGGCTATCAAGGCCGCTGCTCCGGAACTTGTAGTCATGACCGATGTGGCCCTGGATCCATACTCCTCTTTTGGTCACGACGGAATTGTTGAAAATGGACAGGTTGTCAATGATCCAACAGTACAGGTCCTTGCTCAGATGGCAGTGAGTCATGCTGCGGCCGGCGCCGATTTCGTGGCACCCTCGGATATGATGGACGGCCGTGTAGCGGCCATTCGGGAGGCCCTTGAAGTATCCGGTTTCCCCAATACAGGTATTATGTCGTACAGTGCCAAATATGCCTCCTGCTTTTATGGACCGTTCCGGGATGCCCTGGATTCCGCGCCCGGGTTCGGTGATAAAAAAACCTATCAGATGAATCCGGCGAACATTCGCGAGGCCATTCGCGAGACCCTGCTTGATGTGGAGGAGGGAGCCGACATCGTGATGGTCAAACCCGGTGTACCGTACCTGGATGTTGTCAGAGCGGTCAGGGAGCATGTAGATATTCCGGTTGCAGCATATCACGTCAGTGGGGAGTATGCCATGATTAAAGCGGCTGCTGCCCGCGGCTGGCTTAACGAAGAGCAGGCTGTCATGGAAACCATGCTGAGCTTTCGCAGGGCCGGAGCCGATTTGATTGCCACGTATTTTTGTAAGGATATCATCCGGATGCTGCAATCTGTGAGATAGGTCAGCCTGATCAGGCCCCCGGTCGGTATCGTCCGGGAGGCGACTATCCGGCACAGCGGAACTTTCCTGTTCACCAGGCAGATTGCTTTTTTGCGGTGGTATACGGCAAAAGCTGCGGCGTGGCACAAATGTGAACCCGGTGAGTTAATTTGAGGTTTTCCTTTTATGGGAATTAATCCCTACGTTGTCTTTTTGTGTCGTTAACTACCTAAACTAACTGTCTATGCAAGGTTTTAAAGCGATAGCAACCGGTTTTGTTGCCGGAGTGCTGATAATGGGTGCTGTCTGGTTGTTTTCTTCTCAACGCAGTGACGATGGAATCACAACATCCGATATTGCCGTAGCTGAGAAGCTGGCGGGTCTCAGCTTTACTCAGGCTCACCGTGACACCATGCTGGAAGGGGTGCAGGATGCCGTGGAAGGCTACCGGGCGCTTCGGGAGCTGGAGATCAGCAACGAGGTCTGGCCATCTGTGCAGTTTAATCCGCTGGTTAGCGGAATCACGTTGCCTGAAACGCAGTATCCGCGCGAATGGGACTTGCCGCAAGATATCGTAATGCCCGAAAACAGGGATGACCTGGCTTTTTATACCGTTGCCGAACTTGCCTACCTCATCCGGACAAGAGCACTGACCTCGGTAGAGCTGACACAAATATTCCTCGACCGGATTGACCGCTTCGATGCGCAACTGAATGTTATTGTTACTCTTACCGAGGAGCTTGCCCTTGAGCAGGCACTTCGGGCCGACCAGGAGATAGCCTCGGGTCGTTACCGTGGTCCGCTTCATGGCATTCCCTATTTAACCAAAGACCTGCTGGCATTATCCGGATATCCGACTACCTGGGGAGCCATGCCCTATCGTGATCAGATGATCGATGAGACCGCCACCGTAATCGCCCGACTGGAGCAGGCTGGTGCCGTACACCTTGCCAAGGTATCCCTGGGGGCACTGGCATGGGGAGACGTTTGGTTTAAAGCCCGTACCAATTCACCCTGGAACACCGAAATGGGTGCGAGCGGATCGAGCGCCGGTTCTTCGGCAGGAGTTGCCGCCGGATTCGCGGCCTTTGCCATTGGCAGCGAAACGTACGGTTCTATCGTATCCCCCGCTACCCGAAACGGAGTTTCGGGACTTCGGCCAACGTATGGTCGGGTCAGTCGTCACGGTGCTATGGCATTGAGCTGGACCATGGACAAGCTCGGTCCTATTACCCGAAGTGCCGAAGATGCCGGACTGGTATTTGAGGCAATCTACGGTCCTGACGGGCTGGACCCGTCTTTGATTGATGTTCCGTTTAATTATCGTGCGGATGTTGATTTCAGCCGGTTGCGTATCGGATATCTGGAAACGGCCTTTGATGCTGAATATCCGGGCAGGGAACATGATCAGGCTACCCTGGAAACCCTGCGTGAACTCGGTGCCCGGCTGGTACCGATAGCCATGCCCGATTTCCCGGTTGGTCCGGTCATTCAGATGCTGAATGTGGAAGCCGCGGCTGCCTTTGACGAGTTCACCCGAAGTGGCGAGGACGCACAGCTGGTTCGCCAGGTACGCAACGCCTGGCCCAACGTTTTCCGCACCGCGCGATTTGTGCCGGCCGTTGAATACCTACAAGCCTCAAGAGCGCGAACTTTATTACAACAGGAAATGGCTCAGGCCATCCGGGACGTAGACGTGTATATCACTCCTTCGTTTGCCGGAGGGAACCTTCCCATAACCAACTTGACCGGTCACCCAACCGTTGTAGTACCCAATGGATTCAACGCTGAGGGTATGCCTACCAGTATAACCTTCAGCGGACACCTGTTTGACGAGGGCAGCGTACTTGCACTGGCACGTGCTTATCAGCAGGTCACCGACTTCCACAAACAACGGCCTCCGGGATTCTGACAACCGGTTCACGGCCGCTTCGCACAGACCAGTTTTATGCCCAAAAAAGTAACGTTCTCCGCTTTTCTGCTGGAACTCCGGTTTCCGTACCTGGTAGGGACCTCTTTCCTGATTTTCGGCCTCATTTACGGTGCGTTCGAAATTTTCGAGTTCACTGTAAATGTACGCCTGGATGCCAGGACCATGAGCTATCTGCACTTTACCCGCGGAGTTCTGACCACCGTAGCGTTATTAGGCTGGATTGCCTGGACGCTTTACGAGTACCGGGCAAAATTTCAACAGGTAGTCAGACAACATGACGATCAGTTTGTACGCATTCTTGACAACACCTCCGAAGCCGTGGTCGTAACAGACGCTAATCACAAAATTACGTTTTGGAACAAAGCCGCCAGCGCCATACTGGGTTGGAAGCGCGAAGAAGTGGTCGGTTTTTCCATTACCACCATACTGCGACTGCCGGCCGTGGCTGCCATTGCCCCGCACGGAAATCAGGAGATTGAAATTGAAGTTCGCGACAAAAGCGGAAAAAACAGGTTCCTGTCTGTTTCGGTGAATACGTTGCAGGATGAAAATTCCCGTCCGGAGTCGCACACGTATCTTATGCGGGATCTCACCGAACGGGCTATCCGCCAGGCTCAGATGGAGCGGAATGAACGGCTGGCGAGCCTGGGTCATATGGCCGCCGGTGTTGCCCATGAAATCGGAAATCCGCTGACGGCCATTTCCTCGGTTATCCAGCTTTTGCAGCGCCGAATCCAGGACCCTGTGCAGCTCAGGCAGCTGGAAAGAGTGAGGGAAAATATCAGTCGGATCACCAAAATTGTCCGGGATCTGGTGGATTTTTCACGGCCGGCATCCCCGGAAGTCAGCCGGTTGAATGTCAACGACCCCATCCGTGATTCCATCGGCCTGCTTCGTCATGACGCGCGGTGCCGAAACGTCGATTTTCAACTGCAGCTGCAACCCGATCTTCCCACAATTCAGGCAGTGCCCGACCATTTTTATCAGGTAATGCTTAACCTGCTGCTCAATGCCGTAGATGCCACCGCTGAGACCACAAAACCTGTGATTCGGATTTCAACACTGGTTGTATCCGGCCAAATTGAAATCGCAGTGAATGACAACGGTCCGGGCATACCTGCCTCAGTTAAATCCCAGATATTTGAGCCGTTCTTTACCACCAAGCAGGTTGGCAAGGGAACAGGCCTGGGACTGGCGGTCAGTCACACCATCATTTCCGGGATGGGCGGTACGCTGGAAGCGGATTCTGTGCCCGGAAATACCACATTTAAAATCAGTATACCCATCCAAAAATGAGCATTACCATTCTCGTAACCGATGACGAAAGTATTATCCGGGATTCCATAGCGGAGTTTCTGGAATCGGAGGGGTACCAGACCATGACCGCCTCAAACGGGGAAGAAGCACTGGAGATTGTCAAGAAGCACGATATAGACCTGCTGCTTTCCGACGTACGGATGCCCGGCATTGATGGAATCGAGTTGATGAACGAGGTAAACCTAATTTCATCCGAAACCCTCATCATCCTCATGACAGCCTTCGCCAGTGTTGAGTCGGCTATTCAGGCACTGCGTAGTGGTGCCGCTGACTATATGCTCAAGCCCCTGGATTTTGAGGAGCTGCTGATGCGAATACAGGCCATTCTGGAACGCCGGAATCTGATCCGCGAAAACCGCTACATGCGGGAAGTCATCGACAGGTCCTACAATTTTGGGTTTATTATTGGTGAGAGTCAGGTGATGAAAGACCTCTATCGGGTTATAGAGAAGGTTGGTGCTACACGGTCGACCGTACTGGTTACAGGTCCTTCGGGTTCTGGCAAGGAGCTCATCGCCCGTGCACTTCATCAGCGTAGTGAGCGTAAAAACAAGCCCTTTGTGGCTATAAACTGCGGGTCGATCCCTGAATCACTGTTTGAATCCGAGCTGTTTGGTCACCGAAAGGGATCTTTCACCGGAGCAGTAACCGATCGTGACGGTCATTTTGTGCTGGCAAACGGCGGCACCTTGTTTCTGGATGAAATCGGTGAAATGCCGCTTTCAATGCAGGTAAAGTTATTGCGTGTACTCCAGGAAAGCCATGTATCTCCGGTTGGTGCCGCCAAGCCGGTAGCCGTGGATGTGCGCATTATTGCAGCTACAAACCGGAATCTTGAAAAAGAAGTGGAGGACGGACGGTTTCGCGAAGACCTGTTCTATCGGCTGAATATTATTCGAATCAACGCCCCCGGACTCTCGCAGCGCCGGGATGACATCCCGCTGCTGGCACAGTATTTTCTGGAAAAACACAATCGTGAACTGCGGACCTCCGTGAAAGGCGTGAGTAAGGAAGCCTTGCAACTTATGATGCAGCACGAGTGGAAAGGACAGGTGCGGGAGCTGCAAAATGTGATGGAGCGGGCCGTTCTGCTAACCGAAAGTGAGTTTATTCAGCCTGAGGACCTGCCATTTGGTGACATCAAAACGGGCGGTTTGGCTGCTGCTGACACGACTTCATCGGATGCCGTTTTACAGGAAGCCGGAGCTGCGCCCCTTAACGATGTAGTGGCTTCCTTTGAAAAGCAGTACATCCGGCATATGCTTGATAAGTTCGAGGGCAACCGCAGTGAAACGGCCCGGGCGCTTCACATTGACCCTAGCACGTTGTATCGGAAAATGGAAAAGCTGGGTCTTACATCTGAACTGTGAGTGGAATGCGCATTTTCCGGATAAATGGTTGATTACCGGGTAGTGCCGGGGTAAACCCGGAAAAGTTACATCGAAAAGACTGGCGAGTTCTGATGCCGCAAGATACGGCGACCGGGCTGCTGTGATACGACCCCATGTAATAGATTATTGCAGCTGAACTACGGTATCACAGCTTCGAAGACATAGTGTCACGTCAAAATGAACCACAAGCGTGTCATCCACCTTAATCAGTCCCATCATGGGTGATGGGGGCGTAAGTCCGAACTCACTCATGGCAATACGGTGTGATCCGCGTATGCGAAACTGCCATGGGCCAAGGAATTTGCCTTCAACCTGTATCTCTTCTTGTTTCTCATTGCCCGAAATGGTTAATCCGCCCCAGGTGCTGATGTCAAAGACAAATAACTCATCATCAACTTCCAGTCCCATCAGTTGATTTCTGTCGAGCCGGTAGGTGATATAGGGATGTTGCCTGAAATTAAGTGTGTTTTTCATGTCCCGATTTATGCCGCCTCTCCCGCAGTCCAGTTTGTCAACCGGTATGTGAACTTCCAGCATAACATCACCGTGCGGAGCCGGTACCCGGGAGAGGGTATCCAGGCCAGCGAGCCCTCCATAGGTGGTGATTTCGGTGGCTCTGCATGAAAAGTCCACAACGTTCGCACTGCCTTCCAGCCACAGGCGAGACTCCGGCAATACGGCAAAAGGCATCCGTTCAGCGAAGATGACCGGAGCACCATTGGGCTGTCCCGCCGTTTCACGGGGAGTGAAAACGGCGGCAACCAGCAGAACTACTATGAAAAGTTTATTGTGCATTCACGAATAAGGGTTGACTGCTGTTGATTTCGAATCGAATCACAACTTCATCACCAGTTCGGACCGTCCCCATTACAGCAGTGGGAGGATCAATATCAAAGGTAGTCATCAGCAGCGCGGTCTGACCGGTAAACTTCCAGTCGGATCCATCGTTCTCCAGTTCAAAAGGAACTTCGTGATCGCGTGTTTGCCCGGCAATAGTGAGTTGACCGGTGGCTACGCCGCTGCGCAGGTCATCGTTGAGGGTGATGCTGCTGGACTCAAAACGGATCTGATTATTTCCGCGAACGTCAAGCGCATCATACATACGCCGGTCCATGCCGCTCTTGCCGCTTTCCAGTGAATTGGCATCAACCTGAACGGATACCGATGAAATAGCGTCATTCGTAATAACAATGATACCGGCTGCCCTGGCCGATTCAACCGTCCAGTCGTGCAGGGTTGAGGTGCCGTCAACCCAGATCATGGCGTTATTGTCAAGACGGATTTCCTGATTTTGTGCAAAGGCAACCGTGGTCGTAACGGCAAACAAGAGTAAAAGTGAGGTAATGATACGTTGCATAATTTCGGTGTATTTGAATGAATGTAATGGTTATTCGCTTGGTAAGGTGCAATCCACGTGCCAAACGTGACATTTATTACGATATGGGCAGACTGCCCCGGTGGAAAAAGGCCCGTAACGTGTTCTGGGCGGGATAATGGAAGCCGGGTATGGTAAATTTTGTGTAAGTATCATGCACCATCGCAGCTCCTGTATTGCAGGGTTGCAAGATTCATGACGTGCGACCTATTGCACTATTGCAATGAAGTCCGAAGAGGCTGCTTCACTAAAACGGATTTGAGAAAAAATATACCCGAAAAATCGCCACTCATGTAAAGCAATAAACGTTTTAGTGCCGGTTTTATTTTGCTCATCAAAGTTTGGCACGCCAGTTGCTATAACTCCGGCGTAACCATAAAACAATCCGTTTGTATGTGGACGATGGGATAAAAAGCGTGTCTGGGCAAACGGAAAAACCAATTCAAGCCGAATTGCCAACTCTCAATAAAATCATTACGATCATGAAAATTCTAAAATTAAGCACTCTGTTTACCCTGCTGCTGGCCTTCGCACTTCAGGGAACCCTTCAAGCGCAGGTTCTGCGTGACCTTCAGTACTTCCGTGCCGCCGATCAGACCGGACTGAATGTGTTTGAGACCCCAAAAACTACCGATGTTGACTTCGATGGCGTGCGCGTCCGTATCGGCGGATCCAATACCCTGCAGTTTCAAGGCGTAACCCAGAGTAATGATCTGGATGATGTTTTTGAACTGGGCCCGAACTTTAACCTGGCTACCTCCAACCTGGATATTGACGTACAGCTGGATCGCGGTGTTCGCATGCACCTGCGTACCTACCTTTCCTCACGTCACCATGCGCAGCCTTATGTAAAAGGCGGATATCTCCAGGTTGACCGGCTGGATTTCATCCAGGATGACTTTCTCAGCGACATTATGGACGTTGTGACCATCAAGTTCGGCCACATGGAAATCAACTACGGTGATAACCACTTCCGTCGCAGCGATAATGCACATACCATTTTCAACCCCTTTGTAGGTAACTATATCATGGATTCGTTCACTACGGAAGTCGGTGGTGAAGTATACTACCAAAACAATGGTATCATCGCCATGCTGGGTATGACCAACGGTAAATTGAACCAGTCTACCCGTGAGCCTGCCCCCGGTGCCATCAAAACCAATGTATCACTGGTAGGTAAAGTCGGCTTCGACCGTCAGCTCAATGAGGACCTCCGCGTTCGCGTAACCGGTTCCTTCTACCACGCCGGAAAATCAGCCCGTACCTACTTGTATGCCGGTGACCGTGCAGGTTCGCGATACTACAATATAATGACCGACAACGCTTCTGAATTCCGAATTCCACGTATTGATCCTGGTTTCAGCACCGAACTGACTGCCATCATGATCAACCCCTTCGTGAAATTCCAGGGCCTCGAGTTCTACGGTGTCTTTGAGACCGTCAGCGGACAAAACCGTAACGCTGAAACCGCAGATCGTACCTTCAACCAATACGGTGCTGAGCTGCTCTACCGACTCGGAAACAACGAAGAATTCTACGTAGGCGGCCGTTACAACCTGGTCAGTGGTGAACTTGCAAGTGGTGAAGAAATTGATGTAAGCCGAATCAACGTAGGTGGCGGATGGTTTATGACCAAGAATATCCTGACCAAAGTTGAATATGTAACGCAGACCTGGGACGGTTACAACCCCGGAAGCCGCTTCGAAGGTGCCGAGTTCGGTGGCCTGATGATCGAAGCCGTAATCAGCTTCTAAATTGCCGGAACTTTTGACGACTAAGTAGAATACATAATTGACCCTGTATCTATCTAAAGGCTCCGGCGTGAAACACCGGAGCCTTTCTTATATTTGTTATGTTATCATTGAATCCATCACCCCCGTACGTCGCTGAACACGATGAAACCCTCCCGCTTATTTCTTATTGAATCCAACCCTGATATACGGGAATCGCTGCAAGACCTGCTGGAGTCGGAGGGTTTTGAAGTATTCAGCTGCAGTAACCTGGACATCCTGTTCACCAAAACCAGCTTCAGGAGCTACGACCTCATCATTGCCGACACGGATAATCAATGCGAATTGAATCAGGAGCTTGCCCGCCGCCGCAAAAACCGGGATATAGATGCTCCGCTATTTGTCATCAGCTGCTACTGCGTACTCAACAAGGAAAAATACTATATCCGCCATGGGCTGGATGGCGTAGTAGCCAAGCCGCTTGATTTTGACGTGTTCCTGCAGCAAATCTCCGAAATTACGGGCATCGTGTAGTTGTTGGGCGGATTGATTCACACGGTCTTTGAGCCGGTATATTCCTATATTCCAACAAATCTCACATCCCCAGTATCCCGCGCTAATCGTATGAAAAATCACATTCTTTTTATCCTTGCCGCCGCTATGTTAGCCGCCTGCGCGCCTTCCGAGTCAGACCTGCAACGTTTTTCACCCGATAAACGGCACCTTGTAACCCTCCAGCTTATAGACGGAAACCTGTACTATGAGCTTGTCAGGCTGGGTCAGGATGAGGCCCGGCCGGTAATTCAGCCCTCGTTGCTTGGTTTTGACCTCGGCTCAGACATGCCTGCGCTCGCCGGTAATTTCCGCATCGAACGTGTTGAAAAATCTTCGTTTTCAGAAACCTGGACCCAGGTTTGGGGTGAAAAAAAAGATATCCTGAATAATTACAACGAAATCCGCGTTCATCTTACCGAAACAACGGATAATCCCCGTGATCTCATCGTAGTCTTCCGCGTCTATGATGATGGGGTCGGTTTCCGTTATGAGTTCCCTGAGCAGCCCAACCTGCGGGAATTTCAGATTATGGATGAACTTACCGAGTTTCAGCTTGCCGGTAACCATACCACCTGGTCGATTGGCGCCTATCAATGGAACCGATTTGAGTACTATTACGATGAAGCCCCCCTCAGCGCAATAGATACCGTCCACACTCCGCTGACCATGCGAACCGATGACGGACTGTACCTGAGTCTGCACGAAGCCGCACTGGTCGACTACAGTACCATGACTCTGGAAAGAACCGGAGAGCATCTGCTCAAATCCAACCTGATGCCCTGGCACAATGGTGTGCGGGTTTATGCCCAGACTCCCTTCGTCACGCCCTGGAGAACCCTGCAAATTGCAGAACAACCCGGCGATCTGATCACCAGCTATCTGATTCTGAATCTCAACGAACCCAATAAAATTGAGGATACATCCTGGATTGAACCTTCAAAATATGTTGGAATCTGGTGGGAAATGCACCTGGATAAATCCACATGGGGTTCCGGCGAGCGCCATGGAGCAACCACGGAAAATACCCGTCGCTATATCGATTTTGCCGCAGAGCATGGTTTCCCCCATGTATTGGTTGAAGGATGGAATCCCGGATGGGACGGGGAATGGTATGCCGACGGCGTCGTCTTTGACTTCACTACCCCTATGCCGAACTTTGACCTGGAAGGGCTGGCAGCTTACGCTCGTGAACGCGGTGTCCGGCTCATGGGCCACCACGAAACCTCCGCCTCGGTTCTGCACTATGAGTCGCAGATGGAAGATGCCTTTGCCCTGTACGAGCGTCTGGGCGTTCGGGCAGTAAAAACCGGGTATGTAGGGCACGGCCGGGAAATCAAATGGTTTAACGAAGCCGGTGAAGAGCAGCGCGAGTGGCACCACGGACAGTTTATGGTACGCCACCATCAGCGTGTGGTTGAACTGGCGGCCCGCCATAAAATCTCACTGAACGTACACGAAGGCGTCAAAGACACCGGGCTGCGACGGACCTGGCCGAATCTCATGACCCGCGAGGTCGCCATGGGCCAGGAGTACAATGCCTGGGGCGGTGAAGGCGGACATCCGCCGGCCTACACCCTCATCCTTCCCTTCACCCGTAACCTATCCGGTCCCTTCGATTACACCCCCGGTGTGCTGGACCTTCTTTTTGACGAGTATCGGCCTGATAACCGGATAAAATCAACCCTGGCCAAGGAACTGGCCCTGTATGTGGTCATTTACAGTCCGCTGCACATGGCCGCAGATCTGCCTGAAAACTATGAACGCTATATCGATGCATTCCAGTTTATCAAGGACGTTCCCACAGACTGGTATGACACACAGGTTCTGGAGGCTTCCATCGCCGAGTACATAACCATCGTGCGTAAAGACCGCAACAGCGAAGACTGGTATCTGGGAAGTATTACCGGGGAAGATGCCCGTGAGGTTGAAATACCCCTTTCATTTCTGGATATAGACAAGACCTATATCGCACACATTTACCGGGATGGAGACAATGCAGACTGGGAACAGGCGCCATACGACTTCGTCATTGAACAAAAGGAAGTCACTGCTGCTGATATGCTGGAATTCCGCCTGGGTCGCAGTGGCGGTTTAGCCGTCCGTTTTGAAGCACAATAACCTGAAAACACTCAATTTTTATGCAATTTCCCAAAAGCAAGCAACTTTTTGAACAAGCTATTCAACTCATTCCCGGAGGGGTAAACTCACCGGTACGTGCTTTCAAAGCGGTTGGGGGCTCGCCGGTATTCTTCAAAAAGGCAGCGGGGGCTTATTTGTACGATGAAGACGATAACCGGTACATCGACTACATCGGCAGTTGGGGGCCTATGCTGCTGGGGCACGCCTATCCTAAAGTTATTGAAGCGGTGCAAAAAGCAGCCGCAGATTCCACATCGTTTGGAGCGCCAACCCGTCGGGAGGTGGAACTGGCCGCATTGATTCTGGATATGGTACCGTTTCTGGACAAAATCAGAATGGTGAATTCGGGTACGGAAGCCTGCATGAGTGCAATCCGACTGGCACGCGGTTACACCGGCAGAAACAAAATCCTCAAATTTGAAGGGAACTACCACGGTCACGCTGACAGCTTTCTGATAAAAGCCGGCAGCGGAGCTCTGACTTTTGGTACCCCCAGCAGTCCGGGAGTGACGCCGGGCACCGCTGCCGATACCCTCACCGCACGCCATAACGACCTGGAGCAGGTTCGTGAAATCTGTGCACGCGAAGGGAGTGAACTGGCAGCTATTATTGTTGAGCCGGTGGCCGGCAATATGGGTTGTATCCCACCTGAACCCGGCTTTCTCGAGGGCCTCCGCGCTTTGTGCGACCAGTACGGCATCGTGCTGATTTTCGATGAGGTTATGACTGGCTTCCGTCTGGCCAAAGGCGGGGCGCAGGAACTCTTTGAAATCCAGGCTGACCTGGTTACCTACGGAAAAATCATAGGTGCCGGCTTACCCGTTGGTGCCTACGCCGGCAAAGCGGAAATCATGGATAAAGTATCGCCTGTAGGACCGGTTTATCAGGCCGGAACCCTTTCCGGAAATCCCCTGGCCATGGCTGCAGGCTTCGCCCTGCTCAGCGAGATCCATGAAAATCCGGGTATCTATACTGAGCTTGACCAAAAAGCTGCGTACCTGGAAAAAGGATTACGTGAAGTGCTGGATGAGATCGGCGAGCAATATACGATCAACCGATTGGGTTCCATGATCAATATTTTCTTCGGTTCGCACAAGGTTAAAGACTACGATACAGCCGTAATGACCGATACGGAGCGATTTAAAGATTATTTCCACGGAATGTTGCATAACGGCGTATATTTACCGCCGGCTGCATTCGAGAGCTGGTTTTTGTCGAATGCTCTTACCTATGACGACCTGGATGCTACCATACAGGCTACCAGACAGGCACTGACCTAGTCGGGTTTTGTAGCCTCAGCTGCAGGATGTGTAGTGTATTGAAAAATTAAATTACATCGGTTGATACCTTTATAGCCGTTAAAATCCAATCATTTGTGACCGTATTCCATTGAAAAATATCCGACTGTTTACGGTATTTCTGGTCGTTCTGGTGGATCTCATCGGCTTTGGAATTGTGCTCCCGCTCATGCCTTTCTACGCCAGCGAGTTCGGCGCCTCTCCGGTGATGATTGGCCTGCTTTACAGCATCTATTCCGTTGCCCAGCTGATATTCTCTCCAATCTGGGGGGGCTGGAGCGACCGCATCGGTCGCCGCCCGATTATGCTTCTGAGCACCCTTGGCGCTGCGGCAGCTTATATACTGTTCGGGTTGGCCGAGACCTTCACCCTGCTGTTGTTGTCGCGCCTGCTGGCCGGTGTCATGGGAGGCAATATTTCAACTGCTCAGGCCTACATTGCCGATGTCACGTCCCCGGAAGACCGTGCCCGCGGAATGGGACTCATCGGCGCTGCATTCGGACTCGGATTTGTTACCGGTCCGGTATTGGCAACAGCACTCATCCACCCGGTTATACCCGAATGGTTTGCCGCTGCCGGACTGGATAGCTTCTCCGCCTGGATTCAGACGCACACCTACGCTCTGCCTGCTTTTTTTGCTGCCGTATTATCGTTTTTAAGCTTCCTGCTGGTCTATTTCAAGCTTGAGGAAACCGTTGTTGACGGAGCCGAAGTTGCCAAAGGTGCGAAAGACGGGGTATTTACGCGCAAATACTGGAAAACGCTGGCTGATACCAGCAGCGGATCAACTGCCGGTAAGGTACTTGTGCTGCTGATGGTATCCATGTTCGTGTTGTCTTTCGGTCAGTCAAGCCTGTACAGTGCCTTTCCCCTGTATTGCGAAGCTGTGCTGAATATGGATGCCGGACAGGTCGGGATTCAGTTCTTTTGGCTCGGTATCATCACGGCTGTGGTACAGGGCGGTCTGATCAAACCCCTTACCAAGGTATTCCGGGAGGAAACGCTGTTCCTGACCGGTAACATTCTCATGGCCACCGGACTTTTCCTGCTGGGAACCGCGACCACAACGCCGCAACTCACGTCATACCTGGCATTGATGGCTGTTGGGCACAGCCTGAACCTGCCCACCATAACCAGTCTGATATCCCAGAAAGCTGATCCACGCAGAATGGGAACCACCATCGGCGCAACCCAGGGATTGTCTGGCCTGGGCCGTGCCATCGGTCCAACCTGGGGAGGGGCACTTTTCGGACTGAATGTGAGCATCCCGTTTTTCTTCACAGGTATGGTCGTGCTGTTCACGGTATGGTCAGCCATTGTAGTCCGGCGCGACAACCGGTCCGGCCCGGTTAAACCATAAAAAGGGGGGGCGCCTGCCATGAGCGAACTCGTGCTTGAGTACGGACCGGCAGGACTGATGCTGGTGAGTTTTCTTGCAGCTACACTGCTGCCATTTAGCTCCGAGGTTGCCCTGCTTACCGCTGTTGCCGCCGGAATTCCCGCCAGCCAGGCACTGATCTGGGCCTCTGCAGGCAATGTCACAGCCTGCGTGGTCAATTACGGACTTGGATATTATTTCCGGGTCAAAACCTACCGGAAAATCAGAAGAAGTCGATGGGGTTACAAAGCTATTCAACTCTGGCAAAAATATGGCGTATGGACACTCTTTCTTAATTTTCTGCCACTCATCGGTGATCCGATTACCATTGCCGCCGGATTGGGTAAATTCAACTTCTGGATATTTCTGGGCCTGGTGATAATCCTGCGCGTAGGTCGCTACATGCTGCTGTTAAACCTCGTGTGAACAGCAATCGAAAAAATGCGTCTCTCCCGATAAACAGTCAAACCCCATAAGTTTGTAGTGTCTCTGTCATATCAGTATTAAAATAGCCTATGCTCCAGCTCCAGGATATACTTACTTATAAGTATTTTTTTACGGTGCATCCCTGTATCGTTTGTCAGGTGAGGCCGATCTTACAGCGCGATTAATCGAGCAATTGTGTACCAATCCCCACGATATCCAGTCCGAAAACAAGCAAAATTGCCAGTTGTACAAGTACAAAAATGGTGAAGAGAATAAGCTTGTAAGCCAACAGAAACCAATCTTCCTTAACCTCCAGCTTTCGTGGGAGGGGGTAGCCCAGGCGAACCATCAGCCAGCTGGATCCGAAAGAGGCAATGATAAAAACGGCCAGAAAAAGTATGAAATTCACCATGATATCCTACAGTTGATCATCCGGGTTATAGCTCCACCCGTAGCGGATACACGCATCCAGTGAGATACCCGTTTTGTAGTTTCCGGCATATTCAAAGCCCGGATTTCCCCGCTCAATTTCATCCATATAGCTGAGAATATCCCCGTAGCCGACCTCGTACTGGGGTATCGCTTTTGCCCAGCGGTGAATACGGGTGAAGGCAGGATCGCCTGTTACGCCAAGCAGCGTACGCAGATCACCCCGGATAACCCGCATCAAGTCGTCATCGTCCAGTTTGGTGAGCTCCGGTCTGCGCATTCCCCCGATAAATACCGTCAGCGTGACGCCGTTCTCCGGAGATCGACCCGGAAAAATGGATGAGGGGAACAGACAGCCCAGTATACGGATGGGCTCGACCTCCGGAACCAGCACCCCGAATCCATCCACAGGATGTTCAACCTGTTCGCGGCTGAAACCCAACGTTACACTATGCACCGGAGCATAGGTGATTTTGGAAGCGATGCCGGCCGGATCACCGGTAAATCCTGAAAAGTGAATCTTTTCCAGACCATGCGCCGTTCCGGCGTAAATGAACCGGTCAACCACACAGGTCTTGCCGGTACGCGTTTCGATGGAGTATCCTCCTTCAGCAGTCCGGTTAACGCTGAGAACACCCGTGTTGAGTTGCAAGGATGTACCGAGCCGGCCAGCCAGTGCCCCGGTCAGCTCTCCGAGGCCATCAGGGAAAGAAAGAACCCGCTTTTTGTAGGCCTTCCGACCGCTTTTCCGGCGCTCCCGCATTCGGCCGACGGCTCCCCTGATCAGCGAACCAAACTCATCTTCAAGGGCTTTAACCTTTGGGAATGCATGTCCTACGGAGAGCTTTTCGGGGTTACCGGCATAGATGCCGCCCACCATAGGATTAATGGTGTAGTCCAGGAACTCCTGCCCAAGTCGTCGGCGGACGAAGGAAGCCAGGCTTTCATCTTCGGGGGTGTCTTCGGGCCTGGATCGGAAGGGCTCGGCCGCCACGCCCAGTTTCGCACCCCAGCTGAACAAAGGGGTCCGTACCGCATCCAAAGCCGACTCCGGCACGCGTACCGGACGGGATCCGCGTACGATGTAGCGTCTTTTAGCCTGTGTGGAAGCCTCCAGCATCCGGTCAGAGAGCCCCACGGCTTCAACCACCTGTGATACACTTTCGTC
Source organism: Bacteroidetes bacterium HLUCCA01 (assembly GCA_001314545.1). Classification (GTDB taxonomy): domain Bacteria; phylum Bacteroidota; class Rhodothermia; order Balneolales; family HLUCCA01; genus HLUCCA01. The sequence continues at coordinate 95,907 of LIHN01000015.1, forward strand.
CGAATCCTGTATGGAGTTGGGTCCGGACTCGGCCAGCCATCCGCCCTCACGATGGCTTCGTATAGCGCCGCCTGCCTGATCCGATTGTTCCCACACCAAAACCCGATGCCCTTTACGCTGCAGATTCAAAGCCAGGGTCAGACCCGTTATTCCACCACCTGCTATTCCAAAAAATGCCATAAAACCGGTCTTGTATTGCGGATTAATTACCTATTTTAAAAATAGACCATTTTACCGAGAGTTTGAACCTGAACAGAGGCTCAGACACCAAACTATTTCCTGCCTTTGTACCCCGTAATATCATCATGAGATCATGTTTCGTATTCTGTTCATCATAAGTATGACACTGTGCGCCACTACAATCACCAGGGCGCAGTCACCGTTTCCTTTTTCCGTCAATGAAACCCATATCACAGTCTGGAATGGCACGCACTACGTACCCTTGTTTATAAAGGGTGTCAACCTCGGCGTAGCCGTACCCGGCACCTTTCCGGGTCAGATGGCTGCCAGCAAAGAACAATACGAGCGTTGGTTCGGGCAAATGCATGAGCTCGGTTTTAACACAATCCGGATATATACCCTGCATTTCCCTCGATTTTACGAAGCGCTCCGGAACTACAACCTGGCAAATCCGCAGTATCCCATCCTGGTGCTGCACGGGGTCTGGCTGGAGGAAGAGTTCCCCGGTTACGACGGTAATCTGTTTGACCTGACCGATGCCTTCGACCAGGAAATGCAGGAAAACGTCCGTGCTGTACATGGCGATGTCACCATCCCGCAACGCTTCGGAAAGGCCTACGGAACCTATAGCGCCGATATTTCGCCCTGGGTCATCGGATATATTATAGGTCGCGAGGTCTACCCCTCAGAAATCATAACAACCAACCAGCGTAGTGCTGAGATCACCTCCTACAACGGGCGTTTTTTCTCCATCCGGAACACAGCAGCTTCGGAAGCCTGGTTCACGGAGCGACTCGACCGTCTGGTGGCTTTCCAGCAAGACCGGTATAGTACCCAACGGCCTGTCAGTTTCAGCAGCTGGCCCACCCTCGACCCGCTCACCCATCCCACTGAAACCAACTCCGAGGAAGACATCGTCTCCCTGGATATCTCAGGAATTGATTTCAGCAGGGCCAAAGCGGGATTATTTGCCAGCTACCATGCCTATCCCTACTACCCGGATTTCATCAGCCGGGACCCGCGCTACCAGACCTTTTCCGATCACCTCGGCCAGAACAGCTATCTGGGGTACCTCACCTACCTCAAGCAGCATTACCATCGCTTTCCCCTCATTATTGCCGAATTTGGAGCCACCTCCAGCTGGGGTAACGCATTTTTTTCACATAGCGGAATTCACCACGGCGGCTACGATGAGCGCGAGCAGGGGGAGCATACCATGCGCATGCTGCAAAATATTCACCAATCGGGTTCGGGCGGCGGTATCATGTTTTCCTGGCTGGATGAGTGGTTCAAGCAGACCTGGATTGTCAATCCGAAAGATTTTGATCCCGATCGGCGGATTTTATGGCATAATGTGACCGCCGCTGAGCAGAATTACGGAATCATCGGGTTCCGAAAGCCCAGGGAAAACCTGGTCCAAAGCTGGGAGACGTTTTGTCAGGAGTGCGGGGTGCAGGCCATCAATGCCGGCGCCGACTACGCTTACCTGCACTTTGAACTGGAAATGCTGCGTCACCCGGGCACGCTGGATACCCTATGGCTGGCGCTGGACACATACCGGCCGGATTTGGGTGAGTCGGTGCTCCCCAACGGCGCCGAAACACAGCAACGAGCCGAGTTTGCCCTGATGGTGACCCCCTATACCGCGGAGCTGTATGTTACCGAGGCCTACGACCTCTACGGAATCTGGCATGGTACCTCAGCGCCGGAACAACGTTATCGGTCTGTGGCCACGGACGGTGCACCCTGGCGGTTGGTCCGGTGGAAGAATAATTCCCCTGAGCGGGAGGTTCAATTCATCGGGAAAATGCGGGTAAACCGGCTCGACCTCCCGAAAACCAGTCTGGATGCAGTTCGGATTACTGATCAAACAATTCAAATTCGCCTGCCATGGACCCTGCTGAACATGTCTGACCCGAGCCGCGGCCGGGTAATCCACTTTCAACGGGATACCGATATGCAGCAAACGCTGGAGACCGACGGGGTTCATGTATCGGTTTACTATCGTGGCGAAACATACAAAACCGCCACCCGATTCATCTGGCCCCATTGGAACCTGCCTGAAGATGTGGAGGAATACCCGAAAGACGGATATGCTGTTATCGGGAATGAACAACCGCTATTGCCCGGGAACCCGGTTGCACGGGCGGATTCATTTTCCGTGAGTCGTACCGGAACTACCATGATTCCCCCGGTTGAAGGGCTGCTGCAAAATGACTGGTCTTTAGACAGGCAGCCTATGTTTGCCGTAATCGACCGGGCTCCTGAATATGGCATACTGAATATGAGTCCGGATGGCGGCTTTACCTACACGATGAGCGATGAAGATGTTAACACCGATTCCTTCACCTATCGGGTTAGAGCAGGATATCACTGGAGCGAACCCGCTGTGGTCACACTGAAATCGGATTCTCTCGCTCGCGGAACCGCTGGTTTTGTGCGGGTTTTCCCCAATCCGACAGGGGATGTACTTGAAATACGAAGTACATCGCGCATAGATCAGGCCGATATCTATAACACGCTCGGTCAACGACAGGCCTCGCATCAGCTGGATACCCGGCAAGCTACTCTGAACGTACGCTCACTGGCCGAAGGCGTGTATTTCATCCGGTTGCAGTCGGGTCGGGATGTTACCGTAAAAAAGATCACTGTATACCGGTAAATGACGGTTGATCGTTGATTAATCAACAAAATTTGCGGACTTCATCGCGCGTAGGATTGCCACGGTTCATTACTGCAGGAATCGATTATAAATTCTGAAATACACCGTATTTTCAGCATAATCGTATTCAAGGTCAGCCCGGTTGTTAATCCAGTCGGAGACCTGCATTTTGAACCCTTAGCCGGAATCTATGAACAGACTTCAGGAGTTTCGCGATAAACGCGAACGACTTAATGATAAAATATTTGCCCTTGACAACCTCGGTGTCAAGCGGTTCTTCAATCTGGATACCAATACCTATAAGGATGGTGCGCTCGACGGAAAAACCAAAGAGCTGCTGGGCCTGGTGGCCTCGGCTGTTCTGCGCTGTAATGACTGCATTGATTACCATCTCGAACAATGTGCCGGACTTGGTTTTACCAAAGACGAGCTGATTGATGCGATGAACGTTGCTATGCTCGTTGGAGGCAGTATCGTAATTCCGCATTTCCGCCACGCTGTGGAGACCCTGGAAATCCTCGCCGAAGAAGGTAAATTGTCGGTCTGAGGGGACCTGTTGCCGCTAGTTTACCAGCGCAGGGGGCCGGGGTAATCTGAGATGTTGCCCTGGCTATATCCCTGCAAGTCAGCCCGCAGGCATGTAAAAGCCGGCGTTCGTGCCAACGGCACAATGGCAGCACAGGGGAACGTAGCGTCCGGACGTTGGGATGGGAAGTCCTTTCCTGGGAAGCCCAGCCTTGCCTCAGAACGTGTAGCCAATACCCAGGTAAAGTCGCGTCAGCTCATCGGAAAATCCAAGGTCTGCGCGAACCAGGAAGTCGTAGGTGAAAAGCGACATCGCTGCGCCTAAACCGTAACTTTGACGGTGGTCTGCGAGGAATTCGCTGAAAACGGCATCGTTGTGGTAAACACGTCCACCGTCCATGAATAGCTGTCCCCCCAGACGGAAGCCGTGCGCGGGAATCTGTACCAGCCAGGTACGCAGCTCGGTGGTATAATGAAAGACCGCATCACCACGAAAGCGGTCCTGGGCATAGCCCCGTACGGTCTCTTCGCCGCCCAGCTCGGGGTACATATAAAATGGGACATCACCCCCGGTGTGGATGTAACCCAGTCGTAGTGCCAGTGTTACCGGTAATAAAATTTTCCGCGTAGTATAGCGGGTCAACAGCAGACCGGCCTGCCACATGGCATGGTCTGATGCAACACCCGGTCCGGCCATAATATCAAGTACCGCAGTGCTGCCGCTGGTTGGTGCGATTTCGTTATCGCGGTTCTCCCAGTGCAGTCCGAGTCCCGTTATCCAGGTCCACGAGTTTTTTTCACCGCTTAGGGGCTGCTGTTCATTGAACAGATTGACGGAACCACCGGCTCTTGGGTGGGATGACCGTATCAGACTGAGGTACTGCAAATCCAGATAGGCGTCTTGTCCATTGGACGAATCCCATAACCTTCGGCGGAGCCTGAGTTCATGTTCGGTTACAAAGCTCTCGAAAAAGTAGTACCCGTTTTCCCATAGATTATGGTCGAAGGTGGTTTGATTTCCTTTACCAAACCAGGTCGATTCACGCACGAGGGCCGCGCTGACACGACTCACCGTGCGGAACCCCAGTCCGAAGGTGTCGGTTTGATCGGTCTGGACCAGCAACGAGAACAAACCCCGGGTTGAAAGCAACGCAGCTACCTGTACACTAACCCGGTAGGGATCGTATCCGTCCTGGTAAAAATAACGACTTCCAAGCCCCCCGGCTACAAAACCTACATCGGAGGAGTACCCCAGTGCAGGCAGAAATCCGGTTACGGTTGAGTCAGCCTGCTGGGATCTGCCGACAACCGGAATCAGGAAAAAAAGTAATAACAGCAGTATGCCAGATCGGGGGACGTACATTCAGTCAGGTTGCTTGTGGTTGCTGATGGCTGCAAAATGGTGAAAATAAAAGAAGAACGAGGGTATCTTGAAAACGACACTACTCATGAACGAAGCCTCGTAATGCTCTCCGGCAGCTACCATTTGTACTATGCAAAAGCAAGCACATCGGCTTCTGTGGGTGCGTGATACCATGCATTGCGGCACAAAGTACGGTAATTTGCCGGTTATTTACCAGATCCGGGGCAGTTTTTGAACGGTAAGCCACGTATTTTCATTAATGATTACCCTTTAGGCGACATCTTACGCTAAGGGAGCATTGATCAGGACCGTGTACAGTCCCGGCTGCCGGCCCTGAAACCTTATTTTAAGCTTTGATTTTAGTCCCAGCAAATACCACCGAAAAATCAGGATTTGAGCACGTCCGTGAGGTTACACTGCGGTATACCCGCTCCGACAGGGCACGTGAACTGCTCAGCGATCTGCTCCCGGCATCCGATAGGGATACAGTCAGCAATCGGCTGGGCAAGACCCGTGAACTTATGCAGCTTGCCGGCGCCGGCGAGTCGGTGCCGGTTTCCGAAATGCCGGATGTCCGCAAAGCCCTGAGCCGTGCCCGACCCCAGGGCAGCGTACTTGATACAGCTTCGGTACTGCAGGTGGGCCTCATCGTACAGACTTTCCGTCGGGTCCGCCAGTTTTTTGCCCAACGGGAAGAACGATGTCCCGTTTGGTTTGCAGCCATTTCCTCTACCGGAGTACTCAAACATCTGGAGGATGAAATCTTCACGGTGCTAACCGATTCAGGTCTGGTGAAAGACAACGCCTCCATCGAATTACAGCAGATTCGCCGCTCTCTGAATGCCCGACGGAACGACCTGCGTTCCACTTTGAACAAAGTGCTTCGGCAGGCCGCCAAAGACGGCTACCTGAGTGAACAGGAACCGACCATCCGTGGCGGAAGAATGGTATTGGCCATAAAATCGGAACATAAGCGCAAGATTGCCGGATTCGTTCATGATACATCCTCCACCGGGCAGACCGTTTATCTGGAACCGGTTGACGTGCTCCATATCAACAACGACATCCGCCAGCTCGAGAACGATGAACAACGTGAAATTGAGCGGATACTGCGCATCCTTACCACCCAAATTCGTGATGAAATTCCCGCTGTTGCTGAAAATGCCGCCCGACTGGCCGAACTGGACGCTGGGATGGCCATTGCGAGGCTGTCTGCAGACCTGGACGGAGTCATACCCACGCTGACCGAGGTAACAGGCTCCCTCGCCGGACCAATCCATCTCATTGAAGCCCGTAATCCGCATCTCATGCTAAAGGTACGGGAGGCAGGAACCGGTGAAGCAGTGGTTCCGCTGAATCTGCAGCTCGACCGTGATGAAAACTGCCTGGTTATTACCGGTCCGAATGCAGGCGGCAAATCCGTGGCCCTGAAAACGTTGGGACTGCACGCCATGATGGTCCAAAGCGGCTATGCCGTACCACTGCGCGAGGGTTCCGTCATGCCGGTGTTTCAGTCGCTATGTGTGGACATGGGTGATGAACAGTCTATAGACAACGATCTGAGTACGTTCTCTTCGCGACTGGCCTGGATGAAATCAACTCTGGAACGGGCTGCTGACACCAGTTTGGTGTTGATTGATGAGGCCGGAACGGGAACCGATCCCGAAGAGGGTGTGGCCTTGTATCAGTCACTGCTGGAGGAGCTTATTTCCCGGCGATGCCGCATTATTGTGACTACCCACCACGGTAACCTCAAGGTCTTTGCCCATAATCATCCGAATGCAGTGAACGGGTCGATGGAATTTGATCAACATTCACTTTCACCCACCTACCGGTTCCGGAAAGGTCTGCCCGGCAGCAGCTATGCCTTTGAAATCGCCCAGCGTATGGGGGTCTCCGATAGCATTCTGAAACGATCACGGGAACTGCTGGGTGATACCCGAAATCGTTTGGAACACCTCATTGCCGACCTGGAACGTATGGGCCAGCAGGCCGCCGCATCCCGCATCGAAGCCGATAAAGAACTTCGTGAGGCCCGCAAGCTTACGGCTGAGTACCAGCAGAAGAACGAGACGCTTACCCGTCAGCGTGATCAGATTCGCGAAAAGGCGCTGCTTGAAGCCAAATCGATTATGCAATCGGCCAACGCCAGGGTAGAAGACGCGGTGCAGCGGATTGTGGAAGGAAAAGCGGCCAAAAAGGATATCAAACAAATCCGTAAGGAACTGGAGGCGGAGAAGTCGGCCGTTGATGACGCCCTTGAAGACCTTCGTGAGCATCGGGAACCCAAAGTCTTGCGTGAACCGCCCAAAATTGGAGATAGTGTCAAACTCTCTGACGGACACTCAACCGGTGAGCTGGCTGAGCTGGACGGGAAGAAAGCGGTTGTTATGGTCAACGGTCTGCGTGTTAAAACCCATTTCAAAAACCTGGTTAAGGTACAGGCTCCGGCCAGAAAGAAAACCCCGCAGGTAACGGTTACGGTCATCGGATCCGCTGATGACGACGGACTGGTACGTAAAGCGAGTCCGTCACTGGATATCCGGGGTAAGCGCGGTGAAGAGGCTATTGCCGAACTAACCCTCTACCTTGACAAGGCGATGTCTTCGGGGCTCGGACAAGTTGAAATTATCCATGGGAAAGGCGATGGGATATTGCGTAAATTAGTTCATAATTATTTGGGTGGGCGAAAAGAAGTGCGCGAATTTGCACTGGCGCCCTGGGAGCAGGGCGGTCCCGGGTGTACCCTCGTTTATTTTTAAAGGCTACAGCGTTGATAATTGCATTATTGGTTGTAATCGGACTTACAGCCGGCGTTCTTTCCGGCTTGCTCGGAATAGGTGGAGGTACACTGTTTACCCCCGTACTCTTTTACCTGTTCAACTCACAGGGCATTCCAAATCCCGAGTTATGGACCATTGGAACCTCACTGTTCTGTACTTTTGCCGCCTCCTCCGGCGGTACAATCAAACACATACAGCAGCATAGTGCCTTCATCCGTGAAGGCTTCACCGTGGGTGCTTTCGGCGTCATCGGAACCGCACTGGGTAAGTATGTTGCAACCTCAACATGGTTCACTGCACAGGAATTTCTGCTGGTAATCGGCATCGTTTTTCTCTACACCGGCATCAATTTCATCCGAAAGGGGCTGAACCGTAAAGGCGCCCCATCCGGAGAAGACCATGCTGACAGCGATATAACCCCCGGTAAAGCCACAACCATCGGCGGAGCGGGCGGTTTTGTTGCTGCTTTGTCAGGACTGGGTGGAGGGGTTCTCATGGTCCCGATTATGAACCTGATTTATAAATTCACCCTGCGTAAGTCCGTGAGTGTTTCCGAGACCGCAATTGTTTCTATTTCACTGGCCGGATGGCTTCAGTACATTCTGCGCTCCCCTTTGGTAGACCTCGATTCATCACAGTTGCTTGATGGCAACCTGTTTGCAACAGTATCGCCTTACTCTATGGGTTACATTGATTTCGGCGTGGCACTGCCCCTGGTAATCGGGGCCTTCATAGGCTCAGGTTTCGGGGTTAAAATGCACGATAAAATCAACACGCGTATCATCAAGATAATTTTCGGGGTACTCCTGCTGCTGGTTGCCGCCCGTATGGCAGTCGAGTTTGCCAACGGCGGATAAAGCGCAGACAGGACACTGGCAGGATATCGGTCCGGTAAGGGTTTTAGCGCTCAGTCCGTGTTTGATTGCTTCTCGCACGCGGACAGAAACGTACTGTGCAATTCGTTGTATACACACGTCAGACAAGCAGCCCGGGTACGCAATACAGGCTCTCATCGCACCCGGGAAACCAGGCTCAGCGGCTTCCCGCATCCCTGCTAAAACAGAATGGTCTTATTCCCATAGGTCATAATCCTGCGGTTAGCGTAATACCACAGAGCGCGGGAAAGAACATTTTTCTCCACCTCCTTACCCTTGCGTTTGAGATCCTCAATGGAATCGCTGTGCTTGACCCGAATTACATCCTGCTCGATGATAGGACCCGCATCCAGTTCTTCGGTCACAAAGTGCGAGGTTGCACCAATAATTTTCACCCCCCTGTAGTAGGCCGAGTGGTAGGGTCGGGCTCCGGGAAATGCCGGCAGAAATGAGTGGTGTATGTTAATGATGCGATTACGGTAGGCCTGAATAAAATCAGGACTCACAATCTGCATATACTTGGCCAGAACTACAACATCTACCTGGTGGTGTTTGAGTAAAGCCAGCTGTTCAGCTTCGGCGCCCGACTTACTTTCGGCAGTGACGGGTATGTGTTTAAAGGGGATGTTAAACTGCCGGGCGATGACGCCCAAATCTTCGTGGTTGCTGATAATTAAGGGAATCTCAACGGGGAGTTCCCCGTCTATCGACCGTGAGAGGATGTCCAGAAGGCAGTGCGATTCGCGTGTCACAAAAATGGCAACCCGCAATTTATGGTCGGCCGGATGTAAATCCCATTCGGTGCCGCCATTCAATCTGCCCATGAAGTCGCCAAGTTTTTCCTGCAGCGCTCCGGTTGCCTGCGTGAAGGCTATCCGCATGAAAAAACGGGATTGATGCAAATCAACGTATTGATCGATTTCAATAATATTATGGCCATGTTCCTTGAAAAAGGATGTAATCTCATTGACCAAACCAACCCGGTCAGGGCATGAAATTCGTAAAATGTAGGTCGCATTCATGGTAAAAGCTGATAATCCTGCTCTATGGTGGGGTTTTGAATACCGGATAAATTTATCCGGCCTTATTTTCTGACGGTTTGGGCAACCCGCTGCGGGTCAGCATATGAAAACGCATATTATGAAGTACAGCAGCAACGGTCAAACCTGCAGTCAACCCAATCCAAAGCCCCTGCGGACCCCACTCGCGGATGATGCCGAAGTAGTAGCCCAACGGTAGACCAATTATCCAGTAGGCTATCAGGTTGACAATCATAGGCACTTTGGTGTCTTTAAGACCCCGCAATGCTCCGGAACCGCTAACCTGCAGTCCGTCGGATACCTGAAAAATTGCAGCCATATAAATCAGGGTAATGGCAATATCACGGAGATTTTCGTCAGAGGTATACAAAGAGACAATCCAGCCTGGAATCAGATACATAATCAACGCCGTACAGCACATGAAGGCAACAGCCACACCAATTCCTGAAAATCCGCTGAAGCGGGCTGGAATCATGCCCGACCTTCCATAAACCTGACCAACCCGTACCGTGATGGCCGATGACAGTCCAAAGGCGAGCATGAAGGTAACTGAGGCAAAGTTCAGGGCAATCTGATGCGCTGCAACCGCCAGTGTTCCCAGTGATCCCATTATCAGGCCAACCACAGCGAACATGGTCACTTCCATGGTCATGCTGATACCGATGGGGGTACCCACACGCAGTAACTCACTGATATACTTCCACTCCGGTAACCGTACCCGCTCGAAAATTCCAAAACGCTTGTAGGCCTTGTTACCCCAGGTGTAGGCCAGCAGCCCGATAAAGAGTACCAGCATGACGATGGAGGAAGCGTACCCTGTGCCGACAGCGCCAAGTTGCGGGAACCCGAATTTTCCGAACATCAGGGTATAATTCCCTGCAATATTGAACAGCAGTCCTGCAAATCCGATGTACATAGCCGGTTTAGTCACGGATATTCCTTCATTGAAATTCCGCAGTGCCATATACAGGAATAGAAAGGGGACACCGAACGATATGGCCCGCATGTAACCCAGCGTCAGGGGTATAATTTCAGGGTCAACCTGCATGAACTGCAGTACCACTCCGGTGTTTCTGAGCATAAATACAGCCGGAATGCTCAGTAGCAGGCTCAGCCAGAGCGCCTGCCGGGTTGACTTGCCGATGAGCTGGAGATTTCTGCGACCGAAATGCTGAGCTACAATAGGGCTGAGACCCATGAGAATACCACCGCCAAGCATGATGACCGGTGTAAATAAACTTCCGCCAACCGCAACGGCTGCCAGGTCCCGCGCACTCAGATTCCCCGCCATTAATGTGTCGACCACACTCATGGAAATTTGCAGCAGATTTCCAATAACAACGGGTATTCCAATCTGGAATAAAACACGAATTTCCTGCAAAAAGCGCGCCTTCAGCGTTTTTTGAGGTTGGTTTTCAGTAGGGGCAGCCATGGGTTGTTCGAGCATTCCGGAAGTTAGGTGACGCGGTGCCGGCGGGTATAGCTACACTACGGCTGCCGGGAGTCACTCAGCAAGCGGCAAATATACGGTAAATGTAGTTCCTACACCGGAAACGGAGCCGAATCGTATGAAACCCTTGTGCGATTCAATGATTTTTTTTGATATCGCCAGACCAAGACCCGTACCACTGCTCTTTGTGGAAAAATTCGGCACAAATATTTTATCCCTCGCTCCATCATCAATTCCGCGCCCATTATCTGCCAATTCAATCACGGCCCAGCTTTTGTGCCGATACGACCGGATGTAGACAACGCCCCCGTTTCCGGTCGCCTCTGCTGCATTTTTGATCAGGTTGATGAAAACCCGTTTGAGCTCGTCATGCGCTGCACGGATGCGCATGCTATCATCGTCACAAATGAAATGAAGGAAAATTCGGTTATCAAGGGCGTACAGCTCCAGTACAGTGTTCATAAACTCCCTGACATTAACCGCTCTGAATTCCTCCATTACGGGTCGGGCAAATCTTGAAAAATCACTCGCTATAGTACTAAGTGCATCAATTTCTTCAATGAGAGTGCCGGCAATTCGTTTCACCATCGGACGGACTTCCTCAATGGGGCGCTGGTAGTATTCAACCTGCTGATACAGATGCTGGATACTCAGTTTCATGGGGGTAAGCGGATTCTTGATTTCGTGAGCTACCTGCCGGGCCATCTGATTCCAGGCAGCATGGCGCTCCGACTCGGCAAGCTCCTCCTGCAGATTCTGCATCCGGAGGATCATCGCATTATAGGTCTGGGCCAGTTCCCCGATATCGTCTTTCCGGCTGACGTCCATCAAGGCATCCAGACTTCCGGCAGAAGTCCGATTCAACGCATTTCGGAATGCATTAATCGGCTGGATGTATGACCGGCTGAGTCCTAATACCACAAGGGCGTAACCGAAAAAAAGGAGCGAAAGCAAAACAGCAAGGTCTCCGGAAATTGAACGCGCATCAGCCGTTGCCTCCACAGTTTCCGGCAGTCCACCGGCATATCCGGACATCCCCTGAAGAAGCAGGGCCCATAACAGTAAACCACCAAGCAAATAACGATCTTCAATCTGATGTTGAAAACTGTGGGTGAAGATCCCGGTCAACACAGTCTTTGAGAGGTTAATATTGATGTAGCCACCAATTCCTGTAACCAACAGTACCGGGAGGAGTACCTGCAGCCAGGTCCTGAACATTACGGCAGGACTACCCTGCAGCAGGCCGGTCTGAACCGGATTCATCACAACCTCCAGATACACCAGCACGCTCACGAGTACACTCATCATAGCTGCCAGACGAAACCCTGAAAAATCACGAAGCTGAAGTCTTTTGGATTGCACAAAGGCTGCAATCAGGTAAACCAGAAAGGAGGCCATTCCCAAAGCAACTGCAGTGAGCGGTTGAAATCCCGGAAAAATCAAAGCGATGAGCATGAATCCGACCAACCATCCAGCTATTGTAGTCCCTGCAACGTAACGGCCTTTTCCGGGCTCTGAGTTCAGGGTAAACCAGAAGCCTGCACCCGAAACAAGCAGTACTACAGTAAACATGACGCTCACCGATGCTATCCAGATCAGGTCAGACACAGCCGGGAAAAAGGTTGCTCCGTACAGATCGGGTACGGCCGGAGGGTTTAGCAACCTTGCCAGAACCGATGCAACTCCCATAAAAAAACCGCCGGATAAGCCGGTTATCACACCCGCAACCAGAGTACGCGGGAGCCAGATAATCCCAAAATAGCGTTGCAGCGAGGTAAGTCTGTTGAACAGTAGTCCCCCGACAGCCAGGAACAGGGCGGTTAAAAGTGCCGGATAAATAAAGGGATGCAGACCATCCATGGCGATGCAGGTCCGTTAGTGGTGCCGTTACAGACTAAACGATAAGGTTTTTCAGGGAATCTGTACCTGAATTATTCAGCACGCAAGCAATTGCCTTTGCTGCCATCATACCCATCGCCTGCCGGGTTTCATGGGTTCCGCTGCCGATGTGCGGCAAGAGTACGGTATTGGGAGTGCGAAGCAAGTCGGGGTGTACGCGGGGTTCAAACTCAAATACATCCAGTCCGGCACCGCCCAGTTTGCCGTCAAGCAATGCTGCAGCCAGCGCCGCCTCATCAACGAGGGGCCCTCTGCCGGTGTTGATCAGAATGGCGCCGGATTTGAGTCGGGCAATCCGTTCCTTGTTGATAATGTGATGGGTTTGCGGGGTTAGCGGGGCGCTGAGGAAGACGAAATCAGATACCTCAAGCATGGTCGGGAGATCCGGGAAAAAACGGGCATTGAGCTCCTTTTCAACCGACGCATGAACGCGGGATCGGTTGTGGTAAGCTATTTGAATGCCAAAGCCTCGCAACCGCCGGGCTATTGCAGCCCCGATTCGGCCCATACCCAGAATGCCGGCGGTTTTGCCATGAAGTTCAGTTCCGAGGAACCCCATAGGATGCCAGCCATCAAACGCACCCGAGCGTAACTGCGCTTCCGCAGCCGTTAAATGGCGTGCTACGGATAGCAGCAGACCAAGAGCGATGTCTGCGGTAGCCTCAGAGAGGACATCCGGGGTGTTTGCCACACGTATTCCAAGTTCCCGGGCAACTTCAGTATCGATATTATTGAATCCAACCGCAAAATTGGCCACGATTTTTAACTGCGTATTGCCCCTCAGTACGTCTGCGTTTACCGGATTCGACAACATGGTCAGCGCTGCATCCATACCCTGAAATGCTGCAGCCAAGGCGTCTGCGCGGTCTAAGTCGCCTCTGTTACCTACAGTAACCTCGAAACCCTGCTGTTTCAGAAAGGCAGCCGCCTCACCTGGGACCGGTTCGGTAATCAGAACGCGCTTTGGCATGACCGTTTAATCTTTGATTTCGGTGATTTCAGCGTCCTGCCACATTTTTTCAATTCCATAGAACTCGCGCAGATCATGCAGAAACACATGAACTACTATGTTCACGTAATCAAGAACAATCCAGCGGTTGGTGTTATGGCCTTCCTTTTTCCATACATACTCACCAAATGCCTGCTTTACCTCGTAGGCCACATTATCAGCAATAGCCTTTACCTGGGTGTCAGATGTACCGTGGCAAACAATGAAATAATCTGTAAGTGTAGTAATTTTACGCACATCCAGCAGTCGAATTTGCTCTGCTTTTTTATCGAGAAGGGCTTCTGATATCACCGCTATCATTTCTTCTGCGGTTGGCTTAGGTAAATTTTCAGTTGATTTTGATTGTAATGACATAAATAATTATTTCAGATTCAGACGCTCATAATCAGCGCCGATGACCACAGTGGCATCCAGATAAAAACCGGGTGATACTTCCCGCACAATATTCCGCTCTTCAATTCCCAGCACCCGCGCTACCCGACGTGCATTATCAAGATTGCCGATCCGATCGATGACCAGCGTTTCTTCAACCCCAAACACCTCGAAATTCCCGGTTTCAACAACATCAAATCCGCTGGCCCTCAATTTATCGGTAAAGCTGCCCGCCAATCCCGGGGCCCCGTGACCGTTAAGTACTTGAATTTGAATAATTTCGCCGATAAGATGTGTTGGCGATGGGGTGCGTTCAACCTGTGCCTTAGGGTATAAAAGACGGAAAACCAATGCCGCCATCAGTACCAAAAAAAGTACCGACAAAAACCCAAGGAGCATGTTTATGCGATAATCGCTGAATGACGTGTCCGGCTTGTTTTCCGTGTGCATGTACTATCAGAACGTACGAAACGGGTTATATCCCCATCCGTTGCCGTAAAAGGAATTATATCCGTAAGGATCGCCAAAACCGTTGTAACCCATTCCTCCGGGGACTTGCCGGAATTGAAAACGGATTTGAGTACGATCATTGAAACGATAATTGAACTCAGCATTTCGCACAAAGATCTGGCCCGACTGATTCATTCCCGGAACGGCCTGTCCGAAAGGGGAGTGTGCAAAAGCTATATCGACCCGACCGTTCATGCGCTCATTAAAATCCAGGAAAAGCGTATTGGTATACATGTTTTGGTTGTACACATCCCCGCCAAAGCTGCCCATGCTCATTTCGTAGGAATGACCCATGGTAACATTCACAAAATTAAAAAGCCGCGAAGAAGAACTCCGCTGAGTCTCAGTCATCAGCGTAGGGCCTGTTATCTGATAGGGTGAAGGCAAGTCACGGCGTAACTGTGCATGAATGTCGGTCACGGTTACCAGAACCAGTAAAATTACAATGGATGAGAATATTCCTGGCTTAATCGACATACGGTTTGCTCCTGCTGTTGGAAAGCTTGTTTTCTATGCACCTAACGTACTAAAAAAAGAAAAATTATACCAAATAAAACTGGTAAAAACTGCGGAGGTGGAGGGATTCGAACCCCCGGTACACTTGCGTATACAACAGTTTTCGAGACTGCCCCATTCGACCGCTCTGGCACACCTCCTTCACATCAGGCTTGATAGTTGTCATGCCCTCCGGAACTTCATATATTACGGATATTTTTTCCGCTAAAAAAGAGCAAACCATCTGAACCCGGCAACAGCCTCCATCCAACCGCACTATATGAAGCTGACTGATTTTCGCTACGAGTTTGAGAACATTCAAATTCCCGAGCATCCTGTAGAACCCAGGGATTCCGCAAAGCTCATGGTCATTAACAGAGCGGAAAAAACCATTGCCCATGAAACATTCCGGGATATACACAAATACCTGAATGCCGGAGACTGCATGGTAATCAACAATACCAAAGTTTTTCCGGCCCGTCTAAAGGGGAAAAAAGAAAAAACGGAAGCCAGTATCGAGGTGTTTTTACTCCGTGAACTTCAGC
This sequence comes from Bacteroidetes bacterium HLUCCA01, assembly GCA_001314545.1. Taxonomy (GTDB): domain Bacteria; phylum Bacteroidota; class Rhodothermia; order Balneolales; family HLUCCA01; genus HLUCCA01. Next base: position 111,615 of record LIHN01000015.1, read on the forward strand.
CCGAAAATAAACTTTGGGATGTCCTTGTTGAGCCGGCCCGCAAAATTCGGATTGGAAATAAGTTGTATTTCGAAGAAGATCTGGTAGCTGAGGTGGTAGATAATACAACTTCGCGGGGCCGTACTATCCGTTTTCTGTTTGACGGACCCAACGAGGAGCTTTACGCTATTCTTGACCGAATCGGTGAAATGCCGCTCCCTCCCTATATAGAGCGGGAGCCTGTTGAGACCGATAAAGAGCGGTATCAAACCGTGTATGCCAAAGAGCGTGGCGCGGTTGCAGCACCCACTGCCGGGATGCACTTTACCCCGGCACTGCTGGATAAACTCGTTGATAAGGGTGTGAAAATTGCACCGGTAACCCTTCACATTGGCTGGGGAACATTCCGCCCGGTTGAAGTTGAGGACCTTACCAAACACCGTATGGATTCGGAGAACTATTATATCAGTGAAGAAACATCCCGCATGATCAATGAGACGCTGGATTCCAAAAAGAATCGCGTGATTGCCTGTGGGACCACCTCAGTGCGTACCATAGAAACTTCGGTGACGGCCAGCGGGCATTCCAAGCCCTCATTCGGCTGGACCGATAAATTCATCTATCCACCCTATGATTTTAAAATTACCGAGGGATTAATCACCAATTTTCACCAGGCCGAGTCTACACTGTTGATGCTGGTTGCAGCATTTTGTGATTATGACCTGCTCATGAAAGCATACCGGGAAGCCGCCGACAACCAATACCGTTTCCACTCCTTCGGAGACGCAATGCTCATCCTGTAACTACTGTGTGACCGGTTTGGCAGTCCGCATCAGTGTAATTATACCTGCCGCAGGAAGCGGTTCCCGTATGGGCAGTGACATACCCAAGCCGTTTCTGCAGATGGGAGGTCTGTCCATATTGTCCCATACCCTGCGCTGCTTTGACATGCCCCGGCAGATTTCGGAAATCGTTCTTCCGGTATCGACCGGCAGCAGGGATCTGGCGGAGCACGCTGTGGCTGCAGCTTCATTGCAGGTTCCGGTACGATACGTCGAAGGAGGCGATGAGCGTATGTATTCTATATGGAACGCACTTCAGATTACAGATAAAACGGCTGATCTGATAGCCGTACATGATGCAGTAAGACCATTCGTGTCGACCGATTTATGGCAACGACTGGTTGATCAGGCGCTTCGCGGCGGTGCAGCTATTCCTGGATTGCCCGTGACAGACACCATTAAGATCACAGACAATAATAACCGGGTTGTTCATACGCCTCCGCGCGAAACGCTCCGAAGCGTACAGACGCCCCAGGTTTTTGCACGTGAAATTTTATGGAAGGCTTATCAGCACGCGATGAAGGAAGGCAGTTTCGGCACGGATGATGCCAGTCTGGTGGAACAAATTAATGTACCGGTGATGTTGGTGCAGGGTGAAAAGGAAAACTTTAAAATTACCTACCCGGCCGACATCCGCAGGGCCGAAGAACAATTAAACAACAGATAAACATGCTGACTGACATTCGCATAGGGCAGGGTTATGATGTGCATCAGCTGGCAGCCGGCCGAAAACTGCTGATCGGCGGAGTTGAAATTCCTCACGAGCGCGGTCTTCTCGGGCACTCCGATGCCGATGTACTTTTACATGCAATTAATGATGCACTTTTCGGTGCGCTGGCCATGGGAGATATCGGGACACACTTTCCGGATACCGACTCCCGGTGGAAAAATGCGGACAGCAAAAAACTGCTTGCCGCGTCCTACGCCCTGATTAAGGGGAAAGGGTACCGGTTGGTCAACCTCGATAGTACCATCATCGCAGAAGAACCTAAAATGAAACCCTACATTCCGGCTATGCAGCAGGTTGTGTGTGAAATTCTGGAATGCGCACCCGCAGAAGTGTCGATAAAAGCAACAACTTCAGAAGCTATGGGTTTTGTAGGTCGCAAAGAGGGTATAAGCGCGATGGCTGTCGTGCTTCTGACACGTAATACACATGCTTGATCAGTACACCCTGGATATTGTCGAATGGCTGGAGGTCTTGCCGGTGGGCAGCATTTATCTGGCTTTCGTGCTGATCGCCTATCTGGAGAATGTACTGCCACCCGTGCCCGGCGACATACTGGTGGTGTTTGCGGGATATCTGGCTGCGGATGGAATATTGAACTTCAGTGCGGTCTGGGTCATGGCAACCGTAGCATCGGTTTTTGGCTTCATGACCATGTACTACATAGGAAGCAAATGGGGCGGGGGAATCCGTGAGCAACGATCAAGGTACTGGATGTTCCGATACATCGATTTCAAGTATATGACCCGCGCACAAGGATGGATGAACCGATGGGGACAGGGTGTCGTGATGGCAAATCGTTTTCTGGCCGGGACCCGCTCGGTTATATCGTTGATGGCCGGTATAACCCATATGAACGTACGCCGCACAATCTTAAGCTCTGCATTCAGCAGCCTCTTATGGAATTTCCTGTTATTGGGTGCCGGATGGATTGTCAACGAAAACTGGGAAATGATAGGCACCTATCTGTCCATTTACAGTTGGGTTATTTTAGCAATTATGGCGATATTTATAGGCTACAAACTTAAAGCGGCCAGACTCAAGCGGATTCAACGGAAACGTCAGGACGGCTGACCACACAACTGCTCGTAAAATAACTGTTGACACAGACGGTTACACTGCTTATTTTTGAAGTCTTTCCAAATATGCATTGGTATGTTTGGCAGAGGCTGGTGTAGCTCAGTTGGTAGAGCAGCGGTTTTGTAAACCGCCGGTCGCAAGTTCGAGTCTTGTCACCAGCTCAAAAAATTTGACATATTGATTGTAGGGGAGATTCCAGAGCGGCCAAATGGGGCAGACTGTAAATCTGTTGTCTTACGACTTCGCAGGTTCGAATCCTGCTCTCCCCACCCTGTGCGGGCGTAACTCAATTGGTAGAGTGTCAGCCTTCCAAGCTGAATGTTGCCGGTTCGAGCCCGGTCGCCCGCTCAACGCAAGCCGCTATAGCTCAGGGGTAGAGCACTTCCATGGTAAGGAAGGGGTCCTCGGTTCAAATCCGAGTAGCGGCTCACTGTTAATTAGCTATCTAGAAACATTAAATTCAAACCAGGTAAGGCACCATGGCAAAAGAAGCATATAATCGCGCGAAGCCACACGTTAACATTGGTACAATTGGTCACGTTGACCATGGCAAGACCACGCTGACGGCTGCAATTACG
>LIHN01000003.1 GCA_001314545.1 Bacteroidetes bacterium HLUCCA01
GGTTTGTTGGCCCAGTCGCAGACCGTGTTCACCGAAATATCCAACAGCACAATCGAAGGCAACCGCAACGGTATTATCATGCAATCCGCAATGCTACCATCTGTAATTCAGTTCAATCAGATACAAGATAACCTGGACAGAGGACTGGTCGGTTACTTCTCTGGTGTGGAAACGGATACCGTCTTCACCGTCACCGGGAACCAAATTAACCGAAACGGAACAATCGGATTGCTCAGCACGCGGGCTATTGTTACGGATAATCAATTTGAAGGGAATCAATTCACCATCGGTGTAGCCGGAGAATTGTCGAAACCCGAAACGGTGAACGACTTAGGTAACTTTTATGAAGGCAATACCTTCGCCAATAACGAATATGAAAATGTTAAGGCCGTTTTTTCTACATCGCAGTTTGGCTTAAATGGAAAATTAGGTTTTAGTTATCCTGACGCATTTGAAAATCCGGTCATTGTATCCATATCATCATCTAATGATATTGTTGTTGCGGGAGATACGCTTGATATTGGTCCGGGTTCGGTCCTGAAATTCGGAAGGAATAGTACCGTAAGAGGGATATCATCTACAGGGTTACTACGGGCCATTAGCGAGGTTGACCGAAAAATAGTATTTACTACCTTCAGCGACGATACCTACGGGGGCGACACCAATAACGACAGCACAGCAACGGTACCGGCCCGGTCGAACTGGGGAGGGATAACGCTCACAGGTGCCGATACCGAAGGCAGCGAGTTCCGTCATGCTATTCTCCGCTACGCAGGAACTGCACTCACTGTAGATCAAAGCGCCGAAGTAGTGGTAGACTCATCCTTTATATCCAATTCGGCTACAGGATTAACTTCACGAAGGAACGGTGTGCTGACTGTCCGTAACTCCGATATCCACACGAACCGGGATGGTATAACCATCAATGCTGATGCGGGAAATCCGGTTATTCAGCTTAATAATATCTATGACAACGAGTTTGGATTACGGGCCAGCCGAAATCTCACCGCTATCAATAATTACTGGGGAGACGTTACAGGTCCATTTGTAGATCAGGGCTCTGATGTCAACACAGAAGGAGAGGGCAACCGTATCACCCTTTCCAATGCGTCTACTGTAGTTACATATCGACCGTTTTTGGGCGCAAGAACCGGAATTCAGTTGGGTGATGTGAGTGATAACGGTACGATTTCGGCCTTTGATGCCTCTCTGATTTTGCAGCATGTTGTGGAGTTAACTGAATTAACACCCCCTCAACTGGCAGCTGCTGATGTAACTGGAGATGGTCAGGTCAGTGCGTTGGATGCATCCTTTGTATTGCAGTTTGTTGTAGGAAACATCAGCGGATTCCCGGGAGCCGGCAAACAGCTTCCTGTAAATCCTGCCGACTGGCTTGTTTATGATATGGTCACGCAACACGAGTATACCGACATCCTCATTGGTACTACCGGTGCCCTGCCACTACAAGCCGCTGATATTGCGTTGAACTACTCCTCAGCCCTGTATGCTTCGGCAGAGTATCTTACCGGTACTATAGCCGATGACTGGATCAGGGAGTTCAATGTGCAAGAATCCTCGATTCACCTTGCACAGGCTGGTATGGATGCAAACGCCGATGCTGGTGAGGTGATACGTCTGCGATTGTATTTCCACGAGCATACCCGCGGCAGTGAAGCGAATGATATTGAAATTACCAGGCTCCGTTTCAATGAGGTTAGTCTCGAAGACTATCTGAACGAGCTAATATCAACAGAAATCGAGCAAGGGTCGCTCCCAGCTGCATTTGCACTGGGCAACAACTATCCAAACCCGTTCAACCCATCCACTGTAATACCATTCCAGCTGGCAGCCCCTGGTGATGTGAGTGTCACAGTGTACAACACACTGGGTCAGCAAGTTGCGGTACTTATGCAGGGACAAGCTCATGCAGCCGGACGTTTCGAAGTGAACTTCGATGCCAGCAGACTTTCCAGTGGTGTGTATTTCTACGTTGTTGAAGTACGCGAGGCAGAAGGAACTACGTTGCGGGCGGTTAAACCCATGACCTTAATGAAGTAACAGATCAGTTATTCACTCAAGACACAAAACAGTATGAAAAATCTACGGTATTGTGCGCTGATCCTTACATTCATTTTTGGGGTTTTGCCACAACTATATGGACAACAAGTCACACTCACTATCCCCGATTCGGTTGTTGTTGCAGGAAACAGCGTCTTGCTACCTGTAGTGATTAACGGAGTTGACGATGAAAATCCGGTAATTTCCGGAGAGTGGACCCTTACGCTCACAAATAACATTGCAGCCATTGATCGGGTGGAGACAACTGGCACCCTGCTTGATGGGAAGTCGGTGTTGTTTAATCCCACCACACGTCGACTGGCCTTCGCGCTGTCGGACAGTATAACGACGAACGGCATTCTGCTTTACCTGGAAGTACAGGTGCGCGAGGATGCGGGAAAATTTCAGCGGGCCAATATTGGTCTGCAGGATATACTACTCAACGAAGATCTGGTGGAGGTGAACACCGAACCCGGATCGGTTACCGTGCAGGGTGTAGCGGTGAATCCCTCCGGTATAGTTCAACCCGTTGTAGTTGGAAACACAGTTCAGTTTACCGCAACAGGAAATACCGTCTTGCCGGTTACCTGGAGAACCTCGAACGAAAATTTCGCAACCATCAATCAGGATGGTTTGCTGCAGGCTGTATCGCCGGGGAACGTGAGGGTGTACATAACCGATGCCATTGGACAGCAGGACTCAACAGCGTTATTTCGCGTTGCACCGGAAAACCTGAATGACCTGACGTTGTCGTTTGGATCCATATCGGTATTTCAAACATTGATAGATACCCTCTACATAGAAGTATCGGATGTAACCGGGTTAAACATCACCTCCGCCGAATTTGAATTCAACTTTCCTTCTGACAGACTGGAGTTGCTTGATCTGGTAGATGAGGGCAGCATTCTGGACGGAATGCCTGCCATCAGGCAATCCGGGAATACCATACGGGTAGCTTTCGCAGGATCGACTCCCCTGAGTGGAAGCGGACGCTTGCTTGGTATTCGTTTCCGTGTTCGCCCGGATGCTCGGGGTACGGCAACCTTTGCGTTCACTAAGGCAATGTTTAACGAGAATTTGTCAGCTGAAGTGGTAGGCGGTTCAGTGAGCATATTGAATGCACCTGCCATTGAGGTTCGGCCTGATGTGGTGACAGCTACTATTGGAGATACCCTGAATTTTTCGGTTGAAAGCGGAGGGAGGGCTCCGTACCGGTTCGTGTCGTCTGATTCAACAGTAGCCAGCATCGACGCGCAAACGGGTGAGTTACGTGCGCTTTCAAGAGGAGCCATCGTCATTACGGCATTTGATGCGGATGATTTTCCTTCACCCGGAACATCAGTTAGAGTCAACGATATTCGCGTATCGATTGAAACTGTTGAAGGCGAGGTCGGGGATACGCTTGATGTGCCTGTTCACGCTATGGATGTAACCGGGTTGGGTATTTTTTCCGCGCAGCTGACGATAGATTATGATACCACTGTTGTGTCGTTTTTAGGTGCGAATCTGACCGGAGGTATAGCCGGAACAGGTTCTCTGGTAACTTCTGATGTGGAGGGCCGTGTTCGTATTGCCATTGCATCAACGGAGGCATTGCAGGGCGAGGGATTATTGGCAGGGTTGGAGTTTCTGGCTGTTGGGGAGTCGGTGCCAGTTGAACGTGGTGACATAACACTTGTTGAGGCAGTTTTTAATGAAGCCGGACCTTTCACGCCTACTGCTACGCTGGTTTCGGGCCAAGTTTTGGTATCTGAGGCAGAACCTGAGCCGTTGCCGGTACCGTTGCTGATTTCTCCGGTTAATAATGCGGTAGTTTCACCGGATTCGGTTGTATTGGCGTGGGAGGCAGTTGAGCTGTCGGGTGTGGATTACCGGTTGCAGGTTTCCACGGATTCCCTGTTTGCACAGGTTGTTTTAGACACCCTGCAGTCTGAAACCACGCGGTTTTTAACGGGATTGGCGTCCGACAGCCTTTATTACTGGTCGGTGCGCGTGGAGTTTGAGGAGCAATTGGGCGATAGCAGCGTCGCTGTATTCCGCACCGATGTCCGGGTTGAAGAACCTGAAGACCCCGAGGATCCAGAAGAACCTGAGCCGTTGCCGGTACCGGTGCTGACCTCTCCGATGAATAATGCAAACAGCGTTCCACTAAGTCCAACTCTGTCCTGGGAAGCCGTTGAACGCGCCGATCTGTACCGGATTCAACTACGTGCAGTTAACGAACTGCAAGCCGATTCCCTTATTGCAGATAGCCTGGTTTCAGTTACTGAATTTGCTGTTATGAACCTTCGCGGGTTAACCACTCACAATTGGAGAGTACAAGCTTTGGCCGATACACTTACATCAGCCTGGTCAGCGTGGTTTGTGTTTGAAACTATAACCGAAGTCAGTCTGCCCAATAACAATCAGCCAGTGGCATTTGATTTGGGGCAGAATTATCCGAATCCATTCAACCCAACTACAACCATACAGTTTACTCTAGCTGAGTCGGGGGAGATTACCCTGGAAGTCATCAATGTACTTGGTCACACCGTTGCTACGCTTGTAAATGAGTTCCGCGCACCCGGCAACTATCAGATTACGTTCAACGGGAGTGGACTGTCGAGTGGGGTTTATTTTTATCGACTGAAATCAGGCACTAATATTCAAACGAGACGGATGTTGCTGGTCAAATAAGAGAGACAAACGTTTCAGAGTCGGGGAAACCCAGCTCTGAGATGTTCTTTTTTCTATCAGTATCGGGTACGGCGGAAGACATGGTATCCGGTACGGTGGAGGTAATGGTATCGGGTACGGCGGAAGGCACGGTAGGTGCATGGAACGGTGGCTGGGTAACATCTCAGCTGTGCAGGTTACCACCCGCCAGCGTAGCAGTACCACCCTACGCACAAGAATTGTATCCTTTAAGTAGGAAATACCATCATAACTATCTCGATTTATGAACGCTTACCAGCCAGATTCTCCTTTGTTTACCCCACGGTAAGTCAATAATTTCAAGCTTATGTCTTGTCTAATTTATTTATGTGAAGATCATGAAATCGTTATTGATGGAGTAACACGAATATTGAACTCCAGATATGACGACTGTTATGTGGGTTCCTTTAAGACTGCCAAAGAGTTGCTGAACGCCCTTCAAATACATCAACCTGATATTCTGATTCTGGATCTCAATTTACCCGATGCTTCCGGTGTGGACCTGATGCCGGAAATTCGTTCACAGTATCCCAAACTCCCTGTATTGATTTTAACCATGCATAAAAGTAATGTGCTGGCAGCTAAACTACTAAAAGCAGGAGCCAACGGATATCTTACCAAAGACTTTGGAGAAGATGAACTGGTATTGGCCGTTGAAACGGTGGTTTCGGGTAAAAACTATCAAACACTAGCGTCATCAGATGTTAACCCAACCGATGACATAACTGAACCGGATACCTTTTTTTTATCGAAGAGGGAAAAGCAAATTATTGAACTCACCGTTGAAGGACTCTCATCCAATGATATCGCAGAGCAGTTGTTTTTGAGTCCGCATACTGTGAATACCCACCGGCGGAATATTTACAAAAAGCTGGAAATTCAAAATATGAAGGAGCTTATTACCTTCGCTCATACGCACAATCTGGCATGAAGTCCCAATCAGGATTTCAGGATGCCAAGATGTTCATATTCCACAGGATGAGGCTTGTTATTACGGTCCTATATATCCTCATGATTTCAGCATTTGCAGCAGGTGTGGTAACTGCACAGCCCTCTTCCATCTCCTCAATAATTCTAAACGAAGAAATCGACGGACGTTTAATGGTTGATTTCATCCGTGTTGATACCTCAACTGCCGTACTCACACCTGATGAAGCCTGGCTGCGACTGTCGGGCAGTCCACACAAAGGGGAGCATTTCAGGGGACTATCACAAGATTACCACTGGCTGGGATTTACCGCCGTTCATGAATCCGACTCCGATATCTGGTTTCTGGAAGTTATGAATCCCCATCTGAATGTGGTGAAAATGTGGATTCGTGCCGATGAGTCCCACGAATGGGAATTGGTTGAACATACAGGCAGAAGTGCACCATTTCATAGCAGGCGCATTTCGCATTATAACTACGCAATGCCGCTGAATTTCTCATTCACGAACACAACAGATATCGTGATGATGTTTGATAAACGCGGTTCTTCAATTAGTTATCCGATTCGTATTTGGTCTGCCGAGCTTTTTAACACTGTTCAGCAGCGTAATTATATCGTTTATGGGGTATACTTTGGTGTTTTTGCAATAATACTGCTGGTTATCGGAGCTGCCTTTTTGTTCTCTTTGCGCATGGTGTTTTTATGGTACTTCGTATATGCCGCCAGTGTGGCAATTTTTGTATTCAACGACATCGGACTGGCCCATCAATATTTGTATCCGGCCTCAGATAGTATTGGGAGCTTGATGCGGGTTGGACTCACCTATGTGATGGTACTGAGTTTCAATCTGTTTACCATGACCTATTTCCGCATGAAGCAGTTGTTCCCGTTGATGCATAAACTGGTTGGGGCTGTTTGTATTGGGGTAATTCTGCATGCAGCTGCATACCTGCTAACTACCAATCTGTTTCGTGAGCATATCACCCTTATGCTGTTGATACTCTACGTAATCATTATTCTGTCCATCGTATTTGCCCTCATTACGGCATTCCGCTATGTACAGCATGATTGTTACACTGCGTATTTATTTATTTCCGCTTTCGCGTTCATCTTTATCGCCTCCTTTATTTTCATTTTGGGAGAGTTTGGTTTATTTGGTCAGTTCGGGTACCTACTCACCCCACTACAGGTTGGTTATGCCGTTGAAATTATACTGCTTAGCTGTGGACTGGCCTGGCAGGTCCGCGAAGTTGAACGCAGCAAAATGAAGTTGAATGAACGCATAATCGGCCTGAAAAATGAGAGCCTCAGAGCGTACATCGAGGGTTCTGAAAAAGAGCGCAGCAGGGTTGCCATGGACTTGCACGACACGATTGGGAACCGTTTGGCTCATTTGAAGCGAAATATGGAAAAAAATCGATTTGAACTATCGCAGAACATTCACGAAATAGGATCGGTTATTACCGATGTACGCAGGCTATCGCATCGACTCACACCACCCGGTGCAGAAATATTTGACCTACCGGAACAAATACAGCAATTGGTCGACTCCACTCAGGAAAGCAGTACTATTGACTATAAATTTCAGGCGCTTGAAGTTCCCCCAGACTTATCTGATGAGATTCGAATTCAGTTAAGTCGAATTGCCCAGGAGGGAGTCGAAAATATCGAAAAGCACAGTCAGGCCAGCAGTGCAGAAATTCAGCTTATCGGGCACCCTGATGAACTGGTCTTAACCATTGAAGATGATGGAATTGGAATGGATATAACGCAGACTTCGACAAATGGTATTGGGATAGAGAATATGCGCCGGCGCGCCGCGTTCATTGGCGGAGATGTAACCTTTACATCGGTACCGGAAAATGGCCTGCAAATTATGGTAAGTATTCCTCTGAAATAACCATCCAACCACACGAAATTACCCAAACACACTTAACAACACGTACATTTAGATTCACCAGATACGCTATTCAACCCGATTTGTCTGGCACTTGCCCGAATCGTCTAGGCGAACATGTACCCTAAAGCGATGTAGATGAAAAAACTGATTCCTCCGGCAATAAGTGCATAGGGGTACTGGGTCTGGGCGTAGGTTTTGGGAGCGTTCCGGGTTTTGAGTCCGGTCAGCTTGGTAAACTTCTCGGCCATGACCGGTTCGAATACGTGTCCGAACTCGGTTACC